>NZ_JBQFOC010000001.1:0-2340741 GCF_056533065.1 Ruegeria sp. H4
CGGTCTCTCCCGAGCGTCTCAACCGTCTCTCCGGCCCGTCTCCGCCATCTCTAGCATCCCAGCAACAACCTCAGCGCCGCCGGTGAAGGGGTATTTACGGATTAGGTCAGACACCTGCAACCCCCATTTTGAAAAAACTTCACATTTCTCGGCAGAAACTTGTCCAGGTCAATGAAAACAACAGGTTAGCTTCAGAAACTTCGCAGAAAACCTGCTGACCCATTGCTTCGATCCCAGCAAAGATCAACCATCCAGTGGAATCGTACCCAATGCTTGGTATGCACACTAGAGCCGAGTCAAAGAAAACGCCGCCCGAAGAGACACGGGCGGCGCAAGTTGCGACGATCGTCGCGCGATTAGTTCATATCAAAACGATCCGCGTTCATCACCTTGTTCCAGGCCGAGACAAAGTCACAGACGAATTTGCCCTCGGCACCGGCCTGACCATAGACCTCGGCCAACGCCCGCAATTGCGAATTCGAACCAAAGACCAGATCGACACGAGTGCCTGTCCACTTGACCTCGCCACTCGTGCGGTCGCGGCCTTCGTATACGCCTTTGCCAGACGGCTTCCATTCTGTGCTCATGTCCAGAATGTTGGTGAAGAAGTCTGTGCTGAGCGTTCCAACACGATCTGTGAACACGCCATGTTTGCTGTCGCCAAAGTTGGCGCCCAGAACACGAAGACCGCCCACAAGCGCTGTCATCTCGGGTGCTGACAGAGTCAGCAGCTGTGCACGGTCGACCAACAGCTCTTCGGGCGAAACAGTGTATTCAGCCTTCTGATAGTTACGGAATCCGTCAGCGGCAGGCTCCATCACGGCGAAACTGTCCACATCCGTCTGCTCTTGCGTCGCATCGGTGCGGCCCGGAGTGAACGGAACCTCGACATCCTGACCACCAGCTTTCGCTGCCTGTTCGACACCTACAGCGCCGGCCAGAACGATCACATCGGCCAGAGACACTTTCTTGCCCCCAGACTGCGCATCGTTGAACGCAGACTGAACGCCTTCCAGTGCGCCCAACGCCTTGGACAGTTTCATCGGCTCGTTCACATCCCAGTCTTTCTGCGGCGCAAGGCGGATACGGGCCCCGTTGGCACCACCGCGCTTGTCCGAACACCGGTATGTCGAGGCCGAGGCCCACGCGGTCGAGACCAGCTCGGATACCGACAGGCCGGTGGCGGCGATCTTGGCTTTGAGGTCGGCAACATCCGCATCATCGACCAGATCGTGATTGACGGCGGGGACGTTGTCTTGCCACAGCAGCTCCTCGGTCGGGGCTTCTGGGCCGATATAGGCCGCGCGTGGGCCCATGTCGCGGTGGGTCAGTTTAAACCAGGCGCGGGCGAAAGCATCAGCGAACTCTTCCGGGTTCTCGTGGAAGCGTTTCGAGATCGGGCCATAGATCGGGTCCATGCGCATCGCCATGTCGGCGGTGGTCATCATGGTCTTGACCTTTTTCGACGGATCATGCGCCGCCGGGGCCATGTCTTCTTCTTTGACATTCACCGGCTCCCAGATCCACGCGCCCGAGGGGCTTTTGGTCAGGTTCCAGTCATAGCCGAACAGCAGGTCGAAATAGCCGTTGTCCCATTGGATCGGGTTCGCGGTCCATGCGCCTTCGATGCCTGAGGTCGTGGTGTCATCACCTTTGCCCGAGCCGAACTTGTTGATCCAGCCAAAGCCCATGTCCTCGATCGGGGCGGCCTCAGGGTCCGGCCCCACCAGATCGGGATCGCCCGCGCCATGTGCCTTACCAAAGGTGTGGCCACCGGCGACCAGAGCGACAGTTTCTTCGTCATTCATCGCCATCCGGCCAAAGGTGTCGCGAATATCCCGACCCGAAGCCAGCGCATCAGGCTGTCCGTCTGGACCTTCTGGGTTAACGTAGATCAGACCCATTTGCACGGCGGCCAGTGGGTTTTCCAGATCACGCTCGCCCGAGTAACGGCTATGCGGGTTGTCGGTCGGGGCCAGCCATTCGGTTTCCGAGCCCCAATAGATGTCTTCCTCTGGCGCCCAGATGTCTTCGCGACCACCGGCGAAACCGAAGGTCTTACCACCCATTGATTCAATCGCGCAGTTGCCCGCCAGAATCATCAGGTCGGCCCAGGAAATCTGGTTTCCGTATTTCTGCTTGATCGGCCACAGCAGGCGGCGCGCCTTGTCCAGGTTGCCGTTATCCGGCCAGCTGTTCAGCGGCGCAAAGCGCTGGTTGCCGGTCGAAGCCCCGCCGCGGCCATCTGCCGTGCGATAGGTCCCCGCGCTGTGCCAGGCCATCCGGATGAAGAAACCACCATAGTGGCCGTAATCTGCGGGCCACCAGTCCTGTGAATCCGTCATCAGCGCATAAATGTCGTCTTTCAGCGCCTTCATATCCAGCTTCTGGAATTCTTCTGCATAGTCGAAGTCAGCATCCATCGGGTTCGAAGCTGGCGCATGCTGATGCAAGATCGACAGGTTAAGCTGATTGGGCCACCAGTCACGATTTGATCGTGTCCCGGCACCATGCATCACGGGGCATCCGCCCGTTTTGGGGTTATCACTTCCATCCATATCGATCTCCAATGCTGGCTAAGGACTTGCGGCTTTGCGCAGTAAAACTTGCAATCAACAAGATTACAGAAAGATGTCACCGATATCGTTTTCAAGCCTAAGCCCAGAAAGATAATGTGGAATCTTCACTGCTCTCTTGCGTCGCGCCTCGTATACCAAAGTGAAGCCATGAGAATAAGTTCTCTTTTTGGATGGCAACAATAGGTTTTTCTTATAGCTTAACGACTATTGAGGCAGACACTATCCTCGCTTTTCAAATGACCCTGTGTCCGAACTGAAATTGGCGATTGTGTTTCTACATCCCGCTCGGGCACAGTCGGATTCATTACCACGCGCCGTTCCCCCTGACCCTCAAATACCACGCGGCGCTCCCAAAACGTTAAAGGCACTTATATGGAATTTGACTATGTCATTGTCGGTGGCGGCTCGGCGGGATCTGTCCTTGCCAACCGTCTAAGCGAAGATCCAAAAAAAAAGGTTTGCTTGCTCGAAGCTGGGGGGGCCGGCGATCACCTTATCATTCGAATGCCCGCCGCCATCGTCGCCGCGTTACCGGGGCGCCCAAAGATCAGCAACTGGGCGTTCGAGACAGTTCCTCAACCCGGTTTGAACGGGCGCAGGGGCTATCAGCCGCGCGGCAAGGCCTTGGGTGGATCAAGTGCCATCAACGCGATGCTTTACGTTCGGGGGCAGCGACAGGATTATGATGGCTGGGCCGATCAAGGGTGCATCGGTTGGGATTGGGACAGCGTCTTGCCCTACTTCAAAAAGTCCGAGAATAACGAACAGGGCGCTGATGATATGCATGGCGACAAAGGCCCGCTGCAGGTGTCATATCAAAAAGAACCGCGCCCAGTGACCCATGCCTTTGTAGAGGCAGCAGAGCAACTGCAACATAGGCGCACCCAAGATTTCAATCGCGGCAATAACGAAGGCGTGGGCCTGTATCAGGTCACCCAGTTTCATGATCCGGACAGAAATGGAGAACGCTGTTCGACCGCAGCTGCCTATGTCCACCCGGTGATGGACCGCCCCAATCTGACGGTGATCACCTATGCGCACGCAAAGGAACTGACCTTTGAAGGCAAACGCGCCACGGGTGTGATCTACAAACGAAAGGCGAAAGGCCCCGATCTTAGTGTATCTGCCAGACTAGAAGTGCTGATCTGCGCCGGGGCGCTTCAATCGCCGCAACTGTTGCAGCTTTCGGGGATCGGCGCCGAGGATGAGCTGCGCCAAAACGGAATACCAGTCCGGCATGCGCTGCCCGGCGTAGGCAAGAATCTGCAAGACCATCTGGATTTCATTCTCGCCTACAAAAGCAAGGACACGGATAACTTCGGACTTGGTCTGGTTGGTGCAGCGCGCCTGTTGGGCCACCTCTGGCGATGGCGCAAAACCGGTGCGTCGATGGCAGCGACACCTTTTGCCGAAGGCGGCGCTTTCTTAAAAACCTCTCCGGATCTCGACCGCCCCGATATTCAGCTGCATTTCGCCATCGCGCTGGTCGATGATCACGCCAGAAAACTGCACTATGGCTACGGCTATAGCTGCCATGTCTGCAAGCTGCGCCCCCACAGTCGCGGCTCAGTCGGCCTGCAAAGCGCCAATCCTTTCACCTCCCCCGCCATTGATCCCGGCTTTCTGTCCGATGACCGCGATCTTGAGACCATGATCAAAGGCGCCCGCATGATGCGCGAGATCATGCAAGCCCCCGCTTTGGCTCCGTTCCGGAAATCCGAAATGTTCGGAACCGACACCGCAACCACGGATGCGGATTGGGAACAGCATATTCGCGCCCGCGCCGATACGATCTATCACCCCGTCGGAACATGCAAAATGGGCCTGGATGATATGGCCGTGGTCGACCCCGAACTTAAGGTGCACGGTATCGACGGACTAAGAGTTGTCGATGCCTCGATCATGCCGACACTGGTATCAGGCAACACCAATGCCCCCACGATCATGATCGCTGAAAAAGCGGCTGACATGATCAAAGCGGCGGCGCGATGAAACGGGCTATTGCTCTTTCAGCAACGCCTCAAGACCAACGCGATAATTGGGGTACAGCAGCTGCACCCCAAGCTCGTCCTTGATCCGATCATTCCGAACGCGCTTGTTCTCATTGTAGAAACTGCGCGCCATCGGGGTCAAATCAGCCTCTTCATAGGGCACGGCTGGCGGCAAGGGCAGACCCTGCAACTCCGCCGCGTAGCCGATCACATCCTGCGGCGGAACCGGCTCGTCATCGCAAACATTGTACACTGCGCCAGGATTTGGTGCCGCCATAGAGGCCGCCAAAACCTGTGCAATGTCGTCGACATGGATGCGTGAAAACACCTGCCCCGGCTTGATGATCCGCCGCAACCCACCGCGTTTAAGCTTGGAAAACGGCCCCCGCCCAGGCCCATAGATCCCCGCTAGGCGGAAGATATGAACGGGCAGCCCTGGAATGGCCTTCCATTGCTCCTCGGCCCGCAGACGCCAGCGGCCCCGCTTCGCCGTCGGCGCAGGCGGGGTCGCTTCGTCTACCCAATCGCCCTGATGATCGCCATAAATCGCCGTGGTAGATAAATACCCCACCCAGGTGAACTGAGCCGCCCGCGCCGCAATCTCATCCCTCAACGCCGCCAGTACAGGATCACCCTCTTCGGTCGGCGCAGTGGAAATCAAAACATGTGTCACACCGTCCAGGTCCGGCAAATCTCCGGGCCAGACCAAGGGCACGGCCCCAGACGCTCGGATCGCAGCCATGCCATCCGCGTCACGCGTGGTCCCGATGATGTTCCACCCATCCGGTGCCAAGCGGCGCGATAGGGCCTGCGCCGAATAGCCGTGGCCAAAAGAGAAAAGCGTTCGTGTCATCCCCCCTAGATGATCTGGACGGAACCGGGATGCAAGCACCTCATGGACGACTTGATTCGAATCCCCTCCTGCGCCTTTCATGACAGGATGACCAACAAAACACCCGACCTGCGCGCCGCCTATGCGCTGACCTCGCCCGAGGATAACAAACGTCTCTATGCCGAATGGGCAGGCGACTATGATGACGGTTTCTCTATGCGCGAGGATTATCAGCTGCATATCCACACCGCCCGCGCCTTTGTCGGCGCCTTCGGGCAGGGCCCGGTGCTGGACGTGGGCGCAGGCACCGGCCTTTGCGGAGCAGTTCTGACCCGCTTGGGCGTAGGACCAATCGATGCCACCGATATCAGCGCAGAAATGCTGGAACAGGCCATGCGCAAGGATATCTACCGTGATGCGATCGAGGCCGACCTCAACACCGGTATCCCCGTGCCGCGCCATAGCTATTCGGGCATCGTATCCTCAGGCACTTTCACCCATGGGCACCTTGGCTCCGAGGTACTGCCCAGCCTGCTACGCGTTGCCCGTCCGGGCGCTCAATTCGCGCTGTCGATTAATACGAAGCATTTTGAAAAACTGGGCTTTGCCGAAGCGCTCCGCCAGTTGGAACGGGGTCAGATCCAAAACCTCTCCCTGCCCGAAGTCAAAATCTACGGCGATCTCGCCGCTGGCCCCAACAAAGACGACACCGCTTTCATCGCACTGTTCGAGCGCATCTGATCCAAACTTCATCTGGCCAAAAATATCCCGGGGGAGGCGCGGCCTGCCGCGCTGGGGGCAGAGCCCTCTACCGCCCTTTCCAAACCGGATCGCGCTTTTCAGCAAAGGCGCGCGCGCCCTCCAGATTGTCCTCGGACCCGTACAGCACATCCACACTGGGCAGCTGCCGCTTTGTGATCCGGTTCATCGCGTCCTGGAACTTCGCATCCTCGGCGTCACGCACGATCTCCTTGATCGCTGCATATACCAGAGGCGGACCGCTGGCCAACAGCCGCGCTAGCTCCCAGGCGCGATCCATCAATTGATCGCCGGGCACAATCTCATTGACCAGCCCCCAACGATGCGCCTCATCCGCGTCGAACCAGCGCCCGGTCAGCAACAGCTCCATTGCGATATGATACGGGATGCGCTTGGGCAACTTGACGCTGGCCGCATCGGCCACTGTCCCTGACCGTATCTCGGGCAAGGCAAAACTGGCGTGATCTGCTGCGATGATCATGTCAGCGCTCAGCGCCAGTTCCAGCCCGCCACCGCAGGCGATACCATTGACCGCAGCGATCACAGGCTTGTTCAGGCCGCGCAGCTCCTGCAACCCTCCAAACCCGCCGACGCCATAATCGCCATCCACCGCATCCCCATCAGCGGCCGCTTTCAAATCCCAGCCCGGGCAAAAGAACTTCTCTCCGCCGCCGGTCAGAATAGCCACACGCAACTCGGGATCATCGCGGAACTCCTGAAACGCTTCACCCATGATCCGGCTTGTGGCCAGATCAATCGCATTGGCTTTGGGCCGGTCCAAAGTAACTTCGAGGATGGCGCCATCACGGCGGGTTTTGATCGGACTCATTGGCTTGCCTTTCGGATCAGCGCATCCACTGCAACCGCGTCCTCGGCGGTGCAGATCAGCGGGTTAATCTCAACTTCTTCGACTGTTGCCGCGTTGGCAATGACATAGTTCTGCACCGCCTCGACCGCGTCCAGAATCGCGTCCATGTCGGCAGGTGCTTTGCCGCGATATCCCGATAGCAAAGGTGCACAGGCCAGCCTGCCCAGCGCCGTCTGAACAGCGGCCCGAGAGGACGGGATCAGAACCGAGACCGTGTCGCGCAGGATTTCGGTCAGCACCCCTCCGGCCCCGAGGGTCAGAACATAGCCATGCGCCGGGTCGCGGGTCACACCGATCAACAGTTCGGCCACAGCACCGGTTGCCATCTCCTCGATCAACACCCTATCGGTGCCAATCAATCTGGCGGTTTCGACCAAGGCGGATCGCGCAACGCCCAGCCGAACTGCGCCATGTTCAGACTTATGCGCCAGCCCGACGCCTTTCACGGCAAAGGGCTCTTGCAGATCGTCTGGAATCTGCGTTGCGTCTTGCGCTGCAATCTCACAACTGCGCGGGATGCGCAGACCAAAACCCGCAAGTGCCGATTTCGCCTCTGCCTCGCTCAGAACCTGATCTGCGGGTGTATCTGAAGGCAGCAACACCGGTTCAGATGCGGGCGGCAAAGGTCGTGCTGCGGCCTCAACGGCTGACAATGCCTCATGCAGCCCGGAAAAGGGCACGACCCCACCATCTGACAATTGACGCGCCACGTGTTCAGGCATCAGCTCCGGCAAAGTCGCCGTCACAGCAAACGGTCGACCAGTCGCAGCAACACAGTTCAGCGCGGCTTGCGTGGCACACACCCAATCTGTCGCGTCCGTATGGGGATAATCCACAATTGCCATGGTCATGCCCTTGTCTGGCCCTGTCATCCCCGACCAGGCGCGGGTCATCGCCTCGGTATCGCGCCAAATATAGGTGTGATAATCCAGCGGATTTGCCAGCGCCACCATCGGGCCCAGAGCGGCACGCAGGTCCGTGCGCTGTTGATCGGTCAGGGGCGGAAAATGCAGATCTCGCCCTTCGGCCATGTCAGCGGCCAGGCTGGCCTCACCCCCCGAGCAACTGATCATGCCCAAACCGTTTCCGTCCAGCCGCCCCGCAACATGCAACAGCTTGAGGCATTCCAGAAAACTGGGGATATCATCAAGCCGCGCAATGCCCAGTCGATCCAGAAACGCCTGTGCTCCAGCATCACCACCCGCCAGTGAGGCCGTGTGCGAGATCGTCGCCGCCTGCGCGTGTTGCGACCGGCCCATCTTCAACGCAATGATGGGCACGCCCCGGTTCTGAGCTTTTGCGGCCAAAGCCTCCCATTTCCGCAGATCACCGAACCCTTCGATATGAACACCAATCGCAGTGATCCGGTCATCATCCAAAAGCGCCGAGGCGATATCGGCCTGATGCGTCTGCGCTTGGTTCCCGCAGGTCAGCATGAACGCCAGCGGCAGCGCGCGTTGCTGCATCGTCATATTGATGGCGATGTTCGAGCTTTGCGTCAGGATCGCCACGCCCCGGTCAACCGGCCGCATTCCGTGCTGATCCGGCCAGATTGCGGCACGTTCCAATCCGTTGACGAAGCCATAGCAATTTGGCCCAAGGATCGGCATGTCCCCTGCCGCAGCAACCAATTGGACCTGAAGATCGGCGCCCTGATCATCTTCGGCCTTGGCTTCGGTAAACCCGGACGCAAAGCAAACCGCACCGCCCGCACCCGCAGCCGACAGTTCTGAAATCACAGGGATCGTGGCATGGCGATTGATGCCAATAAAGGCCACGTCCGGCGGACGCGGCAAATCCGCAATCGAGGGCACAGCACACTCGCCCGAGACCTGATCCGCCTTGGGGTGAACGGGCCAGATATCCCCGGTGAACCCGAATTTCCGGGCCTGAGCAATAACATCTGCACACCAGGCGCCACCGCCGATCACGGCCATCGATGACGGGTTCAGAACACGCCCCAGGGGCCTCATGCGCCCAGCGCCCTCAGCAAATCCCGGCTGATGATATGACGTTGGATCTCGCTGGTGCCATCCCAGATACGTTCGACCCGCGCATCCCGCCAGAACCTTTCCAGCGGATAGTCATCCATCAATCCCATCCCACCATGAACTTGAATGGCTGCATCGGTCACTCGTGCCAGCATTTCAGAGGCATAGAGCTTGGCCGAGGCAATCTCTCGGTTCGCGGGCAGGCCTTTGTCCAGCCGATCCGCCGCCGCCAAGGTCAACAAATCCGCCGCGTCGATTTCGGTGATCATGTCGGCGATCTGGAAGGATACACCCTGAAACTTGCCAATCTTCTGGCCAAACTGCTCGCGCGTGGCGGCATAGTCCAGCGCATAGTCAAAGGCCCGGCGCGCGCGCCCGACTGACATCGCGGCCACGGTGATCCGGGTGGCATAAAGCCAGGTGTTCATCACCTCGAACCCGCCATCAACCTCGCCCAGAACCTGGCTGTCGGGCAAGCGACAATCATCGAAATCCAGAACCATGTTCTTGTAGCCACGATGGCTGACCGATTTGTACCCATCGCGGATGTTGAAACCAGGCGTGCCGCGATCCACCAAAAACGCGGTGATGCGCTTCTTCGGCCCTTTCGGCGTCTGATCCTCACCCGTCGCGATGAAGACGATGATGAAATCCGCGTGCTCGGCGCCCGAGATGAAATGCTTGGTCCCGTTGACCACCCAATCCCCGCCATCCCGAACGGCGGCACATTTCATCCCGCGCACATCCGATCCCGCGCCGGGCTCAGTCATGGCCAACGCATCCATCCGCTCACCCCGTACGGCTGGCATCAGGTACCGTTCGACCTGTTCACCCTCGCAGGCCATCAGGATGTTCTGCGGACGTCCGAAGAAATGGTTCAACGCCATCGAACCACGCCCCAGTTCACGTTCAACAAGCGCAAATTCCAAATGGTTCAGTCCGGCGCATCCGACGCTTTCGGGAAAGTTGCAGGCGTAAAAGCCCAACTCGAGGGTCTTGCGCTTGATCTCTTCCGCGATCTCATGCGGGACTTCGCCGATGCGTTCGACCAACTCTTCATGCGGGTAAATTTCGTTCTCGACAAAGCTGCGCACGGTCGAGGCGATCATTTCCTGTTCGTCGGACAGACCATATTGCATCTGAATTCTCCAAATCTGGGTTTGCGCATATGGTGAACGGACTTGAGATTTTTATCATGCAGTTTTAATCGTTAATCATGCAGTCCTGGACTAAATCCCCCGCTGCGCCGCAACAAATCGGTGTGCTTTTGTTCGATGGATTCTCGAACCATTGTCTGGCCAACACGGTCGAGCCCTTGCGGGCCGCAAACATGCTATCGGGGCGAATTCTCTACCATTGGACGTTCCTGTCGCTGAGTGATGGGCCGGTGACTTCGTCATCAGGTTTAGAGGTCGCGCCGCATGGCACACTGCAATCTGCAAGTGGCGACATTTTGATGGTGATGCCGTCTTACGGGTTTCAGGCTCATAGCGGTTGGCAAACCCTCTCGGGTCTCAGATCGGCCGCGCCACGTTTTGAGACATTGGCAGGACTCGATACCGGCAGCTGGTTGCTGGCGCTGGCGGGTCTTCTGGATGGGTATCGCGCGACAATTCACTGGGAAGAGCTGACAGGATTTATCGAGCGTTTCCCGGATGTTGATGCGGTGCGCGAGCGGTTCGTGATTGATCGGGATCGCATCACATGTTCTGGCGCGATGGCAGCGTTTGATCTGGTTTTGCACCTGATCGGACAGGCACAGGGGCAGGCATTGGCACTGGAAGTGGCGCAGCTGTTCATGACCCGCGATTCTGCCAGATCCCATACGGGCGGCGCAGGTGCGACCAGCGGATATGTGAACAAGGCGCTGGCGCAGATGCAGGAACATCTGGAAACACCCCTTTCGATATCCGAGATCGCCCGGCGCGTTGGCCGATCTCACAAGGCGCTTTCCCAGCGGATGCAATCCGAGTTAGGTGCAGGGCCAGCACAGGTCTATCGACGGCTGCGGTTAAACCTGGCCCGCAAATTGGTGTCCGAGACAGACCTGAGTATTGCTGAAATCGCCCTACGCTCCGGGTACGAAGACCCCAGCGCACTGACCCGCGCGTTCAAGAGTGAATTTGGAATGGCCCCGCGCGCGCTAAGGGGGCGCTAGGTATACATCTGTTTTTTATAGGCCCGCGTGCGGGTTGTCGCCTCCGCTGATCCGTCATGATAGGTGCCGAACCACTTGTCGAACGGGATTTCCGAAGTGCCATAGTTGCACTCGAAGTAGCGATGATGCAGCTGATGAAAGAAATCCCCGGCGCGTGCGGCGTCGGTGTCCCCAGCCTTGAGCTTTTCAAAGCCGGAATGCGAAAGAACCGGGCTGATCTGCTGGAAATACGTGTGGAACAGCAGGTGCAGCGGGTGCGAAGGGATGATCAGGTGGATGAAGTAGGTGGTGAAATACAGGAGGTTCTCAAACCAATGGTTCGAGATCCCTGACCACGGACCGATATTCACGTTGCGATGATGCACCGCGTGGACGTGTTTGTAGAGTTTCGGGTGATGCTCAAGCCGATGCACCCAATAGAAGTGCAGACCCGACCACATCGGGATAAACAGCATCCATAGAACGAACCAAACCGGTGCAGCGGCCCAGGTCACGGTCGGGACATACCCGTTGGCCATCGCCCAGTAGATCACCCATTGATAGACGGTCGCCACAGTCATCGCGCTGCCCAGCGTCCACCAGATATTATCCAGAACTTGATTGCGGAAGGTGAAGTTTCCGTTGTCGCGGGTCAGATCGCGGCGGTCGAATTTTTTGTACATGCCCTGCCCCTTGCGCATGTACAGCCACCAATGCAAGCCACCAGCGACCAGGATTTGAGGCACCATGTTCAACAGCCAGATACGGAACATCCAACCGGCCGAAAAGTTTCGCATAGACTCTAAACCGGGAAAAAACAGCACATAGGCTGTGATGGCCAAGCCCATACACAGGGTCAACGCCGTGATCTGCAACCACGCCCCGCTGTACCATTTCAGCACGGCACCCAGGCGCGGTGGCCAATTGAACAGCGGGTTCAATCCCACCGGGCCTTCGGGGTGGTAATTCCAGCGGGCGGCTTCGGGGTCCTGAGCGGTGTCGGTCATGGCAGTCACTCCGGGTAGAGGTCAGGTTGCGTAGTCCGAGCCTTCGGCATCCAGCATCGCTTTGATCTCACGCAGATGCGCCTCGGCCTGATCGGGGTAGTCATCCAGTTCCTGAGCGGTCTTTTCGGCGATCTCTTCCGAGAGCACGCGCAAAGGCTGTCCGGTTTGTAGCGCGCGGATATAGGTTTCGGCGGCGCGCTCAAAATAATAGAGTCTATTAAAGGCATCTGCCGGATCACTACCGATGATCAGTACACCATGGTTGCCCATGATCATCACCTTTTTCTTCGGGTCCGAGAGCATTGAGGCGCAGCGTTCGCCCTCGCTTTCAAAAGCCAGTCCGCCGAATTCCTCATCAATGACATAGCGGTTGTAGAACGTGGCCGTGTTCTGATCGATGGGCGGCAGATTGCTTTCAGCCAATGAGGCCAGCACAGTCGCAAAGATCGAATGCACATGCATTACGCATCGCGCGTGGGGACAGTGACGGTGGATCGAGCCGTGAAGCCCCCAAGCCGTTGGGTCCGGCGCGCCGGGTTGTGTCATCACGTCGGGATCATTCGCGTCCAGCAGCAACAGGTCCGAAGCCCGAATACGCCCGAAATAAATCTGATTGGGGTTCATCAGGAACTGCGTTCCATCCTCATTCACCGCCAGACTGAAGTGATTGGCCACGCCTTCATGCATGTTCAGACGTTCAGTCCAGCGAAAAGTCGCGGCCATATCCACGCGCTGAGGCCAATGGTCGATATTGGGGCGAAGATTGGCAACACTCATGGCATGGCTCCCTAGCAACTGATCTGGGAAAAGCCTGCCTCGCGCACAGAAGTTTGACCAACGAAAAAAACGCCTCTATCTCATTAGTAAAACTTATGCTGAGGTTATGCACGTGCGGAACTCTCTTCCACCTCTGGGCTGGCTACGCACCTTCGAAGCAGCTGCGCGCAATCTCTCATTCACCGGAGCAGCGCGAGATCTAAACATGACGCAAAGCGCAGTAAGCCAGCAGATTAAGTCACTGGAGGGGCATCTGGGTCAGCCTCTGTTTCTGCGTCGTCCCAAGGCGCTGGAGTTGACCGAGGCCGGAATCACCTATCTGCCCGTTGTGCGAGAGGCTTTTTGGACGCTGGTGCGTGGGACCCAAGCCGTGACGGGCGCGCAGCAGAATGCCGTTCAGGTTCAGTGCAACATCAGTTTCGCCGTGAACTGGCTGGCCCCTCGCCTGCCTGCATTCCAGGCTGAACACCCGGATGTGCAACTGAACATCTTCACTGAATTGTGGGAGCCCCGGGAAATGGCGGAAGGCGCGGCGGTAGAAATCCGATTCTCACTGCGCCCTGCCGATACTGTTCGAACCGAGTTGTTGCGGCAAGAATACTACTATCCTGTTTGCGCACCGGGTTTTCCGGTCACTTTGGACACTTTGCAGCAGCAGCCGCTGTTTGATTGTTCGAACCTGCTGTCAAATTGGGCAAGTTGGGCCGAAGAACAGGGTCTAAATTGGGAAAAACCTACGATCACCTATGCAACGACGTATCTGGTCTGCCTATCGGCGGCGATGGCTGGGGGTGGGCTATGTCTGGCTCATGACGCTATTGCAGGGAGGCTGATCGAACAAGGGCAGCTGGTCGCCCCGTTCGACCATCGCGCCCCGATGCCCGAGGCCTATTATCTGTTGCTCTCCCCTCAGGCCGAGGAAACCCCGGGTGCTGTCGCTTTTGCCAATTGGATAAGACGCGAGATCGGGTAGCTCCCGCCCATCGTCGTTGCCCCTTGCGGGGCATCTCCTCTGGTTGGGCCGCACAGCGCTGGCGCGCTGCGGGCAGGTTTTGTGATGATTTGATGACCTAAAATTACCGGGGTTGCACCCGACCGCGACTTCATGAAAGTTGAGCCATGGAATACACACCTTTCCCAAGCTGGCCCGATGTCGCCCCTCGTTTGATCGCCGTTGCCGCCGGACGCGACGCCGCCGATATGGTCATTCGCGGTGGCATCTGGGTCAATGTGCACAGCCGCGAGCTGCTGCCTGATCATTCGGTCGCGATTGCTGAGGGGCGTATTGCCTTTGTCGGGCCGGATGCCACCCATTGCATCGGCCCAAGGACGCAGATCGTCGAAGCAGAAGGGCGCTATATCCTGCCTGGTCTATGCGACGGCCACATGCATATCGAATCGGGCATGCTGACACCCGCAGAATTTGCGCGAGCCGTGATCCCGCATGGCACCACCTCGATGTTCACCGATCCGCACGAGATCGCGAATGTGCTGGGCATAAACGGCGTGCGCATGATGCATGACGAAGCGATGATGCAGCCGGTGAACATCTTCACCCAGATGCCCTCTTGCGCGCCGTCGGCTCCGGGATTGGAGACGACGGGTTACGCGATCACGCCCGAAGATGTCCGCGAAGCGATGAACTGGCCCGGCATTGTCGGGTTGGGTGAAATGATGAATTTCCCCGGTGTGATCCACGGTGACCCTAAGATGCTGGCCGAGATCGCAGCTACTCAACGCGCCGGCAAAACGGTAGGCGGACACTATGCATCCCCTGATTTAGGGCCAGATTTCGCGGCTTACGTCGCAGGCGGGCCTGCAGATGATCATGAAGGTACTTGCGAAGCCGATGCCATTGCCCGCGTACGGCAGGGTATGCGCTCGATGATGCGGCTGGGCTCGGCCTGGTATGACGTGGAAAGTCAGATCACGGCCATCACCGAAAAGGGCCTGGACCCGCGCAACTTTATCCTGTGCACAGATGATTGCCACTCGGGCACTTTGGTGAACGACGGGCATATGAACCGGGTTGTGCGCCACGCGATTGCCTGCGGCTGCGATCCGCTGATTGCGCTGCAGATGGCCACGATCAACACCGCCACCCATTTCGGGCTGGAACGTGAGATCGGTTCAGTCACTCCCGGGCGACGGGCGGATATCATTCTCAGTTCCGACTTAACTGATTTGCCAATTGAGACAGTGATTGCGCGCGGGCAGGTGGTTGCAGAGGGTGGTGAGATTACAGTTAACTGCCCACATCTGCACTGGCCCGACAACGCCCGCAATACCGTGCATCTGGGCCACGCGCTTAGCGCGGGTGATTTCGAGATCAAACCCCCAGCGGGGGCCAACCGCGTACAGGCCAACGTGATCGGAGTTGTCGAAAACCAGGCCCCAACCAAAGCGCTGAAGGCCGAACTGCCGATCATTGGCGGGCTGGTTGAAGGCGAAGGTGATGTCTGCCAAATCGCGCTGGTGGAACGTCATCAGGCGACAGGCGGGGTGACGAATGCCTTTGTCTCGGGCTTTGGCTATCAGGGCAAAATGGCCATGGCCTCAACCGTGGCGCATGACAGCCACCACATGATTGTAGTCGGCACCGACCGGGAACAGATGGCCATGGCGGCCAACCGGCTGGCCGAAGTGGGAGGCGGGATCACTTTGTTCCGCGATGGGCAAGAGCTTGCGTTGGTCGAATTGCCCATCGCTGGTTTGATGTCCGACAGTCCCGCTTCTGAGGTCGCAGCAAAAGCTGAGAATATGGTCGAGGCTATGCAGGCCTGCGGCTGTACCTTGAACAACGCCTATATGCAGCACTCTCTTTTGGCGCTGGTCGTGATCCCGGAATTGCGGATCTCGGACCTGGGGCTTGTAGATGTGCGCACATTTGAAAAGATCGAACTTCTGGAACCACTGGCATGACAAAAATAAAAACACCTGATGCAATCGCACCGGAAAAATTCACAGACCCCAAAGCAGCCGTAGCTCGGCTGGAAGTGCTGTACAAACAAGCCACCGAATATCTGTGTGACCGCTTCGCCTCGGCCCTGCAAGACGGCGCGCCAGAGGGACGGATCAGAGCCTATTACCCGGAAATTCGCATCAAAACCACGTCTTACGCGCAGGTCGACAGCCGGTTGAGCTTTGGCCATGTATCCGAGCCCGGCGTTCACGCAACCACCGTTACCCGGCCCGATCTGTTCCGATCCTATCTGGAGCAACAGATCGCCCTGCTGATCAAAAACCATGGCCAGCCCGTGACCATCAGCGCATCTGATACGCCGATCCCGGTGCACTTCGCGGTTGCCAACAATCCAAATTTGATGGTGCCACAACAGGGGGCCGCCGGTTTCACCCTGCGCGATGTCTTCGATGTGCCCGATCTGAACACAACCAACGATGACATCGTCAACGGTGTGCTCGATCATGACACGGTCGGCCCGCTGGCCTTGTTTACCGCACAGCGTGTGGACTATTCGCTGGCGCGACTGGCGCATTATACGGCAACGGATGCCGGGCATTTTCAGAACCACGTGTTGTTCACCAACTACCAGTTCTATGTCTCGGAGTTCGAGAAATACGCACGTGAACAACTGGCCGACCCCGAAAGCGGTTATACCAGTTTTGTTTCGACCGGGAATGTTGAGATCACGACCCCGGATGCTGACCTGGAACAGCCCCTGAAACTGCCGCAGATGCCGACCTATCACCTGAAACGCGCGGATGGGTCAGGGATCACGCTGGTCAATATCGGGGTCGGTCCGTCGAACGCCAAAACCGCAACCGACCATATCGCCGTCTTGCGGCCGCATGCCTGGCTGATGGTCGGGCACTGCGCCGGGCTGCGCAACACACAAGCGCTGGGGGACTTCGTTCTGGCCCACGCTTACTTGCGCGAGGACAAGGTGCTGGACGATGACCTGCCCGTCTGGGTGCCGATCCCACCGCTGGCCGAGGTTCAGGTCGCGCTGGAACACGCCGTTGCCGAGGTGACAGAGTTGCAGGGCTATGAGCTTAAACGGATCATGCGCACGGGCACGGTGGCTTCGGTTGACAACCGCAATTGGGAGCTACGCGATCAGTCCGGCCCGGTGCAGCGGCTCAGCCAATCCCGCGCAATCGCGCTGGATATGGAAAGCGCCACCATTGCCGCAAACGGCTATCGTTTCCGGGTGCCATACGGCACATTGCTTTGCGTATCAGACAAACCCCTGCATGGCGAATTAAAGCTTCCCGGCATGGCATCCTCGTTCTATACCACCCAGGTCAGCCGCCATCTGGCAATCGGAATACGGGCGATGGAACACCTGCGGGGCATGCCGCTAGAGCGCCTGCACAGTCGGAAATTGCGCTCTTTCGACGAAACAGCCTTCCTGTGACGTAAAAAAGCAACGAAATCCCCATATTTTTAGGGGTTTTGGCGCTACTATTCGTTGTGTTCACCCACAATATCCCGTTACAGTTACGCGGTGAGGCCCAATTTATCGGGCACGTTAAGGAGACCAAGAAATGGCAAAGCCTATGACAAAGACTCAGCTGGTTGCTGCTCTCGCTGAGGAAATGGGGACTGACAAGAAATCAGCGAATTCCGCGCTGGAGGCCATCACCGGCCTGATCACCCGCGAAGTTTCGGCTGGCGGCGCAGTCACCCTGCCCGGCGTTGGCAAAATCTACTGCCGCGAGCGCCCCGAGCGCATGGTGCGCAACCCCGCCACCGGCGAGCAGTTCAAGAAAGAGGCCGACAAGGTGGTCAAGATGACCATTGCAAAGGCGCTGAAAGACAGCGTGAACGGCTGATCCGAGCTGTCACCGCAACATGATCAAGAAGGGCCACCGTTTGGGGGCCCTTTTTCTTAGTGGGATCGATGCATACTCGAATTTGCAAGCATCGCTGTTCTCGCCCTACTCAAGTTCTTATTTGCCATGGTCAAGTTTCCACAAAGAGCGCTGATGATAGCTGCCAGCCCGGAGTTGGTTGGGTCATTTTCCGGCGTGAAGGTTCCAAATGGCGCACGCTATTGCCTAAGCCTGTCTACGATATGTCGTGTCGACTAAAGAACTGCCGAATTACGGCAGCACTATTCATTTAGACAAAGCGCAAACTATTGAGTGAGCAGCTTCACTGACAAGAAAACAACCATCAGTTAAAAACTGGGGGTTCTTCCAGTAAAATTGGAGTTCTTCTTATGTATCTTAAGCTATTAATATCATTAGTAATTGCATATCTTGGGCAAGCAACCTTTCTTCTTGCACAAGAGACTCAAACTGAGACGATAACGTCTAATACCTTGACTAGACTGAATTACGAAGTTGTCGAGCATGGAACAGTTAGCATTTTTCTTCCCGCGCAAATCCTGCCAGGCGATACTGTGTCCAGTCGAATTCGAACGAAAACCCTGCCGGATGGAAAGCTCGACAGCTATCGAATTCGAATGGCGAACAAATCGCACCCCGTGCAGGACGGCTTGGTCGAGTGGACCGTTCCGAACGACGCAAGCGCAGAGGTTAACTTCGAGTTAGTCGATGCATCGGGCGACGTTTCTGCCCGAGTTGCACTGTCGCTTGCCAATCATCCTACCAAATCCAAAGGATCGCCGGGACGCGATGGCACCGGTATCAAAGCACTGCCGATGCGTCCAAGGTCAGGATCATATACGCCTATAGCAGACGACTTTTTTGAAGGCATTGAAATCGTAGCCGCGTCTCCTCGTGAACTGATAATCTTTGACAGTCTTGTTCTCGATATTCGACCTGATCCGGTTTTATGCTGTTCGGAAGGCGGGCCATGCGGACTAACCAGCTGCTGCGACTTCATACCGTCCAGCAGTTGTTTACACTGCAACGTGTCAGGGTACGATGTTTGCCTTGCGGACGCAGGACCCCCGACACCTAACCCAAATCCTGACTAATCGTTCGTCGATATAGTCTCGCTTGAATAAGCAATTCCCGCGATGCAACTCAACAAAACATCGGAGCATGAATACACTCGATAGAGGCAGATGCTTAATAGAGCATCTGCTTCAAATGACCTAACTAACGTGATCTGGAAACCAACTTAATAGTTCCGAAGCGAATATCCTGACGTTCCAGAACTAGGTTGATATGAGTTTCATGCTTTCGTTCAAAGATCGCAAGCTTTGAATTTGTTGGTTATCGCCTCCGATTGTTCGTGGGCACTCCTTGCAGATGATTCAATTTTCGGGAATGGTCCCCACGTTGAGACGGGGGCCGTTATGGATCTACGCGCCATTGCAATGGGGCTGACATTTGCATTCATCTGGTCTTCGGCCTTCACCTCGGCCCGGATCATCGTGGCCGATGCATCACCTCTGTTCTCCCTTGCCCTGCGGTTTTTGATCTCGGGCCTGATCGGCGTCGCCATCGCACGCGCCATGGGGCAAAGCTGGGCGCTGACGCGAGCGCAGTGGCGGGCGACTATTCTGTTCGGAATATGTCAAAATGCCCTGTATTTGGGTCTGAATTTCTATGCGATGCAAACGATCGAAGCCTCGGTTGCAGCCATCATCGCTTCGACTATGCCCTTGCTGGTGGCACTGGCCGGTTGGCTGTTTCTTGAGGACAAACTTCGGCCCCTAGGGGTACTCGGCCTACTGGCCGGATTCGCCGGGGTCGCCCTGATCATGAGCAGCCGCGTTACCGCTGGGATCGACCTGTTTGGTGTGATGCTGTGCGGCATAGGTGCCCTGGCGCTGACTTTTGCCACGCTTGCGGTGCGGGGTGCGACCTCGGGCGGGAACTTCATGATGGTTGTTGGTCTTCAAATGCTGGTGGGGTCGGCAGTTCTGTTCGTTGCAGCGCCTGTTTTCGAGAGCATCTACATCAACCCAACCGTCCCTCTTGCGCTGGCGTTCATCTACACAACCCTTTTCCCCGGCCTTTTGGCGACGTTGATCTGGTTCCTGCTGCTTGACCGTATCGGCGCCACCCGCGCGGCCACATTCCACTTTCTGAACCCGGTCTTTGGGGTTGCCGTCGCAGCGATCATACTCGGAGAGAAACTTGGGCCGTTGGACCTGTTAGGCGTTGCCGTCACAACCCTTGGCATCTTGGCCGTGCAGATGTCCCGGCAACCCGCTCAGCGCAGCAGCGCTTCGACCTGAGACAACAGTTTATGCGAGTCTGGCCTGACATTCGATCCAAAGGTCGCCGCAACCTCGCCGTTGGGATCAATCAGGATCTTGTTGAAATTCCAGTTGGGCACAAAACCTGTCTGACTGGCAACTGCCTGATAGAACGGATGGGCGTTTCGACCTGTGACCGGTGTGATATCCGTCATCGGAAGGGTCAAACCATAGTTCATTTCGCAGAATTGTTTGACCTCATCCGCTGATTCCAGCTCCTGATTGAAGGAATCGGACGGAACGGCCAGAACCACAAGACCTCGGTCCGCGTAAGCTTCATACACATCTTGCAACACAGCATATTGCCCGGTGAACCCACATTGAGACGCTGTGTTTACAACCAAAACCGGCTGCCCACGCCAGTCTTCGATCGACAGCGTGCCGCCATCTATCGATTCAAACTCACCCACCAGCGGGGCCGCCTGAACTACGCGTCCCACCAATATCAAAGCAGTCAAAAGCATTAGTCTCAACACTGACCATCCTCCTTTTAAGACTTCTACGTCCGAAACGGGCCGGCAGATCACTTGCACGAAGGCGCGAGGCCTCTGAAATATGACTTTGCTTTCCCGCGCTCAAACCCCAAATATTGGGCAAAAGCCACGAAAAGGAGACGCCATGACCCGTTATACTAAAGACCCCGAGGCCATTGCCGCTCTTTCCCCTGAAGAGTTCCATGTGACTCAGCGCAACGGCACCGAACGACCCGGAACTGGGAAGCATCTGGGCAACAAAGAACCCGGCATCTATGTGGACATCGTTTCGGGTGAACCCTTGTTTGCGTCGACCCATAAGTACGAATCCGGCTGTGGCTGGCCCAGTTTTACCAAACCCATCATCCATGAACATGTGGAAGAGTTTCGCGACACCACCCATGGTATGATCCGAACCGAGGTCCGCTCGAAACACGGTGACAGCCATCTGGGGCATGTATTCCCTGATGGCCCGCGTGACCAGGGCGGGCTGCGCTATTGCATCAACTCAGCCGCCTTGCGGTTCATCCATCGCGATGAGATGGAGGCCGAGGGCTACGGCGACTACCTGAATCATGTGGAGGAAATCTGATGACCATTCAACGCGCCGTTCTGGCAGGGGGCTGCTTTTGGGGTATGCAGGACCTGATCCGCAAACTGCCCGGTGTATCGCGCACGCGTGTCGGATATACCGGTGGCGATGTGCCCAACGCCACCTATCGCAACCACGGCACCCATGCCGAGGGGATCGAAATCTGGTTTGACCCTGCAGGCATCACCTATCGGGAACTGCTGGAATTTTTCTTCCAGATCCATGATCCAACCACCCCGAACCGTCAGGGCAATGACCGCGGGATGAGCTATCGCTCTGCCATTTACTACGTCGACGAGGCACAGAAACAGGTGGCGCTGGACACGATTGCCGATGTGAACGCCAGCGGTCTGTGGCCCGGTAAGGTTGTGACCGAACTAGAATCCGTGGGTGACTTTTGGGAGGCCGAGCCCGAGCATCAGGACTATCTGGAACGCATTCCCAACGGGTATACATGCCACTTCCCGCGTCCCGATTGGGTCTTGCCCAAGCGCGACGCGGCAGAATAAACATCGGCCCCTGTCAGAGGTCTGAAGGGGGCTATCCCGTCGCCACGCGCGGGCGGCCACTGGCCTCAACGGTCAGCATCGCCTCGACAAACACGTCTCGCTCTTCAATCCGGGCTGTTCGGATGTCGCGGTCGACGACCACCCGAATATCGTCGGCCCCGGCATCCCTTACCGCACCCTCAGCCTCAATACGCAGCACCCGCTCCAACAGTGCGAGCGCCTCGTCTGATGCACCAAAATCCTGTGGCCCATCTTCCAGATGAACGCGGTATCGCCCTTCAGAAGGCGATGTGACGGTGCCCGACCGCCGCAAGGTCAGCCGCCCGACCACCGCACCGATGGCATTGGCGACACCTGCATGTTCAGGCAACACCATCTGACAGCGCAACCGATCCCCCACTGCAGGGTAATAGCTGGGGGCAGACGCGCCCAGCCCCACCACATCCACATTCAACGCTGCATCTAAAGCCAGCAAACCCCGGTGTTGCGCCAAACCCCGTTGGGTCAAAACATGGCGGGCAAGGTCTTTTGCGGGCAGGTCGAAATCCTCTGCTTCTTCGGCAAAAGCAGTCTCTAACAAGGTCAAACTGGTTTGCTCGGTGAGTTGATCGATGATCATCTGCGCCAAATGTTCAGGCGACGTAGCCAGCATATCACCCGACCCAACCCGCTTACGGGCCACCAGCTCCAGTCCCTTGCGCGCAGCATCGGCATCCCAGGCATCTACGCGCCCCAGCACATGGCTGGCATCTGACGGGGTAATACCTGAGACCTGCACGAGCCCTCGATCCACCAGACGAGTCAGCGCCCCGTTCTCCATTCGCGTCCGCAACAAAGCGCTCAGCGGCAGAACCTGATCGCCAAGCCGATCGAGCAAAACCTCTTCTCGCGCGCCAACACCATCCGCGTGAACCCCGGGCACGCGACGGGCAAACCGGGTATCATGCTCGCCAACCGTGGTTGAACGCAGTTGTTCGTCAAGCACCGAATGCACCACTTCAGGCGCCTCCGAAGCGATGAGAGAAACCGGCAGCACCCGTCGCGGCCCCAGGAAAACGCCGCCGCCCAGCCCTTCAGTCACCACATGCGCCTGGCTGTCTCCGCCCAGCCCATGGGTGCGCATTGCAACGGCTTCGACCATGGTCCGAAACCCGCCAACCTGCGCCCCCGCGGGGTCAATCGCGGGCTTCCCATCGCGGATCAGCGCCACATCGGTCGTCGTCCCGCCAATATCCGAGACCAGAGCATTCTCGGCCCCCGTCAACCAGCGCGCACCTACAATCGAAGCAGCAGGACCGCTGAGGATCGTCTCGATCGGTCGCTCACGCGCCTGTTCGGCGCTCATCAACGCGCCATCGCCGCGCACGACCATCATCGGGGCCGTAATGCCCAACGTCAGCAACTGATCTTGCGCACGCCCGATCAACCGGTCGATCATCCCGATCAGACGCGCGTTCAACACCGCCGTCACAGCGCGTTTGGGCCCGTTTAGCTTGGCCGAAAGATGATGGGAACACGTGACCGGCGCACCGGTCCTTTCTGCAATGATCCGCGCCGCTTCCAACTCATGTGCCGGATTGCGTGTCGCAAACTGAGCGGCAACCGCAAAGCCCGAAACGCCTTTGTGAAAGTCTAAAAAACCCTCCAAAGCCTCGATATCCAATGGCTGAACCTCGCCACCTGCGTGACTATGTCCACCGGCCACAACCAGCGCTGGGTCGTCTTTCAACGCGTCCCTTAACCCATGCTTCTCAAGATCACTTTCCTTGAATCCGATATAGATCAGCGCGACCCGGCCACCTTGTCCCTCGACCAGCGCATTCGTCGCCAAGGTCGTCGAAAGAGACGCCATGGAGACCTGATCGGGGGTGACCCGCGCCTGATCCAACACAGCCGAAATCGCCTGACCCACACCAATCGCCAGATCAGCCCGCGTGGTCAGCGATTTGGCCGAGGCGATCACATCGACCTCGTCCCGGATCAACACCGCATCAGTATAGGTTCCGCCTGTATCCACCCCCAAAGCCAGCGCCATCGGGTCCTCCATTCGTTCGCTTTGGATGGGTGTAGCGGTTTGGACCGACACGTCCAGCCTGTTTGCGGCATTCAGGCCAATCGTTGCACCGCCCAGCGCGCCGCATCAGCCACCGTTGGATCGGGATCCTCGGTCAACGCCTCAGCAACCGGGCGCAAAGCCTGCTTCCCGGAGTTTCCAATAGCGTACAGCACATTGCGCACAAACCGATCCCGCCCGATCCGCTTGATCGGAGAGCCAGAGAACTTCGCCCGGAAGGCAGTATCATCCAGACCCGCCAATTCCGCCAGCGCGGGCGCCTTCAGATCATCGCGGGCTGCATATCGGATGTCACTGGCGGCAACTGCAAACTTGTTCCACGGGCAAGCCGCAAGACAATCATCACAGCCGTAAATCCGATTGCCCAGCTTTCCACGCAATTCCTCGTCGACGGGACCTTTATGCTCGATGGTCAGGTAGGAAATGCAGCGCCGCGCATCCAATTTGTACGGGGCCGGGAACGCATCTGTCGGACAGCTGTCCAAACATGCACGGCATGATCCACAGTGATCGACTTCTGCCGCATCCGACGGCAGCTCCAACGTGGTAAAAACAGACCCTATAAAGGCCCAATTACCCCAATCCCGACTGACCAGATTGGTGTGTTTGCCTTGCCAACCCAACCCCGCCGCGTACCCCAAGGCTTTCTCGGGCACCGGAGCCGTATCGACGAACACCTTCACTTCGCCGCCGGATTCGGCAATCAACCACCGCGCCAATCGCTTCAGGCGCTTTTTGACCAGGTCATGATAGTCCTTGTTCTGCGCATAAACGGAAATCGCCCCGTGCTCGGGATGCGCCAAGACCTCGGTTGGGTCATGTTCAGGTGTGTAACTCTCGGCCAACATGATCACCGAACGCGCCTCGGGCCACAAAGCCGCCGGATCACCCCGCCAATGGGTCCGTTCAGCCATCCAACCCATCTGCCCGTGATACCCAGCCTCAAGAAACGCCTCTAACCGCTCAGGCACTTGGGGCACATCCCACGGCCGGCACACCCGACAGGATACGAACCCCTCGGCCAACGCCTGCGCTACCAGTTTGTCCTTTAAACCCGATCCATTCTTCATCTGGCTAAAAATATCCTCGGGGGTGAATTGGCCTGTAGGGCCAAGAGGGGGCAGACAGCCCCCTTAACACCCTATCAGAAATCCAGATCCGCGTAATGGGGCGGAGGCCGGAACCCTGGCACCTGATCGGCCAAGATTGACCGGAACGCAGGGCGCGACTTGATCTTGGCATACCAGTCCTTCACCGCCGCACTGCGATTCCAATCCACGTCCGAAATATAATCCAGCGCCGATAAATGCGCCGCCGCCGCGAAATCGGCCAGCGTCATCTGATCCCCGGCCAACCAGCGGCGATGATCCAGCAACCATGCCATATAGTCCAGATGATACTTGATTGCCCGCGCACCTTCCTTGACGTTTTTGCTGTCCGGATAGCCCTGTCCGGTCATCTTCTTGTTGACCCTCTCATACAGAAGTTTCGAGGTCACCTCATGGTGAAACTTGTCATCAAACCACGCCACCAAACGGCGCACTTCAAACCGTGCCTCAGGCGTTTTTGGCATCAACGATGGTTCGGGTCGTGTTTCTTCGATATATTCACAGATCGCCGCGCTTTCTGACATGATCTGTCCGTCCAGCCGTAACACGGGCACTTTGCCCGCCGGGTTGCGGCGCAGGAAATCCGGGTCCTGCTCCCAGTATTTCTCTTCAACCAGTTCGACCTCGATTTTCTTTTCTGCCAGCGACAGCCGCACCTTGCGGCAGTAGGGGGACAGGGGAACGTGAAACAGACGCGCCATGGACTTCCAATCGAACCAGTGAGTACATCTCAGCTTTAGCCCCGAGAGGCGATAAGTTTCAATCCTCGAAACAATCCGCGCGACCATCTGCGCGGATGGTGGCCGCCCCTTCAAGGATCGCCGCCGCGCGTCTGCGGGTGAAAACTGACGGATCCGTGACCGAGCGTTTGCGCGGTGACGGCAGGATCGCCGCGATCCGCGCTGCCTGTGTCGACGTCATGTTCGCCGCGCTGACACCGAAATTGCGCTGCGCCGCAGCCTCAACCCCAAACACACCTGTGCCGGTTTCAGCGAGGTTCAGATAGACTTCGAGAATGCGCTGTTTGCTCCAGAAAATCTCGACCACCGGCGTAAGCGAGGTCTCCATCGCCTTGCGCACCCAACTGCGGCCCTGCCAAAGAAACACATTTTTTACGACCTGCTGCGTAATGGTCGAGGCGCCACGGTTGCCGCCATCCTCCAATGCATCACGGATGGCCGCGACATCAAACCCCCAATGCAGGCAGAAATTCGCATCCTCGGCCGCAACGACCGAACGCGCCATGATTGGGTTGATTTCTTCGATCGGAACCCAATCCCGCTCGACTTTGCCCAGCCGCCGCCATTCGGACCAGATCGTATGGGTGATCGGTGGATTCACCACAGAGTAGAGCAACACCAGCGCTAAAAAGAAACACATAATACCCAGAACCGCGCGCGTTACCCAACGGCGCAGTTTCTGACCCAATGGCATTGTCTTTTTGCGTGCCTTGCTCTTTTTACCGCTCGATTTGCGGGCTGCTTTCTTTGCCATATCACAGCTATACGACGCGCGCCGCTGCTTTGGAACGGCCTATATTGCGATTGCTCGCGCCTCGCGGGGTGGAACCACAGGCCGGGCGGTATCAGGCAGCTTTGCATCGCGCGCTTTCAATTCGGGGAACAGCCGCAGGATTTCGGCCTGGGTGTCGCGTTCCGACGCCGTCAGCGCATGGCCGGGGTAGTAGCTTTCGCTTTTGGCCCCGTTGGCAATGACAATTTCATGCTGCTTGAACAGCAGATGGAAATAGACAACTTCGCCACCTTCGACGCGCGTGACCGTATCGCCATTGACCAAGGTATGCGCGGCCACCAGCGCTTCGCTATAGCCAAACATGTAACCCGCCCGCCAATCGTCGATCAGCATCCGGTGCTGCGGAGAAACCAGCAAGGGCCGTTCCAATCCCAGCACACCCGCCGCGAACTGTATTGGGGCAAATTTACCCTGCGCCTCGACCTTGGTTTCGCCAACCCAGATCAATGGCTGTGGACCATGATCCACTGTCATCACCAGATCGCCTGCCGTCAGGCTTTCCACCGGGCGTTCGCCTTCTGGTGTTGCGATCATGGTTCCGGGCGTAAAACAGGGTGGACCCAGATCGCCAACTTGCAACGGACCCTGCGTGTTTACAAATGTCGACGACACAAACGTACCAGGTTGCAGAACCTGACCGTCCGTTGGTGTAAAGACCCGTGTTCCATCGGCAAGATAAAAGGTCGTGCCGGTATAGGTGACATTGCCCACACCAGTTACATTGATCGTTACGGTATCGCCCGGCCACGAATCTGTAACGTCCTGTCCGTTTACGGTATCCCCGCTAGGCGCGTCGATTTCGCCGTCATCATCCACATCGGTCAGGTTGAACTTGTCAACGACAACCGCCGTGCCACCTGGGGGCGGATTCGCAGGGTCAAACGAATAGAACTGATCAAGATATGTCGTTGGCATTTGATGCCTCCGGTGTACTCACGTGTGTTGAAACGCAATATGGCAGAAATTCCAGATCAAACTATGGCAAAATTTATATTTGGTTTATGCGGATGTGGCAAAATTGTGGCGAAAAGCCCTGATTGAGAAGAACCCCGCTTGCGTCAAAGCGCACGCGGGGTCCTTAACCCAAAAAGGGCCACAGAACTATTCGGCCGGGACTGCGGTTGCCTCAACGCTCAGCGGATGAATGAGCTTGTTCAGCATCTCTTTGGGGCAGACCTGAAGGAAATGAGCCTTCTCGACATCCCAGTGTTGTAAGATATCCGCGGCCTTACGGCTTGAGGTTTCCCTGGCGTGACGTTCGATTAGCGCTTTCAACTGATCTTCCCAATGGTCGACGGTCACCGGGCAAGTCACCAGCGTTTCCATGTTCATAAGCAATTCGGCCTTGCCCTCTGGATCATACAGATAGGCCATACCCCCGGTCATGCCGGCGCCAAAGTTAGCCCCGATATCACCCAGAATGACGGCTACTCCGCCCGTCATGTATTCGCACCCGTTCGAACCGCAGCCCTCAATCACCACTTTGGCACCCGAGTTACGCACGGCAAACCGCTCACCCGCGCGGCCTGCTGCGAACAGATGGCCATCGGTGGCACCGTATAGGACGGTGTTGCCAATGATTGTGTTGTCATCTGCCTTCAACGGGCTGACCTGCGGCGGGCGCACGACGATCATACCACCCGAGAGACCCTTGCCCACGTAGTCATTGGCGTCACCCGACACTTCCAGTTTCAGACCGGGCGCCGCAAACGCGCCCAGCGATTGACCCGCCGAGCCCTGCAGTTTCACATGCAGATGGTCGTCCTGGAACGTATTCCGCATACCGAAGTTCTGAACGATATGGCTGGAGACGCGCGTCCCCACGGTCCGGTGCGTGTTCTGGATCGCGTAAGATAGCTGCATCTTTTCACCGTCTTTGAGGAACCGCGCCGCGTCGCGGACGATTTCAGCGTCCAGCGTATCCGGCACCGCATTCCGGTCCTTGTCGCGGTTGTAGACAATGTCATGCGCGCCATCGACAGTGATCAGCAGCGGGTTCAAGTCCAGATCGTCCAGGTGAGCCGAGCCCCGGCTGACCTGAGCCAGCAGATCGGCCCGTCCGATGATCTCATCAATCGAACGTGCGCCGAGGCTTGCCAGCAACTCGCGCACTTCCTGTGCGTAGAAAGTGATCAGGTTGACGACCTTATCCGCGTTGCCGGTGAACTTGGCGCGCAGGCTTTCGTCCTGTGTGCAGACGCCGACCGGGCAGGTGTTCGACTGGCACTGACGCACCATGATACAGCCCATCGCGATCAGGGCAGCGGTGCCGATGCCATATTCCTCGGCCCCCATCATCGCGGCCATCACGATGTCGCGACCGGTCCGCAGGCCACCATCGGTCCGCAGGGTCACCCGGTCGCGCAGGTTGTTCATCGCCAAAACCTGATGCGCTTCGGTCAGGCCCATCTCCCACGGAAGACCGGCATATTTGATCGACGTCGCCGGCGAGGCGCCGGTGCCACCATTGTGACCCGAAATAAGGATGATATCCGCTTTTGCCTTAGCCACACCGGCTGCAATCGTGCCCACGCCCGAGGACGCCACCAGTTTCACAGTTACCTTGCAGCGCGGGTTGATCTGCTTGAGATCGTAGATCAGCTGTGCCAAATCCTCGATCGAGTAGATGTCGTGATGCGGCGGCGGCGAGATCAGTGTCACGCCTTTGGTCGAATGCCGCAGACGCGCAATCAGATCGGTCACTTTCATGCCCGGCAGCTGACCACCTTCACCGGGTTTCGCACCCTGGGCGACCTTGATCTCAAGCTCTTCGCACTGGTTCAGGTATTCGGCGGTTACACCAAACCGGCCCGATGCCACCTGTTTGATCTTGGCTGATGGGTTATCACCATTGGGTTCCGGCACGAAGTGCGCCGGGTCTTCACCACCTTCACCTGAGTCGGATTTCGCACCAATCCGGTTCATCGCCACGTTCAGCGTCTTATGCGCCTCGGGTGACAGCGCACCTAACGACATGCCCGGCGTGACGAAGCGTTTGCGGATCGAGGTGATCGATTCGACCTCTTCGATCGGCACTGGTTTGCCCAGCGGTTTGAAATCCATCAGATCGCGCAGATGGATCGGCGGGTTCGATTGCATCTTGGCCGAATACTGTTTCCACAGCTCATATGAGGCGCGGTTACAGGCCATCTGCATCATATGCATCGAGGTCGCTTCCCACGCGTGAGTCTCACCTGACTTGCGCGCCTTGTAGAAACCACCGATGGGCAGCACGTCCAGACCGCTGTCCCAGCCTTTGGCATGGATTTCCTCGGCCTTGGTCTGAATACCGGTGACGCCGATACCCGAGATCCGGCTGGTCATGCCGGGGAAATACTCGGCCACCATGGCGCGGCTGAGGCCCACGGCTTCAAAGTTCAGACCGCCGCGATAGGACGAGATCACCGAAATCCCCATCTTGGCCATGATTTTCAACAGGCCCTGATCGATGGCTTCGCGATACCGCGCCACGTTTTCGGTCAGCGAGCCGTCCAGCAGGCCACGATCAATACGGTCGGCCAGCGAATCCTCGGCCAGATAGGCGTTCACCACGGTCGCACCACAGCCGATCAGAACCGCGAAGTAATGCGGATCGACGCATTCGGCGGACCGTACGTTCAGCGAACAGAACGTCCGCAGCCCCTGCCGCGTCAGATGCGAATGCACCGCGCTGGTCGCCAGGATCATCGGCATAGCCACACGACCCTGACCCGAGTTCAGATCAGTCAATACCAGATGCCCTGCTCCCGAACGCACCGCCTCTTCCGCTTCGGCTCTAATACGAGCCAAAGCGGCATTCAGAGCACCGCGCCCCGGTTCAAAGCTACAGTCGATTTCAGCCAGAGGAGAGTTGAAGTTTTCAACCAGCTTGTCCCACTGCGCGTTACCGACAAAGGGGCTTTCCAGCACGATGATCTCGGTCTGGCTGCTGTCTTCGTCCAACACGTTCTTCAGGTTCCCGAACCGTGTTTTCAACGACATCACGCGGTATTCGCGCAAGCTGTCGATGGGCGGGTTGGTCACCTGGCTAAAGTTCTGGCGGAAGAAATGACTCAGCGGGCGGTATTGCTTGGACAGAACCGCTGATGGCGTGTCATCCCCCATCGAGGCCAAAGATTCTTTGCCATCCTCGGCCATAGGGGCCAGGATTTGCTCCAACTCTTCGACAGAATAACCCGCTGCGATCTGGCGCTTGCGCAGTTCTTCGCCCGAAAAGATCGGCGTCTCGGTCACTCCGGCAAGCGATTCATCAACATCATTGATCTTGCCGACCCATTCACCAAAGGGCAACGCACGCGCCAGTTTGTCTTTGATCTGCTTGTCGCGGAACAGCTTGCCCTTCTTCATGTCGACAGCCAGCATTTGACCCGGTCCCAGCGCGCCTTTTTCCGTCACGCTGGCCTCATCAATCGGCACCATCCCGGCCTCGGACCCCGCGATAACCAAGCCATCACCGGTAACCACATAGCGCATCGGGCGCAGGCCGTTCCGGTCCAGACCGGCGCAAACCCAGCGACCATCTGTCATGGCCAGAGCGGCAGGTCCGTCCCATGGCTCCATCACCGAATTGCAGTAGGAATACATGTCGCGCCACGCCTGTGGCAGCTCAACCGCCTGCTTGGACCAGCTTTCTGGCACCAGCATGGTTTTCGCCATGGGGGCAGAGCGGCCGGCGCGCACCAGAACCTCAAATACCGAGTCTAATGCGGCCGAATCTGACGATCCGCCTGCGATGATCGGTTTAATGTCCTCGGCGTGGTTACCAAAGGTCGCGCTGGCCATCCGGATTTCATGGCTTTTCATCCAGTTGATGTTGCCCTTCAGCGTGTTGATCTCACCGTTGTGAGCCAACATGCGGAACGGCTGCGCCAGCCACCATTGTGGGAACGTGTTGGTCGAATAGCGCTGGTGATAGATCGCAAAGGCCGATTCAAAGCGCTCGTCCATCAGGTCGGGGTAGAACACGGCCACCTGTTCGGCCAGCATCATGCCCTTGTAGATGATCGACCGGCAGGACAGCGACGCCAGATAAAGGCCGGAGATCCCCGCTGCCGCAGCCGCTTTTTCGATCCGGCGACGGATCACATACAGCTCGCGCTCGAACGTTTCTTCATCGACGCCTTTCGAGTTAGAGATCAGAATCTGTTCGATCTCGGGCCGGGTCGCGTTGGCCTTTTCACCCAGGCAGGTCACATCGACCGGCACATGGCGCCAGCCATAGATGTAGTAACCCATACGCAGAACTTCGGTTTCCACAATGGTCCGGCATTGTTCCTGCGCACCAAAATCGGTGCGAGGCAGAAAGACCTGACCAACGGCAATAAACTCATCCAGGTTGGGTTCATGGCCGGTGCGACGGATCTGGTCGTAGAAGAATGGAACAGGGATCTGCACGTGGATACCCGCGCCATCGCCGGTCTTACCATCGGCGTCCACGGCACCGCGGTGCCAGATTGCCTTAAGCGCGTCGATCCCGGCATCCACCACCTTGCGTGATGGCTTGCCATCGACGGACACAACCAGGCCCACACCGCAGGAGGAATGCTCTTCTTCCTCGGAATAGAGACCGTTTTCGGCCATCCATTGACGTTTGGCTTCTTCGGCCCGCACCCAATCGGCATTATATTTGGTCACTGGCTGTCTCCTTCTTCCGGCAAGGCGTACATGGCTTCGACCTCTGCTTTGGTCATCTGCCGGCGTTCACCTGCGAACGCGTACCCGTCGGGCTTTTTGTCGATATAAAGTTCCAGTTGCAGCGCGTTGCCCGTGTCTGGGAACAGGCCCGCCGCCATTTGCGTTTGTCCGTGCATCTCGCCCGGCAGCGTGATCCGGTACCAGAGCGCCGATCCGCAGTCGGCGCAGAACGCCCGTTCGGCCCAATCGGACGATGTGAACGTCTTGACCGGACCCAAAGCGGCATATCCGGGTTCAGCTGGAAACGTCACCAACATTGAACTGGTCCACCGGCGACACTGGTCACAATGGCACGCGCCAAGCGAATCTTTTGCTGGGGTGGCGCTGATCGTGACCGCACCGCACATACATTGGCCTTGCAATTCAGGCATTTGAACTCTCCTGTCGCGGGCGTTGGCTACTCGGCCGCAATCGCTGCCTTGGCGTTGAACCGTTCGATGATCGCGTCGGCGCAATCGCGCCCATCGCGGATCGCCCAAACGACCAGAGAGGCGCCGCGCACGATATCCCCGATGGCATAGACACCGTCCATTTCGGTCTCACCACTCTGGAAAGCCGCCTTGACGGTGCCCCAGCGGGTCACGGGCAGATCGGGCTGGCCAAACAGGGTCGGCAGGTCCTCGGGCTCAAAACCCAGCGCCTTGATCACGAGATCGGCGTCTTCAACATAGTCCGCGCCTTCGATCACCTCGGGCGCTTGGCGGCCAGATGCGTCAGGCTGGCCCAAGCGCATTTTCTGTACCATCACACCGGTGACATTGTCATCGCCGGTAAAGCCCTTTGGTGCGCTAAGCCATTCGAACACGACGCCTTCTTCCTCGGCGTTTTGTGTTTCGCGCTGCGAGCCGGGCATATTCGCGCGGTCGCGCCGATACAGGCATTTGACCGAAATCGCTCCTTGTCGGACCGAGGTGCGCACACAATCCATCGCGGTGTCGCCACCACCGATCACAACGACCTTCTTGCCCGCAGCGTTCAAGCGGCCATTGTCGAAGTCTTCGACGTCATCGCCAAAGCTTTTACGGTTCGAAGCAGTCAGGAAATCGATCGCCTTTTCGATCCCATTCAGCCCGCTTCCCGGCATCGACAGATCGCGCGATTTGTATACACCGGTAGCAATGATGACCGCGTCGTGCTGCGCCCGAATTTCATCAAACTTAGATGCGTCCACATCGCAGTTCAGAACAAATTTGACCCCGCCATCTGCCAACAGGTCGTTGCGGCGCTGTACGACGTCTTTTTCTAGTTTAAAGCCTGGAATTCCGTACATCATCAATCCGCCCGCACGGTCATAGCGGTCATAGACTGTAACCTGAACACCCGCGCGGCGCAGCATATCCGCCGCAGCCAACCCGCCCGGGCCGCCGCCGATAATGCCAACGCTTTCACCGCGCTCAGAAGCTGGAACAACGGGCTGTACCCAGCCTTTGTCCCAGGCGGTATCAGTGATGTATTTCTCGATCGTGCCGATGGTGACGGTGCCGTGTCCCGACTGTTCGATCACACAATTGCCTTCACACAAGCGGTCCTGCGGGCAAATACGACCGCAAATCTCGGGGAAGGTATTGGTGGCCTGACTGGTTTGGTAAGCCTCTTCCAGGCGACCGGTTGCTGTCAGGTTCAGCCAATCAGGAATATTGTTGTGCAATGGGCAATGTGACTGGCAATAAGGTACACCACACTGGCTGCACCTGCTGGCCTGCTCTGCCGCTTTTTCTGCAGCGAATTCCGCATAGATTTCGTCAAAATCTTCTCTACGGTCATCGGCGGCACGCTTTTCGGGCATGGCACGGTCGATCTGCACAAATTTCAGCATCGGTTGCTTGGCCACGGGTCAGACTCCATGAATTGGCTTGGTCGGCATTCTTTACGAGATGCGAATTCAGATGAAAAGTCAAATATACTGACCTAATTTGGAAAAAATGTCCACAAGATAAGATTCTGGCGAATTTTCGCGCCAATTTTAGTTCCGCTTCGGACCTATCAACCTGCTTTCCTTTTTACGGGCGCCGGAATACCCATGAACTTGAACACAAAACGATAGCGGTACGGCAGGTTCAATGAGTCTCTTTCACTTGATTCTGGTGGCGGTCATTCAGGGACTCACAGAGTTTCTGCCAATATCTTCATCAGGTCACTTGATCCTGCTGCCAAACCTGACAGGGATGCAGGATCAAGGCCAAACCATTGATGTCGCTGTTCATGTGGGCACGCTGGGCGCGGTCGTGTTGTATTTCTGGAGCGACGTGAAAGACGCCATCCGCGGCTTACCGCGTGCCCTTTTGGGTCGTACGGATACCCCGCAATCACGGCTGGCACTTGGGCTTATCATCGCAACGATCCCAACTGTGATTGCTGGGCTGATCCTCTATCTGACAGGTCTGACCGAGGCATTGCGTTCAATCGCGGTAATAGGCTGGACGATGCTTGTGTTTGGCCTGTTGCTCTATTGGATGGATCAAAAGGGACCGCAAACCAAAACCGCACAGGATTGGGGTCTGCGTGATGCAATTGTCATGGGCCTGTGGCAGGCCGTCGCCCTGATCCCCGGCACTTCGCGTTCGGGCATCACGATCACCGGCGCACGCCAACTTGGATACACCCGAGAGGACGGCGCCCGGATCGCCATGCTGATGTCGATCCCGACCATCATCGCCTCGGGGGTTTTGCTATCTGTAGATGTTATCCAGCAGGCGGATGCGCAGCTTGCAAAAGACGGAGCAATCGCTGCGGCCTTCGCCTTCGTCTCCGCACTACTGGCCCTAAGCCTGATGATGCGCCTGTTGCGCAGCGTCAGCTTCACGCCTTACGTGATCTATCGCGTGGTTCTGGGCATTATCCTGTTAGCAGTCGCCTACAGCTGATCAGGTTCGCAGATTGTCGGCTGAATTCTGAATGTCATCATACTGGCCCGAGGGACGGAACTTCCAAAGATACTCCGGCAGTACCGACGCCAGTGTCGTTGGCTCGATACCCAACTCCTTGAAGGACATAGCCCCATCCGAGACCACATTGTCGTGACGCAAGCTCTTGAGCTGGTCGCGGGTCAGGATATTGTTGGGGAACAGCTGAAAGCTGACGAATTTCACAATGTCCAGTACACCGGCCATGATCTTTGCCACAAAGAAGGGCACACCCAGAATGATCCGACGACGGTGGATCACCTCAAGCATCTGCTGCATCAACGCGCGGAAGGTCTTCACTTCGGGCCCGCCAAGCTCATAGACACCAGTCGTTGCCTGCCCCAAAACGCCCTTGACCGCCGCCTGCGCCACATCATCCACATAGACCGGTTGAAACTGCGTTTCCGCACCGACCAGTGGCAGGAACGGACCCATGCGCGCCATACTGGCAAAGCGGTTAAAGAACTGATCTTCCGTACCAAAGATGATCGACGGCCGCAGGATCACAGCACCGGGCATATGCTGAAGCACGCCAGCTTCACCCTGCGCTTTGGTGCGGGAATATTCGCTTTGGGCATCCGCATCCGCCCCGATCGAGGACAGATGCACCATCCGGGAAATACCCTGCGCGGCAACCAATCTTGCGATACGTTCGGCACCTTCGGCCTGAACCGCCGGGAATTCATTCTTGCCCAACTCATTCAGAACGCCCACGCAGTTCACAACCGCATCCGCGCCGTGCATCGCTTGCGCAACGGATGCGTCATCGCGAATGTTGCACAAGACCGGCTCGACCTGACCAACAACGCCATAGGGTTTAACAAACATCGCCTCATTCGGGCGCCGTACCGCTACCCGGACACGCCACCCCTCACCCGCCATGCGCCGCGCGATGTAGCGACCGACAAAACCTGACCCGCCATAGATCGTGACCAGTTTGGACATGAGAGGCCTCCTGTTCGAAGTGTACGCCATAGACCTAACGCTCACTCAGCCCCGGAACAAGGCGCTAAATCGCCACGCAATACCCATTGTCTTTTGTCCAATCTAGGGTCCGGATCAGCGGGTTCAAAAAACTTTCAGGATTCTTCCCGAATCCGGTTGACGCCCCCCGTCGCTGGGCTTAAACGCCCCCTCACGACACCTGCCCAGGTGGCGGAATTGGTAGACGCGCTAGCTTCAGGTGCTAGTGTCCGTATGGACGTGGAGGTTCGAGTCCTCTCCTGGGCACCATTTCTTCTGAACATAGATAGATACGACTGCTCGGTTTCATTGAGCTTGCTACTTACGTTCAACTTGCAGCCCATCCGAACACCTGCTGCAATGCGCAGGCGTCAAGTTCCGCCACGTACCTGCGCCTTATGCAGCCAATCCGGGCGCATCGGGCTGTACAAAAGCCCGATTGAGACAATCCACGGCACCAGATACGCGCGATGGTAGATGTGGGTGAAGCTCACCATCAACGCAGCAAAGGTCAGCGTCGCCGTTATGACCGTCGTGCGCGCCGCGGTTCTATACGGCGTATCGGGGCCCGCCAGAGTGGCATAGGTAATCGCTGCCAGATACAAAAACAGCAGACCCATCAATGACATCAGGCCACCTTCGTTGGCCAGCAGCAGATACAGATTATGGACCGGCAGATCATGTGAACTGAGTTCGCGGTACTGCTCGGCCCCCATGCCCAGAACATAGTAGTCGGGCAGGAACCGCCAGGCCTCGATCATCAGCTCAGCACGATCACTGAAGGTGCCGACACCCTCGATATTCCCTTGCTGAAGTGGGCTGAGAACGCGTTCGACAAATTTCTGCGGTAGGATCTTGTCGGCAAATGTAATGCCCACCCAGGCAGTCACGGCAAACACCGCCGACCAGATAAAGAAAATACGGAATTTTCCTAGCAAGAACAGATAGATGGCGCCGCTGATCAGCGCCCCTGCCAGATTCGAGTTGGAGCTGGTGAAGATGAGCCCGGTAAAGGTCAAGGCGAAGAAACACGCAAACGTAATCATCTTATAGGCGCGCACCAAGCCGAGATACCAAAGCACCGGGAACCACAGCACGATGATTGCCGCAAAGGCGTTGGCGTTGTCGGTCAAACCCGTCAGTCGGTTGTTGCCTGCAACAAGCGCAAGCTGCCGTCGGTGCCCGCCATTATACCCGATTGAATAGGCGCCAAGGCCGACAAGGCAGCTTATGACAACGGACATAACGCCCATTTTGGCGAGCAATACCGCCTCTTTGTGCGGGCGGCCAAGAATGGCGAGCGGCAATGCGACAAATGAAAAGAAGTACTGGATCAGGACAACCACAGCATCCACCGGATCGCCATAGGCGATGCTGCCGATCAGCAGCCCGGTCATCAGCATCGCGATACCCAGCCACCACATCGAAGAGGCTGCCTGCATCGGGTATAGCGGGATGGCCCTGATAAATCGGAACAAAAGCCCGAAGGTGATAAAAAAATCGCTGACCGTGAAGGAGGCACCGGGATGACGCAAAGACGCAAAAGACGAAAACAGCACACCCAGGACGACGCAGAAAAACTCGGCGCTTTCCAACGATGACCGAGGTCGCTTGAGTGTTTCGCTGCTGATCATCTTGTCATTCAACCTATGTCATCGCGTGGATGTCACCTTCCCCGGTCGAGCCTGCTAACCGCCGATCTCCAAGGCGCTATTTGTAATAGTCATAGTGCCCATAGTAGCCTTCATATCCGATCCAGCGGAACTTTTTGGGATCGACGTCATTCAAGATGGTTCCGATGACATTGACATCGGCCTGAGATAGGCGCCGCGTGACCGCCTGCACGGCGTCTTGGGGCGATCTGCCCCAGCGAACCACAAGGATCGCGGCATCGATCAAAGTGTTGTTCCGATAGACCTCATCCATGACCAGCGCGGGCGGGGTATCGATCACCACCAGATCGTACCTGGATGTCAGCGTGTCCTTCAGCTTGCGCAGCTTCATTTCGGCATCATCTGTCAGCTCGCGCGTTGGGGATTCGACCGTGATCAGGTCCAGCTTACCCGGCGCATCCTGGGCGCCAACAACCTGTTGCGGAACGATGTCATACGAGTACAGGTCCGAGCATTTGATATCAGCGCTGTCCGGGATCAGAAGCTTGGTTGCCCCTTTTCGGTACACATCCAGATCAACAAGGGCGACATTCATTCCATCTGCGGCCGCCGTGGTCGCCAGCACCGTACTGATGAATGATTTCCCTTCGTTGGGCAGCGCCGATGAAACCAATACCACCTTCGAGTGTTGAAACTTGATGCAGTTGGTCAGAATCCCGCGTGCCGTTTCTGCCAGAGGGGTCCGTGGGTTCTCAATCGGTTCGAACACGGCAGCAGCACGCCCTTTTGGCCCGTATTTCTGCTTTACGAAATAGCCAAGATTCTGCAGCCCTGTCGCATTGAAAATCTGTTTCTCGGTCTTGATTGTTCGATCAAGCCCTTCCCGGATCAGTGCCAGAACAAAGCCGATCATGATCGACATCGCTCCGGCCAGGGCAACTGTCAGCGCACGATTGGGCGCGTATGGCACTTGTGGAACGCGGGCGACGGACACCTGGCTTGTGCCTGCTTCGATCTGGCCGCTTCGGGTTTCCAGCAGATTCAACTCATCAACCGAGGCCTGATACCGCGACCTGAGCAGCTCGATTTCCCGCTCCTTACGCAGCAGCGTCAGCTCTTGCCGGGTTCTGAGTTGAAGCCGTTCCTCAGCGGCGGCCAGTTCTTCACGCAACACCAGTTCTTCTTCCGGTGGAACGTTTTGCTCCAGACCAATGGACAGGATGGTGCGGGCCCGCTCGGCCGCGCTGCGCAATTGGTCCAACAGCTGCTCGTCATCCAGATTGTCCGAGCGGATAAAATTCGCCAGGTCCGCTTCGTTGCTGGTAAGTTCTTCGCCCAGCAAATTGACACGCCGCCGTACGTCATCGATGTTTTTGTCCAAACGATTAATACGTTCGCCAAGCTCGTTACTTATGTACTGCGTGATGACCGTATTGGCCAAAGCAGCAGACAGTTCGGCATCTGTGGACCGACCCTCCACCGAAATCGCTAAGCTTTCGCCAGCGCGGGACAGGCTGTATGAGCCCAGAACTTTGTCAATCACAGCCTCGCGATGCAGCGCCGCAGGTTGTTCGAGCCCGGTATCGGGGTTTATGCGCGAAACGAAACTATCATCCTCAAACAGGCCCAGTGTTTCCGCCACTTGACCCGCGAAATCGCGCGATTTGAGCTTTTCGATCTCGGTCTCGATACTTGATCGACCCAGTTCAATGGTTTCAAGACGCCCCGTCGTGTCACTGTATCGTGTCTCTGACAAAGACAGCACCATCTGGGCGACGGTGCGGTACCTGTCGGGAACCGTCCGCATGTACAGAGACGTCAAAATCACTGCGATTCCAAACAGGAAGGCCACAGGAAGCAGATTGCGCCGGATCACCAGCCATATGCTGACAAACTCTCCCGGGTCGCCCTGACCACCTTGAAAACCATTGTTGGAAAGCACAGGAATACTCCAAAATTTCAGATACAATCTTCAACTGGCCCAGAGGCGCTGCGCGCAAGAAGATTGAAATACCGGGTGTTTGTAAAGCTACTTTAACGGCCTTGATTTACGATCTGTAGGCGTCATCAATCACCAGTCATGATGCCGCTCTTCGGTTTGGTAGAACTTATTACAATACTGGGCGGAAATAGAAAGCTCTGCAGCGCAGCTTTTGAAACTGGCCGTCACTGCTGAATAAGGATTGGGAACGCCAGATTTAAGAGAATACGACGCCTTGCAGAGGTGCGGCGACCGCTAATCAAAAATAGGATATGCAGTGTCGAGTGTTTTCTGGGCGCGTTCGACAATCTTTGCATCAGACAAATTCGCCAAATCCCGCGCAGGCTGTGCGCCGTTAAAGGCCATGATGATCGGCTGCCCGGTATAGGGATAAAGGTTTAGCCATTGGTTGAATTGGCCCTGCGGCAAACCGGTTTCCGGTGTGATGATCCATGTTTTGTCGGCATCCCAGAAGACATCTTTATACCGCAGATACACTTTGTCTAACGTCCCCATACCAAGACTTGCGATGGCGCTTTGCTTTTCAGCTGGCAAAGGCGGAGAGAAGGTGATCGAACCCTGTTTCAGCACACCCAACGGAACCGTCACGATAACTGTGTCGAACCTGTCCGATTGCCCGGCCTTGTCTTCCAATCGAACGCCTTCGCCATCAAACTCGACACGCGCCAATTCGCGATTCAACTGGATGTCGAAGTCGTTGGAAAACGCGTCGAGCAGCTGTGCATAGCCCCCCGGGAAGACCACCTCTTCCCCGCCATAGTCAGTATCTCGCAGATAGGCCAAGACATTGATCTCGGCAGTATCCGCGCCTGCGCTGTGCTGAACGGACACAACATTATCAACCCAATCAGGGGTATCATCAACCGGTATTTCGCGCCCATCACTGCCACGAATGACATAGCTATTCGTCGTTGCCAGGGTTGCTACGCCCTGTGATTTCGCAAGCTGTGTTAGCGGATTGCCATCGGTGCCGTGTATCCAGCTCGCGCCCAGATCAAGCGCTGTGCCAAGGCGATTGTCGGTCCAAATGCGTCCACCAATACGGTCACGCGCTTCCCAGATCGTGACATCATATCCGCGCCTGGCCAGCGCATCCGCAGCGGCAAGGCCGCTCATCCCTGCGCCGATGATGGCAACCGTTTTGGCGTCTGTTTTTGAAACCGCCTCTGCTGCCAAGATCCCGGATTCATAGGCGGCATGTACCGTGCTGTTATAGGAAGGATGCGTGGCCTCACCCGCAAAAAACAGGCGATCACCGACTGGACGACCCAAGGCTACGTGATCCTTACGCCAAGATCCTTTGGCAACATAGGAATAGGACCCAAGGCTGTATGGATCGCGGCTCCAATTTGTACGGAGATATCCGGTTGCGGCGTGTGTGCCCTGCGCGGCCCCGACCAGAGGAACAAAGCCAGACGCCAAGGCACCCAAAGCTGCAGCTAAGAAATCTCTGCGATCCATTTTAAGCCTCTATCTGGTTACTTCTTCGGTTCCCAGCCCGGCGGGCGGAACAGAATGGCAAAGGCATCGCGGATGCTTCTGGATTTCGCAATATCCCGGATCAGGTCAGGCCATTCCGAAAACCACACTTTGATCGGGTTCTGACTGTTGAAATCACGTGTCAGGCCATAGCGTGGGGTTTCTTCTTCGACCTGGAATGTACCCCAAATCCGATCCCAGATAATGAAGATACCGCCATAGTTCTTATCAAGATATTTATCATCGCACCCGTGGTGAACGCGGTGATGAGACGGCGTGTTCATCACATATTCAAGTGGTCCCAATTTGCCGATCAGTTCCGTGTGCAACCATGTCTGATAAGCCAGCACTGCGATCACACCAAGCACAATCGCCTCGGGTGCAAACCCCATCAGGGCCAGTGGTAAATGGGCGATCAGGGACCATACGCCTTCCAAGGGGCCAAATCGGATACCGGTGATGATGTTCATATCGCGCGAGGAATGATGCACCGCATGCTGGGTCCAGAGCAGGCGCACTTCGTGGGCAATTCGGTGTTCCCAGTAGTACGTGATATCGGCCAGCACGATCACAAGGATCACACTCCACCACGTCACGGGGATGGCCCATGGCAAACCCTGAGAAATGATCCAGTACAGCCCGTAGGCCCCAGTCAGAACAAAGGTTTCAATCAACAGATACGGAATCTGGGTCGAGGCGCTTGCCAGCATTTCGCCGAACGTCTTGGCTTTGAAATCGCCTTTAAAGAGCATCTCGGCGACTTCGATCAACAAGATCGCAGCGCCGATCAGAAAGAACACATCGTCGATCTGTGTGGTCAGGGTTTCGAGATTCATTGAGCCCCTCCTTTCAATCCTTGGGAAAGTGTTCGCCAGGCCAAATCGGCAGCTTGCTTGGCTGTTGCCTCGCCGGATTGGACAAGAGACCAGCCGGCGTAGATGAGGTTTTCATAGGCCTCAACAATCCAGTCAGTTGGAACGTTCGGGTCAAACGCGCCTTCTTGTTTGGCCGCGTCGACATCGCGCCGAAGCTCCTGAAGGCCTTTGTCATAGGCTGCGGCTATTTCAGGGTCTGCCTCCAACCCCTCATTGGCCAGAAACAACTGACGGTTTGCCAGTGGAACAATTGCGTGCAGTGACAGCCGAAAACCTTCTTCATAGCTTGTTGCACCTGCCGTGGCCTGTTCAACAGCTTCATCAAGTTCGGCTATTGCGATCTTTGCCAAGGCGCGCATCAGTTCGGGCCGTCCGGGGAAATGCCGATGCAGCGTCGCACGGCCCACGCCGGCATGCTGTGCGACATCGCCAAGTGAGGCGGCCTGGTTCTGCGAAAAAACCTCGAACGCGGCTTCGATGATGGCATCTTTGGTGGTTGGTCGAATTACACTCATGAGACATAGATGTATCATATGAGACTTGAATTCAACCCCACCCGCGATCATAGATGCTTACCCGGCCAGCAAGCCCGCAATCAGCTATCGTTTTTTAAGGATCGAGCCAAAGATGACCGCAAGCATGTCTCTGCCGGTCGTCCTTGTCGGACGCCCCTATCGCTGTTCGACATTCCCGATACGCGGCGCATGAACATGGGTGCGGATCACAAGGGCTGCAACGGCTCCGGCCAGGGCACCAAACAGATGCGCCTCCCACGAGACATCCGGTTGGCCGGGCAAAACGCCCCAGATGATCGAACCATAGACCAAAGCCACCAAGAACGCGGCCCCAAGCGTCACCGGAGACCTGTCGACCACACCACGCGCGACAAGAAACCCGAACCACCCAAACACCAGACCAGATGCGCCGATATGGATGGCGTTGCTGCCAAAAAGCCAAACGAGCGCGCCGCCCAGGGCGATAATGACGGCATTCACCAACAGAAGCGCGCGCGTTGCGGTCAGCGCAAGCAACGCGCCCATCAACACAAGTGGCGGTGTGTTGGACATGAGATGAGAGAAGCTGGCGTGCAGAACCGGCATCCCGAAAATCCCGTCAATCCCGCCGATATGCCGGGGGATCAAACCGAAGGCCAGGTTCAAACGATAGCCCAGCGCCCAGTTGATGACCTGTATCGCCCATAGCGCACCAATGAAGATAGCCAGCGCCCAAAGTCGTTTTCGAACCACACTGTTGTTGTTCTGAACTGTCATCTGGACCAGATAATTCCTTCGCAAAAACCGATCAAGAAGGGCTGGGTTAGACCGTCTTGTCCAACCGAATGGCAATCGCCAGATCGCTCATGGCGTCTTCAACAACGACTCTGGGCATCTCAGCCAAACATGGGCGCGCACCTGAACGCGGTTTGACATTCCCGCGCAGGATTGCACGACAGGTGATACCCGGCACAAACGGGCCATCTCCGTCCTCGGCGATCAGAGTCCATGTGCGGTTAATGTTCTGACCGTTTTTCCGCCCCGTGACATGCACCTGCATCCCCCCGCGATCTGTTCCAAACGGATAGAGCGCTTTCGACAACCAGTAGAGCGCCGAATACGCCGTTTCGGGCAGGGAAAGGCGCCAGCGGCGGCGGAACCAGGCCAATGCGGACAGAGATGCATTCATCACGCCTAGTTCCAAACCCGCCCGAAACATGACGGTTGAGGCGGCAATCCTGTCTGGCAGCAGGTGAATGTCGGGGACGTCCACGAAATAACCAGCACGCCGCAGACCCGGCGCAAGCGAGTAGATTTTGCGATCTGTCCAGCCCCGCACGGTCTGCCAACTGCCATCCCGAAGAACCTGTGAGGGGCGGCCAACGCCGCTGACAATGCTCTTGATCACCGACATCCCGCGCGGCGCCCGGTTGCCCGGCAGTATTGCAATGTCGATAAGGTCGATCTTGTCCAGCCTGTCGATCAGATCTTCAACGATGATCGAGGACAGGCCGGGTACGCTGGACGCGCCCGAAAGCACAAAGACATTTGCGGCCTCGGCCTGTGCGTTCAGCCCCGCGATACCCATTGTGAATTCTGAACTGTCGGACAGATCCAGATAGTGGCAGCCATGCTGAACACATAAGCGCGGGACAAGATATGGATCAAAGCCATAATGCTGGAACGGCCCCGCCGCATCGATAACAACATCCGGCGCGACACTGAAAATGACCTCGGGTGCAGAGTGAATATCGACCGCCAGGGTCTCTGCCCCGAGTTCTCGGGCAAGGGCGCGACCCTTTGAAGGCCGCCGCCCGGCCAACCACAGTTGATGCCCATCGCGCGCAAGCAAACGGGCAGTCAACGCACCAAAGACGCCATATCCACCGATGATCACAACCTTCATGGCGTGGTTTGGGAAGTCAGGCATCGGTCGCCTCAACGATCTCGGCATCGAAGAAAACGGCATCCTGATATATGACCGAACCCAACAGCCGATGAGTCAGTGCCAGTGTGAACTTGAACTGCCCATCACCCAGTTCTTCATGCCCGATGACAAGATTGCCCGGGCACACCCATTTGGGCAAAGGGATGCGCCAGCGGCCCAGTTTCACAAAATAGCTGTCGCTGATGAACAGCAAGGCGTTCCGGGTGCTTTGCAACCGCAATGCAATGCCAATTCCATAGCCTATGTATTCCTCTAACCCGGTCGGACCGTCGAAGCGTTTGGAGCTGCTGACAATCTGCGGAAACCCCGAGGACCGGCCATATTGCCTAATCCAGAATTGACCCCCGGTTGCAACGTCTTCGGTGACAACCACAACGGCAGAGCGCCCGGCAGATGTGCGATCAAACGGCAGCGGTGCGCCTATGGCTCGCATGACAAAAGCCAGCAATCGCCCGGCCAGATTCATCTGCATCTCGGACACGCGACCCTGATAAACAAGACTGGCACCTCCAGACAATCGTTTGCTAAAGCGCCGCCTGATCGCAGCGGGCAATCGGTTCCATCCGTCTTGCCCCAACAGCTCGAAGAAACGGGTATCCCCTTGGTGCCGATCAGATGGCTGCGTTTTGACATCAGCCTCAATAGGCTGAGCGTTTTGAAAGGGCTGTGCTTCGTATTTTTCGAACATTCTGTTATTTCCGTCAGAAGAGAATTTATAAGTCAAAAATTCTTAACCGCTTGGCTTGCCCCCTGTGAGCTTCAGAAATGAGGCGACTTTGCTGCCCATCTTCATAAGCATGATCAGCTTGGGCCGAGGAACCGTCAGCATATCGTGATACCACCTGTCAGCCGTGCTCAGGAAATCCTGCATCGCCTGCATACGCTGCAATACCTCCGGCTCTAGCCCACTTTCGCTTTCAGCCTGCGCGACACATGTGCGAATGGCTGCAGCAGCGGGATCGATCTCACGCTCTTTGCGGCCTTGCGCGATGCGGATCACCATCTCCCAAACATCGGTCTCGGCCTCGAAATGTTCACGCCGCTGACCCGGAATCGGCACCCGCCGGATCAAACGCCAGCTGACAAGTTCTTTCAAAGAGTTCGACACATTTGAACGCGCGATCCCAAGCGCCTCGGAGATTTGTTCCGCATTCATCGGCTTGGTGCTGAGGAACAGCAGCGCGTGGATCTGCGCCACAGATCGATTGACGCCCCATTGGGTGCCCATATCGCCCCAATATAGGATGAACTGACTGGATGCGTTGGATTTCGATATGTCAATAATTTCTGTCATGACAGAAATATCAGATGCAACAATGCAAAAGTCAAGTCTGAAGAGTCGATCTGTGATCTCTTTGCCGTGTGCTTTGATCCGGTATACTCTGATCAGACGGGCCGTTGCCGAAAGCCTTGCAATGGTCGATTTGAATGAATGTATTGAGCTGAACCAAGCCGTGGTTGACAGAAGCGCCTAGCCTACACCTTTGCGGATGTGGCGAGATTCAAGGCGCGACACCCCATCCACCATGGCGCATTTTATATGACAATCACAGCGACGGTCGGAATGTGCCGAAGCAATTCAAGGAGATTGGGTATGGGGATTTTGGAATCAGAATGGCGGAACGATGAATACGCGCGCAAGGTGATGGTAGGCCCCGACCATAAGCCGTCGCCCGAGTGTTTCTTGGATCTCGAACATGGCCAAACCTACTATGAGTTAGACAACAAAGAGGAGGACAAAGGTAAACCTTTGCTCATCTGCATTCACGGTTGGTCAACCGCAAGCTATGTGTGGACCGCGCTGAAACCCGAGCTGCGCAAGAAAGGCTACCGCATCCTCAGCTATGATCTGTACGGGCGTGGATATTCCAGCCGTCCCGATAATGTGGCGCACACGGCAGAGCTGTTCACACGCCAACTGACCCAAATACTGGTACACCTGAAACTGAATGACCGAAAACTGAACATCGTTGGATACTCGATGGGTGGTGCCATTGCCGCGCGTTTCGTGAGCGAACGGCCGGGTGACGTCGAACGTCTTCTGCTGATTGCTCCGGCTGGCATGGCGGTTCAAAAACCGTTCCCCCGCTTCGTCGCCCGGCAGATTCCCAGGCTTTCCGATCCAATCATTTCAGAGTTTTTACCCTGCGCCCTGTGGAAACAGTTCAAGAGAGCAGCAAGAGACTTTCCGAATGACAAGAACGTGCAGTTTGTCCTTGAGAATCAACTGGCAGAGCTGGAGTACCGGGGGTACATCCCAGCGCTGTTATCCTCATTAAAGGGAGTGCTGGCATCCAAGATGAGGGCCGAGCATGAGGCGATTGCAGATTCAAACGTGAAAGTTCTGGCAATCTTTGCGGACCAAGACAGCACCATACCTCATCCTGATGCGCAAAGGCGCTTTGACAGATGGAACCGGAATCAAGTTAGCCACGTGATCGAAGGGGCAGGTCACGCAGTGACCTATACCCATGCGCAGGAAATCATTACAAAAACTGGTAACTTCTTGTAGGCCTTCCGCCACTGGGTCTTCCGCCACCGCAATATTACCGTGGCGGAAGAAGTCATCAAATTGGATCAGGCGTCAGAGTTTGATCCGGAAGGCGGCAAACCCGTCTGCACCTTCGCCGGCATCCTCGATCGTGACCCCTTTGACATCGCTCATATAGTCGCGGGCTTTCGGGCCGGTTTCAAACAGAACCGTGGTGCCCTCAAGCGGAGCAAAGGACCAGTTGGCGTCTGCCTTTGGATCGATGGTGCCCTGCTCAACGATGTAACGCACTATGACATCGCGGTTGGTATCAGGCGCTTCGAACACCACTGTATCGCCCAACGCGCCAGGGAAGGAGCCCCCACCCGAAGCGCGATAATTGTTGGTGGCGATGATGAACTCCATGTCATCTGTAACCGGCTCACCGTTGAAGGCAAGGTTCACGATCCGGGCGGCGTCTGGGTTGACCTCTTCCCCTTTCGGTCCAAAGCGCGAGGGTTGTGATAGGTCGATCTGATAGGTCACGCCATCCATCACGTCGAAATTATAGGACGGGAAATCCGGGTTCAGCAGGATCGCATCTTCCGCACCAACTTCAACCTGATTGAACATGCCCGCCGACCGCTCTAGCCAGCCCCGGACCTGAGCGCCGTTCACACGCACCGCGCGCACCGTGTTGGGGTACAGATACAGGTCAGCCACGTTTTTGATCGCCACATCACCGACTGGAACATCGGTGTAGTATTCAGGACCGCCCCGGCCACCAGCCTTGAACGGAGCCGCTGCCGAAAGAATCGGCAGGCCTTCGTGCTCGGTGCCCTTCATCATCTCTTCGACATACCATTTTTGCGCGATTGAGACGATCTGGACGGACGGATCATCCGCGACCAACGCAAAATAGCTGTGCAGCGGGGCCGAGGTTTTGCCAACAGCGCGCCGGACATAGGCCAGCGTTTCATCGTGATCCTGCGCAACCGAGTCGAGCACCGTCTGATCATCACCCACCAAAGCGGTGATGGAACGATCTTCGTTGCGTTTGGAAATCGGGCGCGCCTCGGACGTGGTGGTGACCACCCGCCATTCATTTCCATCCCGCTCCAACAACAGATCCAGCAGACCAAGATGCGAGCCCCAGAAGCCACCCATGACAGCGGGCTTGCCCATCAGCGTGCCCTTTTCCACGTCAATACCAGGGCGATCCGCAAAGGTTGGTGATGGGAAGACAAGGTGATTGTGGCCCGTGACCAGCGCGTCGATGCCATCAACTCCGGCCAGAACGACCGAAGCATTCTCCATCCCGTCCGCATGATCGGCCTCGCCAATCCCCGAATGCGACAGCGCAATGATCAGATCACAGCCCTGTTCCTTCATCTCGGGCACATAGGCTTGCGCGGTCTCGACGATATCACGCGCCTCGACATTGCCCTCAAGGTGCTTGCGATCCCAGTTCATGACCTGCGGCGGGGTAAAGCCGATCACCCCGATCTTGATCGGATGCTTGGTGCCGTCGCCCATTTCAATCTCACGATCCAGGATCGCGTAGGGTTTCACCAAGGTCTTGTCATCGCGCGGGTTTGCGCCTTTTTCCTTGGCGACATTGGCCAGAACAACCGGGAATTCGGCCCCGGCCAGGGCTTTGTCCAAAAACTCCAGGCCGTAGTTGAACTCGTGATTGCCCAGTGTCGCCGCATCATAGCCAACCGTGTTGAAAGCAGTGATGATCGGGTGGCTGTCGCCTTCTTTCATGCCCCGTTCATAGGCGATGTAGTCACCCATCGGATTGCCCTGCAGAAAGTCGCCATTATCGACCAGCAGAGAGTTCGTCGCCTCTGACCGGATCTCATTGATGATCGACGCGGTGCGGGACAGGCCAACCGTATCTCGGGGTTTGTCTGCGTAATAGTCGTAGGGGAAGACATGGACGTGAATGTCAGTGGTTTCCATGATCCTCAGATGCGCCTGGTTGCTCGCTGCAGCCGCCGAGAACGGGTGCAACGTAATAGCCGCAACACTTGCAGTTGTTGTGGCGAGGAACTGGCGGCGAGAAATCTGATTGCGGCTGGAGAAAGACATAGGTCACCTTTCGAGTTTGTGAATCAACGCGCCTTTTCTGAACTTTTGACTACACGCGTGTGACAAGAGAGGTCAGATTTTCGGGTACGTCAAAATCAAGGGCAATGCGCTGCACCATATCTCAATATGACATGATTCCCAGAGCGTCACGGGATAAAGAACGGAATTCTGCCGAGGGATCCCGCCAGCTCGGCAAAGGGTGCAACCCGCCAGAGTGAACCGGCTCCCAATGGTCCAGGCCCGGAATCGCCACGTCAAACATGTTCTTTGAAAAAAGTGGTGAGCCGTGCAGGATTCGAACCTGCGACCCACTGATTAAAAGTCAGTTGCTCTACCAACTGAGCTAACGGCCCACTCTTTTGTTGGATCTTGCTGATCCGTGGCGCTCTGTAAGGTATTTTCCCGATCAGGTTCAAGACCTTATTTCACACCTCGTTTCGCCTGTGTTTTAGATGTTTCCGGCGACCCGATAGGCGGCCTACTTAGGCAGGTGGCGCGGGGGGGTCAAGACCTTTTTTCACGAATCGTGGCGACAGGGTGGATTCATTATTCCACCGACGTTATATGCCCGCCATGCAACAGAGACTCGATACCGGTTTGCCCTTCATGAAGATGCATGGGCTGGGCAATGACTTCGTCATTGTCGATGCACGCGAACATGCGTCATCGATCACTCCGGCTATGGCCAAGGCCATCGGGCATCGCCAGTTTGGCGTTGGCTTCGATCAACTGGCTGTTATCGAAAACGGCGCCGAAGATGCGCATCTGGTATTCTATAACGCCGATGGTTCGACCTCGGCCGCTTGTGGCAACGCCACGCGCTGCATTGCCCGGTTTCTAATGGACGAGGCTGGAAAGTCCGAGCTCTCATTGACCACCGAACGGGGCTCTCTCGCGGCCAAAGATGCGGGCGATGGTATGACCTCGGTCAATATGGGGCACCCGCAGCTGAATTGGCGTGACATTCCTTTGGCCGAAGAAATGGATACGCTGGAACTGCCGATAGAAGGCGCACCCACCGCGACCGGCATGGGCAATCCACATTGTACGTTTTTTGTTGAAGACGCCGAGGCGATTCCCCTCACTGAATTCGGGTCACGGTACGAACACCACCCGCTCTACCCCCAGCGCACAAATGTGCAGGTGGCGCAGATCATCGGTAAAGACCATATCCGAATGCGGGTGTGGGAGCGGGGCGTTGGCATCACCCTGGCCTCGGGCTCGTCCTCCTGCGCTACAGCCGTCGCGGCCGCGCGCCGTGGCCTGACAGGCCGCAAGGTTCAAATCGAACTGGATGGCGGTACCATCTGGATCGACTGGCGCGACGATGGCGTCTGGATGACAGGACCAACAGCCCATGTGTTTTCCGGCACCCTGACACCCGAATTCTTAAGGTCTTTGGGATGAGCGCCCCAAAGTTCACCACCCTGGGCTGCCGCCTCAACGCCTATGAAACCGAGGCGATGAAGGAACTGTCCCAGCAGGCTGGCCTGACCGACGCGGTCGTGGTGAACACTTGCGCGGTGACGGCCGAGGCCGTCCGCAAAGCCCGTCAGGAAATCCGAAGGCTGCGTCGGGAAAACCCTGACGCGCGCCTGATTGTCACCGGCTGCGCGGCACAAACCGAACCTGAGACCTTTGCAAAAATGGATGAGGTCGACGCGGTCATCGGCAACACCGAAAAGATGCAGCCCGATACCTGGAAGGGGATGGCTGCAGATTTCATTGGCGAGACCGAGGCGCTTCAGGTTGATGACATCATGTCGGTCACAGAAACCGCCGGTCATCTGATCGATGGCTTCGGTACTCGATCCCGTGCCTATGTACAGGTCCAGAACGGCTGTGACCACCGTTGCACCTTTTGCATCATCCCCTATGGCCGAGGCAATTCACGCAGTGTGCCCGCAGGCGTCGTAGTGGATCAGATCAAGCGTTTGGTTGATAGGGGCTACAACGAGGTTGTGCTAACCGGCGTCGACCTGACCTCATGGGGCGCGGACCTGCCTGCGCAGCCCAAGTTGGGTGATCTGGTAATGCGCATCCTGAAGCTGGTGCCAGATCTGCCGCGCCTGCGGATCAGCTCGATCGATTCCATCGAAGTGGATGAGAACCTGATGCAAGCCATCGCGACCGAGCCACGCCTGATGCCGCATCTACATCTGTCCCTGCAACACGGCGACAACCTGATCCTGAAACGGATGAAACGCCGCCACCTGCGCGACGACGCCATCCGCTTCACCGAAGAGGCGCGCAAACTGCGACCCGAAATGACTTTTGGCGCCGACATCATCGCCGGGTTCCCGACTGAATCAGACGCCCATTTTGAAAACTCACTGAAACTGGTCACTGAATGTGATCTGACCTGGCTGCATATCTTTCCGTACTCAAAACGCGACGGCACTCCGGCGGCGCGCATCCCGCAGCAGGTCAACGGCACAATCATCAAAGCCCGCGCCGCCCGTCTGCGCAAAGCCGGTGAGACACAGGTCGCCAAACATCTCGCTTCCCAGATCGGCAAGACCCGTCAAGTTCTGATGGAAAACACGCATATGGGCCGAACCGAACAATTTACCGAAGTGACCTTTGACGCGCCCCAAGCCGAAGGCCAGATCGTAACTGCAACGGTCACCGGTCACACTGCGACACAGCTAACAGCCTGATCCACTCTTCATCTGGCCAGAAATATCCCGGGGATGAATTGGCCAAAGGCCAAGAAGGGGCTGGCCCCTTCAGCCCACCCTTAAAGCAAAAACCCCCGCGACCTGATGGTGCGGGGGTTTCCAATTCCAATCCGATAAGAACGATCAGTCGTTACGCGCTTTGCCCTTATGCGGTGCCCAAAGACGCTTGTTCACCAGATACAGCAGCACAGACAGAACCGTCAGGAAGATCACGCCGACAAAACCGGCATTCTTACGGTCGATCAACTTTGGCTCGGCTGTCCACATCAGGAACGCAGCCAGGTCTTCCGACATATGCTCAACGTCATTTGCGTGACCATCGGCAAACTCGACCTGCTCATCCGACAGAGGCGGTGCCATCGAGATCCAACCGCCGGGGAAGGCTTTGTTCTCGTACAGGATGGTTCCCGCCTCTTCTTTCTCTTCTCCTGTATAGCCATTCAACAGGGACGCGATGTATTCTGCGCCACCCATGCCTTTGACCAGCTGGTTGATCCCCAGACCATAAGGTCCGTGGAATCCTGCACGCGCCTTGGCCATAAGGCTCAGGTCAGGTGCGCCAGCCGCTGTGTTGGCCGGGAAATGATCGGTGGGAATCGCCGGGCGAAAATCTTCAAGCTCAGGATCTAACACCTCGAAGTTGGCGGCCGCATAAGCGATCACCTGTTCTTCCGAATACCCCAGCGCTTCGAGATCACGCAGAGGCACATATTGCAGGCCATGACAGGCTGCGCAAACCTCGGTGTAGATCTGAAGACCGCGCTGCAGCTGGAATTCATCCCAAGTACCAAACGGCCCTTCGAACGAGAACGCATAGTCTTCGATATGCTGCTCACCGCCACCCGCCGCAAAGGTCGAGGCGGGCGCAAGGGCCAGGGCAAACGCGGCACCGATTGCAAGTTTCTTGAACATGTTTCCGGTCCCTCTTCTTACTCGGCCGGCGTGGCTTCGGCGTCAGCCTTGCCATAATGCGCGTTGAAGTCTTCTTCGATCGTTTCAGGTTGTGGCAGAGGCTTCTCGATCACACCAAGTACGGGCAGGATCACGAAGAAATAGGCAAACCAGTAGGCCGAGGCGATCAGCGAGAAGGTCGCATAGGGTTCTTCCGCAGGCATCGCACCCAGCCACATCAGGGCAAAGAAGTCTACGATCAGCAGCAGGAACCACCATTTGAACATCGGGCGATACTGACCCGAACGCACGTTCGACGTGTCCAGCCACGGGGCCAGCGCCATCGCCAGGATCGCGCCGAACATTGCAACCACACCAAAGAACTTGGCATCGACGATGCCGCCGGTGATGAAGCTGGCGAACTGTACAACCCAGACTTCGCCGGTGAAGGCCCGCAGGATCGCGTAGAAGGGCAGGAAGTACCATTCGGGAACGATATGCGCAGGCGTAACCAGCGGGTTCGCTTCGATATAGTTATCGGGGTGACCCAGGTAGTTCGGCATGTAGCCGACGATGGCCCAGAACACGACCATGATAACAGCCAGTGCGAACAGGTCCTTGATCACGAAGTAGGGCCAGAAGGGCAGCGTGTCTTTCTCGGCCTCGGCTTTCGAGCCACGGCGAACCTCAACACCCGTTGGGTTGTTGTTGCCGGTGGTGTGGAAGGCCCAGATATGCACTATAACCAGCGCCGCAATGATAAACGGCAGCAGATAGTGCAGCGAGAAGAAGCGGTTCAGCGTGGCATTGTCCACAGCCGGTCCGCCCAGCAGCCAAGTCTGGATCGCATCACCCACAAACGGGATCGCGCCAAACAGGCCGGTGATCACGGTCGCACCCCAGAAGGACATCTGACCCCAGGGCAGAACGTAGCCCATGAAGGCCGTGCCCATCATCATCAGGTAGATGAGCATCCCGATGATCCACGTGATCTCACGCGGGGCTTTGTACGAGCCATAGTAGAGGCCGCGGAACATGTGGATATAGACCGCAACAAAGAACAGCGACGCGCCATTCATGTGCAGATAGCGGATGAAGTAACCACCATTCACGTTGCGCATGATGTGTTCGACGCTAGCGAAGGCCAGATCGACATGCGGGGTGTAGTGCATCACCAGAATGATACCGGTGACGATTTGCAACACCAGGCAGAACGCCAGAACGATACCCCAGATCCACCACCAGTTCAGGTTCTTGGGAGTCGGGATCATTAGGGTGTCATACAGTAGGCCGACGATGGGCAGGCGGCTATGCAGCCACTTTTCGCCATTTGTCTTCGGCTCGTAGTGATCGTGGGGAATTCCGGACATAAGTTGGGTCTCCCTTAGCCGAGTCGGATTGTCGAATTGTCGACCCATTCCGCAGGCGGAACAGGCAGGTTTTCAGGCGCGGGACCCTTGCGGATACGACCGGCCAGATCATAGTGCGAGCCGTGGCAGGGGCAGAACCAGCCACCAAAGTCCCCGGCATCGCCCAGCGGCACACAGCCGAGGTGCGTACACACACCCATCTGAACGATCCACGCGCCCGGCGCTTCGCCTTCGGGCGAGGGCATAACGCGGTTCGCGTCAGTTGCGGGCGCATCGGCGTTCAGGTTGAAGTTACGTGCCAGCGGATCCGGCAGGGCATCGACGCCTTCGGCGTCCTGCTGTTGCGCTTCTGCGATTTCTGCGCCGGTGCGATGACGAATGAAAACCGGTTTGCCCAACCACTTGACGGTCAATTGCGTACCCGGCTCAACCCCGCTGACATCCACGCGGATCGAGGACAGGGCCTGAACATCTGCGGATGGGTTCATCTGGTTGATCAGGGGCCATACGGCTGCCCCGGTAGCAACGACACCTGCGCCGCCAGCGACGTAATACAGGAAATCTCTGCGGGTGCCTTCGTGGTCTTCTGCGTGGGACACGAGGTAATCTCCGATTGTCTGGCGCCCGCGTGCGGGCAAATAGCTCGTACACCGCACGAAGGCGGTGTCTTAACCGCGTTGTCTACCGACGCAATTAGTATTCGTCCAGCGGTCATAAACGCGCAATACGCCGCATCTGTGTATTTTGTCACGACACACCGGGTTTTTTGGGGATTCTATATCACTCTGCTTGCCAACAAAACGAATCGAACGGGCCTGATTCGGGCCAGCTTTCTGTACGTCTCGACATCAGCTTTGCCTGTTTCACTGTCCTTAGCTTTCATAAGATTAGTTCGAAACCGGGCACGATCTGGGGCGCGATCATCCCTTTGTTCCGCAACAAATAACACCCCTGAAATAGATGATTTTCACAGCACAAAATCCGGCGGATTTCCGTTGCGCTTCGCCCGGATACATCAGACATCAACTCCTGCGCGAACGTCAATCAGGAGACTACGATGTCAAAACCCCCCTTGGCTGCCGTTCTGTTAACGATTGCCCTGTCTTCCCAGGCCACCGCCTCCGGTGATCCTGTCAAAGGCGAACAGCTTTATAACCGTTGTTCATCCTGCCACGCGATTATCAAGGATGGCGAAGTTCTGGTGAAAGGTGGAATCACCGGCCCCAATTTATATGGCGTAGTTGGCCGCATCGCCGGAACCGAGAACGACTACCGCTATGGCAGTGAGCGTCTGCCTATTGGCATGTTCACCGATGACATGATCCGCGCGGGCGAGGAAGGTCTGGTTTGGACCGAAGCCAACCTTATCGCCTATACGCAGGATCCGATCAGTTTCATCAAAGAGTATCTGAACGACGAGGCCGCTCGCCCGAACATGAGCGTTAAGCTCAAAAAAGGCGCGGAAGATATTACCGCCTATCTGGCAACCTTCGGCGACTAGGCAGGGTGGTCTAAAGTGAAGGCACCCCGATTTCGCGCGGGGTCTTACGACCTGACATATCTGGCAATTGCGGCACGGCTCCCCTCTTGCCAGATACAATCCAGCCAATCGACGAAAGCTTGGGCAAACCGTTGGTCCTGCCCCACCTCACCATAGAGGTTAGCCACACCCAGCCATTGTGCGGGATTTGCCCGAGTCACGCGGGCGGCGGCCTGCAAGTCTGGCCAAATTGGGTCATTGGGCGCAATCGTGGTCCCATCCTCGCGCGCGCCAGCGCACATACGGCACCAGAAGGCTTCGGCCAAGGCCAACCCCGACAAGGACGCGCCCGAGGATATCGCATCGCGTAGCGATGGAAACAGAAACCCCGGATGCCGGGCTGATCCATCAAAGGCCACACGACGTGTGGAATCACGGATCGTCGGGTTCAGGAACCTGCGCTCAACCTGCTTTAGATACGCATCTGGGCTGGTCTCGGGCACGCCTTCGATATGAGGCAGTATCTCTTCGATCTGGACCTTGCGAAAAAAGGCCGAGAGGTCTGCATCCTGCAGGCAGTCCGAAATCGTAGGCAGGTTCAGAACCTCACCCGCATTGGCCAGTATCTGGTGACCACCATTCAGAATGCGCAGCTTCAACGCCTCATAGGCATGCACATCCTTAGTGATGGCTACGCCAAGCGTTTCCAGAGGTGGACGTCCAGCGCAGAAATCATCCTCGATCACCCATTGGCGGAAGTTCTCGTGCGATACCGGGGCGGCGTCTGTGATGCCCAGCGCCTGACATTGGCTGCGAAGGTCATCCGACGTGGCAGGCACGATGCAATCCACCATCGAGTTTGGAAAGGCCCCGGTCTGGTCGATCCACTCCGCAAGATCGGGATCGGACAGGCGCGCCAACCCGACCACACTGTCACGCAGGATCGCACCATTGCCTTGCAGGTTGTCGCAGCTGAGCGCCGTGAAGGGTGCATGCCCGGCAGCGCGCCGACGCTTCAACGCGGCAACAAGTGCGCCGAAAACGGTGCGCGGCCGTTCCGGGTTCTGCGCATCATGGCGAATATCATCATGTTCCGTATCGAACACACCCGTTTTGGCGTCCAGATAGTATCCGCCTTCGGTAATGGTAAGCGACACGATGTGGATGGCAGGGTCTGACATTCGTTCGATCAGCGGCCCGTTACCCGGCTCAATCGGCACATAGTCGATCATCGGGCCAATCACTTCGGCGGATAAGGCCGCCGGATCAAGCTCAACCAGCGTTGTCAGGCAATCTTGCTGGATCAGCTTTTCGCGTAACTCGGCGTCATAGCTGCGGACACCCGCGCCGATGATGGCCCAGTCCAACGCCAGACCTTGCTGCATCAGCCGGTGGATATACCACGCCTGATGCGCGCGGTGAAAATTGCCAAGACCAATATGGACAATACCGGGCGTCAGGTCCTCGCGCCGGTAGCGGGGCGTTTTAACATCTGCAGGAAGCTGGGACAGATTGTCCAACCGCAGCTTCACTGGTGTATGAGTACGCGCCAATGGATCCATCAGCTCATCCAATTTCCGCCATCCACGTTGTAGGTCTGTGCGACGACATAGTCCGCTTCATCTGAGGCCAGAAACACCGCCATCCCGGTCAGATCCTCGGCACGCCCAATACGGCCATGCGGAACCGCAGCGGCGACCTCGCGCTTTTTCTGTCCCGGTGGCTTGCCCTCGTGCTTTGCGAAGAATGCATCGACCCCGTCCCAATGCTCGCCATCCACCACACCCGGCGCAATCGCGTTCACATTGATGCCATGTTGGATGAGGTTCAGCCCGGCGGATTGGGTCAACGAGATAACGGCCGCCTTGCTGGCACAGTAAACCGCGACCAAGGGCTCTCCGCGTCGGCCGGCCTGCGACGCCATGTTGATAATGCGGCCTTTGATCCCCTGTTCGACCATGTGCCGTGCGACAGCCTGCAGGGTGAACAAAGTGCCGGAGACATTGATATCGAAGACGCGCTGATAGTCGGTACGCTGAATCTCAACGACCGGCGCGGCAGTGAATATCGCAGCGTTGTTGATCAGGATGTCGACCTGACCAAAGCGATCCACCGTCTGCCCGATCGCACTATCAATGCTGTGCTGGCTGGTGACATCCATCTCAACCGCAATCGCGGCTTCGCCGATCTCCTGTGCGGCCATTTGCGCGCGGGCGATATCGATATCAGCCAATGCCACGCGCGCGCCTTCCGCGATATAGGCCTTGGCAAAAGCCAGCCCAATCCCGCGCGCCGCGCCTGTGATCAGCGCCGTTTTGCCCGCCAAGCGTTTCATTCGATCCGCAATCCTTTGGCGTCAAATCGATGAATGACGTCCGAGCGCGGGGTCAGGTGAATACGATCCCCGTGCCGGAACCCGACCTCGCCATCTGCGCGGACGGTGATCGTTTCGGCCAGCCCGGTTTCGTGGATATGGAAGAACGTGTCCGATCCAAGATGTTCGGATACGCCCACAACACCAGACCATGTACCGCCGCTCTCGGACACAGTGATATGCTCGGGCCGGATACCAATCGTCTGCGCATCATGTTTTGCGGCCTCTTCGCCTTCGATAAAGTTCATCTTTGGCGAGCCGATGAAGCCTGCCACAAACAAGTTTCGCGGGGTACGATAGAGCTCCAGAGGCGAGCCCACCTGTTCGATCACACCGGCCTGAAGGACAACGATCTTGTCTGCCATGGTCATGGCTTCGACCTGATCGTGGGTCACGTAGATCATGGTGGTCGCCAGACGTTCGTGCAGCTCACTGATCTCTAGCCGCATACCGACGCGCAGTGCCGCGTCAAGGTTCGATAGAGGTTCGTCGAACAAGAACGCCGCCGGCTCGCGCACGATAGCGCGCCCAATGGCAACACGCTGGCGTTGTCCGCCGGAGAGCTGTCCGGGACGGCGGTCCAGATAATCGGTCAGGTTCAGGACGCTGGCGGCGCCTTCGACGCGCTTGTCGATCTCGGCCTGATCCAACTTGGCCATACGCAACGGGAACGCGATGTTCTTGCGCACTGTCATATGCGGATAAAGCGCATAGGACTGGAACACCATCGCCAGCCCTCGCTTCGCAGGCGGAACATCGGTGGCGTCCGCGCCGTCAATGTCGATAGAGCCTGAGGTGATATCCTCCAACCCCGCGATCAGCCGCAGCAGGGTGGATTTACCACAGCCCGAGGGGCCGACGAAGACGGTGAACTCGCCATCTTCGATGGTCAGGTCCAGCGGTGGAATGACCTCAACGTCGCCGAAGCTTTTGGTCACGGACTTGAGTTGAATACGTCCCATTTGTCGTGTTCCTTATTTCACAGCGCCGAAGGTCAGGCCGCGGACAAGTTGTTTCTGGCTGAACCAGCCAAGGATCAGGATTGGCGCAATCGCCATGGTCGAGGCCGCGCTGAGCTTTGCAAAGAACAGGCCTTCGGGGCTGGAATAGCTGGCGATGAAGGCTGTTAGCGGAGCCGCGTCGACGGCGGTCAGGTTGAGGGTCCAGAACGCCTCGTTCCACGCCAGGATGAAGTTCAGCAAAACGGTCGAGGCGATGCCGGGAATGGCCATAGGGGTGAGGACATAGAGGATTTCCTCTTTCAACGTCGCCCCGTCCATCCGCGCGGCCTCCAGGATCTCACCGGGAATTTCGCGGAAATAGGTGTAGAGCATCCAGACAATGATAGGCAGGTTGATCAGCATCAGGACAACGACCAACCCTCCGCGCGTGTCCAGCAGACCCAGCCGAATGAACAGCAGGTAGATCGGGTAGAGAACGCCGACCGCAGGCAACATCTTGGTGGACAGCATCCACAGCAGGATGTCCTTGGTGCGCTTGGACGGAACGAATGCCATCGCCCAAGCCGCAGGTACGGCAATGATCACGCCCAGAATGGTCGAACCACCGGCTATGATGACCGAATTCCACAGGAACCGCATATAGTCCGAACGTTCCTGCACGACGGCGTAGTTTTCCAGGGTCCAGTTGAAATTCAGGAACAGCGGTGGGCTGGCGATCGCCTGTGCCTCGGTCTTGAAGCTGGTCAGAATGGTCCAGAGGATCGGGAAAAAGATCAACAATCCAACGGCCCAAGCGAGGGCGGTATTCAGCGATTTACGACGGGTTGTGACAGCGCGGGCCATGATCTTACCTCCTCACGCGTCCAGGTTCTTGCCGACGATGCGCATCAGGAAGATCGCAACGATATTGGCTAAGATGATTGCGTAGACACCTCCGGCGGATCCGAGGCCAACGTTTTGGCTTTCCAGCACACGTTGGAAGATCAGGTAGGTGAGTGTTCGGGTGCCGAATGCGCCGCCGGTGGTCACGAAGATCTCGGCGAAGATCGACAAAAGGAAGATCGTCTGGATCAGGATCACGATGGTGATTGCGCGGCTCAGATGCGGCAGGATGATGTGGTAGAAGCGCTTTAGGACTGGCGCGCCGTCCATTTCGGCCGCTTCCAGCTGCTCACTGTCCAGCGACTGGATCGCAGTCAGCAGGATCAGCGTCGCGAAGGGCAGCCACTGCCATGAGACGATCATGATGATCGAGGTCATAGACGCCTCGGACAGCCATGAGATCGGCTCGGCTCCGAAAAAGCGCCACAGATGCGCCAGCAGGCCGTTCACCGGGTCCATGAACATGTTCTTCCAGACCAGTGCCGAAACCGTCGGCATGACGAAGAAGGGTGCGATCACGAGGATGCGGACAACCCCTTGGCCCCACATCGGTTGATCCAGAAGCATCGCCAGAAGGATGCCTAGGACAACGGTGATGACCAGAACCCCTCCGACGATCATCAGCGTTGCCTGAACCGCGGGCCAGAAGGAGCTAGATGATACGAACCGAACGTAGTTGTCGAAGCCGACCCAGCCCAGATCACCACCGCGCAGGGGCAGATATTTCTTGAAGGAAAAATACAGCGTCATCGTCAAGGGTACGAGCATCCAGCCAAGCAGCAGGACCACTGCGGGTGCCATCATCAGCCGGGCAACGGATCGGGAATGTTGGGTCGCCATGATGCAAGACCTCTCTGTTCAGGCACTCGGTTAGCCTGCGAGAAAAACACAAATTGAGAAAGAGGGGAGCGGGGGACAGATCGCCTGTCCCCCACGGGAGGGAAGCCTTAGTAGCCTGCAGCTTCCATTTCTTCGGCTGTGAAGGCCTGCGCTTTGGCAAGCGCCTCGTCCACCGATTGTTGTCCGGCATATACCGCCGAGAATTCCTGGCTGACTTGCGTGGCGATGCCCGCAAACTCAGGAATGGCGACAAACTGAATGCCGGTATAAGGCGTCGGCTGGGCGCAGCAGTTCTGCGGATCAGCGGCAAGGATCGACTTTAGCGTCATCTGCGCAAAAGGGATGTCCTTGTAGTTGTCGTTTTCATACAATGAGGTTCGCGCACCGGGCGGGACATTGGCCCAGCCTTCGTTCTCGGCCACAAGCTCAATGTAGTCTTTCGAGGTCGCCCATTCGATGAACTGCTTTGCGGCATCCTCTTGTTGAGTACCGGCAGGGATGGCCAGCGCCCAGGCCCAGAGCCAATTGGCGCGCTTGTCCACGCCTTCCGAATTTGGCGCCAGTGCAAAGCCGACGTTATCCGCCACTGTTGAATCGTTGGGGTTGGTGACAAATGACGCCGCAACTGTCGCGTCGATCCACATGCCGCACTTGCCTTGCTGGAACAGCGACAGGTTTTCGTTGAACCCGTTGGTCGCATAACCCGCTGGGCCCGATTCATTCATCATATCGACAAAGAAAGTCAGCGCCTCTTTCCATTCAGGCTGATCAAACTGGGGTTTCCAGTCCTCATCAAACCAGCGCGCGCCGAACGAGTTTGCGGTCACGGTGATGAAAGCGCCGCCTTCACCCCAACCGGCCTTGCCGCGCAGGCAGATGCCGTTGATGTCGTTTTCACGATCCGTCATGGCCGCTGCCGCTTCGCGGATGAACTGCCATGTGGGCCCCTCGGGCATTTCCAATCCGGCCTTTTCCATAAGGTCGGTGCGGTACATGATCATCGAGCTTTCGCCGTAAAACGGCGCGGCATAAAGCGTGCCGTCATTGCTCAGGCCACCGGCCATCGCGGGAAGCAGGTCCCCAACATCATAGTCAGCGGACATTCCGTCCAGCGGCACCAACCAACCATTGGCACCCCAGATCGGGGTTTCGTACATGCCGATGGTCATGATGTCGAACTGACCGCCCTTGGTGGTTATATCGGTGGTCACGCGCTGACGCAGCACGTTTTCTTCCAGCGTCACCCATTCCACATCAATGCCGGTCGCTTCGGTGAAATTGTCGGTATAGCCCTGCATCCGGATCATGTCGCCGTTGTTGACGGTGGCGATCGTTATGGTTTGTGCATGGGCCGCTGCCGTAGCGACGAATGTCAGTGCAGTCGCCGCACGAAGTGCGTTCTTCAGATACATCCCTGTCCTCCCTGAGCTTGGATGTCGTGCAGAGAGGGTAGTTCCAAAATTGTCGCGGCGTCAATAAAAACTTTACGCGCGTTAAGTTTATTGACTCACGCAGATTCTCGAAGCACCAGCCGTGCAGGGAACAAAGTTTCGGTCCTCTTGCCAGAATTTCCCGCATTTTCAATAAGTTCAAACAAGGCCTCGACGCTGCGCGCAGCCACGTTGTCATAGTCATGTGCAGCAGTTGTCAGGGACGGACAGGTAAACTTGGCAAAGGGATGATCGTCATTTGATGCAACGCGAAGCGCGCAATCCGGACGCCGCCCAACGCGAATCCCCTGCTCGTAACATGCCGCCAGAAAGCCAATGGCAAGGCGGTCATTGCTGCACAGGACTGAGTCCGTGTGCAGCAGACCTTGATCCAGAACCTTCAAAGCCCCCTGATGGCCGATCTCTTCGAAAGCCCAGCCTTCACCATCGATCTTGATGACATGGGGCTCGAACCCCAAACGATCCATCACCTCGACATACGCCTTACGGCGTTTGTTGGCGTTTGGGTTGGCAGGGGTCCGCATCTCGAAGAATGACGGCGGCTCTCCGGTCCGTGTCATGTATTCCACCGTCTGAGAGACAAAGCTGAAATTGTCCGAACCAATAAATGCAGCACCCAAACCTTCGAGATTACTGTCAAACAGCACGGTCGGGACATTGGCGCAGAACTTTTCGATCTGAGACCGATCCGATGCGCGCCCCAAGGGGGCCAGCAGCACGCCCGCCGGCTTCAGCGACCGCAAACTGTCGAGAATCTCATTCTCCAATTTCTGTTCGCCATGCGAGCTGAACAAGGACGGTCGATACCCCGCAGCGATACAGCTTTGTTCCAGATACCTCGCGATCTCGGCAAAAAACGGGTCAGCGAGATAAGGCACCACGATGCCGATATTCTTGGTCAGCTTACGGTTCTGGTTAACCGCATAGATGTTGGGACGATAATCAAACTGCTCCAGCGCTTCTTCGATCCGTGCCCGCGTCGAGGGCCGAACGCTCTCGGGGTCGTGGAAGTATTTCGAAACCGTCGGCCTTGAGATACCGCTCAGCGCCGCGAATTCTTCCATGTTCTTGATTTTCGTCATGCCTACCGCTTGCGGACCCTTGCTGCCTGTATCTTGTCACAGCTTTTCATTTTCTTTACGCGCGGTAAAAAATCAATAGCGGCGCGTGCCGCTATTTCTGTCCTGTTGGCTGAACGGTGTTGAGTGCTGTTTGTTGCTCGCGTCAGGAAGCCCCCTGCTCGGACACGATCTCACCAAACCGTGTGAAGAATTTTCCTGACAGTTTCTTGGCTGTTCCGGCGATCAAACGGCTGCCCAGCTGTGCGATTTTGCCGCCGATATCCACCTTCGCGGTATAGGCAAGCACTGTCTCATCCCCGTCCTCGGTCAGGGTTACGTCGGCCCCGCCCTTGGCAAACCCAGCAGCCCCGCCTTTGCCTTCGCCAGTTAGCGAAAATCCATCCGGCGCCTTGGCCGTATCCAGCGTTACCTGACCCGCAAACTTGGCTTTGACCGGGCCAATCTTCAGAACCACCTTAGCTTCAAGCTCCTCGGGTGCGGTTTGCGTCAACTCTTCACAGCCAGGGATACATTCCCGCAAAATCTCCGGATTGTTCAGGGCCTTGTACACCACGTCACGCGGGGCCGAGATACGTATTTCGTCGCTCAATTCCATTCAGATCTTTCCTCTTTCAGCAGCATCTCGGGAACACGATCAGCGCCAGCTCTTCTTTTTCCTTCAGGCTAAGATCAGGGCGCTTCGGCCACGTCGCGCGGCACAGCTTAAGCAAGCCTTTCATCATGCGAAACCTCCTGTGCGGTATCACTGTTCCGCCAAAGCACGATCTCAGCCAGGATCGATAAGGCGATCTCGTGCGGGTCAATTGCATGAATATCCAACCCTGCTGGGGACTTAAGGCGCGCAGCGCGCACTGGGTCCATACCCTGACCAATAAGTTTCGCCAACAGCGTATCAGCCTTGCGGCGGCTCGCGACCATCGACACACGATCGGCAGAACTATTCAGCGCAGCCCGAAGTGCAGCACCATCATTGCGACCTTGAGAGGCGACAACCACAAAGTCGCGCCCCTCAATCCCCATATCTTCGACCTGATCGAGTGAAAACCGGTCATAGTCGTCCGAGGCAACAGCCGCATCCTCAAGATAAATACGCAGCCCTGCCAATGCGCCATGGGCGGCCAAGGCCGAAGCAATGGGCGAGTCACCGAAGATCACCAATCGCGGGGCCTGTTGGTAGGGTTCGACCAAAAGATCAACGGTGCCGCCAGATGGGCACCCGCTTTTGAAGGTCTGCACATCATCAGGGTCCGTCATGCTCACCACCTTTTCCGAAGGTTTCACGCGGATCATCTGCGGGACACCACTCGCCAGTGCTTCTTGCGCCGATGTGCGAACAGCCCGCTGTACACAGGCACCACCCAGATGGCCCAAGATATCCCCGTCGCAATTGATCACGGCCTTGCCCCCCGCCTTGGCCGAGGTCGCATCCGCAGTTCGCAGAACTGTCGCTACGCAGAAAGGCTGATCGCTCTGTCTCAACTGCTCGATTCTGTCGAAGATGTCGAAATTCGCCATATTAGAGCCTTTCAAAGCTTCCGGAACTCGGGTTCAAGTGCCGCCAAAGCATCGAGCGTATTGGCGGGTAGATGCGCATCCAGATGGGGTTCTGCCGCCTGCATGGCAGTCGCGATAGGCTGATAGTCTTTCCATCCTTTGAGAGGGTTCAGCCAAACAATGCGCCGCGCTTTGCGTCGGATACGCACAAGGGCATGGCCCAGCGCCTCGGAATCTCGGCTGCAATAGCCATCCGACAGGATCAGCACGATCGTCCGCCCATTTAGGGCACGCGCGCCATACCCGTTCAGAAAGGTTTCGAGGCTGCCAGAGATATCGGTGCCGCCACCAAATCCCTCGGCCATAAGCGATAACCGCCCAGCGGCCCGCAGCGTGTCATGATCCCGCAAAGCGTCGGTGACTCGCATCAGCCGTGTGTGAAACAGATACGCGTCGGCTTCAGTCCCGCTGCCGATTAGGCCTTTTAGAAAGGCAAGGAACACGCGAGAGTACACGGTCATCGAACCGCTCACATCACACAACGCAACGATCCGCATCGGGCGCGGTGGCCGGGCGCGGCGATACAGGTCCAATGGCTCTCCACCCCGCGCAAGGCTTGCCCGCTGAATACGTCGCATGTCTAGCGCAGGTCCTTTCAGCGCTTGTTTTCGCCTGCGAGATCGTCGATCCCGCATAGCACGCGCAAGCGTCAAAGCAGCCGTTTCCGCCTGTTTTAGACTCTCCTCATCCATCAATTCACGAAGATCGCGGCGGGATAGGTTTGTCGTCTGGGTTGCAATCAGCTGCCCATCGATCCCTTCAGCCTCACCCGCGCCCGTTTCCGGTACAGCAGCTTCTGCATCCGCTTCAGCCTGAGGCTCTTCTGCCCCTGTGTTTTGGCTTTGCCAGATCATGGGCTTCGCCGATTGTACCCTGACATGTGTGGTTTTGGACAAACCCGAGCGCTGTTTGCCGGCGTTGAACCAGTAGGCGTCAAACAGGTCGTCGAACCGAAGCCAATCTTCTGCATCTCCCGCCAAAAGTGCGCACAAAGCCTGACGTGCCTGTTCGGAATCTGTTGCCTCAACGGCGGACAAAGCTGCGATCGCATCACCAGTTTCCCGCGGCCCCACATGAAGGCCGTTCATGCGCAGATGTGCAATGAAGCCCGACATTCGGTCTGCAAGCCCTGCGGCGCGCGAGGGGAACCGAGTGACTTGCATCACGCCACCTTCCCAATCAGCCGGTCCATCACCTCTGGCGGGGCAGCATCATAGTCAGCAGCTGTCTTGAGCAAACACACCAATGTTGCCTGCACCTCATCCCGGGATTTCGCCAGATCATTGACCCCAAGACCGGACAAGGCCGCCGCCCAATCCAGCATCTCGGCAATACCTGGTGTTTTTTCCAGTTCTTCTTTGCGCAACGCTTGCACGACCCCGATGATCTGCCGTGCCAGGATCCCTTCGATCTCTGGCATTCGTGCGCGCAGGATCGCCATTTCAGTTTCCTTCGACGGGTAGCTGAGGAAACTGTACAAACACCGTCTTCGCAACGCGTCAGACAAGTCTCGCGTTCCGTTGGCCGTCAAGATCACGGTTGGCCGTGATCGGGCTGTAATGGTCCCTAACTCCGGAATCGTGATCTGAAAATCCGACAGTATCTCCAGCAGATACGCCTCAAACTCCTCGTCCGCCCGATCAATCTCATCAATCAACAAGACCGGCGGCGTTTCTTCAGATATAGCCTCTAACAAGGGTCTTTTGAGCAGGTATGCATCCGAAAACAGCTCTGCCTCACCCACCCCACCTTTTGCTTCACTCGCTCGGATAGCTAAAAGTTGACGCTGATAGTTCCACTCATAGATGGCGTGGCTCGCATCCAACCCTTCATAGCATTGCAAGCGGATCAAACGCGCCGCACGCCACGCAGCCATTGCCTTAGCCACCTCGGTCTTCCCGACGCCAGCAGGACCTTCCAGCAACAAAGGCCGTCCCAAGGCTTGCGCCAGATGCAGCGCCATCGCCAACCGATCATCGGCGACGTAGCCCTGCGCGGCCAACCCGTTCTGCACATCCACTAAAGTCAAAACCAGGATCCATTCTTCATCTGGCTAAAAATATCCCGGGGGTCCAAGGGGGCAGAGCCCCCTTGCCTCGGTCGGATCGGTCAAGCCGATCCGAACCCAATCACCCGTGCATCCCCAACCCGTTGGCAATCTTCCAGATCCGCCAATGGTCATGTGGCATATGGCTCTGGACAAGGCCAAAAGGCCGGAAGGCATCATGAACCGCGTTCGAAAACGCGGGTACACCGCCAACATTCGGGCTTTCTCCCACACCCTTTGCACCAATGGGATGGTGCGGAGAGGGCGTGACAGTATGATCGGTCGTATAGTTCGGTGTCTCCCACGCGGTCGGCAGGAAAAAGTCCATTAACGTACCGGTCTTCACATTACCCATCTCATCATAGGCAATTTCCTGCCCCATCGCGATGGCCAGCGCTTCGGTCACACCACCATGAACCTGCCCCTCGATGATCATCGGGTTGATCCGGGTGCCGCAATCATCCAGCGCATAGAACTGCCGAACGTCCCATTCGCCGGTATCCACGTCGATCTCCATGACACAGATATATGCCCCGAACGGATAGGTCATGTTCGGCGGGTCGTAATAGCTGACAGCTTCTAGGCCAGGTTCAAGCCCTGGGATAGCCTGATTATAGGCAGCGAAGGCGATTTCTTTCATCGTCTTGAACCGCTCGGGCGCACCTTTCACAGCGAACCGATCCACATCCCATTCGACATCATCGTCATGGACCTCAAGCAGATAAGCCGCGATCATCTGCGCCTTGGCGCGAATTTTGCGGGCAGCCATGGCCGTTGCCGCACCCGCCACAGGCGTTGACCGGGACCCATATGTCCCCAGCCCGTAAGGCGCTGTGTCGGTGTCGCCTTCCTCCAGCGTGATGTCATCGGCGGGCAGACCGATCTCACTGGCGATGATCTGAGCAAAAGTCGTGGCATGGCCCTGACCCTGAGAGATCGTCCCCAACCGCGCGATGGCTGAACCCGTAGGGTGGATGCGGATTTCGCAGCTATCGAACATGCCAAGCCCGAGGATGTCACAGTTCTTCACCGGTCCAGCCCCGACAATTTCGGTGAAATGCGTCAGACCAATACCCAGCAGTTTGCGGGTCTTTCCGGCCTTGAAATCCTCAACCCGCTGCGCCTGTTCCGCCCGCAAACCATCATAGTCCACGGCTTTTAGCGCCTTGTCCCAAGCGGTGTGATAATCGCCCGAGTCATACTCCCAGCCCAGCGCGGACTGATACGGGAACTGATCGGCCTTGATAAAGTTGATCCGGCGTAGTTCAGCCGCGTCCATGTTCAGCTTGATGGCCAAAACCTCGATCATGCGTTCGATGAAATACGCCGCCTCGGTCACACGGAACGAACAGCGATAGGCCACCCCGCCCGGAGCCTTATTTGTATAGACCCCATCCACAGCCAGATAGGCAGTCGGGATGTCATAGGACCCGGTGCAGATATTCATGAACCCAGCCGGGAATTTAGTCGGGTCCGCACAGGCGTCAAAGCCACCATGATCCGCCGTCGTATGACACCATAGGCCGGTGATTTTACCGTCTTTAGTGGCGGCGATCTTGCCCTGCATCCAGTAGTCGCGGGCAAACGCGGTGGACATCAGGTTCTCCATCCGGTTTTCGACCCATTTCACTGGCTGGCCGGTGACAATGGAGGCCACGACCGAGCAGACATAGCCCGCGTAAGCGCCCACCTTGTTGCCAAATCCACCGCCAATATCGGGGCTGATCACGCGAATGTTGTGCTCGGCCAGACCAGAAATCAGCGACACGACGGTGCGGATCGCGTGCGGAGCCTGGAAGGTACCGTATAGCGTCAGCTTGCCGGTCACTTTGTCCATTGAGGCAACACAACCGCAGGTCTCCAGCGGACAAGGATGGGTGCGGTGGTAGTAAACCATTTCTTCGGCGACCACATCGGCCTCACCAAGAACGGCCTCAGTCGCGTCTTTGTCGCCCTGTTCCCAGGTGAATATATGATTGTGATGCTTGCGCGGCCCATGGGCACCCTCGGTCTGACCTTCCAGGTCTTCACGTAGGACCACATCTGATTTCAACGCCTCGAACGGGTCGGTCAGGACGGGTAGTTCTTCGTACTCAACCTCGACCAGCTCTGCCGCATCTGCTGCGATATACCGGTTTTCAGCAACGACATAGGCAACCTCCTGGCCCTGGAACAGCACTTTGCCATCTGCCAGAACCATCTGCTTGTCACCCGCCAGTGTCGGCATCCAATGCAGGCCCAAAGGCGCGAGATCTTCGGCGGTCAACACGGCAACAACACCAGGCACGGCCAGTGCGGCCTCTTTGTTCACACTGACTACGCGGGCGTGAGCATAGGGCGAGCGGACGAATGCGCCGAACAGCATCCCGTCCAGCTTGATGTCATCGACATAGTTGCCCTTGCCTTGAGTAAAGCGCACATCCTCGACGCGCTTACGGGCGCAGCCCATGCCTTTGAGGTTGGCGGCGCGTTCTTCGGGGGTCAGGGTCTGGTCGTTCATTCCGCAGCCTCCTTCTGTGCATTGAGCAAATCAGCCGAGGCTGAGATCGCCTTGACGATGTTCTGATAGCCGGTGCAGCGGCAGAGGTTACCGGCCATGCCAAAACGGATATCCTCTTCGGTCGGGTTCGGGTTTTCCTGCAGTAACCTATGCGCACGGGTGATCATGCCCGGCGTGCAGAAACCGCATTGCAGCCCGTGATGTTCGCGGAACATCTCCTGCAATACGCCTAGGCTGCCATCGTCATTGGTGAGGCCTTCGACGGTGGTGACATCGGCCCCGTTCACTTGCGCCACAAAGGTAGTGCAGGATTTGACGGATTTGCCATCGATATCCACGGTGCAGGCCCCGCAATGGCTGGTTTCGCAACCGATATGAGGGCCGGTGATTTTCAAATCTTCCCGCAAGAAGTGGATCAGCAGCGTGCGCGGCTCGGCCAGTCCTTCGACCTCTTTGCCGTTCACAGTGAGTTTTACGTGCATTTTCGACATGGTTTCCTCCCTTCAACCCGCGCGATTCTGCGCACGGTCGATGGCGCGGCGCAGCATCACGGCGGCCACATGTTTCTTGAATTCGACGGGGCCGCGGTTGTCGGCCACCGGGTCGATCGCATCGAGCATTGCCGTAACGCAGCCATTTACATCGCCATCGGCCAACGCATTGCTTGCGCTTTCTGACCAGATGGGCGTATCGGCCAGATTGGTCATTGCGACCGAGGCTGTGCCATTGCCAACCATCACCGCTGCAGCCGCAGTCGCATAATCGCCGATCTTGCGCTTTTGCTTCTCGTAGGCCTGACCGACACCCGCACCCGGCACGGGAATGGAGATGCGGGTCAGAATTTCCTCATCTTCGCGCGCTGTGAAATAGGCCGCCTCGTAAAATTCACGCGCAGCGACGTCGCGCGCTCCGTCCGGACCCGATAGATGAAAGGTCGCGTTAAGGCATTGCATCAGACCCGGCATGTCATTGCCCGGATCGCCATTGGCCACATTGCCGCCAACAGTGCCCATGTAACGCACTTGCGGATCAGCGATCTGCAACGCCGCTTCGCGGATCAGAGGGATCGCCGAGGCCAGGCCCTCATGCGTGATCAGCTCATGCTGTGTGACCATGGCACCCAAAGCCACGGTATCGGACCCGACCTCGATACCCTTCAGCTCATCAATCGCCTGAAGATCGATCAGATGGCCCATCTCTGCCATGCGCAGCTTCATCATTGGGATCAGGCTGTGCCCGCCCGCGATCACGCGCGCCTCGTCTCCATGTTCTTGCAGAATGCCAATGGCCGAGGCGATATCGCCTGGCCGGTGATACTCAAAACCGGCTGGTATCATATTTTCCTCCCTGGGTCCGAGCGGTATGCCTTGGGGGACCTGAGGAAAGAAAAGAGGACCCGGCGCTATCGCCGCCAGTGGCGTGAAACAGGGCGCGCCGGATGTTTCACGAATTGCGAATAAGCTGCACGAGTTGCGATCATAGGCCCAGCGCGTCGCGGATTGCCGTCAGTCGAGATCGACTGACCGGAACCTTAGGCAAGGCATCAACACCGTCGAAATAGCAGGTGCCGTTGTCCTTGTGTCGTTCAAAACTCGACACATGTTTCGGGTTCACCAGATAGCTGCGATGCGCCCGCAAGAACCCGTCGGGTTTCAGGCGCGTTTCAGCCTCGGTAATGGACCAGGGACAAAAGAGTTTCTCGCCCCCCATGTAAAGCACCGTATAATGCCCTTCGGCCCGGATTGCTGCCACGCTGCCGGCGTCTGTAAAGAAGGTCTGTCCTTCGCGCTCGAACGGAACACCTGCGCGCAACGCCGTTGGCTGAGGTTCAGGCGCGGGGTCTGGCATCGGAGTTACATCAGCGGGCTGAGGCCCGATGAAGGTGATTCCGGTCAACAGGAAAGCCCCACAAATCAGGAAAACCGAGACGGTCACACCCATCGCCAGCACCTGATTGTTCAGCGCAGGCCCTGCTCCGCCCGTATTGTCGCTGGCAACAAAATCAGTCAGACCAGTGGCCACGAAATGCATCGTGAAGACGGCGAGACCAAAACACACAGTGCCCAGCAAAATGTTGCGCTGGGTACGGTTGTCATAGGCCACCCAGATCGCGAGCACCGACAGAACCACCGAAGCCACGGTCGAAATCGCAATGTCCCAGAAGGTATAGACGGGGCGGCATAGCTCCATCCCGGCCATGCCGACATAATGCATCACCACAATGCCAAGGCCGACGATCACACCTGCCGTCACCATAGTCTGCATCGTGCGAGGTCGGAAATGCAGTAGCAGCAACGCAAGTCCCACCATCAGGATCGCCACAAGGGCTGAGATCAATGTGATCAACGCGTCATAATAAAACAGGATCGGCAGTTGCAGGCCCAGCATCGCAACAAAATGCATCGACCAAATACCGCCGCCCAAAATAACCGCGGCCAGCGCGACCACGAATTTGCGCTTTTGATCATCCAGTTTCGATGCGCCATGCGTCAGGTACAGCCCGGTAAACCCGGCCATCAACGCCACAGCCAGTGACGCAGCCACCAGCCAGGGGTTATGCGAATAGTCCAACATTCAGATTTGGGTGCCCTCCCCGACACGAGGGCGACGTTAGCAAACGGAATTGGCTGGGACAATCATCTGCCCACCAGGAGTGTCAGGCCTGTTTCTCGACCTTCTCGTCGACCGTTTCGACATCCAATTCGATCACATCCGCTGTTTCTGCTTCGCCAGCGTTGGTCTCGTCCTCGTTCTCAGAGTTTTCTTCCAGCGCGCCGACGATCAGCGGCAACATGTGAACACCGGTTGCGCTGGTGATCTCGGGTGTTTGCGGAACCTTCCAACTAAGCGTGTCAAAGCTGCCGCAATTATCACAGACCGGGGTCCACTCCGCCTGAATATGCTGACAATTGTCGCAGACCCATTGCGGCCCTCGTGGTGCGGTCAGGGCCTTTGCAAGCCAGCCCTGTACCACGGAGTCCGAAGCACCTTCGCCCCGTTCAATCGCCGCCATCAAAGTGTAGCCACGCGCATCCGCCTGCTGTTTAACCACGTCCCCCAGCGCGCGGCGCGCCTCGGGGAAGTCTTCGGCAACGATGTTCAACTCGGCCAGGATCAGGCGGGTTTCAGGATGTTCAGGATGAATGCGGGTCAACGCCGCAAAGCGTTTGATCCGGTCCTGAGCAGACTCATCCGGAGCGATCTCGGCAAACGCATGGGCGAGGTCTGGATGCGGCTGAGCCTCCCAGGCTTTTTTGATGATCTTCGTCGCAGCACGGGGTTTACCCTTTTCGATATAGGCCCGCGCGGCCATTGCAGCGGCAGGCACCAGATCGGGCGACATACGATTGGCCTCGATCGCGCGTTCCTGCTGTTCCACACTGGCGTCTTCGTTCAGGATATCCTTGGCCTCGGACAGGGCCAGAACCGCATCGCGCCGCTTAAACACATCGCGCGGCAGATACCCGGCCTTGAGCTTTGAGTTCAAAGTGGACCGCGCACCAGCCCAATCCTGCGCCTTGGTCTGAAGGTTCAACAATACGTCCTGCGTTTCCTCGTGGCGCGGTTTGATCGCCAGGGCTTTCTCAGCCAGCTTCCGCGCGGTGTCCTGATCCCCTTCGGCCAGCTTCTGCTTCATGATGCCCCGCACGCCAACAAACCGGGTCGCGCTGTTGGTCACCAGTTTCTTGTAGGTCTCGGACGCTTTCTTGGTGTCGCCGGTCATTTCAGCCGCTTGGGCAACCAGCAGGTTGGTCAGCTCCGGCTTGTTCAGCAATCTCTCGGCCTTGTTCGCCTTGGTCATCGCCACGCGCCCCTCGCCCGAAGCCAACGCCATCAGACCGTCAGACAGCGCCTGATAGCCGCGCTGTTCGCGGCTGCGGTCGAAATAACGCGACAAGGCGGTTTCATCGCCGTTGAGGAATTTCAGTGTCGCAATCAGAAGGCTGAGCAGTTTGAAGAACAGCCACACCGCAAAAACCAGCACGCCCAGCGCGATGACCGATTGCAGCGGGCCCAGCGTATATTCAGTTCCCGCGACGGTGATCTGCACGCCTCCGCTGGTCTGCATCAAGAACTGGGCACCTAGGGCTAACAGTCCGATAATCGCAACGAATACAAGGATTTTAAACAATGACCACAGCATGGCAGGTCCCTCAGTTCGAATTCAGGCTGGACGCGAGCGTATTCGCGGCCTCTACGGCAGAGACCCGCGTCTGTGCCGCCTGCTCCCACTCGGCCACTGCGGTCTGCGCCGCTTCGGGCAGTGATTTCAATTCCGTCAACGCCCCGTTCAGATCGCCCGAGGCCAGGGCGGCTTGCGCACGCGACAGAATGGCATCCGGGTCGTCCCCATCCTGAGGCGTCACCGACCGCGCACCGGTCTGGCGCTGCAGGAAGGCGACGAAGCCTGTGCCTTTATCCGCGCCCCGGGCATCGGCCAACGCTGTTCGCGCAACCGGATCAAAAGACGCCCGCAATGACGAAAGTGTTTCAACACCGCTTTCTGCCGGGCCAGCCAAGGCATCCGGAATATCCACACCACCTGCTTTCAGTTCAGTCACAAGGTCTTGATACGGCTCGCCCGCCTGCATCTGACCACGCAGGCGCGACAGGATCGCGGCATTGGTCGCCGCGCGCGCCTCAGCCGAGGCTTTGGCCTCAAGCGCTTGCGCATCTGCAACCATCTTTTCAACCTCAGCCCGCTGCGCTGCCAATGAGTCTTGCAGTTTTGACAGTTCCGCCTCAAACGCAGCCGTTGCTTCGGGCGAGGCGTTTGAGGTGACCGGGTTCGCTTCGAGCGTATTCAACCGATCCGATAACGGTCCGACTTGTGCACTCAGCGCTTCAACGCTGGATTTCACTGCGCCCAAGTCGGTTTCGACCGGGCTTAGCTTGTCAGATAAGGCTTTGATTTGATCCGTAAGACCCGAGGTTTCAGACGTCTGGGCAAGTTTCGCAATCTGATCGGATTGATCTGCCAATTTGGCCTCCAACGCTGCAATGGCCTGGGCAGGGTCGGCGTCGCCCGACGGGATCAGGTCGGCACGTCCCGCGATAAAGCCGATTGCTGCGGCGACGATGCCTCCGATCAGTGCGGGCATAAACCCGCCCCGCTTTTCAACAACGCGTTCGTCAGTTTTTTCCGGCGCAGAATGCGTTTCCTCCGCCGGCGCTTCGGCTTCGGCTTCGGCTTCGGCTTCGGCTTCGGCTTCGGCTTCGGCTTCGGCTTCGGCTTCGGCTTCGGCTTCGGCTTCGGCTTCGGCTTCGGAAGTCAGGTCTTCGCCAGGGGCGTCTTGGTCAAGCGGTACATCATCCAAAGGCTCAGCCATTTCGATAACACCTTCGTCCACCAGATCGTCCGATTTCGGGGTTTCCGCCGGTTTCTGATCGGTTTTCTTTTTGCCCGCCACCGTCACATTCCCCTTATCGATTCTAAGATCACCAGAACTACAGACTGGTCCAAGTTAATCTGCACCCGGCTCGCCCTCAACCCGCATCGCGTGTTTCACAAGCTTTTTAACGGCTTTACGCATATGCTTGGGTGTAGGTTCTTTGGCGATCTTCAATCGCTGAAACCCCAAGGTTTTAAGGGGCTCCGCGGTCGCCTCGCTGATTGCAGCCAGCCACAAAGGGGCTGTTCCGGCCCAAATATCGGCAAATTGTCGCGCGGTCCGGGGCGAAAACAAGGGCGCGATGACTGGCCTTTCACCGGTTGAGGCTGCTGCGGCCTCATCGTTCAGCGGCAACAAACGCTGTTGATAAACGGGTTGCTCTCGGGTGGTCAGGCCCAGTGCCGTCAACCGATCAGCCACGTTGCCCCGGCTGTGTTCCCCGCGCAAATGCAACAACGGGCTATCGGGACGGGTGCGCAACAGCGTCGCCACCAGCTCCTCTGCAGTGGCCCCCATCATCTGCGCCTGCCATCCGGCACCCTTTGCGGTGCCGGTGGTTGTAGGGCCCACGCAGAAGGCCGGTAGATCGCGCCTGACCCCCAAGGAGGCCGCCGCGTTCACCGCATTCGCCGAGGAAAAAATCAATCCCTGGATATCTTCGGTCTGCACCTGAACCGGCAGGGGTTTGATTTCAAGAATAGGGGAATAAATGACCTCGACCCGTGATCTGGTGCGGGTTGGCAGCTGCGCCACAAACCTCTCCGAGGCAGCACGCGGGCGGGTCATCAACAAATACAACGATCTGCGCCTTTGGCCATGGGATTGTTTGCATCCGCGCAGGGTGATACCCCGCATGCCAATCATGATGCAACGGAACGGGCCAATGGTGCAAACACTAACCATCCTTGGGTTAGAAAGCAGCTGTGATGACACAGCCGCAGCCGTGGTGCGGCAAACTGACGGTACACCGGCTGAAATCCTGTCGTCGGTTGTGCATGGTCAAACCGATTTGCACAGCGCGTATGGCGGTGTCGTGCCCGAGATTGCGGCGCGCGCTCATGCTGAGAAGCTGGATATCTGCGTGATGCAGGCTCTGGAAGCCGCTGGTTTGAGCCTGAGCAACATGGACGCCATCGCAGTGACCGCCGGGCCGGGTCTGATCGGCGGTGTCATGTCGGGCGTGATGTGCGCCAAAGGGATCAGCGCCGCGACCGGGCTGCCTTTGATCGGCGTCAACCATCTGGCAGGTCACGCCCTGACACCGCGCCTGACCGATGGAATCGCGTTTCCCTATCTGATGCTGCTCGTCTCGGGCGGTCACTGCCAATACCTGATTGCCCATGGTTCCGATACCTTCACCCGCCTTGGCGGCACAATCGATGACGCGCCGGGCGAGGCCTTTGACAAAACCGCCCGTTTGCTGGGCTTGCCCCAACCCGGCGGGCCTTCGGTTGAGGCCGAGGCTCGGTCAGGCGATCCCAAGCGGTTCCGGTTTCCCCGTCCGTTGCTGGATCGACCCGGCTGCGATCTGTCCTTCTCCGGTTTGAAAACAGCCCTGATGCGCATGCGGGATCAAATCGTAGCCGAAAACGGCGGGCTGACCCGCCAGGACCGCGCCGACCTTTGCGCCGGATTTCAACAAGCGGTCGTAGACACGCTGGCTGAAAAAACACGCCGCGCCATTGGCCTGTATCTTGAACAAACCCCCGCAGAGCCGGTGATCGCTGTGGCGGGCGGGGTTGCTGCAAACTCGGGCATTCGCGCCGCATTAGAGTCTGTTTCCAATGAAATGGGTGCTAGGTTCACTGCACCCCCTTTGGCCCTTTGCACCGACAACGCAGCCATGATTGCCTATGCCGGATTGGAACGCTTTCGCGCCGGTGCGCGAGACGGTCTGGACCTGACGGCCCGCCCGCGCTGGCCTCTGGATCAAACCAGCCCGGCCATGTTGGGCAGCGGCAAGAAAGGGGCCAAGGCATGAGTGTTTCTGTTCTGGGTTCCGGCGCATTTGGAACCGCCTTGGCCATATCGCTGGCGGGTAATGGGCCAGTGATCTTGTGGTCCCGCGATGCGGTGCAGGCGAGAGTGATGCAAGAAACGGCCGAAAACGCGCAGCGCCTGCCTGGCGTGGCTTTGCCGCCCGAGATCAACGTGACAGCCCAAATCGATCAGGCGTGCCAGTCTGACTTGCTGCTGGTCTCGGTGCCCATGCAACAGCTGCGTATGGCCTTGGAGCAGCATAAATCTGCCTTGGCAGGCAAAACCTTGGTCGCCTGCTGCAAAGGGATTGAACTGTCCACCGGCCTTGGCCCCGTGGCGGTGATCCGCGAAACCGTCCCGGACGCGCAACCTGCGCTCCTAACCGGGCCCAGCTTTGCAGATGACATCGCACGCGGTCTGCCGACTGCGCTGACCCTGGCCTGCGCCGAAGCGGCTTTGGGCAAAGACCTGCAGGCGAGACTAACCACCGCCAACCTGCGCCTTTATCGCACAACCGATACCACCGGCGCCGAACTGGGCGGTGCGTTGAAAAACGTTATGGCGATTGGATGCGGGGCCGCCATCGGCGCGGGTTTGGGTGACAGCGCACGGGCTGCCCTGATTACGCGCGGCTTTGCCGAAATGCAGCGTTTTACCACCCAGCGCGGTGCGCAGGCAGAGACCTTGATGGGCTTGTCCGGGCTGGGGGATCTGGTCCTGACCTGCTCGTCTGATCTGTCCCGAAACTATCGTTTTGGACAAAGTTTGGGTCTAGATCGGCCTTTTGACACAGGCACCACAGTCGAAGGTGTCGCTACTGCACGCGCTGTGGCGAAGATTGCCAAAGCCGAAGGGCTGGAGATGCCCATTAGCACAACGGTGGCAGAACTCAGCGACGGTGCCTACAGTGTGGCACAAGCGATTCAGTCATTGCTGGGTCGACCCCTGAAGGAGGAATAGAATGCTCATCGCCCTGATCGCCAAAGACAAAGACGGCGCCTTGCAAACGCGGTTGGACAATCGATCAGCCCATCTGGCCTATATCGAGGAAACAGGCGTCGTCTCACAGGCCGGTCCCCTTTTGGACGGAGACGCCATGATTGGATCACTGATCATTCTGGATGTCGAAGACGTCGCCGCCGGGCAGGCTTGGGCGAACAATGACCCCTATGCCAAAGCCGGGCTGTTTGCTTCGGTCGAGTTGATCCCCTGGAAACGGGTGATTGGCTGATGGCATATTGGCTGTTCAAATCGGAACCTTCGACCTGGAGTTGGGATCAGCAAGTCGCCAAGGGCGACGCAGGCGAAGAATGGGATGGCGTGCGTAACTATCAGGCCCGGAATTTCATGCGGCAGATGGCCATCGGCGATCGCGGCTTTTTCTATCACTCACAAAAAGACAAAGCGATTGTCGGGATTGTCGAGGTCTGCGCCGAGGCCCATCCAGACAGCACCACCGATGACGCGCGCTGGGAATGCGTAGACATCAAAGCTGTGCGCCCGTTTTCGCAGGCGGTTACATTAGATCAGATCAAAGCTGATGAGCGATTGGCAGAGATGGTGTTGGTACGAAACTCGCGCCTGTCCGTTCAACCCGTCAGCGATGCCGAATGGGATTTGATCTGCGCATTGGGGAATACGCAGGCCGATTAGGAACAAATAAAAGGGAAGGCCCTGAACGATGCAGAACCTTCCCTACCCCACGTGCTCCCTACTCACCACACGCATCTGGAAATATCTGGTTCTGACCGTCCTGGTCACTGAACTATCTATAGACCGGTCAAGACCCCGGTTTCAAACGGCAAGTCCTTAAACTCTGTCTCAAATGCAAAACGCCCGCCATGAGGACAGGCGGGCGCTTGTATCTTTGGCTGGATCGGATCAGCCGTAAACGGATTCTTTTCCGAAATGCTTGGTCAGCATGTAATACACGACAGCGCGGTATTTGTTACGCTCGGACATGCCATAGGTTTCCAGGGCTTTGTTGATCGCTTCCATCAGTTCCGGACCATCGGACAGGCCCAGCTTTTTGATCAGGAAGTTGTTTTTGACAGTCTCAATTTCACCGTCCTGGCTGGCGGCAACAGTCGATGCATCCGCATCATAAATCGCAGGGCCACAACCGATTGTGACCTTGGTCAGCAGGTCCATATCCGGATCCATGCCACATTTGTTCTTTAGGTCATCGGCATATTTGGCGATCAAGTCGTCGCGTTTTCCCATTAAACAGTCTCCCTATCAGCAGTCCTGGCTGCGGTTACTCAAATCCTTGAAACAGGTGCGGGAAGGTTAATCACAAGTGTTTTCAACACAAAGGGAAAAATTCCAAGCTTTCCCCCTAAGCGGAGGCGCGCCTTCGCGAAGCGTTTCGAAACGCCCAATCCGCCAATTCAGAATAAGCCCGAACTTTGCGCCCCTGCGTGCTGCTGCCTGCATGAACGAAATCGGCGCAGCAGGGGATTTTAGTAGCCCAGGCAGCACCTCGACCAACGCGCCCTTACTACTCCCAGTCTCTAACCCTGCCTCTCGCAGGTCCGACAAAACCGGCTCGATCCGATCCAGAAAGATCAGCCCCTCGTTGGTCAACTGAACCCAGCGGCTGCGCAGCTGAGCCGATACCACCGGTTTTTTGCGACCAAGACGAAGGCCAACAGATCATTCACATAATACACTCGAATTTCCTTGCGCTGGTTGCAGAGTGCAGACAGTTATCGAAGAAAATCGAATGACATCTGCTCTACCATGATCGGCGGAGGTCACTATGAAATTACTTTGCGCAGCAGTCTGCGCAATGTCTCTGGTAACTCCGGCCCTGACCCGACAGGTGTTCAATCGGAGCGGATGGCGATGTATGCCACAGTCAACAAGCTGCATCACTCACCCGTCCTGAACGCGGACGAGGATGCTTGGCAAGGCATTTATGAGATTGTTCGGTTCAAGGCGTTAGCTGACGCTGATCGGCTCTGACACTGCGACAACTGCATGGTCCCGAGCTATCGGCAAAACCCCCAGCCGGGGCCTTGCAGATGAAAATGATCCGCATGTAGGCGATTGTACTCTGGGCCCAGAACCACACGGAACCAATCACAGGCCCCCTGCCCGATCTGTCTTAGAAACGCGGCCTCTGGCCCCGCAGCACTCCAATCTGACAACAGCGAAAGCGTCCGCCCATCGGCCAGTTCGACCCCTACGATATCAATCGAGTCGGCGGTGGCGTGGCTGCTCCATCGGCTGGATTGACCTTGCGCAGTGCGCATACGGCGGCAATTGTAGCTGCCAGCGTGGCGCAGCCTTTGTACACCCGTCCCCAGGAAATCACGCGCGGCAGGCTGCACGACATGGTATTCCCACATCGCCAATCGCAGGGTTGTCCGGCAACTGGTCTCGACCGCGTCAATTCGCGAGGTCACCAGTTGTAACAACAGCCCTCGCCCGGTGATCCCGCAGTTCTGATCGATGACCAGATCCTCCATCTCCTCAAAACGGGCACCCGCATTCGACAGCGCGGACCTGCACTGCATCTCATTCGCAAGGGCGCGATTCAACTGGAATTTAGTAACCGGTGTGACCGGCGCCTTTATAGTGAGATCACGCAAAGGGTTCCAATATGATGGCACCGGCGTTTCTGGATGCACCAACAGGGCCCAACCCCCGCCACCCAGAAGGATTGCGATGACAGCTATTCTAAAAACGAAAGACGCCGCCAGATATAGGTATCGGCGGCGTCCAGAATTCTGTGTCATCGTCAGAGGACAATCAGTAGCGGTAGTGTTCCGGCTTGTACGGGCCTTCCGGCTTCACGCCGATATAAGCCGCTTGCTCATTGTCCATCTTGGTCAGCTTGACGCCGATGCGATCCAGGTGCAGCCGCGCAACTTTCTCGTCCAGATGCTTGGGCAGAATATAGACGTCGTTTTCATACTCATCACCCTTGGTGAACAGTTCGATCTGCGCCAAAACCTGGTTGGTGAAGGAGGCCGACATCACAAACGAAGGGTGCCCGGTGGCGTTGCCGAGATTCAGCAGACGACCTTCGGACAGCAGGATGATACGGTTGCCCGAGGGCATCTCGATCATGTCCACCTGTTCCTTGATGTTGGTCCATTTGTGGTTCTTCAGGCTGGCCACCTGAATTTCGTTGTCGAAGTGACCAATGTTGCCAACGATGGCCATGTCTTTCATCGCGCGCATATGCTCGATGCGGATCACATCCTTGTTGCCGGTTGTGGTGATGAACACATCTGCGGTTTCAACTTCATCTTCCAGCAGAGTTACTTCGTAACCGTCCATCGCCGCTTGCAGGGCGCAGATCGGGTCAACTTCGGTGACCTTCACGCGGGCACCTGCGCCCGACAGTGAAGCGGCAGAGCCTTTGCCCACGTCACCATATCCGCAAACCACGGCAACCTTGCCAGCCAGCATGGTGTCAGTGGCGCGACGAATACCGTCGACCAGCGATTCCTTGCAGCCGTATTTATTGTCGAATTTCGACTTGGTAACCGAGTCGTTCACGTTGATCGCCGGGAACGGCAGATGACCCTCTTTCACCAGCTGATACAGGCGATTCACACCAGTGGTGGTTTCCTCAGACACGCCCTGGATCTGGTCGCGCATCTTGGTGAACCAGCCGGGTGAGGCCGCCATACGTTTGGCGATCTGTTTCTTGATCACCTCTTCCTCTTCCGAGCCGGGAACAGGAATGATGTCTTCACCCGCCTCAGCGCGTGCGCCCAGCAGGATGTACAGCGTCGCGTCGCCGCCATCGTCCAGGATCATGTTGGGGCCGTCTTCGAACAGGAAGGATTTGTCCAGATAATCCCAATGCTCTTCCAGCGTCTGGCCTTTGATGGCGAAGACAGGAATGCCCGCCTCGGCAATCGCCGCCGCCGCGTGATCCTGGGTTGAGAAGATGTTGCACGACGCCCAGCGCACATCCGCGCCCAGCGCCACCAGCGTTTCGATCAGAACGGCGGTCTGGATGGTCATATGCAGCGAACCAACGATGCGTGCACCTGACAGAGGCTTGCTTTCACCGTATTCCGCACGCAGGGCCATCAGGCCCGGCATTTCGGTTTCGGCGATATCCAGTTCCTTGCGGCCAAACCCGGCCAGCGAAATGTCTTTAACGATATAGTCCCCGGCCATCTGGCGCTCCATTTTTCCGGTCAATCACACTTGGCTGCCCCTAACATCCCTTGGGGCAGGTGGCAATGTGGATGTCCGAAAACGGAGTGTTACGCCAGTTTTATCAGCTTGGCGTGCCGTCAACTTTGACTTTCGGGATCGCTTCGAAAAAATCGGTGCCAACGGCGACAATACAGGAAATGCCGTTCGCCTGGGTCACCAAAACGGTGTAACTGCCCGTTTCCTTTGAGGTCCAGACCTCCATGACCGACTGCGCGCCGCGTGTTTTCTGCAAACCACCAAAGGCCAGCTCTTCCGAGTAGCTTTTCTGCAGCTTGGCAATCACATGCGCGCGCTCTGCACAGGTTTGGGCAAAGGCGGGCGGGGCTGTAGCGGCCATGCCAAAGGTCAGGGTAAGGGCGAATAAACGCTTAAACATAGCAAACTCCTTTCGTTTCGCGTTTCGCTGTGTGAGAGGAGCGCACCGGGAGAAGCGTGCGCCCCCCTCGGTTTTTATGTCGGGATCGCATCGTTTCATTTCAAAGCACGAATGCTCAAGAAAACGTTGGCAGCTGGTGATCCTGACAGGTACATCATAGCAGAAAATCGTGATTTTAATGTGTCCCACTTCACAAGGCATGGCAGAATGGCAACACAACCACGCGCTTGGCAAAGGATGCTATCGGGTCGCAGGCTGGACCTGCTGGACCCGACCCCTGTGGATATCGAGATTGAGGATATCGCCCATGGTCTGGCCTTTGTGGCGCGCTGGAATGGGCAGACAAACGGCGATTTTGCCTATTCCGTGGCCGAGCATTCATTGCTGGTAGAAGAAATCTATGGCCGGATCGCACCCAATGCCCCGGTGAAATGGCAGCTGGCCGCGCTGCTGCACGATGCGCCGGAATATGTGATCGGTGACATGATCTCGCCCGTCAAATCCGCCGTCGGCCCGGGCTATGGCGCGCTGGATGATCGCCTGATGGCAGCGATCCACATCCGGTTCGGGCTACCTGCCGAGGTGCCGAAGGCGGTGAAACGGCAGATCAAGAAGGCCGACAAGATCAGCGCCTGGATGGAGGCAACCCAGATCGCAGGGTTTTCCGAAACTGAGGCGACGAAGTTCTTCGGGAGGCCGGATAAGGCCATTATGGACGGTTTAAAGATCACACTGCGCCCCCCGGTTGAGGTGCGACTGGCTTACACCCGGCGGCATCAACAGCTGCTGGGCAATCTTTGAACGCTGCTTTCAAACTAATCCGCCTGCTGTTCAACCTTCTGAATGATGCGTCCTTCAGACTCGTGGGCCGACCATCGGACAGGCGTGGCGGTCACGCTTTTGATCATCGTTTTACCTTCGGATTTTTGAACTTCCGCCTGCAATATCACGCTGCTTGCGATATCTTCATGGGCAAATCCCCAAAGCAAGCTACCCAGCGAATAGGCGATAGGCACCGTTTTGTCGGCGTCAGATTCTAGCCGATAAAGCTGAACCGGCTGGGGCACATGCGGGTGGTGGCATACGATGATATCTGCGCCAAATTCAGCCAATTCTTCAGCTGCTTTCTGCTGTGCACGGCGTGGAAACAGCTCGAATTCGTGACCCCAATGAAGGATCGCAATGACCAAATCGCATTCGGCGGCCTTTGCATTCGATATCTGCGTCTTCAGAAGCTCGATATCCGGCGGCTGGTGCTTTGAGGTCAGCTTGGCCAGATTGACATTGTACCCATGTCCGTCGGGCAGCGTTTGACCGTTGGTTCCAAACGCGCAGGACGCAAAACCGATCTTGATTCCATTCCGTTCAATCACATTGACTGCGCCGGGATCAGCCGGGGCTTTGCTTATCCCAGTCGCCATGATGTTTCGTTTGGCCAGTGTGGCCAATGTCGTTTCGACGCCTTCGACGCCCATGTCGAAGATATGATTATTTGCCAGATTCAAGACGTCTATCGCCCGCCCCTTATGGCTGGTCAATGCATCGAACTGATCCTCTGACGCACATTCAACAGGAGGGCCCGCATCGCCGATTACTTCATCCACCAGAGGTTGGGTTGTAACAGGCGATTCATAGTTGGCGATGACGATATCGTTTTTGAACAAAAGGTCTTCGATCTGTGCATAAACCTGATCCTGCGCGGGCTCAGCCCGATGCGTGCGCAGGATATCCCCGGCAAAACTCAGCGTGAGTGTGTCAACACTTTCACCCTCCGCTCGCGGCGCAAGCTGAGCATGCTTTGCTTGCATGAATTCGGACGTTTGTAGACCGGGTTCGGGCAACTGCACCGGGTTTTTGCTTTTGTAGACCCAATAGAGATTGTCCAACAAATTCATCTCCGAGACTTCGCCCGCCGCGCCTTTACGCGGGCGCGCCCAGAACCCAAATGTTTCTGCGGATTTTGTCACCAGCACGACAATCCCGTTCAAAACGGGATTGGAAATTTTCAGCGCCTCATACGGCGTGTTGGGCAATAGGGACACTGGGGCTTCTCACTTATCGTTTCCAAACCTTGGTGCGCATGCAGATCACCAACATGCACAGGTCCTCGCGGTAGCATAAATAGGGTTAACAAAACGATACTCAGAATAATATGACGCTGTAAATCCGCTGCACGCCCAGACCAAAAAACGCGACCAAAACGGTCGCGCGGATTATTTTAACCGGTTGGCAGGGCAGGTCGACCAGACACCAGCCTGGCCATGCGAACCCGTCAGCGCGGACTGCGTTTGGCCAAAATGCGCTGCAACGTCCGACGATGCATGTTCAAACGCCGCGCGGTTTCTGACACGTTGCGATCACACAGCTCGTAAACACGCTGGATATGTTCCCAACGTACGCGATCCGCGCTCATTGGGTTTTCTGGCGGCGGTGGCATCTCATCACCTTTGGCCAATAGGGCATTTGTGATGTCTGTGGCATCCGCTGGTTTCGACAAATAATCCGTCGCCCCGATCTTGACCGCAGCAACCGCGGTGGCAATCGCGCCATACCCGGTCAGAACCACAACCCGGCTGTCAGGGCGTTTTTCACGCAGCACTTCGACCACGTCCAGTCCATTGCCATCCTCAAGCCTGAGATCGACAACCGCATAGGCGGGCGGACGGGCGGTGGAGATGGCGCGACCAGCGGCAACGGAACCGGCGGTTTCAACCTCGAACCCGCGTTTTTCCATGGCCTTTGCCAGACGCCTTAGAAATGGCTCATCATCATCCACCAGAAGCAAGGTTTTGTCCGGGCCGATATCAAGCTGAGAAGGGTCTGCCATTCTTGGGTCTTTCGGTTATTTCATGCCTTTGGCTTAAACATGAGTAATAGCAGCGCCGCACTAAAGGTCAAACCGGCTTGTCCTCAGGATGCCTGATCGAGAAAGCAACCAATCTTGTCGGCCATTTGTTCGGCCGTGTCGTCGCGTTTGAAAAACTCCAGAAATCCATCCTCGGGTGTGACCAGATAAGTAAAGGTCGAATGGTCAACAAGATAATATTCGTCGCTTTTGTCGTGGGCCTTGTAGTAAGTTTTATAGGCTTGGCTGGCCGCTTTGACCTGTTCGGGTGATCCGGTCAGGGCAATCAACCGCTCGTGCAGGTTGAACGCATAGTCAGCCACCACTTCGGGCGTATCCCGATCCGGGTCAATGGAGATGAAAACGGGCGTCACTGATTGCCCGCGCTCGGCCAGAATATCCACCGCATCGGCATTGCGGGACATGTCAAACGGGCAAACATCGGGGCAGAAGGTGTAGCCAAAATAGACCAGCGTCGGTTCGGTGATCACATCTGTGTCAGTGACCGTCTCGTCCTTGCCATTGACCAGCTCGAACGGTCCGCCAATCGCAGCGGTCCCGCCTGCGATCTGGCTGGACCGGCATTGGGCGTATTTGTCATCCGACCCCGATCCTTGTGTCAAAAGCCACATCGCCCCAAGGCCAACAGCCAGGACAACAGTTGCGAGAATTGCATAGAGGCGAGTCATGACGAATATCCATACGCAAGGGATTGTTGATCGTTTCGGCCGGGACACCTATCAAGATGAACAGCTGATGCAACAGGACATAATCGACCCATGGCAGATTCCAATCAGACGTTTTGGCGCGGCCAGGAGCGCAGCAGCTGGATCCGGCTACGCACACTAATCCTGCTGCGCTGGGTGGCCATCGTGGGTCAAATCACCGCCATCACGGTTGCCCAGCAAACCTATCATGTGCAGCTTGAGCTCGGACTTTGCTATCTGGCCGTTGGAGTTTCGGTCCTCGGCAACCTGACGGCGATCTTCCTGTTTCCGCAGAACAAACGCCTGTCCGAGTTCGAGAATTTCCTGATGGTGCTGTTTGACCTGCTGCAATTGGCGTTTCTGCTATATCTGACCGGCGGCCTGAACAACCCGTTCGCTCTGCTCTTGCTGGGTCCGGTCACAATCTCGGCCAATGTTATGAGCACGCGCTCTACCCTGATCGTGGGCGGTGTCGCCATCATCCTTGCCACCTTACTGGCTGAATTTCACCTGCCCTTGCGCACCGATATCGGGTTCATTCTGCGCATCCCAGATATTCTTCTGTTCGGCAACTGGGCGGCTATCATCATTGCGATCGTCTTCATCGGGGCCTATTCGCATCGTGTCAGTTCCGAAGTGCAATCCATGTCTGAGGCGCTGTCGGCCGCGCATATGGCGCTGGCGCGTGAACAAAAGCTGACTGATCTGGGCGGCGTTGTCGCCGCCGCCGCGCATGAGCTGGGGACGCCGCTGGCGACAATCAAACTGACCAGCTCGGAACTGATCGAAGAGCTTGAGGATCGCCCCGATCTGAAAGATGACGCCGCCCTGATCCGTGAACAGGCTGATCGCTGCCGCGATATTCTGCGTGATATGGGGCGGGCAGGTAAGGACGATTTGCATTTGCGCCAGGCCCCGATCTCGACTGTTATCCACGAGGCCGCGGAACCGCATATTGAACGCGGTAAGCTGGTGCATTTCATCGAAGGCCCAGCGCTGGATGGGGATGTGCAGCAGCCCTCGATCCTGCGTAAGCCCGAAATCATTCACGGGCTGCGCAACCTGATCCAGAACGCGGTGGATTTTTCACGCGCCAATGTCTGGGTCGAGGCGCATTGGACCGCGGATCAGATCACCGTCAGCATTATGGATGATGGGCGTGGATATCCCTCGCACCTGATTGGCCGGATCGGCGATCCGTTCATGCGCCGAAGGCGGGCCGAGTCAGACCAACGCGCGCGCCCCGAATACGAGGGGATGGGGTTGGGCCTGTTTATCGCCAAAACCCTACTGGAACGCAGTGGAGCCGAGCTTGAGTTTGCCAATGGCGCAGACCCCTATCAGCATTTGTCAGATAATCCGGCACATCGGGGGGCTATCGTGCGCGTTTCATGGCCGCGCAAAATGATTGACGCGCAAAAAGGTGACACGCCAGTGCCATCCGGTAGCAACCAGCGCATTCGGGCGTGAGTTAATAGTGCGTTAACCAATCGGAGCAATAGTCTGATCCCAGCACGTAATCTGGCATGGGGTTTCCTATGGCTGACTGGATCATCCTGGCCTCAATCAGTTTGGTTTCATGTTGTCTGGCCGTTCAATGGCTATTGCCGCGGCGCCCGCGGCGGGATGACAGCTATGGACTGTTTTCAAACGCGTCCTTGTTTGACGCCGTCTTTCTGTTCGACGGGGCTCGGTTGATCAGCCATTCGGACATCGCTCTGGCCGGATTTGACGATGTCAAAAACTGGAGCGGTCTGCACCGCCTGTTGCAAAGGGATTTTCCCACCTTTCCTGAAACGCCTGAACTGGTGCGCGATCAAGGCAATCTGGTTGTCTCGGCCATCGACTGCACTGTCGAACGCGAGGTTTTGTGCGAATGGATCGACGGAATCGTCCGGGTGCAACTACACGAACCTACCCGACCAACCGAAACACATATGCGCGACCCCAATGACCCGATCCGGAACGCGATGGATCAGGCGCCCTATCCGGTTTGGCTGCTGGATCACAACGGACAGGTCAGATGGTGCAACACCGCCTATATTGCTGTCGCGCGCAAGGCGCGTGGCCCGGACGTGGACCTGACCGCGCCCCTGTTTTCCAATGCGGATGACAAACCGGGGCCCAGTGGCAAAGCGCGTGTCGCGGTCAAGGTTGATGATTGCGACAGCCAGCTTTGGTTCGATTTGACTCAAGTTGATGACGAACAAGGGTGTCTGTGCTACGCAGTCGACATCAACGCCATTGTCCAGGCAGAAACCGCCCAGCGCAAATTCGTGCAGACGATGACAAAAACCTTTGCGCAGCTGTCAATTGGTCTGGCCATTTTCGACCGCAACCGCCAACTGGCCCTGTTCAATCCGGCACTGATTGATCTGACGACATTGCCGCCTGACTTTCTCAGCTGTCGCCCCAGCCTCTCCAGCTTCTTTGACATGCTGCGCGAACAACACATGATGCCAGAGCCAAAGAACTACCGCTCGTGGCGCAATCAGATGAACGATCTGCTCGAAGCGGCAGAGGACGGAAACTATCAGGAAACCTGGTCTTTGCCCTCAGGGTCGGTCTATTCGGTCAGCGGACGGCCACATCCCGATGGCGCGGTGGCCTTTTTGTTCGAAGACATCACCGCCGAGATCACGTTGACCCGCCGTTTCCGGTCAGAAATGGACCTGATGCAATCCATCTTTGACAAGCTGGCAGATGCGATCGCGGTGTTTGCCGATGACGGCACGCTGGCCTTTACAAACTACGCTTATCAACAGCTATGGGGCGATCCGGCGGACGCGGGGTTTCAGGCGGAAACAGCCATGGATGTCACCCGGAAATGGCAGGAGCATTGTGTCGCAACACCTGTTTTGGGTGAGATTCGCGATTTCATCGAAATGCGCGATAACCGGGCCGAATGGTCGGCCGAGATTGGCATGCGCGACGGCACGAAATTGGACTGTACCGTAACCCCAATGCAGAACGGTGCGACCATTGTCCGATTTGGTCATGAGGCTCTGATCAGCAGGCAGCCTACAATCGAACAAATCAGCGCCTGAACCGGGTTGCAGCCGCCCAGACGTGGGGCCATTGTGGCGGCATGACAATGCCGCCCCATTCCATGACCCTGGTTTCACCCGAAGACACGCTCGCATTGGCGGCCCGATTGGGGACGGAATTGGCCGTTGGCGATGTTCTACTACTGGAAGGTTCGATTGGAAGCGGCAAGACCCATTTCGCACGCAGCCTGATCCAATCTCTGATGCAGGTGCCCGAGGACGTGCCTTCACCTACATTCACGCTGGTGCAGGCCTATAACACCACGGTAGGTGAAATCTGGCACTGCGATCTCTACCGGTTCAGCTCGGTCGATGAGGTTGAGGAACTGGGCCTGATCGATGCCTTTGAAACTGCAATCTGCCTTGTCGAATGGCCCGAGAAGCTAGGTCCATTAGCTCCACAATCCGCGCTGACCATGTCCTTTGCGATAGATCCGAATGAAACCGAAACACGGCATCTGACACTTACGTGGTCTGACCCGAAATGGACGCATAAGCTAGAGGCGATCACATGACAAACCGTGCCGTATTGGCCGAGGCCCTGATCGCGCAGACACCATGGGCTGGCGCCCAGCGCGCGCACCTGGCAGGGGATGCCTCGAACCGACGATATGAACGGCTGACCGACCCGGCGACCGGTCGGACTGCCGTTCTCATGGATGCACCACCAGAAAAGGGTGAGGATGTCGACGCTTTTGTGCGTGTCGCCGAATATCTGCGCTCGGTCGGGCTGAATGCGCCGGAAATCTACGCGGAAGATTCCGAGTTCGGCTTTCTGCTGCTAGAGGATTTTGGCGACGATCTGTTTGCGCGTGTTCTGGATCATGATCCGGGTAAAGAGCGACTGCTTTATGGGGCCGCAACCGATGTTCTGGTGCACCTGCATCAGGCGCCACTGCTGTCACTGCCATCATACGACCCTGCCCTGATGACTGACCTTTCGGCCCTGTCGTTCACCAAATACGCCCAAGGCATTCAGGGCGGTTATGACCACGCAGCGATGGACCGATTTCAAACCCGGTTTTCGGACCTGCTGCATCAGGAAACTTCGGGTCAGAAAGTTGTCATCCAGCGGGATTATCATGCCGAGAATCTGATCTGGTTACCGGACCGGGACGGCGTGCAACGTGTCGGATTGCTGGACTTTCAACTCGCGATGCTGGGGCACCCAGCCTATGATCTGGTGTCGCTGTTGCAAGATGTGCGCCGCTCGGTTTCCGCAGGAACCGAAATGCAGATGATCAATCGCTACATCACGGCCTCTGGTGCAAACGATCACGACTTCAGAGCTGCCTATGCGGTGCTTGGAGCACAGCGGAATCTGCGCATTTTGGGCGGTTTCTCTCGTCTGGCCATGGAGTACGGCAAGCCGAAATACATCGATCTGATTCCGGCCACCTGGTCTCATTTGATGCGCGATCTGGAACACCCTGCCCTGATCCCGGTGGCCCAATTGCTGCGAGACGCTTTGCCCGAACCCACGCCCGACAATCTGGCCAAGCTGAGGGCCGCATGACCGACACTCCAACCGCTGTCATGATGTTTGCTGCCGGGTTTGGCACCCGGATGGGAGGGTTGACGAAGGATCGCCCCAAACCGCTGATCGAAGTGGCTGGCCGCGCCTTGATTGATCACGCGCTGGATCATGTTGAGACGCTGGGGCCGGAACGTGTTGTGGCCAATCTGCACTACCGCGCCGATCAACTGGCGGCGCATCTGATACCCAAGGGTGTGCTCCTGTCGCGGGAAGAGCCTGAGATATTGGAGACCGGCGGGGGGTTGCGTGCTGCCTTGCCCCTGCTGTGCTCGAACCCGGTTTTCACGATGAACACAGATGCCATCTGGGCCGGTCCGAACCCTTTGACATTGCTGCAACAAGCGTGGGATCCCGAGCGCATGGATGCGCTACTGATGTGTATCCCGATTGGGCGCACGATTGGTCACGGCGGTGACGGGGATTTCACCGCCGATGCAGACGGTCGGATCACACGCGGGCCAGGGCTGGTCTATGGCGGGGCGCAGATCATCAAGACCGACGGGTTGCAGGATTTCGCTGAACCGGCCTTTTCGCTGAACCTGCTTTGGAACCGGATGCACGCGCAAAGTCGCCTGTTTGCGGTCGAGTATCCCGGCCGCTGGTGCGACGTTGGGCGACCCGAAGGGATCGCGCTGGCCGAGGGGCTGCTGGCCGATGTTTGACGCCAGCCCCCTGCCCCGTGTCTTTGCCGTTCCACCCGGCGCGGATTTTCCCAAAGCGCTGGTTGACGGGCTACGCCAGCGCAGCGCTGGCCCGCCCGAAGCACTGGCCCGCGTGCAACTGGTGGTCAATACCCGCCGGATGGCGCGCCGCGTACGGGACCTGTTCGATGAGGGGCCGCCTTGTCTGCTGCCACGGCTGTCTTTGGTCACAGATCTGGGCGAAAGCGCTGATCTGGCACAAATTCCACCCGCCATCCCGCCGCTGCGACGGCGCTTGGAGCTGACACAGCTGGTCGCCAAACTGCTGGATCAACAACCGGATTTGGCAGCGCGGGCTTCGCTGTTCGATTTGTCCGACAGCCTGGCCGCATTGATTGATGAGATGCAGGGCGAAGGTGTACATCCCGATGCGATCCGTCAGCTGGATGTCAGTGATTTGTCCGGGCATTGGGCACGCGCACAGGCTTTCATCGGGATCACAGATCATTTCGTCGATGCGGGCGATCAAACAATGGATTCACAGACCCGGCAACGCCGGGTGGTTGAGGCCCTGATCGCGCGGTGGGCAGAGTCCCCTCCTCAGCACCCGGTCATTCTGGCGGGCTCAACTGGATCGCGGGGCACCACTTTGATGCTGATGCAGGCCATCGCGCGACTGCCGCAGGGGGCACTGATCCTGCCGGGGTTTGATTTCGACCAGCCGCGGGCGGTCTGGGATCGGTTGGATGAGGCGCTGATTTCGGAAGACCATCCGCAGTTCCGGTTCCGAAAACTGATGCGAGAGCTGGGCTTGACCCCAGATCAAATCCAGTCTTGGACAGGGGGTGAGCCCCCCTCTCGCGCACGTAACCGTTTGGTATCATTAGCCTTACGCCCGGCACCCATCACCGATGCGTGGATGTCCGAAGGGCCGCAGCTGACAGATCTGGATCAGGCAACAAAAGACCTGACACTGGTCGAGGCGGATTCACCCCGATCCGAAGCGCTGGCCATCGCCTTGCGCCTGCGTGAGGCCGCAGAAACTGGCCAGACAGCCGCGCTGATCACCCCTGACAGGATGCTGACCCGGCAAGTCAGCGCAGCGCTGGACCGGTGGAACATTTTGCCCGATGACAGCGCGGGTCTGCCCTTGCAGCTGTCACCTCCGGGCCGCTTCCTGCGCCATGTTGCGGGCCTGTTTGCCCGGCGTCTGGACGGTGAGGCGCTGTTGACCCTTCTGAAACACCCCCTCTGCCATGATGGTGGAGAGCGTGGCACCCATCTGCTACAGACCCGCGATCTGGAACTGGACCTGCGTCGCCATGGCCCCCCGTTTCCGGATCGTGTCAGCCTAACGGCGTCGGCTATCCGAACCGAAGCATCCACAGACTGGATTGGCTGGGTTGGTCAGCATCTCTGCGATCAGCAGGTCTCGGGCACGCTTCCGCTTTCCGATTGGGTCACAAGGTTACGGGATCTGGCCGAAGCGATCTCGGCTGGCTCTGCTGGTGAACAAGGTACGCTCTGGGACAAGAACGCGGGTCAGAAGGCGCTGGGCGTCCTGACTACCCTGCAAGATGAGGCCCAACATGGCGGCCCGATGACTGCACATGACTTTGCAGACCTTCTGGGGGCATTGCTGGCCGGGGAAGAGGTGCGCGACCGCGACGCACCGCATCCCCATATCATGATCTGGGGAACGCTCGAGGCACGGGTGCAAGGGGCTGATTTGCTGATCCTCGGCGGGTTGAACGAAGGCAGCTGGCCCGAAGCCCCGGCTCCAGACCCCTGGCTGAACCGGCAGATGCGCGATAAGGCAGGCCTGTTGCTGCCAGAACGCCGGATCGGCCTTTCGGCGCATGACTTTCAACAGGCCATCGGCACGCCCGAGGTTTGGCTGACCCGCGCAACCCGTTCGGATGATGCACAAACCGTACCCTCGCGCTGGTTGAACCGCCTGACCAATCTGCTGAATGGCCTGCCGGATCAGGGGGGGCAGGCGGCGCTGTCTGATATGAAGGCGCGGGGGAATACATATCTGAGTTGGGCCAAGACACTGGAACAAGCGCCTCGGATTGACCCGGCACCCCGTCCATCTCCGCGCCCTCCGGCTGCTGCGCGGCCGCGCCAGTTGTCGGTAACAGAAATCAAACGCCTGATCCGCGACCCTTATGCGATCTACGCCAAACATGTGCTGCGCCTAAGGCCGCTTGATCCTTTGGTGCAAGCCCCGGATGCCCTGCTGCGTGGGATCGTTGTTCATGAAATCCTTGAACATTTTGTCAAGGAAAGTGTGTTGGACACCGCCTTGCTGACGCGCGAGAATTTCCTGAGACGCGCCCATGATTTGTTGGAAAAGCACGTCGCATGGCCCACCGCCCGCAAGCTTTGGCTGGCGCGGCTGGCCCGAATTGCCGACGATTTTCTACGCGCCGAGACTGCCCGGCGCGGTGATGGCGGGCCGGTAGCCTTTGAAGCTGTAATGAAACTGGTGCTGACTCCACTAGATTTCACCATTGCCGGGCGCGCCGACCGGATTGACCGCAACAGCCGGGGTGCATTGCGGATCATCGATTACAAAACTGGCGTGCCGCCGAGTGAAAGCCAGCAGGCCAAGTTCGACAAGCAGTTGCTGATCGAGGTGGCGATGGCCGAGCAAGGAGCCATTGAAGGGATCGACCCAACGAATGTGGCCGAGGCAATCTTTATCGGGATGGGTGGCAGTTACAAAGAAGTCGCAGCCCCGTTGATCAAAGAACCAACGGATAAGGTTCTGGCAGATCTGAAACAGCTCATTTCCGCCTATTTAGAGCCTGATCAGGGGTTTTCATCCCGCCGGATGCTGCACAAGGACACAGATATCGGCGATTATGATCATCTGGCGCGATTCGGTGAATGGGACCGTTCTGCCGAGACCCGGCCAGAGGATCTGACATGACCCCGCGCAATGATGCGACCGAGCGGCAAGTGCAGGCCGCGCGCCCCGATGCCTCAACCTGGCTGGCTGCCAATGCGGGCTCGGGCAAGACACGGGTTCTGACCGACCGCGTGGCACGGCTGTTGCTGGATGGGGTGCAGCCGCAGCACATCCTGTGCCTGACCTACACCAAGGCTGCGGCCAGTGAGATGCAGAACCGTCTGTTCAAGCGTCTGGGCGAATGGGCTATGCTGGACAACCACGGCCTTGAAAGCGAACTGGTCGATTTGGGAGTAACAGGAGCGATTAACCCAGATCGATTGGCACAGGCGCGGACCCTGTTCGCCCGCGCTATCGAAACACCGGGTGGGCTGAAAATTCAGACGATCCACTCGTTTTGCGCCTCACTTCTGCGTCGTTTCCCGCTGGAAGCGGGTGTCAGCCCTCAATTTGCAGAAATGGAAGACCGAGCGGCCGCACTGTTGCGCGATGAAATCATCGAAGATTTCGCCGAAGGCCCTCAGGCTTCGCTGATCGAAGATGTGGCCCAGTTTATCACCGATACTGGATTTGACAGGCTGACAGCGGCGGTAACCCAAAGGCGAAGCTTGTTTGATCAACCTTTGCAGTGGTCCGACCTTCTGGATCGGTTTGGTTTGCCCGATAGGTTTGATGAAAATAGCCTGCTGTCCCAAGTATTTATAGGCGGAGAGGTTGAGCTGATTCAATCAATCCTGCCTACGCTTACCGAAAGCGGCGGCAACAATGCCAAGGCGGCGGAAAAACTGGCCGGGGTTACCGAGACTCGATTAACGCAATTGCCAATACTCGAAGGGGTTTTCCTGAGCGGAAAGGCAGCGAAAGAGCCGTTTTCGGCCAAGATTGGCAGTTTCCCCACAAAAGCGCTGCGCGAGGGCGCGCTGGCCGACCGGATGCCTCAGCTAGAGGCGCTGATGTTGCGGATCGAAGCAGCACGAGAACAGCGCCTAGCACTGGTCGCCGCGCAGAAAACAGCCGTTCTGCACCGTTTTGCCGCCGCGTTCCTGCCCGAATACGAACGTCGCAAGCAATTGCGCGGTTGGCTGGATTTCGACGATCTGATCCTGCGCGCGCGGCAAGTGCTGAACGACCCGGCAGTCGCGGAATGGGTGCTGTATCGTCTGGATGGTGGCATCGACCACATTCTGGTGGACGAGGCACAAGACACCAGCCCGGACCAATGGGACGTGATCGAGAAACTCGCGCAGGAATTCACCAGCGGGGAAGGGGCCCGGTCGGGGGTCGAGCGCACGATTTTCGTGGTCGGGGATAAAAAACAATCGATCTATTCGTTCCAAGGCGCAGACCCGCAAGCCTTTGATCGGATGCAGGCAGAGTTTGGGCAGAAACTGGCGGAATCAGGCTCTAAGCTGGAGAGATCCGAGCTTGCTTATTCCTTTCGTTCCTCAAGCGCGATCCTTTCTTTGGTCAATATTCTGTTTGAAGAGCATGCTGAAGCGGGCTTTCAGGACGAGGCGCTTCACATTGCTTTCAAGGAAGGCCTGCCAGGGCGTGTCGATCTTTGGCCGGCTATCGAGAAGGTCGAGGATGATGAAGACGGCGACTGGACCGACCCCGTAGACCGGCCCGGATCGCGCCACCACACGGTTCTTCTCGCCGACCAGATTGCATCATCGATCCAGGAAATGATCGAGGGCGATGTAACGATCCCAGAAGACGGTCAGGAGCCCGACACTTTCGTGCGCCGCAAAATACAGCCGGGTGATTTTCTTATCCTTGTTCAGCGTCGCTCGGATCTGTTTGCCGAGATCATACGCGCGTGTAAGGCCAAAAAGCTGCCCATAGCAGGGGCGGATCGGTTGAAAGTGGGTGCAGAACTGGCGGTCAAAGACCTGGCAGCGTTGCTGAGCTTTCTCGCCACGCCCGAGGATAGCCTGTCGCTGGCCACCGTTCTGAAATCCCCATTGTTCGGCTGGACCGAACAGGCGTTGTTTGATCTGGCCCATCGACGGCAGGAAACCTACCTTTGGGCGTCATTGCGCAACCGGGCAGAAGAATTCCCCGAAACGCTCGCCATGCTCAACGATTTGCGCAGCCAAATCGACTTTCTGCGCCCTTACGACCTGATCGAGCGCATTTTGACCCGACACGATGGGCGGCGAAAGCTGCTTGGGCGGCTCGGGGCCGAAGCGGAGGATGGGATCAATGCCCTGCTGTCGCAGGCCTTGGCCTATGAACGGACCGATATTCCCAGCCTGACCGGCTTTCTGGTCTGGATGCAGACCGATGATCTGGAAATCAAACGGCAGATGAGCGGTGTGGGCAACATGATCCGCGTCATGACGGTGCATGGCTCAAAAGGGTTAGAAGCGCCCATTGTGATCCTGCCCGACACCGGAAAACGCCAGGCCCCGCGCGATGCTGAGATCATGGTCGCAGACGGGACCCCACTTTGGAAGGTTCCGGCGGATGCCTCACCCAAACTAATCGCTCGGGCGCGGGACGAGGCGCGCAACCGAGAAGAAAATGAGCGGTTGCGGCTACTCTATGTGGCTCTAACACGGGCTGAAAAGTGGTTGATCGTGGCGGCGGCGGGCGATGTCGGCAAGGATGGGTCCAGCTGGTATCAGATGGTTGAGGCCGCGATGGCGCGGGCAGGGGCAACACAACTGGACGGAACAAATACGCGGCGGTTGGCGCATGGTGACTGGGACACATTACCCCTTGTCGCGCATTCAGAACCGCAGGAACCAAACCTCGATCTGCCCGAATTCTACAAATCACCCGCGCAAGATGCGCCTCAGACCCCAGAAACCCTCAGCCCATCCGATCTGGGCGGGGCCAAGGCGCTACCTGGTGACGCGGGTCAGGATGAAGACGCCGCAAAGCTGCGCGGCACGCGGCTGCATCTGCTGCTGGAACATTTGCCCGGTACGGCGCAGTATAGCTGGCCCGAGCTTTGCGCCCGCGTTCTGCCCGATATGCAGGACGGGGAACGAAATGAGCTGCTGGCCGAAGCCACAGCAGTTCTGACGACCGCACATCTGGAATCCATATTCGCGCCCGATGCGCTGGCTGAGGTTCCCGTGTCTGCCGACCTAAACGGGCAGCGCATGCATGGGATTATCGACCGGTTGATCGTGACCGACACCGAAGTGCATGTGATTGATTTCAAATCAAATGCTACGGTCCCCGTATCCGCCGAAGCCTGCCCCGAAGGTCTGCTGCGGCAGATGGGCGCCTACGCGCAGGCACTGGCTCAGATCTATCCTGATAAGACCATCCGCACCGCGATCCTTTGGACGCGCAATGCTGAACTGATGTGGCTGCCACACGATCTTGTGACGGGCGCGCTGGCCCGCACCCAGATATCTTGACCTTCCCCACGGCGGCACCTACGTTCTGATCCCAAGTTTACCCCATTCAGGAGACAGAATATGTCGACCGTTGCCGTTACCGACGACACCTTTGACGCCGAAGTCAAGAACTCGGCCGTTCCCGTAGTTGTGGACTTCTGGGCCGAATGGTGCGGCCCCTGTAAGCAGATCGGCCCCGCACTGGAAGAATTGGCCGCCGAGTATGGCGACAAGTTAAAGATTGCCAAGGTCGATGTGGACAGCAACCCAAACGCGGCCGCGGCCATGGGCGTGCGTGGCATCCCGGCATTGTTCATCTTCAAGGACGGTCAGGTGGTCTCGAACCGCGCGGGCGCGGCGCCCAAGGCCGCTCTGCAAAGCTGGATTGACGAATCCATCTGATCCGACTGAGATCAGAGAAAGACCAAAGGCGCCTGTTCCCGGGCGCCTTTTTTGTTGAAAGGCCGGAGAAGGCAGATGGCAAAAACAAGGGTATTGGTGGAATTCGGTATGGGAACGTCCCTGCGCCGTGCGGATTACACCGAAGCCGCGCTGCGCGCGATCAAGGACGCGCTGTGGCATAATTCGATCAACATGGCCGAGCTGTTCGGCTTTCCCAAAGAGGCGATGATCATCGATGTCGAAATCGGGGTGCAGCAGCCCGAACAGGTGGATGCCGATAAGCTTTTGGCTGTGTTTCCGTATGGAACCCCCAGCATTACGGTTGCCAAGGGCGGCCTTGATATCGAGAAACCGGGCGGGCAGGGCCCAACGGTGATCGCCAATGCAGCATTGGCTGTTTCTTTTGATATGGAGGCCGCGCAATGAGTGAACAGCGTATCATTCTTGAGATGGGGATGGGGAACGACCTGTACGGTCAGGATTACACCAAGGCTGCACGACGGGCGGTGCAGGATGCACTGCATCATTCCTCGATCACATTGTTTTCGAACCTGGGAATCAATCACACCGAGATGCGGGTCCAAGTGACGATTGGTGTGCAAAGCCCCGATCAGGTCGATTGTGATCTGGTCGCAGCTGATCTTCCACGCGGCAAAGCCGAAGTGCGCGCGGTTCTGGGTGGACAGGATGTAGTGGATAAGGCCGTTGGCACGCGACATGTGGTTGCCACTGCCGCGATTGAGGCCTTTGTGCCATCTCAGCTAGGGAAATACGTCCAAAGCTGACAATGAAAAAGCCGCTCGGGTATCCGGGCGGCTGTTCCGATTTGGCGATCCGGTCGAAGAATCAGAGCTTCGCGATATCCGCGCGAACCAAGCCAATGTCTTCCAGCTGGGTATCGGTCAGCTGAGACAGCAGTTTGCGGGTTTTGCGGCTCTCGTTCCATTCAACAACGGTTTCAAAAGCGTTCGAGAACGCGTCCACTACGTGCAGGATGGTAGCTGCTCCGAGCGGCGCATGAATATTTGCAGTGGTTGCCATGTGCGCAGTCCTTGGATTTGAAACAGCCGACCCGTTGTCGGTTGTAAGCCTCATGTAGGATGCGCGACCCGGACTCACAATTGCTCGTTTGACAGTCCCGATCTGCGTCTATTGCATATCTTTTACGCAGTTTTAGAACGGGTTGCGCCGATCCCGCGCGCAGCCCATATATAGCGACAAGCAGAACGGAGGCTTTCATGGCAGACAGCGATTTCCCCGGTTGGCACGGCACGACCATCATTGGCGTCAAGAAAGGCGGGCAGGTTGTCATTGCCGGGGACGGGCAGGTCAGCCTGGGCCAGACCGTGATCAAGGGCACCGCCCGCAAGGTACGCCGTTTGTCGCCGGGCGGGTTCGAGGTGGTTGCTGGTTTTGCCGGATCAACAGCAGACGCCTTCACACTGCTGGAGCGGCTGGAAGCCAAGCTTGAAGCCACGCCCGGCCAACTGGCCCGCGCCTCTGTGGAACTGGCCAAAGATTGGCGCACCGACAAATACCTGCAAAAGCTTGAGGCGATGCTGATTGTCACCGATGGCAAGGACCTGTTAGTGATCACCGGGGCAGGGGATGTGCTGGAACCCGAGCACAACGTGGCTGCCATCGGATCGGGCGGGAACTTCGCGCTCGCCGCAGCCCGCGCGATGATGGACAGCGACAAAGAGGCCGAGCAGGTGGCGCGCGAAGCGATGGCGATTGCCGCGGATATCTGCGTTTATACCAACGGCAATCTGACTATCGAGACAATCTCAGGCTAACAGCGCCTTAATCTCTTTCCCTTTCCAGCGGCGGTGCATCCCGATCAGACCAAAGATCGCGGCCACAACGACGATGTAGTAGGGCACGCGGATATCGATGCTCATCAACCCGCCGCCGATTAAGGACATGATGCCACCCGCCAGGCAGAATACTGCGGTGGTCACGCCCATAACCCAGCCCTGATCCGTCTCGCTGACGGATGATGAAAACAGGCCCAGCAGGGTCGGGTAGGCGACGCCGAACAGGAAGTAGAAGAAGAACACCGGCACAAAGCTAAGTACCCCGCTGGGGCTGAAGGCGAATGCCAGCCCGCAGATCACCATGACGATCAGCGCAGTGTAAATGATCTGATGCTTGCTGAACCTCTCTTGTGCAGGTTTGACAAGGAACGTGCTGGAAAATGCCAGCGCAAAGCCAATGACCACCATCGCCATGCTGCCACCTATCACGCCATAGCCGAAACGGCTGGTCAGGAAGTTGTCAACAAACACGTAGAAGGTCACGTTGGCGATCATGAAGAAGGAATAGACTGGCAGGATTTTCAGAACCATCGGGTGGCCGCGCACGGCGATCAGGCTGTCAGTGATGTCGCGCGGGCGAAAGACAAAAGGCTCGCGTTCGGTGCGGGTGTCCTTGAAGTATGTCATCACAAGGAAGATGGCGATCAGCACGAGGACAAACGCGCCATAAAACGGGGTTTTCAGCGTCGCGTAGCTGCCCAGCAGGGCGGCATCTGACAGAACGGCTCCGATAATCGGGCCGCCCACAAGGCCAAAGCTGACGCCCGTCACGATATACCCCATGTTTCGGTCACGGTCCGCAGCATCTGTGCTGCCGTCGATCATTGCTGCCTGCGCGATGGGCTGGTTGCCTGCCGTGAACCCTGTGATCGACCGCCCGACAATCAGCATGATCAGACTGTTCATATAGAGCGCCGCGATGGTCAGAGCATAGCCTACCAGCGCCCCACCCAGACAAACCAGCAAAGCATTCTTTCGCCCGATGGAATCTGAGACTTTCGAGACATAGACCACACCAAGAAACCAGGACAGGAAGAAGCACCCAATCACGAGGCCATAGTAGAAATGCCGCTGTCCTTCGGGTGTGCTGTCAGGCAGGAAGCCCGATTTCGTTTCCATGATCAGCGAGTTGATTATCGGAAAAACAAGGCCTTGTCCGATCAGGTCCACAAACACCACAAATAGCAGGGTGATCTTGGCGATTTTCGTCATCTCTGCGCTCCTGACCCGCAAGGCATTGAAATCACTGTAACAGAGTGGGCGCGCTTCACCTATAGAAAGCATTGCAAACCGGGTGGTGCATTGCTAACCAACGCTGCCAATACAGCCACTTGGTTGTTTTCATGCCGCACATGATTACCTAAGCCCAAGTTTGACCTGCCGACTGAAAGGACTGCGCCTTGACCGACCTGACCCCGCGCGAGATTGTCTCGGAACTGGACCGTTTCATCATTGGTCAGAAAGACGCCAAGCGCGCCGTTGCCGTGGCGTTGCGCAACCGCTGGCGGCGCAAGCAGCTGTCTGATGACATCCGCGATGAGGTCTATCCAAAAAACATCCTGATGATTGGCCCCACCGGTGTGGGCAAAACCGAGATCAGCCGCCGCCTGGCCAAGCTGGCGCGCGCACCTTTTATCAAGATCGAGGCCACCAAGTTTACCGAGGTCGGTTACGTGGGCCGTGATGTTGAGCAGATCGTCCGCGACCTAGCCGACGCCGCCATCGTTCAAACCCGCGAATACATGCGCGAGGATGTCAAAGCGCGCGCGCATCAGGCCGCCGAGGATCGTGTAATCACCGCCATTGCAGGCGAAGACGCCCGTGAGGGCACGCGTGAGATGTTCCGCAAAAAGCTGAAAGCGGGTGATCTCGATGATACAGAGATCGAGCTGGAGCTATCGGAAACCGCAAACCCGATGCCGATGTTCGATATTCCCGGCCAACCGGGTGGCCAGATGGGGATGATGAATCTGGGCGATATCTTCGGCAAAGCCTTCGGCGGGCGTACCGTCAAGAAACGGATGACCGTCGCCGAAAGCTACGACGCCCTGATCGGCGAAGAGGCCGACAAGCTGCTGGATGATGAAACCGTCAACCGCGTGGCACTGGAGTCGGTTGAACAAAACGGCATTGTCTTTCTGGATGAAATCGACAAGGTCTGCGCCCGGTCAGACGCGCGCGGTGGCGATGTAAGCCGCGAAGGGGTACAGCGCGACCTGCTGCCCCTGATCGAAGGCACGACGGTCAGCACCAAACATGGCCCGGTGAAAACCGACCATATCCTGTTCATCGCTTCCGGGGCCTTCCACATCGCCAAGCCGTCGGACCTGTTACCTGAGCTTCAAGGACGCTTGCCCATTCGGGTCGAATTGCGTGCGCTGACCGAAGAAGATTTCGTGCGCATCCTGACCGAAACTGACAACGCCCTGACCCGCCAATATACCGCCCTGATGGGTACCGAAGAGGTTACGGTCAGCTTTACCGAAGACGGCATTGCGGCGCTGGCGCGGATCGCGGCGGATGTGAACCAGAGCGTCGAAAACATCGGCGCGCGGCGGCTCTACACCGTGATGGAGCGTGTGTTTGAGGAACTGTCCTTTACCGCACCCGACAAGGCCGGGACCGAGATCACCGTCAATGCCGCCTTCGTCGAAGAAAACCTGGGCGAGCTGACCAAATCCACCGACCTGAGCCGTTACGTTCTGTAACAGATTCAGCTGGATTTTGCCGCCGCAGATTCCCCGTGTCACTGGACGCGAGGGCAGAAATCGATAGCTTAGCGCAAAGCATTTCCGAAGGTCTTGTGCATTGCGCTATGTGGTCATTCTGTTTCTGATTTTCTCGGTTGGGGCCTGTGTCGACAGAACCGTCACAGAAACAGTGCCCTCGGCACTGTCTATTGGTACACCCAAGACGGTGTTCGCCAGCACCTCGCGCGCAAAAGAACCGGATGGATCCTATGGGTTCCGGCGCGGCGACAGCCTTCGCTTTCTTGAAACCACTGTTTCAATCCCCCCGACCCATACACCCGGGACGCTTAAGTTTTCATACGCCAATGCAAACCCGAAGAAAGAGTTTGTGCTGGCCAATGTGACTGAATTGGATGGCCCGAACGGGTTAAAAGAACATCTGCAGGGTCAGGATGACGTGACGATTTTCGTCCATGGCTACAATTCGACCCAGACCGAAACCCTGTTCCGGGCGGCGCAGCTGTCGAATGATATCGGAATACCCGGCTCGATCCTGGTTTATTCATGGCCCAGCCGCGCAACGGGGTTTGGCTATGCCTATGATCTGGACAGCATGCTGTTCGCGCGCGATGGGCTGGAACAAACGGTTCGCAGTTTGAAATCCATGGGCGTGAAACGCGTTGTTCTGGTCGCGCATTCCATGGGTGGCGCGCTGTCGATGGAGATGATGCGACAGGCCGAGTTGAAAGAACCTGGCTGGGCCAAAAGAAATCTGGAGGGTGTTGTTCTGATCTCACCCGATCTGGATGTTGATCTTTTTCGATCTCAGATGACCCGGATTGCAAACCCGCCCGACCCGTTCATCGTGATGGTGTCGCAGAAGGACAAGATACTCAATATCTCGGCTCGCCTACGCGGAACTGCAGAAGGTGAGCGTTTGGGGAACATCAGTTCGATCGAAGCGCTGGAAGAGTTTCCGATCAACGTGATCGACACAACTGCGTTCAACAGTGATGCGCAATCCTCGCATTTCGTGGCAGCCACTTCGCCAGCGCTTTTGGCGATTCTCGGCTCGGTCCGGCGCGTCAGCGGCACGTTCGGACCAGATGACGGGCGCAGCCGGGGCATCAACACTCTGGTGCCTGAAGATCAACGCAACCCCGATGGCGCAACCGAAATTGTGCTGACCGAAACCGGACAGGCAGAGGTGACAACGCCGTGACGCGGTTCAACCTGCGTCAATTCCTTCATGACAATGCAACCTGGCTTGGCGCTGGTGTCCTGTTGACCTTCCTGTCCAGCTTTGGGCAGACATTCTTCATCTCGGTCTTTGCTGGGGAAATCCGCGCAGCTTATGGGCTGAGCCATGGGGTCTGGGGCGGGCTTTACTCACTGGGCACCTTGGTGGCAGCAGGGGTGATGATCTGGGCCGGAGGTTTAACAGATGTGTTCCGCGTCCGCGTTCTGGGGCCTGTTGTCCTTGCGGGGCTTGCCCTAGCGGCACTTGCGCTGGCTTGGAACACCTGGGGCGCCCTTTTGCCGGTGGTCATCTTTCTGCTGCGGCTGTTCGGGCAGGGGATGAGCACCCATCTGGCACAAGTTGCCATGGCACGCTGGTTTACCGCATCACGTGGCAAAGCCCTGTCCATCGCCTCGCTGGGCTATTCCATCGGTGAGGCTCTGCTGCCCCTCAGTTTTGTTGCTGCAATGGCTTTTGTGGATTGGCGCTGGCTTTGGGTTTTGGTGGCAGGTCTGATCCTGTTAGGTATTCCGGTTCTGGTCCGTCTACTGCGTCAGGAACGAACACCCCAAAGCCTTGCGGATGAATATGCGTCAACGGGAATGCAGGGCCGTCACTGGACCCGTCGTGAGGCGCTTTTGCATCCGCTGTTCTGGTGCATGGCGCCGGCCATATTGGGGCCCTCGGCGTTCATCACGGCCTTTTTCTTTCATCAGGTCCATTTGGCCGAGGTCAAAGACTGGGCTCATATCCAATTGGTGGCCTTGTTCCCGATCTTTACCGTCGTTTCGATCGTCTCAATGTTTGCGGCGGGATGGGCATTGGACAAATGGGGCACCGCCCGGATCATGCCATTCTATCAGATACCAATGGCGATGGGCTTTGGCGTCATGGCCTTTGCAGACACCATCGGCATCGCTTTGATTGGCTTGATCTTCATGGGCATCACCGGCGGGGCCCATAACACATTGCCCAGCGCGTTTTGGGCCGAGTTTTACGGCACCCGACATATCGGGGCCATCAAAGCCTTGGCAACCGCGCTGATGGTATTAGGCTCTGCGATAGGTCCGGTTTTGACCGGTGTTTTGATCGACCTTGGTGTCCCGCTCAGCCTACAATTCCTGTGGATCGCAGCGTTTTTCCTGCTGGTTTGCGCATTAATCGGTTTGGGTATCCGGCGCGCGAGAACTGATTTCTAACGTGTGCGTCTTAGGTAGACGTAGTAAGCCCCGTCTCCACCATGGCTGATATGGGCCGGGGTCACCTGCATCACCGCCTGCGCCAGCGGCGGGATGGACAACCAGTGCGGCACCTGATTGCGCAGCACGCCGCGCGGGGTCGGGATAGGGCCGGGTTCGTCCCGATCCTTACCCTTGCCGGTAATCACCAGCACCAGCCGCTTGCCTTGTGCCTGCGCCGTCAGAACAAAGCGCACCAGTGCCGGATGTGCTGTTTCAATCCGCATCCCATGCAGGTCCAGCTTGCCCTCGGGCTTCAGCTTGCCGCGCTTCATCCGACCGAACGCCTTGGTGTCCATCTGAACTGGCGCAGCGCGCAACGTTTCCGTTATCGACGGCTTCAAACTGTTTCCGGACGGTCTGCCTTGATGGGTCTGGCCCAGTTCAAAAGTTTCGAGCCGAGGTTTCGGCAGCTTCTTGGGCGTCGGCTTGGGCAGGGTTGTCGGGTGCACGGTCTGAGGCACCTCGGGATGCAACCGTTCAGCCTGTTTAGTGACCTTGCGCCAAAGCTCGATCTCGTCACTTGTCAGTTTGCGCCGGGTCATCAGAATTCATCCGGCAACAAGGCGTAAGCACGTTGAATGGGTAGCAACAGGATCATCCGGCCCGGATCTTTCAGCCTGCCAGCAGCTTGCCCAGCCTCGTCACCAGTTCCAAAAAAGATATCAGCCCGCTGCGCACCTTTGATGGCAGATCCGGTATCCTGTGCAATCATCAATCGGCGCAGAGGGTTTGCACCATCTTTCTCGACCCAGACCGGTGCACCCAGCGGTGTATACACCGGATCGGCGGCAATACTGCGCATGGTGGTCACAGACCGGTTCATGGCGCCCAACGGCCCCAATTCGGGCGCAACGCGGCTCACTTCGCGGAAGAACACATAGGAAGGGTTGTGAAACAGCAGCTCGGCCCCAGCCTGTGGGTTCTTGCGCACCCAAGCGCGGATCATCTGGGCGCTGACTTCGTGCGATCCCAGAATCCCGCGCCGGATCAGTTCAACGCCTATCGACCGATAAGGGTGCCCATTGGCACCACCATAGCCAACGCGCAATGCGCCACCATCGGGCAGCTTTACCCGGCCCGAGCCCTGAATCTGCAGAAAGAAAAGTTCGACCGGATCATCAACCCAAGCAATTTCCAGGCCACGGCCTTGCATCACATCACTGGTCAGGATTTCCCGACGGCTCAACCATGGCCCATCACTTCGGGCTTCGGGCGGCATTTTGTAGATCGGATATTTGAAGCGTTCGGTGCGGACCCTCGAACCATCGAGTTCAGGCTCGAAATACCCGGTGAACAGCGCGTCCTCGCCATCCTCAACCAGAACCGGGCGAAAGAACAGCTCGAAGAAGGCGCGTGCGGCATCCGCATCATAGCTGCGCGCAACACCGCAAAGCGAGCGCCAATCCGGATGTCCCAGATCACCGCAGGTGTTCAGAAAAACGGAAAGGGCCGCGCCGTGATCATCCTCGGCCCAGCCCTGTAAATCATCAAATGACAGAATGGATCGCGTCACCTCTGCTCCGGTGGCGCTGGCGGTGGTCATTGCACCCACCAGAAAAAGCGACCGGAGCGTTGCAATCATGCGTCCGTGGCGACAAGCAGCCAGTTCGGATCGTCCTTGCCCATCACACGGGCAAAGGTCCAGCTGTCCTTTTGGCGTTTCACGGTGTTCGGATTGCCTTCGATGATGTCGCCACCACGATCCCGCACGACCGAGGTCAACTCGCCCACGAACTTCATGGTGATCTCGGCCTCATTGGTGTCCTTGTCGAATTTCACATCCGTCAGGGTGGTTTCACGCACGCCGATGAATTCCGCCTCGATCGTAAGGCCCTTGTCTTCGCGATCGGCAACAACCGAAACAAACGTGTCAAACACCTCTTCCGACAGGAAAGGCTGGATTTCATCCAGATTGCCCTTTTCAAAGCCCATTACGATCATCTCATAGGCACCGCGTGCACCCTGAACAAACTCGCTGACCGAAAAGCTGGGCTCGATCCGCTTCATGGCGGCCAGAGTTTGTGCCTGATCACTGTCTTCCGGCACATGGTCGGTGATGTCATGATCGGGGCCGCCCTCGATCACCTCAAAATCACGGCGCGACGTGCTTGTATCGGGTTGATGCGGGACAGGAGGCTTTTCAAAACCCTCACGCGAACCCAATACGCTTTTCAAGCGCAGGATCAGGAAAACGGCAATTCCGGCCAGGACCAGCAACTGGATCATGGGTTCGTTCATTTCATCCTCTTCTCAGAGCCAAGACTTTGTGTACACGGCCTCTTGCCACTATGTAGGTGACAGTGCGAGGCAAGTCCACCGCCGGGCCATATGGAAAGGATAGCGCAAATGTACCTGTTCTTGGCATTTTTGTTGGTGCCGATCATCGAAATCGCTCTGTTTATTCAAGTGGGTGGTCTGATCGGCCTGTGGCCAACGCTGGGAATTGTGGTTTTTACAGCGGTTTTGGGCACTGTTTTGGTGCGGACACAAGGTCGCATGGCGCTGGGACAGTTGCAGCAATCCTTTGCCAAACTGGATGACCCGACCGAACCGCTGGCCCATGGCGCGATGATCTTGCTGTCAGGCGCGTTGCTTCTGACACCCGGCTTTTTCACCGATGCCATTGGATTTGCACTGCTTATCCCGGGTGTCCGGGTCGCGGTGTTTCGCTATCTAAAGTCCAAAGTCAAAGTCACCCAATTCCAGATGGGGTCCGGGGCGGGCTTTCATACCCAACATCGCCCTTTTGATCAGGGTGATGTGATTGACGGAGAATTTACCGAGGTGCGCCCCCGGAAAGACCCCTCAAAACCATCGAAATGGGTCGAAGGCCCCCACGAGCATTGAGGTGCCGCGCCCAAGTTGATAAGCAGTGGCGAATTTCATTTTTGGAGTAGATCCATGGCCGAAGAAAACGCTGCAGAAAACACTGCGGCACAAACTGCCCCTCAGGTGCAAATGCGCGTTCTGGGACAGTTCATCCGCGATATGTCCTTTGAAAACGTGATGGCGCAAAAAGGCGTGTCGGGTGACGTACAGCCCGAAATTCAGGTTCAGGTGAACCTGGATGCCAAGAAACGCCCGAACGAGCATCAGTTCGAAGTGTCGATCAAATTGAACCTGACCTCCAAAGCCAAAGGCATGGATGATGTCCTGTTCCTATGCGAGCTTGACTATTGTGGCCTATTCCATGTGGAAGGTGTGCCAGAAGATCAGATGCACCCGTTCCTGATGATCGAATGCCCCCGGATGCTGTTCCCGTTCCTGCGCCGCATCGTCAGCGATGTAACCCGTGACGGTGGTTTCCCACCGGTTAACTTGGACAATATCGATTTCGTCGCGCTGTATCGCAACGAGTTGATGCGCCGTCAGGCAGCTCAGGCGGAAAAGACCGACGCCTAAGGTTCTGACCCGTGCCTGAATGGATCAGGCGCGGGTCCACAGGGCGCTGTCGCCCAATTTCTCGACAAATACCTCATGCGCTGCGCGTTCCTCATCGGTGATCCGAGAGGGCAGCGGTGTTGCGCGTGGGCTTGGCCGCCAATCATCTGCTCCACCTGGACCCGAGGTAGCAGAGGTGGACAGGCCGAAATCTGGCTGACGGCCGCCGATCAGTTCCAGATAGACCTCGGCCAAGATCTCCGAGTCGAGCAAGGCCCCGTGCAGCACCCGGTTCGAATTATCGATGTTGAACCGACGGCATAGCGCATCCAAAGACGCAGGCGAGCCGGGAAAGCGTTTCCGCGCGATGGCCAACGTATCAATTGCTTGATCCATCGGCAGCGGGGCCATACCCATCCATTTTAGTTCTGCGTTCAGGAACTTCATGTCGAATGAGGCGTTGTGGATCACCAGCTTTGCGTCGCCGACAAAATCGCGAAACCCCTGACCGACCTTGGCGAAAACCGGCTTGTCTTTCAATGTAACTTCACCCTTTTCAGCCGGGCGCGGAGTTTCCAGCAGGTCGGGGCCAATCCCATGCACACCAAACGCCTCTTCCGGCATGGACCGTTCGGGGTTGATATAGACATGATAGGTCTCACCCGTGGCGACATGGTTCCACAATTCAACCGCGCCGATTTCCACGATCCGATCCCCGCTTTCGGGATCGAACCCAGTGGTTTCGGTATCAAGTACAATCTCACGCATCTGCCGTCCCCGCCCGTATCTGCCTGACCACATCTTGCACCTGTGCGCGAGCGTGGTCCAGAGTGTCGGTCACGATCACATAATCCGACCGCGCGCATTTCTCGTCATTTGGCATTTGTTTGGCGCGGATCTGTTCGAACTGCGCCTCGGTCATCGTGCCTCGCGACATGACCCGGCGCTTTTGTTCTTCGGGTGGAATAGAAACACAGGCTACCGCGTCCATGGCTTCATTGCCGCCGGTTTCGAATAGCAGGGGAATGTCAAAGACCAGAATATCCGCTGTTGCGTTTTCGCGGAATGTGGCACGGTCTGCCGCGACCAGAGGGTGGACAATGGCCTCAATGGCTCTCAACGCAGACCCGTCCTGTGAAATAATCTGTTTCAACGCCTCCCGGCTGACCGCTCCGTCAATGATGGCGTCAGGATAGGCCGCACCCATCGGGGCAACCGCCGCACCACCCGGCGCATAAAGCCGGTGCACAGCCGCGTCCGCATCCCACAGCGCGCAGCCTTCGTCGACAAACATCTGAGCCGTGGTGCTTTTGCCCATACCAATCGAGCCGGTCAGGCCAAGCGCAAAACTCATGCCAAAGCCGCCGCACGGGTGTCGGCGTCAACCTCTGGCCGGACGCCGAACCAACGTTCAAACCCGGGAACCGCTTGATGCAGCAACATACCAAGACCGTCGACTGTAGTGCACCCGGCCTCTTCCGCTGTTTTCAGAAGATTAGTCTTCAAAGGTGCGTAAACCAGATCAGTCACCACCGCACCGGGTTGCAACCCATCCAATGGCACCCGCAGTTCCGGTTGGCCCTGCATGCCCAGAGACGTTGTGTTCACCACAAGTTCTGCATTTTCGACGACATTTCCGGCCTGAACCCAATCGACCACGGTAATGCGCTGACCGAATTCTTCTTTCAGATGCTCCGCCCGCGCACGGGTGCGGTTGGTCAGCAGAATCTCGGGCACGCCCGCATCCGCCAACGCTTGCAACACTGCCCGTGCTGCGCCGCCTGCACCAAACACAACCGCAGGGCCATCCTTGGCATTCCAATCCGGCGCGCTGTTGCGAAGGTTTTCCATAAACCCATAGCCGTCGGTGTTGTCGGCATGAATTGAACCATCTTCGCGGAATACCAATGTATTCGCGGCCCCGATCACCGTTGCCCGGTCAGAGACATGATCAGCAATCCGCAAAGCGGCTTCTTTATGGGGCACGGTCACGTTCGCGCCGACAAACCCGGCCTTGGGCAGTGTTCGCAACACGGTCTCAAGATCCGCTGGGGCCACATCCATTGGAATATAGTGCCCCGGCAGCCCATACGTTTTTAGCCAATGCCCATGCAGCGTGGGCGACCGAGAATGCCCAATCGGATGCCCAATCACCCCGGCCAGGGGAACACGATAGTCTGTCATTGATCGATCACCCCTTTGACAGCCAGATAGTTGAGCAGCTCCAACAGGGGCATACCCAAAACGTTAAAATAGTCGCCGTCAATGGTCGCAAACAGGCGCACGCCTTCTTCTTCCAACTTATAGGCCCCGACAGCATGACGAATACTGTCCCAATTCCGATCAACATAATCGCGCAGATAGGCATCTGAACTCATGCGCATCCGCAGACGGACCTGACCGACGTGTCGCCAGATCGGCTCTCCATCCTGATAAATCACCGCTGCAGACAACAGCATATGCCGCTTGCCCCGCATTGCCTTGAGCTGTGCCAACGCATCCTCGGGCGTTTGTGGTTTCGACAGCAGTTGCCCCTCAAAATCCAACAGCTGATCACACCCCAGCACCATCGCGCCAGGAGACTTATCACTGATCTTACGCGCTTTCATTTCCGCAAGCGCATCCCCGATGTCGCGGGGTGAGGCATCTTCGGCCAGCAATGCGCGCCTTATGGAATCCTCGTCCACGCGCGCGACTTGAGCAGTAAAAGGCACGCCTGCATTTCTCAGCAGTTGCGCGCGAATGGTTGAGCCCGAGGCCAGGATGATGGGGACAGACATGTGGAAAACCCCGTGTGCAAATCAATGAGCGGTCTTGAACGCTTTGTATGGTTTTCAGATTGACACGCAAGCCCGGGAAAAACCCGCGAAACTTCCCTGAGTCGCTCAAACACTGTCCAGCCGGGACAAGGATAAGTCTGGATCACAGGATAACTCTATCCCCCATAGATATTCTGTCAGTTATCCCCATCTTTCAAAGAATGATAAAGTTATAAATATTTGATATATATATGATATTTATGAAATTCACAATAATCATCTAAGCTTCGGTAAAATTGTCCACCTGGGGAAAACTGAAGGGCAAAAAAGTAATCCACGGAAATTACCTACACTACAAAACCATCATCCTTTCTTCTTTCTTCTTTTTTTATTAGGGAAAGGGTCGAACAACGTTCGGAGCCAAAATGACTGATCTTCTTTTCACGATCTACCCGTGGGTGAAGGCGCTCCATATCATGGCCGTAATCTCTTGGATGGCCGGCTTGTTCTATTTACCCCGACTATTCGTCTATCACGTGGAGAAAGCGCAAACAGTCGATGGCGCTCAAAAGATTTTCTTTGAAATGGAAGAAAAGCTGCTACGGGTGATCATGGGACCGGCCAGTATCGTGGCTTGGGTTTGTGGGCTGATCATGGTGTTCACACCAGGCATCGTCAGTTGGGATTTCGTCTGGCCTTGGACCAAAGGGGCGGCTGTGATCGGGATGACTTGGTTTCATCATTGGCTCATGGCCCGCCGAAAGGACTTCGTTGCAGGCCGAAACACGCTCACAGGGCGCCAGTATCGCATGATGAACGAGGTTCCGACCGTTTTGATGGTGGTCATCGTCCTGTCGGTTGTTTTGAAGTTCTGACGGCCTGTTTGACTCTTTCCAACTAAGCGCTTATCTACACCGCAACACGCCCGTCCGGGCGGCGTATTTTCCGTACTGAAATTCCACTTCGTGCCGCGCTATCAGCGGTGAAGGTATGTATCATGACAACTGAATCCCTGAATCTGGCCGATCTGAAAGCCAAAAGCCCCAAAGACCTTCTGGCGATGGCCGAAGAGCTGGAGATCGAAAACGCCTCGACCATGCGTAAAGGCGAGATGATGTTCCAGATCCTGCGCGAACGCGCAGATGAGGGCTGGACCGTTGGTGGCGACGGTGTGCTGGAAGTCCTGCAAGACGGCTTCGGCTTTCTCCGCTCGCCCGAGGCGAACTATCTGCCGGGTCCGGATGATATCTATGTCTCGCCTGACATGATCCGTCTGCATTCGTTGCGGACTGGCGACACCGTCGAAGGTGAGATTAAAGCGCCCGATGATAATGAGCGTTACTTTGCGCTGACTAAGGTCACCAAGATCAACTTTGAAGATCCCGAGAAGGCCAAGCACAAGATCCTGTTCGACAACCTGACGCCTCTGTATCCCGATGAGCGCTTGAAGATGGAGATCGAGGATCCGACCATCAAAGACAAGTCGGCCCGTGTGATCGACCTGGTCTCGCCCATCGGTAAAGGCCAGCGTTCGCTGATCGTGGCGCCTCCGCGGACCGGTAAGACGGTGATCCTGCAGAACATTGCGCACTCTATCGAACAGAACCACCCGGAGTGTTACCTGATCGTCCTTCTGATTGATGAGCGCCCGGAAGAGGTGACGGACATGCAGCGCTCGGTGAAAGGTGAGGTTGTGTCCTCGACCTTTGACGAACCCGCAACGCGCCACGTGGCTGTATCCGAAATGGTGATCGAAAAAGCCAAGCGTTTGGTCGAACATAAACGAGATGTTGTTATCCTTCTCGATTCGATCACAAGACTTGGTAGGGCATTTAACACTGTGGTCCCATCGTCGGGTAAAGTTCTGACCGGTGGTGTGGACGCAAACGCGCTGCAACGGCCTAAACGTTTCTTCGGTGCCGCGCGGAATATCGAAGAGGGTGGTTCGCTGACCATCATCGCCACCGCGCTGATCGACACCGGCAGCCGGATGGACGAGGTCATCTTTGAAGAATTCAAAGGAACCGGTAACTCAGAAATAGTTCTGGATCGCAAGATCGCAGACAAGCGCGTGTTCCCAGCCATCGACATCCTCAAATCCGGCACACGGAAAGAGGACCTGCTGGTCGACAAGGGCGATCTGGCCAAGACATTCGTTCTGCGCCGTATCCTCAACCCGATGGGCACGACCGATGCAATCGAGTTCCTGTTGTCCAAGTTGAAACAGACGAAGACCAACGGCGAGTTCTTCGATTCGATGAATACCTGACACAGGTCTAAACTGACGCGAGGCCTTCGAATGGACACGATATTCGCCTTGGCCAGCGCGCAAGGCAAAGCCGGGGTGGCGGTCATCCGCCTCTCGGGTCCCGATGCACATCGCGCTGCAGCCGAGATGTCGGGCGGTGCCCTGTCACCACGGGGTATGGCCTTTCGCACTTTGCGTGATCTCGGCGGTTCTCGGTTAGATGATGGGTTGATTCTGACCTTTCAAGCGCCAGCCAGTTTTACCGGCGAAGACGTTGCTGAACTGCAAATTCACGGCAGTACAGCTACTGTGAATGCCGTTATGCGGTGTCTGTCAGATGTTGATGGGGTGCGTCTGGCCGACCCCGGAGAATTCACCCGTCGGGCGTTGGAAAACGGCAAGATGGACCTGACACAGGTTGAAGGCCTTGCCGATCTGATCGACGCTGAAACCGAAGCACAGCGACAGCAAGCTCAAACCATACTAGCAGGGGAGTTGGGGCAGCTTGCCGAACGTTGGCGGCGCGACCTGATCCGAGCAGCTTCGTTGTTGGAAGCTGTGATTGACTTCGCGGATGAGGAGGTTCCAACAGATGTTACGCCCGAAGTTCGACAGCTGATTTCTGGTGTTGCTGATGACCTTCAGCGCGAGGCTGATGGTGTTCAGATTGCTGAACGCATTCGAACCGGGTTTGAAGTGGCGATCATTGGGCTGCCGAATGCAGGTAAATCAACCCTGCTAAACGCGCTTGCGGGGCGTGAGGCAGCGATCACCTCGGAATATGCAGGAACCACGCGGGACGTGATTGAGGTACGCATGGACCTTTCGGGGTTGCCTGTAACGCTGTTGGACACCGCTGGTTTGCGAGAAACCGAAGACCATGTTGAAAACCTTGGCATCGAACGGGCGCGCAAACGTGCAGAAACGGCTGATCTGCGCGTTTTTCTCTCTGACGATCCCTCGGAACTTGGCGTACCAATTCAAGCGGGCGACATCCTGGTTCGACCGAAATCAGATCTTAGACCAGATGTTGACAATGGAGTTTCCGGGAAAACTGGCCAGGGAATTGATCTGTTGATCAACAATATATCGCGCGTGTTGAATGGTCGTACCACTAGCCATGGTATAGCTACACGGGAGCGGCACAGGGTTGCGCTGATTGCTGCAAAGCGTGCTTTGGACAGTGCAATGTCGGTTCTGGAATCAGGTCCGGACCTGTATGATATCGCAGCAGAGGAAGTGCGTACTGCAATCCGGGCGCTTGAATCTTTGGTGGGTAGAATAGGTGTCGAAGATCTATTGGATGAAATCTTCTCAAGTTTCTGCCTTGGGAAATAAGGAGTGTTTCACGTGAAACATTCAGGTTTTGATGTCGTCGTTATCGGCGCGGGGCACGCGGGAACGGAAGCTGCCCATGCGGCTGCACGTATGGGTGCGTCAACCGCGCTCGTGACTCTGTCAGCAACCGATATCGGTGTGATGTCCTGTAACCCTGCGATTGGCGGCCTGGGTAAAGGTCATCTGGTGCGAGAGATAGATGCGCTGGATGGGGTCATGGGTCGCGTTGCAGATCGGGCAGGTATTCAGTTTCGACTGCTTAACCGCCGCAAAGGCCCAGCCGTTCAAGGACCGAGAACGCAAGCTGACCGAGCATTGTATCGCGCAGCGATGCAAGCGGAAACGGATCAACAAGAGAATTTGAGCGTTCTGGTTGGTGAGGTTGTGGATTTCAAAATGGAGGGGGACCGCGTTGCAGGCGTAATCCTTGGCGACGGATCGGAGGTTTCAGCACGCGCGGTTATTCTGACTTCAGGCACTTTTTTGCGTGGCGTGATCCATATCGGCGATGTATCGCGACCGGGTGGTCGTATGGGAGATCGACCATCTACAAAGCTGGCCGAGAGATTGGACAGCTACGAGCTGCCCATTGGCAGGTTAAAAACTGGCACACCGCCCAGGCTTGATGGGCGGACGATCGATTGGTCGGATTTGGAGAGGCAAGACGGAGATGATGATCCAACGTTGTTCTCATTCTTGTCGACATCTGTAGTCGCACCCCAAATCTCATGCGGTATCACCCATACGAATGCCCGGACACATGAGATTATTGAGAATAATCTCAACAAATCGGCAATGTATGGCGGGCATATCGATGGTGTTGGTCCAAGATACTGCCCATCCATTGAGGATAAAATTGTTCGGTTCGCTGACAAAACCTCGCACCAGATTTTCCTGGAGCCTGAAGGTGTAAATGATCACACCATCTATCCCAATGGCATCTCAACCTCATTGCCGCAGGATGTTCAGCAGGATTATGTTAGGTCTATCAAGGGGCTTGAGAAGGCAGAAATTCTGCAACCTGGGTATGCAATTGAATATGATTATGTGGACCCCAGAATCCTGACTGCCTCGCTGTCGCTTGCTTCAGTGCCAGGCCTATATCTTGCGGGTCAGATAAATGGAACCACAGGATATGAGGAAGCGGCAGCCCAAGGTATGGTCACTGGCCTGAATGCCGCGCTAGAGGTGCAGGGGCAAGAACCTGTGCATTTCACTCGAGCGGATAGCTACATTGGGGTTATGATCGATGATCTAACGACCCGGGGTGTTGCTGAACCTTATCGTATGTTCACCTCAAGGGCTGAGTTCAGATTGTCACTGAGGGCGGATAACGCGGATCAACGCTTGACACCGGTCGGGGTGCAGCTCGGCTGCGTTGGTGAAAACAGGCGCACGCTTTTTGAAAGTAAGATGGCGAAGCTGGAGAGTGCAAAAGCGATACTTACTGATCGCACCTACACTCCGAAAGAGATCAAAGCCGCCGGCATCAACGTAAATCAGGATGGAAACCGCCGTGACGGCCTTGCGATTCTGGCGTTTCCAGATGTGTCTTTTGAAGACATAGTCCCCTTAATCCCCGATCTGCATGATACCGCACCGGAGATTCGCCGGCAAATCTCGCGGGACGCGCTCTACGCCAACTACATAGCTCGGCAGCAGCGTGATGTGGAGGCGATGAAGCGTGATGAAGCTTACGTAATCCCGCAGAGTTTTGACTATAGTACGCTCGATGGACTGTCTGCAGAGATGAAGCAGAAGTTATCTGCCGCGCGCCCAGCCAACATCGCACAAGCCAGCCGGGTTGAAGGTGTGACACCAGCGGCGCTGACACTTGTGCTGGCAAGGCTTCGTCGTGACGAGAGGCTGCGGCAGGCATGACGTCTGAATTTCCGGAGTTCAACGCACTAGATGTTTCACGTGAAACACTCGATCGCCTCACAACTTATGTCGAGCTGGTCAAGCGTTGGAACCCCAAGATCAATTTGGTTTCCCGCAAGAGCCTGGAGGATATCTGGAACCGGCACGTCCTGGACTCAGTGCAAGTGTTCCGTTGCGCGAAGTCCTTTCGAACATGGGTCGATCTTGGAAGCGGGGGCGGGTTTCCAGGAATGGTCTGCGCTATTATGGCCGCGGACGAGGCATCACAGGCGCGTTTTCAGTTTGTCGAAAGCGATCAGCGCAAATCGGCCTTTCTGCGCAATGTGGCGCGAGAATGCGGTGTTCATTGTGAGGTGATCTCAAAGCGGATCGAGGCAGTTGACCCGCTGGGCGTGGATATCCTATCGGCGCGGGCCTTGGCTGATCTCAAGACGCTTTTGTCATTTTGTGACAGGCACTTAAGCGAATCCGGCTTAGCCTTGTTGCCGAAAGGCGCAAATTGGAAAAAAGAGATGGACGAGGCGCGCGAGGAATGGAAATTCGACGCGGAGCCGATTACAAGTTTAACTGAACCTCAGGCCGTTATCCTTAAAATCAAAGGAGTATCACGTGGTTGATCTGTCTCGTCCTTCCGGGCCCCGGATAATCGCGGTTGCCAATCAGAAGGGTGGCGTTGGAAAGACTACGACGGCAATAAACCTTGCGGCTGGGCTGGCCGAGGCTGGATGCCGAGTTCTGGTCGTTGATCTTGATCCGCAGGGGAATGCATCGACAGGGCTGGGGGTTGAAGACCGGGATTGGACGACCTACGATCTAATTCTTGATGATGCACCGCTCGAGGCAGTTGTTCAGGAAACCGAGATCGGCGGTTTGTTCGTCATACCGGCCACGGTGGACCTAAGCTCGGCTGATATCGAGCTGATTTCAAATGAAAAACGCAGCTATTTGTTGCACGATGCCCTAAGACAGACGTCAATCGATGAATTTGATCTGGATTTTGTTCTGATTGATTGTCCGCCTTCGCTGAATTTGCTGACCGTAAACGCAATGGTTGCTGCACATTCGGTATTGGTTCCACTGCAAAGTGAATTTTTTGCATTGGAAGGCCTCTCGCAGCTTATGCTGACGATCAGAGAGGTTCGACAGACCGCGAATCCGGACCTGAGAATCGAAGGTGTTGTGTTGACCATGTATGACAACCGCAACAACTTGTCCCGCCAAGTCGAAAAAGACGCGCGTGACAATCTGGGTGAGATGGTTTTTAAGACCAAGATACCAAGAAATGTGCGGGTCAGTGAGGCACCATCTTTTGCGTTGCCGGTTCTGCAGTATGACTCGGGGTCGCTTGGGGCGATGGCCTATCGGCACCTGGCGCGCGAAGTCATGCACAAGAACAACAAAGTCGCCGCATAAGCGACAAGTCAGGAGGGCGACGTGAGCGCCAAGAAAACAAAATCAAGGGGCCTTGGGCGCGGTCTATCTGCGTTGATGGCGGATGTGACACAGGACGGAGATGGGCGCGCCCCTGCAGAGCCGCGCCGCCCGGACATGACTGTTCCGATTGAAAAGCTGAAAGCCAACCCCGACCAGCCGCGCCGCACATTTATGCCTGAACAGCTGAACGAGCTTGCGGCCTCTGTTAAAGAAAAGGGCATCATCCAACCCTTGATCGTGCGGTCGATTGAGGGAGGGGCCTATGAGATTGTTGCGGGCGAGCGGCGCTGGCGCGCGGCGCAAATGGCGCAACTACATGATATTCCAGTCATAATTCGTGATTTTGACGATACCGAAGTGCTGGAAGTTGCGATTATCGAGAATATCCAGCGTGCAGATCTGAATGCGGTTGAAGAGGCTGCTGGATACAAGCAGTTGATGGACCGGTTTGGCCATACGCAGGAAAAAATGGCCGAAGCTTTGGGTAAAAGCCGCAGCCATATCGCAAACTTGTTGCGCCTTTTGTCTTTGCCAATGGATGTTCAGACGCTGGTGATCGAAGGCAAGCTGTCAGCCGGCCACGCGCGAGCGCTTATTACGGCTGAAAACCCATCTGAATTAGCAAAACGTGTTGTCAAAGATGGCTTGTCGGTTCGGGCGACCGAAGCGCTGGTGAAAAAGCAGCAGCAGGGGGATGCGCCCCGCACTGCGCCTCAGTCCCGCAATTTGAATGCAGATAAGGATGCAGATACACGCGCGCTGGAAAAGGATCTTTCGGCCATTCTGGCAATGAAAGTGGTGATCAACCACAAGCCGGGCTCTGAAAGTGGTCAGGTCGTTCTGACCTATGAAAACCTGGATCAGCTCGACGATCTCTGCGCGAAACTTAGCCGTTAGGGCGAGTCCATATAAAAGTTAGCACAGCGCTTAGGACTATCGCTTGGACGATCAGGACATAGGGCGGGGCGGCGACAATAACGGATATGCCGAACACGGCGGCGACGGAAACGGTTGCCGCCTTTTTTGCGGCTGGACGAATAGCGCCTGATCTTTGCCAATCTTCGATCATGGGCCCGAACAGCCGATGCGTCAGAAGCCAGTTGTGGAGGCGGGATGAGGATTTGGCAAAGAAAAATGCCGCCAGCAGAAGAAACGGAACCGTGGGCAATAGGGGAAGGACAATGCCAAGCATTGCCAGTGCAACACAGAGCAATCCGAATGTGGCCCAAAGATACCGCATGCAACTAGCTCAATAGCTCTCGGATGACAGCATTCAGAACGGCGCGCCCGTCTTTGGTTGCTGACACACGGTCTCCGTGTTGTGAGATCATGCCGATCTGCGTCAGGTGATCCAACTTGGATTGCTCCAGCGGTTCTCCGGCAAATACACGATACCGATCTATATCTAGTCCTTCTTTAATGCGCAGACCCATCATAAGGTATTCGCTTGCTTGATCTTTCAGGGGTAAGGCAGTGCGGCTTTTCTCTCCCGACCCGTTTTGCGCTGCGGTGAGCCACCCATTAGGCGACAGATAAGTTTCGGTCGCTAGTTTCTGCCCGGAAACGGTGATCCTGCCATGTGCGCCGGGGCCGATCCCGACATAGTCGCCATATCGCCAATAAATCAGATTGTGCAGAGACTCGGCGCCAGGTTTTGCGTGGTTTGATACTTCGTAGGCGGGCAGGCCATGTGCGTCGCAAATCTCCTGAGTGGCAAGATACATATCTGCGGCGTTGTCATCTTCGGGTAGGCCCCGCAGCTTGCCGACAGCGTATCGGTCGCCAAAGGCAGTGCCGTCTTCGATCGTCAGCTGATACAGAGACATGTGGTCAACAGCCATCGACAGTGCCTCGGTCAGTTCGGCTTTCCAAGCGCCCAAGGTTTGATGTTGCCGGGCATAGATAAGGTCAAAACTGACACGATCAAAGCAAGTGCGAGCGATATCGAACGCGGCGCGTGCCTCGGCGACTGTGTGAATGCGGCCCAATCGGCGCAAATCTTCGTCGTTCAACGCCTGAACTCCCATGGATATCCGATTCACCCCAGCGTCGCCATAAGCTGCAAACCGGCCCGCCTCAACAGAGCCTGGGTTGGCTTCGAGCGTGATCTCCATGTCGTTGGCAGGGCGCCAGAGAGTGCGGGCTTCGTCGATCACGGCGTCGACGGTGTCAGGGGCCATCAGTGAGGGCGTGCCGCCACCGAAGAAGATCGTGTTCAGCACCCGATCAGGCGTTTCGGCGGCTGAACGCTTTAGCTCGCTAAGATAGCTCTCAAGCCATTGTTTTTGATCGATTTCACGGGAAACATGACTGTTGAAGTCGCAATAGGGGCATTTGGCCTCGCAAAAGGGCCAATGCACATATAGGCCAAAGCCCCCGTTGCGCCAATCATCCGCCAAAGCAGCCTTTCACGAACATTTCCACCGCGCGGCCGCGGTGGCTGATCTTATTCTTTTCCCAGCGATCCATTTCCGCAAAAGTAATGTCGTGGCCTTCAGGGACAAACATTGGGTCATACCCAAACCCGTCCTTGCCACGGATTGGCCAGGTCAGATGGCCGGGGGCGACGCCTTCGAACACTTCATCATGCCCGTCGGGCCAGGCCAGAACCAGCGTGCAACGGAACTGAGCCAGGCGGGGATGCGCGGCGTTTTTGGCTTCCAGCTCGCTATGCGCGCGGGTCATCGCCATCAGGAAATCGCGGCCATTGCTGGTTTCAGCCCAATCGGCGGTATAGACTCCGGGCGCTCCGTTCAGCGCATCGATGGTGATCCCGGAATCGTCCGACAGGGCAGGCAGACCGGTAGCTTTTGCGGCGGCATGGGCCTTGATCCGAGCGTTGCCGACAAAAGTGTCTTCGGTCTCTTCCGGCTCAGGTAACTCCATCTCAGCCGCACCAACCACGGTCACGCCAAAGGGCTCAAGCAGATGTGCCATCTCCTCGAGCTTGCCCTTGTTGTGGGTTGCGACCAATAGCCTGTCCCCGTCGAACTTACGGGTCATGCGGTAGCGGCTTTCTGAGTTGCGGACAGTTCAGCCACGCCTTTTTCGGCCAGATCCATCAGTTGGTCCATCTGGGTGCGACTGAAGACAGACCCTTCTGCACTCATCTGCACTTCGATCAGTTTGCCGGATCCAGTCATGATAAAGTTACCATCAACGCCCGCCTCGCTGTCTTCCGGATAATCCAGATCCAGTACAGGTTGGCCTGCATAGATACCACAAGACACGGCAGCGACGGGATCGACCAGCGGATCGCTGATCACATCGCCCGCCTTCATCAGTTTGTTGACCGCCAGACGCAGCGCAACCCAACCCCCGGTGATCGAGGCGCAGCGGGTGCCGCCATCGGCCTGGATCACATCGCAATCGACGGTGATCTGACGTTCCCCCAGGGCAACCCGATCCACACCGGCGCGCAGGGCGCGGCCGATCAGGCGTTGAATTTCAACAGTACGACCACCTTGCTTGCCCGATGCAGCCTCGCGCCGCATCCGCGTGTTGGTTGCACGGGGCAGCATGCCATATTCGGCAGTGACCCAACCCAGGCCCGAGCCTTTGATGAAAGGCGGCACGCGATCCTCGATCGTGGCAGTGCACAGCACATGGGTGTCGCCCATCTTGATCAGGCAAGACCCTTCGGCATGTTTGGTGAAACCCGTCTCGATTGAAACGGCGCGCATTTCGTTTAGATCACGTCCTGAGGGTCGCATGGGAATTCCTTTGTTTGCTGGGTTGGGGATACCGCTCTGTAGCGTTACGATGCAACCCCGATTGACCTTTCTTGTGCCTGCTATTTAATGGCTGTCCAGCAAGGGTGCGCGGATGAGCGAAGCGAGCAAAATTCTGAGCGAGATGAACGACCGGTCACGTGAGGTGTTCCGGCTGATCGTCGAAAGCTATCTGGACAGCGGTGAGCCAGTCGGCAGCCGCACGCTGACACGCACCCTTTCGGAGAAAGTCAGCGCGGCGACCGTGCGGAATGTGATGCAGGATTTGGAGTTTCTGGGCCTGTTGGACAGTCCCCACGTCAGCGCGGGACGCATTCCAACTCAGCAAGGGCTGCGGATGTTTGTGGACGGGCTGCTAGAAGTTGGTGATCTGGGCGCGGATGACCGTCAGAAACTGGATGAGACTTTAGGCTCTAACGCTGGCAATGTCGGCGGGATGCTGGATCGTGTGGGCTCTGCATTGTCACACGTGACACATGGAGCGTCACTGGTTTTGACGCCCAAACATGAATCCGAGATCAAGCATATCGAGTTTGTCTCACTTGCTCATGATCGCGCGCTGGTGGTTCTGGTTTTTGCCGATGGTCACGTGGAAAACCGGCTTTTTACGCCGCCGCCAGGACAGACGCCAAGCTCAATGCGGGAGGCGGCGAATTTCCTGAATGCGCTGATTGAGGGACGTACGCTCAGCGAAGTACGACGGCAGATGCAAAGCCAGATCGATGCGCGCAGGCAAGAAATTGACGTTCTGGCCCGCGCGATGGTCGAAAGCGGAATTGCGGCCTGGGATGGTGACGGGACTGACTCGGCCCGTTTGATCGTGCGCGGGCGGGCGAATCTGTTGGGTGAATCTGGTCAGGAAGAAGAGCTAGAGCGTATTCGGTCCTTGTTTGACGATCTGGAGCGCAAGCGAGACATCGCGGAATTCCTTGAATTGGCCGAAGAAGGTGAGGGCGTTCGCATTTTTATTGGCTCTGAGAACAAACTTTTCTCACTTTCGGGTTCCTCTTTGGTGGTGTCTCCATATATGAACGCTGATCGTAAGATAATTGGTGCGGTTGGGGTCATCGGGCCCACACGTCTGAATTACGGGCGGATCGTACCGATCGTGGATTATACGGCGCAACTGGTCGGCAAGCTGATATCCGACCGGAGCTAGAGGGTAAGAGATGGCAGAGCCCAAGAACGAAGATTTTCTGGACGATATCGCAACGGCCGAAGCAGAAGAGCTGGCCGAGGAGCTGATGGATATCAGCGAAGAGGCGTTGGAAGTCGACGCGCTGCGCGCTGAGCGGGACGATTACAAAGACAAGTTCATGCGCGCGTTGGCGGATGCCGAGAATGCGCGCAAACGCGGCGACAAAGCGCGCCGGGACGCGGAACAGTATGGCGGATCAAAGCTGGCACGCGACATGTTGCCGGTTTACGACAACATGAAGCGTGCGCTTGAGGCCGCGACCGATGAGCAGAAAGAGGTTGCTGGCCCTCTGTTGGAAGGTGTTGAACTGACCATGCGGGCGTTGAAAGATGTTTTTCAGAAGCACGGGATTGAGGTGATCACGCCTGAAGTTGGTGATCGGTTCGATCCGAATGTGCATGAGGCGATGTTTGAAGCGCCAGTACCGGGAACACGCGCGGGGGACATCATTCAGGTTTCGGCTGAAGGGTTCATGTTGCACGACCGTTTGCTGCGCCCGGCGCAGGTTGGCGTGTCGTCGACACCTGCGAGCTGATTGGCCTCTGCGAGGCCAAGCCTCCGGCGGAGGTATTTTTGAACAGAAAAAGGGGTGGTCAGGATTTGGCCGCCTCTTTCAATTTGTAGATCAGGTCGAGTGCTTCGCGGGGGGTCAGCTCGTCGGGCAGGATGTCGTTCAGCATGTCCGCGACCGGTGAGGCTCTCGGTGCAGGCGGCGGCGGTGGTGGCGCGGCAGAGAAGAGCGGAAGGTCGTCAATCAGGGATTTTTGTTTGCCGCCCTCACGCTCGGTTTTTTCCAGTTGATCCAATACGATGCGGGCACGTTCAACAACTGAGGCAGGCAGACCTGCCAGTTGGGCGACCTGCACGCCATAGGATCGGTCAGCGGCGCCTTTGTGGACCTCGTGCAGGAAGATGACCTCACCTTCCCATTCCTTCACTGCGACGGTGGCGTTGTCGACGCCTTTAAGCTTTCCGGCAAGCGCGGTGAGTTCGTGGTAATGCGTGGCAAACAAGGCGCGGCATTGGTTGGCGGCGTGCAGATGCTCTAGCGTGGCCCAAGCGATGGAGAGACCGTCATAGGTGGCGGTTCCGCGGCCGATTTCATCCAGAATGACCAGTGCGCGGTCATCGGCCTGGTTTAGAATTGCGGCAGTTTCGACCATCTCGACCATAAAGGTCGAGCGGCCTCGAGCCAGATCGTCTGATGCTCCGACGCGGCTGAAAAGCTGGCTGACAAGGCCGATATGTGCTTGTTCCGCAGGCACGTAACTGCCCATTTGGGTGAGTAGGGCGATCAGGGCATTCTGGCGGAGGAAGGTTGATTTACCGGCCATGTTGGGACCGGTCAGCAACCAGATGGCGGCCCCGTCTTCGGCGCTGAGGTCGCAGTCATTGGCAACGAAGGCGTCGCCGCTTTGCTGGCGCAGCGCGTGTTCGACCACCGGGTGGCGTCCACCCTGAACCTCAAAGGCGCGCGAGGTGTCAACCTGTGGTCGGCACCAGTTCTCACCACGTGCAAGATCGGCAAGGGCTGTGGTCAGGTCGAGTTCGGCCAGCCCTCGGGCGGCCTGGTTGATACGGGCGGCAAGGGCCAGAATTTCGTCAGAAAGCCTTTTATAGAGCCTCTTTTCAATCTCAAGCGCCAAGTTTCCAGCATTCAAGATACGGGTTTCGATCTCCGAGAGTTCGACCGTCGTGAACCGCACCTGATTGGCGGTGGTTTGGCGATGGATATAGGTCTCGGAGAACGGCGGGTTCAGCATCTTCTCGGCATGCGTAGCCGTTGTTTCGATGAAATAGCCCAACACGTTATTGTGCTTGATCTTCAGCGAGGTAATGCCCGTGTGTTCCGCATATTTCTGTTGAAACCCGGCGATGACAGATCGGCCTTCGTCGCGCAGGGTGCGCGCTTCGTCGAGTTCGGAGTCAAATCCGGGGGCGATGAAACCTCCGTCGCGGGCCAGCAGGGGTGGTTCGGCGACTAAGGCCTCATCTAGCAGGTTCAGGAGGTCGTCGAAGCCAACAAGGTTTTGCAAGGCGGTTGCTAGCAGGCCCGGGAGATCCTGTGCTTCGCAAATGCCCGCAATCGCGGAGGCCTGGGTCAGACCGTTGCGGATCGCCGCCAAATCACGGGGCCCACCGCGTTCAAGCGACAGGCGAGACAGGGCGCGGTCCAGATCGGGGGTTTTGCGCAGGGCCTCGCGCAGGTCCGAGGCGATCAGGCTGTCTACGGCGGCAAAGCTGACAGCGTCGAGACGGGCATGGATCACATCCAAATTGCGGGACGGGCTTGAGAGGCGTTGTTCCAGCAACCGTGCCCCGCCCGGTGTGGCGGTGCGGTCAACCACCGACAACAACGATCCGGCGCGACCGCCCGACAGGGACCGGGTCAGTTCCAGATTGCGGCGCGTGGCGGCATCGATCTGTACCACGCGGTCCTCGGACTCCTTAAGGGGTGTTTGCAGCAGGGGCAGTTTGCCTTTCTGCGTTATTTCAAGATAGTCGATCAGGGCACCCATCGCGGACACTTCGGCCCGGCCAAAGGACCCGAACGCCTCCAGCGCGCCCACGTGAAACAGCTCGCAGATGCGTTTTTCCGCCGCGGTACTGTCGAAACTTGCGCGTCCGACAGGCGTCAGCGAAATCCCAAGGTCGCGGACGGTTTCGTTCAGCGATTGCTCCATCCCGTCGGCAACGATCAGCTCGGAAGGGGCGAGCCGGGCCAGCTCGGGACTGAGGCGCACGGAGGTTAAAGGCATCACATGAAATGCCCCGGTCGAGATGTCGGCCCAGGCCAGTGCGGCCTCATCCCGGACCTCAGCATAAGTGGCCAGAAAGTTGTGGCGGCGGGCTTCAAGCAGGGCGTCTTCTGTCAGCGTTCCCGGAGTCACCAAACGCACAACATCGCGCTTTACGACCGATTTAGAGCCTCTTTTCTTCGCTTCGGCCGGGCTTTCCATTTGTTCGCAGACGGCCACGCGGAACCCTTTGCGGATGAGGGTCAGCAAATAGCCCTCGGCCGCATGAACCGGGACACCGCACATCGGGATGTCGTCGCCATTGTGTTTGCCGCGCTTGGTCAGGGCGATGTCCAGCGCCTCGGCAGCATTGACGGCATCCTCGAAGAACATTTCGTAGAAATCGCCCATACGGTAGAACAGCAGGGCGTCGGCATGGGCCTCTTTGATCTCAAGATACTGCGCCATCATCGGCGTGACTGTGGACAAAAGTGGCCCCCTTCTGGCGTGTTCCGGACGCGACCTTACAAACCCCGCATCTTCTGTAAAAGCCGAAAACTCATTCCCGTTGAGGCGCGCGCCTGCCTGCGCTATGAGGCATCAGCCCCGAAGTCATGGAAACGACGTTCAAAATGCCCAAAGCGAAGATCACCAAAGAAGAGGCGCTGGCCTTTCACCTGGACCCAACCCCCGGCAAGTGGGAAGTGCAGGCCACCGTCCCCATGACTACGCAGCGCGATCTATCGCTGGCCTATAGCCCCGGCGTCGCTGTTCCATGTGAAGCCATCGCCGAGGCACCTGAGACCGCGTATGACTATACCAATAAGGGCAACCTGGTTGCTGTGATCTCAAACGGAACAGCTGTGCTGGGCTTGGGTAACCTTGGTGCACTGGGCTCGAAGCCGGTGATGGAAGGGAAATCGGTTCTCTTCAAACGGTTTGCGGACGTGAACTCGATCGATATCGAGTTGGACACCGAAGACCCGGATGAGTTCTGCCGCGCGGTGCGGTTGATGGGGCCGACCTTTGGCGGCATCAATCTGGAAGATATCAAGGCGCCCGAGTGTTTCATCATCGAACAGCGCCTGAAGGAAGAGATGGATATCCCCGTCTTCCACGATGACCAGCACGGCACGGCTGTGATCTGCGCGGCGGGTCTGCTGAACGCGCTGCATATTTCGGGCAAAAAGATCGAGGACGTTAAGATTGTACTGAACGGTGCGGGGGCTGCGGGGATCGCCTGTATCGAGCTGCTCAAGTCGATGGGCGCGCGGCACGAGAACTGCATCGTCTGTGACACAAAGGGCGTGATCTATCAGGGCCGGACCGAAGGGATGAACCAGTGGAAATCGGCCCATGCGATCTCGACCGATCTGCGGTCGCTGGAAGATGCCATGAAGGGTGCGGATGTGTTCCTGGGCGTTTCGGTCAAGGGCGCCGTGACGCAGGATATGGTTGTCAGCATGGCCGATAATCCGGTGATATTTGCGATGGCGAACCCCGACCCTGAGATCACACCGGAAGAGGCGCATGAGGTCCGCGTTGACGCGATCGTTGCCACAGGCCGCAGCGATTATCCCAATCAGGTCAACAACGTGCTGGGCTTTCCCTACCTGTTTCGCGGTGCGCTGGACATCCACGCACGCGCCATTAATGACGAGATGAAGATCGCCTGTGCCCATGCTTTGGCCCGTCTGGCGCGTGAGGATGTGCCGGATGAGGTTGCAATGGCCTACGGCAAATCGCTGACCTTTGGCCGCGATTACATCATCCCGACGCCCTTTGACCCGCGCCTGATCCACCGTATCCCACCCGCTGTGGCGAAGGCCGGGATGGACACAGGCGCGGCCCGCCGTCCGATCATCGACATGGACGCTTATGAGCTGAGCCTGAAATCCCGCATGGATCCGACCGCCAGCATCCTGCGCGGCCTGAACGCCCGTGCCCGTCAGGCGCAAAGCCGGATGATCTTTGCCGAGGGCGACGATCCACGCGTGCTGCGCGCAGCTGTGATGTATCAGCGTTCTGGCTTCGGCAAGGCGATGGTGGTTGGTCGCCAAGACGATGTGAAGCAAAAGCTGGAAGCAGCTGGATTGGGCGATGCGGTGCGCGAGCTTGAGGTCGTGAACGCGGCCAACACCACGCATTTGGACAGCTACAAAGACTTCCTCTATCAACGCCTTCAACGTAAAGGCTTTGATCACAAGGATATTCATCGTCTGGCGGCGCGGGACCGGCACGTGTTCTCGTCCCTCATGCTGGCCCATGGACATGGTGACGGTTTGGTCACCGGGGCAACCCGAAAATCGGCACATGTGCTGGATCGGATCAACCACGTGTTTGACGCTGACGCCCAACACGGCGCTGCGGGTGTAACCGCGCTGTTGCACAAGGGGCGGATTGTTCTGATCGGTGATACGTTGGTTCATGAATGGCCGGACGAAAACGATCTGGCCAATATCGCTGAGCGCGCCGCAGCCGTGGCCCGCCACATGGGGATAGAGCCTCGGGTGGCCTTTGTCAGCTTTTCGACCTTTGGTTATCCAGTGTCAGAGCGGGCCGAGAAAATGCATGTGGCACCCGCAGCGCTTGATCAGCGCGGCGTGGATTTCGAATACGAAGGTGAGATGACCGTCGATGTCGCGCTGAATGTGGACCAGCAGGAGGCGTATCCGTTTCAGCGCCTCACCGGCCCGGCCAACATTCTGATCGTGCCTGCGCGCCATTCAGCCAGCATTTCAACCAAGTTGATGCAGGAAATGGGCGGGGCCACTGTGATAGGCCCGATCTTGTCCGGCATAGGTAAGCAAATTCAGATTTGTTCGACGGTTTCAACAGCCAATGATATCCTGAACATGGCCATTCTGGCCTCGTGTGAGATTGGGTAAGCAATGACAATCTGGAACCTCGGCTCGATCAACGCGGATATGGTCTATGCCTTGCCGCATCTGCCTGCGCCGGGGGAAACTCTGGCGGCTAGCGGGCTCGAGAAGTTTCTGGGTGGCAAGGGCGCCAATATGTCGGTGGCTGCCGCGCGGGCGGGATCACGCGTCAGCCATATCGGAGCGGTCGGTGCGGATGGGCGCTGGGCACAGGAGCGGTTGACGGAATATGGTGTCGATACGCGGTTTATTGCTGAGGCCAGCAGCCCCACGGGTCATGCCATCATTGCGGTCGATGCGCAGGGTGAGAACCTGATCATTCTGTATCCGGGCGCCAATCACGCGCTTGAAGATGGGCAGATCGGGCAGGCGCTTGCGTCTGCCAACACCGGCGATCTGCTTGTTTTTCAGAATGAAACCAACGCACAGGTCGAGGCCGCCCGCATGGCGCGCGAGCTTGGTCTGACCGTCTGCTATGCAGCTGCCCCGTTCGAGGCTGAGGCGGTTCAGGCCGTGCTGCCCTATCTGGATTTCCTAATCCTGAATGAGGTTGAAGCCGAACAGTTGAAACAGGAAACAGGTCTAAGTGCGGCCGAACTGCCTGTACGACATGTGATCGTGACGCTTGGGTCCAAGGGCGCGCGGTATCTACAGCAAGGCTGCGATCCGGTCGATTTTGCTGCGCATAAGGTGCAGGCCGTGGATACAACCGGGGCAGGCGATACTTTCACCGGCTACGTGCTGGCGGGAATGGATCGGGGTATGCCGATGGAACAGGCAATTCTGCAAGCCAACCGCGCCGCTGCCTTGATGGTGACACGGCACGGCACGGCGGATGTTATTCCGGACCTGCGGGAGGTGCGCGACGCGCAGTTCGATTAGGACCCGGCAAACGGTGCATCTGTACCCCAAAGCTGTTTGACCCGCGCGTCCCGACCGCAGGCTTTGCGATAAGCCTTATAGGCGTTCTTTTGGCGCTTGGGCCCAAAGCGGGTGAACACAACCTTTTCGCCCTTATAGTAATCCTGATGATAGGCTTCGGCCGGATAAAAGGTGGTTTCCTGTAGAATGGGCGTCACAACGGTTTGGCCGAGCGCGGATTGGGCCTCAGCCTTTGCTTGCTCGGCTAAGGCTTTTTCGCCTGTGTTAGAGACGAAAATAGCTGTGCGATAGCTGTCACCCCGGTCGCAGAACTGTCCGCCTGCATCGGTGGGATCAACAGAACGGAAGAACATGTCCAGCAAGGTATCCCGAGAGACTTTGCTGGGATCAAAGGTGATCTGAACCGCCTCATAATGGCCGGTTTCGCCCTTGGTCACGTCCTTGTAGCTGGGGTTGGCGGTGGTGCCACCGGTATAACCGGACACCGCACCAATTACGCCGGGTACCGTTTCAAAATCGGATTCGACACACCAGAAACACCCGCCGGCGACCGTTAGCGTTTCGGTTTCTGCGGCAGAACCCGGCAGGGCGCGCAGTAGTGCCGCCAGCAAGATTAGCACAAAAAGTAAGGAGGGTTTTATACAATCGAGATAAGCAGTCCGGGTCATGGCAGGTCTCCTTCCGAGACCAAGCTGCCCGTAGATGCCTCGCCTTGCAATGCGCTGACATCGATTGTCACGCGCTGGTGAGACGATTTTATCGTCTATCCCAGCAGCTGCCCCAGCTTCATCGCAACGCCCATATTGCCCGAAATCTTGAGCTTGCCCATGGCCACGCCGGTCATCGGATTCAGCTTACCAGTCAGCAATTTGGTCAGGTTGTCCTGTGAAATCCGGATCGTGCAGTCGGTTTCCCGATCCAGCGTACTGGCCTGATTGTCGGCCAGCACGATGACACCCGCCTCGCCGCAATCGAACTTGAGCGAGCCATCAAAGCTTTTGCCGTTCAGCCCTTTTTGAATTCCGTCGGCGATATCTTGCAGCATTGAGCGTCCCTTCTTGGTTGACGCAGGCGTAAAGATATCCAGACCCAACAGGCAAGCCTGACCCCACGGGAAGCAGCATATAAAAAACCCGGCATCCAAAGGATTGCCGGGTTTCCAAATTGTTCTGGGACGGCTTACTTGCTAAGCCGCTTGTCGCGCGCTGCCAGCAGTTTCAGGCGCAGCGCGTTTAGCTGGATAAAGCCTGCCGCGTCTTTTTGATCGTAGGCACCAGCGTCTTCCTCAAAGGTCACATGCGCCTCGGAATAGAGCGAATGATCCGACCAGCGGCCCACGGTCGAGGCCAGACCTTTGTACAGTTTCACCCGTACGGTTCCGGTGACATGTTCTTGCGATTTGTCGATGGCGGCCTGCAGCATTTCGCGCTCGGGTGAGTACCAGAAGCCGTTATAGATCAGTTCCGCATATTGCGGCATCAGCTGGTCTTTCAGGTGCATCGCGCCACGGTCCATGGTGATGGATTCGATCCCACGGTGTGCTTCCAGCAGGATGGTGCCGCCCGGAGTTTCGTAGATGCCGCGCGACTTCATGCCAACGAACCGGCCTTCGACCAGATCGAGACGACCGATGCCGTGCTTTCCGCCATACTCGTTCAGCTTGGTCAGGATAGTGGCCGGGCTCATCGCCTCGCCATTGATACTGACCGCATCACCTTTTTCGAAACCGATCTCGATGAATTCGGGCTCATTCGGCGCGTCCTCGGGGTGGACGGTGCGCTGGTAAACATAATCGGGCGCCATATCGGCGGGGTCTTCCAGAACTTTCCCTTCCGACGAGGTGTGCAGCAGGTTGGCATCGACTGAGAACGGTGCCTCGCCGCGTTTGTCCTTGGCAATCGGGATCTGGTTCTGTTCGGCAAATTCCAGCAGCTTGGTGCGGCTGGACAGGTCCCATTCACGCCAAGGCGCAATAACCTTGATGTCGGGGTTGAGCGCGTAAGCCGCCAGTTCGAACCGCACCTGATCGTTGCCCTTGCCGGTTGCGCCGTGGGCAACGGCATCAGCACCGGTCGCCTCAGCAATCTCAACCAGACGTTTCGAGATCAGAGGCCGCGCGATCGAGGTGCCCAGCAGATACAGGCCTTCGTATTGAGCATTGGCGCGGAACATCGGGAAGACAAAGTCGCGGACGAATTCTTCGCGGATGTCTTCGATATAGATGTTTTCGGGCTTGATCCCCAGCAGCTCGGCCTTCTGACGAGCGGGTTCCAGCTCCTCGCCCTGACCCAGATCGGCGGTGAAGGTCACGACCTCACAACCATACTCGGTCTGCAGCCATTTCAGAATGATCGAGGTATCAAGGCCACCGGAATAGGCCAAAACAACTTTCTTGGGCGCGGACATCTGATTTCCCTTTGTGCGAAGAACGACTGGCCCCTAGCGGGTTTTGAACGCGGGGGCAAGTTATGTGCGTTGACCATGCATGGGAATTGGGGTGAAACGGGCGGATAGAGAACAAGGATTGGTTGAGAGGGCAGAGTTTTGGATTTGAGTTGGAAGATTTTTGCGCACGCAGTTGTAATGGTTCTCGGAAACGTGACAGCGGTCATTCGGATATTTTGGGCACCTGCCGCGCTTAGCATCGCGGTGATAGGATCGTTTCTCTATTTGTCCGGTATGAGCGACTACCTAGTTTGGGGCAAGACCGTAACTATTCCAAAAGAAAACATTCCTTCTTTCTTTTTTGTATGGTTCTTTTTGATCTGGATTCTGACAGCCATCATAAGCGCTTGGGGTGTTACCACCTGGCACCGATATATCTTGCTGGAAGAGTTTACCTCGGGCTTCATTCCCCGGTTTGATATCAAGCTAGCAGTTGGTTACGTCCTGAGACTGTTTCTGTTGGGAATCATTTTCTTGGCAATTGCTATTCCGACTGGTTTCGTGCTTATGAACGTCGCCCAAGTCATTTGGCCCGTTGCGTTGGCGGGCTTGGTTTTTGTGTTGGTTTTGGTTGGCGTCGCTTTCCTGAGATGGTCGCTTGTTTTGCCCTCATTTGCTGTCGATAAAGCGATGGGCCTGTCAGAGGGTTGGAACGCTTGGAGCCGAATCCACAACCCGGGGAGGACCGCTTTGGGGCTGATTTTCTTCTACGTGATGTTTCAACTGATTGTGAGCTTTGCAATCAACTTGCTTCAGTTCATTCCGCCCATTCACGGTATTCTGTCACTTGCCTTTCAAGTCTTCTTGGCGATTCTGAACATTAGTATCCTAACGACGGTTTATGGCTACGTTGTGGAAAAGCGCGAGCTCACCTGACCCCTCGTACACATATGTATTCCTTGCCCTTTTAGTCGGGATAGGCCACTGAAACGGTCATGACTGACTTCATGACCCGTGCCCGAACCGCCGAACAGGCGATGCGTACCGTGTTCCCTGCAACACCGTTGCAGCGAAACGCGCATTTGTCCGACCGTTATGGTGCGGATATTTGGCTGAAGCGCGAAGACCTCAGCCCGGTGCGGTCCTACAAGATTCGTGGCGCGTTTAATGCGATGCGCAAACAGCAGGGGCAGGACCTGTTCGTTTGCGCCAGCGCGGGCAACCACGCGCAGGGCGTGGCCTATATGTGCAAGCATCTGGGCGTGAAGGGCGTGATCTTCATGCCGGTGACGACCCCGCAGCAAAAAATCCAAAAAACCCGCATCTTTGGTGGTGACAATATCGAGGTTTACCTGACCGGGGACTATTTCGACGACACTTTGGCCGCGGCGCAGGCGTGGTGCTCCGCGCAGGGCGGGCATTTCCTGTCTCCCTTTGATGATGAGGATGTGATCGAAGGTCAGGCGTCTTTGGCGGTTGAGATCGAAGAACAGCTGGGCCAAGTGCCTGACCATGTGCTGCTGCCTGTGGGTGGCGGTGGTATGTCCGCTGGAGTGGCGACCTGGTTCAGGGATCGCACCCATTGCCTGTTTGTCGAACCCAAGGGCGGTGCCTGTCTGCATGCGGCGATGGCGGCGGGGCATCCGGTGGCGTTGGATCACGTGGACAATTTCGTCGATGGTGCGGCGGTTGGGAAGATCGGGGCCAAGCCGTTCGAATTGCTGAAATCACGGCATCTGTCAGATGTGCTGGTTCTATCTGAGGATCGTATCTGCACCACCATGATCGAGATGCTGAATGTCGAAGGCATCGTGCTAGAGCCCGCAGGCGCCCTGGCCATCGAAGCGATTGCAGATGTGCAAAGCTTTATTCGCGGCAAAACTGTTGTTTGCGTGACCTCGGGCGGCAATTTCGATTTTGAACGCCTGCCCGAGGTCAAAGAGCGCGCGCAGCGCTATTCCGGGGTCAAGAAATACTTCATTTTGCGCCTGCCGCAGCGCCCTGGCGCGTTGAAAGAGTTCCTGAACATCCTAGGCCCCGAGGATGACATTGCCCGGTTTGAATACATGAAGAAATCCGCGCGCAACTTCGGGTCAGTCCTGATCGGGATCGAAACCCGCAAGCCCGAGAATTTTGCGCGCCTGTTTGCGCATCTGGATGAGGCCGGGTTTACCTATACCGACATCACCGAAGATGAGACGCTGGCACAGTTCGTGATTTAGGTCAGATTGCTAGGTAATTCGGCCTGAAACACAGATTTGGATGCGTCATAAACGGCCAGGATTTCGGTTAGATCCACCTCTGCCGCTTGCCCGGCGGCAGCCCGGCGTTCGCCATCCTGACAGAGTTTCGAGAACTGATTGAAGCCCAAGCTCATGGCGCTGCCTTTGAGGAAATGCAGGTTCTGTTCCAACTCAAGTCGTTCGGTATCGGCATGCAGGCGCGCGATCACTTCCTGCACCTCGTCCAGAAAGATTTCGATGACCTCATCAATTTCATCTGCGCCGACCTCGTCCCGCAATTGTCTGACTCGCGGCCAGTGGATCATCGTCATCCTCCTGAATCGGAATAAGGGTGATCTTTGCTAACGCATGTCCGGTAAATGTGCGGTTAAGGCCAAAGACCATAGCGCCTTCACGGGATGTTAAACCCCAGCGCGATAGGTTTGCCGCGTCCCTGAAGAAGGAAGCCTGGGGTTAAAGGGTGTCAGCACTAAGTCTTGAACAAACCGGTTCTGAACTGGATTTCGGTGCGATCCGAAAGGTGCTGGTCGTGGATGACAGCCGCCTGCAAAGGCGCATTCTGGTGGCCTCGCTCAAGAAATGGGGATTTGAGGTGCTTGAGGCAGACAACGGTGAAAAGGCCCTTGAGCTTTGCGCCGAGTTTGCACCTGATCTCGTGCTCAGCGATTGGGTGATGCCAGGCATGAGCGGACTGGAGTTCTGCCGTGATTTTCGCGCGCTCGATTCTGAACACTACAGCTATTTCATCCTTCTGACATCGAAAAGCGAAAAGCAGGAAGTCGCGCGTGGGCTGGATGCCGGGGCGGATGATTTTCTAATCAAGCCGCTAGAGGCTGATGAACTGCGGGCCCGTATTTCTGCGGGCGCACGCATATTGGATATGCAGAGAGAGCTTTCGGATAAGAACCGACTGATCGAATCTGCACTCGACGAGCTGAAGCTGGCCCATGATGCGATCGACAAAGACCTGAAACAGGCCCGCAAGATACAGGAATCACTGGTCCCGGAATTGACGCGAGAGTTCGGTGTTTCCCGGGTCAGTCTGTTATTGAAGCCCTGTGGTCATATTGGCGGCGATCTGGTGGGCATGTTCTCGCCCGGCCAGAACCGGCTTGGATTCTACAGCATTGACGTTTCGGGTCATGGGATCACATCCGCGATGATGACGGCACGACTTGGCGGTTATCTGTCCAGCCAGCACTTCGATCAGAATGTGGCGCTGGAAAAACGGATGAACAAATTCTACGCGCTGTTGCCGCCGGAGCAAGTGGCCGAAACGCTCAATTCACGTTTGATGGTGGACACCGGGATCGAAGAGTATTTTACGATGGTCTACGCAATTGTTGATCTGCGCAGCGGGCATATGAAAATGGTGCAGGCCGGACATCCGTACCCCTTGCTGCTGAGGCAGGATGGCAGCACCGAATATCTTGGCGATGGCGGCCTTCCCATCGGATTGATCCCAGACGCGAGTTTTCAGCAGATTGAAACAAAGCTGAATCCGGGTGACCGGCTTTTGCTGCATTCCGATGGTTTCACGGAATGTCACCTGGCAGAAGGCGGGCTGCTGGAGGAGGAGGGTCTACGTGAAATGGCGTTGGACTGTGCGTCTGGCCAGGGTGGATCAGAATTTCTGGATGATATGTTCTGGCGGCTGACCCAGCGCATGCCGCCCAACGAAGGCATGGGAGACGACGTTTCGGCGGTATTTTTTGAATATAACGGGCACTAAAGACCGTTCAGGTGCTGGGCTGCAAAGTGGCGGTCGCCGTCATTTCTCAGCAGCTCAACCGCATCCGCGCTGTGCATCCAAAGCGCCTCGTGAAAGGCTTCGGTTGGCGGGCCCAATTGCAGGACAGGGCGGGCGCGGTAAATCAGGCAGACCTTCTCGGCCCATAAATCGTATTCGGGCATATAAGTGAAGCGGCGAAAGGCGCCGACGCGTTCCGGCGAGGCGATGCGCCATCCGGTTTCCTCATAAACCTCACGATGCAGCGCGGTAATGGGCGATTCGCCGGGATCAATACCACCGCCCGGCAGCTGCAGATCTGGCCCCGGTTCGGTCTGGCAGGTCAAAAGCAGGTGCTTTTCACGCGGAAGCAACGCATAAACGCCCACCCTGCGCGTATAGGATCGCCCGGGTTCAGGGCTTTCACCAAACCGTCTGATCATGTATGGCCCCTTACAACCCAAACTCTGTGACCTATATGGTGCCGGTATGCCAACCTGTGGCGTGTAAGGAAACCCCATGTCTCTTGGAACAAAAATCGCGTGGGACGATACCGTCCTGCCCTTTCAACTTGATGTGTCCGACATGCGTGGCCGCGTCGCCCGCCTGGACGGGGTGCTGGATGGCATCCTGAAGCAGCATGACTATCCCGAACAGGTCGAGGCGCTGGTGGCCGAGATGGCCTTGCTGACCGCATTGATCGGCCAGACCGTGTCGCTGCGCTGGAAGCTGTCGTTGCAGGTTCAATCCAAGGGCGCGGTGCGCATGATCGCAACCGATTATTATGCGCCCACTGTCGAAGGTGAACCCGCACGTATTCGCGCCTATGCCAACTTTGACCGGGATCGACTGACCAACAGCGCCCCCTTTGATCAGGTGGGCGAAGGGTATTTTGCGATCATGATCGATCAGGGCGAAGGCACGCAGCCTTATCAGGGCATTACTCCGTTGGACGGAGCGTCGATCAGCGCCTCGGCCGAGGCATATTTCGCCCAATCCGAACAGCTGCCAACCCGTTTCTCGCTGAGCTTCGGCAAATCGACCGAACCTGAAGTGGGTGAGCATTGGCGCGCCGGCGGGATCATGTTGCAGCACATGCCCAAAGCTTCGCCCTTTGCGGCCTCGGGTGAGGGGACGGGTGAAATCCTCACCGCCAACGATCTGGTCGACGGCGAAGAAGGTGAAAACTGGGGCCGGGTCAACATCCTTCTGGATACGGTTGATGATCTGGAACTGATCGGCCCATCCATCGCGCCGACCGATCTGTTGATCCGCCTGTTTCACGAAGAAAGCCCACGCGTCTATGACGCGCAGATGGTACAGTTTGGCTGCACCTGTTCGGAAGAACGCGTACGTCAAAGCTTATCGATCTATTCGGCTAGGGACATTGAAAAGATGACGACGCCCGAAGGCAAGGTTACTGCCGATTGTCAGTTTTGCGGGGCGCATTATGTGCTGGATCCCGCGACGGTTGGTTTTGATGCGGAAGACGCCAGCGGTGCATGATCCGACGGATCAGATTGCTGCGGCGTTGCATCGTCCGGGCCATGGGTCCAGTGATTTTGATCTGAACCCTGAAACTGTACTTCCCCCCGGGCGCAAATTGCGTCCGGCCGGGGTTCTGGTGCCGATCTCAGTTTCCGGGGATGTGCCGCGTTTGATCCTGACAAAGCGGTCATCGGCTTTGAAACACCATCCCGGCCAGATCGCCTTTCCTGGGGGCAAACAGGATGAAGGTGACGCGGATATCACCGCCGCCGCCCTGCGCGAAGCGCATGAGGAAATTGGCCTGCATCCAGAGTTGCCCGAAGTGATCGGCTTTCTACCCAGCCATGAAACGGTGACCTCGTTCGCTGTTACCCCGGTTGTGGCCATCATCCGCCAAGGTTTTGATCCAGTGCCCGAGCCGGGCGAAGTGGATGAGGTTTTCTCAGTTCCACTTGCACATCTGCTAAAGCCCGAGAATTATGTGATCGAGTCGCGCCGGTGGCGTGGCCAACGGCGGAAATACTTCGCTGTTCCCTATGGTCCTTATTACATCTGGGGCGCGACGGCTCGCATATTGCGCGGGCTTGCAGCACGGGTAAGTGAATGAAGCAGATCAGCGCGCCTTGGGTTTCGGACCCGGCGACTCAGGCGGTTTGTGAAGCCCTCACCACAGGAGGGGCGCAGGCCCTGTTCGTGGGCGGATGCGTGCGCAACGCCCTGCTGGGCGCGCCCGTTTCGGATATTGATATTGCCACGGATGCGCATCCCGAACGGGTGATGGAACTGGCTCAAAAGGCTGGCCTTAAGGCGATTCCGACGGGGTTGGAACACGGCACGATTACCATCGTTTGCGATCATACCCCACATGAAGTCACGACCTTTCGACGCGATGTGGAAACCGATGGCCGCCGTGCGGTTGTGGACTTTGCCGACACCGTTGAAGAAGACGCCGCGCGCCGCGATTTCACAATGAACGCGATCTACGCGCAGCCCGACGGCACGGTGCTGGACCCGCTGTCAGGCTTGCCTGACCTTCAGGCGCGGCGCGTGCGGTTTATTGGAACGGCCGAAAACCGCATCCGCGAGGACTATCTGCGCTCGCTGCGCTATTTCCGGTTTCACGCCTGGTATGGCGACGCCGATGCCGGATTTGACGCCGATGCGCTCGCTGCGATTGCGTCCAATCTGGATGGGCTGACAACGCTATCCCGTGAACGGGTCGGGGCTGAGCTGATAAAACTGCTAGGCGCGCCAGACCCTGCGCCCTCGGTGGCTGCGATGCGCAGCGCGGGTGTCTTGGCTCATCTGTTGCCCGGTGCGGATGACCGTGCCATGGCGCCGCTGATCGCTATAGAACAGGCCGCCGGTGCCGCGCCTGATCCGGTGCGCCGGCTGGCCGCGATTGCAACACCCGAGGATGCCGCGACACTGCGCTTGAGCCGGGCGCAACTGCAACGCATGACCCGAATGCGGGAGGAGGCGCAGGCCTCAACCAGCATCGAAGAGTTGGGCTATCGCTACGGCGACGACGGAGGCCTGCACGAAACCTTGCTGCGCTGTGCCTTCTTCGAACACCCCTGGTCAGAGGACTTGCGCCAAGCTCTCCATCACGGTGCAGCGGCACGTTTCCCGATCAGCGCCGCCGATCTGATCCCCAACTTCACCGGCCCCGCGCTGGGCAAGAAACTGGCCGAGCTTGAGGCGCGGTGGATCGCATCTGACTTCACCCTGACCCGCGAGGAATTGCTGGCCGGTTGAAGTGAAGTCTCAAAAAGGGATGACAAACGATTTTGTTTGTGGTTACGTGCGGCAGACTCATGGATGGAGGAATGCGAATGTATTACGGGATCTGGTTCGGCTAAAGCCAGGGCACTTTCCCCGTAAAGGGTGGTGTTCAGGCGCCATTCTTCTTCGCATGTCTGTATTTCTGCTCAATCGGAGCACTCTCCATGTTTCGCTATTTCGAAAACCTTGTTGACCCTTTTGTCGCCTATCGTGAGACCGATAAGCCACCCACACGGCTGTGGCCGTTCATGCTGGATTACTCGCGCCCATTTTTCCGGGTTTTCTTTTGGGCTGCGCTGATTTCCATCATCGTGGCTGCTGTTGAGATCGGGTTGATCTACTATATGGGCCGTGTCGTGGACCTGTTGGGGGGCACCCCCGCAGAGGTCTGGCAAAACCACGGGACCGAGCTGTTGTTGATGGCAGGCTTTATCCTGCTGTTGCGTCCGCTGCTGCATCTGGTCGATGTGCTGCTGCTGAACAACACGATCCTGCCGAACTTTGGTACGCTGATCCGCTGGCGGGCGCATAAACACGTTCTGCGTCAGTCCGTTGGCTGGTTCGAGAATGACTTTGCAGGCCGCATTGCCAACCGGATCATGCAAACCCCGCCCGCGGCAGGCGAGGTGGTGTTTCAGGTCTTTGACGCCATCTCATTCTCGCTGGCTTATTTGATTGGTGCTGCGATCTTGCTTTATGCGGCTGATGCACGCCTGCTGATCCCTTTGCTCATCTGGTTTGCGTTGTATGGGCTGCTTGTCCACTGGACGGTGAAACGAGTCGGCCCCGCGTCTCAGGCTGCATCTGATGCGCGTTCGACTGTCACGGGCCGGGTTGTCGACAGCTACACCAACATCCACTCGGTCAAGATGTTTGCTCATGGCCGACAGGAGCTGGATTATGCGCGTGAAGCGATCGAGGAAACGCGTCGGACCTTTCAGGTCGAGATGCGGATATTCACGATCATGGATGCGGTTCTGGTTACTTTGAACGGCTTTCTGATCGTTGGGGTTGTAGGCTGGGCGATTGCTCTTTGGATGCAGGGTACCGCTTCGGTTGGCGTTGTTGCGGCTGCAACGGCGCTGACCCTGCGCTTGAACGCGATGACCGGATGGATCATGTGGGCGCTGACCAGCTTCTTCCGCCAGCTTGGCATCGTGGCCGAAGGGATGGAGACGATTGCTCAGCCCATCGATCTGCTGGACGCGCCCGGCTCAAAGCCGTTGCAGCTCAGCAAAGGCCAGATCGAAATCCGCGATCTGTCGCACCACTACGGTCGTGAAACGGGTGGTCTGGATCATATCAACCTGACCATTCAGCCGGGCGAAAAGATCGGCCTGATTGGGCGGTCTGGTGCCGGTAAATCGACCCTAGTTAAGCTGCTTTTGCGGTTTTATGACGTCGAACGAGGAGCGATCCTGATCGATGATCAGAACATTGCCCAGGTTACGCAAGACAGCTTGCGCAGTCATATCGGCATGGTTCAGCAGGACAGCGCGCTGTTGCACCGGTCGGTGCGTGACAACATCCTCTATGGTCGCCCGGATGCGACTGAAGAACAGATGATTGCTGCCGCCAAACAGGCTGAGGCGCATGAATTCATCCTTGACCTGCAAGATCCGCGGGGGCGCACCGGTTATGACGCGCATGTGGGTGAACGGGGCGTGAAATTGTCCGGCGGTCAGCGGCAGCGGGTGACGCTTGCCAGGGTGATTTTGAAGGACGCGCCGATCTTGTTGTTGGATGAGGCGACATCTGCCCTAGATTCCGAGGTTGAAGCGTCCATTCAGGAAACCCTCTACGGCATGATGCAAGGTAAAACCGTGATCGCCATTGCCCACAGGCTCAGCACCATCGCGCAGATGGACCGTATTCTGGTTATGGATGCGGGCCGGATTGTCGAAGAAGGCGCGCATGCTGATCTTCTGGCGCAGGGTGGACTTTACGCCCAGTTCTGGGCGCGGCAATCTGGCGGCTTCATGAACCCGGAGGCCGCTGAATGAGGGTCGCTGACCTCATCAACCCGTTCAAAAACATCGAAACGCCTCCACCACAAACGTTGGGGGCGTTCATTCGCTGGGCGTTGTCCGGTGCTTGGCCCATGCTTTTTGTTGCGGCCTTCTTCTCGGCGGCAGCCGGTACGATGGAGGCGGGAACAGCCTGGATATTGGGCCGGGTTATCGATTTGGCCACGACCAGCGGGCCCGACGGGTTTCTGACCGGCAGTAATTTGTGGATGATCCTGGGTGGCATTGCCTTCTTTATGCTGTTGCGGCCTGTATTTTTTGGGTTCTCGGCCTTCTCGAACAACTATGTCGTCATGCCGAATATCCCGCCGCTGGTTCTGGCCAAGCTGAACCGATGGACGCTGGGCCAGTCGGTCACGTATTTCGACGATGATTTTGCGGGACGGATCGCGCAGAAACAGGTTCAGACAGCGACTGCTCTGGCCTCAGTTGTCTCGGAAACGATCAGTGCAATTGTCTTTGCTTTGGCTTCTCTAGTGGGCTCATTGCTTTTGTTAGGGTCTATTCATCCTCTGGTGATGCTGCCCTTTGTTGCCTGGTTGGTGGTCTATTTCATGTTGGTGCGTTGGTATTTGCCGCGTATCCGCAAACGATCAGGTGCACGGGCAGGTGCGCGTGCAATGGTGTCGGGGCAAATCGTCGATACGATCACCAATATCAAAACGGTCAAACTGTTTGCCCATGCCCGGCATGAGGATCAGGCAGCGCGCAATTCGATGGTTGATCTGCGGGAGCGTTCGTTAGAGTTCGGGCTACTTTCGGCCAGCTTTCGGGTCATTCTTATGACTTTGGCGGGTGTGCTGCCCGTGATGCTTATTGGGGCGACGCTGTGGCTTTGGCAGAGCGGTGTTGCGACCACCGGTGATATCGTGGCGGCAGGGGCTGTTTCGGTCCGTATCTCGCAGATGACTGGTTGGGTCAGCTTCACGCTGATGGGGCTGTACGCCAATGTTGGTGAGATTGAGAACGGGATGAAAACCCTGGCCAAGCGCGACCGGGTCGAGGATGCATCGCAGGCCAAAGATCTGGTAGTGACCCATGGCGCGATCACATTTGACGACGTCAGCTTTGCCTACGGCCGGGAAATCGGGGGCGTTTCAGAACTGGAATTGACCATTAAACCGGGCGAAAAGCTTGGGATTGTCGGGGCATCCGGGGCAGGCAAATCTACCCTCGTTTCGCTACTACTCAGGCTCTACGATGGGGAAAATGGCGTTATTAGCATCGATGGGCAGGACATCTCGCAGGTGACGCAGGACAGTTTGCGCCGTCAGATTGGCATGGTCACGCAGGAAACGGCCATGTTCAATCGGTCCGCACGTGAAAATATCCTGTATGGGCGCCCAGATGCATCCGAGGATGAAATGATCGAGGCAGCCGAAAAAGCCGAGGCGCATGAGTTCATCCTGAGTCTGGAGGATGCGCAGGGTCGCAAAGGCTATGATGCACATCTGGGTGAGCGCGGCGTGAAGCTCAGTGGGGGTCAGCGACAACGGATCGCATTGGCCCGCGCCATTTTGAAAGATGCCCCGATCCTGGTGCTGGATGAGGCCACATCGGCGTTGGATTCTGAGGTCGAAGCCTTGATCCAAACCGCGCTGCATCGCGTGATGCAGGGCAAAACCGTTCTGGCCATTGCGCATCGTCTGTCCACACTCAGCGAGATGGACCGGATCGTCGTTCTGGACCAGGGGCGCATTGTCGAAACCGGCACGCATGACGCGCTGTTGGACCAGGGCGGTCTGTATGCGCGGTTCTGGCATCGCCAGTCGGGTGGTTTCATTCAGGCAGAAGCCGCCGAATAAGGGTTTTGTTGCGGCCAAACCCCCGTTATCAGGCCCGGTATGACCGAAACCTACACCATAAACCGGCTTGGCCATCAGGGCGACGGCATCGCCGACGGCCCGGTCTATGCGCCCCGCACCCTTCCGGGTGAGGTGGTTTCGGGTACGTTGCTGGGTCAGTTTCTATCGGACATCCGCGTGGAAACTCCATCGGACCAACGCGTGAAAGCGCCTTGCCGCCATTACAAAGCCTGCGGCGGGTGCCAGCTGCAGCATGCATCGGACGCTTTTGTTGCTGATTGGAAGGTGGATGTTGTCCGAACCGCGCTGTCCGCACAGGGGTTGGAGGCGCCCATGCGTCCAATCCATATCTCGCCCGAACGCTCACGCCGTCGTGCGACAATCGCAGTGCGTCGGACCAAAAAGGGGATGCTGGCCGGGTTTCACGGGCGCGCATCTGACGTAATCACAGAAATCCCGGATTGCCATCTGCTGGATCCCGCATTGATCGCCGGTATTCCCGTGGCCGAGGCGCTTGCGATGCTGGGCGGCAGCCGCAAGGGCGTTCTGGCCGTGACACTGACCTTGTCCGACGGCGGGCTGGATGTTGCGGTTGCGGGTGGCAAACCGCTGGATGGGCCGTTGGAACTGGCTCTTGCGCAAGCGACTGAAAAGCACGGGCTTGCCCGGCTCAGCTGGGATGGTGAGGTCATCGCCATGCGCCAGCCCCCAATTCAGCGGTTCGGGCAGGCGGAGGTCACACCACCTCCGGGCGCGTTCCTGCAGGCGACGAAGGATGGTGTGCAGGCTCTAACACGTGCTGTTTTGGAGGCAACGCAAGGTGCCAAGCGCGTTGCTGATCTGTTCGCGGGCAGCGGGACGTTTTCATTACCACTGGCTCAGACGGCCGAGGTTCATGCAGTTGAGGGCGAAGCCGCGATGGCCCAAGCACTGGATCAGGGCTGGCGCAGGGCGACGGGGTTGAAGCGCGTCACGACCGAGGCGCGCGATCTGTTTCGCCGCCCATTGATGCCCGATGAGTTGAAGGCCTTTGATGCGGTCATTCTGGACCCACCACGCGCGGGGGCAGAGGCGCAGGTGGCTGAACTGGCACAAGCGCTGCGCCCAGTGATCGCTTATGTGTCCTGTAACCCGGTGACCTTCGCGCGCGATGCAAAAATGCTTGTCAACGCCGGCTACACCCTTGAATGGGTACAGGTTGTTGACCAATTTCGGTGGTCATCACATACGGAACTGGCCGCGCGGTTTGTGTTGAACCCCGCATCCTGAGGAGACAGCGAACATGGGCTTTCGACAGCGATTGCAGCACATCATCGAAACACCCATGTTTGGGCGTTTCATCACCGGTGTGATCATGTTCAACGCCGTGCTGTTGGGTATGGAAACCTCTCCGACCTTGATGGAGATCGCAGGCCCGCTGATTGTGACGCTTGATAAGCTTTGCCTTGCCATTTTCGTTGCTGAGATTGCGATGAAACTGGTGGCGACAGGGCGCAACTTTTTCAAAAGCGGCTGGAATCTGTTCGATTTTGTGATCGTGGGGATCGCTTTGGTGCCCAGTGCTGGCAGCCTGTCGGTTCTGCGGGCGCTGCGGATACTGCGGGTGTTGCGCGTCATTTCGGTTGCACCGCGCCTGCGCCGGGTGGTCGAAGGCTTCATCTCGGCCTTACCGGGTATGGCCAGTGTGTTCCTGCTGATGGCGATCCTGTTCTATATCGGCTCGGTGATCTCGACCAAGCTGTTCTCGGAAAGCTTCCCAAACTGGTTCGGCGATCTGGGCCTGTCAGCCTATACATTGTTCCAGATCATGACGCTGGAAAGCTGGTCCATGGGCATCGTCCGCCCCGTGATGGAAGTGTATCCCTACGCATGGCTTTTCTTTGTTCCGTTCATCATGGTGACGACCTTCGCGGTGGTGAACCTGCTGGTTGGTCTGATCGTAAACTCGATGCAGGATGCGCATCATGCCGAGGATGAGGTCAAAACCGATGCCTACCGTGATGAGGTACTTGAGCGGCTGGAAGCCATCGAACGCCGCTTAATTGAGCAATCGAACATCAAAAAGTGATTTCAGTTTTTTGATTTTTTGGCATAATAGCCAAAAAAAACCAGAGTAGCAGGCAGTGAAACATGGATCGTCGAGCATTTGGATTGGGTGCGATGGCTACGCTAAGCCTTTCGGCTTGTGCCTCAGCCAGCCCTAGAATTCTATCTTACAATGGGCCCGAGGTGACCTCTTTGGTCGTCAACAAGGGTGCGCGGAAGCTGTATCTTCTGCACAACGAACAGATACTTCGACAATATGATGTCGATCTGGGCTTTGCGCCCAGAGGTACCAAAACCAAGCGTGGCGATGGGCGCACGCCCGAGGGCACATATCTGATCGACCGCCGTAACCCGCGCAGCCGGTATCATCTGTCGCTGGGGATTTCCTATCCAAACTCGGCTGATATCGCCAAGGCCAAAGCCGCCGGAGTCGATCCGGGCGGGGATATCTTTATCCACGGCCAGCCGAACCTGCGGTCAGAATTCAAGCGCGCGAAAAAGACGCCGGATTGGACGGCGGGCTGCATCGCGGTCAAGAATGACGAGATGGAAGAGATCTACGCGATGGTCAATCGGGGGACGTTGATCACCCTGCGGGCCTGACCGGGCGCCATTCGCCAAACCCGAATTGATCAAAGTCGCGCTGGTAGGTTTCAGCTGCCAGCGCCTGCAACCTGTCATCGCAGATCTGATTCAGTGAAAACGGAGTTTCCGCTGCGCTGGTACCCGGCGCTGGCGGATTGTCATGGCCCATGATCCGCGCCAGATCGGGCAGGGTGGTTGGCAACTCATCCTCGCGCAGGATCAGGTCAGGCATCGCGAAGGTTGATATCCCCTCTAGTGCTTGCGCCTGGGTGCACCAGCTTGCATCCACGCGGATTGGGGTTTGGCCCGCAATGTTGTGGCGCAGAAAGGTCAGGAAGGCAGAAAATGCTTCATAGTGCTGGTCTTTGGAATAGTTCTTTTCGCGCACCTGACCGGGGATCGGCAGTTTGAACCGATTGCGCAATTGCGTGCGGAGGTCTTCATAACACTCCGGCCCTTTGTTCAGGATATGGGTGCAGAACGTGCTATGCGCGCGCGCCAAGGGATGGCGTAGCACCGTGAATTTGCGATGACCGGGCGAAGATCGCATCCAATCGCGAACCATGTCGGGCGTCAGTTCAGTGCGCAATTCATCGGCACCCACACCGTCCAGCGCGGCCATCCAGTGCTGCACAACCGGATCGATACCACCATTCAGGGGCATGTAGATCAGCGGAGTTTTGGCTGCGAGGATGTATCCACTCACTGCAGGATCGCGCTTGGGCTCGAAGTTTGGGCCGCGGGTGATGGAGAGCAGGTCCAGCCTGGATAGTGTTTTTTGCATTTCATCCGGGTTGGTGACTTTGGACACGGCCGGTGTCGGGTTCTGCGGTTTCAGCCGGTCATCCAATTGGCCCAGCCTTGACGAAACCCCAAGCCAGGCGGCCAGGCCGTTCAGAATGCTCAGATCGGTCAGGTCGTTGTAATCAATGTAGAACGCGGCCTGACCAGTGCGTTGCAGATGGGCGTGCAGGCGGGACTGAAACCCATAGTGCCCATCCAGATAGTCCGAAAATTCGCGCCCGTCGAAGTCAACTTGGGCCTCAAGCCGTCGTTTGATGTTCTTTAGCTGCCACTGCTTGGTTTTGCGCACGATCTTGAGCGACAGATAGCTGTCCAGCGGATTGCGGGTCAGAATGATCTTGGCACAACGTGGATCATTCAGGGCTGGCTCCAGCACCCTGGGATCATGGTCCTGAAAATATCGGAAGCCGTTCAACGCATTTGCGTCAGAGCACATCGCCTCTATCAGCTGTGCGGGATCCTTATCCCTTTGTTCCAACGTTATGCCCAATACATCCTGCGCTTTGACGCGACCAATGAAGTGCGGGTTGAAGGCTTCTCCATGACAGGTGATGCTCTCGAGTGCGTTCAGATTGGCCTCAAGCAGGTTCGAGCCTGTGCGCATGGCGGCCAGTATAATGAAGTAGTCAAACGGTCGCGTCATCGGCCATCACTGAACCAGATAGGGCTTTTGGAACGGTTTGGTCTGGGTTCCAAACACGTCATCGGCGGGGAAATCACCCATAAGTTTCGGGTGCATTCCTTGGTTTTTGAGGTTCTGCAGAAACTGACCAAAACCCGACAGATCGACCATCGTGGGCGCTTCGGTCAGATGGCTGGGCATTTGCGTGCCGATCTCGTCAATGATGGTTTGCAGCGGCTCCATTGGCGCTTCGACAAAGTCCGATAAGGTCCAGCTGCGCACGTTCGCCTTGGTCCAGACCGAAGTCAGAACCTCGATCTGTTTGGTTTCAATCTGTTGCAGGCGCGCAGCCTCAAGCCGGATATCGGCGAAGTTCAGGTTTGACCGGAATAGCGGAACCGCCCAGGCACCGGTAATGACCGAGATTTGCGCATTTCGGTCCCGCGCCATGAACCAGTTGATGTCTTGGGTATCGTTCGGCCCGAATTGAAAGCACTGGCGCTCACCCCGTGTGTTCCAGATCAGGTTCGACAGAAACGCCGTGGGATTATAGTCGCGCAATGTCGCGCAATCGCTGAGCGCACCATTGGTGATGGTCTGGTCTTTAGAAAATTCAGCACGATCAGGGCCAAACAGATGACCATGCACCCGCGCGCCAGTTGTAGTTTCCAGCCAGGCCTCAAAACCCTCGAATAACTCGCTAAAGCCCTGAAACATCGAGTAGGCCGATGAGGTCAGGCCATTTTCGCTGCCATGTTTGGGAAAGCGGCTTTGCATGTACAGCCCATCGCGACCATGGGTTCGACGTTCGACCGCCTTGGCAAAGACCCGGTCGATCTTGCCGGGGTTGGGCTCTGCCGGTCGCAGTGCGCCGGACTGATCTGTGAGAAAGGTCTGATACAGACGATCTGCGCGCCACCAGATCTTGCGCGCTACAAAGCAGTCTGAGCGGCGCAGCAATTGCAAGTGGTCGTCGTAGAAGATGTGTGGACGCCCCTGATAGTCGAATTTCGACAACGTCAGCGAGCGACTTTCGATATGGGTCGAATAGAGCCGCGCCAACGTTTGAAAATAGCTTTCATCCGGTATCCAGACATGCCGGAAATAACGATCATAGGTTTTACGTTTAGGGTCCTGCAGAATTGCAGAGAGTGTCTGGCGGGTCAGGCACCACCACTGGCTGCCCATATGGGGCATCAGGCCATCGGGGATTTGGCGGCGCAAACCCAGCGCACGTTGCAGCCTGACATAGGTGTCGAACAGTTTTCGATGCTTGCGCCAGGAAAACGGAAAACGCAGCGTGAAACGCTCATGATCCAGCCCTCCAATGGTCCAGCTGACATCGGCAGTGGTTGCGCTTTCAACAAAGTCCACTCGGGGGCGATCGGACAGGTAGCTTACAAGTTCTTGCACCGGGCGCAGGGGCAGGCAGGACCCCGATGACAGAAACACATGCCGCACTTCCGGAAACTTCTCGAGCATTTGTTCGGATGCTGCCTGTGTTCCGGCAACTATACCCCAGCCACCCCAGTCGCATTTGTGGCGATTGGAAAACGTGATCAGGGGGTTGTCGGCGCAGGAGGCTGTAAATTCCGAATACACCTGATCCGGGACTTTCTGGTCCACATGGATCACAACCGGGCAGCCCGCTGCGGTCCAATGCCGTGCCACCTGTTCGGCGCGATCCAAGGCCGTATGGACCAGCATAACAACGCCCAGAGAGCTCATGCCCAGTTTCCTTTTGACATGAGGCCCAGAATTTCAAGCTGCCGCCAATTGATATAGGTTTCAGAGAAATCGCACCAGAATACAGGCTTTTCATCCAATTGTTGGGCATAGGCTTTGTATTCACCGGACCCGCGATAATGCTGGCCGCGCCGCAGCTCTTCGCGGGCTTTGTCGCCCAGCGTGTCAATCAGCTTGGCATGCAGCAGAGCGCCGCTGGTCTTTTCACCGCCCCATTCGTCGTAAACCTGATTCAGCCCGCGTGGCAGCAAGGAATGGGTCGAACTGACATAGACATAGCGCCGGTCCCATTTCACCAAGGGGATTTTGTTCAACGCTGGCGCTTTCGACGGGTTGTCGCCAAAGAACACACGCGCCCGCGCGCCGCCTTGAATCCAGAGGTTATTGTATTCGGGGTTCTTGGTGATCATGTAGTTGCCCGCATCGAACCAGCGCGCAATCTCGAACGGGTCCTGCCCTTCGTGATAGGGTTCATCCTCGACGGGGCCTTGGGGGTACATATCAATCAGCATGGTGCCGAAACTGCGCACAGCACTGCCATCCAGCCAATCGGTCAGGGCCCGGATCGGGCGGGTATCGCAGAACGGGTAGATAAAGAATTCATCCGGGTCGACGGTCAGAACCCAGTGTTTATGGGCATATTTGCGCAGCAGGTAGTTCGACCAATCCAGCCCAAACCCGGCGCGCTTATAGCTGGTTCTTGTACGCCAGACCGAGACATCCGGCTGTGCCCGAAGGAATTCGAAGCTGCCGTCATCGCTGTCATTGTCGACAAACAGAAAGTGATCGATGCCCAGCTTGCGGTAGTATTCCAGAAAATACGGCAGGCGGATTTTTTCGTTGCGCACAACGCTCATCAACAGGATATCGTTGCGCCGAATAGCGGCGGTGTTGTTGCTGGCGGGTTCAAGCTCGCGTCGACGGCGCAGACAGCGCAAAATACGGCGCTTGCGCCGCAATCTCATCCGATACGAATCCAACAGGCTCACGCGTTTAGCCTACCCTTATTGTGACGCGAGCATTCACCGCCCCTTTTCAAAAAAGGGCCGGGATTATGCTAAGTTATGTCATTTTTGCATATTGCAGGGCAATGGATTTAGAACCGGTTAGCAGAAAACATGACATATATGTGTATGTATTCGTCATGGCTGCCATCCTCCGGCATTCATTAACCCCAATGTTTCGAGCTGTTCCCACCCTTCAAATGGCGCCGATTGCTTTGTCCAAAGGGTTGGGCCATCAATGATCCCATCATAGTACGACCCGAACTGATCGGGGTCGTGAAAGTGCTGGCGGCGCTGTTTTTCGATCTGAGATTTCTCGATGATTTCAGGCAGGAACTTGGTGTGCAGCAAAACGCCAGAAGGTGCCTCCCCGCCGGGCCCGTCATAGGCCGCGTTCAGTTGCCGCGGCAGGGCTGAGTGGCAAGAATTCACATAGGCATAACGTCGGCACCAGCGCACCAGAGGAATCTTGTTGAGTGTTGGTGACCGTTGGCGCGTTTTTGCAAAAAACATGCGCTCACGCGCCCCGCCCTGAACCCAAAGATTACCCATAGGGCTTTGGTGCTGGGCGCGATAGGGGGCTGCGTCGAACCAGTTCAACACGGTTGTTGGGTCGGTTGTTGGGTCATAGCTCTGATCCCCCAGTGCACCTTTTGGATAAAGGTCCAGCATCAGTGCTCCAAAGGCCCGGTGCTGGTTCTGGTCAAGCCATGCGGTCAGGTCGTGCAGTGTTTGTGTCTGGTGATGGGCGTAGATCAACAGCTCATCCGCATCGACCATCAGGCACCAATGCCCATGGCCGTATCGCATTTGCAGCAAGGTCAACCAGTCCAGCCCATAGCGAGACGCGCGATAGCTCGCATGGGTTTGCCAGAGCGAGACATCATGCTGACCCAGCAGCAATTCGGTCGAGCGATCGTCGCTGCCATTGTCGACGATCAGAAAGTGATCAACGCCCAACTGCCGATAATGGTGCAGAAACCACGGGATCCGGGTGATTTCATTCCGCAGCGTGGTAAAGGCCAGGATGTTGCCGGGTTTGATTTTAAGGGTCTGATCGTTCAGACTGGTCAGTTGATTGCGGCTGCGCCAGGATCGCAGCAACAGGCGGCGACGTTTCCAGCGCAGGCGGTACGCGTCAGCCCATCCAATCCGGGGCAGGGTCTGCGGCGAAGCGCCGCTCAATCCCGCCTCATTGGTCGTAGTGTCCGTTCTGATGCCAGCGCCAGGCATCGGCAATCATCGTCTCTAGCGTTGATCTTTTGGGCTTCCAGCCCAGTTCGGCTTCGGCGCGGACCGAGCCTGAAACCAGCTTGGTGCAATCGCCCTCGCGGCGGGCCCCGACCGTGTAAGGCACGGCTCGGTTGGTGACGGCTTTGGAATGCTCGATCACCTCAAGAACCGAAAAGCCTGATCCGGTGCCCAGGTTGAAGACCTGACTGCCTTTGCCCTGTTCCAGCCAGTTCAACCCTAGCACGTGGGCGTCGACCAGATCGCAGACGTGGACATAATCGCGGATGCAGGTGCCGTCCGGCGTATCATAGTCTGTGCCGAACACCGTCAGCCCATCCCGTTTGCCGTCGATTGCATCCAACATGAGCGGGACCAGATGCGTCTCGGGGCGGTGGAACTCGCCCACCTCACCTTCCGGGTCTGCGCCCGCCACATTAAAATAGCGGAAGATCACATGGCGCAGGCCATGGGCGGCCTCGAAATCGCGTAAGATATCTTCGATAGCGCGTTTTGAAGCGCCATAAGCGTTCAGCGGGTGCTGTGATGTGGCCTCATCCAGAACCACATTGTCATGCTCGCCATAGGTGGCGCAGGTCGATGAGAACACAAAATCCAGACATCCCGCCGCGACCGCAGCCTCGATCAAGTTCAGGGAGCCGGTCACGTTGTTGGACCAGTATTTGCCCGGTTCCGCCATCGCCTCGCCCACCTGACTAAGCGCTGCGAAATGCATCACGGCGACTGGCTGGTATTTGGCGAACACCTCATCCAAACGGGTGCGATCCAGCAGGTCGCCTTTTTCGAACGGGCCGAACTTGACTGCATCCTGCCAGCCTGTGATCAGGTTGTCATAGGTCACGGGAACATACCCCGCCTGCGACAACGCCTTGCAAGCATGGGATCCGATATAGCCAGCGCCACCGGTGACAAGAACAGTTTTCATATGTGATCCATGGGGTCAGGGTTGGGCGTTCCTACGCCATCTTGGGTTAGGGGTCAGGGGGAAAAGAGATCACTCCAGACCCATAGAGGCCATCATTTCTTCGATCTTCGGCACGTCCTCGGGGTTGTTGAGTTCCCAGAACTGGCGACCTTTGGCTTCGACCTCGACACACAGGACCTTGCGACCGTTTTCCATAAAGCGCAGCTGTTCCAGGCCCTCCAACTGTTCTAGCGGGCCGGTTGGCCAGCCGGGATAAGCGGCCAGAGCGTCCGGCCGGTAGGCATAGACGCCGACGTGGTGAAAAACCGGTGTAGGCGCATCACCAGCGAATGTGTCTGAGGTGAAGGGAACCACTTCCTTCGAGAAATACATCGCGCTTTTGTCGTGGGTGAACACCGCCGTGGTTCCACCGACGCGCCCGTGTTTGCGGTCGTTCAACAGGCTGTTCAGTGCGTCACCGTCACAGCGCAGAACCGGGGTCGCCACACCCGCATCAGGTGCGGCGCGCAGGCCTGCGATCAGGTCTTCGACAAACCAATGCGGGGTCAGGGGGGCGTCGCCTTGCAGGTTGACGATGATGTCGTACCCTCCGCCCAGCACGGTATGCGCCTCGGCACAGCGTTCGGTGCCGTTCTGGCAGGCTTCCGAAGTCATCACGACTTCGGCTCCGAAGCCCTCGGCGGCGTCGCGGATGCGGTCATCATCGGTGGCCACGACCACCTTATCCACGCCCGAAACCGAACAGGCTGCGCGCCAGGATCGTTCAATCAGCGTCATCGCTTTGCCCGTCGCACCGGTCAGTGGAACCAGAGGTTTGCCGGGATACCGGGTCGAGGCATAGCGGGTGGGGATGGCGATCAGAACAGACATCAGGCTTCTTTCAGCTCAACACCCGGAGCGTAGGCGATGAAGAACGGGTTTGCATAGCCGTCCTTGCCATAGGTCAGGGATTCGTGATTGTCGAACCGCACGACCTTGCCGCCCGCGCCAGCCAGAACGGCGTGACCGGCGGCGGTGTCCCACTCCATGGTGCGACCGACGCGCGGATAGATATCGGCCTCACCCGTTGCGACCAGGCAGAATTTCAGTGACGAGCCCGCGCTCTTGCTATCCTGCACCTGATATTTGTTGATGTAGTCATCTGTGGCCTGATCGCGGTGGGATTTCGACGCCACCACCAAGAGCGCTGAATTGTCTGGGTCTGAGACCGAGATGGGCGTGACCTCACCAGCTTGAACTTTGTCCAATGTGCCTGTTTCTTCCACCGCCTGCCCGTCAGCTTGCGTATAGAACATGCGACCGCGCGCCGGAGCATAGACGACGCCGCGCGTGGGAACGCCATTTTCGACCAATGCGATATTGACAGTGAAATCGCCGCGCCGGTTGATGAACTCCTTGGTTCCATCCAGCGGATCAACGATCAGGAATGTTTCCCCCTTGGTCGAATGCGACGCGGCCTGTTCCTCGGTCACAAGCAGGATATCCGGGAAAGCTGCGCGCAGCCCTTCAGAAATCAGGGCGTCGGCAGCTTCGTCCGCCTCGGTCACGGGGCTTGCATCTGATTTGACCTTCACGTCGAAATCATCCGCCTGGTAGATCTCCATGATCTTGTCGCCAGCTTCCAGGGCCAGACGCCGGATGACGGGGATAAGCGCATCGTAGGTCACAAAAATGCTCCGTTTACGTGGTTTGTTGATCCAAATCTCTGACGGACTTATGATGTGCCGGTTACCGAACGGCAAGGTATTCGTGCCAGTTTGAGGGCAACAAAACAGGAAAGACCCCTCGCGTGTTTTACTTCAAGCGCAGTCAATCGATGCTGGGCAGCGCCTTTACCATCGCAGAACTGGTGTTCCACGGTGTGGTGCGTGACGTGCGCACACAACACTCAAATGCCGTGATCGCGATCTTGATCAATATCCTGCAGATTCTTCTGATCGCTATGGTTTTTTATCTACTTATGACCTTCATGGGCCCGCGCGTGGCCAAGATCAGGGGTGAATTCATCCTGTATCTGCTGTCGGGTGTGTTTCTTTTCATGATGCATACCCAGTCGATTGCAGCCATGTCCAAGTTAGGTGGAAAAAACAATCCAATGATGCAGCATTCTCCGATGAACGCCATGGTCATGTTGCTCGCCTCGGCATTTGGTGCGCTTTACAAGCAGATCATGTCGATTACCGTGATCTTGTTCGTCTACAGCGTCGCAGTGGCGCCTCTTGAAATTCAGGACCCGGGTGGAGCCTTTGGGATGCTGATACTGGCGTGGTTCACCGGGTGTTCGATTGGTTTGGTGTTTATGGCGCTTAAGCCGTGGTTTCCAACAACCGCTACAATGCTGAGCACCATCTATCGGCGGCTGAACATGGTGTTTTCAGGCAAAATGTTTCTGGGAAACGCATTGGGTGGAAGTGTTTTGATGATGTTTGCGTGGAACCCTTTGTTTCATCTTATTGATCAGTGCCGAGGGTTTGTGTTCCGCAACTATTATCCACGCAACTCCGACTGGGAGTATGCACTTTGGGTCGGGATCGCTCTGACAATGATTGGCTTGTTGGGCGATTTCTTCTCGCGCAAGCACATGTCCCAAAGCTGGAACGCTCGACGTTAACTTGCCACGCGCAGGGTCAGGTTGATCCGTCCGCCCTTGGGCAACAGGCGGGATGATCCGGGCCTGATCCGATCAACGCCGTGATAGGTCAGCCGAGCCGGGCCGCCCATGATCACCACATCGCCCGAGCTTAGCCAAACAGATTCCGTTTTGCCGCCGCGCGTTGTATTGCCAATGCGAAACAGGGCGTCATCGCCTAGCGAGATTGAAAGTACTGGCCAGGAAAAATCTGCCTCGTCCTTATCCTGATGCAGGCCCATCTTGGCGCTCTCGTCATAGTAGTTGATCAGGCAACAATCCGGTTCACGTTCGGCGCTGACCAAATCTTGCCAAATGGTCAAGATCGCCTCGGGAATCGCGGGCCATCTTTCACCTTTGGGGTGGTGATCCTGATAACGATAGCCTGATCTATCGGTGACCCAACCCAGCGCCCCAGCCGAGGTCATGCGCACCGACATCTCCTTGCCTGATGGTGTCACAGGCCGCACCAATGGCGCGGCTTTCAGAATCGGGCGCAATGCCTCGATCAGTCGGGTCTGGGCGGCACTGTCCAGATACCCTTTCCTGATATCGAACCCCCGCAAAAGCAGCTGCGCCATACCTGATTCCCCATTCCTTACCAAATCCTTGCCAAAAAAGGCTGCAGATTCCCGAAAACCTGCGATTCAGAGTGCTTGCAGGCCATTGGTCCGGACCTTATATACGCCGGGACGCGCGATGGTGTAGTGCTGTCGCGCACATCAGATCGGGGACAGGATGCCATAACGGGTCCGGCCCTCGGGACATCGCCTTAAATTGAAAGGGATCAAAATTATGGGAAAAGTAATCGGCATTGACCTTGGTACCACAAACTCGTGCGTTGCCATCATGGACGGCTCGCAGCCGAAGGTCATCGAAAACGCAGAAGGGGCGCGGACCACGCCCTCGATCGTCGCCTTCACCGAAGATGAGCGACTGGTCGGTCAGCCTGCAAAACGTCAGGCGGTCACCAACCCCGACAACACGATTTTCGGCGTCAAGCGTCTGATCGGTCGTCGTGTGGATGATGCTGAAGTCGAAAAAGACAAGAAAATGGTGCCCTATGCCATCGTCGATGGCGGCAATGGTGACGCATGGGTGGAAGCCCGTGGTGAAAAGTACTCCCCAAGCCAGATCTCGGCCTTCACTCTGGGCAAGATGAAGGAAACCGCCGAGAGCTATCTGGGTGAGGAAGTCACGCAGGCGGTTATCACCGTTCCGGCCTATTTCAACGACGCGCAGCGTCAGGCCACCAAAGACGCCGGTAAAATCGCCGGCCTGGAAGTGCTGCGGATCATCAACGAACCGACAGCGGCTGCTCTGGCTTATGGTCTGGACAAAGAAGAAACCCAAACCATCGCGGTCTATGACCTTGGTGGCGGTACCTTCGACGTGACCATTCTGGAAATCGACGACGGCCTGTTCGAAGTTAAGTCGACCAATGGTGACACCTTCCTGGGTGGTGAAGACTTTGACATGCGCATCGTCAACTACCTGGCGGATGAGTTCAAAAAGGAACACGGTGTCGATCTGTCTGCTGACAAGATGGCCCTGCAACGTCTGAAAGAAGCCGCCGAGAAAGCCAAGATCGAACTCAGCTCGACCTCGCAGACCGAGATCAACCAGCCTTTCATCTCGATGGGTTCCAACGGTCAGCCGCTGCACATGGTCATGAAGCTGACCCGTGCCAAGCTGGAATCGCTGGTTGCGGACCTGATCAAGAAGTCGATGAAGCCCTGCCAGGCAGCCCTGAAAGACGCCGGTCTGTCGGCTGCTGACGTAGACGAAGTTGTTCTGGTTGGTGGTATGACCCGGATGCCGAAAGTGATCGAAGAGGTCACCAAGTTCTTTGGCAAAGAACCCCACAAGGGCGTGAACCCGGACGAAGTGGTTGCCATGGGCGCCGCCATTCAGGCCGGTGTTCTGCAGGGCGACGTCAAAGACGTGGTTCTGCTGGACGTGACCCCGCTGTCGCTGGGCATTGAAACCCTGGGTGGCGTGTTCACCCGCCTGATCGACCGCAACACCACGATCCCGACCAAGAAGTCTCAGGTCTTCTCGACCGCCGAGGACAACCAGAACGCCGTGACTATCCGCGTGTTCCAGGGTGAACGTGAAATGGCTGCGGACAACAAGATCCTGGGTCAGTTCAACCTCGAAGATATCCCACCCGCACCGCGCGGTATGCCTCAAATCGAGGTGACTTTTGACATCGACGCCAACGGCATTGTCTCGGTTTCGGCCAAGGACAAAGGCACCGGCAAAGAGCAGAAGATTACCATCCAGGCCTCGGGTGGTCTGTCCGACGAGGACATTGAAAAGATGGTCAAGGACGCCGAAGAGAACGCGGAAGCCGACAAGGAACGCCGTGAGCTGGTCGACGCCAAAAACCAAGCGGAAAGCCTCATCCACTCGACCGAGAAGTCGATGGAAGAACATTCCGATAAGGTTGACCCGACCACCATCGAAGCCATCGAGCTGGCGATTGCCGCGCTGAAGGACGAGCTGGAAACGGAAAATGCCGACAAGATCAAGTCGGGCATCCAGAACGTCACTGAAGCGGCCATGAAGCTGGGTGAAGCTATCTACAAGGCGCAAGCCGAAGAGGGCGAAGATGAGCCTGCGGCAGCTGACGAAGCGCCAGCCGACGATGACATTGTCGACGCCGAGTTCGAAGATCTGGACGACGACAAACGTAAGTAACGGGTAACCGGGCCAATGCGGGCCGGTCCGGTTGCCGGGCCGGCCCGATTACGTTGAGGCAGAAGGAAACACTGATGTCAAAACGCGACTATTACGATGTGCTCGGCGTGACCAAGGGCGCATCGGCGGACGAGATCAAGAAGGGTTTTCGCAAGAAAGCCAAAGAGTTGCATCCCGACCGCAACAAAGACAACCCGGATGCTGAGGCGCAGTTCAAAGAAGCGAATGAAGCCTATGACGTGCTGAAGGACGCGGACCGCAAGGCCGCTTACGACCGGTTCGGCCATGCCGCCTTTGAAAACGGTATGGGTGGTGGCGGTCGACCTGGCGGTGGCTTTGGGCAGGGTGATTTCTCTAGTGCATTCTCGGATGTATTCGATGATCTGTTCGGCGATTTCATGGGTGGCCAGCGTGGCGGCGGTGGCCGTCGCGCGGCGCGCGGATCAGACCTGCGCTACAACCTACGCGTGACGCTGGAAGAGGCCTATGCAGGCCTGCAAAAAACCATCAATGTCCCTGCTGCTGTGGCCTGTTCGTCTTGTGACGGAACCGGGGCCGAGGGCGGCGCCGAGCCGATTACCTGCCCCACCTGTTCCGGCATGGGCAAAGTACGCGCGCAGCAAGGGTTTTTCACCGTTGAGCGCACCTGCCCCACCTGTTCCGGGCTGGGTCAGATCATCAAAAACCCCTGCAAGGTTTGCAGCGGCTCTGGCCGGGTGGAAAAAGAACGCGCCCTGTCGGTGAACATCCCCGCAGGCGTTGAAACCGGAACTCGCATTCGTCTGGCTGGCGAAGGCGAGGCGGGAATGCGCGGTGGCCCTCCCGGCGATCTCTATATCTTTGTCGAGGTCTCCGAACACAAGCTGTTCGAGCGCGATAGCGTGAACCTTTATTGCCGTGTGCCCGTCAGCATGGCCAAAGCCGCGCTGGGTGGGTCCATCGAAGTACCTACGATTGATGGTGGCCGCGGCCGCGTGCAAATACCAGCTGGCAGTCAGTCGGGCCGCCAGATGCGTCTGCGCAGCAAAGGCATGCCAGCCCTTCGTGGCGGTGGTGTTGGAGACATGTTCATCGAACTGGCTGTGGAAACGCCGGTTAATCTGACCAGCCGCCAGAAAGAGCTGCTTCGAGAATTCGATGATCTGGGTGAAGATAACCATCCGGAATCAAAAAGTTTTTTCTCGTCCGTCAAATCTTTCTGGGATGGGATGAAAAGCTAGAGCAAGAAACAGGCCGCTCCAAAATGGGGCGGCCTTTTGCATTGGGGGCTCTGCCCCCGCCGCCCTACGGGCGTCTCCCCCGGGATATTTAGAGCCAGATGAAGTTTGGATCCGCTGCTTCATCTGGCCAGAAATATCCCGGAGCGCGAGGCAGAGCTTCGCATGGATTCAACATCTATTGGTCTTACTTCCTTGTAGGATGTGGCCATATGACCCGCAGATTGATGCTTGATTTCCCAGACCTGTCCTGAGATTGTCCCAATCAACCGTTGGGGTGCCCTGATTGCAGGGCTGAGAGGCGCGTGCGTCAACCCATCGAACCTGATCCGGGCAATACCGGCGGAGGGAACGGTCTAACACAAACAGACGTTTTCCATACCCCGTTGCCCAAGTAAGTGGAGCAACGACGTGGTAGAAATTGCCTTGACCATTGCGGGATCTGATAGCGGCGGCGGGGCGGGCATTCAGGCCGATCTCAAGGCCATGTCAGCATTGGGAGTGTTTGGCTGCAGCGTGATCACCGCCGTTACAGCGCAAAACACGCAGGCTGTTACAGCTGTACATGGTATTCCGCTGGATGTGATTGCCGCTCAGATCGACGCTGTTCTGAGTGATTTGGATGTACGGGCCATCAAGATTGGAATGTTGGCCACGCCTGAGATCATCCAGACGGTAGCGGACGGGATTTCAAGATATGGCGGGCCTGTCGTACTCGACCCGGTTATGGTGGCAAAATCCGGTGACGCTTTGTTGGCGCAAGAGGCGGTTCAAACCTTGCGCGAGGTCTTGCTGCCGCGCGCGACGGTCCTGACACCCAACCTGCCAGAGGCGGCGTGTCTGTTGGGGCAGTGCGGCGCGGCTTCACCTGCAGAGTTGATCACTCAAGGTAAAGCGCTGTGCGCGTTGGGCGCAGGGGCGGTCTTGATGAAGGGAGGGCATGGCGCGGGTGTTATTTGTCATGATCTTCTGGTCGATGAAACGGGCGTGATCGCCGAGTTTCAGGCCCCGCGGCAGAACACAACAAACACGCATGGAACCGGCTGCACGCTGTCGTCTTCGATTGCTGCCGGTTTGGCCAAAGGACTGTCCCTGATCGATTCGACACGTGAAGCGCATGGGTATCTGCAGGGCGCGATTGCACAGGCAGATACACTAAGGGTAGGAGCGGGTCACGGCCCGGTGCATCACTTCTACCGGATGTGGTCGGCGTGACGATCTGGTCCGTCATAGGGGCCGGTGTGGCAGGGCTGGCCGTCGCCAGCGAGCTGACCGCGCGCGGGGCAAAGGTACAGGTGTTCGATCCCAAAGGCCCGCCTGGCCCGCATGGGTGTTCCTGGTGGGCAGGTGGCATGTTGGCGCCTTGGTGTGAATATGAAAATGCCGAAGAACCGGTTTTGCGACTAGGCCAAGAAGCCATCGCGTGGTGGGCGGATCGTACAGCCGTGAGCCGGTGCGGTACACTGGTTGTTGCCAACGCTCGGGATATGCCTGACTTGCGACGTTTCGCGCGCAGGACCGAAGCGTTTTGCGAGGCAGATAGGGAAAAGATCGTTGAAATAGAGCCTGATCTGCATGGATTCAGCAAGGGGCTGTACTTCGGACAAGAGGCGCATCTTGATCCAAGGCAAGCGCTGAGTGACCTGTACCATGGCTTGAAAGACCAAGGTGTGGTGTTTCATCACAAGCCCGCACCCGCGCAGTTGGAGAATGCGATCGACTGCAGGGGGCTTCAAGCGCGAGATGCTTTGCCCGATTTGCGGGGCGTAAAGGGCGAGATGCTGGTTGTGCGGTGCCCTGATGTGACCCTGACGCGCCCGGTGCGTCTGCTGCATCCGCGGATACCGCTTTACATCGTGCCGCGTGGTGAGGGCACTTACATGCTGGGCGCGACCATGATCGAAAGCGAAGACAGTAGCCGGATCACCGCGCGCTCAATGCTGGAACTGCTCAGCGCGGCCTACGCTTTGAACCCGGCCTTTGGTGAGGCTGAGGTGCTGGAAATCGGCGTCGATCTGCGCCCTGCCTTTCCTGACAACCTGCCGCGTATTCGGCGTTTGGGCCGGGCGATCTATGCCAATGGCCTCTACCGCCATGGCTACCTGTTGGCGCCTGCCTTGGCACAGGGCGTGGCCGATCTGGCGCTTGAGAACAAACATTCGGAGATGGTCGATGAAGATCGTGCTTAATGGCGACCCCAAGGAGGTAAAGGCCTCCAACTTGGCAGAGTTGCTGGAGGAATGCGGTTTCTCCGGCCGTGTTGCAACGGCCGTGAACGAGGAATTCGTCCCCTCCAGTCTGCGCATTGCCCACGCTCTGTCCGAAGGTGACCGGGTCGAAATCCTGTCGCCGATGCAAGGAGGGTGAGAATGAAAAGCTTTTATGGCGTCGATCTGCCCAACCCGCTGATGCTGGGCACCGCGCAATATCCCAGCCCCGCTATCCTCGAACAGGCGTTCCGCGACAGCGGCGCAGGTGTGGCGACTGTCTCTCTGCGGCGGGAAGCGGGGGCCGGGCAGACATTTTGGCAGATGATCCGCGATCTGGGTGTGCTGATGCTACCCAACACGGCCGGCTGTCACACGGTGAAAGAAGCGGTAACCACCGCGCATATGGCCCGCGAAGTGTTTGAGACCAAGTGGATCAAGCTGGAGCTGATTGGCCATACCGACAGTCTGCAGCCGGACGTTTTTCAACTGGTCGAGGCCGCGCGCATCCTGACCGAGGACGGGTTCGAGGTCTTCCCGTACACCACCGACGATTTGATCGTAGGCGGGCGGCTGCTTGAGGCCGGGTGCGAGGTTCTGATGCCCTGGGGTGCGCCAATCGGTTCGGGCCGGGGGCTAAACAACGAATACGCCCTGCGCGCAATGCGGGCCGAGTTTCCGGATGTGCCGCTGGTGATTGATGCCGGGATCGGCCTGCCCAGCCATGCGGCCCACGCGATGGAGCTGGGATATGATGCCGTCTTGCTGAACACAGCCGTCGCCCGCGCCGGTGATCCGGCGTTGATGGCAAAGGCGATGATGCGCGCGGTTGAGGCCGGGCAGCTGGCCCATCAGGCCGACCCGATCGAGGCGCGGGACATGGCCGAACCCTCAACCCCCGTTGTTGGAAAGGCGTTCCTGTCATGAGCTTGGACCGTTTTTACCCGATCTTTGACCACTCGGACTGGCTGCGGCGGATGATGCCCTTGGGTGTAAAGCTGGTCCAGCTGCGCATGAAGGATCAGCCGGACGATGTTGTCCGGGCCGAGATCGCGACCTCTCGCGAATTGTGCAATCAGCATGGCGCGGTTCTGGTGGTGAACGATTTTTGGCAGGCTGCGATAGATGCTGGCTGCGACTGGATCCATCTGGGGCAGGAAGATTTGGATGATGCCGACCTCAAGGCGATCCGAAAAGCGGGCCTAAAGCTGGGCGTTTCCACCCATGACGATAATGAGCTAGAGCGCGTTCTGGCCATGGACCCCGACTATGTCGCGCTGGGGCCGGTCTATCCGACGATCCTGAAAAAGATGAAGTGGGAGCAGCAGGGCTTGCCGCGAGTCACCGAATGGAAGGCCCGTGTGGGCGATATTCCTCTGGTCGGGATCGGCGGTATGAGCGTCGAACGCGCACCCGGCGTGCTTGAGGCGGGTGCCGATATCGTCTCGGTCGTTACGGACATTACCCTTAACGCCGACCCCGAGGCGCGGGTGCGCCAGTGGATCGAGGCTACCAGATGAACCGCTACGCCCGCCAGATGATCCTGCCTGAGGTGGGGGGTGAAGGGCAGGCGCGCCTATCCAAGGCGCGTGTTCTGGTTGTCGGGGCGGGCGGATTGGCGGCTCCGGTCCTACCTTTGTTGGCCGGGGCAGGCGTTGGCCATCTGACGATCCTCGATGCGGATGAGGTGGCCCTGTCGAACCTGCATCGACAGACGCTGTTTACAGAGGCCGATTGCGGACGCCCAAAAGCCGAAGTTGCAGCCGATCGCTGCCGTGCTTTGAATTCTGATATCAGTGTCATGGCGCAAAAACAGGCTCTAACAAGCGAAAATGCGGCTGGTTTCGTTTCACAGGCCGATCTGATCCTCGATTGTGCGGACAGCTATGCCGCCAGCTACACCCTGTCGGATACCTGTCTCAACTTGGGCAAACCTTTGGTCAGCGCGTCGGTGCTGGGCCTGTCTGGCTATGTTGGTGCGTTCTGCAGCGGCGCACCGTCACTGCGGGCCGTGTTCCCCGAGGCCCCAACCAGCGGGGCGAGCTGTGCTACGGCAGGTGTGTTGGGACCGGTCGTGGGGATGATCGGCGCGATGCAGGCGCAGATGGCGTTGGCTTTGATCCTGGGCCTCGACCCGTCGCCCCTTGGCCGGATGGTGCAGGTAGATGCCCAGACCTTCCGCATCTCCAGCTTCCGCTTTGACGCAGCACCTGAGCCTGAGCAGTCCTTCGCTTTCGTTGCCGCCTCGCAGCTGTCTTCAGGCGATGTGATTGTTGAGCTTCGGGGCGAGGATGAAGCCCCACAGCCGATCCATCCCCTGGCGCGCCGCCTAAGCGTGGAACATCTGAAATCAGAGCCTAACAAAGCAAAACGATTGGCTTTGTGCTGTGCAACTGGTCTGCGCGCTTGGCGCGCAGCTGAACAGATTGAACCGGATTGGCCGGGCGAGATTGTCCTCGTTGCGGCCTCAACCTCGTGAGTGAAAAGGAAACGCGAGATATGAAAAAGCTGATGACAGCCATCGCCCTTCTGGCCGCTGCGCCGGCATGGGCCGAAGACAAGATGACCGTTCTGCTGGATTGGTTCGTAAACCCCGATCATGGACCCATCATCGTGGCGCAGGAAAACGGCTATTTCGCCGAGCAGGGCCTTGAGGTTGAAATTGTTCCACCTGCTGACCCGTCCGCCCCGCCGCGTCTGGTGGCTGCTGGTCAAGCCGAACTGGCCGTATCTTATCAGCCGCAGTTGCACCTGCAGATCCACGAAGGCTTGCCGCTTAAACGCGTCGGTACACTGGTCGCGACCCCTCTGAACTGTCTGCTGGTTCTGGAAGACGGCCCGATCAAATCGCCTGCCGACCTGAAAGGCAAGAAAATCGGCTTCTCGGTCGCTGGTGTGGAAGAAGCGGTTTTGACCACTGTGCTGGGCAAATATGACGTAGCACTGGACGATGTTGAACTGATCAACGTGAACTTCTCTCTGTCTCCGTCGCTGATGACCGGTCAGGTGGACGCCGTCATTGGTGCCTATCGCAACTTCGAGCTGAACCAAATGGATATCGAAGGTGTCCCCGGCACCTGCTTTTACATCGAGGAAGAAGGCGTGCCGCCCTATGATGAGCTGATCTATGTCGCCAACCCTGACACCATGGACGCGGACATGATAGCGCGTTTTCTGGCCGCGACCGAAAAGGCGACACAGTATATCGTCAACAACCCCGAAAAAAGCTGGGAAATCTTTGCCTCCACTTCGCCAGAGTTGCAGGATGAGTTGAACGCGCGCGCTTGGGTTGACACACTGCCCCGCTTTGCTTTGCGCCCTGCCGGTTTTGACGCGGGTCGGTATGCGCGGTTCGAGCAGTTCCTGAAAGACAGCGGCATGATCGACAGCATCAACCCGGTTGGCGACATCACAATTGATGTGACCGCGCAATGAGCGGATATGGTACAGCCTTCGCGCTGATGCGCGATGCGGCACGAGGGCCATGGCGGGAGTATACACGCCAAGCCTTTGTCGAGGGCCTGAAGGACGGAACGCTGCCGCGGGACGCGTTCCTGCATTATTTGCGACAGGACTATGTGTTTCTCACCCATTTCTCGCGTGCTTGGGCGCTGGCCGTGGTCAAGGCACAGACGCATGAGGAAATGCAGGTAGCCGCCGCCACGGTGAACGGTCTGATGCATGAAGAGATGATGCTGCATGTCGGCGTCTGCGAAGCCGAAGGCATTTCCCGAGAGGAGTTGATCGCCACACCCGAGCGGCCCGAAAACCTCGCCTATACCCGCTTTGTGCTCGAATCCGGCTATTCGGGCGACTATCTGAACCTGCTGGCGGCGCTTTTGCCCTGCGTCATCGGCTATGCCGAGATCGGCTCGCGTTTGGCGCAAGAGGCGACATCCGAGACCTATCGCCCCTGGATCGATACTTATGCGGGTGAGCAGTATCAAAGCTATTGCCATGACATCGGAGCGCTGATGGATGGCGCTTTGATTCGGCGGCTTGGCCCAAACTATGCCGCGCTGCCGGTTTGGGCGGACCTCTGCAAGACCTTTGAGATGGCAACGCAGCTGGAAGTCAATTTCTGGCAAATGGGTCTGACCCCATGACGCCAGCGCCCGATCTGACCATCAGCGGCACAGCCACCATCGACGGCACGTCTTTGTTTGTGCCGTTGACCCTGACCCTTGAGGCCGGGGCGTGGACGTGTCTGCTGGGCGGATCGGGCGTTGGTAAAACCACGGTCCTGCGGCTGATTGCAGGGCTGGAGACCGGGGCAGTCTTCACGGGCCAGATCACTGCTGGTGACGGACAGCCGGTGCCGGATCGTGTCGCCTATATGGCGCAGGACGATTTGCTGCTGCCTTGGGCGAATGTGGCACAAAACGTCTCGCTTGGCGCGCGGTTGCGGGGCGAAAAGCCCAATCTGGACCGTCGTGACCGTCTGATCGAACGGATGCGCTTGCAAGATCACATGACCAAGAAACCGTCGGAACTGTCGGGCGGCCAACGCCAGCGCGTGGCTTTGGCCCGCACGTTGATGGAAGATCGCCCCATTGTCCTGCTGGATGAGCCGTTTTCGGCCCTCGACGCCCGCACCCGTGCGGATATGCAGGATTTGGCCGCTGAGGTGTTGCAGGGGCGAACCGTTCTGCTGGTTACCCATGATCCGGCTGAGGCCGCACGTCTGGGCCAATCGATCACCGTCATGACACAGGATGGCCTGACACCCTGCGCTCCGCCCAAGGCCCCGGCACCGCGCCATGTGGACGACCTTGAGACGCTGGAAACCCAGGGCGCACTGCTCAAACTGTTGAGAGAGGCGTCATGAAATACCTCTCTGCCCTAGCTGCGACGGTGTTTGCCGTAGCCATCTGGCAGGCCATTGTCTCGATCACCGGCCTGCCGAAATTCATCCTGCCCGGACCTGCGGTCGTGGCCGAGACCTGGTGGCAGAACCGATGGTTGATTGCGGAACATACCTGGATCACAGCGGTTGAGGTCGTGATCGGCCTGGCGGTGGGTACCGTTCTAGGCGTCGTCACCGCGCTGCAACTGGCCAATTCGCGGGCCGCACGGGTGCTGGTGCAGCCGATGCTGGTGTTCACGCAGGCTCTGCCGGTCTTTGCGCTGGCGCCGCTGCTTACGCTGTGGCTGGGTTATGGCCTTTGGTCTAAGGTCGCGATGGCGGTGCTCATCATCTATTTCCCGATCACCTCGTCTTTCTTTGACGGGTTAATGCGCACCCCGTCCGGTTATCTGGACCTTGCGCGGACCATGCAGGCTAGCAGACGATCTGTACTCTGGTATATTCGAATCCCGGCGGCCTTTCCTTCGCTGGCCTCGGGGATGCGGTTGGCGGCGGTCTATGCGCCGATTGGGGCGGTGATCGGCGAATGGGTCGGGTCGTCACAAGGTTTGGGCTATCTGATGCTGCTGGCCAATGGTCGCGCCAAAACCGATCTGATGTTTGCCGCAATGCTGACGCTGGGCGTGTTCTCGATTGTTCTGCACATGGTCGTCCGACGCGCCACGGCGCGTATGGCGGGTGAGATGCGTTAACCATTCAGAAACCGATTCTGCGCCAGTGTCAGATCATGACACAGGACGCCTTTGCCGAAGCCCCCATGCTCTTCGATACGGACGAAGCGCCAGCGCAGCCGCTGCCGACGGGTCGGTTACCCTCCTACATCAAAGACCATCGCAAGCGGCTGCGCGAACGGTTCATGGCGGGTGGCTCTGCTGCGATGCCGGATTATGAACTACTGGAACTGGTCCTGTTTCGATCCATCCCGCGGCAAGACGTGAAGCCGCTGGCCCGCGCGCTGATGGATACGTTTGGCGATTTCAACCGCGTTCTGACTGCGCCCGAAGAACGGCTGCGGCAGATTAAGGGCGTAGGGGATACGGTGATCACGGATCTGAAAATCCTTGAGGCCTGCGCCCATCGTATGGCCCGTGCGCGTGTGATGCAGCGGCATGTGATCTCAGGCTGGGATGCGCTGCTGGACTATTGCCATACCACCATGGCCCATCGTGAGACCGAGCAGTTCCGCGTGTTCTATCTGGACCGCAAGAACGTACTGATCGCGGATGAAGAGCAGGCCAAGGGCACCGTTGATCACGTACCGGTCTATCCGCGCGAGGTGGCGAAGCGCGCACTGGAGCTGAATGCTTCGGCCCTGATCCTGGTGCATAACCACCCGTCGGGCGACCCGACGCCGTCGAAATCCGATATCGATATGACCAACCGCATTCAAGATGCCTGCACCGCGCTGGGTCTGACCCTGCATGACCATCTGATCATTGGCAAATCGACCGAGCTGAGTTTTCGGTCCGAAGGATACCTCTAGCGGGTCATTCGACCCAGATTTCAACGCGGCGGTTGACTTTGCGGCCCCATTCGGTGTCGTCGCAGGCCATGGGCATCGCCTCACCGAACCCGTCGACGGCGATCTCGATACTGTCAGGTATCTCGGTCTCAACAGCCCCGAGAACCGAGTTCCGAACGGTTTGCGCACGGCGCAGGGCGATGCGGGCATTGGTGCTGGCAGGCCCATCCCCGTCACTGAACCCGACAAACAGCAGTTTGCGGGCGTTCAGCGTTCCGGTCTCAAGCGCCTGCGCGAGATATTGAATGTTCGAGCGTGATTGGGCGTCGGGTCTGGACGATCCGGGCTCGAACCGAACCGACAGCGACAAACGCGCCATCGGACGTAGTGTATCGACCATGCGCTGAACCTCTTCCAGCCCAACCTCGGCCCCGCCGGATACAATGGCGTTTGACAGGCGGTCGCCCTGCAAACCAATTCGCGTTCTTTCCGGTGTCTGATCGACATATCCGGCCTGCCGGATGGCCAATTGGGCATCAGCGCCCAAGCTATAGGCCAGCAGTTGCCGCGCGATCCGGGGCAGGCGGCGTTCCGGCAGGTAGAGGAACATCGGCAGCGTCAGCGGATAGTCTTCGGTCTTGATGGCATCACGTGATGCGGCGAGGGCATGCCCGCACCCGCCGGTCATGGGCAGGGCGCGCGTGATATCGGCCGAGGCATGGCTGGCGATCCCGATGGCAAAAGAATCCTTCGCCACGGCCTGTACCAGATCGCCGTTGCGCCCGTGGCGTATGGCATCAGAAGACAGCTCCACATCTGCCGGGGCCAACAGCTGATCCTCGACAGCTTGGGCCAAACCCGACCCCGCATCTGGCATATGCAGCGCGATAGGCGCATCAGGTCCACCCAGATCCACCCAGTTTGTGACCTCACCGGACAGAACACGTGCCAGATCGGCGGGCGAGATTTGACCGGTGATATTGTCCGGGGCAACAACCGGGACCATGGCGTCCAGGGCAATCACCCGCGACCGGCGGGGGCGGGTCAGATCGCCCAACCCAGCCTCTGCCGCTGCCGTCTGCTCAGCCTCGCGGATTTCACGCAGGGCCATGACGATGTCGGCATCATTTGCGATCAGATCGGAAAATCCCTGATCCGTGTTTCCGACGCGAAAGAACAATCGCGCAAGTGGCGCCGTTCGCCCCGACTGAAACAGTTCATAGGCAAAGCTGCGTTCATCCACCCGTTTCGGCGTTGCGGTCAGCCCCTCTTGCCGCGCGAAACCAATGATCAGAGCGGGCAAAACGGTTTCGGCCATGACCGACGAGCCCGAAAACCAGACCTCGGCCACGAAATCCGTCAGATTCGGGCAGGCGGGGCCATCACAGGTGACGCCCGAGCCGTCGACTGTCAGCTCTCCGAATTGTGTGTCGACGCGGTAGAATTCGCCATCAAAACCCAGCAGGTCGCCCGTGATCTCGACCTGGCCGTCATGCGAAGTGAGGGTGATGTCCTGCGCCACAGCACTTGTTCCAAGTGTTGCTGAGATCAGCGCGGCCACTGCCACACGGAAAAATGTCATCAGAGAGTCGAGCCTGTCTGCGGGTTACTTTGCCGCGATTGTCAGGTCTTGGAGCAGATTATTCAACACCAGAAACTCGCCCAATTGCGAGCAGTCCGGTACGGCCACGCTCAGATCACGTGACCGTAGGCCTGTGTTGGCCCGCAGCTCGATGGACTGAACGTTCAAGGTGTGACCGCAATTGTTTTCGGTCACTTCCGCTTCGACGGTCAGGTCGATGGTTCCCGTTTGCTGGGACTGGCCCGCCGGGAACGAATATACTTCGATATTTTGGGCGTCTGTCAGTCCTGAATGGCCTAGGCTGACAACACTGCCAGCGCCTGCTGTGGCGCTGTTCGACCAGACGTGACCATCGCCACCATAGCTGGCGCCGAATTCCAGTGCGTGAATTTGCAACGCTTTGTCGCCCTTCCACTGCAGTGCCACACGATCATAGTCTTTCAGATCAGGGACATGGGTCGTGGCGACGGTCCCAGTTTGATCCGGGAATGAGATCAGAAAGATCGCATATTCAGACAGCGCCGGGATGGTTACCCTGAGCGTGCCGTTCTGATCGGTGACTTGCGTCAGGGTCAGGCCGCTGTGGTGAATGTTGATCCGCTCATTGCCGCGACACGGAGATTTGATGGTCAGGCGGGCCTGCGCGCCGGGCACGGCAACAGCGCGGGCGCTTAGGTTACAGGATTTCTGTGTGGGCTTCTGTCGGGGTTCGACACGGGTGGTTTTGGGCGCAACAACAGCGTCGTCAGCGCCAGATGCGGTTGCTGAGGCTGAGGTCAGCACGATGCTATCCAACCCTGCCAGAACCGACGTTTGATTTGTTTGCGTAGCCGCAGCAATTTGGTTCTGCGCATCGCTTGGTTGCGCAGCTGTTCCATATTGCATCAAGTAACCAATGCCCAGGGCACAGGCGATTGTGCCGCACATGGTCACGTAGTTTCTTACAACAAACAAGACACCCTCCCCAGTTGAAGGAGCGAGTCGCACACTGATCCTGAATCGAGGCTTATTTGTGTCCTCGAAACGGACTCATTGTGATCAGGATGTCGATGACGTTAGGTTAACCTGCCATGGCAATGTTTGAACTTCTTGCCAGATCCGCAGGGGCAAGGGTCGTTTCGCGACGGGTTACCCCAGGTCGACGGATCGGTTTCGTCAAATCCCGGCAGCGCGTCACCTGACGCGGCAGCTTCGGCTTTGGCCTCGGCCCGATCGGTTGCCTGATCCACCGCAGCTTGCGTCTGAGCCTGCTGTGCCGCCATCTGCGCCAGCATCTCTTTCTGCTCTTCCTCGGTCAGTGGACGAACGCGTGACAGCTGCTGTGTCACGGTTTCGCGCAGGCTGTCCAACATGCCTTCGAACAGTTGGAAACTTTCGGTTTTGTATTCGTTCAGCGGATCGCGCTGTGCGTAGCCCCGGAACCCAACGACCGAGCGCAGATGTTCCAGCGTCAGCAGATGCTCGCGCCACTTGCTGTCGATGGTTTGCAGTAGCACCTGCTTTTCGATGTTGCGCATGTTTTCGGGGCCAAAGGCAACGGCCTTCTGCGCCATCATCTCGTCGGCGGACTTGATCAGGCGTTCACGCACCTGCTCGTCATCAACGCCTTCTTCGGCGGCCCAGTCCTGAACTGGTGCGTCGATGGTCAGCTTGTCTTTGATTGCCTCATGTAGACCTTCAGTATCCCACTGATCCGCATAGGATTTCGGCGGCATGTATTCGTCGATCAGATCGTCGATCACCTGCTCGCGCATATCCGAGACGATCTCGGACAGGTCGTCTGCCGACATGATCTCGCGCCGTTGGCTAAAGACCACCTTCCGCTGGTCGTTCATCACATCGTCGAATTTCAGAACGTTTTTGCGCATGTCAAAGTTGCGGCCTTCGACTTTGGATTGCGCGCGCTCCAGAGATTTGTTGACCCAGGGGTGAATGATGGCTTCGCCTTCTTTCATGCCCAATGTGGTCAGCACCTTGTCCAGCCGTTCTGAGCCGAAGATGCGCATCAGATCGTCTTCGAGGCTGAGGTAGAACACGGTGCGGCCCGGGTCACCCTGACGGCCTGAACGACCACGCAGCTGGTTGTCGATGCGGCGGCTTTCGTGGCGCTCGGACGCCATAACATACAGACCGCCAGCATCCAGAACCTTTTGTTTTTCTTCTGCGTGCTTGGCCTCTTCTGCCGTTCGCAATTCGGCCGGGTCGGCTTCGGGGTTCTCGGCCAGTGCCTGCAGAACCTTCATTTCCACATTGCCGCCCAGCTGAATGTCGGTGCCGCGACCGGCCATGTTGGTGGCGATGGTCACCGCCCCATAGCGACCCGCATCTGCCACGATCTGCGCTTCTTGCTCGTGCTGGCGGGCGTTCAGAACGTTGTGTTCGATCTTTTCCTTACTCAGCATCTGGCTAAGAACTTCGGATTTCTCAATCGAAGTGGTGCCAATCAGAACTGGTTGGCCTTTTGCGCTGGCCTCTTTCGCTTCTTTGATGATCGCGCCGTATTTCTCCATTGCGGTGCGATAGACCTGATCGTCTTCATCCAGACGTGCAATTGGCTTGTTGGTCGGCACTTCGACCACGCCCAAACCGTAGATTTCAGCGAATTCCTCAGCTTCGGTCAGCGCTGTACCGGTCATGCCGCCCAGCTTGCCATACAGGCGAAAGTAGTTCTGGAAGGTCACACTGGCCAGCGTCACGTTTTCGGGCTGGATCGGTGCACCTTCCTTGGCTTCGATGGCCTGGTGCAGACCTTCTGACAGGCGGCGACCCGGCATCATCCGGCCGGTGAATTCGTCGATCAGAACGACATTGCCATCGCGGACGATGTAATCCTTGTCGCGCTGGAACAGCTTATGCGCGCGCAGGCCCTGGTTCACGTGGTGCACCACTGTCGTGCTTTCAGGATCATACAGGGAATGCCCTTCGGGGATCAGACCTGCCTCGATCAGTTGCTGTTCCAGGAATTCGTTACCTTCATCGGTGAAGGTCACGTTGCGGGACTTTTCGTCCAGCGTGAAATGCTCATCGCTCAACGACGGGATCAGGGCGTCAATCGCGGTATAAAGGTCCGAGCGATCCTGCGACGGCCCCGAGATGATCAGCGGTGTCCGCGCCTCATCAATCAGGATCGAATCGACTTCATCCACAATCGCGAAATTGTGGTGCTTTTGATAAATCTCACCCAGATCGGCCTTCATGTTGTCGCGCAGATAGTCGAAACCCAGTTCGTTATTGGTGGCGTAGGTCACATCGCAGGCATAGGCGGCTTTCTTGTCCGCATCGGGCTGGCCTGACCAGATCACACCGGTCGTCATGCCGAGGGCGGCAAACACCTTGCCCATCCATTCCGCATCCCGCTTGGCCAGGTATTCGTTCACGGTAACGACATGCACACCCTTACCGGTCAACGCGTTTAGATAGGCGGGGAAGGTGGCGACAAGCGTCTTGCCCTCACCCGTTTTCATTTCCGAGATATTGCCCTGATGCAGGAAGGCGCCGCCCATCAACTGCACGTCAAAGGCACGCAGACCCAGCGCGCGCCGCGCCCCTTCACGAACATTGGCAAAGGCTTCGGGCAGCAGCGCATCCAGGCTTTCGCCCTCGAGCGCGCGTTTGCGCAATTCCTCAGTCTTTTCCTTCAGACCATCGTCAGAGAGTTGTTCGAACTCGGGCTCCAGCGCATTGATCTTTTCGACCAGCGGGCGGGTCGCCTTGATCTTGCGGTCGTTCGGCGTTCCGAAGACCTTTTTGGCGAGCGTTCCGAATCCCAGCATGTTCACTCCAGCGGATCTGTTCTTGTCTTGGTTGCGACAGGCTTGCCCACCTTGCGCGCAACCCATAGATACGGGGGGTGAAAGGCGGCCCTGTCCAAGGCTTCAAAGCGATGTAAGCGGCAGGTTCTGAAGTGTCAACGCCGCGCCCTGTCGCGGCAAAGAAATAGGATGATTCCATGCCCAAAGGCCTCACTTTTCTGCCATCGCTGGCTTTGACTGCCGTGATGGCGCTGCCGTTGGCCGCCGAAACCAAGTCTGACGCCAGCACTGTAATGGCGCGGGTTAATGGCGATGAGATCACATTGGGTCACATCATCGCCACTGTCGCAGTGCTGCCGCCACAATACACGCAGATCGAAGACGACGTTCTGTTTGACTTCGTGCTGGAACAGCTGATTCAGCAACAGTTGCTGGGCCAACAGCAACAAGAGCTGACGTCGCAGAACGCGCTGACTCTGGACAACGAAAAGCGGTCCTTGCTGGCGGTGCAGACGGTAGGTGCCCTGACCGACTCGGTTGTAACGGATGAAGCCATTCAGGCCGCCTATGACGCGCAATATACCGAGTTCGAAGGTGAAGACGAGTTCGACGCCAGCCACATTCTGGTTGAAAGCGAAGACGAGGCCAAGGTGATCAAAGCACAGTTGGATGATGGCGCAGATTTTGCGGAGATGGCGCGCGAGCATTCCACCGGTCCGTCCGGTCCCAATGGCGGATCGCTGGGTTGGTTCGGCAAGGGTCAGATGGTGCCAGAATTCGAAAACGCTGTCGTTGGTCTGGAAAAGGGCCAGATCTCGGACCCCGTTCAAACCCAGTTCGGCTGGCATCTGGTGATCCTGAACGACAAACGCAAATCCGAAGCCCCCGCACTGGAGGCGGTTCGCGATGAGCTTACTCAGACCCTTCAGCAGGACGCGATTCAGGCGCGTATCGATGAACTGACCCAGCAGGCGCAGATCGAACGCTCGCCGTTGGAAGGGGCAGGCCCCGAGATCATCCGCCAGCTGGACCTGATTCAGGAGTAATCTGCGTGGCCACGATCACCAAGGTTTCGCCGCTGGCCCCCGCCGGATTCCCTGACCTGCCCGCAATCGACGGTGTGCGGTTCGCCACCGTTGAAGCCGGGGTGCGGTATCAGGGTCGGACGGACGTCATGCTGGCTGTTCTGGACCCCGGCACCTCGGTCGCCGGGGTTTTCACCCTATCCGCCACCCGCGCCGCGCCTGTGCTGGATTGTCAGGACAAGATCGGCGGGCCCAGCGATGGCCCGGCGGCGATCTTGGTGAATTCGGGCAACGCCAATGCCTTCACTGGTCACTACGGCCAGACCTCGGTGGCCGAAGTCACGCAGGCCGTGTCCAAAGCGACCGGAGTATCAGTTGAGCGCGTCTTTACCTCCTCCACTGGCGTGATTGGTGAGCCGCTGCCGCATGACAAGATCGTTGTGCAGCTTGAGGCGTTGAAATCAGGCCTCAGCCGCCACGCAATCGAAGATGCGGCGCGTGCGATCATGACCACCGATACCTTCCCGAAGGGGGCGAGTGCGCAGGTCGAAATTGATGGCAAAACAGTCTCTATTGCAGGGGTCGCCAAGGGATCGGGCATGATCGCGCCGGATATGGCGACGATGCTGGTCTACATCTTCACCGATGCGCAGGTGGACCAATCCGTGCTGCAAGCGATGCTGGGCGCGCAGACGGACCGGACGTTCAACTGCATTACTGTGGACAGCGATACCTCGACCTCGGATAGCCTGCTGTTATGCGCTACGGGTGCCTCGGGCGTTGATGCCACTGGAAACGAAGCATTTGCCCAAGCGCTTGAAGCGGTGATGCTGGACCTCGCGCAGCAAGTGGTGCGCGACGGCGAAGGGGCCACGAAATTCGTGGAGATCCGCGTGACCGGCGCGGCCAACGATGCCGACGCCAAGACCCACGGGCTAGCCATCGCCAATTCCCCGCTTGTCAAAACTGCCATTGCGGGTGAGGACCCAAACTGGGGTCGCGTGGTCATGGCCATCGGCAAATCCGGTGCCGCTGCCGACCGCGACCGCCTGAGTATCTCGTTCGGAGATATCCTGGTGGCCGAAAAAGGCTGGGTTAGTCCCGAATATCGCGAGGAAGACGCCGCCGCTTATATGAAAGGTCAGGACCTTGTGATCGCTGTCGATCTGGGCTTGGGCGAGGGGCAATCCACCGTTTGGACCTGCGACCTGACCCATGGCTATATCGAGATCAACGCGGATTATCGCTCGTGAAAACGGTTCTGGTATCCGCTGTCGCCCTGATCGACATTGAAGGCCGCGTCCTGCTGGCCCAACGCCCCGCGGGCAAATCCATGGCCGGTCTGTGGGAATTCCCCGGCGGCAAAATCGAACTTGGCGAAACCCCCGAGGCCGCGCTGATCCGTGAGTTGGAAGAGGAGCTGGGCATCAACACCTGGGCCTCCTGCCTCGCGCCGCTGACCTTCGCCAGCCACAGCTATGACGATTTCCATCTGCTGATGCCTCTGTTTGCGTGCCGCAAATGGGAGGGGATTCCGCAGTCTAAGGAGGGTCAGGCTTTGAAATGGGTGCGCGCGAACGATCTGCGGACTTATCCGATGCCTGCGGCGGATGTACCACTGATCCCGATTTTGCGGGAATGGTTGTAATTGTGGGTTGGTATCAACGCTGTGTTCATTTGTCCGGTCCGCGGGACGGAGCGGGCTTTCGCTGCGGCTGCGCCAACGGCCGCTTCAGGTTTCGGAAGTTTTCCTGACAGAGAAACTAAACCGGCCAGTCGAGAAGAAGTGTTCTCCTCTTGCATTAAGTGAGGCCTGCTCCTCTGCCCAGGCCTGCAGCTCATCATCTGGAACAGTTTTTTGCCCGTTCACGTAGGCCACAATGAAGGGCACAATCATTTCGCCATAGCAACCATCATACCTGTCCGTATTTATGATGGAGAAATAGCTCACCTCATTGACGATCAAACCCGTGTTTCGAAGGTGCGCGCCAAGCGTTCGCGGAAGTTTGCTGTCCGCGCAATGCGGTGCAAAAGCCTTGAGCACCTTGTCCATTCGATCCGGATACTCACTGTGCCAACAGACACCTTCCCAGTCTGTGGCAAGGATCAGAGCACGTCCGCCGGGTTTGAGAACACGAAAAACCTCGCTGCAAAACTTCGCTACATCAGGCACATATTCAGCAACCTGGGTGCTAACGACCACATCGAAATAGCTGTCTTTAAATGGGAGTTCGGTCGCATCGGCGCAACGATAGCTTAGCCAGTCATGCTCAATTCGTTTCGTTGCGCGGTCTACCATCTGTTCCGAAATGTCGATGCCTACAACTTCACCATCGGGTCCTGTTTGATCCGCAATTTGAGCCGCGAGAAAGCCGGGGCCGCTTCCAATATCCAGGACCCGCTCGCCCTTTTGAACCGAAATCCTTTGAAGGGTGTCTACTCTTTGAGAAACTACGTCCGGCCCAAGGTACACCGCCTCTAATCGCTCCGCTGCGGCGTCGTCGTATTCCATTCCCATAAAGTGATCCCCCCAATTACTGGCAGTGACGCTAGCATTGCATCTGCTCGTACGGAAGTGGGGCGGCATCGCTGAGCGTTACCAAAGCGGAGGCAATTCAGACATTGGGGCTCGAAGCGAACACTCTCAGAGTACCAGCGCAGCATCGTCTTTTGAGACAGGATGCTGATGCCCGAGCATAACCGGGCACCCTGTTTTCAAACCGAACACCCTACATATTCGGAAAGTAATCCTCGCACTCCCCGTCCCGATACACATCCGCGGTACAGCAATGCAGACCGCCGCCAAAGGCGTAGGCGTCGCGCAGCTCGACTTCGACCACTTCCATGCCCAGCTTGTCCATCTGCTCGGCCTGATAGACCTCGGACTTCTCGACACAGACGGTTTTCGGGTCCAGCACCAGCACGTTCATCGATAGCCAGGTCGAGGAATAGCAGAGCGGCGGCGGCGTGTTGTGGGCCGGTTGGGCGGCGTCCACGATCTCCCACCCGTTTTTCACGAACATGCCGCGCTGGTCTTCGGGCAGGCGGCGCTGCGGGTTGTTCAGGATCAGGCCGGGGCGCAGCGGCGTGAACGTCGCGTCGATATGGATCGGATAGGGATCGCCGGGGAAGTTCACCGTGTGGACGCGGTGATCGGGGAAGTGACGGCGTAGCCATTCGATGCCCTTGAGGTTCGTTGTAAACCCGTGCTGCACCACAAGATCGCGGCCAAAACGCAGTACGTCGGCGGCATCAAACAGCGGCTCTTCCTCGGTGGTGACAAAGAACTTCTCAGCCGCCCATTGCAGGCGCTTTTCGACGCCGATCTTGTCGCTCAGATAATCGGGATGGTAGTCCGCATCGGTCAGGCGCGGCTTGGGCGCGGCCTCGTGCCGGAAATTGGGGTCTTCATCCCAATACTGTTGCATCAGGGGGCGATAGTTCAGGTATTCGAACCAGCGGCAGCGATAGGACATCGTTGCTTCGAGGATTTCATGCCCGACGGTCAACAGCACATCGCGCGGTGGCATGCAGCCAAACTGACTGTCGGTGTGAAAATCCGGTGTGGTGGCGGGTCGCGAATGGTCGATGGACGTGGGGCGATCCACGCGGATGCCACGTTTACGCAGCTGATCGGCGAAAGTGTCGAGCAGCTCATTGGCCCGGTCGATCGTTTCCTGCGGGCGCCGGCCCCACTGGCCGCGCATGTCGCTGTCTTCCGGTACCTTTGCGTCCAGCGCGGGTTCTTCGGGCGGAATGTGGCAATCATCTGCGCGGCCCACGATGACGTGGCGCAGGGTGTCCCATTCGTTCCAGCTTTTGACTTCGGTTTTGTCTGGCGACCAGGCCATGAGTGCCTCCTGCTGTGGCGGAGATCGGGGCAGGGCCCTCAATCCCGTGATTGAAAGTCCCGGCGTACAGGATGTGGGGTGAACACGAGTGGTATCCGGCGACGCCATCGCCAGACTGTGTGTCAGCCCCAATAGCATCGCCGACACGTCTTGAAAAGAATGGGTTTTAGGACGAGGGCGGTTTGCGATGCCCTCCTGTTACAATTCGTAAGAATTGAGAAAACATCAGGCAAAACTTGACGTCGATCTTTCGTGCGTCCCTTATCGGGGCATCGGCATTCGGGGCGTGGTCCCGGCCTGTCGGTTCCGGCCCGGGGAGGGGTCGGATGGGGAGGAGAGAAAGATTGGCTCAGACGCAGTCGGGCGCTGAAGGGATGCAGTCCCTTCCGGCGCTGTTACACCGCAATGCGACCCAGTTCGGGGATGCCCCGGCCTATCGGGAAAAGGAATTCGGGATCTGGCAATGCTGGACCTGGGCAGAAGCGGCCAAGGAAATCCGCGCCATCGCGCTGGGTTTTCTGGAGTTGGGCGTTGAAAAAGGCGACCACATTGCTGTCATAGGCCGCAACCGCCCGGCGCATTACTGGTCAATGGTGGCCGCGCAGATGGTGGGCGCGGTTCCGGTGCCTCTGTATCAGGACTCGGTCGCTGAAGAGATGGCCTATGTGCTAGAACACTGCGGCGCGAAATATGTCGTCTGTGGCGATCAGGAGCAGGTCGACAAGGTCGTCGAGATTCAGGAAAACCTGCATCAGGTCAAACACATCCTCTATACCGATAAGCGCGGGATGCGGAAGTATGACCACTCCCAGATGAACGCGCTTGAGGACATTATGGCCGAAGGTAGCGCTGGGCATGCGCGGTTCGATACCGAGTTGGACAAGCGCATCGCAGCGATCACCTATGACGATACCTGCGTGATGCTTTATACCTCGGGTACGACGGGTAAGCCCAAAGGCGTGGTGCTGTCGAACCGGAATGTCATTGAAAGCGCAAAGAACTCGGCTGAATTCGATCATCTGACTCGAGATGAGGATATTCTCTCTTATCTGCCCATGGCCTGGGTGGGCGATTTCATCTTCTCGATCGGTCAGGCCTATTGGTGTGGCTTCTGCGTGAACTGCCCCGAAAGCGCTGATACGATGATGACGGACCTGCGCGAGATCGGGCCGACCTATTTCTTTGCTCCGCCGCGCGTGTTCGAAACCCAGCTGACCAACGTGATGATCCGGATGGAGGATGCGGGCAAGCTGAAGCAGCGCATGTTCCATTACTTCATGGCGCATGCCAAGAAAGTCGGTGGCCTGTTGCTGGACGGCAAGCCGGTGGGATTTGGCGACAAGCTGAGATATGCGCTGGGCAATATGCTGGTTTATGGTCCGTTGAAGGATACGCTTGGCTATGGCCGGTTTCGTGTTGGCTATACTGCTGGTGAGGCCATCGGGCCGGAAATCTTTGATTTCTATCGCTCTTTGGGCATCAACCTGAAGCAACTCTATGGTCAGACCGAAGCAACCGTCTTTATCACCCAACAGCCGGATGGCGAGGTGCGGGCAGATACGGTCGGCGTTCCGGCTCCTGCGGTCGAGTTGAAAATCGACGAAAGTGGCGAGATCCACTACCGCTCGCCAGGTGTGTTTGTCGAATACTACAACAACCCGGATTCGACGGCCTCGACCAAGGATGCTGAGGGTTGGGTTGCGACCGGGGATGCTGGGTTCATCGAGGAGAACTCAGGTCATCTGCGGATCATCGACCGCGCCAAGGATGTGGGCAAAATGGCTGACGGGTCGATGTTTGCGCCGAAATACGTCGAGAACAAGCTGAAATTCTATCCTGACATTCTTGAGGTCGTGCTGTTCGGCAATGGCAAGGATCGTTGCGTGGCCTTCATCAATATCGACCTGACGGCGGTCGGGAACTGGGCTGAACGGAACAACGTGGCATATGCGTCCTATCAGGAGTTGGCAGGCCATCCGCGTGTGTTAGAGACGATCAAATCCCACGTGGAAGAGGTGAACAAGTCGGTCGCGGCGGATGAGATGTTGTCGGGCTGTCAGGTGCATCGCTTTGTGGTTTTGCACAAGGAACTGGATGCCGATGATGGCGAGATGACCCGGACCCGCAAGGTGCGGCGTGGCTTTGTCGAGGACAAATTCCACGACATTATCGCCGCGCTTTATGATGGGTCTTCCAGCGTTTCGACGAAAACCGAAGTGACCTATGAGGATGGGCGCAAGGGGTCGATTTCTGCAACGCTTGAGATCGTTGATGCGCCGGTTGTGTCGGTCGCGCAACACAAGGTCGCGGCGGAATGATGGGCCGTTCGAGCGCCGCTCGACCTGCGGTCATCGCCCCGCCCGCCGTCCCAATTTTGCGTAAGTCTGGGAGAGGCTGATGCTGGATCATTCCGAAGGATATGTCACCGAAGACGGCCGCAAGATCGGCGGTGTGGTGATGGAGATGAAGAACATCACCCTGCGTTTCGGCGGTGTGGTGGCGATCAAGGATATCTCGTTCGATATTCGAGAGGGCGAAATTCGCGCCATTATCGGGCCAAACGGCGCGGGTAAGTCCTCTATGCTGAATGTGATCTCGGGGTTTTATGTCCCGCAGGAGGGTGAGGTTTGGTTCCACGGAGCCAAGCGCCCACAGATGCGGCCCTTTGAAGTGGCGCAGCAGGGGATCGCGCGGACCTTCCAGAACATCGCCTTGTTCGAAGGCATGAGCGTTCTGGACAACGTCATGACCGGGCGTCTGAGCTTTATGAAGACCAACATCCTTCAACAGGCGTGGTGGAAGGGGAAGGCCGAAGCCGAAGAGACCGAGAATCGTGAGGCGGTTGAACGGATCATTGACTTCCTCGAAATCCAGCACATCCGCAAGACGCCTGTGTCACGCCTGCCCTACGGGTTGAAAAAGCGGGTGGAGCTTGCGCGTGCTCTGGCGGCGGAGCCGAAGCTGCTGCTGCTGGATGAACCCATGGCGGGCATGAACGTTGAAGAGAAAGAGGACATGAGCCGCTTTATCCTCGACGTGAATGATGAATTCGGCACCACGATTGCCCTGATCGAACACGACATGGGCGTGGTGATGGACCTGAGCGACCGGGTCGTCGTGATGGATTATGGCAAGAAAATTGGCGACGGCACACCCGACGAGGTGCGCAACAACCAAGAGGTCATCGACGCCTATCTTGGGGTCAGCCATGACTGACATCGAGGTGGTAAATTGGGGAGGCGTCTATGCCTGAACAACTCGTATTTGCGATGGAGGTCATCCTCAACGGTCTGATGGCCGGGGTGCTTTATGCGCTGGTCGCGCTGGGCTTTGTGCTGATCTACAAGGCCTCGGGGATTTTTAATTATGCCCAAGGGGTTATGGCGCTTTTTGCGGCGATGACGCTGGTGGGGATCATGAAGGGGCAAGTGCCGTTTGCCCATCTGATCAATGCGATTTTCGGGACACATATCCACTACTTTGGCTGGAACGTCCCTGCGCTTTTGGCGATCCTTTTGACCATGGCGGTGATGGTGTTGCTGGCCTGGGCGGTGCAGCGCTTCGTCATGCGCCATCTGGTCGGGCAGGAGCCGATCATTCTGTTCATGGCTACCATTGGTCTGGCCTATTTCCTTGAGGGTGTGGCCGACCTGATGTGGGGCTCCGAGATCAAGACGCTTGATGTAGGTCTGCCGCAGGGCATCAACCTTTGGATTGATGAGACGACCTTTAACATCTTCGATTATGGTTTCTTCATCGACAATCTGGACATCGTGGCGACGATCATTGCGGCGCTTCTGGTGGCGGCTTTGGTCGCCTTCAGCCAGTACACCAAACAGGGCCGGGCGATGCGCGCGGTGGCGGATGATCATCAGGCGGCATTGTCGGTAGGCATTTCGCTGAACTTCATTTGGATCATGGTTTGGTCGGTCGCCGGTTTCGTCGCTCTGGTCGCGGGTATCATGTGGGGCACCAAGTCCGGCGTGCAGTTCTCTCTGTCGCTGATCGCGCTCAAGGCTCTGCCGGTGTTGATGCTGGGTGGCTTCACCTCGATCCCCGGTGCTATCGTCGGCGGGCTGATCATCGGGGTGGGCGAGAAGCTGTTTGAATTCGCCATTGGCCCCTTAGTCGGCGGTGCGACCGAGAACTGGTTTGCCTATGTGCTGGCTTTGATCTTCCTCGTGTTCCGGCCTCAGGGCCTGTTCGGTGAGAAGATCATTGAGAGGGTTTAGCCATGCACAAGCTGATCGCCATCATCAACGTCATCGCATGGGCCGGGTTCTGGGCGTTTGGGTACATCGCCCTCACCTCGGATGATCTGAGCGATCGCCAACTGGTCGTGGCGGCGATCCTGGCTTTTGCCGGGCTGGTCACCGGCATCATGGCTTACATGAAACTGGTCCGCGCGTCCGAGGCGAGCGGATATGCCAAAGGGTCCAATCAACTGGATGCTGCTGCCCGGGGTCGGGCACAGGAACAATGGGGAAAGTGACGCATGTTCTATCGTGAGGCCGGGGATTTCAAAACCTCGTACATTGCCGACAGCCAAACCTTCCCGATCAAGTTTGACCGGTATCGCTACTATGTCGTGCTAGCGGTGGCATTTGGCATTATCCCGTTCATCATAAACGACTATTGGGCAAACGCCCTGCTGCTGCCCTTCCTGATCTATGCGATTGCCGCGATCGGGCTGAACATTCTGGTCGGCTATTGCGGACAGGTCAGCCTGGGGACTGGGGGTTTCATGGCCGTGGGGGCCTATGCCTGCTACAAGCTGATGACGGCGTTCCCCGATGTCAGCATGTTCATCCATGTTCTGCTGGCAGGTGGCATTACGGCGATCGTTGGCGTGCTGTTTGGCCTGCCTTCGCTGCGGATCAAAGGGTTCTATCTGGCGGTGGCCACACTGGCGGCACAGTTCTTTTTGGTGTGGCTGTTTAACCGGGTTCCGTGGTTCTACAACTACTCGGCTTCGGGTCAGATCAATGCGCCAGAGCGTGATGTGTTTGGCATCATCATCACCGGGCCGAACGCGCCCGCATGGGCGACCTATCTGTTCTGCCTAATCTTTCTGACGGTATGCGCCATTGTCGCCCGTAACCTGACGCGCGGTACTACGGGCCGGACATGGATGGCGATCCGCGACATGGACATTGCGGCTGAAATCATCGGAGTGAACCCGCTCAAGGCGAAGCTGACCGCCTTTGCCGTCAGCTCGTTCTTCGTAGGCGTGGCCGGAGCGCTGTTCTTTGCCGTCTATCTTGGCGCGGTCGAGGTCGGCGAAGTCTTTGGCATCCAGAAATCATTCCTGGTGCTGTTCATGGTCATCATCGGCGGATTGGGCTCGATCTTCGGATCCTTTGCCGGGGCCGCATTCCTGGTGTTGCTGCCGGTTGTTCTGAAACTGGTTGGCGTTGATCTGCTGGGTTGGCCCACCGATATCGTGGCGCACCTCAATCTGGTGATCGTTGGTGCTTTGATCATCATGTTCCTGATCCTCGAACCGCACGGGCTGGCACAGCTGTGGCGCGTCGCGAAAGAAAAACTCAGACTCTGGCCGTTCCCGCACTAAAGGACCGGCCCAATCAAAAGACGGGCAGCTCAAGCCCGAAACCCAACATCGGACTAACCAAGGGAGGAGACACCCGATGAACAAGAAACTGGCAACCCTGGCGCTGGGCGCCGTGATGGCCGCAGGTCCGGTCATGGCCGACCTCGTGTTCCCGTCACTCAGCTATCGGACGGGACCTTATGCGGCGGGCGGTATCCCGTTTGCGGATGGCTATGCTGACTACTTTACCCTGCTGAACGAGCGGGACGGTGGGATCGGCGGTGTTCCGGCCCGCGTTCTGGAATGTGAAACCGGCTATAACACCGAAAAAGGTGTGGAATGCTATGAGTCCACTAAGGGCGAAGGCGCGTTGGTGTATCAGCCGCTGTCGACCGGTATCACCTATCAGCTGATCCCCAAAGTGACTGCAGATGGGATCCCACTTCACACGATGGGTTATGGCCGGACGTCGGCCGCGAACGGTAAAGTGTTCAGCCACGTGTTCAACTACCCCGCCAACTACTGGAACGGTGCCTCGGGCGCGATCAACTATCTGCTGGATCAGAATGGCGGAGATCTGGGTGGTAAGAAAATTGCTCTGGTCTATCACAACTCGGCCTATGGAAAGGAACCGATCCGTACGCTGGAAACGCTAGCCGAAAAGCACGGCTATGACCTGACCCTGCTGCCGGTGGATCATCCAGGGCAAGAGCAGAAGTCTCAGTGGCTGCAAATCCGCCGTGAGAAGCCCGACTATGTGATCATGTGGGGCTGGGGCGTGATGAACCAGGTTGCGGTGCAAGAAGCCGCCAACATCCGCTTCCCCATGGAGAACTTCATTGGCGTCTGGTGGTCCGGTGCGGAATTCGACGTGCAGCCTGCGGGTGACAAAGCCACCGGTTACAAGGCGCTGACCTTCACCGGTTTGGGCGACGACTACCCTGTTTACGCCGATCTGCAGAAATATGTTGTCGATGCGGGCAAAGCCGCAGGCGCGGGTGATCAGCTGGGCACGGTGCAGTATAACCGTGGTCTCTATGCTGCGATGCTGGCTGCCGAAGCGGTGAAAACCGCACAGGACATGCACGGCACTGCAGAAATCGACGCATCGATGATGCGCGACGGCATGGAAGCGCTGGAGATGACCAACGCCAAGATGGAAGCGCTGGGCATGTCTGGTTTCGGCCCCGAATTCTCGGTCAGCTGTGAAAACCACGGTGGTCCCGGCCTTGTCGGCGTCGTTCAGTGGGATGCAGCAGCAGGCACGTGGAACTCGGTTCAGGATTTCAAACCGACCGATGCCGAAGTGATCAATGCCCTGATCGAAGAAGATTCGGGCGCATACGCGGCTGAAAACAACATCTCGCAGCGCTGCGAGTAAGAAACTGAGCGCGCGCCCCGGGAATTCCTGGGCGCCCCAGACAAACGGAGCGGCAGGTTGCTTGCCGCTCCTCACGAACCGCCCTTACTGGGCAGGCATGAGGATACGCGCTGATGCTGGATGCGGCACAAACCACAGATGTACAGGCGGAAACCCTGCTTGAGGTCAACAATATCGAGGTGATCTACAACCATGTGATCCTTGTGTTGAAAGGCGTCAGCCTGACTGTGCCCAAGGGCGGAATTACGGCTTTGCTGGGCGGCAATGGCGCGGGCAAAACCACGACGCTGAAGGCGATTTCGAACCTGCTGCATTCCGAACGCGGCGAGGTGACCAAAGGCACGATCAAGTATCGCGGTCAAAGCGTACATGAAAGCGATCCGGCTGATCTGGTTGAAAAGGGCGTTATCCAGGTGATGGAAGGCCGCCACTGTTTTGAACACCTGACAGTCGAAGAAAACCTGCTGACCGGCGCCTATACCCGCAAGGACGGGAGTGCCGCGATCCAGCAGGATCTGGAACTTGTCTACAACTACTTTCCACGTTTGAAAGAGCGTCGCCGGTCACAGGCCGGCTATACCTCGGGCGGGGAACAGCAGATGGTCGCGATGGGCCGAGCTCTGATGTCGCGACCCGAGACCATCCTGCTAGACGAACCCTCGATGGGTCTTGCACCGCAGCTGGTCGAAGAGATTTTCGGCATCGTTAAGGATTTGAACGAGAAAGAAGGCGTATCCTTCCTGCTGGCCGAGCAGAACACCAATGTTGCGCTGCGCTTTGCGCATTATGGCTACATTCTGGAATCCGGTCGCGTCGTGATGGATGGCCCAGCGGCTGAGCTGCGTGAAAATCCCGACGTGAAAGAGTTCTACCTCGGCATGTCCGAGGACGGCCGTAAGAGCTTTCGCGACGTGCGGTCCTATCGTCGCCGCAAGCGGTGGTTGTGATCTGATGGAGGATATGGCGATGACCTATTTCGACACACTCGAAACGCGCTCTGCCGATCAGCGTGCCTCGGATCAGGCCGCAGCTTTGCGGGCGCAGCTTGCGCAGGTGACATCCGCATCCGGTTTTGCAGAACATCTTGCTGAGATAGACACTAATAAGGTCAATTCTGCCGAAGATTTGCCCCTGTTGCCGGTTCTACGCAAGTCAGACCTGACCCGCGCGCAGGCCGCTCATTCGCCATTCGGCGGGTTCACCGTGAAGCCAGCGCATCAGTTCCATCACGTGTTCCAGTCGCCGGGGCCAATCTACGAGCCCGGCAATACCGATCAGGACTGGTGGCGCATGGGTCGCTTCCTGAATGCGGTTGGCATTGGCGTGGGCGATATCGTTCAGAACTGCTTTGGCTATCATCTGACCCCGGCTGGCATGATCTTTGAAAGCGGCGCGCGCGCGGTTGGTGCCGCCGTCCTGCCCGCCGGAACCGGCCAGACCGAACTACAGGTCACCGCCGCGCGCGACATCGGATGTACCGCCTATGCGGGCACCCCCGATTACCTGAAGGTCATCCTGGACAAGGCTGATGCGATGGGGGTCGAACTCAAGTTCTCCAAAGCTGCCGTGGGCGGCGGTGCGCTGTTCCCGTCACTGCGTCAGGACTATGCGGATCGCGGGATTTCCTGCCTGCAATGCTATGCCACAGCAGATCTGGGCAATGTCGCCTATGAAAGCGCCGCGATGGAAGGGATGATCATCGACGAGCATGTGATCGTCGAGATTGTGACCCCAGGAACTGGCATTCCTGTGTCCATGGGTGAGGTGGGTGAGGTGGTCGTGACCTCTCTGAACCCCGATTATCCCCTGATCCGCTTTGCCACCGGGGATCTGTCAGCCCTGATGCCGGGTGTCTCGCCCTGTGGGCGGACCAATTTGCGGATCAAAGGCTGGATGGGTCGTGCCGACCAGACCACCAAGATAAAGGGGATGTTTGTTCGCCCTGAACAGGTCGCCGCTTTGGTCGAAAAGCATGACGAGATCGTCAAAGCCCGCGTGATTGCCGCGCGGCAGGGAGAGATGGATACCATGACTGTCCAGATCGAAAGCTCGGGTGGCGATGACATGGCCTATGCCAAATCCGTGGCCGAAGTGCTGAAGCTGAAAGGCGCGATCGAGGTAGTCGCGCCCGGTTCCCTGCCCAAAGACGGCTTAGTGATCGAGGACCAGCGGGTTTATGAGTAAGGTCTGCGGCAGTATGTGTCGCAGATTTGTTGCCCGCACACTGGTGTTTCCGAGCGTTTTGGTCGATTAAAGGCGAAGTCTTCGGCATCAACGCAGCGGGGCAATGACCCAGATCGACTATTCTGAAAACGGATCGCGAAACCGCGGCGTGCGCGGGACCCGGCTTTTGGCCGGGCTGGCCTACGTCGTGGCTGGGGCGTGCCTGTTGCCGATGATCGCGGTTGTTCTGGCTGCGCTGACCGGTGGGACCGATGCAATAACGCATTTGGCCGAGACGGTATTGCCCAGGTACACAGTCACCACGATTATTCTGGTCATATTGGTGGCTATCGGCACGTTCTGCATCGGAACCGGCGCCGCCTGGCTGGTGACAATGACTCGGTTCCCCGGTGTCCGATTGTTGGAAATCGCATTGGTCCTGCCGTTGGCCTTTCCGGCCTATGTGCTTGCCTATGCCTACACCTTTGTTCTGGATCACCCAGGCATCGTACAAACCACCCTGCGTAACGTGACGGGATGGGGCCCGCGCGACTATTGGTTCCCCGAGATCCGCTCGACCGAGGGTGCGGCGGCAATGCTGATCCTTGTACTTTATCCTTATGTCTACCTGCTGGCCCGCGCCGCGTTTCTGCAGCAAAGCGCTACGGCGTTTCTGGCGGCGCGCGCCTTGGGGAACAATCCGTGGTTGGCGTTTCGGCGTGTGTCGTTGCCCATGGCGCGCCCTGCGATTGCGGGCGGGGTGCTGCTTGCGATCATGGAGACCATCGCGGATTTTGGAACCGTCTCCTATTTCGGGGTTCAGACTTTTGCGACCGGCATTTACACCAGTTGGTTTTCGCTGGGTGATCGCGCTGGGGCCGCGCAGCTGGCACTATGCTTGTTGGGTTTTGCCTTGATGCTGGCCGTGGCTGAACGAACGTTGCGCGGGAATGCAAAGTATCATCAAAGCGGCAAACACCATGTGGCGCACCCCGCCGCGCATCTGACCGGGTGGCGCGCCCTTGGGGCGTTTCTTCTTTGCGCAGTGCCTGTCCTGTTTGGGTTCGTATTTCCGGTTCTCATTCTGGTCGACATGGGATTGGAGTCTGAACAGAACCTGCTGTCGGACCGGTACCTTGGGTTCATCCAGAACTCATTGATCCTGGCGGGCACCGCGGCTCTGGTCACTGTAGCGGCGGCGGTCAGCGTTGGATTCTTTCAGCGCCTCAGACCCGGGCGCGCCTCGACCAGCGCGGCTTATCTGGCTCGGCTGGGATATGCGGTGCCCGGCGGTGTGATTGCGGTTGGGCTGCTTGTGCCCTTCGCTGCGTTTGACAACGCACTGGACGCCTGGATGCGCCAGACCTTTGATATCTCGACCGGCTTGTTGGTTACAGGGTCTATCTGGCTGTTGGTCGCGGCCTATATGGTACGGTTTTTGGCTGCAGCATTGGGCGCGTATGAAGGCGGGCAGAGCACGGTTCACGCGAATATGGATGCTGCTGCCCGGTCTTTGGGCCAAACACCTTTGGGCACATTGCGGCGGGTCCATCTGCCCATTCTTACCCCATCGCTGCTGACCGCATTGCTGATCGTCTTCGTCGACGTGATGAAAGAGTTGCCCGCGACCCTGATCATGCGCCCGTTCAACTTTGATACACTGGCGGTGCAGGCTTACCGCTTGGCCTCGGACGAACGGCTCGAAGGGGCTGCCGTGCCGTCGCTGGTCATTCTGGCCGTTGGCTTGTTGCCGGTGATCCTGATCTGTCGACAGATCGGGCGGCGATAGGGAAATACAGCGTTGATGCGCATCAGGCTTGATTCGGGCGCGATTTCCGGCAAGGCTTGAAGTATGAATATGCAGCCTCCCAGCCGGTTCTCTGCAAACTCGGCCCAGATGCCCGTCGCATTCGACCGGCGTGAGATGTCCCATATCCTGTCTGTCTATGGTCGGATGGTCGCCGCCGGAGAATGGCGCGACTACGGAATATCCAACCTGCGCGATACGGCAATCTTCTCGATCTTCCGGCGCACAGCCGAACATCCGATCTATCGCATCGAGAAACACCCGCGCTTGCGGCAGAAACAAGGGATGTATTCGGTTGTTGGCATGGACGGTCGCATCCTAAAGCGTGGCCATGACCTGCGCACGGTGTTGCGTGTGTTGGAGCGTAAGTTGATCCGCTCAGTTTCTCCGGATTAGAGCCGTTTATGGGCGGTCACAGGCCCGTCACCTTGTGCCAGAATGCGCGAAATCGCCTGATCCATTGGCTCATAGGTCACCGCCATATGATACGCGTTCGCATGAAGCAGCATATTGGGACCTGATACCCAGGCCACATGGCCTTTCCAAAACAGCAAGTCACCGCGCAAGGGCTCTGTATCCTCTGGCTGAGCAGTGCCCACAGCCTGTTTCTGATCCCCGCTGTCGCCTGGGCAGGGGATACCACAGGCCAGCAACCCGGCCTGAACCAGACCCGAACAATCCATCCCGAGCCGGCTGTTGCCTCCCCATAGGTAGGGCGTGCCCAGAAACAGCTCGGCCACTGCCACCGGATCGGTTTGCACCTCAGCGATTGGGGTGGTGTGCACCGCTGGTACGAAGCCCAGTTCGGTTTCCACAAACGCCTCGGTTTCAGACAGGGCCTGCAGGGTGCTGCCGAAACTCAGCGAGGTCAAATCGCGCGTCTTCATATTTGCCTGTTCATAGGCATGAGTTGCCGGGGCTGTGATCTTATGCGTTTGAGGAACATCCGGACCCAATTGGGCCGAGCGGACCCAGCCGGGATAGTTGTCCTTATCCGCTGTGATCCGGCTCCAACTGTCTTTTTTGTCCGTAACCTCGACCGTGTCGCCGTACAGCAATTGACGATCGCGTGGACCGTCTGGCTGGCGCAGCAGGTCGATCACAGGCTGGATGACGCGCAGGCGGTTCATAGGCCCAAAATCTCTGGCAGGGCGTTCAGCACAGCGCGTGGGCCTTGGCCCAAACCGCCTTTGCTGCGTCCTGGGGAATTGTTGGGCTGCCATGCGTAGATGTCGAAATGCATGTAGGCGCTGTTCTCGACAAAGCGGCGCAGGAACAGGGCGGCGGTGATGGACCCCGCAAACCCGCCCGAAGGTGCATTGTCTAGGTCGGCGATGCCGGGTTCGATCATCGCCTCGTAGGGTGTATGGAATGGCATCCGCCAAACCGGATCGGCCGAGCGTTGCGCGGCGTCCGACAGTGCGGCTGCGGTCTGATCGTCATCAGTGTAGAACGGGGCCAGATCGGGGCCCAATGCCACGCGCGCTGCTCCGGTCAGGGTGGCCATCGAGATCACCAGATCGGGGTTGCCCTCATCCGCCAGCTCCAGCGCATCGGCCAGCACCAGCCGCCCCTCGGCATCGGTATTGTTGATCTCAACCGTCAGCCCCTTGCGCGAGGTCAGGATGTCGCCGGGCCGGAAGGCATTGCCTGCCACCGCGTTCTCGACCGCCGGGATCAGCACCCGCAATTGCAGGGGTAGGTTCAGCGCCATGATCATCCGGGCAAGACCCAAGACATTGGCTGCGCCACCCATATCCTTTTTCATCAAACCCATCGAGGCGCCGGGCTTCAGGTTCAGCCCACCCGTGTCAAAGCACACGCCCTTGCCGACAAGCGTTAGCTTTGGGCCAGCCGATCCCCAATTCATCTCGATCAATCGCGGGGCCTGATCCGCTGCGCGCCCCACAGTGTGGATCATGGGAAAGTTCTGTTCCAGCAGCGCATCACCCAGGATGGTCTTGCAGGATGCGCCGAATTCTTCCGCCAGTGTTTCAATGGCCTGTTGCAGATGTTCGGGTCCCATATCCGAGGCGGGCGTGTTGACCAGATCGCGGGTCAAAGCCTCGGCATTGGCCATTGCCTCAATACGCGCGGCATCAACGCCCTCTGGCGCGATCAGACTTGTTTTGGAAGGGGATTGGCTAGCATAGCGGTCGAATGTGTAGCCGGTGAGCAGCCAGCCCAAGCATTCCATTTCAGCCCGCTCAGCATCAAGGCCAGATACGATCTGATAGGTGCCTTCGGGCAATGCCTCCGCTGCGGTGGCCAAGGCAAAGCGTTTGCGGGCACGTTTCGCCTCGCTTCCATAACCCGCCAGCGCGCAGGTGGTTTCGCCACCGTCGCCGGGCACCAACAGCGTTTGACCCAGCGCAGCGGTGAACCCGTTTGCCACGACCCAGCGGCCAACATGTTCGGGCTGATCCGCTAACCAAGCGTCCAGATCAGGTTGGGCGATGACATGAAGCGGGACAAAAGGATCGGTCGGTTCGGCAAAGCTGAGGGGCATGGATGTCTCGATTGTTTGACTTTGCGCCCAGACTAGCCACCCGCGATCCGCCTGCAACCCCCGTCAGACAGACAGGTCCTGCTGATCCCAAATCGCGGTCAAAGACCGTTCGCCGATGCGGATCAGCCGCCCAAGCGTCGCCCCAGCGGCAACCGCATCCCCGGCATCAACCGATTGCGTAACATCGCCGGCAACCCTTGCCAGCGCCGTCATCCCGATCTGATCGGCAATCGCCACCAGCGATTTCGAGCATTTGCGCAGATTGTCCCAATCGCGTTTCCGCCAGAACCGTTCGCAATTCGACAGGCGCACGGCCAGTTCCTCGACCGTGCGGCACAGAACGTCCAGTGCGTTCTTGTCACCCAATTGCCGGTACAGGCCGCTCAACCTGTCCGGGTCCAGCCGCACCGTTTCTGTATGTTCAAGCGTGAGTATCTTTTCCACCACATTCACCCTACTTCTGTCGCCCCCACGGCGTAGACCAGATATTGGTCGGGAATTCCTTTGCAAAACCTTGCCCCAGGCCACAAGAATGGTTCGAATTTTCAGTGAATTCAGGCTTGTTTCCGGATGTGAGGCAATAAGCGCGCGCAAATCGACGCAGCCACCCTTGAAATGAAACCGTCATGCTGACACTTACCATCGAAACCAACGGAAAAGGACCGAGTTATGTCGATCACTGCTGACGAACTGACTGCTGCCCGCGTGGCCTGGGGCGATGGATTGATTGCAATCTCGAAAGCCTACGAGGAAGGTGGCATTGACGCGGCACGACCGGTTGCCGAAACCGTTCTGCATGCGGCCTATGGCTACAATCTTGGTCCGGTTTTGTTCAAGCCGACACTTGCATCAGGAGACCAGACCTTTCGCCCAACACGCCACGGTGCGCTGGCCTATTTCGTTGGTCATGACGACGCTTACCCGTTGGACGGCGGTTTTGGGATCAAAGGCTGGCGCGAGATGGATAGCGTCACTTCGGCCAGTTTTGTGGAAGGCGACGTAGCCATGTGGATGGGCGCCGTCATCCTGACCGATAAGGACGGGAACGTGACGCAGGTCGACAAAAGTTTTGGTTACAAGAAAGACGCCGATGGTGTACTGCGGATTGTCTTGCACCACTCATCGCTGCCCTATCAGCCGTAGTTCCGACGCTGTCCCAACAGGAACATTGAACATGGCTCGGATCAGACCTCTGATTCCGGGCCATTTTTTTGATATGATCCCGTCAAATAGTATTTTTGGAATCGGATCGGACCCATGAGATTTATCAAACGTCTTTTTGTCTTTCTGCTTGTGATTGTCGTGGCGCTTGTGGGCGTCTCTTATCTGCTGCCCGGAAAGGCCGAGGTGTCTCGTTCAATCACCATCGACGCCCCGGCTGAGGCGATCTTTCCTTACGTGAACTCCATGCAAGAGACCGAACAATGGTCCCCGTGGCTGCATCGCGATCCCGAAACCAAACTGTCTTATTCCGGTCCGGAGGCCGGAGTTGGCAACACCCTGAACTGGAGTTCGGACCACCCTCAAGTTGGCACCGGATCGCAGGAGATTGTTGAGAGCATTGAAAACGAAACCGTCCGCACGGCGCTTGATTTCGGCCCGATGGGGACGGCAATGGCTGCGTTTGTCCTGCAGCCCGAAGGTGGGCAGACACAGGTCACTTGGGGGTTTGAAACCAATCTGGGCCTCAATCCCATGTCGCGCTGGATGGGCCTGATGATGGATAGTTGGGTCGGTGGCGACTACGAGCGCGGTTTGTCGAACCTGAAGGTGCTTGTTGAATCGCAGGGGTGATCCGGGCGGCTTACTCCAAGGACACCCACAAAACGCGAGCGTCTTCTTCGCTGGTCGAGATACAGCCATGCCCCATGCCGCTGTCGTAATACAGTGAGTCCCCAGCTTTCATCGGCAAGGGGCGATAGTGTTCGGACAGAAAGGTCAGCTCTCCGCTGATGACATACAGAAACTCTTCCCCACTGTGCCTGATCCAGTTCTCGAATTCGGATACATCGCGGGCTTTGATGGTCGCAATGTAAGGCAGCATGCGTTTGCTGGTCAGTTCCGGGCACAAAAGCTCGTGCAGATAGGTGGGGGTGTCCCGCATCTCACCTTCACCTTTTGGGGTGAAATCCCGTCGACCCGCGATCCCAGTTTGACCTGATTGCAGGAACAATTGCGGGGTGCTCATATCCAGCGCCTGAGTCAATCGCCGCACGATTTCAAAACTTGGCCGTGTCTGGTTGTTTTCTATCTTGGACAGCGTCGAACGACCGATTCCCGCGGCGCGCCCGGCTTCCTCCAACGTCCACCCTTTGGCACGGCGTGCGTCTCGGATCGTGCGTCCCAAGGCTGCGCCGTCATCCTCTTCCTCCGGTCCGACGGCGTCATTCAGGCTGTCATCGACCATAGAAACCTCCCTGGTTTTCCGTAGGTTAACGATTTCCACGACCTGACACAACTTCACAAAATTGAGATGGGTATTGCCATCTTTTACAAAATTCCCCTATAGGAAACAAAGTTTCGTACTTGAGATTCGAGCGCGAGAGAGGAAAATATGTTCACAACATCGCTTAAGGATGCTGACCCGATCATCGCCGCTTCGATTGATCGCGAGCGCCAGCGCCAGGCTCAGCAGATCGAGCTCATCGCATCCGAGAACATCGTCTCGCAGGCCGTGATCGACGCGCAGGGTTCCGTACTGACGAACAAATATGCCGAAGGCTATCCCGGTCGTCGTTACTATGGCGGGTGCGAATATGTGGATGAGGTCGAGGTCGAGGCGATTGAGCGGCTCAAGAAGCTGTTCGGGTGCGAATATGCCAATGTCCAACCGCATTCCGGTGCGCAGGCAAACGGCGCTGTCAAGCTGGCGCTGCTCAGCCCCGGTGACACGATCCTGGGCATGTCTCTGGATGCGGGCGGGCACCTGACCCATGGCGCAAAGCCCGCGCAATCGGGCAAGTGGTTTCACCCGGTTCAATACGGCCTGACCGATGCGGGGCTGATCGATTATGATCAGGTCGAAGCGCTGGCCAAAGCAGAGAAGCCGAAGCTTATCATCGCGGGTGCGTCGGCCTATTCGCAAAAGATCGATTTCGCGCGGTTCCGCGCCATCGCGGATGAGGTTGGGGCCTGGCTGTTGGCTGACATGGCCCATATCTCGGGTCTGGTTGCGACCGGGTTGCATCCTTCACCGGTTGGTCACGCACATGTCGTGACGTCGACCACGCACAAAACCCTACGCGGTCCGCGCGGCGGGATCATCCTGACGAATGACGAAGCGCTGGCAAAAAAGATCAACTCGGCGGTGTTTCCCGGTCTTCAGGGCGGTCCGCTGATGCATGTGATTGCCGGTAAGGCCGTTGCATTCGGAGAGGCGCTGAAACCTGAATTCAAGGATTACATGCAGCGCGTCGTTGACAGCGCGGCAGCGCTGGCCAATGTGATGATGGCACGAGGCTGTGACATTGTCTCAGGCGGCACCGAAAACCATCTGATGCTGGTCGACCTGAGGCCGCTTGGCGTGACCGGAAAAGACGCTGAAGCCGCGTTGGAACGTGCCGGTTTCACCTGCAACAAGAACAGCGTACCGGGCGATCCGGAAAAACCGACAATCACCAGCGGTATCCGTTTGGGAACGGCAGCCGGGTGCAGCCGCGGGTTTGGCCCGGACGAGTTCACCCGGATCGGCCACCTGATCGGCGACGTTCTGGATGCCCTGCGTGAGACGCCCGAAGGCAACGCCGCTGTCGAGACCGAGACCCGCGAAAAAGTCCGCGCCCTGTGCGCCAACTATCCAATTTACTGAAAGAAGACCCAATGAGCACCTATGACCTCATCATCATCGGGGGTGGTCCCGGCGGATATGTCGCTGCGATCCGCGCGGCTCAGTTGGGTTTGAAAGTGGCCTGTGTCGAAGGGCGTGGTGCCCTTGGCGGGACCTGTCTGAATGTGGGGTGCATACCCTCCAAAGCGTTGCTGACCTCCTCGGCCAAATATGCCGAGCTTGCACATCTCTCCTCCCATGGCATTGCGGTTGAGGGGGCCAGCATCGACGTGCCCGCGATGATGGGGCGCAAGGACAAGATCGTTGGCGATCTGACCAAAGGCATTGGTTTTCTATTCAAGAAGAACGGCGTTGAGCTGATCGAAGGCTGGGCCAGCATTCCCGCCGACGGGCAGGTGCAGGTTGGCGACGACATCTATGAGGCCAAGAATATCCTGATCGCCACAGGGTCTGAGCCGACACCGCTGAACGGTATCGAGATCGATGAGCAGGATGTTCTCAGCTCAACCGGTGCCTTGGCGCTGGACACGGTGCCGGATCATCTGGTTGTCGTCGGGGCAGGGGTGATCGGGCTTGAGTTGGGTCAGGTCTGGGCGCGTCTTGGAGCCAAGGTCACAGTGGTTGAGTATCTGGACCGTGTCCTGCCCGGTATCGACGGCGAGATTGCGAAACTGGCGCAGCGCGCACTCAGCAAACGCAGTCTGAAGTTCCAGTTGGGACGCGCGCTGAAGGCCATTGATAAGTCTGAAACCGGATTGACGCTTACTCTGGACCGGGTCGGCAAAGACAAGGAAGAGGTGATCGAAGCCGACAAGGTTCTGATCGCCGTCGGACGCCGCCCCGTCACGCGCGGGTTGGGGCTGGAAGAACTGGGGATAGCTCTTGACCCGCGCGGCTTTGTCCAAGTGGACAACAGCTTCCGCGCATCGGTTCCCGGGATCTATGCGATTGGGGACTGCATCCCCGGTCCGATGCTGGCCCACAAGGCCGAGGAAGACGGCGTTGCCTGCGTTGAGATGTTGGCAGGGCAGGGCGGCCATGTCGACTACAACACCGTGCCGGGCGTCGTTTACACCGACCCTGAGGTTGCCTCGGTCGGCGTGACTGAAGAGGCGCTGAAAGAAGCCGGTGCCGAATACGCAGTCGGCAAATTCGCGTTCATGGCCAACTCGCGCGCGCGGTCGACAGGTGAATCCGACGGCGCGGTCAAGGTTTTGGCGGACCCGAACGGCAAAATCCTGGGTGCGCATATCTGCGGTGCCCATGGCGGTGATCTGATTGCCGAACTGGTTCTGGCCATGACCAAAGGCGCAACCGTGTCCGAGGTCGCCTCCACCTGTCATGCGCACCCAGCCATGGGCGAGGCGGTCAAAGAAGCCTGCCTCGACGCCATGGATCGCGCGATCCACGCGTAAGAAGGAGCCACCAGATGACCATCCAGCTTCGCACCCGCCACCCCGAAAAGGCCAAAAAAGCCGACAGCGTCATTCCGCGCAAGCCCAAGTGGATTCGCAAGAAAAAGGGCGATGGCGCCGAGTATTATAAGACCCGTCGCTTGATGCGAGAGCATAACCTCGCCACGGTCTGCGAAGAAGCCGCCTGTCCGAATATCGGCGAATGCTGGTCCAAACGTCACGCCACCATGATGATCATGGGCGAGGTCTGCACCCGTGGTTGTTCTTTCTGCAATGTTGCCACCGGTCGACCTGATGCGCTGGACCCGTTTGAACCGGCCCGGGTTGCCGCCGCAGTCAAGAAACTGGGCCTGCGCCACGTGGTGATCACCTCGGTCGACCGCGATGATCTGGCCGATGGCGGTGCTGAACATATTGCCCAAACCATCCGTGCTGTGCAGCACCAGAATCCCGGCACGACGGTAGAAGTTCTGACCCCCGACTTCCTGGGCAAAGGGGATGCGGCCGATCTGGTCTTTGCGGCCGCCCCCGACGTATTCAACCACAACCTGGAAACGGTACCGCATCTATACCCGACGGTTCGGCCCGGTGCCCGCTACTATGCGTCGCTGCGTTTGCTGGACGATGCCAAACGCGCAAATCCCAAGATCTTCACCAAATCCGGCCTGATGGTCGGCCTTGGCGAAAGCCTCAGTGACGTGCGCCAGGTGATGGATGACCTGCGCGCCGCAAATGTCGATTTCCTGACAGTCGGGCAATACCTGCAACCGACCCCGAAACATCACCCGATCGACCGGTTCTGGTCACCGGAAGAGTTCGCCCAGCTGGAGCAGATCGCACGCTCCAAGGGCTTTCTACACGTGTCGGCCGCGCCGCTGACCCGTTCGTCGTTCCATGCGGACGAAGACTTTGCCGCCCTCAAGCAAGCCCGCCAGCGGGCAATTGCTGCCGGGGCATAACCAGACGCATTAGGGAGGAATACCATGGAAGCGTTAAATTCAATCGTAGGAGCCATCAATGGCGTCGTGTGGGGGCCGCTGATGCTGGTTCTCATCCTTGGCGTCGGCTTCTTCTTGCAGGTCGGGCTGAAATTCATGCCGATCCTGCGCATTGGCACGGGCTTCAGCCTGTTGTTCAAAGGCCGGGAAGGTCAGGGTGAAGGGCAGATCAGCCCGTTCAACGCGCTTATGACTTCGCTGTCGGCAACCATTGGTACAGGTAACATCGCTGGTGTGGCCACTGCTGTCTTCCTGGGCGGTCCAGGCGCCTTGTTCTGGATGTGGATGACCGCCCTGGTGGGCATGGCCACCAAATATGCCGAAGCTGTTCTGGCGGTGAAATACCGTGAAAAGGACGAGCTGGGTAACTTTGTCGGCGGCCCGATGTACTACATCAAGAACGGCCTCGGCGCGAAATGGGCCTGGCTGGGCGTTGCATTTGCCTTGTTCGGCGCTGTTGCGGCCTTTGGCATCGGCAACGGCGTGCAGGCAAACGGCGTGGCACAGGTTCTGGAAGCCAACTTTGGCCTGAACACCTCGGTCACCGGCGTGGTTCTCATGGTCCTGACCGCAGCCGTGATCCTGGGCGGCATCACTCGCATCGGTGCGGTTGCCGGTAAACTTGTTCCGTTCATGGCCATCGCCTACATCATCGCCGGCCTGCTGGTTCTGCTGATCAACATCGGCAACATCGGCTCTGCCCTGTCGCTGGTCTTCACTCACGCCTTCACCCCGTCCGCCGCCGAAGGTGGCTTTGCCGGTGCAGCCGTCTGGGCCGCCATCCGCTTTGGTGTGGCACGGGGTGTTTTCTCGAACGAAGCCGGTCTGGGTTCCGCCCCGATCGCACATGCCGCGGCCGAGACCAAAGGTCCGGTTAATCAGGGCCTGATCGCGATGCTGGGTACCTTCATCGACACCATCATCGTCTGCTCGATCACCGGTCTGGCGATCATCGCGTCGGGTGCCTGGACATCGGGTGAATCCGGTGCGGCGTTGACTTCGGCCGCGTTCGAATTGTCGCTGCCGGGCATCGGTGGGTATCTGATCGCCATCGCTCTGTCGATCTTTGCCTTCACCACCATTCTTGGCTGGTCGTTCTACGGCGAGAAATGTGTCGAGTTCCTGCTGGGCGTCAAATCGCTGCTGCCCTACCGCATTCTGTGGATCGTTATGATCTACTTCGGCGCAACTGCAGATCTGGGCTTCATCTGGCTGCTGGCAGATACGCTGAACGCCATGATGGCTATTCCTAACCTGATCGCCCTGGCCCTGCTGAGCCCGATCGTCTTCAAATTGACGAAAGAGTTCTTCGCCTCGGGCGGCAAGTCCGAAGAGCCGGACGCAACACCTGCCGAGTAGTCTGGGATGAAATGACCGGGGGGCCATCCCGGCCCCCCGGCCTCGAAACAAAACTCTAAGTCACGAGGAGAGACGTGATGGCGACGAAAATCCTGCTGCCCATTGATCACACCGATGACCGGTCGTGGACAAACGCCCTGCCACTGGCGCAAGAACAGGCGAAGTTCTACGGTGCCGAACTGCACGCCGTCGCTGTCATCCCCGAGATTATCCAGCTGCCGAACCTGCCCGCGAACTATGGCGCTGGTGCCAAGGATCATGTCCGCAGCGCGGTTCAGGCCATTCTGGATCACACTGATGCCTCCGATGTGGCGATCCATATCGAAGAAGGCAGCGTTTACCGTGAAATCCTGAAACTCGCCTACAAAGAGGGGTTTGACCTGATTGTCATGGCCTCCACCAAGGGCGACTTCCCGAATTATGAGATCGGCCCGAACCTGGCCCGTGTCGTGCGCAACGCGCATTGCACCGTGATGGTCGTTCGCGACCAGTCCCGCTAATCGAAAGGTTGGAATTATGTCCGAACTAAAACGCACTCCCTTGTACTCTCTTCATGTTGAGTTGGGTGGAAAGATGGTTGATTTTGCGGGTTGGGAGATGCCTGTTCAGTATCCGTTGGGGATTATGGGGGAGCATAAGCAGTGTCGTGAGAAGGCGGCGGTGTTTGATGTGTCTCATATGGGTCAGGTGATTTTGCGGGGTGAGAATGTGGGGGAGAAGCTGGAAGCTTTGTGCCCGCAGGCTTATGCGACGCTGAAGGAAGGCAAGGCGCGGTACGGGTTCTTTACCAACGAAGACGGTGGGATCATGGATGACCTGATCGTGTCGAACGCGGGGGATCATTATTTTGTGGTGGTGAACGCGGCGCTGCGGCATCAGGACATTCCACATATGCAGGCGAACCTGGACGGCGTTGAAGTGACCGAGATCTTCGACCGGGCGCTGGTGGCGGTGCAGGGTCCCAAGGCCGAAGACGTGGTGGGTGAGCTTTGCCCCGCCGCCCGCGACCTGAAGTTCATGGAAACCACCCTGGCGGATATCAACGGCGTCGAATGCCGTATCTCGCGGCTGGGTTATACCGGTGAGGACGGGTATGAGATCTCGATCCCCGAGGACAAGGCCATTGAGATCACCAAGGCGTTTCTGGCGCATGAGGATTGTGAGCCGGCCGGTCTGGGCGCGCGCGACAGCCTGCGGCTTGAGGCGGGTCTGTGCCTCTATGGCAATGACATTGACCAGAGCACCTCGCCGATTGAAGCCAGCCTTGGCTGGGCCATTCAGAAGCGCCGCAAGGAAGAGGGCGGCTTCCCGGGTGCCGATCGCGTGCAGAAAGAACTGGCCGAGGGTGCCGCGCGCAAGCTGGTGGGCATCAAACCCGATGGCCGCGCCCCGGCGCGTCAGGGTGTCGAGATCCAGTGCAGCAGTGGCAACACCATCGGTCGGATCACCTCGGGCAGCTTTGGCCCCACGGTGGGTGGCCCGGTTGCGATGGGCTACGTGTCCGCAGGCCATGGTGAGCCGGGCGAAAAGGTCAATCTGATCATCCGGGGCAAGGCGCAACCGGCGCAGATTGTGGCGCTGCCCTTTGTCACACAGAATTACAAGCGTTGAAGCCAGGAGAGAGAGACATGGCAACCTATTATTCCGAAGAGCATGAATGGCTGATGGTCGAGGGCGACACCGCCACGCTGGGCATCACCAAACACGCGGCTGAACAGCTGGGCGAAGTGGTCTTTGTTGAGCAGCAGGAAGTGGGCGATGAGTTCGAAAAGGATGGTGAGATCGGCGTGATCGAATCCGTCAAAGCAGCGTCCGAGCTCTATGCCCCGGTTGATGGCGAGATCACCGAGGTCAACGAGGCGCTGGCCGACAATCCCGGCGCGCTGAACGAAGACCCCGAAGGTGAGGCCTGGATCTACAAGATCAAGATCACCGACGCGTCGCAGCTGGAAGATCTGATGGATGAGGCCGGCTACAAGGACTTCATCGGCTGATCCAGACCGGAGCCCTGCACGGGGCTCCGCCCATTTGGGCCGAACCGGCTCGTGATGTATCGGAGGCCTGCGCGGTCTCCGCCCGACCTGACTTATCCTTGAGGAGCGCACAGATGGCCTTCAAACTGACCGATTACGAAGCCTATGACTTCGCCAACCGCCGCCATATCGGGCCCAGCCCGACCGAGATGCGCGACATGCTCAAGGTGATCGGCTTCAAGACGCTGGACCAGCTGATCGACGCCACCGTCCCGCCCGCGATCCGGCAGAAAGAGCCGCTGGACTGGGGTCCGGCGATGACGGAACGTGACGCGCTGTTCCACATGAAAGAGGTGGCGAGCAAGAACACCGTTCTGACCTCGCTGATCGGTCAGGGCTATTACGGCACCACAACGCCGGCGCCGATCCTGCGCAACATTCTGGAAAACCCGGCCTGGTACACCGCCTATACGCCCTATCAGCCCGAGATCAGCCAGGGCCGTCTTGAGGCGCTTTTGAACTTCCAGACCATGGTCAGCGATCTGACCGGGCTCGATGTGGCCAATGCCTCCTTGCTGGACGAAGCCACAGCGGCGGCCGAAGCCATGGCGATGGCCAAGCGCGGCGGGCGTTCGAAAGCCAATAACGCGGCCTTCTTTGTCGACAAGAACTGCCACCCGCAGACCATCGCGGTGATCAAAACGCGGGCCGAGCCTCTGGGCATCGACGTGCAGGTCGCCGATCCCGACACGCTGGACGCAGGAGCCGTCTTTGGCGCGATCTTCCAGTACCCGGGCACCCATGGCCACGTGCGCGACTTCACATCGGAAATCGCCGCGCTGCATGAGCACAAAGCCATCGCCATTGTCGCCGCCGACATCCTGTCGCTGGCCCTGCTGAAATCCCCTGGTGAGATGGGCGCGGATATCGCCATCGGCTCGACCCAGCGCTTTGGTGTGCCGATGGGCTATGGTGGCCCGCACGCGGCTTATATGGCGACCACCGACAAGCTGAAGCGCTCGATGCCGGGCCGGATCATCGGTGTGTCGATCGACAGCCGCGGCAACAAGGCCTACCGCTTGTCGCTGCAAACCCGCGAACAGCATATCCGGCGTGAGAAGGCGAACTCGAATGTCTGCACCGCGCAGGCGCTGCTGGCGGTGATTGCCTCGATGTATGCGGTCTATCACGGCCCTGATGGCATCAAGGCCATCGCGCAATCGGTACACCGCAAGACCTCGCGCCTGGCCGCTGGCCTGGAAGAGGCGGGCTTTGCCGTTGAACCGGAAGTGTTCTTCGATACGATCACGGTTGAGGTCGGTCCCCTGCAGACAACGGTGATGGAGGCCGCCGTGGCGCGCGGTGTGAACCTGCGCAAGGTGGGCGAGACCAAGGTTGGCATAAGCCTGGACGAACAGACCCGCCCCGAGACCATCGAGGCGGTCTGGGGCGCCTTTGGCATCGATCGTCAGGATGACAGTGCAAATGTCGCCTATCGCCTGCCCGATTACGCGCTGCGCGAAAGCGAATACCTGACCCACCCGATCTTCCATCAGAACCGGGCCGAGGCCGAGATCACCCGCTATATGCGCCGCCTGGCCGACCGCGACCTGGCGCTGGACCGGGCGATGATCCCGCTGGGGTCCTGCACCATGAAGCTGAACGCCACGATCGAGATGATCCCGGTCACCTGGCCCGAGTTCGGCAACCTGCACCCGTTCTGCCCCGAAGATCAGGCGCAGGGCTATCACGAGATGATTGCCGATCTGAACGACAAGCTGTGCCAGATCACCGGCTATGACGCGATCAGCCAGCAGCCCAACTCGGGCGCGCAGGGGGAATATGCGGGTCTGCTGACCATCCGCAACTATCACTTTGCCCGCGGCGAAGGGCAGCGCAATGTCTGCCTGATCCCGACCTCGGCCCATGGCACCAACCCGGCCTCGGCCCAGATGGTGGGCTGGCAGGTTGTGCCGGTGCTGGCGGATGAGAATGGCAATATCGACCTGAACGACTTCCGCGCCAAGGCCGAGAAGCATTCCGATCATCTGGCCGCCTGCATGATCACCTATCCGTCCACCCATGGCGTATTCGAGACCACCGTGCAGGAGGTCTGCCAGATCACCCATGATCACGGCGGTCAGGTCTATATCGACGGCGCCAACATGAACGCCATGGTCGGCCTGTCGCGTCCCGGTGACATTGGCGGCGATGTCAGCCACCTGAACCTGCACAAGACCTTCTGCATCCCGCATGGCGGCGGCGGCCCCGGCATGGGTCCGATCGGCGTCAAGGCGCATCTGGAAGAGCACCTGCCCGGCCACCCGGAATACGGCACCGCCGTGGGCCCGGTCTCGGCCGCGCCCTTTGGGTCTCCGTCCATTCTGCCGGTCTCATGGGCCTATGTGCTGCTGATGGGTGGCGCGGGTCTGACCCAGGCGACCAAAGTGGCGATCCTGAACGCCAATTACATCGCGGCGCGTCTGCAGGATGCCTATCCGATCCTCTACACCTCCGAGTCCGGTCGTGTGGCGCATGAATGCATCCTCGACACAAGACCCCTGGACGAGGCGGCCCATGTCACCGTGGATGACGTGGCCAAACGTCTGGTCGACAGCGGCTTCCACGCGCCGACCATGAGCTGGCCAGTGGCGGGCACCCTGATGGTGGAGCCCACGGAATCGGAACCCAAGGCCGAGCTGGACCGCTTCTGCGACGCCATGCTCTCGATCCGCTCGGAAGCGCAGGACATCATCGACGGCAAGATCGACGCGGAAAACAACCCGCTGAAAAACGCCCCCCACACGGTGCGCGATCTGGTCGGCGACTGGGACCGGCCCTATAGCCGCGAACAGGCCTGCTTCCCCCCGGGCTCCATGGGCGTCGACAAATACTGGTCCCCCGTCAACCGCGTCGACAACGCATATGGCGACCGAAACCTCATATGCACATGCCCCCCAATGACCGAATACATCGAAGCCGCTGAATAAAAACATCCCCCCAAAAGGGGGGGTATCCACAGGCAGCAGAGCGCTTCCCGCTCTCTACCACTCAAACCAGAAGTGTCATGACATATGAAACATTACGTCCTGCGTAACGAACCCGAAAACAAGGCAAACGCCTTTGCAGCGGTGTCTGAGCGGGTTCAATATGTTGATGTCATTCTGCACCCGAATGCATCCCGCGCGACGGCAGAGCTGGCGTTGGATTTCTACCGGGCTCTGAACGGTTTGATGGAAAATCAGCGCTACGTTATCACTCTGCGTGCTCTTGCCGAGGATAAGGTCGGTGGGCCGTTGTATTGGGCCGGGCGGACGGCTGTCATCTGGGGGGATCTGGAGGACAGTTGGAATCTGAGCGGCTCGCAAAAACATTGGGCGACCCAGGTGCTGAACCTGGCGCCCCGGGTCATTCTGGTTGGGGGCGCTGTGATGCTGCTGGCCCAGGCCAGCGGGTGTGACGGGCATATTGCTGCGATACATTCCAGTTTTCAGGCGGCAGCGTCAGAGCAGGGCATAAGAAGTTGCGGTGCCTCAACGTATCTTTCACCCAACGGGCGATTGCACAGTGCCAATACCCGCATCAGCGCCCTGCGGTTGCTGGCCGATTTTGTATCGGGTGATCATGGCGAGCATCTTGCGGATGCGGTACGCAGATATGTTGGCCTGGATGAGCCAAAACAGGCAATAGAGAGCCAGACCGCCAATCGGCTTATTCGCAGATCAGGTGGGGATGAACTGGTCATTCTGACGCTGGCGACCATGCTGGAGCATATCGAGGAGCCTCTGAGTATCACTGACCTTTCAAAGGCAGTGGGTGCTTCGACCCGTCAACTTCAGAGACGATACCTGTGTAAAACCGGTGCGACGCTTCTGCATACGTATAAAGAGCTTCGGGTGGAGAGAGCTATTGACCTGCTGAGACAGACCGACATGTCGTTGGTCGAAATTGTAGCTGCGACCGGGTTTTCCTCACGCGCAGCCATGTCGCGTGCCCTGTTTGAACAATGCGGATCGCGGCCAGAGGATATCAGGACCCGCCGCTATCTCGGATATGCTGCCGGTTAGCTAAACCAACCTTGGCGCTGGTTCGGATCGGTTCCACACAGCCGATCGATGACGTGATCGATTTCCGGGTGGCATCGGGACCTGTGTGGACGTTCGATCACCAGGGCTTTGCCGGTTTTGTGACTGTGTTCAGACACACGGCAGAGCTGCTGCGCATCCAGTGCCTGCGCAACCAATGCGGCATGCCCCATAAGCACACCCGCACCTGATTTTGCCTCTTCGACCGCCAAAGCGTAAAGAGAATACCGAGGGCAGCGTGCCGGATCGCCGATGTCGATACCGGTGGCGCCTGACCACGCTGGCCAATCGCTGTCCCAGGTCTGATCGTGCAGCAGCGGCGCCGTTGAAAGATTGATACCTTGCGCCAGCTTAGGCGAGCAAACCGGAAAGATGATGTCGTCTTCGACGATGATCTGATCTTCGGTTTCGTCCGGCCGCGATATGAAGAGGGACAAATCAAACAGATCCCTGGACAGGCTTGGGGGGTTCTCCATCGCCGTCACGGATATGTTCAGATTGGGATGCAGGTCACGCAATCGACCCAGACGGGGCGACAACCAAAGCTGCGCGACCGATGGCAATGCGGCAATGTGAACTTCGGGGTTGGGTGCCAGATTACGCAGATTTTGGGTTGCAGCTGCCAGAAGATCGAAAGCCTGTGTGAAATCCTCGGTCAACAAACGACCAGCGGTAGATAATGAAACGCCTTGTGCGCTGCGTTCAAACAGGCTGGTGCCGGACCACGCCTCAACAGCTTTGACATGCTGTGACACCGCGCCTGGGGTGACACCCAATTCCTCGGCTGCCGCAACGAAACTGCCCAGACGGGCGGCTGCCTCGAAGGCGCGCAATGCGTTCAGGGGTGGCCCTTTGGGTCGTCGGGGAAGAACTGCCATCCATTAGCCTTAGTTTTTCTAGGGCAAGAAATAGCAGAACTGATTTGCATTGTCATGCAGACCGTCCATTCTGAAGCCAAGCAAGGAGTATGCAGCAATGACAATAGACATAAGATCCTGGGTCCCGGACGCCAGTGAAACGCTTGTGCAGCAGATCGCAGCGACCACCGCGCGCAGCACCTCGGCCGTATTGCTTGACCGGATCGAAGACATGGCGAACCGGAACCGCGAGATTCATGAGAAAGAGTGTTTCAACCTCAATCCAGCCACCAACGTCATGAACCCGAGGGCCGAGGCGCTGCTGTCTTCGGGTATCGGGTCGCGCCCTTCGCTTGGATATCCGGGCGACAAATATGAGATGGGCCTTGAGGCCATCGAAGAGATCGAGGTGATCGCAACCCAGCTTTGTGCAGAGGTTTTCAACGCACGTTTCGCTGAAATCCGCGTGCCGTCGGGCGCGATTGCAAACCTTTATGGATTTATGGCCACGTGCAAACCGGGTGACACGATCATCGCGCCCCCTGCGTCGATTGGCGGGCATGTCACGCATCATGTGGCGGGCTGTGCGGGTCTGTTCGGGCTGTGCGGGTCTGTTCGGGCTGCGCACCGTTGAAGCACCGGTTGACGCAGATGGATACACCATCGATCTGGATCAACTGCACGCCATGGCGAAACGCGAACGACCCAAACTGATCACGGTTGGGTGTAGCCTCAACCTGTTCGAACATCCCGTGAAAGAAATACGCGCCATCGCCGATGAGTTGGGTGCCAAAGTGATGTTCGACGCCGCGCATCAGTGCGGGATCATCGCAGGCAAGGCGTGGCGTGACCCGCTGGCCGAAGGCGCGCATCTGATGACAATGAGCACCTACAAAAGCCTAGGCGGCCCTGCCGGAGGGTTGATTGTCACCAATGAGGCTGATCTGGCCGAGCGGCTGGACGCGATTGCCTTCCCCGGAATGACGGCCAATTTCGACGCGGCAAAATCGGCTGCACTCGCGGTCACGATGCTGGATTGGCGCGATTTCGGGGCCGACTATGCGGCACAGATGATCGCAATGGCACAAGCGCTTGCCGAGCGCCTGAATGACAATGGCGTACCTGTCTTTGCTGGCCGAGAGGGTTTCACCTGCTCCCACCAGTTTGCTGTCTTGGCCAAGGCGTTTGGCGGCGGGCAAACCGCCTCCAAAACCCTGCGACAGGTAGGTTTTCTGGCCTGTGGCATCGGCCTTCCGGCGCCAGAAGTGCAAGGCGATATGAATGGCTTACGCATAGGCACCCCGGAACTGGTAAGGTGGGGCATGACAGCGAATCATGCAGACAGGCTGGCCTCACTGATCGCGCGCGGCTTGAAGGGCGAAGACGTTGGTGCCGAGGTCAGCCACTGGCGGCAAAGTTTTGACAGCCTATCCTTTGTCCATGTTTGACCTTCGACGTTTAAGTTGCGGATCGGACAAATATGATCTCACTGCCACGTCATATATCGTTGGTCCAAAAGCCAAACATTTCTAACTCAATGGCGGGAGTGTGGACCTTTGCCGCCGTTCGCCCGAATGATCTGAATGGCCGCTCATGTTTCAAGACAGTTAGGTATGTTTGGCGGAGCGCGCCGTAAGCCACATCATGACATTGACGACCATCTCATTGTTCTTCGCTGTCCGCGGCATGAGGACATAGAAATCACTTCCGCCCGCGTCCCAAGCTTTACCGACCTCGACCAAACGTCCGGCCTCAAGGTCATGAGCCACCAGAAACCGGCTTACCAAGGCTACACCTTGCCCGGCGATAGCAGCATCGACCGCAAGGGACGTTTGGCTTAGACGAAGGTGACGAGGAGACTGGTCCTGCACACCCAAATACGAGAGATAGCTGGGCCATTGGTCATGAGTGTCATGGATCTTCGGCTTTTCTGCTAGGGCTTCTGGATCCAGAGGAATGTCACCTTCGTCCGCAATCTTTGGCGCAGCGACCGCGATCAGCGATTGCTTGAACAAAAGGGTTACGTCCAGTGATGCGCCAAACGGCGGCGATCCTTGGCGCACTGCAAGGTCTATCCCGTCGCTGTAGAAGCTGGAAACTCTTTCGGTCGCCATGATCCGCAAATCGATATCCGGGTGTGCTGCGGTGAAGTCCGGTAGATTGGGGATCAGCCATTTCGCAGCAAAGGTCGGTGTGACACTGATGAGAACTTTGTTCGGCTCTGGTTTCAGTTCGGCAGTTGCGGATCGAAGGTCTGCAAACACCTTAGCTATCCTGCTGTGAAAGCTGCGTCCGACCGATGTGAACTTCAGGCCCTTTGGGACCCGTTCGAACAGTGTCACACCCAGATGAGCTTCGAGCTGGCGCACTTGTTGCGCAACGGCCCCCTGCGTGACACCCAATTCATCGGCGGCTGAGCGGAAACTGAGGCGGCGGCCTGCTGCGTCAAACGCACGCAAACTGTTGAGCGGGGGGAGTTCAATCATTCTGCAATAGTAATTCTACTGTCATGCAACATCAATTCTGAATCGAAACTTGTCATAGAATCTTGCATGTATGGCTCAACCAAGAAAGGAAACTCGATATGGCAGTAGAAAAAGTAGCACTGATCACGGCAGGCGGCAGCGGCATGGGTGCGGATGCAGCGCGCAAACTGGCTGATGATGGGTTCAAGATCGGCATCCTGTCTTCGTCCGGGAAGGGTGAAGCGCTTGGCGGCGAACTTGGTGGCTTTGGCGTAACCGGCTCTAACCTTGATCAAGACGCGCTTACCGCTTTGGTCGAGGGTGCGAAGGAGCGCTGGGGCCGCATCGATGTCTTGGTGAACTCTGCTGGCCACGGGCCAAAAGGACCGGTCCTCGAAATCAGCGACGACGATTGGCACGAAGGGATGGAAGTTTATCTGATGAACGTCATCCGCCCAACACGGCTTGTCACTCCCTTGATGCAGGAGCATGGGGGCGGAGCAATCATCAACATCTCAACCTTTGCGGCATTCGAGCCCGACCCTCTTTTTCCAACGTCGGGGGTCTTCCGGGCCGGGCTTGCGGCATTCACGAAGCTCTATTCGGACAAATATGCTTTAGAGAATATCCGGATGAACAATGTCCTTCCGGGATTCATCGACAGCTTGCCCGAAACCGAAGACCGCAAGGCGCGTATTCCTTTGGGGCGCTACGGTTTCGCTTCGGAAGTGTCCTCTCTCATTTCGTGGCTCGCCTCGGAAGATGGCAGCTACATGACGGGACAAAACCTGCGTATCGACGGAGGTTTGACCCGTGCAATCTGATACCTTGGCCCTTGTATCACCGCGCGAGCGCCTTGTCTTCGCGGTCAAGTGGGGCGCATCCGCAATTCAGATCATGGGATACACTGCGACGGGGTTTGGCTGGACACCTTGGAACCTTTACCTGTTTCTTGTCGGTGTCGTGGGATGGTTCGCCGTCGGCGCACTATGGAATGACAAGGCGCTCATGCTTGTCCACCTTGTCGCCCTGGGCGCAATGACTGCCGGAATGGCAAGCGTCTGATGAGCGCAAGCAGCCATTCGGCCGCTGCGCAGCATTTGGGAGTTTGGGCGCTAGTGGACTTTCTATTGGTTTATCGCACCGATCAGCAACTCGCCGCTAGCTTCATTGCAAACGGAATGTTCGATCTTTTGGGGTCTTTTGATGTCGAGCGTTAGTCTTGCCTTGATCTGACTGTGACGGTTGGTTCAGGTTCGTGTGACGTTCAAGACGTTGGTTGTGAAGCAAAGGTCAGGCTGAATTACCTTTGTGAACCAGTCACAGCGTTTGACCCCGCTTCATCCCAGGTGATCAGGCTAACCGCTTCGGCGCTGCCAGGGCTGACTGCCATGGGCGTTGCAAATCCTGGGATGATCTCGACGTCATAGAGTTCCGCGATCGCGCCATCGATGCGGAACCAGTCGACACAGGTGCCGGTGGCAAGGTCGATGATCTGCAGGCCACACCACGCGTCGCTGTCTGCGGCGTCCAGCCGATCTGCCAATGGCAGCCCTTCGAAACGTTTGTAGCGCGGCTTGGACAGACCGACGAAAGCATATCCCTTGTAGAACCGCAGCCCGCGAAGGAACCCCGGACAAAAGGCAACCGGTTTGAACTGGCCCGGCGCCTCGTTCTCCAACCCGTCCACATAGCCAAGCTCACCGGTGCCAGAGTTCAGAAGCCAGAGCTTGCCATCATACCAGCGCGGCGAATGCGGCATCGACAGGCCCTTGCAGACAACTTGGTTGTTCTGGACGTCAATGGCCACGCCTCCGTCAACGCGGCGATCTCTCCACCCGTCAATCGTGTTGGATTGGGATACGGCAGTGACGTAGGCGGGCTGGCCGTCGCGCATGGCCATCCCATTCAGGTGGCACCGGTCCTCATCCACGATCTGCGTAATCGACGGCGGGGTCCACACAGGTACGAAGCTGTGGCGCTTAGACAGGGTCGACAGGCAGTTGAAACGGGTGTTCACAAAGACCGGCGCGCCATCTGCATACAGCCCGATATCATGAACATCCAACTCACCAACACTATGTATAATCCGAGGCATAAAACAGGCATCGAAGACGTTGTTGATGCGCTCATGCGGGGCGAGAATGTTCTCGAACCTCAGAATTTCAGCGCCCCCGGCCAGCGTCAGCCCACCTTGACCATCATAATGCAGCCCCATGGGTTTTGGCATGGCCGACTGATGTACATGCAACGACCCGTCAGAACCCCGACCCAGATGGTACAACAGCCCGGATTGGTAGGATGAAAACGCAAGCGAGCATTCCAATCGCGCCAGCCGATCCACCAAACCCCGGGATTGGCTGTATTCGACGGCGTCCTGTTGGTTTTGTTCGGAGGCTGTGTTCGTCATAGGGTTACTCGGGGCCTTCTGTTTGAGCCGATGTGATCGATTGCGGGCGTAAGACTTGTCCAGACCACTCGATTTCTAAACACGCACCCGGTGAATGCAACAACAGGGGTTTCCGGCTGGTGTACCCGTCACGGTGATTTCCCAACAGAAAACCCGTCTGGGTCATGTGGAGCGCGCGCCTCGCTGATATCAACCTGCGTAAAAGCCGACGGGTCGATGGTGGACACAACCCTGATCGGAATCCCTAGCTGATACGGTTGATTAGCGCGTGAATCTGCGGATTTCAGCCGCAAAAGGTCACCATATTTTCTTATTTTCAACATTACGCTGGGACAATTGCGGCGCTTCTTGCTCGATATGCACATGCAAAAGCAGCAGGGTTAGGTAGAAAAATGAGTATCGATCGTCGTGTTTTCGTCACTGGAACGTTGGGGCTTGGGCTAACAGCATTCTTGCCGATTGGGGGTTACGCGCTTGCTATGGCGGCAGGTCAGGTGGCGCATCGCATTCTGGCCGCAGAAAAGCTGAGTTTTCTAACCGAGAAAGTCGCAAAAGCCACCGTGTTGTTGAGCCTGGGTGCCGAAGCCGACAAGGCTCTGACCGAACTGCAACAAGCGCATGACGAGTTTGACGATATCCTGCTTGGTTTCAAAGAGGGCAAGGGTTCGTCGGGCATCGATCGCGAGCGGTTCTACTCGGTCAACAAAGCGCTTGAGGAAGTCGCCACCTTGTGGGCGCCCTATCGGATCGCGGTTGAGGATATTGTCGCCACCAAATCCGTGAACGACGCACAATTGACCATGATCGTGGGCGATGTGGGACCTTTGGAAGAGGCGAACCATGTGGTCGTTCGCAAGCTGGAAGCTGCCTATGGCGAGGTCGATATCGAACCGTCTATGGCCTTGGCCCTGGAGTTTGCGGGTCGGCAGCGGATGATCACGCAGAAAATCTGCAAGGAAATCGCCCTGGCCGCGACAGGAAAAGACACGGCGGAGCACCACGAGAAGTTCAAGAAGAACGCTGCGAAATTTGGCAAGATCGTCGACGCGCTGATCGATGGCGGCAATGACTATATCAAGATGTCCACGCCTCCAAGCGACGCCTCGCTTGCTGCGCTGAAGCAGGTAAAAGCCTATTGGGCCGAGCTTCAGCCGACTGTGGAAGCCTTGAACGCCGCAGATGTTCCCAGCCTTGATGACGTTGTGCATTTCTGCGCTGAGATGGATGTTCTTGAAAACGAATCCGAACGGGCGGTTCTTCTTTATGAGGATGCCATCAAGATCGGGTCCTGATCCGGTTTGTCCAGAACTGGCGGTTTAATCAACACCTTCTCACTCAATAGATTTTGCACGCCGCTGTCTGAATCGGCGCATTCGCGTCGGGTTCAGACAACAAAGAAGCCCCGCAGGTGATGCTGCGGGGCTTCGTATATTCTTGTCAGGGTGGTTTTCTTACCCCTTCTTCAGAACCTCACGGCCCAGAAGCTCGGCAATCTGAACTGCGTTCAGTGCAGCACCTTTGCGCAGGTTGTCCGAGACGCACCACAGGTTCAGACCGTTCTCGATGGTCGAATCCTGGCGGATGCGGCTGATGAAGGTGGCGAAATCGCCCGCGCACTCGATGGGCGAGACGTAGCCACCCTCTTCACGCTTGTCGATGACCATGATGCCCGGCGCCTCGCGCAGGATGTCGCGGGCTTCGTCTTCGTCCAGGAATTCCTCGAACTCGATATTCACGGCCTCGGAATGGCCAACAAACACGGGAACGCGGACGCAGGTGGCCGTAACCTTGATCGACGGATCGACGATCTTTTTGGTCTCGACAACCATCTTCCATTCTTCCTTGGTCGAGCCGTCTTCCATGAAGGCGTCGATCTGCGGGATGACGTTAAATGCGATCTGTTTCTGGAACTTCTTCGGCTCAACCTCGGTCGTGGGGTTGTAGATGGCTTTGGTTTGATCCCACAGCTCATCCATGCCCTCTTTACCGGCACCCGAAACCGACTGATAGGTCGACACGACTACGCGCTTGATACGTGCGCGGTCGTGCAGCGGCTTCAGCGCGACAACCATCTGCGCGGTCGAGCAGTTGGGGTTGGCGATGATGTTCTTGTTTTTGTAGTCGTGAATCGCTTGCGGGTTACATTCCGGCACGATCAGCGGAATGTCCGGGTCGTAGCGATAAAGCGATGAGTTATCGATCACCACACAACCCGCTGCGGCCGCTTTGGGGCCGTAGGTTTTGGTTGCGTCCGAGCCGATGGCAAACAGCGCCATGTCCCAGCCGGTGAAGTCGAATGTGTCGATGTCTTTGGTGGTCAGTGTCTTGTCGCCGAATGTCACCTCAGTCCCCAGCGAACGACGGCTTGCCAGAGCGGCAATTTCATCGATCGGGAACTGGCGTTCCGCCAGGATGTTCAGCATTTCGCGGCCCACGTTACCTGTGGCGCCGGCGACAACGACGCGATAGCCCATTTCATGTCTCCAAAGTTAAGGACGCGCGTTCATAGCCGCGTTGCAGCAAAGAAAAAAGAGCTTTCGGATCGGTTTTCGATGAATGACGCGGATTTGAGGCGTTCACCGCACTCTAATCGGCGTCCAGCAGAGATCGATAGACCTTTACGATGGCTTCCGCCTCGCCTTCGATTCGAAAATTCCGCTCCACATGGGCGCGAGCGGCCTGTCCGGCGGCAGCCAGTTGGGCCGGGTCGGACAGCATCTGATCCAGCGCTTGGGCCAATGCCGGGGCATTGTCTTTTTCAACCAGCCGCCCGGTTTCGCCATCCTTAATCTGGGCGCTAAAGGCCCCTACGCCGTGACAGGCAATCGCGGGCACGCCCGAGGCCATTGCCTCAAGCGGGGTCAGCCCGAACCCTTCGTGGCGGGCGGGGGCGACGAACAGATCGAGGGCGCGGTAGGTCTCGACAATCTCTTCCCACGGGCGTTCGCCGAGGAAATGCACACGGTCAGCTAGACCTGCGGCTTGTAGTTTGGATTCCTGTTCGGCTTGAAACCCTTCGAATTCGCTGGTGGCGCGGCCGGTGAAGATGATGTGGGCATCGGGGTGATTGGGCAGGACGTTCAGTGCGCCGTCAACCAGCAGATCAACGCCCTTCTGAGGGCGAATGCGCCCGAAACAACCGATCAGGGTGCCACTGGGCAAGCCCAGCTTGTTGCGCAGTGTTTGTTTGTCGGTCGCTGGATGGAACAGTTCGGTGTTTACGCCATGCATGATGACGGTTGACGGGTGTTGCAGAAACGAGGCCGCCTGCGGCGTTGTCGCGATCAGCGCGTCCATTTGCGAGATCAGTGTCTTGGTAAACCCCGAATGATCCCGTTGCGCGGCAGAGGTGAATAGCAGTTTCAGATTGCGCCGCAGGACCTTGCGCAGAAACAGCCCCATCAGCATTTCGGTATTGCGTCGCGCGTGCCAGACCCGGCAGGTGCGGTTCGACAGGAACGGAACCTTGATCAGGCGGATATGCGGCAGGTCTTCGGGCAGGCCGGGACCGGTAGCGACGATCCCGATCATCTCTTTCTGGATCGGCAGCAGGCGGATGACCGTGGTTGTGACCCCGGACAGGCTGTGTTTCAGGTTGGGTGCGATCACCTCGATATCCTGCACGGGCCGTCCCTCCGGTTTCCAATCAGTCCAGGCTGTCCCGGCTGAATAGATAGATCACGCAGCCAATGGCAAGGGTCACGGCAAAAAAGCTGAAGATGGCCAGATAGGGCGCGGTGGCTCCGGTAGCGGCGTTTGCCGCATGGATACGCCCGGTCACGAATTGTGCAATGCCGACGCCTCCGATTCCAAACAGATTCAGCAAGGTGACCCCACGCCCAATCAGATGCGGCGGCACAAAGGCGCGGCCATGGGCCATGATAACCGGAAAGCTGGCCCCCAGAAACCCAATGACTGCCAGCAGCAGGACCGAGACCCAGACCGCGCTGTCGATCCACACACACAGCAGACCCAAAGCCGCAGCGCCCAGCGCGTTGCCGCCGAAGATCACCCATTTCCGCGTGCCCAGAATGCGATCCAGCGGACCGTAGGCAAAGGTCCCTGCAATCATCGCGGCCCCCATGATCAGCGTTGCAGTGCCGATCTGGGTGGTGCTGAGCCCAAAGACATCGTTCAGATAAGGACCGGCCCATAATCCACGCAGCGCGGCCGAGGGGGCGTAAGCCACCAGCATCAAGGGCAGGATCAGCCATAAGGCGGGTTCTTTGAGCAGGTCCAGAACCGATCCCTTATGCTCGGTTTCAACCTTGGCCGGGTCGCGCACGCTGATCCAGATGCCAAGGGCGACAACTGCAGAAACCAAAGCCAGGCCCAGCAGGGTGGCACGCCAGCCCAGTATTTCAGCCGCAAGAGCGGTTGGGTAGGAAGCGACCAGATTGCCCACCGATCCCACGCCCAGCATCACTGCTGCAAGCGTGGCAAACCGGGCGGGCGGATACTCGCGTGCAAAGATGAAATACGATGCCATCAGAACCGGAGAGCAGCCAACCCCAATCAGCGCCATTGCGACACTGATGTGAACGGCGGATGTGGCCAGGGCAAACACGGTCGCCCCACCTGCGCCGCCAACCAGCAACAGCGCGGCTGCGGTCAGGCGCGGGCCAACCCGATCCAGCGCCCAGCCGACCGGGATTTGCATGGCCGCAAAGACCAGAAACCAAAGGCCCGAGGCGAAGGCCAGATCTTCGGGCGTGGCACCGATGTCGCGTTCCAGATCAAGGCTGAGGACCGCAAGGAACGCGCGAAAGAACTGGCTGAGGACATAGGCCAGACACAGTACAACCAGCCCAGATTTCATCTAACGTCCCCTTCAAATCTTGCGATCACTCCTTGGCATGTTGTGGTAAAACGCACAAGCGCGTGTAGAATGTTGCAGGTAACAGACATTGATCACGTTTGAGCTATCTGACCATTCAATTCAATCTGAGGGGGACCATGAAAGACCTCCATTCTGCATTTTACGAAAACCTGCCGCTGCTGCGCGATTTCAATCAGCTGGCGGATCCGTCCTCGTTTGCGGCTGTCCCGGATGAATGGGTTCTGGGCGTTGCCGATATCGTCGACTCGACCGGAGAGATTGCGCGCGGACGCTACAAGACCGTGAACATGGTGGGCGCGGCTGTGATCTCGGGCATGATCAACACGATGGATGGCAAACTGTTTCCTTATGTCTTTGGTGGAGACGGTGCCGGGCTTGCCGTGCCGCCCAGTGCCGCCGATCAGGCCCGCCAGACGCTTGCCGCGCTACGGCGCTGGGCTGAGGAAGAGTTTTCAATGCCGCTGCGGGCGGCGTTGGTGCCCGTGGCAGAGCTGCGTCAGGCGGGAAAGGATTTGCGCGTGGCCCGGTATGCGCCATCGAACGGGGTGGACTATGCCATGTTCTCGGGCGGTGGTTTGGCCTGGGCCGAGGCACAGATGAAGGCCGGAGAGCATCAGGTGCCGCTGGCCGAGCCAGGCAGCCAGCCAGATCTGACCGGTCTGTCCTGTCGCTGGTCCAACAGCCCGGCGCAGCATGGGCGCATTGTCTCGGTTGTTGTTCAGCCGACGGCACAAGCCACCGAGCGCGACTTTGCCGATCTGGCACAATCGGTCTTGCGTGCTTCGGACGGGTTGGACCGCGCGGGTCACCCAGTGCCTGAAAACGGACCGCCCATGACATGGCCGCCACCGGGTGTTGATCTGGATGCGCATGTATCGCGAACCCGGCGCAGCCTGTTGCTGCAAAAGCTGATGCTGCTGGGGCAGAACCTGCTGATTGCGATCCTGTTCTGGACCAATAAGCGTATGGGTCAGTTCGAGCCCGAGCATTATAAGCGGATGGTCAGCCGCAATGCCGATTTCCGCAAGTTTGACGATGGGCTGAAGATGACGCTGGATTGCGACGATGCCACGCTGGATCAGATCGAACATATGCTGGAAGAGGCGCGCGGTCGCGGCAAAATCAGATATGGCCTGCATGCACAGGATGAGGCCATGATGACCTGCTTTGTGCCCGCCGCCACGCGAGATGATCACGTTCATTTCGTTGATGGTGCATCCGGCGGGTACGCGCAGGCGGCGGCTTTGATGCGGGGCTAGTGCTAGCAGGACTTCCATCGCGCCGACAGTGCGCGCGCTGCGTTGGCCAGAAGCATGACATCTATGCCAACCGCCAGGAACAGTGGATCCATGTCCAGATAGGCTTGGGTTGCTTCATCATTGGTGCCCAGAATCCCCGGTGCTTTGCCTGAGGCCCTGATCCGTTTCATCGCGTCGGCGATCGTTGCGCGCACTTCGGGCGCGGCGCTGTTGCCCTGATAGCCCATATCGGTCGACAGATCAGCGGGCCCGATAAAGACTCCATCAATCCCGTCGACCTGTAGAATTTCGTCCAGCGCTGCCATTCCAGCGCGGTTTTCTACTTGCACCAATAGGCAGATTTCCTGATCGGCGGACTGTATGTAGTCTTGGGTTGATCCATACATCGTCGCCCGCGCGGATGTCGCGCCAACACCGCGTGCACCCTCGGGTGGATAACGGCAAGCACGGACCAGCTCTTGTGCCTGTTCTGCGCTTTCTACAATTGGCACTAGAATGGTCTGCGCACCCGCATCCAGAACCATCTTGATCAGCCAGGTCTCACCCACCGGTACGCGGACGACGGGATGAGACGGGCTGTTGGCCAGGGCAACCAGCTGATCCCGGATCGACCGGATATCATTGGGCGCGTGCTCTCCATCGATGACCAGCCAGTCGAACCCTGTGGTTCCCATAACTTCGGCAGTGGTGGGTTCGGCAAAGCTCATCCAGCAGCCGATCTGCCGTTGGCCCTGTGCCAGAGCCTGTTTGAACGTGTTCTTTGGGGCGGGCATTTTGCGCTGTCCTGTATGAGACTCTTGAGATTCTGCTACATTCTGTCATGCAGTCTCGGTCAATATCCATAGCTTTTGGAAACAAACCGCTTGAGATTTCAAGCAATCGCATTCCCGAGGCATTGCCGCAGACCTTGGCTGGAACTCGGCAAGCGCCGATCCGCCAATACCGTGGTAAGGTTAAACATGGCCGATGATTTACCGTTAACTTCAAGATCTTTACCCATCGCGCTGTTGCGGGCGCGGGAAAAGGTGATGGGGCCAATTCGTGCGCTGTTGGTGGATGCCGGTGTCACCGAACAACAATGGCGGGTGTTGCGTGTCTTGAACGAAGAAGGGCCGCAAGAGCCGACGCATATTGCTGAACGCGCCTGCCTGCTGTTGCCCAGCCTGACCCGTATTCTGCAAACGCTAGAGCAGAAAAACCTGATCTTGCGCCGCCGCCATCCTCAGGATGGTCGTCGTCAGATTGTCGAAATCAGTGATGCGGGTGTTCAGATCATTCACGCTAATTTGGCCGTGAGTGTGGAACAGGCCAAACGGGTGCGCAGCCAGCTTGGCCCCGACAAGCATGAAATGCTGCTGGATCTTCTCAATGAACTCAATGATCTGGAAAGCTAAGATCTGGTCCGGCCTTAGGTTTATGACCCCGTCGGAGATGGTAGGGGGAACTCTCCGACGGGGTTTGGCCAGACCCGGACTGGATATGTGCCTGGCCCGTGCTTCGAAGACGTGCAGAACCGAAAATTGGTTCGTTACCGAGGCTTAGGATCCAGGGGGATGGACCTAAACCTTTGCGTGTGCTCCGAAGCGGTCATGCTCGTTTGCCGACTTGCTGTCTGGTCCGCAAGTGGTTTCTTTTCGTCGCTTTGATCGTGCTGTTTGTCCGGCATTCCAACGATCCGGTTCTGGCGGTTGATAAAGCGCTCTGCACCAGATAGCGCAGAGCCAAATAGATTGGTTCATTACTTTGGCAACCAGCGTTCTGGGGCGAACAGGATGGTATCCAAGCACTTTTCGTCAAATGGCGATGTGCAGATTCTGGGGCCCATCGCAGGTATCGAACTGCGCCGGGGGTCAAAAAGCGCATCCGATGTGTATATCTAAAACCGATTCCCCGGGATTCGGGAAACAATTCGTTTCCAAATTGTCAAAATTGGGCAGTTCCGTGCCGAATCTACAGGGAGAGCTGTGTAAAAACCGGCGGATTTCTGCGGGTTGCGGGATTGGTCTTGTGAATTAAGATGCGCGCAAACATGCGCGAGGGCCCATCATGACCGACCATTTGTTCCCGATTCCGGATATCCTTGGCATCCCTGTGCACGGTGAAACGGCCCGGTATCCGGTTAATCGAATATTCTGCGTTGGCCGCAACTATGCCGCCCATGCAGCCGAGATGGGGCATGAGGTGGATCGTGAAGCGCCGTTCTATTTCACGAAATCCGCGCCGAACGCTATTCTGACCGGCGCGACCGTGCCTTATCCGCCCGGCACCGAAAACTTCCATCATGAGATGGAATTGGTCGTTGCCATCGGCAAGCCGGTGTTCAAAGCCACCAGTGATCAGGCCTGGGATGCGGTTTATGCCTATGGTTGTGCGTTGGATATGACGCGCCGCGATCTGCAAATCCAGGAACGCAACAAACAGCGCCCCTGGGATCTGGGAAAGGATATGGAAGATGGAACGGTTTTTGCGCCGCTGACCCGTGCGGTCGAATGGGCGCCAGACGACAGCAAGCGCATTCACCTGAGCGTCAATTCAGCCCTGCGTCAGGATGCAACCCTGCAAGAGCTGATCTGGAAGATCGATGAGATCATATGCCATCTGTCGGGCTACTATCATCTACGTCCCGGAGACCTGATCCTGACGGGAACGCCTGCTGGCGTCGGGCCCGTAGTTGCAGGGGATACGATCGAAGGTGGTATTGACGGGCTTGCATCGCTTCGGCTGACCCTGACCGGCGCGGAATAGGGTCTATTTTGGTTCTTTCAGCCAATCTTTTGCAAAGCTAACGCGATCCAGCTCCGTAAATCGGCGAACCCGATCCAACTCGGCCTCAAGGCGGCGGGTGCGCGCGTCAGACCATCGGATAGTGCGTTCCGGCCAAAGGGCGCGCACGCGTAGGTCACCCGCATCCCGATGGGCTTTCATATCAACCCGCCCGATCAGCTTGTCGCCCTCAAGCAATGGGAACACGTAGTAGCCATAGGTCCGTTTCGCCTCAGGTACAAAAACCTCGATCCGGTAGTGAAAGCCAAACAACCGCTCGGCCCGGTTCCGGTCTCGCAGCATCGGGTCAAACGGGCTGAGCACGCGGATGCGCCCTGTTGGCTGGGGCAGGTCCGCCAAATCATTGGTCAGGTCGGGCCGCATGAAAAGCTTGCGCACTCGCCCGTCCACGCAGGCAATTTCGATTTCCTCCAAGTCTCCCGACTGCCGGGCTTTGGCACACCAATCTTTGGCCTCTGCCGGGCTGACCGTATCCCAGAATGCAGCGATCTCACCCGAGGTGGCGAAGCCGAGCCGGTCCAGCGCGGCATTGCACAACCAATCGACGGTCGCCTCAGCGTCACATGGGTGTCGGCCGGGGCACAGATGCGTCTCGATCACCCGCTCCGTCAGGTCATAGCGTTTTTGAAACCCCTCACGACCGACAACGGTCAGCGCGCCGGATCGCCACAGAAACTCAAGCGCCCTCTTGGAGGGGTGCCAATCCCACCACCCGCCGGAACCTTTCTTTTCGTCTTTCCCGACATCGGACGAGGACACCGCACCATGATCCCGGATATGGTTCAGCACCGTCTCGAACTGCTGTTCGAACCCATCCCGGCGCCAGTTTTTCCACCGCGACTTCAACAGTTCAGCATCACGCAGAAACCGCAGATGCCAATGACGGTAATACTCCATCGGAATGACAGCGGCGTCATGGGTCCAATGTTCGAACAGCGCTCGATCGCGCTCATAGAGGCGTTTCAGATTCCCGCTGCGATAGCTGGGCCTGCGCGAGAACAGGATCATGTCATGGGCGCGGGCGACGGTGTTGATACTGTCAAGCTGAACAAAGCCCAGCCGCTGGATCAGGTCCAGCAGCTCTGCCCCTTTGGCGTGTCCCACAGGCGGCTCGGCCAGCGCATGACGATCCATAAAAATCGCCCGCGCTGTGCGGTTGTCCAGTTGCCGCAGTGCCATCGGCCTAGCGCCGTTTCAGCGTATCGCCAAAGCTGATCTTGGGGGTCAGAGTCACACGGGTCTCAATCTCAGACTCCGGGTCCTTGAGCCGTTCTGCGATGATTTCGGCCGCTTGTCGGCCAATCTCCAATCGGCAGGCATCCATCGTTGCCAGTTTACGTGGCAGACCTTGCAGAAGTTCCACATTGTTAAACCCGGCCAGACCGATCTGTCCGGGAATATCGATGCCCTGCTCCAGCAGATACAATAGACCACCCGCCCCGATCATATCGTTGGAATAATACAGAAAATCCAAATCGGGTGAGCGTTCCAGCATGGTCTGTGTCATCTCGCGCCCCTTGGCGAGCGCTGAACCGCCGGAATAGAATTCCCGATCCTCGATCTCGATCCCTTGCTTGCCCAAGACCTCGGTGAAGCCTTCGAACCGCTTTCGCGCGCGATGATCCAATGGCATCTTGGTGCCCATGAAACCGATATGTTCATAGCCCGCTTTCAGGATCGCCTGCGCCATCTCGCGGCCCGCACGACGATGAGAGATTCCGACCATCGCATCCACCGGTTTGCCGTCGGTATCCATGATCTCGACCACCGGAATGCCAGAGGAATCCAGCATGGCGCGGGCGGCCTCGGTATGCTCCAGTCCCGCAATGATCACGCCTGAAGGTCGCCACGAGAGCATCTCGTACAGCACCTTCTCTTCTTTCTCGGGCAGATAGTCGGTGACGCCGACCACAGGCTGGAGTTCGGTATCTTCCAGCACCTGGTTGATGCCGGTCAGAACCTCGGGGAACACCATGTTTGACAGCGACGGGATGATAACGGCAACCAGGTTAACCCGGCTGGACGCCAGTGCACCTGCTATTTTGTTGGGGACATATCCCAGCTCTTTCGCGGCGGCCAAAACACGTGTGCGGGTGGCATCAGACACATCCCCACGATTGCGCAGGACCCGACTGACCGTCATCTCTGAGACCCCCGAAGCCTCGGATACATCTCGAAGGGTCAGCGGGCGTTTGGTTTCTGTGTTCACGAGAGGCACCTGCGTTGTTGTTTTGCCCGATGGTAGCGTGAACAGGTCGACGTGTACAACAATTGTGCAAAGGCAATGACAACCCCGAAATTCCCGGTTACAGAAGGCCCCAAGCGGCCCCGTGGCTCAACTGGATAGAGCAGCCCCCTCCTAAGGGGCAGGTTGCAGGTTCGAATCCTGCCGGGGTCGCCATTGTTACTGCACCACAGGCTCAGCAAACCTACCGCGGGTCCGGTTGGCGAAGGCGACCAGGGACAGCATCACCGGGACTTCGACGAGGACACCAACGACCGTTGCCAATGCAGCGCCCGAGTTCAGACCAAACAGGCTGATGGCCACGGCGACCGCGAGTTCGAAGAAGTTCGAAGTGCCGATCATGGCGCAGGGTGCGGCGATACGGTGGGGTACTTTCAGGGCATAGGCCGCGCCGTAGGCCAGCGCAAAGATGCCGTAGCTTTGGATCAGGATCGGGATGGCGATCAGGACGATGACCATGGGTTTGGACAGAATCGTTTGCCCCTGAAGGCCAAACAGGATGACCACCGTGGCGATTAGGCCCATGATTGACCATGGTTTAACCTGTGCTGAGAACCTGTCGATTGCGTCTTGTGATCCCAGCTTTCGGCGCGTGAGCAGCCCGGCGATTAGCGGCAGAACGACATAGAGGACAGTGGCCAGTACCAATGTCTGCCAAGGAACTGAAATGTCAGTGACGCCAAGCAGAAAGGCCACGATCGGCGCGAAGGCCACCACCATGATCAGATCGTTCACTGAGACCTGCACCAGCGTATAGGTCGCGTCGCCCTTGGTCAGCTGTGACCAGACAAAGACCATCGCCGTGCAAGGCGCCGCGCCCAGCAGGATCAAGCCTGCAGTGTATTGGGCGGCATCCTCGGGTGCGATCCATGGCGCAAAGACATAGTCAAAGAACAGAACGGCCAGCAGGGCCATGGTGAAGGGTTTGATCAGCCAGTTGACCACAAGTGTCACGATCAGGCCCTTTGGCTGGCGCGCCACACCTGCAACAGCGCCGAAATCGACACCAACCATCATCGGGTAGACCATGGCCCAGATCAGAACGGCGACAACCAGGTTGACGCTTGCGAATTCGGCTGAGGCGACCAACCCGACCAGACCGGGTGCTGCCAGTCCGATCAGCACGCCGCCGACCATGGCGAGGGCGACCCAGATGGTCAGATAGCGCTCGAAGATGCTCATGAATATGCCTCAGTTGTTTGGTCGGTCAGCTTGCCCGAAGTGAGCGCTGCAAGGGCCACCATGACAGCCGCTGTGCCCAGCACAAGGGGCAGGCCGCCGACCTGATAGGTAAAGCCGGACAGGACGGTGCCCAAAAGGCGCCCCGTCGCGTTGGCCATGTAGTAGAAGCCCACATCCATCGTGACTCGCTCGGATTTGGTGAAAGCGAGGATCAGATAGGAATGCAGGGATGAGTTGACGGCGAAGATTGCTCCAAACACAAGAAGGCCCAAAACCAGCGTGATTGTCAGCCATGTTTCAGGCCCGGCAGACAGCAAAACGGCCAATGTTAGAGCTGCAGGAACGCAGAAAAGCATCGCGGCCCAGCTGCGCGCGGCGCGGATCAAATCACCTTCGGACCGGTCTGAGGCCCTCAGGATCTTGGGCGCGTTGGCCTGAATAACGCCATAGAGGATGATCCAGAATGCCATGAAGGTTCCGATCATGAAAAAGGCCGCGCGGTTGCCCTCTTCGGTGCCATCCGAGAGCACGGCGTAGAAATAGATCGGGATGCCGACCACGAACCATACGTCGCGGGCACCGAACAGGAAGACTCGCGCGGCGGACAGCCAATTGACGTTGGCAGATTTCGAGAAGACCTCAGAGAACTTCGCGCCTTTGCGTCCTTTGGGCAGGCCGGGGGGCATGAAGCGGATGACGGCGAACAGGATTACCGCCAGAACGACTGCCATCACAATGATTGCCGCCTGAAAGCCCAGCGTTGCCAACATGGCCGCACCAAGTAGGAAGCCCAGTCCTTTGACCGCGTTCTTTGATCCGGTCAGGACGGCCACCCATCGAAACAACCCGCCGCCCTCGGTCGGGGCCAGCAGTTTCACCGCAGATTTCGAGGACATCTTGGCCAGATCCTTGGCCACTCCGCTGGCGCCTTGCACGATCATGACAAAGGCCACGGATGCTCCAATCGCCCAGTTAGGGTCGAGTTGCGTCAGCGCCAGCAGCGCCACAACCTGCAACCCAAGCCCGGCATAGAGCGTCGAGGTCAAGCCAAACCGCGCCGCGATCCATCCCGCTGCAAGGTTCGTCACCATCCCAGCGATTTCATAGAGGACAAACAGATAGGCCAGCTGCACCGGTGAGAAACCAAGCGTATGAAAGTGCAAAAGCACCAGCATCCGCAGGGCCCCGTCGGTCAGCATAAAGGCCCAATAGGCGGCTGTGACCGCGATATAGGCCGACAGCCCCTCGGGCCGGTCGGTCACAATGAGGCCCCGACCATCAGCGCCACATCGACCAGACGGTGGGCATAGCCCATCTCATTGTCATACCAGGCATAGATTTTTACCTGCGTCCCGTTCACCACCATGGTTGACGGCGCATCCACGATCGAGGAGCGTTCGTCGTTGGTATAGTCGGTTGACACCAGCGGACGGGTCTCATAGCCCAGAATGCCTTTCAATTCACCTTCGGCAGCGGCTTTGAAAAAGGCGTTGACCTCTTCGACGGTGGTCTCGCGCTCAACTTCGAATACGCAGTCGGTCAGCGAGGTGTTCAACAGCGGCACGCGCACCGCATGGCCGTTCAGACGCCCCTTGAGTTCGGGGTAGATCAGCGTGATCGCCGTGGCCGAGCCGGTTGTGGTCGGGATCAGAGAGTTCAGCGCAGACCGCGCCCGGCGGAGGTCCTTGGCGGGGCGGTCCACGATGGTCTGTGTGTTGGTCACGTCATGGATTGTGGTCATCGAGCCGTGGCGGATGCCCAGGTTCTCGTGGATGACCTTCACCACCGGGGCCAGACAGTTCGTCGTGCAGGAGGCTGCAGTTACGATCTGATGGGTCGCCGGATCGTAGATGTTGTCATTCACACCCATCACGATATTGGCGGTCGGGCCGTCCTTGACTGGGGCTGAGACGACAACTTTTATCGCACCAGCTTCGAAATAAGGGGCCAGCTTTGCCTCGGTCTTGAAGACACCGGTGCAGTCGATCACCACATCAACGCCGTCCAGCGGCAGGGCGCTCAGGTCCTTGGTACCGATGAAGGGCAGCCGGGTGCCGTTGATGGTGACGCTGTCGTCATCATGCTCGAAAGTGGCATCCCAGCGGCCATGGACGGTGTCGAATTCCAACAGATGCGCGTGCATCTCGGCGTCTCCGACCGCGTCATTGATCCAGGCGATCTTGGCGCCTTTTTCCAACAGCGGTTTCAGGGCCAGCTTTCCTATACGGCCCAAGCCATTCACAGCATATGTGGTCATTTCAGTCTCCGACAGAGGTTCTGCCGATTTCATCGACAGCAGATTGTAGGGCGATCCGGTCAAGGTTTTCGACTGGCAAGGAGGTGAACGCCTCGATCCGGTGCTTCAGCGCGCCATAGGCTGTTTGGAAAGCTAGGCTTTTCTCGGCATCTGTTCCGGTTGCTTTGACTGGGTCTTCCATGCCCCAATGGCCGCTGATCGGTTGGCCCTCCCAGGCGGGGCATTCCTCGTTCGCTGCCCTGTTACAGACGGTAAAGACAAAATCCATCTGTGGTGCCTCAGCCGTGGCGAACTCGGACATATGCTTTGAACGCAGGACCGAGGTATCGTGACCCTTATCGTGCAAGACCTGCACGGCAAATGGGTTCAGCTCGGACGCGGGTTGCGTTCCTGCGGAATAGACGGTGAACCGATCCCCACCCATCTGGCGCAGCAGCGATTCAGCAAAGATCGAGCGCGCAGAGTTTCCCACGCACAGAAACAGAACGTTGAACTTGCGGTCAGTCATTTCGCCTTTTCCTTTTGTTGAAGGCATACAGAGATCGGGCCGCCCTCGGCAGCAATCGACGATCAGGAAATCCAGCATCCCCTGCACATTCTTCATGTCGATGGAGTAGAGCAGCGACGTGCCAGAACGTTGCTGTGTCACCAACCCGCACCGTTGCAGCGCGTTCAGATAGTTCGACATGGTGCTGGGCTTGATATCCAGCTCAGATGCCAGCTCACCTGCCGGCACGGTGTCAGGAAACCGACGCATTAACATGCGAAACACGGTGATGCGTTGTGGGTGGCCCAGAATGGCCAGCTGATCTGTGATTCTTTCTATCATATTTCATGAATTATCGAAATAATGTTGGCCGATCAATCCAAGTTCGACCTTTTTACAGAACTTTCATAAACTGAGGTGCCCGCTGATTTCCCATGCATATGCATCTGGACTTGCGGGCCCGATCATGACGGTCTAAATGACGCTCCGCACCCGGGCGTATCCTGTCAGGGCGACCATAGGTGCCGCTGTAGCTCAGCTGGTAGAGCACGTCATTCGTAATGATGGGGTCGGGGGTTCGAGTCCCTTCAGCGGCACCAAAAAACTGGCTTTAAAGCACTCACCGAAGCGATCGAACGAATGTGACGCAACGTCCGAATTTAAGACCGTTTGGTTAGGAAGTTGACGTAAACGTAAGCTTGCCAATGAAAATTTTGACTGACCGGTCAAAAAAACGCAAAAACTGGCGGAATTCCATACCTCCCACAGTCAAATAAAACTCGTAGATGCGCCGTGTCGCTGCGGGTTCCGCTCACTCACAAAATTTCCTTGAGCCAGTTCCCCCTCACGGTTCGGAAACGACCCGCAGCGACCTCATTGATTAAGAAATACACGCGCTGGAGTTTAACAATGTCGATTAAGTCGCTTCTGAACCAATGGTTGGAAAACAAATCAGTCCGTATTTCCATACCGGGAAATCTTGCTCCTGACTCATCTGACAACGAGCGTTTCGATGGAGGCCTAGACCAATCGGAAACCAAAGCTCTTTTTCATAGCGTGCTCCATGAGAAGCAAAATGATGGAATTGAAGGTCGCAGATAAGCCTGCGAGCGTTGCACCCAAGCTCAGCTTAGCGCTTACGCGCGTTTTTCGCCGATCGATGCGACGCCCAGAACATCCAGGACTTTCGCCTCGATATGTTCGGCATTCATACCCGCCACGGCATACATGTCAGCCGGGCTGGCCTGATCGACAAAGATGTCGGGCAAAACCATAGATCGGTATTTCAGGCCCCGATCAAACACCCCTTCATCCGCCAACAATTGCGCTACGTGGCTGCCGAACCCGCCCACAGCGCCTTCTTCAATAGTGATCAGCGCCTCGTGCGTTTCCGCCAGACCCAGAATCAGATCGCGATCCAGTGGCTTAGCGAAACGGGCATCTGCGATGGTGGGTGTGATCCCCCGCGCGGCCAGCGACTCGGCGGCTTTCTGCACCTCTGCGAGGCGTGTGCCAAAGGAGAGCAATGCCACGCGCGCGCCTTCCTGGATCATGCGGCCTTTGCCGATCTCCAGCACCTCTCCGCGTTCGGGCAGGTCAACGCCCACACCTTCGCCACGTGGATAGCGGAACGCGATGGGGCCTTCGTCATGTGCGACTGCGGTGGCCACCATATGCATCAGTTCCGCCTCATCTGCGGCGGCCATGACAACCATACCTGGAAGGTTTGATAGGTAGGCAATGTCAAAGGACCCTGCATGGGTTGCGCCATCGGCACCGACCAGCCCGGCGCGGTCGATGGCAAAGCGGACAGGTAGGCGCTGGATCGCCACATCATGCACCACCTGATCGTATCCGCGCTGTAAGAAAGTCGAATAGATCGCGCAGAAGGGTTTCATCCCGCCCGCCGCCAGCGCTGCCGAGAAGGTCACCCCGTGCTGTTCTGCAATCGCCACGTCGAAACAGCGCGATGGGTAGCGTTCCGCAAACAGGTTCAGCCCGGTGCCGTCTGGCATCGCCGCCGTGACGGCGACGATCTTGTCATCGCGCGCGGCCTCTTCCACCAGCGTCTTACCAAAGACCGACGTATAAGATGGTGCGTTCGATGGCGCCTTTTTCTGCTCACCCGTCACCACATCGAACTTGGCGGTGGCGTGACCCTTGTCGCGGGCTTGCTCGGCGGGGGCGTAGCCTTTGCCCTTCTTGGTCAGAACATGAATAAGGATCGGACCCGTCGCACGCGCTTTGACCGTGCGGAGCACCGGCAGCAATTGGTCCAGATCATGCCCGTCGATTGGACCGAGATAGGAAAAGCCAAGCTCCTCAAACAAAGTGCCGCCAACGGCCATGCCTTTCAGCATCTCCTTGGCGCGCTTGGCCCCTTCGCGGAACGGCTCAGGCAGCAGCGACACCGCACCCTTAGCAGCGGCTTTCAGATCGTGAAAAGGTTCTTCCGCATAGATGCGCGACAGATAGTTGGACAGCGCACCCACCGGAGGGGCAATGCTCATCTCATTGTCGTTCAGAATGACGATCAGCCGCTTTTTCAAGTGACCTGCATTGTTCATCGCCTCAAAGGCCATGCCCGCCGACATCGACCCGTCGCCGATCACCGCAATCGCATCGCCCAGCCCTTCGGGCGTCACGCCACCCAGATCGCGCGCAACGGCAAAGCCCAGCGCAGCACTGATCGAGGTCGAGCTGTGCGCCGCGCCAAACGGGTCATACGGGCTTTCGCTGCGCTTGGTGAACCCGCTCAGGCCATCCTTCATGCGCAGCGTGCGGATACGGTCGCGCCGCTCGGTCAGGATTTTATGAGGATAGCACTGATGGCCCACATCCCAGATGATCTTGTCGCGGGGTGTGTCGAACACGGCATGCAGTGCCGTGGTCAGTTCCACAACGCCCAGACCCGCGCCCAGATGCCCGCCTGTCACCGAGACGGCGGAAATCGTCTCGGCCCGTAATTCCTGTGCCAACTGATGCAACTGCGCGTCCGAAAACTGCTTGAGGTCGGCAGGACGGCTCACAAGGTCCAGCAAGGGCGTATTCGGACGATCAGACATTTAGCGCGTTCCTGACTTAGCTGTCCCGGGCAATAACGAAGCGGGCGGCATCCTTCAAGGTTTCGGCCCTTGGTCCATATCCATCCAGCGCGGCGCAAGCCCGATCTACCAGTTCTGCCGCACGGGTTTTGGCAGGCCCCAACCCCAGCAGCGACACAAACGTGGCTTTGCCCGCATCCGCATCTTTCTGCAGCCGTTTTCCGGCGCGCTCCGCATCACCTTCCACATCCAAGATGTCATCTGCGATTTGAAAAGCAAGGCCAAGGGCTTGGGCATATTGGCGCAAGGCGGACGGATTGGCCTGTGCCAGCCGTGCACCGGCACAAGCAGACCATTCGATCAGAGCGCCAGTTTTTCCGGCCTGCAAATGGGTAATCGCCTCAAGCGACAAAGGATCGGCCGCCGATTCAGCAGCGATGTCCAGAGCCTGACCCATGACCATGCCTTGCGCACCACTGGCTTTGGCCAGCGACAAGGCCAGATCCGCACGAATTTCGGCATCGCCAACCTCGGGGCGTGTGCACAGCTCAAAGGCCAGGGTCTGCAGCGCGTCTCCGGCCAGAACTGCCGTGCCCTCATCCCATTTCACATGGGTCGTGGGGCGCCCGCGCCGCAGGTCATCATCATCCATGCAGGGCAGATCGTCGTGGACCAGAGAATAGGCATGCAATGCCTCAATCGCCGTGGCGGGCCAGATCGCGCGGGCTTCGTCCACGTCATGCAGGCGGGCGCTTTCCAACACGAGAAACCCCCGCAACCGCTTGCCACCCCGAGTGGCATAGCCCATGGCCCGCGTCACGTCGAAATCATCGAAGCCGCTCAGCACATGGTCAAACTGCGCCTGAATTTGCGCGGCGTCCTGTGCCAGCCTGTCCCGAAACATTTACTGACCGTCGACAGGTGTCGTCCCGGTCGGCTGGCCGCCTGCGTCCAAAGTGATCGCGGCAACCTTCTCTTCGGCCCGCTTCAACTCGTCCTCGCAGCGTTTTTTCAGGGCCGCTCCGCGTTCATAGAGCGCAATTGACTGATCCAGCGCCACGTCGCCGCGTTCCAACTGGCCGACCACAGCTTCAAGCTCTTTCATCGCCTGCTCAAACGTCATCTGTTCAACTGGGGTATCGGTCATCGTGTTGCCTTCATCAGTTCTTTCACATGGGCGCGCGTCGCCTCGGCCAGTGCGTTCAGATCATACCCGCCTTCCAGAGTCGAGACGATACGGCCCTTACAAACCTCATCGGCGATCTTGCACAGCTCAGCTGTGATCCATGCAAAATCGTCGGTGGACCAGTTCAGATTGGCCAGCGGATCGTCCTGATGGGCGTCAAACCCGGCTGAGATGATGATCAACTCAGGCCTGAATGCCCTCAGACGCGAAAACGCCTGCGTTTCATAAGCCGCCCGCATCTCGGCCCCACCCGTGCCGGGGGCCAGTGGTATGTTCACGATGGTTTCGTATGCGCCGGTCTCATCCGGCCGTCCTGATCCGGGCCACAGGGGCATCTGCTGGCTGGTAATCACCAACGCGCGCTTCTCGTCCCACAGCAGATCCTGCGTGCCATTGCCGTGATGGACATCGAAATCCACCACCGCGACGCGGCTTAACCCGTGATGATCCAGCGCATGTTTCGCCGCGAGCGCTGCATTGCCGAACAGGCAAAACCCCATTGCCTTGTCTGTTTCCGCATGATGGCCAGGGGGGCGAATGGCACAAAACGCGTTCGGAGCCTCGCCCCCAAGCACCAGATCAACCGCCCGCACCACGGCGCCCGCCGCGCGATAGGCCGCATCGACCGATCCCGGGGACATAAAGGTATCCCCATCAATCTGCGTATAGCCTTCTGCCGGGCGCGCTGCGCGAATATCCCGGATGTAGTCCTGCGGGTGAACCCGCAACAGATCATCATCCGCTGCCATTGGGGCCGTTCTACGATCCAAATCCAAAGGTTCCAGAGCGTGCAGGATATGCTCCAACCGTGCCACCCGCTCGGGATGTCCATCCGGCGTCACATGTCTCAAACAGTCGGCATGGGTCAGCAAGGCAGTCTTCATCGGGATCCCCTGTTCATATGGTTAAAAATATCCTCGCCGAAGGCATAAAATCGCCGCGCAGCGGCCCAATCAATCCGGGGCCAGCATATACCCGGCACCGCGAACGGTTTGCAGGTATCGGGGCTGCTTTGGGTCCTGCTCGATCTTGCGCCGCAACCGCGTGATCTGCACGTCCACCGCGCGTTCCTGCGCTTGCCCCTTGTCACGGCCCAGATCCTCGACCAGTTTCGCCCGGCTGATCGGTTCGCCCGGCTGGGCCGAGAATATCTTCATCAGCTGGCTTTCGGTCGCGGTTAGGCGCACCGGGTCTTCGCCCTGCCACATCTCGCCGCGCTCAATGTCATAGCGGATCGGCCCCAATGTCAGGATCTTCGCAGTCGCATCCTGAGCGGGCGCTTCTGGCATGCGTCTTAGAATGGCGTTGATGCGCAGCAGCAGCTCTTTCGGCTCGAATGGTTTGGCCAGATAGTCATCCGCCCCTGCTTCCAAGCCTGCAATCCGATGTTCGGTTTCCCCCCGGGCGGTCAGCAGCAGGATCGGAGTGCTGTGTGTTTCGCGCAGTGATTTGGTCAGGCTTACGCCATCTTCGCCCGGCATCATCACATCCAGTACGATCATGTCGAAATCCAGCCCGGACAGAACCCGCCGTGCATGGGCCGCATCGCGGGCCGCCGTCACCAGAAATCCGTTCCGCATCAGAAACTTCTTCAACAGATCGCGAATGCGCTCGTCATCGTCGACGATCAGCAGATGGGCGTCCATATCGCTCATGAGGTCGTATCCCGCAACTTCGTGTAAGCATGACGCATATCAGCATCCATCATCGCTTCAAGAACTTTACGAAATCCAGCGACGGCTTCGGGCCCCGCATCCTTATACGCCGCACGCATCCGGGCGCGCTGAGCATCGGACAATGTCGCCTCTAGCGCATGGCCTTTTTCGGTCAAGAACAGATGCCGCTCGCGCTTGTCCGCGGTTCCAACCCGGCTTTCGACCATCCCATCCTCGATCAATGTCCGTAGGACCCGGTTCAGGGATTGCTTTGTCACACCCAGAATGGCTAGCAGGTTGTTGACGGTCGTGCCCGGCGCGCGATTGACGAAATGGATCGCCCGGTGGTGCGCGCGGCCATAAGACATCTCGGATAGGATACGATCAGGATCAGCTGTAAAGCCGCGATAGGCAAAAAACATGGCCTCGATCCCCTGCCGCAACTGCTCATCAGTAAGAAACAACAGGCTTTCGCCCCCAAACTTCGGGGCGGGACGGATTTCGGACATATCGTGCCTCATGCGTTACACGGCTCCGAGTTTATGTCAGCGTTATTGACATTCCAAGGGCAGACAGGTATCGAATCTCAGTTTTTGCGCAAGATTGTGTCCGCATCGGACCTAAATAGCGCAACAATCGGAAATTCAACCCAAGGCTGGAGGTTTCGCATGGCGGGTTATGATGATCGTGATGGCACCATCTGGATGGATGGCAAACTGGTGCCCTGGCGTGAGGCGAACGTGCACATTCTGACCCATGCTATGCACTATGCCTCGTCCGTGTTCGAGGGTGAACGCGCCTATAACGGCAAGATTTTCAAAAGCCGCGAACATTCCGAGCGTCTGATCGCCTCGGCCGAGGCTTTGGATATGCCGATGCCCTACTCGGTCGAAGATATCGAAGCCGCCAAGGAAGAAACCCTGAAAGCCAGCGGTCTGACGGACGCTTACGTGCGGGCCCTGGTCTGGCGCGGCTCGGGCGAGGATATGGGTGTCGCCTCAGCCAAGAACCCGGTGCGCATGGCCATCGCGGTCTGGCCTTGGGGTGCCTACTATGGCGATGCCAAGATGCAGGGTGCCAAGCTGGACATCGCGGAATGGAAGCGCCCCAGCCCTGAAACCATCCCGGTGCACGCCAAAGCGGCGGGCCTGTACATGATCTGCACGATCTCAAAGCACAAGGCCGAAGCCAAGGGGTGTTCCGACGCGCTGTTCATGGACTGGCGCGGCTATGTGGCCGAGGCAACCGGCGCGAACGTGTTCTTTGTCAAAGATGGTGAGATCCACACCCCACTGGCCGATTGCTTTCTGAACGGCATCACACGTCAGACCGTGATTCAGATGCTGAAAGACAAGGGCCTGACCGTACATGAGCGCCGCATCAAGCCCGAAGAAATGGCGGATTTCGAACAGTGTTGGCTGACCGGCACAGCGGCCGAGGTCACGCCTGTAGGCCAAATCGGTGACTACACGTTTGAGGTGGGCGACATCACCCGTGAGATCGCCGAAGACTATGAGAAACTGGTGCGCGCCTAAGCGACGTTGAGGCATCAGCTTTGAACCCTCGCGTTAAGCGGGGGTTTTTCTTTGCGGATCGTTCAAGTTCTTGTGCAGATCGTTCAGACATCTGGACGAACGCATGGGCCGCTGTAGGTTAGACCCATGCTTGACCTGCTGAGCGATATCCTGACACGTCTGTCCCTAAGGGGAACGTTCTACTTCCGAACCTCTTTCACGCCACCCTTCGGTGTCCAGGTGCCATCCTATCAGAATGTGGCGCGCTTCCACTTCGTGCAGCGGGGTGAGCTGAAGGTATTCGTCTCTAACACAGGCGAAACTGTGCGACTTAAGCAAGGCGACCTGATCCTGATCCCCCACGGTTCTGCCCATGCACTGCTATGCAACCAGGTCCAACCGGTCGATGCGTTGCCGCTTGAACAGGTGCTGAAGGAGTCGGGCTACCAGGGGGACGGTGTGCTGGTCCACGGCGGTGAAGAGACCGGGCGTGACACTCAGCTGATCTGCGGTCATTTCTCATTCACGGGTCCGCCGGGGCGCCAAGGTACCGGCCATATGCTGATCGACCGCCTGCCACCTTACATCCTGATCGAGAACTATGGCGAAGAGGCCGGGGCCTGGATCGAAGCCACGCTTCGCATGATCGGGTCTGAGGTTAGCGGTGCGCGGATTGGCGGTGACTTGATCGCTCTGAAGCTTTCGGAAGTTCTGTTTGCGCAGGCGATCCGCGCCCATCTTGAACATCAAAGCCCTACGGATTCGGCCATTGCGGGGTTTGCTGACCCTCGTATCTCGCGCGCTTTGACTGCATTTCATCAAGCGCCCGCGCAAGAGTGGAGCGTTGAGTCTCTGGCGCGTGAGGCGGGGATGTCACGCACGGCCTTCGCGCAGCTTTTTGCTGAGAAGATGGCGACTACGCCAATGCAATATCTGACCGATTGGCGCATGCAAATCGCTTGCCATGGCCTGACCGAGGCGCGCTGGAATGTGGCTGATGCGGCGGCAGAGGTTGGATATGCTTCTGAAGCCGCCTTTTCCCGTGTGTTCAAGAAACAGATCGGCTTGTCCCCGGCAGCCTATCGATCGATGCACTGATCGACCAGGTTTCTGAACGATCTGCACGATTTCGCGTACGATCCGGAATTCTGCGACCGAATACCTGCACCTAACTTGGGGCCATACCAACCCAGGAAAGGAAATCGCAATGTCTGTTCGCTTTGTCACCCGCTCCGTCCACGCATATCTGGACTATCCTGTCGCCATCGCCTTGATGGTGCTGCCCTTCGTGCTTGGACTGGGTCAATCCAATCCACTGGCTTTGTGGCTGTCTGTCGTCACCGGGGCGGCTGCCTTCGTGCTGACTGTCCTGACGGATCACCACCTCGGCATCTGGCGTGTGTTGCCCTACAAATTTCATCTGGCTGTCGATCTGCTGGTCGGCATTACATTCCTGTTTGCACCCAGCATGTTTGGGTTTTCGGGTCTGGACGCAGCATTTTACTGGCTGAACGGGGCTGCAGTTGTCGCGGTTATCTCGCTCAGCGCGCCCGAGCAACGCGTAGCCGCCTGAGCAGTTATCCACAGGGCTTCATAATATCATCGTGATAGTTTCAAGAAACTGAGCCGTCCGTTTTACAAATGGGCGGCTCACTGTGGCTTACCAATCGCGCGCCTTCGAACAGGTGTCCAGACAGGAGAGCCCCCAATGACCAAATTCCTTCGCCCCAACCGCCGCATGTTTCTGGCTGGAAGCACCGCTGTTGCAGCCTCGCTGTCGATGCCAGCGATCAGCCGCGCCGCTTCGCGCCCGGTGTTTACCCACGGCGTTCAGTCGGGCGATGTGGACACAAGCTCTGGCATGATCTGGACCCGTACAGATCGCCCGGCGCGCGTGATGATGGAGGTTTCGACCACCGAGAGCTTTGCTGATGCCCGCCAATTACCGCCAATGGATGCGATCCCAAACAGCGATTTTGCGGTTAAGCGTCTCATTGATGGGCTGCCCTCGGATCAGGATATCTTCTATCGTTTTGTGGCCGCTGATCTGAGCGATATCAACACCATATCAGAGCCTATTATTGGCCAATTCCGCACCGCGCCGACCGCACGGCGCAATATTCGGTTTGCCTGGTCGGGGGATACCGCCGGTCAGGGCTGGGGCATCGATGACGATGGAATGCGCACCTATGCGACCATGAGCCAACACCGGCCCGATTTCTTCATCCATTCTGGCGATACGGTCTATGCCGATGGCCCGATGCAGGACGAGGTTGAAAAAGACGGGCAGGTGATCTGGAAGAACGCCACTCTGATCGATGAGAAACGCAAGGTTGCGGAAACACTGGATGAATTCCGCGCTCAGTGGAAATACAACATGATGGACGAACATGTGCGGGCGATGAATGCGGTTTGCCCGACCTTTTTCCAGTGGGATGACCATGAAGTGGTGAACAACTGGTCGGATGCCAAAGACCTGATTTCCGATGACCGGTATTCCGAGAAATCGGTGCATGTTCTGCAAGCCCGCGCGGGTCGTGCCTTTCATGAGATGACGCCGCTGCGGATCACTCCGGCTGAACCCGGTCGGGTTTATCGCAAGATATCTTACGGTCCGATGCTTGAGGTGTTCTTCTTGGATCTTCGCAGCTATCGCGGCCCGAACGGCCCGGCGATGGAAGATGAGATCACGGACCAGTCCCGCATTCTGGGCGCGGCACAGTTGGATTGGTTAAAGCGCGAACTTGCAGCATCACAAGCGACCTGGAAAGTCATCGCCTCGGACATGCCGATTGGCTTGATTGTCTGGGACAACTGGAAGGAACAGGCCGGGGCAGAGGCGATCTCGAACGGTGATAGTGGACCAGCCAAGGGTCGCGAGTTGGAGATTGCCGATCTGCTGCGGTTCATCAAAACCGCTGGCGTCGCCAACACTGTCTGGTTCACTGCGGACGTACACTATACAGCGGCGCACTACTATGACCCTAACAAAGCACAATTCCAGGATTTTGAGCCGTTTTGGGAGTTTGTGTCTGGTCCTCTCCACGCGGGAACTTTTGGCCCGAATGCGCTGGATGGTACCTTTGGTCCCGAGGTGAAATTTGTCAAAGCCCCCGCCAAAGGGCAGGGTGTCAATCTTCCCCCAAGCGCCGGTCTGCAGTTCTTTGGTCTGGTCGACATTGATGGTGCTACGCAACAGATGACGGTGCGCCTGATGGATCGTGCCGATACCGAGCTTTGGTCGGTGACTTTGGATCCGCAGGGTCAGTCCATCTGATACTTGTTTCCCTGTGACTTGCGCCCTCGTTGTTTTTCGAGGGCGTTTTTTCCTTGCAATAGTATACAAAAATAGTCAGATAAAAGCCAACGCCGGATTGTACCTTGTCCGGCCATGGGTTTCGGGGCGGTTTGCAGGCTTAGCGCGCAACTTGGTGATGGCGTGTCGCCGCTCCGAAAACGACCGCGTTGGGTTCTGGCATGGGCGATCCGCTTGAAGAGATCATTGCACGGCATGACGCTGCAACCGCTTGTGGCTGCAGCTGCTGCGACACTGACTTTGCAGCCTATTTCGACTGCACGAAACGCGAGAGCGCGATTTCTGAACGGCCCGAGGACGCGACACCACCTGAAAGCGCCACCTGCCGCATGGATTCGATACGCTACATCTTCGAAAATGTACTTCTAAGGCGCTTCGAATAAGGCAGGTGTGGCCCTCTCACATCCTGCCCGTCACGAAACCCCTTAGTAATCAACGCCCCGCTGTGCCTTGATGCCTGATTGGAAAGGGTGTTTTTCTTCGGTCATTTCAGTGACCAGATCGGCATAGTCACGCAGTGCTTGCGGCGCGTCGCGGCCCGTCAGGAAAACGCTAGTCTTATCCGACCGCGCCTTAAGACCGTCTAGTACACGCTCGACCGACAGGTATTCATACCGCAGCGCGATATTAATCTCGTCCAGAACTACCAGATCATAATCCCCGCTGGCCATCAGATCGCAGGCTTTGTCAAAGGCAGCGGTAGCGGCGGCAATATCGCGTTCGCGATCTTGTGTGTCCCAGGTAAAGCCTTCGCCCATCGTGTGCCACGTCACCAGATCGCGGTCTTGAAAGAACCGGCGCTCGCCCGTCTTCCACTTGCCTTTGATGAACTGAACAACGGCAACCTTTTGCCGCCAGCCCAGCGCACGGATCACAACACCAAAGGCTGCCGAGGACTTCCCCTTACCCTTACCAGTATTGATCAGAACCAGGCCGCGCCCCGGATCGACCGCCTCGGACACTTTCTTGCGGTGCTTGGCCTGCACCTTCTGCATCTTTTCCTTGTGATCCTGCGCGTCGCTCATGGGGCACCCTCATTGATTGTTCCGCCCAACCTAGGCGAAGTTTGCGAAAGGTAAAGATCAGGCTTTGGGGTCCGTGACCGAACGGGCCTTGCCTCGTTCCAGCCCAAGCTGATGCTCGCGCCAAATCACGACTACATTGCCCGCGATCACCAGAGTAGCCCCCAGCAGAATGGCCAGTGTTGGCAGTTCATCAAACCAGACATAGCCAATGAAGATGGCAAACAGCATCGTCGTATAGTCATAAGGTGCCAGCATTGAGGCTTGCCCGAACCGATAGGATGAGGTGACCAATATCTGAGCCACTCCGCCAATAAGGCCCATTGCAATCAGTATTAGAGCCTGATTAAGGGTTGGCATTGTCCATCCCCAGAACGCAGTCAACGAGGAGAGTAGCGTCGCGGTCATCGAGAAATAGAACACGATGGCGGCGGGATGGTCGACCTTAACCAGTTGGCGGATATGGATCTGTACAAAGGCGCGGGCCAGCGTTGCGGCTAAGACGCATAGCGCGCCTATGGTTGCCGCCATTTCCATCTGGGTGCTGCCCAGCCGGGGCCAGATCATGATCAAAACGCCCAGCAGCCCCAATGCAACCGCACCAATGCGGATCATGCGAATGCGCTCGCCCAGCATCACGGCGGCCAGAATCAGGGTGAAGATCGGGGTGGCGTAGCCAATGGCCGTGACCTCAGGCAGGGGCAGCAGGCTGAGGCCGGTAAAGGTCAAGCCCATGGCGCTGGTGCCCAACACACCACGCCAGAAATGGCCCATAGGCTTCTTGACGACAAAGCCTTGCGCCAACTCTCCGCGCCAGATCAGCCAGGCAATGATCACCGGAACGGCAAAGAGTGAGCGAAAAAACACCAGCTCACCCGGCGGGAAATCCTCGGACAGGGCTTTGACCAGTGCCGACATCGAAGTGAACAGCATCAGCGCGGCCAGTTTCAGACCCACGGCAAGCATAGGTCGATGCGATGTTAAGGATTGTGCCATGTGCGGCGAACCTGCGCCTTTGGCGCGGAAAGATCAACGACGGGATTGTACCAACTATGCAGATTTCCAATGATCGGGAACGGGGTGGCCGATTTCCTCTGCCAGAGCCTCAAGATATCCCAGCATCACTGACACACGCGCGGTCGCCAGATCCCGTCCGCTCTGTGTAAGCATGCCGGACGCTAGGTCGAGCAGTTTGATCTTCCAATGGTCGATCGCGAATGTCAGATCGTCCAGATTGCGGTTTTCTGCAAATGGGTCATCAAGATCGTAAAGCGTCCGGTCCAGAGCACCGGCCACGGTGAAACACCGGGCAATCCCAATTGCCCCAAGCGCATCGAGGCGATCCGCATCGCGCAGGATGCGGGCCTCGGGTGAGCGAGGCGGGATATTGGCCGAGTAGCTGTGCGCTTCGATTGCATGTTGGGTGGCATGGATCGAGGGGGCGTCAAAGCCCAAATCGTCCAATATAGACTCTGATACCTGTGCCGATTTACGAGATGCGAGATGCCGGTTCGGATCGTTTTTCGGCAGGTTGACCAGATCGTGCAGATAGCACGCGGCCATGAGAACCTGCATATTGGCCTGATCATCTGCAATGGCCTGTGCGTTGCACCAGACGCGGTCCAGATGCGCCAGATCATGGGCTGGGTCAGCCTGCATGCGCTGCGCGACGATGCCGCGCAGCTGGGTGCGGAGATCAGCCAATATGGCCACGGTTCTCACCGATCTGACCGCGATGCAACAGCAGGTGATCCAGGATCACGCAGGCCATCATCGCCTCGCCTACCGGCACGGCTCGGATTCCGACGCAAGGGTCGTGGCGGCCTTTGGTGATGATCTCGGTTTCCTCACCGGATTTGGTAATCGTCTTGCGGGTGGTCAAAATCGATGAGGTCGGTTTGACGGCAAAGCGCACCACGATGTCCTGTCCGGTCGAGATGCCGCCCAGAATGCCGCCCGCATGGTTCGAGCTGTATTGGGGGCCTTTCTGGCCCATGAAGATCTCATCTGCATTGGCCTCGCCGGTCAGTTCGGCGGCGGCCATGCCTTCTCCAATTTCAACGCCTTTGACCGCGTTGATCGACATCATCGCAGCGGCCAGATCAGTGTCTAACTTGGCGTAAACGGGTGCTCCGATCCCAGCAGGGACACCGCGCGCCACGACCTCAACTACGGCGCCGACCGAGTTGCCGGATTTGCGCAGATCGTCCAGATAGGCGGCCCAGTCCTCGGCGGCTTGGGGGTCAGGTGTCCAGAAGGGGTTCTGTGCGATCTGCGACCAGTCGAAATTGGCGCGGTCGATCCTGTGCGGGCCGATCTGGGTCATGTAGCCGGTGATCTGCACATTCGGCGCGATTTGTTTGATCGCCTCGCGGGCCAGCCCTCCGGCCGCGACGCGCGAGGCGGTTTCACGGGCCGAGCTGCGCCCGCCGCCGCGATAGTCGCGGATGCCGTATTTCTGCCAGTAGGTGATATCGGCATGTCCCGGGCGAAACTTGTCGATGATATCGCCGTAGTCTTTCGAGCGCTGGTCCGTGTTCTCGATCATCAGCTGAACGGGCGTGCCGGTGGTCTGACCTTCGAACACGCCGGACAGGATTTTCACCTGATCGGGCTCGCGCCGCTGGGTGGTGAATTTGTTCTGCCCCGGTTTGCGCCTGTCCAGCCAGTGTTGGATCATCGCGGCGTCGACTGTCACACCCGGAGGGCAGCCATCAACGGTTGCACCCAATGCGGGCCCATGGCTTTCACCCCAGGTGGTGACGCGGAAGAGGTGTCCAAAGCTGTTCATCGACATGGGGCATGCTCCTTTGTGGGTTGTGATTAGCGGGCACAGGGCTTGGCCTCAAGCGGATTTCGGATAAGGGGGGAGGGGGCCAGCCCCCTATTGAGCCGTTGGCTCAATTCACCCCCGGGATGTTTTTGGCCAGATGAAGTGGATCAGGCTTGCGCTTTCAAGGACTGGCGGGTTTTGGTGATCGCAAGCGCAGCGTGTGCAGCCTCGCGGCCTTTTTGCACGAAGTGGTCGCGATAGATGGCGTTGTGGTGATCGGTTTCCTGATACTGATGTGGGGTCAGTGAGACCGAGAGGACGGGAACGCCCGTATCAAGCCCGGCCCGCATTAGCCCATCAACTACGGCTTGAGCCACAAAATCGTGCCGGTAGATGCCACCATCCACCACAAACGCCGCACAGGCGATTGCAGCGTAGCGTCCGGTTTGGGCCAGATCACGGGCCAGTAGCGGCAGTTCGAACGCACCAGGGACATCGAAGACATCAACCTGATCGCTGGGGATGAGTTGCAGAAACCCATCCAGTGCACGGTCGACAATATCGGAGTGCCAGTTGGCTTTGATGAAGGCATAGCGGGTGTGTGTCATTCGGGCCTCCTGAGTTACAGACACGTCACCCAAGGCGATCACGAGCAGGCGCGCCGCTGGGCGGCACGATGCACGTTCTCTTTCATCCGGACTGTAACCGTCGGCTCTGGCCTCTCACCAGATCTGCTGACACCCCGGAATTAGGGGCCGCTCGCGGGCTTACGGGTCTTCGCCCGCATACCGCCGGTGGGGAATTTCGCCCCGCCCTGAGAACAGGCGCGACCTTGCATAGAACCCACCTGATCTGCAAGAGATTTGACAGGAGGATTTTTATGCACCCCAATCCCGCATTTCGTGCCGAAGAGCGCGACCGGCATATCACCTTTGCCCGTGACCGTGGCTTTGGCGTTTTGGCTGTGTCAGGCGATACCGCGCCGATCATGAGTCATGTCCCGTTTCTGCTGGATGAAACAGGTGAGCTGGCCGAGTTGCATCTGGTGCGGTCGAACCCGATTGTCAGGCTGCTCAAGCAACCGCGCGCGGTGCGGATCGCTGTAACTGGGCCGGATGCGTATATCTCGCCCGATTGGTATGCGGTGGATGACCAGGTGCCCACCTGGAACTATGTGGCGGTTCATCTGATCGGTCGCCTTGAGCTGCGCCCGCAGGAGGAATTGTTGGATCTGCTGAACCGGCAATCTGCCTTCTACGAACAGAAACTGCTGCCGAAACCCCCTTGGGTCACAGGTAAGATGTCAAAGGATGCGCTGGCCCGGATGATGCGGATGATCGTGCCTTGCCGGATGCAGGTTGAGGATATTCAGGGCACCTGGAAACTGGGTCAGAACAAGCCCGATGAGGTGCGACGCGCTGCGGCGGATCAGGTGGCGACCGGTTTTGGCGCTGAAACCGATCAGCTGGCCGCGCTGATGCGTGAGGTGTAGAAGACCCTGTTTAGAGCCTACTTTTTCTCAAAAAACAGGATCACCTCGCCAATGCGGACCCCAAAACGCGAGACATAGGCGCGGTTTAGCAGGCGGTCATCCTCCAGCAGCCACATCCAGTCGTCGAACTTCACGCGCATGGTGCCGTCCTTGATCGGCAGGTCGATCTTGTATTTCCAGTTGAAGGTGTCACCGCGCTCGATCCCTTCAGCGGTGCCAAGCACGCCGGGGGCGGTGCCGGTCCAGGTATCGGCGCCGGTTTTGGTCAGTGTCCAGATACGCTGCTCGGTTGCGCCGTCGTCATAGACGAAATCCTCGACCAAGGTCAGCGTTTCTCCGTCCCAGGTTCCGTCGATATCCACGGTAAAGCGGCGCGGAACGTTGCCGAGGATGTCCTGAAACTGACCATAAGCGACGGTTTTGCCTTCGAAAAACTCCTCGAGGTTCAATTCACGGTCCGAAAGGAAGGTCTTTGGCACGCGGGGCTTGGCCGAGCAGGCGGCCAGAACCACAAGGCACGCGATGGCGGCAAAGGTGATGACAAAGCGGGCGCGGATCATTGAAGTGGTCTTTCCGCAGCCTTGGCATCATAGCCATTTGCGCCGTTCAGATGCGCGGTCTTGACCTCGGGCGCGGGGCGCATCGTGGCGACCAGCTCGGCCACTTTGATGCCGAACTTGCGCATTTCCGAGCGGTTCATGATCGCGCCATTTTCCGTCAGGTACATCCAGTCGGTGACATCCAGCGTATGCCCGCCTGCATCTTCAGGCAGGATGATCCGATAGGTCAGTTTGACTGTCGAGCCCGAGATCTCTCCCTTTCCTTCACCGACAATGTCATCCGCCGTGGCGATGAACGTGTTGCCGGTGCCCAGTGTCAGATACCATTTGCGGGTCATCTGTTTGCCATTGGAATAGGTGAACCATTCGGCCAATGTGCCCGAGTTGCCGTCCCATTCGCCGACCATGCGCGCGACAAAGCTGTTCGACATCTTGCCATTCGGGCCATAGATCAGGCCTTCGGACAGGATTTCGCCATTCAAGTGCTCTTTCAGCGAGAAGTTGGGGCCCGTGCCCGCATAATCGGCAGGCGATTGTGAGCGAAAGCTGAGGAAACGCCCCTTGGCCGCCAGAACAGCGAGGATGGCGAGTAGAAGCACGACAAGTGTATTCATTTGGCTGTAACCTCCGTGGGCAGGGTCAGAACCATCCCGAACGCGCCAAGCTTGAGGATGCAGGGCAGTACGGCATAGGCGAGGTTGAGTGTTTTCAAAGCCTCGACACTATTGGTTTGACCGGGTGTAAAGCCGCTGCGCTCCAGCAGTGGCAGAGTGAAAAAGGCAGCGAGGGCAAGGCCCAGCTTGCCGGCAAAAGACCAGATGCCAAAAGCGGCCGAGGCGTTCAGCCCCGCGCGTGTCAGCACCACGGAAAACATGGCAGGCAGAACAACCATATCCGCCCCAAGCGCCGCGCCAGACGCGATGCAGATGATGGCGAAACCGGTGAGGTCTCCGGAGGATAGCGTTGCGGCACCGATGAAGCCCGCGATGGAGAGCGGCATGGCGATGATCAGGGTCTTTTTCGGGCCGATCCGATTGCTGAGCTTGGCCCAAAGCGGAACGCTTGCGCCTGCGCAGAGGAAGAACAGGATCAGCAGCGGCCCCGCCTTGCCGGGCAGTTGCAGGCGATCTTCGACAAAGAACAGGAACAGTGTGGATGTGATGGCGACCGGCAGGCTGTTGACCAGTGCCAATGCCAGTAGACGCAGCGCTCCGGCCTGCCCAAGTCCGGCAAAAGACAAGCCCTGACCGGTGATCGGCGTGCGTCGCCAGATTGGAATGGTCAGGATTAGGGTCAACAGCGCCAAAAAGCCCAGAAACAGGCCAAAGGCGGGGTATCCTTGTGCGGATGCACCCAAGGCCACGAACAGGGCCGGGGCGCTGGCGGCGATCACGACGCCTGTCAATTGCCCGCCTTCGCGGAAGGCGGCGAGCGTCATCAGCTCTTTGGCATCGGCCTTTTTTGCAAGCGTTGCGCTGCGACCATATAAAAGGATCGTACCGAGGCTGTAGGCCGAGAACAGCAAGATCAGGACCGCCACCAAAGTGGCAATACTGGCGCCTGCGGGCAGGCCAAACAGCAGGGGGAAGCCGATGGCCAGACCCAGCGCGGCCAAGGCGGCGAACAAAAGCTGCCTGCCTGGCCAGCGGTCGATGGCCCAGCCGATCAGCGGGTCCTGCACCAGATCGACCAGCCGGATCACAAGCAGAACCGTACCAATCACCCCAAGGCCGATGCCCAGATTCACCGCCGCAAAGCGTGGCAGGTGAATATAAAGCGGAATACCCGCCGCAGCGAGCATCAGCGCATACAGGCTGACACGGGGGTACAGCATCACTGGCCCTTCAAGCTTTGCGTAAAGCTGGCCGAGCGGGTGTTGTTGCCCAGAAAGATCGACATGAAGGACTTCTTGATGTCGTTGCTCGCCAATGTGCAGGTCTGGGTACCATTCCGCCAGAAGCCAACCTTGTTTGGCCCCTCTGAGATTGCCAGATAGCTGTCCCCTTTGCTGACAGCCTGAAAGCACTTTTCAAGCTGCGCCTGCGTGGGCTGCGGATTGCCCTGACGGGCCATTTCTTCCAGCGTCGATTCTACCAGCGCCTTTTGTTTCAGGTTTTTGCGGTAGGTCAGTTTCAGGCCAAAATCCTGGCTCCAACTGAACGCGGCTCCGCTTGGTGTGTAGAGTTTCGCATCATACAGCGGCAGGCCGAGAAACCGAAAGGTCCCGCTGCCGATCTGTTTGGGATCTTGCAATTCGCTTGCCAGCGGATCAGCCGCCAGCCCACCGGGGGCCAGCAGCGTCAAGGACAGAAGCCCAGCGCGCCACAGGCGTCTATTCAGCCGCAACAGCAGGGATGGCCGGGTCTTGTTCCAAAGTGCCATGGTCAGCTCCGATCGTTTGCGAGGTGCCCTTGATGCGATCCACAACATGCATCGCGCTGGCAATCCCGTCTTCGTGAAACCCGTGCCGGTTATAGGCTCCGGCGAACCAGGTCCGGTTCTGTCCCTGCATCTCGCGGATTTGCCCTTGTGCTTTCAGGGCGGCCTTGTCGAACACCGGGTGGGCAAATTCGACCTGATCATAGATTTTATCCGCGGCAATCTCTGACGACGCGTTCAGCGTCACGAACAGCGGATCGCTGTCCGGTATATTTTGCAGCCGGTTCATCCAATAGGTGACACCAACGTTTCCGGCTTGCGAGCGATAGGTCCAGCTGGACCAGCAGGCACGACGCTTGGGCATTTGGCTGGGATCACAATGTAGAATGGCGCTGTTGGGCTGATACCGGATCGCTTCCAGGGCAGCAGCCTCAGCCGTGGTGGCGTTTTCGCCCAGAATGGCGCGAGACTGGTCGGAATGAGTGGCTAGAATGATCTCATCAAACTGGTCAGTGTGGCCCTGACTGGTCACCGAAACGCCCATGTCGTCGCGCTGAACGTGATCGACCGGGGCAGCCAGTCGAATATCGCAGCCCCGTTCGCGCAGGGCGGCGTCGATGCGGCGAACATACTCGATGCTGCCACCTTTGACCGTATACCACTGATGCTGATTGGCCCGGCCACTGGCCAGCAACGCATGATTGCGGAAGAATTGTACCAGCGAGCGCGCCGGGAACTGATCGACAAACTCCACCGGGGTCGACCAGATCGCGCCGCACATCGGCATCAGATAGTTGTGGCGGAACCAATGGCCCAGACGCATCTGATCCACCAACTCTCCGATTGTGGTGTCATCATCCTTGGCAGCCTCGGGTGCTTCTTTGCTGAACCGCAGGATGTCGGCGATCATCTTGTAGTAGGACGGGCGCGCCAGATTCCGTTTCTGCGCGGTCAGGGTGCGCAGGTTGTTCAGCCCATACTCGATCCGACCGTTGTCGATGGTTGCGCCAAAGCTCATCTCGGATTTGATGACCGGCACGTTCAACTCGTCAAACAGCTTGGTCAGATAGGGGTAGGTCGCATAGTTGAAGACGATAAACCCGGTATCGACAGGCTGATCGCCATTCTTGCCGGCCATGACGGTACGCGCATGTCCCCCCAGCCGGGGTTCGGCCTCGTAAATAGTAATGTCGTGATCTTCTGACAGATAATAGGCTGCGGATAGACCGGAAATGCCTGCACCTACGATTGCGATTTTCTTGCGTTCGCCTCGCGTTTCGTCGAACATGTGATCCCCTTAGTGCGACATTTTACAAGGGGATACGTAGCAGGTTTGATGTCGGATCAATCAGATTAGATTAATTTCCACGTTGCTCTATGTTGTGAGGTCTGTGCTGATTTTCCAGTATGGCGGCGTGATCCAGCACCCGTGCCCGACCGTAAAATAAGCATCAGAACACAATACGGCCCAGACATGAGCAGCTTTGACGGAAAAACCTATTGGATCGTTGGCGCCAGCGAGGGCCTGGGCCGCGCTTTGGCCGAGGGGCTCAGCCGCCGGGGTGCGCATCTGATCCTGTCGGCGCGCAATGCGGATCGGCTGGCCGATATCTGCGCGAGCCTGCCGAATGCCCGCGCGGTTCCTTTTGACGTCACCGATCTGGATGCTGTGCGCCGTGCTGTGGCCGAGGCCGGTGCGGTCGACGGGCTGGTTTATAATGCCGGGGCCTACGAGCCGATGCGCAGCGCCGATTGGGAGACCGAGGCGGTACTGGCCATGACCGACGTGAACTACACCGGTGCGTTACGGGTGTTGGGTGAAACGGTGCCGTCTTTCGTGCGTACAGGCCGCGGCGATATCACCCTGATCGGGTCCCTGTCTGGCTATCGTGGGTTGCCCGCGGCTGTGGGCTATGCGGCCAGCAAGGCGGCTTTGGTGTCGCTGGCGGAAACCATGCGCTTTGATCTTGCGGGTACCGGGGTCACTGTGCGCATCGTCAACCCGGGCTTCATTAAGACCCGTCTGACCGAGAAAAACAATTTCAAGATGCCGATGTTGATGACGGCTGAGGACGCGGCAGACCGGGTGATCAAAGCGATGTCGCGCCGTCGTTTCCGGACTGACTTCCCGGCCCCATTTTCATGGGTCATCCGGTTGCTGGACTACCTTCCGGATTGGCTGATCTATCGCGGGAAATAGCGCTGATCCAGGGTCAACCGCAGGTCAGGCGTTGGATCACGCCGGTATCATCCACAAACACATTCAGTCGGTCGATCCGATAATCCTGGGTTGCAATGTCGTTTGGCCCCAGTACGCGACTGCGTTCGGGCAGATTGGCTTGAATGGTTGAAACCGGCTGGCCAATCGTCTCGGCAAATGGATCACCCTGACAAAAGGCCAGATCGACAGGCGCGGCCTCTGGCTCAATCGGAATATCTTCGGGTGGGGGTGGTTCTGAACAGGCCGCCAGAAGGATCAGGATCGGAAAAATTCGGTGCATTGGCGTTCCTCATTCGGACAATGTCGTTTCTTCAATATCAAAAGTTTAGCCACTCTGTCATGAATGCATAGTTGAAAGAACCCCGTTTTTGACGCAGGGTTTGGACAAACAAGACTGGGAGACAAGCACTATGCGCACCCGTGCAGCCGTCGCCGTTCAGGCTGGCAAGCCTTTGGAAATTATGGATGTGAACCTCGAAGGCCCCAAGGCGGGTGAGGTTCTGGTTGAGATCAAGGCCACCGGTATTTGCCACACAGATGAGTTCACCTTGTCGGGGGCAGACCCCGAAGGCCTGTTCCCGGCAATTCTGGGCCACGAAGGCGCTGGCGTGGTGGTCGAAGTCGGGCCGGGCGTGACCAGCCTGAAACCCGGCGATCATGTGATCCCGCTTTACACCCCGGAATGCCGCGAGTGTGAATATTGTCTGCATCCCAAAACGAACCTGTGTCAGGCAATCCGTGAAACACAAGGCAAGGGCCTGATGCCGGATGGCACCTCGCGGTTCTCGACGCTGGATGGCGATCCGATCCTGCACTACATGGGCTGCTCGACCTTCTCGAACCACACGGTTCTGCCAGAAATCGCGCTGGCCAAAGTGCGCGAGGACGCGCCGTTTGACAAGATTTGCTATATCGGTTGCGGTGTAACCACCGGCATCGGCGCGGTGATCAACACCGCCAAGGTCGAACTGGGTAGCCGTGCCATTGTATTCGGTCTGGGCGGTATTGGCCTGAACGTGATCCAGGGCCTGCGTCTGGCCGGGGCCGATCAGATCGTTGGTGTCGATCTGAACCCGTCGAAGGTGGAAATGGCGACCAAGTTCGGCATGACCGATTTCGTGAACCCAAAAGAGGTTGAAGGCGATCTTGTTCCCTACCTGGTGAACCTGACCAAGGGCGGTGCTGATTATACGTTCGACGCCACCGGCAATGTTGGCGTGATGCGCGACGCGCTCGAGTCGGCGCATAAAGGCTGGGGTGAGTCGATCATAATCGGCGTGGCACCTGCGGGTGCCGAAATTTCGACGCGCCCGTTCCAGCTGGTCACCGGCCGCTCGTGGCGCGGCACGGCCTTTGGCGGCGCGCGGGGCCGGACAGATGTACCCAAGATCGTTGACTGGTACATGGACGGCAAGATCGAGATCGACCCGATGATCACCCACACCATGAGTTTAGACGACATCAACCACGGCTTCGACCTGATGCATAAGGGTGAAAGCATCCGGTCGGTGGTGGTTTACTGACAAGACAAAAATACTTTCCAAGGGCGGGCTTTTGCTCGCCCTTTTTGACCCTTACATTCCTCACCATGAATTAAATTTAAGGTTGAGGAATTCAGGTGACGACAGGACGAACAGACCGCCTTGCGGTTCTGATTGATGCGGACAATGTCTCCGCAAAGCATGCGGCAGAGATTTTTGAAGAAATTGCTACGTTGGGAGAGGCTGGCCTACGACGGATATACGGCGACTTCTCCAATGGACCACCGCAGGGATGGGAGGCCAAGTCCCTGGCCGAATACGCCATCGTTCCCCATCAACAGTTTGCCAATACGTCCAAAAAAAACTCCAGCGATATTGCCTTGGTCATTGATGCCATGGACATCCTGCATTCCGGCAGGTTCAGCGGGTTTGTTCTAGTGTCCTCAGACAGCGATTTCACGCGTCTCGCCAGCCGCATTCGCGAACAAGGGCTGGACGTCTATGGTATTGGAGAGCGCAAGGCACCCAAGGCGTTTGTAGCCGCGTGTAATCGATTTATTTATATCGAGAATATTGAGAAACAGCCCGAGGACATCCCGCAGGCAAAGAAAACCGAAAGCGCAAAGCCAAGGCAAGAATTGAACCATGCCTATCAGCTTGTTCGCAATGTTGTTCAAAACGCTGATGAACCAGATGGGTGGGTTAAGCTAGGGCAAGTAGGAAGTCAGCTTAGCAAGATCTACCCGGATTTTGATGCTCGTTCCTATGGCTACGCGAAGCTGAGCGATTTGGTGCGCGCGACGGGAAAATTCGAAGAAGACGGAATAAACGGCGGTTACAGGATTAGAATCAAAGCCAGCTGATCACGTAAATTTGTCGTTCTGATGAATTCCACTTTTGGTCTTGAGCTACTCCCCCGGTCGCGACGCCCCGGTATCTGCGCGTGGCGACCGTACCCGCAGGACCGGAGTGTTCACGGATGTGGTGTTGGACCGGCTCTCGCGCCAGACCACAAAAACACCAGACGCGATGATGATACCTGCGCCGACGGCGACCCAGCCATCCGGGCGCTCGCCAAAGAAGATCATGCCGAACAAAGTGGCCCAGATGATCTGACTGTATTGGCTGGGCGCGACGACCCCGGCGGGCGCGGCGCGGTAGGCGAGGATGATCAGGTGTTGCGCGATGACCGAAAACACACCAACCAGCGCCATCATTGCCAGATGCAGCAACGAGGGCGGCTGATAGACGGCGGGTTGAATCAGGCTCATGACCAGAATGGCCAGCAACATGGGGTACAGGATCAGGACGGCGGACCGCTCCTCGTTCCCGATCTTGCGCACCAGAACAGACCCAAACGCGCTGCAAAACGCGGCGGTCAAGGCGGCGAGGTGGCCCAGAGTGATGTCGGTTGAACCCGGGCGCAGGACGATCAAAACACCGATCAATCCAACGGCCACGGCGGCCCAGCGCTGGACGCGGACGACCTCTCCCAAAATCGGGATCGACAGAACGGTCACGATCAATGGGAAGGAGAAGAGCAGCGAATAGACCTCGGCCAGCGGCAGCACCGAAAAGGCGTAGAAGGCGCAGATCATGGCCGTAACCATCAGGGCCGACCGCAGCAGCACTAGCCAGGGATGGTGCGGCAGAAAGTTCCCGGTGGTCCGGTCTGTCAGGATTGTCACCGCCATGGGGACAAAGGAAAACAGAGTGGCGAAAAAGATGATCTGCATCACCGAATAGGTCCCGCCCAGCACTTTGATCAATGCGTCATGGCTGGCAAAAACTGCGAATCCAAGAAACGCGTAACCAAGTCCCCGAAGGGTGGTGTTCTGAGTGCTCATCGCTGTGGCCTCGGGTGATGTTGGTGTGGTGGCACAATGCCGCTCAGCGCAAAAAGGGCTGTCTTGGCCCTGAGTAAACCCAATTGACCATCCCGCATAGCCCCCATTTTACCGCTAACAGTGCAAAGCTGCCATGTCTTCAGATCAACGCAGGATCGGTGGCGCATCCTTGGGCTGACGCGCCGATTGCACGCCGGCCTTCATCCCCACACCGATGCGTCGCGCCAGGGCGGCCCAGGGCGTCGCGGTTTCGGCTGGCAACGTCTGGGCTGCGACTTCTTCGAACAGGTCCAGCCAATGGGCGAACATGTCGGGCTGCACTGCCGGCCGTTCAATATGAACCCGCTGCGGATTGCCGTCATACCCGCGCTCATACAGGATCGCATTGCGCCAGAATGAGGCGATCTTTTCCTCATGCGCGGGCCAGTCGTCGACATGTTGCGCAAAAACGGGCCCCAGTACCGGGTCGGTCCGGACACGGGCGTAAAAGGCGCACACCTGCGCATTGATCTGATCAGACGTGGCCGGAAATCGCGGCGGCAGGACGGGTCGGGTCATAGTGTTTTGGTCCTAACCAGAATCCCGACGGTTCTACAGGCGTGGTTTTGTCGCGCTTATCCTTACGGCGAACGGTGACGGGCGATTTGCGCAGGAATCGGGTCGCGCGGCGTGGTCATGATTGGGCATGGTCCGGAAAACCGGAGGATTGATATGTTCAAAATCACTGCATTGCCCACTGAAGAAGTCCGCACCCTGCAACAGGGTGGTCCGGATGCCTATGGAGCCACGCCGGAGCACGCTGTTTCAACCGGCGCGGGCAATCCTTGCCGTCATTGTCTGCAAAACATACCCGAAGGGGCGCCGATGCTGGTTCTGGCGCACAGGCCCTTTGCCAAGACGCATCCGTATGCGGAAACCGGGCCGATATTTTTGTGCGCCGAACCCTGCGAGCGCTATGAAGGGGATGAATTGCCCGAGATTTTGACCAGCTCTCTTGACTATTTGATCAAGGGATACGGGCAGGATGACCGGATCGTTTATGGCACCGGAGCGATCACCCCCACGGATCAGATTGGTGCAAAGGTCAAAGATATCTTTGACCGCTCCGATGTGGCCTATATCCACGTGCGATCTGCGCGCAACAACTGCTATCAAGCGCGGATCGACCGGGGCTAAAGGCTGGTTCTAAGCCGCGCTTACGACGCCCGAGCCTGAGACGAGGTCAGGGCAAGGAACACATCCTCAAGATCTACTTCTTCGGTGCGCACATCGCGGATGCGGATACCCGCAGCGCGAACGGATTCCAGCACCTGCTCGGCACTGGTCTGGGCGCTGCGATACTGCAGCAGCAGGCTGCCATCGTCGCGTAATGTGGCCTCGACCCCGGCAGCCGAGGGAAGGTCCGCAACCGGGCTATCGGGCATGATCACCATGGTGCGCCGGTCCATGCGGCCCAGCAAATTGGCGGTGCTGTCCTGAGTGATCTTCTCGCCATGGTTGATGATCGCGATTTGATCACACATTTCCTGCGCTTCTTCCAGGTAATGCGTGGTCAGGATGATCGTCATCCCCTGTTCGTTCAGCTTGCGCACATTGGTCCAAAGCATCTGGCGCAACTCGATATCGACACCCGCAGTCGGTTCATCCAGAACCAAAATCCTGGGGTGATGCACCAACGCCTTGGCCAGCAGCAACCGCCGCCGCATCCCGCCTGATAGCGTGCGGGCATAAGCTTCGGCCTTGTCGCTGAGGCCGACGAGCTCCAGAATCTCATCGCTGCGGCGCTGGGCCTTGGGCACGCCATAAAGGCCAGCCTGTACCTCCAACGCGCCGCGCGGGGTAAAGAACGGGTCCAGGTTCAGCTCTTGCGGCATCACACCGATGGCGGCGCGCGACTGGCGTGGGTTCTGATCCTGATCGAAGCCCCAGATCGAAACCTTCCCGGAGGTTTTGATCACCAGCCCGGCAAGAATGTTGATCAGGGTCGACTTACCCGCGCCGTTCGGCCCCAAAAGCCCAAAAACCGAGCCGCTGGGAATGGTCAGGTCAATCCCCTTCAGTGCGTGCTTCTCGGGCTGGCCCTTGCTTGCCCGATAGGTCTTGCGCAGACCTTCGATCCTGATTGCCGCATCGCTCATGTGGCTCTTGCCCCCGGATTGCTCATCGCTCATAAACGCACCTAATGCATGCCCGCGAGGCCGACAACCAGTGAAGGATCGCCAGCCGTGACAATCGAAGCGCCGGAAACCAAGATCGTCGAAACCACCCGCGTCGCTTGTGACGGCGGCGAAGGTGCGCTGGGCCATCCGCGCGTGTGGCTGCAAATCCCTGAAGATACGGGCTGGGTCGAGTGCCCGTATTGCGACTGCAAATATGTTCTGAAAGGCACAGAGCAAGGCTAATTGCCCGTCCAATCGGGTTTCGCCCAAATCTCGCCGTGTTTTTTATGCTATTTCGGTGGTGCATACAGCGTAGGCGAGCGTGATGACTGACATTGCACCTAATGACTCTGCCAACCCGATATTCGGATGGATCGGCTTTTGCATTGCCTCTTTGGCGCTGTTTGCTGCCTTGTTCGTCTTTTGGGCCGGACCCTTCGCACCTCAGCAATCCGCGGGTGTGTCGCTGGGTGAGCTAGCGGCTGAAATCGGCAAATCCACCCTTCGATCTGCGGCAGGGCTGGAACAGCCCGAGCCTGTTGCGCGTGCGCGCGATCTGGATGATTTCCTGCAGATCGGTGTCGCCATGTTGGGTGCACTGGCAGTTGTTCTGTCTGTTGTCGGCATCCTGCGTCACGAAAAGCGCCGCCCTGCCATCGCCGGGATTGCGGTTGGCGTCGGCGCAATCCTGTTCCAGTTCTTTGCCTTCGCGTTTTTTGCCTTCCTTGGTGTGTTGGTCATTATGGCTTTGCTCAACAGCTTTTCGGACGTTTTCAGCGGCCTCTTCGGCGGTTAGCCCAAGTTCAAGACTGGTCACCCGAGCGACCCTGTGGCAGAACCATCTCTGACCGACAGGGAGCGTGCGCATGAGCAATTTCGGAAAAGGGTGTCACCTGCATCTCATCGATGGATCGGCCTTTATTTTCAGGGCCTATCACGCGCTGCCGCCGCTGACGCGGAAATCCGATGGCTTGCCGATCGGGGCGGTTTCGGGCTTTTGCAACATGCTGCAAAAATATGTCGAGGGGAACGATGGCCCGGATGCACCGACCCATGTGGCGGTGATCTTCGACAAGGGCTCTCACACCTTCCGCAATGACCTCTATGACCTGTACAAAGCCAATCGTGAGGCGATGCCCGAGGACCTGCGCCCGCAGATGCCGCTGACCCGCGAGGCGACAAAGGCCTTCAACATCGCTTGCAAAGAGTTGGAGGGGTATGAGGCTGACGACATCATTGCCACTCTTGCCGTTCAGGCACGTGAGGCTGGCGGACGTGTGACTATTGTGAGTTCCGACAAGGACCTGATGCAGTTGGTCGGCGGCGGCGTCGAGATGCTGGATGCGATGAAGAACAAGCGCATCGACCGGGACGGGGTGATCGAGAAATTCGGCGTTGGCCCGGAGCGCGTGGTTGATGTGCAGGCGCTGGCTGGGGATAGCGTTGACAACGTACCCGGGGCACCGGGAATCGGCGTCAAAACGGCAGCCTTGCTGATCAACGAATATGGTGATCTCGAAACCCTGCTGGACCGTGCGGGAGAGATCAAACAGCCCAAGCGCCGCCAGACCCTGATCGAAAAGCGCGATCAGATCGAGCTGTCGAAGAAGCTGGTGCAGCTGGATGAACAGACCCCTCTTGATTTCACGCTCGATGATCTGGAAGTGAAGGACCCTGAGGCCGACGTCTTGATGAGTTTTCTGGCTCAGATGGAGTTCCGTACGCTGACCAAGCGCATTGCGGATAAACTGGGCGTGGACTCGCCAGTAATCCCCGATGCTCCCGCGGCCGAAGCAGCGCCCGAAGTCGAAGCAATACCATTTGACGCCTCGAAATACGAATGTGTTCGGGATGCGGCTGCGCTACAAGTCTGGGTCGACCGGGCCTATGAAACCGGCTGGATCGCCGTTGATACGGAAACCACCGGCCTGAACGAGATGATCGCCGATCTGGTCGGCATTTCGCTTTGTATCGAAGCAGGGGAGGCCTGCTACATCCCGCTGACCCACCGCGACGGATCGGCGGATGATCTGTTCGGCTCGGATGCGCTGGCCGAGGGGCAGATGCCGCTAGATGAGGCTCTAACACTGCTGAGACCGCTGTTCGAGGACCCCTCGATCCTCAAGATCGGGCAGAACATGAAATACGATGCCAAGATCTTTGCGCGCTATGGCATCGATATCGCTCCGATCGATGACACGATGCTGATGTCCTACGCCATGCATGGCGGTGAGCATGGACATGGGATGGATACTCTGTCCGAGCGCTATCTAAGCCATACTCCTATCCCGATCAAACCGCTGCTGGGCTCGGGCAAATCGGCGATCACCTTCGACAAGGTGCCGATTGATGAGGCCACCGCTTATGCCGCCGAGGACGCGGATATTACTCTGCGCCTGTGGCGATTGTTCAAGCCGCAGCTGCATCAGGTTCAGGTGACGACGGTTTATGAAACGCTGGAACGCCCGCTGGTGCCGGTTCTCAAAGAAATGGAGATGCACGGTATCAAGGTGGACCGCGATGTCCTCAGTCGGATGTCGAATGCCTTTGCGCAGAAAATGGCCGGACTAGAGGCTGAAATTCACGGGTTGGCCGGTCAGAACTTCAATGTCGGCTCGCCCGCACAGTTGGGTGAGATCCTGTTCGACAAGATGGGTCTGGAAGGCGGCAAGAAGGGGAAAACCGGGAAGTACTCGACCGGGGCGGATATTCTTGAGGATCTGGCGACCGAGCATGAATTGCCGCGCCGGGTACTGGACTGGCGGCAACTGTCGAAGTTGAAATCGACCTACACGGATGCGCTGCAGACCCATATCAATCCGGACACGGGCCGCGTGCATACGTCTTATTCGATCACTGGGGCGAACACGGGCCGTTTGGCCTCGACCGATCCGAACCTGCAGAACATTCCCGTCCGGACCGAGGAAGGCCGCCGCATTCGTGAGGCGTTCATCGCCGAGCCGGGCAATGTGATGGTGAGCCTCGACTATAGCCAGATCGAGCTGCGCATTCTGGCACATATTGCCGGGATTGACGCCTTGAAACAGGCGTTTGCCGACGGGTTGGACATTCACGCGATGACCGCGTCCGAGATGTTCGATGTGCCATTGGATGAGATGACGCCGGATATCCGTCGTCAGGCCAAGGCGATCAACTTTGGTGTGATCTACGGCATCTCGGGCTTTGGCCTGGCGCGCAACCTTCGTATTCCGCGGGCCGAGGCACAGGGATTCATCGACCGCTATTTCGAACGCTTCCCTGGTATTCGCGCCTATATGGACGACACCATCGCCTTTGCGAAAGAGCACGGCTATGTGCAGACCCTGTTTGGGCGCAAAATCCACACGCCTGAGATCAATGCCAAAGGGCCGCATGCGGGTTTCTCGCGCCGGGCTGCGATCAACGCGCCGATCCAAGGTACGGCGGCGGATGTGATCCGGCGCGCGATGGTGCGGATGCCGGATGCGATTCAAGGGTTGCCCGCCAAGATGCTGTTGCAGGTGCATGACGAATTGCTGTTCGAAGTGTCTGAGGACGGTGTTGATCGGCTGATCGAGGTGGCGCGCGATGTGATGGAGGGGGCCTCGGACCCGGCGGTGAAGCTGGATGTGAAGCTGGATGTCGATGCCGGGCGCGGGGCAAACTGGGCCGAAGCGCACTAGGGCACGCCGCTCATCAGGCCTTGGGCCTGACCAGACGATCGACCAGCCGTTTGACACTGGGTCCAAGGATCACGATGACGGTGAAGGCGATAGGCCAGCAAAAGGCCCAGGCCGCCATCCAATCCCCAAAGGTGCCCGGCCCAAATCCGATGGCCTTGACCGTGGCAATCCCGGTCACGATGCAGGACATCAGTCCTGACATGATCAGGCAGAACATAATATGTGACAGTCGGGCGTGGGTCATCGGTATCATCCGTTCATTCACCGCGCCAAGCTGTGCGATATCTTCGCAGAAAATGCCAGTAACGGGTATGTTAGCGCGCCATCCAGCCCAGCGAGTCCACGGTGCGGGGCGTCGTTGGATTGTATTCGGCGCTGACCCAGCCGTCGTATCCGCTGTTGTCGATGGCGTTGAACAGGGCGGGAAAGTCGATCGAGCCATCGCCCGGCTCTGACCGGTTTGGGGCGGCGCCGATCTGGGCGTGGGTCACGCGGTCCTGATATTTCTGCCATATGGCAAGCGCATCCCCATGGATCATCTGCGCGTGGAAGCTGTCAAATTGCAGGCCAATATTGGGACGGTCCACCTGATCCAGCACCTCAGCCGCGAGCGCGTAGTCGTTCAGAAAGTAGTCGGGTTGTGACACCGGGTTCAGCGGTTCGATGGTGAATTGCTGGTTTGGTGCGACGTCTGCTGCCCATTGCAGGTTTTGTATGAGACGCTCCATGGCCTTAGGCCCGGAGGCATATCCGGACATGATATGTATCGTCTGAGGGCGCAACAGCTCTGCATAGCGCAGGACGCGCCGGATGTCAGATTGGAACCGAGCCTCGCCCTTCGGCACCGCCGCATAGCCCGGCTGGCCGCCCGTGTAGTTGGGCGGAGGGGCATTGATCAGAACCAGCTCCAGCCCGTTCGCCAGCAAGGCGCGGCGGGTTTCCTTGGCTGCCAGATCATAGGGAAACAGAATCTCGACGGCCTTGAAGCCGGCCTGTGCGGCGGCTTCGAAACGGTCGAGATACGGCAACTCGGTAAAGAGCAGCGAAAGATTGGCGGCAAATCTGGGCATGAGTGGTCCCGGGGTTTGGTTCGCAAACTCTAACGGGCGGGTGGTTTTCAGGAAAGAGACTGAAAACGACAGATTGTCGAAAATCGACCAGAACGGACCGCGCAAATCATCGAAATTCTAGGCGACACGGCGAATCATTTTCGAGCGCCGTTTTTTATGAAGGTTCGATCCAATGGCGATGAGCCCAGACCCCGTGCGCGGGACATCTTTACCTGTGTCTGGTGGGCGCAGCTCGGCCTTGCCAGGCAATGGGCTGGCGGTTGCGTCTATGTTGACATGGGCTGCCGGGTTTCCCGCGGCTGAGGTCTTGTTACAAACTTGGCCACCAGTTGCGTTGCTCGTTGCACGACTGGCGCTCGCTGTGGCTGTCATGTTGCCAATTTGGATTCTGATCGACGGCCAATCGCGCGTCTTGCGTGCCCGATGGGGGCATGCAATGTTTGTTGGGGGGATGCTTGGCGCCGGTATGTTCCTGATCATTTTGGCGCAAAAGCTGACAGATCCGGTAACAGTGGCCATCATCGCATCCTGCGCACCGTTGTTTGCCACATTGATCGAGTTGGCAACTGGAACACGGCGGTTACGCTGGAATTTTGCGTTGGGTGTGGTGGTGTCCATCATAGGCGGTCTGATCGCCACCAGTGCGGTGGCCCCGGCGCAGCTGGGGTTGGGCGCTATTTGTGCCGTAGCCTCGACCGGGCTGTTCTGCTGGGCGACAATGGCAACTGCGAGAGATTTCCCTGACCTTAGCCAGACAGGCCGCAGTACCATCACATTTTTTGGCGGATTGATTGTTGCTGTATTGCTGTTCTTCGTTGCGCGACAATTGGGTGTGGATGTAATGCCAACGGCACAGATCGATGTTCAACAGATCGGAATGCTCGGAATTTATGCGTTGGTTGCAATGGGCCTCAGTCAGGTACTGTTCGTTGGATCCGTTGGGAAGCTGGGCGTTGCATTGGCCTCATTCCACATCAACATAGCGCCTTTCTACGTGATGCTGATCATGCTGATGTTGGGGGATGACTGGAACTGGACTCGCGCGCTGGGCGCAGGGATCGTGGCCGTGGCTGTGGTGCTGGCGCAGGACCGCAAGGTGGCGCATACCGTTTAGTCCGGTAGATCTGAGGCTGAGATTAGCGGAAAGAACTGCCCACCCGACCAGACGCCAAACCAGCCATCATGCTTGGTACCAATATCCACGAGTCGGTAGAAGCTTTTGCGGTCAATGCGTGCTTCAAGGTTGTTTCGGATCAATACGTAGGGTGCGGGTTCCTCTGTTTCCGCATCGATGACAATGCGGATCGGGTGATCCGGCCCGGCGATGGCCGTATCGCCCACATGGGTGGTAAATGTCAGGTCTTGCGACAGGCCATCCCCTGTCTGGTCGAAGTCGACCGCAAGAAACGGCGCATCCTCGACAGTGATTCCCACCTTCTCGACCGGGGTGACGAGGTAGTATTTGCCGTCTTCTTTCTTAAGAATTGAGGAAAAAAGCTTCACAAGCTCGAACCGGTTGATGGGCGACCCTAAGTAACTCCAAGAACCATCTTTGGCGATCTTGATGTCCAGATCGCCGCAAAACGGAGGATTCCACAGGTGAACGGGCGGTAAACCCTTGGTTTTGGCCGCTTTGACTGATGCAGCCAAACCATCCGGCGAAGGTTTCACGGGTTTTTGTCCGCTCATTGCTTTTGCCATTTCCTCTTAGCGCGATACACTTCATCTATAATAGTCCACGGAAGGGAAAGTCATGACCGAACCTGCCGACCTCGTATCCGAGATCGAAGCGCTGGAAACCAAGTTGCAAGAGGCCAAGGCCTCGATCACCCGCCGCTTCATCGGGCAGGAGAGGGTTGTGGACCTGACCCTGACAGCGCTTTTGTGTGGCGGGCACGCATTGTTGATTGGTCTGCCGGGTCTTGGGAAGACGCGACTGGTCGAGACGCTGTCGACCGTGATGGGCCTGCATGGAAACCGAATTCAGTTCACGCCCGACCTGATGCCTGCCGATATTCTGGGGTCCGAAGTTCTGGACACGGCGGATGACGGCAGCCGTCATTTCCGGTTCATCTCAGGCCCGATCTTTTGCCAATTGCTGATGGCGGATGAGATCAACCGCGCCAGCCCTCGAACTCAGTCGGCCCTGCTTCAGGCGATGCAAGAGCGGACTGTGACCGTGGCGGGCGAGGATCGCTCGCTGGGTGTACCCTTCCACGTGCTGGCCACCCAGAACCCAATTGAGCAGGAGGGCACCTATCCCTTGCCCGAGGCGCAGTTGGACCGGTTCCTTGTTCAGATCGATGTTGAATACCCGGATCGTCAGACTGAGCGGGACATTCTGCTGGCCACCACAGGCGTCGAAGAAGATGACGCGCATCAGATTTTCACCAAAGAGGAATTGCTCGCCGCGCAAGTCCTGTTGCGCCGGATGCCGGTGGGGGATTCGGTTGTCGAACTGATCCTCGATCTCGTTCGCGCCTTCCGCCCGGATGAAGCGGGCGTGTCCGAGCGGGTCAAGGAAACCGTCGCCTGGGGGCCCGGCCCTCGTGCGGCGCAGGCGCTGATGATGACAGTTCGAGCGCGTGCCATGCTTCAAGGGCGTTTGGCGCCGAATGCCGAAGATGTGCTGGATATGGCTCGCCCGGTGCTTAGCCACCGGATGGCACTGAACTTTGCGGCGCGGGCGCGGGGCGACAGCTTGTCAGACCTCATCGAGTCTACCGCTGCCAGTTTGATCCGAACCGAGGCTGCGGCGTGAATGCTGCGCTAACCCTTCGAGAGCGATCTGAGGCCGAGGCGTCCCGGCTGCCGCCGCTGTTGGCGCGCGCCGAACATCTGGCCGGAACCGTTTTATTGGGCGACCATGGTCGGCGGCGATCAGGTATGGGCGATGATTTCTGGCAATATCGCCCGGCTCAGATCGGAGATAGCCGCCGGATGATCGACCACCGCCGATCAGCGCGAGGGGACCAGCAATTTGTGCGGGAGCGCGAATGGCAGATTGCGCAATCGGTGATGCTGTGGGTCGATCAGGGCGCGTCAATGCGGTTTGCTTCTGATAAAGGCTTGCCGACGAAATCGGACAGGGCGCGTCTGTTGGGTCTGGCTACGGCTATCTTGCTGGTGCGCGGCGGTGAACGTGTTGGGCTAACGGGGACGACCTTGCCGCCCCGACGCGGCAATGCGCAGATCATCCGCTTGGCTCAAGCCTGGTCCGAGGATGATCAGGCAGACTATGCCCCGCCTGAACACCGTGCCATGATCCCGCATGCGCGTGCGGTGTTTATCTCGGATTTCCTTGGCCCGATGGACGAGGTTGAACTGGCGCTGACCAAAGCCGCTGACCGCGGTGTACGCGGTGTGATCTTGCAGGTGCTGGACCCAAGCGAGGAGAGCTTTCCTTATCTCGGCCGTACCATTTTCGAAAGCGTTGGTGGAACAGCTCGCCATGAAACACTAAAAGCCGGAGACCTGCGCGATCGCTATCTGAACCGATTGGCGCAGCGCAAGGATGCGTTGACGCGGCTGTGCCGCGCGACGGGGTGGCAGTTGGGTCTGCATCACACCAGCGATAGCGCGCAGGCGGCGCTGCTTTGGCTCTATCGCGCGTTGGACGGGGGCACGCGATGACGGTTCTGGCGGGCATCGGCTTTACCGCGCCATGGGTGCTGTTGGGTCTGCTGACCTTGCCGATCCTGTGGTTGATCCTGCGTGCCGTGCCCCCCGCGCCGATCCGGCGCTTGTTCCCGGCGGTGACATTGCTGCTGGGGTTGAAGGATGACGAGAGCGTCTCGGACCGCACCCCGTGGTGGCTGCTCTTGTTACGTATGCTGGCAGCGGCAGCGATCATTATTGGATTGGCGGGTCCGGTCCTGAACCCTTCACGCGATGAAACGGGCACCGGGCCTTTGTTGCTGGTGTTGGATGCCAGCTGGGGCGGGGCTACACGGTGGTCCTCGACGCTTGACCAGATCGATGCGCAATTGACCGAGGCGGGCCGCTCAAGCCGTCCTGTCTCGATCCTGCGATTGACCGAACCGGTACCGCCCGTGTTTCAGGCGGCAGAGGCATGGCGCAACCGCCTGCCCGGCCTGGTTCCCAACCCATGGCAGCCGACTGAGGCGCAGATCGAACAGGTCATAGCCGGGCTGGATCAGGTCGAGGGAGGATTTGACACGCATTGGTTCAGTGATCGGCTGACCTATGACGGCCATGAGGGTTTAGTGTCAGCGCTGCAATCGCGCGGTGACGTGACAGTTTACCAATCCCCATCGGATGCATTGGCCATCCTTCCGGCGGCCTATCAGGATGGTGTCATTCAGATCACGGTGTTGCGGGCCGAGCCGGGCCCCGAGGAAACCGTGACCATTCTGGCGCAGGGCCGTGACCCTGCGGGCACCGCGCGCGTTCTACAATCTGCAGAAATGGCTTTTGAGGCAGGCGCGACTGAGGCGCAGATCGAACTTGCTCTGCCATCGGAACTGCGCGCTCGGATCACTCGGTTCGAGATTCAGGGCCAGAAATCGGCAGGGGCCGTCACGCTGACCGATGACAGCCTGCGCCGGCGCGAGGTCGCGCTGATTGCCGGAACGGTGAACCGCGAAGGGCTGGAGCTGCTGTCGCCGCTACACTATCTAACCCAAGTTCTGATCCCCACGGCGGATTTTGTCGAGGGTGGGTTGCTAGAGGTTCTGCCTGCAAACCCGGATGTGATCGTTCTGTCCGACGTGGCGCAGATGTCCGACACGGAACAGGCGGGTCTGATAGAATGGGTTGAACAGGGCGGCCTGTTGCTGCGCTTTGCCGGGCCCCGCATGGCCGCCAGCGATCTGGGCCGGGACGAAGAAGACACGTTGCTGCCCGTGCGCCTGCGCAGCGGTGGGCGTACTGTCGGCGGAGCGATGAGTTGGGGCGAGGCCAAGACACTGGCCCCGTTCCCTGAAGCGTCGCCCTTTTACGGGCTGCAGATACCCGGTGATGTTGTCGTCTCAACCCAAGTCATGGCGCAACCGGATCCCAATCTGGCGGATCGGGTGATTGCGTCGCTGTCGGATGGCACGCCTCTGGTCACCCGCAAGGCATTGGGATTGGGGCAGGTGGTTCTATTCCATGTGACCGCAGATGCTGAATGGTCCAGCCTGCCACTCTCGGGTCTGTTCGTGGAAATGCTGGATCGTCTGGCGGTGGCCTCGGCGGCGAAATCACGGCAGGTGGATCAGCTACAAGGCACCACGTGGGAGCCTGTGCAAATCATGGACGGCTTTGGTACGTTGTCCGACGCGGGCACCCTGGCGGGTGTGGATGGTGTTGAACTGGTCTCTGGGCAAATTGGTCCTGATATCCGCCCCGGTCTCTACGAAAGCGGTAAGCAAAAGCTGGCCCGCAATGTATTGGCCGAGGATGCAACCCTGCGCCCGGTTGTCTGGCCCGCTGGTGTTCCAATCAAAGGACAGGAAGTAACGACCGAGACGCCATTGGGTGGTTTGCTGCTCAGCCTTGCGCTGATCCTTCTGACCGTGGATGTGATTGCCTCGCTTGCCCTGTCAGGCCGGTTGGGTCTGGCCAAAGCAACGGCTGTTGCGTTGGGGGCCTTGCTTTTGGTGCCCGAGGCGCAGGCGCAAACGCCGGATGATACGGATTTCGCTCTCGCCGCGACACAAGAGTTGGTTCTGGCACATGTTCTGACCGGCGATGCGCGGGTGGACGACATCGCGCAGGCAGGTCTGCGTGGCTTAGGGCAGACGCTGTTCTTCCGCACATCTGTGGAGCCGGCAGAGCCGTTTGGCGTGGATCTGGAACGCGATGAGCTGGCCTTTTTCCCATTGCTCTATTGGCCGATCACCCCCGATCAGTCGCAACCTTCAGCCGAGGCCTATGCCAAGCTGAACGCTTATCTGCGGTCAGGTGGCATGATCCTGTTCGATACGCGCGATGCGGATATTGCCGGGTTCGGCGCTTCCAGCCCAAATGGGCGCAAGCTGCAACAGCTGGCCGCCCCGCTAAATATCCCGGCGCTAGAGCCTATTCCCCGCGACCACGTCCTGACCCGGACCTTCTATCTGTTACAGGATTTTCCGGGCCGCTATGCGGGCACTGAGGTCTGGGTTGAAGCTGCGCCGCTGGATGCAGAACAAATTGAGGGGATGCCCTTCCGTAACCTCAATGACAACGTGACGCCGGTGGTGATCGGCGGCAACGACTGGGCCGGGGCCTGGGCGGTGGACCGCAACGGGCAGGCGTTGCTGCCGGTGGGACGCGGTTATGCGGGCGAGCGGCAGCGCGAACTGGCCAACCGCTTTGGGGTCAATCTGGTGATGCATGTGCTGACTGGAAACTACAAATCCGATCAGGTCCACGTGCCTGCTCTGCTGGACAGGTTGGGACAATGACCGGAACCGTCATCTTTGATCCGCTGATACCATGGCCCGTGCTGGCCGTTGTTGCCGCGATTGCGGTCTGCGGGATCGTTCTGGCCCTTTGGCGCGGCCTGTCCGGTTGGGCGCTGCGCGGCTTGGCCGCTCTGGTCGTGATCGCTGCTCTGGCCGGTCCGGTGTATCAGGTCGAAGATCGCGCGCCGCTGACCGATATCGTTCTTATGATCGAAGATGAAAGCGCCAGTCAGACACTCTCAGATCGTGCGGATCAGACCGCCGAGGCCGCTGAGGCGCTGGCCGCCGAGATCGACTCGCGCGACAATACCGAGCTGCGCCGCATCCGTGTTGGCGACGGGGATGGGGATGAAGGCACGCAGGTGATGGCCGCGGTGAACACGGCGCTGGCCGAAGAACCGCGTGCGCGGATTGCCGGTATCCTTGTGGTCTCGGATGGGATCGTGCACGACGTCGATCAGGCGCCCGACCTGCCTGCACCGATGCATCTGCTGCAAACCGGGCGCGAAAACGATTGGGACCGCAGGCTGATCGTCCGCAACGCGCCTGCCTTTGCTATTATCGGCGAACCTGTAACACTGACTTTGCGGGTCGAAGACAGTGGCGCCGCACCGGTTGGTGCCGCAAATGCACCGCTTGAGATTTCCGTCGATGGCGGCGAGTCACAGCAGTTCACCATCCCGATTGGCATGGATGTAGAATTGCCCATCACTCTGCCTCATGGTGGGCGCAATGTCATCCAGTTCACGGTTCCCGAGGCCGAGGGTGAGCTGACGGATCGCAATAACACCGCGCTGATCCAGATGAATGGTGTCCGTGATCGGCTGCGCGTGCTGCTGGTGTCGGGTGAACCGCATCCGGGCGGTCGCACGTGGCGGAACCTGTTGAAATCAGACAGTTCCGTTGATCTGGTTCACTTTACCATCTTGCGCCCTCCGGAGAAGCAGGATGGCGTGCCGGTCGATGAGTTGTCGCTGATTGCCTTCCCGACCCGAGAGCTGTTTCTGGAAAAGATAAACGATTTCGATCTGATCATCTTTGATCGTTACAAACGGCGCGGCATCTTGCCCGCGATCTATCTGGACAACGTGACCGATTATATCAACGATGGCGGTGCAGTGCTGATTGCAGCGGGTCCTGATTTTGCCACGGCGGACAGTATCTTTCGCTCACCGCTCGCGTCGATCTTACCGGCGCAGCCAACCGCGCGTGTGATCGAAGAACGCTATGTGCCTATGGTCAGCGATCTGGGCCACCGGCATCCAGTCACCACCAATCTGGGTGATTCCGAGGATTGGGGCGCATGGCTGCGTCAGATCGACGTGAAGCATCGCGAGGGTCAGGTTTTGATGACGGGGGTCGAGGACCGCCCGCTGTTGGTTCTGAACCGGGTGGGTGAAGGACGCGTTGCCATGCTGGCTTCGGATCACGCCTGGCTCTGGAGTCGGGGGTTCGAGGGCGGCGGGCCGCAGCTGGAATTGCTGCGTCGTCTGGCCCATTGGATGATGAAAGAGCCGGAGCTAGAGGAAGAGGCACTGTGGGCCGAGGCCAATGGCCAATCGATGCGCATCATCCGTCAGACACTCGAAGAAGAGGTTGGCCCGGTGACAATCACCCGCCCTAATGGCGAAACGCTTGAGATGACACTTGATGAGGTCACGCCCGGTCGGTTTGAAGCGCAGTATTTTGGGCCTGAGATTGGTCTTTATCGCTTGCAAGAGGGCGACCTAATGGCCGTGATCGGGCTGGGCCCCGCCGCACCAAAGGAGTTTGAGCAGACCATTGCGACGGGCGACGTTCTGGAACCAGTGATTGATCAAATGCGTGGCGGCGTCATCCGCTTGGAGGATGGTGTGCCTGCGGTCCGCAACGTCCGGGCCGGGCGACCAGCGGCCGGGCGCGGCTGGATTGGTCTGACGCCGCGCGAGGCGTATGAAACACGCGATGTTACCCAGGCCGGGCTGCTGCCCCCCTGGCTGGTGCTGCTGCTTGCGGGTGGGTTCCTGTTGGGCGGCTGGCTGCGCGAAGGTCGCCGGTAAGGGTTCACACCTTAATCGACCTGGATCGAGACCTGATCAGACGCGCCGCGTGCATCTACCACCAACAAGTGTGAAAAACCGCGACCGGGATTGGGGATATCAAACTCTCGTTGCCGCTGACCTGTCAGCACCGGAACCCCATCAGCCAGCAAGGAGAACGGCCCAACCCCGCCGCGCAGTTTGACGGTCACGGGGGCTCCGTTCGTCTCTAACACGGCGTTGTTGGGCGGAAATACCAGGTCGGGCGCGCTTGGATCTTTCTCAAACGCGGTGCTGCGCGGTTGGAACCGTTGCAAAGGTTGGGGCAATTCAGCCGCGCCAAGGATCAATGTGGATGGCGGCGGCGGGCGCAAGGGCGTGGGGGCGGGTTTCAGATGCCCGAAGGCTTCAAACAGCAGGGGGGCCGCCAGCTCTCCGCCAAAGGCGCCGGGCACCGGGGTGCCATCAGCACGGCCCAACCAAACCCCGATGACATGCTGCCCGTCAAATCCAATCGCCCAAGCGTCACGATGCCCATAAGATGTGCCGGTTTTATAGGCCAACCCCTGCGCAGCAGCACCGGAAGGGGGTGCTAGCCCGGATAGGATGTCGGCCACCTGCCACGCGGCGACATCTGAAAGGGTGCGCGTGGTCTGTGCCCGGCCAGCCAAAGCATCGTGATATAGAACTGGCCCCTGACCCCCTGCTGCGAGCGTCGCATAGAGCTGTACCAGATCCCGCAGGCTGAGCCCGACGCCGCCCAGCGAGATCGCCAAACCCGGAGCTCCGCCACTCAGTTTCGGCTGCGTTCCGGCATCGCGCAGGGCGGCCATGACGCGGGCTGGGCCAAGTTCGTTCGTCAACCGAACGACGGGGATGTTCAAAGACAGATGCAGCGCATCACGCACCCGGATATCGCCGCGAAACATACCGTCGAAATTGCGCGGGGCGTAACGCCCGAACATCACCGGGCTGTCGCTGATCAGGGTTTCAGGATGGGCCAGTCCCTGATCAAAGGCCATGCCATAGATCAAGGGCTTAAGCGTTGATCCGGGCGAACGCACCGCACGGGTCATATCCACAAATCCCTGCCGGGCGTCTTGATAGCCCGCTGACCCGACCGAGGCGAGTATGTCACCGCTGCGATGATCGGCCACGATCAGCGCACCCGAGATTCGCGGGCCCGCTTTGGAGGCCGCTTGGGCCACCAATGCTTCCAACCGGGATTGAAGGCGCGCATCCAGGGTCAGATCGTGGGTCTGGGCCTCGGGGCGCGCGCGTAGCGCGTGATCGGTCAGATGCGCTGCAAGACGCGGGAAGGGGCGCATCTGCGTAGGAACCGCTTCGGTCAGAGCTGCCTGCATGTCGTCTGACGACAGCACCCCTTGCCGCTGCATCCGGTGTAAAACGCGATTGCGGGCTTTTTCGGCATTCGCGTTTGCCCGATCCGGACGGCGGGATTCGGGCGCTTGGGGCAGGGCCACCAGCAATGCCGCCTGCGCAGCTGTCAATCGCGTTGGGTCTTTTCCGAACCACGCCCGCGCACCCGCGCGGATGCCTTCCAGATTGCCGCCATAGGGCGCATGTATCAAATACAGGTCCAGGATCTGCCGTTTGGTCAGGCGGCGTTCCAGCGCCAACGCGACCCTAACCTGGCGGATTTTGCCTCTCCATCGCCCGGTTGGGCCATCCTCGATCAGCCGCGCGACCTGCATGGTCAGGGTCGATCCGCCCGAGACTGCGCGGCCATTCCAAAGCGCTTGGCCGGTGGCGCGGATCATCGCGGCAGGATCGACGCCGGAATGAGACCAGAACCGCTTGTCCTCGTACCGGATCAGCATCTCGGTAAAGCGGGGATCAATCGGGCCGGGCCGCATCCGCCAGATGCCATCTTCGACCGGGAAGGCCCGCAGCAATGCGCCGTTCCGATCCCGCATCTCGACCGAGGTTTCGGCCAGAACCGAGGGCAGCATGGTCGCGTCGACCCATTCCGCCACTCGATCTCGCGCAAAGGCGGTCAGGTAGAGCGCACCAGCCAGCGCCAACAGTAATGTGGCGCTTTTAGGCATCCCGGTGCCTCGCGTCCTGATATGTCGGACGAATGATCACCGGATATCAACCTGCCCTGTTCCTGTCCGGGCACGGTTTTGCGGGCGGTACATATCCTCGACCGATGCTGCCGGGTGGTGGAACGAGCCCGGCGTAACTGCGCGTGCCACATAGGCCAACGTCACCGTCTCGCCCCCGGATAAATCAACAGCCGCCAGGAACCGGTCCGAGCGGAACTCGGTATGTCTGGCCTCGGACAGGTCCAGCCAGTCCAGCGCACGCACATCGCCCGAGCGCAGCAGGCTTGGGTTGTCGATCTCGATCCCGGCGGCCAGCGGATCATCCACCATCAGCCGCGCTCCGCCAGTTTCAAAGGGCGTAATCGTCAGAACGGTGACGAACCGGTCGCCAGTGGTGAACGAGGTCGGGTCAAGCGGATCGCCGTCCATCGAATAGTAGGCCCGGTCGATCGCATAGCCGGTGCCGCCCGCCTGCGGCTGTATGGTCGGAATGCCCGTGACGGTCAGGGTGATGTCGGTTGGGTTCGCGTCCGTGGCGGTGATGTTCAACTCATCCGCCAGCACGCTTTCCAGAACCTGAACAAATGGGCCTGAGACCGGAGCGCCATTCACACTCAACCCAGACCCGGACGGGTCCGAGACCAGCGCATGGGCGGCCAGCAGCGACCAAGAGGCCTCTTGCGTGGACAGATACTGCCTGCCAGCGCTGACACGCTGGATCAGGGCGTTGCGGTCCACAGCCTGACTGCCCGCATTCACAGCCAGCGTCAGTAGACCGGCAGCATCGCGCAAATTGGTGCCATAATCCGCACGCCAGAGGGATTGCCCTTGTTCAGGTCGTTGGTCCAGTATTTGGGCCGCACGGGTGAACATGGCATCCGCGCGGGTCTGATCGCCGTATGACGCCAGAGCGGCTCCCAATTGCGCCGCTGCCAGTGGGGTATCGAATGCGTCCCCCTTGGCGTCGGCATAATACCGCAGGTCTCCCATCGAGGCGGCTCCTTCACGCGCGAGCACCATCAGAGCGTAGGCAATGTCCTGACCACCCTTGTCGAAATCGGGGGCATAGTTGATGCGGTTGCGCAGGTTATCCATGGCCTGTGCAAAGGCCCGGTCGGGTACTGCGTGACCTTGTGCACGGGCGCGCGACAGGAAGTCGGTGACATAAGCGTCCAGCCAGAAATCCCCACTGTTCGCGCGCCAGAGGCCGAAAGCACCGTTCGACGATTGCCGCGTCAGGATGCTGCGGATCGAGTCGTTGATGCGCTGATCCACCAGCGGCCCATCGCCCAGCCCGGTCGCCTGCGCGACCGATGACAGATAGAGCAGCGGCAGCGCCTTGCTGGTGATCTGCTCGGTGCAGCCATAGGGGTAGCGGTTCAGTTGGTCCAACAGGCCGGGCGTGTCGAACCTCGCCAAAGCGCCTGCGGAGAGGATCGCCTTGGCCGATCCCGGTTGGAAGCCGTCAAAGACATCCTGCGTGAACAGGAAGCTGTCGCCTTCACCCAGCGAAAACCGCCGTGTTTGAGCCACAACAGGGTCATTTGCGCGGATTGGCATCCGCAGGGTCTGTTCCAGATCACGTCCATCCGGTGTCGAGATTGCAACGCTGACCTCCGGGTCTCCGACCGCAAGAGCGCGGATGGGGATTTCGAATGTCGCCCTGCCGCCTTCGTCCAGGACAAAGCTGGTGGGTGCATCGCCCAGTTCCAATCTGGCAGAGGATGTCAGCCCCAACGCCATTTCGCCTGAGGGGCCATCGGCATGCACGACCTCCAGCAACATCCGGCTTTCATCGCCGGGGGCCAGAAAACGCGGCAGGCTGGCGGTGACAACAACCGGGTCGCGGACGATCATTTCGGCCTCGGCCTGACCTACGGCGGCGTTGGACCAGGCCACCGCCATCAGGCGCACGGAGCCGTTAAAGGCGGGCAGCGGGATGTCGATTTCGACCTCGCCGTTGGCGTCGACCAAAACCGGCCCGCTGAACACAGCCATCAAGTCCTGTGTCGGCGGTGGGGATTGCCGCCGCAGGCCCGAACTGTCTCCGCCCGAACGCACGGTTCCCATCGCGCCGTTCATCCCGTCGATCAATCGGCCATAAACATCACGCAGATCAACGCCCAGACGTCGCTGGCCAAAATAGTATCCTTCGGGGTCTGGGCTTTCGAACCCGGTCAGGTTCAGGATACCCACGTCCACAGCGGCCAAACTCAGCCAAACAGGATCGTCCTCGCGAGTATTTTCGACCCTAACAATAGCCTTTTGCGCTTGTCGAGGTGAGGTCACACTGGGCACGTCAATTGCCACCTCCAGTGTACGGCCCACCGGTTCGACCGTTGCATGGGCCACGCCCATGGCGCGCGCAGGGTTCTGGCCATCGGCGACATCCATTGGGCGGATCACTGTTGCGGTGACATAGGCACCTGCACCCCAGTCCTCGTTCACCTCGAGCGGGATCACGGTTTCGCCTTCGGACACCTCGACCATCTGGCGATGGATTACCCGGTTGGATAGAACCTCAATTTGCGCCACTCCGGCCATCCGAGGAACGATGCGCAGCTGCGCGGTCTCACCGGGGCGATAGCTGTTGCGGTCCAGCGACATCTCAAGCCGGTCGGGTGAGACCGAGGCATCCGCGGCCTGATACCAACCCGCGGAGAACTCGACCGCCGTTTCCGCGTAAGCGCCATCCAGGCGCTGGACGACCAGCTCATAATGACCCCAATCGACAGGTTGCGACAGGTTTATCGGGTCTGCTGTCGTCTCAATCTCGCCAGTGGCGATGCGCGTGCGACGCGTGGTCGGTTCCCAATTCCAGTTTCCATAAAGCTGATACCATTGATAGCGGGTCTCGACCTTGTTCAGCGTCCAGCGCAGGCGCATGGGTTCCGGCGTCAGATCGGGTGACAGACCGATGATCTGAAACGCCGCCTCGGTACCCTGTTGCAGCACATCCTCAAAGAGTGGTCTGACCCCGATCATCGCCTGCGCAGATTGCACAGGCGCGGTCAGGCGGCGTTCGACCGGGCGGCCCGATCCATCGGCAAGGCGCGCAATGACCACAGCCTCGACGGGTGCACCATCAGTCTCTAACACGGGGATTTCCACGGCAATGGTGGCTTGTCCCGCTGCGTCGGTGCGGGCATCGCCGAAATAGCTGCTGCGGGTTGATGTCTCGGCATCGTAGCGGCCAAAGCGATACGCCTCATAGCCGGGAACGGTGTTAGCAGGGCGGGCGATCACCTGACCATCAATGCTCAGATCCGACCCAGGCGCGCCGAACAGATACCGCGCGTCGATCTGCAAGGGAGGCGTGTCGCCCGGGCGCAACGGCGCATCCGGCAGCGACAGGTCAAAGTCGATGCGTTCGGGCAAAAAGTCTTCGACCAGAATGGTCTGGCGGGCCAGTGCATCGCCTTTGGGGTCAGATTTGACCTCGATTTTCCACGCCCCACGCGGTACATCTGCGGCAACGGGCAGGGCAAAGACGTGCCCACCAGCAACCCCGCCATCTGAGACGGCGCGTCGATATTCAACCCCATCCGGGCGAGACAGGATCACTGTCAGCGGCAGGCCGTCAATCGCCTGCGCGGTGCTGTCCCGCGACAGGGCGGTGACATGAATTACCTCACCGGCTCGATAGGCTCCCCGGTCGGTGCTCAGGAACACATCGACGGGTCCGGCGGGTGCGCGCCCCTCGACCCCGCGATCCGACAGGTCAAAGGCAGGGTCGGTTAGGGACAGAAAGCTGAAATCCGCATCGCCCTTGGATACCATAACCAGCGCAGGCGCGCTGCCGCCCGTACCGCGTGTCAGACCGGGTTCGAATCGGATATAGCCGCTACCATCGGTCCGACCTTTGGCAATCACCGCATTGGCGTTTGAGATCAGCGAAACATCGATCCCCTCCCTCGGCATGGCGTCTGCCAACCCGCGCACGGTGACATGCAGCCCATCGGTACCCAGCGCGGTGCTGATCCCCAGGTCGGTCAGCACAAACCATTGGGTCGCGCCGGGATCATCATAAGGATCAGCCCCCGGTACGCGGGCCGTCAGCGCATAAATACCAGCGGGTTGATCGGCAATCGCTTCAGCCATGGGCAGGCGGGCGGTCATGGTCTGGTTCAGCTGGTTCGCAACTTCGGCGGTTCCGCTCCAGATATCCTCGGCGATTTCATCCGAGAACGCCCGCTCCTGCCATTCGCTGAGCGGACGGCCAAAGAAGTCCTGCTGCACGGTGCGGATCAGGTTGCGGTCACTGACGCGCCGCAGGGTCAGGTCCAGCGTCGGCGTGTTGACGGTTTCAACCGGCAGCGCGGCATCTGCGGCCTTGGGCAAAACATAACTGCGCCCGGGAAACCGAACCGATGGCGCGCGGTCTCGCACATAATGCGTCAGCTCAACCGTGCGGTTCAGAACCTCTCCGGATGCGGCGGGAAGCCCCTCGCGCAGTGCGAGGCGATAACGCTGACCATGCGCCACCCCATCGACGCACAGGGATTTGCCGTCCAGCTGAACCACCAGCCCCTCATCGCTGCGCTGCACATACGGGTCATAGTCGACCCCGGCCTTGACCAGAGGCTCGGAAAATTCAACGCAGATGCGCGGCGCGGCGGCGTTGCTTTTAACGGTACTGTCGATGACACGAAAGCCATACTTTCCAATGGCGTCGTCCAGAGCGGCCAGTACATCCTCGCGCGGTTGCACCTGTTCGGCCAGCCGCAGGGCCGAGACCATATCGCGCCCGCGATCCACGGCTTCTAGCGCGTCAGCGAGTGTCAACAAGGCGGCAATCTGGGTGCCCGGTGCATCGGCGCGGAGATATCCGTTGATTGCGGCATCGACCGCGCGTTGGCGCTGTTCAAATCGACTGCCATTCGCAGGCGGTTTGGCGACCTGCAGCAACCGGGCATATTCGACCCACAGGTCCGGCGCGTCGCTAAGCGATACGGCGGCCCCCGTCCAGAGCATCGCCAAGCGATTGTTTTCGGCGGTTCGCGCCGCCTCCAGCAAAGTCTGCAGATCACGGCCCCCCGCGTTGTGAGTAAACCCCAGGTCCCGGGCCTGTTTTGCCGCTCGGTTAAGGTCTTTCTGACTAAGGAATTCCAGCGCCTCAGTCCGCGTTTTCCCCAATATTAGGATCTGATCCGAGGTTGGAACTTTCTGCGCTGATAAAGCGCCCTGATACTCTTCCTGTCGGTTGACGCCGCTTTTGGGAAAACAGGCATCCGACCGGGTGTTATAGGTAAAGGCCGTACAGCTTTGATTGGCCGAGCAGGCCCGAATGCAGGACGCCAGATCTGTATCGAACAGCGCATCCAGATCCGAGCCATAGAAATCAGCATCCCGCGTGGTGACATAGCGAAATTCAGGAATTGCGGTTTGGGCAAAGGACGCTATCGGCAGGATCAGGAACGAAATGATGTAAGCAATTGAAATCAAAACAAAGCGGTGCATGACGACCTCCTATTCCAACGTAGCCTCGCACGCGGCCTGCCAGTCACGCAACGGCTTAAACACTTTTTCACCGGTTGGCGGGATGCTGCGCATGGAACGAACGGGATCGAACGCAATGAGTCTTGCACAGAAGCTGGCACAAGAACGACGCGCGCGCCTTGCGGCCGAGCGGATGCTGGAACTGAAACAGGCGGAATTGTCCTCGGCCAATCGCAAGTTGGGTCGCCACGCCATGGCCCTGACCAAGCGCATTGGCGAAACCCAGGCCGAGGTTGAGACGGTCCGGGACGAGAATGAAAAGGTCAAATCCGACCTGACGGTCGCCAATGCCAAGATCGAAGTGGCTGAACGGCGCTTGTGGCATTCGATCCAGACCATTCAGGACGGGTTTGCCTTTTTTGATGGCGGCAGCCGGCTAATCAGTGCCAATACCTCCTATCTGAGCGTGTTCGAAGGGTTGGATGAGGTCACGCCGGGTATCTCATACATGCGTATTCTGGAGCTGCTGACCAGCGAAGGGATTGTGGATATTGGTCGGGAAAGCGCAACCGAATGGTGTTCCCGTATGCAAAGGCGTTGGACGCGTTCCAACCCTCCGCCCGAGGTGGTCCAGCTGTGGAACGGCCAGTACATCCGCCTGATCGACCAACGCGGCAGCGGGGGCGATGTGGTGAGCCTGGCGCTGAACATCACCGCCTCGGTACGGCATGAGGCCGAGTTGCAGGCCGCCCGCGACAGGGCCGAAGCTGCGAACCGCGCCAAATCGGCTTTCCTTGCGAATATGAGCCATGAGATTCGCACGCCGATGAACGGTATCGTCGGCATGACCGAGTTGCTCTCCGAGACGCCGATGGACGAAGAACAACGCCTTTACGTCAATACGATCCGCAACTCAGGTGAGGCTTTGCTGGTCATTATCAACGATGTTCTGGATTACTCGAAAATCGAAGCCGACAAGCTGATCCTGCATCCTGAAAAGTTCGATCTGGAACGCTGTATTCTTGAGGTTGCGATGCTGTTGCAGCCCAGCGTGCGCGACAAAGGCCTGACCCTGCTGGTGGATTATGACCTGTTCCTGCCCACGCTTTTTGTCGGTGATCCGGGGCGGGTGCGGCAGGTGCTGACCAACCTGGTGGGCAATGCAGTCAAGTTCACGACCGAAGGGCATGTGCTGATCCGCGTCACCGGCGTGCCCCATCCCGATCAGCAGCACTGCGACATCCACATTGCGATCGAGGATACCGGGATCGGGATCGAAGCCGACAAAATCGGGCATATTTTTGGAGAGTTCAATCAGGTCGAAGACGAACGCAACCGCCAGTTTGAGGGCACAGGTCTGGGCCTGGCCATCACCAAACGTCTGATCACGATGATGGGCGGCACGGTCTGGGTAGAAAGTGAGCTGGGGCAGGGCTCGTGCTTTGGGTTCCGTATCTCTCTGCCTACAGCGGAAGGTCCGCAACCCGTGCCGCCTGATCTGGACGGACGTCTGAAGAACGTCATGGTGGTCGAGGATCTGGCCGTGAACCGGGCGATCCTTGAAAAACAACTCAGCCGGATGGGCGCTGAGGTCACGGTCTGCGCATCGGGCAGCGAAGCCCTGTCAAAACTGGATGCATCGATTGATCTGATCCTCTGCGATCACGATCTACCCGATATGGACGGGCTGGAACTGGCAACAACGCTGAAAGATCGCGGCTGGGCCGATGTGCCTCTGGTGATCATGTCCGCCAATCCGGGTGTCATCCACGCCAATCCCGCGCGGAAGTTGATCGATGGCGTTCTGCAAAAACCCATCCCTCGCTCCGAGCTCTATAACCGCCTGATCGCGCTAGGCAGTTCTGTGCTCAGCCCAGAACCTGCTGATGATTCTGAGCCTGAGGTACGCGTCGAAGGGGACAGGCTGATGCGCGTATTGGCAGCCGAGGATAATCGCACCAATCAACTGATCCTTAAAAAGATGGTGAAAGACCTGAACATCGAACTGCGCTTTGCCGGAAACGGGATTGAGGCGGTCGGGGCCCATCAAGACTTTGCCCCCGATCTGATCTTTATGGATATTTCGATGCCAAAGATGGATGGCAAACAGGCCACCGCCGAGATTCGCAGGCAAGAGATTGAAACCGGGCAGCACATTCCCATCGTAGCCCTGACCGCCCATGCCATGGCAGGAGATGATCAAAGTATCCTGTCAGCCGGACTTGATCACTACCTGACCAAACCGCTGCACAAAAAGCTGATCCATCAGATGATCCTGGATCACCGCCCCGACGGCACTGCTCCTATCAAACCTGAAACGGATTGAAATGGCCGCGCCGTCTTCTGTCCAAAAAAAACCTCGGGGAGCGCGAGGGGCTGGCCCCGCGCTCCAACCGCTTGCCCTGCCCATCAGGCTTGATAGGGCCGTACAAATACCGGTTTGTTAGCTTCTGACAAATCAGGGCGGTATGCATAGCCGCCGCTGTCAAATTCCAGCAACGCGTGCGGATCGGTCAGGCGGTTTTGAACAATGTACCGCGCCATTGCACCGCGGGCTTTCTTGGCAAAAAAGCTCACGATCTTGGGGCTGCCCGCCTTGTCTTCCATAAAGACCGGCGTGATCACACGCAGTTTCAGGGCCTTCAAGTCCACTGCGCCAAAATATTCCTGACTGGCGCAATTCACCAAAACATCGCTGCCAACCTCTTCGGCCTGCGCATTCAGCGCCTTGCTCAGTTGGTCGCGCCAATACTCATACAGGTTTTTACCACGGCGGGTCTTCAGCTTGCTGCCCATCTCCAACCGATAGGGTTGAATTGCGTCCAAGGGGCGCAACACGCCATAAAGGCCGGACAGAATGCGCAGGTGATCCTGCGCCCAGGCCATCTCATCCGCATCCAGTGACGCAGCTTCAAGCCCCTGATAGGTGTCGCCAGCAAACGCCAGCGCGGCGGGGCGGGTGGTGTCAGCCTCAGGCGCGTCGGCAAAGGCGCGATAGCGGTCGCGGTTCAGACGCGCCAGATCATCACTGAGGTCCATCAGCTTTTTCAGATCGCCAAGGGTTAGGTTGCGGGTGGTTTTTGACAGTCGGATTGCGTCGTCCTGAAAATCGGGTGACGTGACCTCAACATCCCGCTCTGCCCAGTCCAGCCGCTTGGCCGGGGAAATCACTACCAGCATATCCGCCCTCTTTCCTTGCCTGTCCTGCGGTATCTAGGTCGTTTTGCGTTTTACCAAAAGAGCTTTTGTCGAAAGGCGCGGTCGACCGCAGGGAGAGGCATCGTCTTTTGACACCATTGCGACGCGAAACGACCTAACCTGCATCTCGCAGCACGTCCAGAAAGGCCACACCAAACCTTTCGTGACGGCGGTCGCCCAGCACCTGTTCGATCCCGCGCGGATCATCCGGGCGTAGCTGCGCCACCTTCGCCAGTTGCGAGGCAGAGCAAGTCAGTGGTTTGTCGATTCCATCCGGACCACGTGACAACTGGGACTGTACCTCTAGCAAACGGTCATAAATCTCACCCTGATCGCGGCCCGCGAGTTTACGGCGCGCGGGGTGAACTGCAGCGGCCTCACCCGCGATCACCTCAAGAAACGTGTCGCCATAGCGTTCCAGCTTCTTCGCACCGACCCCGCCAATCCGGGCCATATCATCCAGCGTCATCGGGCGCTTTTCGGCCATTTCGATCAGGGTCCGATCCGGGAAGATGACATAGGCCGGAACACGGGCGGATTCCGCCAAGGCCCGGCGCTTGGCTTTGAGCGCGCTCAGCAGCGGCGCGTCTTCCTCGCATACCATCGCTTTGACCGCAGGGCGGCGCGTGGCCTTGCGGATCGTGTCTTTGCGCAGCTCAATCTGCGCCTCACCCTTGAGGATCGGTTTCGCTGCCTCGGTCATACGCAGCGCGCCGTGGCGCTCGGGGTCGGGGCGCACCAGATCATGCCCCATCATCTGCCGGAAGATCGCTTGCCATTGGGGGCGGGACCAGTCCTTGCCGATCCCCCAGGTGGATAACGTGTCATGGCAGCGGGCGCGTGTTTTGTCGGTTTCATTGCCCAAAAGAATGTCGATCAGATGGCCTGAGCCAAACCATTCCTCAGTGCGCAAGATCGCAGATAGGGCCATGCGCACCGGTGTGGTGCCATCGAAAACCTCGGGCGGGGTATCGCACAGATCGCATTTGCCGCAGGCTTCGGCCTGTTCTCCGAAATAGCCCAACAGGGTCTGACGGCGACATTTCAAAGCTTCAGCCAACCCCAGCAGTGCATTCAAACGCGCATGGTCAGCCATGCGCCTTTCAGGTGGGGCCAGCCCTTCATCGATCTGCGACCGGCGCAGGCGGATGTCGTCTGGGCCAAACAGGGTAAGGGTTTCAGCCGGGCCACCATCGCGGCCTGCGCGGCCGATTTCCTGATAATAAGCCTCGATGGATTTGGGCAGGTCCGCATGGGCGACCCAGCGGATATCGGGTTTGTCGATGCCCATGCCAAAGGCGACCGTGGCGACCACGATCAGCCCATCTTCGCGCGCGAACCGGGTTTCGACGATGCGGCGGTCCTCGGCCTCCATCCCGCCGTGGTAATGACAGGCCGAGTGGCCCTCGGCCCGCAGCGCCTGCGCCAGCACTTCGGTCTTGTTGCGGGTGCCGCAATAGACAATGCCCGACTGCCCCTTGCGGGCACCGGCAAAGTCGAGGACCTGCTTGCGGGGGCCATCCTTGGCGCCAAAGGCCAAATGGATGTTGGGCCGGTCGAACCCGCGCAGGAACTCGCGCGGGGCGGTGCCGTCGAACAGTTTTTCGACAATCTCGTCCTGCGTTTCCGCATCCGCCGTGGCGGTGAAGGCGGCCAATGGCACGTTCAGCGCGCGCCGTAGCTCTCCGATCCGCAGGTAATCGGGGCGGAAATCATGGCCCCATTGGCTGACGCAATGCGCCTCGTCCACGGCGATCAGGTTGACATTGATCCGGCGCAGCATTCCCAGCGCCGACCCGGCGGCCAGACGTTCAGGGGCCATATAGAGCAGCTTCAGCCGCCCGGCCTCCAGCGCCTCCCACACCGCATCGGTTTCTTCCTGTGTATTGCCGGATGTCAGCGCCCCGGCCTCAACGCCCGCCTCTTGCAGCCCACGCACCTGATCGCGCATCAGGGCGATGAGTGGAGAGATCACCACCGTCACCCCGTCGCGCAGCAGGGCAGGCAGTTGGAAACATAAGGATTTACCGCCCCCCGTGGGCATGATGGCCAACACGTTTTCGCCAGCGGTCACGGCATCGACAATCTCTTCCTGCCCGGGGCGGAAGGCGTCGAATCCAAAGACATCTCGCAGCAAAGGCGCGGAGTCGAACATCTGCGGGGGTGCCCTGTTTTAAGGTTTATCTGCTCTTAAGACAGGACAATCACATACTAAGATTCGGTGAACAAGGCCTCAGACAAAATAGCCCATATTGTTGATCAGAATGATCCGCAGCGCATAGACCCCGATCAGCACCACCAAAGGTGTCAGGTCCAGCCCGCCCATATTGGGCAGAACACGGCGGATCGGGCCATATATAGGCTCTAACAAACGGTTCAGGCCGTACCAGATTTGCGCGACCAGTTGTTGATGCAGGTTGAGCACCTGAAAGTTGATCAGCCAGCTCATGATCACATGGGCAAGGATGATAAACCAGACAATGTCCAGGATCAGCAGCAGGATTTGGATCAGCGACAGCATGGGCACTCCGTTCTTTCACCGAACAGAGACCTAAGCGCCCCTGTCGTAAAGAGCAAGTCCGGCCCAACTGAAAGCTTGCGAATTTGGACAAAGCCCCGTCTTATGAAGACAAAGAAGAACAGGGGCAGTCATGGCAGAGATTTCCAAGCGCAAGCGCATCTGGGGCTGGTGGTTTTTCGACTGGGCCAGCCAGCCCTATCACACTCTGCTGGTGACATTTGTGTTCGGCCCCTATTTCGCAGGGGTCGCCGCCGGGTATTACGCAAATACCGGGCTGGGTGCCGAGGCCGCCGCCGCGCAGGCGCAGACGGTCTGGGCAAACTGCCTGACCATCACCGGTCTGATCATCGCGTTCGGGGCGCCCTTGCTGGGCGCAATGGCGGATGTGTCGGGGCGGCGCATCCCGTGGATTTTCGCCTTTTCGGTGATGTACGCGGTGGGCTCGGCTGCGCTGTGGTACACGATGCCCGATGGCTCGAATATGTGGCTGATGCTGTCGGCTTTTGGTCTGGGCTTTGTAGGGGCGGAATATGCGCTGATCTTCATCAATTCTCAGCTGCCCGATCTGGGGGACGATAACGAAGTGGGCGAGATTTCCGGCTCGGGCTTTGCGTTCGGGTATTTCGGCGGTCTGATCTCGCTCGCAATCATGCTGGCGCTGTTTGTGGAACAGCCCAATGGCAAGACCCTGATCGGAATGGAGCCCTTGTTCGGGCTGGACGCCGCCGCGCGCGAGGGCACGCGTTTTGTCGGTCCGTTCACCGCCGGGTGGTTCGTTCTGTTCATGGTGCCCTATTTCCTGTGGGTGCGCGATGATCCGCAAACCGAAAAGAAGGGCAGCGTCGGAGAGGCGTTGCGCCTTTTAGGCAAGTCGATCGCCGCCTTGCGTCATCGGGGCAGTCTGGCGGCTTATCTGGGTTCGTCCATGTTCTACCGCGACGCGCTGAACGGGCTTTACAGCTTTGGCGGCGTTTACGCGCGGCTGGTGCTGGAATGGGACCTGATCAAGATCGGCGTGTTCGGGATCGTCAGCGTTCTGGCCTCGGCCATCTTTGCTTGGATCGGCGGCAAGATGGATCGGAAATACGGCCCTAAACCGGTGATTTTGACCGCGATCTGGGTGCTGATCTTTGTCTGCGCTACGGTGGTGATGATGGACCGGACGCAAATCTACGGCATCTCCCTGCCTGAAGGGTCCAACCTGCCGGATCTGGTGTTCTTTGGCTGCGGTGTGCTGATTGGTGGCATGGGCGGTATCCTGCAATCGGCCAGCCGCTCGATGATGGTACGCCATACGGATCCCGCCACCCCGGTTGAAAGCTTTGGGCTTTATGGTCTGTCGGGCCGCGCCACAGCCTTTGCCGCGCCGCTGCTGATCGGGATTGCCACAACCGTGACCGGCAGCGCGCGACTGGGGGTGTCACCCATCGTCCTGTTGTTTATTCTGGGGCTGTTCCTAATGCGCTGGGTGAAACCGGAAGGGGATCAGAGCAGATGATTTTACGACGTTTTTTAATCGCTTTGGCCGCACTTGCACTGGCAAGCACGGCGACGGCCGAACCTTTGGCGAAACAGTTGTTCGGGTCAAAACGGGTTAGTTCACAACAAAAACCGGCTGCTTTCGGCAGTTATTCGCGTGGATGCGCGGCCGGCTCGGTGCAGTTGCCTGAAACCGGACCGACTTGGCAGGCCATGCGCCTGTCGCGCAACCGAAACTGGGGGCATCCTGTTGCGATAGACTATGTGCAGGACCTCAGCCGGTTTGCCGCAAAGCAACCGGGGTGGAATGGCCTTTATGTCGGGGATATCAGCCAGCCAAGGGGCGGGCCGATGACATCGGGTCATCGGTCTCATCAACTGGGTCTGGATATCGATATCTGGATGCTGCCAGGGGGCGATATGCGCCTGAGCCGCAAAGCACGCGAAAATCTCTCATCCATTTCCCTGCGCCGCTCGAACGGGGCGTTCGTGAACAACAACTGGACGAAACAACACCACGCTGTGCTGCGCGCAGCAGCGAAAGACAAGCGCGTGGCGCGGATTTTTGTCTTCCCCGGGGCCAAGGTTCAGATGTGCAAGGATGAGAAAGGCAACCGTGCTTACCTGCGCAAGATCAGGCCTTGGTGGGGGCATCACTATCATTTCCACGTGCGCCTGAACTGTCCCAGAGGGTCAAAAGGCTGCGTCAATCAGGACCCTATCCCCAAAGGTGATGGCTGCGCTCAGGCGCAGGAATGGGTGAACAACATTCTCAACCCGCCACCGCCCGATCCGAATGCGCCTGCCCCCAAGAAACGCCGGGAATATGTTCTGGCCGATTTGCCCAAGCAATGCGCCGCCGTTTTGTCGTCAAACTGATTGCTGCATCTCTGTGTGCCGGGTCGGTCTGGGCGGTTGAGGTCAAAACCGCCGCCCAGCTTGGCAGTTATGTCTGGAGGGACAACGCCGCGTGGTTCGGTGGATTCTCGGCGATCCATGTGTCTGACATGGGGCGCCATCTGACGGTTCTCAGCGACCGGGCGACCTTGATAACTGGGCGGGTCGACCGCGACGGGGATCAGATCTCAGGCATTCGCATTCTGGGTCATTGGCCGGTCTTATCCAGTACCGGGCGCATCATGCTGGGCTATGCTGGCGATTCCGAAGGGATCGCGATGGCCCCGGATGGTGGTTTCTACATCTCTTTCGAAGGTGTGCACCGGGTCGCCTACTATCCGGCACCGGGGACAAATGCCCGAGTCTTGCCGCGCCCCAAGGCCTTTGATGATTTGGAGCGGAATGGATCGTTCGAAGGGCTGGCGATCGACGACACCGGCCGCCTGTATACGCTCACTGAAAAGAGCCGCACAATAGATGGTGATATCCCGGTTTATCGCTGGGATGGTCAGGTCTGGTCGACGCCTTTCGTGCTGCCGCAACGTGGTCAGTTCCAACCTGTTGCAGCCGATTTCGGCCCCGATGGCCGGTTCTATGTGCTAGAGCGGACGGCCTCCATTACCGGGTTTCGGTCGCGACTGCGGCGGTGGGATGTCTCTGGCGATACCCCGGAAGCAGAGGAAATCCTGTTCGAGACCAGCAAAGGCACGCATGACAATCTGGAGGGCCTATCCGTCTGGCGCGACGATCAGGGGCGGCTGCGCGCCACGATGATCTCGGACGACAATTTTCTGGCGCTGCAACAGACCGAACTGGTCGAATATCTACTGCCCGATTGACAGGTGCAGGGCAAAGGTCTAAACGCACGGCTTGCCTTGGGATGAACCCTTGGCCAAGTCGCCGCTACCTTGTCAAAACGGGCATCTGAAAATGCAACGCTCTTATATTCCCGGCATTATTGCCATGGCCGCCATTGTTGTGGCCTCGAACATTCTGGTCCAGTTCCTGATCCTTGACGGATTGCTGACCTGGGGTGCTTTCACCTATCCGCTGGCCTTCCTGGTCACTGACATCATGAACCGCGTCTATGGCGTGGGCCCGGCCCGCAAGGTCGTGTTCGCCGGGTTTGTCACCGGTATCATCTGCTCACTGATCGGCAGCCAGATCATGCTGCAGGGTGATGGGTTCACCTATGCCGCCGTGCCGCTGCGGATTGCGGTCGCGTCCGGCACCGCCTTCCTGATCGCGCAGTTGACTGATGTGACCATCTTCAATTCGCTGCGCGGTGGCCGCTGGTGGCGTGCTCCGCTGGTCTCGACCCTTGTCGGATCGGCGCTAGACACGGCGATCTTCTTTACGCTGGCCTTCTCGGCCTCGGTCACCTTCTTCGGCGCAAACGCGGACGCCGCGATCAACTGGGCGTGGGAGCCTGTGCCGTTCATGCTGTCCGGACCGATGGCTCCGCTCTGGGTTACGCTGGCTTTCGCGGATTGGTTGGTAAAGCTGTCGCTGGCCCTGATTGCCTTGATCCCGTTCAAGGTGATCGTCGCCCGTCTGACCGCCGCACAGCCTGCCTAAAAAAGTGCTTTGAGAATGGTGCATCTTGTGTCAGGCTCAAAGTTAACCGCAACAGATAGAAAAGGAGGTGATCCAGTGTCGAGAAAGAGATTGGAGAGAGGTGTCGGAACAACCGGGGGGATCGCCTGCTAGGGCAGCCCTTGGCGGAGCGCTCGCTCCGGCTGGTCGATTGATCTAACCGACCCAACCTCCTGAACTTTCGAAGGGCCGTCCCACCGGGGCGGCCCTTTCTGTTTTCCCTGACGCCTTGTAAGGTCCGCCCCATGTTGCGCATCACCGACGATATCATCCTACAGGATTGGGAAATGACCGAGAGCTTCGTCCGCTCCTCCGGTCCCGGCGGGCAGAATGTCAACAAGGTCTCGACCGCTGTCGAGCTGCGGTTCGAAGCCGCGCGTTCACCGTCGCTGCCCGAGCAGGTGAAGAACCGCCTGAAACGGCTGGCCGGGCGACGCTGGACCAAAGATGGGGCGATCATCATTCAATGTGAGGAAACCCGCTCTCAGGCCCGCAACCGCGAGATCGCGCGCACCCGATTGGCTGAGTTGATTTCAAGGGCGCTGGTCAAGCCCAAGCGGCGGATTGCCACCAAGCCTACCTACGGCTCAGTCAAACGCCGTCTGGCCGCGAAAAAGGCCCGTGGCGACGTCAAGGCGCTGCGCGGGAAAGTATCTGAAGATTGATCTGGTATCTTGCCGACCCGTTGATACTCTGACCCGCAAAAGCGGCAGGAGGATAACACCATGAGGCTGGAGGGGAAAACGGCAATCGTAACCGGCGGTGCGTCTGGGTTCGGGGCCGGGATCGTTCAGACGTTTCTGGCCGAGGGCGCGCGCGTGATGATCGCTGACATCAACGCCGCCGCGGCGCAGGATCTGGCGGTGCAACTGGGTTCTGGCGCGATGGCGCAGCAAGTGGATGTTAGCGACGGGGCGTCGGTTCAGGCGATGGCCGGCGCGGTCGAGGCCGCATATGGGCAGCTCGATATTCTGGTCAACAACGCTGGCGTCACCCATCTGCCCACCCCGCTGGAAGACGTCAGCGAAGAAGATTTTGATCGCGTCTTCAACGTGAACATGAAGTCCGTTTACCTGACTGCCCGCGCCTTTGTTCCGGCGATGAAAGCGCGCGGCGCCGGGGCGATCCTCAACGTCGCCTCAACCGCCGGGCTTTCGCCGCGCCCCAATCTGAACTGGTACAACGCCTCTAAGGGCTGGATGATCACCGCGACGAAAACCATGGCGGTCGAATTGGCCCCTTCGGGCGTACGCGTTAATGCCATCTGCCCGGTTGCAGGGGAAACGCCGCTGCTGAAATCCTTCATGGGCGAAGACACGCCCGAGATTCGAGCCAAGTTCCTCTCGACCATCCCGCTCGGTCGCTTCTCAACCCCTCAGGACATGGCCAATGCCGCCCTGTTCCTCTGCTCGGATGAGGCCAGCATGATCACCGGCACAGCGCTTGAGGTCGACGGTGGCCGCTGCATTTGATCCGCTTTTCTTCTGTTCAAAAATACCTCCGCCGGAGGCAGCACGCACCAGCGCGCTTTCGGCCCAACAAAAAAGGCGAAAATGACCCCCGGACCCCGAAACCTGATCACCGATGTCCCCGGCCTGAAGGTCGGCAATGCGCAGGATGCGGATCTCAAATCCGGCACAACCGTCTTTATGGCGGACGCGCCATTCACTGCTTCGGTTCACGTAATGGGCGGCGCGCCCGGAACACGCGAGACCGATCTTCTGGCCCCCGATAAATCGGTCGCCCATGTCGACGCGATTGCCCTGTCTGGCGGATCAGCCTTTGGGCTCGACGCCTGCTCGGGCGCGTCAGATGCGCTAAGGGCCCAAGGCCGGGGATATCCGGTTGGCAATACTGCGGTCCCCATCGTTCCCGGCGCGATCCTGTTCGATCTATTGAATGGCGGCAACAAAGACTGGCCCGAAAATCCCTACCGCGCATTGGGGCGGCGCGCTTTTGAGGCGGCCAGCGAAGACTTTGTACTAGGCACAGCTGGCGCAGGAACCGGTGCCTTGGCCGCCATGCAGAAGGGCGGGTTGGGCTCGGCTTCAGCAGTGCTAGACACAGGGATCACGGTGGGTGCGCTTGTTGCGGCCAATCCCATGGGGAGCGTAACCACCCAAGGCGACCGGCATTTCTGGGCGGCACCATTCGAACAAGGGAAAGAATTCGGCGGTTTAGGCTCTGATCCGCGCGCCGGTTTGGGTCAGCCTTGTGCGAGCCGCAAGGCCAGCGCAATGCGGGCCGATCCCGAGAAATCAAATACCACAATCGCCATTGTTGCCACCGATGCGGCCTTGTCAAAATCTCAATGTTACAGGCTGGCCGTAGCCGCGCATGATGGTATCGCGCGCGCGGTTTTGCCTGCCCACACACCGGGGGATGGCGATTTGGTCTTTGGCGTCAGTACAGGTGAGGTGCAGTTGGCCAATGATACCGAACTTGGAATGATCGGCCATGCGGCTTCGCTCTGTCTGGCGCGGGCCATCGCGCGCGCGGTCTACCTCGCCTCACCCGCACCCGGCGACCTGCTACCGTGCTGGTCACAGCTCAGATAAACCGGTTAGGCCCGGCGTTTTGCCACAGCGTCACAGCCCCACGCGCGGCAATCTGCGCGTTGACTCATTGGCGCTCCAAAGCTCCTGTTAGGCCAGCCACGTAAATCTGGAGCAAAGACAATGAATCGTTTCCTCGCAACCACAATCGTCGGGCTGCTTGCCTTACCTGTTTATGCAGAAGGGGATGCAGAGGCGGGCAAGAAAGCCTTCAACAGATGCAAATCCTGCCACATGATCGCTGATCCTTCGGGTGATGTGATTGTAAAAGGCGGTAAAACCGGACCGAACCTTTACGGAATTGCGGGTCGGACTGCTGGGACTTTGGAAGGGTTTAAATATGGCGACAGCATCGTGGCCGCTGGCGAGAATGGGCTTGTCTGGGACGAAGAAACCTTTGTCGCCTATTCTCAGGATCCCAGAGCCTTCCTCAAAGAATACCTTGATGACACTGCGGCCAAGTCAAAGATGAGCTTCAAACTGAAATCCGGTGGCGAGGATGTCTATGCCTATATCCTCAGCGTATCAGGCGAATAAGCTTTCAGATGATCCAATGACATATCGAAAAGCCGCTTCACCTGCGGCTTTTCGTAAGGTTGATAATCCGACCGATCATTGCCATTTTGTCCCAACGCGGCCCGATCCGGGGCCGACGGGCCCCGATGCCAAGCCGATCCGGCCATAGCACCACATCAAAGTTCGCCAGTCCGATGGATCGGCATCAGGAGACGACATATGGGAATCATGATCCCGGCTTGGGTTGATGGTGAGTTGACCCCCGTGGACAAACTTGAGGCACATGAAAAAGGCCTCAGGCATAAGGCTGTCTCTGTCTTTGTGGTGCGCGGTACTGAAATCCTGATGCAGCGCCGGGCGTTGGGCAAGTATCACACCCCGGGCCTGTGGGCGAACACCTGTTGCACCCATCCTGATTGGGACGAAGGGGCCTCAGCCTGCGCAGTGCGCCGTTTGCGCGAAGAACTCGGGATCACCGGGTTGTATCCCGAGTACCGCCATCGTCTGGAGTATCACGCCGATGTCGGCAACAACCTGATCGAGCATGAGGTGGTGGACGTTTTTCTGGCGCACGTACGCGGCCCGCTGAAGATCGAGCCGAACCCGGACGAAGTGATGGATATTCGCTGGATCGATTATCACGATCTTCTGGCCGAGGTGCAGCGCCACCCGGAACGCTTTACACCCTGGCTCAAAATCTATCTGCACAACCATTCGGACACGATTTTCGGCCCGGACCTGATCATTTCCGCACAATCCTGATGCCAAAGCTTGTGCTGGCCTTGCATGGCGGGTTCAAGCCGCCTAAATCAACGCGTCATGGCAAAGCAGAAGACTGATCCAAACTACAAAGTGATCGCCGAAAACAGGCGTGCCCGCTTCGACTACGCGATCGAAGAGGATATCGAGTGTGGCATCATGCTGGAAGGATCCGAGGTCAAATCCCTTCGGGCCGGTGGATCGAACATCGCCGAAAGCTATGCCTCGGTCGATGATGGCGAGTTGTGGCTGATCAACAGCTACATCGCGCCGTATGAGCAGGCCAAGGTGTTCAAGCACGAAGAACGCCGCCGCCGTAAGTTGCTGGTCTCGCGCAAGGAGTTGTCGAACCTGTGGAATGCAACGCAACGCAAGGGCATGACGCTGGTGCCGTTGGTTCTGTATTTCAACCACAAGGGCCGGGCCAAGCTGAAGATCGGGATCGCCAAGGGTAAAAAGCTTCACGACAAGCGCGAAACCCAGGCCAAGCGTGACTGGTCACGCCAGAAGCAGCGATTGATGAAAGATCACAGCTAAGTCTCGGCGCTAGTCGTCCCGCCCAGGCTCGTTCGGATTGCTCGAAAACAGAGCAATCTTGTTGCCCTGCGGATCGCGCAGGTATCCAACATAGAAATTGGGTCCGTAAGCGGCGCGAAAGCCTGGCGCACCCTCGTCGGATCCTCCAGCAGCCAGTGCGGCGGCATGCAGATCACGCACCTGCTGCTGATTTTGCGCCTCGAATGCGGTCATTGACCCGTTACCCGCCGAGGCGGGTGCTCCGTCAAAGGTGGGTTTGACATAGAACTCGGGCAATACCGGTGATTGGTCCGGTTCCACTGGCAGGGCATAGCTTAGACCTTCGGGCCCTTCCTCAAGCTCATAGCCCAACGCAGGCATGAAGGCCGAATAGAACCGCTTGGCCTGTCCGACGTCATCGGTGCCAACCGTGACATAGCTGATCATTGTATCCCTCCTCGTCTTGGAAGCCCAAGACAATAGATTTTAGAATGACATGGCCGCCTGTACAGCACGTTGCCAGCGGGCATAGGCGGCATCGCGGGCATCCTGCGCCATCTGGGGCTCAAAGCGTTTATCAAGCTGCCAGGTCTGGGCGAAACCCTCCTGATCAGGATAGACGCCCGCTTTCATCCCGGCCAGCCATGCCGCGCCCAATGCGGTTGTTTCCTGCATCACCGGGCGATCCACCGGGGCCCCCAGACAGTTCGACAGGCCCTGCATGGTCCAGTCTGACGCGCTCATCCCGCCATCGACACGCAGGATCACATTGGCCTCGGCGCCCCAATCGCCTTGCATTGCATGCCACAGGTCGCGGGTCTGAAAGGCGATGCTGTCCAGCGTGGCGCGGGCAATCTCGGCCCGGCCTGAATTGCGCGTCAGCCCGAACATCGCGCCCCGGCAATCAGGCTTCCAATAGGGTGCACCAAGGCCGGTGAAGGCAGGGATCAGAACCACATGCTGAGTCGGGTCGGCCTGCGCCGCCAGATCGCCGCTTTGCGGGGCGGCATCGATGATTTTCAGCGCATCCCGCAGCCATTGCACCGCAGCCCCCGCGATAAAGATCGAACCTTCCAGCGCATAGGTCTTTTGCCCGTCTAACTGATAGCCAATGGTGGTCAGCAGACGGTTTTTTGAGGCGACGGGCTGCGCGCCCGTGTTCAGCAGCGCAAAACACCCTGTGCCATAGGTTGATTTCATCATGCCGGGTTGAAAGCAGGCCTGACCGATCGTGGCGGCCTGCTGATCCCCTGCGACACCCAGAATTGGTATGTTGCCACCCAGCAGGGACGTGCTGCCAAAATCAGCCGCGCAATCCAGCACCTCTGGCAGCATCGTCAAAGGCACGTCCAGCAGGTCACAAATCTCGGGGCTCCACGCGCCTTTGTGAATGTCGAACAGAAGGGTGCGCGCGGCGTTGGTCGCATCGGTGACGTGGCAACGGCCTTCGGTTAGACGCCAGATCAGAAAGCTGTCGATGGTGCCAAACAGCAGCTCTTGGGCCGCGGCCCGGTCGCGGGCTCCGTCGACGGTATCCAGAAGCCATTTGACCTTGGTGCCCGAAAAATAGGGGTCCAGTAGCAACCCAGTTTGGGCCGTCACATCATCCTCGCACCCGGCTTGTTTGTAGCGGGCGCAGATCTCGGCGGTGCGACGGTCCTGCCAGACGATAGCGTTGTGGATGGCTTTGCCGGTGGTCTTGTCCCAGACCACGGTGGTTTCGCGCTGATTAGTGATGCCGATCCCGGCGATCTGGTCGGCCGAGACGCCGCTGGTCTCCATCACCTCACGGCAGACGGTCAGAACGCTGTCCCAGATATCCTCAACATCATGTTCAACCCAGCCTTCCTGCGGGAAATGCTGAGGAAATTCGCGCTGGGCGGTGCCGACGGCCTGCATTTGTGCGTCGAACAAGATCGCGCGCGAGGACGTGGTGCCCTGATCGATTGCCAGAATATAGGTCATTGCCTGCGCTCCTCCCCCGCATGGTTTTGCGGGACTTTAGCGCAAACACTCGCGCAGGGGCCAGAGCAGAAATCAGGCCGCCGGAATGGGGGTATTGTCGATCAGGCGCACGCCATCGGCCCACGCGGTGACGAACAGCCGGGCCGGGCGTGATGCATTGGGCAGGGGCTCAAGCGTTTCGGCACAACGCAGATCGATATATTCCACCTCGGTGAACCCCGCGGCCAGCAAGTCATCCCTTGCTTGCTCTGCAAGTGGCTCGAACGGTGCGCCGGCGGCGAGTTCTTTGGCCATCGCTTGCATAAGCGTGTTCTTTCGCGCTGCGATCTTTAGCCCTTTGGCCGACAGCCGCAGGTTGCGCGATGACATGGCCAAACCCGAGGGCTCGCGGACCGTAGGGCAGCCCACAACTTCAACGGGGATGTCCAGATCACGGGCCATACGGCGGACGACAAGCAGTTGCTGATAATCTTTTTCGCCGAAATAGGCTTTATCCGCCTGCGTTTGCAGGAAAAGTTTGGCAACCACTGTGGCGACGCCCTCGAAATGGCCGGGGCGGAAGGGACCCTCCATCATATCAGTGAGGCCGCCGACGATCACAGTGGTTGAAAAGCCTGCCGGGTAGATTTCATCGGGATCGGGCACATAAATCGCATCAACACCGTAAGGGACCAGCTTTTGCGCATCCTCGCTCTCGGTACGCGGATAATTGGTCAGATCTTCGGGGTTGTTGAACTGTTTGGGGTTCACAAAGATCGTGACGATCACGCGGTCCGTGCCTGCCTTGGCGGCCTGAACCAGTGACAGATGCCCCTGGTGCAGCGCGCCCATGGTGGGCACAACGCCGATGATTTCGCTCTTGCGGTGCCATTCGGTCGTCAGCGCGCGCAGATCGGCCAGACGGCGCAGGATTGGTGCGGTCATGTCTTGGACCCTTTGGCCGGGGCCTGATCGGCAAAGACATGTTCATCCGCCGGGAAACTGCGCGCGCGCACCTCGGCGGCGTATTCGGCTATCGCGGCTTCGGCCAACGGGCCCAGTTCGGCATAGCGTTTGACGAATTTCGGTTTGAACGCCGTGAAAAAGCCCACCATATCGTCAACCACAAGGATTTGCCCGTCGCATCCGGCAGAGGCTCCGATGCCGATGGTCGGGATCGCTACTTCGTTGGTGATCTGATCGGCCAGATTTTGCGGAACTTTCTCTAACACGACGGAAAACGCGCCCGCCTCGGCCACCGCATGGGCATCGGCCAGCACAGCATGTGCTTGGTCATCCCGGCCCTGAACCTTGTACCCGCCCAGCGTGTTGATCGATTGCGGCGTCAGGCCGATATGGGCCATCACCGGAATGCCACGCTTGACCAGAAAGCGGATGGTCTCGGCCATCTCGACCCCACCTTCCAGCTTAATAGCCCCCGCACCGGTCTCCGCCATCAGACGGGCGGCATTGCGGAATGCATCGGCAGGGGAATGTTCATAACTGCCAAAGGGCATGTCGATGACCATCATCGCGCTGTTCAAGCCGCGCGCGACGGCCTGACCGTGCAGGATCATCATCTCCATCGTCACGCCAAGGGTCGATTCCAGTCCGTGCAGCACCATGCCAACGCTGTCACCCACCAGCACAAAGTCGCAATGGGTGTCCATCAAACGCGCCATCGGGGTGGTATAGGCGGTCAGACTGACCAGCGGCTCACCGCCCTTCCGGGCGCGAATATCTTCGGCGTTTGGGGCTTTTTTTCGGGCGGTGGCGCTCATGTTCGCTCCTTGCGGGGTTCATGTTGCAGTGCGGCATAACAGATCGAGCAGGGCCCACGAAACCCCGGTTGCGCGAACATTTCCTTGAATGACCTTAGGTTTAAAGGAACACTGGGCCCAGAAAGCCCGCAAACACGCGGCTGCGTTGACTTCAACGGGGAGAGTTTCCATGACTAAGCAGGTGTTTCGAACCTTTGGCTCGGTGCTGGCGTTAAGCGCCGGATTGCTGGCAACACAAGCGATGGCCCAATCGGACATTACAATCGCCATGCAGTTAGAGCCGCCTCATCTGGATCCGACCAGCGCGGCTGCTCAGGCCATCGATTCGGTGGTCTACACCAACATCTTCGAAGGTCTGACCCGGTTCATGGGCGATGGATCGGTCGTGCCGGGGCTGGCGGAAAGCTGGGAAATCTCGGATGACGGCACCGTTTATACCTTCAAGCTGCGCGATGGAGTGACCTTCCATGACGGCAGCGCGATGGATGCTGAGGATGTCAAATTCAGCCTTGATCGCGCAATGGCAGAAGACAGCGCCAACGCGCAGAAGGCCCTTTTTGCCGGAATTGAAAGTGTCGAGGCCGTGGATCCGCTGACCGTCAAGGTGACCCTGTCCGAACCAAACGGTAACTTCCTGTTCAACATGGCCTGGGGTGACGCAGTGATCGTAGCCTCTGAGAGCATCGATGATATCAAGACAAACCCAGTAGGGACCGGAGCCTTTACCTTTGGCGAGTGGGTGCAGGGCGACAGCATCACATTGAACCGCAATCCTGACTATTGGGGCGATCAGCCTGCATTAGAGAGCGCGACGTTCAAATTCATCTCGGACCCGACCGCCGCTTTTGCTGCCATGATGGCCGAAGATGTGGATGTGTTCGATAATTTCCCCGCGCCGGAGAACCTGCCTCAGTTCGAGGCTGACCCACGGTTCCAGGTTCTTGTTGGCTCGACCGAAGGCGAAACGATCCTGTCGACCAACAACAAGCAAGCGCCGTTTGATGATATCCGCGTCCGGCAGGCTCTGGCTCATGCGATTGACCGTCAGGCCATCATCAACGGAGCCATGTTCGGCTACGGCACGCCCATCGGAACCCATTTCGCGCCGCATAACCCGGCCTATGTCGATCTAACCGGCCAATCTGCCTATGACCCGGAAAAAGCCAAGGCTATGCTGGCTGAGGCCGGTTTTGCCGAAGGCTTTGAGACTACGCTGCACCTGCCGCCGCCTTCCTACGCGCGCCGGGGTGGAGAGATCATCGCAGCACAATTGGCCGAGGTTGGGATCACCGCCGAGATCATCAATGTAGAATGGGCGCAATGGCTGGAATCGGTGTTCAAGGGCAAGGATTTCGGCCTGACCATCGTCAGCCATACCGAGCCGATGGATATCGGTATCTATGCGCGGCCCGATTATTACTTCCAATATGACAGCACGGATTTTCAGGCCCTGATGGAGCTGCTGAACACCACCACCGACCCCGAGGAACGGGCCCGGTTGATGGGAGAGGCGCAGCGCCTGATTTCCAACGACTATGTCAACGGGTACCTGTTCCAGCTGGCCAAACTGGGTGTGGCCAAGGCAGGCGTACAAGGGCTGTGGCAGAACGCGCCGACAGCGGCTATTGATCTGACAGCGATCAGCTGGGCGGAGTAGCGTTCAGCCTGAGGGAAGGCCTATGATCAAACGCTCTTTCCTTGCCGTGATGGTCCTGGCGCAGCTTTGTGTTGCGCCATCCGTATCGGCAGAGACCACTATGGATGCGGCAATAGCCTTATGGCTGGGCGGCGATGATGCCAAGGCGCTGCCAATGCTGGCCGCGCTGGCGGCGTCTGGCAATTCGGATGCGCGTTTGTTGCTGGGCCGGATCGAAACCACGGATCTTGGACCGTCCCCGTTTCGACAAAGCCTTGAGCCCGCCCAATCCCGCGCCCTGTTCCGGCGCAACGACAATAGCAATTTCGGCACATCCTGGTTGACCATCGAGGCCGCCGAGGGGAATGCACTGGCGCAGGCCTTGCTGCGATCCAGGCAGCCTCAGCCTGATCCCGATCAGGTGAAACGCCTCAACGATCTTGGTGAACATCAAGCCACAGATTACCCAACGCGGATCGTTGCGTTGTACGGCAGCCAGGCGATGCGGGATGAGTTGCGCGCCTATGACGGGACCATGGACGATCTGCAGCCCTATCTGGCCTATCTTTCGGACAGTCCCGAGCCGCGCGGGGACGGCTTGGCTGCGCTGCGTCATATTCAGCCCGACCTGGTTTCGGCAAAGTCGGAGCAGGCGCTTGGTATGGCTGGTGTTTTGGCGTTGGGACTGGGTTATGGCGATCTGTCACCGGGCAACCCGTGGCGGCCCGCCGTGGAGAATTGGCTGATGACAGCCGAGGCAACGCGACCCATCGCGCATCTGTGCAACACGCATTGTTCGGCAGAGGCTGCGGCTTGTTCCTTTGCCTTCCTCTCGCTGCTGGGCGGGTATTTCGAGGTGATCCGCATGGACAGCCCCCTTGAGACCGTGATCCCGCAATCGCAGTTTCTGGACAGCCCGCGCGCCCGGTTGATGGTGCTGCGTCGGGCGGCCCTTGCGCGCACCGAAACCAATCTGGAAACGCTGGCTGAATCGGCCCCTGCGCAAGAGCTTTCGGCCTGCGCCGTCGATCTGGTTCGGCAAGAGCAGCGTAAGTATAACTAGCCGCTGGACCCGGGCAGGGCGCGCACTTAACCTGCCCACAATGCTACGTTATGCGCTCAAACGACTGCTCTCGCTTGTGATCAGCCTTGCCATAGCCTCGGTCGTCATCTTTGCGGTGATCGAGGTGGCGCCGGGTGATCCGGCCTCGTTCATGTTGGGGGTCAATGCGCAGCCCGACACATTGGCTGCGCTGCGGGCCGAGTTGGGCTTGGACATGTCCAAGACCCAGCGCTACTTCAACTGGGTGGGCGGTATGCTGGTGGGGGATTTCGGGACCTCGTACACGTATCGCACGCCTGTTTCACAGATGATCGCGGATCGGCTGTGGGTGTCTTTGCCACTGGCGCTTTATGCACTGACCTTGTCGACCCTGATCGCCTTTCCCGCAGGCATCTATGCCGCCGCGCGCCGCGGCAAACCGGGTGATCTGACGGTGATGGGAGCAACACAGCTAGGCATCGCGGTGCCGAATTTCTGGTTTGCGATGATGCTGGTCCTGATCTTTGCCATAAACCTGCGCTGGTTCAATGCGGGCGGGTTTGCTGGCTGGGACAACGGATTCTGGGCCGGGCTGCATTCCCTGACCCTGCCCGCGATTGCCCTGGCCTTGCCACAAGCAGCCATTCTGGCGCGGGTGATGCGATCCTCGCTTTTGGACATACTGGGCGAAGATTTCATGCGCACGGCCCGCGCCAAAGGGCTGTCCCGTCGTCAGGCGCTGTGGCGACACGGGGTGCGAAACGCGCTGATCCCGGTGCTGACGATCATCGGGCTGCAGTTTTCGTTCCTTTTGGCCGGGTCGATCATTATTGAACAGGTTTTCTATCTGCCCGGCCTCGGGCGGCTGGTATTTCAGGCGATCTCGGCCCGCGATCTGATCGTGGTGGAATCGGTGGTCATGCTGCTGGTCTTCGCTGTCATCACCGTGAACTTCCTGGTGGATCTGGCCTATGCCGCCGTTGACCCGCGGCTGAGGAGCAGGACATGAGTCGCAACCTGATCCTAGGCGCGGTGCTGTCCTCGCTGGTCCTGCTGGCGGCGCTGATCTCGTTTGTCTGGACGCCCTATGACCATGCCGCGCTGGACATTCCCGCGAAACTGCAGCCACCCAACGCGCAGCATTGGTTCGGCACCGATCACTTCGGGCGCGACATGTTCTCGATGATCATGGTCGGCGCGCGGACGTCCATTGCCGTGGCGCTGGTCGCCGTGGGGATCGGTATGGCGTTGGGCGTGCCCTTGGGCCTGACAGCGGCCGCACGCAAGGGATCGTGGCTGGACGAAGTCATCATGCGCGGCAACGATCTGGTCTTTGCTTTCCCCTCTCTGGTCATCGCCATCCTGATCACGGCCGTGTTCGGCGCGGGTGCCATCAACGCCATCATCGCCATCGGCATCTTCAACATCCCCGTCTTTGCCCGCATCACCCGAGGGGCGGCCCTGTCCCTGTGGGAGCGTGAGTTCATCCTCGCCGCCCGTGTCTCGGGCAAGGGCGCGGCGCGGATTTCGGCGGAGCATATCCTGCCCAACGTGGCCAATCTGCTGATCGTGCAGGGCACCATTCAATTCAGCCTGGGCATTCTGGCCGAGGCGGGCTTGAGTTACGTCGGTCTCGGGGCGCAACCACCCACGCCAAGCTGGGGTCGGATGCTGGCCGATGCGCAGACGATGGTCAGTTTTGCCCCACATTTGGCTCTGATTCCGGGTCTGGCGATCATCGTGACGGTATTGGGCCTGAACCTGCTGGGTGATGGTCTGCGCGACTGGCTGGACCCCCGAATCCGGGTGGCGCGGGCATGAGTTTGCTGCGGATCGAGAACCTGTCGCTCGGCATTCACGGGGGCGAGATTTTGAAACAGGTCAGCTTGTCGATTGCACCGGGGCAGATCGTTGCTGTAACCGGGGAAAGCGGCTCGGGTAAATCGATGACCGCGCTGGCCGTGATGCAGTTGTTGCCCGATGGGACGGAAAGTGATGGCTCGATCCTGCTGGACGGGCAGGAAATCCTGAACCGGCCCGAGGCAGAGATGTGCGCATTGCGCGGTGCTTCGATCGGGATGGTGTTTCAAGAGCCTATGACTGCGCTTAACCCGGTCAAAACCATCGGCGATCAGGTGATGGAGACCATCCTGATCCACAAGGCGATGCCTCCTGCGCAGGCGCGGGAGCGGGCGGAAGAGGTATTGGCCCGAGTTGGGCTGCCTTCTGATCGCTTCCCCCTGTCCCGCTATCCGCATGAATTGTCCGGTGGTCAGCGTCAGCGTGTGGTCATCGCAATGGCGATTGCCTTGCGCCCTAAACTGCTGATCGCGGATGAACCGACAACGGCGCTGGATGTGACCACTCAGGCGCAGATTCTGGATTTGCTCAGGGGCTTGGTGACCGAATACGACATGGGCCTGCTGATGATCACCCATGATCTGGCCGTTGTCGCCGATATGGCGGATCAGATCGTCGTCATGCGCCATGGCGAGGTGGTCGAAAGCGGCGCGACAGATCACCTGCTACGCAACATGCAGCACCCCTATACCCGGATGCTGTTCGAGGCGTCGAACCATCAGGTGGCTCTGCCTCATGCAAAACAACCGCAGCCGTTGCTAGAGGTCACGCAAGTGGTCCGCGACTATCGCCTGCCCCGCAAGGGCCTGTTCGATGCGCCCGGCTATACCCGTGCCGTGGATCAGGTCAGCTTCACCCTCAACCGGGGTGAGCGGCTGGGTCTGGTAGGGGAGTCCGGATGTGGAAAATCGACCCTAACACGGGCGATTTTGGGATTGGAAGAGGTTCAATCCGGTAACATCCGGTTGGATGGTCAGCCGGTGTTCTCCGGTCACAAGCCGAATCCGGCCGTGCGGCGCAAGATGCAGGTGGTGTTTCAAGACCCTTATGGCAGTTTCAATCCGCGCCACCGGGTTGCACGCCTGATTACCGAACCATTTCATTTACTCGAAATCCCTCTGACTGGAGGCGAGCGGCAGGCTCGCATTGCCGAAATGTTGACCGCCGTCGGGCTGCGCCCAGAGGATGCGGACAAGTACATCCACGAATTTTCGGGCGGTCAAAGGCAGCGCATTGCAATTGCCCGCGCGCTGATCATCCGCCCGGAACTGATCCTGTTTGACGAGGCGGTCTCGGCCCTCGACGTCTCGGTCCGGGCGCAGATTCTAGACCTGCTGGCTGAACTATGTGACGCCTATGATCTGACTTATCTGTTCATCAGCCACGATCTGAGCGTCGTGCGCACGATCACGGACAGGGTGATGGTCATGCAGGCCGGGAAGATCGTTGAACAGGGTGAGACCGAGCAGGTCTTCACCAATCCGCGCCATCCATACACACAAAAGCTGATTTCTGCTGCGCCGCAGTTGCCGGAGATCGGAGTGGGTGCTGCGTGATTTTCCCCGTGTTAGAGCCGAAATAGGAGTTAGATATGACCAATGCGATATGGTTTGATCCCAGCCTCTGTTTGATCGGGGGTGCGTGGCAATCGCCGGTCACCGCTCAATCGTTGCCCTTGGTCAACCCGTCCGATGATTCTGAAATCTGCCAGATCGCGCGCGGTGGAGCATCGGATATCGACGCTGCTGTCGTGGCAGCCCGCGCTGCACTAGATGGCGAATGGGGCCGAATGCCTGCATTCGAGCGTGGGCGCATTCTAAGTCGTTTAGGTCGGTTGGTTCTGGACCGTGTCGAGGATCTGGCCGTTTTGGAGGCCAAGGACGTTGGCAAACCGCTGACGCAGGCAAGGGCGGATGCCGTGGCCTTGGCGCGGTATTGTGAGTTTTATGGTGGTGCCGCGGATAAGGTGATGGGCGAGACCATCCCGTATCTGGATGGCTACACCGTCTACACGCTGCGCGAGCCACATGGCGTGACGGGCCATATCGTGCCGTGGAACTACCCAATGCAAATCATTGGCCGCTCGGTCGGGGCCGCCCTGGCCATGGGCAATGCTTGTGTGCTGAAACCAGCGGAAGAGGCCTGCCTGACCGCGCTGGCCTTTGCCCATCTGGCGACTGAGGCCGGGCTGCCTGCCGGTGCGTTGAACGTTGTGCCGGGTCTGGGGGCCGAGGCCGGGGCCGCGCTGTCCGGGCATCCGGGCGTCGATCACATCTCGTTCACCGGGTCCGTTGCGACCGGGGCTTTGGTGCAGCAAGCAGCGGGGCGCAATGTAGTCCCTGTGACGTTGGAGCTCGGCGGAAAATCACCGCAACTGGTGTTTGATGACGCCGATTTGGACGCATCCCTGCCGTTTCTGGTCAATGCAGGCATTCAGAATGCCGGGCAAACCTGCTCTGCCTCATCCCGCATTCTGGTGCAGCGTGGGGTCTACGAACAGGTCAAGGCGCGGATGGCTGAAGCCTATGGTCAACTGACCGTGGGGCCTGCGATAAATGACCTGCGGGTGGGCCCGCTGATCTCGAACCGGCAAAAAACCATCGTTATGGGTTTTCTGGAGAAGGGAGAGGATTTGACCATCGTGGGGCAAGGGAGGATCACGTCGGATGCGCCAGAGACAGGTGCCTATGTCCGGCCGACGCTGTTCGCGGATGTTCCCGCCAATCACGTTTTGGCGCAGGATGAGATTTTTGGCCCAGTACAGGTTCTGATCCCGTTTGAAACCGAAGAACAGGCTCTAACTATAGCAAATAGTACCGATTATGGCCTTGTCGCCAGCATCTGGACCCGCGATGGCGCGCGGCAGATGCGGTTGGCGAAGCGCCTGCGCTCGGGTCAGGTGTTCATCAACAATTACGGTGCGGGCGGCGGCGTGGAGCTTCCGTTTGGAGGGGTCGGAAAATCCGGACACGGCCGCGAAAAAGGGTTCGAGGCGCTGTATGGCTTTTCACAACTCAAGACGGTGGCGGCGTTTCACGGCTAAACAATCACCTCAATTGCCTTCTGAGCACCGACACCAAACACCCGCTTGTATCGGTCGATCTGATCGGCTGGACCCATCGCTTTTTCCGGGTTGTCCGACAGCTTGACCGTTGGTCGCCCATTGGCCGACACCGCCTTGCAGACCAGCGAGAACGGCGCGAGAGCGTCGTTCGGCACAAGCCCGCGGAAATCATTGGTCAACAAGGTGCCCCACCCAAATGAGATGTTGGTGCGCCCGACAAACTGCGCGTGCAGCTCCTTGATTTTGTCGACGTCCAGCCCGTCGGAAAAGATGATCCGTTTCTGCGTTGGGTCTTCTCCACGGGACTTCCACCAGTCGATGGCCACTTCGGCCCCTTCAGCAGGGTCGCCACTGTCGATACGAATCCCAGTCCAGCCCGCCAGCCAATCGGGCGCGCGGTCCAGAAATCCCTTAGTACCGTAGGTGTCTGGCAGAATGATGCGCAGATTGCCGTCATGTTCTTCATGCCAGTCGCTGAGAACGTCATAGGGGGCCTGAGCCAGCGCCTCATCCGTATCGGCCAGAGCGGAATAGACCATGGGCAGTTCGTGGGCGTTGGTGCCGATGGCCTCAACCTCGCGCCGCATGGCGATCAGACAGTTCGAGGTGCCGGTGAAAGCAGGGCCCAACCCTTCGATCATCGCCTGAGCACACCAGTCTTGCCAGAGGAACGAGTGCCGCCGACGGGTTCCGAAATCCGCAATCCCAAGACCTTGAATGGCGCTGAGTTGTTCAATCTTCTCCCACACCCGGGTCATGGCGCGGGCATAAAGAACCTGCAACTCGAACCGGCGCATGTGGTTTAGGACGGCGCGCGAACGCAGTTCCATCAACACGGCCAAAGCGGGGATTTCCCACAGCATGACCTCGTGCCATTTACCTTCGAAGGTCAGCTCGTACTGATCGCCTTTGCGCTCCAGATGATAGGGCGGCAGGCGCATATTTTCGAACCACTCCATAAAATCCGAGCGGAACATCTGCCGTTTGCCATAAAACATGTTACCCCGCAGCCAGGTGCTTTCCCCTCGGCTGAGGCTGAGCGAGCGGATGTGGTCCAGCTGTTCGCGCAGTTCGCCTTCGTCGATCAGGCGCGCCAATGGCACGTGATTCGAGCGGTTTATCAGTGAAAACTCGACATTTGTTTGAGGCTTGTTTCGAAACACTGACTGGCACATCAGCAGTTTGTAGAAATCCGTATCGATCAAAGACCGCACAATCGGATCGATTTTCCATTTGTGATTGTAAACACGGGTCGCAATATCGACCATGGGGAACTCCTGCGATTTCCGTTGTTAGATCAATCGGCACGACGAATAGCAAGAGTCGCTGATTTGGTGACAATGCCCGTTTGACGCCACAAAGCGGGCATATTGTTTGATTGGATCACCGATTAGTGAGGGTGCGGGATGGAAAGATAAGGTTGTTAGTTGTGAATGAGTCTTCGATACGACTTTGATATTTTAAGAACAGCATCAGACGATCAAACATTTGAAACACTTTCGGGCGAGACCAAAGATGGGGTTCGCCCGGTGGCGATGTTTCGGGATGTGAAGACGTCTGATGCATTGCGCGGGGCGTCGCCCAAGATTCGCAAGATATTTCAGGATGCGGGGTTCGAGCTGGCCGCGCATGACAGCGGAATTGCGCCCGATGTATACTCGCCCGCAGATAAGGCTGACCGCGACCAGATTTTGCAAGTGCTGTTTGCCAACATCAAAAACCAGGGCGTTCAGGGTGAATACAGTGGTGAGTTCGATCTTTTGCAGTTCCTGGCGCATGTGAAACGCGCGCGGCCAGTGCAGGGGATCGTGCAGCCTGTTATGACTGCCCCCGCGCCCGAGCCAATGCCGACAAACCGAACCAGACGGCGAGCAGTGCCGGGCCGCATTGGCTTTGCCCTAGGGCTGGCCGTCATTCTGTTTGTTCTGTTCAAGTTCCTTGAGGCGACCGGGACCTCGACACCCTAAATTAGAACCACCCCTGCGGTCCGCATCGCCTGCTCAGCCGCTGCCATCGACCCGTCCATATCGATCCCGCGACAGGCATCCAGCCGAACGGTCACATCCAGCCCCAGCTGCGCGGCATCTACGGCAGAGTAATGGACGCAGAAATCCGTAGCCAACCCGACGAGGGTGACCTTCGACAACCCACGTGTGTCAAGATAGCCTTTCAACCCTGTCGGCGTCTCACGGTCGTTTTCAAAAAAGGCAGAATAGCTGTCGATTGCTCTGCGAAACCCTTTGCGGATGATCAGATCGGCATCGGTGCGCAGACCGGGGTGAAACGCAGCGCCATCCGTGCCCTGAACGCAGTGATCGGGCCACAGGACCTGCGGGCCATAGGGCATATCGATCAGCTCAAACGGGGCTTTGCCCGGGTGCGAACTGGCAAAGCTGGAATGACCTGCAGGATGCCAATCCTGCGTCAGGATCACCGCGTCGAAATCATCCATCATGGCATTGATCGGGGCCACGACCTCGTCCCCGCCCGCAACGGCCAGCGCACCCCCGGGGCAGAAATCATTTTGGACGTCGATTACGATCAGGGCATGGGTCATCTGGGGGCCTCCTTTGATGCCTTATCGGTAGGCGGGCGTGGGTTGGTCGTCAATGCGGTCTCTTGCGACTCTGCGCCTGCGGGTTTAGACCGCGCGCATGTACACGATCGCTGCTCTCTATCACTTCACCCGCTTTCCGGATCACGCCGCCTTGCGGGATCCGTTGCTGGACCTGTGCCGCGCCCAATCGGTCAAGGGCACACTGCTGCTGGCGCAGGAAGGTATCAACGGCACTATCGCGGGTCCTCGTGCTGGGATTGATGCGGTGCTGGCGCATATCAAAGCGCTGCCCGGATGTGCTGATCTTGAGTGGAAAGAGGCAACCGCAGACCATCCGCCATTCGGCAAAATGAAGGTGCGGCTGAAGAAAGAGATTGTGACCATGGGCCAGCCGGATGTCGATCCGCGGGCCCGTGTCGGCAACTATGTTGAGCCGGAGGAATGGAACGACCTGATCCGCTCGGACGACGTGGTCGTGATCGATACGCGCAACGACTATGAGGTGGCGATCGGTACGTTTGAGGGCGCAATAGACCCTGAAACCGCCAGTTTCCGGGATTTCCCGGCCTGGTGGGAGAAAAACAAGGACCGCTTCCACAACAAGCGCGTGGCCATGTTTTGCACCGGCGGCATTCGTTGCGAGAAATCCACCAACTATCTGCTGGGGCAGGGGGTCGAGGATGTGTATCACCTGAAAGGCGGCATCTTGCGCTATCTCGAAGAGATGCCTGCCGAAGATAGCACCTGGCAGGGCGAATGCTTTGTGTTCGACAACCGCGTTTCGGTCGGTCATGGGCTGGTGGAGGGGCCGCACCGTCTGTGCCATGCCTGCCGCCGCCCGATCCTGCCCGAAGATATGAAACGCCCAGAATACGAGCATGGCGTGGCTTGTCATCGGTGCGTCGATGAAACGACTGAGGCAGATAAGGCCCGGTTTCGTGAACGGCAAAAGCAAATTTTATTGGCACGCAAACGTGGGTTCGAGCACCTGGGTTCGAGCTAAATTCAGCTTGCGGGTCCGCCCCTTAGGACTGATGATCAGGGGCACACCTGCGGGACGGAGCCTCAATGCATCGTGAACCCAAAACTCTGGAAGAGTGGAAATCGACCCTGCTGGCCGCATTGGGTTTGGTGATTGCCAGTTTTCTGGCGTGGTATGGCCTGTCGCGCCTCAGTGATGCGACCGCTGGCGATACAATCGGTTCTTTCGCCTCAGTGGGTCTGTTGATCTGGATCGCCTCGCAATCTTGGTACTATGTGACCCAGGTGAAATCCCCCCGGCGGCTGTTGCTGCTGATGGGCGTGTCCTTCATTCAAGTCGTGCCATTCCTGTTTGCTGCCGCTTATGGCGCCTTTGGCTATAACGACAATTGCGTGATCGGCGCGCAGGGGCCTGCGGACATCCTGTATTTCTCGTATGTCACCTTCACCACCGTCGGCTATGGCGATATGTCCCCAGTCGGACTGTGCCGCGCACTTGCTGCGGCCGAAGCGGTCACGGGCTATATCCTGCTGGGTATGTTTGTGGCGGCCTCGGTTGCGATCTATGCACGCAACCACAGCCCAAATAGCCAAGGTTAGAGCCTATTTGTTCTGGTCAATCCAGCGCGACATCATCCGTTTGTCATGGAAGCACTCAGATGGGATAGGTCGACGTTTGCTGCGCGAGATACGCTCGGCAAAGGCGACCTGCTTGCCAGTTGGGTAATTGTCGAATTGCGAGGTTACGCGGGGCTTGTGCGCTGAAATCCAATCCGACAGCATCTTGCGGTCTCGCTGCACATCTACGGGGATTTCCAGCGCAGATTGCTCTGCAATCGCACGGGCATACCGCATCTGCCGGTCTGTTACCGGAAGCAGGTGATAATCGTTGCTTGGCTCACCCAGAGCCGAATTTCGGATGTGCTGGGCCATCGGCTTGTCCTCTGACTATGTAGAACATAAATAGAACATTAACCAAATATTTCAAGTATTCTGTGGGGTTTGGTGTGTTGTTCGGCGCTTTTCCTCCAACTCAACCCTGTGTGACTGGTCCGTATCCAAAAGGTTCACAGGGTTACTCCACATAATCCTGAAGCTTTCAAAATATCATAAAGGATTCAATTGGGTTGAGTTAAACTCATGTTAAGAAAGCCCTGTTCCCGACATTTCGCGTCGGGAACAGAACATATGCCCATTCCAACCTATGGCTGACTCTTGTTTAAACCTGCCCTGCAGGCAGCGCCCGATTTTTTAGGAGAGATCTCATGAAAACCCACGCACAGGCCGTCGTTATCGGAGGGGGCCTAGTCGGTTGTTCAATCCTTTATCATCTGGCCAAGCTTGGCTGGACAGATGTTGTTCTGCTGGAGCGGGATGAGCTGACATCCGGCTCGACCTGGCATGCGGCGGCCAATATCCACGGGCTGCATGACAATAACAACGTCACGCGCATCCAACACTATACGATGAATCTGTATAAAGAGCTGGAGAAGGAAACCGGCCAGGGTTGCGGTGTATTTCAACCGGGTTCGCTGTACCTGGCCCAAACTGAAGACCGCGAACATCAGTTGCGCTTGCAAGAGGCTAAGGCGCGGTTCTACGGTCTGAACTTCTATGAAATCAGCCGGGAACAGGCAAAAGAACTGCATCCGCTGGCGCAGTTCGATGATATCCGCTGCATCATGTACGAACCCGATGGCGGCAACGTCGATCCGTCCGGTGTGACCATGGCTTATGCCGCTGGGGCGCGTGCCATGGGAGCCACGATTGAGCGGTTTTGCCCCGTAGTAGGGACGGAACAGCAGCCCGACGGCTCTTGGATCGTGAGGACCAAAAAGGGTGACATCCGCGCGCAATGGGTGGTCAATGCCGGGGGCCTGTGGGGGCGCGAGGTCGCGGCTTTGGCGGGCATCGAATTGCCGCTGCAACCGACCGAGCACCAGTATTTTGTCACGGAATCCATCGACGAAGTGGCCAGTATGGGCCGTCGTCTGCCCTCAATCGCCGACCGGGATGGCGAGTATTACTTCCGGCAGGAAGGCAATGGCCTGCTGATCGGGGCTTATGAGAAAGACATGCGGTTCTGGGCCGAAAACGGCACGCCGCTGGATTTCGCCCACGATCTGTTCCCCGACGATCTGGATCGGATCATGGAGAACGTGATCCGCGCCACCGAACGTGTTCCGGTTGCTGCCACGGCGGGTGTCAAACGCGTCATCAACGGCCCAATGATCTGGTCGCCGGATTCCAACGCGATCTGGGGCCCGGTGCCCGAGCTACAAAACTATTTCTGCTGCACCGGCATCATCCCCGGTTTCTCGCAATCCGGCGGACTGGGCTTGTTGGCGGCGCAATGGATGATCGAGGGCGAGCCGCAATACGACATGTTCGCTTGGGATCTGGCTCGCTTTGGCGATTGGGCCGACAAGAAGTTCACCAAAGCACGGGTTGAAGATCAGTATTCGCACCGTTTCGCCATCCACTTCCCAAACGAGGAACGCAGCGCTGGTCGCCCCGCCCGCGTGCGCCCGGCCTATGAGATGCAAAAGGCGATGGGGTGTGTTTTTGGCCTGAACTGCGGCTGGGAACATCCGCTTTGGTTTGCCGACCAGCCCGGCACGGTCGAAACCAACGGATTTACCCGCCAGAACTGGTGGGAGCCGGTGGGGCGCGAGGTTCAGATGTTGCGGGACGCGGTCGGCGTGATCGATATCTCGAACTTTGCCAACTATGTGATCAAGGGCCCCGGTGCCCATGACTGGCTTGATCGGCTGGTCGCCAACCGCATCCCGACTGAGATTGGGCGATCTTGCCTGACACCTCTGATCTCAGTGCGCGGTGGCGTGGCTGGGGATTTCACGATCACCAAGGTTGCCGACGACGAATACATGATGATCGGCTCGGGCATGGCCGAGCGCTATCACCAGCGTTTCTTCAACATGGTCGACCTGCCCGACGGTACCACGCTGGACGTCGCAACTGACCGGATCGCCGGATTCAACGTGGCCGGTCCGAAATCCCGCGATGTCCTGCAACGCCTGACCAACGCGGATCTGTCGAATGAAGCGTTCCGCTTCATGCGCTCACAAACCATCGAAGTCGCAGGTGTCACCTGCCTGGCCATCCGCGTCAGCTTTACCGGCGATCTGGGGTGGGAGCTGCATTGCGCCGAATCCGACCAAATCAGACTCTATTCAGCGCTTTTAGAGGCCGCTAAGGACCATGGCGGCGGCCCGGTTGGCGGACGCGCGCTGGGGTCGCTGCGGATCGAAAAGGGTTATGGTTCTTGGGGGCGCGAGTACTCTCAGGAATACTGGCCGCAAGAGGTTGGTCTTGCGGGTCTGATCAAGCTGGATAAGGATTTCCTGCACAAAGACGCCTATCTGTCTATCAAGGACAATGCCGCGCGCGAGGTTCTGTCGATCTTCGAGGTTGACGCAGCCGATGCAGATGCCAGCGGCGGTGAACCGATCTTCGCCCCGGATGGTACGCCGGTGGGCCGCGTGACCTCGGGCGCATACGGCTATTCGGTCGGGAAGTCGCTGGCGATCGGCTATGCGAACCCGAAAGTGGCCAAGCCAGGCGATACGGTTGAGGTTTTCATCCTCGGCAAACCGCACAAAGCGAAGATCCTGTCAGAGCCCCCGTTTGACCCGGCAGGCCGCCGACTGCGTGATGTACAACCGGTGATGGAGGGCGCGGCGTGACCAACAGCTTCGCCCGCGTTGCCGATTTTGCGCTGATGCGGGCGGCTGCCGACATGCCGAACAGCGCGCAAGAGGCTGCGGCGCTGATGATGCTGGACACGATGGGCATTCTGATCGCGGCGGGACCGATGGAGGCGGGCGTGATCGCGCGCGATGCCGCGGCCCTATTGTATGCCAGCACTGATCCAGCGTTCAGCGCCCGCATGATGTTTGATGGCCGCGCGGTCAGTCTGGCAGGTGCGGCTTATGCGGCCGCGACTCAAACCGATAATCTGGACGGCCATGATGGCTATAACCCTACCAAGGGTCATATTGGCGTGGTCGTTTTGCCCACTCTGGTGGCTTTGGCTGAACATCGCCCCGATCTGTCAGGCCTCGAGGCTTTGGCAGCGGTGATCACAGGCTATGAAATTGCCGGTCGGGCCGGAATATCGCTGCATGACAGCGTCACTGACTATCACACATCGGGCGCGTGGAATGCTTTGGGTGTCGCGGCCATGGCCGCGCGCATGCGGGGGCAAAGTGCTGAACAACTGCGGCAAGCCATGGGCATCGCCGAATACCATGGACCCCGCGGCCAGATGATGCGCGAGATTGCAAACCCAACCATGCTGCATGACGGGTCAGGCTGGGGTGCATTGGTTGGTCTGTCCGCCGCCGTGCTGGCCGAACGCGGGTTTACCGGAGCCCCGGCCATCACGATCGAATCCGATGAAGCGGCATCGCATTGGTCAGATCTAGGGACCTTCTGGCAGGTCGAGCATCAATATGTGAAACCCTATCCCATCTGCCGATGGGCCCATGCGGCCATCGATGCAACGCGGGCGGTGATGATCGAACACGATTTGAGCCCTAGTCAAATTGCGACCCTAAAGGTGAACAGTTTTCATCAGGCCGCCTGTCTTTATTCAGGTATCCCTCTGACAACATCTCAAGCGCAGTATTCTTTGCCTTTTGCGGTGGCCGTTTATGCACTTCATGGTCGGATCGGTGTTGAGCATATCTCGGGGCCCGGCCTTTCTGATCCAGAGGTTGCTGAGTTCATGTCCCGTATTCAGGTTGCAGAAATTGAGCGGCACACCGCGCGTTTCCCTAAAGGGCGCTGGGCTGATGTTGAGATTACCACGATGGATGGGCGACTTCTTCATTCGGGTGATATCCATGCCCGAGGCGGCCCCGAAGCACCGTTTTCGCGATCAGACGTAATTGCGAAATACATGGAATTCGCTAAGCCTGTGGTAGGCGCGGATCGCGCCGAGGCCATCCGCGACGCGATATTGAGCTGGACCGATCCGCATTCGCGCTATTCGGATTTGGCTGCGCTTCTGTATGAACCACCAGCGCCATAGTCTATTTCCTAAGCTCATAGAATTAAGACCGCAATTGGCGTCGCTGGGTTGGTCTATTCTGTTTCAACGATCTCAAGCAAAGCAGCGATTCTTGCGCGTGCCTGAGCACTTTCATCCAGCAGGTTCACAGCATCTGCCAAGGGTTTGTCCTCGATGCGTTCAGGTGCGTCCGCCAGTGCTTGCGTTGTCGCATTTAACTCAGCGAACTTTCCGTTCGAATCCACATCGGCTCGGTCTGGCAAATTTGCCAACCAGTAATATCTGTTTGCGGCCTGCACATCGCCGACCTCCTGCAACAAAGCTGCGGCGTTGGCAAAATCGCGGCTGGCGATCATCGCCTCGATCCGCAAAGCATTGGCGGCCTCTGATGGATCATCGGCCAACTCCAGCACCGCCTGATAGGGGCGACCAACCTGCAACGCTGCCTGCGCCCTTAGCAGCGCCCGTTCCGCGCGCCTCGCGCGGTCTTGGCCGCGGTTGGCCAGTGCCGCCGCCTGCGTGCCGAACCCCAACTTTGTCAATCGCGCGGACAGGGCGATGGCTGTGTCGGTCGACACCGCATCCTTCTGTGGCTGTGACAGAGTCAGGCTCTGCCGCAAAAATGTTAAGTCATCGGCGCGTTCTGCAAGCAATTGCAGATGTCGGTCAAGCACGGCAGGATCTTCTGCGCTATCCGGCAATGTCTCGATCAGCTCAAAGGCCTGTTCGAATTCCTGCACAAGACCTAGTGCAACCACATGTGTTCGGGCCATCATTGGCCCCATTTCGGTTTTACGATATTCGTTCGCATAGGCGGCGGCGAGATCCAGTTCCTGCAGAGAAACAGCCCCTCGATCGTTCCATCGTTTTTCAACCAACCGCGCCAAGGCCAGCGGCGCCTCGGTCGAGGCTTCGGGTGCCCTAATCACTTCGGACAAGAGGCTTTCTTCTGATGGGCCATCCCCTTCGGCATAAGCCACCTCGGCCTTGGCGTTGAAGAGTGAAGGAGTTGTCTCCGGTTCAACACGCTCTACCGACCGCAAGACCCGCCGCGCGGCTTCAAGTTGTCCTGCTTCAACCAGAATAGAGGATAGCCGGGGCCCCAGGTTGCGGCGCAGATGGTCGGGCAAGCGGACAAAGCTTTGTTCGATTGCCTCAACGCGTGCATCGGTTGTCAGTTCCCGCTCTGCAAGTGCAGCCCAAAGCGCGGCATCGCTGTCGCATCGCTGCAGGCCGTGAAATGGGCTGCGCTGGGGAAACTGTTGATCGTCAACGATGTTTGCAATTGCTGCAACCTGTTGAGCCTCATCACTTTGCAAGCCCGAAAGACCGAGCACTTGAAGGGATTCCGCGCCAAAACCGTAATAGGCATAAAGCTTGGACAAAGCCAAAGCGCGATCTGCGTCCAGCCTGTCGAACTCCTGAAACAGCCCTACGCGCAGCTGTGCGACCTGATCCTGGAAAGGTCGGTCATTTGCCCAGGTTTCAAATCCAAGCTCAACGCTTGTGAAACAGGCAGGTTTGGCTTCGATCTGCGGGAATTCGGAACCCAGCAGCGCGTTGAGTTCATCCAATGCGGTTGAAAGCTCTATATTCGAGCTCAAACCACCCGTCAAAGGCAGTGCCTGCAGCGCGCGCTGTCGCCTTGGCCCGATAGTAGCAAGATTCAGTTCCAGCACATCCCGATCCGCCCCTTGCAACAGACGCGTCGATAGCTGGTCTTTGAAACTCTGCCCGCCAAGGGGCAGCGAAGGCAACTCTATGACTTCTGGCGGGTTAGGGCGGGACGAAAGGTCCGGCTCCGGCGCCGATCGGGGTGGCGGGATATTGGCCAGCAAAGGCGGCAGTATCGCGCCGGGTGCAATATCCAGAACGATCATTGAGTCGCGATAGAGAAATGCAGAAGCAACGCAGTCGCAGCCAAAATCCAGTTCCAGCCCATCGCCCGGCTGTTTCTGCGACAAAGAGGCGAGGCGGTTTGTTGTCAGCCGACTGAACACACCTCCGGTCTTGTAGGTCACATCGTCCAGATCGACGATCAAACGTGCCCCGCCTTTGCGGTGCTTCACAACCCAACCTGTGTTTGGTGGCACAGTGAACACAAGGCGTGTGTATCCATCATGCTCGCCAGAACGAACAGTCACCTCTTGTGACGATGCCCAGGTCGCCCAGGCGATCAGTGCGAATACCAGCGCGACAAGCCGGGTCATGCCGCCGCCTGCTTCAACTCTTTCAAGGCATCTTCCAACTCGGTGAAATCGGGGCGATTATGTGTGGGTGTGTTCTGTCGCCCGACTTCAATACACATTGCAGCGTTGTGGTTGTGGAGATTGGCGACAAGCACCTCTTTTATCAGTTGGTAGAAATGGTTGTCCTCTTCCACCACGTTTTTCAACTTGCCTGCAAAAGGGCCAACCAGGCCATAGGCGAGGAAGACGCCCAGAAAAGTCCCAACCAGCGCCCCCCCGATCAGTTTACCCAACACCTCGGGCGGTTGATCAATCGAGCCCATGGTCTTAATCACTCCTAAAACCGCAGCAACGATGCCCAAGGCCGGTAGGCCGTCCGCTACGGTTTGCAATGCGTGACTTGAATGCATGGCGTGATGAAAATTCGCCTCCATCCGTTTATCCAGCACTTCTTCCACCTGATGCGGATCGTCATAGTTCATGGCGGCAGCGCGCATCGTGTCGCAGATCAGATCCACCGCCTCTTTGTCGGATTGAATCTTGGGATAAGCGGAAAACAGGCTCGAACTTTCGGGTTCTTCGATGTGTTGTTCCACCTCAACCGGGTTCGCGCGCGCAATACGGATCAATGAGAACAAAAGGCAGAGCAGGTCACGGTAATCTTCGGGCTTCCATTTTGGCCCTTTAAAAACCTTACCCATGTCCTTGATTGTGTGCTTGATGCCACCTGCATCATTGCTGATCAAAAAGGCCCCGACGGCAGCCCCGCCGATCATCATCATCTCGTATGGCAGCGATTTCAGGATGATTGTCATCTTACCGCCGGCTGCAAGGTAGCCGCCGAACACCATTACGAAAATGACGATAATTCCAACAATTCCAATCATTTGCGATCTCCAGGCATGTTCGAGGCAGGTGTGCGGTCCATGGGGTCTACTCTTGCGGTGCGGTCGCGTTGCGACCTGCCATCACAACGCTGATGGTATAGGCTGCATCCGGGCTGAGACCGGCCAGTATGCTCGCCGCAGCCTCTGGCGGCATGCGTGACAGAAAGCCGGACGCAAAGGTTGGGTCCATCGTCTCAAACAACGCGGCCGCGTCTTTCGGCTTCATGTTCTGATAGACATCTGTCAGCTGGGTCAGGTCCGTTTCGGCGGCTTTGTTTGCCACGGCCAGGGTCGCACGCAGTGACTCTTCGGCCTCTTGCAAAGTGGCGAGGCGCATGTCGATGGCCTCATTGGCAATTTCCAAAGCCTTTTCCTTTTCCATCACCCTATCTTCGCGCTGTTTCACGCGTTCTTCACGGCGCAACAACTCGGCCAGAAGGCCCTCAACATCGCGCGCTTGCGTTGTTGCGGGTTTTTCTTTCGACTGCTCGACATCCGCGGATTTCGCCAGCGCTGGCCCGGCTTCCAGCCCGACACGAATAATCGCTGATCCGATCATCAACAGAGAGATGACCGTCAACACCCCCGCGCGCGGGCGATTTGGCCTTTTATCCGCAGTTTTGGGATGCATCAGGTGGCCTCGTTCATGTTTCGGCCATGCCGGAAAAACATCAGCCCTTCGGGGGCTTTGGCAGGGGCCTCACTCAGTGTGTCCTCAGGCTGCGCTTCGGGCGGTTCCACGTCAGTTTCAGCGACTTCGTTCGCTACCTCAGACTTTGGTGCAGGCTCGACCAGAGGGTCCTTCATGTCGACCGTTTCGGGATCGGTCTCCTCTGCTGGAATCACGTCGTGCATCGAGGCCATCATCAGTTCCAGACGTTGCGCCACGCTTTCGGCGCGCTGAGTCAGATCCTTCAAAGACTCGCCTGACTGATCCGAAGCCGCGCGCGCATTGTCGAGGGATCTCTTCAACTCATCTGCCTGCGAGGACAGCACTGCAACAGCGCCGCCTACGCCCTTTTCAAGATCGGTAAACCGTCTGAGTCTGCGCGACAGAACAAAGCAATACAGCCCTGCACCCAGCGCGCCCGCGACCAGCAAAATATCCGCGATAAGCTCCAATTTCGCCTCCTAATTCAGTACAAATTCCATGACCAGAACATCACGCACCCGACCTTCTCCGGTAACAATTTCAATGCGCCGCAGCAGGTGTCCTCTGATCCGGGTCAAAGCCATCGGATCTTCCAGATCCGAAACCCTGACCGCGCGCAGATAGCCGTTCAGCACATCCATGATTCGTGGTTGTATTTTTTCCACATCAGCGATGTACGGAGCGTTAACTTCGAGCTGCGCGTGAAATTTCAAATGACGCGCCTGGCTTTCGGTCAAAGAGATGACCACGGGCGGAAGATTCACGAAACCGACATCTGCAAGCGGTTCAGCCTTGGCGTCTTTCTTGTCACTTTCGGCATATGTCTCCTCGGATTTTGCGCCGAAAGGCAGCAGGCCCGATGTGGTCAAAAAATATCCTCCCGCCGCGCCAGCGACGGCCAGAATCAACCCGATCATCAGGCCCTTTTTTCCATTTTTCTCAGGCGCTTCTGCCTCTTCTGCCGTTGCGTCTGTCATGACGTCCTCATCCATTCGTTGTGAATCCGTCATAACCCGTCAGGGACTAACCGATTGTTAAGGGCAATGGTCCAAACAGAGAACGCGCCGGGCAGAATGTCGGCGAGTCGGAGGTGAGCGTGCAGCAGATCGGAACTGTCTGGGCAAGTTTGGACAGGCGAAAACAAATCATCGTTGCCGGCGCAGTTGTGCTGGTGTTTCTGGGAATTTTGGGCATGTCGCGGTTGGCATCCGCGCCGTCGATGACGCTGCTTTATGCGGGGCTGGAAAGCGGGGCAGCGGGTGATATCGTCCGTTCGCTCGATCAACGCGGCGTGCCATATGAGATTCGCGGCGGGTCTATCTATGTGCCGGGCGGGCAGCGGGATGAGCTGCGGATGACACTGGCCAGCGAAGGGCTGCCTGCAAATGGCAATCGTGGGTACGAATTGCTCGATTCGCTAAGCGGGTTTGGCACCACCTCTCAGATGTTTGATGCCGCCTATTGGCGCGCCAAAGAGGGTGAGCTTGCGCGCACGATTGTCGGCAGCCCCCATGTCAGCCAAGCGCGCGTACATATTGCCAACGGATCCGCAAACCCGTTTCAACGCAGCGTGGCCCCAACTGCATCGGTTTATCTGGTGTCGACCGGGGCTGAGATCACCGGTGATCAGGCCAAGGCCATCCGGTTTCTTGTTTCTTCAGCCGTCAGCGGGCTGGCCCCGGAAAACGTGGCGGTGATCGATTCGAAGGGCGCGGTGATCGGAGGGCAGGAGACTGCTGTGGCTGCGGAAACGGCCGATGACAAATCGCGTCAGCTTCGTGAGCGTGTTATGCGCCTGGTTGAGGCGCGCGTCGGCGCGGGCAACGCGGTTGTCGAGGTCAGCGTGGATACCGTGACCAAAACCGAATCGATCCGCGAACGACGTTTTGATCCCAAAGGGCGCGTTGCCATCAGCACCGATGTTGAAGAGCGTTCGGACAGCGCCCGCAACCAGTCGTCGGATGTGACGGTGGCCTCGAACCTGCCGGATGGTGATGGCGCTGGTGGGGACGAATCGAACTCGAACGCAACCCAGACACGTGAGCGGGTGAATTACGAGGTCTCAGAAACCGAGCTTGAAGTGCATACCGCGCCCGGCGCCGTCAAACGCCTGACGGTTGCCGTGCTGGTCAATGGCATACGCGTGGTCGATGCTGCAGGGGCTGAGAGCTTTGCGCCACTCCCGCAGGCCGAGTTGGACGCGTTGCAGGAACTTGTGGCGTCGGCGGTGGGCTTCGACGCCGAGCGCGGGGATGTCATCACCTTGAAATCGCTGGATTTACCGGTGGTTGAACCGCAAGGCACCCTGGTATCCGCATCGATGTTTCAGAACGTTCATCTGGATGCGATGTCTCTGGTTCAAATGGCGGTTCTGGCGGTGGTCTCACTGGTTTTGGCCCTGTTTGTCATTCGCCCGATCCTGATGAAACCTGCGGTCATGCCCGCCTTGCTGCCGGCGAGCGGGGACGTTGAGGCCGAGAATGCGCAGGTGCTGACGGGTGAGATTGCCGCTGATGGTATGTCAGAGTTCGCGCCTTTGGCCGCGCAAGCCGACGTGCCTGCAATTGGCGTAGATCAATCGCAAGACCCCGTGGATCGTTTGCGCGCGATGATTGGCGACAAGCAGGAGGAAACAGTCGAGATTCTGCGCAGTTGGCTGGAAGAAGGTGAGGAGCGTGTCTGATGTCGATCGCTCATCTTCTTGAAGATTTCACCATACTTGCCGGAGGTGGTCAGGTTCATCTGCTGGACGAAGAAGCCCTGGAAGAACAGCGCCTTGCGGCCTTCGAACAAGGCTACGGCGCGGGGTGGGAGGACGCGACGCAGGCGCAGGAACAAAGCCGTGGGCAGATTTCGTCTGAACTGGGGAAATCGCTTGAGGACATGTCGTTCACCTACACCGAAGCGGTCACCAGAATGTCCCTGTCTCTGGAACCGATGTTCGACAGCCTGACGCGGCTGGTTTTGCCCGAGATGATCGATCGTGGATTTGCTGCGCATGTTGTTGAGCAGTTGACCGAATTGGCCCGCGCGCAGGTTGGTCAGCCCATGCACATCATGGTTCCCGAGGGCCGCGTAGCCGAGGTTGAAGCGATGTTGCCTGCAGTTCTTGGCTCGCCCCCAAAGGTCATCGAGGACCCCGCGTTAGAGCCGGGACATGCCCGCCTGCAGGTAGGTATCTCGCGCAGTGAGGTGGATTGCAGCGCCGTTCTGGCCTCGGTCGCGCGAGCCTTTGACGCATATCTATTTGAAGCCAGAGAGGCATTGGAAAATGAGTGACGCCCAGATTCAGAAACCCGAAAAAGCCAGCCCGTTCGACGCGGTCCCGATTGAGGTTACGGTCTCAGTGGGTCGTGCCCGTCCGTTGATCCGCGATTTGCTGAATATGGGCGAAAACGCTGTTTTGACCTTGGATAAACGGATCGAAGATCCGGTGGATTTGTATGTTGGCGATCAACTGGTTGCGCGCGGCCTGCTGGAAGAGATGGACGGTGATCAGGCCGGGCAACTGGCGGTGCGCCTGACGGAAATCGCAGATTTGCAGAACGGGATCGGCTGATGCGCCTTCTGATCGGGCTGGTGCTTGCCGCGGCGGTGCTGACACCGTCGCTGGTCGTCGCGCAAGACCTGAGCCTGTCGCTGGGTGACGGAGAATCGATCTCGGCGCGCACCATCCAATTGATCCTTTTGATCACGGTGCTCAGCCTTGCGCCGGGACTGGCGATCATGATCACCTGTTTCCCCTTCCTGATCACGGTGTTGTCGATTTTGCGGCAGGGGATCGGATTGCAGCAATCCCCACCGAATATGCTGATTATCAGCCTGGCCCTGTTTCTCACCTACTTCATCATGGACCCGGTCTTTACCGAAGCCTGGAGCGCCGGAATACGCCCCATGATCGACGAAACGATGGAAGTGGAACCGGCCCTAGAACGCGCCTTGCAACCGTTTCGGGCCTTCATGGCTGCGCGTCTGGATGTAGATACATTTCAAGCCATGGCGGCGCTGAGACCAGGGGGTGAAGCGATGGAGTTATCGCCCGAGGCTCCGCTGTCTGTCCTGATGCCTTCTTTCATGCTGTCCGAAATTGCGCGGGCGTTTCAGATCGGATTCCTGATTTTTCTGCCGTTTCTGATCATTGATCTGGTTGTCGCCGCGGTGCTGATGTCGATGGGTATGATGATGGTGCCCCCGGCCATCGTGTCCTTGCCTTTCAAGCTGGCGTTCTTTGTGATTGCAGATGGTTGGGCCCTGATCGCCAGTGCGCTTGTGCGCAGCTACATGCCCTAGGCGGGCCCGGAAAATGAAGGGCCCGGTGTCAATCATAACAAAAGGACCGCGTTGCCCGTGGCAATGCGGCCCCTTTCACACGAAACAGAAATTTAAGCGGTCCGGTTCAGATCTTTGATCAGTTGGTTGAGATTGCCACCACGCGCGTCCAGCATTGCCCCGATCTCGGTCCGTTCGGTCAACAGCAGGTTCACGCCTTCGATGAACATATTGTAGAACTTGTCGCGCCCGGATTTGTTCGACACCAGAAAGGTAACCTCGAACGGGGAGGAACCCTGCAACTTCACCCGTGTTCTGACCTCGTAACCGGCGCGGATTTTGCGGGCGTTTCGCACATCGACCTGGCCGCCGATGAACTCTCGGAATCGGCGACCGTATTTGCGCGAGATATAGCCCTGAAAGGCGTTGGTGAACTGTTTCAGCTGTGCTGGGCTAGCAGTGCGCGCATCGGCCCCAAGGGCATAGCGTGCCATGATCGGAACATCGGCATATTGCACGAAGATTTTTTCGAAATCGCGCAGCATGGCGCTTTCAGATTTGCCGGACGCGATCACGCGGTTGATCTCGGCCACAACACTATTCACCAGCGCCTTGGCGCTTGCTTCGGTCTGGGCAAAGGCGGATCCAGGTAGCGCAGTCAGCGCCAATCCGGTCAGGCCGGTGAAAACAAAATGACGTCGGTTCAAAGATTTACTCGGCATAGGGGTCCTCGTAAGGGTCTAGATAGGGGTCCCTGACAGGGTCGGTTCCGATTTCAGCATAGGGATCGGAGTACAGATCCAGATAGGCATCCTCATCATCGCGCGCCAGTTCAAAGCGGCGATTTTGCAAATAGATCAGGCGGGCCTGTGCATAGCTGTCGGCGCTTTCATACAGGATCGAGTCAACCGTATCCGAGAACCGCCCCCGGTCGCCCATGCGGCGCACGATCTCGGCATAAACGCCAAGGTTGTCGGCGGGGCGTGTGGGGGTAAAGTTGATCGGGTTCGAGAACAGGTTGACCACAACGCCTACCGCATCGCGGGTTGTTGAGGGGCCGTAGAACGGCAGCTCGACATAGGCGCCCTCACCAAATCCCCAGACATGTAGCGTTTCGCCGAAATCCGTATCCACGGGCGGCAGGTTCAGCTCATCAGCGGGTGCGGACAGACCAAACCCGCCTACTGTCATGTTCACAACAAAACGCAACAGGGCGTTGCCCATCTGTTTTGGATTGCCTTGCAGCAGATAGTCGACGGCCTGACCCGGCAGCGAGATATTCTCGGCAAAGGTGCTGAAGCTGGTCACCATCGGATCAGGGACGATTTTGACATAGCCTTTCGAGGCCGGGCGGAACAGGAACCGGTCAACACCCAGATTGAACTTGTGGATGCCCCGGTTGGTCTTTTCGTAAGGATCGAACACCTCACCCCGGGCGGCCTGTTCCGGGGGCTGCGTGGCGCAGGCGGTCAGGATCGGCAACAGGGACAGCACAACAAGGTGTTTCAGGCGCAATCTGCTCAACACGGTCTTTGCCACTCCAAAGTAATCCGGCCCATGATTGCCAGATATTAAATCGATAATAGTGCCGCGTTGGCACAAGTCTTGGTCACATAAATGTTTCAGGTTCAAATTGAAACATCCAGCGTTTAACGTGTCTGCCTGCGCGTGGTAAAGTGACATCGCTTCAACACTGCGGAATAAGAGAAGTTATGCCCAGATAAGCGCCACGTTCAAAAATGCCAGTTTCCTGCTTTCCCTGTCGCGCCCAAGGGGGTAGCGTCCGCCGGAGTCAAATGAGGGATGAGGATCATCGCATGAGTATCACCGCAAAACTGGAAAGCCTGGGCGTCAGCCTGCCCGACGCCCCTGCACCTGCAGCGAACTATGTGCCTTTCGTGCGCGTGGGCAATATTGTCTATATTTCAGGCCAGATTTCCAAGGCGGATGATCTGATCACAGGCAAGCTGGGCGATAACATGGATGTCGAAGCGGGCGCCGCGGCAGCGAAGGTCTGCGCTATCAACCTTCTGGCACAGGTCAAAGCGGCCTGTGGTGGCGATATCGAAAAACTGGTGCGCGTGATCAAGCTAACCGGCTTTGTGAACTCGACCGCCGATTTCACCGCGCAGCCGCAGGTGATCAATGGCGCGTCCGATTTCCTGGTCGAGGCGCTGGGTGATGCAGGGCGTCATTCCCGCTCGGCCGTCAGCGCGGCCTCATTGCCTTTGGGCGTTGCGGTTGAAATCGAAGGTGTTTTCGAGGTCCAATGACCCCAAAACTGCCAGCCGAATTTCTGCGGGCCCCGATCGCGCATCGGGCCTTGCACGACATCTCGGATCGCCGTCCGGAAAACAGCCGGGCGGCCATTCGTGCCGCGGTGGATGCCGGGTACGGGATTGAGATCGATCTGCAGCTGACGTCGGACAACCGCGCCATGGTCTTTCATGACTATGATATGGCGCGTCTGACCGGACAGGCGGGTCCGATCCGACGGATCACTTCCGAGCAAGCGTTGGAAATCCCCTTGCTGCATGGCGATGATGGTATCCCAGCGCTGGATGAGGTGCTTGCGATGGTCGCCGGCAAGGTGCCTTTGCTGATCGAGCTCAAGGATCAGGATGGCGCAATGGGCACCGATATTGGCCCGCTTGAGGCTGATACCGTGCGGGCCCTGCAAAGCTACAAAGGCCCGGTGGCGTTGATGTCCTTCAACCCCAACAGCGTGGCCGAACTGGCGCGTTTGGCCCCGCATTTGCCACGCGGGATCGTGACCAGCTCATATGATCCGCAGGATTGGCCTCTGTCTGATAGCATCTGCGATCATCTGCGCAGTATTCCGGATTTTGACCGCGTGGGGGCCAGCTTCATCAGCCATGAGGTTCACGACCTGAACCGCCCCCGTGTTGCCGAGCTAAAGGCACAGGGCGTTCCGATTCTGTGCTGGACCGTGCGTTCGCCTGAACAAGAGGCACAGGCCCGCGCCGTTGCCGACAATGTGACCTTCGAGGGGTATTTGGCCGCTCATCCGGGTTGAACCTGACCCGCACTGTCACAGATAAAGAACAGACGCGGAGGGTACATGGATCAGGCGCAGATAGAAGTTCAGGTACTGAACTCACTGTCGCAGATTTCTGCGGCAGAGTGGGATGGCTGCGCTTGCCCCGAGGCGGCAGATGGCGGGCGCCCTCTGGATCCGTTCACCACTCATCGGTTTCTGTTGGCGCTTGAAAACAGCGGGTCGGTCGGGTCGGGAACTGGCTGGCACCCGCAATACCTGACCAGCTATCTGGACGGAATGCTGATCGCTGCCGCGCCGATGTATGCCAAGTCGCACAGTCAGGGTGAATACATCTTCGACCATAGCTGGGCGCATGCCTACGAAAATGCGGGCGGGCGGTACTATCCCAAACTGCAAATTGCCGTTCCCTTCACGCCTGCAACCGGGCGGCGGTTTCTGGTGCGACCGGGCTATGAGGCGATTGGCATGTCCGCGCTGGTGCAGGGTGCGGTACAACTGGCGGCCGACAATCAGGTCTCCTCTCTGCACGCAACCTTCTGCACCGAGGATGAGGCGCTGGCGGGCGAACAGATGGGCCTGATGCTGCGCAGCTCGCAGCAATTTCACTGGTTGAACGACGGGTATGCAAATTTCGACGGGTTTCTCGCTGCTCTGTCGTCGCGCAAACGCAAGAATATCCGCAAAGAACGGGCGCAAGCGAACGGGTTTGGTGGTGAGATCATCACTTTGACCGGGTCAGAGCTGCGACCCGAGCATTGGGATGCGTTCTGGCGGTTTTATCAGGACACCGGTGCGCGGAAATGGGGCTCACCCTATCTGACGAGGCAGTTCTTTGACATAGCGCAGGACACGATGGCGAATGACATGGCGCTGATTCTTGCCATGCGCGATGGCTATCCGATTGCAGGGGCGCTGAATTTTATCGGGCGCGAAACGCTTTTTGGTCGGTATTGGGGCTGTGTCGAACACCACGCCTGCCTGCATTTTGAACTGTGTTACTACCGGGCCATTGATTTTGCGATTGCCCAGGGCTTGTTGCGGGTCGAGGCAGGGGCGCAGGGCGAGCACAAATTGGCGCGCGGCTATCTGCCGACGCGCACGCACAGCTTGCATTGGATCGGTGATCCGGGTTTTGCTGATGCTGTCAAAAGATATCTGGACGCCGAAGGCCGCGCCGTAGGAGAAGAGATTGAGATTCTGACGGACTACGGACCGTTCAGAAAGTCGAACCCGGAGGAACAGCAATGACCGAGCTTTTGTCGACCGAGACCCGAGGCCCCCTTTTGGATCCGCTGTTTAGCAACGGTTGGACGATGGTCGAGGGCCGCGATGCAATCACAAAAACCTTTAGTTTCGACAATTTTGTTGCCGCCTTTGGTTGGATGACCCAGGTGGCGATCTGGGCTGAGAAATGGAACCATCACCCGGAATGGTTCAACGTCTACCGAACGGTCGAAGTTGTGCTTTCCACCCACGATGTGGGCGGTTTGTCATCTCTGGATGCCAAACTGGCGCGCAAGATGGACAGCCTAGTCTAGCCGCGATCCCCGCGCGATCCCATTCCACCAGCCAATGAGGCGGCAACGCCCATCTGTTCGAACTCGGCCGGTGTCACGGTTCCGTCACTGACATTGATGTTGCCCGGAATTCCGGTTGTGCGGTTGCCCACCTGACGTACGCTGCGCGCGGCCGGATTAATATCCAGACACTTTGTATTGTAGCAGGTCAAACCACTGGTATTGATCTGAATGCGTGCTTGGCCATCCGGCCCCGTTATGATTGGGGCTTGGGGCACATCGCATGCGCAAAGGGCGGCAAGCGCCCCAAAGGCGATCCATTTGTTCATACCACGCTCCTGTTCAGAGTTGGCCTAGTCCAGTTGGCCGTTTCCGTCCTGATCCGCAGTGGTGAAATCATTGCCCATCTGCGCGTCGTATTCTGCCCTTGAGATAAAGCTATCGCCGTTCCGGTCAACGTTTTGAAACTGTTTGATGTCCAGAAACGGCTTGGCCTCATCCAATCCCAGCGTGCCGTTCTTATCCTCGTCCATCGTCTGAAACGCGTAGTCGGAAAAGGCGTTGAACTCGTCCTTGGACAAGAACCCGTCATTGTTGGCATCAATAGCACGCAATTCGTTTTCGTGTAGCTCGGCCACGGTCTCGGCATTGGCCGCAGCGGCAAACGCAACGGACGCGATCAAAACAAGCGGTTTCAATTTCAGTGCTTTCAACATGCGAACCTCTGCCCTTCGATACCACCCGCAGCAGCGCCCGCTGCCGTCAGAATGGTTTTGCCGGAGCCGCCCCCGAATTGATTGCCAATTGCACCGCCGATCAGGGCGCCGCCCAATGTACCGCCAAGGCAGGCGATTTCGTGCTGGCGCGCGGCTTGCTGTTGCGGGGTCGGGGCCGGGCCGCAGGCTGCCAAAACGCCTGCGCAGACAGCGCAAAGGGTTAAAAATTTGGGTTTCATCAATCAACTCCCGTGTTTATGCGCCAAGTATTCGCGCAACGGGGCGTTGTCGCAAGTTAAATAGGGTTTATCTGGCCCCGACCTCGGCCGGGGCTAGATCGGTTCAGATTGCGTCCAACAGCGCCTCGCCAGCCGAGACTTCGCAAACCCCGGGGTTTTCTTCTAGGTTCAGCGCGACCACCTTGCCGTCCTCGACCAGCATCGCATAGCGTTTGGACCGCGCGATCAGGCCTACGGGCGGTGCATCGAAATCCATGCCAAGGGCTTTGGTGAATTCCGATGTGGCATCGCCCAGCATGGTCAGCCCCGCCGCAGCGGCGCCGGTGGATTCGCCCCAGGCATGCATGACAAACGGGTCGTTGACAGAAATGCAGATCACCTCGTCTACACCCTTTGCGTCGAACTGATCCTTGGTTCGGATAAAGCTGGGCACATGGGCGGTGGTGCAGGTGCCGGTATAGGCACCGGGCACCGCGAAGATGACCACTTTCCGACCTTTGGTTTTGTCGGAAATCCGCACCTCTTCCGGGCCTTCGGCACCCATTTGGGTCAACGTGGCATCGGGCAGCGTGTCACCTGTTGAAATCATTTTTTACCTCCTGTCGTTTGGATTTGCAGAGTCGGGCTTTGCCGCAATATAGGTGGTCGCGTGGATGAGACCACGGTAATTCGACAGGGTGGGAGGAACATGAGCCATATTGTCGTGATCGGCGCCGGACAAGCAGGCGCTTCGCTTGTCGCGCGGCTGCGCAAAGACGGGTTTGATGGTGACATCACCCTGATCGGGGCTGAGCCGCATTTGCCCTATCAGCGCCCGCCCCTCTCCAAGGCTTATCTGCTGGGTGAAATGGAATTGGAGCGTTTGTTCCTGCGACCCGAGAGCTTCTATGCCGAAAACAACATCACTCTGCGCCTGGGGCAGCGTGTCACCGCAATTGATCCGCAGGCAAAGACGGTGACGGTTGGCGATGATGTCCTTACATATGACGAACTGGCGCTGACCACCGGATCGGACCCGCGCTACCTTCCCGCCGCGATCGGCGGTGATCTGCACGGCGTGCATGTGGTGCGCGATCTAGCACATATCGATGAGATGGAGCCTCGTGTCACTGAAGGCGCACGCGCACTGATCGTGGGTGGCGGCTATATCGGGCTTGAGGCAGCAGCCGTCTGTGCCAAGCGCGGGGTCAAAGTGACTCTGGTCGAGATGGCCGAGCGTATCTTGCAACGCGTTGCTGCGAAGGAAACCAGCGACTATTTCCGCGCATTGCACAGCGAATACGGCGCGGATATCCGCGAAGGCGTTGGGTTGGATCGGTTGGTCGGTGACAACGGCAGAGTGGTCGGAGCGGTTTTGACGGACGGGTCCGAAATCGAGGTGGATTTCGTTGTTGTCGGTGTTGGCATCGCCCCATCGACGCAATTGGCGGAGATGGCGGGGCTGGAACTGGACAACGGGATCAAAACCGACGCGCATGGCCGTACTTCTAACCCGTCGATCTGGGCGGCAGGCGATTGTGCATCCTTCCCCCATGGCGAAGGGCGTATTCGTCTGGAAAGCGTCCCAAACGCTATCGATCAGGCCGAGATCGTTGCTCAGAACATGCTGGGTGCCGCCAAGGACTACACTGCAACGCCGTGGTTCTGGTCGGATCAGTATGACGTCAAGCTGCAGATTGCCGGGCTGAACACAGGGTATGACCGCGTGGTAACCCGCAAGGGTGAAGGCGCGACGGTGTCCTTCTGGTACTACAAGGGCGACCAGCTAATCGCGGTCGACGCCATGAACGACCCTCGCGCCTATATGGTTGGCAAACGCCTGATCGATGCGGGCAAGACGGCTGATCCATCCGTGGTCGCGGACCCGAAAGCGGACCTGAAACCGCTGCTTAAGGCGTGAGGATCATTGCCGGAGACTTTCGGGGCCGCGCCTTGGCCTTGGTTGGCAAAGGCGATGCGGGCGCGCATCTGCGCCCCACCACCGACCGAGTGCGCGAAAGCCTGTTCAATGTTCTGACGCATCAGATTGACTTCGATGGTCTGCGCGTGTTGGACCTGTTTGCAGGCACCGGCGCATTGGGGCTTGAGGCGCTGTCGCGTGGGGCAGCGCATGTCACGTTTGTGGATGACGGTCGAGTTGCACAGGGTTTGATCCGCAAGAATATCGAACTGACACACAGTGCTGATCGTACCGAATTGGTCCGTCGGGACGCGACGCGGCTGGGCGACAACCCGTACGCCCCTTATGATCTGATTTTTCTGGACCCGCCCTATGGCAAGTCGCTGGGCCAAAAGGCGGTGGCTGCCCTGACCGCCGGTGGATGGGTGGCTGATGACGCCTTGTTGGTCTGGGAGGAAAACGCACCCATGGCAGCGCCTGATGGGTTCAGCCGGTCCGACAGCCGGAAGTATGGAGATACTCATATCTCCTTGATATGGCGCAATGTTTCAAACTGAAACCTGCTGCGCGAATTGATGCCGCTTGCCGATTTGCGCATTAACCTGCGCTCGGGTACGGCGATTGAAAAGCAGACGGAGGCTTTATGCACGATCTGGTCATTTTCGATTGCGATGGCGTTCTGGTCGACAGTGAGCCGCTGTCCAATCAGGTTTTGGTAGACAACCTTGCCCGCTATGGACTGGACCTGACTCTGGAAGACAGCGTTGGTTTTTTCTTGGGCGGTACAATGGCTGGCGTGCGCGACAAAGCACGTGCGCTGGGGGCTGATTTACCCGATGACTGGATCGATGAAGTCTATTCGGAAACCTACGAGCGTCTGCGTCAGGGCGTGGCATTGATGCCGGGTATTCGGGACTTGCTTGATCGGCTCGACCACCACGGTATCCCATTCTGCGTGGCCTCAAATGGCAGTCCGGACAAGATGGCGATCACGCTGGGGCAGAACGGGCTTTGGGACCGGTTTCAGGGTGTCATGTTCTCAGCCCACCAGCTTGGGACAGCAAAACCGGACCCAGAGATGTTTCTGTTGGCGGCGAAGCAGTTCAACGCATCCACACCCGTCGTGATTGAAGACAGCCAGAGTGGTGTGACTGCCGCCGTACGCGCGGGTATGCGGTGCCTTGCCTTTGTACCAGAGGGTCACGGCGCGAAATTGGCGGAGATCGGGGCAGAGGTTTTTCACAACATGACCGAGGTTCCGGGTCTTTTGGGAATTTGACACAACCGTGCTAGTGTCGGGTTATGGACCGCGTACTGAACCCACCGATCTGGTCATTTTCGCAGGATGCTGACGTCACCCCTGCGCCCGAGCGTAAGCCGATGCGCGCACCTGTTTTCATTCACGACGCGATAATCCCTTGGCGAGATGAAACGCTGTTGCTCAAGCTGCTACGCGATCAGGCCGTCGATCAGGACGAATAGGTCGGATGGTACTTCCCGCCGGGTGACAGGGTGAAAATCTCCACCCCATCGGCTGTCACACCCACTGAATGCTCAAACTGCGCGGACAAGGATTTGTCGCGGGTTACGGCGGTCCAGTCATCGGCCAGCGTTTTGGTTTCCGGGCGGCCTAGATTGACCATCGGTTCGATGGTGAAGAACATGCCTTCTTCCAGAACCGCACCGGTTCCCGGACGCCCGTAATGCAGGACGTTTGGCGGTGCATGGAACACACGGCCCAACCCGTGGCCGCAAAAATCGCGGACAACGCTCATCCGGTGCGCCTCAACATAAGCCTGAATGGCGTGGCCGATATCACCGAACGTGTTGCCGGGCTTGACCATTTCGATGCCCTTGAACAGCGCGTCATGGGTGACCTGAATCAGACGCTCGGCCTTGCGAGGCAGTTTTCCTGCAACATACATGCGCGAAGTGTCACCGAACCAACCATCGACAACGACGGTCACGTCGATATTAAGGATATCGCCATCTTTCAGCTTCTTATCGCCGGGAATGCCGTGGCAAACCACGTGGTTTACACTGATGCAGCTGGCGTGCTGATAGCCTTTGTAGCCGATGGTTGCTGAGGTCGCGCCTGCATCCTCGACCATCTGCGTAATCAACCCGTCAAGCGCGCCGGTTGTCTGTCCGGGAAACACATGATCGGCAATATCGTCGAGTATCCGCGCAGCCAAGGCCCCTGCCGCATGCATGCCGGCAAAGTCACCCTGTTCATAGATACGGATGCCGTCTTTCGTCATACGGCCGCGATGCTCTTTCATCGACGCTAAGCTCCAAATGTGTCGCGCAGCACTCTATTTACGCTGCTTGTGCAGAAAGTTCCAGAGGGCGCGGGGCTGTGGCTCCTAAATTGGCGGGTGTGTCGCAGTGTTCAAGTATCGCCAGCAAGGGCGTGTTGCCTTAAATTTCTTTCACGAAGTAGTGCATATGCGGGCGCAGCATAGGTTGGTCTTTGTAGGTTGTCGTCTCAATTGCTTCATCGACTTCGACAAAGCCCAGTTTTGGATAAAGGCTGCGCATTTCGACATTGGGTGTAAGCGTATCGGCGACCAATCGTGTCAGACCCATCGCGCGCGCGGCCTGTTCTCGGGCTTCGATCAGCGCTTTTCCGGTACCTGTTCCTCTTGCGCTCTCAACAACAAAGACTCTCTTGAGTTCACCAGTCTGGTCATCAAGCCGTTTCAACATACCACATCCGATGATTTCACCCGTGGCATCTCGCGCCACAACGATGCAGCCGTTCGGAGGCAGATAGTCGTTCGAATTGGCCCAGAACTCGGCCATTGCGCTTTCGGGTGCGGTTGGGTCTATGTCGAAACCCATTTCCTGCATTCGTTGGACGATGAGGCGATAATACTGCGATAAAATGCTACTGAATGCGTCCTTTTCCGGTAGCTCGGTACAGGTTTCAATTGATACTTCTACCATCAGGGGGCTCCTAGCTGGCCGTACTGGCTTTTGCCGCGAACAGGTTTCGCTAACATCCTATGATCATATCTTGGTTTCGGTTCCGATGCAGGCAATTGTATCAACCCAAACGCCCTCGGGCGTTATCCGAGTGCCATAGACCAACCGTTCCACCCCTTTCACCTGCGCAAACTCAAACGCCGCAGCGTAAGCTGGATCTATGTCTGCGGCCAGCGCGAAGCGTTCGCAATCGGTTCGCTGCACCAGATACAACATGATCGCCCGGTGCCCTTGTTCAACCATCTCGGCCAACTCGCCCAGATGTTTGGTGCCGCGTGCGGTCACGCTGTCGGGGAACTCGGCCAGACCGGTTTGGCGGGACAGGGTGACGCTTTTGACCTCGACATAGGCATCGGGCAAGCCGGGCCCGGATAGCAGAAAATCGATGCGGCTGTTTTGGCCGTATTTCACCTCGGCCCGGACGGTATCGTAGGCGGCCAGTTCGGGAATCTCGCCTGCTTGTAAGGCCAATCGCAAGGCCTTGTTCGGCACGGATGTATCGACCCCGGTGAAATGTCCGTTCTCATTGTCGACCAGCCGCCAACCGTATTTCAGCTTTTTCTTTGGATCGTCATTCGGTTCCAGCCAGATTTTCTGCCCAGGTTCCGCCAGCCCCAACATCGAACCAGGATTGGCGCAATGGGCGGTGACCTCGCGGCCGTCCTCCAGTGTGCAATCGGCCAGAAAGCGTTTGTAACGGCGGATCAGGCGGGCGGGGACAAGAGGGGTTTCAAATCGCATAGCCTAGGGCCTATACCTGCCCCAAAGGTCGATCAAGAGGGGACATTCCATGGCCAATCCAACCGCTGCAATGCTGGTGATCGGGGATGAAATTCTATCCGGCCGGACGCGCGATGCGAATATGCACTACCTCGCTGGGGAGCTAACCAAACACGGTATCGACCTGAACGAGGTGCGCATTGTCAGCGATGATGCCCCGGCGATTGAGGCCGCTGTTAAGGCGTTGTCCGACAGCTATGACACTGTGTTCACCAGCGGCGGTATCGGCCCGACCCATGATGACATCACCGCCGATTGCATCGCGCGGGCCTTTGGGGCGTATATCGATGTGCGGGATGATGCGCGCGCCCTGTTGCAGGCGCATTATGACAAATCGGGGTTGGAACTGAACGAAGCGCGCCTGCGCATGGCCCGCATCCCAGACGGGGCGGTTTTGATCGACAACCCGGTCTCAACTGCGCCGGGCTTTACCATTGGAAACGTCCATGTCATGGCCGGTGTGCCGTCGGTGTTTCAGGCCATGGTGGCCAGCGTTTTGCCCAAGCTCACCGGAGGCAGCCCGCTCTTGTCTCAGACCCTGCGTGTGGACCGGGGGGAGGGCGATATCGCGGCAACCTTGGCCTCTTTGGCGGATGCTTATGGTGACCTGTCGATTGGCTGCTACCCGTTCCAGATCAACGGAGTTTTCGGCGCAAATGTCGTGATCCGGGGGACCGACGGCGCGCGGATCGACGCTGCCATGACCCAACTGGCAAAAGAGCTGGACTTGTGAGCGCCAATTGGGCCGAGGTCGTCGATGGCACATGGCCTGCTGCCAGCTATCAGCAGTCAGGACCATTTCAACTGCGCCAAGGGCAGGGCGGTGGATCGCGGGTTTCGGCAGCCAGCGCCATCGGCCCGGTCAGTGAAGCGGATATTGATGCAGCAGAACAGGCGATGCTGGCCATGGGGCAAAAGCGTATCTTTTGCCTGCGTCCGGGTGACGAGGCGTTGGATGCCCAGCTTGCAGCGCGCGGCTATCAGGTGCTGGACCCGGTTAATATCTACACCTGCCCGGTATCTGACCTGACTAACCGCCTGATCCCGCTGGTCACGGTATTTCAGATTTGGGAACCCTTAGCGATCATGCGGGAAATTTGGGCAACCGGCGGCATCGGCCCCGAACGGGTGGCGATCATGGAACGTGCCAAAGGGCCCAAGACCAGCCTGCTCTTGCGTCATTCGGATCAACCTTGCGGAGCTGCATTTGTGGCGATGCATGATGACATCGCCATGCTGCATGCGCTTGAGATTCTGCCAGATCACCGACGGCAGGGTATGGGCGAATGGACGATGCGTGCCGCTGCAATCTGGGGGCGCGACAACGGTGCGAAAACGCTCAGTGTGATCTGTACCAAAGCAAACCAAGGGGCAAATGGTCTCTACCGCGCGCTTGGGATGGAGATCGTGGGCGAATACCATTACCGTCAGCTTATCTGACGAAGAGAGGCCCCCCGTGACACAACAAGATATGCCTACCGCGCTGGACCTGCCTATGGTCGATCCGCTGCCGTCCGAGACGCAGAAATACTTTGATATCTGTGTCGAGAAACTGGGCATGGTGCCGAATGTGCTGAAGGCTTACGCGTTCGATATTGATAAGCTCAACGCTTTCACCACCATGTATAACGACCTGATGCTGGCCGATAGCGGATTGTCCAAACTGGAACGTGAGATGATTGCGGTAGTCGTTTCGTCGATCAACAAATGCTTCTATTGCCTCGTTGCCCATGGTGCAGCGGTGCGGCAATTGTCTAGTAATCCGCAATTGGGAGAGATGCTGGCGATGAACTATCGCGTTGCGCCTCTCGATACGCGTCAGCGTGCCATGCTGGATTTTGTGGCCAAAATGACCAAGGCCAGCGCCGAGATTGAAGAACCTGACCGTCAGCACTTGCGCGATGTAGGGTTCAGTGATCGTGACATCTGGGACATCGCCAATGTGGCCGGCTTCTTCAACATGTCCAACCGGGTCGCCAGCGCCACCGCAATGGCACCGAACCAAGAATATCACGCGCAATTTCGATGATCCGAACGCTTATATCTGTCTTCTTGGTTGTTGCCGGACCTGTGGTGGCGCAAGAACTGACCTTGCCGCAGACGGCACAGCAGATCAGTGACCGCAGTTCGGCCTTGGACAGCTATAATCTGCCAACCGGGCCGATTGCAGATGGGGCTGTGCCATCACGGACCGTTGAAGGGCAGGTTGAGCGATACACATGGCGCCTGCAGGCCGGGTCCAGCACGACCCTGCAGTTGCTGGCCCCGTTGCGGGATCAGATCGAAGCGCAAGGATATGACATCCTTTTTGAATGCGAGGCGCGCGTGTGTGGCGGTTTTGACTTTCGGTTTGGAACCGAGGTCGTCCCCACGCCTGACATGTATGTGGCCATTCAGGATTACCGGTTTCTGGCGGCACAGAAAGGGCAAACCGTGCTTAGCCTGCTGGTCAGCCGGGATACGCCCGACGGCTATGTGCAAATGATCCGCGTCACCCCTGTTGACGCGCCCGCACCCGCGCCAATCGTTGTCGAACAATCCGTCGATGGGGCCCAAGGCCTCTTGGCCGAGCTACAGCAAAACGGGCACGTCATTCTGGACGACCTGCATTTCCGCACGGGTGAAGTGGCGCTGGGCGACGGTCGGTTTGCCTCGCTTGCCCTACTGGCCGGATTTCTGACAGATAATCCAGGCCTGCGTTTGGCGCTGGTTGGCAACACCGATGACACTGGCGATTTAGATGCCAACATTCGGGTCAGCACACGTCGGGCCGAGGCGGTTCGTAGCCGGTTGATCGAAGCTTATGGCGTCGCGGCTGACCGGATTGAAGCGCAGGGCGTGGGTTATCTTGCCCCGATAACCTCGAACGCGACGCCCGAAGGGCGAGACCTGAACCGCCGGGTCGAGGCCGTTTTGCTTGTCAATTAGGCTCGGTCTAGCCTGGTCAGAGACAAAAAAAGACCCGCACATTTCTGCACGGGCCGTTCCAGTTCACAGGGAGAAACTTACCAATCCATCGGACCCTTCTCGTTGAAGGATTCAACCAGAAAATCAATGAATGCGCGCACTTTCGGCTGGGTAAAGCGGCCGGGAGGATAGACCGCATATACCCCCTGCACCTCGTCCGGTAGCGATGGCATGGCATCCAGCACAAGGCCAGATTTCAACGCATCCGCATACAGGTAGCTGGGCAGGTGGGCGATGCCCAAGCCCGAAATTGCGGCATTCAAAAGGGACTGTCCGTCATTCACACTTAGCCAGCCGGCGGTGCGGACCTGCCGTTTTTCACCCGAAGGTGCGGTCAGTTTCCACACACTGCCCGAGGATTGGCTGGAGTAGTGCAGCAGTTTGTGTTCGTTCAGATCGTCGATCTTTTGCGGGCGTCCGAACTTTTCGATGTAACTGGGTGCCGCAACCATGCGTTTGACGGTTTCTGTCAACTTGCGGGCGCGCAGGGTGCTGTCTTCCAGCTCTCCAATGCGGACCGCCACGTCAAAGCCTTCGGATATCAGCTCAACATATCGGTTATTCAAAACCATGTTCACGGTGATGTCGGGATAGGCTGACAGAAACTCGGACAGCACAGGCGACAGGTGATTGACGCCAAAATCGGTTGCAACGCTGATGCGCAGCAGGCCCGATGGTGCCGATTGCATCGAAGTGACCAGCGCATCCGCCTCGCCCGCATCATTCAGAACGCGGCGCGCGCGGTCATAATAGGCCAGCCCGATCTCTGTTGGTGAAACCCGGCGCGTGGTGCGGTTCAACAGCCGTGCACCCAGCCGCGCCTCAAGGCTCGACACGTGCTTGGACACTGCCGATTTGGAGATACCCATCTTCTTGGCCGCATCGGTGAAGCCACCTTGGTCCACCACGTTGGCGAAGGCTTCCATTTCGGTCAGTCGATCCATACTCGTTCCCCAGGTCTTGCTCTCGAAGGTGATATTGGTTCCGAATCTGGGCGGAAACGGGGCAGACATGGGATAATATCAGGGTTTTGAATCGGATCGTTTGCAGTTCAGAAACGCGGAAACAGTGGTTTCCGATCCGTCAGCATCGGCGATAAGCACCGAATTCTACATAATTTCGCGTTTGTGCTATGGTTAGAATGGCAATTTTGTGACCTGGGAGGAGTTAATGAAATCGTTTCTATTCACCGCCGCGTTCTGTCTGAGCGCAAGTTTTGTCTGGGCTGGGGGTGAGACCCCTTCGAATCCCGATGCAAAGGTCTATTTTGTGAATCTTGCGGATGGCGACAGTGTTCAATCTCCGGTCACGGTGGTCTTTGGCCTCAGCGGAATGGGTGTCGCGCCTGCAGGAACTGAGGCTGAGAATACAGGCCATCACCACCTGCTGATCAACCGCCCACCGATTGGTGAGGGCGAAGACGGCGCGGATGAGTTGGCCTATGGCCTGCCCGCCGACGACAATCATATGCATTTTGGCGGCGGCCAGACTGAGGTGACATTGGACCTGCCTGCCGGGCAGCATACGCTGCAACTGGTGCTGGGGGATGCGGGCCACGTGCCGCATAATCCACCTGTGGTGTCCGAGGTGATCACGATTACCGTGGAATAAGCGGCGCGTTCGCGGCCACTGTTTACATCCCATCAGAAGTGATGAACTCTGCGCAGACCAGCCGGAGGGTTCCATGTCGCTTGAGTTTCTATTCACGTCTTTGATCGTTGTGCTATTGCCCGGTACGGGTGTGATCTACACGTTGGCGATTGGCCTTGGGCGTGGGTTCCGCGCCAGCGTCGCGGCAGCGGTTGGGTGTACCATTGGTATCCTTCCAGCGGCTTTGGCAAGCATCGTTGGTCTGGCGGCACTGTTACATACAAGCGCTTTGGCCTTTCAGGTGCTCAAATACCTTGGAGTGTTGTACCTGTTCTATATGGCTTGGGGAATTTTCCGCGACGGCGGTGCGATGGAAGTGAATGCCAATAAATCCACCCGAAGCTACCTTAAGATCGCCGTGACCGGCACGTTGATCAACGTGTTGAATCCCAAACTGTCGCTGTTCTTTCTAGCCTTCCTGCCTCAGTTCGTACCAACTGACACAGCCCATGCGGGTCTGGCGCTGGTTCAACTTGCCGCCGTCTTTATGGTAATGACGTTTGTTGTTTTTGTTGTGTATGGCGCATGTGCTGCGTTTGCACGTGACTATATCGTCCACCGCCCATCGGTCATGGCATGGATCAAACGCTGCTTTGCCACAACTTTTGGTGCGCTTGGGGTCAAGCTTGCCCTATCTGACTGACAGCGCCTAAAGCGCTGCCGCCAGTCTTGTCCCCTGATTGATCGCCCGTTTGGCATCCAGTTCGGCCGCCACGTCAGCGCCGCCGATTACATGCGGGGTAATCCCGCGATCAATCAGTGCATCGGCGAGGCTCCGGTCCGAGACCTGACCTGCGCACAGGACAATCGTGTCCGCCGCAATCACCGTGGGGTCGGCGCGCTCTTCGCCAAAGCTGACATGCAGGCCATCTTCGTCGATCCGCTCGTAGTTCACGCCGCCAACAAAATTGACATCCTTCATCTTCAGCGTCGCGCGGTGAATCCAACCAGTGGTCTTGCCCAAACCCTTGCCATGCGCCTGTTTCTTGCGTTGTAGCAGGGTGATCTGACGGGCTGGCGCTTCGGGCTGTGGTCCTTCGGGTGCAAGGCCCGAGCGGTGTTCGGCAGGGTCTGTCACGCCCCATTCCTTCATCCATAGCGGCAGATCGGTGGTCGCACTGTGCCCGTCCTCCAGCAGGAATTCAGAGACGTCAAACCCGATGCCACCCGCGCCGATCACAGCCGCTGATTTTCCGACATCAGCCTTGTCGCGCAACACGTCGATATAGCTGAGCACGTTGTCCCGATCCTGGCCGGGGATTTCCGGATCGCGGGGGGTGACGCCGGTGGCGATGACCACTTCATCAAAGCCGGTCAGGTCATCCACGCTGACCTCGCGGTTCAGTTCCACGTTTACGCCCAGATCGTCCATCATGGTGCGGTACCAATCGACAAGGCCCCAGAACTCCTCTTTCCCAGGAACCTGTTTGGCCATGTTGAGTTGCCCGCCGACCTCGGGCGCGCGGTCGAACAGGGTTACGCAGTGGCCGCGCTGGGCCGCAGTCATCGCAGTAGACAGGCCTGCCGGACCCGCCCCAACGATTGCGACGGATTTTGGTGCTTCGGCTTTCTCGATCACCAATTCGGTTTCGTGGCAGGCGCGCGGGTTGACCAGGCACGACGTCAGCTTGCCGCTGAACGTGTGATCCAGACAGGCCTGATTGCAGGCAATGCACGGCGCGATTTGAGTCGACTGCCCGGCGATGGCCTTGTTTACAAAATCCGCATCCGCCAGCATTGGTCGCGCCAATGAAACCATGTCGGCGCAGCCGGTTGCCAGAACCTCTTCGGCCACTTCGGGCGTGTTGATCCGGTTCGAGGTAATGACCGGGATCGATACCTTGCCCATCAGCTTCTTGGTCACCCACGCAAAGGCCGCGCGTGGAACGCTGGTTGCAATGGTTGGTATGCGCGCCTCATGCCAACCGATACCGGTATTGATGATCGTGGCACCGGCCTTTTCAATCTTTTGTGCCAGTTGCACAACCTCGTCATGGGTCGAGCCATTGGGCACCAGATCGATCATCGACAGGCGGTAGATGATGATGAAATCCGTGCCCACAGCCGCGCGCGTGCGGCGCACCACCTCAATCGGCAGGCGCATACGGTTTTCATAAGAACCGCCCCAGCGATCCTCGCGCTTATTGGTGTGCGTTACCAGGAACTGGTTCAGAAAGTACCCTTCGGATCCCATGATCTCGACGCCATCGTAGCCAGCCTTTTGCGCCAGAACCGCAGCATTCACGATGTCGTTGATCTGTTTCTCAATGCCGTCTTCGTCCAGCTCATGAGGGGGGAAAGGAGAAATCGGGGATTTCACCGGGCTGGGGGCAACGCATTTCGGGCCATAGGCATAGCGCCCTGCGTGCAGGATTTGCATCGCGATTTTGCCGCCTGCTTCATGCACGCGCTGCGTCACGATGGAATGGTTCGCTACTTCCTTATCATTAGTCATCATCGATGCGCCGGGCAGAACCGAGCCTTCGAGGTTTGGACCGATGCCGCCTGTCACCATCAATGCTACACCGCCGCGCGCCCGGTCTGCGTAGAACTCGGCCACGCGGTTCCAGTCACCGGTTTCTTCCAGCCCGGTATGCATCGAGCCCATCAGCACGCGGTTCTTCAGCGTGGTAAAGCCCAGATCCAGCGGGGCCAGCATGTTTGGGTACGCAGTCATGGCGAAACTCTCCCTCCCGAAGTTGGGCTCTAAATTGACCTGCACGTCACCTTTGTCACGCGAAACCTAACGTCACCCCCTTTGCGGGCGCTTTTACCCTTGTTAGAGGTTGGCCGGACAAGTGACGAGGCCACATATGACCCCTGATGAGATTGCCAAACTGCCCTATCGCCCCTGCGTTGGGCTGATGCTGATGAATGCCGACGGCAGGATTTTTGTGGGTATGCGAAACGACGGCCCACAAGACGCATGGCAGATGCCGCAGGGTGGGGTGGACAAGGGTGAAGACCCGCGCGATGCGGCTCTGCGCGAGCTTAGGGAAGAAACCGGGGTGACCGCTGACCTGGTCGAGGTCTTGGCCGAGACTGCGGGCTGGCTGCCCTACGATCTGCCGCATGACATCGTGCCGAACATCTGGAAAGGCCGCTATCGGGGGCAAGAGCAGAAGTGGTTCCTGCTGCGTTTCATCGGGACCGATGATCAGATCAATATCGCCACGGATCATCCCGAGTTCGCTCAGTGGAAATGGCAAGAGCCCAACCAATTGGTGAATGAGATCGTGCCATTCAAACGAGATGTCTACGAACAGGTTCTGAGCGCGTTCAAGACGCATCTGTCCTGAACCCACCCTTTGCGTGAGGCCTAACGTTAGGGAAGGTTGGACATTTCCCAGGCTGATGGGTAGCGCGGAGATGGCATTTTCGGGCTTCTCATGACGTATACGACCTTTCCAAGCACCGCTCGGGCACACCGTAGTGCAGACATGGCCGTTCATGCGGTCGGGTTACTGCTGATCCTGTCAGCGGGCAGCGTTCTTGTGATCAATACCTATGCCCGACTTGAGACGGCTTTGTTTCTTGCGGTTGTGGTCTACGTTCTGTGCGCGTTGGTCTCGAACCTGGCGTCGTGGGCCTATCACTTCGCCCCCTGGCATGATCGTCGCATGGTGCTGCGCCGGATCGATCATGCAGCAATCTACCCCAGTATCTGCGGGACGTTTACGCCGTTCTTCGTTCAGGCGGGTACGGAGTGGACCATGACCTTGCTTTGGCTCTGCTGGAGTCTGACCATCTTGGCGGTCTGGAACAAGATCGCAAATGAAACCATCAAATCCAAATGGTCGACCGCCTCCTATCTTGGGCTTGGGGCCATAGGATTAAGCGCGATGCCCGATATGACAACTGTTCCGGTGGCGACCCTGTGGTGCATCGTCGCCGGGGCTGCCAGCTATGTAATCGGAACGGTTTTCTATGCGCGAAAAACCATGCCGTTTCGTTATGCGATTTGGCATTCCTGTGTGAATATCGGCGGGATCTTCATGTTCGCCGGTATTTGGCTCGCGCTGTTCTCGGGCAACTAAAAAAAGGCCGGTGGGCACTCCGGCCTTTCAAAATTCAACCAGAAGATCCGGTTAAAGCAGGCCTTCGCTTTTCAGCAGCTCAACCATATTCGCTTCAGGGCGCGGGCCTATATGGCTGATCACTTCACGGGCACAGACATTACCAATCTTGGCGCATGTCTCAAAATCCCGACCCGTCGCCATCCCAAACAGGAAACCGGCCGCGAACTGATCGCCCGCGCCGGTGGCATCCACCGGAACCACCTTTTCAACCGGTACGTCCACACGCTGACCATTGTGCAACACCGTCACGCCGTCGCCCGAACGGGTACACACGACCAGCGGGCAAATCTCGGCCGTTTTGGTCAGCGCCTCTTCCAGATCGTCGGTTTCGAACAGAGATTTGATCTCGGCCTCGTTGCCGATCACGAAATCCAGTTCGTTCTCGATCAGCAGCAGGAAATCGACCCGGTGACGTTCCACGCAGAACGGGTCAGAGATTGCGATCCCCGCCTTGCCACCGCCCTTGTGACAGGCACGGGCGGCCTCAAGAAACGCAGCCTTGCCCTTTTCCTTGTCGAACAAATAGCCCTCAAGGAACATGATCTGGCTGTTGCCCGCGACCTCGTCCGAGACGTCCTGAGACGACAGTTCCGAGGAAATCCCCAAGTATGTGTTCATCGACCGCTCACCATCGGGTGAGACGAAGATCATCGAACGCGAGGTCGGAAGCTCGCCGCCCGGAACCGGAGGATTGACGAAATCGACGCCATCCTCGTTCATCGCATCCGCATAGAACCGGCCCAACGCGTCATCATGCACGCGCCCGATGAACGCGGAATCCAGGCCCAGCGCACCCGCGCCCGCGATCGTGTTCGCGACCGAGCCGCCCGGCGTCTGCACCCGCCCCTCCATCGAGGCATAGAGCACTTCGCCGCGCTCCTGCTCGATCAGTTGCATGATGCCTTTTTCAATGCCCATCAGTTCCAGGAAACTGTCATCGGCCTGGGAAATGACATCCACAACGGCATTTCCGATGCCGGTCAGTTGGTAGGTTTTCATAGGGTCTTGTCCTCGAATTGACAGAGATCACGGATGATGCAGGTCGGGCATTGCGGCTTGCGCGCTTTACAGTGATAGCGCCCGTGCAGGATCAGCCAGTGATGTGCATGGAGTTGAAAGTCGGCTGGAATATTGTCCTCGATGGCGCGTTCGACAGCGTCTACGTCTTTGCCGGGGCAAATACCAGTGCGGTTACCAACGCGAAAGATATGGGTGTCCACGGCTTGGGCCGGCTGCCGCCACCACATGTTCAGAACCACATTGGCCGTCTTGCGCCCGACACCGGGCAGCGATTGCAGCGCGGCGCGCGAGTTGGGAACCTTGCCATCATAGTCCTCAACCAGTATGCGGCTGAGCTTGATGACGTTCTTCGCCTTCTGGCGGAACAGGCCGATGGTTTTGATATGCTCGATCAGGCCCTCTTCGCCCAGATCCAACATCTTTTGCGGAGTATCTGCGATCTTGAACAGCTCACGCGTGGCTTTGTTGACGCCCGCATCAGTCGCCTGCGCCGACAGCGCCACTGCGACGACCAGAGTGTAGACGTTCACATGTTCCAGCTCGCCCTTGGGCTCGGGGTCGGCCTCTTGAAAGCGCGTAAAGATCTCGCGGATCGTGTGGTAATCGAGTTGCTTTGCCATCCGAGCCTTAATGCCGCCCAAGGGCCAATGACACAAGCCCAAAGCCAATGCGCAAGTTCCGGGTCGCTTGGACGTGTCTCGCGCGCTATGGTTTAGGCCACAGAATGAGGTGAGAACCATGAACATCCAGACCCCGGAAAGCGGCTATCACTACAACGTCATGCGACGCGCAATCGAGCTGATCGATCAGGGCGGCGAGGGCCTCAGCCTTGAGGAACTGGCGCAACAGATGGATATGAGCCCTGCCCATTTCCAGCGCCTGTTCTCGCGCTGGACCGGGGTGTCGCCGAAGCGGTACCAGCAATATCTGACACTGGGCCACGCCAAGGCGTTGCTGCGGGAACGGTTCACCACGTTGGAGACCGCCCATAACGTCGGCCTGTCTGGCAGCGGTCGCCTGCACGACCTGTTCCTGAAATGGGAATCCATGAGCCCCGGCGAATACGCCCGCAAAGGCGCGGATCTGACGATCTATTGGGGCTGGTTCGAAAGTCCCTTTGGCCCTGCGCTGGTCATGGGCACCGACAAGGGCATCTGCGGCATGGCCTTCGGGGCCGAGACTGGCGAGGAAGAGGCGATGGAGGATATGCTGTCGCGCTGGCCACAGGCTGCGTTCGTCGAGGATCCGATGCACCTGCGGCCCTGGGTTCTGAGCGCCTTTGGGTCGGTCAGCGACCGTTTGCAGCCGACGCCATTGTACCTGATCGGCTCACCCCTGCAGATCAAAGTGTGGGAGGCGCTGATGCACATCCCTTCGGGTCAAGTCACCACCTATTCTGAAATTGCGCAGCGGGTTGGCTCGCCACAGGCCGTTCGTGCAGTCGGAACGGCGGTCGGGCGCAACCCGGTAAGTTGGCTGATCCCCTGCCACCGGGCGCTACGCAAATCAGGCGGCCTTGGTGGGTATCACTGGGGCTTGCCCGTCAAGCGGGCGATGCTGGCCTATGAAGCCGCGCAAGCTGACGCCTGATTGACAAGTGATCCAAACATCGCCAAAAGGCGCGGCAGGTTCGGGTCTCCTGCCGTTCGCGGCCCTTGGCTTTGGTGAAACCCGTTTGAATGAACATCTGTTGCCCTTTTCTGGCGCGTGGATGGAAATGCGAACCCCGTTCTGACTTCGCGCCCGTTACAGAAAACGAGGCACATGATGACAAGATCTGACTCAATCGCCCCAGTGGCGGAGCTGAAATCGCAAGCGAAACGCCTGCGGGAGGCTTTGAAAACCACTGGGGTTTTCGTATCGCACAGTGCGGCGCTGGAGCTTCTGGCCCGGCAGCACGGCGTGCGGGATTGGAACACGCTGACGGCAATCGCGGGAAACCGGATGCATCTGCGCGTGGGTGACCGGGTCAAGGGCCGGTACCTGGGTCAGCCCTTCACCGCCGAAATTCGCGGTCTGACTGTTCTGGGCGATGGCGCGCAGCGTCGGTTGACCCTGCAATTCGATGCGCCCGTGGATGTGGTGCGGTTCGACAGTTTTTCGGCGATCCGGCAGCGCGTTACAGGTGTGATCGGTTGGGATGGCCGATCCACCCGGTGCACCTCGGACGGCGAGCCTCAGCTTGTTGTTCAACCGGCATAAAAAGGGGCGAGGCACTGGATGCGCCTCGCCCTTTCATGACTAATTACGCGTTGAGTTACTCAGCAGCCCAGCCGCCGACTGCTTTGACTTCCAGGAAGTCTTCCAACCCCCAGACGCCGCCCTCGCGCCCGTTTCCGGATTGCTTCATGCCGCCGAACGGGGAACCCGCGCTGCGCGATTTGCCGTTCATCTCAACCATGCCCGACCGCAATACCCGCGCCATGCGGTTGGCGCGCCCGCCGTCCTGAGTTTGAACATAATTGGTCAGACCATAGGGTGTGTCATTTGCTATCTCGACTGCCTCTTCTTCGGTGTCGAAGGGGATCATGGTCAGAACCGGGCCAAAGATTTCCTCGCGCGCGATGGTCATCTGGTTGTTGGCGTCGGCAAAGACCGTGGGGCGGACATAGTAGCCCTTGTTCAGCCCGTCGGGCCGCCCGGTGCCACCGGCGACAAGGCGCGCGCCTTCGTCGATACCTTTCTGGATCAGATCTTGAATCTTGGTCCACTGAAGTTCGTTCACCACAGGCCCGATATGACGGCCTTCCTCCGCCGCGCTAGCGACAGATACGGAATTGGCCACCTCAGCAGCAGTTTCAACGGCTTGATCGTAGATCGGGCGCTGCACAAGCATCCGGCTGGGGGCGTTACAGCTTTGGCCCGTGTTGTTCATCATGTGCAGTACACCACGTTTAATGGCTTTCTCATCGGCGTCGGAAAAAATTAGGTTCGCGCCCTTGCCTCCAAGCTCCAGATGCACCTTTTTTAAGGTATCTGCCGCATTCTTGGAAATGGCCGTCCCGGCGCGGGTCGAGCCGGTGAAGCTGACCATATCCACGTCCGGATGTGCCGACAGTTGCGAGCCAACCCCGACCCCGTCACCGTTCACAAGGTTGAATACGCCGGGCGGGAAACCTGCCTCATCCATCATTTCGGCAAAGATCATCGCGTTCAGCGGGCTTTGTTCCGAGGGTTTCAGCACCATGGTGCATCCCGCAATTGCAGCTGCCCCCACCTTGAGCGTGATCTGGTTCATCGGCCAGTTCCAGGGGGTGATCAGGGCCGCGACGCCTACTGCTTCGTAAATGATGCGGTCATTTGGTGCATGATCACCCAAGGGCCGTTCAAACGAAAAGGCTTTGGCGGCTTTGATGAAGTTTTGCAGATGCCATGTTCCGGCACCAGCCTGCTGTGTGCGGGCCATATCGATGGGCGCGCCCATCTCAAGCGACATGGCTTGAGCCAGATCTTCGCTGCGCGTCTGGTAAATCTCGATCAGTTTCTCGACGAGCGCGATCCGCTGTTCGACTGGAGTGGCCATCCAGCCGGGCAGCGCGGATTTGGCTGCTGCCACGGCGGCGTTTGTATCCGCCTCGGACCCCAGTGAAATCACTGCACAGGGATCTTCGGTCGATGGGTTGATCACCTCAAAATCATGGGCTTGGGACGGGGCAACCCATTCACCGTTGATATAGAAATTACGCTTTTCGATCATGGCGAATCCTCCGGGATCGTGATGTCCTAAACTGGGGTTGCGCACACACTGTCACCGACCCCGGCGCGCGACAAGAGGAGAATTTGATCAAATTTCTTGCGGGTGCTTACTCAGAAAAAAGCAAAGCTGGATTTGCGGAAGGTTTAACTCTGGCGCAAAGTGGTTAGGTTCACAGCATTCGACTCGGTCAGTAACCAAAGAAGGAGATGCCCCATGGGTTTGCGCATCAACGACACGGTCCCGAATTTTACCGCAGAAACAGATCAGGGCACCATTCAGTTTCACGATTGGATTGGTGACAGCTGGGCGATCCTGTTTTCGCACCCAAAGGACTTTACCCCGGTTTGCACGACCGAGTTCTCGGCCGTGGCTCAGCTGAACGATGAATGGGCTGCACGCAATACCAAGGTGATTGGTGTCTCGGTCGATGGGGTTGAGGATCACAAGAAGTGGAAAAAGGACATCGAGGAATACGGCAAGGCCAATCCCGGCTTTCCGATTATTGCCGACGATGGTCTGGCTGTTTCCAAAGCCTTTGACATGCTGCCTGCCGAAGCCTACCTGCCCGATGGCCGCACGCCGGCCGATAGTGCCACAGTACGGTCTGTTTTTATCATCGGGCCCGACAAGCAGCTAAAACTGTCAATGACCTACCCGATGACCGTGGGCCGGAACTTTGCCGAGATCCTGCGGGCGCTGGACGGGTTGCAGATGTCGGCCAAAGGTGTGGCGACGCCTGCCAACTGGATTCCGGGCGAAGATGTGATTATCCCGCCGGGCGTTTCAAACGAAGATGCCAAGGCGAAATTTGGTGAGTTTGAAACGATCTTTCCCTATCTGCGTAAGACCAAGGCCCCGTCGTAAGGCGGGACCGGGTCAGGGGGGCTGTCTGCCCCCCGTCGCGCCTAGTGGCGCGACTCCCCCCGAGGATATTTGTGGCCAGATGAAGCAAGTGGCTTCGGGCCCTCAGGGGTGCACGCGGCCGCAGAACTTTAGCGGATCAGAAACTGTAGCGCAGCCCGAAGTTCACACTGAACGTATCCAGATCATCTTCGACCGTGCCAGTCAGCGCGCCGTTGGGGGCCAAGCGGGCCGACGACACATCGAAAGCGCGTGAATAACGGGCATCAACCGTGAAGGCGGTGGACGCGTTGATTTCATAGGCCACACCCGCGATCAATTGAGCAGCGAAGTTGGTATCGCTGTCATCAAGAGCGACGCCCGGGCCGTAAGCAAAGTCGATGTCAGAATAGGTAGCGCCCAGACCAAAGCCAGCAAACGGGGTAACCTTACCGGACTGTTTGAAATCAAACAGAACATTGGCAAACAAAGAGGTTTGCGCGATATCGCCCGAAACATTGCCTTCTGGCGCTGGCCCATTGCCCGAGAAGTTCACGCCATCGACATCATTGTCGCGATAGGACAGTTCCAGCTCTAGGCGAGTGCCGATCCGGTCATTTGACCATTGCGGAATTTCTTTACCGATCGCGATACCGATACCATATCCCGCATCGAAATCGGTATCGACAGATTGTGTTGCGCCTCCGATCGTGCCGGAGAAGTCGCTGTCCTGAAGCTGACTATAGCCCAGAAACCCCTGTATATATGCACCATCAGTCAGGCTTTGAGCTGAGGCATGCGTTGCGGCAAGGGCCAGGGTTGCCGATGCCAGAATACCGCGAATGACCATGGTCGTTGTCCTTTGTTCCGATTGATTTCTCGCAGCAATATGAGCGGGCAAGATCAGAAGAAAAGGCAGCGGGCCTTCACGTTGGATCACTCTAAATTGGAAGCTGGTGAGGGAATAAATTCCTGTTTCAAGTTGTTCCTGCATCCCTCGATTGGAGGTGTGTCGATTCCGCGGTGCAGGGCAATTGGTGTCGTATGCGTTACGCCGCTTTCTCTTGGGCGTGGTGCTGCATCTCCAACTGTGGCGCGGTGAGAACGAATTGCAGCGCTCGCGCCTCGTAGTTTTTCAGCACAGGTAGCACTGTTGACCCGTAGCCTACTGCCCCTTTCGACAGTTCCGGAAACAGTTCGAACAATTCTCGGCGGGTTGCAGGAGCCATTGCATTGACGGTTGTATCGCCGGGAAAAAAGGATTCAGACCACAGTCCTTCTACATTCACCAGCTCATGCCGGTCGAACAGGATGTGGATGTATTCAACACCGTTCTCGGGTGTTTCCTGCGTTATAGTGTTCTGGTTGATCAGCGCTTTCGCTGTGGCCAGCATGAGCGGTTCGCAATGTGTCAGCTCCATTACGGGGGACGTGACGGCGATCCGGTGTTGTGGAGAGACCAGCAAATCGCGGCGCGGGCAACCGTGGCCAAAATTGTCTGCCTTGATCCGAACCGGGCATAAATGGGGGTTGGCCTGCAAATCGAGGCGGCTTAGGCGACGTCGGCCGATCCAGCGGATGACGCGGGTTTGACCTTGGGCAACGCAGGCTGGATCGCCGGGTTGCAACGTCTCGACCTTGCGGAGGCCATTGGGTGTCAGGATCAGAGACCCCGACGTGAAACACACGAAGGAGGGCAGGGATTGATACGCCGCCGACTGAGCGGTTCCAGCAAAGCCGGTATCCGAGATTGTGTCACCCAGCGCAGCCTGCCCCGAGGTGACGATGATGTATCGCGGGTTGCTGAACTGGATCAGGGTAAAGCGCACCGGCGCCCCATTAACTGTGCCCGTATAGCTTTCGAACGTGCTGAAGTTCTGGGACGAGCCCGAAAACCCGGGCAGGGATGTCAAATCAAGCTGTGCGCTGTCTGGGTCAGGGTCTTGGAGGAAGGCATCATTGTCGATGATCTCAACCGAATACGCCTGCGTGATGTCGACGCTGCGATTGCTGAACGGGTCCGCACTGATTTCGAATACGGTAACTGAGGCCACGATCGAAAGGCATCCCTGGAATTGACAAAACAAACCTTAAGGTTGAGCAAATACACGCGATAAGAGTTAACAATTGATTTACCAATCCGCGGTGCGGTTGTTTCGTCGGCGGAGCGGCGCGAGAAATACTGTGCCATTCAGTGGACGGTCGATTGTAGCGATGCCGACGAAGCTGCCTTTCACTGCTTCGTCCACAAAGGTCCGCCTTTCATTCGACCGGGGTGCCGAAGACAGCGATAGCACACCCGAGCAAAGCCAAGGCTGTAAAGAACACCATGCGTGCAGGATCGCGGGATCTTGCGGCGCGGATCGTGGCGGCCATGGATTGAAGCGCATAGTAAAGCGCAAAGGCCCGCGACGCATAGCTGATGATTTCAAAGATATTGGCGGTCCAGGTCAGCGTAAGACCAGCAGCAACTAGTAAAGCATAAGCCAACTTTTCAGAGACAAACCCGCCGCTCACTTCTGCAATCAAACCGCCTGATCCGCTGGTATCTGCAATAGCGGCACTGAACTGCGCGCTCAACGCCGCCACGACCAAAAGCAGCGGCAGGATTGGGGCAACAACCTGCATGAGGTCGATGATCGCGGTTTCGTCTAGCGACTCCGGATCGGTCTCGAAGGCAAAGGTCAACAATCCGACATACAGACAGTAAATGCCGGTCGACAGCACCTGCGCCAAGCGCATGGAGCGGATGCGAGTCGCGGCATCGTAGGTTCCGGCCAGATAGCGCGATGTTTCAAATCCCTGAACCGTGACGATCAACCCGGCCATGAGCGTGAAGGCGGTCCAGCCCGTGACCTGCGGTGTCTCGAATTGCAGCGCGTGTTGCCCCGCCACGTCGCCAAAATGAACGGCAAGGCCAAATAGCAAGCCCGCGATGATGGCAAGCTTCAACCCCACGGAAATCTGTTCCATCCGTTCCAGCGCGGCAAAGCCACGCGTCAGACCCGTAAACAGAATCAGGAGGAAGACCGCACTGGTGAGCAGGTTGGCGTGGAACGCGTCATCAAGCTGCGTCAAGCTAACGCCAAATGCCCCAAACAGGTTGAGGTAATAGGAAACGGATACCACGAATGCGAAGGCAAGGACACAGGACGACATCGTTTCGAGCGCATTTATGACCGGGGAGGTGTGCGGCTGACGGTCAATGTCGGCGATGTTGAACCGGATCGCAGTGCCAAACAGATAGGCCACCGCACACAGACCGATCATCACAAGCGGCGCATAACCTCCAAAGCTCACATCGAGAATGGGTCCCAGAACAAGAAAACCGCTGCCAATGATCGACGCCAAGGGTGTGATGGTGGCGCGCCACAGTTGCGCATTGGCCAGCCGGGGCCAGATCAAGACCGCTCCAGCCAGAGTAACGGTTGCGAGTATAAAGGAGTTCAACATGGTTGGAGACATACCTGTGCCGCGCGGCAGAGTAACGCCCCGAAATTAAAAGCCGTCATTGGTGCAGTGCGCAGCATGTGGCACTTTGGGCTCGAAGCCGACATCGGGAATGAACTGAGCACCTGTAGGGAAGCGCGCTACCACAACCCACCATGTAAAAAGGCCCCGGTCGAAACCGGGGCCTTTGATATCGAAAGAAAGGGCGGTTTATTCTGCGTCTTCTTTCTTTTCTTTCTTCTCGGGCACGACTTCTTCGCCGGTTTCCTGATCGACCACTTTCATCGACAGACGGACCTTGCCGCGGTCGTCAAAGCCCAGCAGCTTGACCTTAACTTCCTGACCTTCCTTCAGAACATCCGACGGATGGTTCAGGCGGCGGTTTTCGATCTGGGACACGTGCACCAGACCGTCGCGCTTGCCAAAGAAGTTTACGAAAGCACCGAAGTCGACGATCTTGACGACCTTGCCGGTGTAAACCTGACCTTCTTCCGGCTCGGCGACGATCGAGTGGATCATCTCATAGGCCTTTTTGATCGATTCACCATCGGGCGAGGCGATCTTGATGACGCCATCGTCGTTGATGTCGACCTTGGCCCCCGAAACCTCGACGATCTCGCGGATGACCTTACCGCCCGAGCCGATCACTTCACGGATCTTGTCGGTCGGGATGTTCATGGTCTCGATGCGCGGGGCGTGTACCGAGAATTCATTGGTCTCGGACAGGGCTTTGCCCATCTCGCCCAGGATGTGCATCCGGCCGTCCTTGGCTTGCGCCAGGGCTTTCTCCATGATCTCGGGCGTGATGCCCGCAACCTTGATGTCCATCTGCAGCGATGTGATGCCGTTTTCGGTACCCGCCACCTTGAAGTCCATGTCGCCCAGGTGGTCTTCATCACCCAGAATGTCCGACAGGATGGCGTATTCGCCGTCATCTTCCAGGATCAGACCCATGGCCACACCGGCAACCGGGGCTTTCAGCGGAACGCCCGCATCCATCATCGACAGCGAACCGCCGCAGACCGATGCCATTGAGCTGGAGCCGTTGGATTCGGTGATCTCCGACACGATACGGATCGTGTAAGGGAAGTCGGTCGCCGCAGGCAGCACCGCCTGCAGGGCGCGCCATGCCAGCTTGCCGTGGCCGATCTCACGTCGACCGGGGCCACCCACGCGGCCAACTTCACCAACCGAATAGGGGGGGAAGTTGTAGTGCAGCAGGAAGTTCGATTTGAAGTTGCCATGCAGCGCGTCGATGAACTGCTCATCGTCGCCAGTGCCCAGCGTGGTCACGGCCAACGCCTGAGTCTCACCACGTGTGAACAGGGCGGATCCGTGCGTACGCGGCAGCATCGAGGTTTCTGCAACGATCGAACGGATATCGGTGGTCGACCGACCGTCGATCCGCTTGCCACCCTTGACGACGTCGCCGCGCAGGATGCCGGCTTCCAGCTTTTTCATTGCGGAACCGAGGTTGCCGTCTTCCAACTGTTCCTCGGTCAGCGCTTCCTTGATCGCTTCGCGGGCAGCGGCAACAGCGGCGGTGCGCTCTTGCTTGTCGGTGACCGCGAAGGCTGCGCGCATCTGCTCTTCACCGGCGGCCTTAACGGCAGCGGACAGCTCAGAGTAATCCGGCGCCTGGAAGTCAAACGGTTCTTTTGCGGCTTCTTCGGCCAGCGAAATGATCAGGTCGATCACCGGCTGGATCTGCTCATGAGCAAAGTTTACGGCACCCAGCATTTCCGCCTCGGACAACTCGTAGGCTTCCGATTCCACCATCATCACGGCGTCTTTGGTGCCAGCGACAACCAGATCCAGACGCTGTTCGGGGTTCAGGCGCAGGTCCTGCATGTCGTCGACGGTCGGGTTCAGGACGTATTCGCCATCCTCAAACCCAACACGGGCACCAGCGATCGGGCCACGGAACGGCGCGCCGGAAATGGTCAGGGCAGCGGATGCAGCGATCATTGCAACGATGTCGGGATCGTTGACCAGATCGTGGGACAGCACGGTGCACATCACCAGAACTTCGTTCTTGAAGCCGTCAACGAACAGCGGGCGGATCGGACGGTCGATCAGACGCGCGGTCAGCGTCTCTTTCTCGGTCGGGCGCGCCTCACGCTTGAAGAAGCCACCCGGAACTTTACCGGCGGCATAGTATTTTTCCTGATAGTGGACGGTCAGCGGGAAAAAGTCCTGACCGGGTTTTTGCGCCCGTGCAAAGGTCACGTTTGCCATGACGCTGGTTTCGCCCAGCGTGGCAATCACGCTGCCGTCGGCCTGACGGGCAACCTTGCCGGTTTCCAGTGTCAGCGTTTCCTCGCCCCACTGCATTGATTTCTTCGTTACATCAAACATATGCGTATCCTAGAACGGAGCACTCCCGCCCCTGCGGGTCTCCGGTTTGCATGGCGGCCCCATTGCCGCCGACCCCACTTTATCTTCCATTCGAGTGCCGGGGTCAGGGCACAACGTCTCAGATAGCGCGCGCATACAGGAGATTGGGGCCGAAGGGAAGCGAAACCGAACAAAGCAGCGGCGGGTCGCCATCCTGCATCTATAGGCCCACCCAAATGAACGCCATGGCAAACGGCGTAGGATTGCATACATGGTCATACATATCTGATAACTGAGGATGCGATGACCTTTTGCCAGCGGTTTCTGACCGTCATCATATTGGCCCTTTCAGGCGTTTCATCACTAGCAGCGCCCGTCAAACCTATTGAGTGGTCCGCCTTGCCTGACCCCGCAGCGCAGGTCTTCGAAGATCCTTTTCGTGATCTCAATGATGAGCAGGCCGATGACATCAGGTTTGCGCTGCGGTTGCGTGGGCGGCTGGAACAGAATGTCGGCAGCGCAGGGGAACGGCAGCAATGGCAAGAGATGTTGGTCGAAACCGAAGCCGCCCTGGCTGCTGATCAAATCGATATCGACTGGCTCATGTCTCAGCGCGAGGCGGTGATCCAGCGGCGCGAGACTGCCAATACCACAGGCAACCCTGTGCTCGACGATCAGATCATTTCGATCGCGGGCTACGTCATCCCCGTACCGCCTGATGAACAGGGTCGCACGGTTGCCTATCTGGTGCCTCAGCCCGGCATGTGCAGCCATCTGCCGCCGCCGCCGCCCAACCAGATGATCCGGCTCCTGCTTTCAGATCACTGGGCCCCGGCCGGCTACTATGAGCATGTGCGTCTGATCGGTCGTCTAGCGATTGCACCAACCAGGTACGAGACGTTTGTCATCGATGGGCAGGTTCCTATGCACGCAACCTTCAGCATGGAGGTTCAGGAGGCCGAGATTCTGGACGGCGGGGAGGTTCAATTCAATGAATTTCTAACGTTGCATGATCGGTTACGCGCAGCATTGGGGCGAAAGTCCAGCGGTGCTGTCGATGCACCTTAACCCGATACCACAGGACAAAAGATACATTCGAAAAGCAGAATAGTTTTGTGTAAATTTAGTGACAGTGTAGGCTTGGCCTACAAGACCTATGGTCGTGAGGACGGTAACGCGCCAAGGTAACACAAAAACAGATGCCGCCTCCGACCGAAGACCTTGGCGTTTGCACCTAGCAAACTGAGGGTAAGTCGAATGGCACAAACCAAGAAAATGCTGGATCCGGATCCACGGATCTATGATTTTGAGACCGAATACGAGCTGGGGCAGGATAATGTCCGACCCTTCGGTCTGGACATCCACAACCCGGTCTTTTTGATCTCAAGTATCCTGATCTTTGCGTTCGTTCTGATCGCTTTGGCCAATCAGGAATCCGCTGCTACATTCTTCGGTTGGCTGCGGCCCTGGCTGACCAGCACGTTTGACTGGTTTTTGGTGCTTTCAGTGGATGCAATCACCCTGTTCTGCCTTGTTCTGATCGTCCTGCCGGTTGGCAAGGTGCGGATCGGGGGCAAGGATGCCAAACCTGACTATTCCTATGCCGGATGGATTGCGATGATGTTCGCGGCCGGTATTGGCATCGGTCTCTTGTTCTTTGGTGTGATGGAACCGGTCTATTACAACTTTGCCGAAGGCGGAAACGCTGTGCCATTGGGTATCGACATCGCGGTTCCGGGCAATGAATACGCCGGTATTGTGGGGACGATCCACCATTGGGGTCTAGAAGGCTGGGCGGTGTACGCAGCTGTTGGTCTGAGCCTTGCGATCTTTGCCTATAATCTGGACCTGCCGCTGACCCTGCGGTCGGCTTTCTACCCGATCCTGGGTGAGCGCGTCTGGGGCTGGTGGGGCCACCTTATCGACACGCTGGCGGTATTTGCCACATTGTTCGGTCTGACAACCTCGCTGGGTCTGGGCGCACAACAGGTTGCGGCTGGACTGAACGAGGTGTTTGGTATCGAACCCAGCCCGACCGTGACTGTTCTGTTGATCATCGGGATCACGCTGATCGCTTTGGGGTCGGTCTTGATGGGCATGGATGCAGGTGTCAAACGGCTGAGCGAGATCAACATGATCATGGCCGTCGGCTTGTTCATCTTTGTGATCGTCGTGACCGGCGTCGGCACTGCCATCGCGCGATATTTCAACGTCATGGTCGACTATGTCTACCACCTTCCGGCCTTATCCAACCCGTTCGGGCGCGAAGACACCAGCTATTTCCATGGCTGGACAACCTTTTACTGGGCCTGGTGGATCGCGTGGTCACCCTTTGTGGGCATGTTCATCGCCCGCATCTCAAAGGGTCGCACGGTGCGTGAGTTTATCCTGTGCGCGCTACTGGCTCCGACAGCGGTCTGCGCGCTGTGGATGTCAACCTTTGGCGGCGCCGCCATCGACATGCTGAACGCGGGCGGAGCCGAAGGCGTGCGTGCCACGGTGATTGACAGCTATGCGCCAGAAGGTGCCTTGTTCGGCTTCCTGAAAGAGCTGCCGCTTTACGGGATCGTCGCGCCCATCGCGTTGGTCCTGATCGTGGTGTTCTTTGTCACCTCGTCGGACTCGGGCTCGCTGGTGATCGATACGATCACCGCAGGTGGCAAGATGGACGCGCCGGTGATCCAGCGGGTCTTCTGGTGCACGCTCGAAGGTCTGGTCGCCATCGCGCTGTTGCTGGGTGGCGGATTATCTGCCCTGCAGGGTGCCGCGGTGTCTACGGGCATACCGTTCACGCTGGTGGTTTTGATCATGTGCTACTGCCTGTGGCTGGCACTGAAATCAGAAAAGGCGAAGATGTAAAACGCCTTAAGCCATGAGAAAATGAAACGTCCGCCTGTTTGGCGGGCGTTTTTTATGTGTGAGGTTGACCACAGAGAAAATCCAAAACCCGTCTATTCTACCCGCGTTGTTGTTTCATAGTTTAGCAAAGGTTTTCTCATGCAGCTTCATTCCGCCTCAGGCATTTCATTCAATCCCGATGTGTTCGATGAATCATTTGTCGATATGCTCGACAATCTTCCCGAAGATGCGGTCGAGGATATTGATATAGACGAAACTACTGAAATGCCGCTGATGACCGCCGCGCCAACCGCCGAGCCAAGTGACGCGGATGTTGCCGCGATCATGGAAAGCGCGTGGCAAGAGCTTTATAACTCTGAAGAGGGGGCCGATATCCGGTCGCTTCCCGAAGAACAGCAGGCACAGATTAAGGCGCGTTTCCTGTCGCCGGACCCGATCTCCGAAGCTGATGCCGCGACTGTCCCGATCGATGATGCGCCTTTCTCGATTGAAGAAACGGCGGACAGTCTAATCCTGATGCAAGGCAATACGCCACTGCTGGGCGCGCCTCTTGGGTCCAGCAAAAGCCAGAAGAAAAAGGCTGCATTGAATACGTTTATCGGCGCGGCAGCAAAGGCTTTTGCCGATATCATCACCATGGCGATGGCCGCCTTGGGGGTCTATCAAGCGCTAGGCAGCAAAACCGTGACAAAGGCAGGTGCCGGTATCGCTGTCAAATGTAGCAAACCGATTGCCCGCCATGCAGGTGCCATCGCAAAGGCTGGCAAAGCAGGCGGTGATGTCGCCAAGATGAAGGCCATGCTGGGCGTGGCCAAAGCATCGGTCGGCTTCACCAAGCTGGCAGGTATCGTTCTGACCGATATGAGCGGTCTGGAAAAGGCGGCCGCGATTGCCACCTGCGTGGGCGGCATGACACTGGCTTTGGCTTCGGCTAGCGGATCGTTCTGGCTGTCGATGGTCGCGATGGTCGCTGCGGTGGCGATGTTCGTAATCGATACCGCGCTGGCGGTTGATACCTACAAAAAGTGGCAGGCGATCTAGGCCGGAAACCAAGAACGCCCGCCAAAGTGGCGGGCGTTTGAAATCTGCAAGCGGTGAGAGCCAACCTTAGCGGCGGATGCCCAGCTTTTTGATCAGGTCCTGGTAACGCGCTTCTTCTTTGCCCTTCAGATAGTCCAGCAGCTTACGGCGCTGGGCAACCATTTTCAGCAGACCGCGACGACCGTGGTTGTCTTTTTTGTGGGTCTTGAAGTGCTCGGTCAGGGTGTTGATGCGCGAGGTCAGGATGGCAACCTGGACTTCTGGCGAACCGGTGTCGCCGTCCTTGGTTGCGAATTCTTTCATGACGCGTGTTTTTTCAGCGGCAGTGATCGACATCGGGGTCTCCTTCAAAGGTTAGAGTTAATGGCGCAGGCCGGGATGTCGTCCAGCGCAGGCCCATGGAGAAAACCGCACCGATTCCGATGCGGATGGGCGCGTATAGGCGCTTTTGAAAGGAATGGCAAAGGGTTTCTGGGGCCCTAGCCTATCGATCCATATTGGGCCAGTTCGGCCTCGGTGATCAGCTGAATATCATCAAGGCTGATGCCGTCAGCGCCAAAGACCTGGGCAACCTCTTCTCCGTCAACCACGATACGGGTCAGGTTGGGAGTGTCCTCATCCCGTTCGATCTGAATGTCGGGATTGGTCTGGTCTTCCCAGGTGATAAACAATTTGTCGTCTCCCGGTTCAAAGCCCATGATGGTGACATCCTCGGCCTCCGAACTTAGGACAATGTTATCAGCCCCGTCGCCCCCATTGGCCACATCTGATGTATGGGCCACGATGGTATCTTCGCCATCACCCCCGTTCAGAAAGTCGGTCTGGTCGAACCCTCCGTCGTCACGGCCAAGCAGCAGATCATCGCCATCGCCCCCGAACAGCGTGTCGGTGCCCGCGCCCCCCGACAGCCTGTCATCGCCATATCCGCCATGCAGCGCGTCATCTCCTTTGCCACCCGCCAGTTCATCATCGCCCTGACCACCGTAGAGCGTATCGTCGCCCGCGCCACCGTCCAGTTCATCGTCACCGAAATGACCCGCAAGTAGGTCGTCGCCCTGATTGCCGAACAGCAGGTCGTCACCATCTTCACCGTGCAGCGTATCCTCCCCATGACCGCCGAACATCACGTCCTGCCCATCGCCGCCATGCAAAACGTCATTGCCGCATCCGCCGTTGATCAGGTCATCGCCGGCATAGCCGTTGATCTGATCGGTCCCCTCTTGCCCGGTGATCTCATCCACGCCGTCCGTTCCTGCGATCACCAGATCGCCCAGATGTTCGGAAATCACCGTACCTGTTGAAATGTCGGGGATGTCTTCTGTCGCAGGTGGATCGACATATTCGCCGACCTCCAGAAACTCACCTTCGGGGATGTCGTCGGCAATATTGTCCTGTGGTTCGTCTTCGTCCCGCTCGTCTTCTTCTGAGGTCAGAACATCGCCAATCGCATATGCTGCGCCACCAACGGCTGCCAATCCAATTAGTCCGGCCAGAAACATGGGAACCCTCCGAAAGCAAACTGCTCCGAGGATGGACTATCCCATCCGGCCTGTTGCTTGGTCAAAGCCAAGCTGGAGGTGTGGTTAACCCTTTGTCACCAGGCTTCGGGCTGTTGGGTGTATGCGATATACAGCGGATGTTTCGGGTGGCCGTCTTTCGTCAGACCCAGATGGAACAGAGGGTGCCCGGTGTTCCGCAGCAGGGTTTCCACTGTTGGTCCGCGCTCCAGATGCGCGCCATGGGTGCCCCAGGCGGCGATGACCTGATCGGCCCACTGAACGCCATCCAGAATGGCCGCGTCGTTCTCGGGGCCTACCGGATCGACAGCGGCGCGCATCTTGCGTGGGTCGGTATCGCGCCAAGCAAAGATGTTTGTCACTTGAAACGCCCCAAAGCCTAAAGCGCGCGCGCGGCGTTCACAGCGTTCAACCGTGGGATCATTCTGCACCTCAGTCGCGGTCGACGGGTTCAGCATCACAAACAGCGCCTTGCGACCCTCGGGATCCCAGATTCGGGTGAGGCTATAGCGATAGTTTTCGCAATCAGAATAAACAGCGGTTGATGGCGCATCGCCCTTGGTGTGGGTTCGAGTGATCATGCCCATCGCCTAGCACGTGGGTCAGGCAACGAACACCCGGCTAGGATGCAATTCGCCCGATTTATAGATGCCCACCGCCACGGCTTTGCCGTCGAGCGAGGCCCAGGCCTCATCGCCGTATTTTGCGTCTGAGGCCAGAACCATACCCGGATTACCGTTGCGCAGGCGGGTGGCGCCTTCGGGGGTGCATTTCAGTTCGGGCAGGTCCGACAGGCCGGTTTCCAGCGGGTGCAGGTAGTCGTCCAGCGCGGTGGTCTTGGCCATCTCGTCGATCTGCTCGATGGACAGGCCATCCTCGGCCTCGAACGGGCCGGACCAGATGCGGCGCAGCTCGCGAACATGGCCGTAGCAGCCTAAAGCCTCACCGAGATCACGCGCGATGGAGCGGACGTAGCCCCCTTTGCCGCAAGTCATCTCCAGCACCACATGGTCATCGTCGGGGCGATCAACCAGTATGAGTTCTTCGACCCACAAGGGGCGAGCGGACAGTTCCACATTCTCGCCATCGCGGGCCAGCTTATAGGCGCGCTGCCCGTCGATTTTCACCGCCGAGAACTTAGGTGGCACCTGCATGATGTCGCCCAGAAACGGGGAAAGCGCCTGCTTGATCTCGTCATCCGAGGGGCGCATATCGCATTGTGCAATCACCTCACCCTCGGCATCGTCGGTATTGGTGGCCTGACCCAGAAGCACAGTGAAGGTGTAGGCTTTCAAAGCATCTGTGATATAGGGAACGGTCTTGGTCGCCTCACCCAGAGCCACGGCCAGAACCCCAGTCGCCTCAGGGTCTAGCGTCCCTGCATGCCCCGCCTTCTTGGCGTCCATCGCCCAACGCACCTTGTTGACCACCGCGGTCGAGGTCATGCCGGCGGGCTTGTCCACCACCAGCCAGCCAGAGATATCGCGACCTTTGCGTTTGCGTCCCATTTTGCACCTAGAATCTTGCTGAGGCGCGCGAGTTAGCGGATCGCCCAGACGCTGTCAATTTACAGGCATATCCTCGACCACGCCTACGATGGGCCCCAACGAGAACCCGACATCCGACCGGTTGCTGGCACGTTCATACATGCGAGAGATATTGCCGTCGAAGAACAGCGCATTTGGTGTTTCCAGAACATCCCGGAACAGGCTGCCGAATTCGTGAAAAGTGACGTAGTCATCAGAGATCGCGAACACTGCGCGCGTCCCATCCGCGCTGGTGCCGACCCCATTACGCACATAGACCGAGGTGGAATCGGGCAGAAAGCGTGGGTGTAGTTCGCCATCGATCACCAGCATCGGACCGGATTGAGTCGCAAAACGGCACTGCGGGGCTTGCTCGACAAACTCCAACGTCTCAAACACATCGGCACGGCCGTCGCGGATGCAGAACACACCATTGGGTAGCAAGCCGAAATTTCCAGGGCCCGGATTGGCAATCACGCGCATCTGTTCCTGACCATACTCGACATAGTGGCCCACGGGCGACCGATCGTCGTGATACATGCCTGCGTTCATCGCAAAGGCGAGGCGTTTGCCACCGGGTTCAAGCGCTTCGTTGATCGAGGAAAAGTGCCCAAGCAGATCGCCGTTTTCATCGTTTAGAAACAGGCGCAGGTCTTCGCTGGTGGCATCTACCTCGCAGATCGTATAGCGCTTGTCCTGATGCGTGACCTTCTCACAGGTCACCGCGCCGGCTTGCACGGCCCAGAGAACCGCGCTCAAAATGGTCAGTGACCGGATCACTCGTCCAGATCGCGGCGCACCGCGTCCTGTTCGAACATGCGACGGGTGTCGTCCAGACGGTCAAACGTATCATCCAGACGGAATCGCAGATCGGGTGAAAATTTCAGGTTCAGTTTCTTACCGATCACGCGCCGCAGCTCACCCTTGTTACGGGCAAGCAGTTCGATCACGTCCTCCTGCCCCTTGCCCCCGAGTGGAAGCACATAGGCGGTGGCGATCTTAAGATCGGGCGAGGTGCGCACCTCACCCACAGTAATCGACATGCGGTTCAGGTCGGGATCGTGGACATCTCCGCGCGCCAGAACCTCGGACAGGGTGCGGCGGATCAGTTCGCCGACTCGCAGCTGTCGTTGGGACGGGCCAGGGCCATCGTGGAATTTGTTCTTTGCCATAAACCCCGATCTAAGCGCAAAGCAGGGCTTTGCCAAGCGGGCGCGAACCGGGTAGGAGGCTTTGAGCAGTTTGCAGCAAGGGAACACCGCCATGACCCATATTCCGGGGATCGTTATCACAGGGGCTTCGGGCCGTATGGGGCAGATGCTGATCAAGACCGTCAGCGACAGCGATCAGGCGCGTCTGGTCGGCGTGGTCGAGCGCGCGGGCCATGATTGGATCGGTCAGGATGTAGGTGAGGCCATGGGCGGCCTCGCGCTGGGTGTCACAGTCACCGATGACCCGTTGGAAGCCTTTGCGCAGGCGCAGGCCGTGATCGATTTCACAGCACCCGAGGCGACGTTGGAATTCGCAGCATTGGCGGCACAGGCGCGCTGTGTCCACGTGATCGGTACCACCGGCATGAGCGACGACCAAATTTCGGCGTTGGAGCCTGCCTCGCGCCACGCAGTCATCGTGCGGGCGGGCAACATGAGCCTCGGCGTCAACCTGCTGGTGCAACTGACTAAAAAGGTTGCGGCGGCGCTGGATGAGGATTTCGATATCGAGATCATTGAAGGCCACCATCACCACAAGGTCGACGCCCCTTCGGGCACCGCGCTGATGCTGGGCGAGGCCGCCGCTGAGGGGCGTGGAGTCAAGCTGGCCGATGTCTCCGACCGGGGTCGCGACGGCATTACCGGTGCGCGCAAACGTGGCGATATCGGGTTTCACGCCATACGTGGTGGTGACATCGTGGGGGAACATGACGTTTTGTTCGCCGCACCGGGCGAGCGCATCGTTCTGCGTCATCTGGCCACCGACCGCGCAATCTTTGCCAGAGGCGCATTGAAAGCCGCGCTTTGGGGACAGGGGAAATCGCCGGGTCAGTATGACATGTTGGATGTTCTGGGCCTGTAGCCCTGCGCAGCGCCAGCGAGGACAAGTGTTTGTTGCCCTCGGTGGTCGCTTATGATTGCGTCAATCGGTCTTCAGATGACGATCGACCATGCGCTGCACCATCGGCGCGAAATGGGCGAAATCGGGTGTATCCATATCCGCGCGCTTACCTGCTTCGTCGAGGTAACGTACCTGAATGATCTCTTTCAGGTTTGGATTGGCTTCGAATTCTGCCACTTCTTCTGTGCTCATCGGGCCGCCTTGCAGTTCAAGCGTGTGGATGGACGCGGCTGACAGCCGGTTGAAATATTCCGGCTTGGTGGCGCAGAGATAGCGCTTGGCCGCAACGTGATATCGGCAGCAATCGGTGATGACCGAGGGGAAGAACTGCTCTAGCACTTCAGCCCCGGCATCCTCGTGATGGCGGTCCTCGGTGTCGTCGGGATGATACGTGCCGAACTCGGAGGTGAAATGGCCGATGTCATGCAGCAACGCGCCCACGATGATCTCTTCGGCCATGCCGTTCTGTTCTGCGATGGTGGCGCCCTGCAGCATATGTTCGGCCATGGTGACAGGTTCGCCCAGATACTCTTCACCGCCGCGTCGGTCGAAGATGTCGCCGATGAAAGCCACGATATTGTCGCGGCTCAGCGTCGTGAAATCAGGTTTCATTCCGCCGCCTCCGGCTGGGCCATTTCCATCGCGGCCAAGGTCGACAGCAAGCCATCTTTGTCTGCATAACACCCCTGCAGCCAACGTGATCCCGCGCCCGAGTAGCCGAGGCGCGCATGCAGTACGCGGGTGTTATCCACGATAAAGCTCTCACCCGGTTCCAGCTTGAACGCCACACCCATCGCCGGGTCATCGATGATTTCGGCCAATTGGCGATAGGCGGCGTAATAGACTTCCATCTTGTCAAAGGGCACGTCAACAAACGGGGCCGAGGAGCGGTTGTTGAAGCGGATGCCAATCAACTCTCCATCCGGGGACAGTTCGATCATCGGGCGGCGCGACCGCAGGCAGACCCCGTCTGAGCCTTTGTATTCGAACCGGGCTGGGTAGCCTGCCAGCAGGGCAAAGCCTTCGGGGTTCTGATCACGGAGCTTTTCGGCCGCGCGGAATCCGTCAACCACGATGGAATCGCCGCCTTCGGCGGAGTTTTCAAGACAATAGAGGATTTGCAGTGTGGGCACCGGGTCGCGGTAAGGATTGTCGGTATGGGCCTGTAATCCAAGCCCGGTATAGGCCAGGTTGGTCGGGTTCACTTCGGTTCGGACCTCAAAATAGGGGCCATAGTTGGTTTTGCGCACATAGCCGAACAGGTCGGCCACTTTCAGCAGCGATTCCGCCTCGGTCGGGCCTCCGGTTAGCTTGGCAAAGCCATATTCAGCCACCGCTGCCAGCCAGTTGCGCTTGGCGGAAGGATTGGCATGAACCTCAGACCAGTCACCGCTGGGCGCATCGATGCCACGTTCCCATGTGGTGATGCCGGGCGCGACGCGGCCCGGCACAGCATCATGATCGCGGTCATAGCAATGTTCAGCCAGCCAGTCGGCGGGGAAGATGACCGTCTTATCCTCGGGCTGGAACGTGACCTGCAGATCGCCCGCAACAACTTGCACCGCGCTGACCGAGACGTCGGAGGGGATGTCGCTGATAGTAATCAGGCGCTGGCCATTGCCGGGCGCACGGGTGTCCGGGTCCAGCGCGTTGTCGCGTAGCCAGATGGCGTGAAAGCGGGCCTCGGTTCCGCTGTCAAACACAACAGTAACGACAGAGGCGGTGTGAGTGGCGGTGCGCAGCATGGGGGGTCTCCTGTTCAGCGCGAGCTTTGGTTGAGCAGATACGATGTTCATGGCATTACGACAATTAATCCTTCTTGCGGCTGAGGCTCGGAAAAACTTATGGCTAAGAAAAAGATCGGATTGCCGCCCCTGGACTGGCTGCGGGTGTTCGAAGCTGCGGGCCGGTTGGGCGGGTTTTCAGCGGCGGCAAAAGAGTTCGGGCTGACGCAGGCGGCGGTCAGCCAGCGGATTGCCAACCTCGAATCCTGGCTGGGCCGGTCCTTGTTTGTGCGTGAAGCGCGCGGCGTGTCACTGACGGTCGAAGGTGAAAGCTATCTGCCGCTGGTGCAGGACAGTTTGCAGGCGTTGGAACGCAATACCGAGGACTTGTTCGGAAAATCCCCGCGTGAGCTGCGGGTTGCAGGGCTATCATCGAGCATTCATGCGCTTGTTCTGCCCTGTCTGGACCGATTTCAGGACATGCGGCCCAAGGTGCGCGTGATGACAGACTCGGTTGCGCGCCGGTCGTCATTGGATGAAGAGCGCACCTGGCTGCAAATCCGCTATGGGCGCGAAGCGTGGCCGGGGCGCGATGCCGCGCTGATCGCGTCCGAGGTTCTGGTGCCGATGGCCGCACCCGGTGTCGTTTGGGGCGCGCCGCTAATTGATCTGCGTGGCGAACGCCCGGGCTGGCGGGACTGGGCAAGGAAAACGGGCGGGGCGGAGCTTCCGCCGTCAAAAGTGAGCTTTGATTCGATGGAACATGCGATTTCCGCAGCCCGGCAGGGGCAGGGTGTGACACTGGGCTCGGTGCCTCTGGCGCAGGCGGATTTGCAATCGGGGCGATTGCAAAGGCTAGACTTGCCAGAATTGCAGACCAAGGATGGCTATTGGCTGACATGGCCTGAAGACCGGGCGACATCCAAGAAACAGCGCGCGTTGATTCAGGATTTTCTGCAAGCGCTGCGCGGCTGATCGCCTAAAAATCGATGGCGATGCCCTTTTTCTCCCAATCGCCATAGCGGGCAGGGTCTGGCCCGTCACGACCGCCCAGTTCTTTGGGCAATGCCTCTGCTTTGGCTTCGGCCTTACGGCGGCGTTCTTCCGCTTCGGCCAGCGCGCGCTGGGCCGCGGGGGGCAGGTCTTTGCGGTCATCACTCATGACATCGGGTTCCTTTCCGGGCACAGCCTTGATATACGCCCGCGTCCGCCAATGGCAATGCGGGCGCAGGTCATATGAAGGCGGGATCATGTCAAACAGCGCAACAGCAGCACGGCGCAGCACAATCTATCTGTTGGATCAGGTGCTGGGTGAGGGCCGGTTGCTGTCCGAATGCCTGGCCGCAGGTGCGCTGGACCGGCTGGGCCCCGAAGATCGCGCGCGTGCGCAGCGCCTGGCCGTTGAAACGCTGCGCGGGTTGGAGCGCGCCGACCGACTTCTTGACAATCATTTGAACCGGACACCCGCCCTGACTGTGCATAATGCGCTGCGTCTTGGTGCGGTTGAGCTGTGCAATGGCGAAGCCGCGCATGGGGTGGTGAATTCCATGGTCGAGATTGTCAGCCGGTCACGCAAGCATGGTCGCCTTAAGGGTCTGGTCAATGCAGTATTGCGCAAGGTCGCTGCCGAAGGGCCTGAGGCCTGGCCCAAGATGCGTGTACCACGTCTGCCCGAATGGTTGCGCGATCCCCTGATCACCGCTTGGGGCGCGGGTGCTGTTATCGGCATGGAACAGGCCCATTTTGCCGGGGCTCCGCTGGATCTGACCGTCAAGCCGGGGGCATCTGCGCCGTCGGGTGAAACGCTGCCAACCGGGTCGGTGCGTGTCAAAGATGCAGGTCAGGTTTCGACCTTGCCGGGATATCAGGCCGGGGCGTGGTGGGTACAGGATGCGGCGGCTGCCCTGCCGGTGCGCGTTCTGGCCCCGAAGCCGGGTGAAAAGGTGCTGGACCTTTGCGCCGCGCCGGGCGGGAAGACGATGCAACTGGCCGCTGCCGGGGCAGATGTCACGGCGCTGGATATCTCAGAGGCGCGTATGGAGCGGGTACGAGAGAACCTCGCACGGACCGGCTTGAAGGCAACGGTTGTTGTCGGCGACGCACTGGAGCATGCGGGACAGTATGATGCGATCCTTCTGGATGCACCCTGTTCGGCCACGGGCACGATCCGCAGGCACCCCGATCTGCCTTTTGCCAAGGATGGGTCCGAATTCGGTGGTTTGATCGATCTTCAAGCGCAGATGCTGGCCCATGCCTGGGGTCTGCTGAAACCCGGCGGGCGGTTGGTCTATTGCACCTGTTCTTTGTTGCCGGACGAAGGCGAGGTGCAGATCGAAGAGGCGCTGGCAAGCCATCCGGATATGGTAGTGGATCGCGTGGCGCTGAACCTGCCGGGCGTGGACAATAACTGGATCACCGAAGAAGGCGGCTTGCGCCTGCGGCCGGATTATTGGGCGGATCACGGCGGTATGGATGGGTTCTACATCGCCTGCCTGAGTAAATCCGCCTTAGGTCACGCTTTTCGATGACTTGACGATCAGCCCGGTCTATCGTTGGGTCGCAAGCGCCAGCAGAGCGCAAGGGGCAGAGTAAAACGCGTCATGTCAGAAACGGACACCATGACCAGCCGGTGGATGCGGTTTCAGAACCGGTTTTATGCGCGTCTAAGTCAAAGGCAGCGGGCGGTGACCGGGTTTGTTTCACAGCCCGAACCGCGCACCGTTGGGTCTTATGCGCGGGGGCGTCAGCTGGTCGCCGGAAACCTGCTGTTCTCCGGCTATCTGGTCGAGGCGCAAGATACGGGTTTGTGGGAGGTCGCGGCCCCAAGCGTTGGATTTGACGATGAACGCCACGGCTTTGCCTGGCTTGATGATCTGGCTGCGGTTGGAGACAGTCGCGCGCGGGAAAAGGCGCAGCGCTGGGTCTGGGGCTGGATCGCGGCCCATGGGCGAGGCCGCGGGCCCGGATGGGTTCCTGATCTGACCGGGCGCAGGGTCATGCGCTGGATCAATCACGCTCTCTTCCTGCTGCGCGGCGTTGATGATGCCCAAAGTAAGCTGTTCTTTCGGTCTCTGGCGCAACAGACCTGGTTCCTGTCTAAGCGTTGGCATGCGGCGACGCCGGGATTGCCAAGGTTCGAGGCACTGGCCGGACTGGTGCAATCGGGCCTTGCCCTTGAGGGGCTGGAGGCGATGGCCGACCCCGCAGTCCGTGCCTTGGCGCGGGAATGCGAACGACAGGTGGATGCACAAGGTGGTATCCCAACCCGCAACCCCGAGGAGTTGCTGGAGGTTTTCACCTTGCTCAGCTGGACCGCCGCCGCCCTGAACGATGTGGGCCGCGGCACGCCCGTGGCGCAGGCCAACGCGATTAAGCGGATTGCACCTACCTTGCGCAGCTTGCGCCACGCCGATGGGGCCTTGGCCCGGTTCCATGGTGGTGGTCGCGGGGTCGAGGGGCGATTGGAACAGGCGCTGGCGCAAAGCGGGGTCAAACACAAGGCGGCGACCGAGCTGCCGATGGGGTATTCTTGCCTTTCTGCCGGTCGGACCACGGTTGTTGTCGATGCCAGCCCGCCGCCATCCGGTGCGGCCTCGTTCAACGCGCATGCCTCGACTTTGGCGTTCGAGCTAACGTCGGGTCGTCGTCCTCTGATCGTCAATTGCGGGTCCGGGGCCAGTTTCGGGCTGGATTGGCGGCGGGCAGGCCGGGCAACGCCGTCTCATTCCACTTTGTGCCTGGACGGCTATTCCAGCGCCCGACTGGCCCAGCCGGTTCAAGGTAGTGAGCAGCAGGCGCTTGTCGACGCGCCGCGCGGTGTTCCATTTGATTTTGAGGACGCGATCGAAGGCATTCGCTTTATGTCCGGGCATGACGGGTACGCCAAAGTGTTTGGCCTGACCCATGCGCGCACCTTCGAGTTGCGTTTTGACGGACGCAAATTGACGGTCGAAGATATTCTTCTGACCGCAACCGACAAAGCCAAGCGGCAGTTTGACAAGGCGATGGATGCCTCGGGCCTGTCGGGCATCCCTTTTGACATTCGTTTTCACCTGCATCCGGATGTGGATACAGCCGTTGATCTGGGCGGGGCGGCGGTGTCGATGGCGCTCAAAAGCGGCGAGATCTGGGTTTTCCGCCATGATGGCATAGGAAAATTGGACGTCCAGCCAAGCGTTTACCTTGAAAAAGGGCGCCTAAAGCCCCGCGCGACAAAACAGATCGTTCTATCTGGCCGCGCAATGGAGTATGCGACGCGCATCCAGTGGACGTTAAGCAAGGCGCAGGATACTGCCTATGCCGTGCGTGACCTGCACCGGGACGAGCCAGAATTCGACTGACGCCAAAAGGACCTTTGGACCCATGACCGATCTTCACCCCGTGCGCCGCGCGTTGCTTTCCGTTTCCGACAAGACCGGATTGATCGAGCTGGGAAAGGCTCTGGCCGAACGCGGGGTTGAGCTGTTGTCGACCGGCGGCACTGCCAAAGCGCTGCGTGACGCGGGGCTTGAAGTTCGGGACGTGAGTGAGATCACCGGCTTTCCCGAGATGATGGATGGTCGGGTGAAAACGCTGCACCCGATGGTGCATGGAGGCCTGCTGGCCCTGCGTGACAACGACACCCATGTCGCAGCGATGGACGAGCATGGCATTGGCGCAATCGACCTGCTGGTCGTGAACCTCTACCCGTTCGAGGCGACCGTTGCCAAAGGTGCGGGCTATGATGAATGTATCGAGAACATCGACATTGGCGGGCCTGCGATGATCCGCGCGGCCTCAAAAAACCATGCCTTTGTGAATGTTGTTGTCGATGTCGAAGATTACTCTTCCCTGCTGGATCAGTTGGAAGAGAACTACGGCAAGACCTCATACGGGTTCCGCCAGTGGCTGGCCCAAAAGGCCTATGCCCGCACAGCGGCCTATGACACAGCTGTTTCGAACTGGATGGCGGAGGCGCTGCAGCTGGAGGCCCCCAAGCGCCGTGCCTTTGCTGGCGAACTGAAACAGACCCTGCGCTATGGCGAAAACAGCCATCAACAGGCAGCGTTCTATACCGACGGCACGAACCGTCCCGGTGTGGCGACAGCTGTTCAGCATCAGGGCAAGGAACTGAGCTACAACAACATCAACGACACTGACGCGGCCTTTGAGTTGGTGGCAGAGTTTGATCCGGCACAGGGCGCGGCCTGCGCCATCATCAAACACGCCAACCCCTGTGGTGTTGCGACAGGTGAAACCTTGCTCGACGCTTATAAATCGGCCTTCGATTGCGATCGAACCTCAGCCTTTGGGGGCATTGTAGCCCTAAATCAACCGCTCGATACTGAAACCGCGCGGGAAATCACCGGGATTTTCACCGAGGTCGTCATTGCCCCCGGCGCGTCGGATGAGGCCAAGGCGATCTTTGCGGCCAAGAAAAACCTGCGCCTGCTGACGACCGAAGCCCTGCCGGACGTGACCGCCGGTGGCAAAACCGTGCGTCAGGTGGCTGGCGGCCTGTTGGTTCAGGACAAGGATAATGGCTTTGTTGGCATGGATGACCTGAAAGTGGTCACCAAGAAAGCGCCGACCGACGAACAGATGCGCGACCTTCTGTTCGCGTGGAAGGTGGCCAAGCATGTCAAATCCAATGCCATCGTCTATGTCAAAGACGGAGCAACCGTCGGTGTGGGTGCGGGGCAAATGAGCCGTGTCGACTCCGCACTCATCGCAGCCAAGAAAGCTGAGCGCATGGCCGATGTTCTGGGCCTGCCCCAGCCATTGACCATTGGCTCCGCCGTGGCGTCGGACGCGTTCTTCCCCTTCCCAGACGGTTTGATGGAGGCGGCGCAGGCTGGTGCTACCTGCGTGATCCAACCGGGTGGCTCCATGCGCGATGATGAGGTGATCGCAGCGGCGGATGAGGCCGGGCTGGCGATGGTCTTCACCGGCATGCGGCATTTCCGGCACTGATGTCCTATCGGCTGCTATACTGGGCTGCGCTGGTGGCCATTCTGATCGACCAGATCAGCAAATATTTGGTCGTTCGGGTACTGCGCGTGGCGGATCAGCCTGGTGGTATCGACGTTTTGCCACCTTTGGTCGTGTTCAAATACGGTGAAAACCGCGGTATCAACTTTGGCCTGTTTCAGGGCAACTCTGATGCCGCGCGCTGGGTTTTGGTCGCGATCTCCGTTGCGATTTGTGTCGCTGTTTTTATCTGGCTGCGCCGTTCAACCCCGTCCAAACTGATGCTGATTTGCGGCGGTTTATTGATCGGTGGCGCGCTGGGTAACGTGGTTGACCGGGTGTTTTATGGTTTTGTTCTGGATTTCCTGAACATGTCTTGCTGCGGCATTAACAACCCGTATGTGTTTAATCTGGCGGATGTTTTTGTCTTTGCAGGGGCCATTGGGCTTGTTCTGTTTGACGGGAAAAAGCCCTCGTGACGCGCCGAAGGATATGCGATAAAACGTCCGAAACTGGTTGGAGACTCTGATGCGGTTGTCGCGCGCACCCTATGTTTTGATCTTTGCCGCTGCGGTTGCGGCGTGCTCGAACCCTGGTTTGCGCGAACTGACGCCTCCGGGGGATGGCCCCGATGAGTTCTCGGTGCTGCCGGTCAAACCTCTGACAGAACCCAAGGATTATGCATTTCTGCCCGCCCCAACCCCGGGTGGTAGTAATCTGACAGATCCGAATCCCAAGGCAGATGCGGTTCTTGCACTGGGTGGTAACCCGGCAGCGACGAACCCGAACGGGGCGATCCCGGCCTCGGATTCCGCGCTGGTGACCGCGTCCAGCCGCTATGGTGTGCCGGCGAACACGCGCCAGATCGTTCAGGCCGAAGACGATGAGTTCCGCCAACGTCGTGGCCGGTGGACCGGCCTGCGCCTGTTCCCGGTGGATCGCTATCAGCAGGTCTATGAACGTCAGGCGTTGGATCCCTTTGCGCAGACGGAAGCTGCCCGCCGTGCCGGGCTCGAAACGCCCTCGTCACCGCCAGATGAATAAATTTTAACTTTTTGTCATCTGACTTGAACCTGCCGCGCGCCACCGTAGTTTATGCTCATAACGAAACGGAGGATGCCCCATGGTTCGGGCCTTGGCACTTTCTGCCGCCCTGATTGCCGCGACCCCGGTTTTTGCCGAGGATGGTCAAGAAGCGGTCACGACATTTACGCTTGATAACGGAATGGAAGTGGTCGTGGTCGAAGACCACCGTGCGCCTGTCGTGCAGCATATGGTCTGGTATCGGGCAGGGTCGGCGGATGAGCCTGCGGGTGTATCAGGTATCGCGCATTTCCTGGAACATCTGATGTTCAAAGGGACGGACACCCTGAAACAGGGGGAGTTTTCGGCTACGGTCGCAGCCAATGGCGGCGATGACAACGCCTTCACCTCATACGACTACACCGCCTATTTCCAGCGCGTCGCTGCGGATCGGCTGGAGCTGATGATGCAGATGGAATCCGACCGGATGCGCAATCTGCGCCTGACAGAAAATGACATCACCGCTGAACGCGGCGTGATTTTGGAAGAGCGGAACCAGAGAACCGAAAACAATCCACGTGCCTTGTTTGGCGAACAGCTGAGCGCGGCACAGTATCTCAACCATGGCTACGGCGTACCGATCATCGGTTGGATGCATGAGATGGAGGCGCTGGACATGGACGACGCCCTGTCTTTCTACGCGGACCACTACGCACCCAACAACGCCATCCTTGTTGTCACCGGGGATGTGGACCCTGAAGAGGTGCGCGCGTTGGCCGATCGGTATTATGGCGTCATCCCGTCAAACCCCGAGGTGCCCGAACGCGCGCGTCCACAGGAGCCGCCGCAGACAGCCGAGCGTCGCTTGACTTATAAGGACCCGCGCGTGGCGCAACCCTATGTGCACCGCACCTATCTGGCACCCGAACGTGACCCGGGCGCGCAGGAAAAAGCCGCCGCCTTGTTCCTGCTGGCCGAGCTGCTGGGGGGCAGCACGACCTCGTATTTGAATGAAGAACTGCAATTCGATCAGCAGATCGCCGTTTATACAGGTGCGTTCTATCGCGGCGTTTCGCTGGATGACACGACCTTTGATCTGCTGGTTGTCCCAGCGCAGGGCGTGACGTTGCAAGAGGCCGAAGATGCCATGGATCAGGCCGTAGCAGACTTCATCGCTGAAGGCGTGAACCAAGAGGATCTGGACCGGATCAAGATGCAACTCCGCGCCTCGCAGATCTATGCCCGTGATAATGTGGATGGGATCGGCAACCGTTATGGCCGTGCCTTGGCCAGCGGTCTGACGGTCGAAGACGTACAGGCCTGGCCCGATATTCTGCAGGAGGTCACAGGTGACCAGATCATCGCCGCCGCGCGCGATGTCCTGCAGCGCGAGGCCTCGGTGACCGGCTGGCTGATGCGCGACGATGAGGTGACGCAATGAAACGGCTTTTTACAACTCTGATCGCCCTTCTGGTCGCATTGCCAGCATGGGCAGAGATTGAGATCAAAGAGGTGACATCACCCGGGGGCATTACCGCCTGGCTGGTCGAGGATCACGCGATCCCGTTCACTGCGCTGGAGTTGCGTTTCCGTGGCGGGACATCACTGGATGACCCCGAAAAACGCGGTGCGGTCTATCTGATGAGCGGTTTGATCGAAGAAGGCGCGGGCGACATGGATGCTCGCAGCTATGCTCGTGAACTCGAAGCGCTGGCCGCGTCATTCAGTTACAACGCGAGCGATGACACCGTCTCGATCTCAGCGCGCTTTCTGACTGAGAATCGCGATGAGGTCACGGACCTTCTGCGCACCACGATCCACGAACCCAGGTTTGATGAGGACGCGGTTGAGCGGGTGAAGGCGCAGATCCTGTCCGGGCTCAAATCAGATGCCAACGACCCCAATGATATCGCGGGTCTTAGTTTCTCGTCGATGGCCTATGGCGATCATCCCTATGGGTCTGAGGGCAAAGGTACCATTGACAGCGTATCGGCCCTGACCCGCGATGACGTGGTCGAGGCGTATGACAGTGTCTTCGCCAAAGACCGGCTTTATGTCGGTGCGGTTGGTGACATCACCGCCGAAGAACTGGGCGTGCTTCTGGACAAATTGCTGGCTGATCTGCCTGACAGCGCAAAGCCAATTCCGGGCAAGGCAGAAGTGTCGATCGAAGGCGGTGTCACCGTTGTCGACTTTGACACGCCGCAATCGGTTGCCTTGTTCGCCCAGAAAGGGATCGACCGGGACGATCCGGATTTCTTCGCGGCCTATATCTTGAATCACATCCTTGGCGGCGGCGGGTTTGAAAGTCGCCTGATGCAGGAGGTGCGCGAAAAGCGCGGCCTGACTTACGGTGTCGGCACCTATCTTGTGCCCAAGGATTTGGCCTCGGTCTATATTGGGTCGGTTTCATCCTCCAATGATCGCATCGCCGAAGCGGTTGAGGTTATTCGCGACGAATGGGCACGCGCAGCCAGCGAAGGCGTGACACAGAAAGAACTGGATGATGCCAAGACCTATCTGACGGGGGCGTACCCTTTGCGCTTTGACGGCAATGGTCAGATCGCCGGGATCATGGTTGGAATGCAGATGGAAGGTCTGCCTATCGACTATATTGCAACCCGCAACGATCAGGTGAATGCGGTGACCTTGGAGGATGTGAACCGGGTCGCGAGTGAACTGCTGGACCCAGAAGGTTTGCACTTCACTGTCGTGGGCAAGCCAGTCGGGCTGGACGGATAAAGCTCAGGCCGCAGCCGCCAACATCGTGCGCGCCTTGACAGTGTGATTGTTGCTGCTCAGCAGTTTCTGGCGCGCATGCCGGAAATGCGCGGCCTTGAGCGCATCGTCTATCTGGCGGTTGCGCCGCAACACCCGGGCCAGACGCTGGCTGTCAAAGACCAGGCAGACCGTCGGCTCATCGGTGCGCACCGTGGCTGTTGCGGGTAGGCCGATGCCGAAGGTCAACTCTCCCAATATCTGGTCTGGGCCGCATTGATTAATCACCTGACTGTTCTTCAGAATCGTGGTTCGGCCTGACAGGACATAAGCGAGAAAGTCACTGGTCATGCCTTCTTCGATCAGGGTAACGCCGGGTTCGTAAGTGATCAGCTTTGCGGTATTCAGCAGCTTGCGCGCGTGATGGGGTTTGAGCGTTTCAAGGTAGTTGTCAACAAACTGCTGTTCGGGTTCGGAAAACCGCACCAGATGATGTGAGAGATATCCGCGTAACAAACCCAGCACCGAGATCAGGATGTAAGCCAGCTGGATAATTGATCCTGCCAGATTGAATTCTTCCGCCATGCTGATTAGCACGCAACTTGCCGCAACGATGACCAGAACGGGATACAGAACGCCTGACCCGCGCACGATCCCCATTTGCAACAGAAAGTAGTTGAGAATGTATAGCCCGGCACCGAATACGCCGATCATAACGATCAGCTGTGCAATGTCTGTGACGTCCGTCGGCAATGTTAGCATCTTCGGGCCCACCCTTGCGATGTGATGGACCAAAGGCTGCCTTCAAAACCGGATGCTGTATATGAACAGCTTCACAAGTTATTAACGATTATGTCCGTGCCTTTGCCTGCGCGCGCAGCATACCCCCCATCATCTGCCCGAATTTGCCCGACCCGCGCTGATACAGAGCGCCATCCACAGCCATTACTGTCCCGCTGATGTAACTGGCCAGGTCCGAGCTGAGGAACAGGCAGGCATTGGCCACATCCTGCGGCTGCCCCCAGCGGCCCAATGGGATGTCCTTTCGTATTTCTTCATGCGCGTCTTCCGAAGGCGTGAGACGTTTGGCGCCCTCGGTGCCTTCAATGAAGCCAGGCACGACCGAGTTCACCCGGATCCCTTCGATCCCCCACTCCATCGACAGCGTGCGCGTGATCTGGTCGACCCCGGCTTTGGCGGCGCAGACATGGGATTGGCCTTCGTAAGGCAGATAGGATTGCGGGGCCGAGATGTTGATGATGCTAGCACCGGGACGTTTCAGATAGGGGTAGGCCCCTTTCATCACGTGGATCGTGCCCATCAGGTCGATATCGATCACTGTCTTGAATGCGTTGACCGACATCTGAGCCGCCAGTGCCGGAAAGTTGCCTGCCGCACCGGAAACCAAAACGTCGAACTCGCCCAAGGCTTCGTGGAACTGTTCCAGGCCTTCTGCAACGGCCTCGGGATCGCGCACATCAAAGGCTGCTCCGATGGCCTGTTGAGCGCCTGTGGATTTCAGGGCCGCGACAGTATCATCCACTTTTTCCTGCGACCGGCTGGCCACCGCAAGTTTCGCGCCCGAGGCCGCAAAGGCCTCGGCAATACCACGATTGATACCGCTGGTTCCGCCAATGACGATGACGGTTTTTCCTGAAAAATCCATATGGGCCTCCCATGGTCGGGAGCCCTACTCTCCGTAGGGCACCCAGATGTTTTTGACTTCGGTCGCAGCTTGCAGGAAGCGGCGGGAATGGTCCACGCTCCAATCGATTGCCGTCGCGTTATTGACCCAGGTCCGTTTCAGGTTCCCGGCTGAGGCGGCTTCGATCTCTTTCGATAGGTCGGTGGATGAGAACGACCAGACCGCGTCCACGTTCAGATGCGAGGCGAGCGGTTTCGCCAGTTCCGCGTGGCTGCCGGTCAGGATGTTGACCACACCGGCGGGCACGTCCGAGGTTTCGAGGATCTGATAGAAATCCGTCGCCGCCAGCGGGTAGGGTTCAGACGCTGCCAGCACCACCCGGTTGCCCATCGCAATCGCTGGGGCCAAGGCCGAAACCAGACCCAGCAGTGGTGCCTCATCCGCACAGAGCGCGCTGATCACGCCCACGGGTTCTTTCATGGCGATTGCCACGCCCCGGATCGGAACGCCATGCACCTGACCGTCATATTTGTCGGCCCAGGCGGCGGCGGTGAATAGGCGCTGGATCGAGGCTTCGACCTCTTTCGCGCCGTCTTTTTTGGCGGTCAAGGCGTCGATACGGGCGGCAAATTCACCCGCGCGGGCCGAGAGGTTCTCGCCGATATAATAAAGGATCTGCGCCCGCAGATGGCCGGTAGTTTTGGACCAACCTTTCGCCCCCGCCGCAGCCTCAACCGCGTTGCGGACGTCCTTGCGGTTGGCCAAGCCCACATGGCCCAGCAGGCCGGATTTGCCCCAGATTGGTTTTGAATATCCGCTGTCGGGTCGTGCCTGTTTGCCGCCGATATACATCTTGGCGGTGCGGTCGATGGGATCGACCGGAGCCCCTTCGCCCATGGCCGCTTCGACCTTGGCCAGCGGCTTAGCTTTGCCTTTGGGTTTGGTATAGGCCGTCAGCCCCTCCCAGCCACCTTCCCGTCCAAAACCGCTTTCGCGCACGCCGCCAAACCCTGCGGCGGCGTCGAACAGGTTGGTGGCGTTGACCCAGACCACGCCCGCGACCAGCTTGGGCGCGATATCCAGCGCCAGGTTCACATTCTCGGTCCAGACCGTCGCGGCCAGACCGTAACGGGTGTTGTTGGCCAGTTCCACCGCCTCTTCCGGAGTGCGGAAAGTGGACGAGACCAGTACCGGGCCGAAGATTTCCTCCTGCATCAGCGGGTCCGAAGTTTCGAGACCCGAGATCAGTGTCGGAGGGTAGTAGCAGCCGTTTTCCGGTAACTCACAGGCGGCCTGATGCACATGCCCAACCGTGTTTCTATCGACCATGCCCTTGATCGTTTGCAGCTGAACCGGGTCCACCACAGCGCCGACGTCTATGCATTTGTCCAGCGGATCACCGATGCGCAAGCCATCCATCCGGGCGCGCAGCTTGTCGTGAAAGCGGTCGGCGATGCCTTCCTGCACCAACAGGCGCGAACCCGCACAGCAGACCTGACCCTGATTGAACCAGATCGCATCGACCAAACCTTCGATAGCTGAGTCAATATCGGCGTCGTCGAACACGACGTAAGCGGACTTTCCGCCCAGCTCCAAAGTCAGTTCCTTGCCTGATCCAGCGGTTGCTTCGCGGATACGGCGGCCAACCACGGTCGAGCCGGTAAAGGCAACCTTGTCCACATCCGCGTTCACGATCATCTCGCCCACCGCGCCGTCTCCGGTCACGATGTTAACGACGCCCTTCGGCAATCCAGCCTGCGAGCAGATGTCGGCGAACAGCAGCGCGGTCAACGAGGTATACTCGGCCGGCTTCAGAACCACTGTATTGCCCATCGCCAGCGCAGGCGCGATCTTCCACGCCAGCATCAGCAAAGGGAAGTTCCACGGGATGATCTGGCCGCAAACGCCCAAGGCCTCAGCATCGGGCAGTTCGCTTTCCATCAGCTGCGCCATACCGGCGTGGTAGTAGAAGTGTCGCTGCGCCAGGGGGATGTCGATATCGCGGGACTCGCGGATCGGCTTGCCATTGTCCATGCTCTCCAGCACGGCAAACAGGCGAGAATGCTTCTGCAACAGACGTGCAATAGCATAGAGGTACCGTGCACGACCTGCGCCGCCCAGTTTCTCCCACTTGGGGTGCGCCTTGCGGGCAGCGGCGACGGCAGCGTCCACATCAGCTTGCTTCGCCTGGGTTAGCTTGGCCAGAACCTCTCCGGTCGCGGGGTTGCGGCTGTCGAACCCCTTGCCGGGTTTGGTGAAGGCCCCGTCGATGTAGTGGCCGAACTTGTCGCCCTGATCGACCAGCCAGGCCAGTGCCTCGGCAGCGCTTTCGGGGGCTGGGCCGTAATCCATGGTTTCGAAAATCTCTTTGACTGTCATTGTTTTGTCCTCAGCCCATGGAGTGACGGTAACCGGCGGAATACGCGCCTGTCACATAATGTTCCAACTGCCGCTCGATATCGCCCAGCAGCGATGAGGCGCCAAAGCGGAACAGATCGGGCTCCAGCCAGCGGTCGCCCAGCTCATCCTTGATCAGCGACAGATAGACCAACGCGTCCTTGGCCTTGGAAATCCCGCCCGCAGGCTTGTATCCCACGCGATACCCAGTGCGGTCATAGTAGTCGCGGATCGCGCGGATCATCACCAGAGAAACGGGCAGGGTAGCGTTGACGCTTTCCTTACCGGTTGAGGTTTTGATGAAATCCGCCCCCGCCATCATGCACACCAGCGAAGCACGGGCGACGTTGCGCAGGCTGCCCAGTTCTCCGGTCGCTAGGATCGCCTTCACATGTGCATCTCCACAAGCCACGCGGAACGCCTTCATTTCGTCGTACAGCGCTTGCCAGTCACCCGACAGTACATGACGGCGCGAGATCACGATGTCGATCTCTTCGGCGCCGGCCTTCACGCTTTCCTCGATCTCGGCCACACGCAAGTGAAACGGGGACAAGCCGGCGGGGAAGCCGGTGGAAACGGCTGCCACTGGAATCCCAGTGCCCTTGAGCGCATCAACCGCAGTTTCGATCATGTCGTGATACACACAAACCGCGCCTGTGGTGATCGCGGGCATATTCAGCGCCTGTAAGGTGGCGGATGCAACCGGTTGGCGTGCCTTGGCGCACAGTCGACGCACCCGTCCCACAGTGTCATCGCCCGACAGGGTGGTCAGGTCGATCATCGTGATCGCCTTCAGCAGCCATGCGGCTTGATAGTCTTTCTTCACCGACCGCCGACCCGGCAGGGTGGCCGCTCGGCGTTCGATCGCAGAGGTGTTTGCCTGCACGGCGCGCACCCAGTCCAGGTCAAGGTCCATACCGGGGTTGCGGGGTTCGGTCACTTGCGGCAGATGCGCGGTGCGCACGGGGCTGTCTGAGCTCTGCGTTTCCATTGTCACGTCCTTTGGGAGGTTTGCGCCAAAATCGCACGGGCTGCGGCTAAATGGAAGGCATCAGAACCGCGCGACACAGAATAATTTGACCATTTGGACAAATAATGCGGAATTTGTTGCGAATAATTCTCAATAGCATTGACTTAGTTGCGAATGGTTCTCATATTCAATCTCAACTGAGCCCGAGTTCCGAGGTCTGAATATGATTCGTCGCCATTTCCTTGCCGCATTGGCTGTTGCTGCAACGCTACCGCTTGCCGCTTGGGCCGAGGCTCCTCTCAAAATCGTCGCAACAACCGGCATGATCGCAGATGCGGTGCGTCAGGTTGGTGGAGATCAAGTTGATGTGAAGGGCCTGATGGGGCCTGGCGTTGACCCGCATGCGTATCGCCAGACCCGCAGCGACATCGTTGCCATGACCCGTGCGGATCTGGTTCTGTGGCATGGCCTGTATCTGGAAGCGCAGATGGAGGACTTCTTTGAAAACCTTTCGCGCAAACAGACTGTGGTTGCTGTGGCAGAAAGCATCGATAAATCCAAGCTGCGTGCCCATGACGATTATGCCGACAAATACGACCCGCATATCTGGATGAGCCCAGCCTTGTGGGGCGAGGTTGTGACCGAGATTCAGGCCACATTGACCGAAGCCCGCCCTGAATCGGCAGACCTTTTTGCGGCAAATGCCGAGGCGCATCTGGCTGAGCTGCAAGCGCTGGCAGCTTATGCAGAACAGTCTCTGACGGCTGTACCAGAAGAAAGCCGTGTGTTGCTGACCGCCCATGATGCTTTTGGATATTTCGGGGCGGCCTATGGTTATGAGGCCATGGGCGTTCAGGGGATCTCAACCCAATCCGAAGCCGGCTTGAACCGGATCGGAGAGCTCGTCGATACGTTGGTTGACCGTCAACTGACCGCCGTCTTCGTGGAAAGCTCGGTCTCTGACCGTTCCATGCGCGCACTGATCGAAGGGGCTGCGGCCAAGGGGCACGAGGTTTCTGTTGGGGGGGAGCTGTTCTCTGACGCAATGGGTGTCGATGGCACCTATGAAGGCACGTATGTCGGCATGCTGGATCACAATATCACCGTGATTGCAGGTGCATTGGGTGCAGACGTGCCCGAGCGCGGCCTGAACGGCAAACTGTCGGCGGGGTTTTAAACGATGCTGGAACTGGCCGCTTCACAGGGTGTTTCGATCGAAGATCAAAGCGTTGAATCCAGCCCGTTGGCGGTGCGGGGTCTGACCGTTTCTTATGGTCAGAAACCGGCGGTATTCTCGGTTGATATGACCGTTCAACCGGGTGCGATGACGGCGATTATTGGTCCGAACGGCGCGGGGAAATCGACCCTTTTGAAAGCGGCGCTTGGGATCGTGAAGCCTCTGTCCGGTCTGGTAACCGTGTTCGGGAAATCGCTAGAAGATCAACGTGCCCGGATCGCCTATGTGCCGCAACGTGCCAGTGTGGATTGGGATTTCCCGACCCGCGTGATCGACGTGGTCTTGATGGGTCTGTCGCGGCAGCTGGGCCTGTTGGGCCGGGTTCGTGCGCGCCACATGGCCGGCGCGATGGATTGCCTGAACCGGGTCGGGATGCGTGATTTCGCAGATCGCCAGATCGGCCAGCTTTCGGGTGGACAACAGCAGCGGGTATTTCTGGCCCGCGCTCTGGCGCAGGATGCCGACCTGTATCTGTTGGACGAACCCTTTGCCGGGGTCGATGCGGCCACTGAAAAGGCCATCATCGCAGTGCTGAAGTCGCTGAAAGAGGCGGGCAAGACCGTGGTCGTCGTGCATCACGATCTGGCAACCGTCACTGACTATTTCGACCATGTCTTCCTGATCAACACCCGCAAGGTTGCTGAAGGTCCGGTGTCTGAGGCGTTCACCGCAGAAACTCTGCAATCCGCATATGGTGGGCGTCTGGCTACCGCGCAGATCGATCAGATTTCGCGCGCAGTCGGGTAACACATGCTTTGGGATGCGCTTAGCCTGCAGCTTGGCTATAACGCCACGCTCGTTGCCATTGGTGCGACGTTGCTGGGGGTGTCGGCGGGTGTCACTGGCACCTTTCTTTTTCTGCGCAAACGCGCGCTGGTCAGTGATGCGATCAGCCATGCAACCCTGCCCGGTGTCTGCCTTGCTTTCATGGTGCTGGTCGCGTTCGGTGGGGATGGGCGCAATCTGTTGGGCCTGCTGGCGGGATCGGCGGTTTCCGCCTGGATTGGGCTGCTGTGCATGAACTGGCTGACACGCCACACGCGGCTGGTTGAAGACGCTGCGATTGGCGCAGTCCTGTCAGTGTTTTTTGGCTTTGGCATCGTCCTGCTGACTGTCATTCAGACCATGGGTGTGGGTCGTCAGGCGGGGCTCGAAGGTTTCCTGCTGGGCTCCACCGCCGGTATGCTTTGGGCGGATGCGATGATCATTGCCATTGGCGGCGCGGCCACCTTGGTGCTGGTCATGATCCTGCGTCGTCCGATGACACTGGTGGCCTTTGATCCGGATTATGCGACGGCCCAAGGCTTGCCAGTGCATCGGATTGATCTGGCGATGATGGGATTGGTGATGGCCGTCACCGTGGTCGGGCTGAAAATCGTTGGCCTGATCCTTATTGTCGCCCTGCTGATCATCCCGCCCGTCACGGCGCGGTTTTGGTCCGACCGCTCTGATCGTGTTGTTATCCTTGCCGGTTTGGCAGGTGGATTGGCTGGCTATGTCGGAGCCGCGTTGTCTGCCACCGCGCCGAACCTGCCTACTGGACCGATCATCGTTCTGGTCAGCTTTGGTTTCTTTGTCCTGTCGCTATTCTTTGCGCCGATCCGAGGTGTTCTGGCCGCTGTTCTGCGTCACCTGCGGTTTCAACGCCGTGTGCATATCCGGCAAGGGCTGCTGGCCTTGGCGCAAGACCAAAAGATATACGAGCCGCTGACCCTGCGCCTGTTGCGCCGCGCCGATCTGGTTCGTGCGGATGGGGTTGCAACCGATGCCGGAAAGGCGCGCGCCGCCAAGGCGCTGCGCGATGAGAAGCGGTGGGAAGTTGTGCGCGCGGATCAGGCGCATGAGGCGACGGCGGCGCTCTATGACGGGCTACGGGACATCGAAACCGTGCTGACCCGCGATCAGATCGCCGAGATCGACCGCCAGATCGGTGGCCCTCAGGAGGTTCCGGCATGAGTGGTGAAGAATTCGTTCCCCTTTCTCTGACGCCTTTGCTGATTGGCACCTTTGCAGCCGTTGCCTGCGCGCTGCCCGGCAACTTTCTGGTGTTGCGCAAACAGGCGCTGATCGGGGATGCGATCAGCCATGTCGTGTTGCCGGGTATCGTTGTGGCCTTTTTGGTCACCGGTGCAATCTCAACCTGGCCCATGATGCTGGGCGCGGCAGGTGCGGCGATTGTCGCGGTGATCCTGATCGAGGCCATCCGGCGGTTGGGTCAGATCGAACCCGGTGCAGCGATGGGCGTTGTCTTCACCACCATGTTCGCAGGCGGTGTACTGCTTCTGGAACAGACCGATACCTCGACCGTGCATTTGGACGTGGAACACGCGCTCTATGGCAATCTGGAAAGCCTGATCTGGCTGGATGCCACAGGTTGGTCCTCGCTTTGGGATGTCGAAGCGCTGGTGGGCTTGCCGCCCGAACTGCCCCGGATCGCGATCACATTGCTGGGTGTTCTGCTGTTCACCTGGCTGTTCTGGCGTCCGCTGAAAATTTCGACCTTCGATGAGGGGTTCGCCCGCACCTTGGGGATCCGAACCAATGCATTGGGTCTGGCGCTGGTGATTGTGGCTGCGATTGCTGCTGTGGCGGCGTTTGACGCGGTCGGCTCGATCATAGTAATCGCCATGTTCATCTGCCCGCCCGCTGCGGCACGTATGATGACCAACCGGCTTGAGGCGCAAGTTACGTGGAGCGTTGCATTCGCCGTGATCTCAGCTGTGTCAGGATATGTGCTGGCAGGCTACGGACCGCTTTGGCTGGGCGCGGCAGACGCGGTTAGCGCGGCCGGTATGATTGCCACAATGTCGGGTGTGATTCTGGCTCTGAGTGCGATGTTCGGCCCGTGCCGAACCAGAGTTGGTGCGCACACGACTGTGTGAATTGGCGCTTTCCTGCCAGTGCTTTCCGCAGGTCATCGGCTGGACTCTGCCCAGATTGTTCGAATGTGACTCTTAGTGAGCCTTCTGAAAATGCGCATGGTACGCGTGACGGTAAGAACTCGTTACCTACCACTCACTTCAGAACGTCCGGGTGGTTGGGGACAAGCGGCACCTTATTTGGTACCCGCCCACAACTGCCCGGACACCCCTCTCCCAAGTCTAAAATCAAATCGAAACCGATGCCAAAATCGGTGGCGGAATCGTAGTACCATGTGCTAGGTGTGGTGGTATGGCGCAAGCAAACCCCAATATCAGCGACATTCGCCCGGTTATTCGGCAACTCGACGATGCAGCGATCAATCGGATCGCGGCGGGCGAGGTGGTGGAACGCCCGGCGTCGGCTGTGAAGGAACTGGTTGAGAATGCCATTGATGCTGGCGCCAGCCGGGTGGCCATAGATATCGCGGACGGTGGCAAGACCTTGATCCGGGTCACGGATGATGGCTGCGGTATCTCCGCCCAGGATTTGCCGCTGGCCTTGTCGCGGCATGCGACCTCGAAAATCGACGGCTCGGACCTGCTGAATATCCAAACATTCGGGTTCCGAGGCGAGGCTCTGCCCTCGCTCGGCGCTGTCGGGCGTTTGACGATCACCAGCCGAGTGCCCGGTGCCGAGGCTGCGCAAATCCACGTAGCTGGTGGCAAGATGGAGGCGGTGAAACCCGCTGCTCTGCGCGTGGGCACGGTGGTTGAACTGCGCGATCTGTTCTACGCTACGCCCGCCCGGCTGAAATTCATGCGCACGGATCGGGCCGAGGGTCAGGCGATCACCGATACCGTCAAGCGGCTGGCGATGGCGGAACCGGCCGTGACCTTCTCCCTGCGCGATGTCTCGGGAGGCGGTGAGGGGCGCGTGACCTTTCGTGCTGACCGTGAGAATGGCGATTTATTTGACGCGCTGCACGCCCGCCTGGCCCGCGTGATTGGCCGCGAGTTCGCCGAAAACGCTCTGCGTATCGATGCCACACGCGAAGGGCTGCGCCTGTACGGATATGCCGCCCTGCCGACTTATTCCCGTGGCGCGGCGGTGGCGCAGTACCTGTTCGTCAATGGTCGCCCGGTCCGGGACAAGATGCTGACTGGCGCCTTGCGCGCGGCCTATTTCGATTTTCTCAGCCGGGATCGCCATTCGGCCGCGGCGTTGTTCATTGATTGTGATCCTATGCTGGTCGATGTGAACGTCCATCCGGCCAAGTCCGAAGTGAGGTTCCGGGATCCGGGCGTTGCGCGCGGGCTGATCGTGTCCAGCCTGCGCCATGCGCTGGCCGAGGCTGGGCATCGTGCATCCTCGACCGTGGCTAATGCAACGCTTGGGGCGATGCGCCCGGAACCGGCACAGGCGACCCCGGCGCGGGTCTATCAGATGGACCGGCCAACCCCTGTGGCGCGCCAGGCCGCGTACCGGACGCAATCTCCGGGTTTTGCGGAACTGGCCAATGACTATAGCGGCAGCATTGTTGCACCGACCCCGATCGAACCGGTCGCCGAAGAACCACCGGCACAGGACCTGCCTTTGGGCGCGGCGCGCGGACAGGTGCACGAGAATTACATCATCGCCCAGACCGCCGATGGCATGGTGATTGTCGACCAGCACGCTGCACATGAACGGCTGGTCTACGAGAAACTCAAGGCTCAGATGGCCGAGAGTGGCGTCGCCGCGCAGGCCCTGCTGATTCCCGAGATCGTAGAACTGTCCGAGGGCGATTGCGCCCGCCTGATGGCCGTTTCCGATGATCTGTCCCGCCTTGGCTTGACGCTAGAGCCATTCGGTGGCGGGGCCATCGCCGTGCGCGAAACTCCGTCCATTTTGGGTGAGGTCAATGCCCGTGCGATGATCCTGGATATCCTCGACGAACTGGTAGATCAGGGCGAAAGCCAAATGGTACAGGCCAAGATCGAGGCGATCCTGAGCCGCATCGCCTGCCACGGCTCGATCCGCTCGGGTCGCCGGATGCGCGCAGAAGAGATGAACGCCCTGCTGCGCGAGATGGAGGCAACACCCCATTCTGGCCAATGCAATCACGGGCGGCCCACTTACGTGGAATTGAAACTGAGCGATATCGAGCGGCTGTTCGGGCGCAGTTGATCCGATGCTCCAGACCCGTTAAGAAGATCGAAACAAAACGAGAACAAATTGAATCACATGATCCAGATCGCAGGAATACAGATCGCAATAAATGACCCAGTTGTCCTGACTGTGGGCGGTTTGGTCGCGCTGATCGTGCTGATGTTGTTCCTGTCGCTGCGCGCGGCCAATCGCTCGGCACGTATGACTGAACCGCTGGCGCGGCAGATGGCGCATCTGGGTCAGCATGTGCAGCAGTTGGGGCAGGGGCAGGAACAGTTGCGCGGTGGATTGCAGCATGTTTCGGACACGCAGGCCAATGCGCAGGTGCAGGTGATTCAGACGGTCGAGGCGCGCCTGTCCTCGGTCCAGCAGCAAATGAACGATCGGCTGGCCGATAACGCGATGAAATCGGCGCGTGCGCTGGCCGAGATGCAGGAACGGATGAAGGAATCGCTGCATGGCTCGTCGAAACAGACGGCAACCTCGCTGACCCAATTGCAGGAACGTCTGTCGGCCATCGACAAGGCGCAGGTCAATATCACCAAACTGTCTGGGGATGTACTTTCGCTGCAGGATATCCTGTCGAACAAACAGACGCGCGGCGCGTTTGGTGAAATTCAGTTGAATGACATCGTCTCCAAGGCGCTGCCGTCAGACAGCTTTCAGTTGCAGGCAACGCTGTCGAACGGGCGGCGCGCCGACTGCCTGATCCATCTGCCGAACCCGCCGGGCCCCATCGTGATCGACAGCAAGTTTCCGTTGGAGGCCTATGAGGCGCTTATTGGCTCGACCAATGATATGGAGTTGAAAGCGGCGCTTCAGATGTTCCGTAGCACCGTACGCAAGCACATCAACGACATTGCCGAGAAGTATATTCTGGATGGCGAAACGGCTGATGGCGCGCTGATGTTTCTGCCGTCCGAAGCCGTCTATGCCGAGCTGCACGCCAAGTTCCCCGAACTGGTGCAGGAAAGCTTTAACAAACGGGTATGGATCGTTTCGCCCACCACCTGCATGGCGACGCTGAACACTATGCGCGCGATCCTGAAAGATGCCCGCATGCGCGAACAGGCGGGCGCGATCCGCAAGGAACTGGGTGCCCTGCACAAGGATGTTGAACGTCTGGGTGATCGCGTGACCAACCTGGATCGTCATTTCGGACAGGCGGCCAAGGATATCTCGGAGATCAAGATCAGTGCTGACAAGGCCGGGCGCAGGGCGCGCCGACTGGACAATTTCGACTTTGAGGAGTTAGCTCCGGACGACTCGCATGACGTTGTTCCGCTGGCGCGCCAAGAAGGCTAATCCTGCGCCTGAACAGGCGTCGTATGATCAAGGGGCGCACTGGCAGAGATATGGCACAAGACACTCCGCCGTCAGAGATTGCCGAGCTGCTGGGCAAAGCTGAGCAGGATGCCGAACAGATCGTTGGTCTGTTGCGTATGCTAGTGGCCTTTGGCCTGGGTCTGTTCTTTCTGGTCACCGTGCAACCGGTTCAGAATACGGGTCATGCCGTGTTGGAACGGCAATGGGTATCCGCCCTTGGCACCATGTTTGCCTATTTTGCGCTGGGCCTGGTCACATGGACAGTAGCGCGACAACAGCGCTTTGCCGGTTGGACGGCTTGGCCAGTTTCCGCGGCAGATGCGCTTTTTTTGGTTTTCAATGTCTGGGTGGGCATGCGCAATGTTGGCCTGTCAGGGGACGTGATGTTTGTGCTGCCAGCGGTGTGGCTGGTGCCTGTCGTGCTGGCCTTTGGCGTTTTGCGTGGCAACCCCAAGGTCATGGCGCTGCAAGTTGCGCTGCTTGTTCTGGGATTGTTATATCTGATCGGTCAGGATGCGGGGCTTTCGAGGGGGCAAGATGCAAATCCGATCTGGCTGTTCCTCTCGCCGCCACCCAACCTGATCCGTCTGTTCATGATCACACTTGCGGGTGTGGTTCTCATCGTTGCCGCCTATCGCGTAAATGCGCTGCTGTTTCAGTCGGTGACCGAAGCGCAGCGCCGCGCGAACCTGACCCGATACCTGCCTGCGCAAGTGGTCGGAGATCTGGGCGAAAGCGGTTTGTCAGCGCTTAAACAGGGGCGGCGGCAGCTGGCCGGAGTGATTTTCATAGACCTGCGCGGCTTTACGACCTTATCGCAAAACTTGCAGCCCGAGCAGGTGTCCGAGCTAATTACTTCTTATCGCAGCCGTGTCTCAAAGGTGGTTCGGCAAGAGAATGGCATCATCGACAAATTCATCGGGGATGCGGTGATGATCGTTTTTGAGGGTGAACGCGCGGCTGAACGGTGTTTGCGATGTGGGCTGGGGTTGTCGCACGAGATGCGCGATTGGAGTATCGAGCGCAGGCACGCGGACCTGCCCACGCTGGAAACGGGCATCGGCCTGCATTGGGGTGAGGTTTTTGTTGGTGTGATCGGTGATCAGGAGCGGCTGGAGTATTCGGTGTTTGGTGACACGGTCAACATTGCGGCCCGGTTGGAAAGCCTGACGCGTACAGCAGATATGACCCTGATTATGTCCGCCGCGTTACTCGACGCCGCAAGTGCCTCGGTGTCTGATACCGAACTGATATCGCTGCCCCCGGTAGAGGTGCGCGGGCGCAGCGGTGCGTTGGATGTATACGGAATACCCCGGCCGGATTGCAGCGCCTGACTGCACGTCAGATACGCAGGAAAGGCTGGAACAGCCGGGGCATCAGCTTATTGAACTTCAATGGCGCATCGGTGACGGCCAGACAAATGCAATCCTGTGACATGTCAGCCACAGGCGTATGCTCCAGATCCTCATCCGCAATCTCGACATCGCCACGGGCAAACCGATCGACCTCATCCGAGAAAGCGCCTTGCAGCACCATGGTCAACTCGGTCCCGTGATGTCCGTGGTCCGGCACGGCAACGCCTGCCGGAATGAAAAGCAGCCGCGCAGTGGCATCCTTGGACGTGGGCAGGATCGCTTGCTTCACGCCCATACCAATGGATTTCCACTGGATGTCATCCACGGTTCCGCCAACATAGTCCTGCAGTGGAGTCGGCAGAACGGCGCAGCCCGGTTTCGCGGGCTTGGGGGTCGGTGCGCCTTGGGCGATCAAAGCCATGGTGGCCGCAAGTGACGCATCGCTCATGCTAATGCTGTCTGACTGATCCTCAAGCACATGCCCGCCCACGGCGTCAAAGCTTTCAGCACGCGCGCGACAGTGGTCGCACAGCGACAGATGGGTGGCGACCATAAGGTCAAACGCCTCGGGCAGGGTGCCCGCCGCATAAGCCATCAGCAGATCATCCGTCAGGTGATGTTTGATCGGGTTGCTCATCTTACTCATCTCAATTCATCGCGTGGCGCAAGCGGTCCAGCGCCAGCCGTATCCGTGATTTGATCGTGCCCAGCGGCAATCCGGTCTGAGATGCGATCTCTCGATGGCTCAGATCTCCGAAGTACGCCTTCTCGATCAGCTGTCTCTGCGCGTCTGGCAACGCCGATAGGGCGGTACGCAGCTGCGCGGTTTCCTGTTGTAACGCAAGGACATCGTCCTGATCAGGCTCGGCCTCGGGTCCCCATCCCAGTTCCTCGGGTTCGGGGCGGCGCTGCTTGCGCAGGACGTCAATGCGTTTGTTCCGAGCAATCGTGAACACCCAGGTGGCCACTGTGGCCCGCGATGGATCGAACAGATGGGCCTTGTGCCACAAGGTCGCCATCACCTCTTGCGCACATTCCTCGGCCATCGTGGCGTCAGACCCTGACTTCATCAGGAACGCCTTGATACGCGGCGCGAAATGCTGGAACAGCTCGGCAAAGGCCGCCTGGTCCTGCGCATCCCGGATACGCCTGACTTGGTCCACCCACTCAGTCCTGGTGTCGCAACTGCCGTTCGTTCCGTTCACCTGTCTACCCTTGATGCGTTTCTTCGCGCGCCAAGGCTGAGGGGCGGCCTGTTCAGCCGCAGGTTCGTCCAAGGTCACGGTATTGATCTCGGTAAACATAACCACATTACGCGGGGCGGCCCAAGGCGGATCACTTTCCTGAGACAAAATAATCCAATCCGCGCTAGATTTCGTATTAGATATGTCAGCTCTTTGAGGAAAAGAGCGCCATTCTAACGGTTTACGGGTCAGACAGGATACGCGACGACATGAAGAAAATCGACCATATCGCAGGCCATACATATCATGGTCGCAAAGGTGCGATTGAAAATGCGTTCCGATATTCGGTTGACTACATCCTGTTCGACCCCGAGGCGCAATTGACAACACCCCTTCTGTTTTCGATGGATCGTGCGAATGTCTTCAACTGGCGGCGTACTGATCACGGAGGCGTGCCAAAGCAAGGTGCTGGCGCAAGCTGGTTGCGTGCCCGCTTTGATGAATTGGAGGTGCCGCAGCCCGCGCAGATCATGTTGCTGACGCAGCCCCGCGTGTTGGGCCATGTGTTCAACCCTGTCAGCTTTTGGCTTTGCTTTGACACTGAGGCGCAGCTGTACGTGGTTGTTGCCGAGGTCACCAATACCTATGGAACCCGTCACAGCTATGTCTGCCATAAGCCGGATTTTTCGCCTATTGGCCCGTCTGACCGTGTGGTGGCGGACAAGCTGATGCATGTGTCTCCGTTCCAGCAGATCGAGGGCAGCTACACGTTTCGCTTCGACTATTGCTCTGACCGTATCGGGGTCTGGATCGACTACGAACGTGCGGACGGGGGGCTGATCGCCACTTTGACCGGGCCACGACAGCCACTGACCAATCGCACGATCCTGTGGTCGTTGCTGCGCCGGCCTTTCGGCGCGCGGCGGACATTTGCCCTGATCGTTTGGCAAGCGCTGAAGCTTTGGCTCAAGAAAGCCCGGTTTCGCCCGTTCCGTCACGCGCCCGTGCCGGATCACCCAGTATCGCGCAGTCGGCGCTAAGCCATCTCTTGTTTGCGTAAGATCAAAGACTCGGGCCCTTGGAACGGGTTTGATGCTCTGAGACCGCGAACAGAAGGAGCTGGAAACATGCTGGAAATCTCAGCAAGAAAAGTCGCCCAGGTCGCCATGATGGGCCGTGAGTTGGAGCGGGCCGAAGGTGAGTTACGCGCCTTTGTCGACCGGATGAGCGAGGATGAGCAGGCCGAGCTGGTCGCTATCATGTGGATTGGGCGCGAGAGCTTCTTCGCCGAGGATCTGGCTGAGGCGATTGCGACCGCAAGGTCGGAGGCCTCAACCCCATGTGCTGACTACCTGATCGGAACGCCGCATCTGTCGGACCATCTGGAGAACGGCTTGGATGCGCTGGGGATTTCGGCCGAGGATGTGGAAAACGATCTGATGTAGGCGTTGCTAAAGTTGGAAACGAGGGGCCAGCCCCTCGGGCTCCCCGAGGTATTTTTGAACAGAAGAAGGATTGGTCGGCCGGCTCCGGCAGGTATTGTCAGACCAAATGATCCACGATCTGCAAATGCTGGGCCAGGGTGTCGATCTCAGCCATCCAGCCCTGCACCAGTTTCGGGTCGTTTGGGGCTGCGTGAACGCCAGCCGGTATCGCGCGGTTCAGGACGGCCTCGATGGCCAATGACACCGGGATCGACACCAAGCGGGCCATGGCGGTGCCGCGTTCGTCGCCCCAGGCGTCCATCACATAGGTTTTGTGCCAGACTTCAATGCCGTCTTTCTCAGCTTTCAGGCCGACGCACAGCACTACGCGGTCGGGCTCGCCTTCGTCATAGGCGTTTTCGGCCCAGAACTGGTCCGACATCTCTTTCAGACGCGCGTCACCTTCGGGGCCTGAGAGGGTTTCGATCTCGGTGAATACGTCGGCCCAGGCGTCGGTCCAGCCGTTCAGGCGCAGGGTGCCGCGGACGAACTCTTTGACCGGCCAGTGATCCTCAAACTGGTATTCGGCCATGAAGGGCAGCGAGTCGCGATTTGGGTAGACCTCAAAGCTCTCGGGGGTTGGCAGCGGCGCGATATAGCTGCTGATCGCGTCCCATGGGCGGGCAACGTCCAGTGGGGCGTATTCACGGATCGATTTTGAAGGTGAGCGCAGCGCTTTCAGCACGCCGAGTGGTGACCAGCTGAACTTGTAGCGGAACGGGTTCGGGTTCTTCGGGATACCGCCGCAATACGAGATGAAGCTGAGGTGGTTTTGCGCATCGAACGCGTCCGAGGCGCGGTAGTCGGCCACCAAAGCATGCGCCATCAGGTGGTCGATGCCCGGGTCCAGCCCGACCTCATTGACCAGCGCCACACCGGCGTCGCGTGCCTTGTCGTCCAGCGCGCGCATCTCGGGCGCTATGTAGGAGGAGGAGACGAAGTTCGCCTCTTTCGAGATCGCCAGCTCCGCCAGCGGCACGTGCCAGTCGCCCGGCAGCATCGAGACGATCACGTCGCCTTTCTCCAGCACTGCCCCCAGAGTGTTGATGTCGAAGGCGTGGATGTCGTTGGTCAGGTCTCCGACTTCGGCGCGGGCTTTGTCGACGGTCCGGTTCCAGACAGTGACCTTTTGACCGCCTTCGATCAGGCGGCGCAGGCCGGGGATGGCCGACAGGCCGGTGCCACACCAGTGAATCGTCATCGCTCAGAGTCCTTCGATATGAGTTTTGTAGGTTGCTTCTGCCCGACCCCAGACGCCGTTGTCCAGATCGGTCAGCGTCAGCAGAGAGGGTAGCAATTGCGCGGCGTAATCTTGCGAGCTTTCGACGGGCAGCATCGAGGGCAGGTTGTCGATGGCCATCACGTCCATCACTGGTTCGGTGGCGATTCGCAGGGCGGGGGCGTCCCACGTGGTCGCTCGGTCATAGACGGGCACCGGATTGTAATCGCTGTCCGGGTCGCAGGCCACGTCGCCGATGGCGGTCAGGTTGCGCGGCGCGGTCAGCGCCTCGCGCGGAACAAAGACCGGCGTGCCGGGGCGCGCGAAGATACAGTTCAGGAACAGGTCATGGTCGAGGATTTCCGGGAATGGCCCTCCGCTGGTGGTTTCAGCCATGTCCCATTTGGTGACGCTGACGCCCATCGCTTCGCACAGGTCTGCTGACCCGGTGCCCACGCGGCCAAGAGCGCCGATGACGATGGCGCGGGGGCGGGTGGTCTCCGTAGCGTCGAGTTCCGCCAGCAGTTCGGCGTTCAGCGCATCTTTGTTCGAATAGACGCCGACTGGCGGACATTCTTCGCCGCGTTGTTGCGCGGCCCAAGTTTTCAGGGTGACAGCCGCCCCGGCGTATCCGGCCCAGTATCCGAAGGCGGCCACCCGGCGACAATCTTCATCGACCAGATATTCCAGATCATAAAGCGTGCCGCCCCCGGCCTTGAATCGCTGCAACAACGCGCGCCCCGAATGCTGACCCTTATAGGCATGGCCGAACATGATGTGGCGATGGGGCAGGGGCGAGCCATCTTCGGGCAATTCCTTGAGGCCAAAGATGATTGCATCCAATGGGGCTTCGGGCCAGGAATTCTCGACCGCGATCTCGCAGCCTGCGTCTTTGTACCCATCAATCGGAATAGCGCGGACCGAGCTTTCTTCGACTGTCACGCGGATACCCGCTCCGATCAGCGCGGCGGCGCCTTCGGGGGTCAGACCGACCCGTTCCTCGTTCGGGCGCTGTTCTGCCCGGACCCACAGATGTGTCATGCAGTTTCCTTTGCTCAGAGCATTCCGGCGGCACGCACGGCCTGAACCGACCCCCGCGCCTCCATCGCATCACGGAAAGCGACGATTTTGGGAAAGGCCGAAACATCTACCCCGTCGCCCTCAAGCCAGCTGCACACCACGTAAAGGTACGCATCCGCCAGCGAGACCGCTTCACCCAGCACAAAAGGCCCGCGCAGCCCGTTGGCTGAGATGTAGTCACAAGACGCAGTCATTGTCTCCGCGACCTTCGCCGTCATATCCTTCCAGCTGGCTTCCTTATCCGCCCAGCGATGGCCACGCTGCTTGTGGGCATGGTTCACATGCATGGTCGAGGCGAGATAGAACATCACCTCGCGCATCCGGGCTGCCAGCATCGGATCGGCAGGCACCAGCCCGACCTCAGGCGCTTTGGCGGCGATGAATTCCAGCAACGCGCCGGTCTCGGTCAGAATGCCCCCGTCGACCACCAGCGCCGGGACCCGACCCTTTGGGTTGATCTGTTTGTAGGCCGGTTTCGCCTGCTCGCCCCCGGCGAAATCCAGCTTGATGGCCTCATAGTCCAGTCCCGCCTCTTCCAGAGCGATGGCAACGGCAACCGAGATGGTGCGAGGGGCGTAGTAAAGCTGCATAGGGGTCTCCTTACAGATGCGTCTGTGCGAATTGCCGATCGGGCGTTTCCAAATGCGGGACGGCGTTAAACAGAACCGGGCTGAGATGTGCGCCAATCGGATGCAGACGATGCATTGACGTGTTCATGATGGCAAGGGCGACGCGTGCCATCGAAGGGATATCCAGACCCATTGCCTGCCGCACCACCATCGAAATCAACCCGCCCGAGGTGACGACGATGGCGGGCCCACCTTCTGTCCCTATGTCCCGCAGCGCATCGCGGACACGGGTTTCGAATTGTCCAAAGGTCTCGGGCGTGTTCTCGATCTCGCCATTGGCCCAGGCGGCAAACGTCTTGGGCAGGTGTTCGACAAAGCCTTCGCGATCCGTGGGGATGGCAACGCCATGCTGATCCTCGAACAATTGCGCGAGAGTGAAGTACTCGATCTCATTCAACCGCGGGTCACGGATCGGGTCGGTTAACTCCATGCTCGCCGCTGTTTCGGCGTGCCGGGTCAGCGTTCCGCAATAGACGCGGGGATAATGGCTGCGCGTGTCGCGCAGATGCGCACCCAGCCAACGGGCCTGCTGATGCCCCAAATCGCTCAGCTTGTCATAGTTTGCCTCGTCGCGCGCCGCCGTGTTGGCCTGCCCGTGCCGCACCAATGTAATATGTGACATGTCGGTCCCTCTTATGCGGATGTCTTAGGGCAGGTTCCGGGCCGGGGCCAGAGGGGTTTCCCGTTGGTGGCAAAAAATCCTTACAGCTTTTTGTGTTCTGGCTATGGTTGCCGCGACTATGTGTCTGGAGGACCTATGAGCATCGATCCAAATCGTTTTCTGACCGATCTGCACAAGCTGCGCGAATTCGGGGTGTCGGGTGTTGGCAAAGGTGTCGTACGTCCGGCCTATTCCCCAGCGGACATTGCCGCACGGCAATGGCTGGCGGGCCGTATGACCGAAGCGGGGCTGGAGCCGCATTTTGATCCGGTTGGGAACCTGTTTGGACTTGCCCCATGCACTTCCTTGCTGATGGGATCACATTCCGACAGCCAGCCAGAAGGCGGCTGGCTGGACGGGGCGCTGGGCGTGATTGCCGCGCTCGAGATTGCACGGGCCAGCGATCAACCGATCTCGGTTGTCAGTTTTCAAGATGAAGAGGGTCGCTTTGGCGTGACCACTGGATCGGCGGTTTGGTCAGGTGGGCTGCCGCTGGAACAGGCCGATCAGCTGACCGACGGCTCTGGAGTTCCCTTTGGCGCGGCCCGATCTGCGATGGCTGACCTGACACAAGGCTTTGTCGAACCATCCCGGTTCCGCGGTTTCATCGAGATGCATATCGAACAAGGCCCCGCGCTGGACGCAGCGGGGCAGCAAATCGGCGTTGTCACCGATATTGTCGGAATCCGGGATATGTCGATCACGTTTGAGGGGCAACAGAACCATGCGGGTACCACGCCGATGCATTTGCGGCGCGATGCGTTTCAGGCCTTGTCTTTGTTTAACGCGCGATTAAATAACCGCTTCCGTAACGTGGTGACCCCTCAGACCGTATGGACTATCGGTCGCGTCGAATTGCATCCCAATGCATCCTCCATCGTGCCGGGGCGTGTACGGTTCTCGATGCAATGGCGCGATGGCGATGGGGACCGGCTGATCCGCATGGAGGAGATCATTCGATCCACCGCGCAGCAGGTCGCCGACGAGCTTGGCATGACCCTCAGTTACGGCCCAATGCTGGGGCTGGAGCCGGTGGCCATGGACTCGACCCTGCGCGCGGCGCTGGAGCGTGGTGCGCAACAGGTCTCGCCCGACAACTGGCGCGGAATGCCATCGGGTGCGCTGCATGACGCCACCAATGTCGCCCGCCTGATGCCAGTTGCGATGCTATTTGTGCCCTCGATCAATGGAATCAGCCATGATTTCGCCGAGGATACGGCCGAGGATGACCTAGTCGCTGGTCTTTGCGTGTTGGAACATGCTGTAAGAGCCTTGGCTGGGTAATCTGAATAGAAGACATGGAATATCCAGAGTTCTCAGCGTATTGACCCCAGGGTAAGTCCCTTTGGCGGGGTTCGCGCCTTTGATTAATTTCGGTGAAGCGCAGGGTCTATTGCAACGAGTGTTGCCTAACGGAAAAAAGTTTCCTATAGGAACATTATTGATGCATACGCCCGTATACAGGTTTGCCGCAGCAAAGCCCCGCAGTTAGAATCCGGGGCTGAATCGTTGCAAATTTTGCTGCTTGCGGCAGACTGATGCGCATGCGTTGCGACCATTAGAGACGAAAGGCAGTACCCGCCATGACTTCCCCGAAACGCACTCCCTTGTACTCTCTTCATGTTGAGTTGGGTGGAAAGATGGTTGATTTTGCGGGTTGGGAGATGCCTGTTCAGTATCCGTTGGGGATTATGGGGGAGCATAAGCAGTGTCGTGAGAAGGCGGCGGTGTTTGATGTGTCTCATATGGGTCAGGTGATTTTGCGGGGTGAGAATGTGGGGGAGAAGCTGGAAGCTTTGTGCCCGCAGGCTTATGCGACGCTGAAGGAAGGCAAGGCGCGGTACGGGTTCTTTACCAACGAAGACGGTGGGATCATGGATGACCTGATCGTGTCGAACGCGGGGGATCATTATTTTGTGGTGGTGAACGCGGCGCTGCGGCATCAGGACATTCCACATATGCAGGCGAACCTGGACGGCGTTGAAGTGACCGAGATCTTCGACCGGGCGCTGGTGGCGGTGCAGGGTCCCAAGGCCGAAGACGTGGTGGGTGAGCTTTGCCCCGCCGCCCGCGACCTGAAGTTCATGGAAACCACCCTGGCGGATATCAACGGCGTCGAATGCCGTATCTCGCGGCTGGGTTATACCGGTGAGGACGGGTATGAGATCTCGATCCCCGAGGACAAGGCCATTGAGATCACCAAGGCGTTTCTGGCGCATGAGGATTGTGAGCCGGCCGGTCTGGGCGCGCGCGACAGCCTGCGGCTTGAGGCGGGTCTGTGCCTCTATGGCAATGACATTGACCAGAGCACCTCGCCGATTGAAGCCAGCCTTGGCTGGGCCATTCAGAAGCGCCGCAAGGAAGAGGGCGGCTTCCCGGGTGCCGATCGCGTGCAGAAAGAACTGGCCGAGGGTGCCGCGCGCAAGCTGGTGGGCATCAAACCCGATGGCCGCGCCCCGGCGCGTCAGGGTGTCGAGATCCAGTGCAGCAGTGGCAACACCATCGGTCGGATCACCTCGGGCAGCTTTGGCCCCACGGTGGGTGGCCCGGTTGCGATGGGCTACGTGTCCGCAGGCCATGGTGAGCCGGGCGAAAAGGTCAATCTGATCATCCGGGGCAAGGCGCAACCGGCGCAGATTGTGGCGCTGCCCTTTGTCACACAGAATTACAAGCGTTGAAGCCAGGAGAGAGAGACATGGCAACCTATTATTCCGAAGAGCATGAATGGCTGATGGTCGAGGGCGACACCGCCACGCTGGGCATCACCAAACACGCGGCTGAACAGCTGGGCGAAGTGGTCTTTGTTGAGCAGCAGGAAGTGGGCGATGAGTTCGAAAAGGATGGTGAGATCGGCGTGATCGAATCCGTCAAAGCAGCGTCCGAGCTCTATGCCCCGGTTGATGGCGAGATCACCGAGGTCAACGAGGCGCTGGCCGACAATCCCGGCGCGCTGAACGAAGACCCCGAAGGTGAGGCCTGGATCTACAAGATCAAGATCACCGACGCGTCGCAGCTGGAAGATCTGATGGATGAGGCCGGCTACAAGGACTTCATCGGCTGATCCAGACCGGAGCCCTGCACGGGGCTCCGCCCATTTGGGCCGAACCGGCTCGTGATGTATCGGAGGCCTGCGCGGTCTCCGCCCGACCTGACTTATCCTTGAGGAGCGCACAGATGGCCTTCAAACTGACCGATTACGAAGCCTATGACTTCGCCAACCGCCGCCATATCGGGCCCAGCCCGACCGAGATGCGCGACATGCTCAAGGTGATCGGCTTCAAGACGCTGGACCAGCTGATCGACGCCACCGTCCCGCCCGCGATCCGGCAGAAAGAGCCGCTGGACTGGGGTCCGGCGATGACGGAACGTGACGCGCTGTTCCACATGAAAGAGGTGGCGAGCAAGAACACCGTTCTGACCTCGCTGATCGGTCAGGGCTATTACGGCACCACAACGCCGGCGCCGATCCTGCGCAACATTCTGGAAAACCCGGCCTGGTACACCGCCTATACGCCCTATCAGCCCGAGATCAGCCAGGGCCGTCTTGAGGCGCTTTTGAACTTCCAGACCATGGTCAGCGATCTGACCGGGCTCGATGTGGCCAATGCCTCCTTGCTGGACGAAGCCACAGCGGCGGCCGAAGCCATGGCGATGGCCAAGCGCGGCGGGCGTTCGAAAGCCAATAACGCGGCCTTCTTTGTCGACAAGAACTGCCACCCGCAGACCATCGCGGTGATCAAAACGCGGGCCGAGCCTCTGGGCATCGACGTGCAGGTCGCCGATCCCGACACGCTGGACGCAGGAGCCGTCTTTGGCGCGATCTTCCAGTACCCGGGCACCCATGGCCACGTGCGCGACTTCACATCGGAAATCGCCGCGCTGCATGAGCACAAAGCCATCGCCATTGTCGCCGCCGACATCCTGTCGCTGGCCCTGCTGAAATCCCCTGGTGAGATGGGCGCGGATATCGCCATCGGCTCGACCCAGCGCTTTGGTGTGCCGATGGGCTATGGTGGCCCGCACGCGGCTTATATGGCGACCACCGACAAGCTGAAGCGCTCGATGCCGGGCCGGATCATCGGTGTGTCGATCGACAGCCGCGGCAACAAGGCCTACCGCTTGTCGCTGCAAACCCGCGAACAGCATATCCGGCGTGAGAAGGCGAACTCGAATGTCTGCACCGCGCAGGCGCTGCTGGCGGTGATTGCCTCGATGTATGCGGTCTATCACGGCCCTGATGGCATCAAGGCCATCGCGCAATCGGTACACCGCAAGACCTCGCGTCTGGCGGCCGGTCTGGAAGAGGCGGGCTTTGCCGTGGAACCGGAAGTGTTCTTCGATACGATCACGGTTGAGGTCGGTCCCCTGCAGACAACAGTGATGGAGGCCGCCGTCGCGCGCGGTGTGAACCTGCGCAAGGTGGGCGAGACCAAGGTTGGCATAAGCCTGGACGAACAGACCCGGCCCGAGACCATCGAGGCCGTCTGGGGCGCCTTCGGCATCGACCGTCAGGATGACAGCGCAAATGTCGATTACCGTCTGCCCGATTACGCCCTGCGCGAAAGCGCATACCTGACCCACCCGATCTTCCACCAGAACCGGGCCGAGGCCGAGATCACCCGCTATATGCGCCGTCTGGCCGACCGCGACCTGGCGCTGGACCGGGCGATGATCCCGCTGGGCTCGTGCACCATGAAGCTGAACGCCACGATCGAGATGATCCCGGTCACCTGGCCCGAGTTCGGCAATCTGCACCCGTTTGTGCCGCAAGATCAGGCGCAGGGCTATCACGAGATGATTGCCGATCTGAACGACAAGCTGTGCCAGATCACCGGCTATGACGCGATCTCGCAGCAGCCCAACTCGGGCGCACAGGGGGAATATGCGGGTCTCTTGACCATCCGCAATTATCACTTCGCCCGTGGCGAGGGTCAGCGGAACGTCTGCCTGATCCCAACCTCGGCGCATGGCACCAACCCGGCTTCGGCCCAGATGGTCGGCTGGCAGGTTGTGCCGGTTCTGGCGGATGAGAATGGCAATATCGATCTGAACGACTTCCGCGCCAAGGCCGAGAAGCATTCCGATCATCTGGCCGGCTGCATGATCACCTACCCCTCGACCCATGGCGTGTTCGAGACCACCGTGCAGGAGGTCTGCCAGATCACCCATGATCATGGCGGTCAGGTCTATATCGACGGGGCCAACATGAATGCCATGGTGGGCCTGTCGCGTCCCGGAGACATCGGCGGTGACGTCAGCCACCTGAACCTGCACAAGACCTTCTGCATCCCCCATGGCGGCGGTGGACCCGGCATGGGTCCGATCGGCGTCAAGGCGCATCTGACCGAACACCTGCCGGGCCATCCGGAATATGGCACCGCCGTGGGTCCGGTCTCGGCCGCGCCCTTTGGGTCTCCGTCCATTCTGCCGGTCTCATGGGCCTATGTGCTGCTGATGGGCGGCGCGGGTCTGACGCAAGCGACCAAAGTGGCGATCCTGAACGCCAACTATATCGCCGCGCGTCTGCAGGATGCCTATCCCATCCTCTACACCTCCGAGACCGGTCGTGTGGCGCATGAATGCATCCTCGACACCCGCCCCTTGGACGCCGAGGCGCATGTCACCGTCGACGATGTGGCCAAGCGCTTGATCGATTCAGGTTTCCACGCGCCGACGATGAGCTGGCCGGTGGCAGGCACCCTGATGGTAGAGCCCACGGAATCGGAGCCCAAGGCCGAGCTGGACCGCTTCTGCGACGCCATGCTCTCGATCCGTTCGGAAGCGCAGGACATCATCGACGGCACCATCGACGCGGAAAACAACCCGCTGAAAAACGCCCCCCACACGGTGCGCGATCTGGTCGGCGACTGGGATCGGCCCTACACCCGCGAACAGGCCTGCTTCCCTCCAGGCTCGATGGGTGTCGACAAATACTGGTCCCCCGTCAACCGCGTCGACAACGCATACGGCGACCGAAACCTCATCTGCACATGCCCACCCATGACCGAATACCAAGACGCCGCAGAGTAACTCCCCCCAAGGGGGGCACTTTACGGCTTGAAATCTTTGGGCACACCAAAAGGCGGTGTGTCCACGTTCGTGCCTGTTAGGGCGTTCAGGAACGCAATGAGTGCGTTGATTTCCGTGTCGGTAAGAACCACCGGGGAAATGTCGATTGTGTTGCGCACCCGCTGCATTTCGAACCGGTCTTGCCAGACGACAAAATCCGCTTTTTGCAGCCACGGGACCGCGGGCAGGGCCGCCGAATCCGGTGTCCAATTCGAAAGGCTGGCCTGCGGGTTCAAATGGTGGCGGATCATCGTGTCCAGATCGGGGAAGGCCCCGTTATGGCCATAGGGCGCGGTCAGCGCGACGTTACGCAGCATGGGGGTGCGGAAGCGATAGGCGTCCTCGATCCGATTGCTTTCGCCCATGCGGCCCACGTCGCGGGCGTATGGGTCCCATTGGCGAGTTCGTCCAGGGCCAAAGGGAGGCAGGCCCAAAGCGTGAAATTGCTGATCCGTCATGAAAGGGCCGGAATGGCAGCTCGCGCAATTGGCCTTGCCATAGAACAGGCTCATACCGTCTTTCTGAGCGTCCGTGAGCGCCGTGGCATCACCCGCCAGGTACTGATCAAACGGGCTGTCGGTGCTGCGCCATTCGATGGCCATGAACGCGGCCAGAGCATTTGCAATCTGTGTGATCGTGATGTCTTCGGTATTTTCGACTTCGTCGAATGCCTTAATCATAGCCGGTCCGTAACGCGGATTGGTGCGGACGCGTTTGGCCAGAATGGGCCAGCCCAGATCGATCCGGTCGGCCACCGCTCCGGTCACCTGATTTTCGCCGACATTCCCAGCCATCTCGAATTGCGACGTCAAGGGAAACAGCGCCTGCGCGGCGAGTAATGAATTCAACCCTTCGGGCAACCATTCCTGCGCGGGTGAATTGAAGCCGTTGCCATAGACATCCGATATGCTCAGGCGACCATCGTGAAACACTGTGTGGATGTCCTTAGCGCCGAGGTTCCAAAGCCCCGGCGAATTACGCGGAATACGTTTGCGGATTCTATCGATCCCAGTGCCGGGTGTGCGATCGGGGCCCAGACCCTCACCACCTTCGCCAATGCCTAAAGATAGCCCATCCGAGGTGCCGAAATCCGGGTGATGGCAATGGGCGCAAGAGATGTTCTGGTTGCCCGACAGAATCGGATCATAAAACAGTTGATGACCAATAGCGGCCTGTTCCATATCAAAGGGGATGAAATCAGCATCCGTCAGCGGACGCGGCAAATCTTGTGCCGCTGCAGCCCCGGCCAGAAGGAAAGCAGCCCCGTGCGTCAGTTTGTATATGCCCTTTGCCTGTGCGCGTCCCCGGCGTTGGCCGAACTGGAACAGGCGCGCGACATGATGGAGGCTGGGGAGTTTGAGGCCGCGCGTGAGGAGCTGTTGCCAGCGGCTCGGTCGGGCAATGCCGAGGCCGAGGAATTGATCGGCGTGATGTACGGGTTGGGGCTGGGTGTCGAACAAGACTATGAACGCGCGTTCGAATGGTATCTGCGCGCCTCGATGAAGGGGCATCCGGGGGCGCAATCGGGTGTTGGCTGGTATTATGAGCTTGGTCTGGGCATGCCCGCGCCCGATCTGGTGCGGGCCTATATGTGGTACACGCTCAGCGCCATTGGCGGCGACCCCGACGCGGCGATCAGCCTTGAGGAAGTGGTCAAGAAAATGTCGCCGGAGCAAATCGAAAAGGCGCATGTTCTGGTGAATGACTACAAGGGTTGGATGTACCCGTTTCGGTGAGGGCCGGGCCTTCTGGGCCCGACCCATTGTCTTAGTTCAGGTCAGCGTCGCGTGAGGCATTTACGTCGGCCTCAGCCGCTGTAACTGCATCGGTCAGCGCAACAAAGATCTCATCACCGCGGGTAACGTTGGACTGGAACCAGTCATAAACCGGAGTAGCGGCTTCTTTGAACGCGGCCTTCTGATCAGGTGTCAGAACATAGAGGTCACCGCCACCGGCGACGAAGTCTTCATAGGCTTGAATCGACTTGCGCTTGGGCGAGGCAAAAGTGGCCTGTTGCAACGCATAGAAACCGTCAACGACGACGCGGCGCATGTCCTCGGGCATCTCCTGGAACTTCGCATTGTTCATCCACCAAAGCGCGCCCATATAGGCGTGGCCGTCCAGCGTGACATATTGCAGGCCCGCATCCGGGAATTTCATGCCCATGATGTCTGTGATGCCATTTTTGGAACCCTCAACAACGCCAGTCTGGAAGCTGGTGAACAGTTCAGGCCACGGGATCGGGGTGGGCGATGCACCCAGTGCCTTGACCAGTTCCTGCGGCAGGTCGGCGACCACGGTGCGGATTTTCAGACCGTCCATATCGGCAGGTTCAGCGATGCGCCGTTGCGTGTTCGCAAAGTTGCGCCAGCCGCCGGTGTTGCCGATGGTCATCAGACGGATCGCGCCGCCGGAATCCTCCAGCGCCATGTCACGCATGGTACGGGTGAAGTCGCCGGACAGGACATGTTCCGCAATGCGGTCATCGGCCATCAAATACGGCAGGTCCAGAACCTGCACGTAAGGAAAGATGCCGGACGCGCCGCCCGAAGTTGAGATGTAGATATCAATGGTGCCATCAGCCACACCTTGCAGGCATTCCGCACCGTTCGAACATAGCTGCGTGCCAATGAACAGTTCCACCTCGATGGCGCCGTTTGACGCGGCCTCGACATAGTTCTTGAAGACGATCAGACCGTCATAGTCCTCATCGTTTTCGTTCGAGTTGGCCGTGGCGCGCAACGTGTAATCGGCTGCGGTTGCCGCTATGGCAGATGCCGCCACCAGTGACGTGGCCACCGCTGCGGTTTTGATGAAGTTTCTGAGCATGCGTTTCCTCCCTATGGATCTCAGTTAGTTTGCAAATCCCGTTATCCTCGGGATCGTCATGGATATTGCGGGGATATAGGTGATCAGAAAGATCACGATGATTTCAACGGCCAGGAACGGCAGAATGGCCTTGGCGATGGTCTCGACCTTCTCGCGCGATACGGCAGCGGCCACGAACAACACCAGCCCCATGGGCGGCGTGGCCAGGCCAACCGTCAGATTGACGCTCATGATGATAGCGAAATGGATCGGATCGACCCCAAGGCTGGTGAAGATGGGGCCAAGGATTGGGCCGAGGATGATGATCGCCGGTCCCGCATCCAAGAACATGCCGACGACAAACAGAAGTAGGTTGATCAGGAACAGCAGGATCAGCGGATTCTCCGACAGGCTGAGGATCAGCGAAGCCAATTGTTCCGGCGCGTGGCTGAGGCTGACAACGGTTTTGAACGCCATCGCGGCACCAACCAGCAGCAGCACAACGGCCGAGGTCAGACCGGCATTGCTGAGAATCTCGGGCACCTCTTTCAACGTTAGTGTGCGCAGGACAAAAAAGCCGATGATGAAGGCATATCCTACAGCCACGGCGGCGGCCTCGGTCGGTGTGAAGATACCGCCCAGAATTCCGCCCAGAATGATCACCGGAGTCAGCAGCGGGAAAAACGCTTTGAGGCTGGCCTGGCGCCGTTCACCCCAGGTGTATTTGCGGCTGGCGACGGGGAAGTCATACTTGTCGGCCATGAATTTGATCATCAGCATCAGGCCGACGCCGACCATCACGCCCGGCACAATACCAGCCAGGAACAGTGCCGCGACGCTTTCGCCCATGACATAGGCGTAGATGATCATGATGCCCGAGGGCGGGATGATCGGGCCGATCACAGAACTCGCCGCTGTAATTGCTGCGGCGAATTTGCGGGTGTAGCCCTGTTTTTCCATCGCCGGGATCAGCATCGACCCAAGGGCCGAGGTATCAGCCACCGCCGACCCCGAGAGGCCTGCGAAGAGGATCGAACTCAGCACGTTCACATGTGCCAGACCGCCGCGCAGGTGGCCCATCAGCGCCTGGCTGAACTCGACCAAGCGGATGGTAATGCCGCCGCGGTTCATCAACTCTCCGGCCAGCATAAAGAAGGGGATCGCCATCAGCGGAAAGCTGTCCATGCCATTGTAGACATTGCGATACAACAGCGTGATGTCGTTTGTTTGGCCGTTTAGCCAAAGCAGGATGCCAGGTGCGGCCAGCAAGGCGAAGAAGACCGGCAGGCCGATGATGAGGAAAACCAGGAAAGTGGGCAGGAACCAGATCAGCATTTATTCAGCCCCCGCTGGCGCATCAGGAATTTCAGGCAACAGATGTCCGCCACCCATGAGGGTCACGACTGAACGCAGGACCAGCTCGATATTTACAGAAATCAGCAGGATGATCCCCACCAGCAGTGAGGCCATCATCCAGCTGCGCGGGATGCGATACCATTCGTCGAACCCGAGGGAGGTGGGCAGGTACAAAGCAGCAGTTGCGAATTTGCCGCCAAATCCGGTGACCTCGGACCATCCGATATTAACGGCGACCAGCAACACCGCCAGTGAGACCACCAGCAGGAACAGGGTCAGCACCTGCCCGACAACGCGCGGCAGCATCAATGGCACCATGTCGATGGCTACAAAGCCACCGCGCCGAAAGGCGGTGGGGGCCATCAGGCCGGTCATCCACAACATACAGAATCGCGCGGCTTCATCCGGCCAGGGCAGAGCATTGCCCAGCACGTATCGAAAGAACACCTGAATCAGGATCGCGATCACCATCAATGCAATCGCAACGACGCCAACCGCGCGGCCCAGGCGCAGCGCGGTTTCGTTCACGAATGCAATCGGCGCAAGCACCGATGCCAGTCCGCCCATGCGGATCCTCCCTTGTGCAGCCGCAGGTTTCTCCTGCGGTCGTCAGATCGCGCTTAGTGTTGCGCGAATTGGCCGAGTTTCCCGGCATAGAAGGTCAGCGCGTCTCCATCGCTCATGCTGGCCTTCAGGACTTTGCCCACCACGATCACATGATCGCCCGCATCGTGATAGGCATGTTGTTCGCATTCAAACCGCGCCAGGCAATCCGACAGCAGCGGCGTACCATTCTCGCAGCGCTCATGTTCGATCTCACGCAGGGCGTGGGCGTCTTTGGAGCACCCAAAGCACAGCTCTGCCTGTTCGGACGATAGCACATGTACGGTGAAATGGCGGGCTTTGTGAAAATAGGGAAAACGCCGCGAGTTGCGATCGCCTGCCCACATGATCAGCGGTGGGTCCAGCGATAGTGACGAAAAGCTATTGGCGGTGATGCACACCGGGCCATCGGTGCTGTTGCAGGTTACGATAGTGACGCCTGTGGCAAACCGCCCAAACGCATCGCGCAGGGTGCGGGTGTCGTCCTTATGTGGAACGAAGGTGTGGGTCATGTCCTTTGAGATTGCATTCATCATGGTACCTCATGCCCCAATGCCACCTCATAGAGGCGATACCAGCTTTCACGATCCAGTTTGACTTTCAGAGCGTCCGAGATGGTTTTGATGCGGTTCAGGTTATTTGTGCCCATAACCGGCAGGATGTTCGCGGGGTGAGCCAACAGGAACGCCACCGCGACAGCGGCGCGATCCACGCCAGACTCGGCTGCGATTTCGTCCGCGACAACGCCCACCGGCGGGTTTCCGGCCATCAAAAGGCCGCCCCCTAGCGGTGACCATGCCATGATTGGTTGCCCATGCTGCTGGTGAAAGGCCAGATCGCCATTCGTGAAAGGGCTGATCTCACCGAGGGAAATTTCGATCTGGTTAGTGACCAGCTGCGTCTTCATCGCTGATTGCAGCAGCGACCAGTCCCAGGGGCGGAAGTTCGACACCCCAACCGCGCCAACCTTGCCGCCGGCAACAACTTCATCTAGCGCGGCGCCGGTCTCATAGTGGTCCATGAACGGGTCGGGGCGGTGGATCAGCAGCAGGTCGATATGGTCAATCGCCATCTCCGACAAAGACGTATCGACGGACTTCAGGATATGGTCGCGCGAGGTGTCGTAGTATTTGACCTTGGCGTCCGAATACCGGCCCATCGGCGCCACGATGTCACATTTGGTGACGATTTCCATCTGTTTGCGCAGGCTGGGATTGGCGCGCAAGGCATTGCCCAGAACAGCCTCAGCAGCGTAGCCGCCATAGATGTCAGCCTGATCAAAGGTGGTGATGCCCTGATCCAGACAAGATTGAATCTTAGCCTCGACATGACCCACGGACGTATCGCTGTCATCGCCCAGCCGCCACATGCCATAGACAAGGCGGCTCATTTCCAGCGTGTCGGATAGTTTCACACGTTGCATCAGCGACGAACTCCATTGCCCAGCGGGGTCGCCGGGGATGTTGCAGGCACGCGCCCATAGGCTTCGGGCAGCGAGCAGGTTTTCAGGTTGGGCATCACGCGGGCGCCAAAATGCTTGGCCTCATCCATGTGTGGATAACCTGAGAAGATGAAAGCGCGGATACCCATCTTCTGGTATTCTTCGATCTTGCTCATCACCTGATCGGTCGAGCCCACCAGAGCCGCGCCACAGCCGGAACGTGCCCGGCCCACGCCCGTCCACAGACCCGGCTCGACATAGCCGTATTCATCCGCCAGATCGCGGTTCTTGGCCTGATGCGCCACGCCCAGCGAGGTGGAATCCAGCGCCCGTTCACGGATCGCGCGGCCATATTCATCATCAAGTCTCGAAACGATGTAATCCGCGTATTCCTGCGCCTCGGCCTCGGTATCGCGCACAATCATGTGGACGCGCAGGCCGTAATCCAACGTGCGGTTGTAATTCTCGGCCACGGCGTGAACGGCCTTCATACGCTCGGCTAGCTGGTCCTTGGTTTCGGGCCACATCAGGTAGACATCGCAATGCTCACCGCAAAGGTCCAGAGCGGACGGAGAGTAGCCACCGAAATACAGAAGCGGACCGCCGGTCTGGTACGGTTTTGCCGGGTCAGTAGTCAGCCTTGAGAAATTGTAGACTTCGCCCGCATGATTGATCTCATCCTGCGTCCAGGCCTGTTTCAAAATCTCAACCACCTCGCGCGAGCGTTGATAGCGGAAGGCACTATCGGCTTTTTCACCTGGGAAATCAGATGAGATGATGTTGACCGTCAGCCGCCCCTTCAGCATGTGATCCAGCGTCGCAATGGTACGGGCCAGCATGATGGGCTGCATCTCGCCACAACGCACGGCGGCCAGCAGGTTGATCTTTTCGGTGATCGGGGCGCAGCCGGCGACGAAACTCAGCGTGTCCTGACCGACCTGATAGGACGAGGGGCATAGGATGTTGCGGAACCCCTGCGCTTCGGCCTCTTTGACGATGCCGGAACAATGATCCCAGCTCGAACGTAGATTGCCGTCAGGTACGCCAAGAAACTGGTAGTCATCCGAGCAAAGTGCTGCAAACCAGGAAACCTCGGCCGCATCCAGATCGGGGGATGTGATGGGGACGATGGTCATTTGATTCACACTCCGTACATCTTTGACTTTCCTCTTGCGTAGCAAGCACATTGATGTAGATCAATAGTGTATCAATTTTTCCTGCGACCCAGTGAAGCGCGCGCAAGTGACCACGACCAACCGAAACCCCAATGCCTTGCCGATCTATGTTCAGATCGCAGAGCTGCTGATCCGCGAAATCGCGGCAGGTCGCATGATTGATGGCGAGCGTTTGCCACCGGAACGGGACATGGCGGCCGAGCTCAAAGTTTCGGTCGGGACGTTGCGAAAATCGCTGGCTGAGCTTGAGAAAAAAGGGATGTTGGAGCGCATTCAGGGCTCGGGCAATTACGTGCGCGAGACCGGAACGCAGAACAGTGTCTATGCGATGTTCCGGCTCGAGCTGCCAGACGGGGGCGGTTTGCCTCGCGCCGATATCCTGTCGGTTGATCAGGTCGACAAGCCTGTCGATCTGCCGGAATTCGGAACCTCGCAGCGCGGCTCGCGCGTGCGCCGGATGCGCTATCTGAATGACACAATCATCGCGGTCGAGGAGATCTGGCTGGACGAATCAGCCGGTCGGATCGATCGAAGCCTGCTGTCAGACTCGCTCTATCGTTATTATCAGCACCAGCTTGGGTTCTGGATCACGCGGGCGGAAGACAGGGTTTCGGTCGGGAAACTGCCCGGCTGGACGCCCGAAACCTTCACCAAACCTGCCGGGGAAACGGTAGGGTATATCGAGCGGTTCAGCTGGTCGGAAAAGGCGGAACCCGTCGAGTTTTCAAAAACATGGTTCGATCCAGATCGAGCCACTTATGTCCAACGTCTGAAGTAAAAGGAAAACGCATGACCCGGACCATCCACTACGGGCTGATCGGATGCGGCATGATGGGGCAGGAGCACCTGCACAACATAGCGCTGTTGGACGGCGCGCGCGTTGCCGCGATCTATGAACCCGACCCGGATATGGCCCAAGCGGCGCAAACCATTGCGCGCGATGCGGCCATTGTGGCGTCTGTGCAAGAGCTGTTGGCGGTCGAGAATTTGGATTGCGTTGTCATTGCCAGCCCGAACCATCTGCATGTGGACCAGATCTGTGAGATTGCAGAAACGCGCCCTCTGCCATTGCTGGTCGAGAAACCCTTATTTACCAACCCGGCGGATGCCGCGCGGCTTGAGCAGGTGCAGCGGGACTACCCCCATCCGATCTGGGTGGCGATGGAGTATCGCTATATGCCGCCCATCGCCGCCTTGATTGATCAGGCGGGTGTGACGGGCGGGGTTCAGATGCTGACGATCCGAGAGCATCGTTTTCCGTTTCTGGGCAAGGTTGGCAACTGGAACCGGTTCAACCGCAACACGGGCGGAACGTTTGTCGAAAAATGCTGTCACTTCTTCGACCTGATGCGCCTGATCATCGGCTCGGATCCGGTGCGGATAACAGCAAGCGGCGGGCAGGCCGTGAACCATCTGGACGAAGACTACGGCGGCGAGACGCCGGATATTCTGGATCACGGCTATGTGCTGGTCGATTTCGCCAACGGGGCGCGGGCGATGCTGGAACTGTGCATGTTCGCCGAAGGCTCACGCTATCAGGAAGAGGTCTCGGCCATTGGCCCCAAGGCCAAGATCGAGGCGTTGGTGCCCGGCCCGGGTCGGTTCTGGCCTGATCATTTGGGTGAGCCCCCGGTGCCACAACTGATTGTCAGCCCGCGTGATCCGAAAGGACCTGTGTCAAAAGACATCCCGGTTGACCCCAAGTTGCTGGCGGCTGGGGACCACAATGGCTCGACCTTCTATCAACATCAGGGATTTTTGGAACTGTTGCGCGGTCAGCGTACTGCTCCGGATGTCTCACTTCACGACGGTCTATGGGCCGTGCGCATGGGGCTGGCGGCGCAGCAGGCGCTGAACACGGGCGAGGCCGTTCGCTTTGGCCCGTGATGCCGATAGGAAACCTGTGTTCCCGATATACGCGATTTCCGATGTCGTTTTTAGCATCGGAGAGGTCTTTTCCGCTTGCTGAGCGGTTGAGCAGGCAATAGCTCTGCCCGTGGGACACCCCTCCCCAACGAGGGGCGTGTATCTGGAAGGGTAATACAGATGACGAATGAACAACCGGCGACGCGGCCGGCTAATCCGCGTTTTTCCTCGGGCCCCTGCGCCAAACCCCCCACATTTGATCTGACCAAACTGGCCGATGCCGCGCTGGGACGCTCGCACCGGGCTGCTGTTGGCAAGGATAAGCTGAAAGCGGCCATCGAAGGCACGCGTGAGATTCTGGGCATTCCGGCAAACTACAAGATCGGCATCGTTCCCGCCTCGGACACCGGCGCGGTTGAGATGGCGCTTTGGTCGCTGCTGGGTGAACGCAAGGTCGAGATGCTGGCCTGGGAAAGCTTTGGCGCGGGCTGGGTGACTGACGTGGTCAAGCAGTTGAAGATCGATGCAGAAGTGAAGACAGCGGATTATGGTCAGATCGTTGATCTTGCGTCGGTCGATTTCGCCAATGACGTGGTGTTTACGTGGAACGGCACAACCTCGGGCGTTCGAGTACCCAACGGCGACTGGATCGCCGATGACCGTCAGGGTCTGACGATCTGCGATGCGACCTCGGCGGCCTTTGCGATGGACCTGCCCTGGGACAAGCTGGATGTGACCACCTTCAGCTGGCAAAAAGTGCTGGGCGGCGAAGCGGCCCACGGGATGCTGATCCTAAGCCCGCGCGCAGTCGAGCGGCTGGAAAGCTACACCCCGGCCTGGCCGCTGCCGAAGATTTTCCGCCTGACCAAGGGCGGCAAGTTGATCGAAGGGATTTTCACCGGCGCGACCATCAACACGCCCTCGATGCTGGCGGTTGAGGATTACCTGTTCGCGCTGGACTGGGCGCGCTCGGTTGGCGGGTTGCAGGGGTTGATCGCCCGGGCCGATGCCAATGCTGGTGCGCTGCATGCGTTTTGCGACCAGAATGGCTGGATTGCCAACCTGGCCGAGGATGCGGCGATGCGTTCGAACACATCCGTGTGCTTGAAGTTCACCGATGCCCGCATTCGAGACGGTGCAGCATTCGCGAAAGCCGTGGCCAAACGGCTTGAGGCCGAGAACATCGCATTGGACATCGGAGCTTATCGCGATGCCCCTGCGGGCTTGCGTATCTGGTGCGGCGGTACGGTCGATACTTCGAACATCGAAGCGATGCTGCCTTGGCTGGCATGGGCTTTTGAGGCCGAGATTGCGGCGCAGTCTGAGGCTGCCTGACTTTTCACCGGGCCGTCCAAGGCCCGGACCTTCCATACAATTCAAGGACCAGAGAACATGGCCCCCAAAGTACTCGTATCTGACAAGCTCAGCGAAACCGCCGTGCAGATTTTCCGCGATCGCGGCATCGACGTGGATTTCATGCCCGATCTGGGCAAGGACAAAGACAAACTGGCCGAGGTGATCGGTCAGTATGACGGTCTTGCCATTCGTTCGGCCACCAAGGTCACACCGACTATTTTGGAGAAGGCCGACAAACTGAAAGTGATCGGCCGTGCCGGGATCGGAACCGACAATATCGATAAGGATGCGGCCTCGAAAAAGGGCGTGATCGTGATGAACACGCCGTTCGGCAACATGATAACCACGGCAGAGCACGCGATTGCGATGATGTTCGCCGTGGCGCGGCAAATCCCTGAGGCCAGCACCTCGACACATGCGGGTAAATGGGAAAAGTCCAAGTTCATGGGGATTGAGCTGACCAACAAGACCCTCGGCGTGATCGGGGCGGGCAATATCGGCGGTATTGTCTGCGAGCGCGCGCTTGGCCTGAAGATGAAGGTTGTCGCCTATGACCCCTATCTGGGCGAAGAGAAAGCCGCGCAAATGGGTGTGGAAAAGGTCGAGCTGGACGAATTACTGGCGCGCGCCGATTTCATCACTTTGCACGTGCCGCTGACCGATCAGACGCGCAATATCCTCAGCCGTGAGAATCTCGCTAAGACCAAGAAGGGTGTGCGCATCATCAACTGTGCCCGTGGGGGTCTGGTTGACGAAGACGCACTGGCGGAGGCGCTGCAATCGGGTCATGTCGCCGGCGCGGCCTTCGACGTGTTCAGCGAAGAACCTGCCAAGGAAAACGCCCTGTTCAACCTGCCCAACGTGGTTTGCACCCCGCACCTTGGTGCGGCCACGACCGAAGCGCAGGAGAACGTGGCCCTGCAAGTGGCCGAGCAGATCTCGAACTATCTGCTGACCGGTGCTGTGGAAAACGCGCTGAACATGCCCAGCGTCACCGCCGAAGAAGCCAAAGTGATGGGGCCGTGGATTAAGCTGGCAGGTCACTTGGGCAGCTTCATCGGCCAGATGACCGATGAGCCGATCAAGGCGATCAACATCCTCTATGACGGGGTCGCTGCCGAGATGAACCTTGCAGCACTGAACTGCTCGGTCGTTGCGGGGATCATGAAGAAGTTTAACCCCGAGGTGAACATGGTCTCGGCCCCCGTTGTCGCTCGTGAGCGTGGTATCCAGATTTCGACCACCAATCAGGACAAATCCGGTGCGTTCGAGGGTTACATCAAAGTGACCGTGGTGACCGAAAAACGCGAGCGTTCCATCGGCGGCACAGTGTTCAGCGACGGCAAGCCGCGGTTCATCCAGATCAAAGGCATCAATATCGATGCCGAAATCGGGGCACATATGCTCTACACCACCAACGAAGATGTGCCGGGCATCATCGGTGCGCTGGGCCAGACCATGGGCGAGAACGAAGTGAATATCGCGAACTTTACCCTCGGCCGGTCCGAGGCGGGTGGGGAGGCCATCGCGCTTCTCTATGTGGACGAGCCGGTCCCGGCCGAAGCACGCGCCAAGCTGGCCGAGACGGGTCTATTCACCCAGATCAAACCGCTGGAATTTGACGTCGCCTAGCGTGTGTTGAGTTTCTGAGACATCCTTTGCCCGCGCCGCCCAAGGCGCGGGTGTTTTCTTTAACAGGCTCTCAATTATAGAGAGCTCGCAGGGTATTCGTTTATACAAGGGTTTTCTATGACTTCCCCGATCTACGCCATTGGTGACATTCACGGGCAGTTGGGCATGTTGCAGTTAGCACTTTCCCGCATTGAGGCAGATGGCGGGCCTGATGCAAGGGTTGTGTTCCTCGGTGACTATGTCGATCGCGGCCCTGACAGCAAAGCTGTGCTCGACCTATTGATCGACGGACAACGCGCGGGTCGGAACTGGATCATGGTCAAGGGAAACCACGACCGCATGTTTGCCCGTTTCGTGCAGGATTGCGAGATCGCAGACAAACATCTGCCGATCACGCTCAGTTGGTTGCACCCGCGTTTGGGCGGACGAGAAACGTTGGCCTCCTACGGTGTTGAAGTCGTCGATAATGACCGCATCTTTCAGGTCAATGAACGTGCTCGCGCGGCGGTCCCGCCCGCGCATATTGATTTCATCAATACCTTGCCGCTGTACCATCAGGAAGGTGAACTGCTGTTCGTCCACGCAGGCATCCGCCCAGGCATTTCGCTCGAACAACAATCCGAAGACGATTTGGTCTGGATACGGCGAGAATTTCTGATGGAAACCGAACCTCACCCTTGGTTGGTCGTACATGGTCATACACCGGTTGATGCAGCCGAGCATTGCGGCAACCGGATCAATCTGGATGCAGGTGCGGGTTATGGTCGGTCTCTAGCCGTTGCGGTGTTCGAAGGTCGTCAGTGTTGGCTACTGACTCAAAACGGACGCGTACCTCTGAAACCTATCTTTGGCTGAACCTGTCCTTGAAGTGTTCCCGCAAGGCGTTTTTCTGCACCTTGCCCATCGTATTGCGCGGCAGGGTGTCCATCAGGATCAGCTCGCGCGGGTGTTTGAACCGGGCGAGGTCGTTCTGAACCGAGGCCATGATTGCGGTCAGGTCCGGCGACTGGCCGGGCAAAGGCACGATGATGCCCAAAACCGTCTCGCCGAAATCCGGGTGCGGTACGCCGATCACAGCACTTTCCAGCACGCCGGGCTGGTCGTCCAGCAGCAGTTCAAGCTCTTTTGGATAGATGTTGAACCCGCCCGAGATGATCAGGTCTTTGCCGCGCCCGACGATATGGACATAGCCATCCTCATCCACCCGCCCCAGATCGCCGGTGATGAAGAACCCGTCTTCGCGCAGTTCGGCTGCGGTTTTTTCAGGCATCTGCCAGTAGCCGCTGAACACGTTCGGGCCGCGCACTTCGATCATGCCGATCTCACCCTGCGGCAGGGTCTCGCCGCTGTCCGGATCGGTCACTTTCAACTCGACCTCCGGTAGGGGAAACCCGACCGTCCCCGCGCGGCGTTCGCCGTCATAAGGGTTCGAGGTGTTCATATTGGTCTCGGTCATGCCATAGCGTTCCAGAATGCGATGACCTGTGAGGGCCTCGAACTGCTCATGGGTTTCCGCCAGAAGAGGGGCTGAGCCCGAGATGAACAGCCGCATAAGGCTGGTCAGATCGCCATTGAATCGATCATCTCCCAGCAAGCGGGTGTAGAACGTCGGCACGCCCATCATCGACGTTGCCTGCGGCATCAGGCGCAGCATCTCATCCAAATCAAATTTCGGCAGAAAAATCATTGACCCACCTGAGGAGAGGATCACATTTGTTGCCACAAACAACCCGTGGGTGTGGAAGATCGGCAGCGCGTGCAACAGCACATCGTCGCGGGTGAACTGCCACTCCCGCACCAGCGTTTCTGCATTGGACAGTAGGTTCGCCTGTGTCAGCATGGCCCCCTTGGACCGCCCCGTGGTGCCCGAGGTGTAAAGGAATGCGGCCAGATCATCCTCAGCCCGGTTCACTGTCTCGAAATGGGTTGGCATGGTCTGTGCGTTTCGCATCAGACTGCTGCCGCCATCCCCGTTCAGTGTTTCCACCTTGGCATTCTGAGCGTGTGCGATAGCGGTCAGCTCGGCTTGATTGACCATATCGCAGACCACCAAAGACGCGCCGCTGTTTTCGATGAAATAGGTGAGTTCCGCCGTTTTATATGCGGTGTTCAGCGGCAGGAAGATCAGCCCGGCCTGCGCGCAGGCGGCATAGAGCGCCAGCATCTGCGGTGACTTTTCAACCTGGACCGCAACCCTGTCACCCGGTTTCAGCCCAAGTGCCGTCAGCGCATTGGCGATTTGTGCGGCCATGTTCAGGAATCCGGCATGTGTGATGGTGTGGCCATCGGGCAGGTGCAGAAACGGCGTTTCTTTCCCCGCATGGATGCCGAACAAACGATCATAAAGCGGGTTGGTCATTGTTTAGTCCCTTCGGTGCACTGCGCCCTGAACCTGACCGGGAAATCCAAGGCGGACAAGACCCGAATCCCAGATATTTCCAGGGCGAAGGCCCATCCAACTCTGGCGAAAATGCTGCACCTGCGATATGCGCAAGGCAGTTTGCCGGAGACCTGAGATGTTTGTTGCCACTTTGCTGACCAACCCCGCTGCGCCTGCGCTGGATACTGCCCTGGTCGAGTCTTTGCGAAACGCGTGGGGCGGCGAAGATGTTATCTGGCTCAGCCCCGATGAAGCGGCAGAATTCAACCTTTCAGCCCGCCCCGACAATCAATGGGAGGTCTGGGCAGACTTGCAGTCCATGGGCGTGGATCTTGTCCTGCAGCCTGCAGAAGGGCGACGCAAAAAGATGCTGCTGGCCGATATGGACAGCACGATGATCCAACAGGAATGCATTGATGAACTGGCCGATGAGGCCGGTGTCGGCGAGCGCGTCAAAGACATCACCGCACGGGCCATGAATGGCGAACTGGATTTCGAAGGCGCCCTGATCGAACGGGTTGGTCTTTTGAAAGGTCTGGATGAGGCGGTGATTGATCAGGTGTTGAACACAAGGATTACCTTGATGCCCGGCGGGCGCGCCCTGGTGGCAACAATGCGCGGAAACGGCGGATACGCTGCGCTCGTCTCGGGCGGGTTCACAGCCTTTACCGCGCGTGTGGCCGAGTTGATCGGGTTTGACGAAAACCGGGCCAACACGCTTCTGGCCGCGGATGGCAAACTGACAGGAGAGGTTCAGCGTCCGATACTTGGGCGCGAGGCCAAGGTTGAATCGCTGGAGCGGATCACTGCGCATTTGGGCATCGCGGAATCGGATGTTCTTGCCGTGGGTGATGGGGCGAATGATCTGGGCATGTTGCATCGCGCCGGAACAGGTGTGGCGCTCCACGCCAAACCCTCGGTCGCAGCAGAGTGCGAGGTGCGGATCAATCATGGGGATCTGACGGCGCTGCTGTACCTGCAGGGCTATTCGCGCGCAGAGTTTGCCGATTCGTAGAACTGAGCTTTCTTTTATTTAACAGATATGTTAAATAGTGGTCATGAACACGCTTCTGACCGCCTTTTCCGCTTTATCCGACGCCACGCGGTTCTCGATTGTCGAGCAGTTGATGGCCGATGGGGAATTGCCTGCCGGTGATCTGATCGATGGCAAAGGCATGTCGGGTGCCGCAATCTCACGCCATCTGAAAGTTCTGCGCGAGGCAGGGCTGATTCAGCAGCGGGTGCAGGGCACGCAGCGTCTGTATTCGGTGAGACCCGAAGGCCTGCGAGCGATTGCGGATTGGACAATCTCGAAACGGCAGTTCTGGGAGAACAGCCTGGATCGTTTGGGCGACATTTTGGAAAGGGAAACCTCATGGCCGACCTGAAACTCGAACGGGAGTTTCCCGTTGACCCCGAAACTCTGTTCGCGTGGGTCTCGGACGGGGCGAAGCTGTTGCAGTGGTGGGGCCCCGAGGGAATGCATGTGCCCGAGCACAATCTGGATTTCTCGCGTACCGGGCCCTGGTATTCGGTGATGCAGAATGCCGAGGGTCAGCAATACAAGGTCTCGGGCCATGTTACCCATGTCGATCCCCCAAACTCGGTCGGGTTCACCTGGGGCTGGCATGACGATCAGGATCAGCGCGGGGCCGAAAGCCATGTGACCTTCTCCGTCACCGCCTCTGGTACCGGATCACAGCTGGTTCTGGATCACCGCGAACTGGCTGATGCCGAGGCCGCCGCAAACCATACCAAAGGCTGGACATCGTCGCTGCGCAAACTTGAGGCGCAGTGCAAATAGGGTTTCATCAGGGAGGAGCGATATGCCCCAATATTTGTTTGTCTACCACGGCGGTGCTGCGCCGCAATCTCAGGCCGAAATCGACGCCACCATGGCTGCATGGGGCGCCTGGTTTCAGGACATGGGACCGGCGGTCAAGATACCAGGCAACCCGGTCGGGCAGTCCTATACTGTCAGCGCGTCAGGCGTTGCCGAGGATGGTGGTGCAAATCCCGCGTCGGGATTTAGCGTCGTTATGGCCGACACGGTCGAGGCGGCGAATGAAATGGCCAAGGGCTGCCCCATGGTCGTCAGTGGCACCGGCTCGGTCGAGGTGGCTGAGATCCACGAATTCGAGGCCTAGGCCTAACCGGGAAAACCCGGTGCAGGCCGGATCACGCCGCATTCCAGCCCTCGGCGGCTGTATTGCGTGGCATTCATGAACTTGCGGGTGGCCGGGTGATCGGCCTCCAGCACGCCAAGACTGACAAGAATGGCTGCAATCGCGCATTCACTGGCGCGGGTTGTGCCATCGGCTATCTTCAGGGCCACGCCCATCCTTTTCTCGGGGATGATGGCCACAAACACGGCCTCGGCCCCGGTTTTGATCGCGGCGCGGCCATTCATGGCGCGCATCAGCTCGGTGCAGGCACGCGTCTCACCCGCTACCAGGTCCGGATGCTGGATCATGGCCGCCGTCAGCTTCTGCGCGGCATCGCTGGACCGATCCGAGCGATCAGCAGCGGATGCAAACCAAGCCATGGAACGGGCAAGACCCACCAGCGATGTGGCAAAATTCGGCGCCGAGCAGCCGTCAATCCCATAGCCGGGGCTGGTTTCCCCTGTGGTTTCTTCGAATGCAGCCAGGCTGGCCTGCTGAACGGGATGATCGATTTCAAGATATTCCGGCCCGGCCCCCATATGCTGTGCCAAGGTCAGAAACCCGCAGTGTTTGCCCGAACAATTGTTGTGTATCTGACAGGGTGTATCGTCGGCCAATATCAGCCGGTCGCGTGCGGCCTTGTCCGCCGGTTCCTGCGGGCCGCAGCGCAGATCGGGCTCTGACAGTCCCAGATGATCCAGCCAGGCGGTCACGCGATCCGTGTGAATGGCAGCCCCGTTGTGTGACGCGCAGGCCAACGCCAGATGCTCGGAACTCAGCCCGTATTTTGCCGCCGCACCCGACGTGATCAAGGGAAGTGCTTGAATCATCTTGGCGGATGAGCGCGGATAGATCACCGCGTTCGGGTCCCCCCAGCTTTGCACAATCTGGCCGGTATCGTCGCAGATGACAGCGTGGCCCAGATGCAAGCTTTCCAGCAAAGGACCGCGCCACAGTTCTGTCATCGGGATAGGCTGCGTCATCGGGACCTCCGGTTTTTTGCGCAAAATTCTGCCAATCGCCCTTTCGCCTGTGGCGAAACCTGCGTTAGTGTGTGTATGTCGGCAATCATCGGAATGCGCAACTTTCGTAAAGACGAACCGGCAGGGTTCGCGGGGCATTCCGGTGGGTATGAGGTAAAAGGTCGAGCTAGGAGGCTGGACAAATGGGATCAATGCTCGTCCGCGTGATCGCGGGCCTGTGTGTGGCAGGGATGGCCACAACTGCAATCGCTCAACAAGCGACAAGCACAAATCGCGTAGCGGCAAAAACCGATTGGAGCGTTTTTGTCGAAGATGATCCCACCGAATGCTGGAGCGTTTCCGCCCCGAAGGAAACGGTGAATACCCGTGGCGGGCGTGTGGTTTCGGTCCGTCGCAGCGACATCCTGCTGTTCGTGTTCTATCGCCCCAATGCCGAGGTCAAAGGTCAGGTCACCTTTACCGGTGGCTATCCGTTCGCATCGGGCTCGACCGTGAACCTGAATGTGGATGGCAGTGAATTTGAGCTGTTCACTGAAGGCGAATGGGCTTGGCCGGCAACAGCCGCCGATGACGCCAAGATCGTCACCGCCATGAAACGCGGGACCGAGGCGGTGCTGACCGCACGGTCCGAGCGTGGAACGCAGACCAAAGACACGTTTTCGCTGCTGGGCTTCACGGCGGCCATTGAAGACGCCGAAACTCGCTGCACCAACTAAGGTTACGCTCGTGCGTGAAAGGCCCCGTCATCTGGCGGGGCTTTGTCGTTTTGGCGACCCGTTAGCGTCTTTACGCAATGTCAGCTTTGAATTTGATCCGTATCAATGTCGCGGCCTTCAGAATCTGAACTAATCGGTTCAAGAGAAACGAAGGAGTGAAAGATATGATGAACAAATCTCTGGTCGCGTTGATGATGGTGTGTGGGGTTCTGTTGACGGCCTGTGAAAACAACGAAGAAACCTATCCGGTTACCGGTGAAGAATGTGGTCCAGATGATCCGGTGAAAAAGCTGGATGCAGCAGACTGCCTTGTTCCACCCTCAGGTGTCTGACACTGCACCCACATTCGCCAGCTAAACGACTGACCGCAGCAACGCCTTTGCTGCGGTCGAATTCAATCGAAGGCTTTCAAAAAAACATGCTAACCTGACCTCGTCCGTTGTGAACAGATCGGAGAGGTGGTTATGCGTTTTGTTTTTGTTGCCCTGCTTTTTCCAACTGTCGCGATTGCTGACCCGGCATTGGAATGCTCCAGCGCGAGTTCACAGGTTGAAATCGGATCCTGTGTTGCGGAGATGGAAGACAGGGTCAAAGTTGCGCTAGAGATAAGTTATGAACTGGCTGCAGAGGCCGCCGGTGAATTGGACGACGTCACAGGGCGTGTAGAGGCACAGCCTGCTCTGGAAACTGCCCAAACTGCATGGGCAAGGTATAGGGACGCGCATTGCAATGCTGTTGGCGCTTCATTTGGTGGCGGATCAGGAACAGGTATCGCAATTGCGTCCTGCCGGGTGAATCTGGGTCGCGCACGCGTTGATGAACTTTTGCGCCTGGCAAACTGATTGGTACGATTCCTTTTGATCTTTGCGCGCGTTCCTATATAGAGGCGCATCCCAAGCCAGAATCTGCATAGATACGCCCCAAAAGGTACCAGCATGTCGCCCAAAGCGCCGATCACGCAAGACGTTATGACCATCCCCCGCAAGCTGCCCGAGGGGAAAGTGAATCTGGTGGGTTTGTCGCGTGATCGCCTGCGTGAGGTGTTGATCGAACATGGCACGCCTGAAAAACAGGCCAAAATGCGCACCGGGCAGATCTGGCAGTGGATCTACCAATGGGGCGTGCGGGACTTTGCCGAGATGACAAATCTGGCCAAAGCCTATCGCACACAGCTGGCTGAGAATTTCGTAATCGAAATCCCTGAGGTCGTGACCCGTCAGGTCTCGGAAGACGGAACCCGCAAATACCTGTGCCGTATTGCAGGCGGCCACGAGGTTGAGGTTGTTTACATCCCTGAAGAAGATCGCGGCACTTTGTGTATCTCGTCCCAGGTGGGTTGCACGCTGACCTGTTCTTTCTGCCATACTGGAACGCAGAAGCTGGTGCGCAACCTGACAGCGGCGGAAATTGTTGGTCAGGTGATGATGGCTCGCGATGATCTTGAGGAATGGCCAACCCCCGGTGCCCCCAAGGACGAAACGCGCCTGCTGTCGAACATCGTTCTGATGGGCATGGGCGAGCCGCTTTATAACTTCGAAAACGTCCGTGATGCGATGAAGATCGCCATGGACCCTGAAGGTATTTCCCTGTCGCGCCGCCGGATCACGCTGTCCACATCTGGCGTGGTGCCTGAAATCGCACGGACTGCCGAAGAAATCGGCTGCCTGCTGGCGATCTCATTCCATGCCACCACGGATGAGACCCGAGACGTTCTGGTTCCCATCAACAAGCGCTGGAATATTGAGGAGTTGCTGCAAGCGCTCGCGAGCTATCCTAACGCGTCGAATTCCGAGCGGATCACCTTTGAATATGTGATGCTGGATGGCGTCAATGACAGTGATGAGGACGCGCATCGCCTGATCGAGCACATAAAGCGCCACAATATACCCGCCAAGATCAACCTGATCCCATTCAACGAATGGCCCGGCGCGCCGTACAAGCGCAGCTCGAACAATCGTATCCGGGCCTTTGCGAACATCATCTATCAGGCAGGCTATGCCTCACCGATCCGCAAAACACGCGGAGAAGACATCATGGCCGCCTGTGGCCAGCTGAAATCGGCCACCGAACGTGCTCGTAAATCACGCAAGCAGATTGAGGCCGAGGCTGGGCTGAACGGCTGAGCGACACTGCCAGCGCCTGTTTTCTGAACTCAAAATTTGTTATATTTGGCCTGTTCGGTTCAGGTCGGGCTCACCTTTGTGCACAAGGCTGTGAGAGGAATGGGTCGTTGTGAACCACAAGCTAAATCCTTGACAATGTCCTGCGCGCGGACCGAACGCAGGCAAACTGTTTTCAGATGGGCCAATACCATGAGCACGATTTTAAAAATTAGTTTCAAAACAATACTCACCGCCTCATTCTCGCTTCTTTTCCATATCGGAGCCGCGAAGGCCGATGACCGCGAGGCACACATCACAATCGAGAACCCCGCTGAGCTCAGCAAAGACGAGGCCGAAGAGATTTATCAATCGCTTAGCCGACGTCTGGCACGCGGCTATGCCGGGGCGCGACTTGACCTGATCCGGAATTATCAAAGCTGGGCGCTGTTCAATGACTCGCCTTATGTGTCGGCGACCCACGGTCAACGATATGTGAACAGCTACGCCAATCGCATGGCCCATAACTACGGAGCCATGCAGGACGGAGACGTGTTGCCAGCGGGGTCGGTTCTGGCAAAGGACAGTATGACGGTTACCGATGAGGGTAAGATCTTTCCGGGTGCGATGTTCGTGATGGAGAAGCTACCGCAGGGCACCAACCCTGCAACGGCTGATTGGCGTTACATCATGGTGCTGCCTGACGGTTCGCTTTATGGAGACACCACAGGATCACGCCCCAATCAGGTTGTTTATTGCCACGAATGTCACGAACAGGTGGCTGAGCGTGACTACACATTCTTCGTGCCCGAAGAGTATCGGGTCAAGGCTGAGTAGCGTTCAACTTATCCACGCTTAAGGCGCGCCGTGCCGATCACTTCGATCATTTGTTGGCGGACGGGTTCGGGTTGGGCTTCGACAGCATTCAAAACCTCGCGCAGTTCGGCGCGCAACCCGTGCATCTGATCGATCAGAGAGATCATCATCGACAGGGCATCCGCCTCCATATCGTATTGCTCATGAAGCTCGCAGGCCAGTTCCAGCCGGGCGACGTCGATGCTGCGATAAACCACGCCTTGTGCCGATTGCTCGGGGATCACAATTTCAGCGGCCAGATATTCGGTCAGACGGTCCGAGGTCAGGCGGGTGATGGTGGCGATCAGTTCCTCTTCGGTCAGGGTCATGACGGCATTCCTTTCCGAGGATCATAGCTGTGGCTTTCGCGCCAGGTTTCCATGAAGTGCTTCAGGTCATCGTCGATCTGATCGGGAAGGGCGACGGTCAACTCGATCAGTTGATCCCCCCGCCCAGACGAGCCGCGTTTTTTGACCCCCTTGCCCCGCAGGCGCAGTGTCTTGCCGCTGCTGGTGCCCGCCGGGACGGTCACGTTGACACCGCCGTCGATTGTCGGGGCGGGGATTTTGCCGCCCAGAATAGCCTCATCAATGCTGATGGGCAGGGTGATGTGGATATCATCGCCCTGCCGGTCGAACACGGGATGGTCCGCAACCGAAATCGTGACCAGCGCATCACCCGCCGGTCCGTCACCATAGCCCGGAGCGCCTTTGCCCCGCAGCCGGATGGTCTGGCCCGAGGTGATGCCCGCCGGTATCTTGACCTCAATCCGGTTGCCATCGGGCAGGGTCAGTTTCTGACTGGCCCCAAACACAGCATCCAGAAAGCTGATCTGCAGCGAGTAGTTCAGGTTGTGACCCGGCGCGTGGAATTCCTGCGCGCGCTGACTGCCAAACCCACTGCGGCCACGCATGAATTCAGCGAAGATGTCTGACATATCATCCGGGTCCGCCTGCCGCCCGCGATAAGGGTTTCCGGCGGCCTCGGCATAATCACGATAGTATTGCTGTTGCGGGCGTTCCTGACCGGAGGCGTCGATCTCGCCATTGTCATAACGGGCACGGGTTTCAGGGTCTTTCAGCAGATCGTAAGCAGCGGCGGCGGCTTTGAACTTTGCCTCAGCCTCGGCATCACCGGGTTTCAGATCCGGATGGCATTCTTTTGCGATGCGCCGATAAGCTTTCTTGATATCGGCAGCACTGGCGTCTTTGGCTACGCCAAGGACGGAATAGGGATCGTCGCTCATCTCACCTCTCGCGGATGTGGGTCGGTCTGATCTTTATGAATGTGTTTTATCATGCGATTTCATCCGGCCGAAAGGAAGAGGCAATTGAATTGCTTCGTAAAATCCGGCGGGTCTGGTAGTATCTACATGATCTCAGATGTTCTTTGACGGAGGCCCCGCATGTCACGCAGATTCAAATCCGCTTTGGCCTTGCTGGCCGGGAACGCAATCGGGTTGATATTGGCCGTACTGCTGCTGACCGGTTTTGCGATCAAACCTTTGTCCTTTGTGGTCGTGGTGATTGTCTTCACCGTTGTTCAAGTGATCGCAGAGCCTTTGATCCTGAAGATCGGAGAAAAGAAAGCGCCTGCACTCAGAGGTGGGATCGCCCTGATCGTGACTTTTGTGGGTCTGCTGGTGACCGAATGGATCACAGCCGGACTTGTTATCGGAGGGGTGGCAAATCTGTTGGCAGCAACGCTGCTGGTTTGGTTGGGCGCTTTGATCGGCAGTATTGTTCTGCCGATCTATGTGTTCCCTGAACTGCGTGCGCCGAAGAAGTAGCTACAGTGCGTTCAGGCTGGCCTCGATGGCTTGCCATAGTTCCTCAACAGGTTCACATCCAACAGACAGGCGGATGAAACCGGGGTCAACATCATCGCCCCAGCGGGCGCGACGCTCGGCCGAGCTGTGGACGCCGCCAAAGGATGTCGCAGGGCGCAACAAAGGGCATCCGTTAATAAACGCCTCTGCTATGTCCTCATTGTCCAGCGTCAGGGACAACAGAAATCCGAACCGTTTCGTCTGAGCCTGCGCAAGCACATGCGCCGGATCGCCAGGCAGCCCCGGATAGCGCACTTGCATGACAGCGGAATGGGTAGCCAGCTGTTCGGCCAGCACCTGCGCTGTACTGCACATTCGGTCGTAGCGCACGTCCAGTGTTTCCAGCCCGCGATGTAGCAACCACGCCTCATGCGGGCCGGGGATCGCGCCTGAGACGCGTCGCCATTCCTCGACCCGTTCCATGATCTGCTCGTTGCGGCTGGCGACATGACCCATCAGCAAATCTGAATGTCCGCCCATTGCCTTGGTGTCGGAGGACACCACGACATCAATCCCCAGATCCAGCGGGCGCTGGCCCAGCGGTGTCAGGGTTGTGTTATCTGAAATTGTTACCCCTCCGGCGGTGCGCACTTGTTCAGCAACGTCGGCCAGATCGATCATATCCAGACCGGGGTTCGACGGGCTTTCGACGAACACCACGTCAAACCCCTCGAAACCACCCTCGGCAAAGGACGTTGTTGCGCGTTCCTCAACCTCGACCCCGAGACGCGAGAGGAATCGATCCGACAGCAAGCGCGTGACATAGTACCCGTCCGACGGGATCAGCAGGCGTGATCCGGCCTGAACCGTGGCAAACAACGCTGCTGAGATCGCCGCCATACCCGATGGAAAGCTGAGGCTCGGCGCGTCTTCAAGATGTGACAGCATATGTTCCAGCTGCACCCATGTCGGATTGTCGACGCGGCCATAAGTGGCCAGACCATCCGTTGCGCCCGGCAGGTGGTACATGCTGCTTTGGGTCAGCGGCAGGGCGACCGGTTCACCTTCGTTCAAGGAATTGCCACGCAGGTGCAGCATCTTTCCGATCTTGGGGGCCATGGTTCAGCGCCCCGGAATGGCGTCGCGGGGCGGGGCGGGTTCCCAATTCTCGATGATATCGACCGCTTCTTGCGCAGTATCGACAAAACGGAACAGGTCAAGGTCTTCGTCCGAGATCGTGCCCGCATCGGCCAGTGCCGCCCAGTTGATGACTTTCTCCCAGAACTCACGACCAAACAGCAGGAAGGGCACACGCTCCATCCGGCCTGTCTGGATCAGGGTCAGGGATTCGAACAGTTCATCCATTGTGCCGAAACCACCGGGGAAGATGGTGATGGCGCGGGCGCGCATCAGGAAATGCATCTTGCGGATGGCGAAGTAATGGAAGTTGAAACTAAGATCGGGTGTCACGTACAGGTTCGGTGCCTGTTCGTGCGGCAGCACGATGTTCAACCCGATGGAGCAGCCGTTTGCGTCTTGCGCGCCGCGGTTCCCGGCCTCCATCACGCCAGGGCCACCGCCGGTGACGATCACGTTTTCACGCCCACCGGTCTCGTTGGATTTTTCGGTCATAAGTCGCGCGAATTCGCGGGCTTCATCGTAGTATTGAGATAGACCTGCCAGCGTTTCGGTCCGTGCAGTGTGCTTTTGCGACGGCTCTGGAATACGCGCGCCGCCGAACATGACGATGGTCGAGGTGATCTCACGCTCGCTCATGATCATCTCGGGCTTGAGCAACTCCAACTGCAGACGCACTGGGCGCAGCTCATCCCGGCAAAGGAATTCTTCATCGGCAAAAGCAAGGCGATAGGCAGGCGAGCGGGTCTGCGGCGTATCCGGCACCTCGCGCGCGGTCGAGCGATCTGTTTGTGCGTCGCGGAACGGGCTGTGACGGTCTTCTCTCATGGGTGATCGATCCCTGCTTGCGTGTTTTTCAAACAGCTATAGGGTTCGCGGACAGAGCGCCAGTCACGGAAAGACAAGAATGAATTGGAAGAGTGAAATATTAGCCGCCCAGCATCGCATTTCAGGCTATGCGCAGGTCACACCCGTGATGACCAGCAAGATACCAGGCTATCCCATCGAACTGAAGCTGGAGCAGATGCAGCATACCGGCAGTTTCAAGGCGCGAGGGGCGTTCAATACTCTGATCAGTTCCGACGTGCCTGAGGCCGGTGTGGTCGCGGCATCCGGTGGCAACCATGGCGCAGCCGCCGCCTATGCGGCGCAGGCGCTGGGCTACCCGGCCAAGATTTTTGTGCCCGAGCTTGCGGGGCCGTCCAAAATCGCATTGATCAAGCAAACCGGTGCGGACCTGAGCGTTGTCTCGGGTGAGTATGCCAACGCGCTGACGGCCGCGCAGGCGCATGAACAAGCTACCGGCGCGATGCAGATTCATGCCTATGACGCGCCCGCAACGGTGGCTGGGCAGGGGACGTGCTTTGCCGAGTGGGACGCTCAGGGGCTGGAAGCCGATACTGTTCTAGTTGCGGTTGGTGGCGGTGGTCTGATTGCGGGCGCTCTGGCGTGGTTTGACGGCGCGCGCAAGGTTGTGGCGGTCGAACCCGAGACCTCTTGCGCCTTGAATGCGGCGCTGAAGGCGGGTGAGCCTGTGGATGTGTCCGTGTCCGGCATTGCAGCGAATGCGTTGGGTGCCCGGCGGATTGGCCAGATTTGCTTTGATCTGGCGCAGGGTATGAGCTCGGTTCTGGTGAGTGATGAAGCCATTGCAGAAGCGCAGCAGATGCTTTGGCAGGCGCATCGAATTCTGGTGGAACCCGCAGGGGCCGCAGCGCTGGCGGCGCTGACCTCGGGGGCCTATCAGCCCGAACCGGGTGAGCGTGTCGCGGTCCTGATCTGCGGTGGGAATATCGCCCCCGACCCGCTTGCCGGGTGAATGATCGTTGCCCAGACGTAAACGGAACCGTGTTCGTCGCATTGCGCCATGAGTGTCACTTGCGTATAGGCCAAACCAACACGAACAGATTCTGTAGGGAGACGCCCAATGTCCAACGCGCAATTGGAAGCCGCCATCGAAGCCGCCTGGGACGCGCGCGATACGATCACACCAGCAACTACGGGTGAGCGGCGCGAAGCCATCGAGGATACCCTGAACGCGCTGGACGGCGGGTCATTGCGGGTTGCCGAGAAGCAGGAGAGCGGTGACTGGCATGTGAACCAATGGGCGAAGAAAGCGGTTCTGCTGGGCTTTCGCATCAAGGATATGGAAACGCAAACCGGCGGCCCGCAGGGCGGCGGCTGGTGGGACAAGGTCGACAGCAAGTTCGCAGGTTGGGGTGACAACCAGTGGAAAGCCGCTGGCTTCCGCGCGGTTCCGAACTGCGTTGTCCGCAAATCTGCCTTCATCGCACCGGGCGTCGTTCTGATGCCGTCTTTCGTGAACCTGGGTGCCTATGTGGACGAAGGCACCATGGTTGATACCTGGGCCACTGTTGGGTCCTGTGCGCAGATCGGCAAGAATGTACACCTGTCCGGCGGCGTTGGCATTGGCGGTGTGTTGGAGCCGATGCAGGCGGGCCCAACAATCATCGAGGACAACTGCTTTATCGGCGCGCGTTCCGAAGTTGTCGAGGGCTGCATCGTGCGCGAAGGCTCGGTTCTGGGGATGGGCGTGTTCATCGGCAAGTCGACCAAGATCGTGGATCGTGAGACCGGCGAGGTCATGTATGGCGAAGTACCGCCTTATTCAGTGGTTGTCGCCGGATCGATGCCGTCCAAGAACAACGTGAACCTCTATTGCGCGGTTATCGTGAAACGTGTGGATGAGAAAACCCGTTCGAAAACCGGGATCAATGAGCTGCTGCGTGACTGATCCAAACGTAGCGTGAATGACAAAAGGCCGTGGATAGGCTCCGCGGCCTTTTTTGTAATAACATCATGCTGCTATACCGGGCGCTGCTGCACAGGAAGAGGAAGACCCATGATCCCCATTGATATCGCCATCTTGTTCATGGGGGCTGCGATTGCGTTGGCCGCTGTTCCGGGGCCAGACAATATCTTTGTGATGACGCAGTCGGCGCTTTACGGTCGGATGTCAGGGTTGGTTGTGACGCTGGGACTGGCCTCTGGGCTTATCGTGCACACTACCGCAGCGGCTTTGGGCGTGGCCGTCATTTTCCAAACTTCACAAACTGCCTTTGCGGCGCTGAAGTACGCAGGTGCGGCTTATCTGGTCTATTTGGCGTGGAAGGCGTTTACTGCAGCAGGGACTGCGCTTGACGGCGGTGATGCGCCGGAGATCCCGACGCGCAAGCTCTATCTGCGTGGTTTGATCATGAACATCGCCAATCCGAAGGTGACGATTTTCATGTTGGCTTTCCTGCCCCAATTTGTCGATCCGTTGAACGGATCGCTGATCGGGCAGTTCTATCAACTAGGGGCGCTGATGTTCCTAGCGACGGTTGTGGTGTTCGGGGCCGTGGCCCTTGCTGCGGGTACTTTGGGCAGTTGGCTGAGGGGTTCGCCTTCGGTTCAGCTGTGGATGAACCGCGTTTCGGGCGTGATCTTTGTTGCGCTGGCCCTCAAACTGGCCACGGCCGAGCGCTAGGGGCCTGACCCTAAGCTTGACCAATTCAGGCCGCAGGGCTAAGGCCCGTGCCATGGAAAAGCAGAAAAAACCCTCGCGCCAGCAAGTCTATACCCTTCTTGTTCAGATCGGACGGAAGGATGGAGATGGTTTGCCCGACGGGGCAACGGGTGCGGCGTTGATCTGTTATGCCAGTGGCGTGGATGAGGCCGAGGCCGTGCGCGAGACCGTGGCGATCCTGAAGCAAGCAGATACCGCGCCTCTGGATGTCACCGGTTACGGCACGTTGGCTGAGCGTGAGGCCCAAGGCCATGACATCGATGCGGATGAACGTACCCTGATGCAGCGAGCGCTGGACGAAAACGCGGTAATCGTGGCGCAGATGACTCCGTTTTTTGAAGACGAAACCTCAGCCTCTTAGTTCTGCGATCCGAACCATTTGCGGTGTAACTCGTCATAGGTCCCGTCCTCACGCAGGGATAGCAGCGCCTGATTGACCTCTTCCACCAGTGGCGAGCCGGTCGGGAAGGCAATGCCATAGTTTTCTCGCAGGAAGATGCTACCCGTCATCGTTGCAATCCTGCGTCCCTCATGCGCCGCGAAGTAGGACAGGATAGGCGCGTCGAACACGACAGCGTCCAGATCTTCGGCTTTAAATGCCTCAAGCATCTGATCGAGCCCCGGATAGCCCGCATATTCGATTTCGCGCCGGTCCAGGAAGCTGGCCGCAGTTGAACCTGTAATGGTGCCGACATTCTTGCCATAGAGATCATTCACCGAATTCACATTGCCGGTGATCGCATCCACCGTCATGACACTGGTGATGCGGGCGGTGAAGACCGATACAATGAACAGCGAGGATACCACGAGCACCACGCCCAGAATGCGGCCAAATGGTGTGCGGGGCATCCGTTCTTCAAAACCACCATTCACGACCAGATTCAGCGCCCACCAGAAGGATGGGAACCATGCCTCGTTCAGCTTGCGGTCGAAATAGGGCTGGGCGCGCCGTTCGAACCCCCACATCAACATGCCGCCGCCAAGCAGGATGGCGAAGGCCAGCCCAATGGCGATGAACAATTCGGTGGATAGTAATGCCTGCAACAGCGACGGTCTGCGCACCGCGTCCGATGGCACCATGATCTGCAAGCCCGCCTCGAAAATCGGCTGGCTAAAATCCATCTGCGTTTCGCGCGAGGCCGTGATCGAGATATTGGCGATGGCCAAATCGGCCGATCCGTCCTCGACCGCGCCCAGCATCTCGGCAAAGGAATCCACGCGCTGGACAGAGTATTCCCATCCCAAGGCCTCAGAAAGAGCCCCCAGCAGGTCCATCGAGAATCCGGTTTCGGCACCGTCCTCGACATAGGAAAACGGCGGGCGTGTCACTGTCGTGACATTTAGCGTCTGTGCCAGGCTTTGCTGTGCGAGAACGGCGAAAGTCAGGCTGATCAATGCGTAGAATGCGCGCTTCATGGTCAAGTCACCCGTTTCGCGGCCCTGTAACGCGAATGTATATGCATGGGCAAGGTGGCCGCAGAGTAAATCGGCATGTTTTATTGCGCTCTCAGACTGATACATCGCTTGTTCAGTGCGATAATTTTTGTGGATTGGCCTTGGCAATCCTGCCAATTCGTTGAATCTGTGCACGAACCTGAACACATGACCAACAGCGAGGCCTACATATGACCGATGCAGTTCAACTGACGGCAGACCTGATCCGTTGCCCATCGGTCACACCTGATGAAGGCGGAGCGCTCGTTCTGCTGCAGGACATCCTAACGGAGGCAGGGTTCGAATGTACTCGGGTGGATCGCGGTGGCATTAGTAACCTGTTCGCCCGTTGGGGCCCCAAGGGACACGCGCGGACATTTGGGTTCAACGGCCATACGGATGTGGTGCCTGTGGGGGATCAGGCGGCCTGGACCAAACCGCCCTTCGGGGCCGAGGTTCATGACGGGGTGATGTATGGGCGCGGCGCGACGGATATGAAATCGGGCGTTGCCGCCTTTGCGGCTGCGGCGATTGATTTCGTGCGCGACACCCCACCCGACGGGGCGATTATCCTGACCATTACGGGCGACGAAGAAGCTGACGCGTTGGATGGCACAACCGCCCTGCTTGATCATATGGATCAGCTTGGCGAAAAGATGAGCGTGTGCCTGGTTGGTGAACCCACATGCCCGAACCGGATGGGCGAGATGATGAAAATCGGCCGGCGCGGGTCGATGACTGCATGGTTCACCGTGACGGGGATTCAGGGACATTCAGCCTATCCGCATCGGGCCAAAAACCCTTTGCCAGCCATCGCGCGGCTGATGGATCGGCTGGCCAGTCATGAACTGGACCAGGGCACCGATCACTTCGATGCGTCCACACTGGCCGTGGTCACCATCGACACCGGTAATCCCGCGACAAATGTCATCCCCGCGCAATGCAGTGGCACCGTCAATATCCGCTTCAACGACACGCATACCGGTGCGAGCTTGAGTGACTGGCTTAAGGCTGAAGCGGCGCGCGTAGCCGATGAGTTTGGCGTTCAGGTTGATACAAAGATCAAGATCTCGGGCGAAAGTTTCCTGACCCCGCCGGGCGCACTGTCCGATTTGGTGGCGCAAGCGGTTGAGGCCGAAACGAGCATGCGACCCGAACTGTCAACAACAGGCGGCACCTCGGATGCGCGGTTTGTAAAAAACCACTGCCCGGTGGTCGAGTTCGGGCTTGTCGGACGCACGATGCATCAGGTCGATGAATGCGTCGAGGTGGCCCAGATCGAGCAGTTGAAGGCGATTTATATGCGTATTCTGACTGACTATTTTGCCTGAGCGATGCAGCGCACTCTGGTCATCATGGTCAAAGAGCCTCGTCCGGGCCGCGTTAAAACCCGGTTGGGACGCGATTTCGGTATGGTAGGCGCTGCATGGTGGTTCCGGCACCAGACCCGGTCGCTGATCCGGCGGCTGCGCGATCCGCGTTGGCAGATTGTGTTGGCGGTTTCCCCTGACGCAGAAGGGCTGACCAGTCGGATCTGGCCTGCCGATCTGCCACGCGTGGCGCAGGGGCGAGGCGATCTGGGTGACCGTATGGGGCGGATGCTGCGCGGGATGCCAAAAGGGCCGGTTTGCCTGATTGGGGCGGATATTCCGGGTATCGCGCTATGTCATATCTCGGACGCGTTCAAGGCATTGGGTCGTTCGCAAATGGTGTTCGGCCCGGCCCCGGATGGCGGCTATTGGCTGGTCGGTGCGCAACGCTATGGCGCGTTGCCCTTGGGCTTGTTTCGGGATGTGCGCTGGTCGACAGAACATGCGCTGGCCGATACGCTGGCGTCTGTTCCCGGCTGTCGTGTCGCCCTGTTGAACGAACTGCGTGATGTGGATACCGTCGCTGATTTGCGCGGCTGAGCCGAATGGACACTTTTTGGTCATGACGCGGTTGCATGCGCGTGCTAGGCCAAAGACATGAGTCGCATTCCCAGCAAGCAGGAGGTCCTCGACTGGATCTCAGCGAACCCCACCCTGACCTCGAAACGTGATATCGCCAAGGCCTTCGGCATCAAGGGCGCGGATCGGATCGATCTGAAGCGCATCCTCAAAGAGCTTGAGGCCGAGGGGCATCTGGAAAAGCGCAAGCGCAGCTATCGTGACCCGGATCGTCTGCCGCCGGTCAGCGTTTTGCAAGTGAAGGCCCCGAATGAAGATGGCGATCTGTTCGCGCGGCCCTTGGAATGGCATGGCGAGGGGGTCGAGCCCATCGTTCTGCTGATCACCCGCGCCAGCGATCCGGCGCTGGGGGAAGGCGACCGCATTCTGGCGCGCCTGACCGTGGTGCAGGAAGAAGACCACAATTATGAGGCCCGCCTGATCCGCCGTATCGGAACCAACCCGCGCAAGATCGTAGGTATATATCGCAAAGGGGCCGAGGGCGGGCGGATCGTGCCCATCGACAAAGCCGGTTCGACGGAATGGTTGGTGCCCGAAGGCGCGATGCATGGGGCCAAGGATGGCGAACTGGTCGAGGCCGAACAGGCCGGGCCCAAGAACCGTATGGGGCTGCCCCGTGCGCGCGTTGTTGAACGTTTGGGCGATCCGACCGCACCCAAGGCTGTCTCGCTGATAGCCATTCACCAACATGGCATCCCTGACGATTTTCCCGATAAGGTTATTGATGAGGCGGACAAAGCCAAACCCGTTGGCTTGAAGGGCCGCGAAGACCTTCGGGACATGCCGTTGCTGACTATCGACCCGTCGGACGCGCGCGACCATGATGATGCCTGCTATGCGCATGCCGATGACGACCCGAAGAACCCCGGCGGGCATGTCATCTGGGTCGCCATCGCCGATGTTGCTGCCTATGTGCAGCCCGGCACCGCGCTGGATCGCGAGGCGCGTAAGCGGGGCAATTCCAGTTACTTCCCCGACCGGGTGGTGCCGATGCTGCCGGATCGCCTGTCCGGTGATCTGTGTTCCCTGCACGAAGGTGTCCCGCGGGCATGTATCGCCGTGCGGATGCAGATCGACGCCGAGGGCAACAAGATCGGTCATCGCTTTCTGCGCGGCTTGATGCGCTCGGCCGCGTCTCTGCACTACGCCGAGGTGCAGGAGGCCATCGACGGCACCCCCAACGAACGTACCGGACCGCTGTTGGAGCCGGTTCTGAAACCGCTCTACGCCGCCTATGCCGCGCTGAAAACCGCGCGCGCGGCGCGCCAGCCGCTGGAGCTGGACCTGCCGGAGCGCAAGATCGTCCTGTCCGACACGGGTGAGGTGACCAGCGTGGCGTTCCGCGACCGGCTGGATGCGCATAAGCTGATCGAAGAGTTCATGATCCTTGCCAATGTCGCCGCTGCCGAGACGCTGATCGCCAAGCGTCGCCCGCTGCTGTTCCGTGTGCACGAAGAACCGGCCCCCGAAAAGCTGGAGAGCTTGCGTGAAACGGCCCAAGCCGCTGGCCTGAACCTTGCCAAGGGGCAGGTTCTGCAAACCCGTCACCTGAACGCCCTGCTGAATGCGGCTGCGGGTACCGAAGATGCGGAATTGATCAACCTGACCACCCTGCGGTCGATGGCGCAGGCCTATTACAACCCCGAGAATTTCGGACATTTTGGTCTGGCGCTGCGAAACTACGCGCATTTCACCTCGCCCATTCGTCGCTATGCTGACCTGATTGTTCACCGCGCGCTGATCACGGGCCACGGTTGGGGTGATGACGGTCTGACCGAGGAGGAAATCGCCCGACTTGATGAAACCGCAACGCATATTTCGGACACTGAGCGTCGCTCGATGATGGCTGAACGGGATACGACCGACCGCTATCTGGCTGCCTATCTCAGCGAACGGGTGGGCAATGAGTTCTCGGGCCGGATCAGTGGTATCGCGCGGTTCGGGGCGTTCGTGAAGATGGACGAAACCGGCGCCGACGGGCTGGTGCCCGTGCGGTCCCTCGGGCGTGAGTTCTTCCATTTTGACCGCGAGGCCGGAACCCTGATGGGGTCGGATACCGGGTTGATCATCGCCATAGGCCAGCGTGTCACCGTGCGCCTGACCGAGGCAACCCCGGTGACAGGTGGGCTGGAGCTGGAACTGCTGTCCATCGACGATCAGGCCTTACCGCGGGGGCGCGGCCCCGCCAAACGGGGCGTGCGGCGCAAGGCGGCAAGCACCAAGCGCAAGAAGGACAAAATCAAGCGCAAGGTCGAACGTAAGCGCCGTCAGAGATGATAGGTTAACGCTCGCGCGATCAACCAGCCATGGCGGGTCGGGTCGATCTGATCCACATCGTCGAACAGCACCGCCCTGTTGCCTTCAATCCGATCCTCATCGGGAAAGGCGGTCGTGAAGTCCCCCATCAACCGGCTTTGGCAATGCACGAACAGGGCAAATGGCGCGGACTTATGTCCACCCAACCGAATGGTTGAGCCTTTGGGGGCCAGATATGCGGGCTGACCCCAGCGCAGCGCCTCTTGCAGCGGTTGGGCACTGGGCAGTGCGCTGGCGGTCTCAAGGATCAGATCACGCAAGGCAAGTGCTCCGGCACGCGTGTCCGGGGGCAACGCCGCAAAGGCGGCCGCTACGGCGGGATCTTCAATCTGAGTCATGACAGGGGTACTGTCTGTTCCATCCGGTCTACGTAACTGTTGAGCAGGTTATCCTGTTTGATGCGGCGGGTCAGCGGTGTTTCGACGGGTGTCGCACGCATCGCGGCCAGCATGGGGCCAACGCTCATATCCGCAGCGGTCGGGCGTTCGCCCAGCAGAAACGGTGATTGCCACAGATAGGCCGAGATCGCCTCAAGGTCGCGCTCGACCCGGTCCAGACGTTCATTCTGGGAAAAGCGGCCGATGCCCTGAGCTTTGATGCCCTTCAGAACTGATTTGCGGATTGCATTAGAGGCCGGTTTGCGGATTAGGGCTGGAATGCTGTTAAAGAACATCTCGCGCAGAATGGGCCAGACCTCATCATTGCCCCAGCGATCCAGAACGATGTGGAAATATAGATGCTCCTCGGCCATACGGATTAAGGCGCGGGATTGCGCCTTTTCAACATCCGACAAGCCCGCGTCGAAGTCGGCCCCTTGCTGTTCCAGCCAATCGCGGATCAGATCGCTGTCCGGGACCAAACGCTCGGGCGTACGTAGCACAGGCAGCTTCTGGTGCGGCATCTTGCGAGGGTCCAAAATGTCGGATCGCTGCCAGGTCTGGCCGGATTTTTGCAGCATCAGCGCGGTTTTCACGCAGAACGGGCTGGCGCTGAACAAGCCAAAAGCAGATGGGTAAGTGAGAAGAGTCAGCATCAGGGGCTCCATCATTGGGGATGGCCGGACCTTAAACACGTCTGATGACATTTTCTGACATTAGGGGTAAGCTAATATCCGATATGTCCCGCACCGCCCGCCTGTTCCAATTGATGCAAGCCTTACGCTCTGGCCCGTCACCGAAAACTTCGGTTCAACTGGCTGACGACCTCGGCGTGTCTCCCCGTACGATCCACCGCGATATCGATGCGCTGCGCGGCCTTGGCGCGGTTATTGATGGTGAGGCCGGGTTCGGGTTCACGTTGATCGAAGACGCAACCCTGCCGCCGCTGGGATTTACCGATGATGAGCTTGAGGCGCTGGTTCTGGGACTGCGCGAAGTGCAGGTGATCGGCGATCCTGCACTGGCTGACGCTGCCAGCGCGGCACTGCGCAAACTTCAAGGACGGCTGCCGCCGCGCCAATCCCACCGACTGAGTCACGCGGTGCTGGCTGCAACGCGATTCAACCGCCCCCCTGCGCCGACCATCGAAGTTGCCGATCTGCGGCAGGCCACATGGGATGAACGCACAGTCGAATTCGCATATACCGACGCCAAGGGAGATGAGACCCGCAGGCGGGTGGACCCCTTGAGCATCGTCTACATGGACCGCTCGAATGTCTTGCTCAGTTGGTGCCATCTCAGGCAGGATTTCCGCGTCTTTCGGTTGGATCGCATGCGGGAAATGTCGGTGACAGATCAAAGCTTTCGTCCAAATCGTATACCAATGCTGCGCGATGTTATTGCCCAGATTCGTGCAAAGCGTGCCGCACATGAGCAGGATGAAAACACCTGAGACCTTTGAGAATTGCCGATTTTGCGCTATCCTTGAAGTTGAGCAGTACTCAGGAAAAAAATCGGAATGCATAAATGCATAGGTGGCGTCATGACCGCCGCATTATGGGCATCCATCGTGCAGGCGTCAGCGGCAGAACACGCCCCCAGGCCCGAGATTCGGCCTGTGGGTGGCGAAATTCAATTGGCTTCGGCGGATGTTACAACATCCCTGCGACCGGTGCCCCGACCCACGGTTGAGGTCGTGCGAGCGTCCTCGGCAGGAAACGCCCGGTTTCAGGCCTGGCTTGGGGCGTTTGAGGACCGGGCGCGGGATCAGGGTATCTCACAATCTACGCTGGGCCACGCCTTGGCGGACCTGTCCTATGATCTGGACGTTATCAAGCGGGATCGCAATCAGGCTGAATTCTCAAAGCCGATTTGGGAATATCTGGACAGCGCCGTCTCGGATACACGCATCGCAAATGGCCGTGCGGCGCTGGATCGGCACCAAAAGGTCCTAAAGCGGATCGAGGCTCAATACGGCGTCGAGAAAGAGGTCGTAACCGCGATCTGGGGGTTAGAGACATCGTTCGGTACCTATCGGGGCAGTAACCCGACGATCCGGTCTTTGGCGACACTGGCCTTTGATGCGCGTCGCGCATCCTTCTTTGAAACCCAGCTGATTGCGGCTTTACAGATCATTCAGGCAGGCGATGTCAGTGCGGGCCGGATGATCGGCAGTTGGGCTGGGGCGATGGGGCATACGCAGTTCATGCCGACCTCGTACCTAGATCATGCGGTTGATTTCGACGGCGATGGGCGGCGCGATATCTGGTCGGACGACCCAACCGACGCGCTGGCCTCGGCGGCGGCCTATCTGGCCCGGCACGGTTGGACCAAGGGGCAGCCTTGGGGTGTCGAAGTACGCCTGCCCGAGGGGTTCGACTATGCCACGGCCAAACGGGATTACACCTTGATGCCGTCGGAGTGGGCGACACTAGGTGTGGTTGGACGCGATGGTAAAACTGTTGCCGATCACGGGCAGGCCGCGATCCTGCTACCCGCTGGCGGGCAGGGCGTTGCGCTGATGATCTTCGATAACTTCGGTGTGATTGAGAGCTATAACGGGGCAGATGCCTATGTCATTGGCATTGGTCACCTGTCCGACCGCCTGGCAGGCCGCGCACCGTTTCAGGCCCCTTGGCCACGCGGCGACCGGGTGCTGAGCTTTACCGAGAAGAAGGAACTACAAACCCGACTGACCAAAGCTGGATTTGATACGCAAGGCATTGATGGGCGGACAGGACCAAACACCATCAACGCAGTGAGGGCGTATCAACTGGCGCAGGGATTGGTGCCGGATGGGTACCCGACGTTGAACCTGTTGGAGCGGTTGCGGTGATTGGGTAGGTGAACGATCTTAGTTGCTGTGGGGTTCGCGATGCGGACTTTGTTGTCGTTCGAATTTCTTGCTATCTGCGCAACTGCACGAACTGTGAAATGGAACTTCTTAATGCGACATGCCGATCATTGGAAAGAAAAGCTCGATCAGGATGCGGCGCTTCCGAGCGAGTTTCGGCTAACCAGGTCACGAATTATGTACATCGAGTCCAAGTCCGAAGGACTTGAGGGAGATGCTGTTATCGGCCGTGTGTATCTCTCAAAAACTGGCAAAACCCTTTATTACAAGGGGCTTCGCTTCCAAAGCCTCAAGGGTGCCGGTTTCAAGGCAAACTACTTCGAAACTGAGAGCGGTGATTTCTATTGGATATCTGGGCCTCGTAAAGATCAGAACGATAGGCTTTATGGTGGCAACGAAGGCGTCTTGGTCGATGACGATGTACGAGACGAGTACGAGGCGCTTATCCGTTAGGATAGCGATGTAGGTTTGGGTTCGTAGCTTACCCTGTCATGGGGCCAAATCCCCAAGAAAAAGGCGGCTGTCAAAGCCGCCTTTACTACAACCCAAGAAAAGCCGACTAAGACGCCGCCTTCATTAGCCCTTGCGCATGAATCTCAGCCTGTGCTTCATCCAGCGATTTGTGGATGCGTATGAACATCTCGTCGATATCCGCCGGAGTCAGGATCAGCGGGGGAGAGATGATCATCCGGTCGCCAACATGGCGCATGATCAGGTTGTTGGCAAAGCAACGGTCGCGGCAGATATACCCCACGGTTCCGGGGGCCGAGGCGAATTTGGCGCGGTTTGCCTTGTCGGGCGTAAGTGCGATCGAGGCCATCATGCCGACAATCTTAGCCTCACCCACCAGCGGATGATCAGCTAGAGCCTCCCATTTTTTCTTCAGATAAGGCGCGGCGACGTCGCGGACGTGCTCGACGATCTTTTCCTCTTCGAGGATGCGTAGGTTCTCCAGCGCCACGGCTGCCGCAACCGGGTGCCCGGAATAGGTATAGCCGTGGTTGAACTCGGTTCCCCCGATCACATCGGCGATTTCGTCATTGACGATGGACCCGCCGATGGGCGCATAGCCCGAGCTGAGGCCCTTGGCGATGGTCATGATATGGGGTTTGATCCCAACGGTTTGCGACCCGAACCAGTTGCCGGTACGGCCGAAGCCGCAGATGACCTCGTCGGCGATCAACAGGATATCGTATTTGTCACAAATACGCTGAACTTCGGGCCAATAGGTATCCGGCGCGACAATGACCCCGCCAGCGCCTTGCACGGGTTCAGCAATAAAGGCGGCGACGCGGTTTTCGCCCAGCTCCAGAATGGCTTCTTCCAACTCACGCGCACGGGCCAGGCCAAAGTCTTCGGGCGTCATGTCGCCCCCTTCGGCCCACCAATTCGGCTGGTTGATGTGGTGGATGTCGGGGATCGGAATGCCACCCTGTGCGTGCATTCCGGCCATACCGCCCAGCGAAGCGGAGCCCACCGATGAACCATGGTAAGCGTTATGGCGGCTGATGATGATGTTCTTGTCAGGCTGACCTTTTTCTGCCCAATAGGTGCGCACAAGACGGATGTTGGTGTCGTTTGCCTCGGAACCACCTGCGGCAAAGAAGACGTGGTTTAGGTCACCGGGCGCCAGCTCGGCAATCTTGGCCGCCAAAGCAATGGCGGGCACGTGGGTGGTTTTGAAAAACGTGTTGTAGTAGGGAAGCTCGCGCATCTGACGCGCGGCAACGTCGGCCAGTTCGTCGCGCCCATAGCCGATGTTCACGCACCACAGACCGGCCATTGCGTCCAGGATCTCTTCGCCCTCACTATCAGTCAGGTAGACGCCTTTGGCGCGGGTAATGACGCGCGCGCCTTCCTGCCCCAATGCACCATTGGCCGAGAACGGGTGAAGGTGATGGGCCGCATCCAGGGCCTGCAACTCAGCGGTGGGCATATGGTTGGTGATGGTGGACATCCTGAAACCTCCTAAAGCAGTTGCAGGTCACAATATGATCAAATTTTTGTCTGTCAATCGAATCGCGTGATTCAGGCAGGGGTCAGCGCGCCGACCATCAGCTCCATCCCCTGTTCAACATCTTGTGCGGTGGCCAATGCAGCCTTTTCGGCATCGCCTTCGCGCAGTGCCGCGATGATGTCCTTGTGTCGATCTGGCAGGCTCTGCGTGCCGAATCGGCCACTGACAACCCGCAAGGACGGGCCGAATCTGAGCCACATCCGCTCGGCCAGATCGCGTAGAATCGGGGCATCCGCATGGGCATAAAGCGCTTTGTGGAAGGCATAGTTCAAGCGAAGATAACCGCCGATATCGCCTTCGTCGATCATGCTGTCCAAACGCTGGTCAATTCGCTCTAGCTCATCAATACCAGCAGGGCTTAGATTCGCGGTTGCGCGTCTGGAAAGCTCTGATTCTATTGCGCTTCTGGCGAATTTCATCTGGGCGATATCCGAATCGGAAATCAATGGAACACTGACCCGGCGGTTCCCCTGAAACACCAGTGCCCCATCAGAGGTCAACCGCCGAATCGCTTCGCGCACCGGTGTCATGCCAACACCCAAAGCATTGGCCAAACCCTGGATCGTGACCGGTTGTCCCGGAACCAAATCGCCAAACAGGATTTGCGATTTGAGGGTGTGATAGACCTGCTCATGCACGGGGCTTTTTGTGTCACTCATCTGTGCTGCATTTGCTTTATTTTTGATCAAATCCAATGGGCTGGTTCCAGTTTCGATACCTATGGCTTGCGGGGTTTAACCCTTCGTGGAACCATAGTCGTTACCATCAAAAAACGCAAAACTTGATCAAATCTGAAAAACCGGGAAAATACCCGGACATTTGCAGGGAGAAAAAAATGACAATCAAAACGCTGACGCTGACAGCGGTCATCGCATTGGGGACTTCGGCAGCCTTTGCTGAAGAGGTGCGTGTTTACAATTGGTCCGACTATATTGACGAGGACCTGCTGGCGAAGTTCGAAGAAGAGACCGGCCTGACGCTGATCTATGACGTCTTCGATAGTAACGAGGTACTGGAAACCAAGATGCTGGCCGGTGGGTCAGGCTATGATGTTGTGGTGCCGTCCGGCACTTTCTTGCAACGTCAGATTCAGGCTGGCGCGTTTCAGGAACTGGATGCCGCCAAACTGTCGAACGCTGGCAACCTTTGGGACGTGATTCAGGATCGAACCGCCGGGTATGATCCGAACAACGCCTATTCCATCAACTACATGTGGGGCACCACCGGCATCGGTGTGAATGTCGGCAAGGTCAAAGAAGCTTTGGGCGACGACGTGGCCCTGAACAGCATGGACCTGGTTCTGAAACCCGAAAACATGGAGAAGTTGGCCTCTTGCGGTGTACATTTCCTGGATGCGCCGGCTGAAATGATACCGATGACGTTGCAGTATCTGGGTGAGGATCCTGACAGCCACGATCCAGATGTCATCGCCAAGACGGAAGAAGTGCTGACGGCTGTACGCCCACATATTCAGAAATTCCACAGTTCGGAATACATCAATGCGTTGGCTAATGGCGATATCTGCGTGGCCGTTGGCTGGTCCGGTGACATCCTTCAGGCGCGGGACCGTGCGGCCGAGGCCGACAATGGTGTCGAGATCGAATATCACCCCTTCGCCGAAGGCTCGCTGATGTGGTTCGACCAGATGGCCATTCCAGCGGATGCGCCAAATCCCGAGGGCGCGCACAAGTTCCTGGACTTCATCCTGGACGCCAACAACATGGCTGCCGCGTCGAACTATGTGTACTACGCAAACGGCAACAAGGCTTCGCAGGAGTTTCTGGAGGAAGACGTGATCGGTGATCCGGCGATCTATCCGGATGATGCGACGATGCAGAACCTCTATATCACGACGCCCTATCCGTCGAAAACACAGCGGGTCGTGACCCGCCTGTGGACCAAGATCAAGTCAGGCACCTGATCTTGCGGCGCGGGGCGAAACAACGCCCCGCGTTTTTCTTTGCCGTACAGAAATACGGGGGCCGCTTTGAACTCTGATGTCTTTGCGCCGTGGGAAGACCCACAGGCGAAACCACTGATCCAGTTCCAGAATGTTACCAAACGGTTCGGGGGCTTCACTGCCATCGACAACCTGTCGCTGGAGATTTTCGAACGGGAATTCTTTGCTCTGCTCGGCCCATCGGGCTGTGGCAAGACCACGATGATGCGAATGCTGGCGGGGTTCGAAACCCCGACCGAGGGACACATCATGCTGAGTGGACAAGACATTGATCCGATCCCGCCGAATAAGCGGGCGGTGAATATGATGTTCCAGTCCTACGCGCTGTTCCCGCATCTCAGCATTTGGGACAACATTGCCTTTGGGCTGCGCCGGGATAACATGCCCAAGCATGATCTGGAGGATCGGGTCGAGGAAATGTTGCGCCTCACTCGTTTGGAACAGTTCGCCCGTCGTAAACCGCACCAGATTTCGGGTGGACAAAGGCAGCGGGTCGCTTTGGCACGGTCGCTGGCGAAGGCTCCGAAGCTGTTGCTGTTGGACGAACCCCTTGGCGCGCTGGACAAGAAACTGCGACAGGACACGCAGTTCGAACTGATGGATATTCAGGAAAAAACCGGCACCACCTTTGTGATCGTTACCCATGATCAGGAAGAGGCGATGACCGTTGCCAGCCGTGTAGCGGTGATGGATCAGGGCAAACTGATGCAGGTCGCCACGCCGGATCGTATCTATGAAAACCCGAACTCGGTCTACGTGGCCGACTTCATCGGAGATGTGAACATCATCGAAGGTCGTGCAACATCGACAGGTGATGAGACCTATCAGATCGATTGGGCCGAAGGACAGGCACCCCTGACTGCGACATCGGGCACTGAGCTTTCGAATGGTCAATCCTGCCATCTCGCAATCCGGCCCGAGAAAGTGACAATCTCGACCGATCGCCCGGCCGAAGCAATCAACGCGGTGCAGGGCAAGGTGCTGGACATTGCCTATCTTGGTAACCTCTCGACCTATCACGTGGAACTGTCAAACGGCACGATCATCAAGGCGCAATCTGCCAACACGCGCCGTATCTCGCGCCGATCCTTTACTTGGGAAGACCCGGTCTGGCTGTCTTGGACAGCAACGGCTGCGGTTTTGCTGGCGAACTGATGCGTCGCGCCCTGCTGATCGCAGTTCCCTATGTCTGGCTGCTGGCGCTGTTCATGGTGCCGTTCTTCATTGTGTTGAAGATATCGCTGTCCGACACTGAACTTGCGATCCCGCCCTATACGCCGACGCTGGACCTGTCACAGGGGTGGGCTGGCATCCGAGATTTCTTCAGCCAGTTGGATTTCGAGAACTTTATCTGGCTGACCGAGGATGACCTGTATTGGAAAGCGTACCTGTCCAGCGTCAAAATCGCACTGATCTCGACCATTCTAACGCTGATTGTGGGCTATCCAATCGCCTATGGTATGGCCCGCGCGCCCGAAGAATGGCGGCCAACATTGATGATGCTGGTGATTCTGCCCTTCTGGACCTCGTTCCTGATCCGCGTTTATGCGTGGATGGGCATCCTGTCGAACGAGGGCTATCTGAACCAGCTTCTACTCTGGACGGGTATCATTTCAACGCCGCTGACCATTCTGAACACCAATACGGCGGTCTATATTGGCATCGTCTACACCTATCTGCCTTTCATGATCCTGCCGATTTACTCGGCGCTGGAGCGAATGGACGAATCCCTGATTGAGGCTGCCGAAGATCTTGGATGTTCTCGACTACAAGCCTTCTGGCTGGTCACAATTCCCTTATCGCGCCCCGGTATCATCGCCGGTTGTTTCCTTGTGATGATTCCGGTGATTGGTGAGTTCGTGATCCCGTCACTCCTTGGTGGATCGGGTACGCTGATGATCGGCAAGGTTCTGTGGGAGGAGTTCTTCTCAAACCGTGACTGGCCCGTGGCCAGCGCTGTGGCCGTAGTCTTGCTGTTGATCCTTGTGATCCCGATTGTGCTGTTCCAGCGCAACCAGCAAAAACAGACGGAGGCCGAGCAATGAGCAAGCTAAGCTGGTTCAATGCCGTTTCGCTGACGATGGGGTTTGCGTTCCTGTATATCCCGATGATCATCCTGATCATCTTCAGCTTCAACGAAAGCAAGCTGGTCACCGTTTGGGCCGGGTTCTCGACCAAATGGTACGGCGAGTTGGTCCAGAACGAAGCGTTTCTGGACGCCGCCTGGGTTACCGTCCGGGTTGCAGTGTTTTCGTCAACGCTTGCCACCATTCTGGGCACCGCTGCGGCCTATGTGCTGGTGCGTGGAGGCCGCTTCTTTGGGCGAACCCTGTTTTCGGGCATGATCTATGCACCGCTGGTGATGCCCGAGGTGATTACTGGCCTCTCACTGCTCTTGCTGTTCATCGGGATCGGTTTGGACCGGGGTATTCTGACCATCGTGTTGGCGCACACGACATTCTCAATGTGCTTTGTGTCGGTTGTCGTCTCGTCGCGCCTTGTGACATTTGATCAGTCTTTGGAAGAGGCCGCATTGGATTTGGGCTGTTCCCCTGCGCAGGCGTTTCGCCTTGTGACCTTGCCGATCATCGCTCCAGCCGTGATCTCGGGCTGGTTGCTGGCCTTTACCCTGTCGCTGGACGATCTGGTGATTGCGTCCTTCACATCTGGCCCATCGGCGACCACCTTGCCGATTAAGATATTCTCAGCTGTCCGGCTTGGGGTCAGCCCCGAAATCAATGCGCTTTCAACTATCATGATTGCGGTGGTCACGGTGGGGGTGATCACCGCATCGCTGGTCACCAAACGAGCGATGATGCGACAGCGGCAGGATGAAATGGCCGCTGCCCGCGCCGAATGAAACGCATCTATCCCGCCTACACCTACGGCCCCGGCCCGCGTGAGGGCTGTTGGTGGGATGAGACCTGCCCCAGCCCTGAGTGGCCGGAACTGAACGGTGATCAGAGAGTAGACGTCGCCATCATTGGCGGTGGTTTCACTGGAACATCTGCCGCGTTGCACCTTGCCAAAGCAGGGGCTTCGGTCGCCGTGCTTGAAGCGGAAACCCCAGGTTGGGGCGCATCGGGGCGCAATGGTGGTTTCTGTTGTCTGGGGGGATCAAAACTGAGCCACAGGGCCTTAGAGCGCCGCTTTGGGCAGGACAGTGCCGCCGCTTATGAACAAGCAGAACATGATGCCGTCGCATTAGTGGCCGCCTTGCTTGAGGAATATCAGATCGCGGCTGATACGCATTCAGTTGGTGAGACCCAGCTGGCGCATTCGTCACGCGCGATGGCGAAACTGCGTCGTTCCGCAGACCAAAACGGCACCTTGCACGAGCAAGAGGATTTGCCGGGGTTGGGCCTGAATGGCCCGTTTTATGGCGGGTACACGACTCCGGTCGGGTTTGGATTGAACCCTCGGAAATACCTATTTGGGCTTGCTCAATCCGCAGCCGAATTGGGGGCGGTGTTTTATCAGACCAGCCCTGCGCAGACGGTCGAAAAAACCTCATCGGGTTTTGAGCTTGAGCTGCCCAAGGGACGCGTGCAGGCCGAACAAGTGCTGATCTGCACCAACGGCTATTCCAGTGAGGATGTTCCCGATTGGATGTCAGGCCGATACATGCCTGCGCAATCGACGGTTCTGGTTACGCGGCCTCTGACCGAGCCCGAGAAGGCAGCGCAGGGCTGGACCTCGGACCAGATGTGTTATGATACGCGGCATCTTCTGCACTACTTCCGTCTCATGCCGGATGGGCGGTTTCTGTTTGGAATGCGAGGGGGGTTGCGATCTTCCGAGGCGTTCGAGAAGGCGATCAGGGACTTGGTGCGGCGGGATTTCAGACGGATGTTCCCTGCATGGTCCGAGGTTGAGATCACCCATATCTGGTCGGGTATGGTGTGTCTTTCACGTTCGCTGTTGCCTTATGCGGGGCGCGTTCCGGGGCAACCGGGCCTGTTCGCGGGGTTTGCGTTTCATGGCAACGGTGTTGCGATGGGCAGCTATTGTGGCCGTGCGTTGGCGCGATTGGCTTTGGGGCAGGCGACGGGTCTGCCAGAGCCGATGACGCAAACGCCCGCTCGGTTCCCGTTGGGGCGCATGCGGCGCGCTCTGTTGCCGCCCGCCTATGCGGCTATGGCGGTTGCTGATTGGTGATCTGCAGCTAACGCAACGCCTCAACTTCAAGCTGAAACCCACGTTCATAGTCCGGGGCACCATTTTCCATCCGCCACAGGCAATAGGCGGCCATGCGCCAGGCGAACCACGGTCGGAGCTGTTCGTATCGGGGCAGGATGTCGGGGTCTCCGTAAGCACTTAGAAAGCGGTTTTCCTGATCTCCGTCCAAAGGCGCACCCCGATAGAGCAGTTGCATCGCCGGGGACAGGAACATTGCCAGGTCTTCACATGGGTCGCCCAATGCCGGGCATTGCCAGTCAATCAGCGTCAGCCCGGATGCAGCGACCAGAATATTGCCGGGCACCGGGTCGCCGTGAATCAGGCCTAGGTTCGCCGTTGGCGTGACTTCGTGATTTGGTCTAAGGCTTAGCAGTTTGTCGCGGGTTTCGGGGGCACAAAGGTCCAGGATGTCTTGCCCATGTCGCGCAAGATCGGCACTCCCATTACAGCCCGCTGGCGCTGTTACTCTGACCGCTGACTGATGCAATTGCCGGAGCAACAATGCAACGGGCGCAGGATCATCGTCCCAAGGGGCGCCGGGCGCATGATCGTACAAAACCCAATGATCGGCATGATAACCACCGGCAGCGCATAGACGTGGCACAAACCCCGTAGGTTCCAATGCGGTAAGGCATCGTGCCTCTAGCGCGGCGTCGTTCCGAAACAGCGGGTTTTGCAACGAGGATCGATAGAGTTTCAGAACGCGGTCGCCGTCTCCTCCCAGAACCTTCCAGACCTGATTGGTCCGCCCGCCGTAAAGCGTTTCGAAACGCGCATCGTTTTGCACCAGCTTTTGGTCGGAAAGCTGTTGAACAAGATCAGGCGGTGGTGAGGAAAAGTTTGGCAGGGTCAAAACCAGTACTAGGGGCGAATCGCGATCCGCCTAGGTTTGGCCTGCGCTTCTGATCAGATCAAGCGCCTGATCGAACCCCGCTCACCTGATGTGTGGGAACAATCTGCCCGCCTTCGAGGGTCAGCAAGATCGAATCCGTGCCAATCTGCGCTTCAACAACCCGGCCGTATGAGGCGACAGGTGTTTCAGACAAGCGCTCTCCATCTTGATAGCTGCTAAGGGTTGCGGTGTAGTTCCCCGGCGGCAGCGGGTTGCCATCAGAATCGGTGCCGGCCCAGGTAAATTCGGTCTGATCAAGCGGGACATCCGAGATGGAAACCACTTCTCCATCAGCGTCCCGCACGGTCAGCGTAGCTTGATCCGCAGCTTCATGCGGAGCCGCAAACAGCGTCACCGGTTGGCTATCGAAGCTGAACCCGGATGTTGACCGGACATCCATGCCGACCCAATTCGCCAGTTCGCCCAGGTTCAGGCTGCCCATGCTGGAGGTGAGGGACGCCAGCAAATCATTGGTCTGAACTTGCTGTTCCACCATCGAAAACTGCGCAAGTTGCGAGGCGTATTCGGCTGAATCCATCGGGTCCAGCGGATCCTGATTCTGGGCTTGTGTTGTCATCATCAACAGGAAGGTTTCAAAATCTGAGGCGATCGCACTGATCTTTGACCCTGAGGTTGCTTGCGACTGAACCGGTGTCTGAGCGGCCTGTGTTGGATTGATCATGTTCAAAGCCTCATATCTATGCCCCGGCCCGGGGCGGTGTTCTTTGGAAACGGTGCAGCCTGCGCACCATGGTCCTGGGGCGTCAGGTCGAAGCTGTTAGCCTGTTGATGATCGAGCGGATTTTGCTGCGAATCCGAGGAATTCCCGAGATCAAATGACAGGTCGCCATAACCCAATTTCTGAAACTCCTCGGATAGTACAGCGATATGGCGGCGCATCAGGTCCAGTGTCTCGGGCCGTTCAGCCGCAATTGTCAGGTGAAACCCGTCCTCGCGACCATTCAGAACAATGGAAACGCGCCCCAATTCTTCGGGGTTCAGGGCAATCTCGATTGCGCCCGAACCAGGCCGCGCCTGTATGGCTGCGGCGATTTGGCCCGCGATTGCCCGCGCAACCTCGGCCCGCGCCGCCTGTGCAGATGCGCTGAGCGGTGCTGCCGAATCGCGGGCTGATTGCAACACAGGCTCATCACCCAAGGCAGCAGTAGGTTCGCCGGTATCGACTTTTAGAGCCTGTTCTGCGTCTCGCTGCCGGGCAGTGGCGCTCAATTGCAATTGCGCGACGCTGATGCCGACTGCCCCGGGGGGCACAGTTTGTGCTGGCTTCTGCTGTTGCGTGGCGGTGGGATTCGTATCCGGGGCTTTGTCAGCAGGCACCGCATCGATCTGGACGGACCTGTCTTTTGCTTGCGTTGTAGCGGTGTGTACTGCGATCACACTGGTGTCGGGACGATTGGCCACATCCTTATGAGCCACGAGGGTTTCCCCTTGTGGCTTTGGGTGAACTTGCTGCGCTGGGTCTGCAGGCCCGATCCTCGATTTGGGCATCACGCTATGTGCCGATTCTGGCGGAGTATCCACCCCGCCACGTCCCTGCAGCGGCTGCCAGATAGCCTCATTCCCCGGCTGTGTTTGTGTCGCGGCGATTGCGAGTTCCGTTTTCCCAACCTCAACAATGTTTTGAGTTTCGAGACGCGGGGTCGGGTCAGATGCGACAACATCCGGGTCCAAAGAATCACCTTTGACCGGGCGGATATCGGTTTCGGCCGCCACCGGAGCATCTTGATCCTCTGGCAGATCTTCGGACGAGATTTCCAGCTCAGGTGGCGCGTCCTGTTCATCAAGAATATCCTGAAACTGGCTCCCGGCTTTGTTATGGCGCGCTTTCTCTGCGCCCGCCTCGGGTCTGACGGTCGAGGTTGTGGCAGCTGTCATCAGTGTAAGCGGGTTGGGCATTTTGCTCCGGGCTCCGTCATGTCTGATCAGAAATCTGCCCGCAGGAAGTTACGTTTATTTTAACTGCTTTCACCTTTGATCGAGAAAGTTCGATGTAAATTTCGGAGAAAGCGATGAAGGTCACGGCGCTGCCCCAACCGGTTCAAACCAACGCAGATAAGCTGCAGGCCGCAGCGGTCGAGCTTGAGGCGACATTTCTGGCTGAGATGCTGAAATCCGCAGGGCTGGGTGAATCGCGCGATTCCTTCGGTGGGGGTGCAGGTGAGGATCAGTTTTCATCTTTCCTTGTCCAGCATCAGGCCCAGCAATTGGCCCAGTCGGGCGGTGTCGGTCTGTCCGAAATTCTGTTCAATTCAATGATGGAGAAATTCAATGACGGCTGAACCAAGCATGACGCTCATTAAATCTTTGGAAGAGATTCTGGATCTTGAACGCACTGCGCTGGTGGATGGCGATCTGGACCGCCTGACGCATATGGTGCCGGAAAAAGAGAAACTGATCGGCGCGATCAATGATCTGCAAGTGCGCGACAGTGCCGATCTGATTCGGGTTCAGCAGAAGGTCGAACGTAATCAGGCTTTGTTGAACAGCGCGGCAGATGGCATCCGCGCCGTTGCCGCCCGAATGGCCGAACTGCGCCGCGTACGGCAGGAGTTCAGCACCTATGGGGCCGACGGGCAACGCAGCGGCTTTGCAGTTCGCAGCCACGCAAAGCTCGAAAAACGGGCTTAGTGCCGTGTTGATTCAAATCTGAAGTTTCGGGATCGGGCATCTTAGCACTCCGTTAGGGGATCAGCGCCAAAAGTATCCCTGCACCTGAAATCAGCAGGTGGCGCGAATGGCCGCAGGGCGCATCGCACAGGTCAGAAAGACAGCCAAGCCTGCAGTTCTCTGCGGGGTGAACATGGGCGCAAATCGCCCGAAGTGAAAGGATGACAGCAATGTCCAGCATTCTGACAAACAATGGCGCAATGGTTGCGCTGCAGACCCTGAAGTCGGTCAACAAAAATCTGGCGATGACGCAGAACGCTATTTCAACAGGTAAGGACGTCGCAACTGCCAAGGACAACTCGGCGGTCTGGGCGATTTCGAAAGTGATGGAGTCGGACGTCAAAGGCTTCAATGCGATCAAAGACAGCCTTGCATTGGGTGAGTCGACTGTGGCGGTTGCGCGGAACGCATCTGAAACTGTGACCGACCTTTTGACCCAGATGAAAGGCAAGATCGTCGCCGCGCAGGAAGGTAACGTCGATCGGGCCAAGATCAATGATGATGTGACAGCGTTGCGGGATCAGATTGCATCGGTTGTTGGTGCTGCACAGTTCAATGGTTTGAACCTTGTGGATGGTTCTGCGGGTACGGTTTCGATCCTGTCTTCGCTGGACCGTGATGGCACTGGTGCAGTCAACTCGGCGTCTATCTCGGTCGCAAGCCAGGATCTGTCCATCGGTGGTTATACCGCCAAAGGCGTGCTTGCAGGTTCGGATGGTGCGACCACCGATAACGATGTGGCTGGGTTCACCATGGACCGCACAGCCGGCACCGGCGATATCTTGATCGACAGTTCCACTGACAACTTCGAAGTTGGCGACCGGGTCTCGATTCGGGTCGGCGATCAAGAAGTGTCTTACACCATCCAGGACAGCGATCTTGATCCTTCTGGAACATATGACGAGAACTATACCGACGCATTGGTGGCGGTTGGCCTGAAGAACGAGATTGATGCGCTTGGCATCACTGGATTGGCGGTTGACTACGACTCGTCGGGCGCTCCGAATACACTGTCCTTCGCAACAGGTACGGCGGCTGCCGGGGCTGACGCGGATCAGGATATTTCGGTATCTGCTCAGTTCTCAAATGCCGGTTCGGGTGGTCTGGGTGCGCTTAGCTCGATTGACGTATCCACCGATGCAGGTGCCGCTGCTGCACTTGGCACGATTGAATCGCTGATCGACACGTCGATTGACGCAGCAGCTGCTTTTGGTTCGGCCCAGGGTCGGATCGAGACCCAGCAGGATTTCGTGTCCAAACTGACGGATTCCTTCAAATCCGGCATCGGCGCGATGGTTGATGCGGATATGGAGGAAACCTCGGCCCGTCTGCAGGCGCTGCAGGTCCAGCAGCAGTTGGCGACCCAGTCGCTGTCGATTGCCAACCAGGCACCGCAGTCGATCCTGTCGCTGTTCCGCTAATCCCGGAGCTTGGCCGGGGCGCGGTTTTCGCGCCCCGGTTCTGACCGCCTGAAGACGGCCAATTGGAAGGATTTCAAGTGACCCCGCAAATGCTTGCTCACAACGCTTATGCGCAAACTGCCGCTCCTATTCGTACACCACGAGACACCGAATTCGAGGCGATCTCGAAAATCACACGCCGCCTGAAAGCGGCTGCAGCCAGCAAGACAACAGATTTCGCCGCGTTTGTGCAGGCCGTACATGAAAACCGTCGCTTGTGGACGGTTCTGGCGACGGGCGTTTCAGATTCCGACAACGCCTTGCCCAATGAATTGCGCGCGCGGATATTTTATCTGGCAGAATTCACGGAACACCATAGCAGTCAGGTCCTTGGCAACAACGCCACCGTGGAACCATTGTTGGAGATCAATACGGCGGTCTTGCGCGGCCTGCGACAGGGTGGGGCGGCATAATGGGGGGCCTTGTTCTGAAACTCGCCCCGAAAGAGAGGGTTCTGATCAACGGAGTTGTGATCGAAAATGGGGACCGTCGCAGCCGGTTCTCGATCATGACGCCTCAGGCCAATGTTCTGCGGCTGCGAGACGCGATACACCCCGATGAGGTTAACACCCCTGTCCGGCGCGTGTGTTATGCCGCACAACTTGTTCTGTCAGGTGATATGGACCCTGTTGAAGCGCGTCAGCAATTGCTGCGCCGGGTCGAGGAATTGAGCCAGGTTTTTACTGACTCCGACAGCCGCCGTGTGCTGGGCGAGGCCACGGATGCATTGGTAGGCGAGCAATACTACAAATGCCTCAAATCCCTTCGCTCACTCTTGCCGCGGGAAGAGCGTTTGATGGCCTATCAGCAATGACATTCCAACCCGTCATACCAACGGGTGGATTGGTCGGATGGCGTTTCCTCCAGCGAACTTATGAGTCGCAGTTTCAGGCTTTTTCGAGCTCGAACATCAACGAGCGCGAGAACCGCTACTTCCTGGAAAACATCGGCAAGATTGAAACGGCCGAGCAGCTGGTCTCAGACCGGCGTCTGCTGCAGGTCGCGCTGGGAGCCTTTGGTCTGGAAGGGGATCTCGACAATCGGTTTTTCATTCGTAAGATTCTGGAAGACGGGACCAGCGCAGATGACGCTCTGGCCAATCGGTTGGCCGACAAACGGTACCGGGAATTCTCGGACGCGTTTGGGTTCGGACCAGGTCAAGTACGGCGAACCGGCTTTGCATCTTTGATGGAACAAGTTGCTCAGGACAACATGACGGCCAGGTTCGAGATTTCGGTTGGTGAATCGGATGAGACCATGCGGATCGCCCTCTATGCACAACATGCGCTGACCGAGTTGGCGCAAAAAAATGTCAGTACCGACACCAAATGGTTCGATCTGATGGGTTTGCCTCCGCTGCGCAGCATGATGGAAACGGCGCTGGGGTTGCCCTCATCTTTTGGGCAGTTGGATATCGATAAGCAGTTGGTCGAATTCAAGGACAGGCTGCTTCGGTTGACCGGGTCTGATGATCTGGCGCAATTCACCGAAGAAGACGCGGTTACGAGATTGACCGACACCTATCTGGCGCGCAGTCAGATCGCACAGTTGCAGAACACTACCTCGCCAGCACAGACCGCGCTTATCTTGCTTGGGGCGGGATAGGCAGAACCTGGTACTCAACCACCAGAGCTTTCAGGCGTTCCACTCGGAAGATTGGCCAATGCCATGGTAATAGGCGAACCGCTCTGGCGACGAAGAAACCGCTGCCGGGCTTGCTAAGAATTCAGTATCTCATCCGCGGATGTGCGCAGGGCGTAAGAGTTAACAGGCTTTGACACATTGTGCAGGGCAACTGCACCCAAGGGTTGCGCATGGGCACAGGCAGGGGCGATATCTTCGGACACAACAATGCGATGGCCGACCGTTTTGCCAAACTCACCTAGTCGTGCTGCCACATTTGCTGCGTGGCCGATGACTGTAAAATCCAGCCTCTCGCGCGATCCGACATTGCCATAAGTCACGCGCCCATAGGCGAGCCCGATTGAACAATCGCAGTGAATATCGGTGCCCGATTGCCGCAACTCGCCCAACCGTTCGACGATATCAATCGCCGTGCGCTGCGCGCTTTCACGCGCGAGGTCTGGGTTATCCAACGCCGGGAAAACTGCAAGCACAGCGTCGCCGATGAATTTCAGCACTTCGCCACCGTTTTCATGAACGATTTCCGAGACAGTTTCGAAAAACTCATTCAAGAGATTGATATAGGCTTCACGCCCCAGCTGTTCCTCCAGACTGGTGGAGTTGCGCAGGTCACAGAACATGATCGCGGCGTCGATCTCATCGCCGTCACCACGCCGGATTTCACCGCCCAGAACCCGCGCGCCTGAACGTTTGCCGACATAAGTTTCCAACAGCACCTGCGCATTTTCGCGCTGCATGAACACTTCGTAATAGCGCGCGATGACCGATGAGCATTCAAACACCAGCCCCAAGTTTTCGGTGGTAAAGCCGTTGGGGTGGTCGCAGGTGAGGGTCAGAACATTCGTGCGCCCATCTGAGAAAGGCAGGGGCATCGCTACGTAGTCTGTCGCACCTTTCTCACGCAAATCTTCCATGATGGGAAAGCTGTTATGCGGGTTTTCATCATTCAACCGCTGGCGCACGCCACCGAGCCCGTTGGAAACGTGGCGCAACGGGCTGTTGATAAAGGCAGGGTGGTCATAGATTTCATAAGTTGGTGCGCGGGTCAGGATCTCCTCCTGATCCTTTTCCCATATAAAATGCTTCCCCGCGATCAGCGGGTGCAGAGACCAGGCAAGGATGCTGAGGCGTTGGATCGCGATCCCGTGTTCCAGCATTTTCTCGGCCAGAGCTTTGGTAAAAGCCTCGGGCGTCGTCGCGGCCGAGGCACCGCGCATCAACCAGTCGATCAACGGGCCGCTGATGTTTCCGTCATCGGGATCGCGCAGCTGGTTCGGACCCAGGTCGATATCGGTGTAAGCGCCCGGCATAAATCCGATATGGCCCTGAATGGCGATGCTTTCTGGCAAAGCCTCCTCATAGGCCCAGACGGAATTGGCCAGATACTCGCCTTGCACGGTGATATCATGGTAAGTCGCGGTGCCCTTGAACGGACAGAAGGTCTGCAGCTCGGTCTCGGCGCCCAGATCGACACATAGGTCATCGCGGGGGATGTAGATGGTCGGCGGCAGTCGAGTTTCATACATCACCTTGGCGTTGTGGCTTTCGGCCAACAATGTATCGTTCCGATAAATGGCAATCTTGCCCTTTAGCGGTTCAACCGAGATTCCATAGCCCGTGGTTCTTGGTGTGGCGTGGACGTTCATGATCGACCTCCCTTGCCATGGGTCCACAAAGAATGGGGCCTTACGCCTTTCATTCCAAGAGGGATCATGCAGATTTTATCGGCTGCGGGTCCGAGCCCCCCTTGATGTCAGACCATCTGAATGACATCTTTTTCGATCGACAGCATATAGCCCTTCTTCGCGATGTTTTTCACCAACAACTCGCTGACCATCTGATTGCCCAAGGCATCGCGCAGACGTTTGATCCGTGTCGCACCTGCCGCTTCGTCGCAATCCGAGGCGTCCCGGCCTGAGATCATTCCTTCGATCTGCGCGCCGGACAGCACCTCATCATCCAGACGGGATTCCGCCAGAACCGACAGGGTTTCCATCGCTGCCGGGGTCAGTTTGAAATCCATGTTGTTGAGGTAAACGGTGTTTTCCTCGCGGCTGATCAGCAGGGAAGTAACCTGTATCCCTGTGCGTTCAATCTGGGCCATGCGACGGTTCAGCAGCACCAGCATCACCAGAAATACAAAGGCCGAAATCAGCATCGCGCAGGAAAAGACCAGCAAGACGTAGATCACCATCCGATAGCTGGCCAGCGTGTCCGCAAAGGCGGTGCCGGATTGAGCCAGAATTTCCAACAGCCGGATTTCTGCCTGCGAGGTCAGATCACTTTCGACGAACAGCCGTTCAACCCGCGCGTTGAAGGCGTTGGCATCGGGCAATGTCCACAGCAAAAAGGCGGCAGCGGTGACAAGGATGATCAGGATCGCGGCGATTCCCAACCCTACCAGCCGGGTGCCAGACCGTCTTGCATCAGAAACGGAGATAGAATTTTCCGGCATTGGCCTTCCTTTGATCCAACCCTTCCGGCCCAAACACCGTCATTACATTCAGCAAGGTCCAGCCAGAGCCTTGCAGGCGCTGGGCAACCTCTTGTTGCGCCTTACCTTTGTCGCACGAGGTCACCTGCATCACACCGTAATGCAGGCGCAATGGGTTGTCCTGTTTTGCCTTGTAGTCCGCGTAGCAATCCGCTGCGGACGCGACTGAGCCCACCGATATCAGGGACGCCAGGGCCAAAGAAGAGATGATCTGTTTCATAGGCCGCATCCTGCGCATGGGTTGGCCCGATATTCAATAACGCAAGGGGTTTGCGCAGGCTGATATTGGATAGCAGAGGCCTGTTATTGCCTGTCTGAAAGGTGTGGGCCCAGTTTGGATACATCGAATGCGCGGCCCGTCATGTGGTCGCATCCACATCCGAAAGGACAAGCAAGATGCACAAGAAATTCATCGCTCTGATCATTGGGATTGCCATGGCTGTAACGGGGGTTTCCGCCTCACAAGCGCGCGCAGCGGACACGCGTGACATACTGGGCGGGCTGGCTGCGATCGCGATCATTGGCGCGGCGGTCAATCACTATAACAAGGAAAAACGCAAAGATCGTGAACGTGCTTCGCGGCAATATACCCATGTGGACCCAAAACCGCGCCATGTGAAACCACTGCCCAGACGGGTGGCGCGTTATGATCTGCCTCAACGCTGTCTGCGAACTTTCAATGCCTACGGGGACCGGCCGCTGTTGGGGACCGGGTGCCTAAACAAGCATTACAAACACGCCAATAGCCTGCCACAAGAGTGCAAGGTCGGTTTCTGGAATGGCAAAAAGGTAAAACGGGCCTACGAGCCTGCATGCCTGCGCCAACAAGGTTACCGCGTGGTTTATCAGTAATCAGTCACGAGCAGGAGCGGTGCCGCAGAAGCACCGCGCAAGAGAGGGGGCGGCGCAAGCGGCCCTCTCTTTTTTCTTGCGGTCGGTGATGAAACACGGTTTTCCAAAGGGATGATGGTTCCGAATTTTGAGCTTGAGCAGGCCCTGTTGGACGGCGGGCGTCTTCGCATCGCGGGTGTGGATGAGGTGGGGCGCGGCCCATTGGCTGGGCCGGTGGTTGCGGCCGCCGTGATCCTGAACCCGCTGGACATTCCCGAAGGGTTGAATGATTCCAAGAAGCTGACCGCGAAACGCCGCGCCGCTTTGGATGCGGCGTTGCGGGACCGGGCAGAGTTTGCAGTGGCCGAAGCATCCGTGGCCGAGATTGATGAGATCAACATCCTGCGCGCCTCGCATTTGGCAATGGAGCGGGCGGTGGCGGCCCTGGACCTGGCGCCTGATTATCTGCTGATCGATGGCAATATGATCCCGCGCGGCCTGAAGATCCCCGCCCAAGCCGTGGTCAAAGGAGACGCCCGATCAGTGTCGATTGCGGCGGCCTCGATCCTTGCCAAAAACTGGCGTGATCAACTGATGGTGGATTTGGCGCAACAGCATCCGGGATATGGATGGGAGACAAATGCCGGTTATCCGTCAAAACAGCACCGTGACGCGCTGCAAAATCTTGGTGTGACCCCACACCATAGACGTTCATTCAAACCGGTCCACAATATCTTGTATCAAGAGTAAACTGTAAGTCACTGATTCAAAAAAGAATTTGACGGCGAATCATCTTTGACTCATCCTTGTCTCAACCAAATGAGCGCAGAAGCGCCGTGGAACTGAGGCAGTGATATGACCACCATTAAGACAAAGGGCGCAGCCGCGCTCCCTTTAAACACGATTCTTTCCGGAGACTGCATCGACGTGATGAACAGTCTGCCCGAGGCGTCGGTTGACCTGATTTTCGCGGATCCACCGTATAATCTGCAACTGAAAGGTCAGTTGCATCGCCCCGATAACTCTCAGGTGGATGCGGTCGATGATCACTGGGATCAGTTTAGCAGTTTCGGTGCCTATGATCAGTTCACGCGGGAATGGCTGAAGGCGGCGCATCGTCTGCTGAAACCGAATGGTGCGATCTGGGTGATCGGCTCGTACCACAATATCTTCCGTGTGGGTTCAGCCCTGCAGGATGCGGGTTATTGGATTCTGAATGACGTCGTGTGGCGCAAGTCGAACCCGATGCCGAATTTCCGTGGCAAGCGCTTTACCAACGCGCATGAGACGATGATCTGGGCCTCGAAACAGGAAGGCGCGAAATACACGTTCAACTACGAAGCGCTGAAGGCTCTGAACGAGGGCGTGCAAATGCGCAGCGATTGGGTGCTGCCGATCTGCACCGGGCATGAACGTCTGAAAGACGACAACGGCGATAAGGCACATCCCACGCAGAAACCGGAATCGCTGCTGCATCGCGTTCTGATCGGGTCGACCAATCCGGGCGACGTGGTGTTGGACCCGTTCTTTGGTACTGGCACCACGGGTGCCGTCGCGAAAATGCTTGGTCGTGAGTTCATCGGCATCGAGCGCGAAGAAAGCTATCGCAAGGTCGCCGAAAAGCGCATCGCAAAAGTGCGCAAATTTGACCGCGAGGCGCTGGAGGTCAGCGCCAGCAAACGCGCCGAGCCGCGCGTGCCCTTCGGCCAGTTGGTCGAACGCGGCATGCTGCGTCCGGGTGAGGAACTGTATTCCATGAACCAGCGCCACAAGGCCAAGGTTCGGGCAGACGGCACATTGGTCGGTGACAATGTCAAAGGCTCGATCCATCAGGTTGGTGCGCATCTGGAAAACGCCCCCTCCTGCAACGGTTGGACATATTGGTGCTTCAAACGCGATGGCAAGACAGTGCCCATCGACGTGTTGCGTCAGCAGATCCGGTCTGAGATGCACAACTGATTTCAAGAATACCGCCGGTGCCTGTGGCCTGACACAAGGCACTTAGCCTTGCCCCGCCGATCCTACGGCGGGGTCTTTTGTTTTTGGCCAAGGAATGATTGCATAAGCCAAACTCGTCAGACCGTACAGGAGTGCTGACCCTTGACCGACATTGCACCCAGCCCGTCCCGCTTTAGCCGTTTCTTTATAACTCAGCCGGACGATTTTGATCTGGACCACAAATACGCCGAAGAGGCGCTGGAACGGCACAAGCGCGAAGGGTTGGAGCTGGCGGTCAGGGCCCGCTGGGTTGCGATGGGTTTGACCGGGATTCTGCTGATCTATCTGAACCCAAACTGGGAAGTTCTGTACTATCACTTCATCCTTTTGCTGATTTGCGCAAACGGCTGGTTGATCCAGCGTGCGGGGCGCGTCGGGCAATCCAGGGTCGAGCTGCTTTTGATCTTTGCGGATCTGCTGATCATGACGCTTGGTATGATCGTCCCGAACCCGTTCAGCGATGATGTACGGCCCCTTGCGACACAATTTCGGTTCGACAACTTCCAGTACTTTTTCATTATTCTTGCTGCGGGAACGCTGGCCTATTCATGGCGCACTGTTGTTGCGATCGGATCCTGGACGGCTATGATTTGGACCGTTGGCTGGGTTATTGCCTGGTGGGTTGCAACGCCATTCCCTGAATTGGGTGACAGTGTCTTTGTCGCGCTGCAAGGGTATCCCGATCTACAGGGATTGCTTGATCCCAACAATTTCCTTGTTTCTCTGCGGGTTCAGGAAGTCATCGTATTTGTGATGGTCGCTGTGACCTTGGGCATTTCGATGCGACGGCTCAATCGCCTTCTGCTCAGCAATGCAGGACTAGAGAGGGAGCGCGCAAACCTGTCACGGTATTTCTCGCCCAATGTGGTTGAATCATTGAGCCATAACGATGAGCCACTGAAACAGGTTCGCAAAGAGAACATAGCGGTTTTGTTTATCGACATTGTTGGGTTCACCCGGTTTGCGGCGGGTCGCGACCCTTATGAGGTGATCGAGGTTCTGCGTGGGTTTCACGGGCGGATGGAGACTGAGGTATTTCGGCATAACGGTACGTTGGACAAGTATCTTGGCGATGGCCTGATGGCCACGTTTGGAACGCCGGTCACAACGCCGTTGGATGCGACCAACGCGCTTGGCTGCGCGCGGGCCATGGCCGAGGTTATCGAGCGATGGAACCTTGAACGCCGGCGCGCGGGTGAGGTCGAGATTCACGTCGGGATCGGGGTCCACTATGGCTCGGTCGTTTTGGGAGATATCGGTGCCAACCGGCTGGAGTTTGCGGTGATCGGCGATGCGGTGAACGTTGCGGCTAAGCTTGAGGCGATGACCCGTGAATTTAAAGCGGATATTGTAGTCAGCGATGCGCTGCGGGACCAAGTGTTGAAAGAAAGCCCGACGAGCCAGCCATTGCTGGAAGGGTTCGCCCCAAAAGCCAGCCAACCAGTGCGCGGCGTTGAAGACCCTATGGATATCTGGATCAACTAAGGGGCTCCCGCCCGGAGGGGCCGCATCAAAGATGCAACCCCACCCGTTGGGCCGGGCAGCGCGCTGGGCGCGCTGCGGTCAGGTATTTGGCTGCGGGTTCTGCGCTTTGTTGTAAGGGTGCCAATCCGTGATTTCGGGGTAGTATTGCCGCCGCCAGGCCCGGACCCGAGGGTTCATGACGCGCCGCCACAGGGGCGGGATCATCGCGGCAACGGTCATCACGGGGTAGCCATAGGGCAGTTGCGGCGCGTCCTCTTGTGCATGGTTTTGCAACAAGGGGAAGCGCCGGTTTGGTTTGTAATGGTGGTCGGAGTGACGCTGAAGGTTGATCAGCAGCCAGTTCGAGGCTTTTTGCGCGGCATTCCAAGAATGGCGGGGCAAGACATGCTCGTATTTTCCGTCGCCCATGTGTTTCCGTGTCAGCCCGTAATGTTCGACATAGTTGACCAATTCCAGCTGCCAGATGGCAACGCCCGCCTGCAATAGGAGTAATCCCAGCCCGGCCCATCCTCCGATCAGCCCCGCCAGCAGAAGCATCCCGCCTTGTAACGCCCAATAGCGCCAGAACGGGTTTGCGCGGTCTGTCCAAGGGCGATCTTTGCGGGCAAGCTTGTCCTTCTCGGCGTGAAAGGCAGAGACCAGGCATTGCAACAAAACGCGTGGATAGAAGCGATGGAACCCCTCGTTATAGCGCGCGGTAACCGGGTCTCGCGGCGTTCCGACATAGCGGTGGTGCACCAGCAGATGCTCGGATCGGAAATGGGAATAGAGGACCATTGCCAGCAGGATATCCCCCAGCCAGCGTTCCAGCCGAGACCGCTGGTGCATCAGTTCATGGCTGTAATTGATACCCACCGTGCCCGACAGGATGCCCATACCGAAGAACAGGCCAATCTTAGACCAGGTCGTCAGATGGTCGGTATGGGTTGCATACCAGATCAGGCCAAACAGGGTGACGAACTGAGCAGGGACCCAAAGCTTGGTCAGCAATATATACCAATGCAGGATATCGTCGGGCGTTTCCGGGTTTGCATTGTCAAGATTGAGCCCGGTGAGCCGATCCAGCGCAGCAAAGGCCCACCAGGTGGACAAGGGGATCAGCAGAACCCACCATCCGCCTGCTATTGCTGTGGCCCAGATCAAGGGGATCAACAGGAACGATACCCAGAAGGGCATCGCGGTCTGCCAGCGGGTCAGGGTTTGAGTTGCGATCATCTAGTGCTCCGAACCTTCGAACGCAGCCTAGCCCGAGCAATCGCGCTTGGACAGCGGGCTTATTGCCCCCTCCACAAATCGTGAGCCTTGCGCATCACAGTAGGCAGGTCGTTGGGTTTGAACTCATGCTTGGTCAGAAGTGTCAGCCCATCTGGTATGGTGTTGGCTGGCAGCACGGCTGTCCAGATTTTCAGCACCAGATGGAAATGTGTAAAAGTATGGCGCACTTCGCCCGGCAGGGTGCGCCAATCCGCTGGGAAAGGGGGCGCTTCGGCAGGGGTTTCAGACCAGTCAGACCCGGGCCAGCCGAGCATTCCGCCCAATAGACCCTTATCAGGACGGCGTTCCAACAGCAGCGCCCCGTCCATGCGTTGGGCGATGTAGATATGGCCGAAGCGGGTGGGTTTGGGCTTTTTCGGTGTTTTCTTTGGCAGCTCTGCCTGTGTTCCGGCGATCCGGGCCTGGCAGGGATCGCGCAGCGGGCAAATGCCGCAGGCGGGGGATTTTGGAGTGCAGATGGTTGCGCCCAGATCCATGACCGCTTGTGCGTAGTCCCCGGGCCGCTGATCGGGAGTCAGCGCAGAGGCTTTTTCCTTCAGAACGGATTTCGATCCGGGCAGCGGATCGTGAATGTCATAAAGCCGCGCCATCACCCGTTCGACATTGCCGTCCAGCACAGTCTCGGGCCGGTCAAAGGCAATGGCCGAGATCGCAGCGGCGGTGTAGGGGCCAATTCCGGGCAATTGCAGAAGCGCATCGTAAGTGTCCGGAAACTGCCCCTTGTGATCCTCGGCCACGACCCGCGCGCATTTCAACAGGTTGCGGGCGCGGGCATAGTAGCCAAGTCCGGCCCATTCCCCCATGACCTGATAATCCGGTGCGGCGGCCAGCGCTTGAACCGTGGGCCAACGCGTGGTGAAGCGTGTGAAGTAATCACGCACGGCGGCCACGGTTGTTTGCTGCAACATCACCTCGGACAGCCAGACGCGGTAGGGGGCAGGCTGTACACCAGCCGCACGATCCGCCGGACCCACGCGCCATGGCATTTCGCGGGCGTGGCGATCGTACCAGTCCAAAAGCGCGGTGCTCACGCTGAATTCAGTGATGTCACGCAAGTTTTATCTAACTCCCCGTCAGGTTTCGCTGGCACCTGCCATTCTGCCCATTACAATAGCGGCGCAGGAGTTGGAAACCAGATGCAACGCAGACGTTCCTCGACCCGCGGGTTCAAACGCACCGCCAGTTTGCTGAATGATCAGATTCGGCGCGCCGGGGAAAGCCGGGGGTTTGCTGTGTCGCGACTGCTGACCCATTGGGCCGAGATTGTGGGGCAGGATACTGCCTCGATCGCGCGTCCGGTGAATGTGGGATATGGCAAAGGCGGGATTGGTGCCACATTGACGCTGCTGACCACAGGGCCGCAGGCTCCGATGCTGGAAATGCAGAAGGAGCAGCTGCGCGGCAAGGTGAATGCCGTTTACGGTTACAACGCGATCAGCCGTATCCGGATCACTCAGACCGCTCCGACCGGATTTGCCGAGGGGCAGGCCAGTTTCGATCACAAACCGAAGCCGCCGAAACCCGAAATAGAACCTGAAATCGCAGCCGAGGCAGACAAAGTGTCGCGTGACGTTCACGATGGTGATTTGCGCGCTGCCCTTGAACGTCTGGGCCGCAACATTTTATCTAAGCACAAACGCTGAGAAAGGGCTGAGAATGAGCCGTATTGCAACAGGAATCTGTGCGGCTGTCGCCATTGCCGCTGGTGGGTATTGGCTGACAACCACAAGTTCGACCCCCGCCAACCCGCTGGTCGGAAGTGCCATCGCACAAGAGGCAGAGCTGGATACATCAACCATTGTTGAAATGGTTCAAGGGGCCGAAGATGCCCCGGTCGAAATCATCGAATACGCATCCTACACCTGCCCGCATTGCGCCACCTTTCATAAAGGGGCCTATAAGCAGTTGAAGAAGGATTTCATCGACACTGGCAAGGTCAAGTTCACCTATCGTGAGGTCTATTTTGACCGCTATGGCCTGTGGGCGTCGATGATAGCGCGCTGCGCGGGTCCCGATAAGTTCTTTGGCATCACCGATCTGCTTTATGAGGGTCAGTCCGAATGGACCCGCGCCGGTGGCCCGACTGAGATCGTGGATGAGCTGCGCAAGATCGGTCGCCTCGCAGGTATCGACAACGATCAGCTTGAAGCTTGCTTGCAAGATGGAACCCGCGCCCAGACATTGGTTGCTTGGTATCAGGAAAACGCCGAGCGTGACGGGATTGAGGCGACACCGTCTTTCATCGTCAACGGCAAGAAAGTGTCCAACCAGTCCTACGCCGATTTCAAGCAGCTAATCGAATCTGAACTGGGCAGCTAAGCTGTTATCCGGTCGGCCCGAACAGGGCCGACGCTAGGGTGAGGGCGCGACCTTTGCCAACATCTCTTTGACGGCGTCTGCATCCGAGATGTGAAGACGAACCGGCAGGGTCACGACCTTTCGCCGGAAGGCTTCGGGCAGGCGGACAGCGTCTTTCTCGGTTGTCACCATTTGCGCGCCCAATAGGCGCGCTTCGTTCTCAAGGCGGGTCATCAGGGCTGTGGTCAGTGGCTGGTGGTCATCCAGCGCTTCGGCGCGCGCAAGCTCTGCCCCCTGTTGGCGGAGGGTTTGAAAGAACTTCTCAGGGTGGCCGATCCCGGCGAAGGCCAACACTTTGGAGCCTGTCCAGTCCATACCGGTCTGCAAGGGCTCGACCACTCCGGTTGCAAGCGGCACGGTGATCGCATCACCCCACTGCTCAGCAAATCTTGCCTGTGCGGGGGTATCTCCAAGTGAAAGCACCAGATCGGCGCGTTTCAGACCAACATCGACCGGCTCGCGCAAGGGACCTGCGGGCAGGCACAGTCCGTTCCCGAACCCGCGCTGGGCGTCCACCACGATGATCGAGAAATCCTTGGCGACCGAGGGGTTTTGAAACCCATCGTCTAAAACGATGACCGTTGCCCCATCCTCCGCCGCCGCGCGTGCCCCGGCGGCCCGGTCTTTTGCAACCCAGACATCGGCGAACATGGCCAGCAGCAACGGTTCATCCCCGACTTGCGCTGCCGAATGCTTGCCGGGGTCGACCCGCACCGGGCCTTCCAGAGTGCCGCCGTGCCCACGGGTCACGATATGTGGCGTGTGCCAGCTGTCGCGCAATTGCTCGACCATCCAGATTGCCGTGGGTGTCTTTCCCGTACCGCCTGCGTTCAGATTGCCGATGCAAATAACCGGCGCGCCCGGTTTGATACCGGCCTCCTGTGCGACGCGGCGAGCCGTTGCCGACGCATAGATACGACCCAGGGGGGCCAATATGCGCGCCCTTAGATCCAGTTGATCCGGGGGGGTGTTCCAAAATTCAGGTGCCCGCATTTTCGGAACTCCGTTGGTCCAGCGCGTCCTGCACCATCTCGATCAACCTGTCGGCCTGAGGCGCGCCTTCGGTGATCATTTGCCACCCGGCCAGTGCCATCCCCGCTGCCTGATCTGGCGCCAGTAGTTCGGTTACTGCGTCGCCCAACTCGGTTGCGGATTTGATCATGCGGGCTGCTTTGATCTGTTTCAGCTGATCGTAAAGTCCCTGGTATCGATGCACAAACGGACCGTGCACGATGGCGGAGCCAAGGGCAATCGTTTCCAGCGGGTCGCATCCGCCTGCGCCGCGCTCAAGCGAGCTGCCCATGAAGGTCACTGGGCAGACCCGTTGCCACAGGCCCAGATCCTCGGGCTCTGAGGTCAGGATGACCTGTGTCGCGTCTTCGATCTGGTCACCCTCGTCCCAGTTGCTACAGCGTAGATCCATCGATGCCAGCCGCCGCTGCAGGGGCTGTGCTTCACCGATATCGGCGACATGCAAAACCAATACCAGCCGGGGCATCATGCGCAAGGCCTGACGGTGGGCGCTGAGGACCGAGATAAATTCTTTATCCTGAGTTCGTGCCGCCAGCCAGACGGGCCGGCTGGACAGGATATGGGTGACCTCGATCAGTTCGTCTTCGGGCCATGGCCTTGGGTTCGGACTGATCTGGAGGGGTGGGGTTTCCTCGACTTTTGACGACGGAATGCCCAGCCGCCTAATCTGGCGCGCGATCTCTTCTGATGGCGTCAGAATATGATCAAAGCAATTGAAGGTATACCGGCTGATATCCGGCAGCCAGCGCGCAAGTCTGACGCTTGAAACCTCGGGTGTTGCTTCGATCAGGATCAGAGGGATTTTCTGGTCTGCGGCGCGGGTGATGATGCTTGGCATCAACCCACCACCGACCCACAGACCCATGTTCGGGCGCCAATGATCCAGAAAACTTCGGGCTGCACCAGTATGTTCCAAAGGCAGTGTGATCAGGGGAAAGCTGGTTTCCGCCCAACGCGAAAGATCAGCGTCCGGAGGGGCGGTTAGCAGCAAGGATAATCCCGGCCGGACCTGTTTCAATCGCTCGCACAGATCGACGATCACGCGCAGGCGGTCCGGATCGGCGATATGCACCCACAAAACCTCGCCTGTTGGGCGCGGTAGATCGGTTCGGCCATCGTTTTTCGGCATACGCCACGACAGAATCCGATAGGCCATAAGGCTAAGCGATTGGGGTTGGCTCATGCCGGGATCCCCGGACCATCCTCATCGAGTTGTGCGGCCAGAATGGTATGCAGTCCTTCACCGGCGGCGACCACCCCGTTCAATCGGGGATGTTCGTTATTGAAGCGCAGTGGTTGTCCTTGGCGGTCCGTACATATCCCACCTGCTTCGCGTACGATCAGATCGCCTGCCGCGATATCCCATTCCCAGCTAGGGCGCAGCGTCAACATTCCGTCGAACCGGCCCTCGGCGACCAGAGCCATGCGATAGGCCAGCGATGGGCGGTAGGCCCGTTTGAAGGGTGGTACCTGACCCGCGCGCCAATGATGTGCAGCCAAGTTCGGCTTGGCTGCCAGAAGCTCGGACTTGTCCAAAGCCTCGGCTTGGGTCGCGTGGATCGCCGCGCCATTCAGCGTGGCCCCCTGGCCCTTGCTGGCGGCATAAAGCAGATCGCGCATCGGCAGGAAGATCACGGCAGCAGTGACTTCGCCTTTGTCGGTAACGGCCAGCGAATGGGCCCATGTCCGGGACCCCTCGGCAAAGCTGCGAGTGCCATCGATTGGGTCGATGATAAAGGCTCGGTCTCGATCGAGACGCTCGGCGGTATCTTCGGTCTCTTCGCTGAGCCAGCCATAGCCCGGGCGTGCCGCTGGTAAGCGTTGTTCGAGCATCGCGTTCACGGCCAGATCGGCTTCGGTCACGGGTCCGGCACCGTCGGGTTTATCCCAGCGCTGCGCCTGCGGTCCCGAATAGCGGGACGCGATCTTGCCAGCCTCAAGGGCCGCGTCGATCAGAAGGGGCAGATCAGTTGCCGGCAAGCGTCATTCCTTCGATCAGTACCGAGGGCACGACCCGTGACAGATAAGGCCGCGCATCATTGGCCGGGATCATCCGCATAAGCATATCGCGCAGGTTACCCGCGATGGTGCATTCGTTGACCGGATAGGTGATCTCTCCATTTTCGACCCAGAACCCTGATGCCCCGCGTGAGTAGTCACCGGTGTTGGGGTTGATCGTTGAACCGATCATCGAAGTAACCAACAACCCGGTTCCCATATCGCGCAGCAAATCGGCGCGGCTTTGCGTGCCTTGGGTCAGACTCAGGTTCCAATTGCTGGGCGAGGGCGGACCTGAGACGCCACGGGCGGCATTTCCGGTCGACTCCATGCCCAGCTTGCGAGCGCTGGACAAATCCATCGTCCAGCCGGTCAGGATACCGTTTTCAACAATTGCGCGACGTTGGGTTGGCAGGCCTTCGGCATCAAAAGGGCGAGAGCCCGAGATACGCGGGCGATGCGGGTCTTCGATCAGGGACAGATGCGCGGGTAAAACCTGTTCCCGCAGATTGTCTTTCAGCCAGGATGCTCCGCGCGCAATTGCGGCGCCGTTGCTCGCTGCCAGCAAGTGACCGATCAAAGAAGTCGATATGCGCTCGTCAAACAAAACTGGAAAGCTTCCGGTCTTGGGTTTGCGTGCGCCCACCAACGACACGGCCCGTTTGCCTGAGGAGTGGCCAATATCCTGCGGCGTGCGCAGATCTGACTGAAAGGTTCGGGCGTCGCCGTCATAGTCACGCTCCATCCCCGTGCCTTCACCCGAGATCGCAACGCAGGAGGTTGACCGATAGCTGCGCGCGTACTCCCCGGAAAACCCGTTGGTCGCCGCCAGACTAACCCGATGGGTGCCGTAGCTGGCCGCTGCATCTGACACTTGCGATACCCCGGAAACCGCCAGCGCGGCGGCTTCAGCGGCAATTGCATCCTGCATCAAGGCATCTGCTGCGGGTTCCGGCGCAGGATCGAATAGCTCCAACGCGTCGATATCCCAAACTTTCGCCAATTGAGCGCTGTCAGCCAGGCCCGTAAACGGGTCCTCGGGTGCTTCCTTTGCCATCGCCACGGCGCGTTCCGCCATTTTGGTCAGCGTATCGGGCCGCACGTCAGAACTGGAGACAATCGCTTGCTGCTTGCCCACAAACACGCGCAGCCCAAATTCCGTTTCTTCAGAGCGTTCGGCATGCTCCAACGCTCCGTGCCGCACCTCGACAGAGACCGACGAGCCATCGATTACGATGGCATCCGCTGCCTCAGCCCCGGCTTTGCGGGCGGCATCCAACAGGTTATGGGTCAACTCTTGTGGCGTGCGGGTCATGGCGTCTCCGGTTTCTTTGCACAGGACCTAGCCTTGCACAGCCCGTCTCGCAAGACCTGCAGCCGGATGCAATCGTGGTGTTTGCATCCAAGGTCATGAACAAGGGCGCATCGGGGCGCCCTTGTTCGATCACATTTACTTAATGCGTTGACCATTGGCCAGAATTTGGCCGTCTTCTTTGAACTCGATGGTCGATGTCAGCGTATCGGGTTCATCACCCGGCACGGCCATCATGCCCATCATCATACGCGCACCCAGCGCGTCATTCTCGGACATCAGCCCCATGCCAATCAGTTTGTCGATCAGTGCATTTGCGCCCACCAACTCAAGATTGGCGACACCCGATGGGGCGGGCATGCCGAATTCCTGGGTGTTTTCGTTGTCGAAGGCAAAGTCGCCGTCACCTGACAGGCGCGCGCCAACCAGCGAGACCAGCAGCTCGTTGATCGTTAACGAATGCAACTCGGCAGGCAATTCGTCGGAGCTTTCCAGAGCTGCCGCCTGTTCCGGGTCGAAGATGTTCATCAGCACCTTGGCCGTTCCGCTTGTATCCAGTGCAATTGTTGCCGGATCGCGGGGCAAGGTGCCTGCGGGGTCAAACATGCTCCACAAAACGTCAGACATGGTGAAATCGGTCAGGTTCATCGCAAACCCAAATGGTTTGACCTCATCCGAGGGCTGCACCGGGATATCAAGCTTCAGACCAGCCTTTTCCATCGCCAGTTCGAGCGGGAAAGGCAGGTCGGCTGTGGTCACTGCCATCTGGGTTTTGTTCTGTTCAAGATCATAAGCCAAGCTCTCGGCGTCCATACTGGCCGCGAAACGCCCACCTTCGGAGGAGCTTGCCATGGTGAACTCGCTACCTTCTGCGACCCCGCTGATATTTGTCTCGCCCGAGCCGTAAGTGAATTCACCATCAAATTCGAAACCGGAGGTATAAAACGCGCTGGGATCGCTCAGGTCTAGCCCGCTTGGCAGAACATTGTCGCCTTCGAATGTCAGATCATTCAACTGTCCGACGAACAGGCCCGAATCCCCAAGTTCAGGGTCTTCAAACGCGACGTTGTAAGACAGCTCCGCGGCCTCTAAGGTCTGAGCGATGGTGCGATCTTCACCGATGAGCATGCGCGAGCTGCCAGTCACATCGACCATATCGAACTGGACGTCAAATGCATCAGCGGGCAGCGCTTCATCGCCTGCCTCCAGCTCTTCAATCGCCACGCTCAGCTGGGATGCCGAATAATCATAGGTCATGTCCTCAGGTGTGCCTGAGACAACCATGTCCAGATCGGTCTGAGAATAGATCAGGTCGACGGAAAACACCTCATCCTCGGCGGTGCCGGACAGTGTCAATGGAAAGCTTTCTGGGAAGCCGATGCTGATCGTGCCATCGCCGTTTTCTGTCAGCGTAACTTCAGGCATCATCATGCTGAACTCGGCCTCATCCTCGGGCAGATCCATCAGCACAGTCATGTTCGTGATAGTCGTCACGTCCCCGGCACTGCTTTCATCACCGGTAATGGTATAGCCCATCGACTGAAAGTAAGACTGCCAATCCGCCCAGATATCATTGGCGGTCAGGTCGGCCCAGGCGCCTTGGGTGGCAATTGTATAAGCCAGGGCTGCGCCGCAGCTGCGGCGGAGGAAAACAGACATAAGGTAACCCTTCTTGATCAATTTGATGCGCATGGTCGGGGTTGTGGCGGGCATCGTCAAGGGGGCAAGGGCTGGACCCTTTCCCCGTTTCCGCGCTACGCCTGTAGCCAAATTCCAACTCAGTACGTCAGGAGCGGCAAATGCAGGGAAAAACAGTACTTATAACCGGGGCCAGCCGGGGCATAGGCGCTGAAGCTGGGCGCGTTTTTGCCGCAGCCGGGGCCAATGTCGCGCTGGTTGCACGCAGTCGTGATCAGATTGATGCACTGGCGGCTGCGCTGGGGGATAACGCGATTGCGCTGGCCTGCGATGTCAGCGATTTCGTGCAGGTTGAGCAGGCGGTGGCCGATTGCGTCGCTCGCTTCGGCAGTTTGGACGTGCTGATCGGCAATGCCGGGGTGATCGAGCCGATCTTTCACCTGGCCAATGCTGATGTCGCGTCCTGGAGCCAGGCCATCGACATCAACCTCAAAGGTGTCTTCTACGGGATGCGCGCCGCCCTACCGATCATGCGCGCAGCGGGCGGAGGGACGATACTGACCGTTTCTTCGGGCGCGGCTTCGAACCCGGTTGAGGCGTGGAGCCACTATTGCTCCTCGAAAGCGGGGGCAAAGATGCTGACCGAATGCCTACATCTGGAAGAGGCGCATAATGGTATCCGCGCCATGGGTCTGTCGCCGGGTACGGTGGCCACAGATATGCAGCGCGTTATTAAGGCCAGCGGCATCAACCCGGTCAGCCAGTTGGACTGGGATGTTCACATCCCGGCGGACTGGCCCGCGCGGGCGCTGATGTGGATGTGCTCATCCGATGCGGATGAGTTTCTGGGATCCGAGATTTCCCTGCGCCAGGATGACATCCGCCAAAGGATCGGTTTGACGTGATTGAATTGACGCAGGACGACGGTCTTTGGATCGTCACGATCAATAACCCGGGTAAGGCAAATGCTTTGACACGGGCGATGCTGACCGAACTGGCCGAGATTGCAGAGGCGGCGACTGAGGCCAGCGCCCTAATCCTGACAGGCGCCGGCAAAGTGTTTAGTGCTGGCGCCGATCTGGACGAGGCGCGCGCCGGGCTCGCCACCTCGGACGTATGGGAGCGCCTGTCGGGCGCGATTGCCGCCTTGCCCTGCCTGACGGTGGCCGCATTGAATGGCACGCTGGCCGGTGGAGCGAACGGGATGGTGTTGGCCTGTGATCTGCGCATCGCGGTGCCGTCGGCCAAGTTCTTTTATCCGGTGATGAAGCTGGGTTTCCTGCCGCAACCGTCTGATCCCAAACGCATGGCGGCTTTGATTGGCCCTGCGCGGACCAAACTGATCCTGATGGCGGGGCAGAAGATCACAGCAGAAGAGGCCTATGCCTTCGGTCTTGTGGACCGCATCGTTGCGCCCGAAGACCTGATGCCCACTGCGCAAGAGCTGGTGGCGGACAGTGTGGCTGCAAAACCCGACATCGCCGCTGGCATCGCCGAGCTGTGCCGATGAGGTTGTCCGCGCTGCGATTGCGCGTCGCCGACCCGGATCGCCTAGCCGGTTTCTATCGGGAGGCGCTGGGTATGTCGGTGCAGGTCGAGGGGCAGAACCGCCGTGTTGGCTATGACGGGCAGGATGCGGATCTGTTGCTGATGCCGGGTGGCGGCGGGTACGCCCATGATCAGGGGCAACGATACTGGAAGATCGGGATTACCCTGCCCAATGTGGACGTGGCGGTTGAGGCGTTGGGCAAACAGGGCCATGCTGTCAGTGTCCCGCGTCAGTTTCTGGATATCGGCTACATGGCCCATCTCAGCGACCCCGAAGGCTTTGTGATCGAACTGCTTCAGCATGATTTCGAAGGCAACCGGCCCGAAACCGCAGCAGATCCCGCGAACCCGTTCGCGCAGGCACGGGTTGGCCAGATCACCCTGCGTACAGGTGATATAGCCGCCGAGGACGCATTCTGCCGCGCTCAGGGCATGAAACTGCTGTCAACGCAGGACGTCGCCCCATACGGGTTCGATCTGCATTTCTATGCGTTCACGCATGACGTACCGCCTGATCCCGATCTTTGGGCGGTGTCGAACCGCGAATGGCTTTGGAAACGCCCTTACACAATGCTGGAATTCCAGCACGTTCAGGGCGCGCAATTCGCGCCTGTGCCGGACTACCAGGGGCTGGAGGTCGAAAGTTTGGCAGAGCCTATTCAGGATGCGTTTGGCGACCCAGTTCTGCCAGGCTGATCATCGCCCTCTGCGCTTGCCCGGCACTTTCGATTGAAAGCCGGGTGGGCGTCTGCGGACCCAGTTCAGGAATTTCTCAAGCCGTGGATGGGCGCGCAGGGCCTCGACCGTGCTGAAACTGCGCGCCAATTCGGCTTCGGACAGCGTGGCGTGGATTTCCTTGTGGCAAATCTTGTGCAGCAGCACGGTGGGTCCGCCCTTGCCTCCTTTGAGTTTTGGGATCAGATGATGCAGGCTGCCGCCGCCCTCGGGGATCGGGCGGTCGCAAAGCGGGCAGATTTGATCGCTGTTCGTCATGATATGGAAAGATGCGCCTGTGGGCGATGAAGGCAAGAGGACTGCGATGGCGCAGGCAGTGGTGATCGGGGCAGGGCCCGCCGGATTGATGGCCGCAGAACAGCTGGCCCAAGCTGGTCACAGGGTTCTGGTGGTCGAGGCCAAGCCTTCAGTCGCGCGCAAGTTTCTGATGGCGGGAAAGTCGGGCTTGAACCTGACCAAGGATGAACCTTTCGAGACGCTGCTCCAATCGTATGACGAAGCCGCTGACTGGCTCCGCCCGATGCTAGCTGAATTCGACGCGCAGGATGTAAAAAACTGGGCCCGAGAGCTGGGGCAGGAACTATTCACCGGCTCCACGGGGCGCGTGTTTCCGACGGTCATGAAAGCCTCGCCCTTGTTGCGTGCGTGGATGGCACGTCTGTCTGACGCAGGTGTTGAGATCAGAACCCGCTGGCGCTGGACCGGATGGCAGGACGACGCGCTCAGCTTTGACACGCCAGACGGGGCGCAGGCGGTGAAAGCCGATGTGACGATCCTTGCAGTGGGTGGAGCCAGTTGGGCGCGTTTGGGATCGGATGGCGCATGGGCGGATATCCTTTCCCAGAAAGGTGTAAATGTTGCCCCGTTTGCCCCTGCCAATGCCGGTTTTCTGGTCGATTGGTCAGATCACATGGCATCGCATTTCGGCGCGCCGATCAAAAGCGTGGCACTTCAGGCCGGATCGCTGCGCACGCGGGGCGAAGCCGTGATCTCTGCCCGTGGTCTGGAAGGTGGCGGCATCTACACCATCTGCAAAGCCGTGCGGGAAGGGGCGGAGTTGACCTTTGATCTGATGCCCGATCTGTCGGCGGAGGATGTGGCGCAGCGCCTAAGCAAAACACGCGGCAAAGCCAGTCTATCCAACCATATTCGCAAGTCGCTCAAGCTGGGTCCGACCCGAACCGCTTTGCTGACCGAGTTTGGTCGCCCCCCTCCCACCGAGCCCGATGCGCTGGCCCGGCTGATCAAATCGCTGCCCGTTTGTCACGCCGGATTGCGCCCGATAGACGAAGCAATCTCGACCGCAGGGGGTGTTTCACGCGATGCGGTGAATGATGGCCTGATGCTGACCAACCTTCCGGGTGTGTTCTGCGCGGGCGAGATGCTGGATTGGGAAGCCCCGACAGGAGGCTATCTGCTCACGGCGTGTTTCGCCACCGGGCGCTGGGCTGGTCGATCAGCCGCGGACTGGCTGCGAACTAGCTAAGCTCGGCCAGTTTCTTATAGGCAGGCCGGTTCCGCATTTCTTTGCCATAGGTTTTCAGTACATCTGAATTCAAAGGGAATCCGGCGCCTTTGGCCCAGCTCATGCAATGGACCAAAAGGATATCGGCAATCGTCATTTGATCACCCAGCAGGAATGGACCTTGAAACCGGCGTTCTAGCCGCTGGAAATTATTGTCGAATTCCCATTTGGCCGCCTCACTGATGCCGGGTGCGCGTTTGTCTTCGGGCAAAATGAAGCCATGTCGTGCGGCGACCCATAGAACGGCGTCCAACTCGTCAAGAATTGCATGAAAAAGCGAATCCTGAATGGCGCGGTCATAGCTGCCTGCCGGATAGGTGAAAGCGCCATGTTTATCAGCCAGATAGGTCATGATCGCGGAGCTGTCAGAGATCAAATGGCCACCATCCTCGAGTACAGGGATCTTGCCCGTGTGGTTCAACGCCACGACCTTGGGGTCGCGTGGACCGACTTTTATCAGCTCATATGGCTGACCCAACTCTTCAAGCAGCCAGATGACACGCGCTGCGCGGCTTCGAACGCTCCCATAGACTTTGTACATGCTATCCTCCTGCCAAATGCCTGACCGAATGTGACCCGGATCGCGCGTACGTCAAGACATACGCGGGGTCAGCGTGACCGCGCCAGCATCGCCAATCGGATCATTGCGCGTTCGACCAATGCCATCGCGGGGGCGGTTTGGCCGGCAGATCGCAGGGACAGGTCGGTATCTGTGAGTACCGTCAGTGCCGTTTGTAGTTTTGGCGCGCCCCATCCCTGCGCCTGACGCAGAATGCGGTCGCGCCGTTTGCCATAGACCGGAGGCCGCAGCTTGCCGATGCCCTGCGCTGCACCACCGGGATCTGAGGCGCAGGCATAAAGTGTGCGAAAATGCCGGGTCGCACCGATGCACAGCGTTACTCCGTTTGTACCCTGTGCCTGCAAGCGTCGGATGAGCGGCCCGATTTCTCCGGCGCGTCCTTCGGCAACAACGTTCAGGACATCGTCCAACGCCGCCTCGGTCGAGCGGGGCGCGCAGGCTTCTATGTCATCCATGCTTAGCTCGGTATCATCGCCGCGCTTGTAAAGTGACAGCTTTTCAATGGTTTGAGCGAAGTCACCTGGGCTGAGGCTGACGGCCAGTTCGCTGAGTGCTGACATCGGATCGCGCGGGATGTTGCGTAGCCCGGCTTGGGTCAGAACCCGCTCTACCTCGGCCCGCGAGGGGGGATCATCGTAGATACCAACCGCATAGGCCTGAGGATGCGCCTCAAAGGCCTTGCGGATTTTCGAGCTGGGTTTCAGCTGACCCGCGGTGACGATGATCTGCGCATCACCCGGTGCCCAATCCTCGAGCGCCGCCAAAATCGAAGGCGCGGCAGTATCGGTCGCCTCTTCCACAAAAACCGCGCGCGGACCTGGGAAAAAGCCAACCGCCTTGACCGCATCCAGCAATAGGGCCGGATCGCCGCGCAAGTCGCTGCCCGGCATCCGTGTCAGGCGCATTTCCTCTTCGGCATTTTCGCCAAGCAAGGCTGCTAGCACCTGCTGGCGCTTCAGCGCCACCCGCATGGCATCGGCACCATAGATAAGCAGCCCGGTTTTGCCCGCATCAGGCTTGGCAAAATAGCCATCCGCCTCACGCGGGCTCAGCTTCATGCGGTCAGGTCCGGCGTGGCATAAAGGCGATTGACGATCTGATCCGACAGAATCGACATCAATCGCCGTTTCGCGTCCCGCTCATCCGCCAGTGTGGAAACGGTCGAACCTGCAGCCGAATAGCCCACAAAATCGGTAACCGTACCCGACGCTATGATCTGACCTGTTTCGTTGGATCGAAGCGAAAACTCTGCCCGGCCGTTGATGGTATAGCGGTTGGTTTCGTTGGTTGTCGTGATCGCGGCGGCTTGAATGTTGGTCGCAACCTGAACGTTCAGCTTGTAATCCTTGCCGGATGTGGCGCTGCGGCCCAGTTTTTGTTCAAGGTTTTCAACCAGAAGAAAACTATCAACCGTGTTCGGAGCCGATAGCTCGACCCGGCCAAACAGTTCGGAACCAGACCCACCTGGGGCGTAAACAGGTTCAAATCCGCAGGCAGACCCGGCAAGGCAGGCTGCCAGTGGCATCAGTAGAACTCTTCTGCGATCAAACGACGACATTCACGATCCGACCCGGAACAACGATGACTTTCTTCGGTGCAGCACCATCCAGCGCCTTTTCGACAGCTTCGGTGCTAAGCGCGATTTTTTCAACCTCGTCCTTGGGCATATCCTTCGGAACGCTGATTTCTGCGCGGCGCTTGCCGTTGATTTGAATGGGCAGGGTGACGGTATCATCCACCAGCATCGCCTCATCCGCCTCTGGCCAGGGTGTTGTCGCGACCAACCCTTCGCCACCCAACAGTTGCCAGAGCTCCTCGGACAGGTGCGGCGTCATCGGCGACATCAACTGTGCCAATATCTTCGCTGCCTGGCGTTTGGCATCTGACCCTGCTTTGGATTTGGCAAGCGTATTGGTGAACGCATAAAGCTTAGCGATAGAAGCGTTGAAGCCAAAGGATTCGACCCCGCCAGATACATCATGGATCGCTTTGTGCATCTCGCGCAGAAGGGTCTCATCCTCGTCATTGGCCGGGATATCCGACGCTGCGATCTCGGACGCAATGCGGTGCACGCGGCTGAGGTGCTTAAAGGCGGCCTCGGCCCCGGATGCGGTCCATTCCACGTCCCGTTCAGGCGGAGAATCGGACAGAACAAACCAGCGCGCAGTGTCGGCGCCAAAGGCTGAGATAATGCTGACCGGGTCGACCACATTTTTCTTGGATTTCGACATTTTGGCCGAGGGGATGATCTCGACCTCGCTGCCGTCGGCCAGTTTACCGTCGGTCACGTCCTCGGGCAGGTGGTAGACCGGGCGGCCCTTGGCGTCGCGGGTCTGGTAAATTTCGTGCGTCACCATGCCTTGGGTGAACAGCGCATCGAACGGCTCAATAGCCTTTTTCGGCAGATGACCGGTGATCTGCATCGCCCGCGCAAAGAAACGGGAATAGAGCAGATGCAGAATCGCATGCTCAATCCCGCCAATATACTGGTCGACATTCATCCAATACTCGGCTTCGGCCAAATCTGTGGGTGTTTCTGCACGCGGGGCTGTGAAACGGGCATAGTACCAGGATGAATCAACAAACGTGTCCATCGTGTCGGTTTCGCGCTTGGCGGGTGCGCCGCAGGCCGGGCACGGGGTGTCGCGCCAGTTGGGGTGGCGGTCCAGCGGGTTGCCGGGGATTGAAAAGTCGATGGGTTTGCCGTTGCCATCATCATAAGGCAGTTCGATCGGCAGGTTCTCTTTCTTCTCGGGAACTGTGCCGCATTTCTCGCAATGAACCACGGGAATCGGGCAGCCCCAATAGCGTTGACGGCTGAGGCCCCAGTCGCGCAGACGGAATTTGACCTGCGCTTTGCCCAAATTCCGCTGTTCGAACCAGTCGATTGTTTTGTCGATCCCGTCCTGGCTGGTGGATTCGCCCAGACCGGCAAAGTGTTCGATATAAACGACTTTCTCGGATTTCTGGGGCACCAGCGCCTCGGTTTCGATCTCGGATTCATCACCTGGCATATGGAACGCAGGCACAACGGGAAGCTGGTACTTGCGGGCAAAATCCAAGTCACGCTGGTCGTGCGCTGGACAGGCGTAAACCGCGCCCGTGCCATAGTCCATCATGACAAAGTTGCCGATCCAAACCGGAAGTTCCTGATCCGGCCAGACGGGATGACGCACGGAGATACCGGTATCGATGCCCTTTTTCTCGGCCTTTTCCATGGCCGCTTCGGTGGTGTCCATCTTGCGACATTCGGCGATGAACTCAGCAGCTTCGGGGCTGTTTTCTGCCAGTTGGCGCGACAAAGGATGTTCCGGCGAGACTGCAATGAAACTTGCACCCCGCAGCGTATCCGGGCGGGTCGAGTAGCAGATAATGGGCTCACCGCCATCTGTGCGCTCAAACGGGATTTCGATGCCGCGCGACTTGCCGATCCAGTTTTCCTGCATAAGGCGGACCTTGGCGGGCCAGTTGTCGAGGGTATCCAGCGCCTCAAGCAATTCTTCGGAATAGTCACTGATCTTAAAGAACCACTGGGTCAGCTCTCGCCGTTCCACCAATGCGCCCGAACGCCAGCCGCGCCCGTTTTCCACCTGCTCATTGGCCAAAACGGTCATGTCGACCGGGTCCCAGTTCACCACTGCGTTCTTGCGATAGACCAGCCCGGCCTCAAGCATATCCAAGAACAAGGCCTGCTGCTGACCGTAGTATTCGGGGTCACAGGTGGCGAATTCTCGGGACCAGTCGATGGACAGGCCCAGAGGTTTCATCTGTCCGCGCATGTCGGCGATGTTGCTGTATGTCCAATCTTTCGGGTGACCGCCGATTGCCATTGCCGCGTTTTCTGCGGGCATTCCGAATGCGTCCCAACCCATTGGATGCAATACGTTATGGCCGGTTGCCAGCTTGTGCCGCGCGATCACGTCGCCCATCGTATAGTTACGCACATGACCCATGTGAATGCGCCCGGACGGATAAGGAAACATCTCAAGCACATAGTATTTCGGCTTGTCTGCCTTGCTGCTTGCCGTGAAGATCCCGGCCTTGTCCCAGGCCTCTTGCCATTTTGCTTCGATTTCGTTGGCCGAATAGCGCGACATCATGCGGTCCTTCGTGAATGAAAACGCCGGGTCAGAACCCGGCGTGGTATTAGAGTGTATTTCGTCGGGTTGCTAGAACTTACTGTCTGCAATGCGCAGCTGACGGGCGCGGGACAGGATCGCATCCTCAACCGCGCGCGCGGTCGCATCGCTAACAGGCGCGCCGCCGCTGCTTTGCAAGGCGACCGATAAAGACCGCGCAGCAAGGGCCGGGTCACTGATATGCACAGTCGCCCGATAGGAGCGTCCGCCGCCCGGAGGGGTGCCATACCCCGTTACGATCACGCCTGTGAAAGGATCGACCTCCTGAACTGGAAGAAAGCTAAGAACATCCAGCGAGGCGGACCAAAGATAACGATTCACATTGGTTGTCTGCTCGGCATTGCCGCGATCAAACACATCCCAGATTGACGTGCGTTCAGGGTCGTTCAATTCGCGCTCAGAAGACCGGCTGCTATCGGTGTTGCTATAAACGGGGTTTGGCGCGGCGCTTCGATTCGGGCCACAGGCCGAAACGGCGGCTATTGTTGCAATCAAACCCAAAATCGTAGGCACACGCATCGTAAGCAGGTCCTGTTTTCACTCGCTGTCATCGTCAGGGGATACTCCTAACTAAGGTCCCTGTGCGCAACAACCCTATTCTTTGGTATTTATTGAGTGTGCAGTTGGGCAGCAGGACGAGAAGATGACTGTGGCATCCTTGCACCAATATTTTGTCAATGACAGCGCGTTGTTTAGGCCAAGCTTGCGCAAAGGGGGCAAAAAGAGCGAAACGATGTCCGTGCTGAGACATGTGCTAGGCATGTGTCGAGTAGATAAATCTTTGAAACCGAGGGAAACAAGATGAAAAAAGTTCTCTTTGCAACGACGGCGCTGATCGCGACCGCAGGCGTTGCAGCAGCAGAAGTTAAGTTCGGCGGCTACGGTCGTTTCGGTATTGGATACCTGGAAGACCGTTCCACCGACGAAAACGTAAGCGACACCATCCTGGTCTCGCGCTTCCGTCTGAACATCGATGGCATCGTTGAAACCGACGGCGGCGTACGCTTCGAAGGTCGTGTTCGTGTGCAGGCTGACGAAGACTCCGACAACGGTGAAGCAAACGCAGCTGGCCTGAACGGCGCGCGCTTCTCGGTCATCTTCGGTGGTCTGCGTGTTGACGCGGGCAACGTTGCCGGCTCGTTCGACAACCTGGCAAACTACTACGGTAACGAGCCTGGTCTGGAAACATTCATCGGCCAGTACTCGGGCGTTGACTATGACTTCCTGGCCTACTCGTCGACTGGCGCGGGCGCAAACGCTGTGTTCTTCCAGTACGCAGTTGGTGACTTCGCGTTTGGCGCGTCGTACGACCAGAACGTTGGCAACGTTGGTGGCGACACCACCCTGAGCGGCATTGACCGTTGGGACCTGAGCGCGACCTACACCTTCAACAACATCACCGCAGCACTGGCCTACGGTCAGACCGATGCTCCGGCTGGTGGTGAGAAGAGCACCCTGACCGTTCTGACCCTGGGCGCAGAATTTGGTGACTTCTCGGGTACTCTGTTCGTCGCAGACGATGACGTTGCAAACGATGCTGAAAACGGCACTGCATGGGGCTTCTCGGCCGCATACAATGTTGGTGCGGCTCTGACCCTGACCGCCGCTTACGGTGACGGTTCGGCTGACGACGATACCCGCAACATCGGTATCGGCGCTATCTATGACCTGGGTGGCGGTGCATCGCTGCGCGGTGGTATCGGCGACATCAAAACTGGTGACGCGGACGGTCAGCTGCGTGCTGACTTCGGTGCCCAGTTCAACTTCTAAGTTGATCTGAACCACAAAGTTCTCAGGGCGGGTCTTCGGACCCGCCCTTTTCTTTTGTCGCCACATGGTGTTCTGTCGCCTCAGAAAGCAGATTCAAGGAACACCATGTCGCTGCAAGACATCACCACCCGCATCGCCAGTGCCGAATCCAAAGCCGGGCGCGATCCAGGGTCGGTCAAGCTGATCGCTGTTTCCAAGGTGCAGCCGAATGAGCGGGTGCAAGCCGTACTAGAGCAGGGCCATCGTTGCTTCGGTGAGAACCGAGTGCAGGAGGCGGCGGGTAAGTGGCTGATGTTCAAGGAACAATTCGAAGGAATTGATCTGCACCTCATCGGCCCGCTGCAAACCAACAAGGCGCGTCAGGCGATGGAGCTTTGCGACGCGATTCATTCGGTTGATCGCCCGAAGCTGGCCAAGACTCTGGCCCGACTGGCGCAGGAGATCGGAAGCTGCCCCGCGCTTTTCATTCAAGTCAATACAGGTGAAGAAGAGCAAAAGGCAGGGATTTTACCGTTGGACGCTGACGGATTTATCGCCGAATGCCGCGCGCTTGATCTGCCCATCCAGGGCCTGATGTGTATACCGCCGGTCGAAGAAGAACCTGCATTGCATTTTGCTCTGCTGGCCAAAATCGCAGACCGAAATGGTTTGACGGGCCTGTCGATGGGGATGAGCGGTGATTTTGAACAGGCCATCGCACTGGGTGCGACCCATGTACGCGTTGGTTCGGCAATCTTTGGGGAACGCGTCAAACCTCAGGGATGATCAGACGCGTGCCGAGGTTAATGCGGCGCGCCATCCAACGCAGGTGGTCGCGCCGAAAAGCGACACAGCCTTCGGTCGGATATCCGGGTCTGCGCCATTGATGGATAAAAATAGCTGACCCGCGACCCGGCACCGCATTGGGCCAGTTCCAGTCGGTGATCAAAACCAGATCATACAGCGGATCCGCGCGACGCAGCCTCTCATGACTAAACCCATATGGCGCGGTCACCAGAGAGTTATAGTCATCATCCGATACATCATCTGACCACAGATCCCACGGGCCAATGGGCTGGGCCCATCCGGCAGGCGGTGAGATGCGATCAGGGCGATAGAGCATTCCTACGATGCGATGTATTCCGGTTGGCGTCGCGCCGTCGCCTTCGCGCTTTGCGTTGCTGAGCCCTCCTTTTCCGATGGAACAGGGAAACACGCGTCCCATAAACCGGACCCCGCGCGGGGTCAGGACCAGATCACCAGGTGTCAAAGCAGATGCCCGGACTTCGCAGCCTTGGTGGCCAAATAGCCTCGGTTATGCGCAGTCTCACCGACCTTCAGCGGTACTCGCTCGGTTACCGCGATGCCGGTTTTTTCCATCATAGCGATCTTGGCAGGGTTGTTCGTCAACAGTCGAACCGAGCTGAAGCCCAGCGATTTCAGGATGTCCGAGCCCAGACGGAAATCCCGTTCATCATCCTCAAAGCCCAGCCGATGGTTGGCCTCAACCGTGTCAAACCCCTGATCCTGAAGGAAATAGGCGCGCATCTTGTTGGCCAACCCAATCCCGCGACCTTCCTGATTCAGGTAAAGCAATACGCCCGCACCTTCATCCCCCATCTGCGCCAGAGCCCCGCGTAGCTGCGGGCCGCAATCGCACTTAAGGCTGCCCATCAGGTCACCGGTGAAACAGGCCGAATGCAGACGGGCGAGGACTGGCTTGCTGCGATCCGGGCGTCCAATTTCAACGGCGTAGTGTTCTTCGCCCCCGTCTTCAGGACGGAAAACATGCAACCGCCCGGCTTCGGACACCTCCATAGGCAGGCGCGCGGCAACGATTTCGTGCAACGCACTGCGTTCTGCCAAATGCGGCGCGGCGCGCGCGTGATCGATGCAAGTCAGCCCGCGCTCAGCTGCGAAGGATCGGCCGTTTTCGACAGAAACGACCACCGCAGCGGGCAACAGGCGTGCGGATTTGGTCAAAGCGATGGCAATGCGATGCAGATTGGCGCTGCCCTGCCGCTCGGTCATCAGCGGGCCTTTCATCGGCGCGTTCAGATCGTCCGACGGGTCAGCAACGGCCTGCACCCAACTGATATCTGCGTCCGCAGGAACCAGAACCCGCGCCAGATCGCCGTCATAGGCCCGTGCCTTCAGCGTTTCGGCCCGTCGGCCGGTGATCGCAACAACAGGCGTGCCGCCAAGCTTGCGCAGATCGGCCAACCGTTGGGGGCTGAGCGTCTCGGTCGACGCGGCCAACACACAAAACCCGCTATCATCGGTCAGTGCCACCGGCACGCCCATGCGCAAATCGGCCCGTGCGCGGGCCAGCAATTCGGTCATGTCAGGGCTGAGACTCATCGATGATACCTTACTACATCCGGCGAATTACTACCGGCTTCACCCAGAAAAGTGAAACATTTCCGCTGCGTCCGACACGAAGGCGTGAGACGATTGCAGCAAAGCTTGCTGATTGCATATTCCAAACGCAAGTGATGGAAAAGGCTTAGGAGGACCGCAGATGGCTCAGCTCAAGAAAATCCTGCTGGTGGATGACGACGAAGACCTGCGCGAAGCGCTTAGTGAGCAACTGGTGATGACAGAGGACTTTGACGTCTTCGAAGCCTCGGATGGTGCATCAGCGATGGAGCGGGCCCGCGAAGCGATCTACGATCTGGTCATTCTGGATGTCGGCCTGCCTGATACAGATGGCCGAGAGCTGTGCCGCCTGATGCGCAAGCAAGGTGTTAAAAGCCCGATCCTGATGCTGACCGGCCATGACAGCGACGCCGACACTATCCTGGGCCTGGATGCTGGCGCCAATGATTATGTCTCGAAACCCTTCAAATTCCCGGTCCTGCTGGCCCGTATCCGCGCGCAGCTGCGTCAGCATGAACAATCTGAGGACGCCGTATTTGTACTGGGGCCGTATACGTTCAAGCCCGCGATGAAGATGCTGATCACCGAGGAAGACCGGAAAATCCGTCTGACCGAGAAAGAGACCAACATCCTAAAATTCTTGTACCGCTCGACCGATGGGGTTGTCGCACGCGATGTGCTGTTGCATGAGGTCTGGGGCTATAACGCGGGTGTCACGACCCATACGCTGGAAACGCACATCTATCGCCTGCGTCAGAAAATCGAGCCCGATCCGTCCAATGCGCGCCTTTTGGTCACAGAATCGGGTGGATATCGATTAGTGTCTTGATCGCCTATGGATTGACTTGGATCAAAGTGATACTCTGTACTCATAATTAGGTTACTCCCATCCCGCGCATGTCCGGGTTATGACATGTACCTCCCTGTTGGACTGCCGGGCCTGATGGCCCGGCTTTTTTTGTGGAAGCTGCAGCACGAAACGACGAGAATTAGGCGAAAACTTCGCCAACCTCTGCGGGAGCGGGTCTTTGACGCGTCAGCGCAATAGCGATGCTTGTCAGCCCAAAAACAATAAACGGCAGCATCAGTAGATTTTCCAGCGTTGGATAACTTGCATCAATTGCTGATCTGGAATCAAACAGATGCGTGTGAAAAGCAAAGGCGCGCGTAGTGATTTTTATGAGAAGTACCGCTGTAAATGCGACACAGAACTGGAATGCGAGATTCCAAAGTCCGACAGGTTTCTCTAATTTCGCTACGCTCAGCCGCGACGAGCCAAGGATAGCAGCTACGCACCACAGGACAATCGTGCATCTATATGTCGTTGGCGTTGTTGGACTGTTGAAGATCAAGGTTGATGCCAAAATGACCCCGCTGAAAGCATATGCGACGGCGGCGGCGGATGCGCGAGACCAATAGTGAACGCTACGCACCGTACTCTCATCTTCGAACAAACGGTGTTCCACCGACGGCCAGACTGCACGAAGGCTGCCCACAAAGCCTAGACAAACATACAAAACTCCACATCCCAAAGCGAGAAATGGCGCGATGTAGACAGGAGACAGCCACAATGCCAAGGGTGCATGGAACGCAATCAGCCCGGCCCATATGATCACGACTGCGCCGAATAGGCATACTCCGATCTGAATGAGTATGTGCCTCGCCTCATGGGGCGCGACGACCAAGCTATTCAGTCTGGGCACGATCAAAAAAACAAGGATCACCACAAGGCCAGCAATAGGAAGATACGGTGCGAAGCCCAGATTGATTCTGGTTCTTCCATCAAGTTGCTGCACAAGAAACGATACCGACAATGCAATTGTGAGTGTCGTGATGACGATGACAGTTCTTATCAGTGAGTTATGAGCTTTCGAGATAAACCAATTCATAATTCGGAAGTATTGGGCAAACTTGACAAAACTAAGACCGCCTTTCTTAAGAAATCATCATTGACGCGAATTGAGTTTCGCACATCCGATGCGGGCGATTTCCTCTTCCACGCTAACACCGAGAAACCCAACTCTACCGGTAATCTTTTCTCATGGCACCTTGCGCTCGGCCGCGCTAACCTCCGCCCAATCGCGAAAGAGGAATCTCAACTTATGCCCTTCACCCTTGCCACCTGGAACATCAACTCCGTCCGTTTGCGTGAGCCTATCGTGCTGAAATTGCTGCAGGAAGAGGCTCCGGATGTGCTGTGTCTGCAGGAATGCAAGTCTCCGGTCGAGAAAATCCCGACCGAAGGCTTTGCGGAACTGGGCTACACCCACATGGTTGCGCGTGGTCAGAAGGGGTACAACGGTGTCGCCATCCTGTCTCGCCTACCGATGGTGGAAGTGGGCGATAAGGATTTTGCCGGTCTTGGCCATGCGCGCCATATCGCGGGGCGGTTGGAGAACGGCGTGACGATCCACAATTTCTACGTCCCGGCGGGCGGAGATGTGCCTGATCGTGAGGTGAATGAGAAGTTCGGGCAAAAACTCGATTACCTCACCGACATGCGCGACTGGTTCCATGCGAAAAAGCCTGAAAAATCCATCTTGGTTGGCGATCTGAACATTGCCCCGCGCGAAGATGATGTCTGGTCGCACAAGCAACTGCTTAAAGTTGTCTCTCATACCCCGGTCGAGGTAGAGCAACTGGCCGAGACGCAGGATGCAGGCGGTTGGGTCGATATCACCCGTCAGGATATCCCCGAAGGGCAGCTCTATAGCTGGTGGTCTTACCGCGCGCGGGACTGGGATGCGGCAGACAAGGGGCGGCGGCTGGATCACGTCTGGGCCACGCCGGATATTTCGAACGCTGGCCATTCCAGCCGCATTCTGCGCAACGCGCGCGGTTGGGAGAAACCCAGCGATCACGCCCCGGTCTTTGCCAGCTTCGATCTGTAACTGTGCAACTCGGCCCTTGGTTTCTGTGCCAAGCGGTTGCATATAGGGCGCAAGTTTGAACGAAAGAGTATTTGCCATGGACCTTCTGAACAGCTCAGACAGCACCGCCGCCACCGATCTGATCAAGGATGGATCTGAGGCGACGTTTATGGCCGATGTGGTCGAGGCGTCGCAGGAAACCCCAGTGATTGTGGATTTCTGGGCTCCGTGGTGTGGTCCGTGCAAGACGTTGGGTCCGCTGCTGGAAGAGGCCGTGACCGCCGCCAAGGGCGCGGTTAAGATGGTCAAGATCAACGTGGATGAGGCGCAGATGATCGCGTCGCAAATGCGCATTCAGTCGATCCCAACCGTTTATGCCTTTTTCAAGGGTCAGCCTGTTGATGGGTTTCAAGGAGCCGTGCCGGGATCCGAGATCAAGGCCTTTGTGGACCGGGTGATCGAAGCGGCAGGTGGCGAAAGCCCGGGCGGTCAATTGGAGGATGCCGTTCAGGCCGCCGAAGAAATGCTGGCCGAAGGGGCCGCTGTTGATGCGGCGCAGACTTTCGCGGCCATTCTGGGTGAAGACCCCAACCATGCTGCGGCCTATGGCGGCTTGGTGCGGGCGCATATCGCATCCGACGATCTGGAACAGGCCGAGGCGATCCTGAACGGTGCCCCTGCAGAAATCTCCAGCGCGCCCGAGTTGGAAGCGGCCCATGCGCAGCTGGAACTGGCGAAACAAGCCGCAGATGCGGGTCCCGTAGCCGAACTGACCGCAACGGTCGAGGCTGAGCCCGACAACCATCAGGCGCGTTTCGATCTGGCGCAGGCTCTGCATGCGAATGGGGATGTCGAAGACGCCGTCGCACAATTGCTGGAACTGTTCCGTCGAGACCGTGAGTGGAATGACGGTGCCGCCAAGACGCAACTGTTCACGATCTTCGATGCGCTCAAGCCCAATGATCCAATTGTTCTGAACGGGCGGCGTAAGCTCAGCTCGATGATATTTGCCTAATTCCGGATCAGAGCTACACTCGGATACATGATGCATCCCGCTGACCTTCCGGAAACGGTATCCGTTTTTCCATTGCCCGGGGCGCTGTTGCTGCCTCGGTCTCGCTTGCCGCTGCATATCTTTGAGCCACGTTACCTGCAGATGCTGGACGATGCGCTGAAGACCAAGGAACGGCTGATCGCAATGGTTCAGCCGAACCCGTCTCTGAATGACGAGAAAAAGCTGCATCGGATCGGATGTGCGGGGCGAGTTACTCAGTTTTCCGAAACAGAAGACGGGCGCTATCTGATCACCCTGACCGGGGTGTCCCGGTTCCGCATCAAATCAGAGCTTGATGGATTCACGCCCTATCGACGCTGTGAAGTGTCTTGGGAGGGGTTTGACCGCGATCTTGGGAAATCCGAGAAGGATGACAGGTTCGACCGAACCCGGTTCCTGAACTTGCTGGAACGGTTCTTTGACTCCCGTCAGTTGTCGACCGATTGGGATTCGCTCAAGGATGCGGATGATGAGCTTTTGGTGAATTCCCTATCGATGCTGATGGATTTTGAACCGGAAGATAAACAAGCCCTGCTTGAGGCCCCGTGCCTGCGGACCCGACGCGAAACATTGGTGACACTGATTGAATTCGCCATGCGCGGCGGATCAAATGAGGAAACTTTGCAATGAGCGATACCGCGAACGCCTTTGACCGCCATATGCTTGAAGCGCTTGTTTGCCCTCAGACACAGACCACCTTGCACTATGATGCCGAAAAACAGGAACTCGTATCCAAAGCTGCCGGGATGGCCTTTCCGATCCGAAATGGCATTCCTGTGATGTTAGTCGATGAGGCGCGTCAGCTGGACTAAATCGCGCGACCCTGCAGAAGCTTCGGCAGATCTCCGGTCAGCCCAGCGGCTTCGCGTACGAAGCCGCGGCGTAATCCGGGCAACGAGCCAACGATCCCCATCCCGATATCCCGTCCAAGCCGAAGCAGCGAATTGTCGTTCGAAAACAGCCTGTTGAACACATCCGTCGCCATGGCGAGTGAGGCTGTATCGAACCGCCGCCATTCCTGATAACGCTGCAGCACCAGGGGCGAGCCGATCTCTTCACCCCGCCGTCCGGCCAGTGTCAGCACTTCGGCCAATGCACCCACGTCACGTAGACCGGCGTTCAGACCCTGCCCGGCAATCGGGTGCATCCCATGTGCGGCGTCTCCAACCAAAGCCAGATGATCGGCGATGAAAGAATTGGCGATGGTCAGGTTCAGCGGATAGGTGAATCGGTCGCCCTGCAGGCGGATATCGCCGAGGAAGTCGCCGAACCTTGGACGCAGCGCTTGTAGATACTCAGCCTCAGGTAAGGCATTGATTTGATGCGCGGTCTCTGTCCGTTCGCTCCAGACAATCGAACTGCGGTTGCCGGTTAGCGGTAGAATGGCCAGGGGGCCAGGCGGCATGAAGAACTGATGCGCGATGCCGTGATGCGGCAGCTCATGTTCAATTGCGCAAACCAATGCGGTTTGGCCATAGTCCCATCCGGTGCGCTTGATCCCGGCCCGCGCCGCCGTACCGCTGCGGCGACCGTCACAGCCGACCAGCAACTGCCCTTCGATCGTGGCGCCATCATCCAGTGTTAGAACGGCCCCGCCCACACCCGTTTCCTGCGCTACAACAGTCTTGCCGTTGATCGGGGTGATGCGCTCGTCCTCGGCCATTGCGTCCAGAAACGCGCGGCGCAGGTGGCGATCCTCGACCATGTAGCCCATCGGGCCCTCTTCGATTTCGGCATGGTCGAAATGCATGAAAAAGGGCGACGGGCCTGCACCCGCATGCCCATCGGTGACCTTGATTTCAAGCATTGGCTGAGCGTGTTCGGCGATACGATCCCATATCCCGATTGCGTCCAGCAACCGCTGAGACGCCAGCGCCAATGCATAAGACCGCCCGTCAAAAGCCGCATTCTTACGTGTCTTTTCGGCCAGTGCATCAATCACCGTAATCGAATGACCGGTCTGAGCCAGTGCCAGGGCCAAGGCGGGGCCATTTAGCCCTCCGCCAACGATCAGAATGTTCGAGCCTCGTGTCATGCCCTGCACTATGCGCGCCCTTTCGGGATTGTCCATGTGCGGTCCTGTCGCTACCGTCCGGTTCAGCCAAAAAGAAGGAGCGCGGTGATGCAGGAATGGTTGACGATGACAGCCTGTGATCTGGGTCGAGGTATTGGCATGGGGCAGATCGACCCGGTCGAGCTGACCGAAACCTACATAGCCGCCATTGACGCCCATCCGCATCGTGATCGTATCTATGCGCGCGTCACCCATGATCGCGCACGGGCCGAGGCGAAGGCTGCAAAGGACCGCGCCGCTTTGGGTTTGCGCCGGTCGCTGCTGGATGGCGTTCCGATCAGTTGGAAGGACCTGTTCGATACCGCCGGTATCGGGACCGAGGCTGGATCCGCCCTGTTGCAAGGCCGTGTGCCCGAAGCAGACGCCGTGGTTGTGCGCAACGCCACCGCGATGGGTGCGGTTTGTCTGGGCAAAACCCATATGAGTGAGCTTGCCTTTTCCGGGCTTGGTCTGAACCCGATCACCGGCACTCCGCCTTGCGTTGATGATGAAGAGGCTGTGCCGGGCGGCTCATCTTCGGGTGCAGCGGCCTCGGTGGCCTGGGGGTTGGCGGCCTGCGGGATCGGATCGGATACGGGCGGGTCTGTTCGCATTCCGTCGGCGTGGAACAATCTGGTGGGGCTGAAAACCACCGCCGGGCGGATCAGCCTGGAAGGGACTGTGCCATTGTGCTTGCGCTTCGACACTGTCGGTCCACTGACGCGGTCGGTCGAGGATGCAGTACATATGCTGGCCTTGCTAGAGGGCGGCACGCCCGCCGATCTGCGCGGTGCGTCACTGGTTGGACGCCGCTTTGCTGATCTTCAAAACGTGGCCAAAGATGACCTGCGGGATGAACCGCGCAAAGCTTATGAGGGGGCGTTACAACGACTGACGGATGCCGGGGCCGAGATTGTTCCGCTTGAGGTCCCCGAGTTGAACGAGGCGATGGGCCTGTCGGGTGTGCTCTATACCACCGAAGCCTACGGCCTGTGGAAAGACGTGATCGAAGCCAACCCCGATGCGATGTATCCCGAAATCCTCGAACGATTCCGCATGGGACAGGCCCATTCTGGGCCGGATTACGTTGCAGCATGGTCCAAGCTGAAAGCCTGTCGGGCTGCATGGGATGCGGCCACTGCCGAATTCGATGCGGTCTTAGCCCCCACAGCGCCCATCCTGCCGCCCAATCTGGACCGGTTGATGAGCGACCACGACTACTACGTAACCGAGAATCTGCTGGCCCTTCGTAACACCCGCATCGGCAACCTGATGGGTCTGGCCGCCCTGACCCTGCCCACCGGAACACCGGGTTGCGGGGTGATGATGCTGGGCTACCCGGGGTCCGAAGAGGCCCTGCTGCGGCTGGGATCAGCCGCCGAATCTGCATTGGCCTGAATGCCACAATCCCCTGATTCGACGTCTCTTTGTCTGGACGGGGTGGGGTGTGATCTGTAATCTGTCAAAAAACGGGGCGAAAACGATCCCGATCTTGAGGCAGTAGTTATGAATTTTCCCGAGCGGTTTTCGAACCTACCGGAATATGCATTCCCGCGTCTGCGCACCCTGTTGGATCATCACCAGCCGGGCGGAGATGTCATTCATATGACCATCGGCGCGCCCATGCATGATTTTCCCGCCTGGGTGACAAATGTCATTACTGAGAACGCGGCAGGGTTTCAGGGTTATCCGCCGAATGAAGGTTCGCCTGAGCTGCGCGGCGCGATCGCCGACTGGATCGAGCGCCGCTACGGTGTCGCGATGAACCCCGACACGAATGTGATGGCCCTGAACGGCACGCGTGAGGGGTTGTATAATGCGGCCATGGCCCTGTGCCCCGAGCAGAAGAATGGGCAAAAGCCGGTCGTTCTGTGCCCGAACCCGTTTTATCAGGTCTACATGGTCGCCTCGATCTCGGTTGCGGCTGAGCCTGTCTTTGTGCCTGCGACTGCGGCTACAGATCATCTGCCTGATTATGCCGCGCTGCCCGAGGACGTGCTGAACCGAACGGCGATTGCCTATATCTGTTCTCCGGCCAACCCTCAGGGGGCCGTTGCATCACGCGACTACTGGGCCGAGCTGATTGCGTTGGCTGAGAAATACGATTTCCGCATCTTTGCGGATGAATGCTATTCCGAGATTTACCGGGATGAAGCGCCCACAGGCGTTCTGACCGTCGCGCAGGAGATGGGTGCCGATCCCGAACGGATCACTCTGTTCAATTCGCTGTCGAAACGGTCGAATCTGGCCGGTTTGAGGTCCGGTTTGATTGCTGGCGGGCCCGAAACGATCAAACGTGTCAAACAGCTTCGCAACTATGCCGGTGCGCCGTTGCCTTTGCCTCTGCAAGCCGCGGCAGCGCGGGTTTGGGCGGATGAGGCGCATGTCGTCCAGAACCGTGCACTCTATCAGGAAAAATACGCCCTTGCGGATGAGGTCTTTGCAAACGTGCAAGGCTATATGCCGCCCGAGGCCGGGTTTTTCCTGTGGTTGCCGGTCGAAAACGGCGAAGAGACCGCATTGAAACTGTGGCAAGAGACCGGAGTACGGGTTCTGCCGGGCGCATATCTTTCTCAGGGCGATCCGGGGCAAAACCCGGGCGAACACTTTATCCGGGCCGCCATGGTGGCCCCAAAAACAGAGTTGCAGCGCGGGCTGATCACGCTCCGCGACTGCATCTATTCGTGAGGTACGAGGGCAAAATGGCATCATTGAACGCGCGCAACCGCGATCCACTGCTGGACAGCACCACACAGGCCGCCATCGAGCGGCGCAGCAAGGAATTGATTGGGATCGCCTTGATCCTGCTGGGCTTTGCAGCTGCGGCAATGATCTGGTCCTACACACCCGAGGACCCAAACTGGATGGTTTCCACCGATGCGCCGGTGCAGAACTGGATGGGCCGGGTCGGTGCCTGGATCGCCGCGTTTTCCTTTATGGTTGTGGGCTGGGGCAGTTGGGGCTTTGCCCTGGCGTTGATCGTTTGGGGTGTGCGTTTTGCGGGTCATTTCGGCGAGGATCGCGCCATTGCCCGGCTGATCTTTGCACCTATCTGGATCGCAGTTCTGGCCGTCTATGCAGCAACTTTGGTGCCCGGAGAGGCGTGGCGCGCGACCCACAGCTATGGCCTGGGCGGCTTGGGCGGTGATACCGTGCTGGGCTTTATCTTGTTGATCCTCCCGATCTCGTCCGCTTTTGTTGTCAAACTGATGTCTTTGGTGATGGCGCTTGGCATGCTTGCGCTGGGTGTCTTCGTCCTAGGCTTCACCAGAAGTGACGTACAGCGCGGTTTTAGTGCCTTCCTGCTGGGCTTGGTGGTGTCCTATGACCTGCTGATGACCCTACTGGGTCGTGGAGCTTCGGCTACGGCGCAAGCAGCGCGGGATCGCCGCGCGCAGTGGAAAGAGCACCGGGCGGCCCGGGTTGAGCCTGTCCTGCAGGATGAGGTTGCCTTTGGCGATCCTGTCTTTGAAGAACTGGAAGAAGAGACACCCGAACCACCTCAAAAAACCGGCCTGCTGGCCCGTATGCCAGCCTTGATCCGCCGCCCTGATCCGATGCCTGAACCGGAATTGATCGAGGCGATGCCGGTCGAAGGTTTTGACGAAATGCCGGGCGAAGATCGTATACGTTCGAAGATTTCGGCCGCGGTACGTAATCGCAAGGTGGCGACGGGTGAAGTAACACCCGAGCCTGATCCGAACTTGCCGCTTACCAAAGGCCGGGGTCGAGGACCTGATCCCCTGATCCTGAACACCGGTACAGCTGCGGAGTTGCCTCCCGAACCACCCATGAGCTGGACCGACCTTCCACCCGAACCGACGCTGAGCGCCGAGGCCATGGCGGAGTGGCAAGAGCCGCTGGATCAGGACTTTGCGGCTGAGCCAGAGTTGGAAGACGACGATACCGTGTTCGAAGATATGCACGCATCTGAACCGCAGGCGCGTCCTGCAATGAAAATCCCGGTGGCTGAACCGCGCAAGCCGGTGGTTGCCCAGCCCGTGCGTCGCACGCCGCAGCCATCACGCCGCGCGCAGGCTGAGGCGCAGCCGACTTTGTCCTTTGAAGAACGGCATTCGGATTTTGAACTGCCTCCGCTGGGCCTGCTGTCCAACCCATCCACCATTCAGCGCCACCACCTGAGCGACGAAGCGCTGGAGGAAAATGCGCGGATGCTGGAAAATGTGCTGGATGACTATGGCGTCAAAGGTGAGATCGTCAGCGTCCGTCCCGGCCCGGTGGTGACCATGTACGAATTGGAACCAGCGCCGGGCCTTAAAGCCAGCCGTGTGATTGGTCTGGCTGACGATATTGCGCGATCCATGTCCGCGCTCTCGGCGCGGGTTTCGACCTTGCCGGGCCGCTCGGTGATCGGGATCGAACTGCCGAATGAAAACCGAGAAATGGTGGTGCTGCGCGAAATCCTGGCCAGCCGTGATTTTGGTGACGGTAACCATGCACTGCCACTGGCGTTGGGCAAGGATATTGGTGGTGAGTCTGTCGTGGCGAACCTTGCGAAGATGCCTCACCTGCTGATCGCGGGGACCACGGGTTCGGGTAAATCGGTGGCGATCAACACGATGATCCTGTCGCTGTTGTACAAGCTGAGCCCGGATGAATGCCGCCTGATCATGATCGACCCCAAGATGCTGGAACTGTCCGTATATGACGGTATCCCACATCTGCTGTCGCCCGTTGTGACCGATCCAAAAAAGGCGGTCGTGGCCCTGAAATGGGTCGTGGGCGAGATGGAGGATCGCTATCGCAAGATGTCCAAAATGGGCGTGCGTAACATCGCGGGCTACAACGGGCGCGTGAAGGATGCGCTGTCCAAGGGTGAGATGTTCTCGCGCACAGTCCAGACCGGGTTTGACGATGAAACCGGCGAACCGATGTTCGAGACTGAAGAGTTCGCGCCCGAGGCGATGCCCTATATAGTGGTCATCGTTGACGAGATGGCCGACCTGATGATGGTCGCCGGCAAAGAGATTGAGGCCTGCATCCAGCGTCTGGCGCAGATGGCGCGGGCCTCGGGCATTCACCTGATCATGGCCACACAGCGGCCTTCGGTCGATGTGATTACCGGCACGATCAAGGCGAACTTCCCGACCCGGATCTCGTTCCAGGTAACTTCGAAGGTCGATAGCCGCACCATCCTGGGTGAGATGGGCGCGGAACAGCTGCTGGGGCAGGGCGATATGCTCTATATGGCGGGTGGCGCCAAGATCACCCGTTGCCACGGACCGTTTGTCTCGGATGAAGAGGTCGAGGAAATCGTAAACCACCTGAAACAATTCGGCCCGCCGGACTATATGAGCGGCGTCGTCGATGGACCGGCCGAAGAAAAGGCCGACAACATAGACGCCGTTTTGGGGCTGAACACCGGTGGCAACACCAATGGCGAAGATGCGCTGTACGACCAAGCGGTGGCGATTGTGATCAAGGATCGCAAATGCTCGACCTCATACATCCAGCGGAAACTTGCCATCGGCTACAACAAAGCCGCGCGGCTGGTTGAGCAGATGGAGGACGAAGGCGTTGTTTCGGCGGCAAATCACGTCGGTAAGCGGGAAATCCTCGTCCCCGAGCAGTAGGATATTTAATAACAAGGGCAAAAGGCTTATCTGGACCTTATGAAACAGATTGCTTTTGCCCTTGCTCTGATATTGGCCGTGCCTGCGGCTTGGGCGGCCGAGAAACTGCCATTGTCAGAGATTTCGAATTATCTGAACCAGATGAAAACGGTTCAGAGCAGCTTTACCCAGGTCAATGACGATGGCTCGCTGAGCACCGGCAAGCTTTGGATTCAAAGACCGGGCAAGATGAGGTTCGAGTATGATCCGCCGGAAAGCGCCGTTGTTCTGGCACGGGCGGGCAGTGTTCTGATCTTCGATCCCAAATCGAACCAACCACCCGAACAATATCCGCTGAGGCGAACACCACTGTCTTTGGTTTTGGCGCGCAACGTTAACCTGGGGCAGGCCAATATGGTGGTTGGGCACGAGTTTGACGGTACTGCAACGGTTGTCACGGCGCAGGACCCCAAGAACCCAGACTCAGGCCGGATCGAGCTGATGTTTACCGACAATCCTGTTGAGCTGCGGAAATGGGTGATCCACGACAATGCAGGCACCCAAACCACAGTGCTGCTGGGCCCGCTGAGCGAAGGTGGCACCTTCGATCAAAATCTCTTTTCAGACAAATAGCGAATAAGGGTCAGCAAAACCGCCGACCCCATCACGCTTAGTATCGGCAGTTTGCCAGCTGTGACTGATACATATCGGCGCGCGCATCCACGTCGCTGGCCACGCCAAGCAACCAGGATTTGCGATTGTAACTGCCACGCGCATACCCTGTGTGCCCTTCGTGATAGGCTAGGTACTGGTTACGCGTGTCGGAGGGGTGGATGCCATTCCGCTCGTAACTTTTGTTCATGTACCAACCGATAAAGTCCGATGCATCGCCGATCCGATCCCGCTTGGCGCGGCGTTTGCCGGTTTCACGCTGGTATTGCTCCCACGTGCCATCCAGGGCCTGACCATAGCCATAGGCACTGCTTTGACGGCCCATCGGGATGACACCCAGAACATAACGGTGCGGCGTACGCGCATCGTGACGATATCGGCTTTCCTGATAGATGGTGGCCATCTGAACGTGAACGGGAACGCCCCATTTACGCTCGGTTTTTTGGAAGGCCCGGATATAGTCCGGTTTCTCACGCGCAATACTGCACGCGTCATTCAATCTGCTGGGCGGCTGCTTTGAACCACCCCCACAGGATGCCAAAAGCAGCACCCCAAGGAGTACGAAAAGAATTCTGCTCATGTGCCTCATGCCTTTTTTCGAGCATTCTAGCGCAGATTGAGCGTAGATGGAATCACAATCGCTAGAGCACAAGCGCCAAAACAAGTGGCAGTGTTGCAACGGACACCAATGTTGACACCATAACCATCCCGGCGACCGCATCTGCATCGGCTTTAAACCGTTCGGCCAACAGATAAGATGTGACCGCGACCGGAGTACACATCTGCAGGACCAGCACACCAAAAGCGATTGCTTCAAGATCGAATGCAACAGCTATAAACCAACCCAGCGCAAAGCAGACAGCGACTTTCAGAAGGGACAGCCAGACTGCGCGACCCAGACTGCGCGTGGTGAGCCGGGCAATAGCGACGCCAACAGTGACCAGCATCAACGGCACAGCCATTTGCCCCAGCAAATCCAACGTGTTGGTCAGAAACAGCGGGGTTTCCCATCCGCGCCACAAAAACAGCGCACCCAGAAGTGTCGCCCAGACCATGGGTTGTCGGATCACCTGCCCATGCGCACCTTTTCCGGCGACCAGATAGATGCCGTAGGTGAAAGAAAACAAAGCCGTCACCGACAGGAAAATCACGGCATATCCCAGACCTGCCTGACCAAAGGCGAAGATGCACAAGGGCAGCCCCAGATTGCCGGTATTGCCAAAAATCAGCGGTGACAGATAGGTGCGCTGGTCCAGTTTCAGTACGCGAACGAGGACCCAGAAGACAGCTGCCAGAACAAGGTTGGCGACGATCGTGGCGATCGTAAAGCGCGACAGGTTACCACCCGGGATTTCAGTTTGCATAAGGGCGACAAAGATCAGGCTGGGGACCGCCAATGTCATGGCAAATCGGGTGACGAATTGCAGTCGATATTCGAACCCCAACTTGACCCAGGCAAACCCGATACCGGCCAGAATGAAGACCGGCGCGACGATTTCGAACACTGTCAGTAGAAGGTTCACAGACTGTTTCCCCGAATTTCAGATCAATGATTGGCTTTTCTGCCCGGAAAGAGGTAGTAACTTCTTTGGGGGCTGAAACAATGCTAAAGACACACGCCAAATACGGCCTGGGACAGGTTGTTCGACACAAAAAACATCCCTTCCGAGGGGTGATTTTTGACGTCGATCCAGAGTTTTCGAACACCGAGGAATGGTACGAAGCCATCCCCGAAGACAGTCGGCCGATCAAGGACCAGCCGTTCTATCATCTGCTGGCCGAGAACGATCAATCCTTCTATGTCGCTTATGTTTCAGAACAAAATCTGATCGAGGATCAATCGGGCGAGCCGGTCGAGCATCCGGATATCCCCAATATGTTTGGCCCTTTCGAAGATGGGTCCTACCCGCTGCACTTTCATCTGAACTGAACCTTTGGGCTTGTGGGGCCAAAGGTGACTGTGTCTAGTACCCGAGTGCACAGCCATCCTTACGCGGATCGCTGCCGCCTTCCAACACACCATCCTCACGGATCCGAATGGCCTGAGCCCCGCCAAGCGGAGTTTCTGGAATCGTGACAGTGTGGCCAATATCTGCCAATTGTTGAGCGACCTTATCTGGGAAGCCACGTTCCAGTTTCAGAACTCCGCCATCGGCAAAAGCACGGGGGGCATCGATGCTGGTTTGTATCCCAAGATTGAAATCTGTCAGGTTCGATACAAACCGGGCGTGGCCTGTTGGCTGATAAGCCCCGCCCATCACACCAAACGGCATCATGATGCGCCCGTTCTCGGTCAGCATGCCCGGTATGATTGTATGCATCGGACGTTTCCCGCCGCCCAATTCGTTGGGATGACCGCGTTCCAGCGTAAAGCCCGCTCCACGGTTTTGCATTAGAATACCGTATTTTTCCGAAGCAATCCCCGAGCCGAAACTGTGAAAGATTGAATAGATCAGCGACACCGCCATACGGTCCCGATCAACAACGGTTATATAGACCGTGTCTTTGTGAATGGCTTCGGTCAGCGGAGTTGGCGACCCCATCGCGCGTTTGGGATCGATCAGCGCAGCGAGGCGTTCGGCCACGTCTGGGTTGAGGAATTGTTCCGCACGCGCGGTGTGGTCCGGATCAGCGATGAAACGGTTACGGGCATCATAGGCTAGTTTGGTGGCCTCCGCCTCGATATGAACCCGTTCTGCGCCAAACGGATCCATGCGCGCCAAATCGAATTGTTTCTGGATGTTCAGAAGCAAGATGGCGGTTGCGCCTTGTCCGTTGGGTGGATGTTCAACCAGATCAATACCGCCGTAGCTGCCGCTCACCGGATCTGTTGGCGTGCATTCTGTACGTTCAAAATCATCGGCAGTGTGGACACCACCGAGTTGAGACAGGGCAGTCAGCATATCCTGCGCAATTTCACCTGTGTAAAAGGCTTCGCGCCCGTTTTTGGCGACGCGGCGCAACACCTCGGCCTGACCGGGGGATCGGAAAACCTGACCAATCTTGGGCGCCTGTCCGTCGATTAGATAGTGCTGTTTGGCGGCCCCTTGCAAGGTTGCCGCCCCGCTTTGCCAGTCAAAGGCGACGCGCGGTGCAACCGGAACACCCAGTTCGGCATAGCGGATTGCGGGTTGCAGAATTGCGTCCAGACCAAGCCGCCCTTCGGTTTCAGACAGATGGCAAAAGGCATCGACCGCGCCGGGGATCGTTACCGCGTCGGGGCTGGTCAGGGGGACTGCAGTCAGGTTCTTGGCGCGCAGCGCTTCGGCATATGCTTTAGCCGGGGCTCGGCCCGACCCGTTCAGTGCGCGAACCTTGTTCTCACCCGCCCGATTGAACAGGACAAAGCAATCGCCGCCCAGCCCGGTCATTTGTGGTTCGCAAATGCCCAGCAGCACCGCCCCGGCGATGGCCGCATCCATCGCGTTACCGCCTTGCGCAAGAATATCCAGCGCGGCCTTTGCCGCCAGAGGATGCGATGTTGCGCACATTCCCTCGGTTGCCAGAACCTCGGAACGTCCAGGCAGGTGCAAATCGCGCATAACATCTCTCCTCTTCCTTGCCGTGGCGAAGGTAAAGTGAGGGGAGGGATTGTCCAGTGATTTCAAGGGGAGGGAGGTTCCTCGGCGCCGTTCACTGGGTGGGGGCTGTGACACTTGGCGCCGAGGGAAGCTATCTGAGCTACGAGTCACTTTATGATGGTTATTTGCGGCGCCACAATGGTTCGAAAAAGGCGTTATTGTGGCGTTATGTCTGCAGTTAAGGCTGGCGTTCAAAGTCGAACCTTAAGGACAGGCGATTGCATCCCTGATGTCGCTCATAGCAGATATCACTGGTCAGTTGATTTATCAAAAACCAACCAAACCCGCCTTCGGGCAAATCCTGTAGGTCCGTTTCGACCGAGGCTGGGGTTCCATCAGGCAATTGATACCCGGGCATCGGGTTCCCGGTGTCCGAGATCAAAATGTCCAATCGGTCGCGTTCCAGCCGACAGGTTACCTGTACCTTAGCGGGGGCTATCCCCTCGTAGGCATGTTCAACGACGTTATTGATTGCCTCGGCCAAGGCAATCTTAACATCATCTGCCATATGATCAGGCAACCCCTGCTGCGACAGCCTGGCGCTGAGCTGTGCAATCCCGGCGCTGGCTTCCAACTCTGTGGCGGGAAAGCTGAGCTCCAGGCAGGTTTCGTTCCGTATCGGCGTCACGCAGTCCACTCCTGCCAGATCAGTCCAACGTCTCTGCCAAAGCGTCGTCAAGAGTGGTGAACAGTTTGAACACTGTGTCCATGCGCGTCAGGCGAAAGACCTTTTCGACAACCGGTTGCAGGCCTGACAAATCCAGCCTGCGCCCGTCCCCAAGCTGTTTCATCGCGGCAACGATGGCACCCAGTCCGCTCGAGTCGATGAATTCGACCCCTGCCAGATCTAGTATGACGCGGTCGCATTCCGTTTCGGTTTCGCGCCGCATATCCTCCTTAAACTGGATGGCCATAGCAGCATCAATTCTGTCAGATTCAACTGTTATGATCTGAGTGGCCCCGGTCGTTTTGCTGGTCAGACCCATTGTGACCGCCCTCTTCGCTAAAACTAAGTCGTAGAAATACGCTAGACGTCAAATCTTACCATTCGGTATTCAGGGTGCGGAAATCGAACAAAGGAAAGCCGAGATGAAAGATGTTGTGATCGCAGGGGCCGCTCGTACCCCGATGGGTGGGTTTCAGGGCATGTTTGATGGCGTCTCGGCGGCGGAGCTTGGTGGAACGGCGATCCGGGCGGCACTTACACAGGCAGGCACCCAAACAGTGGATGAAGTTCTCATGGGTTGTGTTCTTCCCGCAGGCCAGGGGCAGGCCCCCGCGCGTCAGGCCGGGTTTGCAGCTGGTCTGGGCGAAGACGTGCCCGCAACAACGCTGAACAAGATGTGCGGGTCGGGCATGAAAGCTGCCATGATGGCCTTTGATCAGATTGCGCTGGGTCATGCGGGCCTGATGGTTGCGGGCGGAATGGAGAGCATGACAAACGCACCCTATCTGTTGCCTAAAATGCGGGGGGGCGCGCGCATCGGGCATGGGCAGGTTATCGATCACATGTTTCTTGATGGTCTCGAAGACGCCTATGACAAAGGCCGCCTGATGGGCACCTTCGCCGAAGATTGTGCCGAGGCGTATCAGTTCACGCGCGAGGCGCAGGACGAATACGCCCTGCAATCTCTTTCCAACGCATTGGCGGCACAGGAAAACGGTGCCTTCGACGAAGAGATCGCGCCCGTATCCGTGCGCAGCCGTAAGGGTGAGGTGACCCAGTCCACGGACGAGCAGCCTAAATCTGCCCGGCCTGAGAAAATCCCGACCCTGAAACCTGCGTTCCGCAAGGATGGCACAGTCACTGCGGCCAACGCTTCCTCAATCTCGGATGGTGCGGCCGCGTTGGTGCTGGCGTCTGCGGCCCAGGCAGAAGCGCGGGCTCTGACAGTCCGTGCGCGGATCCTGGGCCACGCCAGTCATGCGCAAGCGCCGGGTCTATTCACGACGGCCCCGGTTCCCGCAGCGCGAAAACTGCTGGATCGGATCGGTTGGTCGACCGAGGATGTTGATCTATGGGAAGTGAATGAAGCCTTTGCCGTCGTCCCCATGGCTTTCATGAATGAAATGGGATTGCCACGTGAGAAGGTGAATGTGAATGGCGGCGCCTGCGCGCTTGGTCATCCCATTGGCGCATCGGGCGCGCGGATTATGGTTACGTTGCTGAACGCGCTGGAAAAACGGAACCTCAAACGCGGTATCGCAGCGATTTGTATCGGCGGCGGGGAAGGCACAGCTATCGCCATCGAACGCGTTTGACCCTTCATCTTTTTCCAAATACTTCGGGGGTACGGGAGCTGGTCCCCGTTTCCCTTACCTGAAAGCGCGTCATGACCGTCGACTACGATACCCTTGCCAAAACCATCGCGTCCCTGACCGAGGGGGAAACTGATCATGTTGCCCTTATGGCCACTATCGCCTGCGAGGTGCATCATTCCGATGATCGTTTCGACTGGACCGGGTTCTACCGCGTGACCCAGCCCGGCCTGTTGAAGATCGGTCCCTATCAAGGCGGCCATGGCTGTCTGATCATCCCGTTCGAGCGCGGTGTTTGCGGGGCCGCCGCGCGCACGGGCCAAGTGCAACTGGTGCCGGATGTGGAGGCCTTCCCGGGGCATATCGCCTGTGCCTCCTCCACCCGGTCCGAGCTGGTTCTGCCGGTGCGTGATGCCACGGGTGAGGTGATCGCAGTGTTTGACATTGATAGCGACCAGCCAGACGCATTTGATCAATCGGATGCAGATCGCCTTGAATCGATCCTGACCCAGACATTTGGCGGGTAGCACACGCATCTCACTTCAGTGAGTCAACACGGCGTAAACGTACGTGAAAAAAATCTTGGAAATTTCACGAAACTGCGCCATCGTGAAAAACGAGATGTAAATTTCACGAGATTCGGAGCGCCCTTTGAACAGTCAGGCCCCGCAAAGCGCCACACTCGGAGCAGACCTGCGCGCCTTGCGCAAGGCGCGGGGGTTGACCTTGTCCGAGATTGCCGAGCGTCTTAACCGCTCCGTCGGGTGGCTCAGCCAGGTTGAGCGCGACATGTCCGACCCGTCGATCTCGGACCTGCGCCAGATTGCCGAATGTCTGGGCGTGCCGATGTCGATGCTATTTGCGCATTCTTCGGTGCCCGCGGAAGAGCAAGGTTATGTGGTTCGCGCGGGCTCACGCCGACCTATGGGCTCGGGCGAGGAAGGGCTGATTGAAGAGTTGCTGTCGCCCGATCTGACAGACGATTTCGAAATGGTCCATTCCACCTTTGAGCCCCGATCGAGAATGCAAAAGCCCGCCAATCGACCGACGCAGGAGGTTGGATATATGATCTCGGGCCGGCTGGATCTGACCATCGGTGCGCGCCAATACGCCGTCGGACCGGGTGACAGTTTTCGGATCAAGCATGAACCCTATCAATGGGCGAACCCCTATGATGAGCCTGCGGTGGCTATCTGGGTGATCGCCCCGCCGGTGTATTGATGAGCTTTGAGGCCTGGACCATATTCGCACTGTTCTGGGTGGTGTTTGTGACCACGCCGGGGCCGAACGCGGTCAATTGCATCTCGAACGGGATGAGCCTGCCATTTCCCAAGGCCATGCTGGGGGTTTTGGCAATCCTGACCCAGGCAAGCGCGTTTCTTATCTTGTCGGCGCTAGGGGTCACAGCGCTGATCGCTGCCTCGCCGACTGGGTTCTTCATTGCAAAACTGATCGGCGCCGGTTTCTTGATCTGGCTCGGGATACGCGGCTGGATGAACGCAGCCAAGCCTGCACCGGCCAGTGAAAGACCCGCAAGCCACATCTATCTTCACGCGTTGGCCGTTGCGACAATCAATCCCAAAAGCGTGGCCGGATACCTTGCCGCCTTTTCACAATTTGTGCAGCCCGACGTACCTGTTTGGCAGCAGATGGGGGTGATCATGCCCACCGCGCTAGCGATCACCACGCTCAGCTATACAGGCTTCACATTGTTGGGTGCGATGATGGGCAAAGCAGCCTTGGGTGCTGTGTTCAATGTCTGGGTGCGCCGCGTCATGGCGACCTGTTTCATCATCTATGGTGTGTCGCTGGGGGCCAGCTCCACGCCCGCAACAAGGGGTTAACACCATGTATACCGGATCTTGTCTCTGCGGTTCTGTAGCCTTTGAGATTGACGGAGAATTATCGCCACCTTCGGCCTGCCACTGCGGCCAGTGCCGAAAGCAATCCGGGCATGTTTGGGCCTCGACCTGGACGCATGAGGACAATCTAAGTTTTACCTCCAATGACACGTTGAAGTGGTTCGAAGCCTCCGATATCGCCCGTCGCGGCTTTTGCGGGGCGTGTGGCTCGTTCCTCTTCTGGCAGCACAAAGACGAAGACACAATTTCGATTTCCATGGGGGCGTTTGACGCGCCCACCGGATTGCACCTCGCCCGCCACATCTTCGTGGCTGACAAGGGCGGCTACTACGAAATCACAGACGATCTGCCTCGAGAGGCACAGTAACAGGGACTGAATGACATGAATGATTTTCCGACAAAAGCCCGCGTGGTTATCATCGGTGGTGGCGTGGTGGGGGCCTCGTCCCTGTATCATCTTGCCAAGAAAGGCTGGACTGATTGCGTTCTGCTGGAAAAGAACGAACTGACCGCAGGCTCGACATGGCATGCAGCAGGCAACGTGCCGACCTTCTCGACCTCATGGGCGATCATGAACATGCAGCGGTATTCGACCGAGCTTTATGCGCGGCTGGGGGATGAGGTCGACTATCCGATGAACTATCACCAGTCGGGTTCGATCCGTCTGGCGCACAGCAAAGAGCGGATGCAGGAATTCGAACGCGCCTTGGCGATGGGCCGGTATCAGGGCATTCCGATGGAAATGTGGACCCCGGAAGAGGCCAAGGAGCGCTACCCGTTCTTGGAAACGCATGATCTTGAAGGCGTTTTGTATGACCCAACAGATGGCGATATCGACCCCGCCCAGCTGACACAGGCGCTGGCCAAAGGTGCTCGTGACATGGGCCAGAAGATCATCCGCTTCTGCCCGGCGACAGGTGTGACCCAACACGACGATGGCACCTGGACGGTGCACACAGATCAGGGCGATATTTCTTGTGACTATGTCGTGAATGCTGCTGGTTACTACGCACAGCGCGTGGGTGAATGGTTCAAACCTTTTGGTGGTCGGACCGTTCCAGCAATGGTCATGAGCCATCAGTACCTGCTGACCGATGAGATTCCTGAAATCGAAGAATGGTCCAAGGAAAATGGCGGCAAGCTGCCACTGCTACGGGATGTTGACGTGTCCTACTACCTGCGGCAGGAGAAGCACGGCTTCAACCTCGGCCCGTATGAGCCCAATTGTAAGGGCCACTGGATGACCGAAGATGACCCGATGCCCGAGGATTTCTCGTTCCAGCTCTGGAACGACGATCTGGACCGGATCGAAGACATTGTCACCGATGCGATGGAACGGGTGCCGTTGATGGCGACCTCGGGCGTGGGCCGCGTTATCAATGGCCCGATCCCCTACGCGCCCGACGGTCTGCCGTTGATCGGTCCAATGCCAGGTGTGAAAAATGCGTTTGAGGCGCATACCTTTACCTTCGGCATCGCGCAGGGTGGCGGGGCCGGCAAGGTGCTGGCGGAATGGATCGTCGATGGCGCCACCGAATGGGATATGTGGGCCGTCGATCCGCGCCGTTACACAGATTATACCGATCAGGACTATTGCAATCAGAAGGGGCTGGAGGTGTATGGCAACGAATACGCGATGCACTTCCCCCACCACGAATGGCCCGCCGCGCGGGACAAGAAGCTGTCGCCAGTCCACGACAAGATCATCGCACAAGGCGCTGTCATGGGGGCCTATAACGGTTGGGAACGCGCCAACTGGTTCGCGCAGCCGGGCGACGATACCTCGCTTGAGGCTACACACACCTGGGGCCGGTCGGGCCCGTGGGAACAGCGTATCAAGGAAGAATGCGAGGCCGTACGCGACCATTGCGGCGTTCTGGACCTGCCCGGGTTCTCTCGGTTCATGGTCAAGGGTGACGGCGCGGCCGAAGCGCTACGTGGGTTGGTCGCGGGCGGCTTGCCCAAAGTCGGTCGTATCAACCTGGTCTACATCTCCGATCCGCGAGGTCGCATTCTGACCGAGATGTCCTGCCTGCGACTGGGCGAGGATGAGTTCGTCATGATCACCGCCGCAACAGCTCAGTGGCATGACCGTGATATCTTGAAAGCAGCGATGCCCGCTAACGTCAGTGTCGAGGATGTCACCACAACACGCGACACGCTGATCGTCACAGGGCCCAAGTCGCGTGAGATACTGGCGGGGATGACCGACGCCGATCTGACCAGCGGCTGGCTGACCCATCAAAGCGCCACGGTGGCCGGGCACCCTGCCCATCTGATCCGTGTGTCCTTTGCCGGAGAGCTGGGTTGGGAAGTCCATGCTCTGAACGCGGATATGCCAGCCATCTACGACGCGATCCTCGACGCCGGGGCCAAACCGTTCGGGATGTACGCCCTGAACTCCTTGCGCATCGAAAAGGGATACCGTGCATGGAAGGGCGATCTGAGCACCGACTATTCGCTGCTCGAAGGCGGGTTGGAGCGGTTCGTCAAGCTGGACAAGCCGCAGGACTTTCCCGGCAAAGCTGCGATCCTGAATGAAAAGCAGCAAGGGGTGAAGAAATCCTTTGTCACACTGACTGTTGAGGCCGGTGAGTGCGATGCGCCTTACATGTCCTGCATCTGGCAAGGGGATCAGATTGTGGGTGAAACGACCTCGGGCGCATGGGGTTACCGTGTCGGAAAGTCCATCGCGCTGGGCATGGTCAAAACCGATGCCGCGAACCCGGGAACCGAGCTTCAGGTGGAAATCTACGGCCAGAAATACCGCGCTGTGGTAGAACAGGACCAACCGCTCTGGGATCCGGCGAACGAGCGACTGCGCGCCTGACCGTTGAAAGGAAGACCATATGGGCAAACGCTATTCAGTTCTGGGGCCTGGTGAAGGCCCCAACTATGACTGGGAAAACGACCATACGTTTGTGAAAGTGTCCGGTCGGGATACGAATGGCGCTTATACCCTGATGGAGGACAATCTGAAGGCCAGCTTTGCGCTTGGCCTTCATCGTCATGAAACTCACGCTGAAACGTTCTATTTTCTGGATGGTGAGGTTGATTTTTACATCGATGGCGATTGGCATCGCTGCGGGGCAGGGACAACGATGCACGTGCCCCCCGGTGTGCCGCATGCGTGCCGAACAGCGGGCAATGCACCCGCAAAGATGCTGATGATCTACCAACCTTCGGGCTTTGATGATTTCCTGGCTGAGATGGCGAATATGAGTGAGGCTGACTTTGCCGATGAAGCGAAGATGGCAGCACTCAATGCCCGCTACGACATTGTCCCGATGGGCCCCGTTCCTCCCCATCCAGACGACGCAGATTGAGCGACGATCCCTATGACCATACCAACCAAAATGTCCGGCGTTTATCTGACCCACCATGGTGGGCCCGAGGCGCTGGAATGGCGCGAGGATATTCCAGTGCCAACACCCGGACCGGGGCAGGTTCTGGTGCGCGTTGCAGCTGCCGGGGTCAATAACACGGATATCAACACACGGGTCGGCTGGTACTCTTCGGATGTAACCGGCGCTACGGATGACGTCGATCAGGATGTCGAAGCCGGGGGCTGGGGCGGTGCGTTACAATTTCCTCGGATTCAGGGGGGTGATCTGTGCGGCATTGTCGAAGCTGTTGGTTCCGATGTGGGGTTCAAACCCGGGCAGCGTGTGACCTGCCCGATCAACCTGCCACGTCCGCGCCCCGGTCACCCGCACGGGTTTATCGCGCTGGGGTCCGAGATTGATGGGGCCTTTGCGCAATATTGTCTGGTGGAGGCGGATGATCTTTATGACGTCTCCGCTTCGCCCCTGTCAGATATCGAGATCGCGGCCATACCTTGCGCCTTTGGGACCGCTGAGAATCTGCTGACCCGCGCGGGTGTCACCGCTGGTCACAAGGTCCTGATCACCGGCGCATCGGGTGGCGTAGGTCTGGCCGCTGTGCAACTGGCCCATCTGCGGGGCGCGCAGGTCTGGGGCGTTACCGGGGAAGTCAAAGCCGAGGTGGTGAAATCTCAGGGCGCAGTCGGAACCTTTGACCGCGATGCGCCTCTGCCTACCGATATGTTCGATGTTGTGATCGACGTGGTTGGTGGCCCGGCATGGGCAAATCTAATCCTAGCGCTGAAACCCGGCGGCCACTACGCTGTCTCCGGCGCAATTGCAGGCCCGATTGTACAGGCAGACCTGCGCGATATCTATCTGCGCGACATCACCATCCATGGCTGCACGCATCAATCGCCCGAGGTCTTTGGCCGCTTGGTCGAACTGATGAATGTTGGTCACATCAAACCGTTGATCTCCCAAACATATCCCTTAAAGGATATCGCCAAGGCGCAAGAGGCGTTTCAGTCCAAAGCGCTGCCGGGGAAACTGGTGCTGATCCCGTAAGGAAGGTTTGGTATGGCGGAGATTACTTTGTTGGATGGCTCAATCGGGCAAGAGCTGGTGAAGCGCAGCGGCAAGCGCCCGACGCCCTTGTGGTCAACGCGGGTGATGATCGATCATCCCGAACTGGTCCGTGAGGTACATGCCGAATACTTTGCCCGCGGCGCAACCGTTGCCACGACCAACACCTATGCTGTTCACCGCTCGCGCCTGGTGCGTGAAGGGATCGAGGATCAGCTGCCGTTGTTGATTCAAACCGCTGTGACCCAGGCTAAGGCCGCGCGGCCGGACGGGGTTGGGCGGGTCGCTGGATCGTTGGGGCCTCTGCTGGCGTCATACCGACCCGACCTGATGCCCAACCCGGACGACGCAGCCCAAAAGTTCGGTGAACTGGTCGCGTTGATGGCGGATGACGTGGATCTGTTCCTGCATGAAACCGTGTCCTCGGTACTTGAGGCCGAAGGAGCCCTGCGCGGGACAGCCAACTGCGGGAAACCTGTCTGGTTGGCCGTGTCGGTGATGGATGAGGACGGAACACGCCTGCGCTCGGGTGAGCCTTTGCAGGATATCGCCCCCTTGGTCGCCGAACATCACCCCGACGCCGTTCTGATCAACTGCTCGCCGCCCGAGGCAATCCCGGCGGCGTTGGATGTTTTGTCCGGCATGGGTCTGCCCTTTGGGGCCTATGCCAATGGTTTCACCCATATCGCGGACGGTTTTTTGAAAGATGCCCCGACGGTTGATGCGCTGGAACAGCGCCATGATCTGGGGCCCAAAGCCTATGCCGATCATGCCATGGCCTGGGTCAATCAAGGCGCGACGATTGTTGGCGGATGCTGTGAGATCGGCCCAGATCACATCGAGGCTTTGGCTCATCGGCTTAAGGCTGCCGGTCATCAGATCGTCTGAGAAATGTGCAGGGCTGAATGACAGAGACACCCGTTTCAGCCTCCGCCGAACCAGGCCCTGATCTTGTCCATTTCGACATACTGGTCGCGCCGGGCTATGTGTTGTTGGAACTGGCGTCTTTGGTCGATGTGCTGCGTATTGCAAACCGGGTCTGCCCGTCGCCCCGGTTTTCCTTTGGCTACCGATCCCTGCGCGGAGGGCCGATTGCCAGCAGCAGCGACGCGACCGTTGAGACCAAAGCCGTTTTGCCCAACCCGACAGCGGCCTACCTTTTTGTGATCGGGAATACGGACCCGTATCAACCCGACCTGTCACTGGGCCGTGTCGTCTCGGACTATACCTATCGCGGCGCGCAAGTGTTTCTGCTGGCCGAAGCGGCCAGCCGCTACATTGACGAACAGGGAACAGCCGATTTGGCAACGCATTGGGAAAACGCATCTTTCCTGCGTGAACGTGGTGCAGGTTTTGAGGCTAAACTGTCAATCGCAACCGAACGTGGCGCGGTGGTCACCTGCGCCGGGATGGGGGCGACGACAGATATCGCCCTGGCGGTGATCGGGCGCCACATCTCAGGCGCGGTGAAAATGACGGTCGCGGATATCATGCTGCACGAAAACATCCGCGATTTTTCGTCCTTGCAGCCGTTTTCCGGGGCCAAGACCACAGCGACCGGAGACCTGAAACTGGATCAATGTATCAAGCTGATGCAGGCAAACATCGAAGAACCGCTGCCTATTCATGAGATCGTAGACCTGCTGGGCTTATCGAACCGGTCGCTGGAACGGAAATTCAAAGCCTTCTTCGGAACCACACCCAATGGGTTTTATCGCGAAATGCGGCTGGCCAAAGCCAACAACCTGCTGCTGAACACAACCATGAGCGTGCGCGAGATCGGCCTTGCCTGTGGATTCCCAAACGGGTTTTCGTCGGTCTATCGAAGCTTCTTTGGGGTCACGCCTTTCGCGATGCGGCGCCAGAAGAGGCAAATCGCGCATAGGTGATTTTTGTAGATGTGCTGACGTTTTTGATAGGTTTTCTGTCGATCTTCCGTGCGATGCAGGTAAAAACCTGACAAAGCGGAGTCTGCACAATGGTTAATCTGCCCAGCAAAGCCCGAGTGGTCATCATCGGCGGCGGCGTCATCGGATGCTCGGTTGCCTATCACCTGACCAAGAAGGGCTGGAAAGACGTTGTCCTGCTTGAGCGCAAGCAGTTGACCAGCGGTACCACATGGCATGCGGCGGGCCTGATCGCGCAGCTGCGCGCGACGGCAAACATGACCAAACTGGCGAAATACAGCCAGGAGCTTTACGGCGCGCTGGAAGAGGAAACCGGCGTCGCCACCGGGTTCAAGCGCGTCGGGTCAATCACCGTCGCGCTGACCGAAGAACGTAAAGAAGAGATATACCGCCAGGCCGCCATGGCCCGCGCCTTTGGTGTCGAGGTCGAAGAAATTTCGAACGAACGGGTGCATGAGATGTATCCGCACCTGAACCTCGATGGTGTCAAAGGTGCGGTTTACCTGCCGCTCGACGGGCAGGGCGATCCTGCGAATATCGCCCTGGCATTGGCCAAGGGCGCACGGCAGCGGGGCGGCATCGTCAAAGAACGGGTGAAGGTCACCGATATCGTCAAGCAAGGCCGCACGGTCACCGGTGTGGACTGGGTTGCCGATGATGGCGGCGCCTCGGGCCATATCGAATGTGATATGGTGGTGAACTGCGCGGGTATGTGGGGCCACGAAGTTGGCCGCATGGCAGGTGTGAACGTGCCGCTGCACGCATGCGAGCATTTCTACATCGTCTCGGAACCCATCGAAGGTCTGACCCCGCTGCCGGTTTTGCGCGTGCCGGATGAATGCGCCTATTACAAGGAAGATGCGGGCAAGATGATGCTGGGCGCGTTTGAGCCCAACGCCAAGCCCTGGGCGATGGACGGCATTCCAGACAGCTTTGAGTTTGACCAACTGCCTGAGGATTTCGACCACTTTGAACCGATCCTCGAAGCTGCCTGTGAACGCATGCCGATGCTGGCCGAAGCGGGCATACATACCTTCTTTAACGGGCCGGAAAGCTTTACGCCCGATGACGCTTATCATCTGGGTCTCGCGCCCGAGATGGACAATGTCTGGGTTGCCGCCGGTTTCAACTCGATCGGTATCCAATCCGCCGGTGGTGCGGGCATGGCGTTGGCCGAATGGATGGACAGTGGTGAAAAGCCGTTCGATCTGGGTGACGTGGATATCAGCCGGATGCAGCCGTTTCAGGGCAACAAAAAGTACCTGTTCGAGCGTTCGAAAGAGACATTGGGCCTGCTTTACGCCGACCACTACCCCTATCGTCAAAAGGCCACCGCGCGCGGTGTGCGCCGGACGCCGTTCCATCATCACCTGAAGGAACAAGGGGCCGTTTTCGGCGAATTGGCGGGTTGGGAACGCGCCAATTGGTTTGCCAATGACGGGCAGGAACGCGAATATCAATACAGCTGGAAACGTCAAAATTGGTTCGAAAACTCTGCCGCCGAACACCGGGCCGTGCGCGAAAATGTCGGCATGTATGACATATCTTCCTTCGGCAAAATTCGCGTTGAAGGGCCGGATGCCGAAAAGTTCATGAACTATATCGGCGGCGGCGATTACGCGGTCGCCAATGGCAAGATCGTCTACACCCAGTTCCTGAACCGAGCGGGTGGGATCGAGGCCGACGTGACAGCTACTCGCCTCACCGAGACCGCCTATCTGGTGGTCACCCCGGCGGCGACCCGCCTGGCTGATCAGACCTGGATGATGCGCCAGGCGGGTAATTTCAACGTGGTCATCACGGATGTCACCGCGGGCGAAGGCGTGCTGGCCGTGATGGGCCCGAACGCGCGCGCGCTCCTGGAGAAAGTTTCGCCGGCGGATTTCACGAACGCGACCAACCCTTTTGGTACAGCGCAGAACATCGAAATCGGCATGGGCCTGGCCCGTGCCCATCGTGTGACCTATGTGGGTGAGCTTGGTTGGGAGATCTATGTCTCCTCAGACATGGCCGGCCATGTGTTCGAAACGCTGCACGACGCCGGGCAAGACATGGGGTTGAAGCTGTGCGGCATGCACATGATGGACAGCTGCCGGATTGAAAAAGGTTTCCGCCATTTCGGGCATGATATCACTTGCGAAGATCATGTGGTCGATGCGGGGCTAGGTTTTGCCGTCAAGGTTGACAAGGGCTGCGATTTCATTGGCCGTGAGGCCGTGATCACACGCAAAGAAAATGGGCCTCAAAGCCGTCTGGTACAGTTCAAACTGACCGATCCCGAACCGCTCCTGTTTCATAACGAACCGATTGTGCGGGATGGCGAATATGTCGGCTATCTGAGTTCCGGCAACTACGGCCATACGTTGGGTGGCGCTATCGGCATGGGCTATGTTCCTTGCGAAGGTGAGAAAGCCGCCGATGTTTTGGCCTCGACCTACGAGATCGATGTCTGTGGCGTGAAGGTCAAAGCCGAAGCTTCGTTGAAACCAATGTATGATTCCAAATCCGAGCGCGTCAAAGTCTGAGACGGATCAGGGGGCTCTGCCCCCGGCGCCCTTCGGGCACCTCCCCCGGGATATTTCGGGCCAGATGAAGCACGGGATCCTGAATTCATCTGGCTAAAGACATCTCGGAGCGCGAGGCAGAGCCTCGCAGAATTTGAACTGAATTGTGCATAGGGTCAGACATTGACCCATCACTATTCGTTATGTTGGGCTTCACCGATTTCGGAGTTTTCAACCCCTTGGGAATTGCCGTACACCGGTCCGGTATCAACCGGAGATTTGCTGTGTCACGCGCACCCTCTTCACCTCAGAATGTAGATACCCCAAAGGGGTTGGTGCTTGCGGTTACGGCTTATGTTCTTTGGGGTTTCCTGCCGCTTTATATGAAAGCGATGGATCATATTGGTCCGGTCGAAGTGGTTGCGCATCGTGTGATCTGGTCGGTGCCGGTTGCGGGCCTGTTGTTAATCCTGCTGGGGCGTACAGGGGATCTGAAAGCAGCCCTTGGTAATCCTAAGATGCTGGGGATGGCGGCGGTCACGGCTGCGCTGATTTCAGTGAACTGGGCGATTTACGTTTGGGCGATTTCAACCGGGCATGCGCTGGACGCCGCGCTGGGGTATTACATCAATCCTTTGTTCAGCATCGCTCTGGGCGCGATATTGCTGCGCGAGCCGCTGAACCGAACGCAGCTTGTTGCGGTTGGTCTGGCCGCGCTGGGTGTTCTGGTTTTGGTGTACGAAGCCGGGCGGCTGCCTTGGGCCGCATTGGGTTTGATGGTCAGCTGGGGTTTTTATGCCTTTTTCAAACGCTCTCTGCCCATTGGTCCCAATCAGGGGTTCCTGCTAGAAGTGCTGATCCTGCTGATTCCAGCACTTGCCTATGTGACATTGCTGGGCGTGCAAGGCACTGGCCATTTCGGAGTTGTTGCCTCTGACACTTTGCTCTTGTCTTGCGCAGGTATTGTGACCGCTGTGCCTCTGTTGGTCTACGCCAACGGGGCCAAGCTGGTGCGATTATCGACAATGGGTATTCTGCAATACATCGCGCCCACAATGATTTTCATCACTGCGATCACATTGTTCGGAGAGCAGATTGATCGTGGCCGGATGATTGCGTTTCCGTTGATCTGGGCGGCGCTGATTGTCTATTCGATTCCGATGATCCGACAGGCGCGGCGTCAGGCTTGAAGCAAAAGTTTCGCTGCTCTTTCTGCCCAGATCGCATAGGTCTTGGGGCTGGGATGATAGCCGTCCGGTGCGACCAGGGCTTGATCGTCAGGTAGATCCAGTTTCAGATGCCTGAGTTCTGGATACGCAGCTGCCACTCGTTGCAAACCCTGGTCCAGTCGCGCGGATTGCTGGCCCAGAACCCATGCCAGAGGCTGCGGCAGAGCAGGAAACCGGTTCATTTGGGGGACGGCTGTAACCACGACTCGACATGCGCCAAACTTCTGCGTCAGCAGGGTCGCCAATTGGGTCTGGCGTTCGAAGAAACGTTTTAGTGTAACACCACGGGTCACATCATTCACCCCCAGTGCAGTGACAACAGCGTCATATGTGCCGCCTAGCTGCGACAGCCTGTTCAGCGTGTCCTGAGTTGTATGCCCGGTGGTGGCCTCTAGCCGCCATTCGACCGCGTGATGCTTGGACAGATGATGCAGCAAATGGCCGGAAAGGGCCTGATCTTGCCTGCCTGCGCCGACCCCTGCGGCAGAACTGTCACCTGTGATCAACAGGCGCAGCCGGGGCCCACGACCGATTTGCCCCTGGCGCGGGCCAGCGGGTTCCGGCAGCATTTGAACTCTGCGGCGCACCGCCAGACCCTGTAGTGCAAGAACCGGGGCCAATGGCACGCGGACGATCTGATCGGAGGCAATCGGGACTGGCATGTCAGCTGAGTGCGGATTTGAAGTCCAGAAAGCGCGGATCGCGGGTGACGCGGGCCATCATCGCCTCGCGCAGGGCGCCGATGGTTTTGTAGGGGCGCATGACAACCTCGAATTCCTGTATCAGGCCGTCATCGTTCAGCGTGATCAGATCCACGCCAACCGCGTCCAGATCGCCGACCTTGCATTGAAATTCCAATGCCCAATCGCAGCTGCTGCCCATGATCCGTCGATATCGAAAGTCGGAAAAAACCTGCCCCACGTGGCCCAGAACAGCCGCGACGGGCTCTCGTCCTGTCCATGTGCTGAAATAGGTCGGGGGCATAAAGCGGACGTCTTCGGCCAAAAGCGGGCGGATCTGCGCGTCATCACCTTTGGCGACAACCTGTTGCATGTGTTCGATTGTTGGATGCATGGCCTGTCTCCCTTGCTGGGTCCAAGGGTTCACGAACACCCTGTGGCACGCAAGGACGACGTTGCGGTAGGGTGCGCCCTGCGTTAGGCAGGCGCGCATGACCGAGGCCTATGATCCCCCAAATACACCGCTGGATGTGCTGCATGAAGATGCGCAGTTGATCGTGGTCAACAAACCTTCGGGGCTGCTGTCGGTTCCGGGCAAGGGTGATCATCTGGCGGATTGTTTGTTGACCCGTGTGCAGGCTGCGTTTCCGCAGGCCTTGCTGGTGCATCGGCTGGATCGGGACACCTCGGGCGTTATGGTGTTCGCCCAAACCCCTCATGCGCAACGGCATCTGAGCATGCAGTTCGAGAAACGTCAGACGCGAAAAACCTATGTTGCGCGCGTTTGGGGGCGGGTCAAAGATAAAACTGGAACCGTTGATCTTCCGCTGATCGTCGACTGGCCCAACCGCCCGCGTCAGATGGTATGTCATGAGACCGGCAAACCAGCCGTGACCGACTGGCGGGTCGTGAAACATGAGGGTGACAGCACCCGTATGCGCCTGTTTCCCAAGACCGGGCGGTCACACCAGCTGCGAGTTCATATGCTGGCGATGGGCCACCCGATATTGGGTGACCCGTTTTATGCCGAAGGCCCTGCGCGCGATTTCCCGCGCCTGATGTTGCACTCCGAAGAACTGCGTCTGAAAAACCCCGAAGGCGGGGTTTCCATGAAATTCAGGGCACCGGCGGATTTCTGAATTCAGGCTGTATTGGTCCACAGCATTTTCAGATTACCCAATGAGAAACGGCGCCTACGCTTTCTTGTTCTGGCTTGGCAAGGCAGTCTTGCCTCTGCAAGTTCACGTTCGATCTCGAAGGCGCGCAGCGCGTGGTCCTGCGACCAGCGGCCAAGTTTCAGGGTCATCATGACGTGGTTGTCGAGATAGGGCATGCCATCACTCCTTTTTCGGGACTGTTCCAGCTTCGCCCATCACTCCTGACACCCCCTTGTCAGTGGGGCGTGCTAGTGTGTCAGTAGCGTTGAGGGAGAAAAAAATGCGCCGTTCGACCCGATTGTTCGAAATCATCCAGATATTGCGTGCGGCTGACGCGCCGGTCACGGCCGAAGCATTGGCGGCCAAGCTCGAAGTCTCGGCGCGCACAGTTTACCGCGATATCGCGGCACTGCAGGCGCAGCACACCCCCATCGAAGGAGAGGCGGGGATCGGGTATCTGATGCGCCGGGGGTATGATCTGCCGCCGCTGAATTTCGATGCGGAAGAGGTTGAGGCCCTTTGGGTGGGGCTGTCGCTTTTGGCACGCACCGGCGACAGTGAGTTGCAGGAAGCCGCCCGCCGAATCTGCCGCAAGATTGACGCGCTGCACGACACGCCACGGCGTTGGCTGCAAGTGTCGACCTGGGGAACGCCGCCGGATGATCCGGCCAAAGGCTGCGTGCCGGTTGCCAACTATCGAGAGGCCATTCGCAGCGAACAGAAAATCCGCATCACCTATGTGAATGGGGCAGAGGAACGCACCATTCGCGTCGTCCGCCCCGTCGCGTTGATCTACCATATCGAATGCACGATACTGGCCGCCTGGTGCGAGCTGCGCAGCGGGTTTCGTCATTTTCGAACGGATCGTATCTGGGCCAGTGAAAGCATAGACGAGAGCTTTTGCGGGCAGGGTGACTCCCTGCGTACTCTCTGGCAGGAACAGACCCGTTGGGACAGCCATGTTGAAACCGCCTGATCGGAGGGTTTGGGCAGGTATTCGCCGACTTCACCGCATTGTTGCTTGAGCCTTTACCTAGTCCCCATGATATAACGGGCTGAACAAGGCAAACCCGAACAAACCGGGGGCCGGAGCAGAAGGTGATATCATGACGATTTCCAAGTTTTTTGTGGCAACTGGGCTGGGCTCGGCCCTGGCGCTGGCAGCATGTACCGATCCGGGTACGTTGAATGCGCCCGGTGATCCTAACCAGAATGCCAAACAAGGTGCGCTTATTGGCGGTCTGGTCGGGGCAGGGGTCGGGGCCATTGCCAATGACTCGGACCCGTTACTGGGCGCGTTGGCGGGCGGCGCAATTGGTGCGGCAGGCGGTGGTCTGATAGGCAATCAGCTTGACCGTCAGGCGGCTGAACTGCGCCAGCAACTGGCCAATGACGGCATCACTATCGTGAATACCGGGGATCGTCTGATTGTGACCGTACCGAACGATATCACCTTTGACACCGACAGCGCCACTGTGCGCCCGGCCTTGCGCTCGGACCTGGTGAAGGTTGGTCAGAACCTGGTAAACTACCCGAACTCGAATGTGCAGATCATCGGCCATACTGACAGTGATGGCGATGCGGCGTACAATCAGGGCCTCTCGGTCCGTCGTGCGAATGCGGTCGCGGACATTCTGCAAGCCAACGGCGTCGGCTTCAACCGCATCACAACCATCGGACAGGGCGAAAACAATCCAATCGCGTCGAACCTGACACCGGCGGGCAAGGCGCAGAACCGTCGGGTTGAGATCGTGATCGTTCCCAGCGGCAACGCCTGATCGCGCAGGGCCTGTGCACGGAATGGGGTTTGGATCGCGCCTGTCCCGGTCTAACTATGGGGAAACAACGAAACGGAGTTTCCCCTGATGTCCAAACCGATCCTACTGGGCCTGTCTGGGTCCCTGCGCCAAAGCGCGACCAACCGCAAATTGCTGCGTGAGGCTGCTCGGCTTTTTGATCCCGCCGAGTTTGTCGAGGCCGACCTGAACCTGCCGCTTTATGATGGCGATCTGGAGGAAGGTGAGGGCATTCCTGCCGTTGTTCAGACCCTGCGGGCTCAGATCGAGCAAGCAGATGCGGTGATCATCTCGACCCCGGAATACAACAAGGGTCCCTCTGGTGTTCTGAAAAATGCGCTGGACTGGGTCAGCCGGACCGAAGGCAACCCATGGGCCGACAAGCCTGTTGCGGTTATGTCAGCTGCTGCGGGTCGTGCAGGGGGTGAACGGGCCCAGATGATCCTGCGGGCCTATATGGTACCGTTCCAGCCGCTGATTTTGCAGGGCCCGGAAATCCACCTGGCCAACAGTTCGAACGAGTTTGATGACCAGGGCAGGCTGACCAGTGCGCGCTATGAGCAGACGCTGGGGACCTTGATGCAGAAGCTGCGGAACCTGAGCGCATAGAGCCGGGTCAAAGCGAGGCTTCGGGCCGGAAATCATCCGGGATCGTATCCCGCCCATCCAGCATAAGATCGGCCATGACTTCGGCAATTCTCGGGGCCATGCCAAAACCGATCTTGAATCCGCCATTGGCGATGAACTGACCTGTGTGCAGGGGGTGTTCGCCCAGCATCGGCGCGCGGCTTTTGCTGCGCGGACGGACACCGGCCCACCGCTCGATCACTTCGGCCCCGTGCAGCAGCGGAACCGCCTGCATCGCACGCTCGATCACATCGTCCAGCGCGCTGTCGATGCTGGCGGGATCGTCATAGTCGCGTTCCGAGGTCGAGCCGATGGCCAGCGTCCCGTCGGCATGGGGAACGATATGGATCGCATCTGCAAACAGTTGCGGTACCGCGCCCGCATCAAACCGCAATAGCGCCGCCTGACCTTTCACGCCATTGCCGACAGTTTTGCCGTAGGCTTCGTTTAGCTCTTTCAGACCGGCCAGTCCGGTGGCGTGTACAACCCGACCTGCATCGGGTGCGTCAGTGACCAACTTTACCCCCATAACCGCCAAAGCCGCGACCAGCGCGGCGCAAGCGCGGCGCGGGTGCATGCGGGCGGTTAGCGTGTCATGAATGACATAGCCGGTCGGGCTGGGCGGGCACCATGATCCGGCCTCGGCCACCTCGATTACCCGCCATTCGGCACGGCCTTGCCACAGCTCTTGCGCGGTGTGTTCACGCGCGCGCGCCAGATCGAGGCTGCGCGGGTCGGCAATCGGCTGGATGCGACCTAAACGCCCGTACCCGGCAGAGACACCGCCGACGGCCTCGACCTGAGCCCAGAACGGTTCGGCCATGATCAGGCTGTCGAACTGAAAGGCCTTCTTGGCGTTCCAGTTTTCAGGCACATGCGGGGCCAAAGCGCCGACCAGACCGCCGCTGGAGCCAGCGCCCGGCCCAAAGGGGTCGATGATGCGCACCTTCGCGCCGCGCTGCGCGCAGGTCCAGGCGATCGACAAGCCGAAAACCCCGGCGCCTTTGACGGTCACATCGACCATTGCCAAACTCCTTTTCCTTGTTCAGTGTCGCGCCGCTTAGCTACAGGATTCCCCGATGGCAGACCAGCGCGCCGAGGTCACGTGGACCGAGGATCAGATACCCGTCTCGGATCGCTTCGACGACCCTTACTACTCGTTGCAAAACGGGGTCGAGGAGACGCGGCATGTTTTCCTTGCGGGCAACGAGCTGCCTGCGCGGTTTGTGCCGGGTTTTCACATTGCTGAGCTGGGGTTTGGCACTGGGCTGAATATGCTCACCACGTGGTCTGCCTGGGAACAGGCGGGTCAAACGACCCCGCTGCAGTTCACCAGCTTCGAAGCTTTTCCAATGGACACAGCGAATATGCGGCGGGCTTTGACTGCATTCCCTGAACTGGCGCTATGGGCGGATCGATTTCTGGAGAAATGGACAGGGAAAGACTGCCTGCTCGATACGCTGGTACTAACCGTCATTGAAGGCGACGCGCGCCAGACGTTACAGAATTGGCAGGAGCGGGCGGATGCGTGGTTTTTGGACGGTTTCTCACCCGCCAAGAACCCCGAGCTTTGGGGCCCTGACTTGATGCAGCAGGTTGCAGATCATACGGTCCAAGGGGGCTCGGCGGCCACCTATACCGCCGCCGGATTCGTGCGGCGCGGGTTAGAAGATGCGGGTTTTCAAGTGACCAGAACCCCCGGCTATGGCCGCAAACGCCATATGACACGGGCGGTCAAGGCATGACCCAGCAGAACAATACGCGCGCGGGCGTTGCGTTGATGATTGGCGCGACAATCGTCTTTGCCTTGCAGGACGGAATCTCTCGCCATTTGGCCGAGTCCTATAACACTTACATGGTCGTGATGATCCGCTATTGGTTCTTCGCTGCCTTCGTGATCGCCCTGGCTGCGCGCGCGCCCGGCGGGTTGAGGGCAACGACCCGGACCAACCAACTCGGATTGCAGATCTTTCGGGGCGTCTTGCTGGCGGCTGAAATCTGCGTTGCCGTATTCAGCTTTACGATTCTGGGTCTGATCGACAGCATGGCTGTCTTTATCTGCTATCCGCTGCTCGTTGCGGCACTGAGCGGCCCGGTGTTGGGTGAAAGGGTCGGATGGCGTAGGTGGACGGCGATTGGTGTGGGCTGTGTTGGTGTTTTGATCATCCTACAGCCGGGGGTCGGAGTCTTTAATCCTTGGGCCATCATTCCGTTGATCTCAGCCCTGATGTTCGCGCTTTACGGCTTGCTGACCCGCTATGCCGCGCGTCAGGACAGTACGGCCACCAGCTTTTTCTGGACCGGCGTGTCCGGTGCGGTCGCCATGACGCTTGTTGGCATGTGGTTCTGGGAACCCATGGCGCAAGGCGATTGGGGTTGGATGGCGGTGTTGTGCGTCAGCGGGGCGCTTGGGCATTGGCTGCTGATCAAGTGCTATGAGATGGCCGAGGCCAGCGCCGTTCAACCCTTTGCCTATTTCCACCTGGTCTGGAGCGCGATCCTGGGCATTTCGGTCTTTGGTGAAGTGCTGCGCCCCGAGGTGGTTGTCGGGGCGGCGGTTGTTGTGGCCGCGGGCCTTTTCACCCTATGGCGCGAACGCAGCCAGGGTTGAGCCGGTCAACTCCTGCGAAAAGGGGATTGGCAGGGCTGGTTGGCCCAGACGCGCGCGGTAAACCGGAAGGCTTTCTGCCACGCGCATCACATAGTTGCGGGTTTCGCTAAAAGGGATGGTCTCGATCCAATCGACCACATCAACCTGCCCCCGGCGTGGGTCGCCATAGCGTTCCATCCAAGAAATTGGCCGCCGTGGCCCGGCATTGTACCCGGCCGCCATCATGACTACGTTGCCGTTGAAATCAGCTGCCAGCCCTGACAGGTAGTTGGCCCCGAGCTTGGCGTTATACTGCCAGTCTGAGGTCAAGCGTCCGGTCTGATGACCGCTGAGGATACCTAGCTCCTGCGCCACCAGTTTCGCCGTGGCTGGCATCACCTGCATCAGACCGCGCGCGCCTGCACCGCTGATCACAACCGGATCAAACTCGCTTTCGCGTCGTGCGATCGCCAGTGTCATTTCCTTCGCCATGGGCAGGCTCATATCGGCCACAGGGTGCACCGGATAGTAGGCCGCAGGCAGAACGGTTCCGGCGGTGGCTGCCCGTTTGGCAATCATGACCGCCAGATGCGGTTCGTTTAGCTCAATCGCGAGATCGCCCAGCTGAGCGGCCTGAACCGGATCAAGGCCTTCGACCAGATGTGTCAGAAACCGCTCGGACAGATTGTCCTCGCCTGCTTTCAACAGCAGCAGCCCGGCCTCCAGAACGCTGGAATTTGTGAAATCCGCCTGCCGCCAATGCGGCGCACGGCGGGGTGTCGCCAATTCAGGATCAAACGGGCGACCGATCTGTTCAGCCGCCAACAACCCGTAGAACGAAGTCTGATTATCCGCCCCGATGGCATAAGCTTCATAGGCCTTTTCCGCCTCACCCTGCGCGGCATAAGCCCGGCCCAGCCAATACCCCCCGCGACCTTTCGAGATCGGGGATTGCACGGCGTCCAAGAAATTCTGGAAATGACGCACAGCCGTGGCCGGATCATTCAACCTGCGTAGGGCCAGAAAACCAGACAGCCATTCCAGATCAGCATAGGCATAGCCCATTTCCGGCGTCATGTGGTGGGTCGAGGCAACCTTGTAGGCCCGCGCCGGTCGGCCTTGCCGCATCTCCAACCTTGCGAGCCTGCGCCGTCCTTCGCCCCATTTGTCAGGCTCGCCCAACGCTTCGGGGCTGGTAGATCGGGCCAGCATCAGATCAACGGCACTTTCGTCCAGCTCTTTCTTGTCGCGCCAAACAAATCGGTCGAAGGCAAGACCCGGGGCATCCGCAACCGACTTCGGCACTGCGGCCACCTTTGTATCGACGCCAGGTTGACGCTTTTGCAGCGCAATCCGCGCCTCGGCTAGTTTGCGATCATTTGCGCCCACCAGTGGTAACATCTGGGATGCACTCACCAGATGGCCTTCCCACAGCATCCGGTCCAACCGCGCTGCGTGATGGGGTTTCAGCAGCTTGCCAAAATTCTCGACGTAGTCTTTCTGTAACCCCGCGCCCATGGGCATAGTGCGCCACGCTGTGACGATATCCGCCTGTGCCTCACCCTGTTGTCCTTTTGCCATCAGAGCAATGGCATAGTTCAACGCACCCTCCGCCGTTTGCGGCGGCGTATCCGCGTAGAATTTCAAGACGCGATCTGGGTCTGCGCCGGTAAAAGACGGCTCGCTTTTACGGCGCAGCCAGGCCAGCCCGGGCCAGTCCGGACGGCGATCCAGGAACACCAGCACATCACCCGAGCTGCCAAAGCCCTGCCGCAACCATTCCCACACGATGATATCGCGCGACACCGATCCGCGCTGCCCTGAGACGCGCAGTGCCTCGTTCCAGTCACCCTTGCGCATCTCGCTTAACCCGGCACGCAAATCGGCAGCGGCATCCGCCCGCACGGCCTGTGGCGATAAAGCGGAATACAGAATCACGGCCATCATCAGGCCCAGAACGCGTGTCATGCCTTGCATTTCCCAACCAACCAAGGATAGAGCCTGTGAGGATAAACCTTGCGCCGCCGGGATCAACTCACAAAGCCTAAATCGTGATGGCCCGCGGTGCAAAAAACACGGAAACTGCACCTTAAGGAGCGTGTCATGTTCAAAGGCTCTATGCCCGCCCTCGTCACCCCGTTCACAAACGGCGCGTTGGACTTGGATACGCTCAAACACCTGCTCGAATGGCAGATCGAAGCTGGCTCGACCGGGCTGGTCCCCGTGGGCACCACCGGGGAAAGTCCAACCCTCAGCCACGATGAGCATGAGACTGTTGTGGAAGAAGTGGTCAAAGCTGCCGCTGGTCGCGTACCGGTGATTGCCGGTGCCGGTTCGAACAACACGGTTGAAGCAGTACGCTTCGTTCAGTTTGCCAAGAAAGTCGGCGCGGAAGCCGCACTTGTTGTGACGCCCTATTATAATAAACCGACTCAGCGCGGCCTGTTCGAACATTTTGCCGCGCTGCATGAATGTGCCGATATTCCGATCATCATCTACAACATCCCCGGTCGCTCGATCATCGACATGACGCCCGCCACGATGGGTGAGCTGGCCAAGCTGCCGCGTATTGTCGGGGTAAAAGACGCAACCGGCGATTTGGCGCGGGTCAGCCAACAGCGTGCAAGCTGCGGCGCTGACTTCTGCCAACTGTCAGGTGAAGATGCGACGGCTTTGGGCTTCAACGCCCATGGCGGTGTCGGGTGTATCTCGGTCACGGCCAATGTGGCCCCGAAACTCTGCGCTGAATTCCAGCAAGCGACATTGTCAGGCGACTATGCCAAGGCATTGGCCTATCAGGATCGGTTGATGCCCTTGCACGAGGCCCTTTTTATCGAGCCCGGCCTTGTAGGTGCTAAATACGCGCTTAGCAGATTGGGCCGCTGCAGCGCTGAGGTGCGCCTGCCGCTGACCACATTGGAAGACAGCACCAAAGCCGCAATTGACGCAGCCATGGCCCATGCCGGTCTGATCTGAGCCTGAACAAGTCCAAGTAAAAGGGCGGCCTCGATCCCCGAGTGCCGCCTTTTCTATTTCAGCCCGGATCCAGGCTTCATCTGGCCAGAAATATCCCGGGGGTGAATTGAGCCGCAGGCTCAAGAGGGGGGCTGGCCCCCCTACCTATCGCTTGCCATAGTACAATCCGACCACATGCTCGGCTTGGGCAAAGAACAACCAGCGCGACGTGGCAACGCCCGCCATATGTGAGATCACGGCCAGCAGCGCAAAAAGATGCTTTAATGCCAAACCTCCGACCGGTAGAACAAGCAGAAGCAGAGGTAAGACAAAACCAAGCGCAAACGCGATCATCCGAAGTTTCTGCGCATGCTTTCGCCCCACCACATGGACGAATTCCCGCAGCAGGTAGTTGGTGCCTGTATGCGGTGGCTCAAACGCACGCACGGTTCCGCGCGTACCCAATCCGGTTGCGGTGCCCAGATCGGTTCCGGAGTTTGCGAGCGCGCTGTCACCTTGATGCCAGTACAGAATCTGGACCAACGCAGCGATCAACAGCAATGCTATGGCGATAGACGTCTGGCCAGCCAGCAGCGCCCCCCCGGCCAGGCTGAAGCTCAGGAACATCGCCGGTGTTAGCTTCAAGTTCCAGCGTGGGATCGTCTTGAGCTGCGTATAGATCATTGATGTCGTAAACACCGTCGCAAGCGAAAACAGCGCGCCCAGCAACCCGAGTGCACCCCAACGCTGCCCAAGAAACACAGCCCCGATGGCATAGAACCCCATAACGATCAGGGCGATAACCGCGCACCAGCCCTCCCGGCTAAGCCAGCTTGAGCGCCATTGCGTGAAGGCTTTCATCGCGCGTTCCGGGTGGCCAAGGTGAAAGGTCGACGCCATCAGGCCGCCGACGGCCAAAGCATAAGCGATCGCAAAGAACACAAACGCAACCCAGCCCGTGACTTCGGGCAGGCCGAGGCCCAGAAAGACAAGCAGACCAAAGCCCAGACCTGACAAGGTGGTAAAGATGATGACGGAAGGGGCCGGATGCATCAGAACTTCTCCAGTGTTTTGTCGAGCCAGCCGAGGAACCCCTTGGGCTCTTCCGCGATGGGGGCCAGGAGCGGGGCGAGAATATCGATCTGCTCCTCGATCTGATCTTTGGGTCGGGGTGGCAGGTATTTGTTAACCGGTTTGGTGCCCATTTCTGGCATCAGGTCCATGCCGTCTCGCTCGGCCACCAGTTTGCTGACATCGCTGTCCGGATCGCCGAGGTCGCCGAAATGGCGGGCACCGGCCGGGCAGGTGCGCACACATGAAGGCACGCGGTCTACCTCGGGCAGGTTTTCGTTGTAGATGCGATCAACGCAGAGGGTGCATTTCTTCATCACCCCTTCGGCCATGTCCATCTCGCGCGCGCCATAAGGGCAGGACCAGGCGCACAAGCCGCAGCCGATGCAATCGCTTTCATTGACCAATACGATCCCGTCTTCGACTCGCTTATAGCTCGCTCCGGTGGGGCAGACGGTGACGCAGGGTGCGTCCTCGCAATGCAGGCAGGATTTTGGGAAATGGATCAGCTGAGCTGTACCTTGTTCCGGTTGCACCTCGTAAGAATGCACACGATTCAGGAAGGTGCCGGACGGGTCGGCCCCATAGGCGTCCTGATCCGACAGGGGCGCGCCGTAATTTTCGGTGTTCCAACCTTTGCAGGAAATCACGCAGGCGTGGCAGCCCACACAGGTATCCAGGTCGATGACCAGACCCATCTTGCGTTCGGTGGATTTGGGGAGCTGGGTCATGCCTGCCTTGCCTCCGCTTTGGTAGTGAGGGTGGGCTGGGGTTCTGCACCAGACCCCGGGATATTTTTAGCCAGATGAAGAATGGATCGGGTCATTTTCCAACCTTCCATGCGATATCCTTTGGACCGGTGCCAACCGGGGATTGAATCGAGGCGAATTCGGGTTGGCTTTCTGAGTCTGATGGTGGGTCGGCCTTTTCGATTTTGACCTTGAGGTCGAACCAGGCGGCCTGTCCTGTTACAGGGTCAGAGTTGGCCCATCGCATACCGTCTCCCTTTGGCGGCAGGAGTTCGTGGATCAGGTGGTTCAACAGAAAGCCTTTGGTGGCTTCGGGGGCGTCGTCCTGTAGGGCCCAGGCGCCCTTGCGTTTGCCGATGGCGTTCCAGGTCCAGATTGTGTTGTCGTTGAGCGCGGCCATCTCCATGACTGGCACCGTGATTTCCCCGTGTGGAGAGCTGACTTTGGCCCAGTCGCCATCCTGCAGCCCGTGTTCGCGCATCAGTTTGGTTGGGACGTAAAGCGGGTTGCGCCCGTGGAGCTGGCGCAGCCAGGCGTTTTGAGTGCCCCAGCTGTGATACATCGCCATTGGGCGTTGGGTCAGGGCGTTGATGGTGTAGCCTTCGTTACCCTGTTGATCAGTTTCATACCAGATCGGCAGCGGGTCCATCTTGTCTTTGATCCGCTCGCGTAGGTGATCCGGCGGCTGGCGGTCGCCGTGCCCTTCAGCGGCAAGTTGGAACTTGCGCATTGGTTCAGAATACAATTGGAACAAGTAAGGTTGTGGGCTGTCATAAAGGCCCATGCCCACGGCCCAGTCCTGATAGGCCGCGTTCCATGGTTTGTAGTAATCGGCCCCTTCGGGGATATGAGCCACGTAGAAACCACCGTTTTCGATATAGCGGTTCAGCTGGTCGGGATTGACTTCTCCACGTCCTTCCTTGTCGCCATCTTCGCCCCGGAATCCCGCCAATGGGCCGATGCCGGGCTTGCGCTGGTGATTTACGATATAGTCTGCGTAGTCTTTCCACTTGGGCGTACCGTCTTCATTGGTAAAGCCCGGCAGGCTCATCCGGTTGGCCAGTTCGATCAGTACGGATTGGAAGCCGCGCACATCGCGGTCAGGCTCGATCACCGGCCAGCGGATCGCATCGGCAGCGGCGTCCGCTTCGCAGATTGGACGATCCAGCAGAGAGATACAATCGTGCCGTTCCAGATAGGTTGTGTCAGGCAGGATCAGGTCGGCATAGGCCACCATTTCCGAAGAATAGGCATCGGAATAGATGATGTTCGGGATGACATATTTGCCGTCTTCTGTCTTGGCCGTGAGCATCTCCATCACACCTTTGGTGTTCATGGAGGAGTTCCACGACATATTCGCCATGTACATGAACAGCGTGTCGATCTTGTAGGGATCACCCGCGGCGGCATTTGAGATTACCATATGCATCAGCCCGTGGGCCGACATCGGATTTTCCCAGGTAAAGGCCTTGTCGATACGCTGGGGAGTGCCGCACTCGTCAAGCAGTAGGTCTTCGGGACCACGCGGGAAGCCCAGATGCGGGCCTTCCAGCGGGCGGCCCGGGCGACGGTCGCCATGCGGGGTTGGATGCGCCTCAACCGGTTTGGGGTAGGGCGGTTTGAAACGAAAGCCGCCGGGGACCTCGACCGTGCCCAGCAGAATTTGCAGCACATGCAGGGCGCGACAGGTCTGGAACCCGTTTGCATGGGCGGAAATTCCGCGCATGGCGTGGAAGCTGACGGGCCGACCTGTCATCTTGGAATGCGTTTCACCCCGGAAGTCGGTCCATTCATGATCCAGCTCGATCGCCTCATCAAAGGCAACGCGGGCAATCTCGGCGGCAATGGCGCGGATGCGTTTGGCTGGGATGCCACAACGGTCGGCCACGGCCTCGGGGGCGTGATCGTCGCTGAGGTATTTTTCAGCCATCAGATGGAAGACCGGGCGGTGCGTGACGCCGTCTTTGTCGTAGGTCGCCGACAGGTCCGGGCGCACGCCGGGTTTGTCAAAGGCGGTTGGCTTGCCGGTCACGCGGTCGATTACCAGCGGTTTGCCATCGGCATTGCGTAGGAACAGGCCCTTCTCTGGACCCTCGGTGGCATTCACCAGAACGGGCGCGTTGGTGTACCGGCTCAGATAGTCCAGATCGATCTTACCAGCCTTCATCAGCACGTGTATCAGCGACAGGATGAACAGACCGTCTGTGCCGGGCGTGATCCCGACCCAGTCGTCAGCCACCGCGTTATAGCCGGACCGGATCGGGTTCACCCCGATCACCCGCGCGCCGCGGGCCTTGATCTTGCCGATGCCCATCTTGATCGGGTTGCTGTCATGATCCTCGGCCACGCCAAACAGCATGAACAGCTTGGTGTGGTTCCAATCGGGCTGGCCAAACTCCCAGAAGGCGCCACCCATTGTGTAGATTCCACCAGCGGCCATATTGACCGAGCAGAAGCCACCATGGGCCGCATAGTTGGGTGTGCCGAAATTCTGTGCCCAGAAGCTGGTGAAGCTCTGGCTCTGGTCGCGGCCGGTGAAGAAGGCCAGTTTCTGTGGGGCCGTTTCGTGCAGTTCGTTCAGCCAACCTACGGCAGTGCTGATCGCCTCGTCCCATTCGATCTCGCGGAACTCACCCGAGCCGCGCGGACCAACCCGGCGCAAAGGCTTGCGCAGGCGCGATGGGGCGTTGACTTGCATGATCCCGGCCGAGCCTTTGGCACAGAGCACGCCTTTGTTCACCGGATGATCGCGGTTGCCTTCTATGTAAGCAACCTTGCCGTCCTTCATGTGCACGTTGATGCCGCATCGGCAAGCGCACATGTAACAGGTGGTCTTGCGGATCACGTCCGATACTTTTGGTGATGTCTCAAGGATCGGCTGCTGATGGGTCATTGGCGGGTCCTGTTGGTTGGCTCAGGAGGACTTTGTCACTTTCCTCATGCTTTGAGAATATTGTTCTGCGAACGATGTTTTGTCTGGGTCTATGTTCTGTTTGCCTGTAGCACGGTCACGGCGATCATCTGTGTTACATCTTCGGCGCTGCAGCCGCGGGACAGGTCATTGGCGGGTTTTGCTAACCCTTGCAAGACCGGGCCAATCGCGCTGTAGCCGCCCAGCCTTTGGGTGATCTTGTAGCTGATATTGCCCGCGTCGAGATTGGGGAAGATCATCACATTGGCCTGACCTGCCACAGATGATCCGGGGGATTTGCGATCCGCGACCGATGGCACAAAGGCTGCGTCGAATTGCAGCTCTCCATCAACGTCCAAGTCAGGAGCAGCACGGCGCAGTATGTCCGTACCCGCAACCACCTTATCGACATCCGAATGTCGGGCGCTGCCTTTGGTCGAAAAGCTGAGCATCGCAACCTTGGGGTCAACCTGCAGCAAGGTGCGTGCTGATGCAGCCGAGGCGATTGCGATTTTGCTCAGCTCGTCCGAGGTTGGATTAATGAGCAGCGCACAATCTGAATAAATCATTGCGCGCGCACCGGGTTGCGCGTTCTCAGGTGGGTACATCAAAAAGAAAGACGACACCATTCCGGCGTCAGGGGCCATGCCGATTACATGAATGGCCGCGCGGACGATGTCTCCGGTTGTGTGAACAGCACCGCCAACCGTACCGTTGGCCCGGCCAGTGCGTACCAGCATCGCCGCATAGACAGAGGGGGTTTTGACAGCCGCCTGCGCCTTCGTAAGGTCGACACCTTTGTGCTGGCGCAGCTCAAGATAGGTTTGGGCAAACTCCTCGGACAAGTCCGAGGTTGCAGGGTCGTGAACCGCGATACCGGTTGACGGAGCAGCGCCGTGGTCTTGCAACGCGGCTTCAACGTCGGCCCTAGGTCCAACCAGAATGATATCGGCCAGATCGGCCTGATGGGCGGCCAGCGCCCCCGCAACAACGCGGGGATCACTGCCTTCGCAGAGGGAAATCACAGGTCGGGTCGCCGGGACGTTCTGACGCAAAAGCTCGATGGGCGTTAGGGTCATACGTTCCGGCTCCGATCCGAGTTTGGCTTACTGTGCAGCCATGTCGCTGGCATCGATACCGGCAACTGCAACAGGCTTCTTCATCGCGTCGCGGCGGAAGGGTTCACCCAGTTCCTGGTTGATCATGGCTTCGATCAGGGTGGTGATACCGTTTTTCTGGTCCTCGATGGCCTGGTTCAGGGCTGCTGTCAGCTCGTCCTGCGTGCGGGCGACCACACCTTTCAGACCACAGGCCTGTGCGATACCGGCGTAAGACACTTGCGTGTCCAGTTCGGTGCCGACAAAGTTGTCGTCGAACCACAGGGTCGAGTTCCGCTTTTCCGCACCCCACTGGTAGTTGCGGAAAACGATCTGGGTCACGGCGGGCCATTCCGAGCGGCCGATTGCCGTCAGTTCGTTCACCGCAATGCCAAATGCGCCGTCACCAGCAAAACCAACAACCGGCACGTCCGGTTGACCGATCTTGGCGCCGACGATGGCGGGCAGACCGTAACCACAGGGGCCGAACAGACCCGGTGCCAAATACTTGCGACCCTCGTCGAAATCTGGATAGGCATTGCCGATGGCGCAGTTGTTACCGATGTCGGAAGAGATGATTGCTTCGCGCGGAAGGGCCTGCTGGATCGCACGCCACGCCATGCGGGGGCTCATCCAATCCGGCTTTGCAGCACGGGCGCGCTCGTTCCAGGTGGTGCCTGGATCGTCATCTTCGTGATCCATGCTGGACAGTTGTTGCGCCCAAGTGGATTTCTTCTGGGCGATGTTCGCCTTGCGCGCGTCGCGGCCTTCGTCACCGGCGGTGTCGGACAGTTGCGCCAGTATCCCCTTGGCCACTTTGGCTGCATCACCCACGATGCCGACGCTGACTTTCTTGGTCAGGCCGATGCGGTCCGGGTTGATGTCGACCTGAATGATCTTGGCGTTTGCTGGCCAGTATTCCATGCCGTAACCGGGCAGGGTCGAGAACGGGTTCAAGCGTGTACCAAGGGCCAGAACAACGTCTGCGTCCTTGATCAGCTCCATCCCGGCCTTTGAGCCGTTATAGCCCAGCGGACCCGCAAACAGAGGGTGCTTGCCGGGGAAGGCGTCATTGTGCTGGTAGCCGACGCAAACCGGCGCATCCAGACGCTCGGCCAGTACCATCGACGCATCGATACCACCCTCGGACAGAACAACACCTGCGCCGTTCAGGATGACCGGGTTCTTGGCGTTCGACAGAATCTCAGCCGCTTTCGCCACCGAGTTTTCACCACCCGGGCTGCGTTCGAATTCGATAGGCTCGGGGATTTCGATATCCACGACCTGTGTCCAGAAGTCGCGCGGAATGTTCAACTGCGCCGGACCAGACAGACGCTTGGCCTGGCTGATGACTCGGGTCAGAACTTCGGCAACGCGGGACGGATCACGGACTTCTTCCTGATAGGCGACCATATCTTCGAACAGTTTCATCTGCTCGACTTCCTGGAAACCACCCTGACCGATGGTCTTGTTTGCCGCCTGAGGGGTGACCAGCAGAAGCGGGGTATGGTTCCAATAGGCGGTTTTGACGGCGGTGACGAAGTTGGTGATACCGGGGCCGTTCTGGGCGATCATCATCGACATCTTACCAGTGGCGCGGGTGTAGCCATCGGCCATCATACCGGCGCTGCCTTCATGGGCGCAGTCCCAGAACATGATCCCGGCTTTGGGGAACAAATCCGAGATCGGCATCATGGCCGAGCCGATGATCCCAAACGCATGTTCGATCCCATGCATCTGCAGGACCTTAACAAAAGCTTCTTCTGTGGTCATTTTCATGTGACTGATCTCCGGGCAGGTGAGGAATGGCCGGGCACGCTACCCCGCCGTTGCTATTGGTTTTGACCCATTGGGCAGGGTGGCGTTAGGTCCAGAACGCGGCGCGGATTAGGTCCAGTCGGCGATCAGCTGGTCCGGATCGCATCGGCGATCAGCTTTACCCCAGGCTCGATCCGATCTTGGGGAATGGAAGAATACCCGAGCCGGTAATAGTTCTGTGGCTGCTCTGGCCCCGAGAAGAAGGGCAGGCCGGGTTCGATATGTACGCTTTCTCCCTGCAGCTTTTGCGCAAGCCGGGTGGCGTCGACATTCTCTGGTGCTGACATCCACAGGGATGATCCGCCCATTATGCCCCGCCCGGCGACGGTCAAACCGTGGTGTTCGACGGCCTTGTCGAGCGTTTCCCGCCGATCTGCCAGTGCTTTGGACATGCGCCTGATCTGAGCGTCGTAGTGGCCCAGCGACAGGAAATAAGCCGCCGTCCGCTGGATATGTCCCGGCGGATGACGCAACACCATGGATCGCAGGGCGCGTGCTTCACGAATGAAGGGCTCGGACCCGACCATGTACCCCAATCGCAATCCGGGAAAGAGAGATTTCGAGAAGCTGCCCACATAGATTACGCGCCCATCCCGATCCATCGACTTCAGTGCCGGAGAGGGCGCGCCCAGAAAAGCCATCTCGAACTCGTAGTCATCTTCAACCACCATAGCATCCAATTCGCGCGCGCGTTCCAGCAGTTTGTGTCGGCGCGCAATGGGCATGGTCGCGGTGGTCGGGCTTTGATGGCTGGGGGTTGTGAAGATCACATCAGTGTTTTCGGGCAACTGATCTGGGGGCAGGCCGTCCCGGTCGACGGGAAGGGCCGTTATATCGCAGTCCCAATGGTCTAGCAGGTTGCGCAGCGAGTAATAGCATGGGTCTTCGATTACCGCGGTGCGATGATGGGTTAGCAACACGCGTGAAGCCAGCCAAAGCGCGTTCTGCGCGCCCATGGTAATCAAAATCTCTTCGGGCCTGGCAGCAATGCCACGGCGGGGCAAGGTGTGGCGGGCAATGAATTCCACCAGCAGCGGATCATCCTGATCCACGTAATCAGCTGTTAACGAGGCGAAGTCCTTATGCCCAAGCGCGCGAACAGCACAGAGCCGCCAGTTGGCATGATCGAATAAGGTTCGGTCGGCCTGCCCGTAAATGAATGGATATCGGTAATCGCGCCAATCAGCGGGTTTGGACAACAAATCCCCACCTGAAAACCGACGGGCCAAGGCGCTGTTCCAATCAATGGTTTCTTCGTTGCGCTGTACTGGCGTATATTTTGGCGGTACTGGCGCATTCTCGGACACGTAGTATCCGGATCGGCCTTTCGCAGTCAGGTAGTCATTGGCCAGCAGTTCAGTATAGGCCAGCGTCACGGTGATGCGGCTGACGCCCAGATGTGCGGCCAGTTTCCGGGAAGATGGCAGTTTCTCTCCGACATGGAACCGACCTGACAGAATACCTTCGGCGATCATCTGCTGGATCTGTGCCTGCAGAGTGCCTTGTCCATTGAGTTCAAGGAAGAAGGTGTCGATCGAGATGGCCATAGGCGCTTATAGGTTGGACTTAAGGATGGTGCAATCTGGACTTACTCTATTTGTTGAAATTTCTAGCAGTGGATTGACGGGCAGCTCGAATCAAACTAAATAACTAGAAAAATAGTTTAATGGAGAAGTCAGATGTGGGAAACCGCAGCAGCAGGATTCTCGGCCATGGGCTCCGAGGCCCGGCTACAGGTTCTGAAAACACTCGTCCGTGCGGGTGAGACTGGTTTGACGGTTGGTGAAATCCAGTCGCGTACCGGGATTGCACCATCGACGCTGGCCCATCACCTACGGTTTCTGGCTGCCGGTGGCGTGGTCGAGCAGGAAAAGATCGGACGCAGTACGATCAACCGCGCCTGCTTTGATGAGTTGAGAAATCTGGCAGAATTCATTCTCAGTGAATGCTGCGTGGATGAGGTAGGAAAGGCCGCAAACGATGGCTGAGTTAACACAAAATCCGAAACTGTCATCTAAGGCCGTGTTTGACCTGATCAAAACGCCTTGGGCACTGATCGTCGCCATATTGGCATTGGTGGCGATTCTGGACCCAGGTAACTGGGGCGAGGTTGTGACCTTTGCGGCCAAAGCGCTTGCACATACTGGTCAATACATCCTGTTCGCCGTTTTATTGCTCTCGTATCTCAAGGCTACAGGGGCCGAAGTTATGGTGGCGCGCGCCTTTGAAGGGCGCGAAACACGCATGATCTTTCTGGCGGCCCTGTTCGGTGGTCTCGCGCCGTTTTGTTCCTGCGAGGTTATTCCGTTCATTGCTGGTCTGTTGGCTTTGGGTGCCCCTTTGTCGGCAGTGATGGCGTTCTGGCTCAGCTCGCCGCTGATCGATCCGCCGACATTGCTGATTACGGCAAGCGCATTGGGTTGGCCCTTTGCCATTGGCAAGGCGGTGGCAGCCGTAGCGCTGGGCCTGTTCGGCGGTTTTGCCGTCCGCTTTCTGATGCGCAGCGGCGCGTTTTCCCAGCCGTTGCGGGAATACAAACCGGCGGGATGCTGCGGCTGCGGGCCCAAGATGGACGACAAGCCGGTCTGGAAGTTCTGGCAGGAACCCGAACGACGTCAGCGTTTCCGCGCCGAGTTTCTGCACAATGGCATCTTTCTGCTGAAATGGCTGGCGCTTGCCTATGTGCTCGAGGCGCTGCTGGTTAGCTACGTGCCTGCGGACCTGATTGCTCGCGTTGTTGGTGGCGAAGGTGTGCTGCCCATCGTGATCGCGGCACTGGTTGGAATGCCTGCCTACCTGAACTCCTACGTCGCGCCGCCGCTTTTGGCCGGTTTGATGGAACAAGGTATGACTGCGGGCGCTGCGATGTCGTTCATGGTCGCAGGGGCTGTGAGCTCGATCCCTGCGATGGCGGCGGTCTGGTCGCTGGTGAAGCCGCGTGTTTTCGCCACCTATCTGAGCCTCGGCGTTGGCGGTGCGATCGTCGCCGGGATCGTGTTTCAGATGTTCTAATTGGAACCGCCCGGCGCAAGGGCCGGGCGGTTCCAATTCTGTTCAGATCAGCTTGCGTCGCAGAACTTTGGCAGTTTGAAGCGGTATCTGGGCTCTCCGCTGTCCACATAGACGCGTTTTTCGATACAGGCGCTGGTGCCAACCGTCTGAGAGATCGGGGCCTCGGTCGACGTGATCGAGGCCGCGGTACCATCCGGCAGCCGAACCGATGCAATCACGCCATTCCTGAGGTCACCATTGATCGCGGTGGCGGACAGGACCGGGACAGTCATGAACGAATGATGCTCGTGCTCGCCATCTCCGCCCAGCAGGAACAGCGTGGATACGATTGCGATCATCCCAACGCCCGCAGCCAGACCCAGGCCCCAAGTCCTGAGGAACGCATAAATCGAAACGGCGTGGTGTGGGCCAAAAATGGCGGAAAGTACGCTAAGCATGAGGCTTCCGTTGGAAAGGCCCCGGCCTGTTTAGGCCGAGGCGGCAAACACATCAGGGGCGCTGATCGTCCTCTTCTTCTTCATCCCCGCCACCTTTGGGCAGGTTGAAGAAGCTGTCAGCATCCACGATCGGATCGCTGTCTTCTGCCTCACCATCCGGTTCGTCTGACAGAGAGAAGGTTTCCAGACCCTCAATCGCCGTCGGGATTTTCGGCGCAGCGTCCATTTCCAGCGATTGCTCGGTCGAGACCAACTTGCGGCGCTCGTCATCGCTCATAACGCCACCTTCAGCGGCCTTCTTCGCGGCAGCCTTCTGAACCACGGCATCCAGCTCGGACTGTTTGCACAGGCCCAGGGCAACCGGGTCGATGGGCTGCATGTTGGAGATATTCCAATGCGTCCGCTCGCGGATCGACTGGATGGTCGGCTTGGTGGTGCCAACCAGCTTGGCGATCTGTCCATCAGTAAGTTCGGGGTGGAACTTGACCAGCCACAGGATCGAGTTCGGACGGTCCTGACGCTTGGATAGCGGGGTGTAGCGCGGGCCGCGGCGCTTTTCCTCGCCCGTGGCCGACGGGTTGAACTTGAGCTTCAGCTTGTGCAGCGGGTTGTTCTGCGCGGTGTCGATCTCATCCTGTGTCAACTGGTTGTTGGCAATCGGGTCGAAGCCCTTCACACCAGTGGCCACATCACCATCGGCGATGCCCTGCACTTCCAACTCGTGCATCCCTACGAAATCCGCGATCTGCTTGAAGCTGATCGTGGTGTTGTCCACCAGCCATACGGCGGTTGCCTTGGCCATAAGCGGTTTTGCCATCAGCCCGTCTCCTATACATACATCTTTCCCGTCGCCGGAATTCGGCGGCCCCGGATTTTGGGGCAGGTTTCCGTTGTCGGGGAACTTGGCCCGTATATAGTCGCGCCAGTACAAGAAGGGAAGAGGCGAATGCGCCAAGGGGTTTTGGGCTTTGTTTTCGCGCTGATCGGCGCTGTGGCTGTTCAGGCCGAGGGCGAGAAGGCGGGCGAATTTGACTATTATGTCCTGTCGCTCAGCTGGTCGCCCAATTGGTGCGCCCGCGAAGGGGACGCGCGCGGGTCGGATCAGTGTGACGCGCGACATGACCACGGTTGGGTCCTGCATGGGCTCTGGCCGCAGTTCCATCAGGGCTGGCCGTCGTACTGCCGCACGACCGAAGTTCCGCCATCGCGAGGGATGACCCGAGACATGGAGGATATTCAGGGCAGTTCCGGCCTGGCCTGGCATCAGTGGAAGAAACACGGCACCTGCTCGGGCCTCTCTGCGCCCGCGTATTTCGCCCTATCGCGCGAGGCCTATAGCCGTGTTGAACGCCCCAGTGTTTTCCGCCAACTGGACGCAACCGTGAAACTGCCCGCCGCAGTGGTCGAAGAGGCGTTCCTAAAGGCCAATCCCGGGCTAGAGCGCGACATGATCACCGTGACCTGCAAGCAGGGTTACATCGAAGAGGTTCGCCTGTGCCTGTCACGTGATCTGGCCCCGGTTCCCTGCGGACGGGACGTGATCCGCGATTGCAAGGCAACCGACGCGGTGTTTGACCCGATTCGTTAAAGCTCTTTGTTCTGACACTCGCGCGCGTATTCCAGCGCTTTTGCGGTGCCTGTCAGATCAATCGCCATCACCGGCTGATCTTCGGGGTTGAACACGGTCATCGTCTTGTTCTGCGCAATCGCCGCCACGAAGGTACGGTCAGTGAAGAACACCGTCGCCCCCGGCACGCGGTCCTGTTTGAACCCGATGGCGGTGGCGTCAAAACTCTTGCCGTCCAACTCGAACCGGATTGGGTAGCTCTGCCCTGGCTCAATCTCGCCCCAAGCCTTGTTGAACACAGTAAAATACCCGCGATTGTCCAACGCATCATAGCCCAGCCGCACGACCGAGAGGTCCTGATAAACTGTTTGGATCAGGCACCCATTCCCAAGCACGGGGTCCATCATGATGTTCCAGCCTTCGACGAAGCCCTTATCGACGAGGTCTTGGGCAAGGGCGGTGGTGGAGGTGAGGGCAGCGAAGGTGAGGGCGAGAAAGCGGGTCATGCGGTTATCAGTGATTTCCAGTGTTCATGTGCAATGTGGCATAGGTGATTTGTACAACAAAGACTATTTTGGCTTGCGGTTTCATCTTCTTTCAAAAAAGGTATTTGATCTATCTTTTCCGCGGCCTAGTAGATACAGATCCACATTGACGGTCGGAAGCTTGAGATGGAAACCAAAAGCGTTTTGGAGCAAACAAACCTAGTCTCGCAAATGATGCGTGAAAGGTGGGATGCACTAGGTTTTGTTGAAGCGGAAGACGGTGGTTTTGCGACCGGGCACATGCCTAGCGAGGCTCCTCATGCTTATCTATGCCGGTGTTACGCGGGTCTGTTTGAAGAAGGGCTTGTGTGTGCTGAGGAGGAAAGCGGGCGATACCTGCCTGAGCCTTATAAGGACTTATTGAGAGTGTTTAATGGCGCACAGATTATGGGTATTTCATTGTTGGGTGCTACGATGGGAATAAATCCCCGAAGTTTGGAAGACCCTATTGGGCAACCAATTAGCATCAGATATCAGAACCTTTACTATTTGAGACCCGAGTACATCCCAGAAGGCCATTTCGGTTTCGGTACAATGAATGGGGATTGGTATTCTCAGGGTCAACTTTATTTGAACAGCACTGGAGAGGTTGAACTCTATCATCGTGATTTTGATTTGATAGGGGCGAGTTGGCCCTCCCTATCAAGATTTCTTGAAGATGAAGTCAGCAGGCAGATGACCCGGTATCGGGACGACGGAACAGAGATCGCAGAAGTTAGCCGACTTCCAGGTGACACCAAGGATTGGGAGCGTCTGGCGAAGCAGGCTGAGGATTCAAGAAGTCCCGACATAGGAATACTGGATCGCTTGAAAAATGTGTTTTTTCGTCAATAAAGCCGACAACTACAACTCTTTCCTCGCCCTCAACGCTGCCGTGATTGTCCCATCATCCAGATAGTCCAACTCCCCTCCAATTGGCACACCCTGTGCCAGTGAAGTCAGGCGGACTTGACCCTCTAGTTGGTCCGCGATGTAGTGGGCGGTGGTCTGGCCATCTACGGTGGCGTTCAGGGCCAAAATGACTTCGGTGATCTCTTCGGCCACGACGCGGTCTTTGAGCCGGGGGATGCGCAATTCGTCCGGGCCCACGCCATCAAGCGCCGACAACGTACCGCCCAAAACATGGTAGCGGCCTTTGAAGACTCCGGCGCGCTCCATCGCCCAGAGGTCCGAGACATCTTCGACCACGCAAAGCTCTCCGGTCGCGCGGGCCTCGTCATAGCAGATGTCACAGATATCGGTGGTGCCGACATTGCCGCAGTTCAGGCATTCGCGGGCGGTGGCAGCGACCTGTTGCATCGTGTCCGCCAAGGGCGTCAGCAACAGGGCGCGTTTGCGGATCAGGTGCAGCACAGCGCGACGGGCCGAACGCGGGCCGAGGCCCGGCAGCTTGGCCATCAGGTCGATCAGATTGTCGATGTCGCTGTTTGAGCTCACGGCCTGTCCTGTCTGGCGCCGGAGGAGGCCTCTGGCGAGTGCATTTGCGAAATGACCGAGATCAGAACGGCAGTTTGATGTCAGCGGGCAGGCCCATGCTTTCGGTCAGCTTGGCCATTTCCGCCTGAGAGCGTTCGGTAGCTTTGGTCTGCGCGTCCTTGATGGCGGCCAGGATAAGGTCTTCGACCACTTCCTTGTCGTCGCCGTTGAAGATCGACGGATCGATATCCAGCCCCTTGAGTTCGCCTTTGGCCGTGGCCGTTGCCTTGACCAGACCTGCACCGGATTCACCAACCACCATGATGGTGTTCAGCTCTTCCTGCATATCGGTCATTTTGGTCTGCAGGTCCTGAGCCGATTTCATCATCTTGGCCATATCGCCCAGACCGCCTAGTCCTTTGAGCATTTAGAGTCTCCTTAAGTGTGATCGCCTCAGGCGAATATATACTGCGTAGAGTGTCATCCCAGCACATAGCGCAATTGCCAAGCCAATGAACAGAGTGGAATGGCCGACGCATCCTATGTCCGCTGCCGTTCGACGCGGGTCATACATCATATCGTCGACAAGAATGTGAGCCGCCCAGATCATCCAGCCGACGGATGTCATCAAAGCAATCCAGAGGTTTCCACGCCAAATTGCCAGTGCCGATAAGACCAGCAAGATGATTGAAACCGGATTTGAGGCAAGGGCGGCTGCTTCGACCCATTCGCTAACCGTTTCGCCATTCCAAGACGGGTTATAGATTTCGCATGCTTCGTGGTAGACCGCATCGATGCGTGCATAGTGCACCTATTAGTCCTCCTCGAACGGGTCCCATTCGTCTTCCACCTCGGGCAGGGCTTCGGTTTCCACCTGTGCGGCGCGTTGTTCGGGGGTCTCGATTTTGGTAATTTTGGCTTTCGGGAACTGCGCCAACACGGCCTGGACCAGAGGGTGCTCAGAGGCTTCTTCCTTAAGCGCAAGCTCGGCCTTGTCGCGAATTTCGGCTATAGTCGGCGCGTCGCCATCCGATACGATTGACACGGCCCAGCGGTTGCCCGTCCAGCGTTGCAAGGCCGAGCCAAGTCGCGGGGCCAGATCGGTCGGGGCCTGCGATGCAGGTGTGAACTCAATCCGACCAGGTTGGTACGAAACCAGGCGAACACCGTTTTCGACTTCGACCAGCAGTTTGACATCGCGGTTGGTCCGGATCAGTTCGACCACATGGTCAAAGGTTGGATACCGGGCAAGTGCCGCCTGCACATCCTGCGCCAGCGCCGCGACGGGCGCGCCGCCGGAACTGCGCGGTGTGGGCTGGTGGCCTGCGGTCATCGGACCGCGTGGTTCCACAGGGGCTGCGCCATTATTGTGGGTAGGTGCGCCCCCTCCTGGTCCACCCATGGGTGGAGGCGGTGCATCTTGAAGACGTTTGATCAACTCTTCCGGGCTGGGCAGATCGGCCACATGGGTCAAGCGGATCACAGCCATTTCGGCTGCCATCATCGCGTTTGGCGCAGCGGAGACCTCCTCAAGTGCTTTCAACAGCATCTGCCACATGCGGGTCAGCACGCGCATGGGTAGGGCTTCAGCCATTTGCTGGCCGCGAGCGCGTTCGTCAGGCGATACGGTTGGGTCCTCTGCTGCGTCCGGCGTGATTTTCACGACCGAGACCCAGTGGGTGATCTCAGCCAGATCGCGCAGCACGGCTAGCGGATCGGCGCCTTCGGCATATTGCGCGCTGAGTTCAGTCAGCGCGCCGGCGGCATCGCCCCGCAGGATCATGTCCATTAGGTCCAGAACCCGGCCACGATCCGCCAAGCCCAGCATCGCGCGCACTTGATCTGCCGTCGTCTCTCCGGCCCCGTGTGAGATCGCCTGATCCAGCAATGAGGTCGCGTCGCGGGCAGATCCCTCAGCAGCACGGGTGATCAGGGCCAACGCGTCCTCGGCAATCTCAGCACTTTCAGCCGAGGCGATCTTGCGAAGCAAGCCGATCATATCTTCGGGTTCGATCCGGCGCAGGTCGAAGCGCTGGCAGCGAGACAGAACCGTGACTGGAACTTTGCGAATCTCTGTGGTCGCAAAGATGAACTTCACATGGGCGGGTGGTTCCTCCAGCGTTTTGAGCAGCGCGTTGAAGGCGCTGGTCGAGAGCATGTGAACCTCGTCGATGATGTAGATCTTGTAACGGGCTGAGGCGGCGCGATAGCGGACACTGTCGATGATCTCGCGGATATCATTGACGCCCGTGCGGCTAGCGGCGTCCATCTCCATCACGTCGACATGACGACCTTCCATGATCGCAGTGCAGTGTTCGCAGACGCCGCAGGGTTCGGTGGTCGGGCCGCCATTGCCGTCCGCACCGATGCAGTTCATGCCTTTGGCGATGATCCGCGCCGTGGTGGTTTTACCCGTCCCACGAATGCCGGTCATGACAAAGGCTTGCGCGATCCGGTCAGCCTCGAACGCGTTTTTCAGAGTGCGTACCATTGCATCCTGACCCACCAGATCCGCAAAGGTTTCCGGGCGATATTTGCGGGCGAGAACCTGATAGGCGGGGCTGTCTGTTTCGGTCATGTCTGCTCTGGCGGATTCGGGACGTCGCCACAGCGTAGTGGCCGCTGCTGCCCGCGTCCACAGCAGGGTTCAGGAAATTTGGTTTGGCGCGAATCGGGATTTGCGTAGACTGGGGTCTCAAATTTAAACAAACATAACTTTTGAACGGGCGCGGATTTGGGAGGAGGACTTTGATGTCTCAACTGGTGGTCTATGCCCTGCAGGTCGGGGGTGGCACGCTTGCGCTGACGTCGCTGCCGGGTCGTGGGGGCGACTATGCCGATGATCTGGACACGATATCAGATTGGAAACCCGGGCTTGTGATCTCGATGACGACGGAAGTTGAGATGCTTCAGGACGGGGCCCAAAGTTTTGGCAGTGACATTCAGGGGCGCGCCAGTCGGTGGGTACATCTGCCGGTTGAAGATTATGGAGTTCCTTCGTCCCAAATCGAGGATGAATGGGTTGCCGTCAGCGCGGCGGCGCGACATGCGCTGTCTGGGGGTGGCCGGGTACTGGTTCACTGCCGGGGTGGGTGCGGGCGATCAGGAATGGTTGTTCTGCGGCTGATGATCGAATGCGGTGAGCGTTTTGATCAGGCGTTGGCCCGATTGCGGGCGCTGCGTCCGTGCGCAGTGGAGACCGACGAGCAGATGAGATGGGCCACACGCGCGACCACCGACGTACTCGAACTGCGTTCGGGGTGATCGGTTACGTCTCTAAGGGTCTTGGGCAGGGGCGCTTGCGGTATCGTTGCAACTCTAGGCAGATGCATGGTGTTGCGCAGGTGGACGTTTGGTCAAGCAACCCTCGGGTTGACTCGAACAAGGTTTGCTGTGCTTTCTAAATCGGTAAACTGATCGGTTCAGAAATCACCCGAAGACGCGATGTTAGATACGCACGAGGCAGCGAAGGTTGAAGACTTTCGGTTTCTATCCGGATCCGCGATGCTGTCGGCGCGCTTGTATTGTCCCTTAGTCAAACCCGAAACAGTTGTTGTATTGAACGGTGCAACGGGCGTCCCACGCGACTATTATCAACACTTCGCAAGATGGCTGGCTGCAGAGCGCGGCATCGCCTGCTTGACCTATGACTACAACGATTTTGGCCATTCACGCACGGGGCGTTTGAAAGATTCAAAGGTCACGATGGCCGACTGGGCGTTAATCGATATGCCAGCGGCGCGGGCCGAGATGCGGCGGCGTTTTCCTGATGCCAACCAGTGGACAATTGGTCATTCGGTTGGCGGGATGTTGGGGCCGGTGCAGCCGGATATCGATACGATAGACCGCATGATCTGTGTCTGCTCAGGGCTGGTCACCTTGTCGGATCATCCTTGGCCTTACAAAGGACTGGCCTGGATGTTCTGGCATGGGCATGTGCCGTTGCTGGTCAAAGCGCTGGGGTATCTGCCGGGCAAGGCAATCGGGTTTGGGGCTGATCTGCCGGGTCCTGTCTACTGGCAATGGCGTAGGTGGTGCACTGCGCCGCACAACTATCTACCCGAGATGGGGCAAAACCTGCCACAAGCGCGCTGGGCGGAATCGGGTGTCTCGGTGGATCTGTTTACCAGCGATGATGATCAGACAGTTCCGCCTGAGGCGGTCTGGCGACTGGCCGATCTTTATGGCTCCAAGGCGCGACGCCATGTGTTGTCTGCACGTGATTTCGGGGTCAAGGAGATCGGTCATATCGGCGCGTTTGCGCGGCGTAACGCGGCCGTTTGGCCCCGGTTGATTGAGTAGGGGCGTCGATTGCGCGACGCTCTTGTTTTGCTCACCGACCTTTCAGGTGCTTTTGATCCTTCATGACCGACCGGACCATCTTTCCGAAGGCTTTATCGCGTGCGCGGGATTGGGCGATGGTTTCTGAATTCCTCTGATCCTCGCGCCGTAGCTTACGCCATCGGTCCAGCCGCGAAGGATCAAGCGTGCCATCGGTAATCGCAGCCTGCACGGTACATCCCGGTTCCTGATCATGCCGACAATCCGAGAACCGGCACCCTTGCGCAAGATCCAGAATGTCCGAGAAAACCTCGTCCACACCCTCTTGCGCATCGAGCAAACGCAACGCGCGCATGCCTGGGGTATCGATCAGCCAGCCTTTGTTCCGCATCAGATGCAGGGCACGGGCGGTTGTGGTATGACGTCCATGGGCGTCATCCTCGCGAATGCTTGCCGTTGCCTCTGCCTGACCCGTCATCCCATTGGCCAGCGTGGTTTTTCCAACGCCGGACGAGCCTACCAGAGCAGCCGTTTGTCCGGTGGGGCACCAGCTGAGGATTTTTTCTATATCCTCAGGGTCAAGCGCGTTGACGGTCAGAATGGTCAGGAACGGCCCAAGTTTTTGTGCCTGACGCTGAACTGCGTCGGGATCAGCACACAGGTCCGCTTTGGTCAGCACGATGACCGGATAGCACCCGGCCTGATTGGCAAGGGCCAAGTAACGCTCCAGCCGGGGCAGGTTGAAATCCGCATTGCAAGAGCTGACGATGAACAGCACATCCACATTTGCGGCGATCAGTTGCGCTTCGGCCCCAGTGCCAGCGGCACGCCGTTGCAGCAGGCTGCGCCGGTCGAGCAGGTGCTGAATGCGCTGATCCTGATCAGCAAGCACCCAGTCGCCCACTGCAAAGTCGCCGGTCGGACGACCGAGTGACACAAGTGGCGTTTCCCCCGCCGATGAAAGCCCGATCAGACGATCGCGGTGCACCGCGGAGATGCGATAGGGGGTAAGATTAGGGTAATCCACGCTTTGCGCGGCAAAATGAGAGGACCATCCAAGGTCCGAAAGTGTATGAGACATTGATCTGCCTATGTTCAGAAACAGCATAGCAACCAGATGGCAGACGCGCATCCGGCGGCGATGTGTTCAGGCAGTTGCGTAGATTGCGATCAGAACCGCGCTGCCTGAAGGGTTTTTGCTACACTCATAAAAGCCCTCCTGCGGCTTGTTGGTTGCTATTAGTGAGAGGTTGGACATCGACCCAAGCGGGGCTCGTTGTGGCTGCTTCCTTCCGGACCTGACCAGGTTGGCGAGGCGCTCGCCCGCGCCAACCTCTCAGGGCTTGATATAGGCAAACCCGGTGCAGATGGCAACCCGTCAGAGAGTTAACTGAATGCGTTCAAAACCTGTGGGATCAGGGGTCAGAACTTGTGGTTCAAATATGTTTAATTCCGCCAAATACTTTAGCGCGCCGGGCCCGGTGGTCAGGATCGCCTGCGCGCCGTCTTGGGGGGCAAGCGCAAAAGGATAGGGTGTCTGTGCCAGCGGATCGGCGGGCAGATCGCCGATCAAATAGTCGCGCAGGACCCTTTTGATATCCAATGGCGGTAAGTTGATGGCCTGCGCCTGATCGACGAATGGAAAATACCCACCTCCGCTGGCGCGATAGTTGTTCAGCGCCACGATGACCTCCTGCTCGGGCTGCAGATCAGACCCGTTAAAGCGCAGCTGGCGTATGCGCCGATAGTCTTGGCCCAGCAATTGCCCTTGGCGGTCAAACCGCGCAGGTTGTGACAGATCGATCTGATAGCTCAGCCCAAACAGCACATCAAAATTATGCCCTGCGCGGCTTGGATCAATCAGCTCGCATGCGGCATCGAATTGCAACTGATGAAAAACGCCAGCCGACATCTCAAGCCAGTCGAGAACCTGTGCACCGGTGACTCTGATGGCGCGCAGCTCATTGGGGAAAATATGCAGGTCGGCGATGTGGCGCAGGCAAACCTCACCTGCAGGAACGTCGGTATAGAAGCGAGGGCCAGATCGACCACCACACTTGTAAGGAGAGACGGCCGATAGCATTGGTAGATCTGCCAGTGCCGAGCCCGCTAGATATGGCCTGAGGCCTGCCGCCTGGGCCATTGCAACAAGTACAAGCCCCTGATCCGGGGCGCAAAAGCTGAAATAGCTGTGCAAGGGCTGCGAGATTCGGGTCACCGGTTCTGCCATCTCAGCGCGGGTTTTGGAATGGATTGGTGCAAAAAGCGTGACCAGTTCGGGGTTTTCCGGCACCTCGGTATCATCTGATGCCGTACTCACCGCATGCAGTTTTGCACTTTGCGCGATAACCGCCCAGCCCGTATCGGCTGAATGCGCCATATGCAGATCAATCTGCCCCAGATGTGAGCCTGCGGATCCGGCCATGACCACGGGTTTGCCATGGATCAACCCGGCGTCATGATCCACTTGGGGCATATTGCTATGGCTTGGACCGGGCAGCGTGAAATGCGTATGCCCTGCGATCAGGGCATCTATGCCCGTAAGACCTGCGAGCGCGATCACCGTATTCTCAGACCCGGGGGCTTCGTCTTCCTGCTCGATCCCTGAATGCGCCAATGCGATGATCAGATCGCATCCCGCCGATTTCAGGCTCTGCACCGCGCGTTTGGCCGTGTCGAGAATACCTTCGGCGGCGACCATTCCACTTAAGTGATGCGCTTCCCACTGGGTTGTCTGTGGCGGCAGAACAGAAAAAACTCCAATACGCAGCGGGATATCTTGCCCGTTCCATGAAACGGTACGGTCAAAGATCGTGTGGTCTTGCCAGCGTGTTTGGATGCCTTTGTTTGGGTGCAGATTGCTGCACAGTACCGGGCAGGGCGCGTCGGCAAGAATACGGTCTAGCGCGTCCAGTCCAAAGCCAAAGTCATGGTTGCCCAGACCTATCGCATCGTACTGCAAAGCGGCAAAGCCCTGCATCATCGGGTGGGTGTCGTGGTCTTGCACCGCCTGGTCACCAAGCGGTGTGCCCTGAAGCGCATCCCCATTGTCGAACAGCAGGACAACTGCATCACCTGCGGATTCACGCGCAGATTCGATTAGGCTGGCGGTTCGCGTTAACCCGACCGAAGCATCGGGCTGATCGGAGTAATAATCGAAACCGGTCAGATTCATGTGCAGATCGGTGGTCGCGAGAATACGAATTTTCACGTCTGCGCTTTCAGTCTGACCTGTACAAACTGGTCTTGTTTTCACTCTGAACTACTACTTTTGGGCGATAATATTATTCAAAATCAACATTTAGTAGATTTAATGCACATATATTTAGGCGTATCAACCACTGCATTGTCGCAGGGACAGGGGGGTGCCGAGAAATGGCATTGCAACATTCTGGTTGCCGTGGCAGCCCTGTCAGCAAAGCCCAAGGGACAATGAATGAAAAACGCAGAACTGGTGACTTTTGGTGGCTCGGGTCTGGATCGAGCCGCCGAGCTGCGATCTGACGCAGAACGGCTGCAACACGCGCAAGATGAAACAAAGGCGCGCTGCGTCCTGCTGTGGCGCGGAAAACTGCTGGTGCAGGGTGAGGCCCTGGATCAGCTTATCAGGCTTCCGATGTCACACCCCGTGATTCAAAACGGACCGGGCGGGATTGTCGCTGTCCCGATCTTTTTGGGTTTGGAAGAAGGGCGCGCCCCGATCTTTGCCTTTGACATCTCGGGCTGGACAGCCGAGGGCCAAGATCTGACTGGCCTTGATACTTTTGTTGATCGGTCGGAACAGCAACACCCCGACTTGCCCATGGGCACTGCGTTTGCTGAGCTACGCCGGATCATGACCCGGCTTTCAACCCGCGATGCCGAGCTGGCAGCAACCGCCAAGGCCGTTATTGGCTGGCACAAGACGCACAAGTTCTGCGCCCAATGCGGTGCGCCATCCCAGATCGCGCAGGCTGGGTGGCAACGCAGCTGCCCGTCTTGCGGGGCCCAGCATTTCCCACGCACCGACCCGGTTGTCATCATGCTAATCACCCATGGCGATGCGGTTCTGATGGGCCGGTCGCCCGGCTGGCCCGAAGGAATGTATTCGCTACTCGCGGGGTTTGTGGAGCCGGGCGAAACTCTGGAAGCCGCAGTGCGCCGCGAGGTGATGGAAGAAGCAGGTGTTCCGGTGGGCGCCGTCTCGTACCTGTCCAGCCAGCCGTGGCCATTTCCGTCATCGCTGATGTTTGGCTGCGCGGGTCAAGCACTATCGCGTGACATCAAGATTGACCCGGTTGAAATCGAAGACGCGCTTTGGGTCACCAAAACCGAAATGATGCAGGCCTTTGCCGGAGATCATCCCAAGCTGTTGCCCGCCCGGAAAGGTGCAATTGCGCATTTCCTTTTGAGAAACTGGCTTGCAGATACATTAGACTGACGGAAAACTAGACCAAAAGCGTAGCAAAGGCCGAAATGCAGTTTTCAGCACGTGAAGATATTGAAGCCCCGATAAACTCGGTATTTGAGATGGTCGCCGATTTCGACCGGTTCGAGCGGATGGCGATGCGTCGCGGCGTAGACGTGCGGCGCGTGACGCAGGACGTCCCGCCTGCGGCGGGCACCACCTGGGACACCGAATTCAAACTGCGGGGCAAAGCACGCCAGATGACCGTTGTCATGACCGATTGTGAACGCCCGGCGCAGATGCGGTTCGAGGCCAACAGCAAGGGGATGGCAGGTGTCACGACGATTGATCTGCTTGCGCTGTCGCAGCGTCGGACTCGGTTGAGCGTGGATATGTCACTAAGCGCAAAATCCCTGCCCGCCCGGTTGCTGTTGCAATCAATGAAGCTGGGGCAAGCGCGGTTCCGCAAGCAATTTCAACTGCGGCTGGCTGAATTCGCGCGCGAGCTGGAGCAACGTTACAAGCACGGCTCATGATGTTGGTTGCTGCGGGCAGTTAGGGGCAGGGATTTGAGCGAAATCTTGTACAGACCTGCGCGAGAAGGTGACGCAGAGGGTATCGCAAGCGTCTTGCAGGACATCTTTGAGGCGGGAAAGCGCAAGGCGCCAGTAACAGCCGAGTTTGTTCTGGGTCACTATATCACCCATCCAGACAGTATTCGCTGCACGGTTGCCGTTGAACACATCGGGCAGATCCTTGGGTTTCAGTCGCTGAGATATGCGGCCGAAGACAACCCATATGATGTCGCGGTGGGTTGGGGCATCATTGGCACCCACATCCGGCCATCAGCCGCGCGACGCGGCATCGGGCGCGGATTGTTTGCCCAGACGTTGAACGCTGCCCGCGATTTCGGGCTGACATCAATCGACGCAACGATTGGTGCGGATAATCAAGACGGCCTTGCCTATTATGACGCGATGGGGTTCCGAACCTATCGACAGCTCGATGCTGGGGTGTCAAAAGCCTATACTCTGTTAGTCTGACACGCATGTCCCATATCATTGTCCTTCATGGTGCATCGAGCAGTGGCAAGAGCACAATCGCGCGCGCGCTTCAGAAGAAGATAGAACTGCCGTTCTGGCATATCTCGATTGACCATCTTCGGGATGCCGGGGTGCTGCCTTTGGATCGGTATCGCGCAGCAGAGTTTGATTGGCCCTCGGATCGGGCCGCATTCTTTGATGGGTTCCACAGGTCGGTGGCCGCTTATGCGGATGCGGGCAATCATCTGATCCTAGAGCATATCTTGGATACACCGGGTTGGGTCGAACAGCTGCAGTCCCTGTTCAGAGCTCATGATGTGCTGTTTGTCGCGGTCCACTGCCCATTGCCGGTGCTGACCGAGCGTGAGCGTCGACGAGGGGACCGCCCATTGGGCAGCGCCGCGCAGGATCAAGCCACGATCCACAACGGCAGGCGATACGATCTTGAGGTCACGTCGACCGATGGAACCGATCTATGCGTTGATGCCATACTCGCCACATGGTGCAGCGGTGAACGCCGGTCCGAGTTCTCGGACGCCAAAAACTAACTAAGAGTTGTTAGCCCCTGGGCCGGGCGGCTGGGTAGACCCCCAGAATCTCGACATTGGTCGTGAAGTGCTGCAGCTCATCCATCGCCAGTTGAACATTCCGGTCGTCCGGATGCCCCATGATATCGGCGTAGAACTGAGTCGCCGTGAACGAGCCATCAACCATATAGCTTTCCAGCTTGGTCATGTTGATCCCATTGGTCGCAAACCCGCCCATGGCCTTATAAAGAGCAGCGGGAATGTTGCGAACCTGAAAGACGAAACTGGTGATCATCTCATGGTCACCACGGCGGGAAGTATCAGCCTTAGGCGACATGACCAGAAACCGGGTTGTGTTATCACCGTGGTCCTCGATATGGCGCGCCAGTACGTCCAGGCCATAGATTTCGGCCGCCAGTTCACTGGCCAATGCGGCCGAATGCGGATCGTTAGCCTCAGAGACTTCACGTGCGGCGCGGGCGTTGTCGGGGCTGACTCGGCCACGAATACCATGTTCGCGCAGGAAAGTGGCGCATTGAGGCAGCAAAACCAGATGGGAATGTGCTTCGGTCACATCTTCCAGTTTGGCGCCGTGGACACCAAGCAGATTGATGTGAACGCGCACATAAGCTTCGTCAATGATGTGCAGGCCGCTATGGGGCAAAAGCCGGTGAATGTCAGCCACGCGCCCATAGGTGGTGTTTTCGACCGGTAGCATAGCCAGATCGGCCTGGCCCGAGCGAACCGATTCGATCACATCCTCAAAGGTGCGACAGGGCAGCGCCTCCATATCCGGCCGCGCATTGCGGCAGGCCTCGTGACTATAGGCACCTGGTTCTCCTTGAAAAGCAATGCGATTGGTCATTTGGTCGATTCCGTGCAACAAGTTCTTGAATTGGGCGTTTAGTCGCGGTGTCTATACCTTGCCTCTCGCAAGTGGAAGCCTTAGACACCTGCCCAGACAGCTGAAATGGACACGCGATCAATGTTCGACACGATGACAGTTACCAAGGCCTCAGCAGGCCTGTTCGGCACTTTCCTGGTGCTTCTCCTGGCCAAATGGGGCGCGGATATCCTGTATTCACCCGGTGGTCATGGCGAGGCGGAAGCCGCTTACATTATCGAAACCGAAAGCGCGGGCGAAAGCGCGAATGGCGAAGAAGTGGTCTTTGAGGACCTGCTGGCCGCTGCTGATCCTGAAAAAGGTGCACGCGTATTCCGGAAGTGTACTGCGTGTCACAAGCTGGAAGACGGGGCAAATGGCACGGGCCCGTATCTGTACGCAATTGTTGACCGTCCTGTTGCAACGGCCAAAGGGTTCACCGGCTATTCGGCGGCCATGCAGGCGCATGGCGGCAACTGGACGCCAGAAGCCCTGGATGCCTTCCTTGAGCGCCCAAGCGCCTATATCTCGGGCACATCCATGAGCTTTGCTGGTCTCAGAAAGCCAGAAGAACGCGCCGATCTGATTGCCTATCTGCAAACCATCGGCAATTGATCCTTAACAGATCAAAAACTCGTGAAAGCCGCTGCCTGTTGCAGCGGCTTTAATTTTTGCGTGAGGATTACTTCACAATACGCTCATGCATTCTAAACTTGAAACTGTGTGTTCTAGGCCTTTAGCTAGGCTGAGACGCATCAAGACGTTGACAGGTTTGTAGGAGAGGTGGGGATGACACGCAAAAGCACGATACCAACGCAGGCGCGTATGAACAGGCGCACCGCGCTGCAGCTATTGGGCGGTACGGCAGTTGCTGCAACCGCCCCCGGGCTCGGCGGCGTCTTGGCCGCTGGTACTGAAGCAGAGACCATCATTCGGGCACATGGGTATTCATTCTTTGGTGACCTTAAATATCCACCTGACTTCAAACATTTTGACTATGTGAACCCGGATGCTCCTGTCGGGGGCCATATATCGGTTTCAACGCGCGGCACGTTCGATGGGATGAACCGGTTCAATTGGCAAGGCAAAGCTGGGCTGTATTCGGGGTTGATTGCGGAAAGCATGTTTGGCGAAAGCCCATTTGGATCTGCGACGCCTGCAGACTCCATCACAGAAGCTTACGGGTTGTTGGCCGAGGCCGTCGAATACCCAGACACCAAGGAATGGTGCATATTTTATATGCGCCCCGAAGCTCGGTTTGCAGATGGCACTCCGCTGACCGCTCATGACGCAGCGTTCACGCATGACCTGTTTCTGGAACAAGGCATCCGCAGCTATGCCCGCGCGGTGAAGCAGCGGATCGAAGGTTATGAGATCATCGATGACCACACGATCAAATTTAACTTCGTGGATGGGGTTTCGCGCCGCTCCTTGATTTCTCAGGTTGGCGGGACCCCTGTGTTTTCAAAAGCCTGGTACGAAAAAACGGGCGAGCGATTGGATAAGCAGAGCTTGCAAACTCCGATGGGCAGCGGGCCCTATGTGGTCGATGATTTTGAGCTGAACCGCTATATCGTCTATCGCCGCAACCCCGACTATTGGGGTTGGGACCTGCCGATCAATGTGGGTCGTCACAACTTTGAGACCGTTCGGGTCGAATACTTCGCAGACGATGCTGCCGAATTTGAGGCGTTTAAGGCGGGTGTCTACACCTTCCGGGCCGAAGGCAGTACCAAGAAATGGGCAACGGGATATGAGTTTCCGGCTGTCCAAAACGGCTATGTGAAACGCGAAGAAATTCCGGTCATGTCGCCTCCATCGCCTTCGGGTTTTATTTTCAATATGACGCGGGCACCGTTTGACGACATCAAAGTGCGCGAGGCTTTGGGGCTTGCCTTCAACTTCGAATGGACGTCTGAATCTCTGCAATATGGTCTGACAGAACAGCGCCATTCCTTCGCAGAAAACTCGGAAGTCGCTGCCGAGGGGGTCCCGACAGGTCTTGAAAAAACCTTCCTCGAGTCACTTGGCGATTTGGTCCCCGAAGAGGTTCTGACACAAGAAGCGGTGCGTGCGCACAGCTCAAACCCATCGCGTACCGTGGATCGTAGGAACAAACGCACCGCGTTGAAACTGCTGTCCGAAGCGGGCTGGACTGTAAATGGTGCGGGCAAACTGCAGGATGCAGATGGCAATCCGATGTCCATCCAGATCATGCTGAATGCGTCCTCTTCGGACACGGCAGAGGCTATCGTGACTACCTATGCATCAAGCCTGGAAAGCTTTGGTGTTTCAGTCACGGTTGAAAAGATCGACAGTGCCCAGTGGATTCAGCGGTACTATGATAAAGACTTCGACATGATCTTTTTCCGCAACCAGCCGTTCTTGGAAGCAGGTACCGGTCTCAAACAGGCGTATGGATCAGAAACCGCCGTCGTATCGTCTTACAACCCGCAATCTTTGCAAAGCCCGTTGGTTGATGCGATCATTGATGCGGCTCTGGATACCAAGTCGCGCGAGGAAGAGATCGCATCACTAAAAGCTCTGGATCGTGTCCTTAGATACCTGCGTATTCAGGTACCGTCTGGATATGTTTCAGATACCTGGGTCGCCTACTACGACATGTATGAGCATCCCGAGGTACTGCCTCCGCTGGCTGTGGGTCAGTTTGATTTCTGGTGGTTTAACGAGGAAAAGTACCAGAAACTAAAAACTGCCGGCGCGGTGAGGTAACAGGCTTTGGGCGCATATGTACTACGCCGGCTTTTGCTGGTCATTCCAACGCTGCTTGGCATCATGATCGTGAACTTCACGCTCGTGCAATTTGTGCCAGGTGGCCCGATCGAGCAAATTCTGGCTCAGATGCAGGGCGAAGGTGATGTATTCGCCGGTTTTGCCGGGGGCGAGAACGTTCAGACCGAAGAAACATTTGGGTCGGACAGCGAATACATCGGCGCCCGTGGACTGCCGAAGGAATTCATCGAAGAACTGGAAAAGGAGTTCGGTTTCGACAAACCGCCGCTAGAGCGGTTTTTGAACATGTTGGGTAACTACCTGACGCTGGATTTTGGTGAAAGCTACTTCCGGTCGATCAGCGTGATCGATCTGGTGCTCGAAAAGATGCCCGTGTCGATCTCTCTGGGCCTTTGGTCGACCCTGATTGCCTATCTGGTCTCCATTCCCTTAGGCATTCGCAAGGCCGTCAAGGATGGATCGACCTTCGATACCTGGACCAGCGGAACCATTATCGTCGCCTATGCCATCCCAGGTTTCTTGTTCGCCATCCTGCTGCTGGTTCTTTTTGCCGGAGGATCCTATTGGCAAATCTTTCCACTACGCGGGCTGACCTCGGACAATTGGGAGAGCTTGAGCCTGTTTGGCAAAATTGCTGACTATTTCTGGCACATCGCCTTGCCGATCATTGCGCTGACCATTTCTGCCTTTGCGACGCTGACGCTGCTGACCAAAAACTCGTTCCTGGATGAGATCAAAAAGCAGTATGTCATGACGGCCCGCGCGAAGGGGTTGAGCGAGAAACGGGTTCTCTATGGCCATGTGTTCCGCAATGCCATGTTGATCGTGATCGCTGGATTCCCTGCTGTTTTCATTGGGGTGTTCTTCGGTGGATCAATCATTATCGAGACGATCTTCTCATTGGACGGGCTCGGCCGTCTCGGGTTCGAAGCTGCCGTGGCGCGTGACTATCCGGTGATATTTGGGACGCTGTTCATCTTTGGCTTGATGGGTCTGGTTGTAGGGATCATCAGCGATCTGATGTACGTCCTTGTCGATCCGCGGATCGACTTTGAAAAGCGGGAGGGATAAGTGGCTCTCTCCCCTCTGAACCAGCGCCGCTGGCGCAATTTTCGGCGTAACAGCCGGGCTTTCTGGTCTTTGATCATCTTTTCAATCTTGTTCGGCTTGTCCCTGTTTGCCGAGTTCATCGCCAACGACAAACCGATCCTGGTGCAATACCGCGGCGAATTCTATACACCAATCTTCAACTTCTACGCTGAAACTGAATTTGGCGGCGACTTCCAAACCGAAGCGATTTATCGCGACCCAGAGGTCATGTGCCTGATCGACAGTGGTGGTATGGACGCCTGTTTCGACGATCCCGAAGGCATCATTGAACAGATCGATGCCGGAACATATCAGGCCGACGGGTTCGAACGCGGCTGGGCCATCTGGCCTCTGATCCCGTATTCCTACAACACCAGCGTCGACCGCCCCGGAGCGGCCCCATTGCCGCCCAACGGGCAGAACCTGCTGGGCACGGATGACACGAAACGCGATGTGCTGGCGCGGGTTATCTATGGGTTCCGCCTGTCGATACTGTTTACCCTGCTTGTAACAGGCGCGGCCAGCCTGATCGGTATCTTTGCTGGGGCCATTCAGGGGTTCTTTGGCGGTTGGCTTGATCTGATTTTCCAGAGGATTATCGAGATCTGGTCGGCAACGCCCTCACTCTATGTCATCATCATCATGTTTGCCATTTTAGGCCGAAGTTTCTGGTTGCTGGTGGCATTGATGATACTGTTCGGCTGGACCGGTCTGGTGGGTGTTGTTCGGGCCGAGTTCCTGCGGGCGCGCAACCTGGAATATGTCCGTGCCGCGCGCGCGCTGGGCGTGGGAAACATGACCATCATGTTCCGCCACATGCTGCCCAATGCAATGGTCGCGACCCTGACCTTCATGCCGTTTATCGTAACCGGCACCATCGGCGGGCTGGCCTCGCTGGATTTCCTTGGTTTCGGCCTGCCATCCTCGGCCCCGTCTCTGGGTGAGTTGACCTTGCAGGCCAAGCAAAACCTTCAGGCCCCGTGGCTGGCCTTCACCGCGTTTTTCACCTTTGCCATCATGCTATCGCTGCTTGTCTTCATTTTCGAAGGCGTCCGCGATGCGTTTGATCCCAGAAAGACCTTCTCATGAGCCTTTTGGATGTGAACAACCTGAGGGTCTCGTTCCGGCAGGACGGGCAGGTCTCGACAGCGGTCAAAGGTGTTTCCTTCACCGTGGACCGTGGCGAAACCGTTGCGTTGGTCGGGGAATCGGGATCGGGTAAATCCGTGACAGCCTTGTCGACAGTGTCCCTGCTGGGGGACAGCGCGATTGTGGAAGGGTCCGTGCGGTATGATGGGCAAGAAATGATTGGCGCGTCCGAGGACAAGCTGATGGAGGTTCGTGGAAACGACATCAGCTTCATCTTTCAGGAGCCGATGACGTCGCTGAATCCGTTGCACACCATCCAGAAACAGATGGCCGAATCCCTGGCGTTGCATCAGGGGCTAACAGGCGATGCAGCGCGCGCTCGGATTGTCGAGTTGCTGACCAAGGTTGGCATCCGCGATCCCGAGGAACGGCTGGACAGCTATCCGCACCAATTGTCAGGCGGGCAGCGTCAGCGTGTGATGATTGCGATGGCCTTGGCCAATAAGCCGGACATCCTGATCGCGGATGAGCCCACGACCGCGCTGGACGTGACCATTCAAGCACAGATACTGGAACTGTTGGCTGAGCTTCAGAAATCCGAGAATATGGGGATGCTGTTTATCACCCATGACCTTGGCATCGTGCGGCGGATCGCTGATCGCGTCTGCGTGATGAAAGACGGAGAGATCGTCGAAACCGGGATCACGGCTGAGATTTTCGACAACCCGCAACACCCCTATACGCGCAAGCTGTTGGAGGCTGAGCCTTCGGGCCAGCCTGATCCTGTGGCCGCCGGTGCCGAAGAGGTTGCACGGACGGATCATCTGAAAGTCTGGTTCCCGATCCAGCGTGGTTTCCTGAAACGAACTGTAGGTCACGTGAAGGCCGTCAATGACGCAACGCTGAGTGTCAGAGCTGGCGAGACATTGGGGATTGTCGGTGAAAGTGGTTCGGGCAAGACCACGCTTGCATTGGCTATCATGCGATTGATCGCATCTGAAGGCGGTATCACGTTCCGCGATCAGGACGTCCGCCGCTGGTCCACGCGCGAGCTGCGACGGTTGCGCAAGGACATGCAGATCGTGTTCCAGGACCCGTTTGGCAGTCTGAGCCCGCGTATGACCTGTATGCAGATCATCGCCGAGGGGTTGGCCATTCACAAGGTCGACCCGCATCGTGCCCCGCGCGAACTGGTGGCCGAGGTGATGACCGAAGTGGGTCTGGACCCGGCCTCGATGGATCGCTATCCGCATGAGTTTTCGGGCGGACAACGTCAGCGGATCGCGATTGCACGTGCCATGGTGTTGCGGCCGAAACTGCTGGTACTGGATGAACCGACCAGCGCGCTGGATATGACGGTGCAGGTGCAGATCGTCGACCTGCTGCGCGATTTGCAGCGAAAATACGGGCTGGCCTATCTGTTCATCAGTCATGATCTAAAGGTCGTTCGGGCGATGTCGCATAACGTGATCGTCATGCGCAACGGCGACGTGATCGAGATGGGCGCAGCGGAAGACCTGTTTGAGAACGCTCAAACAGACTATACGCGCGAGCTGATCGCAGCGGCGGGCTGACGCCCGCCTTGCGCAGTTGTCATGCGTTGACTTTTTCGCGTGAGGCCGTAGTTGGGACCGGTCCGCGCAACTCCTCATAGTGATCGAAGTTCAGGTTTACCCAGCCGGTGCCACGCGTGGCGCTGGCCAGGGTTCGATGCAGCTCATCCTGCGCGACGGCCGGAAGTTGGGCGTTGAAGATTTCCCAACCCGACGCATTCGGGTTGCCTTCAAACCCCAGAACCTGCCCCTGCAGCGAACTGATCGTGGGGACCAGATCACCTACAAAATCAGATGGCAGGTGAATCTCGGCATTCAGAATGGGCTGCAGCACAACTGGCTTGGCTTGCGGCAGGGCCTCACGTACGGCATTCTTGCCAGCCGTTCGGAAGGCATAGTCCGAGCTGTCTACGTTGTGGTGTTTCCCATCGCTTAGGGTGACTTTGACATCCACCACAGGGAAGCCTTCGGGCCCCTGAACCAATGCGTCCTGTGCCCCGTGTTCAACCGACGGGATGTAGTTCTTGGGAACGGCTCCTCCCTTGACGACCTCTTCAAACTTAAACCCCGAGCCGCGGGGTAATGGCGAAACCGAGATGACGACATCGGCGAACTGTCCTGCCCCGCCCGATTGCTTGCGGTGACGATGCCGGTGCTCAATGGGTGCCCGGATGGTCTCGCGATAAGCGGTTTCAACCGCGTCGGTCTCGATCTCAATCCCGAAATCTTCGGCCAGCTTGGCGGTCACGCGCCGCATATGTTGCGGTCCTTGCGAACCCAGAACAGCATGCCCGCTGAGTTCATCCTGTTCCATCTGAAGCCCTGGATCGATCTCGACCAATCGGCTCAGGGCGTTTGACAGGCGCACATCGTCCCGCTCATGCGCGGGCGAGATGACCTGACGATGCGCAACCGGGTGCGATGCGGCCCAATCGGGCAGCGGTGTGGCGGCGCGGCTGTCATAGATGAAGCCGGGGTTGAGGTGATCGGACTTGACCGCGAGGCCGATCTGTCCGGCCTCAAGGGCACCAATCTGTGTTTTTGCATCCAACGTGGTCAGGTTGCCAACGGTTTCGCCACCTAAGGCTTCATGCGCTTTGACCCCATCACCCAGGCCGCGCAGCACTGTGATCTTACCGATATGCTTCTTCACATCAGCAAACCCAGCAATGGCCCGTGCATTGTCGGCCGCCTCATCCCGCCCAGCGGCGATATCAAACTCCGGGGCCTCGTGCCTTAGGGCTTTCATGAGCCGGGTCAGGCCGTTGCCATGGCTCGCGGCCCCCAGGCAGGCTGGGATTAGTTGGTGGTTCTGTAAGACTTGCGCGGCCAGTTCGTAAACCTCGGCACTTGGGGGCTGCTTGTCTTCGATCAATTGTTCTAGCAGGTGATCATCAAAATCCGACAAGGTTTCCAATAGCTCGGTGCGCGCCTCTTGTTCGCGATCCTCAACCGATTGCGGCAGCTCGATCAGGGCCGAGGGTTGGCCATCCTGATATTTCCACGCCCGCTCTGAAATCAGATCAACCGCGCCAATGATCGTGCCCCCATCCCGGATCGGCACCTGTCGCAATGCGATGTGATGAGAGCAATAGGTCTGCAGCGCGGCGATGATGTCGCGGATGCGGCCATTTGGGTTATCCATTCGATTGATGAACAGGAAGCAGGGGATACCGGCCTCTTCGACCAAGCGCAGATAGGGCGCGCATAAGACCGCAGCGTCCGGGTCGGGCGGCACAACTACAACTGCGGCGTCCGAGATGGCCATGGCCGGGCCGACATAGGCCAACGCATCGCCACCGCCATCGACGTCAACCGCGCACCAGGGCTCGTCCAAATAAGAAAAACCGTGCAAATGCACGGTTCCGCAGATGTCGAATGTTGTGGGGCGCCCGTCGAGGCGGCTTATGGCCTCGACCAGAGTGGATTTGCCCGATTGGCTGGGGCCTAGAACCGTGAAAACGCGCATAAGTGCTGTCCCTCTTTCAGGTTGCAGAGTGGCTGCACGAAAGGGGGTGCCTCACGCTGGGGTGTCGGCACGGGTTGTCTGCGAATGGGCCTGCCTCGGGCTGTGGGCACATATTGTGGCCCACGCCTTGAGTGTGCGGAATCCATATGCCGTGCGTCAAGTCCCCTGTTTCGGATTGCTTGCCCGGGGGTTGCCGCGCAACTGACGATGCTAGATCGCGGAGCTGTGCCCGGCTTTGCTTAGGTCATAAGCGTCGAAACTTCGCGCAATCATCCGGGTTAACGCGCGAGCCTCGGGCGGGATGAACAACCCATTTTCGGTAATGCGCAGCAAACCGTCGAAGGCCGCATTTGCGGAATCGTACATACCGCCCAGATCTTCGACCGATACTTCGAAGTTACGTAGGATTTCGGCTGTGTTGATCTGGAAATCGCACATCAGTGCTTCGATCAGCCGGGCGCGCAGCGCGTCCTGATCCTTGAACAAATGTCCGCGCGAAGTCGAAAACCTCCCATCGCGAATTGCTTTGGTATGCGCCGATGTCGCCGGGTTGTTCTGTGCGTAACCCTGCGGGAAACGCGAAATCGAGCTTGCGCCGACGCCAATCAGAACTTCGGCCTGGTCGTCAGTATAACCTTGAAAGTTCCGTTTCAGCCGCCCTGCATTCAACGCCTTGGTCAGGCCGTCTTCTTGCGTCGCGAAATGGTCGATGCCGATCTCAGCGTAGTTGTCCCACATGAACAGGCGGCGGGCTGTGTCGTACAAATCCAACCGTTGTTCTGGCGTTGGCAGCGTCTCGGACGGAATAAGTTGCTGTCGTTTCGCCATCCAAGGGACATGGGCGTAGCCGTATAGCGCCACCCGGTCCGGATTAAGCGACAGAAGCTTTTGAACGCTTTCGGTCATGCGCGCCTTGGTCTGGTGGGGCAGGCCATACAGAATATCGGCGTTCAAACTGGTGATACCGCGTGTACGGATCAAATCGACCGCATCACGGGTGGTGTCATAGCTTTGGATGCGGCCAATTGTCTTTTGAATCTCGTCGTCGAAATCCTGAACACCGATTGAGGCCCGGTTCAAGCCCGCCTCGGCCAGCGCATCCAGCCGTGCTTCGTCAACCTCGTTCGGGTCGATCTCTACTGAGAACTCGGCATCGGGGCCCAGTGGAACAATGCTAAAGATATGCCGGGACAAATCGCGCATTAGATCGGCGTTCAATAGTGTCGGCGTGCCACCGCCCCAATGTAGGTGCGACAAAACCACACCGTCGGGCAGGCGCGCTGCCAGCAAATCGAGCTCGGCTTTCAGCACATCCACGTAAGCGATCACCGGGTTATCGGTTTGTGTCCCCTGCGTGCGGCATGCGCAGAACCAGCAAAGCCTGCGACAGAAGGGGACATGGATGTACAGCGAGATCGCGCTTCCAGGCCTGATTGCCGAGACCCAGTCGCCAAAACGATCCGCCCCCACATCATTGCTGAAATGGGGGGCGGTGGGATAGCTGGTGTAGCGCGGCACCTTCGCGTCAAAAAGTCCAAGCCGAGCCAATTGTGATTTCTGTATCATAGCGATACCCTAGGCAGATAGACGACTTGGCTGCTTTGACCGAGATCAAGTGGGAACGCGCATGACAGCAAAACTACAGTTCGATCACGCCAACTGTGAAAGTTGCCCTATCCGCCATCGCGCTGTGTGTGCGCGCTGTGATGCGGATGAACTCGAAACACTCGATAGCATCAAGTACTACCGTAGCTTCGAAGCAGGTCAGACGATCATTTGGTCGGGTGATCAGATGAATTTTGTCGGCTCGATCGTGTCGGGTATCGCTTCGCTGACCCAAACAATGGAGGACGGCCGGACCCAGATGGTGGGCCTTTTGCTGCCCAGCGATTTTGTCGGTCGCCCCGGACGCGACGCAGCGGCCTATGATGTGCAGGCCACCACGGATGTGGTCATGTGTTGTTTTCGCAAGAAACCCTTCGAAGACATGATGAATGTAACGCCACATATTGCACATCGTCTGCTTCAAATGACCTTGGACGAGTTGGATGCGGCCCGCGAGTGGATGTTGGTTTTGGGGCGCAAGACCGCACGGGAAAAGATTGCCAGCCTGTTGTCGATCATTGCCCGACGCGATGCATCGGTCAGCCAAAAGGGGCTGTCTGGTCCGTTTGTTTTCGATCTCCCGCTTACACGCGAAGCCATGGCGGATTACCTTGGTTTGACGTTAGAGACCGTCAGTCGACAGATTTCGGCGCTTAAGAAGGACGGGGTGATCTTGCTGGAAGGCAAACGCCATGTGACTGTGCCGGATATGGATCGGCTGTTGGAAGAGGCCGGAGATGACTCGGATGGCGGGTTTCTGGTCTGAGTGTCTGACTAGCTAGCGGGCTCAAACGACGGCGCGCTAGTGTTAAGGAGAACACCGTGGAATTCAGCAGTGTATTGGCCATGGTTGCAATCGGCGCAATCGCAGGCTGGTTGTCAGGCAAAATCATGGAAGGCCGTGGCTTTGGCCTGTTCGGGAACATCATCGTCGGCATAGTCGGCGCTTTTGTTGCAGGTCTGATATTCCCGGCGCTGGGCTTTTCCGTAGGAGGCGGCGTGTTTTCGTCGATCTTCGCTGCCACAATTGGCGCAGCGATATTGTTGTTCCTGATCGGTTTGGTACGGCGCGGATGATCAACGAAGCTGCCCAGACAGGCAGCCTCCACAGTGCAAACCCTGTTTAGTGGGCCAGAAAAACCGGCACCACAGACTGCTCGAGCATATTGCGCGTTGCCCCGCCCAATATCGCCTCGCGAAAACGCGAATGGCCATAGGCCCCCATCACAATCATGTCCGATTCCGTGTCGGTCGCGTGCCGGTTCAGAATGTCGGAGACGCGGGTCATGGTTTTGCTGAGTACCTCGATTTCACATTTCACGCCGTGCCGTGCCAGCATCTGCGATAAGCCGCCACCTGGATCTGACCGGTCGGGCCCGTGGCGGGGCGGGTCGATTACTACGATGCGCGCCAATTCAGCTTGTACTAGGAACGGCAAGGCGCGTCGAACGGCGTGCATTGCTTCGACACTTTCGTTCCAGGCAATCATGATGTTCTGGGGTGCAGCAACTGGGTTGTCCTTGCCCGGGACAACCAGAACCGGGGCGTGACCTTCGAACATAGCAGCCTCGATGATGGGCTCTGCTTCGGCGCCACACTCCTCCCCATAGGGTTGAGACAGCACGACCAGGTCTGAGAACCGGGCGCGGTGCGCGACGTGGCGGCCAATATCGGCAATCTGGGCAACGCCACTTTCGGCTGACCAGCGCGCTGATGTCTTTTTCAGATAGTCCTTTGCAAACGCCAGAACTTCATCGGCATCCGCATTGGCCCGGCTGAGCGTTTCCTGAAGGATCAACGCGTTTGCGCCGGCGTAATAATAGCCGGTTTGGCTGCGATCGACACCCAGGCACAGGGCCTCGGCATGACCATCCTGCGCCTCGGCCAGAACGGCGGTCTGGGCAAGTGCAGGCTGGGCCAACTTTGTTTCAGTCATGATGGTGAGAATAGATTTGTAAGCCATGTCGACCTCATCTTCCGAGCGCGGGTTCGTTATAGGTAGGTGCCCATTCACCTATTATGCGTGTCACAGAAAACGGCGGGTTGTCTTGACTCAGATCAAAGCAGTCGGGACCATCATTCGACAATACATCAAGCAGTCAAAAAGGTTTTGCGCGGCATGTAAATCGCGCAGAGCAGGGTAAAGGGACGCAATATGTCGAATTACATCAAGCTGATCGTGCTTGGCCTTCTGGTGGTGTTTGCTGCCATAGGGTCAAATTACGCACGGGATTTGGCGTATCAGGTGCATGCGATTCTGGTGATGGTCATCGCCGCGGGATTGTTTATCTGGACGCTTCGAAACACGGATGAGCCAGATATTCTAGTAGATCGCTCGGGCGAATACATGGATGACGTGATCCGCTATGGCGTGATCGCAACAGCCTTCTGGGGTGTTGTTGGGTTCCTTGCAGGAACCTTTATTGCGTTCCAGCTGGCCTTTCCAACGCTCAACTTTGAATGGGCGCAGGGCTATCTGAACTTTGGTCGTCTGCGTCCGCTGCACACTTCGGCAGTGATTTTTGCATTTGGCGGCAACGCGTTGATCGCGACGTCATTCTACGTGGTGCAACGCACCAGTGCTGCGCGTCTGTGGGGTGGCAACCTCGCATGGTTCGTATTCTGGGGCTATCAGCTGTTCATAGTGCTGGCCGCAACTGGCTATGTTCTGGGTGGTACGCAATCCAAGGAATATGCCGAGCCTGAGTGGTATGTGGACCTGTGGCTGACCATCGTCTGGGTGGCTTACCTAGCCGTGTATCTGGGCACGATCATCAAGCGGAAAGAGCCGCATATCTATGTGGCCAACTGGTTCTACTTGGCCTTTATTGTGACCGTTGCGATGCTGCACTTGGTCAACAACATGACCATCCCGGTCAGCATCTGGGGTTCGAAATCGGTTATCGTCTGGTCCGGCGTGCAGGATGCCATGATACAGTGGTGGTATGGCCACAACGCTGTGGGCTTCTTCCTGACTGCGGGCTTCCTGGGCATGATGTACTACTTCATTCCGAAACAGGCCGAACGTCCCGTATTCTCGTACAAGCTGTCGATTATCCACTTCTGGGCGCTGATCTTCCTGTATATCTGGGCCGGTCCGCACCACCTGCACTATACCGCGCTTCCCGACTGGGCCTCGACGCTGGGCATGGTGTTCTCGATCGTGCTGTGGATGCCGTCCTGGGGTGGTATGATCAACGGTCTGATGACCCTGTCGGGCGCGTGGGACAAGCTGCGCACCGATCCGATCATCCGCATGATGGTCATCTCGGTCGGCTTCTATGGAATGTCCACCTTTGAGGGTCCGATGATGTCGATCCGTGCGGTGAACAGCCTTAGCCACTATACCGACTGGACCATTGGTCACGTGCATTCGGGCGCCCTGGGCTGGAACGGCATGATCACCTTTGGCGCGCTGTACTTTCTGGTGCCTGTCCTGTGGAAGCGTGAGCGTCTGTATTCGCTGCAGATGGTCAGCTGGCACTTCTGGCTCGCCACCATCGGCATCGTGCTCTACGCCGCGTCGATGTGGGTCACCGGTATCATGGAAGGCCTGATGTGGCGCGAAGTGGATGCCAACGGCTTCCTGGTGAACTCGTTCGCTGACACCGTAGCCGCCAAGTTCCCGATGTATGTGGTACGTGGCTTGGGTGGGGTCCTGTTCCTCGCTGGCTCACTGATCATGTGCTACAACCTGTGGATGACTGTGCGGAAAGCGCCGGCCCGTGAGGCCAACCTGACCGTCGCAGTCCCGGCTGAATAAAGGAGGCCGGAGCAATGGCAATTCTTGACAAACATAAGATCCTCGAGACCAACGCGACCCTTCTGCTGATCTTTAGCTTCCTGGTCGTAACCATCGGTGGCATCGTTCAGATCACCCCGCTGTTCTATCTTGAGAACACCATCGAAAAGGTAGAGGGCATGCGCCCTTACACCCCGCTCGAGATGGCAGGGCGTGAGATCTACATCCGCGAAGGCTGCTATGTCTGCCACAGCCAGATGATCCGCCCTATGCGGGACGAGGTCGAACGTTATGGCCATTATTCGCTGGCGGCCGAGTCGATGTATGACCATCCGTTCCAGTGGGGGTCGAAGCGCACCGGGCCTGATCTGGCCCGCGTGGGTGGCCGTTACTCGGATGACTGGCATGTGCGCCACCTGCGCGATGCACAGTCGGTGGTGCCGGAATCGGTGATGCCGAAATACGGTTTCCTTGAAAACCGCAAGATCGACGGTGAATACATTGGTGACATCATGGCGGTGAACGCTGTTGTTGGAACGCCCTACACCGAAGAGATGTTGGAGAACGCAGTGGCGGACTTCCGCGCTCAGGCCGATCCTGACAGCGATTTTGACGGGTTGCTGGAGCGTTATGGCGACAAGGTCAACGTGCGCAACTTCGATGGTCAGCCCGAACTGACCGAGGCTGATGCGCTGATCGCTTATCTGCAGATGCTGGGCACGCTGGTCGATTTCTCGACCTTCACCCCCGCAGCAAACCGGTAACAGGAGGGTAGGATGGAAGAATACACACTCCTACGGCAATTCGCGGATAGCTGGATGCTATTGCTGCTCTTTGCCTTCTTCATTGGCATCGTGGTCTGGGTTTTCCGGCCCGGCGCCAGCAAGGAATACAAGGACACCGCAAACATCCCCTTCCGGCACGCCGATGCACCTGCACCGCAGCAAGACGAACCCGCCACATCCAAGGAGGCGCGGCAATGAACAAGACACCTGATAAACAGCCGGGTGATCCAAATACAACCGGCCATACCTGGGATGGAATCGAAGAGTTTGACAACCCGATGCCGCGCTGGTGGCTGTGGACCTTCTATGCCACGATCATCTGGGGTGTGATCTACACGATCATGTACCCAGCATGGCCACTGGTTCAATCCGCCACCGCAGGCGTCATGGGGTGGTCATCCCGCGAAGAAGTGCAGAAGGAACTGGTTGCATTTGAAGAGGCCAATGCGCCCTGGAACGTGAAGCTGGTGGAAACCCCGCTCGAGGATATCTCGAAAGATGCCGAGTTGCAGCAATATGCCGTCAACGCAGGCAGCGCGGTGTTCCGCACCTGGTGCGCACAGTGTCATGGTTCGGGTGCGCAGGGTGCAACCGGCTTCCCCAACCTGCTGGATGACGCATGGCTGTGGGGTGGAACTTTGGAAGACATCGAAACCACAGTCAGCTACGGCATCCGTAGTGAGGAAAGCGATGACACCCGCTGGTCCGAAATGCCGGCCTTTGGTGAGCTTCTTGAAAAAGAGGAAATCACCCAAGTGGTTCAATACGTCATGTCTCTGACCAACGCGCAGACCGACGACGCGGCAGCGCAAGCTGGCAAGGTTGTGTTCGAAGACAATTGCTCGGCCTGTCATGGTGAGAATGGTCAGGGGGATGTCTTCCAAGGTGCCCCGAACCTGACCGATGCGATCTGGCTTTATGGCGGAAGTGAGGAGGCCTTGACCGAAACGGTGACATATAGCCGATTTGGCGTGATGCCGCCGTGGGATACCCGCCTGACCGAAGCTCAGATCCGTGCGGTTACGGCCTATGTCCACCAGCTGGGTGGCGGTCAGTAAGCATACAAGAATACCTGCAGGCAGTGCGCTGCCCGCAGGTTCAGGCACCGGCTGCTCGATCTGTTCGCGCGTTTCCTGAGCGGCCGGTGCTTGTATCTGGTGAACAAGGCTGCACTCGGCAGCGGTTCGCTCACCTTATCTTTGCGCGTATCAAAGATTGCCCAGATCCACATCGCGCGGGTTCTTGATCCACCAGTGACTTTCTGGCAGCCAGCGACGTTTGCGGTCGCCTTGCTTTGGTGCGTCTTGGATGCGCGGCGTATCTATTCGGGTCGCAGTCATAAAAGAACGGGCATAAACATTCAGCATGGTTTCTCTCCTGTGCGGAAGCATTTCTGAGAATAGAGATTGACCTTTGACGCGCTGAATGCCACTCAATTACCATTCCAACATGTAAGTATGGATTACATATGGATTGGCTTTCTCTTCCTCCGATGGCCTCACTCAGGGCTTTTGCTGCCTTTGCTGAAAGGCGGAATGTGAGCGATGCCGGTGCCGCGTTGAACGTCAGTCATGCAGCAATCAGCCAACAGCTTCGCGTGCTTGAAAAACACCTTGGTGTTGCGCTTTTAGATCGCACTGGGAAGGCGTTGACCCTGACTGCTGAAGGCGAGCATCTGGCCCGCGCCCTGCAGCTTGGGTTTGGGTCAATCAGTGCTGTTGTTGAAGATCTCATGCGGTCGGGCGAGGCGCGCCCGGTTCATGTGTCTTTGACACCTTCATTCGCCGCATCGTGGTTGATGCCACGCTTGCCCGCGTTTCAGGCCGACTACCCTGATATCAACTTGGCTATCGACCCTTCACCACATCTCGTCACCCTTGCGCCCGGCGGGGTTGATGTCGCAATCCGGTACGGCGCTGGAGGGTGGCCGGGTGTAGATGTTGAGATGTTGCTAAAAACACCTTTTGTCGTCGTGGCAGCGCCTGCTTTGTTAGGGGGCAAAGTCAAGTGGACGCCCGAAGAGCTGAGCCAGTTGCCCTGGTTGGAGGAACTTGGCACCACTGAGGCCAGCAATTGGCTGGCCAAACGGGGTGTAGATCATCCCCCGTTGGCGGGTCGTTTATCCTTGCCAGGCAATCTGCTGTTGGATGGTCTTCGCGCCGGGCAAGGAGTGACGGCCACGGTGCGACATTTCGTCGAACAGGATATCCGCGCCGGGCGCCTGGTCGAGCTCTATGCCGAGCCAGAAAGCAGTGGATACCATGTTTTAACGGCAAAAACACCGCTTAGACCGGCTGTTAAAACCTTTGTTCGTTGGTTGAAGCGACAAGCTGGCGCAGCCCAATAAAAGATGATTGTTCGATGCGCGTTTTGACCCATGTCAAAGTTTGCACCGACGTGATCTGAGAAAACACGCGAGCCAAAGTGCCAATTCTTGGAGCCAGCCAGTGAGCGATTCCGACCCCGCCCCCAGCTTATATGCCGCACGAGAACCTATCTTTCCGCGGCGCGTATCCGGACCATTCCGCAACCTGAAATGGATCATCCTGATCGTGACCTTGGGGATTTACTATTTAACCCCATGGATCCGGTGGGATCGTGGCCCCAGTTTGCCGGATCAAGCGGTGCTGCTGGATTTGGCCAACCGGCGCTTCTATTTCTTCTGGATCGAGATCTGGCCGCATGAGTTCTATTTTGTCGCGGGCCTGCTGATCATGGCTGGGCTTGGACTGTTCCTGTTCACCTCGGCCTTGGGTCGAGTCTGGTGCGGTTATGCCTGCCCGCAAACCGTGTGGACCGACCTGTTCATCCTGGTCGAACGCTGGATCGAGGGGGATCGGAACGCGCGTTTGCGCCTGCAACGACAAGAGAAGCTGGATTTCCGCAAAGCACGCCTGCGCCTGACCAAATGGGCGTCTTGGTTCCTGATCGGTCTACTGACGGGAGGCGCTTGGGTTTTCTATTTCGCCGATGCACCAACTCTGCTGCGCGATCTGGTGACCGGCAATGCGCACCCGGTGGCTTACACAACCGTGTTGATCCTGACCGGCACGACCTTCCTGTTCGGCGGCTTCGCGCGCGAACAGATTTGTATCTATGCCTGCCCCTGGCCTCGCATTCAGGCGGCAATGATGGACGAGGATACTCTGGTCGTTGGCTACCGAGAATGGCGCGGTGAGCCGCGCGGCAAAGGCAAACGCACCGCCGACTCCGAGTTGGGCGATTGCATCGATTGCATGGCCTGTGTGAATGTCTGCCCCGTTGGCATCGATATCCGCGACGGCCAGCAACTTGAGTGCATCACCTGCGCGCTTTGCATCGATGCCTGCGACGACATGATGGCTAAGATCGGCAAGCCGCGTGGTTTGATCGACTATATGGCACTGAGCGATGAACCCAGAGAACGCGAAGGCCATCCGCCCAAGAGCGTTTGGAAACATATCCTACGGCCGCGCACCATCATGTACACGTCACTTTGGTCTGCTGTCGGCTTCGCCTTGCTGTTCGCGCTGTTCATCCGGTCCGATATTGATCTGACCGTCGCTCCTGTCCGCAACCCGACCTTTGTGACATTGTCTGATGGCACCATTCGCAACACCTATGATGTGCGCTTGCGCAACAAACATGGCGAGGATCGGTTGTTCAGCCTGTCACTTGCTGGCGACCCAAGCATGCGGATGGAGATTGAGGGCACAAACCTGCATACTGTAAATGTGACGGCGGATACGGCACAGCTGGTTCGGGTTTATATCGTGGCTTCGGGTGACACCGGCCCCGCTGGTGCGGACACAACGCCCGTTCGGATTTGGGTCGAGGACATCACCAACGGCGAGCGTGCTTACAAAGACACCACGTTCAATGGACGAGGAAATTGATCATGACAGAACGCAAGTTTACGGGAAAACATGCACTGGCCATATTTGTGGGTGCCTTCACAGTCATCATCTCAGTCAACCTGCTGTTGGCCTATAGCGCGGTGAAAACCTTTCCGGGGTTGGAGGTAAAGAACTCCTACGTCGCCAGCCAGAACTTCAACGAACGTCTGCAGGAACAGCGAGCCTTGGGGTGGGACGTACGGGCCGAAACCAAGGGCGGGCTGTTAATTCTGCACATCACTGATGCGACCGGCGCGCCGGTTCAGGTGGCTGAATTGCAGGCGGTTGTAGGGCGCGCGACCCATGTGAAGGATGACTTCTCGCCTGAGTTTACCTTTGATGGCATCGCCTACGCGACACCAGCTGCTTTGGGTAAGGGGAACTGGAATATCCGGCTGGTGGCCCGTGATCATGCGGGGGCTGAGTTTGCACAGCGCGTGCCGCTTTATGTGAAAGGCTGATGGTGTGACGGCGCAAATGCCTTCTGGTACGGCAGGTTGTCCCGGGTGCATCGCAACCCCGGCACAACCTGCGCGCCCGATCCCCGAGGATGTACAGATTGCGCTGTCTTTGCCGAGTATTCACTGTTCGGCCTGTATCGCGAATGTCGAGCGTGCACTGAATGCACATCCCGGGGTCGAGGATGCGCGCGTGAACCTGACCCTCAAACGAGCGATGATCAAAGCTGCGCCCGAGACGCGGGCCGCGGACCTGATCCCGGTTCTGGAACGCGCCGGGTATGAAGCGCATGAGCTGGACTCCGGTGCCCTGTCTGCAACCAGCGCGGATAAGGCGGGTCGGGATCTGTTGATGCGGCTCGCGGTGGCTGGCTTTGCTTCGATGAATGTCATGCTGCTGTCCGTGTCGGTCTGGTCAGGTGCCGCCGATGCGACGCGCGACATGTTCCACTGGATTTCTGCTGCCATCGCCTTGCCAGCTATTGCCTTTTCGGCACAGCCCTTCTTTGCCAATGCTTGGAGCGCCTTGCGTGTTCGACGCCTGAACATGGATGTTCCGATCGTGCTGGCGATCCTGCTGGCCCTTGCGACATCGCTTTGGGAAACGGCGCTGAGCGGAAAACATGCTTATTTTGATGCTGCGCTGACGCTGACATTCTTCCTGCTGGCCGGACGGTATCTGGACTACCGAACCCGTGCGGCGGCGCGCTCGGCAGCTGAGGAGTTGACCGCGCTTGAGGTGCCCCGCGCCATTCGTGTCATTGATGGGGTTGAGGAAGAGGTTGCCGTTTCAGAACTGACCGTGGGTGATCTGATCCTGGTTCGCCCCGGTGGGCGGATGCCAGTGGATGGTCAGATCGTTTCGGGCCAGTCCGAATTAGACCGCTCTTTGCTGACGGGTGAAACCTTGCCTGTCTTTGCCGAAGCCGGCCAAACCGTCAGCGCGGGCGAGGTCAACCTGACCGGCCCCTTGACCATTCAAGCCTCTGCTGTGGGAGAAGACACTTCACTCCACCGTATGGCCGATCTGGTTGCGATCGCAGAATCCGGTCGGTCTCGGTACACGTCGCTGGCCGATAAGGCTGCCAAGCTTTACGCGCCGGGGGTTCACATCCTTTCGGCGCTCAGCTTTTTGGGGTGGTATATCTATTCCGGCGATCTGCGCACTGCATTGAACATTGCTGCGGCGGTGTTGATTATCACCTGTCCCTGCGCCCTGGGGCTGGCCGTGCCTGCGGTGACGACAGCGGCCTCGGGCCGGTTGTTCCGCCGAGGGATGCTGATCAAACACGCAACGGCGCTGGAACGTCTGGCCGAGGTTGACACGGTTGTCTTCGACAAGACCGGCACGCTCACCTCAGGCGCGCCCGAACTGACCAATCTGGGCGACCATTCCCGCGCCGATCTGGAAGTCGCGCTGGCACTGGCCGAGGCATCGGCCCATCCGCTATCGGTCGCATTGGCACAGGCAGCGCGGGCTGCGGGTGTCAAACCTGCCGGGGTGAAGGATATCGTTGAGGTGCCGGGTTACGGCACCGAAGGTCAATATCGCGGTCAGCGGGTTCGCCTGGGCCGGGCGGCTTGGGTGGGGGCTGAGCAAGGGTCCGAGACTTCAGCGTGGCTGTCGGTCGGATCAAATCCCCCCAAGGCTTTCAACTTCTCAGACACGCTACGGCCCGGAGCGGCAGAGGCGGTCAAAGCATTTGCGAGGACTGGAAAGCAGATCATGCTGATCTCGGGCGATTCCAAAGGTGCTGTTGAGGCCTTGGCCAACAAGCTGGGCATCCAAAACTGGATCGCCGAGGCGCTGCCGCAAGACAAGGCCCAGCGTATTCAGGAACTCAGTGATCAGGGTCGGCATGTGCTGATGGTCGGTGATGGCTTGAACGACACGGCCGCGCTGGCTGCGGCGCATGTCTCGATCTCTCCGGCTTCGGCGTTGGATGCCGCACGCGTCGCGTCAGACATCGTTTTGCTGGGCACCGATCTGTCGCCCATCGCGGACGCTTGCGATACCGCCGTCAAAGCCACCAAACGGATTCGCGAGAACTTCCGCATCGCCACCGTCTATAATGTTATCGCAGTCCCGCTGGCCGTTGCTGGTTTGGCGACGCCACTGATAGCGGCCTTGGCGATGTCGACCTCGTCCATTACCGTATCCCTGAACGCCCTGCGGCTGAGGTAACCTCGAATGGAAGTGCTCGCCTATCTGATCCCGATTTCCCTTTTTCTGGGCGGCGTTGGCTTAGTTGCGTTTGTTTACACGGTCCGTTCGAACCAGTACGAGGATCCCGAGGGCGACGCCCGCCGGATTCTCAGCGAGGAATGGGACGATAAGCCCAAGCCGTAACCGCGTCGCATCGACCAAGCAGAGTTGATCCGAACCGCCCTTGAAATTGCCGCAATGCCCAGCTATGTCCGGCCTATCCGCTAGCAGAGAGACCAAGCCACATGGCCACCACCAACCCGATCCAGTTCATTCAGCAAGTCCGTGCCGAAGTTTCCAAGGTCGTCTGGCCGACCCGGCGTGAGGTGCTGTTGACCACGGTTATGGTGTTCATCATGGCCGCCCTGACCGCTGCCTTCTTTGCGCTGGTCGATCTGGGCATTCGCGGGGGTCTTCAGCTGGTGCTGGGCGCGTTCAGCTAAGGCAGTTTGGGCGGGTGGAAACACCACTGCCCCCTTGCACAGCACGGCGTGTCAGAGTAGGTGACATGACTATTCGGAATGGGCGTGCGGCGAATCAGGTTGCGCGCCGCTTTTTATTCCGGGTCACGCAATTGAATTTCAACGCGGGGCGCGCGGCTTGCCGCCTCGGAGCTAAACAAGGACGACAGGTTCATGGCGAAACGGTGGTACTCGGTCAGCGTTCTTTCGAATTTCGAAAAGAAGATCGCAGAGCAGATCCGCACGTCGGTGGCTGAACAGGGCCTTGAAGACGATATCGACGAAGTGCTGGTGCCCACCGAAGAGGTGATCGAAGTGCGTCGGGGCAAGAAAGTCACGACCGAGCGTCGGTTCATGCCGGGCTATGTTCTGGTGCATATGGAAATGTCCGATCAGGGCTATCACCTGATCAACTCGATCAACCGCGTCACCGGCTTCCTCGGTCCTCAAGGCCGCCCGATGCCGATGCGCGACGCCGAGGTGAACCAGATCCTCAACCGCGTTCAGGAGGGTGAAGAAGCGCCCAAGCTGATGATCACCTTCGAGGTGGGCGAGAAGGTCAAAGTCAACGACGGCCCGTTCGAGGATTTCGACGGTATGGTCGAAGGCGTGGACGACGAGGCGCAGAAGCTGAAAGTGTCTGTTTCGATCTTTGGCCGCGAAACCCCGGTCGAGCTGGACTTCACGCAGGTTACGAAGCAAAGTTAACGTCTCTTTTGGGTTCGATTCCCCGAGCTGAGCTAGACCACCAAGTCATTCAATAGCAGCAAGGCAATTCTGGCTGCTATATACTCTTCTTGTGCCAGAGGCTCATCTGCTGCTAACTTGTTGTCAAGCAAAAGACATCTGTCTCGCCGCCTGGCTAGCTGGATAGGCAGACCATTCAGACACTACGGTTTGGGAGGAGTTTGTTATGGCACCCAGTGCCAACGGTTCCACATCACCGAAAAATCTGACACCGCAACAAGAGGACGTGCCCGAGGTCAATCGTCTAACAAAGGATGATATTACCGCTTCGCTCAGAGCGGGGTTTTCTGACTTTCTCGCGCGCCCCCTCATGAGCGGTTTCTTTGGCCTTTTCTATGCGGTTTTCGGAATCCTATTTGTTTGGTGTCTGGTCTGGCTTGGTAAGATTTGGATGATTATTCCCGCAGCCATAGGCTTCCCGCTGGTCGCGCCGTTCGCTGCAGCTGGGCTCTATGAGATGTCCCGACGGCTGGAGAAGGGAGAGGAATTCAGCTGGTCTGACATCCTCAAAACCATGGCCAATCAGCGCAATCGTGAAATGGGCTGGATGGCATTTGTTACGTTGTTCATTTTCTGGGTCTGGACCTACCAGATCAGGCTTTGGCTAGCGATCATTCTGCAAAATGCATCATTCTCTGACTTTGAAGGGTTTATAAATTCGGTATTCTTCACGCCACAGGGTTGGACTTTCCTTGCAATTGGCACTTGCGTCGGAGCCTTTCTGTCAGCCGTTTTGTTCTCTGTGACCGTCGTCGCGATGCCGATGCTGCTCGACCGCGAAACAAATTTTGTTTCCGCGATGCTTACGTCCATTCGCGTTGTCACCGAGAACCCCGTTGTCATGTTAGGCTGGGCAGCGATCATTTCGATTACCATGTTGTTGTCTTTGGTTCCGGCATTTCTGGGTCTTATCTTTACTCTGCCGATCCTTGGCCATACCACGTGGCATCTCTATAAGCGGGCTGTGTCACCATCTGAGATATGAGATCCTTCGCAATAGGCAAAGAAACCCACCTGAGCAAAACTTGCCTTTAGGTTTGATCAAGTGGGGAGAATTCAGGATGCCACCCACTTGCCAACCCATACATTCCCCTATAAACGCCGCCTCTATCGTCTTCGGGCGAGATTCTCTCGTGGGAGGTTGCTGGGATCGCGATCCCGGGCCGGACCACGCAACATAAACCGGGTGGGACGCGTCCCACCTACGTTGAAAGGAAAACCAAATGGCCAAGAAGCTTGCTGGTACAATGAAACTGCAGGTTCCTGCAGGTCAGGCGAACCCGTCGCCGCCAGTTGGTCCGGCGCTGGGTCAGCGCGGCATCAACATCATGGAATTCTGCAAGGCATTTAACGCCAAGACCGCAGACATGGAGCCCGGCGCTCCGTGCCCGACCGTGATCACCTATTATCAGGACAAGTCCTTCACCATGGACATCAAGACGCCGCCCGCGTCTTACTACCTGAAAAAAGCGGCTGGTCTGAAGCCGGTTGGCAAGCGGAACCGTCCTCGCGGCGCGGAAAACCCCGGTCGTGAGACCGTGGCAACCGTGACCTCGAAGCAGGTTCGCGAAATCGCCGAAGCCAAAATGAAAGATCTGAACGCCAACGACGTCGAAGGCGCAATGCAGATCATCCAGGGCTCGGCCCGCTCTATGGGCATCGAGGTGAAGTAAGATGGCAAAACTCGGTAAACGTACCCGCGCTGCGCGCGAAGCTGTCGCTGGCAAGGAAAACCTGTCGGTTGAAGAAGCTGTTTCCCTGGTCAAAGGCAACGCGACCTCGAAATTCGACGAGACCATCGAGATCGCTCTTAACCTGGGCGTCGATACCCGTCACGCGGACCAGATGGTTCGCGGCGTCGTCGGTCTGCCGAACGGCACCGGCAAAGCGATGCGTGTTGCGGTATTTGCGCGTGGCCCCAAGGCTGACGAAGCAAAAGAAGCTGGCGCAGATATCGTTGGCGCAGAAGACCTGATGGAAACCATCCAGGGCGGCACCATCGAATTCGATCGTTGCATTGCAACCCCTGACATGATGCCCATCGTTGGCCGTCTGGGTAAAGTTCTGGGCCCTCGCAACCTGATGCCAAACCCCAAAGTTGGCACCGTGACCATGGACGTGAAAGCGGCCGTGGAAGCAGCCAAAGGTGGTGAAGTTCAGTTCAAAGCGGAAAAAGGCGGCGTTGTGCACGCCGGTGTTGGCAAAGCGTCGTTTGACGAAGCCAAGCTGGTCGAAAACGTCCGTGCCTTCATCTCGGCTGTGGCTAAGGCCAAGCCGTCGGGCGCTAAAGGTACTTACATGAAGAAAATCGCGCTGAGCTCGACCATGGGCCCCGGCGTGACACTGGATGTGGCAGCTGCGTCGGGCGAATAAGCCCTCGGCATCTAGCCATCAGTATTAAGACCCGGGTGGTGCGAACTGCCCGGGTTTTTTTGTCTGCTACAGGAATATCTGTTTCAGGCGAGCTTCTAACAGGTCGCGCTTGCGCTCTTCAAACTGGCTGCAAATGAAGTCTGGCCGCCAGAGGCGTAGCCAGTCCTTAAGTAGGCGGCCACGCAGGCAGCAATCCAGGATCTCGATATCGATTGGGTGGCGGTAGAGTTTGAAGAACATCTGTTTGTTGGTCTTGAGCATACCGCTCCGATCGACCTCCTGCAGAGTGGCGCTGCGAAAGATGTCGGCTTTAACAAAATCGACGATGTCGTAGACGGCCAGCTTGTCGCGCGCTTCGGTGAAGTCGAGGCCGATGGTGGTGCCCTGACCCATGATCAGATTGAGCCCGTGGAAATCCCCGTGCGAAAACACCCGCAGATCGGGCCGGTTTCGCAGCCGTGCGGCCTCGGTCAGAAACGTGTCGACCATGGGTTGGCTGATTGGAGTGATATGATCCGGGACCAAGGTCGACAATTCGCGGATGTTGTCGGTCATCCAGCGGGGCCGGAACGCGTATTGAACTGGGTTCTGCAGGCTGTGGAGATGATGCAGCCAGGCACCGGCCCGGCGATAGACCTGCGCAACCTGTTTGTCATCGTCGCTGTTATAGATCACATCGACGGCGGTGGGTCGGTCTATATACTCAGTCACCATGTAGGCGCCGCCGGGGGCTAAAAAAACAGGCCGCACGACGCGGCCGGATTCGTGTCCTTTGAAATGGTCGAAGACCCGGTTGAGTGTTTCGAACTCTCTGCCCAGACGCCCCGATTCAGGTGAGACCGTATCAATCTTTAGGGCAAAGTCCTGACCCGGTGTTTCCACCTTCATTACTAGCCGGGACCCTGGAAACCCGTGAGAGCGATAGACGCATTCCAAGCCAGTGATGCGGTCGTTTAGTTGGTGTCGAGCAAACTCACTGGCGAAGCCCGATGCCATGTCGTATTCGGAAATCGTGAGTGTCGGCATCGTCTGGCGTTTATGTGCTGTTTGTCTGAGCGTGGTCGGCGCGTCCGACAAGACAAGAGCGTCAGTCCTGTGTCAATGGTTCTAGCTTAGGTGGCAGAGGCTAACGATAGGCGCGATTGATTGCGCGGACGTGCAATTTACCTCTTGGAAACTGGGCGCGTCTGCCCTAAGTAGACCTGCGGAACAAAGCGTGCGATTCGTCGTGCGCTTTCTTTCGTTTCGTCCAAGACGGTGGGTGGTGTCATCTGATCCCTTAATTTCCTGCCTGAGACGGGTAAGACCAAAGAATTCTGAGGGTCCCACCCTCGGGCGCATTTTGGCCAATCCCGTAACAACGGACCTGAACGCCGGGGGCTTGCCCGCGGCAAATATGAGCCGGGGTGAGGTATCGCCCCTAACTTGGAGAGAACTGTGGATAGAGCCCAGAAAGAGAAAGTGGTCGAGGAACTCGGCCAAATCTTCGAAAGCTCTGGCGTCGTAGTGGTTGCCCATTACGCCGGTCTGACAGTTGCCGAGATGCAGGACCTTCGCGCACGTGCTCGTGACGCGGGTGGTTCCGTGCGTGTTGCCAAGAACAGGCTCGCCAAAATCGCCCTTGAGGGTAAGCCGTGTGAAAACATGGCCGACCTGCTGACAGGGATGACCGTTCTGACCTATTCCGAGGACCCTGTGGCAGCAGCCAAAGTGGCCGAGGACTACGCCAAAGAGAACCAAAAGTTCGAAATTCTTGGCGGTGCGATGGGTGAGAACGCTCTGGACCGGGCTGGTGTTACAGCCGTGTCGAAAATGCCGTCGCGTGAAGAGCTTATTGCTACGATCGCTGGTATGCTTGGCGCGCCTGCTTCGAACATCGCCGGCGCAATTGGCGCACCTGCAAGCAACATCGCAAGCATCCTTTCCACCATCGAAGAGAAGGCGGAAGCTGCGTAAGCGGTTGGCACTGAATGATCTGCGTAGGGAAAACTCCCTGACGTTGGAACACACACTGTAAACGGAAAGAGCTGATACAATGGCTGATCTGAAAGCACTCGCAGAAAGCATCGTGGGTCTGACCCTGCTGGAAGCACAAGAACTGAAAACCATCCTCAAAGACGAGTACGGCATCGAGCCCGCAGCTGGCGGCGCCGTCATGGTCGCAGGCGCAGCTGGCGATGCCGGCGGTGCAGCTGAGGAAGAAAAAACCGAATTCGACGTCGTTCTGAAGAACGCCGGCGCTTCGAAAATCAACGTGATCAAAGAAGTTCGCGGCATCACCGGTCTGGGCCTGAAAGAAGCCAAAGAGCTGGTCGAAGCTGGCGGCAAGATCAAAGAAGGCGTGGACAAAGCCGAAGCCGAAGAGATCAAAGGCAAGCTGGAAGCAGCTGGCGCCGAGGTCGAACTGGCCTAAGTCAGTCCGCTGGCACATCACTGATGTGCCTGGAAATTTGGCTGGGTCCGGAGAAATCCGGGTCCAGCCGAACCTGTCTTAGAAAGGACCTCAGGATGTGGGGTGTTTTCTAAGACACGGTTTTCGGATCGGGAGGCCGCCTTCGGGACGGTGGCCACGAATTGATCCGGACGTGTTGTCTCGATTGTGCAAGATGCCGGGGCCCGACGGTGTCTTTGCCCGCTGAGAACATCGAAAGGTGACATCTGACATGGCTCAAACGTTCCTTGGCCAGAAACGTCTTCGTAAATATTACGGCAAAATCCGTGAAGTTTTGGAAATGCCGAACCTCATTGAGGTGCAGAAATCTTCTTATGATCTTTTCCTGCGCTCCGGTGATGCTGAACAGCCCACAGACGGCGAAGGCATCAAAGGCGTGTTTCAGTCGGTTTTCCCGATCAAGGATTTCAACGAAACCTCCGTTCTGGAGTTTGTGAAATACGATCTGGAAAAACCCAAATACGACGTCGAAGAGTGCATGCAGCGCGACATGACCTACAGCGCGCCGCTAAAGGTCACTCTGCGTCTGATCGTGTTTGATGTCGACGAGGACACTGGCGCGAAATCGGTCAAAGACATCAAGGAACAGGACGTGTTCATGGGCGATATGCCCCTGATGACGCCGAACGGGACGTTCATCGTGAACGGCACCGAGCGTGTGATCGTGTCTCAGATGCACCGTTCGCCCGGTGTGTTCTTTGATCACGACAAAGGTAAAACCCATTCCTCGGGCAAGTTGTTGTTTGCATGCCGCATCATCCCGTATCGCGGCAGCTGGCTGGACTTTGAGTTCGACGCCAAAGACATCGTATTCGCCCGTATCGACCGTCGTCGCAAACTGCCTGTGACAACCCTGCTCTATGCGCTGGGTCTGGATCAGGAAGCGATCATGGATGCTTACTACAACACCGTGTCCTACAAGCTGGACAAGAAGAAAGGCTGGGTCACGCCATTCTTCCCCGAGCGCGTACGCGGTACCCGCCCAACCTATGATCTGGTCGACGCGAAATCCGGTGAAGTGATTGCCGAAGCAGGCAAGAAAGTCACCCCGCGCGCGGTCAAGAAACTGATCGACGAAGGCAGCGTCACCAACCTGTTGGTGCCCTTCGACAACATCGTCGGCAAGTATGTCGCCAAGGACATCATCAACGAAGAAACCGGTGCGATCTATGTCGAAGCCGGTGATGAGCTGACGCTGGAATATGACAAAGACGGCGATCTGATCGGCGGCACCGCGAAAGAGCTTATCGACGCGGGCGTCACTGACATTCCGGTTCTGGACATCGACAACGTCAATGTTGGCCCCTACATGCGCAACACCATGGCTCAGGACAAGAACATGAGCCGCGAAACCGCGCTCATGGACATCTACCGCGTCATGCGTCCGGGTGAGCCGCCCACCGTCGAAGCTGCGTCGGCTCTGTTCGACACCCTGTTCTTCGACAGCGAGCGGTATGACCTGTCCGCCGTTGGACGCGTGAAAATGAACATGCGTCTGGCTCTGGACGCGCCGGATACCCTGCGCACCCTGCGCCGCGAGGATATCGTGGCCTGCATCAAAGCGCTGGTTGAACTGCGTGACGGCAAAGGCGACGTGGACGATATCGACCACCTCGGCAACCGTCGTGTGCGTTCGGTCGGCGAACTGATGGAAAACCAGTACCGTGTTGGCCTGCTGCGCATGGAGCGCGCGATCAAAGAGCGTATGTCGTCGGTCGAGATCGACACCGTGATGCCTCAGGATCTGATCAACGCGAAACCGGCTGCAGCTGCTGTTCGCGAATTCTTCGGCTCGTCGCAGCTGTCGCAGTTCATGGACCAGACCAACCCGCTGTCCGAGGTCACCCACAAACGCCGTCTCTCGGCGCTTGGCCCCGGTGGTCTGACGCGCGAACGTGCGGGCTTTGAGGTGCGCGACGTACACCCGACCCACTATGGCCGGATGTGCCCGATTGAAACGCCTGAAGGTCCGAACATCGGTCTGATCAACTCGCTGGCCACCTTTGCCCGCGTGAACAAGTATGGCTTCATCGAAACACCGTATCGCGTCGTCAAAGACGCCGAGGTGACCGATGAGGTTCATTACATGTCCGCGACCGAGGAAATGCGTCACACTGTGGCGCAGGCGAACGCGACGCTGGATGCGGATGGCAAGTTCATCAACGATCTGGTGTCGACCCGTCAGGCCGGTGACTACACCCTCGCCCCGCGCGAGAATGTGGACCTGATCGACGTAAGCCCGAAACAGCTGGTATCGGTCGCTGCATCGCTGATCCCGTTCCTTGAAAATGACGACGCCAACCGCGCTCTGATGGGCTCGAACATGCAACGTCAGGCGGTTCCGCTGCTGCGGGCCGAGGCACCGCTGGTCGGTACCGGGATCGAGGAAAAGGTTGCGATCGACTCGGGTGCTGCGATTCAGGCGAAACGCGCCGGTATCATCGACCAGGTCGATGCCCAGCGTATCGTTATCCGCGCCACCGAAGATCTGGAACTGGGCGACGCTGGCGTTGACATCTATCGTCTGCGCAAGTTCCAGCGTTCGAACCAGAACACCTGCATCAACCAGCGTCCGCTGATCAAGGTGGGTGACACCGTCCAGAAGGGCGAGGTCATTGCCGACGGTCCGTCGACTGATATGGGTGAACTGGCCCTGGGTAAGAACGTGGTTGTCGCGTTCATGCCGTGGAACGGTTACAACTACGAAGACTCGATCCTGATTTCGGAACGTATCGCGCGTGATGACGTCTTTACTTCGGTCCATATCGAGGAGTTTGAAGTCGCCGCCCGTGATACCAAGCTGGGCCCGGAAGAGATCACCCGCGACATCCCGAACGTTGGTGAAGAAGCGCTGCGCAACCTCGACGAGGCGGGCATCGTTTACATCGGTGCGGATGTTGAGCCGGGCGATATTCTGGTCGGCAAGATCACTCCGAAGGGCGAAAGCCCGATGACCCCGGAAGAAAAGCTGCTGCGCGCCATCTTTGGTGAGAAAGCATCTGACGTGCGCGACACCTCGCTGCGCGTGAAGCCGGGCGACTACGGTACGGTCGTTGAGGTCCGCGTCTTCAACCGTCACGGCGTCGAGAAAGACGAACGTGCGCTGCAGATCGAGCGTGAGGAAGTTGAACGTCTGGCCCGTGACCGGGACGACGAGCTGGCAATCCTTGACCGCAACATCTATGCGCGTCTACAGGGCCTGATCCTGGGTAAAACCGCTGTGAAAGGCCCGAAAGGCGTCAAGGCAGGGTCGGTGATCACCGAGGACCTGCTGGAAACCCTGACCCGTGGACAGTGGTGGCAGCTGGCGCTGGAAGGTGAGCAGGACGCACAGATCGTCGAAGCTCTGAACGAGCAGTACGAAGTGCAAAAGCGTGCTCTGGACGCCCGTTTTGAAGACAAGGTCGAAAAGGTCCGCCGTGGCGACGACCTGCCGCCGGGTGTGATGAAGATGGTCAAAGTCTTCATCGCCGTGAAGCGCAAGCTGCAGCCGGGCGACAAGATGGCCGGTCGTCACGGGAACAAAGGTGTGATCTCCAAGGTTGTTCCGATGGAAGACATGCCGTTCCTGGCCGATGGTACTCCGGTCGACTTCTGTCTGAACCCGCTGGGTGTGCCTTCGCGTATGAACGTTGGTCAGATCCTTGAAACCCATATGGGTTGGGCCGCGCGCGGTCTGGGTCTGAACATCGATGACGCTCTGGGTGAATACCGCCGCTCTGGCGACCTGACCCCGGTGCGCGAAGCGATGAAGCTGGCTTACGGTGAGAATGTCTACGAAGAAGGCATCACCGGTCTGGACGAGGATGGCCTGATCGAGGCTGCGGGCAACGTGACCCGCGGTGTTCCGATCGCAACCCCGGTCTTCGACGGCGCCAAAGAGGCGGACGTCAACGACGCGCTGGTGCGTGCAGGCTTCTCGGAAAGCGGTCAGTCGGTTCTGTTCGACGGTCGTACCGGTGAGCAATTCGCGCGTCCGGTGACCGTGGGCATCAAGTACCTGCTGAAACTGCACCACCTGGTGGACGACAAAATCCACGCGCGTTCGACCGGGCCGTACAGCCTGGTGACCCAGCAGCCGCTGGGCGGTAAGGCGCAGTTCGGTGGTCAGCGCTTTGGTGAGATGGAAGTCTGGGCTCTGGAAGCTTATGGCGCCGCCTACACCCTGCAGGAGATGCTGACGGTGAAATCGGATGACGTCGCCGGCCGGACCAAGGTCTATGAGTCGATCGTCAAGGGCGAGGATAACTTTGAAGCGGGCGTACCGGAATCGTTCAACGTTCTGGTTAAAGAAGTCCGTGGCCTCGGCCTGAATATGGAACTCCTGGATGCGGAGGTTGAGGAGTGAGGGCGCTGCCCTTTCTCCCGTCCCCCCTTCCGCAAGATTTGAGGTAACAAATGAACCAGGAAATCACCAACAACCCGTTTAACCCGCTGACGCCCCCGAAGGTCTTCGACGAGATCAAGGTCTCGCTGGCGTCGCCCGAGCGGATTCTGTCTTGGTCCTATGGCGAGATCAAGAAACCCGAAACCATCAACTACCGGACGTTCAAGCCCGAACGTGACGGTCTGTTCTGCGCTCGTATCTTTGGCCCGATCAAAGATTACGAATGTCTGTGCGGCAAATATAAGCGGATGAAGTATCGCGGCGTTGTCTGCGAGAAATGCGGTGTGGAAGTCACTCTGCAGAAAGTTCGCCGTGAGCGTATGGGCCACATCGAACTGGCCGCGCCCGTTGCGCATATCTGGTTCCTGAAATCGCTGCCGTCCCGGATCGGTCTGATGCTGGACATGACGCTGCGCGATCTGGAACGCGTTCTGTACTTTGAAAACTATGTCGTCATCGAGCCGGGTCTGACCGACCTGACCTATGGCCAGATGCTGACCGAAGAAGAGTACATGGACGCTCAGGATGCCTATGGCATGGACGCGTTCACCGCGAATATCGGTGCCGAAGCCATCCGTGAGATGCTTGCCCAGATCGATCTGGAAGCCGAAGCCGAGCAGCTGCGCGCTGATCTGGCCGAAGCAACCGGCGAGCTGAAGCCCAAGAAGATCATCAAGCGTCTGAAGGTTGTTGAATCCTTCCTCGAGTCGGGCAACCGGCCCGAATGGATGGTGATGACCGTGATCCCGGTCATTCCGCCGGAACTGCGTCCGCTGGTTCCGCTGGATGGTGGCCGTTTCGCGACCTCGGATCTGAACGATCTGTATCGCCGCGTCATCAACCGGAACAACCGTCTGAAGCGTCTGATCGAGCTGCGCGCGCCTGACATCATCGTCCGCAACGAAAAGCGGATGCTGCAGGAATCCGTGGATGCTCTGTTCGACAACGGCCGTCGTGGCCGCGTGATCACCGGCGCTAACAAGCGCCCGCTTAAATCGCTGTCGGACATGCTGAAAGGGAAACAGGGTCGCTTCCGTCAGAACCTTCTGGGTAAGCGCGTCGACTTCTCGGGCCGTTCGGTCATTGTGACTGGTCCGGAACTCAAGCTGCACCAGTGTGGCTTGCCCAAGAAGATGGCGCTGGAGCTGTTCAAGCCGTTCATCTATTCGCGCCTTGAAGCCAAGGGTCTGTCTTCGACCGTGAAACAGGCGAAGAAACTGGTCGAAAAAGAGCGTCCCGAAGTGTGGGATATCCTCGACGAGGTGATCCGCGAACATCCTGTCATGCTGAACCGTGCGCCGACGCTGCACCGTCTTGGCATTCAGGCGTTCGAGCCGGTCCTGATCGAAGGTAAAGCCATCCAGCTGCACCCGCTGGTCTGTTCGGCCTTTAACGCCGACTTCGACGGGGACCAGATGGCCGTTCACGTCCCGCTGAGCCTTGAGGCCCAGCTGGAAGCGCGTGTTCTGATGATGTCGACCAATAACGTGCTGTCGCCTGCAAACGGCGCGCCGATTATCGTTCCGTCGCAGGATATGATCCTGGGTCTCTACTATGTGACCCTGGAACGCGAAGGCATGCCGGGCGAAGGCAAGGTCTTTGGGTCGATCGAAGAAGTTCAGCACGCGCTGGACGCCGGTGAGGTGCACCTGCACTCGAAAATCACTGCGCGGATCACGCAGATCGACGACGAAGGCAACGAAGTTCAAAAGCGGTATGAAACCACTCCGGGCCGTCTGCGTCTGGGTGCCTTGCTGCCGATGAACAACAAAGCGCCGTTCGAGTTGGTCAACCGCCTGCTGCGGAAGAAAGAAGTGCAGCAGGTGATCGACACCGTCTACCGCTACTGCGGTCAGAAAGAGTCAGTCATTTTCTGTGACCAGATCATGTCGATGGGCTTCAAAGAAGCGTTCAAGGCGGGCATCTCGTTCGGTAAGGACGACATGGTCATTCCGGACGACAAGTGGGGCATCGTTGATGACACCCGCGGTCAGGTGAAAGACTTTGAACAGCAGTACATGGACGGCCTGATCACTCAGGGCGAAAAGTACAACAAAGTTGTCGATGCCTGGTCGAAGTGTAACGACCGCGTCACTGATGCGATGATGAGCACGATCTCTTCGTCAGATCGGGCCGAGGACGGCTCCGAACAGGAACCAAACTCGGTCTACATGATGGCCCACTCCGGTGCGCGTGGCTCGGTCACTCAGATGAAACAGCTGGGCGGCATGCGCGGCCTGATGGCCAAGCCGAACGGTGACATCATCGAGACGCCGATCATCTCGAACTTTAAAGAAGGTCTGACCGTTCTCGAGTACTTCAACTCGACCCACGGTGCTCGTAAGGGTCTGTCGGATACCGCTCTGAAAACGGCGAACTCGGGTTACCTGACCCGTCGTCTGGTGGACGTGGCACAAGACTGTATCGTTCGTGAGATCGACTGTGGCACCGAGCGTGCGATCACTGCCGAAGCAGCCGTGAACGACGGTGAGGTTGTCGCCTCGCTGGCTGAGCGGGTGCTGGGTCGTGTCGCGGCTGATGATGTTCTGCGTCCGGGCACCGATGAGGTGATCGTGGCTGCAGGTCAGCTGATCGACGAACGTATGGCGGACACCATCGACGAAGCCGGTGTTGCGTCGATGCGCATCCGCTCGCCTCTGACCTGTGAGTCCGAGGAAGGCGTCTGTGCAACCTGCTACGGTCGTGACCTAGCCCGCGGTACCATGGTGAACACAGGTGAAGCTGTCGGCATCATCGCCGCGCAGTCGATCGGTGAACCCGGTACACAGCTGACCATGCGGACCTTCCACATTGGTGGTGTTGCGCAAGGTGGTCAGCAGTCGTTCCAGGAAGCCAGCCAGGACGGTGTCGTTTCCTTCGAGAACCCGCAGATTCTGGTCAATGCCGCAGGCGAAAGCCTGGTCATGGGCCGAAACATGAAGCTGGTGATCAAGGACGAACACGGCGAAGAGCGTGCCAACCACAAGCTGGGCTACGGCTCGAAGCTGTTCGTCAAGGACGGCACCAAGGTTGCCCGTGGCGACAAGCTGTTCGAATGGGATCCCTACACTCTGCCGATCATCGCCGAGAAAGCCGGTACCGCGAAATATGTCGACCTTGTTTCGGGCCTTGCTGTCCGTGACGAGACCGACGACGCAACTGGTATGACCCAGAAGATCGTGATCGACTGGCGCGCGGCCCCCAAAGGCAGCGACCTCAAGCCCGAGATCATTCTGGTCGGTGAAGATGGCGAGCCAGTCCGCAACGATGCGGGCAACCCGGTTCACTATCCGATGTCGGTGGATGCGATCCTGTCGGTTGAAGACGGTCAAACCGTCGAAGCCGGTGACGTTGTCGCGCGTATCCCGCGTGAAGGTGCCAAGACCAAGGACATCACCGGTGGTCTGCCGCGTGTGGCCGAACTGTTCGAAGCGCGTCGTCCGAAAGATCACGCGATCATCGCAGAAGCCGATGGTTACGTGCGCTTTGGCCGCGACTACAAGAACAAGCGCCGCATCAGCATCGAACCGGCGGACGAGTCCATGGAGACCATCGAGTACATGGTGCCCAAGGGCAAGCACATCCCGGTCGCCGAAGGGGACTTCATCCAGAAGGGTGAATACCTGATGGACGGCAACCCGGCTCCGCATGACATCCTGTCCATCATGGGTGTCGAAGCGCTGGCGGATTACATGATTGACGAGGTGCAGGACGTCTATCGTTTGCAGGGCGTGAAGATCAACGACAAGCACATCGAGGTCATCGTGCGCCAGATGCTGCAGAAGTGGGAGATCCTGGATTCAGGCGACACCACCCTGCTGAAAGGCGAGCATGTGGACAAGCAGGAGTTCGACGCGGCCAACGAGAAGACCATCGCCCGCGGTGGTCGTCCGGCACAGGGCGAGCCGATCCTTCTGGGGATCACCAAAGCCTCGCTGCAAACGCGTTCGTTCATCTCGGCGGCGTCGTTCCAGGAAACCACCCGCGTGCTGACCGAAGCGTCCGTGCAGGGCAAGAAGGACAAGCTGGTTGGCCTGAAAGAGAACGTCATCGTCGGTCGTCTGATCCCCGCCGGTACAGGTGGGGCAACTCAGGCCGTGCGTCAGGTGGCGCAATCGCGCGACAACGTCGTGATCGAAGCCCGCCGGGAAGAGGCCGAAGCCGCCGCTGCCCTGGCAGCTCCGACCTTCGACGACGACATGGTGGGCGACGAGTTGGACGTTCTGGTGGAAACCCCGGAAAGCCGCGAGTAAGGCTTGCAGTTTACGAATAGGAGGGGCCCCGCAGTTTCGCGGGGCCTTTTTTGTTTTCATGCGATGAGCGTTCGGCACTTTGCAGGTTTAAGGGGGCAATACAGCAAAGATATCGAAAACAAATTGTTCAACGCCAGTGCTCGCTCGTGTAGCCCTTGGCCCAATGCACTGGTCTTTGAAATTAGGAATGCCGGCTCAAGGACTGGCTTGGAGGCCTTCCAGACATCTTTGAAAAGGACCTGGGTACCCTCCAAGATATTGCTGGGAATTGACATTTTTTCGGGCTGCTGAGCCAATAGCGAGATTGAATCGAGACTGGACAGTTTTTCATGACCCCGAACCTGAAAGGCGCGCTGCTGATGATGGGCAGCATGATGGCCTTTACCATCAATGACACGCTGGTGAAGGTCGCCTTGCAGGATCTGCCGCTGTTTCAGTTGATTGCCTTACGTGGATTGTTGGCGACGTCGCTTGTCTATCTGTTGGCCCGGCATCTGGGCGCGTTTCATCTACGATTTCCACGGCATGACAGATGGTTGATTGCCCTGCGCTGTGTGGCGGAGCTGTCAGCAACCTTCTTCTTTTTGACTGCGTTGAAACATATGCCTTTGGCGAATGTGACGGCGGTTTTGCAGGTCTTGCCCCTCACGGTAACGCTTGGGGCCGCGTTGTTCTTTCACGAAGCAATCGGCTGGCGGCGCATGGTGGCGATTGCGATGGGGTTTGCCGGGATGCTGCTGATCGTTCGGCCCGGCCCCGAGGGGTTTGACCTTTACGCGATCTATGCGTTGGTTGCGGTGCTTTCGGTCACTGCGCGAGACCTAATTACGCGCCGAATGTCGGCCGAGGTGCCTTCGATGGTCGTTACGCTTGCGACGTCATTCTCGATCACGGCGACGGCCGCGATTGTATCGATCTTTGAAGGATGGGTGCCGGTCTCTGTCGCCACGGGTGGATTGGTTGTTTCGGCTTCAATTTTCGTTCTGGTTGCCTATTTGTGCAGTGTCATGGTGATGCGGGTCGGTGAGGTCGGATTCGTCGCGCCGTTTCGTTATACCGGTTTACTGTGGGCGCTTGGGTTGGGCTGGCTGGTCTTTGGGGACTGGCCGGATGCGATTACCATGATGGGTGCGATGCTTGTGGTTGGCTCGGGCCTGTTTACGCTGTTTCGGACGCGTGCGCGTCAGCCCGAGGTGTGAACGCGCCGCACGGTCTGTATGTCGATGGCAAAGCGGGTGCGAAACTCTGCTTCGTGGGCCGTGTCCAAAGGTTTCAATTCGATCTGCGCATTGCGTGTGGCAGGTGAATCGTTGAACCCGTTCAGGCTGCGCACCCACATTGGAGCGTCCGGATAGCTGACGACCGACATGATGCGACCCAGCCGGTTATGGGTATAGCTCATGATGGTGGCAGAGCTTCGACCGCGCACATACATACCCAAGCCAGCAGTGACCAGAGGCCGATGCACCATTGCGGCCTGCACGCCATCCGCACTCATGCGCGCAAGATACCCGCAATTGAAGTCGATCCCCACAGTCTCATGAGTTTGCATCAAACCGGCGCAATCCTGAGCGGCTTGGCGCAGACGCTCCACAAAATCTACCGAGACGGCATCATCGTCGTCATGGCGAAATTGCAGGCACGCTTGGTTCGGGTCGGTGCGGGCGTTGTTTAGAAGCTCTTTCATCAAACGCCGGTGTCGGGCAGGGGGTTTTTGTATGATCCGCACTTGCGACATTCCAGCGGTCAGATCACGCAGACGATCATGGGCGGGTTTGGGCAGGCAGTCCCCGATCAGGATCAGCAGTTGAAACTCTTGATCCGTTTGGTTTCGGAAACAGGGCAGGGTCGAGGCTTCGAACAAACGAAACCTCTCTTCAAGACGTGCAGGAGCATAGAGGTAGCGCCGCCGATCCTCGGTTGTCTCATGCTGGACCTGAAAACCACCAATGGCGGGGTAGGAAAACCGGCACAGGCCAATGACCGGCATGGAGGTCGGGCGCGTCATGCTGCGCCATGCACCTTGCGCACGACCTCCTGATCAATGGCGTAGCGGGCGATAAACTCACCTTCCATCTCGGGGGTCAGAGGCTGCAGGTCGACCTTGTTCTTGCGGGCGTGAGGAGAGTCATTAAATCCATGCAGCGTCCGCACCCACATCGGCGCGTCCCCGTATGAGATCACGGGCATCGACCGCCCGATCTTGTTATGGGTATAGCTAATGATTGCTTTGTCGCAGCCGCCAGCAACATACATACCCAGTCCGACGCCCAATTGATTGATAAAAACACGCGCGGCTTGAATACCATCTGCATCACAACGCGCCAGAAACCCTTGGCAAAAATCCACGGCAACAGTTGAATGAGTTTGGACCAGGCCGCGGCCTTCGTGGATGGCGATGCGCAGGCGTTCAACCAGATCAACGGATACGGCATCGTCATCATCATGCCGGAACTGAATGCAGGGCTGATCCGGGTCTGTGCGGGCCTTGTTCAGGACCTCACGCATCACTTGCCGCGTCTTCAACCCGCTATCGGCAGGCTTGGAAATAATCTGAACCTGTTTCACATCTGCTGTCAGATCATGCAGCCGGTCGCGCGCCTGTTTGGGCAGACAGTCGCCTGTCACGATCAGAAGCACAAAATCCTCATCCGTCTGTTCGCGGAAACACGGCAGGGTCGAGGATTCGAACAGGCGGAACCGTTCTTCCAGCCGGTCTGGATTGTACAGATGGTGCCGCCGCTCTTCGATCGTTTCATGTTCGATCTGAAAGCTGCCCAAGGCCGGAAACGAGAAACGGCACAGTCCGATGACTTGCATTGAGAACCTGTTATTTTCGCTCTTCCGGCCACTATGGCGTTGCTTTAGACTCGCGGCAACCGAAAGACGCGCAGGGTACGAGCTGGTGGGGACTACCCTGTAAATGCCGGGCTGTTGACACTTGCCCCGACTCCCCCTATTACGCGCGTCATCTCGGTACCGGGGGCCGCCCCAAAACCGATTTCAGTAATGAACTGGTCAAGGCCCGGACAATTTTGCCGTTCGCGCCCTCTGATAACCAACCGCGACGTTCACCTCGGAATGGGAACGCTCGCGGATTTTGCGCTTGTGGACGCATGAGTGCAGCAAATTTAACCGCACGCAACCCGCGTGCATGTCATGTGTGTTGCAAAACGGGGAAGAAACCGGAATGCCAACTATTCAACAGCTGATCCGCAAGCCGCGGCAGCCCAAAGTAAAACGCTCGAAGTCCATGCACCTGGAGCAGTGCCCGCAGAAACGCGGCGTCTGCACCCGCGTGTACACCACCACACCGAAGAAACCGAACTCGGCTATGCGTAAGGTTGCCAAGGTGCGCCTGACCAACGGGTTCGAGGTGATCTCGTACATCCCCGGTGAAAGCCACAACCTGCAGGAACACTCGGTTGTTCTGATCCGTGGCGGCCGTGTGAAAGACCTTCCCGGTGTGCGTTACCACATCCTGCGCGGTGTTCTGGATACTCAGGGCGTCAAAGACCGTAAGCAACGCCGTTCGAAATACGGCGCGAAGCGTCCCAAGTAAGAAGGAGAGGCTGATATGTCACGTCGTCACGCCGCCGAAAAACGCGAAGTCCTGCCTGACGCCAAATTTGGCGACAAGGTACTGACCAAATTCATGAACAACCTGATGATCGACGGCAAGAAGTCGGTCGCAGAGCGCATCGTTTACAACGCCTTTGACCGCGTTGAGAACAAGATCAAGCGCGCCCCTGTCGAAGTGTTCCACGAAGCGCTCGACAACATCAAACCGTCGGTCGAGGTTCGCTCGCGCCGGGTTGGTGGTGCGACCTATCAGGTTCCGGTCGAAGTCCGCCCCGAGCGCCGCGAAGCACTGGCCATCCGCTGGCTGATCACTGCTGCCCGTGGCCGTAACGAAAACACCATGGAAGAACGCCTCGCCGGTGAGCTGCTGGACGCTGTACAGTCCCGCGGTACCGCCGTGAAGAAGCGCGAAGACACCCACAAGATGGCCGAGGCGAACAAAGCCTTCAGCCACTACCGTTGGTAATTCAGAGGCTTATCAAAAATGGCACGCGAATATCCGCTAGAACTATACCGTAACTTCGGTATCATGGCGCACATCGACGCAGGTAAGACCACCTGCTCGGAGCGTATCCTGTATTACACTGGTAAATCCCACAACATCGGTGAGGTGCACGATGGTGCAGCCACCATGGACTGGATGGAGCAGGAGCAGGAACGCGGCATCACCATCACTTCGGCTGCGACCACCACCTTCTGGGAACGCACCGAAGACGGTCAGACCGCCGATACCCCCAAGCACCGCCTGAACATCATCGACACCCCCGGCCACGTTGACTTCACCATCGAAGTCGAACGCTCGCTGGCGGTTCTCGACGGTGCCGTCTGCGTTCTGGACGCAAACGCCGGTGTTGAACCCCAGACCGAAACCGTGTGGCGTCAGGCTGATCGTTACAAGGTTCCGCGTATGGTTTTCGTCAACAAGATGGACAAGATCGGCGCAGACTTCTTCAACTGCGTTCGCATGATCGAAGACCGCACCGGCGCACGCGCTGTTCCGGTTGGTATTCCGATCGGCGCCGAGTCCGAGTTGGAAGGTCTGATCGACCTGGTCACCATGGAAGAGTGGCTGTGGCAGGGCGAAGATCTGGGCGCAAGCTGGATCAAAGCTCCGATCCGCGACAGCCTGAAAGACATGGCTGACGAATGGCGTGGCAAGATGATCGAAGCGGCCGTCGAAATGGACGACGACGCGATGATGGAATACCTGGAAGGCAATGAGCCCGACGTTGAGACCCTGCGCGCCCTGCTGCGCAAAGGCACCTTGGACATCGCGTTCGTTCCGGTTCTGGGTGGTTCGGCGTTCAAGAACAAAGGCGTTCAGCCGCTGCTCAACGCTGTGATCGACTATCTGCCCAGCCCGCTGGACGTTGTTGATTACATGGGCTTTAAGCCTGGCGACGAGGACGAAGTTCGTGACATCGCCCGTCGTGCCGATGACAACATGGCCTTCTCGGGTCTGGCGTTCAAAATCATGAACGACCCCTTCGTTGGCTCGCTGACCTTCACCCGGATCTACTCAGGCACCATGAACAAGGGTGACTCGATCCTGAACTCGACCAAAGGCAAGAAAGAGCGCATCGGTCGTATGATGATGATGCACTCGAACAACCGGGAAGAGATCGAAGAAGCGTTTGCAGGCGACATCATCGCGCTGGCGGGTCTGAAAGACACCACCACCGGTGACACCCTGTGTGATGCGAAAGAGCCTGTGGTTCTGGAAACCATGACCTTCCCCGATCCGGTGATCGAGATCGCGGTGGAGCCCAAAACCAAGGGCGACCAAGAGAAGATGTCCCAGGGTCTGGCCCGTCTGGCCGCTGAAGACCCGTCCTTCCGCGTGGAAACTGACCTGGAATCGGGTCAGACCATCATGAAGGGCATGGGCGAACTTCACCTGGACATCCTGGTTGACCGTCTGAAGCGTGAGTTCAAGGTTGAAGCGAACATTGGTGCACCGCAGGTGGCCTATCGCGAAACCATCTCGATGCCGGTCGAGCACACCTACACCCACAAGAAACAGTCGGGTGGTTCGGGTCAATTCGGCGAAGTTAAGCTGGAAATCCAGCCGACCGAGCCGGGCGAAGGGTATTCGTTCGAAAGCCGCATCGTTGGTGGTGCCGTTCCGAAGGAATACATCCCAGGTGTTGAAAAAGGCATCAACTCGGTCATGGATAGCGGCCCGCTGGCTGGCTTCCCTGTGATCGACTTCAAGGTTGCCCTGCTGGACGGTAAGTTCCACGACGTTGACTCGAGCGTTCTGGCGTTCGAAATCGCGGCCCGTATGTGTATGCGTGAAGGCATGCGCAAAGCTGGCGCGAAACTGCTGGAACCGATCATGAAGGTCGAAGTGATCACCCCGGAAGAATACACCGGCGGTATCATCGGCGATCTGACCTCGCGTCGTGGCCAGGTGTCTGGTCAGGAACCGCGCGGCAACGCGATCGCGATCGACGCGTTCGTTCCGCTGGCGAACATGTTCGGCTACATCAACACTCTGCGTTCGATGTCGTCGGGCCGTGCCCAGTTCACCATGCAGTTCGACCACTACGATCCGGTTCCGCAGAACATCTCGGACGAGATCCAGGCGAAATACGCATAAGCGAAGATTTGAGGGAGCTCCGGTCAGGGGCTCCCTTCATTACCGAAAAAGGAGGCCATCATGGCAAAGGAAAAGTTTGAGCGTACAAAACCGCACGTCAACATCGGCACGATTGGCCACGTTGACCACGGCAAGACGACGCTGACCGCAGCAATCACCAAGTATTTCGGTGACTTCAAAGCGTATGACCAGATTGACGGTGCGCCGGAAGAGAAAGCGCGCGGCATCACCATCTCGACCGCCCACGTGGAATACGAGACCGACAACCGCCACTATGCGCATGTCGACTGCCCCGGCCACGCCGACTACGTCAAGAACATGATCACCGGTGCTGCCCAGATGGACGGTGCGATCCTGGTTGTGAACGCCGCTGACGGCCCGATGCCGCAGACGCGTGAGCACATCCTGCTGGGCCGCCAGGTTGGCATCCCGAAGATGGTCGTGTTCATGAACAAAGTGGACCAGGTTGACGACGAAGAGCTGCTGGAACTGGTGGAAATGGAAATCCGCGAGCTGCTGTCTTCGTATGAATACCCCGGCGACGATATTCCGATCATCGCAGGTTCGGCTCTGGCCGCGATGGAAGGCAACAACCCGGAAATCGGCGAAGAGAAAATCAAGGAACTGATGGCGGCTGTTGATGAGTATATCGACACCCCCGAGCGTGCTGTTGACCAGCCGTTCCTGATGCCGATCGAAGACGTGTTCTCGATTTCGGGCCGTGGTACCGTTGTGACCGGTCGTGTTGAGCGTGGCGTGATCAATGTTGGCGACGAGATTGAAATCGTCGGCATCCGTGACACTTCTAAAACCACCTGCACCGGCGTTGAAATGTTCCGCAAGCTGCTGGACCGCGGTGAAGCAGGCGACAACATCGGTGCCCTGCTGCGTGGTGTTGACCGTGACGGCGTTGAGCGTGGCCAGGTTCTGTGTAAGCCGGGTTCGGTTACACCGCACACCAAGTTCGAAGCTGAAGCCTATATCCTGACCAAGGAAGAAGGCGGTCGTCACACCCCGTTCTTCGCGAACTACCGTCCGCAGTTCTACTTCCGTACAACTGACGTGACCGGCACCGTGACCCTGGCGGAAGGCACCGAGATGGTCATGCCTGGCGACAACGTGTCGTTCGGCGTTGAGCTGATCGCACCGATCGCGATGGAGCAGGGCCTGCGCTTCGCGATCCGCGAAGGCGGCCGCACCGTCGGCGCCGGCGTTGTGTCGAAAATCACTGAATAACTCGCGCAAGCGAATGATCAGACGGAAAGGGCGTCCCTCGGGACGCCCTTTTTCGTTTGAGCAATACGGTTCCGAGGTGGGCCTAAACGTGTTCGAACCGAGATGACGCTTGGAAAGTTCGCTGTCGTTAAGGGCAAAACGGATTGAGGTTTCTTAATCCAAACTCCACCTCACCCAAAGACAGGAAACCCACATGTGATCTGAAACAAAAAGCGGGGCGTACTCAGGCCGATCCGTTGACGCAATCAGGAGGAAATCATGTTAGGTTTTGAATTCTTGAACTATGGAACGCAAATCCTTCACAGCAAGGATCTGGAGGACATGCGTGCTGCGATCCTTAGTGACGACGACCAGGAAGTCGACTGTGATATCAGTGAGTTTAGCCGCGAGCGTAAGCGGTTTGACGTCCGGCTTGCCGAGCAGCCTAACAGAATCTGAAGCGCTAAAGCACGTCCAGAACCTGTGTCGTCAACCAGCGTATTCACTGTAGCGTGGGGTGAAAACCTTCCAGACCAAGTCGGTTTTCTCTGAATGCTCAATTGTCGCGTGTAGGCTGTACACCTCGCCCATAGTTCTTTAGCGCATTCTTGTTGCGAAGTTGGTCCTGAAGATTAGTTTTTGGTACTGGGTCGTGTCGCTCTTTGAGGTGGGACAAAGCCAACAAACCCCTTGCCAAACCCCAACAACCCCACTAATACGCGCGAGTTCTCGACAAGAACGTCAAGGCGGGGTGATTCCCGCCTTTTGGGTTCGAAGAGGGTTGGCGATGCGCGTCTGTCCTCCTCTCAACCTCAACGCCTGATAAAAGGCTGTTAATATGCAAAGCCAAAATATCCGTATTCGGCTGAAGGCATTTGACTATCGCGTTCTGGATGCCAGCACGCAAGAGATCGTCAACACTGCCAAGCGGACCGGCGCGAACGTGCGCGGCCCGATCCCGCTGCCGAACAAGATTGAGAAGTTCACGGTTCTCCGTGGCCCTCACGTTGACAAGAAATCCCGCGACCAGTTCGAGATCCGCACGCACAAGCGTCTCTTGGACATCGTTGATCCGACCCCCCAGACCGTTGACGCGCTGATGAAGCTCGACCTCGCAGCTGGTGTGGACGTCGAGATCAAGCTGCAGTCGTAAGATCGGAGGGTATAGATTATGCGCTCTGGTATTATCGCAAAAAAAGTTGGCATGACCCGCCTGTTCATGGAAGACGGCAAACAGATCCCTGTAACCGTTCTTCACCTGGACAACCTGCAGGTTGTTGCACAGCGTACTGCTGACAAAGACGGCTACACAGCCGTTCAGCTGGGCGCCGGTGCTGCCAAGGCAAAACGCACCTCGAAAGCCATGCGCGGTCACTATGCCGCTGCGAAGGTTGAGCCCAAGCGTAAGCTGGCCGAGTTCCGCGTCTCCGAAGATGGCCTGATTGATGTGGGCGCCGAGATTTCGGCAGAACACTTCCTGGAAGGTCAGAAGGTTGACGTTTCGGGCACCTCGATCGGCAAAGGCTTTGCCGGTGCGATGAAGCGTTGGAACTTTGGTGGTCTGCGCGCCTCGCACGGTGTTTCGATCAGCCACCGTTCGCACGGTTCGACCGGTCAGTGTCAGGACCCGGGCAAAGTGTTCAAAGGCAAGAAGATGGCCGGTCACATGGGTGCTGCCCGTGTTACCACTCAGAACCTGGAAGTTGTCAAAACCGACGCCGACCGGAACCTGGTCTTCATCAAAGGCGCCGTTCCTGGACCGAAATCGGGCTGGGTCACCGTCAAGGACGCCGTGAAGAAGAAAGCACCGGAAGGCCTGCCTTTCCCGGCTGCTGTGAAATCGGCTGCAACCGAAGCACCTGCGGAAGAAGCTCCCGCGGAAGGTGGTGAAGCATGAAACTTGATGTAATCAAACTGGACGGCGGCAAAGCCGGCGACATCGAGCTGAACGCCGATCTGTTCGGTCTCGAGCCGCGCGCGGACATCCTGCACCGTGTGGTCCGTTGGCAGCGCAACAACGCGCAGGCCGGCACCCACAAGGTGAAGACCCGCTCGGAAACCAGCTACTCGACCAAGAAGATCTATCGCCAGAAGGGCACCGGTGGCGCACGCCATGGTGACCGCAACGCGCCGATCTTCCGTGGTGGTGGTATCTACAAAGGCCCCGTCGTGCGCTCGCACGGCCACGACCTGCCCAAGAAGTTCCGCAAGCTCGGCCTGCGCCACGCTCTGTCGGCTAAAGCCAAGGCAGGTGAACTGGTTGTGATCGAGAACGCCGAAGCCGAAGGCAAGACCGCCGCTCTGGCCAAACAGGTTGCAAACCTGGGCTGGAAACGCGCTCTGGTCATCGACGGCGCGACCGTGAACGAAGGGTTCCTGAAAGCGTCCAAGAACATCGAAGGCCTGGATATCCTGCCGTCGATGGGCGCAAACGTCTATGACATCCTCAAGCGTGACACCCTGGTGCTCACCAAAGCGGCTGTCGAAGCACTGGAGGCTCGTCTGAAATGAGCGCGAAGGCAGAACACTACGACGTGATCCGCAAGCCGATCATCACCGAAAAGTCGACCATGGCGTCCGAAAACGGCGCGGTTGTCTTTGAAGTGGCGATCGACAGCAACAAGCCGCAGATCAAAGAGGCCGTTGAGGCGCTGTTTGGTGTGAAGGTCAAAGCGGTGAACACCACCGTGACCAAAGGCAAAGTCAAGCGGTTCCGCGGCCAGCTGGGCCGTCGGAAAGACGTCAAAAAAGCATATGTGACCCTGGAAGAGGGCAACACAATCGACGTGAGCACCGGTCTTTGATTCGACGCTTACTGCGAGCATTCACGGCCTCGGCGGTTCAACCCGCCGGGGCCGATTTCGTTTCGGACCCTGAAGCGGTGCGTGCGCAGGTTCTGGATCAAATGCGGGCGTTCAGCGCTGAGCCTTATTTTCAGATCGCCGATGAAAAGCTGGGTTTGTTGTCGGTTTTTGATGATTTGAAATATGACCGGGCGGATGTGGACATGATTTCTCCGGCGATGCGCAAGCATGTAGTGGGCAAGCTTGGTCTGCTGGGGTTTCGCCAGACCTCGGGCACGGTGTTGGAGCACGCCGAGGCCGATATGCGGGTGCACATCCCCAAGTTCCACGCCCTCGGCGCGTCGCCCTTCGACATCGCGCGCTATACTGAGAAACGCCCGCAGGATTACTGCCTGCTGACGCCCACGCAGGTGGCCTGTCAGTACGTGGATCACTATGAGTTGGACGAGGCCGTGCAGCGGATCGAGGCGTTGATCGCGAAGCACCCGATCAACCTGCTCAAACTGGCGGACTATCTGGAAGGCAAACCCAAACACCGCGCATTTCGCGAGGTGCTGGGCCATATCAAACTCAAGCAGAGGACCGCTGTGGAGTCTGAGCCGCTATGCCGCAGGCGCTCCCTCGGATAAGAGCACAAGCCGCGCCAGCGACTGCCTGTGGGATGGCGCTGTCACGCCTGATCAGTGCGCTTTATGGTGCCAATTACATCCGAAATCATAGCGAGGCGCAAATGTCCCCAAAGCGCCAGCCCGCCGGGACGGGCAGTCGCTGGCGCGGCGGCCTTCGGCCTTGTCCCGCGCTTGGGGCTTTACAGATGTCAAAAAAACATATGTGACCCTGGAGGAGGGTAACACCATCGACGTGAGCACCGGTCTCTGATCGGACCCGTCCTAGGAGAGAGATAAAGGCCCCCGCGTAAGCGGGTTTTTTTTGTTGTCGATGTGACAATCAAATAAACCTGCTTGTCAGAGAGGTGGAGATGGCGAATATATGGCCGTCATATGACTTTGATTGAAATAGTAAATTCCAATGAAAATACTCTTCTTTATTGTTTTGACGCCGATTGTGTTGGGAGTGATATCCTTTCGACTAGAGCCAGAGCTGTTTGTTGTTGGTGGCGAGCTTGACGTTCCAAGTTTCTGGGGATTTCTAGGGATCGTATTGGGCTACGTCGGTTGCGTTTTTTCGGCTTACGCGTTGATCGAAGTTAGGCGACTTTCTCAGCGGTACTTTGCAAAGCAGAGATTGCCAGAACTAAAGAAGCAAATCCAAAGTGTTCGGAAGCGAATGGATGAACTCAAGGATCTGAAACTAATGGAACTGCGAGCTGACGGGTTTTTGGGCGAAGTGAGAGTTCTAACCAAGCAGTTGAATATTGCCGGTTCCCCAGGGTTCTCTGAGGTTGTTAAAAGAACGAAGAAACTGTGCAAAGAGGTGGAAAAGAAGGTGAAGGAAAACGAAAGCACCGAATTTGCAGTAAACGACTTGGGGGAGTTCTGGGACTTGTACACCTCACTTAGTGAGATTTCTGATGAAATCCACGCATTTCAACAAGCTAATAAGGCTAGCTTATGAGTATGTCCTACAAACCCCAAGATTGGCGCAATGCCATTACAAATCTGCTTAAGAAAACCTCAAAAGGTGAAGCCACTTGGTCGCCGTCGCGAATGTTTCAAGGTGACGCGTGGCTGGACGTTACTCGTTCCTTCGAGTGTGTTTTGAGTGGCAAGATTTACGTGGTGTCGGAAACCAAGCAAAAGCACTTTATTAATGAAGAGGATTTTGTCTGGGAGGGAGGGTATGATTTCAGTGTATTTAAGTTGTCCCACGATGATGAGAGACTGGCTTCTGCGCCACGCGAGTTGAGCATCTTGCGGAACCTATTTGAAGCGGCTGAGGATAGTTATGCGTTTGAAAGCGATGCTTTAGGTGATTTACTCGAGTGATTTTTTGGCGTTGAATGTTTTCACGCTTTGTATGCTCTGGATGCGAAGGCATTGATCTAAGGACGCTGTGGAATCTGTTCGCACCCTATAGACACCCACCCCCAACCCTGTTACACGCTCCCAATCTTGCGGCCTCGGATTCGTTCCGGGGCCTCTGATATTTGTAACCGGGGACCTTCGGGGCCCTATACCCTTGGCACCTACGGGGGCCTCTCACATAGCGGGGAACCCCCTCGCACTTGCTAAACGGAAGACAGAAAGCATGGCACTCAAGTCGTACAAGCCGACGACGCCGGGCCAGCGCGGGCTGGTGCTGATCGACCGTTCGGAGCTTTGGAAAGGACGTCCGGTCAAGTCTCTCACTGAGGGTTTGACCAAATCGGGCGGCCGGAACAACACCGGACGGATCACTTCACGCCGCCGCGGCGGTGGCGCAAAGCGTCTCTACCGGATCGTTGACTTCAAACGGAACAAATTTGATGTCGCGGCAACCGTCGAGCGGATCGAATATGACCCGAACCGGACCGCATTCATCGCACTGGTAAAATACGAAGACGGCGAGCAGGCGTATATCCTGGCTCCGCAGCGTCTGGCTGTTGGTGACAAGGTTGTGGCATCCGCCAAGGCCGACATCAAGCCGGGCAACGCAATGCCGTTCTCGGGCATGCCCATTGGTACCATTGTCCACAACATCGAGATGAAGCCTGGCAAAGGCGGTCAGATCGCACGTGCGGCCGGTACTTACGCTCAGTTCGTTGGTCGCGATGGCGGCTACGCTCAGATCCGTCTGAGCTCGGGCGAGCTGCGCATGGTCCGTCAGGAATGCATGGCCACCATCGGTGCCGTGTCCAACCCCGACAACAGCAACCAAAACCTCGGTAAAGCCGGTCGTATGCGCCACAAGGGCGTGCGTCCGTCGGTTCGTGGTGTTGCAATGAACCCGATCGATCACCCGCATGGTGGTGGTGAAGGTCGTACCTCGGGTGGCCGTACACCGGTTACACCGTGGGGTAAGGACACCAAGGGTAAGCGTACCCGCAACAAGAACAAAGCGTCCCAGAAGCTGATCATCCGCTCGCGGCACGCCAAGAAGAAGGGACGTTAATCTATGTCTCGCTCTGTTTGGAAGGGTCCTTTCGTCGATGCTTACGTGCTGAAAAAAGCCGAAGCAGCGCGCGAGTCGGGCCGCAACGAAGTCATCAAAATCTGGTCGCGTCGTTCCACCATTCTGCCCCAGTTCGTGGGTCTGACCTTTGGTGTGTACAACGGCCAGAAGCACATTCCCGTCAACGTCTCGGAAGACATGATCGGTCAGAAGTTCGGTGAATACTCGCCGACCCGGACCTATTATGGCCACGCCGCTGACAAAAAAGCGAAGCGGAAGTAAGTCATGGGCAAGGAAAAGAACCCCCGCCGCGTGGCTGAAAACGAAGCAATGGCGAAAACCCGCATGCTTCGCACCAGCCCGCAAAAACTGAATCTGGTTGCGCAAATGATCCGCGGCAAGAAAGTTGAGAAGGCTCTGACCGACCTGACTTTCAGCAACAAGCGTGTCGCGCAGGACGTCAAGAAGTGCCTGCAGTCCGCAATCGCGAATGCCGAAAACAACCACAACCTGGACGTTGACGAGCTGATCGTCGCCGAAGCATGGGTTGGCAAGAACCTGGTCATGAAACGCGGTCGCCCGCGTGCCCGTGGCCGTTTCGGCAAGATCATGAAGCCGTTCTCGGAGATCACCATCAAGGTGCGTCAAGTTGAGGAGCAAGCCTAATGGGTCATAAAGTAAATCCGATCGGCATGCGCCTGCAGGTCAACCGCACCTGGGACAGCCGCTGGTACGCCGACACCAAGGACTACGGTGATCTTCTGCTGGAAGACCTCAAGATCCGTGAGTTCATCAACAAAGAGTGCAAGCAGGCCGGTGTTGCCCGTGTGATCATCGAACGTCCGCACAAAAAGTGCCGCGTCACGATCCACACAGCTCGTCCCGGTGTCATCATCGGCAAGAAAGGTGCAGACATCGAAGTTCTGCGCAAAAAGCTTGCGCGGATGACCGACAGCGAACTGCACTTGAACATCGTCGAAGTGCGCAAGCCCGAGCTTGACGCGCAGCTGGTTGCCGAGTCCATCGCTCAGCAGCTGGAACGTCGTGTTTCGTTCCGTCGCGCAATGAAGCGCTCGGTTCAGAACGCCATGCGCATGGGCGCCCTGGGTATTCGGGTGAACGTCGCTGGTCGTCTGGGCGGCGCTGAAATCGCACGGACCGAGTGGTACCGCGAAGGCCGCGTGCCTCTGCACACCCTGCGCGCCGACATCGATTACGCACATGCCGAAGCGATGACCCCTTACGGGATCATCGGGATCAAGGTCTGGATCTTCAAAGGTGAGATCATGGAGCATGATCCACAGGCACGTGACCGTAAAGCACAGGAACTCCAGGACGGCCCTGCACCTCGTGGTGCTGGTGGCGGTCGTCGCTAAGGAGGGAAAGATATGCTTCAACCAAAGCGTACTAAATTCCGCAAGATGCACAAAGGCCGGATCAAGGGTCTCGCCAAAGGCGGCTCTGATCTGAACTTTGGCACTTACGGCCTGAAAGCTCTTGAGCCTGAGCGTGTAACCGCACGCCAGATCGAAGCTGCACGTCGTGCCATGACGCGTCACATGAAGCGTCAGGGCCGCGTCTGGATCCGCATCTTCCCCGACACTCCGGTCACGGCTAAGCCGATCGAAGTTCGCATGGGTAAAGGTAAAGGTTCGGTCGACCGCTGGGCCTGCAAAGTCAAGCCTGGCCGCGTGATGTTCGAGATCGACGGCGTCAATGACGACATCGCCCGCGAGGCCCTGCGCCTGGCCGCGATGAAGCTGCCGATCAAGACTCGCGTCGTGGTTCGCGAAGACTGGTAAGCGATTGGGGTAACCCCGTTCGTGACAAGATTGACCCCCGTCGGGATACCGGCGGGGGTTCTCCGTTTGAAGACCACTCAGTTGATAACTACCTAAGACATAGTCAAAAAATAGTTTCTCGGTCGAGGCTTCACCGCATATGTCACTAGGCACAGTTCTGGCGGAAACGGTAATTTTGGGCGTGGTACCCCTAGCTGCAATCACCTTGAGCTTCTTTGTTCATAGTAAAGTCCTGAAACTGTTTTTGCGCTATGGCGGTATCTATTTTGGCTTAGCGTTGAACCTGAGCTGGCTGTTTGCGGCCGACTGTAAAACAGACAAGTTTCTATACTACCGTTGTAGTGTCCTTCCGCAAACCATTGCAGAGATATTCAGCCACATGAACGTTATTAACATGGTGGCTTATCTTTTCTGGGCGCCGCCCATCCTTGTTCTGCTCCTCCTGTGGGAGCTAAAGGTCAGATTGTCCAAGTGACTGAATATGGGTGGCGATGGGGTCTCGCAGCCAAAGAAACGTCTGGATTTTGTCTCTCGCAGTTAGTGATCGATTTGGATAAGAACGCGCTCATGCCACAGATTGAATCACTCTTCGTCACCCGCCTTTATCGTGCCTCTTTGTCCGAATTCGACCCCAAGATCGACGCGGGTGAGTTGGAAAGCTCTTGTCTTGTCATCGCCGAGGATGATGAGGCCGGGCAGGAATGGTGTGAGGAGAACGGCTATCCCGGTTATACCAGCTATGCCTCGCTGACCGATCTGCCCTGGCGGTTTCCGATCTTCGCCGATCTGGTCAAGGCCCTGGATCAGCACGTGGCCGCCTTTGCAAAGGACCTGGAGTTCGATCTGGGCGAGGGCGAGTTGAAGCTGGAAGACCTGTGGATCAACATCCTGCCGGAGGGCGGCATGCATTCCAGCCACTTACACCCGCACAGCGTGATCTCGGGCACGACTTATGTGGCCATGCCCGAAGGTGCGAGTGCATTAAAACTGGAAGACCCCCGCTCAGGCCGCATGATGGCTGCACCAACGCGGATGAAGGGCGGGCGGCGCGATTTGCAGCCGTTCATCTATATGAAGCCGAAAGTTGGAGATGTGCTTCTATGGGAAAGCTGGCTGCGCCATGAGGTGCCGATGAACATGGCGGAAGAAGAGCGTATTTCAGTGAGTTTTAACTACAAGTGGGAGTGAGCTTGTAAATCTCCTGAAGAAAACCGCGCGGTTCTGGAGTATTATCATTTCAATCTGAATTGATCGGAGAACACCATGCCGAAAACCGCACTCGTCACCGGCGCATCTTCGGGAATTGGTCGTGAAATAGCCCGATATCACGCGTCGCAAGGCGGAAATGTCATTATCACTGCGCGGCGTGCCGACGTGTTAGACGCTTTGAAGGTAGAGCTTGAAGCTGCCTACAGTATTACTGTCACTGCAATTGCGCTCGATCTGGGCGCACAAAGTGGGGCAGAAAAACTATATGAGGTTGTCAACGCCGAGGGTCTGAAGGTTGATTATCTTATCAACAATGCCGGGTTTGGCGGGCACGGTGCCTTTCTTGATCGTGATCTTTCAGAGGACCTGAGCATGATCCGCCTGAACGTTGAAGCGCTTGTCTCCCTGTGTCACTTGTTTGGCAGGGATATGGTTAGCAGTGGCGGTGGCAAGATACTAAATGTCAGTTCGACCGCGGCGTATGTGCCGGGTCCGCTGCAAGCCACTTATTTTGCCACGAAGGCCTATGTTTCTAGTTTCAGTCAGGCTTTGGCCGATGAACTGAAAGACAAAGGTGTCTCCGTTACAGCCCTGGAACCCGGCTATGTGGCAACTGAGTTCGCCGCTTCAGCTGATCTTGAGGGTACTAAACTCGTATCCCAGAAAGGGACAACTGCTGAAGCTGTCGCCAAGTTTGGCTATGACGCCATGATTGATGGAAAGCTGGCCGTGATAAATGACAGGACTCTCGCATTTATGACGGGCTGGATCATTCCATTCCTGCCACGCAGGACTCGTCTGAAGATGGTTCGGAAGATGCAGGAGAAAGGGACCTGAACAGAAGGTCGTTCTGGTTTGAATCAAACTGGATTGCCCGAGCGGAGCTAATTCGCGGTGCTGCTTTCGGCTATTGCCAAAATTTGTCGGAAGCCGCTGCAAAGACAGTGCCAAACTTTCCCTTGCCACCCATCCCCCAAACCCTTATACGGCGGCATCCTACGATCTCCCGGCGTTGTCGGGCGATTCGTATGTCTATCATTCATCCACCAGGTCAAAGGTGACCCGTGTACGGGGCCTTCTGGTGTTTTGAGCAAAGGAAAAAGGCGATGAACGCCCAAGAACTGCGTGACAAGACCCCGGACCAGCTCCGCGAGGAACTGGCCAACCTGAAGAAAGAAAGCTTTAACCTGCGCTTTCAACAGGCCACCGGTCAGCTGGAAAGCACAGCCGGCATCAAAGCGGCCCGCCGCAACGCTGCCCGTGTCAAAACCATTCTGAACGAAAAGGCCGCTGCTGCGGCATCCGAGGAGTAATCAGATGCCCAAGCGTATCCTGTCCGGCACCGTAACCAGCGACGCCAACGAACAGACCGTAACCGTATCCGTCGAGCGCCGCTTTACGCATCCGGTTCTGAAGAAAACCATCCGTAAGTCCAAGAAATACCGGGCTCACGATGAAAAGAACGCCTTCAAGGTCGGCGACACAGTCCGCATCATCGAATGCGCGCCGAAATCGAAGACGAAACGTTGGGAGGTTCTGGAGGCGTAAGCCCCCAGGATTTTCCATTTGTCGAAACCCTGGGGGATTTAACTAGACCAGCCCCCACAGGTCGGGAGAAACCACATGATCCAGATGCAGACCAATCTGGATGTCGCTGACAACTCCGGCGCACGCCGAGTTCAGTGCATCAAGGTCCTGGGTGGTTCCAAGCGTAAATACGCCTCCGTCGGCGACATCATTGTCGTCTCGGTGAAGGAAGCCATCCCGCGCGGCCGCGTGAAGAAAGGTGACGTCCGTAAGGCCGTCGTCGTACGCACCGCCAAGGAAGTCCGTCGCGAAGACGGCACCGCGATCCGTTTTGATCGGAACGCCGCCGTCATCCTGAACAACAACAACGAGCCGATCGGTACCCGTATCTTTGGCCCCGTTGTGCGTGAACTGCGCGGCAAGAACTTCATGAAAATCATCTCGCTGGCGCCGGAGGTGCTGTAATCATGGCTGCTAAACTCCGCAAAGGCGACAAGGTCGTCGTGCTGGCCGGTAAGGACAAGGGCAAAGAGGGAACCATTTCCTCGGTTGACCCGAAAGCCGGCAAAGCTGTTGTCGAAGGCATCAACATTGCCATCCGTCACACCCGTCAGTCGCAAGCTTCGCAAGGTGGTCGTCTGCCTCAGGCAAACCCGATCCAGCTATCGAACCTGGCACTGCTGGACAAAAACGGCAAAGCAACCCGCGTTGGCTTCCGCATGGAAGGCGACAAGAAGGTGCGCTTCGCCAAGACCACAGGGGACGTGATCGATGCTTGATAACGCAACCTATACCCCGCGTCTGAAGGCTCAGTACGCTGAAACCATCCGTGCCGCTCTGAAAGAAGAGTTCGGCTACAAGAACGACATGCAGCTGCCCAAGCTGGAAAAAATCGTTCTGAACATCGGTTGTGGTGCTGAGGCGGTCAAAGACTCGAAGAAAGCGAAAGCTGCTGTCGAGGATCTGACTGCGATTGCCGGTCAGCAGGCCGTTGCAACCAAGGCAAAGAAGTCGATCGCGGGTTTCCGTGTTCGTGAGGACATGCCGCTGGGTGCGAAAGTAACCCTGCGCGGTGACCGGATGTACGAATTCCTGGATCGTCTGATCACGATCGCGATGCCGCGTATTCGTGACTTCCGCGGTGTGAAACCGTCTTTTGATGGTCAGGGCAACTTTGCCATGGGCATGAAAGAGCACATCGTGTTCCCGGAAATCGACTTCGACAAGGTCGACGAGGTCTGGGGCCTGGATATCGTAATTGCCACCACAGCGAAAACCGACGCTGAAGCTAAGGCATTGTTGAAAGCGTTCAACATGCCGTTCAACGCATAAGCGCCGGGAGGATTGAGACATGGCTAAAAAAGCAATGATCGAACGCGAGAAGAAGCGCGAACGCCTGGTGGCCAAATATGCCGCAAAGCGTGCCGAGCTGAAAGAAATCGCGAATGACGAGAGCAAGCCGATGGAAGAGCGTTTCAAAGCGCGTCTGAAACTGGCGAAACTGCCGCGCAACAGCTCGGCTACCCGTCTTCACAACCGTTGTCAGCTGACCGGTCGTCCCCACGCTTACTACCGTAAGCTGAAGGTCAGCCGTATCGCGCTGCGCGAGCTGGGTTCTGCTGGTCAGATCCCCGGCATGGTGAAATCGAGCTGGTAAGGGAGACATAGATATGAATGATCCTATCGGCGATATGCTCACCCGTATCCGCAACGCGCAAATGCGCGGCAAGTCCACCGTTTCCACCCCGGCGTCCAAGCTGCGCGGTTGGGTTCTGGACGTGCTGGCGGACGAAGGCTACATCCGTGGCTATGAAAAGACGACCGGTGAAAACGGTCATCCGGCCATCGAAATCAGCCTGAAATACTACGAAGGCACCCCTGTTATTCGCGAACTGAAGCGGGTCTCGAAACCCGGTCGTCGCGTGTACATGGGCGTCAATGACATCCCGCAGGTCCGTCAGGGTCTGGGCGTGTCGATTGTCAGCACTCCGAAAGGTGTGATGTCGGACCAGAACGCACGCTCCAACAATGTTGGCGGCGAAGTGCTCTGCACCGTCTTCTAAGGAGGTCTGCAATGTCTCGTATTGGTAAAAAACCGGTCGAGCTGCCCAGCGGCGTTTCCGCCTCTGTGTCGGGTCAGACCATCGAAGTCAAAGGTCCGAAAGGCACCCGGAGCTTCACCGCGACTGATGACGTAACGCTGTCGGTCGAAGACAACGTTGTGCAGATCAACCCTCGTGGGATGTCCAAGCGCGCGCGCCAGCAGTGGGGCATGAGCCGCACCATGGTTGCCAACCTGGTAACCGGTGTGACCCAAGGCTTCAAAAAAGAGCTGGAGATCCAGGGTGTTGGTTACCGGGCGCAGATGCAGGGCAACACCCTGAAGCTGAACCTGGGTTACAGCCACGATGTTGATTTCACTGCTCCGGAAGGTGTCACCATCACCGCACCGAAGCAGACCGAGATCGTTGTGGAAGGTATCGACCAGCAGCAGGTGGGCGAAGTCGCGGCCAAAATCCGCGAATGGCGCCGTCCCGAGCCGTACAAAGGCAAGGGCATCCGCTATAAGGGCGAGTTCATCTTCCGCAAGGAAGGCAAGAAGAAGTAAGGACGCAAATAATGGCAAACAGCAAAAGAACCCTGTTTCTGAAGCGCCGCCTGCGCGTTCGGAACAAACTTCGCAAAGTCAACGCGGGCCGTGTACGCCTGTCGGTTCACCGTTCGAACAAGAACATCAGCGTTCAGCTGATCGACGACGTTCGTGGTGTGACCCTGGCATCGGCCTCGACCCTGGAAAAAGATCTGGGTGTTGTTGGCAAGAACAACGTCGAAGCGGCCACCAAAGTGGGCGCGGCCATCGCCGAGCGTGCCAAGAAGGCAGGCGTCGAAGAGGCCTATTTCGATCGTGGTGGCTTCCTGTTCCACGGCAAGGTGAAGGCAGTTGCCGACGCCGCGCGTGAAGGCGGTCTGAAGATCTAAGACCTTGCGGGTGGCTTCACGGCCACCCCGATGATCCGGGGGCCTCGGCAGCAGTCGGGGCTCACTTGGATTGAATAAAACGGCGTCGCAAGCGCCACATTGAGAAAAGGGATGCCAAATGGCAGAACGTGAAAACCGTCGGGGCCGTGGCCGCGACCGTGAGGAAGCACCGGAATTTGCAGATCGTCTGGTCGCAATCAACCGCGTGTCGAAAACCGTAAAAGGTGGTAAGCGCTTTGGCTTCGCCGCTCTGGTGGTTGTCGGCGATCAGAAAGGCCGCGTCGGCTTTGGTAAGGGTAAAGCGAAAGAAGTACCTGAAGCCATCCGTAAGGCGACTGAGCAAGCCAAGCGTCAGATGATCCGCGTGCAACTGCGCGAAGGTCGTACCCTGCACCACGACATCGAGGGCCGTCACGGCGCTGGTAAAGTGGTTATGCGCACCGCACCTGAAGGTACTGGTATCATCGCCGGTGGTCCGATGCGTGCCGTGTTCGAAATGCTGGGCGTAAAGGACGTTGTGTCCAAGTCGATCGGCTCGCAGAACCCGTACAACATGATCCGCGCCACCATCAACGGCCTGCAGAAAGAGCAGAGCCCGCGTTCGGTTGCACAGCGTCGTGGTAAGAAAGTTGCCGACATCCTGCCCAAGCGGGACGAAGCCCCTGCGGCCGAAGCGCCTGCTGAAGCCGAAGCGTAAGGAGTAGCGAGCAATGGCAAAAACCATCGTCGTCAAGCAAATCGGTTCCCCGATCCGCCGCCCCGCCGAACAGCGCGCAACCCTGATCGGTCTGGGCCTGAACAAAATGCACAAGACCCGTGAGCTGGAAGATACCCCTTCGGTCCGCGGCATGGTCAACAAGATCCCGCATCTGGTTGAGATCATCGAAGAGCGCGGCTAAGCGCGAGCTCATTGAAGAATTTGAAACGCCCTCGACATTGTCGGGGGCGTTTTTTTGTTCGCACTCTAGCTTGTTGAGGAACTCTTCTTCTAGCCCGGGCCTCCGAGGTGCCATGTTCTGATTGATTTGTATCAACGACCATTTGGATTGCGTTGGACTACCCAGCGCGTGTGACGCAGGAGGTTTTTTGAAATGAATGCGGATAGCACCGGTCAGATCGTATGGCATGACCTCTTCACGCCTGATCTGAGCGCTTCTGAGACGTTCTATGGCAGTGTAGCGTCGTGGGATTTCATCAAGGAAAGCACAGATGAATACGTCTGGGGCCAAGGGAAAGGGGAATTTACTCTTGCTCTTCTAAACGGGGAAGCCGGAAGCGGATTGACCGAAACTCCAACGGGCTTTGATGCCGGATGGCTTCCCTATTTCGAGGTTCCCGATGTTGATGAGTATTCAGGGCGTGCTGAGAAGCTGGGCGCACGTATAATTCGGCGACCCTTTGATGTGCCTGGGGTTGGGCGAAACTGCCTATTGGCGGACCCCAGGGGCGCCAGATTTGGCATCTCCGTTTCACAACACGAATACCCAATACCTACGCAGCAGTTTGCAGCAGAGGTTTATTCAGGCGGAGGCTCAGAGTTTCCAGTTGAATTCTACCAGGCGCTGTTTGATCGCACATATTCGAATAGGGATGGCAGTGAGAGGGCCGAGCCAAGCCGGTGGCTTTCGCAAATTCTTGTGGTTACTTTGCCAGATATTGAGATGCGCGAAAGATGCGCCTGGTTGCCTGTGATCAAAGTGGTTGCAATCGAGAAGGCGGTTCGTGATGCTTTGACGCTTGGAGCGTCTGAAACGCGTGTTCGATCACGGCAAAGTGCTCAGCAGGTGCCGCGTGTGTTTCATGACCCGACGGGACTTTACTTTGCACTTCAGCAGGTGGGCCCAATTCTAGCAACAGGCTAGCGGTCTTCAAAAAACGCAGATGGCCATCGAGCTGATCAGCAGGTCAGCTGCAAGTTACGTGCCAAAACGAATAGCAACCAGGCTAGGAACAAGCCAACCAGCGAAAGTTATTCGCAACACGCATAGCGGCTAGACCAAAACGCGCGTTGTTAGCGGTATCGACTATGCCTATCTGAGCCTTGTCCACAAAGGAACAAATGGAAACAACCGGGGAATACGCCTCGGCACAGAAAGGAATAAAGATATGGCACATACAGCTACACTGACACATGGCGGCTTCAACCTGAGCGCCCGTTTCGCGAACCTGGTTGAGCGCGTTAAAGCGGCCCGCGCACGCGCGGCGGAATATCAGCGCACTTACACTGAACTGCAGCGTCTCACCAACCGTGAGCTGGACGATATTGGCGTCCGCCGTTGCGACATCGCGGATATCGCGCGTGAGCATGCGTACTGCTCCTAACAATACCCCACCACTCACAGTGAAAGAGGCGCCATTCGAGCGCCTCTTTTGCATTGCGCCCCAACTGATATCAAACCTTGCATCAAAGGCCGCAACGCTGTAGAGCGCTCCGGTGGATTTCCGTCCACGAGAATCAAAACCAAGAAATGCCGTGGTTGGCCCATCACGCTTCGGGGGTCACATCCGGCTAAGGAGAAGCGAAATGAAACTGAATGAATTGCGCGACAACCCCGGCGCAAGCCCGAAACGCACTCGCGTTGGCCGTGGTCCGGGTTCCGGCAAAGGTAAAATGGGTGGCCGCGGTATCAAAGGCCAGAAATCCCGTTCGGGTGTAGCTATCAATGGCTACGAAGGCGGCCAGATGCCCCTGTACCAGCGCCTGCCCAAGCGCGGCTTTAACAAGCCGAACCGCAAGGCATTTGCTGTTATCAACCTGGGTCTGATCCAGAAATTCATCGACGCCAAGAAGCTGGATGCCAAAGCCGCGATCACCGAAGACGTGCTTGTTGCATCCGGTCTAGTTCGCCGCAAATTGGATGGCGTGCGCGTTCTGGCCAAAGGTGAAATCACCGCCAAGGTGAACCTGGAAGTGACCGGTGCTTCGAAAACTGCCATCGAGGCAGTCGAAAAAGCGGGCGGTTCACTGAAAGTCACAAAAGCTGCTGCGGCAGAGTAAGCGCTTGTGAGCGGGCCAAGACCCGCTTACATAGACGTCAGAGTTTTCCAAGACGCCGTCCGAGCCGGAAAACGGTTCCGGGCGGCGTTTGCATAAGAGAGACCGATTTATGGTATCAGCAGCAGAACAAATGGCAGCCAACACAAGCTGGGCTGCTTTGGGCAAAGCCACCGATCTGCGCAACCGCATCCTGTTCACGCTGGGTTTGTTGATCGTCTATCGCCTGGGCACTTTCATTCCGGTGCCGGGGATTGACGGGCAAGCGCTGCGCGAGTTCATGGAACAGGCGGGGCAGGGCATCGGCGGCATGGTTTCGATGTTCACCGGCGGGGCGCTGGGGCGGATGGGTATCTTTGCCCTCGGCATCATGCCTTACATCTCGGCCTCGATCATCGTGCAGCTGCTGACATCGATGGTTCCCGCGCTCGAACAACTCAAGAAAGAGGGTGAGCAGGGGCGCAAGAAGATCAACCAATACACCCGTTTTGGTACCGTGGCACTGGCCACCGTTCAGGCCTATGGTCTGGCCGTTTCGCTGGAATCGGGCGATCTGGCGACCGATCCGGGCCTGTTCTTCCGCATGTCCACCATGATCACGCTGGTTGGGGGCACCATGTTCCTGATGTGGCTGGGCGAACAGATCACCGCACGTGGCATCGGTAACGGTATCTCTCTGATCATCTTCGTCGGCATCATCGCCGAGGTTCCGGCTGCCCTGGCTCAGTTCTTTGCCTCTGGCCGTTCGGGCGCAATCAGCCCTGCTGTTATCGTTGGCGTGATTGTCATGGTGATCGCCGTGATCACCTTTGTCGTGTTCATGGAACGCGCCTTGCGCAAGATCCACATTCAGTACCCGCGCCGTCAGGCCGGTATGAAAGTATACGAGGGCGGCTCCAGCCACCTTCCTGTCAAGGTCAACCCAGCGGGTGTGATTCCAGCCATCTTCGCAAGCTCGCTGCTGTTGCTGCCGGTCACCATATCGACCTTCTCGGCCGGGGCGACCAACGGTCCGATCATGTCGTGGCTGCTGGCCAATTTCGGCCCGGGTCAGCCGCTTTATCTGCTGTTCTTTGCCGCGATGATCGTGTTCTTCGCCTATTTCTATACGTTCAACGTGTCGTTCAAACCGGATGATGTGGCGGACAACCTGAAGAAGCAAAACGGATTTGTGCCGGGTATCCGTCCGGGCAAAAAGACCGCCGAGTATCTGGAATACGTGGTCAATCGCGTGCTGGTTCTGGGCTCGGCCTATCTGGCAGCGGTTTGTTTGCTGCCGGAAATTCTGCGGAACCAGTTTGCCATTCCGTTCTATTTTGGCGGCACCTCGGTTCTGATTATCGTCTCTGTGACCATGGATACCATCCAACAGGTGCAGAGCCATCTTCTCGCGCACCAATACGAAGGTCTTATCGAAAAGTCCCAATTGCGCGGTAAAAGCAAGAAACGCGGAAGGAAGGGACCCTCTCGTCGATGAACATTATTCTTCTTGGCCCCCCGGGGGCGGGTAAAGGGACGCAAGCCTCCCATCTGGTCAATACACGCGGCATGGTTCAGCTGAGCACCGGCGATATGCTGCGCGAAGCCAAAAGCAGCGGTACCGAAATGGGTAAGCGCGTCGCCGAAGTGATGGACAAGGGCGAACTGGTTACGGATGAGATCGTGATCGGCCTGATCCGCGAAAAGCTGGAGCAGGGTGCCGAAGGTGGTTTTATCTTCGACGGCTTTCCCCGGACCCTGGCGCAAGCAGATGCACTGGGTGCATTGCTGGCCGAGAAGGGTGAGACACTGGATTTCGTGATCGAGCTTCAAGTAGATGACGAAACGCTGGTGCAGCGCATCGTCAACCGCGCCGAAGAAGCCCGCGCCGCTGGTCAGCCTGTACGCGCAGATGACAACGAAGACAGCGTACGCATACGCCTGATGGAATACTACAAAAAGACCGCTCCGTTGATTGGCTACTATCACGCCAAGGGCGATTTGCGCCCGGTGGATGGTCTCGCGGATATCGGCGATGTCACAGCCTCAATCGAGGCCGTGCTGGGTTGATTGAATCAAGGGGCTTGACGGCCCCTTCAAAACCCCATATCGACCCACATCCCTATGGGAATCACAATCGCGTGCGGGATTCGTCCCTGTCGCATCTAATACCTCGTACAAATGCTGGACCCTCTGGCCTCACTGCCACGGTCAAGTGTTGTGAAAAAAGGTTCTGGAGCTACGGAACCGCAACAAAAAAGGAAAGTGAAACGTGGCACGTATTGCCGGCGTAAACATCCCGACTGCAAAGCGGGTACCTATCGCCCTCACATATATCACCGGTATCGGAAACACTTCGGCCAAAGCGATCTGCGAAGCCGTAGGCATTGAAGCGCACCGTCGCGTCAACGAACTGTCCGACGCCGAAGTTCTGGCCATCCGCGAGCACATCGATGCAAACTTCACCGTCGAAGGTGACTTGCGTCGTGAAGTTCAAATGAACGTCAAGCGCCTGATGGACCTGGGCTGCTACCGCGGTCTGCGTCACCGCCGCAACCTGCCGGTTCGCGGTCAGCGCACCCACACCAACGCTCGTACCCGCAAAGGCCCCGCAAAGGCCATCGCTGGTAAGAAGAAATAAGGGAGGGTCTGACTGATGGCACGTGACAAGACTCGCGTTAAGCGCAAAGAGCGTAAGAACATCGCATCGGGCGTCGCCCATGTGAACTCGACCTTCAACAACACCAAGATCCTGATCTCGGACGTGCAGGGCAACGCCATTTCGTGGTCGTCTGCCGGTACCATGGGCTTCAAAGGGTCGCGGAAATCGACACCCTACGCCGCTCAGATGGCTGCAGAAGATGCAGGCAAGAAGGCGCAGGAACATGGCGTCAAGACGCTGGAAGTCGAAGTTCAGGGCCCCGGTTCGGGTCGTGAATCGGCTCTGCGTGCGCTGGCTGCCGTGGGCTTCAACATCACGTCGATCCGCGACGTGACGCCGATCGCTCACAACGGCTGCCGCCCGCCGAAGCGTCGCCGCGTCTAAGCGATTTTGAATTCAGCTGGGGCTGCGTTTTTTGCGCGGCCCCAGCATGTCATTTTGAACCTCGGGCGTCTGCACCTTGTTGGTCATGGGGCGCGGACAGGAATGGAGGGATTACATGATCCATAAGAATTGGGCAGAATTGATCAAGCCGACCCAGCTTGACGGCAAGCCGGGCAATGATCCCGCACGTCAGGCAACCTTGGTTGCTGAACCGCTGGAGCGTGGCTTTGGTCTGACCCTGGGCAACGCGCTGCGCCGCGTTCTGATGAGCAGCCTGCAAGGTGCGGCCATCACCAGTGTTCAAATCGACAACGTCCTGCACGAGTTCTCGAGCGTGGCGGGCGTGCGTGAAGATGTCACCGACATCATCCTGAACCTCAAAGGCGTGTCGCTGCGCATGGAAGTCGAAGGCCCCAAACGCCTGTCGATCAATGCCAAAGGCCCCGCAGTTGTCACCGCTGGCGACATCAGCGAAAGCGCCGGTATCGAGGTTCTGAACCGCGATCACGTCATCTGCCACCTGGACGATGGCGCCGATCTGTTCATGGAACTGACCGTCAACACCGGCAAAGGCTATGTCTCGGCTGAGAAGAACAAGCCCGAAGACGCACCCATCGGCCTGATCCCGATCGACGCGATCTATTCGCCGGTCAAAAAGGTTGCCTATGACGTTCAGCCGACCCGCGAAGGTCAGGTTCTGGACTATGACAAGCTGACCCTGAAGATCGACACCGACGGTTCGATCACACCCGAGGATGCGCTGGCCTTTGCCGCACGTATCCTGCAGGATCAGCTGTCGATCTTCGTCAACTTCGACGAGCCGGAATCGGCTGGCCGCCAGGACGAAGACGATGGTCTGGAGTTCAACCCGCTGCTGCTGAAGAAAGTCGACGAGCTGGAGCTGTCGGTCCGTTCGGCAAACTGCCTGAAGAACGACAACATCGTTTACATCGGCGATTTGATCCAGAAAACCGAAGCCGAGATGCTGCGCACCCCGAACTTCGGCCGCAAGTCGCTGAACGAGATCAAAGAAGTGCTGTCCGGCATGGGTCTGCACCTCGGCATGGATGTCGAGGACTGGCCGCCCGACAACATCGAAGATCTGGCGAAGAAATTCGAAGACGCGTTCTAAGCGCGTCTTCCCCAATGCCCGGCCCGAATTGGGACTATCCGGGGATCATATGGGCACTTCCGCCCCAAGGAGAGCCGGTGACACGCATCGCCGGCCAGACAAAGCAAAACGCGAAAGAAGGAACTAGAAAATGCGTCACGCACGTGGTTACCGCCGCCTGAACCGTACTCATGAGCACCGCAAGGCTCTGTTTGCGAATATGGCTGGCTCGCTCATCGAGCATGAACAAATCAAAACAACTCTGCCCAAGGCAAAAGAACTGCGCCCGATCATCGAAAAGCTTGTCACTCTGGGTAAGCGCGGCGACCTGCACGCCCGTCGTCAGGCCGCCGCACAGCTGAAAGAAGACAAAGACGTCGCCAAGCTGTTCGAAGTTCTGGGCCCCCGCTACGCCGAGCGTCAGGGTGGTTACGTCCGTATCCTGAAAGCCGGCTTCCGCTATGGTGACATGGCCCCGATGGCGATCATCGAATTTGTTGATCGTGACGTCGACGCCAAAGGCGCAGCTGACAAAGCCCGCGTTGCCGCCGAAGAAGCTGCAGAAGAATAAGTCGATCCATCGATCTGACTGACAAACCCCTGCGTCCCGGACGTGGGGGTTTTCTTTTTCCCGGGGGCCGCCAAGGGTCCTGCGCTTGCAATACCGGCTGTCTGGCCGCATATCCTACGGGTCTCTGAAGATTGAGGTCGGAATGCTTCGCGCCACAGTATTAGCTTTCTCCATTTTGTCGGCATCCTTTGCCACGGCCGAAACACGGGTTCCGCAATCTCAGGCCGAAATCAGCCTGGGCTTCGCACCTGTTGTGAAACAGGCAGCCCCGGCGGTGGTGAACATTTATGCCAAGATCATTCGGCAGGGGCGCAGCAATTCCTTGTTCTCGGATCCGTTCTTTCAGGATTTCTTCGGCGGTGGATTTGGGGCGCCACAGCCGCGCGTGCAGAATTCTCTGGGTTCTGGCGTTATCCTATCTGGTGACGGGTATGTTGTGTCGAATTTCCATGTGGTGGGCTCGGCAACAGAAATCCGAGTGGTCACCACTGACCGGAGGGAGTTTTCAGCAACCGTTGTTCTGGGGCATGAGGAAAGCGACATCGCGATCCTGCGTCTTGAAGAGGCTGCCGATTTACCCCACCTGAGCTTGCGGGATTCCGATCAAGTTGAGGTGGGTGAACTGGCGTTGGCTATTGGTAACCCTTTCGGGGTTGGGCAGACCGTATCATCGGGCATAATCTCAGGGTTGGCCCGCACAGGCACGGCCACGGGTAACGCACGGGGCTATTTCATTCAGACTGACGCGGCGATCAATCCGGGCAACTCGGGCGGCGCGCTGATCGATGTGAATGGCGACCTGATCGGAATCAATACCTCGATTTTGACCCGGTCGGGTGGCTCGAACGGGATCGGATTTGCGATACCGGCCAATCTGGTGGCTGAATTCCTGCGGCAAGCGCAAGAAGGCAATGACAGTTTCATCAGCCCCTGGGCCGGGATAACCGGCCAGCACATGAGTGCCGATATCGCCGAGTCGTTGGGTCTAGCCATCCCATTGGGTGTCGTGATCTCACACCTGCATGAGCTTAGTCCTTTGGCAGAAGCCGGATTGAGGGTTGGCGATGTCGTGACCCATGTGGACGGGGATGAGGTGAACTCTCCCGCTGAAATGAAGTTCCGCATGGCCGTTGCGGGTGTTGGCGGGACATCGATCCTGACCCGGCTACGCGGCGATGAGAGTGCCGAGGTTGAAGTTGCGCTGATTCGGGCGCCCGAAACACCGGATGCGGAAGAGACCACTTTGAATGATACTACTGTGTTGCCCGAATTGACGATTGCACGGGTCAATCCAGCGGTGGCATCCGATCTGGGCTTGCGCATGTCGCAAACGGGAGTCGTTGTTGTTGACCCCGGCCTGTATGGTGCGCGTGCCGGTCTGCGCACCGGTGACATCTTGGGGGAAATCAACGGTGACAGGATTGAGCGCCCGCGCGATGCGGTTCGTGCCCTGACCGATCCCGGACGTCGGGTGCAAATCACGCTAGAGCGTGATGGGCGCTCTTTATCCTTGCGGTTCAGGCTCTAGGCGCATGAGCGATCTGTTCGATACTGCAGGTTCAGACCCCGCGTCGGCCAAGCACCGTCCGCTGGCAGACAGGCTGCGGCCGCAGACACTGGCCGAGGTCATTGGGCAGAAACAGGTGCTGGGACCGGAGGCGCCCCTTGGGGTGATGCTGACCTCAGGCAGCCTATCCAGCCTCATCTTCTGGGGGCCGCCGGGTGTTGGTAAGACAACGATTGCCCGATTGCTGGCGCAGGAAACCGACCTGCACTTTGTTCAGATCAGCGCAATATTCACCGGGGTTCCGGACCTGAAAAAGGTGTTCGAAGCTGCCAAGATCCGGCGTCAGAATGGGCAGGGCACGTTGTTGTTCGTTGATGAGATTCATCGGTTCAACAAAGCCCAACAGGACGGGTTTCTGCCCCATATGGAGGATGGAACCATCCTGTTGGTTGGGGCAACGACCGAGAACCCTTCGTTCGAACTGAATGCCGCTGTGCTCAGCCGGTCTCAGGTGCTGGTGCTTGAGCGGCTGGGTTTGGCTGATTTGGAGCGGTTGACACAGCGCGCGGAAAAGGAACTGGGCAACGCGCTGCCTTTGACGCCCGCTGCGCGGGATGCGTTGCAGGAAATGGCAGACGGGGACGGGCGGGCCCTGCTGAACCTGATCGAACAGGTGGCCGCCTGGACGGTGGATGCACCGCTGGACCCGAATGCGCTGGCGACGCGCCTGATGCGCCGGGCGGCGAAATACGACAAATCGGGCGATGAGCATTATAATCTGATTTCGGCGTTGCATAAATCCGTGCGGGGCTCGGACCCGGACGCAGCGCTGTATTGGTTTGCCCGGATGCTGACAGGGGGCGAGGACCCGCGCTTCTTGGCGCGGCGCATCACCCGAATGGCGGTCGAAGATATCGGGCTGGCCGATCCACAGGCGCAGGCCGTTTGCCTGCAGTCTTGGGAAACCTACGAACGGCTCGGTTCACCCGAGGGTGAATTGGCGCTGGCGCAGGCGCTGGTCTATCTGGCGCTCGCACCAAAATCGAACGGGGCCTATGTGGGCTACAAGGCGGCGATGCGATTGGCCAAGAAAACCGGCAGCAGGCCACCGCCCAAACATATCCTGAATGCGCCGACATCACTTATGAAGGATCAGGGATACGGGGCTGGCTACGCTTATGATCATGACGCCGAGGATGGGTTTTCTGGCCAGAACTACTTTCCCGACGGCGTGGAGCGAGAGTCGCTTTATCAACCGGTCGAACGCGGGTTCGAGCGTGAGTTGAAGAAGCGGCTGGACTATTTCGCCAAGCTCCGGGCGCAGCGGAACAGTGGGTAGTGCAGAATAAGATCGGATGCTTCCGCAACAGAGTCAGCAAAGTGGGCATTCCTCTAAAACCTGTTGTTCCGCTGATTGCTTGACTCTTGTGCCGCCGCAGGCGACAGACGCGCATGTTTTCGAGGGAAGTGGCAACAGCACAAACCGGGCGGTTCAGCCGCGCGGCGCAAGAGGCAATGACATGAGCGGTGTTCAGATGATTACGGTCGCTGAGGGCGACGGAGATCAGCGGGTCGACCGTTGGTTGCGCCGTCTGTTTCCGCATGTCAGCCAGGGGCGCATAGAAAAAATGTGCCGCAAGGGTGAACTGCGCGTGGATGGCAGCCGCGCCAAGGCCTCGACCCGGCTGGAGGTGGGGCAAGTTGTGCGCGTGCCGCCTTTGCCTGATGCGGATCACAAACCGGTTGAGGTGAAACGACGCGTTTCCGATGCGGATGCAAAAATGATCCAGTCGTGCGTGATCTATCGCGACGATCACGTCTTGGCGCTGAACAAGCCGCACGGCCTGCCGGTCCAGGGTGGCAGCGGCCAGATGCGCCACGTGGACAGCCTGTCTGAGGCTCTGCGCTTTGGCTATGAGGAGAATCCTCGACTTGTCCATCGGTTGGACAAGGACACCTCGGGTGTTTTGCTGCTGGCCCGCACGCGCGAGGCCGCCAAGGGGCTGACTGCTGCGTTCCGCCACCGCGACACACGCAAAATCTATTGGGCATTGGTTGCTGGGGTGCCGACGCCTTATCTGGGCGAGATTAAGACGGGTTTGGTTAAGGCATCGGGGCATGGCAAGCGGGGCGAGGGTGAAAAGATGATCCCCGTCCATATGGGCGACATCGACAGCACACCTGGTGCGAAACGTGCCCACACGCTTTACGCCACGCTCTATCGTGTTGCAGGTCGTGCCGCCTGGGTCGCAATGGAGCCAATTACAGGCAGAACCCATCAACTGCGCGCACATATGGCTGCGATCGGGCATCCGATCATCGGAGATGGCAAATATGGCGGATCTGGTCAGGAGAACCTTGGTGATGGCTGGGGCGCGCAACTGGGCGGGATTATCAGCAAGAAACTGCATCTGCACGCACGCAGCGCGTCGTTCCAGCATCCAGTGACGCGCAAGCCGATCACAATCGAAGCACCATTGCCCGAGCATATGAAACACAGCTGGGACACGTTTGGCTGGACCGAGGATCTGGCCTTGGATGACCCGTTTGAGGAACTGCAATGAGTACACCCTTGCGGCTGGTGCTGTTCGATGTCGATGGCACACTGGTCGACAGTCAGGGCAGTATCGTTCATTGCATGACCACGAGTTTTCAGGACGCATCAGTCCCAGCTCCGTCGCGTGAGGCGATCCTGTCGATTGTGGGCCTATCGCTGCCACAAGCGATTGCGCGGCTTGCGCCGGATCAGTCCGACACGGTGCAGGCGCAGTTGGTCGAGGGCTACAAGCAGGCCTTCCACGCGTATCGATTGAACCTTGGGGCGGCCAGTTCGCCGCTTTATCCCGGTGCGCGCGCGGCGATCGAGGCCCTGCATGCGGCACCGGACATCCTGCTGGGTGTGGCGACGGGCAAGTCAAAGCGGGGATTGGATGCGTTGATCGAGGCGCATGGGCTCCAAGGGTATTTCGTCACTCGTCAGGTTGCCGATCATCACCCGTCGAAACCGCATCCTTCGATGGTTCAGACCGCGTTGGCCGAAACTGGGGTTGAGGCCGTGAATGCTGTGATGATCGGGGATACCAGCTATGACATGGATATGGCTGCCGCAGCAGGGGTGGCCGGGATCGGTGTCGATTGGGGTTACCATGATCGATCTGCATTGAACGCGGGTGCCTGCGTTATTGAAACCTTCGACCAGTTGCCTGAGGCGCTGGCCCATATCTGGAACTGACACATGAGCGATTGGAAACCGAAACGCTTTTGGACGCACAGTGCGGTGGTCAAGGTCGATGGTGGGCATACGGTTGAGCTGGATGGCCGCCGGGTCAAAACCCCTGCAAAACAGGCGTTGATCCTGCCCACAGAGGCCATGGCCAAGGAGATCGCCGCCGAATGGGACGCGCAAGAGAAAGAGTTGGATCCCGCCACCATGCCTTACACGCGTTCAGCCAATGCTGCTATTGATAAGGTTCGAACCCAGCATGGCGAAGTGGCTGCGATGTTGTCCGACTATGGGGATTCCGATCTGCTCTGCTATCGCGCAACGCATCCTCAGGCGCTGCAAGACCGTCAAGTGGCCGAATGGGACCCGGCCTTGGATTGGGCCGCTGAAACCCTGTCAGCCCGGTTGGTCCCGATGTCAGGCGTCTTGCACAAACCGCAATCCGAAGACGCGCTGGCGCGGCTGCGGGAACGGGTTCATGGGATGGATGCGTTTCAATTGGCTGCATTCCATGACCTGGTGAGTCTGTCGGGATCGTTGATTCTGGGCTTTGCAGCTGCCTTGAATTGGCGCGAACCGGATGAGATTTGGCGCATTTCGCGTCTGGACGAAGACTGGCAGATCGAACAATGGGGCCACGATGACGAGGCCCACGCCGCAGCCGAGACCAAGAAAGCGGCCTTTCTGCATGCTAAATCCTTCTTTGATCTATCGTTTTGATCGCTCTTGGCTAAAAAACTGGCCGTGTTAACGCTGTCGTAGGGTGTGATAAATCGATTTCCATGATCGGGCACTTGACGTTTGTTTATGAATGCGACCAAACTCGTGCCCACTAAAGGGGAGACACCTTTGGGGTAACCTTACCGGCATCCACTTTGCCGGATAGAGCCGTCCCGCAAAGGGGCGGAAAATCAGGAAGAGGTAAAAATGAAAAAATCCGTAATCTTGGGCGCGGCAACAGTTGCCGGTCTGGCCGCAAGCGCTGCAGTGGCGGGTACTATCGATGACGTCAAGGCGCGCGGTACTCTGAACTGTGGTGTGACCACCGGTCTGGTTGGCTTTGCGGCACCAGATGCGAATGGCGAATGGAAAGGCTTTGACGTCTCGCTGTGCCGTGCGGTTGCAGCCGCAGTTCTGGGCGATGCCAGCGCTGTTGAATTCGTGCCGACCACCGGCAAGACGCGCTTTACCGCGCTTGCATCGGGCGAGATCGACATGCTGGCCCGTAACACCACATGGACCTTCAGCCGCGACGTTGACCTGAAATTCGAATTCACCGGTGTGAACTACTATGACGGTCAGGGCTTCATGGTTCCCAAGGCACTGGGCGTAAGCTCGGCCAAGGAACTGGACGGCGCAACCGTCTGCATCCAGACCGGCACCACAACCGAGCTGAACCTGGCCGATTTCTTCCGTGCCAACAACATCAGCTACGAGCCGGTTCCGATCGAAACCAACGCCGAAGCGCAGCAGCAATACCTGGCTGGCGCATGTGACGTTTACACCACCGACGCTTCGGGCCTGGCCGCAACCCGCGCCACGTTCGAAAACCCTGGTGACCACGTCCTGCTGCCCGAAATCATCTCGAAAGAGCCGCTGGGCCCGCTGGTCCGTCACGGCGATCACGAGTGGGGCGATGTTGTCCGCTGGACCCTGAACGCGCTGGTTTCGGCTGAAGAGCTGGGCGTGACCTCGGCGAACATCGACGAGCTGGCAGCTGGCACCGACAACCCGGAAGTGAACCGTCTGCTGGGCACCGAAGGTACCCTGGGCGAGATGCTGGGTCTGGACGCACAGTGGGCCATGCGCGCCATCAAGGCGGACGGCAACTACGGCGAAGTGTTTGCCAAGAACATCGGTGAAGAAACTCCGATCGGTCTGGCACGCGGCCTGAACGCACAGTGGACCGAAGGCGGCCTGCTGTACTCGCCGCCTTTCCGCTAAGACATCCATGGGAAAGGGCGTGGGGAAACCTGCGCCCTTTTCTTTCATAACTGCTGCGGACGCTGCAGAGCGGGGAATACCTCGCCGGGGTTAAAAGTCCGCAAGCCACGGGGATTCCATATATGTCGACTATGACTGACCCACCGAAAGCTGATTTTCGGTTGTCGATGCTCATTAACGATACCCGCTACAGATCACTCACATTCCAGGTGATTGCGGCCATCGCTATTGCGCTATCCATTTGGTATCTGGGCAACAACCTGATCCAGAACCTTCGGGCCGCAGGGCTCAATATCTCATACACGTTCCTTGGCGATGCCGCCGGGTATGACATCAACCAGCGTCTGATCGAATATGACAGCCAGGCCTCGCATGGCCGTGCTGCTGTCGTTGGGATCCTGAACACGCTGCTGGTGGCCTTTCTGGCCTGTATCACGGCCACGGTATTCGGTGTGATCGCGGGTGTTTTGCGCCTGTCCAACAACTGGCTCGTTTCAAAACTGATGGCGGTGTATGTCGAGATTTTCCGGAACATTCCGGTTCTGATCTGGATCATCATCATTTTCACCATCATGACAGCCGTGCTGCCGGGGCCACGCGCCTTCCGGGGTGAAGATCCAACGTCGACGATGCTGTTTGACGCGTTTGCCTTCACCAACCGGGGTGTCTATGTTCCGCGGCCGGAATTCACGAATGCGTTGTTTGGCTCAACATTGCTAAGCTGGCTTCTGGTGATAGCGGGCCTTGTCGGGTCCTGGTTTGCCTCACGTGAGATTGAAAAACGCGCGGCGTTGAAGCAGGAACAAACAGGTGAACGACCGCAGACGCTTCTGGTGAAACTGGGCGTTTGGCTTGTTCCTTTTGTGGTTCTGATGGTCCTGATGGGGCTGACCTGGAATATTCCAGAGCTCAAGGGCTTTAACTTCAGTGGCGGTATCAAAGTTGGTGGTCCGCTGATCGCCCTATGGTTTGCCTTGTCGATCTACACCGGTGCCTTCATCGCCGAAAACGTGCGGGCGGGTATTCAGGCGATCAACAAAGGCCAGACCGAGGCCGCAGCGGCACTGGGTTTGCGCCCGGGTCGGATCATGAACCTTGTGGTTCTGCCTCAGGCCTTACGGGTGATCATCCCGCCGCTGATTTCGCAGTACCTCAACATCACCAAGAACTCGTCGCTGGCGATTGCCGTGGGTTACGCGGATATCACCGCAACCTTGGGCGGTATCACGCTGAACCAGACAGGTCGCGCGATCGAGTGCGTTCTGCTGCTGATGCTGTTCTACCTGACAGCCTCGTTGCTGATCTCGATGGTGATGAACCTCTACAACGCATCCGTCAAGTTGAAGGAGCGCTGAGCCATGGCTGATCAATCAACAAATCCGATCGCTTTCGTGGCAGACGGGAATATTCCTGAATCGCCACCTCCGGCCAACCAAACCGGCGCCGTCAAATGGCTGCGGGATAACCTGTTCTCGGGTGTTGCAAACACAGTCCTGACCGTTCTGTCGCTGATCCTGATCTACTTGTTGCTGAAGAACACTCTGCCGTGGATCCTGAACGGAGTCTGGAACGCGAACTCTCTGGCCGAATGCCGGGAGATTCTGGCGGGTAAGACAGGGGCGTGTTTCGCCGTTCTGACGGAACGCTGGCCGCAGCTGATCTATGGGTTCAAATACCCTGCTGATGCCTATTGGCGCCCAAATCTGGCGTTTGTGCTGATGCTGGTTGCATTCGCGCCTGTGCTGTTCTTCGACCTGCCGCGCAAGATGCTGATCTTTACCGGCCTCTATCCCTTCATTGCCTTCTGGCTGATCTGGGGCGGTACGATCCTGGCCCCGTTGGTGGCATTGGTCGGCTGTGTGGCCGCTGGCGCCGTGTTCCAGAAGTTCGGTAAGAACAGCTTTGCCGCTGGATTCTTTGGCGCCATCGTTGTCGCGTTGGTCGTCTGGAACGTGGGCGGGGCTCTGATCCCGGAAGGGGCGTCAGAGGATGCTTGGCTGACCTATGTGCCTAGCCGCGATCTGGGTGGCTTCATGCTGAATATGATGCTGGGCGTAACCTGCGTGTCCCTGTCGGTGCCGCTGGGCATTGCCTTGGCGCTGGGCCGTCAGTCCGATATGCCGCTGATCAAGTGGGTCTGTGTCATCTTCATCGAGTTTATCCGTGGCGTGCCTCTGATCACGCTGCTGTTTGTGGCTTCGGTGATGCTGGCCTACTTCTTCCCGCCTGACAGCACGGTCGATCTGTTCCTGCGCGTTGTGATCATGATCACCATGTTCTCAGCCGCCTACATCGCCGAGGTGATCCGCGGCGGTCTGGCAGCGCTTCCACGCGGACAGTACGAGGCAGCAGACAGCCTTGGTTTGGATTACCCTCAGGCGATGCGTCTGATCATCCTGCCGCAGGCTCTGAAGATCTCGATCCCCGGTATCGTGAACGTGGCCGTTGGTCTGTTCAAGGACACCACACTGGTTTCGGTCATCTCGATGTTCGACCTGGTGGGCATGATCCGGGGGCCCATCCTGGCGTCGACCGAATGGAACGGCGTCTATTGGGAGCTTCTGGGCTTTGCCGCGCTTCTGTTCTTCGTCGTCTGTTACGGCATCTCTCAATATTCTCAGTGGCTCGAGCGTCGCCTTGCCACAGATCATCGTTAAGGAGTTCAACACATGTCTGAACTTGCAGTAGAACGCGAAATCGACCGCTCGAAGATGCAGGTGAGCGACGAAGTCGCCATCGAAATCAACGGCATGAATAAGTGGTACGGGTCTTTCCACGTACTGCGTGACATCAATCTGACCGTCAACCAAGGCGAGCGGATCGTAATCGCGGGCCCGTCCGGTTCGGGCAAATCCACCCTGATCCGCTGCCTGAACGCGCTGGAGGAACACCAGCAGGGCAAGATCGTGGTGGACGGGATCGAACTGTCGAATGACCTGAAAAACATCGACAAAATCCGGTCCGAGGTTGGCATGGTGTTCCAGCACTTCAACCTGTTCCCGCACCTGACCATTCTGGAAAACTGCACGCTGGCTCCGATCTGGGTGCGTAAGACGCCCAAGAAAGAGGCCGAAGAGCGCGCGATGCATTTCCTTGAGAAGGTGAAGATCCCCGATCAGGCGCTGAAATATCCCGGTCAGCTTTCAGGAGGTCAGCAGCAGCGTGTGGCGATTGCACGCTCGCTCTGCATGATGCCACGGATCATGTTGTTCGATGAACCGACATCGGCGCTTGACCCTGAGATGATCAAAGAGGTGCTAGACACCATGATCGAGCTGGCCGAAGAAGGCATGACCATGCTGTGCGTGACCCACGAGATGGGCTTTGCCCGTCAGGTCGCCAACCGCGTGATCTTTATGGATGCTGGCCAGATTGTTGAGCAGAATGAACCGGAAGAGTTCTTCAACAATCCGCAGAGCGAACGGACCAAGCTGTTCCTGAGCCAGATTCTGGGGCACTGATCCCAGAGAAACGAATAGAGAAGGCGGGGTTTGACCCCGCCTTTTTTCATGCCAGAAGCTCGCGCGGGATCATAAAGCCCAGAACCAACCCGCTGTTCCAATTCACTTGCGCCCAGTCATCGCTTTCAAAGCGGATCACTGTCGTCGCACAGGTTGGGTAGTCGTAGAAGCGCGGGTGATCCGCTGGCTGGCGAGTTATGCGGTTGGCAAAGTCGGCAATGCCGGGGTTGTGCCCTAGCATCAGAACGGTGGGCTCGGTGGCCCCGGATAGCGCGTCTAGCATATCCTCCGGGCTCGCGTGATAGAGCGTGCGCAGAAAACGCACCGTATCAGCTTGCAGCCCCATCCGGTCCCAGGTTTCGCGCGTACGAGCTGCGGTGGAACAAAGCACCTCATCCGGCACCCAGCCATTGCTGCGCAGCCATTCGGCGATTGCCGGTGCGGATTTACGTCCACGTTTGTTCAAGGACCTGTCGTGATCCGGCAGCATTGGGCTGTCCCAACTGGATTTTGCATGGCGGGTCAGGATCAGCGTCAAGGTCATGACGGGTGAAATGCCTTCATATGATGGGCGGATTGTTCCGGGTCGCGCTTGGCCCCGGCATTGATCGGGCAGGACAGCCGCGCAAGACAGCCACCTGTCATACAGGTCTGGCCTTCAGGGGTGGAAAGGTGTTGGTGGCACGCATCCACATTGTAAAAGGTTTGATCGTTCAAGGCCCCCACCGGGCAGGTTTGCGCGCAAGGCGCAGGGCAGGTGGTGCAAGGAGATGTCCCTTCGGCTTTGGGGATGTCAAACTCCTGCACAAAATGCAGCGCGCCGCGAAATGAGATCATCATGCCCATAGTATCATGAACCAAGGCGCCAACAGGGCTACTGAAGGTTCGCCCGGATTTCAGTGCCCAATCGATGAATGGGGCATAGGGCGGGCCACCGAATGGGAAATGTGCCTGTGCCTGCATCTGCTGCGCCAATTGCCCAATCACGCGTAGAGACCAACTGTCTACCGGATCGTCGCCCTGCCATTCCGGCGCAGCTTTGAGCGTTGGCCAGAACTCTGGCCCCGCGCCCAGCAGGATCAACGTTCCCCCTTCAAGCTGCTTTGCGTCGGTCATATGCGGATGCAGTGCGCCCATGACAATCAGGCTGACCTGCTGCGCCGCGTGTTCAACGCGTTCATATGTGACCTCTGCGGAGTGTGCCTGGTCTGTCATATCCCCTCCGCGCTCAGATCAATCGGGCCGGATCAAAGACCCGGCACCGTGTTCGGTGAACAGCTCCAGCAGCACCGCATTAGGTGCGCGCCCATCCAGAATGACCACCGCGCGAACGCCACTGTGCAAAGCGTCTAGCGCCGTTTCGGTTTTGGGGATCATACCGCCTGCAATCGTGCCTTCGCGGGTCATTTCGCGGATTTGACCGGCTTTCAACTCGGTGACCACGTCACCGGCCGCGTTTTTAACACCAGATACGTCGGTCAGCAGCAACAGGCGATCCGCTTTCAGGGCAGAGGCGATAGCCCCGGCAGCTGTATCGCCATTGACGTTGAATGTCTCTCCGTCCGTGCCAGCGCCCAGCGGTGCGATGACCGGGATCACATCATGCGAGAACAGGTCGTGCAGGACCTTCGGGTTCATCTCGGATGGGGTGCCGACAAAGCCCAGTGAGGCATCTGTCTGCTCGCAAGTCATCAGGTTGGCGTCCTTGCCCGACAGGCCCACTGCGGTGCCGCCCTGACGGTTGATCGCTTGAACGATGCGTTTGTTGACCAGGCCAGACAGGACCATCTCAACCACCTCAACAGTGGCTTTGTCCGTGACACGTTTACCATTCACGAAATCCGATTGGATATCCAGCTGCTTCAGCATCGCGTTGATCATTGGCCCACCGCCATGCACGACGACCGGGTTCACACCTACCTGACGCATCAGCACAACATCGCGTGCAAAGCTCTCCATCGCTTCGTCGCTGCCCATGGCGTGACCGCCCAGCTTGATAACAACGATGGCGCCGTCATAGCGCTGCAAATAGGGCAAGGCGCTATTTAGGGTTGCAGCAGTGGCGATCCAGTCCCGGTTCATGTCTCGTGTCTTCATTGGCTGTCAGTCCTTTGATCCACCCTGTTAGGGCGTTTGGACCGGGCTGCCAAGACCATACCGGGCAATTGCTGCAATCTGAGGCCGCGCCGGCTTGGCGCGGCCCGTGTTCAGCTCAGCTCATCGCGCGTTTCATCGCGGGAATGTTGCTGAGGATGAGCAAGTCAAAGGCAAGAACGGCCATTAGGGTCAAACCAACCAATGGGAAAGCCATGGCCGTGAACAACCCGATCAGAACAGCACCTTTCCAAAAGGGCAGTTCTGCCGGCATGGGTGGAGCGGCCAAACGGCCGGCTTTTTGCGGACGTCGCTTAACCCACATCACCACGCCCGAGACGCAGACAAAGATCACTGATAGGCAGAAAACCAGGTTCAGAACAAAGTTCCAAATGCCCATCAACCCCATATGCAACGGGATGCCAACAGCCATGGCCTTGCCCATCAGCGAATAGTCCGCATACTGCACATCGGCCAGGATTTTGCCTGTGTACTGATCCACATGTACGGTTCGATCGTTCACCGGGTCAGTTGAGTCACTGCTCATGCTGTCACGGTTCAGCGTCCAAACCCCCGCTTCCCCGCTGGGATAGGCCACCCGGAACCGCCCTGCCATGCCCAGAGCCGTGCCGAGTTCGACCAATGCGTCGATATCGACGCTTGCGCCCTCTGGCACGCCTGTGATCCCCACATCCGAACCCGAGGCGGGCATTGGGGTCTGTTCTAACACCCAAGGGACATCGTTCTGATGCCCATGGTTCATGCTGGCGTGGGTGTCGTCCGATAGCGGAACGTTGTCCCATTTCTCGGCGGGGAAACTGCTCCAGGGTTGGACAATCATGCCTCCCCAGACCCCGGCCCAAGATAGGCCCGAGATCAGGAATACGATCAGCAGAAACGACATCCAAAAGCCAACCATGGCGTGCAGTGACTTCCAAAGCGCACGACCGCGCGCCTTCAGGTTCGGGACAAGGGCGGCCAGTGTATTGCCACGAGGCCACCACAGATAAAGGCCGGTAAAGACCAGAACCAAACTTAGACCCGCAGCAATTTCAAGGATACGGTCGCCTGTGGTGCCGATCAAAAGGGTTGAATGGATATTGTCCGCCAAATCGTACCAACCCGCGCGGCGGTCCCAGACCTCGATCACCTGACCGGCATAGGGGTCGACGGCAACCATACGGTGCCCAGCTTCGGTCTTGATGCGGAACACGGTGGCCAGATTTTCTGCCTTGGGACCGATCCATTCCACGACCTGACCGGGCATTTCATTCAGCGCGACCTCGGCCTGTTGCGAGACGGGCAGGGCGTTGCCGTCAATCGTGACGCCGATCTTTTCGCCGTCACGTCCGTCAAACTGAGTGATAAACATCATCATCAAACCGGTCACGGCCAATATGATGAGGAATGGGATCACGAAAATCCCGGCGTAGAAGTGCCACCGCCATGCAGCGAAGTAAAATTTTTGCGCAATTGTATCCTGCGCTTGGGCCGTGCCCGGATTTTGGCTATCGATTGCCATTAGAAAATCTCCATATGCAGACATGCCCCGCATGCGTGGCACGCAGGGTGAACAAGTGTTTGCTGTTTCAGGAGATTTGGGGTGGCCCGCGGGCGTCGTAGCGCGTGTAGAAACCAGCGCTGCGATGGGTGAAGTCCGAATGATCCCAGCGAGACTGAATGTGGAAGTCTGCCGGAACGATCATGGTGATCCCGAGGATATCTACGCCAGCTGTCAGCCCAGCAAAGGGGCACATTGTCCGCGTGTCGCTATCGTCATGAACCGGTTCATCCGTGTCCAGGTCGACCCATTGTTCAACCGTGCCTTCTCCGGTGCAGAGCACCAGCAGGATCTTGCCGTCAATGTCCTGCGCTGGCATCCAACCTTGCGGGATTGCGCCGGTTGTCAGCACTGCGAGTACCGTCAGAGCGCCTATGGCACGCAGGATCAGGGTCATTCGAGATGTGCAATTATAGAGCGGAGTGTTGGGATACCGTCACCCTTCTCGGACGAGGTCAGCACAATCTCGGGGTAGGCTGCGGGATGTTTGGACAGGGCCGTGCGGACCTGATCCAGAACCTTTTCCCGATCTTGTGCTTTGACCTTATCGGCCTTGGTCATCACGCATTGAAAAGTCACCGCGCTTGTGTCCAGCAGTTTCATGATCTCATCATCGACGGGTTTTACCCCGTGGCGTGAATCGATTAGCACAAAGGCCCGGCGCAGGGTTTGTCGCCCGCTCAGATATTGTTTGAGCAGCCGCTGCCATTTCTCAACCGCTTTGATCGGTGCGTTCGCGTAGCCATAGCCGGGAAGGTCGACCAGATACAGCTCGGGTCCTTGGGTGAAAAAGTTGATCTCTTGCGTGCGGCCGGGGGTGTTTGAGGCGCGTGCCAAACCCTTGGTCCCGGTCAGCGCGTTGATCAGGCTGGATTTGCCGACGTTAGACCGCCCGGCAAAACAGACCTCGAGCCTGTCAGGGGCAGGCAGGCCGTTCATGGCCACGACGCCTTTGACGAATTCCGACGGGCCTGCAAACAGCTTGCGCCCGCGCTCCAGCGAAATTTCATCTGGGTCTTCGGTTAGGGGAAAGGGCAGGGCGGTCATAGCACCTGAACCTTGTCATCCAGGCTGATCCTGCCGCCTTTGATCACCTCGGCATAGACGCCGAAATCCTGATGATCCCAGCTGTTCAATGCGCCCAGCGTGTCTGCATCCCGCTCGCCAGTTTCAGGATTGGCAGTAGTTGCCATACAGCGCACGATCCGTTCGCGCACATGCAGCACGGCTTCGCCAATCTGAACGTCCTTGCCCAGCCAATCGAATTCTTCCCACAGGGGCAGACCATCGAACCAGATATTGCCGCGCCAGCGTGCAATCGATAAATCCTGCGCCAGCTTCTGCGAAACTGCACGGTGCGAGGCCATGTTGCACAGGCTGATTGAGGGGTAGTCACTGTCGGTCATACCACGACCGGGAACACGAATGATCCGTGCCGAAGCCGCTCGGTCAGCGGGCATCAAAGGCTTCACCCAGTCCAGAAACACGTCTTGTTCGTTCTCCGGATCAAAGCGCAGATCGGGCCTGTCGGGATGGCTGAGGGTGAGGGTTTCCCCTTCAAGCTGAGCCGATATTGCCATCAGGCTGGGCGCTTTTGATCCACGGCTGAAATTGGCGCAGGGCACCCATTTTGATCCATCGGCCTTTGAGGCTTCATGCACGACTGCCCAAACGCGATCCCCGGGCATGGTCTGCCCGGGGGTCAATGTCACATCAGTCAGGCTCTCCCGCCCATGGCTTTTGATGGGGTGTCGCCATATGCAGGTTACGGTGCCGGTCATTTGTCATCCGTCTTTGGCGTTCGCTTGAAGCCCGATTTGATATTGCCGAACACATCTGGCGTATATCCCTGGCTGCGCATGATCAGATATTGCTGCGTGAAGGTTATGGTGTTGTTCGCGATCCAGTAGACGACCAGACCACTGGCAAACCCGCCGAGCATGAACATGAAGACCCATGGCATCCAGGCAAAGATCATCGCTTGGGTCGGGTCGGTTGGGGCCGGGTTCAGTTTCTGCTGCATCCACATCGAGATACCCAGTAGCAACGGCAGGATGCCAATGAAGACCAGTGCCATAAGGCTTTCGGGCGCAGGTGCGGCCCAAGGCAGGAGACCAAAGAAGTTGAAGATCGAGGTTGGGTCCGGCGCGCTGAGGTCTTGGAACGGGCCGAACCATGGGGCCTGCCGCAGTTCGATGGTGACAAAGATCACCTTATAGAGCGAGAAGAAGATAGGGATCTGCATCAGGATCGGCAGACAGCCGGCAGCCGGGTTCACCTTTTCCTTCTTATACAGCTCCATCATGCCCTGCTGCATCTTCTGACGGTCGTCGCCTGCGGCCTCTTTCAGGGCCTCCATCTGCGGTTGCAATTCCTTCATCTTCGCCATTGAGACATAGGATTTGAACGCCAGCGGGAACAGGATCGCCTTGATGATCAGCGTCAGGCTGATGATCGACCAGCCCATATTTCCGATCAGCAGGTTGATATTGTGCAGCAGCCAGAAGATCGGTTTGGTCAGGAAGGCAAACCAACCCCAATCGATGCTTTCGATGAATTTCTGAACACCTTCGGCTTGGTACTCGCGAATGGTTTCCCACTCTTTTGCACCAGCAAACAACCGCGTTGTGGTCTGTTCGGTCGCGCCTGGTGCGACTGCGATTGTGGGCAGCACCGTCTCGGTCTGGTAGATTTTGCGCCGAGCGTCGTATTTTGCAGCGGCCTTGAACGTCGCGCCTTCGGCAGGGATCAGGGTTGTCATCCAGTAGTGGTCTGTGAAACCAACCCAACCACCCTCTTTCACCTGAAAAACTTCGGCCTGCGCGCGTTCGTTCGGATCGATGTCGAAATCGCGCACATCGCCGTAGTCGATCTCATCCAGCACGCCATCGGCCATGACCATGGCCCCTTCATGCAGGATGAAGAAGTTTTTCAAGCCCGGCAGATCGCCATCCTCGCCAATGCCATGGCGCGCCAGAATGCCGTAGGGGGCCATGCTGACTTCGGACGCGGTGGCGTTTTCGACGGATTGGGTCACCGAGAACATGTAGTTGTCGTCGACAGAAATGGTGCGGCGGAAGGTCAGCCCGTTGCCGTTCTCCCACGCCAACGTTACCGGGCTGTCCGGGCTCAGGGTTTCACCCTGTTCCAGTGTCCACAAGGTGTTGGGGCCGGGGACGTCTTCGCCCGAAACGCCCGCGCCCGGCGCCCAGCCATACAGCGCGTAGTAGGCAGAGTTTGACCCAACCGGCGACAGCAGCTCGACAATCGGTGCGTCTTCTTCGATCGAGACTTTGTAGTCTTTCAGGAACAGCTCATCGATACGTCCGCCCGACAGTGACAGGCTGCCTTTTAGGCGGGGCGTGTCGATTTCGACGCGCGGGGCCTGTTCTTCGGGCAGTGTGTCTTCGGCGGCGGCGGTAGCTTCACCTACGGTGCCACTTGCAGTTGCGCTGGGCGTCTGAATCTCGGCCTCATCTATTGCCGCGATCTCAGCATCCTCTGCCACAGTGCTTGGCTCCGGCGGGGGAAACAGCACGAACCAGACCAGGATCACCAGAAAGCTGAGCGCGGTTGCGAGGATGAGGTTCTTATTCTGATCGTCCATCTGGGACAGCCACCTTGAGCAGTGAAAGACACCCGCAGGGTTCAACAGAGTGCAGGCCCAAAGGTCAAGCGGAATCGGCTGTCAATTCGTCACGGATCATCCATATAGGGCTTAAAATCCGCCTTGTGATCCCGTTTGCCGGCCAATCTTCGGAACACCGTTGACCTTGTTGCGATGCGCGGCAATCCAATCCAGTGTTTTCTCGAACGGCATGGGTTTCCCAATGCCAAAGCCCTGAACATGGTTGCAACCAAGCTGTGCCATCAAGGCGTGTTCCCCTGGGGTTTCCACACCTTCGGCCAGGGTTTCAACCTTCAGGCGCTCCGCCATGGTCAGGATCGCGCTTGCAAGCTGTTGCTGGCTTGGGTCTTGATCGGATTTGGCAACAAAGGACCGGTCGATCTTGATCCGGGAGACCTGAAACCGCTTGATCGACGCGATTGAGGCATGTCCGGTGCCAAAATCGTCCAGATCAATACAGCATCCAAGCGCGGCCATGCTGGTGACATTCCGCGTGATTACGTCATCGGGTCTGCGGGAAAAAACAGTTTCCAGAATTTCAACCGCCAGCCTGTCTGGGGTGAGGTCGAATTGATCCATCTCCCATTTTAAGCGATCGATCAGGCCGGGGTCTCGCAGCTCATCCGATGAGAAATTAATGCCGATCCGCGGCACGATTACTCCGGCCCGATCCCAGTCACGCATGGCTTTGAACGCATGATGGCGGATGGTCTGTCCGAAACGTTCCATCATCTCGGCCTGTTCCGCAAAGGGCAGAAACACGTGCGGGCCCAATACGCCTTTTTGCGGATGCTCCCATCTTGCCAGCGCTTCAAACCCGGTGACCTTGCCGGTATCGGTAGAGATTTGAGGCTGAAACCATGGGCGGATTTCGCCGCTGTTCAGCGCGGTCTCGAACTCTTTTTTCAGATTGGTACGAATGCGCGACCGGCGGCGTGTATCCGACGAATAGGCGCGAATCGTGGATGGGCCATTCTGTTGCGCCTCGATCAAGGCGTTGTTGGCGGCGTCCTTCCACATTTCCGGGGTCCCGTTAGGTTCGCCTGAACTGAGGCAGAACCCTATGGAGCACGAGACATAGATGCCGGTGCCGTTCAGCGGTATCGGATCTTCGATGGCTGACTGAATGCGCCCCGCCATTTGTATACAGGCCTCAAGATCCAGGTGCTGCGCTGGGCGCAGAGCAATCAGAATCCTGTTGCCTGCCAACCGGGTTACAAAGTCCTGGCTGCGAATGACCGAGAGAATGCGATTGCAGACCTGCTCCGATATCAGGTTCGTCGCGGCCTCGCCATGCAGGTCAAGAAGCTGTGTGTAATCGTCGAGCGCAATGGCAATACAAGCGGACATTTCCCCGCTTTGTTTTGAACCTTGAAAGACCGCCTCCAACTCTGCATCGAAGCGGTCGTTGGTGAGAAGACCACCTGCTTGGTGAGTTCCAAACGTCCCACCAGCCTTTGACCCAAACCGGCCGACTGCCGCGGCGATCAACGGCAGGCCCAAAGCGGCGGCGACAAGCGCACGTTCACCCCCGATCCAGAACGCACCAAGGCTGAGTGCGGGAATGAAGGCGAGAGCAGATGGGGAGTTCAGCAGCGACGCGAGGCTACGCGACAGACGGTCAAAAGAAGGTAGGTTCCGCATCGGTTTCCAGGCCCTGAGAGATGATCACAGGCCCCGACCGTATGAAACCAATCTGAGTCAGCCGTTAACGCAGATGCGGAATTTCACCCAAATCTTCGGGTTTTTTGTCCGGATCCAAAGAAAGCCCTGCAAAATCGAACAGTTTGGGGTCCAGCAGGTGCGACGGTCGGGCATTAGTCAGGGCGCGGAACATGACCTGCCGCCGACCGGGGCTGTTCTTTTCCCATTGATCGAGAATTTGTTTGACCTGTTGGCGTTGCAACCCGTCCTGACTGCCGCACAGATCGCAGGGGATGATCGGGTAGCGCATTGCATTGGCAAATTTCTCGCAATCCGCTTCGGCCACATGGGCCAGTGGGCGAAAGACGAACAAATCACCCTCTTCATTGACCAGCTTGGGCGGCATAGTGGCCAAACGACCGCCATGGAACAGGTTCATGAAGAAGGTTTCCAAAATATCGTCACGGTGATGGCCCAGCACAACGGCTGAACACCCTTCTTCGCGTGCGATGCGATACAGGTTGCCGCGACGCAGGCGAGAACACAGCGCGCAATATGTACGGCCTTGCGGGACTTTATCGACTACGATCGAATAGGTATCCTGATATTCGATCCGGTGGGGTACATCCATGCGTTCCAAAAATTCAGGCAGGACGGTGGCGGGAAAACCGGGTTGCCCCTGATCCAGATTGCAGGCCAGCAGATCGACGGGCAGCAGGCCGCGCCATTTCAACTCATAAAGAACTGCAAGCAGGGTGTAGCTGTCTTTGCCTCCGGACAGGCAGACCAGCCACCGGGGCGGCTTGCCGTCCTTGTCATGGGCAGAGGGGTTCACCATCCCGTAGTGTTCAATGGCTTCACGGGTCTGGCGCACAATACGCTTGCGTAGTTTCTTGAACTCGGTGGTCGAGGGCGCGCCAGCGAAAAGCGGGTGGATATCATCTGCTTCGTCAAACATGGACCTGCCCTAAAGAGTTTGAGGCACCCCGGCAAGATAAATGCCAGGTTTTGAGCATCAGGTTTTGTCTTTACACGCCTGGCACTCTGGAACCGGATCGTACCCGTCGCCGCCCCAGGGATGGCACCGCCCGATTCTGCGCGCGGCCAGCCATGCCCCCTTAATCGCCCCGTGCTTTTCCAGCGCTTCCAGCGCATAGGTAGAACAAGTGGGTTGATAGCGGCAGTTGAAGCCAACCCAGGGGCTAAAGATCAACCGATACGCCCGGACGGGCAGGGCGATGATATGAGCCAGAAAGGTCATTTGCCCGTGCCATGGATTTTGCGCAGCGCGTATTTCAGATCGTTCAGCAGAGAGTCATAGGGGCAGGACCCGGTGACATCGGCGCGTCCGATCAGCACATAGTCCCACCCGTCATGACCTCGGGTGGGCAGAATGGCACGCGCTGCTTCGCGCAAGCGCCGTTTGGCGCGGTTTCGGGCGACAGCGTTGCCAACTTTCTTGGAACAGGTGAACCCAACCCGAATACCGGGTGCTTCGTCCGGCGCGCGCTTGCGGGCCTGTACCATCATCGACGATGTGCCTTGCCTGCGCGCGCGCGCGGCTTTCAGGAAATCAGGCCGGTTCTTAAGTGCAGTCAAAGATACTGGCGCGCAAACAGAAGCCGCCGGGGGCTTTTCCCGGGGGTGGTTCTTACCAACCTCAGGGGCCTCCGGCGGCGTCATGTTCAGTACCTGACAGGTCGAGCGGTTTACGCGCTCAGCGACTTGCGGCCACGTGCGCGGCGCGCGTTCAGGATTTTACGGCCGGCCTTGGTGGCCATGCGCGCGCGGAAACCGTGGCGGCGTTTGCGAACCAGGTTCGAAGGCTGATAGGTGCGTTTCATCGCTCCGTCTCCAATCTATAGCGGTGGGTGCGGCGCGGATTCGCCTGGCCCTAGTGTTCGAAGCCCGTCCTCTACTGCTAAGCGGGGGGTAAGTCAAACCCCAAGACAGGGGTTTTGACGCCTTTTGCAACAATTCTGTAACCGGGCCGTCGAAAAGGTTTCAGATTCCTGGTTTTGCACCCGAAACTCTCACATTCCCTGCCACATAGTTCAAGGCCGCGTGAGGGACCTGTCGTTTGGCGGTCGGGCAACGCATGTTGGGGTCAGAATGAAACAGATCAAGCCGGATGAGCCTATGAGTGAAACGACCCAGCCCCCGCGCAGCGGCGTTGCGCGCCATATTCCACTGCTGGTGATCCTTACGGTCGCAGCGCTGGGGCTCTTCACGCTTGGCGATTACCTCAGCTTTGAGACCTTGCGCGATAATCGTGAGGCGCTTCTGGCATGGCGGGATGCAAATTACTGGGCCATGGCCGGTGCCTTTATCGCAATCTACATCGTGATTGTGGCCTTCTCCTTGCCCGGTGCAGCCGTGGCTTCTATGACCGGTGGCTTCCTGTTTGGCTTGTTCGCGGGAACGGTTTTCAACGTTTTCGCGGCGACGATTGGCGCATCGGCGATTTTCCTGGCCGCCCGTTGGGGTTTGGGTGAATCACTGACCGCGCGGTTCGAATCCTCGGAAGGCACGGTCAAAAAGCTGAAAGACGGGCTGCGCGAGAACGAGATTTCTGTGCTGTTCCTCTTGCGGCTGGTTCCAGTTGTGCCTTTCTTTGTCGCCAATCTGGTGCCCGCATTGGTCGGCGTAAAGTTTCGTAACTTCCTGATCACCACAGCGCTGGGGATTATTCCGGGCGGGATCGTGTACACGTGGATCGGCGTCGGGCTGGGCGGTGTGTTTGATCGGGGTGAAACGCCTGATGTATCCCTTTTGTGGGAACCGTTTGTGATCGGCCCGATCATCGGTCTTTGTGTGCTGGCCGCGTTGCCAATTGTGATCAAAGCCCTGCGCGGCAAAAAGGACACCTGAACGCATGAAGAAAGTGAAGACGGATATCCTGGTGATCGGAGCCGGATCGGGCGGGTTGTCAGTTGCCGCAGGAGCTGCACAGATGGGGGCCGACGTGATCCTGCTGGAAGGCCACAAGATGGGTGGTGACTGCCTGAACTTTGGCTGCGTCCCGTCAAAGGCGCTGATCGCAAGTGGTAAAGCGGCTCACGCGCAGGGGCACGCCACGTCGTTTGGAGTGGCGAATGTTGTGCCTCAGGTCGACTATGGTGCAGCGAAAGATCACGTTCATGATGTAATCTCTCAGATCGAGCCGATGGACAGTCAGGAGCGGTTCGAGGGCTTTGGCGTGACAGTCATCCGAGAGTTTGGCACCTTCCTGTCGCCAACCGAGGTGCAGGCCGGGGACACCGTGATCACCGCGCGCCGTGTTGTGATTGCGACCGGGTCAATTCCGTTGGTCCCTCCGATCCCCGGTTTGGAAAATGTGCCGTATTATACCAACGAGACCGTTTTCGATCTGCGCGACAAACCGGACCATCTGCTGATCATCGGTGGAGGGCCTATCGGCATGGAAATGGCGCAAGCGCATATCCGGTTTGGCTGCAAAGTTACAGTGATCGAAGGCATGAAGGCGCTGAGCAAGGATGACCCTGAGGCTGCGGCCGTGGTTGTGGACACCTTGAGGGCAGAAGGCATCGATATCCGCGAGCAAGCCATGGTCGCTCAGATACGTGGTGAGGACGGTAAGATCGAAGTTGTGACTGAGAACGGCGATATCATTTCAGGCACCCATCTGTTGATGGCTGCCGGGCGCAAGGCGAATGTGGATCGTCTGAACCTTGAGGCTGCTGGTATCGACCGAACACGCACCGGTATCCAGGTTGACGACGCTCTACGCACGACCAACCGCAAGGTTTATGCGATTGGCGATGTCGCAGGTGGGCTGCAATTTACTCATGTTGCAGGGTATCATGCTGGCATCATTATTCGGTCAGCTTTGTTCGGACTGCCCTCAAAAGCCAAAACAGCGCATATTCCTTGGGCAACCTATACCGACCCGGAACTCGCTCAGGTCGGTTTGACAGAGGTGCAAGCCCGCGAACAACATGGTGAGGCGATGGAAATTGCCCGGTTTGACTATCACCATAATGACCGCGCGATTTCTGAACGAAAGACCAAGGGTTTCATCAAGGTGATGGTCGTCAAAGGCCGCCCGGTTGGTGCAACAATCGTGGGACATCAGGCCGGAGAGTTGATCAACTTGTGGTCTCTGGCGCTGGCCAATAATCTCAAGATGGGTCAGATCGCCGCGATGGTTTCGCCTTATCCGACGATCGGAGAGCTTAACAAACGCGTCGCGGGTGCTTATTTCTCGCCGAGGCTGTTTGAGAATCAGACAGTTAAACGTGTGGTCAGGTTCGTCCAGCGCTGGATTCCCTGACACAAAGAAGGAGCGTCAATTGAACTCTCTGTCGGGCCGTTTCCTGATCTTGACGACGGTCTTCGTGATGCTGGCCGAAATCCTGATCTTTGTCCCGTCAATCGCGCGCTTCCGGGAAGACTTTCTGCTAAACCGGCTGGAGCGCGCACAGATCGCATCTCTGGCGCTATTGGCCGACGACATGCTTGCCGATGAGCTTGAGGCCGAACTGCTGGAAAACGCGGGTGTTTATAATGTCGTGCTCAGGCGTGATGAGGTTCGGCAGTTGATGCTGTCCTCACCCATCCCTGAGCAGATCACCAATACTTACGATCTGCGGGATGCAGGCCCCTGGATTCTGATCCGTGACGCGATGACCCGGATATTCACCGTCGAAAACGAAGTTATCCGTGTGATCGGCGAACCTGTCAAACGGGCTGGTTTGTTGATCGAAGTGACCATGGAAAGCGCGCCCTTGCGGATGGCGATGGTGGACTATGGTCTTCGAATCCTTGGCCTGTCATTCGTGATCTCGATCATAACGGCGTCGTTGTTGTTTCTCGCAGTACGTATTGTTCTTGTTCGTCCGATCAAAAGTGTTGTCGGCTATATGCAGCGCTATGCTAGCGCGCCCGAGGATGCGCGTGGCATCATCTCGCCAAGTTCGAAAGTGACCGAGCTGCGGGAGGCGGAAGAAGCCTTGCAGATGTTGCAAACGGACCTGACACAGGCGTTGAAACAGCGCGAACGATTGGCACAATTGGGTGGTGCCGTGGCTAAGGTCAGCCACGATTTGCGGAATATTCTGACGTCGGCGCAGCTTTTTACAGACCGGATTGAGGCGAGCGATGATCCGTTGGTCAAACGCATGGCGCCGAAGCTGGTCAACTCGATCACCCGAGCGGTTTCCCTGTGCGAAAGCACACTGGCTTTTGGCCGTGCAGAAGAACCCGCACCGACACTGTACATGGTCAAGGTTCGCGAAATTGCTGCGGACGTGGCTGCAAGCGAGCAATTGGCGGTGGCCGATGCCTGTGTCGAGATTGTGAACGAAGTACCGGACGACTTGGTCGCGCGTGCCGACCCTGAGCAATTGTACCGAGTCATCATGAACCTTGTCCGCAATGCGCGACAGGCGCTGGTCGCCTCTGGAAAACCGGGTCGGATCGTCATCGTGGGGTGCGAGCTGGAGAGCACCTGGTGCATCGAAGTCAGCGATACAGGACCCGGCCTGCCGCCCAAAGCGCGTGAAAACCTGTTCACCCCGTTTGAGGGTGGTGTGCGTAAAGGCGGATCTGGCCTAGGTCTTGCAATTTCGCAGGAACTGGTGCGCGGCCATGGCGGGGATCTGGTGCTGAAAGACACCGGACCCGATGGAACGACCTTTGAAATAAGGCTGCCCCGCGGAGACGAGACTTTTTGAGGATTTTTTACAGAATCGACTTGCACGTCCACCGTGCCGGGTCTAAATAGCGCCTCACCAACGCGGACCGATAGCTCAGCTGGATAGAGTACTTGACTACGAATCAAGGGGTCGGGGGTTCGAATCCTCCTCGGTCCGCCACTTGGTGATATTCCAAAATCTTGGTGAGACGCACTAGGTTGTATAAACCTCTGTGTTTTATGGCCATAGCCACGCTGGTGGGTTTCATTGGATTTTATCCGATAGCACAAGTATGCTTTCATTGAGTGGTATATTTTGTGGTATTTTCATGTCCGCACTCGGCGGGAAGCTGACAAAGAAGCTGGTTGAGAATCTTGGCCCTGGTCGGCATGGTGACGGCTCTGGCTTGTACCTTGTTGTTGATCCATCGGGTGCACGGCGCTGGATCGTGCGTGTAACGGTCAAAGGACAGAAGAACCGCAAGGGCGCTCCGCTGCGCACGGATTTCGGGTTAGGTGGCGCTGATGTCGTCACACTAAACCAGGCTCGAGAAAGAGCCCTCGAATATCGACGCATGGCAAAGTCCGGGCTGAACCCGCGTTTCAACGCCCAGCGTGAAATCCCGACCTTTGAGGAACTCAGCCGACAAGTTCACATTGACCGCCTGCCAACATGGAAGAATGCCAAACACGGCCAGCAATGGCTCAACACCTTGCGCGACTATGCGTTCCCAAAGATCGGGCGCATGCCAGTCGACAGCATTGATCAGCCCGAAGTGTTGATGTGCCTGTCCCCCATCTGGACCGAGAAACACGAAACCGCAAAGCGACTGTCGCAGCGGATCAAGACGGTGCTCGATGTGGCAAAGTCCAAGGGCTTCCGCTCGGGCGAGAACCCGGTGACCGCTATCCGCGAAGGTAAAGTGCTGCCAACCGTCAAAGCCAAGGTCCAGCACCATGACGCGATGCCGTGGCAGGAAGTGTCCGCATTCTATGCCGAGCTACAGACCCGTTCAGCCATGGCCGCCAAGGCGCTGCAGTTCACCATTCTGACCGCCTGCCGAACCTCAGAGGTGCTAGAGATGAAGTGGCCCGAGGTTGATGTCGATGCGCGCCTGTGGACCATACCAGCGGAGCGCATGAAAGGTGGTCAGGTCCATCGCGTGCCTCTCACCGACGAAATGCTGGCCATTCTGGAACCGCTGCGCGCGCTGGCCTCTGACTATGTGTTCGAGGGGCAGAAGCGGCATCAGCCCCTGTCAAACATGTCCATGCTGATGCTGCTGCGCCGGATGCGACAGGATGGCGTTACCGTGCATGGCTTTCGCAGCTCGTTTCGAGATTGGGCGGCGGAAGCTGCAGGTGCACCACGCGAACTGGCAGAGGCGGCCTTGGCCCATCAGGTTGGGTCAGACGTGGAGCGGGCCTACGCGCGAACGGATTTGTTAGAAAGGCGACGGGAAATGATGAATACTTGGTGCAATTACGTATGTGAGCGCACAGAAAGGGCTTCGAACTGATGTTCAGCCCGATCGGCACAGTTAGCTTACTCGAATTAAGAGGGAAGTTTGGTGAAATACTCTCCTATTGGGAAAACAGAAACGTCTTTCATGAGATTTGTAGGGAACTAGGGTACGAATACGAAGATGTAGACGGGGTACCCTATCTTCGCGACCGGAGAGAACCTGATGGTTCCGTGTCTCCGGCGCCGACGCACTTTGGTGCGTCAGCCTTCGAATACGTTATAGAAGACGTTTTCAAGTTGTTTTTGTTTGGAACGGACCGATTTTATCTTTGTTCGCCGAGTGGTAAAAAAAAATTGTGGGCTCTAATCTGTTCCTTGAGCTCCTCGACTTGAATTATGAGGCAGAGGAGTTCCCAGAATTTATTAGAAACAACCACGACTCTCAGTGGATTTTCTTGGAGTACCCAACGTACCTAATTTCTGCGAAAAGCTGGGACAGATTTTCCAAAGAATTTTTGATCGAGAACGACCTGATTGATCCCGACTATGTTCTGCCAATTGCTGAGAGGGTCAGATCGTTTGAAGGTTGGAGCCTGTGCGTTGTAGAGGATGATATACCAAAAACGGCACAGGATTGCTTGTCCTTGGTGGCATTCAATCGGGAGAAAAGACCAACCTCTAAACGAGGCAGACCATCATTGGAAAAAGCAAGAGCCGCCTTCGCCGCGATGGGGAACGACAAAGGATCGTTGTCTTGGACGCAAGTCCAAAACCGACTAGAGAACCAGACCGGGCAGCGGCCTTCACCTAAAACACTTCGAGACTGGCGCGACGCGGCGTCGAATCCCCCCGGGAAAAAATAGGGGGAAGACTGGGGCCAAACTTTTCATTTTTCCCCGACTAGCTCGTTAGGGGAAAATGGTTCCAATTTAGTGCCATCGCAACTGATCCAAGAGGATTTCAACGATGGCAAACGTCTTCAATGACGACCGGGTCTATTTCCCAGAAGACCCTGAAATGCAATTGCTGGGAAACCGCGAAAAGCTGGCTCAATAGCGCCACCGCATGTGTGGTCCGGCCTTTATCCGCATAGGTCGGCGGATCGCCTATCACGGCGCCGATCTGAACGCCTGGCTGACGGCCCGGCGCACCGATCCCAACAACGAGGCTGCATAATGAAAAACCCCAACTCCAAGCGTGGAGATGGGGCTTTTCCAGTGACATCAACTGCCACCCTAGCAAGTCCAGTTGATGCCACAGGATGCCCTGTGCCGACAAGACAAAACGAACGCCGGTACTACTGGTCGCCCCTGAGCCACTCGGTGGAACGGGTGATCGTGCGGAAAGGACGGATTGAGCATGGCTGAAATGTTCATTTCCAAGTCGATCAATGCCGGTCACGACAGGGAGCCGCACACTGGCCCTCTTTCGCGAACCGATCATCGGGAAACTGCTGAGAACTACAGCGGTGAACTCTTTCGCTACGGTGTTTATCGCGTTGCCGTCTGTCGGGACGGTATCCAATGGTTGTTTCAGCGCCAGAGACCCCAATTTCCAGCCGGGGGAGCGGCCTGGGACACGCTCGGGTACTGTGTGTCCAAATCCGGCCTAACCCGGCTCGTCCGGACGCATATCGGCTGTGATATGCCTCAACTGGACGCATTGCCCGAGCATTTCCTGCGGAGGTGTCGCGATGAGTAGGCGCCGGTCTCCCAAGGGGAAACGGTCGGATGAGGGGCAATACATCCTTCTGCCCTACGCCATGATCAAGTCCCCAGCGTGGCGGGCGTTGTCTGGACCTGCAGTGAAGCTCTGGCTGGAGCTTCACACCCGCTTCAATGGTGGCAACAACGGTGAAGTGTTTCTGTCGATGAACGAGGCGGCAGAAATCCTTGGATTGGGTAAGGCCACCGTTCAGCGCGCGTTCGAGGAACTTCAGGACAAAGGCTTCCTTGTGTTGGAGCAGGAAGGAAACTGGTATCACCGCCGAGCACATGAGTGGCGGTTGACGACCAAGGCGACGCAGACCCGGTCCGGCAAGAAAGCGGCCACAAATGACTGGCGGCTTTGGCAGCCCGAAAAAACAAAACGCGGTTCTGAGACGGACCCGTCAGCATCCTCTGTGGTTCCGTTTGAGAACCCGAAGACCTCCCATGGTTCCAAATCAGAACCCGTCAGGCCGGTTTCTCGCCGGTCCATCGGTTCTGAAACGGAACACTAATACTAACCACTCCCTGTTACGCGAGGCGAACATGAGCAAGGCACAGAATGACAAAGGCAACGATCTGCAGACAAAGAATTCCGAGCTTACCGAAGCGGAGACCAATGCGATTGTGGATTTGAAGGAACGGAAGAAATCAAGCGTTCGGGCCCCAGACATCAAGCTGGACTTCGATGAAGATACACGCAGGCTCACGGTTGGGCACAAGGAAAAAGACCCAAAGGCGGCATGTGCCTTGGCCATGCATGAGTTGGGTACAGTTGATTACCGGTTCTTCGAAGGCGTCATGGACCAGGTGGCTGTGCTCGGACAACAAGGCAGCTCAGTCTCCGAAACCGCATCCAACTTCGTGATGTCAGTTGTTGCAGGTGTCCGGCCACAGGATGAAATCGAAGCGATGCTGGCCATTCAAATGGGCGCGATCCACCAGGCGACGATGATGATGGCGCGCAGGCTCAATCACGTCGAAACCCTCCCTCAGCAAGACTCGGCTGAAAGGGCACTGAATAAACTTGCGCGGACCTTCGCGAGCCAGATTGAAACCCTGAAACGGTACCGCTCCAAGGCAGATCAGACCGTCCGCGTCGAACGCGTCGAGGTCAAAGAAGGTGGGCAGGCCATTGTCGGCAACGTCCAAAACGGGGGGCGGTCGGATGACAAAAAATGACAACAACCTCATGGACCCTACTAAACGGCTCAATGATGCGCCCAGATGCACAGCAACGGCGAAGTCCACTGGCAAGCGATGCCGGGCACCCGCCGTTCAAGGTTGGAGTGTTTGTCGCATGCATGGGGCCAGAGGTGGGCATGCTGCTGGGCCAAGCCATCCGTCATGGAAGCACGGTGAACGGTCGCAGAGCGCGAACCAGGCCCGCAAAGCCGTTAACTACTTGATCCAATGGGGACGAAAACTGGAGTAGCAACTCAATTGAGTTAGTAGAGAATTGTGATAAGGCCAAGCTCACGTTAACCGAAACCAGCCAGATGACTACTTTGAAATCAGCCGTACAAAGCTGGATTTAACGCTGCTTTCGTTTAACCGAAATGATGCATCCAGAGTGTTTTGGATGCCGTGCAGGTACATCCCGTGCCATTGCGTCAACGTTTCCAAGGTGCCGTAACGCTCCGTTGCTCAGCAATACGCCTCGACCAGCATCATACCGGCGCTGTCCAAATCCGCTGGCAACGCATTCCCAGTTTTCCTTGGCCGCTGTGTTGCGGAATCTCGGTAGATCGTGCGGTTCATGCCGTCCGGGCGTTGCTGCGACGTGATCGTGTTTCTTTGAACTGCTTTGATAGGTTGAATGGTGAGTCACTTGTGTTGGGCCAGGTTGCTGAACAGTACCTGTTGTCGGCCTCGGCCTTGGGCGCATGATTGTCACGACGCCTTGTGGCTGCGTATGTCCGGGGACGGCTACATGAGTTGCCGTAGGTCTTGGCGTTAACTGTGGAACCTGGCCGGGAACCGCTGTGGGAACCGGATTTGGGGTCGCGGTTGGGACAAGCGGTGGCACAGCAGTTTGACCGGTAGGCTGAGGCGGCACCTGACCAGGAACGGCGACTGGTATTTGGTTGGGTGTCGCCGTTGGCACAAGGGGCGGCACACTAGGCTGAGGCGGGACCTGGCCAGGAACAGCTATCGGAACTTGATTTGGGGTTGCAGTCGGAACTTGCGGCGGCACAGCAGTAGGCCCGGTAGCCAATGGCGGAACCTGATTGGGAACGGCTGTCGGAACCCGGTTTGGCGTCGGATTTGGCACCAAAGGCGGAACTAGGGTCGGCGCTGCGACGGGTGTTGGAACTTGACCGGGAACCGCTATCGGCGTCGCGATTGGAACCCGACCGGGAATTGCATTCGGGACCGCGCTAGGCGCAAGGACCGGCACAGTAACTGACGTGGGTGTTTGCTGCGTTCCCTTAGGTGGCAACTGATTTGCCACCGGCTGCGTTGGACCGGTAATTTGGTTGCCTGCCCCTTGCCCGCCAGCTTGCCCACATCCTTGGCTCGATTGGTGCGGGTTCCCTACACCACGGCACCACCCATAATGATTGCCGCGGGCAACTACCTGCGTAGCGACCAGCTCAGCGACCAAACAAGCTGCGGCAATTATTGCAATGCGGTTCCGTTTCATAACATCCTCACCAACTTGTTGTCAGAGCAAGATACGCGCCAGGATCGCCAGAGTCGGTCAAGGGACCGTCTCTCAAAGGGACACCGACATATCCGGACAGGAATAGGTTTTGCTTAAACTCAATGTCTAAACCCAGACCTGTCGAGGCCAGTGTAGCATTATCAACTTCAAAACTCGCAGGGTCATTGTTCGAGATGTAACCCACGTCGAAAAAGACAAAGGGCGTCAAGCGATGAATGCTTTGGGAACTCGGAAAGTAGGAGTGAGACACTTCGAAAATCGCGGATATCCCTGAATCACCATCCACTTCGTCAAACCGATATCCACGCAAAGCATAACGATCACCAAGGAAGTACTCCTCGACCGAGGGCAGCCGGTCGGTTGTGTACTGCCCCCAAATCTCAGTGCGCCAAGCTGTGTTGGGCGACAAGCTCGTTAGCGGGCTTTCGTATCCGATGCCGCCCCGCAGATGCCAGAATGAAGAATCTCCATCGTCAAAATTTGCGTCCGTCGTGTCGTTGTCATTATCGCCAAAAGATAGGGTTAGCCCCGCTTCCAGAGCCTGTCCTTTTGGATAGTTTTGTCCGTAGAGATATGTCAGGCCAACGACACTCGCGTCACTGGATAGTGGAACACCGCCACTGACTGAGTCCGCTTCGGAAACGCGATAATCCAGCAGAAGATACCCATAGCGAGCCACATCGCGGATCACGGGGTATCCCAACGCGACGGTGAAGTTCTCGCCATCAACATCTGTTCTTGCAAAATCCCCCGAGAGGTCACGTTTTGCGTTTATGTTTCCGTAGAAAATCTCACCGTACAGACCATTGCTGTTCAGCGGCGTGCGATAGGTAACAGCGCCCCACAAAGAGTGTTCGTCGTCTTTGTCCCAATTGTAGTTGCCTGACCCCTCAAATCGCAGCAAATCCCCGACGGTCAGCGTCGAATAATATTCTTGTACGATATAGAAACTGAGCGCTTCTCCAAGCTCACGCGGAGGGTTGTCGAGTGTCGCGCTGCCGGCTTGTTTGAGTAGAGGGTCTCCCAATACTCTCAGCCGCGCACCACCCTGGTCCGGGTAGTCAAGTTCGGTCGACACGTCCAAGTCGGGTATGTCCTCGGCCAACATAACCGCACGCTCAAATCGTTTAAGAGTTATTGGATATGCTGTAGTGAGGGGGCGAAAGATCTTTTCTAGGGTTTGGAACGTGCGTGTATCTACACCTTCAATTTCGATGGTTTGAATACGCCCTTCATCAACAACTATGCTCTGCCCATCGGGACCAGGCCACGCCTCAGCCAAGAAGTAACCGTCTTCTCGGTAGATCTGCGTGATCGTTGATGCGACCTCCGCCGCCGTGATGCGCCCCGACCGATCAAAGGCCAACTGACCGGCAAACGTTAACAGCTCATCGGTATCGTACACCGTTACACCGCTGACAGAGTGCTGGGATGCGATGTCCCAGGTTTGGGCAATACTGTTTTTCGACACGGATATCACGGCCACGAAAGTGCATAACACCGTAAAAACAACCGAGTTGAATAGGCGCATTATCGACAACCTTAAGATGACTGAGCTTATTTGCAACCAATCCTAATACGAGGTTAGAAGGGACCAACTTAGAAGCATTTGAGTTTAATTGTTGTTGATGCTTTTTGAACACATAACATTTTGAGTGAGTTTATGCTGTTTAATAGAAAGCTGCTCACTGGCGGGACCTAAGCTGTTGGCTCTAGTTGATGCCCGCTACGCTCGAATTGGCATCGCGCTTGTAGTGTTTGTTGAAAGCGTTTGTAGTTTATTCAGACGGAGGTTTACAAATTTTAAAGAACTGCACCGAGGCTTCCAGAGATCGAAAACAGTACGTTGTTCTCAGGGGCCAATCGTCACTTCACAAGCCAAGCCACCTAGGCGCTCCGATGTTCTAAGTTCTAGCTTCCCACCATATGCAGCCAATAAATCGACCGAGATAGACAGACCCAAACCTGTTCCCTTGACAGAGGTATCCAGCCGACTGCCGGAACGAAGGACTTCAAGTCTGGCATGTTCTGGGATTCCAGGCCCATCGTCCTCAACGCAAATCTCGATACCGCTTTCCGTTCGCCTCACAGTGATTTGGAATGTTGTTCGGCTCCACTTGAGCGCATTGTCGAGGAGATTTCCGATCACTTCTTCAATGTCCTGAGGATCCATGCGGACAAGAAGACCTGCCTCGTTGTCTGACACCAGGGTCTTCCCCTCGCGTTCCGCCATAACCGAGAATAGCCGGGACAGTCGTTCGACCGAGTTCGACAGGTCTGTCCTAGAATGGGTTAGCTCTCCAGTGTTTGAAGCACGCATGCGCGCGAGCGAACGGCCAAGCTGAGCGTCAATTCGAGATAACGCCTCTTCCGCAGGCTCTGTGTGTACGCCGGCTTCAGACAGATCCGCCAATTCGTTTCGTAAGATGGCTGTCGGCGTTTTCAGAGCGTGCGCCAGATCCGCTGCCTGCCTTCGCGAACCGGAGACGATCTCTCGGTTTCGATGCAGCAGTTTATTGAGGTCTTCTACCAGAGGCGAAACCTCATCCGGGTAGTCTGCGGGCACCAATTCATCACCCCGATCCCAGCGATGAGCGACATCGGCACGCAACTTCCTGAGGGGGCCAATAATGGCGGACATCAATAAAAGTGAACTGGCCACTCCGATCAAACCGATCAATCCGAAAACCGAGAGCAGGTATCTTTGTGCGGCACTGCGTTCGTCGATCAGTTGGCTCCTGCTTTCGGCGACAGTTACACCCCACTCCGTTCCGTCTTCGAACGTAATTTTTTGATAGACGCTGCGAACGGCCTCGTTGTCCGGACCTGTAGTGTTCCAAATGATTGTTTCGCCACTTGCGCGCGGAGGCTCGGAAATCGTTTCGTCAAAAAGCGAGGCAGAGGTATAGATGGCGCCAGTACCGTCTGTTACTTGCCAATACCGCCCTGAGTAGGGCGTACCATAGGCCGGGTCGAATACAAACTGCCGCAAGGTTTCAGGGTCATCCGTAGTCGCACTTAGGCCAACGACAACTTGCGTATGATGGTCTTGCAGTGCACTGTCGAACTGATCCAGGACGCGCGCATTGATGTAGGAAAACACCACCAGCGTACCAACGCCTACAGACAACGCACCCGAGGCGATACCTCCGAGCAAGGCCCGTTGGCGTAACGACAGCATTAGGCAGGATCAATCATATAGCCCCGTCCCCTGACGGTTGTGATCAAATCAGAGCCCAGTTTTTTGCGCAGACGCGTAACGAATACAGCGATTGTGTTGGAGTCCCGGTCGCCGTCATATTCGTAGATGTGTTCGGACAATTCTGTACGCGACACCATCCGACCGATATTATGCGCAAGATAAGTGAGCACCGCGATCTCCTGCGCAGTCAAATCGACCGGGATTCCTCCGACGCTGACCCGACCGTTTCTAGTGTCTAACACCACGTTCCCCATTTCGATTACAGGGTTCAGCTGACCGCTTTGCCTGCGCAAGATCGCCCGCACCCGTGCGGCCAGTTCAGGCATGTGAAATGGCTTTGTCATATAGTCATCTGCGCCCGCATCCAGACCGTCGACACGTTCGCTCCAGCCATCTCGGGCCGTCAAGATCAAGACCGGGGTTTTGACGCCCGCGTTACGCCATTCCCGCAGGACCGAGATACCGTCGCGTTCGGGCAGGCCGATGTCGAGGATGATCATGTCATAAGGTTCAGTCGACCCCAGATGCAGGGCATCCGTACCATTGGTTGCCACGTCGACCACGCGGCCCTCGGAGCCCAACAGCTTTTTGACTTGTTCACAAAGCTGGGGTTCGTCTTCAGCAAGGAGAATTCGCATATTCGGAGACTATATCTAAAACGCGGTCAGCTTCACGCTATTTCTTACCGCCGCCATTGCCGTTGCCGCCGCCGTTACCACCGCCGTTGCCGCCACCGTTACCTCCGCCATTGCCGCCGCCATTGCCGCCGCCGTTACCGCCGCCATTGCCTCCGCCGTTACCGCCGCCATTGCCTCCGCCATTGCCGTTACCATTTCCGCCGCCATTGCTGTTGCCACGGCTAGTGCTGTTCCCGCGAGTCGCAGAGGCGCTTTGACCAATACTGCTTTTGGACTTGGAGGCTGTGGAGCGTGCGGCTTTGGAGATTTCGCTTCCGACACTTGAATTATTCGACACGACGGCGCCGGTTTGGGCGTCCACAATTACGCTGACGATCTTTCCGCCCGGCTTCTTGACCAGAATGCGATAGTAAATCTTGTCGGTTTGGAAGGCGCGTGCATCAACGGGGGTCCCACCGATGGCTTTTTCGACACCTTTGATGACACGTTTCAACCGGATTGCGCTTCCCGACAGAGTTGCCATGCGCAGTTCAGACTGTTTGAGTTCGCGCGCCTCGGCCACCGCTTGTCCTCCGGACAAGGCGCTCAGCAACGCTGCAACCAACAATAAAGCTTTGGTTTGCATAGAACCCTCATACTCTTGGGCCGAGACTACAGGGCCGGATGTGAACCGGCGATGAACAAGCAGTTAGCCCTGCGTTCAAGCACGCTCAAGTTAAATGAAGTCCAGCCTTGTTGATTCGAACATGGATCAAACGGCCAGAACACGGCATCTAGGTTCAGTTTTTCGATAGCTGTTGCTGTGAGTTTTTTAGGAGATTGAGATGAACATCACCAAGTGCGGACTGTTGAAAGCCTCGACAATAGCGATTGCCCTTTTGGGTTCGACGGCCATTGTGACCACTGTTGCAGCTCCTGATTTTGCCTATGCAAAGCAAGGCAATGGCAACGGCAAGGGTGGTGGGAACGGCAATGGTAACGGCGGCGGAAACGGCAATGGCAACGGTGGTGGAAACGGTGGTGGAAACGGCAACGGTAATGGCGGTGGGAACGGCAACGGGGCGAAGGGATCTGGCGGAGATCACAGCACGGTTGGCAAGGACGCCAGCGGAAGCAAGGCCGGAAATTCCAGATCAGGAAAAACAAAGTCTCGCTCTGCCGGGGTTGGTCAGAAAAAAGGCGGTGGGTTCTCTCTGAAAGATCTGTTCGGTGGGAAAAAGAAAGCGCGTAAAACAGAAGCCGCCGCGACGGGTGCTAACAAAACGCACGGGACCCGTAAGACCAAGGCACCAAAATCCTCAGCGCAGACTGTCATTGTGGACGAGTCAAAGCGCCCCGTATCTCGTGCTAAGGGCAATCGTATGGCCGCGTTGCTTGGTGCCCATCCATCGGAACTGGGCGCGCTGAATGCTGCCAACGCCAGCCCCACTGCACTGGCCAATGCTGCGCCGAATTCGCGCGTTGGCAGAATAGCCACCTACCGAGACACGGTGTTGGCCGGTGAACCCTTACGTGAGGATCTGGTCGAGCAGCTAGAGGTTTTAGCGGGGCTGGAGCCACCGGAGCGCCCATTGCAAGATATCGAAGATGATTTGGAAACTGCGCTGTCTGAAGTTCAAGAAAACCAGAACAAAGTACAAGAGCTTGAACAGGCCTTGGCTGAAGCGGGCGGAACAGATCCCAACATCGAAGCGCAGCTTGAAGAGGCTCAGGCCGCTTTGGATGCCTCAATTGATGAAGCGCAAGACTTGGACGACGAAAGACAGGCTGCCATCGATTACAATGACGCGGTCGATGAGGTGGAAGAATTGACAGAGCTTGTTGAAGAACAGGACTTGGCAGAGCGCGAAGCCTTGGAAGCGGCGGCCAACAAGCCTGTAACTGACGCCGTAGAAGAACAGGTCAAAGCCCTTTTGGGATTGTAATCCGAAGCCTTTAGGCCCTTGTTGATCTACACTTTGGGCGTGCCGGCCGCAGGCGCGTCCATGGATGTTTTGACGATTTTCGAAGCTGAAACTCGTCTTCTGTTGATAATGTCACCCGTCCAAAACAAATCCCACCCCAAATGATGGGGTGGGATCGGGGGACAATTCTGATGTTTAGGGTGAATATCGAGAATTGTTCGGGGGGGTCAACTGATCTGCCTTCAGGCGTCCTGACGAGCCTCGGAGAGCCGCATGTTTTTGGTGATTTCGGTTAGTGCATTTTCGATAGGAGGGAAGCGGCCATTGCTCGAATTGATCAAGGTTTGCAGACGCTCGTCGGCAGCTTTGCCGGAGGTCTGCATTGCAGCTGGTTTGTCACTGTCTTTAGTCACAAAGGCAGGCTTGACCATGTTGTTCCCCTTGTTACGTCAAACGATACACATGTCGTTCGATCCAGTGCCGGGACTATGACTCAGCGTGGTTTAACCCACCGATAATATACTGTTCATGTTCAGTTAATGTTGTTTACGGAACAAAAACAGATGAATTCTGGTCGCGCGACCGTTCGATTGCCACCTTTTAACTTAACGGTTTGGAAGGTCGCTAGGTGAGGATGATGCATCAGTCGAACCATCGCCTCAGATCCAAAGATGCTAGCCGCAAGCCAGTCTCCGCCTATGGGTTAGGCAAACAGGGACCGGAAGCATACTTAGAATTTGAAGCCAAATGAGGCCCTAAAGATGAAAACAACTTTAGTAATCGCAGCAACACTATCTGCCATTCAAAGTGCGCCGGTTGCGGGTGCGAGTTTCGACTTACAGACCCTTGGGCTTGGACTACTTATTAGTTCACATTCCGCAGTGCAGCCTGTTCTCGTGAAATCGAAGGTGGGACATTGTCCACCTGGCTTGGCCAAAAAAGCAATTCCATGCGTGCCGCCAGGCCAAGTAAAACGATATCGGGTTGGGGACTACATCTACGATGGGTACGTACCTATCGACAATCCCAGCCGATATGGACTACGGCGAAACGGCTACTATGTGCGTGCTGGAGACTATGTTTATCAGGTGAACCGAGAGACGCACGAGGTGTTGAACCTGATAGGCGCCATAGCTGATATACTTAACTAACGGCCTTCTTCTCAGACCAAATATGCCTGGTATCAGGCCTTTCGGACGCGAACCACGACAAGAGACAACGGGCTCAAACCGGTCATCTGCCGGTTCTGGTGGGGTCAAACGCATTGAACGCAGCCGCGCTCCTCCGGTTCTGCGACGGTCTAGCCCAAGAACTAGTCACAGATCATGACGCCATCCTGTAATGGCTGCAGCGCTACTCCGAAAAGCACTAAACGTTGCCTGAGCAGCGTTGCTACGTACCGATCATTGATTTACGATTTTTTTGGATGCTCGAGAAAATTTGAAAAGAGGCTAGAAAGTCAAAGTTTTACAGCAAGGCCTTCCAAAAGGACGAGTCACTCATTCGCCCTTGATGTCGACAAATGGCTGGTGAGCGAATCTTCGAGGCCGCAGCCGGAACGAAAGCAAAGTCCAGCACATCGAACAATCTCATAAGATATCAACTGTCACCTTCCTGCAAATCGACGCACAATTTGAACCACAATGCCATCGGGGACTGTTATTGAAGATCTGTTCTGAGGTCGGTTGTACGCTGGCGCGTTGCCTGAGCTCCAATACACCGAAGTCATGAGATTTTACGCACCTCAAAACTCCTCTCTTAGCCTGCCTTCCGGACATCGCTTTCCGCAGGGCAAGTACGAGATGCTCCATAAGCTACTGCTGAAAGATAGTATTCTTCAGGAGGCGCAGCTGGCAGAGTCTTTGCCAGCCAGCGATGAATCAATAAGGCGCGCGCACGCCGCCGGATTTGTCGCGCAGTTTGAAATCGGGGAACTCGAAGAAAAAGCCATGAAACGGATTGGCTTTCCGTGGAGCCTGGAATTAGTGAGGCGCGTTCGCGCAACGGCTGGTGGCGCAATAGCCGCTGCTGAGACAGCTCATGAGTACGGTATATCGGGGCAGCTCGCTGGTGGCACGCATCATGCCCATCCAACGTTTGGATCTGGCTATTGCGTCTACAACGATCAGGCCGTCGCGGCGCTCCACCTGCTTGCGACTCGCAAGGCCGAAAGGGTCGCAATCATTGATCTTGATGTTCATCAGGGTGACGGCAGCGCCGCGATTTTCGCTGCCAATCCATCGGTCTTCGTCTTTTCGATGCACGGCGAAAAGAATTTTCCGTTCCGGAAGTTTCCGGCGGATCTCGATGTTGCCCTTCCAGATGGCACCGGCGATGAGGACTACCTACGCTCCTTAACCAACCACTTGCCCGCCGTATTCGAATTTCGCCCCGACCTCATTCTATACCAGGCAGGTGTTGATCCGCTGGCAGAAGACCGGCTAGGGCGGCTTGCGTTGACCCATAATGGCCTCATCCAGCGCGATCGGGCCGTTCTACACGCCTGCAAAGGCCGTGGCATCCCAGTTTCAATGGCAATCGGCGGTGGCTATGCCGACCCAATCGATGCTTCCGTCACGGCCTATGCCAATACCTACCGGGTCGCAAAGAAACTTCACCGATTTTGACAACAGATATGATCTTTGTGGTTCGTCATTCTAACTGTGTATCGATGGTCCGCACTGAGCCCAAATTCACGGATGCCGAGCTTTGTGCAGATGTAGGGAAAGCGGACGAAGTTGACATTTACAGCATAGACAAGATTTGATGACAAAGATAAGAACAATACATGAACAAATTACTTTGTGTACAAGCCTACAACAATGCTTGGGCGAACCATAGGCTGGGGGTCGCCTGCTCTTTGTTATCAAAGAGCGAACTTGAAAAGGAAAGAGAGAGCTTCTTTGGCTCGATCATCGCCACCCTCAATCACATTCTGATTGTAGATTGCTTCTACGTTTCCGCGTTGGAAGGTCGGTGCATTGGCCTAAGCGCTTTCGACAATCGCATACCTTGCCCCAACATAGGTAATCTCATTGAAGAACAGCGAAAAATTGACCAACGCTTTGTGTCTACCTGATCAGATGCAAGTACTGACCTAGGAGCTAAGCCTGTCGAGATGATACGCGGTGGCAACATTCAGACCGAGCGCTTTGACAGAACTTTTCTACATCTTATCCAGCATCAAATTCACCATCGTGGACAAGTCCACTCTATGTTATCAGCGACGAGCGTCGCACCGCCTCAGCTTGATGAGTTTTATCTCGCTTGGGAGCCAGATCGACAACTGCGTGCACCTGACTTGGAGCAGATGAGCACCTCGGAAAAAGACATCTGGGACTGACAGTTTGGGCTCGAAGAAGGCCTTCGCTTTACTCTATATGAGAGCTTTCATTGTGCACGATTGCATCTTTGGGACGAAAAAAGTCAGCGCCTGCTGACATTTTCCGAGGCTTTATCGAACGCCAATTCCAACAAGTATTTAGTGTAATCTGGCGCGCACCAGATAGGCTTCGACCGTATCACCGCCCAAGGCGCGAATGGCCTCTAATCGGTGAAGGCCTTCAATCAGCACAAACCTCTTGTTGTCCAAGCGTATCTGGATCGGGGTCTTCTGGCCGTTCTTCAGGATATCTTCGGCCAGCGTCAGGACTTTTTGCTGATCAAGCGTTTTCGCCCGTTTCACAGGTACATAGATCAGGTCGAGCGGGTATGGTTTTTTCTCCAACATAAGCTACGTGAGCAACCTTTCGTGCATTTGTTCCGGTTCAGAGCTCGCTTCAAAAGCGGGGGCTGGAACGTACGTCATAGAACCAAACTAACAGCGCCGCGCAGTTCCTGATGCATAATCCAAGTTGCTGGCTCATCGTCACTTTCGATGTGAGAAAATGCCAGGACCTGCGCAGCGCCATCATTCTGTGCCGATCCGGCTTCGGGAAGTTCGAGTTCCAGATATTCTGCAATCAATAGTCCGATTTTCTTGAAGACCTTTATGGAAGCCTCGCGCGATTTGTAACCGGCGGCCTGAGACAGGTGACCAATGGTCAATCCGTCTTTGCCTGCGATTGTAAGTGCTTTGAGCAATGTGACCTGCGCAGGGGTGAGCCTGATCTGGCGCAATGCCTCGGCATATTCTCTTTCACTGGGAACGAGAGTGCCGGAGTTGCCCTCCAAACGGCGTTGACCGCTACGCTTCCTGTCTCGTTCTTCGAGAATTTCTTTTAAGGCTTCAATGGCCAATGCTGGTGTTTCTCCAACTGCATCGGCAATCATTGCCTGCGTTTTAGCTGGCGGCTTGGGAAATGCCCGTGCAACACTATTGCCGCTCAGAACACCAGCCTTAATCAAGTACTTTCCAAATTCTTCCTCAATTACTCCTGATACGTCAGCGTTCCGCGTCTTACGAACACTGCGGTCCTGAAATGCTCTTTGTTCCAGGCCACGAGCTGACATCTTTGAGTCCGGGAGGGTTACCTGAGGGGTATTTTTACGCATCAGAGAAACACCACTACAATTATCGCCGCAACAAACACCGCCGACGCCACAGATATTTTAATCCCATTTGACCGGCGACGAGCCTTTTCGGCTTTGAGGCTCTTACCCAGGTTTTCATCAATCGAGTTATGGTTCACGGCTTGGTCCTTCCGGATATGTCGGGCGATATTGGTTTCCATCAACCTATTGTCGCGGCACATTTTCGGTGCACGTATCGTTCTGTCGTGAGAACGGCCGATTGCATTCCCAACCATCACCTCTTCGATTTAAGTGAGCATTTGAAGGGACAAGGATCGCAACGCACCTGTCCCGGTTTGCGCGAAAACCACGCTCGCATTTCCATCCGGAAAAAGTCTCAGGTGCAAGATATGCATCCTGTGGAATTGCTATAGTTTTACAGCCGCTACCTGCTGCCCTGTAACCTCTGAGGCATTCCCAACCATCTGAGCTTCTTTTGTCGCTCAGACGACCGTTTTCTGGGATCTCTATCGCAACACAATCCTGGTTCTCCTTACGAAATCCCCAGTTGCAGTGTATTTCCTGCACGCCAAACCGGGTTTCGACGTACCCATTTTGAGGCGAAATCACTTCTTCACATTCTTCTCCAACACGCTGGAAAAGCCGATTGCACTCCCACTGATCTCCGGTTGACGCAAGATAGGCATTTTCAGGAACTCTTATTTCCTCACAGAGTTCTCCGACATTCTGGAAACCGTGATTGCATTCCCAGCCGCTGCCATAGGAGCTACCCGTCAAATATGCGTTTTCCGGTAAGTCTAATCTTTGGCAGGATCCGTTCCGGGTTTCGAAACCTTGGTCACAAACCGATCCACCGGCATTGCTTGCAACTTGGGCAGGAAGCGGGGTTCCTGTGAGCAACATCGTGAGTGACGGGATCAAACAAAGAATGCAGCGCACAAACACGATGAATGACTGATTGAAACGGAGCCTGAGAGCTGATCTATCGGGCATCAAGCACGCAAATCATGAGCCATGTGCTATTCATACGGCGCCTTCTTTGATGGGTCACGCGATGACTGGTGCATGTCAGGTGACAGTTGCGAATGCATGTGAGGAACGAGCTCACAGCGAAGACCCCGGCGAAACCCGTTCCTATGCTGGGGCACATGCTACAGTTAGTCTGAAGGCCATTGGATCATCGAAGCCGGCAGCATCGCGGCGACGAGTAATTTTCACCAATGCACTTTTGTGGTTCTTAGCCGGCATAGAGTCAAGGAGGTTTCCCTGATCGCAATGGTAGCACCGCTAGAGCTAGTAGTTTTGAAACTGCCGGTGACCAATTTGCCTGGCGAACCACCGAAAGAAATTATCTGTCGTTGTGGGGGTTTGGGACCAGACCAGCAGCGAACAGAAGTTTTATTCCGCATCGCTCTTGTCGGGCCTGAGTGCGGTGAAAGAGCGGTACGCGATCAAAGTTCCTCGTGGCTATGAATGACTGTCTTGATGTCATCACCAGCAACGCAGCGACATTCGTGCCGCTCCTGCGAACTGATGCTGCGCATGCACTCGCGGCGCGAGTGAAAGGCGTGTCTGATGCGTTTCTCGGGAATTGCAAAGTCCAATTTTGAATGTCCGCTGCGGGCTAGAGACCGGACAGCAGCAACCATTGAGCCTATGGCGGCTTCGTCCCGCGTCTTACCAGTTCGCGGTCGATAATGCGGATGGTAGCGATTTCCGACATCGCGCCTTCGTGCGTCGAGCGGCGAAGGGGCCTGGAGAGCCCAGAGTACCGAATGCTGCGCCAGGCACGAGCGGCAGGACTTGCACAGATAGTAACCTTTGCAAAGCTTGGACGGATTCCCACTGCGGACATTTGCGCCGATAGAGGCGAGCGGCAGGCCGGATGCTCAGAATTGCACGATGCAGTATTGCTGCCAAAGCCTGCTCTTCATTGTCTTGCTTGGGACAACCATATCAGCTCAACCATTCAACGCTTGGTTTCCGGGACCCCCAGTCTGCGCAAGTCATCCAGCCATCGGTTGAGGTATTCGTCGCTCTCGAACGGCGCATGCCTTGCCTCTTCGATACTGTAATCGGGGTTGTCTGCCAAAAATTGGTCGATCAACGTTTTTGCTTCTTCTTCTCGCCCCAACTGTAAGAGTATCGGCGCAAGCGTGCGTCTCAGACGATCCGGAATCTCGTTCATCTTTTCAATGGAAGCGAGAGCGCCTGCGTAATCTTCCGCAAAATACTGTGCCCATCCCAGATTCCACAGATACCAATCCGGATGATGCGGGTTGAGGCGAATCGCCGACCGCATCCGTTCAACGGCTTCTTTGGCACGTCCACTATAGACCAGAGGGTCAGTCGAATTGACGAGCGTGCCCGCAGAATTCGGATTTAGCGAGATTGCCTTGTCATATAGCGTTACCGCCCGGTCGAGATTGCCGCTATACATTGTCACATAAGCCAGAACGGCGTAGCCGGCAAAATCGAGTGGTTCCAGATCAATCGCCTTTCTGGCCATTTCAAAGGCAAGATCGAGCGATTCTTCGCGTGAAAGGTCTTCGTTCCAGCCGAAGCGGTAACCAAAGGAATGAGCCCAGGCAAGTTCGGCATATGCGCCCGCGAAGTTTGGATCGAGCGCAATCGCCTGCTCACTCAGTCGCTGGGCTTGAATATTGTCCGCCTTGTTGAATTTGAGCGAGTGTTCCTGAGCACGTGTGGAGAGTTCATAGGCCCCGAGGCTTTCAGTGGGCTGGTGTTTTAACCGGTCATACTCGGCGAGATTGATACTCGTGCTCAACGTCGAGGCGACTGTGCGCGTAATCTCATCCTGAACGTCAAATATATCTTGCAGATCACGGTCGTATTGTTCAGCCCAGAGATGCTTGCCGGTAGTGGCATCGATTAATTGCGCATTTGCGCGCAAACGTTCGCCTGCGATTTGAACACTGCCGTCAACGATGTATCGCACGCCGAGTTCCTGCGCGATCTGCTGCACCTCTATGGGCTCATCTTTGTACAAAAAGGATGAATTGCGCGCGATGACAAAAAAGTCGGAGAACCGGGACAGCGCCGTCAGGATGCTTTCACTCAGACCATCGCTCAGGTAATCTTGGCTCGGATCGTTGTTCAAATTGTCGAAAGCCATGACCGCGATGGACGGCTTGCCAGACGCAGGGAGATATTGGTCGCCATTGACGGACGATGTCGGAGCAGGGACCCAGGGCTGCCACCATGCCGCTAGGCCTAAGACCAAGGCGAGCACGACGCCGATGGCAACTGCCAACCGACGTTGTGCAGGCTTTGTTGCGCTCCGCACAATGGGCGATACCAAAGCCGTGGCCTTTTCATCGAGCGTCAAACTGAATACGTGCAACGGCTCCGCGATGTTCTTGACCTGATGCATTCCCACATCTTCAATGCTGAGGTCGAGTTTGTCCTTAACCTGATCGAAGACGTTGGCCGACATGCAGATGCCAGCGGGTTCGGCCAGGCTTTCCAGCCGAGCGGCTATGTTGACGCCATCGCCTTGTATGTCGTCCTGATCAACCACGATGTCGCCGACATTGAGCCCTATCCGATATTGAACCTGAGCATCCTGCTGTACGCCCTCATTTTCGGTTCCGACGTAGTGCTGCATTTCGACGGCGCAACGAACGGCCTCGACGGCGCTGGCAAATTCTATTAGCAGCCCGTCACCCATCAATTTCACAATGCGACCGCTCCGCGCCGATACAATCGGCTCGAAAAGACGTTCGCGATGCGTCTTGACTATCTCCAGTGTACCGGCTTCATCATTACGGATGAGGCGGCTGTAGCCGACGACGTCGGCGGCAAGTATCGCGGCGAGGCGGCGTTCCAAGTTCCTACCTCCAAGGTTTGAAAACAGGTTAGGCAGAACGCCGCAACGAATCCAGCAACTTTGAAACCGCTGATACGTTCCCCTGAAACTCCAGTTGACTGAGCGACTGCTGACCGCAGCTATTTCGTGGTTTTCCAATTCACGACCTGCGCGGTGAGGGTCAGCTATCGCAGATTTGCACCACAAGTTGCGCTTCCGCTTCGGGCTGCCTGCGGTCTTTGATCCCAGGCGGGCGAAGGGCGACAAAGTCCGCGACTCGGACATAGCGCCATTCTTCACCAGCGTCTGCTCTTAATACATTCTGACCATCGACGCCGTCGAGCAGATCAGGTCAAACTTCTCGCTGCGCGCAGTTCGTACATCGCAACCGTTGAACCTGGCGCCGGTGTAGATCAAGGACTGACAAGAGGTCGGTCAAATATGAAATCAAATCGGATTAGTCGGGCACCTCATTGAAGGCTCACCTATGTGATTGCGGGATCAACTCACCCTTGCGGTTCGCCAGAAGGCCAAAATGGCGTGGAGAGCGATCCCGAACAAAAAGAGAAAAGCGACACACAGCTGCATTCCAGGATCGCCAAACCTTCCTGATGCGAACAGCAAGAGCGGCGTGCCTAGCAGGTTGCCAGTGTTACCCAATTGAGCCATGAGACCATAGGCGAGCGCCTGATGCTCAACGTCACTGTTCAACTCTGGGACAGCGGTAAAGCTCGCCCCCTGAACGAGTCCAAGAACGGCGAAAAGCGCAATCGCAAAACCGGCCCCGAAGCCCAAAAACATGTTGAGCAACACGAGGGAGCACGCGAGAGCAAATCCCGCCACAATGATCGACACGCTACCAGCTCTGCGCAGTAATAACGGAACGACCAGCAAGGAAACTGCGATGCTGGCTATCGGCATCATCCCGGCGACCTGAGCGGCGTTTTCCTGTGCCAATCGCTCTGGCAGCAGCGCCAAGAGCGACACGAAGGTCAGTGTATAGGCAAGCCAGCCAGCGCCCGGTGCGGCTATGAATGGCGATGCATAGGCGCGACGATGGACGACCAAAATACCGGTGTCGCGCGCGCCAGGAGCGGGCTGTGGGGTTTTTGTGTTCGGCAGGAACATTGACGCAAGGATGCCAATCGACAGCAAAAACGCGCCATGTCCCGCAAGAAGCGATTCCAAGCCGTTCACGCCGACGAACGGCATTATTCCCCATGCGAGGACGGCAAACGAAACACCAAAAAATGTGCTCCATAGCGTCATGGCCGCGCCAACAAATCTCCGGGCGCTGATCTGCGCGATTAAGGTTGGCGCAGCGACCACGACCGCAAGATGCGATATGCCCTCAATGACCCTGCTGATCAGCATTGACGGAAAGGACGGAAGCAGCGATTGCCAGAATGACATCAACGCTCCGATCGCGAGACCGGATACAAGTATGCGCTTGGCCCCAAATCTCCCTACGACGCTGCCGGCGACAACACCGAGTATCGCGCCCACCAAGCTCACAAGAGACAAAAGCCAGCCCAGCTCCGTACCGAGGTCTGGATACGCTTGGCGGAAAAGACCAAAGGGCACTGCGATCTTCGCGAATTGTGCAGCCGCGCCCAGGCCCGCAAACCAAAGCAGAAGGATCAGAAGAGGCTTTGAAACCCGTGCATTCATGCCCCCGTGCTAGCCGACGGACAAAGCCCGGGCCACGCATAAGATATGCGAGGGGCTAAAGCCCGGTGACCAGACGTGCGGGCCGCCCGTCAGCGAGGTACATACGTTCCCAAAGCATTCCGCCTGTGCTGATCTTCAATTCAGGGTAGATCGCTTCTGACGTCACGAGGAACTGAGGTTGCGGGTGCTCCTCGTCCCACCAACCCTTGGCTTCGAGTTCGTGCTCGGCTCGACGGATTTCCTCGGTTGCAAAACGCCACAAGGAAACACCAACCATACCGCGATCGGTTGAATTCCAGTCTTTTGCTCGGCTTTTGGAATAGGCCAGACACTCATGGCTAGCCTCATCCACAAGGTGGACACAAAACGATGCCCCTTCGACCAGTCGCCTCAGCGCATAATCGTTGACGCACTTAGCGGATAGACATTCAAATGCCTGTCGCTGCATATCTGCATCCGGAGTTTGCATTCCGTTTTCCCAACGCGAGATGGTTGTCTGATTGACCCCAAGCGAATGCGCCAGGGCCTCCTGTTTGATCCCGCTCGCGATCCTTTGCCGCTTCAGCCGCTTCGCGAATGCCGGGAACAGAGGATTCAAAAGGTCACTCATGTTGGAAGAGATATTACCATTGAAGTGTTTCTCCAAGCCCAAGGTGATGGGGAGGTCCCACCACCACCGGCAAACTCGCAAAGGTCTGCCAGGGACGGTGGTCAGTTCCTTTCGTCTAACGAAAACCTAGGTGATCGCGACTTAGCTGAGCCTGACCCCGCTCAACAAACCTACCGACTGAAGGAAGACGCTCGGCCGGATCACCAAGAGGGACGATCGATACCTCCGCAAGACCTGGATCGTCTCGAACTCGCGCAACACAGGACAATCCAGCCCCCTAAGCCGACTCAGCTTCCAACGCTCGGCGCACGGTTGGACGTTGGGCCATCATTTCTCGATGTTCCGCCACCTTGGGAAACTGAAGAGGATCGACACCGTCCGGTTCCATCCACTGAGCAAAGGTAAAAAGATACGGATCGGCCACAGAGTAGCGTTGGCCGAGCACGAACGGTCCGTCTAGGTACAGATCCTCGATATGTGAGTAGGCTGCCGCAACAGTAACCGGAACCTTACGCTGCATCGCTTCGATCGCCGCTTCATCGTCGACCCACCTATGCCCGCGCATGCGATGGGCATGGGCAACGTGCAATGTGGATGCCATGAAACTGTTGAATTCTTGAAGTCTCGCAAACTGATACGGATCGCCAACAGGCGCTAGCTGTGCATCAGGAAAGAGTTGCGAAACATAGACGAGGATTGCGGGGGTTTCGGTCAGTACACCCGATGTCGTGACCAAGGCCGGTACCCGGCCCTTCGGATTGATTTCAAGGTAAGCGCCGGAGTTATGTTCGCCCTGATCGATGGATAGCCGATGCAGGTCATACAACGCTTCGGCGTCTTCCAAAGCGACGTGGGAGGCCAGTGAGCAGGTGTCCTGCGCATAGTAGAATTGCAAACGTTCATTCATGACTGCTTGGCCCCATCGATGCCATCTGCTTCATAAAAGCAGGACAAACGAGTGGGTCGCAATAACCAAAACGGCCCGTTGCTCGAACCTGAAGAACGGCCAGACTGGGTTTCACGGACGGCCCAAACCTGCCCTTCACCTCACTTTCGAGTTTCTGCCATCGCAGCCCGCATTTCTGCCATTCGCTGCAGGCGCAAAACGCAAACAGAGTTCAAGTCCCTGATATGGGACGTCGCTGCCCATGGATACTACTCCATCAACTGTTTGGTTTTGTTGTGTGGATGTTGCCTCGATGCTGTTTCCAGTTCGTCACTCAAACTTGAGGCCAAGTCAAAAAACCGTCGTCGCACAGTCTCGGCGTAAGGATTGGCCTTCTCAATCGCTTCGAAGACTGCTGGCGCATCGTACTGAACCATAGAAATAGCCTCGGTTAACAAGTCAAAACTTTTTGTTGTCATGCGCGTCGGCAGCGGTCCCATCCCAAGTAGCACTTTGGCGATGAGGTGCGTGAGGCCTTGGACAACGGCAGCTTCCTGGTCGTGATCTTCCGGTGTCGTCAAGATGACCGTCAGACCGAGCGCTTTGCGTAAAAACGCAGCCAGCCTTGTGTATCGTATTCCCTGAATGGGGCAGACCGCAATCTTTAGACCCTTAATACCTGTCGTTGCACTCTGAGGACCGAACAAGGGGTGAGTAGCGACGATGTCTACATGGTTTGGTAGCAGTCGCCGCATGATTTCAGAGGGAACGACTTTGACTGAGCCAACATCGACAATCAGCGCGCCGGGTTTGCATGCTCCAGCGATCTCGCCGATAACCTGTTCGAATGAGGACACTGGTGCCGCAATAAGGACCACGTCGGATTGCGAGACCACGTGTAAGGATGTGAGCGTCACTCCGAGTTGCTTTGCGGCTTTGGTGACGCCCGGGGATGGATCGTAAACCAATATCTCAAAATGCGGACCGAGATGAAGCGCAGCCAGTTGTCCGAATGCACCAAAGCCCACGATGCCCAGCGAGGTAGATTGGCTTTTATTGTTGTTCATTTCTCGACCTTTGAATTTGCCGCCCGGCACGAGGTCGATTGTCTGTTGACCGCTGTCAGGGGCAGCGGAAAACAAATGATGAATTGCCCGCAGCTATGAAAGCTGAGGATAATAGTCCTGCGATGCGAAGACTGATTTCATCATGTTTTAAGACGTAATGCACCCAAGAGAGCAAAGTCAATGACAGCGCGTCCGAGCGCCCATTGACCACTGTGCAGGAACCGTAAGGCACGCGCTCTTAAAGAATTCAGCCGGAAGGCGCGCGAAGGGTGGTCGAACTGAATCTGCTGCATTAGCGCATAGGTCGCTTATCTCTCCTGTAGCGCAAGCCGAACGCCCAATGCGCAGTAGATGCTACCAACAACCTTGCCCTGCCACCTGAGGACAGTCGGATTGCGGCGAAGGAAGTTACCCAGGCCACCTGCTGTAACGGAATAGAAGATAGTACTCAAGAAGCCGATCAGCGCGAATACGATCCCAAGAATGGTAAGTTGCGCGACCACAAGACCTCTCTCTGGCGCGACGAACTGAGGCAGAAAAGCAAGGAAAAACAGCGCGGTCTTTGGGTTCAGTACTTCGGCGAGGATCGCCTGTCTGAAAGCTTGAGGTGCCGTGATTGGGACGCGGCCCTGGCCAAGATCAACCGAAGACTTCTCAAATATCGCCTTCAATCCAAGGTAAACGAGATACGCCGCCCCAATGTATTTCACTATGGTGAATAGTGTTGCAGAAGCTGCAATGACGGCAGAGATACCTACTACTGCCATGATCGTGTGAAGGAAGTCGCCTGCTGTGATACCAGCACCCGTGGCAATACCGACTTTCGTTCCAGACGTTGTGGCTCGCGCAACCGTCAAGAGAGTCGCGGGTCCTGGAATGAATACAAAGCCAAGAACGATCAAAGAATACGTCAGCAGTACGGCGGGGTCGATCATTCTGTTTTCTCCATAAACTCTTGAGATTTTAGCAATCCACAGGCTTCGAAGAATGGCAAGCCTCGGAACAAGACGTTCGCTTTCCCATGACCAAATTTGCAAGTTGGGCTCAAGGCGAACTTCAGATGCAGCACGTCATCCGCCTGGGCCTGAGCGAACTGCTCCGCAACAACGGCCCGAACCGCCCTTAGTCCGAAGAGGAAAGATGCGACAATTGCTGCCGGCATAGCAGCCGTCAGCAAATGCCCATCATCTGCCTGCGCTGAATCTCAGACGATCCACCCAAAGACATACCCCGCGCCAAGCGACCCCAGAACTGCAAGCAGCAGATAGAGCATGAACGGTTGCAATTTGAGCACCGGTGCGATGGCCATAGCACCCCAGATACTTACCGCGCCGCCCGAAACGAGGAACGCCATCGCTGCGCCTTCGGACATGCCGTTGTCGATCAACCCTCTTGTCAGCGGGAGCGCAGCGTAACCGTCGATATAGGCCGGGGCACCGACGAAGACAGCGGCGGGTATGGCCCACCATTTGTCTTCGCCAACATATGCTGCCAATACGCCCGGTGTAAGGGCCGCATTCAAGGCATACTCCGCGGCAAATGCCGGGATCAGGCAAATCAGGATAAGCCGAGTGGTTGCCCAGACCTGTTTGCCGAAAGATTGAATTCGCGCCTCAGACCGCCAGACCCAAGGATCAAAGGGCTGATCTTCGCCGCATCTTGCAGCACTTAGCTGGCGCGCCAGGCCATTGTCCCGAAGCGCATTCATGGCCCAGGGCGTCTTGGCGAACAGACCGGTGATCGCGCCCCCGAACACGCCCAATCCGAAGGCCGCAAGCGTCTTGCCGATAGCAAAGCTCAGACCCAGTGTCGCAGCTGTTGTCGCAAGCATCGCCGGGTCCGTTATAGGGGAGGACAGCCAGAATGCCATGATCGGCGCAAGTGGCACACCCGCCGCCAACAGCCCGGCCATCAATGGCAGCACTGTCACACCGCATACCGGCGTGATGGCTCCGATGAGCGATGCAGCCAAAACCGCTCTCAGCGTCCTGCCCTCGAAGGCACCAGCGATGTGGGCATCCGCGCCGCTTGCGATGATCCAGGCTGCAAGCACGATGCCCGGAATGACGATGGGGGCCACAACAATCAGGCCCCATAGGACAAACTTTACTGCGTTTGCGGCGTGTTCCGGCCAGGCAAGACAGACGCCTGCCAGCAGCAGCAAAGACACGCCCCACACCAGGGGTTTCCGGTTAGATGGTTGGTGGGCAGCTGTCTGATTTGACATCAGATACTCCTTTGACCTTGAAAAATAGTGCAACACAAGGCATCTGTGAAACGCATAGTTTCAATTTCCGATATTGAAAAAACAAATGGAAAACCTGGATAGCGATCTATTGCGAACCTTCGTCGCCGTGGCCGATGCCGGCAGCGTCACAGACGGTGCCGGCCGCATCCACCGGTCGCAGTCAGCAACGAGTCTTCAAATCAAGCGCCTCGAAGCGATCCTGGGTCAGCCGGTCTTTGACAGGCATGGTCGCGGGGTGGTCCTGAGCGACACGGGACGAAAGCTATTTCCAGTCGCGCAGGAGGTGACGGCACGTCTCGACGCGGCATTACGAGAGATTTCACAGAACACAGTAAGCGGCAAACTGCGTTTGGGCATACCCGACGATCACGGGCGCGCCAGACTTGCGGCGATCATTGCGACCTTTGCCCGTCAACATCCGAAAGTCGAACTGGATGTCACCTGCGCCTTGAGTACAAGTCTTCCAGAAGCCCTCGATAAGGGGTCGCTGGACCTTGCGGTCTATGAGGTCGAAAGCCCGTCCAGCCACGAGGAGGTTGTTTATGAAGACCCGACATGTTGGGTGTCGTCGGCGCACCGGCACTTTCGGGCCGATGAAAGCCTTCCAGTGGCCTTGTTCGATCATGCGTGCTGGTGGCGCGACGCGGCGGTCATTTCATTACAAGCCCGTGGACAGCCATATCGCGTTGTCTACTCCAGCCAAAGCGTCTCTGGTGTGATTGCAGCAGTAGAAGCCGGGATCGCAGTGGGTCTGCTCGGTCGCTCCTCGCTGCACGGCGGTCTATCGGTGGTGAACGATGCATTGGACCTCGGAAACACGCCCGCCTCCAAGCTGGTGATGGCATCCAGCAAGCCGAAAGTACAAGGGCCTCAGGACGCTATGAAGGCCGCGATCCGAGCCGCATTTATGGCCAAGCCATGAAAAAGCCGACCTTTGCTGCGCTATGTCGAATGAGCAGGTCGGGCTCTAAACCCACCTCGGAACGACTGCAGCATAGGCGAGAAAAGTCCTCCGCTTAGGGATGGGGACGACCCAATGCAGACCTTGATCATTGTCGGACTAGTTTCATGCGGACTAGAATTTCGCTAATCTGCCCGCTCCACAAATTCTTGGTTCAAGGCTAGATGGGGATGATCCCGAAGAAAACCCAGATTGAGCATTTCCTCATATCTCAATCAGTCGACTTTGTGCCACTCTCTCCCGTCGAGAGTGAGCAGGTAAAAACCGACTGGCTGGCGACATATGCATTGAGAGTAAAGAAAGACACGGGCACCTGGATTCACAACGGTTTTCGATGGCACGGTTTTACTTACGGGCTTCAATCTGCCATCACAGGTTCAGATGCTTTGATTGGGTATCAGAAGCAATGGCCAGCCCCTTACGTAGTTTTCGACGAGAACAATGACTGGGCTTACTCATGTACCTCCGATCGGTATCCCGACTTCACTTCATTCCATGCAGACATTTACGTGGCCCATCACAACATGAAATGGACAATGGTTTTCACGCATGAACAGCCGGATTTAGGGCCCTATCTCGCATTTAAGTCGGAAAACGTGAATTGATGGAATTTACCAAGCATTGAACAGAGATTGGTATCGCGTCAGGTTAAACAGTCTAAATCTCCGCACGCTCTGCCTTTCGCGTATTCAGGATCAAAGGTATGGCCAACAATATCAAATGCACCAATATTGGCGTAGATTGCGCGACACAGGTCGGCCGCGCAATCATCAATCAGAAGGTTCTTGAGACACCCTGAATCACGACGGTACCGCGTCGGCTGCATATTGCGACAGGAATTCCTCCGAGGGTGGGATCTGAGTGATAACATCAATCAGTACCCCGTTCGGATCACGATAAATCGCGTGGCGTTGGCCAAACGGTTCGCTCACAAGTGACTTTGCAACCGGAACTCCTTCCGACTTAAGTCGTTCGTCCACCTTGTCGACATCGTCGACTTCAAAGTTGAGGATCATACCCTTAGACGCACCGCGGGAAGCCTCTGGGATCGTCTCGTGGTCGAACTGGACGACCGCTAGATTGACCGACGGATCCGCTTCACTTTGTAGATGCACATACCAATCCGCCTCGAACGCTGCGCGGAAGCCAAAGTGACGTTTGTAGAACTCTGCCGTCTCAGAAACCGTTTCAGACTGAATGACTGGGTAATATTGAGTGACACGCATTTTTGATCTCCCTAACTTACATGCATTGTGTATGTATCATCGATTTGCAAATACATGCAAGATGTATGTAAGATGCTTGTGGTGATATTCGGAGCCGTTAAATTTGCCCCCAGAAAAACCCGCCCGACGCAGCCAGGCAGACCGACGCGCCAAAACGCGTGCCAAACTCGTAGAGGCTGCCCGTGAACTGTTTGTGGATTCGGGGTTTGCCGATACTGCAACTCCAGACATCGTGAGCAAGGCCAGCGTAACTCGCGGCGCGCTGTATCATCATTTCAAGGACAAGGCTGACCTCTTCCGCACGGTCGCAGAAGAGGAGGCCAAAGCAATCTCACACCATATTGACCAGGAAACGCGCAATGTTGCCGATCCCGAACAGGCCATGGTGACAGGATCGAATGCCTTTTTTGAAGCGATGTTGGTTCCAGGTCGGGTGCGCCTCCTGATGGAAGAGGCACCAGCGGTATTAGGGCATAGCGCTGCTGTCGCGTTGACTCGAGCCAATGGAACAGAAGAACTTCGTGAAGGGCTTTCGCGAGCTCTTCCTGAACATTCATCAAATCAGGTCGATGCTTTGACCAATCTGTTGTCGGCCGCGTTTGATCGCGCTGCCCTTGAGATCACCTATGGTGGCGATCCGAACGTCTACAAAGAGGTTATGAACCATTTGATTGGTGAAGTGCTCAAGGGCAACTAGCAGACCTCGGAAGCCCCGCAGTATGGGTCCCTACCCCTTCTTCCGTGAACTACTCGGCCCAAAGCCGCCTTCCAGCCGCTACTGTTGATGCTGCGGTGCGGCCCGTAAAACCGGCCGTTCGCTGCAACGCCAAAAAATAGATTGGTTCGAACTCACAGTCTGCGGGACAAAGCTGACTTTGGCTGCCGCCCGACAAAAGTCCAAGTTGTTGGCATTGCTCAGCGGTCCAAAAAGTCGGAGACTAAACGTATGAATAAGTCGGGTCTTTCGGCATGTAGAGCATGAGCGCAGCCTGGCACAACTGCTAGTGATGTATTGGGAATTGTTTCCCAAAGTACTTGAATTTGGCTCCACGTATAGGTCCGATCTCGATCGCCCCAAAGCACAAGTGTTTCCTGCCGAATCCGGCTAAGGTTCTGTTCCCCTGACCAAGCTTGCATCGCGTCAAGGCCGGCCTCCAGGGCCGGCAGCTTGGCTTGAGCGGCAATCGCGGCGCAGTGTTCATATCCGGTTGCAGCTTCGCGATCTAAAAACCAAGTTGCTGCGATCCGACGCGCGGTGGCTACCGGGCCGTCTTCTACAGCGCGCTTTTTACTTTGTTCAATGGTTTCGAACCGCCCCGGCAAAACACCAATGGCGCCAGTTGCGTAAAGCACAAAACGGTCAATCCTTTCTTCGTCGAGCAAGGTAATTTCCTGAGTGATCATGCCGCCCATGGAATGACCAAGCAGATGGTATTTCTCCACCCCAAGGCTGCGGAGGTGCCGGACGACCCAATCCGCATAACCGCCAATACTGTCGATTGGCGGCAGATGGGCATTTGCTCCGAACCCGGGCAGGTCGACTGCAATCACATCAACATGCTGCTGCAGTGTATCGCGACACCCATCCCATTGTGCGCTGCCCCCCATGAAACCATGAACAAGGACAAGGGGGGTCACTTTCGCTGACCTTGAACGATCCGATCAAGGATCATCGCGCAAAAGAGAATGGCAAAGCCTGCGAGGATACCCTGGCCTACATTGGCGTATTGCAGCGCCTCGAGAACGTCTTCTCCCAGCCCTTTCGCACCAATAAGCGAGGCCACGACGACCATGGCCAGGGAAAGCATGATTGTCTGGTTGATACCGGCGCGAATGGAGGGGCTGGCAAGCGGCAGATCGACCTTGGTGAGAAGGTACCACTTGTTGGCGCCAAAACTGATCGCGGCTTCACGTACGCTTTCAGGAACACCACGCAGGCCCAAAACGGTAAGGCGTACCACGGGTGTCCCGCCGAAGATCATCGTAACAATGACTGCCGCTGGCTTGCCGACCCCAAAAAAGGCAATCACAGGCACCATGAAGACAAAGGCAGGCATTGTCTGCATGAAATCCATGATCGGTTGGATGACCGCGTAGAACCGCGGTCGACGCGCAGAGAACATGCCCAAAGGAATGCCAATCACGATGGAAAGCAGCGCCGCAGTGCCGAGAAGCGCCAAAGTGGTCATTGCTTTTTCCCAGAAGCCGAGAAGGCCCATATAGGCCAGAAAGGCACCTGACCAAATAGCCATACGCAAGCCAGCCGTGAGCCAGGTTAAAAGAACGATCAGCGCCGCCACCACGATCCAAGGAGTCTGAACCAACGCAACCTCCATGGCATCCAGCAACCAGCGAATGGCCGCAGTGAGCCCATCAAAGAACGCCACGCTGTTGGCAACGCACCAGGCGATAAATGCCTCTACGCTGTCAATACTGGCCAGGCGAATTGAGTTATCTGTCGGGAATTCGCTAAGAAATGAAAAACGGCCAGGGAAGCTGTAGTGGACCATTGCAGTAGCGACCAGCAGGATCATGAAACCCGCGCTGAAAACAATCTGGCTGACCGGCATGCCGGAGCGAATGGTGCGGTCCGATAGCCAGTCGGAAAACCGGGCCTCCAGCGCCCAGTTGGCGGCCACAGCCTGTATGAGCTTGGCCACAAGCAAGATGACAACACCGGTGAGTGCAATCGACGGACCTTGCGCAGCGAGCAACTCTGCCTCGGCGCGGAAGCCTTCAATATTGGCCTCCAGCCCTTCGATCTGGCGCTGGATGGCTGCGGCTCGATCCGAGCCGCTCTCTTGAGCTGCCGCAAGCTGCTGGTAGCGCAAATCGAGGGTACCTTCGATCGAGGTCACACGGGCCAGCGCGTCTGCTCCCAAATCTCCGAATAAGCCCCGCGCGATCTGCACAAATCCGATTGCTTCGACGACAAGAAAGGCCAACGCCCATGACCAAAGTCCGCGCGCGCCGAACCAGATCGGACCGAAGAGCCCGGCCATTGCGTTGAAAGTTGCCGTAAAGCGCGCGGACGCCCCGATCTTGTCGAAGTTGCGGATGTAATAGTCGGGGCTTGTGCGCACAAAAGTGCGGATATTCTCGCGGCGTTCCTCGGCATAGGCCTGCGCGGCTTCGCTTTCTGTGTCTTCAAGGGGGTTCACACCAAGATCTTCGCTCATGACATTTCCGTCCCTTCAATCACGGTGCGCAACAAATCTGCTCGTGTGATGACACCTTTGTCTTCGCCACCTTCGGACACCAGAACCGGCCGTTCGTCGTCGATGGCACGCGTAATTAATGCGGAAAGCGTCTCATTGTGGTCCACCCGGTCGATGTCAGCCGGCAGTGGGCCGTGCGTAGCGAGATAGCTGTCCAAGGGCTGCATCGCCGCATGAGCATGCACCACCTTCAGGCGCGAGATCCCGGCCACGAAATCAGCGACGTAGTCATCAGCGGGATGCATCACAATGTCCTCAGCCGAGCCAATCTGCACCATCTTGCCGTCACGCATGATCGCAATCCGGTCTCCAATGCGGACGGCCTCATCAAGGTCATGGGTGATGAAGATCGTGGTTTTCTTAAGGATTTTGGACAGCCGGATGAACTCATCCTGCAACTGCCGCCGGATGAGGGGATCAAGCGCGGAGAATGGCTCATCCATCAACAGAACATCAGGGTTGGCCGCTAGCGCACGGGCAAGCCCCACACGTTGCTGCATTCCGCCAGAGAGTTCGTGCGCGAATTTCGACCCCCAGGCCCCCAATTCGACAATGTCGAGAATGGCGGCCGCCTGCCGCATACGCTCGTTTTTGGCGACCTGGCGGATTTCCAGCGGCATTGCCACGTTGTCGAGGACCGAACGGTGGGGCATCAGAGCAAAATTCTGGAACACCATGCCGATTTTCCGGTTGCGGAAAGCCTGTAGTTCCTTTGTGCCGAGTGCCATGACGTCAGTGCCCTCGATCTCGATCTTGCCGGCGGTTGGTTCGAGTAACCGATTGAAGTGGCGCACGAGTGTGGATTTGCCGCTCCCTGATAGGCCCATGATACAGAAGATCTCACCGCGTTTGACGCTGAGGCTGACATCGGCCACGCCCACCACCGCGTTGAACTCAGCAAGGACTTCAGCCTTGGTCAGCCCCCGCGCACGAATGGCTTCCAGAGCGGCCTCAGGTTTTGCCCCGAAGATTTTCCAGATGTTGGAAATTTCGATTACAGTCTCGTCGCTCATCCGCCCACCCGTGCGTGCCTTCAAGTGGGGCGGCACCGCTAGGTGCTGCCCTTTGTTTTTTGGTCTGGCTCAAAGACCCAACATCGTGTCTACGCGCTCAGAATTGGCGTTAACCCATTCGGCCGCAACTTCCTCAGCATCGCGCCCTTTGGCACTAATCTCGAAGGCCAGCGAACTCACGTCATCGGCGGTCAGGGAGAAGTTTGCGAAGAATTCCGCAATCGCCGGCGAGCGATCCCCAAGCGAGTTGGACCAGGCGATCTGAACTTCCTTCAGAGCGTCCTTACTGGCTACCATCGACTTGTTGTACCAGTCAGGGTCGTCGGAGGGCTGCACCATCACGTATTTTTCAGGGTCATAAGTCGGTTCGGTCAGCATCACCACGTCAAACATGTACCAGACGGCATGCGGCTCATAGCAGTAGAAGGCATATCCTTCCTTTTTGGCGATACTGTCCTTGATGCGCGCGGTCTTCACAGCTTCTTCGGCGCGAATTGGATCAATGAAGTCCAACAGGCCGTAGTCGCGCACCTTCACCTCGTTCACATTAGCCGAGGCCCAGCCGGGTGCACCGATCCACATCTCACCCTTACCATTGCCATCGCTGTCCATCGCAGCCGCCACATCGGGGCGTCCAAGATCCGCGATGTCGGTGATGTTCATCTCTGCGGCAAAGTCTTTGGAGACGCAGAAACCCTGATTGCCCTGATAGGGGTTCGATGACAACGTCACGGTGCCAGCACCATCAACATATTGCTTGGTGAATGCTTCCTGATTTGGCAGCCATACATCGGGGTGCACATCGATATCGCCCCTACCCTGATCCATCGCTTGAAAGATCGTGGCATTGTTTCCGGGCACATACTCCACCGTGCCGCCAATGCGGGTGGTTACGATCTCACCCAAGACATGGGCAATGGCCTGTGCGCCTGTCCATGTGGGAACGCCGATCTTAACCTCTTCAGCGGCGAGTGGTGCGCCGAGAGCGGAAAGCAAAGCCGCGCTGATCAAGTACTTTTTTAGTTTCATTTGATATCTCCTTGTTGGTTTGTTGTTTATTTTCAGGCCACGTAGCCAGGAAGTTCGAAAGTTTCGGGATAGCCAAACAGGGCTGCGCTTCCGCCGGTATGCAGAAAGACGACATTGTCCATACCAACGAAATAGCCTTTGCGGGTTTGGTCGATGAGGCCATCCAGCCCTTTACCCGAATAAACCGGGTCGAACAAAAGTCCTTCGGTGCGGGCCAACAGCTTGAGCGCGTCAATCATCCCTTTGGTCGGAAGACCATATCCTGCACCGACGTAGTCGCAGTTTGCGCGCACATTTTCTCGCGCAATGGGCGTACCCGTCTCCATATATTCGACAGTGCGCACAGCCAGATCATGGACCATGCCTTCCTGTTTGTCTTGTGGGGCCCGCACGCCGATGCCCAGAAGGTGAATGTCACTTTCTAGGGCGGCAAGACCAGCGACCAATCCGGCTTGCGTGCCTGAGCTGCCGGTCGCATGTACCAACGCATCAATTTTCAACCCGGCATTGGCGGCCTGTTCGCTTAGCTCGCGCGCGCAATTTACGTAGCCCAAAGCCCCGATCGGGTTCGACCCACCGCCCGGGATGATGTAAGGGTTTTTGCCTTCTGTCTTCATCTGCGCAGCGCATGCTTCCATCTCAGCGTTCATGTCCGCACCACCGGGACGCTTAGAGACACTGGCGCCATGCAATCGATCCAACAGGACGTTTCCATTCAGAATATAGTTCGGGTCATTGGAACCCGTGCGATCCTCAAGCAGGATGTGACACGCAAGGCCAAGTTTTGCGGCCGCCGCTGCTGTTTGACGCGCGTGATTGGATTGCGTCGCCCCTTGCGTGATGATGGTATCTGCGCCTTTCTGGACTGCGTCAGCCATCAGAAATTCCAGCTTACGGGTCTTGTTCCCACCCGACGAGAGGCCGGTGCAATCATCTCGTTTGACCCACAGACGCGGACCACCCAAAACCTCGCTCAGGCGATCCATCGGTTCTAAAGGCGTAGGAAGATGACCAAACGATACCCGGGGAAATTTCGCCAGCGTCAGCGATAGCTCCTTGCACAAACTCAAAACCATCTCCGGCGCGACCATCGCGTCACCGCCGGTCATCTGAATTGTCTCAGCCACCACACTCTCCCTGCTTTTGCCTACAGCCAAACACTTTCAAAAGAAAAAGAATAAAAACAGTGCATATTTCGCAGGCTGCCCATACGTTTTCTTTGGGTGCGATGGAGGTGCGCATGAATATGCTTTGGTTTGACGATGTTCTGGCCCTTCTGGAGGAGCGGAATATGACGCGGGCTGCAGCCCGCAGAAACATCACGCAACCCGCGTTCTCAAGGCGTATTCGCAGTTTTGAGGAGTGGCTGGGGATTGAAATTCTCGATCGCAAATCGAACCGGGTCGAGATCAGTCCAGCACTGGCCTCTAACGAGGCCGAAATCCGCTCTTTGATCGCTAGATTAAATGACCTTCGCACAAAAATTGCGCAACATGGCCCAACCGTTTCGATTGTAACGATCGCCGCGACACATGCATCGGTCGTCTCCACCTTCCCTGATATGGCACTGCGTGCACATGCCAAGTTCAAGGGGCTCCGGTTTCGTCTCAGAACGGCCAATCTGAACGATTGTGTCACTCTGTTCCTGCGCGGCGATACCAACATGCTGCTATGCTATGAGGCGCAAACCGTCGCCCCAATGCCGTTCGGCTCGGGCATTTGTCGCGGCACATGGGGGCACGACTACCTCATTCCGGTCATCGGTGGCGGATTGAGGTACGCAGTGCGCGGAAACGGTGACGTGCCTTTGGATACGCCTGCCATCGTCTATCCCGAAAACAGCTATTTCGGCGAAGCACTGAACAAGAGCAAACTCCCGTTCGGAACCGCCGATTTTAGCAAAAACCCCGTTTGCCAGACGGCCTTTTCAAGTGGGGTAAAGGAAATGATCCTGAACGGTCTCGGTGTTGGTTGGCTTCCATTCAGCATGGTGCACAAGGAAATTGAAAGCGGCGAGCTAATCTCCCTACGCAACCAATTGGGTCAGGAAAAGCTTGACGTGGTGGTATATGTCCACCAACAGACCGAGATAGCGAAAACTTTGCTTGATTTCTGGACTAAGAATTTGTTTTCAAAGTCTTGAGCCGATAAAAGTGCCAATCAGCGCCAAAGACCATAGCCATCTGACGGCAACAAGTTTTGATTGCCGAAGGCTGTACAAAATTGCAGCGTTTCTCGCGGCATCCTATCTCCCAGTCGTCCGGATATCTTAGATATTCAATGACCGCTTTGGGCAGAAAGCAGACATGGCGTACCTGCTGAGCATTCGGCTTCAAGGGTCCTGAGAGCGGCTATTAGGGATGCATCTTTGATCACCGAGAAAAGGTTCAGAAGAAAAGCGCAAGTCCAATCATTGAGACAACCAAGAAAAGTAGGGTCATGATTCCGCCCGAGCGAACAAAATCTACCACCCGGTAGCCTGCTGGGCCCATGATCAACGCGTTCACCTGGTGTGTCGGGATCAAAAATGAATTGGACGTTGAAATTGCTACGGTGAGAGCAAACACAGCCGGGTTACCACCCGCCGATATGGCGATGGAAACTGCTAGCGGCACCAGCAGGACAGTAGCGCCGACATTGGACATGACCAGCGTGAAAGCAGTTGCCAGAACGGCTATTCCTGCTTGCAGCGACCATATCGGCCAACCCTTTAGGAGCGCCAACACGTGGGCTGCAATCCAATCCGCAGTACCGGTGTTCTGAACTGCCTGGCCCAACGGGATCAGCGAAGCGAGCAGAAAAACTGTACTCCAACTAATCGACTCGTAGGCTTCGTCTATCGAGAGCACCCGGCTCAACACCATTCCAATAGCGCCAATCAATAGGCATAATGACAAGCGCAGATCGGAAAACAGGATTAAGCTCAACGCTATCAGGAAGAAGGCGAGGGCCCATCCAACCTTGTGTGGCCGTAGCTCGTCCTGGGGAAAGTCCGAAGTTACGACGACAAAATCCCTGTCTGACTTCAGTAGTGTCAGACGGTCCCACTGCACGTGCACCACACACGTATCGCCAGCTTGCAAAGGAACTTGCCCGATATGCGTGGCCGAATGATCTTCGGTTTCTACATGGCTCAGTGTTTCTTCGCCGCGCTGAATGGCCAACAGAGACAAACCATGTGTCTGACGGAGACGCAAATCAATCGGAGTCTGGCCGATCACCGAAGAACTGGGCGGAATAACGACCTCTGCAACCCCCGATTGGGTCGCGGCGAAATCATCTGCAAAGACATCTAGTTGGGGTAGGATCTCTAAACCGTAGGGTTCAGCGAACTGATACTCAACCACACGGCGCAGGCCAAGCACTGCAAGCCGTGCTGGGGCTTCGATCTTGGTATCAGCCATCGGTGCGATGACTTTGTGGCCGCGATAGGATGTGCCAAGAATGTACATGTTATGGGCGACCATTAGATCCGCAAGCGTTTGCCCGATGATTATAGAGCCTTCAGGAACACGTATCTCGAACATATCGGCCCGAAGCCGATAGGTATTTTCGACATATGTTTGCATGGACCGAGCTGAGCTTGCGTCTTCTCCACGCTCCCGCTGCGCTGGGAGGACCCAACGACCAAAGAGCACAAAGTAAAGCACCCCTGTCAGCACCAGCATCACACCGATAGGCGTGACTGAAAACAACCCAAATGTCTCCATTTGTTGGTCAGCTGGAAGGGATGAGTTTGCCGAAACAATCAGGTCATTCAGCAGGATAAGGGGCGACGACCCAACTAATGTGATGGTACCACCCAGTATCGCGCAAAACCCCATGGGCATTAGCAACCTACTCATCGGGATTTCTGTACGTGCAGAGATGCGGCTAACAACAGGCAAAAAAAGCGCTGCAGCTCCGACGTTTTGCATGAAGGAGCTGATGATACCAACCGTTGTTGATATAATTGGGATGATCCGGGCTTCTGTCGTGCCACCATTCTTGAGGATCAAGGCCGCAACCTTTGACATAAGTCCGGTCTTATCAAGCCCCGCCCCTATTATCATAACTGCGATGATGGACATCACAGCGTTCGAGGAAAAACCTTCAAAGAGCCTGGAGACATCGGCAAGATTGCCTAGCCCCGGTAGATAACTCAGTGCGCCAAGCAGCACCATCACAAGAATTGCTGCGACATCGATCCGTATTATCTCGGTCACAAAAAGTAAGACCGTGAAAGACAATAGACTCAGTACGGCTATCATTTCGTACGTCAGTGTTGGCAATTCCATATCGTACTCCCAATCTAACGTTACCTGACTACCAACAAATACGAAGGACCAATTCTGCGCGACAGATATGGCCAAAACCCAAAAAGCCGATGCTCACCGCACGTTCATGGAATGACGAGGCGCTCATGCTTGTCCACCTTGTCGCCCTGGGCGCAATCACTGCCGGAATGGCAAGGGTCTGATGAGCGCAAGCAGCCATTCGGGTGTTGCGCAGCATATGGGATGTGCGGGCTCGCACCGGACCTCTGACGCGGTGCTACATAGGAACGACTGAGGTACTTAGCAAGACAAGGAGCGGCCCTTACCAGCCGTTCATCGGGTCACGCATCCCCGCATTGCAGCTTCACCGAACCGGACTTTCGCTGCGAGAGCACAATTCGGCGGTGGTCTAACTCACAGTCCGCGGGACAAAGGGCTCATTCGCTGCGGCTGTGTAAGAGGCTGCTTTTGCGCGCTTTCCGGACCTTCACTTTGAATTGCACACTGTCTTGGCCCCCTAATCATGAGCCAGTAGATTTGCCGCGAGAAGGGGATCGAGCATAGTGAGGAAGCAGTCTTCATCCAACGGCTGGGGGTGCAGTCAACCTCAGATCCAGGCAAAACGAAACCAGACGCATGGGCGTTTCAAGAGTCGGGGTCCGTCGGCTTTCAAGAACGGGTGCCGTGGGGGCCTGCGATCAGAAGAGAATTGTTGAACACCCGCTCAATTGAGCACTTGCTCAACACGTTGCTGCAAGATACGAGGCACTGTCCGCCTCTCTACCAACCCCGGCCACTGGGACATGGAAGAACGACCTTTCAGGACCGAAGGAACGGGGAAGGCAAGATACATGTGTTTCTCCTCGGCGGACGCTGCAGGGAAAGGCCAAACATGCAAAGCGAACACCCCAACATCGACCTGATTTCCAGCATCGACACGACAGACATTGTCTTGAACTCGGACGCGTTTCATCCGGGCGTCATCTGGCACTTCTTCAACCCCCAAGCGCCGGACCTGGCGGGCTCCTATGAAGGGATTGCGGGCATCCAGGCGTTCTTCAGCAATGTGCGCGGTTTTGGCGGCGGACATTTTTCCATCCACCCCAAAGGCGCCTGGGCCGTGGGTGACGAGCTTGTCGTGGTGCAAAGCCGCAATCGGCTTAGCGACGGGGCGTCGGCAATCGAATTCGACGTGGTGGTGGTCTGGCGCGTGGTCGACGGTAAGATCGCCGAGATTTGGGACATACCGGCGGTCGAAACAGCAACACTATTGAACCAGCCAACACCCGCTTGAGACCCCTCGGCTGACCGACCGAGGCCAACACCCCAAAAGGAACGCACACAATGCCTTTCGCTCTCCCCGATCCAACGCTGCGCAACCCGCTCATCCTCCCCGATGGGACACACGACCCGGCCACCGTGTTCCTGAATCAGGTCATCGATCACCCGAACATCGAGATTGGGGATTGGACCTATTACAACGACAGACGGTTGCCGGAAAACTATGCCGAAACGCTTGCCCCCTACCTGTTTCCCGGTGCCCCCGAACGTTTGGAAATCGGGCGCTTCTGCCAGATTGCCGAAGGTGTGGAGTTCATCACAGCCACGGCAAACCACCCGATGGCCGGGATTTCCACCTATCCGTTCGCAGTGTTCGATCCGCCCCGCTTTGGCAGCTATCGCTCCAGCCTACCCCGGGGCCGCGATACGAGTGTTGGCCATGATTGCTGGATCGGACGTGGCGCGGTTCTGCTGCCTGGAGCCAAACTGGGCAATGGCGTCATTGTCGCGGCCAATGCTGTTGTCCGGGGGACCGTTCCCGATTATGCGGTCGTCGGGGGCAACACCGCCGAGGTCTTCCGCATGCGGTTCACCGATAAGGACATCGAAACCCTGCTGGACCTGCGCTGGTGGGATTGGCCGAAGGCGGCCATCGAAGCGGCCCTTCCAGCCCTGGAAGCGGGTGATGTCGCATCGCTTGCTGCAAGCGCTCCGAGAACGGATTGACCCATGCCACGCGCCCCGTCTTTGCGCATCTCCGATGTGTGCACCCGCATCGAAGCGGACCTAGCGGCGCCGTGGCGCACTGCGATGCTGGCGCGGATGGCGGGGATGGCGCAGCACCATTTCCAACGGCAATTCGCAGCCGTAACCGGAGAGACCGTTGCGGGCTACATTCGGGCGCGCAGGATGGAACGCGCGGCCCTACTTCTGCGAGACACCGAGCAACGGGTGATCGACATTGCGCTTGACGCCGGGTTCCAAACCCACGCCGCCCTGACCCGCGCGTTCAGCAGTCATTTCGGGACCAGCCCGCAGCAGTTTCGGGCAACTGGCAAGCTGTCGCGTCGCTCTGACCTACCCGCACGTCCGTATCTTCTGTCTCTGACGTCCCGCAACATCCGCGTGCATTGGGACGAGGTCACAATCCCCGGCAGTTGGCTCTGCGCTCGGGAGACACAAGGCGTTCGCGACGGACGGTTCTTCGAGGACCCGGCGCAAATCCACCGGGAGTTTGCAGACTTGCTGGAAGAGCTGGATGGCAGACAGGCCATGCTCTCGACTGCGTTTCGCAAAGCGCCCACGGGCTTCCGCGACCTCAACGCAAGAGCTTTCTACGGCGCCATCCTGCCCGAACGGGCGAATCTGGTATGGTCCTTGAGCTGGAACAGGCTGGAGGCCGGGTCTTATGCGGTGTTCCCGCATTACGGCCCGTTCACCGCGCTGCATCTGACATGGAACCGCTGCGTGTGCGCCGGGTTCGACCAGTTGGGTGCCAGGTTTCGCCCTGGGTGGATGTTTGAGACCTATCTGAGCCCCACCCCGGAGACCGCGCCAGACCAACTGTCGGCGCTGATCTATTTGCCCATCGCAAAAGGCACGATCGGAAAAACGCAAGCCGCGTGACGCAGATACCATCGGGACACCACGAATCCTGAGGGTAGACACATGACGCCGCAAAAGAAAATCGACGCTGGTAGCGACTTGCTGGCCAATACACCGCGCCCGTCGCTTGAAGACACCGTCCGCGCCCTTGCGGACCCTGTCGAACGGCGCCGGATCTATGACGATCTGAAAGAGCGGCGCGACCGTACCGAGCCTTCGGTCAACGCTTTTGAGCTGCGCAAGGAAACCTGTCCGGCCATCGTCACAGGTCCGCTGAATGGATTGCCGGTCACGGTGAAGGACCAGGTGGCGGTTGCCGGATGGCCGCGATCCTTCGGGCTCGAAAAACCCTCGAAACGGCCCGACGGGACATCCGCATCGCTGGTTGCCCGCCTGTCCGATCTTGGCGCGGTGGTCACGGGCAAAACCGCCCTGCCACCGAATGCCATGGACTTTCAGACCGGCAACGCCCGGCGTGGGCCGACATGCAACCCGCATGATCTGCAATTCACCTCCGGCGGCAGCACAGGCGGCGGCGCGGCAGCGGTTGCCAGCGGGATGAGCCCGCTCGACATTGGCGCGGATCTGTCCGGGTCGCTCCGCATCCCGGCCGCGTGGTGTGGGGTATGCTCCTATGTGCCAACTGAAGGGTTCTGGCAAAATGACGGGCTGCTCCCCGGGGCGCAGCGCCTCAGCCATTTCGCGCGGATTGGCCTGACCGCGGCGTCAGCGCAGGACCTGGCCTTTGTCTGGGACAAGCTCGAAGCCGAGGTTGGCCCCGCAAGCGACGATACCGGCGCGGCCCGCATTGCCATTTGGCGGCTCGGGGCAAAACCCCGCTGCGATGCGGACACGCGTGATGGCTGGCAGACCCTGACCCAAACCCTGCCCGGTGACGGCATTGAGATCTCCGGCGACGACTTGCAGGCCCTCTTGGACCCGTCCGTCCACCAGCTCGGCGGCGAGATGATCGGGCATATGACCGGGGCGCTGATCCCGGGTTTGATCCGTTGGTTGATGCGGCGGGATCGACGCGCCGCCGAGGCATCACCGGGATTTGTCTCGCATGTCCACAAGGGCTACCGCCGCCACACAGAGCGGTATCGGGACAACCTGGATCGGCTTGCCGCCTTGCGCGCTGATGCCGAACGGCGTTGGTCGGACTTCGACGCATTGCTTTTGCCCGTGACCCCGATCTGCGCGTTCAGGCATATCGCGCCGCTCCGAGATCAAGGCGGGGTTCGGACATATGAGACCGTGTTCGACACGCAAGCCGGGCCGATGGGCTATTTCGACGCTCTGACCCATTTTACCCTGCCACTCACCGTTCTCGGCTGGCCGGTGGTCACAATGCCGGTCGGCCGGGATCGTAACGGCCTACCCATCGGGGCGCAGCTGATCGGCAAACCCGGCAAAGATCGGAGATTGCTGGACTTGGCCACTCGCGTCCAAAGCGCACTACGGTAATCGTTGAAAACGGGGCGTGGCCCGGCGATGCGCCAGGCCACAATGCCCTAGGCCATAACGAAAACGCAGACCTTATTGCCGTCAAGGTCTCGAAAGTAGCCCCCGAAGAACTGTTCGCCAAAAGACTCCGGTGAACCAGCGTTTTCTGCCCCCAGATCCAGCGCCTTCGCGTGGAGGCTGCGTACATGATCGGCGTCGCGACAGATCAACGCGACCATGACCCCGTTGCCCGGCTGTGCTGGATTGCCATCGCTCGGGTGCGTGACAACCAACATGGGTTGGGTTGGATCGCTGCTCCAGGCGATCATACGTTCAAGCGTGTAGGCACGCTTCGCTCCGAACAGTGCCAAAAGCGTGTCGTAGAACGTACCAGCCTTTTCAAGGACGTTGGTGCCGAGTGTTACATAGCCAATCATTGTGAAGTCCCTTTCGGATGGAGAGTCTCATCGGCGGTGTTCCACATCCGCCAGAAATTGGAGCGCGACCTCGGCGAACGGCTTCGCTTGGTCCCCGAAAACCGGACAATGCCCGGCTCCGGGCAGGACCCACAGGCTGGCATTGGTCAAGCCCGTGTAAAGCTCCATCGCGCTCGTCACGGGATAAAGCGGGTCCGCATCCCCGTGCACCACAAGGCAAGGGCCAGAGACGCGTGCCAGAAGGTCAGGCGTGAACGCGACATCGCCGTAGCTTGCGTGAAAGCCGTGCGCCGTTTCGAACAAGGTCCGCACCTGAGCATCTCCGCCGGGGTGTTTTGAGCGCATCTCGGCCCAGGCGTCATCCGATTGCGCATCAGCTGTCGCTTGCTTCATCAGGGCGCGCGCTGTTGCAGGAAAGTAGGCGGCCGTGCTGATGAGGACGGCGCCAGTAATCAGTTCCGGCACCCCTGTTGCAAGGTGCAGAAAGACCTGGCCACCACCGCTCATGCCCATCGCAGGAAGCGTCCCAATTCCCATGTCCTGCAGATCGTCCGCCACCATCCGCGCGGCCTCACGAAAGGTGAACTCGTCGAGGGGCGGGGATGCGCCGTGGCCCGGCAAATCCGGCATCAGATGGGTGTAGCCGGTGGGCACGTCTCCGAAGACCGCGTCCCAGTCGGTGCCAACCCCGGTGAACCCGTGCAGAAGCAAAAGCGGCGGACCCTCTCCGCGTTTGGTCCAGTGAAGCGCCGTGCTCATGCGTGCACCGCCTTTTGGAGGGTGCGGTCCGCCGGATGCTCGGTGCCAATGGCGTCTTCCATAGCGCGCCAATGGTGGTTGACCTGCCGGTTCTCGATGTCGAACGAAAACCAGTTTCCGCCGCCTGGGGGCTGGTCGTATCGCCGGTCGATCGGACGCCCGGCCAACGCACAATAGAGCAACGTGCCCACCGCCCCATGACCGACAAACAGCACATCCCCGTCGAGATGATGCCAAACGTAGTCCAAAGCCTCGCTCAGGATCCGCGCCTGTGCCGCTTTGGCGGTTTCCCAACCGGAGACGCTGGCCTCTGGTTTGGCAAAGAAGCAGTCTGCCGCGGCCTCGAACGCGGCAGGAGAAAGGTGGCCCGTCGCTGAGCGGTCGTTCTCGTGCATCTTCGGTCTGACCTCCATCGGAACCTGCCAAGCCGCGGCCAAACACACTGCGGTTTCAATCGCCTTCCTTTCCGTGCTTGAGACGATGCGCGTTGTGTTTGGCCAAGGTTGCGCCCGCGCAAGGCGTTCCACACGGGCAAGGCCGCTCTGCGACAAACCCCATCGCGGGATCGGAACCCTCGGGTCAATGACCACCTGCGGGTGGGTCAAATATCTCGCGCATTTCGTCATGGCAGGTTCCGACAATCACTTAGTTTGTGCGCTCCGCATCCACCAGCCCGTCGGGCGCGCTGCCGACCGACGTGCCCACGTCGATCCAGTCCATGAGCGGCGTGAGCCAAACCGGATCGGCGCCGTAGAAGAGCCCGTGTCCGGTGCCTTCGTGGAAGACGATGGAGATCGGACTGGAAAGCTGTGTATTGCGATCGAAAATCGGGGTGCAGGGGAAGCCGAGGTCATCGGCGCTATCGGCCATGGACAGCAAACGACCGTCGAGACCGTCGGCGGACAGGTCATCACCCGCGATCGCCTCGGCGATGCAACCGGCGAGGATCGCATAGTTGACCTCCGGATCGCGCAACGCCCGCGCCGCGCTGAGCGTCATGTAACCGCCCTTGCTGAACCCGACGACCGTGATGTTTTCGCTTGGGACGCCGGACCCCTGCAAAGTGCGCACATGGTCGACAATTGTATCGATATATTCCAACCCGCCAGGTTCGCGCAGCTCCGCGATCACGACGTGGCCGCGCGCGGCCAGCGCCTCGGTGATGCCCCTGAAATCGTAAGGCCCGAATCGTTCCGAAACGGCCTCAGGGCCTTCGGTTTCGATGATACGCCCATGGACATAGAGAACGTAACGGGTATCGGCGCTGATCTGTTCGGGCAGGGTGTGCAAGACGGTTTGTGCAAGGGCGTGACCGCTTGGGGCCGCAAGCAAGAGCGCGATAGCGGAAACCAGCCGCGAGACGCCCGCTCGGCGACGGAAAAGAGAGAGATTCATGGTGTTGCCTTGTCTTATTCTAATCTCGTGTGTTCGACACGCGCGACGCATGAGGGCTTTTCGCAAGCGCCGCTTTCCCGTTCGTGCTTTTGCGACGGTTTGGGCGACGAAAGGTCAATGGCCTTGCGTGATCGCGACGAAGACGGCGACGGCCACAGCAATGAGAATTGCGAGAGCAGACCGCTCTTTACGTTTCATGGAAGGCCTCGAATATTTGGGGGTGTGTCGGTTGGGCCCACACTGTGCGAAGTACGCGCCAGGAACGCCGAGATAGACCGCCGGAGCCCGTAAGGGTTGTCTATATGCAGAAAGTGTCCGCCGGTAAGGATCTCAAACTCGGCACCCGCGATCCTGTCGGCGCTTAGTCGCGCCCCACGATGTGTGGCCCTGTTCTCGCTGCCGACGATGACAAGGGTCGGGACCTTGACCTGCGCGAGGTGGCGGCGCCCGTCATACATCCGGGCCGCATCGAAGGCGTCGAGGATACGATCACGCGGCATTCGGGACAGGAAGCGGCGCGCCTCTTTCGCCGCAAGAGGGGACTGACCGGCGCCGCTCATCAGATTGAGCCAGGACCTTGGAAGGTGTTGCAGAAAGGGGCGCGCCAAACGAGGTCCGGCACGTCCGATCCAGCGGTCGGTGACGGTCGGCACCGATTCCACCAAAACCAGCGCCCTTGGGCGCAGTACCGTCCGCGCGAGCAATTCCAGCGCAACCATGCCACCAAGGGAGTGCCCGATCAGCACCATGTTGTCTTCAACACGTGGCAATAGCGTGTCTGCGAAGCGTTCGACCGTTGGCGGCGAAACCGCATCGGCATCGCCATGCCCGGGCAAATCCGGCGTTTGCGCGCGCGGAAGATCGGAGGTGAGGTCACGCCAGGTTTCGCCCGCCAGACCCGCGCCGTGTATCCACAGGCTGTTTGCGTCCCTAAGAACATCTTCGCTATTGGTCATGGTCTCTCCAAGCATCAGCGCGCGCGCCCTGCCTTGCACCAAGGCGCCCGCTGCGGCTGGCCCTCTGTGCGTCATCTGCAACGTCTGTGGCCAAAACAGACCCCGCCCAATGCGCGCGCGCACCAAATCTTGGGTTTGCTTTTGGCAACCTATGGAGCACCACCCGACCTTGGACCGCCGCAGCGGCGGCCAAGTTGGTAGCGCCGTCTAACTCGACGGCGATCTTGACTTCATTTGCCATCATGCTTCTCATCGTTTTGAGCGCTTGCTCAATAACCGGATAGATGTCAAGGGGGGGCGGACATGAGTCGATTGTCAGGGCCGGAACGGCGGTCGCAAATCGTCGAAGGCGCGCGCGCCATCATCCTGGAAAAGGGCCTTGCCGGGACAGCCACCCGGGATGTCACGCGTCATCTGGGCGTCGGATCAGGGCTGCTGCACCATTATTTCAAGACATGGGGAGAGCTGCGCGCAGAAGTCGTCAAGACGTTCATCCATCAGGAGATCACCGCGTTGCGCCAGGCCCTGTCTGACTGCCCAACAGACCGCGCGTTTGAGCGCTTCATCGACTGGATGACCTCTGATCCTGACCTGCGGTTCTGGAGACTTTGGCTGGACGCCATCGAAGAAGCGCGCCGCGACCCCGATCTGGCAGCGATTGTTCAGGACGGCCATGTTCAATGGCACGCCGCGATTATGGAAATGCTCGACCGATCCATCGGAGCTAAGGCAGTGGGTAGTGTCAATTCCCAACACGCTGCTTGGCGAATCTCGGCCCTTTTCGATGGGTTGATGGGGATCATGACCATTGGCCACGCGCCTCTGACCAAAGAGCTTGTAACGGAGCTTGTTTCCGAGCAAATCGACATGGAGCTACGTCGCGAGCGGTCGGACGCATCGTAGTCCGCGAAGAGGTCGTTCGGGATTGGTCAAGCTGGCTTTGCAAGCCAAAGACCCCGAACCGTGAGCCAATGGCCGCTGCACCCCAAAACTGCCAGAATGAGCCAGCTTGAAGATCGCGGGCCCATCGACAGGTATTGGGCGCGCATTGACCGGATCGCACCTTTCTTCGCTACAACGGCTGCTCTTCATCGTCAGTCTCCTCATTCGGAAGATAGGCTAACGTTAAAGCAAGGACAGTTTAGTGGAGCAGCTTACACTGCAAACGGCTTGAATTGGAGACAGGCGTGCAATGGGTCGCGGCAAGAGCGCCAATCGTAAAGGGCCGTTTTCCCGGCCGATTGACGTTCAGGACCGAAGACCACCCAACAATGCGCGAGTTCGCGCGATCGAAACATGAGCATATGCAATACCCGGCTACTCGCAAGCCACTTAAACTAAAACCAAACCGCTTCCATCCATCACGGGACAAACTCACCTGTCGCTTTGAACGGCAGCTCTGCTCGGCTTCTCAGCCGTCGGTGCACACCGCAGCATTCTGTACTCTGGGCTCACAGCCAACCTCGGAGGCGGTGCAGCAATCTCGTGATATGTTACCTCGTCAACGTCGGGTTGTCGGTGTGGAGGGCATGGCGGATCGGAGGATCAGTCATGGAAACACCAAACTTACCGGCCATTCGCGCGCTTCGTCCAGCCTGGAACAAAGGACGTATCGTTGGCCAGAAACGGCCGCTGAAGCCAAAGCATGTCTGGGCGATCCGTGTTCGACTTGAATTGGCAGAAAATCATTGCGACCTCGCACTTTTCAACATGGCGATCGACAGCAAGCTGAGAGGTTGCGACCTGGTGAAGATGAAGGTCGTCGACGTTATGGCATCTGGCCAGATCAAAGAACGGGCTTCCGTGTTGCAAAGCAAAAAGCACAAACCGGTGCGTTTTGAAATGTCCGAAGGCACAAGAACCTCGGTAGAGAAGTGGATGGAGGATGAACTCATGGTCGGCTCTGAGTACCTTTGGCCGGGTCGCTTCCATGAGCGTCTTCATATCTCGACACGCCAATATGCACGGATCGTCCGAGATTGGGTCACATCGATCGGTCTGGAAGCGAGCGCATATGGCACGCATTCAATGAGGCGAACAAAGGTGACCCAGATCTACAAAAAAACCGGCAACTTGCGGGCGGTTCAGCTACTGCTCGGTCACACAAAAATGAACAGCACGGTCCGATATCTGGGCGTCGAACTTGAGGACGCGCTAGCAATCGCCGAGGCCATTGAAATCTAGTAAATTCGGGCCGTCTTCGAGGGCGGCCCTTAGCAGCCGTTAACTACAGTTTGGACTTAGCATTATAGCATCTCATAAGCGGTCATAGATGTACCGCGCGATTTTTTTGGTAATATCACCTCACCAAAGGTATCAAGTTGAAATCGAGCCGATAATTCGCAAAACGGATCAGGCTTATCCTGCAACTGATCAATACACGTCACCCTTCTTTTTCATCGCAGACCCGAAGCTAGTGCAGAAAGCGAAGGGTCATCTGGATTGATCAAAAGCGCGCGGTCTAGTACCTGCCTTGCAGCACTTAAATCGCTTGTCGCGGCAGCGAGACGTACCTGCATCACCCACGCATCAACTCGTTGTGGATCGAGATGAGTTACTTCTTCAAAAGCCATTTGTGCGGCAGCTAAGTTGCGCATCGACAAGGCCATCCCACCCAGAACCAAGTGAGTTTCTGGAAAATCTGCGCGGTTGAGCAACGAGCTTCGCCATTCGGTCATGGCCTGATGCAATCGCTCTTGTTCCTGGCGAGACATTTGCAATCCATTCGCTGACAGCATTGCCCGCGCTGCTGCAATCCTGACTTTCCGGAACGGATCCTCCAACAAAGGCAAAATTCTTGAAATCTCGTTTTCGTTGGCATCAGTTAGCAAGCCCACCGCACTGGCGCGAACCATCGGATCGGAATCATCCAACTGTCCAAGAGCCAAATCTCTCACATCCTCCGCCATGTCCTGCTGTAACAACCACAAGGCCGTTGCACGAACAATCGCAGGCTGGGCGGTGTCGCGTGCTAACTGGGCAAGATCATTGCTAGCCGCACCCGAACTGGTGCGCGCCTTAGCGAACACCTGCGCGAAATGTACATCACGATTTACGCTTTGCGGATACCAAGCCTCTACAGTCTTTGCGGCCCATTCGGAGGTTTGATCCGTATGGCAATCGGTGCAAGTATCCGGAGCCCCTGTCTCTACCGTAAGATCTGGTCGTGGGATGCGAAATCCGTGATCCCGGCGCCCGTCAACGCCCATGTAAATCTGCTCTGGCATATGGCAGCTTTTGCACTCTGCACCTTCCGAACCCATAGGATGAAAGTGGTGGCCCGGATCGTCATAGAGCGCGCGTGTTAAGCCAGGAAACTCTTCCCGCCCTGCTGGCGAATGACACTGGGTGCATACATCATTTCCTTCGGCGATGAGCGTTGCAGAGTGTGCGTTATGGCAATTGGTGCAGCTGACGCCGCTGGCATACATTTTAGACTGCAGAAAAGAACCGTAGACATAGACTTCGTCCAATATTTGGCCGTCCGAATGATAAAGACCAGGTCGCAGTAGCGCGAGGTTGTAGTTGTCGTGATACGATGATCCAGGCAGCGGATTACCGTCTCCAAACGCCTCACGACGAGAATGGCACGTGGCGCATTGCTGGATCGTCGCCTCCGCGCCCGCGTTGAAATCCATAGTCAGTCCGAGCGTGTTCAATTGCCCGTTGCTATTGGTAAGTTCGCTTCCTTTGGCCCAGTCGAGATGAGCTGAGCCGGGACCATGGCAGGCTTCGCAACCAACACCGATTTCAGCGTGGGTTGATGCGTAAGTACGCGTGTTCGGATCATAGTTCTTCTCAAACCCGGTAGCATGACATTCGGCGCATCGAGCGTTCCAGTTTTTGTAAGGCCCGGTCCAATGCAATCCGTCATCCGGCGGCAGGTCCTGATTGGGATAGAGGTGATACCAGCGTTCGTTTTCCACGTCCCAGACCACGTCGAAGCTTTGCAGCCGGCCTGGCTCAGTTTCGAACAGGTATTGCTGAAGCGGAGCGATGCCCACGACGGAATGCACCGGGTATTCAGTTGTGAGACCGTCTTTTTCGGTGACGGTGGCGCGATACTGCACTCCGTCGGTACTGAAACGGACGTTCATGCCATCATGGCTGAAGGAGGTGCCATCGAAATCTGCAATCACCGTATTCGGCTCCGGAGCGCTCCATGCCAGCGCGTGATGCGAACCGCTCCACGCAGCGGCGGCTTCGGTATGGCACTTGGTGCATTGCGTAGAGCCTACATATTCAAGCTCTTGAGCGGATGATCCGGTGGGAAGCCCCAGAACGGTTGTTCCAGCAATGGCAACCCATCTGATCAGGGGCGCTGATAAACGAATGGCTATCTTTATATCCTTCCCGCTACTGGTTCACACCGGTGTAGATGCGCGACCAATCGCTGGCCATATCGACGATGAGCCAGCCCAGATCAGGACCGCTTTCCAGCCCATCGCACAGCCGACCAATATGGCTGTCGCAAGCATAGGCCACTTCGCGTTCACCATCCGTATGATGCACGATCAGGCCCAGCCGAAGTCCGTCGCCCGCGGTGGTCCATTCAATCATCGCATAGTCGCCGTCCGAGTTTCCACCAGCAATGATCGGTCGTTTCCCGATGATCCGGTCGATATTGATTGGCTTACCTTCTTTATCGTCAACAAAACCGATCGCCGGTTGTTTGATGATGGTAGGAACACCGTCGATCACCTCATAGGTGGTTTCGGTATAGGTGCCGATGACCTGTTCGGTCGGGATGCCATAGGCGGCCTCGGCAAAGACCCGCATGAAATGAATCCCACCACCAGAGACGATATATGTCTTGAACCCTTCGTCACGCAGATAACGCAACAACTCCACCATCGGCTGGTAAGTCATCTGGTCATAACGCAGACCCGTAACCGGGTGAGTTGCGGTGGCAACCCAGTCGCTCACACTTGCCTGAAAATCGTCTACACTCAGACCACTATGGGTCGCCTCTAGAACTTCGATCACGGCTTTTTCGCCACCCTCAGCCAGAGCCTTGTAATCACCTGCAGCAGCAGCCTTGAGCGCATCAGACTTGACCACTTCAGGGTCATCCTGCGCCATTTTCTGAAACGCTTCGACCGCATAGATCAGTTGGAAATATACCGGCTGCTCACCCCATAGCGTGCCGTCATTGTCAAAGACCGCAATACGGTCGGTCGGCGTAACATAACCATCGGATTTGGGGTCGGTGACGCTTTCAACAAACGAGATGATCCGCGCCTTGCTGTCTGTTTCATTCCAGGATGGCAAAGGGTCTGCAAATACAACCGAAGTGATGGAAAACAGCGAAAGGAATAGAAAATACCTGAGCATGAATTGGCACCTTAGCAGGGTCAAAGAAGACAGGCCGCCACGATTGTGGCGGCCCGGATCGGTTCATTATTCAGGATCAATCGCCCACAGGCGCGGTCATCTTTTCCATCACCTGTTCCAGATTGAAGCTGGCGGCTTTCTGGCGTGGTGGGAATTCCTGGAATGTCGCCAGGAAATTGCCCACATATTGCTGTGCTGGGACAAGGAAATAGGCCCTATTAAGCAACCAGTCATAATAGGTGTTCGAAGTCCGGTAGGCGCGCTCATAGGGGTCACGGCGCAGATTGATGATCAGGGGGATGCGCAGCTCGGTCCATGGTTCCATCCAGGCGCGCAGAGTGCCCCATGCTTTCTGCTCAAGGAAAATGAGCTTCCAGTCGTCGTACCGCAGCGCCGTTAGATCACCGTCATCCGAGAAATAGAAAATCTCTTTGCGCGGTCCCTCTTCCACCTCGCCCTTGAAATAGGGCAGGAAGTTATAACCATCCAGATGCACCTTGTATTCACGTCCGATGGCTTGAACACCGCCCTGAATCAGCTCCTCCTTGATATTGTCACGACCCGCAGCGGCCAGATAAGTCGGCAGCCAGTCCATATGGTGCATAATTTCGTTCGAGACTGAGCCAGGCTCAATCAAACCAGGCCAGCGCACCATCGAGGGCACCCGCCAGCCACCTTCCCAGTTGGTGTTCTTTTCACCCCAGAACGGAGTCATCGCGGCATCCGGCCAAGTGTTCATATGCGGGCCATTGTCGGTTGAATAGTGAACGATGGTATTGTCGGCGATACCCAACTCATCCAGCAGGTCCAGCAGTTGACCAACATGCATGTCATGTTCCAGCATCCCGTCGGTATATTCGTCGTTGCCCGGGTTACGCCGGTCATCAGCCACATGAGTGCGGAAGTGCATCCGCGTACCATTCCACCAGACATAGAATGGTTGCCCCTGCTCATGCGAGCGCTTGATGAAGTCGATAGCCGCGGCAACAGTTTCGTCATCGACTGTTTCCATGCGTTTCTTGGTTAGCGGGCCCGTATCCTCGATCGTGCCATCGGCCTTGGACTTGATCACGCCACGCGGGCCATAGGCTTCGCGGAAAGTGCGGCCATCAGCCAGTACCTGATCGCCGGGATAGTCTTCGTTTTCGGGCTCTTCTTCGGCGTTCAGATGGTAAAGATTGCCAAAAAACTCATCGAAACCATGGTTGGACGGCAGATGCTCATCCTTGTCGCCCAGATGATTTTTGCCGAACTGACCAGTAACATAGCCTTCGGCTTTGAGCAGCCCCGCGATTGTCGGGTCTTCCTCTTGCATCCCGAGATCGGCGCCCGGCAGGCCCACCTTGGACAAACCGGTCCGAAACACCGACTGCCCCATGATGTATGAAGACCGTCCAGCCGTGCAGGATTGCTCGCCGTAATAGTCGGTAAAGATCATGCCATCATCGGCGATTCGGTCGATATTCGGCGTGTGATACCCCATTAGACCCATCGTGTAGGCCGAGATGTTGGACTGGCCAACATCGTCACCCCAGATGACAAGAATATTGGGCTTTTGCTCTTGCGCAGTGGCGGAAACGGCCAGAAAAATCGCGCAGGTGAAAGTTGTTAATGGCCGGATGATGCGCCGGGGCTCAAAGGCTGCAAACATGTTTTCAAACCTTTTTTATGAGTAATAGGGAACCCGTACAGCTTACACGTAAATTTGAGTCTTTGTGTTAAAAAATTGATTTATGGAATTGCTCAAATTAGTCTGAATCGCGTTCGGGGTTCAACTCCGGTCATATTCTGGATGGTTTGAAAGCGGATTTAATTCAATGTTTTAACCAGAGGAGTGTGTTTTTCGAATGCTCTCAAAGATTGAGTGGAAGTGCGTCTCCTTCTGCTTCGAGTGTAAAATTGGTTCAGGGTAATGACGGAGTATTCCCATGTCCGCACATGATCAGATCCTCGACCTCAAAGCCAGGATGGGTCGGTCTATCATCGGTCAGACCGAGGTGGTCGAGCGCTTGCTGATCGGCTTGCTGGCCAATGGCAACCTGCTTATCGAAGGGTTGCCTGGATTGGCCAAGACACGCGCCGTCAAAGCGATGGCAAAAAATCTGGACGCACAGTTCAGCCGCATCCAATTCACGCCTGATTTACTGCCATCGGATGTCACCGGTACCGAGGTATACGTCCAGGCCAGCAGTACGTCCGAATTCCGGTTCGAGCCGGGGCCGATCTTTGCAAATATCGTGCTGGCCGATGAAATCAATCGCGCACCCGCCAAGGTGCAGGCCGCCCTGCTGGAGGCGATGGAGGAACGCCAGGTCACGGTGTCGGGAACGACACATAAGATGGAACCCCTTTTTATCGTCATGGCTACGCAGAACCCTATCGAACAGGAAGGCACCTATCCCCTACCCGAAGCACAAATGGACCGGTTCCTAATGCACGTGAATATCATCTACCCCCCGGTTGAGGACGAGGTTGAGGTCATCCGACTGGTCCGGGGCGAGGAACAGTCAACCAATCAGCCCAAAAAACCCAGCGCGTCCAAGCCTTCCGCCATTCGGCAGCAGGCCATCTTTGATGCGCGCGCGGAAATCTCCGGCATTCACGTCGCGGATGCGATGGAGCGTTACTTTGCCGATCTGGTGTACGCTACTCGCACCCCCGCAACCCTGAGCAGAGAACTGGCCAGTTGGATCGAGGTCGGTGCCAGCCCGCGCGCCTCGATCGCTCTGGACAAATGCAGCCGCGCGCACGCTTGGCTGGCCGGGCGAGACTATGTCGATCCGCTCGATGTCAGAGCCATTGCCCATGACGTATTCCGCCATCGCATCACATTGAGCTATGAGGCGCAGGGCGCTGGTCTGTCGCAGGATAATGTGACCGACGAGATCATCAAACTGGTTGCCCTACCATGATGACAGGCCTTCGGCCGAGGATGTTATGCCAATGAAGCAAACGGCAACGATTACAGAGCTTGGGCATGATCCCCGTATTCATGTCGACCTGCACCAGTTAGTCGCGCTCAGACGACGGGCCTCGCGACTGACCTTTCTGCCTCGGCAACCTGCGAATTCCGTTCTGAACGGTCGCCACGCCTCGAAACTGCGCGGCCGGGGGCTGAATTTCGAAGAACTGCGCGCCTATCTGCCCGGAGATGATATCCGTACTCTGGACTGGAAAGTAACAGCACGCACGGGCACGCCCCATGTCCGGGTCTATACCGAAGAACGCGACCGCCCAACGCTGCTGCTGGTAGACCAACGCATATCGATGTTTTTTGGTAGCCAAGTCTACATGAAATCCGTCATCGCTGCCGAGGCCGCCGCCATTGCTGCGCATCTTTTGTTGGCGCAAGGCGATCGGGTCGGCGGGTTGGTCTTCTCGGACGACACTGTAGCCGAACACCGGCCCGTGCGCTCGGCCCTGTCCGTGCGACAGATGCTAGCCTCGATCGCTGACGCCAACAGTCGGTTATCGGCCAGAAGTCGGGTCGTTCGGCCCAACGTATTCAACCGGATGTTGCGCTCCGCGCTCCGGATTGCCAAGACAAATTATCTGATACTGATCTTCTCCGATTTCGACGGTGTTGACGCCGCGTCCGAGCCTTTGATCCGCAACCTCGCCCGGCACAATGACGTGATGCTGTTCAACATCGCCGACCCGATGGCTGCGCATATTCCTGCAAATACACGCCTCGCTATATCGGACGGTACCTTGCAGGCAGAGATCGACACTTCTACTGCCGAGACTCACAAACAAATAGAAGTCTTTGCACAGGACCGACTGGCGCATATCCGCGGCTGGGCGCAGAAATACCAACTGCCCTTCCTGCCGTTGTCGACGCAATCCCCTGCGCTGGATCAAATCTCTCGTTTGTTGGGGGCGTCATGAACCCGGATCTGCACGGCCTCAACCTTGTCGAGTTGATCGACCTCTTGGAGCCCGCGCCGCAACCTTCACCAATCTCGATGATGCCTCAAACTGTTGGGTGGGCCTGGCTTGGGATGGCACTTGCGCTGTTGGCCGGATGGTTGATCCGGCAGGCCATCAAACACCGCCAAGCCAACGCCTATCGCCGTGCAGCCTTGGGCGCGCTGGCCAAAGCAGAGGATGATCCGGCTTGCATCGCCGATATCCTACGCCGCACTGCATTGAGCGGATTTCCACGCGGCGAGGTTGCAGGAATGACTGGCAAAGACTGGCTATACTTTCTCGACCAGACCATGGACAACGACCGGTTTTCGAATGGCCCTGGACGCATCGTTGCGCAAGCTCCCTACCGCCCGGTCCCGGCTTCTCCAGAGCTGACCCGCTTGGCGCACGACTGGATCGTGACGCACAAGCAGCCGAAGCAAGAGGTCTGAAGTGATCAACTTATTGTATCCATGGCTCTTGATCCTTTTGCCGCTACCTTGGCTGGTTTGGCGGTTTCTCCCGCCACACCGTGAAGAGGCCACGGCGATCCGAATCCCCTTTTTCCGGCAGTTGACAGAAGCAGCGGGTGCTACGCCAGAGCAAGGTGCAACAGTGCTGCATCGGAGCAGAGTTCAGATCATCACTGCACTACTGGTCTGGACAATGATCGTGATCGGTCTGGCACAACCTCAACGGTTGGGCGATCCCATAGTGATTGAAAAATCGGCGCGAGACGTTGTGCTGGCCCTCGATATCTCGGGTTCCATGGATCAACGGGATTTAATCGGCGCAAACGGGCAAAGGATGCAAAGGCTGGATGCTGTACGCGATGTGCTCAAAACCTTCATCGCAGAGCGCGATGGCGACCGTATGGCTCTGATTGTCTTTGGCACACGCGCTTTCGTACAGGCTCCCTTCACCGAAGATCTGCAAAGCCTTGACGGATTCCTCGATCAGACTCAGGTGGGTATGGCCGGGCCAAACACCGCCATCGGAGATGCAATCGGTCTGGCAATCCGAATGTTCGACAGCAGCGATGTCGATGAGCGTCTGATCGTCCTGCTCAGCGATGGTGCGGACACCAACAGCCGGGTCTCGCCAGTTAATGCGGCGGAGATTGCCGCTGACAAAGGCGTGGTCATCCAAACCATCGGCGTGGGCGACCCCGAAGGGACAGGCGAAGATCGGGTCGATTTGACTGCATTGGAAAATGTCGCAACCCGCACCGGTGGCGCCTTCTTCTATGCCGATGACAGCTCAGCTTTGTCGCAAATCTATGAGCAGATCGACGCCATGGCACCTCGGATCGTCGAAGAAACCAGCTATCGGCCGACCTATTCGCTCGTTTGGGTGGCCAGCCTGCTCGCCGCCTTGCTGGGGATAGCAACGCTTGTTGCTCTGCTCGCTTCACGGACTTGGAGGCGGGCATGACCAGTTTTTTTGATGCCTTCCACTTCCTTCGTCCCCTCTGGTTGTTGCTTTTACCTGCTATTGTGCTGCTTTGGTACATTACAAGGCGACAACCCGGACAGCACAGACATGACACCCGGCATATCGCCCCGCATCTGGCAAAGGCTCTGCAGGTCGGTTCAAACGCCCAGCGGCGTATTGAACCAATTGACAGCGTCATGCTTTGTTTGAGTCTACTGGTACTCTCCGCAGCTGGTCCGTCATGGAACCGCATCCCCAACCCGCTAGTCGCGGAAACCGCACCTCTTGTGGTGGCGCTCGAGGTAACGCCTTCGATGGAGGATACCGATCTGGAACCCACTCGGCTAGACCGAGCAAGGTTCAAGATTTTGGATCTGATCGCTGCGCGGGCTGGCGCGCGTACTGCGCTTGTGGCCTATGCAGGCACCGCGCATCGGGTCGCACCGCTAACCGAAGACCCAGATATACTGCGCCCGCTATTGCAAGGGCTGAACCCCAAGGTGATGCCGGTTGAAGGGGATGATGCCGCTGCCGCATTGGATTTAGCGCGCGAAATACTGAAGGCTGCAGAAACGCCCGGTGCGATCCTCTTTGTGCTGGATGACCTTGACCCGGCAACGGTTGCAGCGTTCATGAATAACAACCCTGAACAGCCTCCAGTGTCGATGTTAGTTGCTGTGCCTTCCGGGCAAATCCCCGCCCAGATCACCGGGCTCGCAGACGTTTCGGCTGTTGGACTAACTGCCGATGATCGGGATATCGCAGAGATCGAACGGCAGTTAACCTCGGTGCATAAAGCGGCACAGCTGAACGATGAACGTTTGGAATGGGACGATCGCGGCTGGGTGCTGCTATGGCCTGCTGCACTCATTGCTTTGCTGTGGTTCCGCCGCGGTTGGACCATGCGCTGGAGCACTGCACTTGCCGTTGTCTTCACACTTCAAATGCCGGGTAGTGCAAATGCCGATGGATGGAAGGATTGGTTTCTGACACCTGATCAACAAGGGCAGATTGCTTTTCGAAACAAGGAGTTCGCACAAGCCGCCGACCTGTTCACCGACCCGATGTGGAAAGGTCACGCATTGCTAAGCGCCGGTCGCTACGTGGAAGCTGCCGAGTTATACAACGGGTTGTACAGTGCCGAGGCAGCCTTTTCCGAAGGTCTGGCGCGGATCGGCAACCGCGAATACCGCGCAGGCGCGCAGGCCTTTGAAACCGCTTTGGACCGCCAGCCAGATTTTCCTGCTGCTGCCAAAAACGCCGAAATTGCTTGGGCCATTGTCGAACAGGTCGAAACCACTCGGGAGCAATCCGACACTGGCGAGGAAAGTGGCATCGGGGCAGATGACATGACATTCGACAACGAAGCTCAGCGTGGAGTTGCTACGCAGGTCGACGCACCTAGGGACGGGGCAAGAGCGCTGTCTCCCGACCAATGGATCGACAGCATCGACACCGATATGGGGGATTTCCTGCGCAGTCGGTTCCTCTACGACAATAGCGAGAAGGGCACATGATCCGTACTCTGATCGCGATATATTTCCTGTGCATTGGTGCCAGCATCGCCATCGCGAAAGACCCGCGCGTTACGGCCGAGTTGGAAAACGACAGGACAATCGTCGGTCAGCCGCTGCTGCTACGCATTTCAATCCTTGTGCCAACATGGATGCCCGAACCGCCGATCTTTCCGGCTGTCGAAATTCCGTCACTTCTGGTCCGTCAGCCCGAGCGTTCCTCGGGGCCGATCAGCGAAAAAATCGATGGTGAAACCTGGTCGGGGGTGCGCCGCAGCTATCGCCTCTACCCGCTCGCAGGCGGCAGCTATACCCTACCGCCGGAAGACGTAGTCGTTACCTATGCCAACCCGGACACAAATGAACCGGTGACTTTCTCTGGCTCACTTCCAGAACTGACTTTCACTGCCACCATCCCCGAAGGGGCATCTGGGCTGGATCCACTGATCATCGCCAGCGGGTTCGAACTCCAGCAACAGATTGATGGAGATCCCAGTATGGCTGTTGGAGGGGCTCTGACTAGGACCATTACAGCAAAGATCACTGGCACCTCGCCCATCATGATCCCTCGCCTATCTCCTGCACCCGAAGGGGACAGCCTGCGCGCCTATCCAAAAGATCCCCAAATCGACGAGAAAGAAGACCGGGGTCTGCTGCGAGGGACGCGCACGGAAACAACCTCGTATGTCGCTCAGTACGAAGGGGCCGCCGTATTGCCGGAAGTGACACTTGATTGGTTCAACATCGAGACCGAACAGCTGGAAACCGCGATCTTACCGACACTTGACGTGTCTATTCTCGGCGCAGCTTCTGACAATGCGCAAGACGGAAATGCATGGCAATTGCACAAAGTGTTTTGGCTTATGTTGGGATCGGTCGCATTCGTTGCCGTAGCGATCCGGACTTTTTCAGCGCGAATGGTATCGCTTCTGGCAACAATGAGAGCGCGCGCTATCCAAACCGAATGGTACGCCGCGCATATGTGTCTCAATGCCATCTCGCGACGTGATTTGACGGCTCTGACGACTTCTTTTGCCGCATGGACGAAATACTATCCCGGTACTTCTGAACAAAGTTTCTCGGTCGTTCTCGAGGGCATGGCCTCAATTGGCAAGGCACGGTTCGGAGCAAAGACTCAGGAAGCGACCGTGCACTGGCGCACGCTACATTCTGGTTTCTCAACCACACGCCGCCGTATGCGAGGTAAAACTAATCGCGCCCGCCGGAGCCCCCAACTGCACCAATTGAATCCGACATGGTCTGGTAGTTAGACCCGCGTTTCAGCTGCAGAGGTCTTCACCAAGACGGACTAACGCGACGGGATCTAAACCAACCGGAACCAAAAAGGCGTTTGGATCACTGCCTTCTTGAACTACATCGTGTTGCGCATTTAACTCCAGTTTCTACCCCTGTTGTGGCTGTGGGCAAGTGAACGTAGTAGTTTTGGTCGGACTGAGAGAAATGGTAGACCTGCGCGAAGGCCAATGTGCCGGGGATATCGTCGGCGCAATTAGCGCGGCGTTGCGCGGTTAATGCCGCGCCAAAATAGGGTGTATCCGTGCCGGCTAGCTCCACCTCGGACAATAACTGCCCAAGCAATTACAACTCGCCCTGGCCCAGAAACCGTTCGCATCTGATTTATCTAGCTTCGTGTTCTTTACTACCATTTCTCGGTGCTCGCCGCTTCGGATCCGAGTAGTAAGCGCGCTTAGCCGCCTACCTTCCATCCAGATATTGTGCATCTGCTTAAACTCGATCCCATCCACGTTGAATGTCCGCTACACATTGGAGCGTTTTTCCATCTCGCACCCGCAGCGAACTTCCGCTTCCCGCCCTTTCTCCCAGAAACAACTGGACTTCCGCGTAACTTGGAGCGGTAGTGTTTGTACCGTCCAGGTCGCCCGGGCTCGCCGGGCTCCACTCAGTACAAGGCGAGGGATTGGCCTTCGTCAGAAGAGTGGAGAGAATGATGACGACCGCAACGAGGAAAGTGCTCAAAGTCGCAGGGACCAAAGCTGGTAATGCAAAGCCCACCCGGCAGGAACAACTGGCCAGGCTGCTGAACCGCAAATCCGGCGCTTCGATCGCACAGATCCAGAAAGCGTTTGGTTGGCAACCACATACGGCGCGGGCCGCGATATCGATGCTTCGCAAAGCCGGGACTGGGGTCGAGCGCTCCGATACGGACAAAGGTGTGGTGTATCGCATCGCCGATAAGGGTTGAGGCCATGGCGAATGCAAGCGCTTCCAAGCTCGACCATGCTGTGGCAGAACTTGAGCAGCTGGGCCGGGCGGGCTGCCTTGAGCGCTGGCGGCAGGTCTTTGGCCGACCCCCTCCCAAATATCTGTCGCCTCAGTTCATGAGACGGGTCCTGATCTGGGAGCTGCAAAACAAGGAACTGGGCGGCTTGTCTGCCAAGACCGATAGACGTCTGAAACAGATCGCGGCGGGAAGAACCCCAACTGCTATGGCGAAGCCCGGTTCTCACCTCGTCCGGGAATGGAGCGGGCGCACCTATCAGGTTGAGGTGGTCGATGGCGGCTATGTCATGGATGGAAAGACGTGGCGGTCTTTGTCAGCCATTGCCCGGCACATCACCGGCGCCCGGTGGTCCGGACCGCGCTTCTTTGGGGTTCAGTGATGCGCCGGATCCGTTGTGCAATCTATACCCGCAAGAGCTCGGAAGAGGGGCTGGAGCAGGATTTCAACTCGCTGGATGCCCAGCGGGAAGCGTGTGAGGCCTACATTGCCAGCCAGAGACACGAGGGCTGGGAACTGCTGCCCGATCACTATGACGATGGCGGCATATCGGGTGGTCATCTGGATCGCCCGGCGCTTCAGCGCCTGATGCAGGTGGTGGACGAAAAACGCGTTGATCAGATTGTGGTCTATAAAATCGATAGATTGACGCGTTCTCTGGCTGACTTTGCCAAACTGGTCGACCGTCTGGACGCGGCGGAAACTTCCTTCGTATCGGTTACCCAGTCCTTCAATACGGCCACCAGCATGGGACGCCTGACGCTTAACATGCTGCTTTCGTTTGCTCAGTTTGAGCGTGAGGTCACAGCGGAGCGTATCAGAGACAAGATCGCTGCGTCCAAACGCAAGGGCATGTGGATGGGTGGCAGTGTTCCAATGGGCTATCAGCCGCATGGACGGACGCTGAAGATCGACGAGACTGAAGCCGAAACAATCCGGACGCTTTATGATCTATATCTGAAACTTGGCACCCTGCGGGATGTGAAGGAACGAGCGGAGAACCTCGACCTTAAGTCCCGGCGCCGTGAACGGGTGGGTGGTCGGCTATCCGGTGGAAAACACTTCGACCGCGGCCACATCCAGCATATCCTGAGCAACCCTATCTATGCAGGGAGGATCCGGCACAAAAAGCAGACCTATGATGGACAGCATCCAGCCATCATTGATCCGGCGGTTTGGGACAAGGTTCAGGGGCTGCTGCAGACTGGGGCAGCGGTTGCTCGCGGTTCCAGACAAAAGGCGACAAGATCACCTCTGGCGGGCAAGCTCTTTGATGAAACCGGCGATCGCCTGACGCCCAGCCACAGCCGCAAGAACGGCAAACGACTTCGCTACTATATTTCCCGCAGACTGGTCAAAGATCGCAGCCGGAAACATCCGGATGCCTGGCGGTTGCCTGCAGAGCAGGTGGAGGGCTTGCTGGCTGAACTGGTAGGGCAACATCTGACCAGACCCGGTGCCGCGGCAGTGATGACCGAAGGTTTGACGGCAGCCGAACTGACAGACGTATCGAAAAAGCTTTAGGATCAGTGCGATGCAACGGAACGACTGGCTTTGATCGAACGAGCCGATCTGCAACAGGGTTGCCTTACGGTACGTCTGGACAAGTCAATGCTTGCTGAACGTCTTGGCAGCAAACCGGAGCAGATCAATCTGGTTGAATTGACAATCGAATCTCCATTCCAGATGCGTCGGCGTGGCGTGGAATTGAAACTGCATCTCGGGGATCCACCAACAGAGATCGACAGAACGCTGGTGCAGAACATCATGAAGGGACGCAACTGGTTGGCAATGGTCATCGCGGGCAAAACCTTCTCCGAGATAGCCGATGTCGAAGGTGTCTCGAAACGCCGTGTACAGGACGTGGTCAACCTGGCGTTGCTCTCGCCTGACGTTCTTGACAGCATCGCTACGGGTGAACAGTCCGATGGTCTCACCACCGACTACCTGATCAAGACCCGCTTCCCTGCTGTCTGGTCCGAACAACGCGAGCAGTTCGCCACTCTCTGAAGCTTCACATCCCAAACTCGTACCGCCGGAATCGCAAACAGAGACTACGGGCTGAAATCCGCCCGGTTCGTGCTCTTATCCGCGTCTCTGTTGAAAACCCTGTCTGCCAAGCGCCCGAAAACACGCGACAATTGCGCGGGAAACTTACAGCGTCTGAAAACAGGGAAGTGTGTGGCTGGGGTGGTAGGATTCGAACCTACGATACACGGTACCAAAATGTAAGAATACATGACATTATGCAAGAAGCGCTTGCAAAATTTTACTTCAAGTGCAGCAACTTACCGGACGTCTATTGGGCACGTGTGCGATTTTGCTAACATTCACCCCATAGGTGCTTAGATTCTATTTCTTAAAACATCACTGCTCATCATTGGTCATCAACAACTGTGGTAAATTACCACAGTAAAATTGAGAACTTGTTGCTCAGTATCAAAAACGGCGAGAGCCGGTAAGCTCTCGCCCTTCCGATATCGTCCGTACCTGTATTCGCTTTGATTAGTTCGAGCCACCTTCGTCAACTTCTTTGGCTGGCAAGAGTGGCCTAATCCTCTCCAACTTCTCAATGAAGTTTGCAAGATCGTCGGCATTATCAAAACTGTATCGGCCCGATATTGTCTCCATATCAAACACGATAGGTTTGTCTATTGTGTGAACCTGTGGCGAATGCATGGGCTTTCCCTCGCTGGAACGATGAGACGCGGTCGGTGGCACCGCTTCATCCTCTATATTCCCATGCGAATCATGCACCTCTATTTCAACGCTGGCAAGGCTCATGGCACTACGAAAAACCTTTATGACTTGATCAACTGCGTTTTGGTTGAAGCCACGTCGTATTAAATACGAACGAAGATTAGCATCACTTGGCGGTGTGTCTGGCCACTTTTCATTGATTTCCTGAAAGAGGTTTGGAGATAGCGCAGCCTCCGAAATTGCTTCCGCTTCCTCTTGATCGTCCTCGGGGTGCAATACCCTCATCGCGAGATCGCTCACCCGTAGCTCACGCGCGCTATTTCTATCCAGCAGACCGTAAGCTGTTATAGCACTGACCTTTTTCTCAGACGCGCCGTTTACAGATGAGTATCCGAGGAGCTCAGCCACTACTTCACGTGGAGCAAAGTTCTGACCCTCGTTATCAAATATTTTGCGAACCAAGCTGACCGCTTCTTGCAGTTCTACTTGGGGATAGTTGGGGCTTCGTATGCGTGCCATTGCGCTCTCCTTTGATCACGTTGTACATAAAACAACTCGAGTATACAAGTTAAAATAAAAACAACGCGGAGGCGCGTTGTCGGGGATTGACCTGACGGGGAATCCCTGTAATGTAGTGCCATGGCGAGAACGCCCAATATGTAGTGAGGCTACGATGCAGAGACTGGCTCTGCCCCTGCGGGATTACCACCCGGATCAACCGATCTGACCGCAGGGGAGAAACAAGAAAACCGGCCACAAGGACCGGCTTTCGTGGTGGCTTTCATCGGGGCGCGGCCCCTCAGATAACACACGGTTCACACCTGTAATCTGACATTTGTCGCGCCCTACTTCAAGGGAAACCCGCTCAGAAGGAGTTGGGGCATGACGAAAGGTGTCTTCGTGAACGCGTACGAGCGTAAACGTTTTGGCCGGATCGAGCATGTCTGTGCCCACTGGCGCAGCCGCTGATCCGCGCTGAAGGTTAACCCCGCTTCTGAGCTATGCGATAGCGGTTCAAGAAGCCTGTATGAAATCTGACTTCGGCGGCCTTCGGGTCGCCTTTTTTGTCCGGCATGGCGGTATATTTTGATCACATGGAAAAAGAAGAATCCCAACTCGAACGTTTTCAGGAAGCCGCCCGCGAGATCGGGCAGACGACGATGAAGAAGCTGGCAATACAGAAGCCGGACCAGAAGAAACCGCCCGACGACTGATCCGGTCTGCCGCGCAGGCCTTGATCAGATCATCACGGTTGGTTTGTCAAATATACAATCGCCATGATGTTCATATACTCACGCACCTTAATTGCGCTGTGTACGGCAAGATGTGACGCAAAGCTACTTCATAGACATGATTGCGAGAATAAGGTCACATATGACTTTCGTGTTCACTTTAGGGTTGTGCGAGGTCGGTGCCAAGTTTAGCAATTTTGATGATCTAAAGACATTTTACTGAGATAACTTCATGACTAACAACGTTTCCGCCAAAACGGCCTCTGAACGGTTTAGGAGGTTAATTTCGCATGGGTATTTTGCTCCTGAACTTCCACCTTGTTTCGTTTCTGAAGACTTGGCGCGTCGGAGGAATTCTGTTTGGAAACATATGCTCGACCCAGCTACGCCAAGCTACAAGAAATTCATCTCAAAAACGAGTTGGTTTAACTTCCCACGATTTGGGCGCAATGATCGTCGTCACGGGGTAATCAACCCGATAGCCTACGTTGCCATTGCAAAAGTCGTTGCCGAAAACTTCGTAAAGCTACGGTCTAGGGCTGGAAAACACTCTGGCATCTCAGCCTCCCCACTAGTATTCGACTGGACTGGTTCGCGGGCCATACTCCGTTCTAGCGTGGATTTACGCGACGATTTTCGCATCGACCTATCATCTCGTCGCGAGATGTTTGTATCCGCCGACTTACGCGCTTTTTATCACTCGATCTACACGCATTCGATCCCTTGGGCTGTCCACGGCAAGGAGTTTGCGAAGGGCAATAGGAGCAATTCACACTACGGGAATTTGTTGGATTTACTGTCGCGGAACGCGCAAGACGGACAGACGCTTGGCCTTCCGGTTGGCCCAGACACTTCACGAATAATCGCTGAAGCCGTTGCTTCAGGCGTGGATGCTCAACTAAAAGCAAGTATTAATGTCAGCAGCAATGACGCGTCGCGCTATGTTGATGACTACACAATTAGCAGTTCAGACGGGCTTTCGGGACAAGCACTTATTGCCGCCGTTCGAAGGGCTGCGGCCTACTACGAACTCGAACTGAATCATGATAAATCAGAGGTTATTCCAACTTCGGTCGACCTTCGAATTGGCTGGAAGCAAGCTGCGCTGGCTCACCGTCCAAAGGGCCCAGACTTCAAATACACGGACTTTCAGCGGTTCTTTTACGAAATCAACAGACTGGGTCGAGATCTAGCCGGTACAAATGTAGAAAAGTGGGCGCTTCAAAACGCTCGAGTGGCGTTTCTCGGATGTAGTTCCGAAACTTGGCACCGCATTCAAAACCATCTTGTGAACGCGTATCGCCGCAATAGTACTTTGATTTCGCTTCTGGTCGAACTTCTGATCATGCGGCAGCAAGCTGAGGGGGACGTTGATCTCGACAGCATTAGGGATTTTCTTGATCATCGTGTTCCGTCTCTTGCTCTAGAGGATAGAACAGGGGAGCTGATTTGGTTCCTCTTTTTGATGATCGGCCTAGGTATCACAGTTGAGGCAAAACGGTTCGAGCCCGTCTTTAGCCTTGAGGAGCCGATGTGTGCACTGCTCCTAAGCGCAGCAAAGGCAAAAGGACTTATTCGCGGCAAAATCGATTCCTCGACGTGGGACAGCGCGTTGAATTCCGAAGGATTGGAAGGGCCGATGTGGTTGTATTCCTATGAAGCCGCTCGGATGGGCGTTGCTGCAAACGCGACCACAGAGCACATTAAGAACCACCCATACTTCTCCAAGCTATTGGATATGAAGGTAGAGTTTCTATCCACGGATACTGGTCTAGAAGTTATTTCGGATTCTATGCGCAGAAGACGCATCGACAATGTCCATCGTGCTAGGCTTAGAGCTGACTTTGAGGATGACTGGGACTTCGACGATCTCAATATGGATGACGATGACGACGATTTCGATGACGATTGGGACTACTAACCTACAGTGCAAAGACGCTGAAAACGGGTTCTTGCGCCCTGTGCACTTCCATTTAGTTGCTGACGCAGGCTGAAACCCGCCAATTGGCGGCAGTTTGTCAGAATCACTCTGGCTAGAGGTGCGGCAAACATTTTGTTGTGGTGCTGGTTTTCTGTTGCCGGATCGCGCATTTGAGAAGTGAAACTTCTCTTGAAGGCATAGTTCGTGGCCGGAAGTCAGAAATACTGACATAGTAGCGCACGAGAAATGCGCCGCTCTAGTTCGGATATCTTTCATTTTAGTATATTTCTCAGCTAGTTAATAGACTTTTAAATCAATTGTTTCCTCCCAAGGTACGGGTTTCCAACCAGAAAGGAGGAACCAATGGCGGCTTTGTATAAAAGGAAATTGGGAAACAGGTCTGTCTATCGTGTCGTTGGCAAGCAAGTCGAGGGAAAGAGGAAGGAAAGAACATTCCGCTCGCGTAACGAAGCAAAGAAATGCTTAGCTTCGCTAATCAGAGCCGAAGAGCGCGGAGAATACTGGATTCAGCAAAAAAGCTTCTTTGAATTAGCAGAAGAGTACATGCGCGCATCTGCCGTTGGCCGTGACGGAAAACGGCCATTAGAAATGTCAACGCTGCATGCTTACAAGCACTATCTCGATGCTTTCATCCTTCCCAAGATAGGAGAGATTCCAATCGGAGAGTTGGACCGAGACTATTTGATCGAACTGATTATTCTTTTGAAAGGTCAATGTAAGTCAATCAAGACAGCCGAGCATGCGCTAAATCTAGTAAAGGCAATTCTGAACTGGGGTGTTGATCGCGATTTGATTACACGGCACTTTGCCCGCAACCTAAGTGTCCAACCGGATACCAGAGGACCGAAGAAAAATCCCGGCACGTTTTCCGACGATGAAATGCGGAGGATATTTTCCAGCCTTCGATACCTATGCACATACGGCGCTCCGCGCGACGTGGAGAGGTGGCGTGCTTACGCGCCGTTGGTCATGCTGCTGGCTACAACAGGGGTCAGAATTTCGGAGGCCCTAGGTCTGCGTTGGGAAGATTTCACAGAGAACTATTCGCACGTGTCAATTTCGCGGCGCGTCGACACCTTGAGGAGGGGAATGAAGCAAGAAGACCGAATTGGGGATTTGAAGACCGCAAACTCTTACCGAAAACTAGCGATAGTACCTAAGCTGCGCGAGTTACTGGTATACAAATTGAAAACAAGTCAGAGCCCTTGGGTTTTCGCGTCGAAATCAGGCTATCCAAAGCACTACCATTCGGTCCGCAATCACTGCTGGGTTCCGTTGCTGAGACACGCTCGTGTAGAGCACAGAGGGTTTCATTCCCTTAGGCACTATGTTGCGTCGTCGGTGATGTTGGAAGGGAAGTACCTTGAAGCCTTCAAAATGCTCGGACACCACACTGCAAGTTTTACGATGACTCAGTACGGTCATGTTATCGATGATGGCTCGGATCGCTTCTGCGAAATCTCCAATAGCTTGCTCGACAAGTTTGAGTGGCAGCCTTCAGAGGCGATCCTTTGATGTTGTTTGCTGACTACAAGAAGGATAGCGGAACCGTGATCCGCTATCCAAGTCCGAAGGTCGAAGGCATGTTAAACGAAGCGATTTTCTGTGGCTTCGGCATTGTTTGGAGCAGAATCTACCACAAAAAACGTGGTAAACTTTATCCGATGCCGCACACGGCGATAGACCGGGGCGCGTTTAAGTAGTTGAAATTATTTCAGAAAATTGGCTGGGGTGGTAGGATTCGAACCTACGATACACGGTACCAAAAACCGCTGCCTTACCACTTGGCTACACCCCAACGGTGAGCGGCTGTCTACGATTGTTGCTGGCGGGGTTCAAGAGGTTTTTGGGCAAAAAAACCGGCTCTGTGAAAAAATGTAACCGTGGTATGTATCATCGCGTTTCCAGCAAAACGGCCCCTGTGCGGTGGCCGGTTTGGACAAGGTCATGGGCCTGTGCGCAGTCGCTTAGAGGCAGCACATCCTGAATAGGGCATTTTAAAGCATCATCCGTGAGTGCTGTGTGCAACCGTTTGATCGCTGCGTTGCGGAGTTTTGGGAGCAGCAAGTAGATCAAAACGACCTCCAGCGTGACCGCTTTGAACATCAATGGGTAGAATGGCAGTGTCGGGGTCATATCTTTGGCAGAGCCGAAGGCATTGATGCGACCGTTTTCAGAAATAACGGCGATGTTGGTTTCAACGTTCTGGCCGAACTCGACATCGACAATGCGATCTATCTGCTGGCCGTTATTTGCATCAAGGATGTGTTCAGCCAGATCGGCGTTGGCATAGTCGATCACGGTGTCGGCGCCTGCTGATTGTACCCTGTCAAAATCGCGGGGGCTTGCTGTGCTGATGACCTTGGCACCGCCCCATTTTGCCAGTTGAACGGCCAGGTAACCCACAGTTCCTGCACCACCGTGTATCAGCACCGTTTTGTCTGAGATTTCTCCGCCCGAGAACACGGCATGACTGGCGGTCAGCCCGGGTATACCCAACACAGCGCCGGTTTGAAACGAGACAGAATCAGGCAGCGGCACCGCCTGGTCTTCAGGCAGGGTGATCTGTGCAGCCGCAGTCCCATAAGGGCGCCTCCACTGGCCGTTCCAGACCCAGACCCGCTGCCCAATGCGCGTGGTGGGCACGCCGTCTCCGACCGCGGAAATGATACCAGCCCCATCGCTATGGGGCACGATCTTAGGGTAGGGCGGTTTGGTCACGCCCGGTCTGGCTCCGGCCCGCGCTTTGATGTCGGACGGGTTCACCCCGGAATAGGCCAGATCGACTGTGACTTCTCCGGGCTGCGGTGTCTCTGGCGGTAGGTCCTCGAGCTTCAGCACATCTGCAGCTGGTCCGAAGGCGGAGTATGTAATGGCTTTCACGGTGATTCCTCTGACTTTGGGGCAGCTTAGCCGCGCCAGATCAGAGTTCCAGAGGATTCCCTTTAAATGGGTTTCTGCCAAAGCCAATTTGGAGACAGCCCGGTTATTCCCTGATCTCTGCCGGATCGACGCCCCAAAGGTTCGACTTCAGTGTCCAGCCGCGATAGCCGCCTGCCGAAATCCGGCACCAATCCAGCGAACAACTGCCAAGGCGCGCAACCACGCCGGTTTCGAAATGGGCGTTGATGGGGGCGTTGGGGTCGGGTCGGGCGTATACGGGCAACATCTCGGATTCGATCAGCACCGTGCGCACGCCAGACAGCAGCGCATAGTGAACCCAGCCGCCCGCACCGTCGCGGTCCTGAACCTTGCGCCAGTTTCCATATTCCGCCGTGATTTGCAGGGGCATCCCACGCCGTTTGAAGACCCAATCAATCCGATGGGTCAGCGACGGACCCCGGCGTACATTGCCTTCGGCTGCTTTCATCGAGACATAACGGGGCAGGGGCAGATTCGTAACCTGGCCGCGATTGTCCTCTGCGGTGGCCACAATGGGACCGAGCGCTACGAGGAACGCGGCTAGGATCGCCAAACAACGGCGTTTCACCGGTAGAGGACCACTCACTGACTGCCTGCTCTTGTGCCTGTTGATCTGCTTTCGAAAAAAGGTCGACTCAATGCCTTAGGGGTTCTTGTGCCCCGCCTTATCCTGAGCCACGATGCCACGGAGCGCGCGCGAATGCAAAGCAGTGGGAGGGCCGAGGTGCCAAGAGAACGTCTGAGTGTTGTTGTAACGCGACGGTTGCCCGAAGCGGTCGAGACGCGGCTGAGTGAGCTGTTCGATGTCCGTTTGCGCGATGATGATACGCCCATGACCCGGGATGATCTTGTGGCAGCCGTGAAAGAGGCGGATGTGCTGGTGCCCACCGTAACCGACACGATTGATGGCGGTGTATTGGGGCAGGCGGGGGATCAACTGCGTCTGATTGCGAATTATGGTGCCGGTGTTGATAACATTGATGTGGCGACTGCCCGTCAGCGCGGCATCCTGGTGTCGAACACGCCAGGTGTTCTGACCGACGATACGGCCGACATGACCATGGCGCTGATTCTGGCAGTCACGCGGCGCATTCCCGAGGGTCTCGGCGTAATGCAAAAGGGAGACTGGGCAGGCTGGGCCCCGACGGCCCTGCTGGGTGGTCGGATAGGTGGTCGGCGCCTTGGCATTCTGGGTATGGGTCGGATCGGTCAGGCGGTTGCGCGCCGCGCCAGTGCCTTTGGGATGCAGGTGCATTATCACAATCGCCGCCGCCTACGGCCCGAGACCGAACAGATGCTGGAGGCGACATATTGGGAAAGCCTGGACCAGATGGTGGCACGGATGGATGTGATCTCGGTCAATTGTCCGTCGACCCCATCTACTTTTCATCTGATGAATGCGCGGCGTTTGAAGCTGATGAAACCCTCGGCCGTGATCGTGAATACATCTCGCGGTGAAGTGGTCGATGAAAACGCCCTGACCCGCATGATCCGCGCGGGCGAGATCGCCGGGGCTGGTCTGGATGTCTATGAACGGGGCACCGATGTGAACCCGCGCCTGAGGCAATTGCCAAATGTTGTCCTGCTGCCGCACATGGGCTCGGCCACGCTGGAAGGGCGGATCGAGATGGGCGAGAAGGTGATCATCAACATCAAGACGTTCGAAGATGGGCACCGCCCACCGGATCAGGTTGTGCCCGCGATGCTATGAGGTTTTGGAGGTTGGCCAGTGACCGAGATCCATAAAGCCGGTTGCCGCTGTGGCGCGGTGCGGGTCACTGCCAAGGGCCCTCCGCTCCGGGTTGGCTTATGTCACTGCCTTGATTGCCGAAAGCATCATGGTGCCTTGTTCTACGCCGCTGCCATTTTTCACCATGATTGTGTGCAGATCAGTGGAGAAACTCGTAGCTACGAAGGGCGCTTTTTTTGCCCGGTCTGTGGGTCGCCGGTGTTTGCCAGAACAGATGACGAGGTAGAGGTGCACCTGGGCAGCTTTGATGAGGTCAATCAGTTCAAACCAAGCTATGAATGCTGGGCGATCCGGCGTGAAAGCTGGTTGCCAGAATTTGAGGGCTTGCAGCGATACGACACGGATCGCGTGGATGTTGGTTCGGATTGACAAGACCTGATACGGCGGGACTCTGCCATTGGCTTGCGTAATCTCAACCTTTGGTTGCGGCTTTCCGGTCGTCTGTACAGTGTTGAAAGCAATAGTAGAATTGGAGGATTAGATGCGTTTCAGTCGAATTTCAGGTTTGATCGTTTCAACGGTTGCGTTAACCGCGCCCGCATTCGCGCAGGAAACGGCAGATGCAGTCGCACCAGAAGGGGCGTCCGAAGGGCAGGTTCAGGCCTTGACCGAGGAGGTCATCGCTGCCGTCGAGGCGAAACTGGCAGGTGTTCCGGTACAATCGGAAAACTGGATGGTTGCTGCTGCCAATCCGCTGGCGGTCGAGGCCGGGGCCAAGATCTTGCGCGCCGGAGGATCAGCAGCCGATGCCATGGTCGCAGTGCAAGTTGTGCTGGGACTGGTCGAGCCGCAGTCATCGGGTCTGGGCGGCGGGGCCTTCTTGGTTTGGTACGATGCAGCCTCGGGTCAAATGACCACTTTGGACGGGCGCGAAACGGCGCCGCTGGCGGCTACGCCAACACTGTTTCAGGACGAAAACGGCGAGCCGCTCAAGTTCTTTGATGCGGTTGTCGGCGGGCTGTCTGTTGGCACACCCGGAACGCCCGCGTTGCTGGAAGAAGCGCATCGCCGCTGGGGGCGGTCACCCTGGCCCGGGCTGTTTACCGATGGCATCCGATTGGCGGATGAAGGGTTTCTGGTCTCGCCGCGCCTTGCCGCGTTGGCTGCCAACGACGCTGAACGATTGTCACGTTTCCCTTCTACGGCAGAATACTTCTTGCCAGGTGGTGAACCGTTGCAGCAAGGCCATCGGCTGATGAACCCCGACTATGCTGAAACGCTGCGGGTGCTGGCCGCAGATGGGGCAGCAGGGTTCTATGGTGGTGATATTGCGGCAGGAATTGTAAACACCGTTCGGACTGCCCCGGGGAATCCGGGTGTTCTGTCAGGCACGGATCTGGCGCTCTATCAAGTGATCGAGCGTGAACCAGTCTGCGCCACATATCGCTCTTACGAGGTGTGCGGCATGGGGCCGCCGTCATCCGGAGCACTGACCGTTGGGCAAATCCTGGGCATGCTGGACAGTTATGATCTGGCGGCGATGGGGCCAGAAAGTGTCGAAGCCTGGCGGCTGATCGGTGAAGCCTCACGCCTCGCCTTTGCAGACCGGGGGCGTTACATGGCCGACAGCGATTTTGTCCCGATGCCAACCGAAGGTCTGGTTGATCCAGCCTATCTGGCAGAACGTGCCGATCTGCTGAACGCCGAGAGCGCGTTGATCGATGTTGCCCCCGGCAACCCCGCCTTCGATCACGCGTCGAACTGGGCCGACGATGTTTCGCTGGAGCTGCCTTCGACCTCGCATATCTCGATTGTGGACAGCTTTGGCAATGTTTTGTCGATGACCACGACCATCGAAAACGGCTTTGGCTCGCGCTTGATGACCAACGGTTTCCTGCTCAATAACGAACTGACGGATTTCTCCTTCAGAACTCATACCAGCGGAGTTCCTATCGCCAACCGGTTGGAGCCCGGCAAGCGTCCACGCTCGTCCATGAGCCCTACTATCGTGATGCAGGACGGTGCCCCGGTTTTGGCCATCGGATCACCCGGCGGCAGCCGGATTATCGGCTATGTGGCCAAATCGATCATTGCCTGGGCTGATTGGGGAATGGACGTACAACAGGCGGTGTCCCTACCGCATCTGGTCAACCGGTTCGGCACTTATGATGTGGAATTGGGCACTGTAGCCGAGGGATATGTGGACGCCCTGACCACATTGGGATTCGAAGTGAACCCGCGTGACCTGACCTCGGGTCTGCATGCCATTGAAATTCGCGACGGGTTAAGCGGCGGTGCGGACCCTCGGCGCGAAGGCATCGCGCTGGGCGAATAGGTCTTGGGACTTGTTCCACGTTGCCGGGCCTTTTAGTCATGATCTGAAAGACCCGGCACCCTGTCGGGCAGGGGAGGTTCAAGATGGTGCAGGCAACCGCGCTGCCCCGCAATGACGCGGGCATTCAAATGGCGATTGGAATTCTGAAGCAGCGGTTTGGCGACCGGCTGCAAACCAGCGCCGCGATCCGCGAACAGCATGGCCATACGACAACGTGGATCGCCAACCAAAGCCCAGATGCGGTCGTCTTTCCAACTTCAACCGCAGAAGTATCCGAAATCGTCACAATTTGCGCGACGCATAAAGTGCCCGTGATCCCCTTCGGCACCGGCACCTCGCTGGAAGGTCACGTGAATGCGCCTGCAGGAGGGGTTTGCGTCGACCTGATGCAGATGAACAAGGTGTTTGCCGTCAACGCTGGTGATCTGGATTGCGTTGTTCAGCCGGGCGTAACCCGTGAAGACCTGAATACGCATCTGCGTGATCAGGGCCTGTTTTTCCCGATCGACCCGGGGGCCAATGCCTCGCTCGGTGGTATGGCCGCAACGCGCGCCTCAGGCACCAATGCGGTGCGCTATGGCACGATGCGGGACAATGTGCTGAGCCTTGAGGCGGTTATGCCCGATGGGCAGGTGATCCGAACCGGCAATCGCGCCAAAAAATCATCCGCAGGCTATGATCTGGCCCGATTGCTGATTGGGGCGGAAGGGACGTTGGGCATCATCACCGAACTCACCCTGCGTCTCCACGGCATCCCCGAGGCGATCAGCTCGGCCCGCTGTTCCTTTCCAAGCGTTGATGCCGCGTGTCAGGCCGTAATGATGACCATCCAATACGGCATCCCGGTTGCGCGGATCGAACTGCTGGACGAGATGTCCGTGCGCGCAGCCAATGCCTATTCCGGCCTGAACCTGCCTGAAACACCCCTGCTATTGCTCGAATTCCATGGCTCAGAAAATGGGACCGCCGAGCAGGCGACGACCTTCGGGGACATCGCAGGCGAATTTGGTGGCGTGGACTTTGCGGCAACGTCCACCACCGAAGAACGCAACAAGCTATGGCAAGCGCGGCATGATATGTACTGGGCCTGCTTGCAATTGCGCCCTGGTGCACAAGGCATATCAACAGATGTGTGTGTTCCAATCTCTCGGCTGGCCGAAGCGGTTGGCGCAGCACAGGACAAGGCGGCAGAACTTGGTCTGATCGCCCCGATTGTTGGCCATGTTGGGGATGGGAACTTCCACACCCTTCCTCTGATCGACATGGACAATCAGACTGAAGTTGCCAATGCCGATCAATTTGTCAGCTGGCTGAACGATCTGGCGATTTCGATGGACGGCACCTGCACCGGCGAACACGGGATCGGGCAGGGCAAACGTTCCTATCTGGTCAAGGAACTTGGGGCTGCAACGCAGTATATGACGGCGATCAAAGCTGCGCTGGATCCAGACGACATCATGAACCCCGGAAAGATTGTTCCGGGCAGGTTAGTGCAGTGACGCCCGGTTGGTGACTCAGCCGCAGCGGCTGATGGCCGTTTTTCGACCTTGAATTGATCTGCGGGTCGTTTTTTTCTTATCACCGGTCGGATGAATGTCGCGCTGTCCCCCTGAACTGCGCCATATGGTGTCAACTGAATTCAAGGGGAGACGCCCGGTTATGAAAACCCAAGTCAAAGCACTGGTTGTTGGCGGCGGCGCCGTTGGGACCTCGATTGCCTATCACCTGGCCAAGGCGGGCTGGGACGATGTGATGTTGATTGAACGGGATGAGCTGACCTCCGGCTCGACTTGGCACGCGGCTGGCCTGCTGCCTCTGTTCAACATGTCCTACGCGACGACCCACATCCACAAATACTCGGTTGATTTCTACAAGACGCTTGAAGAAGAAACCGGCCTGAACGCAGGCTTCGCGGTGGTCGGCAATCTGCGCATGGCACAGACGCAGGAGCGTATGGATGAATACATGCTCTATGCATCCACGGCTGAAACCTGTGATGTCGCCTATGAATGGTTGACCCCCGAACAGATCAAAGAACGCTGGCCGCTGATCGAGACCAATGACCTGAAAGGTGCGATTTACCACACCGAAGACGGCTACATTAACCCTGCTGACGTCACTCAGGCGATGGCCAAAGGGGCCCGTCAGCGCGGGGTTGAAATCGTCCGCAAAATGCAGGCTGATGCGTTCCACTGGAATGGCACCCATTGGGAAGTCACCTGTACCAAAATGGTCGAAAAAGGCGGCAACCTCGTTCCTTCCGACGAGCAGGTTGTGATCACCGCCGAACATGTGGTGACCGCGTCGGGTAACCACGCGCAGCGTACCGCCAAGATGCTGGGCATCAAGATGCCGGCGATCCCGGTCGAACACACATTCATCGTCATGGACAAAGACCCCGAACTGGTCAAATGGCGCGCGGCCGGAAATTCCGAGCATCCGGTTGTCCGCGATGCAGACAATGAATCCTATGCGCGTGAGGAACGCGGCGGCTGGATTTTGGGCATTTATGAACATGGCGCACCTGCGCAGTTCGAACACGGCGTGCCCGACAGCTTCCGCGCCGACCTGTTCCCGCTGGATCTGGATCGGATCGCGGATCAGTACATGGCAATGGCGGAACGCGTGCCTTCCTGCGCCGAGTCAGGCCTGAAAGACGACTTTAACGGCCCGATCTGCTACACGCCCGACGGCAACCCGCTGGTCGGCCCCGCGCCGGGCCTGCGCAACATGTGGCTGGCCGAGGGCTTCAGCTTCGGCATTACTGCGGCAGGCGGCACTGGTTATTATCTGGCGCAGATGATGGTCGATGGCGAAGCCGAGATCGACATGGCCTCGCTGGATCCCAAGCGCTACAGCAGCAACTGGATGACCACCGAGTTCGCGGCCCGCAAGAATGAAGAGTGCTATGAGCACGTCTACATCCTGCACCACCCGGATGAAGAGCGCGCGGCTTGCCGTCCGCTGCGCACCGTTCCGGCGTACGATCGTCAGAAAGCACGCGGCGCGCAGTTCGGCTGGGTGAATGGCTGGGAACGTCCGAACTATTTTGGCCCGCTGGATGCACCGGACAACTTCGACAAGGAAAACCGCTCGTTCCGTCGCGGTGGCTGGTGGCAATACGCTGTCGAAGAAGCCAAGGCGATCCGCGAAGGCGTTGGCCTGATCGACGCGTCGGCCTTCACCAAGCACGTTGTCAAAGGCCCCGGTGCCACCCAGTTCCTGGATTGGTTCACCTGTAACAAGCTGCCCAAGGTCGGTCGTATCAACCTGACCTACGCGCTGACGTCGCACGGCACCACCCGCACCGAATACACCATCGTGCGCAATGGCGAGAACAACTACTACATCGTCTCGGCTGGCGCCTGGACCGAGTACGACGCCGACTATCTGCGCAAGGCGGCCGAGGACAAGATGGAGGAGTTCGGTTACATTGAGATCCAGGATGTGACCACCCAGTGGGGTGTCTTTGCCATCGCCGGGCCCAAGTCTCGTGACGTTCTGAAAGAGGTCATCAAAGACGCCGATCCGGAAACCGCTCTGTCCAACAAGCGCTTCCCCTGGCTATCGGCCCGTCAGATCGAACTGGGCATGTGCCCGGTTAACGCGATCCGCGTGGCCTATACCGGTGAGTTGGGTTGGGAACTGCACCACCCGATCGAAATGCAGAACTACCTGTTCGACCTGCTGGAAAAAGCTGGTGAGAAGTACGATATGAAGCTGGTTGGCGCCCGCGCCCAAAACTGGCTGCGACAGGAGAAATCCTACCGTGCGTTTGGTACCGAACTGGGCCGCGATGCAACCCCGCTGGAAGCTGATCTGCCGCGCTTTGTCGACCTGTCGAAAGACTTCTACGGCAAGGCCAAGTTGGAAGAGACCGGTGTGCGCGTGAAGTGCTGCACCCTGCTGATCGACGGACCGGACGATGCCGACCCGTGGGGCCGCGAGGCACTGTACACGCCGGAAGGCGAGCGGGTAGGGCGTCTGACCTCGGGCGGCTACTCGGTGGCCTTCGAGAAATCCATTGGCATGGGCTATGTGAAGCCCGAGCTGGCGGTCGAGGGCACCAAGCTGCAGGTCAAAATACAGGACAAGCTATGGGATGCGGTTGTCACTTGCGACAGCCCATATGATCCGAAGAACGAAACTATCCGCAAAGACGGCTAATCGAAGACGTATGCAGGTGGCGCGTAAGAAATGCGCCGCCACCAGCGGCACATGCCTCCGGCGGAGGCAAGCCTGCGTCAGCAGGCTTTCTATGTGCACGGCCTGATCAAAGGGCCTGCGCCCGCGCAACAAAAGCGAGGTTGTTGGCGGGCATCTCTGTCACTTCGATGAGGTTCAAACCCTTCGTCGAAAGCAAACGCTTGATATCAGAATCGTTTTTGTACCCGACTTCTGGGTCCTGCTGCACAAGCGCCTCGTGAAACCTCTGGTCTCCTTCGCTGGTCAGCTTTCCATCTCGCATGAAGGGACCATAGAGGATGAACCTGCCGTTTGATGAGAGCGTCTGAGCAGCTTCCGAGACAAGCGTGACGGTTTCTGGCCAGCTGATCAAATGCAGCAGGTTGATCAAAATGACCAGGTCTTTTGGCTCGAATTGCATATGCCAGCCAGATACTGTCGCATCCAAATGTGCAGCGGGCTGAATGTTCGGTTGATCACTGGCATAGGCATCTATGCTCTGCCGCCGATCCGCGTCGATCTCTGTCGGGTGCCAGGACAGCTGAGGTAGCTTCTGCGCAAACGCGCAGACATGCTGACCCGTGCCGCTGGCGATCTCCATGGCCCGGCCTTGTGGCGGTGCCCAACGCGAAACCAGCTCACATAGGACGGCAGCGTTGCGGCTGGCAGCGGGGGCAACCAGCTTGCCATCGGTTGATGGCGCGGCGACGCTGGCATTTGGGGGTGGTGTACGTTTGCTCATTTTCGCAGCCGATCCGGTGTTAGCATATCGATTATCGCCTGCTCAAACGCGGGTCTGTTTCCGACAATAAGGTCGGCCACAAACTCAGACGCGCCCGGCGCGCTTTGGAACCCATATCCGCCTTGCCCGGCGCACCAGATAAAAGACCTGTCCTGCGGATCAGGACCCAGCACCAATGTTCCATCTGGTGAAAAACTACGCAGCCCTGCCCAGTTTGTTTCAACCCGCGTCACGGGTTCGCTGACCATCTCTTCATAGCGTGCCAACCCCTCGGCCAGCACCATATCGTCGGCATAGGCATCATGCGGGGCAACCAGGTCGGCATCAGCCGGAGATACAAGCAACTTACCCGCATCCGGTTTGGCATACCAAGTCTCACCAGCACCAATCATCATTGGCCAATCTGAAACATCATGCCCGCCCGGCGCCGGTATGCGCGCCATTGACCGGCGGCGGGGTTGCAGGCCGATTGGCGCTATCCCGGCCAGTTGTGCGACCTCGTCCGCCCAGGCACCGGCCGCGTTGATCACGTGTCGTGCTTCAAAAACATCCCGCGCTTCGACCTGCCAGTTGTTGGCTTTGGTGATCGCAGTCACCGAGGATTTAGTGTGAACAACCCCGCCATTCTTGCGAATGACCCGCGCAAAATCCTGCAGGAGGCAGTCGGTGTCGATGTCAAAGGCGTCGTGGCTGATCCCGGCGTAGCCCAGCCTCTTGGGATGCAGGATCTGGATCAGGCTGCGCGCATGGTCAACCGATATCGCTTGCATATCCAGACTGTTGAGGTCTGCCTTAAACAAATCTTCTTGATCTGTGCGCGCAACCAGCATCAAACCGCGTTTTTGCAGATAGCCGCCATCCTGAAGAAACTGACTGCCTGCCTGATTTAACGCGACCACTGATCGGGGGCCGTAATTTTCCTCGAACAAAGCTGCAGATCGACCTGAGGCGTGATAGCCCAGCCCATCTTCGGCTTCGAGCACGGTAACCGATCCATGCGCGGACAGTCTTGCACCAGCGCTCAGCCCGGCGATCCCGCCGCCGATGACGAGGAAATCAATCATGCTCTGTTTTCTAACAAAAGCGGGATCATTGCGGGCTTGGGGGAATTCATGGGCGCTCCTTAAGTTCCAACGCGTCTTGTTGTCAGTTCCATGGACTATAAGCAGCCTTGAATTTGTGCTTCAACCCGGTCAAAGAAGTATCAAAATGAAAAGGAGGGTACAGTGACTGCAACGGATCTTCATCCAATGGCCACAGGACATATCCCCCGATATGTCGTCGCAGCTGACGGGAGCGACTATCTGTTCTCTGCTATGGTCGTGTTCTTTGTGATCATCGTGGTGCTGATTGGCGTGGGGTATCTGACTCTGCATTCGGTTCCGGAAAAAATGGCGCATGAAAACAACCACCCTCAGTTCCAGTTGGTTGGTATTCTGGCGCTGCTTGCCTTGTTCACACATAATGGATTGTTCTGGATTGCAGCCATTTTGGTTGCAGGGTTCCAGTTCCCGGATTTTGCAACGCCGATGAAGAATATCGCAGATGCCATCCGATCTTTGGGGCGGTCACCGGTGCCGGAAGCTGCGCCCGAGGCCGTACAACCCGAAGCACCCGTTGCAGAAACTAGCGAAGCGCGGGAGCAGTAGGCAATGATCGAAACAATGCTCTGCGCCCTGATCACGGTGCTGCCTGATTATCTGTTCCGCCGCTTTGTGCAAGGCAAACGCATCGGGCATGAAATCACCCTGTTCACAATGTGGTACGAATTGCGCTGGGGCTTGACCACCTGCGCCATCCTGGCCCTGACGGTGATTACCACGCTGTTCTACTTTCATCCGGCCAGTTCCAGCGCTGCGTCCTATTTCCGCACAGTCACCATTCTGCCGCAGCTCGGCGGCCGTGTGGCCGAAGTTTACGTGCGCAACAACGAACAGGTGACTGCGGGCCAGCCGATTTTCCGGATCGAGGATTTCACACAACAAGCACAGGTTCAGTCGGCGCATGCACAGGTAGCTCAGGTCCAGGCCTCGCTGAAAGTGGCAGAAACTGATCTGGCAGAAGCCGATGCAGGTATTGCCGGGGCCCGCGCGGCGCTTGCGCAATCGCTGGAAGACCTTGAGCGCAACACAACGCTGCGTGATGAGGGCTCCAGCGCGGTTCGATTGGCCGAGATTGAGCGGTTGGAAAATCTCGTGGCCGAGCGCGAAGCGCAGGTAACGGCAGCCCAGTCCAAGCGGGCAGCGGTTGTTCAACAAATCGAAGAATTGATCCCGGCCCAACTTGCCAGCGCAAATGCGCAACTCGATGCCGCGATGACGGAACTGGACAAGACTGTGATCAATGCCGGTGTGACCGGACGTGTAGAACAGTTTGGGTTGCAGGTGGGGGATTATGTCAGTCCACTGTTGCGACCCGCAGGTATTCTCGTGCCGTCCCATTCCGGGCATGATCGGTTTCAGGCGGCGTTCAATCAGCTATCTGCACAGGTCATCAAACCCGGCATGATCGGAGAGCTGGGATGCATGACCAAGCCCTTCACCGTGATCCCAATGGTTGTGGTTGAGGTTCAGGACGTCATCCCCTCGGGTCAGATCAGACCGTCGGACGAGCTGCGCGATGTGCAGAACAACAAGGTTCCGGGGTCCATTCTGGTTTATATGGAGCCGCTTTACAAAGGCATGGCCGACGACATTCCGCCGGGCAGCAACTGTCTGGCGAATGTCTATACTGACAATCATGAAAGGCTTGAACACGAAGACCTCGGGTTCTGGGAAGGCGCTTTTCTTCATGTTGTTGACACCATAGGTGTGGTACACGCGGCGGGGCTGCGCCTGCGATTGATCCTAATGCCGGTCAACACCCTGGTTCTAACTGGCCACTAGGCCTGAACCGGCCCCGGTCGTTCTCCGGGGCAGACCCGTATCTGACCCTTAGGAGGAGGCGATTCTATGGTTGGTATGCGCGACGCAGAAATCTGGCCCTCAAATGTCCACTTCGCATTTGGCGCGCCCAGACGCATGTCCTAACCCGCGAAAACCGTGAGAGGGCATTGTGTAGTGGTAAGACCTTAGCCTTCCAAGCAATGATGATCGGTTTCACTGAGTATCGTGTAGTTGCTATATATTTCATTTAGTTCAATAATATATTGGGCGATTGTCTATTTGACAGACCCGCAGCCAGCCGCAAGATTATCCGGGGCGTAGCTTAATCGGATAAAGCGCATTGGTTTCATTCCCAAGCGGATCATCGCAGACAAACAGCGCTAGTGTCGTGCTGCTGCAAAGCGTGAGGTCGCACAAGGGTTGAATCAATGGTCACACAAGGGCATCTATAACCAAGCCTTTGGGAGTCGAGGTTTAAGGCTCCACGGTTATGCCAGAAAAAACAGTCGCCCTGAGAAGCCTTGTAAATTAGAATAAGCCCTATCCAGCCGGCAAATTTTGGCTGGCAGGTGTCACGTTTCTACATCTCATTCAGGGTTTTTGGTATCTTTTAGCACCTCAACCCAAATTATTGTTGGAGGTTGAAATGAATGTCGTTTCCGGGTGTCCTGTCTCTGCAAAGCACAACCAGCGGGTTGATCTTCTCTCTGATGATCCGCTGGAAAACATAAACGCAGGTAATTTTTCGACGGCAATAAAGCTATACGTCGAACGCCACGAAGAGGGCCTTGCGACTGCGGAGGACTATGCCCTCGGCGCGCACGCCTTCCGCAACGTGGGAGACTTTCTCTCGGCAGCGGATTGGTTCGAGAAGGCCGCCAAGAAAGACCCAAACCACAAGCTTGCGGCATTCTGGACCCAACAGATCGATAAGAACCGGGTGGATGGACAAAACGGTGCGGGTATCCTTCGACCTAACGAACTGACGGAAGAATATCTAAAGGCCGACCCCGCCAAGGCGTATGAGGGCCACAAAGATGCGTGGGTGTTGTGTACAGATTTCAAACGTCCAGGAGATCATATCCCCGAAAAATCGCTGCTGGACAGGGCACGAAACTTCAAGGATTCTATGGTTTCTTTGGCGCTTGGTCCCGTTGGAGCCTGGGCGAATTCCGGCGCGACGCCTGGCAATGCAGGCCGTTGGACGCAGCGCAAGCTTGGCATTCTGCGGCTCGCGGCTTTGGGCGATGCGCGCACGCAGATGGAAAAGGGTGAGCGCGACCCTGACGGAGAACGCGGCGACATCGTCGGTCAGCTGCCCAAAGGCGACATACCGAAATGGGCGGATTCCGGTTTTTCCCCCGATGGCGCGTATCTTGATACACAATTTGGGCCGGGCGAAGGCCGTGTGGGCCAGGAGTTTGTCGACCACGGGCTTGAAAAAGGCTATCGTCCGCAAGACCAATCCCATAATCCGAAACTGCCAAGCGAAGCGGATGTTGCAAAGGTTTTTGGCTATCGCAATGGCACAACCATCGAAGCCAAGACGGCCAGCTTTCATGCCGCTGCCCACCTTCAGCAGCTGGTCCATGACGTGGCCCAAACCGCGCCCGACAATGCGTTGAAACACGCGATTCCCATCGACCCGGACAGTGAATGGGCCGCGCTTGGTGTGAAGTATGATTGGAGCCGGTCAGATGCCCCGCATGCATTGCGCGAAGATGGCGAAGGCATGCATGGCACCACGGTCTGGTGGGACATGAGCCACATTTACGGCAGCGATATCGAAACGCTGGCAGAAGTGCGCTCATACCCAGACGGCACGCCAGTGCCCGGCGGTAAGCTTTATCTGGAAGACACCGAAGAAGATGGCACCGGCGGATTTCTCCCGCTGAAAGACGTGCCTGTCAGCGAAGATGGCCCGCTGCAAAAACAGATTGTTACCGGCTTTGGGCGCAATATGACGGCCCCGTTGGAGGCCGAACATACGCTCTATGCGCGCCATCACAATTGGGTCGCGGAGGTCCTGAAAGAGCGTTATCCGGACTGGTCAGACAATCAGATTTTCCAGATCGCGCGGCGCGTGGTCACCATGACTTATGTGAAAATCCACACTGGTACCTGGACGCACACTCTGTTTGCCAATGAAGCCGTGGTCAACGGGCTGAACGCCAATCTGTTCGGCCGCGCGGAACGCAAGCTGCCGCATTTCGACAAGAAGATTTACCGGCCTGAGCAAGGCACGGATCCAGTGGCTCACGGCATTGCTGCTGGGAAGGTTGAGAAGAACAAGCCTGAGATCAAAGGGAACTTCTTTAGCAAGGCCTATCGCTTTGGCCACCAAATCTGGGTCGATCAGCTGAAATGCCCGTCCATCGGAGAGACCGCCAAAGACGGCACGCGCGAAGTGAACATGATGAACTTGCGCGAGCTTGATGGTCATCAATTCCTCAAGACCGAGGGTCTAGGCGCGGTCTATTACTATATGATGAACACCCGACTTGGCGCGCCCGTTGCGGGCAATACGGCCGATTTCTTCCGAAACATGGCGACCGAAGAAGGTGTCATGAACATGTTGGAGCAGGAAATCCGCAAAGACCGCGAACGTGGCACGCCCTTCTGGACAGATTATCAGCGGGCCCACAACATCCCGCCAAGCGAGAAATGGGAGCACCTGTTCCTTGATCCATCAAGCGAGGCATCCAAAGCGACGATTGCGAAGCTCCAAGAACTCTACCCCGAAGGCATTGAAACACTGGATGCGATCATCGGGCTGACCTTGAATGAGCATAGGCCTGAGGGTCTGGCCATTACCAATGAAGGCTTTCAGACCTTTGTGCAGGAGGCTACCAGTCGCATTCGCAAAAACCCCTACCTCACTGAGAAATGGCGCCCAGACGAAGTCGGTTGGACAGCCATAAATCTGGTGGAAGCGGTTGATAAGGAGAAGATGCTTTACCTGCACTGTCCAGAACTGCGCAATTGGCTGGAGACACGAAAGACGGTCAACACCTACGAATATGTCGGCACCTCGGCAACTGAGGCGCCGGACGAACATCCACTGGAATCCAATGGTATCATCACCTGGGGCGATCAGCATATTCGCGACATGGGTCTTGGTGATCCGTGGAAGGACGCGCATTTCAAAGACAATGTGCCCAACCAACTGATCCGCGTGGCACATGGGGACACGGTTTATATCGTCGACATAACGGATGGTGTCGTGTTTGCCGACTTGGAAGGTAAGGGCCGTGTCTTTGCCCGCGATATGCTGACCAAAGATCCCGATGACGTCACCCGCGCCGATTTGATTGCCGCGGCCAACGCCATTCTGGACGAGAAAAAATACCCTTGGCCCGGCTACCAATCGCCTGATCATCCCGGCTTTGCGAGCGAGTGGGTTCTAACGCAGAAAGAAGTGAACCAGCTCAGAGGTTATCGCAAGGACGAGAAACGCGAAGGCGTACAGCTCAAGTTGACGGATATGGAAAAGCATATCCTTCCCTTCAATCTGGGTAATGACATTTCGCGTGCCGGGTTGCCGGAAAATCTGAAAGGCTGGCAAACGTTTGAAACAAGCGGATCTCGGGCGATTTTTCTGACCCTTGGGTCGACCTTCAAATTTGGTGGATTAAAAAACCTCCTACTTGGTCGCGGCATTCCGCTGAAAGAGATGGCGAAACGCCGACCGGGCAAACGCACTATGGTCTACGACGAAAACGGCATGATCGATGAAGACCTGTTGACGGACTATATGGGGGCACTGACTGACATGGCTGCCAAGCATGACGACGGTCTGATCCCCGAGGAAGAGTTCATGGCGCTGTTGGAGGAAAAGAACGCTTTGGATGATCTCACCACCAAGCAATGGGAGTCATTTTTCCGCATGCTCGCCCGTGCGGGCCAGCCAGCTGCCATCCGTCCGTCAGACTTTAAAGGCCTTTACCGCAATACGCTGTTGCCGGAAATGTTTGAGCGGTTCGCATCACCTTAGGTGTTTGATCCTGAGGGGAAACGCTGCATCTTGCCGTTCCCAAAACTCGCAACAGATCGGTGGTATTGTCATTCGAACGTCTCTGTCCCATCGGGTTCGACGTGGTCAGCTTTATTCATTTTCTGGCGAAACGCCGCTAGTTCTTGGTACATTCGCCGCCGCGCACGGCTTTGGTTGCCCAGTGGGCGGTGTTCGGGCAAGGAATGCCAGGGGTTGATTCGCAGGTTTCGGGCAAAAGACATCTGGGCAGGCGTGTCGAAATCCTGCTGAGGGATATGGATGCGTGCGACCGGTATCCAAGGCGATTTGTCTTCGGGCCACAGCACCGAGGCATCCTCCACGGGCATCAGATGCGGGTCGGTCTGAATCTGAACTAGCATCTCGAACTCGGCAGGACCCGCGCGTAGCGCGCGTGCCATGTTGTCTCGTAGATAGTTCGGGGGCACGCGTCCGAAGGGGACACCGGGAATATCCATCGGCACATCCGTTAAAGGCCTGTAGGAGTAGAGCATGGCCTGCCCTTCACCCAGCAGATACGGCACACAGCTAAAATAGCGTTGGCCCAACGGATTGTACTGTGTTTCGTTCCACAGCCCCTGCATGAGAAAGTCGATCAGATGCGTGTCCTTGGGGTTCAGAAAATACCAGATCGGCTCGTCAATGGTGCTCCAATACTGCAGCTTGGCATTCTCGCGCACGTCTGGCGTGACAAATGTTGGCGTGACGACAGCAGGCCAGTCCTGCGTGAATTTCTCTTCTTCCATCAGCTTCGGGCCAGGCACGTCCATAAGCTTGACCGACATCGACCCGAACCCGACATCGCGGATATCTTCGGGCACGTCGGGGCCCGGCCCGGCAAAGCGAATATAGGCCGGATAGCTTCGTTCATCTGCGAACACGCCTTTGCGCAGGTGCTTGGGCAAGTCGGCATTCACAGTAAAGGTCGCGCGCACCAACCCATGGGTTTTTGTATTGCCGCCGCGCTCGTAGGCGCCGGGCTGAAAATGCAGGTTCATCTGTTCGCGCATCTCATCGATGATCGTCTGCAGCGCCTCTTCTTCCCAGTCGAATATCTTCTCCTCGGCCAGGCCAAGCCCGTGGTTGGGACGCTTGCGGTTCTTGAGGCGCTGAAGAAGCCGCGCCGCGGGGTCGCGTATGAGGCGGTTGAGTTGCGGGCGGAAAAACGGCTCGAGCCTGCGTTCCAAGTGCAACCCGATCTGAAGCAGGGAGTGCAAAAAACGACGAATGACAAGAAGGATCGTGCGCATGATTTTCTCCTAGTCCTTCTGCCCTGCGAGAAAGCGTAACGCGCGCATGCTGGGCAGGAAGAAATAGCCGCCACCCTTAACGGTCACAAATTGGGGCAGACCTTCAAGCCGCTTGGCAATACCGGTCGCGCTCTGGATACTGAAACTGTCTGTGTACACGCCGCCGACAGGTTCGCGGCTGCCGACGATGGGATCCGCCTCGCCATGCAGACCATCGAACGTCGGGGAGGACATCCATGCGTTCTGGACGAATTCGAACTGACGCGTGATGTCGGCGCAAAGGCAGATGAAATGCAGCCCCCTCGTCCCTTTTCTATCAGCTTTGCCCGAGAGCGCCTGTTCGGGCGACAGCGGCAAGCCATAGGCACGTCCACGACGGGCAAGACGGTGAAACCGTGTCGAGGCGACAAGATCGTGCCGACCCGGCAGACCATCACGCCTACGCCGGAACCCGAGGGTGCTGGTAAGCCAGGCCCATCGGCTATCAACGCCGGGTGGCTGGTCACCGGTTCGTGGGTTGGCCCGCCGGATATGGGCGCCGACCGGGCAGACCACGCCGTCGACGTCATCCTCGTAGGTGAAATCGTTTCCCTTTCGCCCGCCCTCGATCTCGCGTCGGCCCTTGATCAATGGCTTGCCATCACGCGCACGGCCTACCATGGCGGTCGCCAACGCCTCGCGCTGCGCTGCTTCCCCGTTTGCCGCCGAGTCCAGATACCGCCAGAAGCCCGCTACGTCCTGCTCAAGCTGGCGCAGAACCAGATAGCTGCCATTACGTCCGAAGTCGTGATGTCCCTCGTCACCAATGATCTGCGGGGCGGGTGAAACTTTCTTGTATTCATTGACATAGCCCAAAACGATCTCGCCCGGTGCGATTAGGTTCGCGTATTTCTCGCGGCCGTGTTTTGGCGGTGGGCTTTGCTGATTCCAATCCACTTTTGGTTCGCTTATACCGTCGGCGAATCCGAAAGGCTCAATGCCGTCATTTAGGCGTGTCGGCAGTGCCTGAGTGATGTCGAATGCATCTTTGAAAACGCCATCCATCAGAGTTGATTTCAAGGAATCCAGACCACCCTCGCGCGCATATAGCATCAACAGAACGTGAATCTCACCACCATCCCAGACCCAGTTTTCCGGTGCGTTCCCGCCGGTGTCGCCAAGCCGCCGGGTGCGGCTTGCTTCACCTGCCATCCCCGCCAGGAACGGTTGTGAAAACTGCGAGAGAACCTCACCCGGCAAACCAAGCGCCTGCAATCCGCTAGCTGTGAAGGCAACTTGCAGTGCAGTCTCCGGGGGGGTGTCCATCCACTCGGCTGACGTGATCGGCGCGGTTGCCAGCCAATCCCGCGCAACCTGCACGTCCGAGACTTTCAGCAGTAGGAACTCTGCTTCAGTCAGCTTGCCATGACCAAACCGAACCAAGCCCTGCATGTCGGAAAAGTCGGGCTTCGTGACCGGGATATCTCTGTTTTCATTCATATTTTCGTCAGCCATTTTCGCAATGCCCGCAGCCCGAGCGGCCGCCGCTCAAGCCCGGCGCGTATCTGAGAATGCCTGTCGAGGTCGATAGCCGTCAGACCGGGATAGGCCTTGTACCATACTAAGGTGGCTTGCTGACGGTTTCGCAGGAACCGCTTGAACTTGCTCTCTTGTTCAGCCCCGTCCTTGATCAGAAACCGTGTACTTGGATACCCGACACCATTCGAAAACACGAGGTTGAGCCCCCAGGCCACCTTGTTGACGAAATCGTCCATGTAGCTTTCCAACGCCCCATCGTAGTTACTGCAGAACATCACGCGGCGCTTGTTGTCGAAATAGACCCACCTCGCGAAATGGATTGTCTGCACGCGGGTCAGATAACCGCGCGAAAAGATGTGCTTGGCAGCGTAATTCAGCAGATACAGCGCGATCGTCGTGATCGCGCGCCGAAAACCACCGGGCTTTAGATCGCCAACCGCCGAAAAAGGGTTGGTCACATCGTGATCTTCATAGGTGCCCATTTCAGAAATATGTGCGTCATCCGGGCGTGGCAGGATTTCGGGGTCCGACCGTTCAAGCCGACGCAACCACCACAGCAACAACGGCGACGCCAGCAAAACAACGGGCGAAATAACCAGCAGCACCATGGGCACCGAGATCTTTTCGATCCAATCGGCGGCAACCTGTAACAATGGCGCTGGCTGCGGAGGCGTCAGGCGGAGACGCCCTGCCCGCTGTTCGGTCGAGACGAATTCCTGCAAACGCTCGTGCAGCAGAATGGCATCATCCATACCATGCGCGTCTACCAGCGCGCGCAATTCCGTATTCAGTGCTCGGGCAAGTGCCGCTTCTTCGTTAACCTGCTGAACGGTGCGGCCACGCATGTTCACGTAGTTAGCGGCCTCAACCACGTTGTGTTGGACCATCCAATCGCACAGGTCCGTGTCTCCGTGGAAACCCTCGCAATGTGAAAAGATCCGCCGCAATCCTTCACCCGCCTGATCTGCCAACTCGTCCAGAAAGCTGTCCCGATCTCCGTCCACATCACCCAAAAAGGCCAGATGCGGTGGAAATGGGCGCGGTTCCACATTGTAGGCTTCGATGTCGCGCCATGTGTCGACCTGAGTAAGAAAGAACCGTGCGACATGCAGACGGTCAAACTCTGCAAAGGGCACAATCGGGTTCTTCGGGTCCGCAAGCCCGGGTTTGACGACCATTTCGGACAGCAGCGCGCGCAAATCATCAATCCGCCCTTCATCGACAGGGGCCAAAATCAGAAATGTGCTTTGCTGCGTCATGGCGGGACGAGTCTACCACATTCAGGGCGATGACGTATCGACATTGAAATCCAGCGCAAAATCGATCAGACGATTGTCGTCCCAATAGACTTTACCCAGATAAAGACCGGGACCAATGGCACGTATTTCGTCGCGAATCCATTGCGCGAGCAGCGACGTATTGGAGTAGTCCAGTACGATGCACTCCTTTCCATCAAGCCAGCTTGTGTCCTTGTAGACTTTGGCCAAAATCGCATTGAGCCCGAACGGTAGGATGCGGTTGCGTAATACGCCCTTCTGCTGATCAAAAACTTTGCCCTGCCAGGCAAAGCTGTTGATGAAGCGCGAGATCAGTGGTGTGAACCTGGTGCCCGGAGCCACGATGGCAGTCCCTTCAGCCTCGCCGTCGGGGATATCCCCGGCCGCAACGCTGGAGAATAATTCGTCCAGTTCCTCCTGACTCAAGTCCATGAGGGATTCGACGCTGTGTGCCATGATGGCCTCCTTCCATGAAAGTGTTTTGTTGGGCGTCCTCCAGAATGACCTGCACGGCCTTTTCGTCGACCATGTAAACGGAAGATGGGCGGTATCGCAAACTTTGGTACGTTTCCAAGCTATCGCTATGAGCGGGTGGATTTAACAATCGACATCTGAAAATTGACGGAATCTTCTTGTCGAAGGTCCAATCTGCCCCTAGCGGATCATGTTGATTGTCTTGATTCCCGCGAGTTTATTCCGCAAACGGGTGGTCGTAATATTTTTTGGCTGTACTCGCGAACCTTCATGGAGAAGAGATGGGCGAAGAGACTGCTGTTGGCACGGAGTATTCGCGGCACCGAGGCCCAAATGTGACCCGCTCGCAAAACTTACCCGGTTGCTGTGATGGTTCAGGCGAACTCGCTTCAGGTCTCCCAATCGCAGTTCGAATACTTAAGCCAAAGACGAACTCGAAATCCCGCAGGCACGCGGCAAATGTCCGCTATACGAGCTGACGATGGGGCATCCGAGTGGTGCTCTGGATGTCTCCTCTGGGCCGAACCTAAACTACACTTATTGCTAACAAGTTAGTCGCATTTCGCTGCATGTGATCCAGAAATCGAGCAGAATGATCACTGACATCAAATGAACTAGACCCTTTGTGCTAGAACGCTCTAAAGTGTTTGGTGGCAAATTTGACCTTAGGGCATCTTCAATCGCGGGGGCATGAAAATGAGCATCAGGGTTTTCCACATCGCCAATATTCTGTTGATCGCCCTCTCCAGCGCTCTTGTGGCTCAGCAGAGTCCTCCACCCGTGACGGTGGCAAAACCGATTGTGAAGTCCATAGTTGAAGATGATGAATTTGTCGGTCGCTTTGGCGCCGCGGCTGACGTTGACGTCCGAGCGCGGGTTTCAGGTTTTCTGGATCAGGTGCATTTCAAGGACGGAAGTCTCGTCGAAGAGGGTGATTTGCTCTTTACGATTGACCAGCGTCAGTTTCGCACTGCATTGAGACAAGCTCGGGCACAGATCAGCATCGCCGAGGCAACAAGTGCCTTCACGACTGATCAGTTGGAACGCGCCGAGGCTTTGATCAGAAATGGCAATATCGCGGAGAGCGTGGTGGACCAACGTCGCGAAGCTTTTCTTGCGGCGCAGGGTGCGTTGGAACAAGCGCGCGCTGCACTGGAATTGGCCGAGCTTGATCTGGAGTACTCGGAAATCCGAGCGCCAATGTCAGGACGTATCGACCAGGCCCGGATTGATCCAGGAAACCTGATCATAGCCCAAGACACCCTGTTGACATCGATCGTCTCGACCGACCCGATTTATTTCTATTTCGACATAGATGAACGCTATTTTCTGGCATACGCGCGGGACGCGCGTGCCCGGGGGTCTGTTCTGCAAGAAGGCGCGGACAATCTTCAAGTTCAAGTAACAGTCGCTGACCGAAGCATACCGCCTCAGAACGGAATATTAGATTTCTCAGAAAATCGCATTGATGATGAAACTGGTACGATGCGCGTACGCGCAGTTCTGCGCAACCCAGATGAGCTTTTGACACCCGGTCTATTCGGACGCGTCAACGTTCCGGGGTCGCTTCCCTATGAAGGCATCCTGATCCCGGATGAGGCGATTGCTTCCGATCAGAACCGAAGACTTGTGATGACAGTGGATGCTGAAGGCAATGTCATACCAAAGGAAATCCGACCGGGACCCAGAATAGACGGCTACAGGGTCGTGCGTGAAGGTTTGGACGGCTCAGAGACACTGGTCATAGAAGGTCTTGTTCGGGCCCGTCCGGGCAGCGTTGTTGCCGCGGAATTGGTCGAACTGCCGTTGGTTGCAGAAAACTGATATGGGACGTTTCTTTGTCACTCGCCCCATCTTTGCGATCGTTGTCGCCGTTGTTACAACCATCGTTGGGTTGCTCGCGTATTTCGAACTGCCCGTCGAGCAGTACCCGGAAATCGCGCCGCCGTCGATTGTGGTCAGGGCGAGTTACCCCGGAGCAGACGCTGAGACAATTGCCGCCACGGTCGCGACCCCGTTGGAGCAAGAGATCAATGGTGTCGAGGGCATGCTCTACATGTCGTCATATTCGACGGCTGACGGGTCTATGTCGCTGACGATAACATTTGAACTGGGCACCAATCTCGATGCTGCCCAGGTTCTTGTCCAAAACCGCGTTGCTATCGCTGAACCGCGCCTTCCGCAGGAGGTCAGGGCGCTCGGCGTCACGACCAACAAGTCTTCACCCGATCTCATGATGGTCATTCATATGCTCTCGCCCGATGAGACCTTTGACCAGCTTTATGTATCCAACTACGCCCGTTCGCGTGTCAGAGATCGACTTGTGCGTCTTGATGGTGTTGGCGATCTAATTATTTTCGGTGAACGGGAGTTTTCCGCGCGCGTGTGGTTGGACCCGGACCGGCTTGGCTCACTTGGGCTGACGTCAGGAGATGTCGTTGCGGCGCTGCGCGAACAAAACGTTCAGGTTTCGGGTGGCTCCTTGGGATCACCGCCCAATGCCACCGACAGCGCCTTTCAGGTAACGCTCACAACGCAAGGTCGATTGGAAGATCCACGCCAATTCGGTCGCGTTATCGTTAAGTCGACTGACGACGGGCGCGTCGTACGAGTTAGGGATGTGGCGCGGGTTGAGATCGGAGCGCGCTCCTACGTGACCAACTCGTACCTGAACAACAAACCGGCTGTGGCCCTAGGTATTTTTCAGCGACCGGGATCGAACGCATTGGCGTCGGCGGATGAGATCTTAGCCGTTGTCGAAGAGCTGTCACAGGATTTCCCATCCGGGCTTGAGTATCAGGTAGTCTACAACCCTACAGAATTCATCGAAGCCTCGGTGAACGCGGTCTATCGAACTTTGTTCGAAGCGGTATTGCTGGTTGTTGTCGTGATCGTTGTTTTTCTTCAGAGCTGGCGAACGGCCATCATACCGTTGATCGCTATTCCCGTATCGCTCATCGGGACATTTGCTGTGATGCTGGCGCTTGGATACTCTTTGAATTTGCTGACGCTTTTCGGGCTCATTCTGGCTATTGGTATCGTCGTGGATGATGCCATCGTTGTGGTCGAAAACGTTGAACGAAACATCAAAAACGGCATGTCTCCGAAAGATGCGTCCGCCCGAACCATGGATGAAGTCCAAAATGCAATCATCGGAACGACACTGGTTCTGATTGCTGTCTTTGTGCCAGCCGCTCTGGTGCCCGGTATTACCGGCCAGTTCTACAGGCAATTTGCTATCACGATTTCCGTCGCAACAATTATTTCGACTATCAACTCACTCAGCCTTTCGCCGGCGATGGCCGCCGTGATCCTTAGGCCAAACTCCAGTGCACCAACACGAAACCCTTTGGCCTTCGTCACAGACCCGCTCAGCAATGGGTTCAACAGAGGGTTTGATGCAATGGCGTCCGCTTATGGTCGGACCGTGCGCGCACTGTCTGGTTCAACCGGGATCCGCAGCATTGTTCTGCTGGTCTTTGCCGGATTGATGGGCGGAACATACTGGATCACGACAAAAGTGCCGACCGGGTTCATACCGGAAATGGACCAGGGGTACGCCATCGTTGTGGTGCAACTGCCAGATGGTGCAGCACTGGACCGGACCGACGATATCATCAAGCAAGCGACTGAGATAGCATTGGAAACGCCCGGGGTCACAAACGCCGTGGCATTTGCGGGCTTCTCCGGGGCGACGTTTACCAATGCAAGCAGTCAAGGTGTGATTTTCACCACCTTCGAGAGCTTTGAAAGCCGACAGGAAAACGGGCTGACAGCAGGTGCCATTGTGGGCCAGCTTTTTGGCCGGATGCAGGCCCTGCGCGAAGCCTTTATCATCGCCATTGCACCTCCGGCGGTCCGTGGGGTTGGCACTGGTGGCGGTTTCAAGCTTCAGCTTCAGGAACTTGAAAGCGCAGACATGTCCCGCGTGTTGCAATCTGCCTATGCTGTGATGGGCAGTGCCAGCCAGTCGGATAAAGTTCAGGGCGTTTTCACGACCTTTTCGTCCGGATCACCACAGCTGTATCTTGAGATCAATCGCGTTCGGGCACAAATGCTCAACGTCCCGATTGGCGAAATATTCGAAGCTCTCTCAATCAACCTCGGGTCTGCCTATGTGAACGATTTTAATGCTTTCGGTCGTCTTTTTCAGGTGCGTGCGCAGGCGGACGAGCCATTCCGTCTGAACCAAAGTGATATTCGAAGTCTGCGAGTTCGTTCCGCAACAGGAGCCTTGGTTCCGTTGGGCACCCTAGTTACCGTCCGTGAAACCGCCGGCCCCGCCTTGGTTCAGCGCTACAATCAACAGGTGTCTGTGCCGGTTCAGGGGTCGCCAGCGCCCGGTGTGTCGACGGGGCAGGCATTGCTTGAAATGGAAGCCCTTGCAGAGGCAGTCATGCCACCCGGTCTGGAATACGAGTGGACCGAACTCGCCCTGCAGGAACGCAATCAGGGCAATACGGCAGCTTACATTTTCGCCTTTTCGGTGCTGTTTGCATTTCTGTTTCTCGCGGCGCTCTACGAAAGCTGGACGCTTCCGATGGTCATTATTTTGATTGTTCCTCTCGCAGTGCTGGGCGCAATGCTGGGGGTTATGTTCAGAGGTATGGACAACAATATCCTGACGCAGGTTGGATTGATTGTTCTTGTGGGGCTTGCTGCAAAGAATGCCATTCTTATCGTGGAGTTCGCCAAGCAAGCGCAGGAAGAACGAGGGTTGTCAGCTATTGATGCCGCCGTCGAGGCCAGCCAATTGCGCTTGCGGCCAATACTGATGACTGCATTCGCGTTCATTCTCGGCGTTGTGCCCTTGATGATCGCAGTCGGCCCCGGTTCTGAGATGCGACAGGCGCTTGGAACGGCGGTGTTTTTTGGCATGTCCGGCGTAACTCTGCTCGGGCTGTTCTTTACACCTGTTTTCTACGTTGCCATGCGCACGCTATTCCCGATGCGACAAGCCACGACGTGAGCCAATGGTGCAGTGACAGACGTATTTGAAACGTTCAGTGCGCGGGAAGCAGGATACAAACGTCCGCGGGTCTGTGGCGGAATCGTTAGTGCCGAATGAATGGGTGAAAATCTCGAAATAGCCGCTAGGTCTTGTAACAGCGCCGATCATCAGGAGAACTGCACATGGAAAGCCTAGCAGCCGATCTTCGCGAAATGACGCGAACGCCTTTGCACCAGAGCCATGTCGAAACCTTGAAAGCGTTGGGCACCGAAGTGAGTTTTGAAGCAGGCCAGATGATCGCCGAGGTCGGTGATCCAATGGACCAGTTTATCTATATTGTCGACGGTCGGGTTGAGGTAATTGATCCTCAAACGCGAGAGGCTTATCTACCGACGTCTCTTGGGCCGACGCAGTTTCTGGGAGAGATCGCGTTTCTCAGCGGCGGGGTTTACTCGCTGCCGATGCGGGCGCGAGAGGACACGCACGCTATCTCTGTGCCGCGCGAGAAGATGCTGGACGCTATGTCGCGCATTCCGGAAATGTCAGATATCATCATCACTGTTTTTTCCGCACGTCGCCGACGTCAAATCGAAGACAACGACAGCTCTCTGAAACTGATTGGCGCTGACCTGAATCGCAATATCCGTCAAATCGAAGAGTTTGCTATCCGAAACAAGATCCCATTCCAAACGATGGATTTGGGTTCTGAGACCGCATGTGAGGTCGCGCAGTCCTGCCACCTGACAGGCCATCAGCCCGCGGTTATCTTTGGTGACAGCCTGGTGGTTGACAACCCGACCCCAGCCAAGGTCGCCCGATTGCTCGGGCTCGAACAGTCTTACGATTGTCGAGAGGTCATAGATGTTTTGATTGTTGGAGGTGGTCCGGCCGGGGTCGCGGCTGCGGTCTATGCTGGTGCGGAAGGGCTGTCTGCGATTGTTGTGGAGGACCTCGCGGTTGGGGGGCAGGCTGGGACATCCAGTCGGATCGAGAACTACATGGGCTTTCCAACAGGCATTTCGGGTGCAGACCTTGTATGGCGAGGGGAAGTCCAAGCCATGAAGTTTGGCACCCGATTTGTTCGTCCAAAACGGGCCAAACAATTGCAACGTCAATCCGATGGCGTGTTTTGTGTAACGCTGGATGATGGGCAAAAGCTAAGGGCACGCTCGGTCGTAGTCGCCACGGGGGTCCAGTACCGGCGTCTGCCGTTGGAAAGACTGAAGGACTTTGAGGGTTTGGGCATCTACTATGCTGCAACCGAGATGGAAGCGCGCTATTGCAAGGGCACCGATGTCGTCGTGGTTGGGGGCGGAAACTCTGCGGGGCAAGCAGCGATGTACCTGTCGCGATCAGCAAAACATGTCCATGTGCTGGTGCGAGGAGACAGCTTGGCTGCATCGATGTCCGATTACCTGCTGTCAAGGTTAGAGGCGGATCCGGCGATCACCATCCACTACAAATCCCAGCTAAAGGCACTTCTTGGGGACAAATCCATGTCCAGGGTCATCATTGAGCATGACGGATCAGACTGGCCACTCGATTGCAGCGCCGCATTTGTGATGGTTGGGGCTGCACCCAATACCGAATGGCTGTCACAGAGCTGCCAGTTGGACGCACGCGGCTTTGTGGTCACGGGCAACGAGGCCAATGCCGGATCAACTTTCGCGACGTCTTGTCCCGGCATTTTTGCCGTGGGCGATGTACGCGCCGGGTCGGTCAAGCGCGTTGCCTCTGCGGTGGGTGAAGGGTCAGTTGTCATATCTCAAGCTTGGGAATACCTGCAAAACTGAGTGTTTTTCTCCGCATAAAAGTTACGTCGCTGTCCTGCCTTGGTTAGCCCGGTTACAATCGCACAGAGGCTATTGTTTCTCAACGCGGTCTCAAGTCAGACTTTTTTGCTAGGTTGTTTTGGTCCTCAGAGGAGTTTGGGTCAAAATGGTTGCGCTTCATCTGCGTTTTCTCGTGCGTTGATCGGGAATGCATGAATGTCAGTCACGATACACTTTGGTATTATTCACATTGGAAACAGAAACCTCTGTAACCTGCGACGAATGTATTTGACTTAACTCCTATTCGGCGGAGCCAGATTTGACCGAAATCGACGCGCAAAAATTCACACTGGAGTCCGAAAGAAGACTCACAAAGGCCGAGCAGCGCGGACTACGCTTGGCGATTGCCTGTCGCACCTCTATCACCGCTGCAGCATTTTTCTGGTACTTGGGTTCAACACTGTTGTTTCCTGAATTCAGTACGCGCCAAGTCACGACTTTCGCGTTGTTCGCGTTCACTGCAATTGGTGTCACCCATCTCGTGTTGATTGGTACCAGCTATGACAGGCCGTGGATCAAATATGCCGTTTACGCACTGGATTCACTGGCGATCTGTTCACTTTTTGCGCTCGTCCCCATCAGCAGGGCCGACGACGTGCCACAGATCATCGCGTTCCGCGCTTATGGAATATACTACCTCTTTCCGATTGTCGCATTGGCTTGCCTCAGCCTTTCCTGGCGTCTCGTGCTCTGGACTGGGGGCCTTTGCGTGCTTGGATGGTGGGCGGCATTCTTTTGGGTCACGTTACCAATGGAGCGGACGCTGTCATGGGCAGATATGTCTGCGATGGCTACCCGCCAAACCTATGAGGCTGTATTTCTTTCCATTGACTTTATTGGTCGCGGCAATCGCATCGAAGAAACCGGAATGCTGCTGTTTGCGACGTGCATTTTAGCAATTGCTGTATTCAGGAGCCGAGCGGTCTTCTTTGCGCAAGTTGAAGCTGATCTGGAGCGCGGTCGGGAACGCGCAAAGAGACAACACGTTTCGGACCTTCTTGGCAAATACCTGCCAGAAGAAATCGCAAAGAAGCTCATTGACGACAACGCTCCGCTGAAACCTCAGAAATCATTTGGTACGGCGCTCGTGATGGATATTGCTGGGTTCACCAGATTTTCCTCGCAACATTCCCCGGACGAAGTGATTAGACGTCTGGATGCCTTCCTCACTGACGCGACCGAGGATGTTTCAGCCGAAAATGGGATCGTGATTTCTTATCTTGGCGACGGGTTTCTTGTCACATTCAACGCACCAGTCAAAGTCGAGAGGCCTGCGGACGCGGCGGTAAGAGCTGCGGAAGCCTTGCACTTGACCGCTGCCAGGCATGGGCTTTCAATCCGAATTGGCATCGCAAGCGGAGAGCTGGTGACAGGCACGATCGGGTCCGACACCCGCCAGTCGTTCACGGTTTACGGAGATCCCGTCAATCTTGCCTCAAGGTTAGAGGCGAGGTGCAAATCGCTCGGTGCGGCGATGCTTTTGGATGCCGCGACCAATGACGCTCTTTCGGGTATCGATCGACTAAAAAGTTTTGGTTCAGTTGAAATCAGTGGTCTGGCCGAACCTGTCGCCGTGTTTGGCGCACTGCTTAGGCTTCGGATCAAGACATAACCTCTGATTTTGAGAACTTGTTCTTGAATTTCTGTTTTTTTAAACCACAGGCAAATCACCGAATCCATTGATCCAAGTCATAGAACCTTTCGCGGTTCTGGGTTTTCTTGAGAGAGCAATAATGGAGGTCTGTTATGCAAAAAACTGTTGCCGCCCTGTTCGTTTTGACGTGTCCCATTCCGCTTGGTGCTTGCGAAAGAAGCAGCGACACCTATCCGATAACCGGGGAGCAATGTGGTCCGGAAGACCCAGTTAAGACGTTGGATGCCACAGATTGCTACATTCCACCTTCCGCGAACTAAGGAAGAGTAACTGGTGCTTCGCAGCAACTGTAAGGCTATCTGTTGAGGCAATTGAGTCTCTTAACAAAGCGTACTCAATTGTGACTGGTCTATCGCGCCTAACTCAAAAAAATACTCGGCTCGGTTAGTAGGTTCGGCTTTCCCAAGCATGCGATGTGGAAGAATTCAATCGTAATGGACAGAAATGCATAGATTGGCTGAAGAATGGAGGCCCAAGAATAACTCGCGTTCCATTCTGCACGTCAAGTCGTTGCGAAATTTATGTGAAGTTTATGTGTTATCTACTCCGGGTATCGGGGGGCTTTGCAAGGGTTTTCCTTTGTCTTGTATTGCGGAGTGTAAGTGCATGAATGCCCAGTTTGTCAGAGCGGCATTGTGGCGAAGTGATTTCGTTTCAATAGGCTCCGCTGTTCTAAGAACTCAGCTTCGATGAGGGTCCTGGTCCTAGTTTCTGCCTATTTGGCCGTGCTCCTGTTGCCGCTTGGGCTTTCTTACGCGCTTAGTTGGCCCTCCCGGCGGTGGCACCAGGAAATTGCCTCCGGACTGGGTATGCTGGCCTTTTCAATAATACTTGTCGAATTCATCCTATCGGGTCGTTTCAGACGCATTTCGTCCGGTATTGGTATGGACGTTACAATGAGGGTTCACCAGGTTATGGCGCGCGTCGCTCTGGCCTTTGCCATTGTACATCCGCTGTTCTACCAAGGCTCAGTTTCTGGGGGCCCGCGCCCCTGGGACGAAACACGGCAACTGACACTCACAACAGACCTGACGGCCCTCGCAACAGGGATCTTCGCGTATCTTTTGTTACCCGCTTTGGTGTTGTCCGCTGTCAGCCGAACGAGCCAAGGATGCAAATATGAAGCTTGGCGCCTCGCCCACGGGATCGGTGCTTTGATGCTTGCAGGATTGCTACTACATCACACCATCGCCGCGGGACGCTACACGTCACATCCGCTGATAATGGGTATGTGGGCTGTTATGACAGCGATTGCCGTGGGTTCACTTCTATTTGTTTATCTGGTCGAACCGCTAAGACAGCACCGCAGGCCATGGAAAGTGGAGGCGGTACGCAGACTGACCCCTAAACAGTGGGAACTTGTGATCAGTCCTGTTGGCCACGATGGGCTGATCTTCAAGGCGGGCCAGTTTGTCTGGCTGAATGTGGGTAACAGTGTCTTTTCACTGCATGAAAACCCTTTCTCCATAAGCTCCGCTCCATCCGGAGGGCAAGTTATTTCTTTCATAATCAAAGAGCTCGGAGACTTTACGGGTTCACTGGAACAAATAGAGCCGGGTACACTCTGCTATCTGGATGGTCCGCATGGTAGTCTCACTATCGATGGGCGACAGGAACCCGGAGTCGTGCTGATCGCGGGAGGGGTCGGAATTGCTCCGATGCTCAGTATCTTGCGTCAAAACCGACTGGCCGACGGCTCAAGAGATGCCCAATTGATCTACGGCAACCGAAAGGTAGACCAGATCGTGAATCGTGACGAGTTGGCTGGGGAGAACGTGGTGTTCACGCTCTCAGAGCCGCCTGAAGACTGGGACGGCGAAACCGGCGTGATAGATGGTCCATTGCTTGATCGTGTATTGACTCCTGATCAGTACTCGCAATGGCTTTTTGTGCTCTGCGGACCCGCGATCATGATGGACGTGGTCGAAGATCATCTGATTGCGCGCGGCACCGCCTCGGACCGCATTCTTTCGGAAAGGTTTGACTATGATTGATCAACTCAACCGAATGCCATTGCGTCGTCGGGTTTCCCTAGCAATCTGGATCGTGGTTGCAGCAATATGCGTGGCGGTACTGTGTTTTGGGATGCGATAGTAGAGAGCTTGTAGTTCATCAGACTGGGTTTCGCTCAGGCCATTTGGATCGCAGCGCAAGCTGTCCGTTTCGCGTTTTTCGCCGAGACAATCAACGTCGTTGGACAAAGTTAGTCGCATAGCTAAATCAACTCCAAAAAATCGTAGGTGACGCGTCCACAATGAGCGAAATCAAAGCAGCGTTTGGGCGATATCGCTTAAACTGCTGTTGAGTAAGTCATGTGCAAAGGAGGAGGATTTGCTGATCTTACGAGGGATTGTATTGGGGCTCATTGCTTCTGGTGCCGTTCAGGCACAAGAAGTCAGCGTTCAGAGCGGAAACGACCTGTATCGAACCTATTGCTGGCAATGCCACGGGTTTGAAGCGACTGGGAACGGACCGATGGCAGAAATGCTAGCAATCAGAACACCCGATCTCACCAAATTGTCGGCGCAAAACGACGGTGTATTCCCAACAGAGTTGATCGCCCGCATGATTGATGGACGGTCGCCCCTGCTCGCTCATGGAGGAGAAATGCCTATTTTCGGACCGGTATTCGACTCCGATCAACATATTGCGCTTTCTCTTTCGGATGACCAGCAGATGATTGTCGGTGTGCGACTGGCGAATTTGCTGTCTTTTCTCGAGACGATACAGGTGGAGTAACTCGTCATAAGTGGAGCGGGACCACTTTCCGCCTCCTTGCATAGGCTACCGACGGGGAGAGCTGTGCGTTAAAAAATAGATTGGTGATAATGCAGTAGTTGCATTGAAGGTCGGAATGTTCACGCACTTAGAGCCAATCTGAGAGGTTAACAACCAAGAGGTCGATGAGCAGTCATCGCTGTTAGTGGAGAGGAATTCAAATGTATAAAAATATCCTGATCCCTGTGGCGCTGGATAGCGACCACGAAACTCAGTCCGCCTTTGAAGCCGCACGACTCTTGGCTGATGCAGATGCTGAATTTACGATACTTCATGTGCAGGACCCAATTCCTGCATACGTCGCATCTCAGATTCCAGAGGAGGTGCTGCAGAGTACCCACCGCGAGCTTCAGGAAAAGTTGCATCAGAAAACACTGGAACTGCCGGGAGCAACAGCCCAGCTGATTTCAGGTCATCCGGGCAGAGCAATCGTCGACTTCGCGAGCGACAATGGCATAGACTGCATTGCCATAGCCTCGCATAAACCTGGCTTTGAGAACATCTTTCTCGGTTCGACTGCGAATAGGGTTGTTCATCATGCAAAGTGTGCGGTTCACGTAACCCGTTGAGTGTTTCTTGTTTGACCTCATTAGTTGTCGGTTCTGCAGACACAGACAACAAGTTGATACTCTTGCCAGACGGCCAACAGACCTCTGATTGACCGGCTTCTTTTCCCAAGAGTTACTCAAAACAACGCTTTTGACTGCAAACTTGAATGTGCTGCTGCATCCACTTCCGGATAATCCAAACTGATTTTGAAACTCATTGAGTTGGCAAGCCGTTCCTGTCTTGGGGACGAAACAGAGCTTTTCACCGCAAATTGTTCTTAGAACGTCGGTAAATTCGAACGCCATCAACTAGGGCCCATTGATCAAGATCAACGCTAATAGCAAGTAGTACTGATATTATCCATGCGTTTCAGACCGTTTGGGGAGGTCGGTATGACCGTGCTTGTTGCTTACGGTACCGTAGAAGGCCAAAGTGCCAAGATTGCGCATTTCGTCGAAGGAATTGCCAAGGAAGCCGGTCTTGAAACTAAGCTGCTCGATACCGGCAAAATGATGGGTGATGTATCCTTTGAAGGCGTGGATAAGGTCGTTCTTGTGGCCTCAGTCCACGAGCGACGGCATCCCAAGCCATTCGAGACATTCATAGAAGTACAACGGGAAGCTCTTGGAGCCCGAAAGTCGCTTATGCTCTCGGTGAGTCTTAAGGCTGCCTCTCCTGAGGGTCTGGAGGAGGCTCAGGATTATCTGGCTGAAATGCTGCTGAGAACCTTCTTTAAACCAGACGTGACCGCCCTGGTCGCCGGCGCGGTGCGTCCCGATAGCTATGACTACTTTGAAAAAGAAATCATCCGTCATGTCGTTTTGAAGGACCGGAATGTTGATCCGCGAGATGGCACACAGGAGTTTACGGATTGGGCCGCATTGGAAGCATCTGTGACGACGTTCTTGAAAGAGTAAATTTGTCTGCGCACTAGCGAGCCCGATGATTGCACATCTTCTGATTCCGCGCACCCAAGGTGAGGGCGAGTTGTTTCTCCAACTCAAGCAGTACAAACAGCGCGATACCCAAGCCAATAATGAGGAGGCCATCCTTAAGACTGACGGCAGCGGTCCCCAGTACGTTCTGAAAACCCGGAACGTATGTTGCAGCGAGTTGAGCTGCAGAGACGGTTACCACACAGGCCCAAACGATGGGCGTGCCTCGGATTGCCTTCCAAGTCAGAGACGTTCCATAGATGTTGCGCACAAAGAAAAGGTGGAAAATTTCCATTACCACCAATGTGTTTAACGCCAGCGTTTGCGCCAGCTCCAGCGAATAACCCTGCTTTTCGGCATAGGTAAAAATGCTAAAGACCCCGGCCAAAAACAGACCGGAGACCAGCATGATATGCCAGACCAACTCGCCGCCCAGGATCGGTGCATCTCGTGGCCGGGGCGATCGAAGCATTGTGCTTTCTTCGGTCGGCTCAAAAGCGAGTGCAATGCCAAGTGTTACGGCAGTTATGAGATTGATCCACAGTATCTGTATTGGCGAAACGGGTAGTGTAAGTCCCAGCAAAAGTGCGACGATAACAACCAGTGCTTCACCTCCGCTCGTAGGCAGCAGCCAACTGATTACCTTTTTTATGTTGTCAAACACCGTGCGACCTTCGCGTACCGCTGCAGCGATCGTTGCAAAGTTATCATCAGCGAGAACGACGTCGGCGGCTTCCTTCGCGGCTTCGGATCCTTTTCTGCCCATGGCAATGCCAACATCAGCGCGTTTCAGCGCCGGTGCGTCGTTGACGCCATCGCCCGTCATGGCAATCGTCAGTCCGTGAGCCTGCAGCGCATGGACTAGGCGCAACTTATGTTCCGGGTTCGTGCGGGCGAAGATATCCGTCTGCAGAGCCGCGACTGATAATGCGGCATCGTCCAATTTGTCGATCTGTGCACCGCTCAGAATGTTGTCGGTGTGGACCAGACCAATGTCCTTGCCGATTGCTGCAGCTGTCCCGGCGTGATCACCGGTTATCATTTTGACCGCAATACCTGCGTTCTGACAGGCGGCAATCGCATGTTTCGCTTCTTTGCGTGGCGGATCGATCAGGCCAACAAGCCCAAGGAAGACCAGATCCCCCGAAAAGTCCTGCGACGTTAGACATGTCTCACCTTCGTGTGCAGGACGGAAGGCGAACGCCAAAACCCGGCACCCTGCCGAGGCAAAGCGATCTTCGATCGCGGACCATGTTTCGTGGTCAATTGGCTGCGCGCTGCCATCGGCGTCGAGCTGTGTTTCGCAAAGAGACAGCAGTGTCTCGGGCGCGCCTTTGACAAAAACCTTACGTGCTCCGGCCTCACTCTGATCCAGCGTCGCCATAAAACGCCTTTGCGCATCGAAGGGTAGCACATCGCGGCGGTTCCAAGATGCCCGCGCCGCGCCCAAAGGGCCCAGGACCTTTGCGGCGAAGGACAGAAGCGCACCCTCCATCGGGTCACCGTTTGCATCCCAAACACCAGACCGTTGTTCAAGTGTTGCGTCGTTGCAGCAGAGCGCGACGGTTGCCAAATCCCGCAGGGTCGGCGGCAGAGTCTGTATCGGTTCCGAACCATCGTCGACAATAGCACCGGCGGGATCATAGCCGTCGCCCTGAATGTCAAAGAAATGACCTCCTACAGCAACATTGGTCACCAACATTTCGTTGCGGGTCAGGGTGCCGGTCTTGTCTGTACAGATGACCGAGACTGAGCCAATCGTTTCGATTGCCGGAAGGCGTCGCACAATAGCATTGTGGCGTGCCATAGACTGCACACCGATCGCCAGAGTGATGGTCAGGACCGCAGGAAGTCCCTCGGGAATTGCGGCAACCGAAAGACCAATAACTGCCATGAACAATTCAATGAAACTGTATTCAGCCACGAAATAACCGAAAGCCAGAAGGATCGCGGCCACGGCGAGTATGAAAAGTGTAAGCCAGCGCGCAAAGGTATCCATTTGGCGTACCAGAGGCGTTGAGAGTGACTCGACCTCAGAAATCATCCGGCTAATGCGCCCGATCTCGGTCCGTGTGCCGGTTGCTGTCACAACGCCGCGTCCCTGACCGGCCGTGATCAACGTGCCGCCAAACACCATGCCGCGCTGGTCGCCAAGCGTTGCGTCCGCGTCAGTTGCTATGTCTTTTTTGTCAACGGCAACGGACTCGCCTGTCAGAATAGCCTCTTGTGCCTTCATGCCATGCGCTTCGATCAGGCGAATATCGGCAGGGGGCTTGTCACCAGCTTCGAGCAGAACGATGTCGCCGGGAACAACTTCGGCACCATCGATAGCGATCCGTCGCCCATCACGTAAAACTGCAGCCTTTGGGGCGAGCATCTGATGGATCGCATCCATTGCCTTTTCAGCCCGACCCTCTTGCACGAACCCGATGCAGGCATTGGCCAGAACAACGGCAAGAATGACGACAGTGTCCACCAAATGCCCCAGCAAAAAGGTTATAGCTGCTGAGCCGACAAGCACGTAGATCAGAACGTTGTGGAAGTGTGCCAGGAACCGTAGGATCACATTTTGTCTGTTTGACGGCGGCGGCTCGTTGCGTCCGAATTCCTCAAGACGGAGTTTAGCTTGTTCTGATGTAAGCCCGGTGGACATTGTTTGCAGGTTCTTCAGCACATCAACACTTTCTTGCGTGTGCGGCAGGGCCCCAGATGTTCCAGGCAGAACTTTAAGGCGTTCTGGCATTTCAGACTCCTTTTAAGACACGTCTGCGCGATGTCGTTGCTGCAGTGAACTTGGGGTTGATGCGCCCTCGCAGCGATGGCCTAGTCGCACCGCCACGACAGACTCTCATAGTTGAGCGATTCCTTTGTACGTGGTCCTGCCTTGGCCGTATTTGATTTGGTTCAAATCAAAGATACGGGTTTAATGTGCGCACGTTTTTTCAGCTTCCATTGTGCAATTCGGATTGCGTGCGTTGTGTCGCAATGCGTTGACGTTCCGGCTCCAAAGGCATCCTTCGATTCCATCGCGTGAATGGAGGGGGCGCAGGCCGTACAATCCGATGCTCAGAGTTGTTCCATTTTGATCTTCGTCAAGGTTGAACACAGCGCACAGAGGTACAGTCATCAACACAGCAGGAGATCTCTCATGGAAGCGCTAGTTGAAATAGGCCGGGCATTTGTTCAGTCGATGCGTGATCGCAAAGGCTTAACAAGCGTTGACGCGATGTACGCTGAAAACGCTCAATCCGTAGAGGCGGTTGTGCCTCCGGTACGGCAGTTTCGGATTTCAAAGGGTCGCGATGCCATCAAAGCGAAGCGAGAAGACTGGCTGAAAACGCATGAAATACAGAATCTTACTGCAGACGGCCCCTATGTTCACCCTCCCAATCGCTTTGGGGTGCGTTTCCACGCCGAGGTCGTGCAGAAAGACACCGGACAAAGCATGACTCTTAGCGAGATTGCCATTTATTCCGTTGAGGAAGGCAAGATTGTGCTGGAAGAGTTCTTTATGCTGCCGAAATAGAGAAAGAAGCATAGCTATGCGGTTTGCTGGACGCTTGCTGCTACTGCAGGAGGGGCGCGCAGTCTCCGTGCGGCGACAACAAATACGTCCAATGAAGATGGGCGGTTGCCTGGTCGCTCTGGGTCTGGTGGCCGCGAAGGTTTAGGATCGCAGCTTCATCGCACTTTGCCCAGATTGGAGAGCCCAGATGACAGAAATATCTCCTAACAAGCTGTCTGCTAAAGGCAAGATTCCTGCGGCAGACACTGGGCAGAATACCCCACGACACCCCTATGAGAAACTTGACCGCGCTACGCGTGCGGCGCTTGCCCGTGCCACCGCCGGTGTATCGCCGCATTCGATTATGGCCACTTGGATGGATTGGGCCCTGCATCTGGGTCGTTCCCCCGGGCGCCAGCTTGAACTGACAGAGCGCGCCGCGCGCGATACCGCAAAACTCTGGGTTTATGCCTGCGAGATGGCGATCGGAGCAAAAGCTGCTCCGCCGTTTCAGCCACGCAAGCAAGACCACCGCTTCAGTGCACCCGGCTGGCAGAAGGTGCCATTTTCGCTATGGCAGCAAGCTTTTCTGAGCGCACAGGATTGGTGGCAGGCAGCAACGGACGAAATGCCGGGCATCGCGCCGCGCGACGCGGAACGAGCTCAGTTTCAGATCCGCCAGGCCCTTGATCTTATCTCCCCATCTAATTTCCCGTGGTCAAACCCGGAAATCATCAATCGTACCATCCAGACCGGTGGTCGCAATTTGATAGAGGGCAGTACTCATTTCCTTGAAGATGTTGCCCATACCATAACGCAACAACACGAACCTGCCCCTCAGGGTTATGAGGTTGGCAAAGACCTTGCCGCAACTCCCGGCAGGGTCGTTTTTCGCAATAAGCTGTTCGAACTGATTCAATACGCACCGCGCACCAAGAACGTGCAGGCCGAGCCAATCCTTTTTGTGCCTGCCTGGATCATGAAGTACTATGTGCTCGACCTTTCTCCGGAAAACTCCATGGTGCGTTATCTCGTCGAGCAAGGCTTTACCGTGTTTATGATGTCCTGGGTCAATCCGATGGCCGATCAAGCTGACCTTAGTCTGGAGGATTATCGTCTCAACGGAGTGATGGCCGCGATCGACGCCATAGAAAGCATCGTCCCGGGTCAAAAAATACATACCAATGGATATTGTCTCGGCGGCACACTTTTGGCGATCGCAGCTGCGGTGATGCAACGTGATGGCGATGACCGGCTTGCCAGCGTCACACTTATGGCAGCGCAGGTTGATTTTGCCGAGGCCGGTGAATTATTGCTGTTTATCGACGACAGCCAAGTCGCTTTTGTTGAAGATCTGATGTGGTTGCAGGGCTGTTTGGACCGCCCTCAGATGTCTCGGACTTTTACAACAATCCGCGCCGAAGACCTGATCTATGCGCGGGCAGTAAGGCGCTATTTTTTGGGTGAAGACGATCTTCCAACAGACCTGACTGTCTGGAACAATGACACAACCCGGATGCCTGCGCGGATGCATTCCGAGTATCTGCGCGGACTGTTTTTGGAAAACCGGCTGAGCGCCGGACGGTTTGCTGTCGAAGGACGGGTTGTCGCGCTCAAAGATATACGTGTTCCCATGTTTGTGGTCGGAACAGAGTCGGACCATATCGCTCCGTGGCGCTCAGTTTACAAGATACGATTGTTTACCGACGGCGACCTCACCTTCGTGTTGACCAATGGTGGTCACAATGGCGGTATCCTGAGCGAGCCGGGGCACAAGAACCGCCACTATCGTCAGGGCCACAGACCGTCGGACGCGCTGTATACCTCACCAGATGATTGGCTGGAAGCGACGGAAATAAGACAAGGGTCCTGGTGGCCCGCGATGGCGGATTGGATAATAAACCGTTCGTCTGGTGAAGTTGCGCCCCCGCTGATGGGTGGGAAACGAAAGGGGGTCGACAAACTGCCCAAGGCGCCGGGCACTTACATTCATCAGACCTGAATGCTAGGTCCCTGCTTTGCACGTTCACTCACGTTTGGATAAGCACGCAATATTGCCAGCGCGCTATCGAAATAGTGATCACTCGCCTTGGCCAGCGACACGTGAAGGGTCAGATAGTACCGCGCCTGTCGAAGACAGGTTGCATCAAACGGGTTTAATCGGTTCTAGCTTTTGGATTTGCCCGCGCCCCTGAAGGCAGCTTCCACGCTTTCGCCGATGGCGTCTGCTTCTGTTTCGCTCACGTATTTTGCACAACGTGACACCATTTCGAACCACTCACGTGCATCTTCCACCATTCGTTCCATGGAATGCCGTTGCCATTCGGTGACCGCCCGCATCGTTTTGGCCGGATCTGGGTTTTCGCCACTCGTGGTTTCCCGGGCTGTTTGCAGCGCAGTACGTGCAGCGTCGTGGCGGCGTTTGAACCAAAGACGGGAATATTCCTCCGCCTCGCTCAGCAGATGGTCCTGCGCTTTCCAAAACTGTTCGATCTGTGGCGCGACCGCGGGGTTCATAGACATCATGCCCCGCATGGACTTCAGCACGTCGGTCAGGGCCTCCTGTGTCTCGGGTTTGACTGATTTTGTGGGCATTTGAACACTCTCTAGAAAGAAGACGGTGAACCAATTTTACCATGCCCTCAGGCGCATTCACATTAACCGAGATCAAATTCGCGCGGTATTTGCCCACTGTCGTTCCCAATATACCTGAAGACGGCGTACGCGAATGGTTCACATCAGCTCATCTGAGCGACCGACCTTCGGAACATAAACAGGCTTGTCATTAACAGTGCCAAACCCAAAACAGTCATCCAAACGAATTCCGGCCAGACCGTTTCAACGCCAGCACCTTTGAAAACGATTGCTTGGCTGGCTGACATATAGTGGCGCGACGGCAGAAACAACGTTCCGGCTTGCAGCCAAGCTGGTTGCCCTTCGACAGGTGTTTCCCCTCCGGATAGCATAAGCATTGGCAGGACAATCAGCATGACCAGAAGCGCAAACTGCGCCATCGAGCGCGCGATCGTAGCCAGAAAGACCCCAAGTGCGGTAGCGGTAAACAGAAACAGGGCTGTTCCAATCAGGAACAAGGATTTTGAACCGACAATGGTGATATCCAGCGAGCCCTGCATGACAAATGTCAGCGACAACCCTGCTGCGACCAGCACAACCGCCGCATTGGACCAGATTTTCGCCATCGCGATGTCAAGCGGGGTTAGGGGCATGGCCAGCAGATGCTCAATTGTTCCGTGCTCTCTCTCCCGGATCATGGCGGCACCCGTCAGGATGGTCGTGAGCCACATGATCTGACCGATCAGCGCAACGATGCCTGCAAAACGCACTGTATCTCTGTTTTGGTTGAAGGCGCTTCTCAGAACGACATTGACTAAGGGGGGATCCACAAGATCGACCCCGATTGCAAAGCGATGGATCTCGGCGCTCAGAATATTGGTGATGTAGTTGGCGCCGATACCTGCCTGCTCCATGGCCGTGGCGTCTATCAGAACCTGAATCTCTGGCGTGCGCCTGGCACGCAGGTCTTTTTCGAACCCCGGCGGAATGGCGACAATAAAGATAAACCGCCCGGCATCCATATGCGTTGGGCCAGTCCCCGGTTCAATTTGCACGACCGGTTGAAACTCCGGCGGGAAAAACGCCGTGGCAAGGGTGCGCGACAAGGGAGAGTTATCCTCATCTGCAAATGCGATCGAGGCGTTGTTCACCGAGCTTGCAACGCCTGTTGCCTCCATGATCGGAGCCAGCGTGAACGACCAGACCAGCAAGGCCATCATCACCCAATCGCGGCGCAGGCTCATCATTTCCTTCAGCCCCAGCCAGAATATGCAATAGAGGCGTTGCATTCACTTCTCCTGCGCGCGGAGGCAAAGGGCGGCGATTAGTGTGAGCACCGGCCCGAAACAGGCAAGCGCCAAAATGTCCGGTGCAAGAGCTTCCCAACCCAAGCCCTTGGTGAACGCACCGACGTTCAAGTGAAGAAAGTAAGAAGACGGCCAGAGCGAGCCGATGAACTGCGCGCCCCCTTCCAAAGTCGAAACGGGTTGCAACAAGCCCGAGAACTGGATGGTCGGCACAACCGAAGCGATGGCCGTCGCAAATGTCGCCGCCACCTGGCTGGATGTCATTGTAGCAATCAGCAATCCGTAGGACGTCGTAGCCCAGACATATAAAAACGCACCAACAGCCAGCGCAATTGGGTCGCCTTTGAGCGGAACACCGAAGACGAAAATGGTCATCGCTGCCAGCAACAGGAAGTTAGCGAACGCAATTACAATGTAGGGGATTTGCTTACCGATCAGGAATTCGAGCCGAGTCGTCGGCGTTACGTAGAAGTTCACCACAGATCCCAGTTCACGCTCACGCGCGACGCTGACCGCCGTCAAGACGGCTGGCAACATGATAAGCAGAATCGCCGGCATGGCCGGGGCCATTGCTGCAATGCTCTCAAAACTCTGATTGTAGCGAAATCGTGGTTCTATCCGGGCAATTTCGAAGTCACGTTGCCCGGTGTTACGGGCGTATTCATCCAGAAAGGTCTGATGCAGCCCCGCGACATATCCTTCAACCGTCTCGCCTTTGAACGGAATGGCACCATCGACTGTCGCGAGGACCTGTGTCGGCTCTCCTGTGCGCAGCTTACGGCCAAAGTCCGGCGGCAACTCTATGACCAGCGAAACGTCTCCGGCTTTTAGCCGATTGCGCCCTTCCACAGCGCCGTTCAACGGGGGCGTGGGTTTGAAGTAGGATGACCCCGCTAACTCAGTCGCATAAGCCCGGCTTTCAGGACCCTGAGAAAGGTCCAGAACTGCAAAATCCAGCTCTTCAATGTCTAGCGTAATGCCAAAGCAGAAAACTAACATCAAAATGGCAGACCCAAGAAACGCAAAGGCAAGGCGAACAGGATCGCGCGCCACTTCGACGGCCTCGCGTCTTGTATAAACCAGTGCACGCCCGACACTCCCGCCCACATGTTCGGAACTGGTCGCTACATCAACTTTCGGCGCTGCAACTGGCGCTGGTTTTTCCGCCGCCTCTAGAATTGAGATGAAGGCCTCCTCAAGGCTGTCTGCACCTTCGGCGGCGATCAGTTCGGCTGGTGCGCCTTCGGCCAAGACCTCGCCTGCGTGCATGAACGAAACCCGGTCACATCGTTCTGCCTCTGCCATGAAGTGGGTGGAGACAAAGATCGTTACAGCGTCTTTTCGCGACAATTCAACGAGCAATGCCCAAAACGTATCTCGTGCCTCGGGGTCCACCCCGGAGGTTGGCTCATCCAAAATCAGCACACGCGGGCGATGGATGATTGCAACAGCCAGAGATAGGCGCTGTTTGATCCCAAGGGGCAAAGAGGTCGCCAAGGTATCACGATGTGCGGCCAGTCCGAAGCGTTCAGTCAACTCCGAAATGCGCGCATCACGGTCCGGGATTGCAAAAATGCGACCATGCAACTGCAGATTCTGGTGTACCGACAATTCGCCGTACAGCGAGAAAGCCTGGCTCATATACCCAATCTCGCGGCGCACCTTTCGATCCCGGGCGTCAACGGGTTTGCCGAACAGCGATGCCTCACCTGAGCTGGCCGGCAGCAACCCGGTCAGCATCTTCATCGTCGTGGATTTGCCGCAGCCGTTTGATCCCAGAAATCCAAAAATCTCTCCGCGATTGATTGAAAAGTCGACGTTGTTCACGGCGGTGAAATCGCCAAAGCGCCGTGTCAGCCCGCGAGCAGTGATCACCGGATCCGTTTCGATCTGTCGAACGGTTGTCTGGTCTGGCTCTGAACCAGACGCCCCATCGGCCCGCAGGCGTCGGTATGCGGTTTCGAAATCCTTGTCGTTGCGCTTCAATTCGGCGGGTTTGCCCTGAAAGATGACGCGACCTGCGTCCATGGCAATGATCCGGTCAAAGCCTTCGGCCTCCTCCATATAGGCCGTTGAAACCAGGACAGAGAGCTTAGGGTTTTCCGCTCGGATCGCGCTAATCAATGCCCAGAACTGTTGGCGTGACAACGGATCGACCCCGGTTGTTGGTTCGTCCAGAACCAGGAGCTTGGGGTCATGAATCAATGCACAGCATAGGCCCAGCTTCTGTTTCATCCCGCCAGAGAGTTTGCCCATCAAGCGATCCTCAAAAGGCGCAAGCCCCGTCGCCGATAGCAACGCGGCGATCCGTACATCACGTTCATTGTGCCCCTGGCCGAACAGGCCCGAGAAGAATTCCAAGTTTTCGCGTACCGACAGTTCTGAATAGAGGTTCCGACCCAAACCTTGCGGCATGAATGCGATCGCGGGACATATACGTCGACGATGAGCAGGTTCATCTATTGCACCGCCTAGAACGTTGATTGACCCGGATTGCAGTTTCTTTGCACCAGTGATCAACCCAAGCAATGTGGACTTACCTACCCCGTCCGGTCCAATGAAGCCGACAAGCTGTCCGGTCGGTAGTTCCAAGGATACAGAATTCAGCGCGATGTGTTTGCGATACCTGTGCGTCACACCGGCGATGCGGAACTCTGACGCGGCGACTGTAGCATTCATTCGAACAGCTCTTGCGGGATGCGCTGTTCAAGCACCTCGGGCCAAGCGCTGGCAGGGTCGATCCGGACAACGGCAATCCCACGCAGGCCCGTTTTTACATGTTCGATCCGGCTTTCAACCAGGTCCTGAGGGATACGGACGCGGACGCGAAAGACCAATTGCTCGCGTTCATCAAGGGTTTCGACCTGTTTGGGCGTGAACTGTGCCTCAGGAGAGACGAAGCTGACATATGCGGGCGTGGCGTATTCGGGTAAAGCGTCAAGCACGATGCGAGCATCGGCGCCGATAGGCAACAGTCCGGCTTCGCGCGCTGGAAGAAATATTTCCATATACACATTCTCGAGACTGAGAAGGGTCAGGATCGGCTCGCCCGAACCGACGACTTCGCCGGGTTCTGCTAATCGATAAAGTACACGCCCCGGCATTGGTGCCAGCAAGGAACTGTCTTCAATCTGCGCCTCAATCCGGCGAACTTCGGCCTCGGCAGCGGCGATCCGGCTTTCTGCGGTTGCAACGCGTGCCTTGGCGGCACCCAAAACTGCGGTGGCAACTTGATGGATGGTTTCGCGTTCTTCAAAAACGGTTTCAGAGATGTTTTGCCCCGTTAGGAGTGCTTTTGCGCGTTCGAGTTCTTGGGCGGCACGGCGATGCTCACTTTGCCGTTGCAAAACCAGCGCCTCTGCTTCTGCCCGCGTTTGAAGCGCAAGGGCCACCTCTGCCTTGGCCCGATCCAGCGCAGCGGATAGCTCATCTATATCCATCTCTGCCAGGACATCACCGATGGCAACCATAGCGCCTTCAGCCACGAGGACATTCTCGACACGACCAGCAATAGTGGGTGCAATCTCTACCTGCTCTGCTTCAATCCGCCCATTTCCTTGAACGAATCCAACCGGCAATTGGTCACCGCTATTTGAGACAATGGAATACAGCAGCGCACCTGCGATCACGAGCGCAGCCAGTGCCAGATAAACGAATGAGTACTTCTTCATGATTCGGCGCGATGTTATTGGGTTCGACGGTGAGTCTATTGGGCGACCGGGCCGAGGGCCTTGCGTTGGATCAAGCCACGCTCTCATTGCCGCGTGCTACAATAACCTTAGTCCGAGAGGCGGTTTCACGTCAGCGCTTATGTGGATTTGTATTAGCCTGGTTTCTAAGTAATTCTAAACATGGGGACTCTCGAATGTGATCGAACGGTCCATTACAAGGAACAGTATCATGACACTTGCAATGGTTTTAAGGGGTCATAGTTGCTCACTTCATCCTGAAGACATTGATATCCCGCCTTCAGGCAAACATGAAATTTTGATCAAGATTGAAGCCTGTGGTGTCTGTCGGACTGATCTGCACGTGGTGGATGGGGACCTGAAACCCCCTAAACTTCCGTTGGTTCCAGGGCATGAAGTTGTCGGACGTATCCTGGAAAAAGGTGGTTCTGTTACCGGTTTAGAGACCGGACAGCGAGTCGGCGTACCTTGGCTTGGATCCACGTGTGGACAGTGTCGGTACTGCCAAAATGAACAGGAAACGCTGCCTCTGGCACTGATGCCTGCACAGAGTACTCACAGCAGCCGTTGGAGCAGACAAGAGAGTTTTGAGCAGCACTAACGAAAGTAGTCTGACTCGCCACTTTTTGCGCCTTTTTTTAGCGAGGTGGCGATGAGTCCAATCGCAGGAGGGCGATGCCTTAACTCGTCTGATTGCCGGGAATGTCAGTTCTGAACAAAAAAGTGACCATCTTCTGGCTGCGGATCTTGTCGAGGCCAACTAAACTTACAGTCAAAGCTCTCGGTGTGCTATTCAACTCATCCTATACCCAACATTTCTGAGGGTGACGATCCGCTGACCCTCCAGTCCAATTTTGCGCCGTAGGCGGCCAACGTAAACGTCGACGACGTTGGTTAATGGATCTTCGTTCATGCCCCATACGGAATTGAGGATACGCTCTCGGGACAGAACCCGACCCGTATTGGTCAAAAAAAGCAGAAGAAGATCGCGTTCTTTTTTAGATAACTGAACCTCCTCACCAGCCACGGTCACGTGGAGGGAGCGTCTGTCAAAGCTCAGGGTTCCGCATTTGATGACGGTGCCTCCGAGATCGCTGGCATAGCTATTGGCGCGCCGGTGCAACGCCTCAACGCGAGCGATGAGCTCGTCAAAATCAAAGGGTTTCGGAAGATAGTCGTCAGCGCCGATTTTCAATCCTTCGACCCGTTCTTCGGGGCTGTCCAATGCGGTCAGCATAAGGATGGGGATTTTGGATTTACGGGCGCGCAACTTGCGGCAGACATCCTGCCCTTGAATTCCCGGCAGCATCAGATCCAAAAGGATGACATCGTATTCGCCTGTGGTCGCGTGCTCAAGCGCATCTTCGCCACTTGAGGCGTGATCGACGGTCCATCCTTCTGCGGACAAACCGCGACGGATGAAGTCGGCAACGCGAATCTCGTCTTCAACAAGTAGTATATTCATGCCATGCCTCAACTCACTAGCCGTATCAATCCATCACAATGCCGAAGGGATTATGGCTTCCTCAGCTCTGAAGACAGAAATTCAGAAAAACAAAAGAACATCAGCCCGTCTCTCGCCACGTATCGGCTTGTACAACTTTCATCCTGGGGCCTTTGGGAAGTGTTAAGACGATTTTTAAGCCACCCTCGGGACGGTCCTGAAGATCAACGGTTCCGCCATGGGCCTCGACAATTGATTTGACGACGGGAAGACCAAGACCGCTGCCCTCGATCCCTTGGCCCGAGGCGTTCGACCCCCGATAGAAGCGGTTGAATGCCTGGGACTTTTCTGCGGCGCTTAAACCGGGCCCGTTGTCTTCGATCGTAAATGTGCAAGAAGCGAGGCCTTCATCCAGCTTGGCTTCTATCGTTGGTCCGCCATAGCGCCGTGCGTTCTGCAGCAATGCGAGAAGCGATTGGCGCAGGCGGACTTCGTCAACGGATGCGAGAACTTTGTCGTTGGGTGTTTCGACTTGGACCGGCTCAGGGAACATGGCGACTGCATCGTGCAATATCTTTCGCAGGTCGATCTTCCGGCGATCAAGGCGCAGCTGACCCGCCTCGAACCGGGCCACGGTCAGCATATCGTCTACGATCTGATTGGTGTGCTTGGCAGAATCCCGGATACGGGCGAGGGAATCTGAGACTTCTTCGGACAGCTCATCAGATGTCCTTAATGTGACATCGGCCTCTCCAAGTATGATAGCCAGCGGCGTGCGCAATTCGTGGCTGATATCGGCCATCAACTGTTTGCGGTTCTCTTCCCCAGTTTCAAGTTTGTCGATGAGCTGTTGAAGCTCGGATGTTCTTGCCGCAACGGTTTGTTCAAGTTGTTTTTTTTGTTCCGCGCGGTTGGCTTCACGTGCGGCCAAACCTTCGGCCATGCTATTCAGAACAGTACCGAGTTCCCTGAACTCGCGACACCCACCAAGCCTCACAGGCTTAGAGTAATCGGCCCTACGCAGGTGGCCAATGCCTTCGGCAAGCCGGATCAAAGGCTTTCTGATTTGGCGATTGAAAGACACGAGGACCACCAGAAGCACTCCGATTGCGGCCGCTACAATCATGTAGACCAATCGTTTGTTCCATTCCCGGAAGGCTGCGGCCTCAGCCAGAACGTCTTCGACTTCCTCGACTTCTTCGTCGAGCGCGGATTTGATTTTTTGATCAAGTTCGTCATCGATATCCCCATCCAGAAGGGCTGCCAGGCGTTCGATGCGGACAAAAGTTTCAATCGGGCTACCTTCTGCCGTAAGACTGGCGATGGCTGCGTTCACGGATTCAATATCATCTTCAATCTGATCGAGCAGATCCAGTTCTTCGATTTCCTCGTCACCAACCATCTGGATTTCGCGCGCGATGACATTTCGAATGTCTTCGAGAGTTTGTGCGATTTTGACTTGCAGCTCTGCTTCGCGAGCGCCGTCATCCCGATCGCCGATCAGGAGCGCGTCGCCATGTTGTTTGAACAGGCGATAAAGGTCTGCCTCGAGCCGGAGATGGAGATGGAGTCCATAAGACTCTTGGGCCAGCAATATCCGAGCATCCCACCAGCGGGTTTTTTCCAGACTGTAGAGGGTCAGCCCCGCAAGCCCGCCCAGAAACCCGACAAGAACAGCAGCGTATATTCCAAACAGGGTGGAGGAGCGCATATCAAATGACCCTTGAGTTCTCATGCATATTAGAAGGGGCGGAGGCATCGGCCAATATGATCGTTGCCGAGGAAAGCTTTTGAAAAGTTGCGAGCAGCTCATCCTTGTGATGTCGGCAGGCCATCCATCTGATCGAGGCGATCACAACAACTTCCGCCTTGCCCAGAACAGCGCGCGCAAGATCCAGCCGCAAAGTCTGATCAGAGGTCAACCCGTGGCCGTTTTCCGCAATCCGCTGATCGAGACCTTCGGGGGCCATAAGCAAGTCGGAAAGGCCAAGCTCCTGTATCACTTTCGCGATCCTGCTGTTGCTGGGCCGCTTCTGGCACATCAAGGTTGCGGATCGGCGCAGACTGCCCTGAAGCCCGATATGGGCGTCTCCAACAAAGGCAATCTTCGGTAGAATTTGCTGCTCACCATATCGCACTTCGATGCCCTCACAAGTGTCAAATCCAGCGATACATCGCGCGAGCTTGTTGGCACTTGGCCCCGCCAACTCTGAGATCTTGTTCGATCTGGCAGCAAATGTGACAGGCCTTTCGTCAATCTTCCCAGTAACCTCAATGACCTTGGCATTGGTCTGTTTTGCAAAACCTCGCTTGACCGTCGGTTCCGAAAGAAGCCGTTGCGCTTTCTCGCGCGCGACACGCCAAGCGCAGTAATAATCCCATGCGCTGGCGAGGTTCTGCAACGGCAGAGCGATCAGCGCCATCACCGCAAGACCGGCCGCAACGATCGCAGGGGCATTGTCTGTTTGGCTGGCTTGCCAAAGCATGCAGAGACTCGCGAAAGCCACACCCGATTGCAGAATCGCCTGAAGGCTGACCACTCGACCGCGGCGCGCCAGCGCGTCATTGCGCAGTGACGCACCTTGCTTGTCTAGCTTTTGCAATTCGCGGTCAGTCCGACCCATCAGATCGAGTTCGGGGGCAATCGCAATCCGTTCGATCATGGAGATCGCGATGTTGGCCCGGCGCCGGCGCAGCCTTCGGTGTCTATGCTCAAGATGCCAGGCCATCGCCGCTGCCAGCAGAAGTGAGAAAACAAGCGCTGCCAGACCACTGACCGCAATCGCCGGATCAAGACTATAAAGAATGAATGCAGCGCCCGGGATCACAACTGCTGCAGAGCAGACGCAAGGTAAACCGCGCCCAAACCACAGCCGGGCTGCTGACAAATCACCAACAAACCTGAGAGATAGCGCACCAACCCGGCGTTTCTCATGGCGCGACTTGGGAAGTTGCGCGATTTGCTGATACAACGCACGCCGCAAGCAGATCGCATAGCTTTGGCCGAGCGCTTCCGCGCGATATCGAGAAAGAAACAAACACGCGGCGCCGATCACGCCAGAGACGGCCAATTGCAATATGGTCTCGATGGCAAGCACATGTCCCGCGTGAATCGCCCCAAACGCGTCCCGCGTTGCGAAAGCAGCATAGGCCAGCGCGATCGCCTGAAAGACGCTGCTTGATACCACGAGGACCGCATCAATGATGCGGTCCCGAGTGGCCAGTCTGGGGAGGGGGGTCATGCGGCCACGTTCTCTGGTTCATGCCGCATCAGGGGTGCAACATGCTTGGCGATCATTGCAGGCGACCACAGGTCTTCACGCGAAAGGATCGGGCACCCGGTAGCTTCAAGCGCTTCGGCCGATGCGAGGGGTGAGCAACTTACTTTCCCGGAAATCGCAAATGGACTTAAGCCAACCCGTTTCAGCACGGTGACGCCACCTAATGCGCTAAGCGCGTCTGGCGCTGCAAACAGTATGCCGTCCAAACGGTCCCGGATGCGCGATGATCGCAGAATTGCGCGCGTTTCCTGCTGGAAAACACCGTCCGCGATTTCAACGACCACCACCTCAGACCCTCGCGATGCAGCTGTGGCAACCAGAGTGTCGAAACCAATTTCGATCTTGTCCAGAGGCATCCGATAGGTTGTCGCCATTCCGACATCCGTAAAATCAAGTGCGGGCGCGCCTGCGTCCTCAAAACTGTTGAAATCACCAAATGCCCCGGTACCTGTGGCTTTGACACCCGACGCTGAGTAACCCGAGCGCATCAAGCCATGGCCCAGGCTTGATGCAGCGGTTGTCTTGCCGGAATTCATCGATGCCCCAAAAACGCCGATAACAGTTACTTGGTCATTCGCTGGCAATTGGGGCAGAGCGTAGTCCGCGATATTGATCACCCGGTTTTGGGCGTTGGTAAGAAGGCCTAGGGGTTTCAACCGCGTGGGGTCCTCCATGCGGGTATGTGCGGCATCCACCCGACCAACAACACCGCCACCTGCGACCAGATCTATGTGATCATCGTCGACAACAGCACTCGCAAGGAACTGGTCCGGCGCATATCGATCGCCCAGGCATAGAACTACAAAGTCACCCGGATAGCTGGTTGAGACCCGCCGCTCGGCCAACTGTATTTTCTTATGGTGCCCGATCTCGACGATCTCGCAAAGGATCAGATCACCTGGTTTAGCACTGTTCATCTGTGTGCTGAAGCCGTGGACATCCGACCGATCAACGCGGCGAGTCGTGAATGCCCATTTTGCGATTTCGCAGGCATTGAGGGGGATTGGGGGAAACTGTTTCATGCTTTGCTCCGTGGCTGACGTGTCCATGGTTTCACTTTGTCAGCACCGTGTGAGAAAGGTTGCAAAGGCGTATGAAGGGACCTTATGCGATTGAATGAACAGCAGATGAAAGCATTGTTCGGGCGGCAGTTTTGTGCGCAAACTTAGCTTAGTGGTAGCTTCACCCAGGATTGAACCCGTATTGAGAGAGATGGGTGGGGTGAATTTAACGTTTGGCAATGGCTCGTCGATGATCAATCGTCATCGCCTCCATCATCCCCATCGTTGTCATCGCCGTTATCATCTCCTTCGTCGTCATCACGGTCGTCGTCTCGCTCTCCTCCGCGTCCGTTTCGATCATCATTCTTGTCGTCCGAGCTTTGCCGCAGTTCTCTGATTGAAATCCGGTTGTCACCATCTCGGTCGATATCCTCAATCAACCTGCGTGCGCCTGCTTCCCCGAATGCAGCGACGAGTTCATTGAAACTGAGAACGCCATCGGAATTTGTATCGACAGAGCGAAAACTTGCTGTCTGTGCAGAGGCCTTCGCCGATAAACCAATGCCGATTATCAGGATAAGGGCAAAAACGAACGAGCAGTATATATGGTTGAATGTCCTTTTTCTGCACGTCGCCGCCTCGCGTCGATCTAACAACAAAGATATCCTTTTAACCGACGAGTGTTCCTTGAGAGCCAAGTTTTTCTATCTCAGTAGAACAAGTTAGCGTGCTCGGATGAAACGCTGATATTCTTCTGATGAACGTCAGATGAATTTTGGCGACGCTATGTAGTGCCTTGCAGGCATTCGGCGTGGAGTCCACGCCATCGCGTAATTTGTCAGGAAGCCTAACGACTTTCTTCAATAGACCAACAGCTTGCTTGCTCTCACCCTTAGGGGGCCTACCAAGTTGTTTCAACGTTGAGCCACAGTCGGCGTCTGAATACTCGCAAGGCCGGTTGATGAACCATTTGCGCTGAAGCTTCTATTTTCCGTCAACGTAAAAATCAATTCTTACAAATGTTTAAGCTTTCTGAAAGGTTGGTTAAAACTCTGGATACTCTACGGACCACTTAGTCGTTTGGTAACGAGGCGAAGGTCTGATGCTGAGTTCTGTTCTACCTGTTTTGGCTGGCGTTCTTTTCGAACTCGGACATTTGTGGCCCGCATTCCTTATGGGTCCGGAAAGTGTATTGGCTCTTTCAACCAACACTGCCCAATACATGGCCCCAGCCTGCGTTATCGCGTTGAGTTTTTTGCACAGAGGCCAGAACAGCTCCCGAGACCCAAGTGCAACAATTTTGAAAGTCACATCAGAACCCAAGTGTCTTCCCCATCAAAGAAAAAGAGATCTCCCTTGTTTGGATGAAAGATTGGTTGATCAGGTGTTTCTTCACGCCCAAGCAGTTCGAAACAACAGTCACCCAGTTCGACGTTCTACTTCCACGATCACAACGAGAATTGGATTGTAAATGTCGAGACCCAAAGATGAGGCCACCTCAGTGCTGGCCAGATTTAACGAGAGATTTGGCCTGGTTCAAAGGCACGTAATCACCATTCCACCCGCAAACAACGGAGCCGGCCCAGACAATAAAGCGTCTGGTGTGGTTCAGACCAACAATTCCAAGGCCAAAAAGGAGCCAAACATGTCGTTGGACATTTCCAAACTAAGTGAAATCAAAGGTCTTCTGGGGGCGTGCCTCGTCGACAGTGATACTGGCCTTACTCTGGGTACAGAGGGCGGTTCCAAGTTTGATCTTGATACCGCAGGGGCAGCAAATGTTGAAGTCGTCCGTGCCAAACTTCAGGCAATTGAAGCTTTGAAGCTTAACGATACTATCGAAGACATTCTGATCACGCTTGGCAAACAGTTTCACCTGGTTCGTCCACTGGACAAAAACCCAAACATTTTTGTGTACGTCGCGCTAGACAAGAAGACCGCCAATCTGGGTCTCGCCCGACTACAAGTAAAAGCTGTCGAAGAAACGCTCAGCCTCTAGTCTGTAACGAAATGCCAAATGGACTTAGCCATCCCGTTATGGCGGAGTTCAGTTAACCCCGCATTGGTAACTGCGATAAACGGATCCAACGATAGAGTCGGAGGTCTTAAAATGAAAATACTCGTCGCAGAAGACGACAAAAAGACCGCCGATTTTGTCAACTCCGGGCTGAGAGCGAACGGCTTCAGTGTGGAGTGGTATGATGATGGCCGAGATGCTCTTTCGTATTGTTTGTACAACGAATGTGACGCCATAGTCTTAGACCGTATGTTGCCTGGAATGGATGGTCTATCTGTTCTCAAGGCGCTGAGGGCAGCGAAGAAACAGACTCCAGTTTTGTTCCTCACATCAATAGGCGACGTTCAGGACAGAGTTGAGGGTTTGACCGAAGGGGCGGATGATTACCTGGTTAAGCCTTTTCATTTTTCAGAACTTCTGGCGCGCCTAAACAGCATTATCAGACGACAGCCGACCAGCATTGCCTCAACTGAGCTTCACGTCCACGATCTAACGATGAATCTGCTTAGCAGAGTGGTTAAAAGGCAAGACGTTACAATAGAGTTGTTACCTCGTGAATTTGCGCTGTTGGAAGTTTTGATGCGGAATGCCGGTCGGATCGTGACACGCAACATGCTTTTGGAGCAAGTCTGGGACTACAACTTTGATCCAAATTCGACCGTGATCGAGACGTATATAAGTCGCTTGAGGTCGAAGATCGACAAACCCTTCGAGACGCCACTTTTGCACACGTCTCGAAACGTTGGATACAGCCTTCATGGGCCGCTTTAGCATTCTCTCAGGTGCCCCGTTCCGATCAGCTTGTTTCGCGGCATTGATAGTCTGGATCATAACTGCTGTGTTTGGCTATGCTGCCTACTTAGCGCTTGCAGACAGGCTTCGCAGTGATCTCCAGCAACAAATCCTCGACGAAGAGCTCCTGCTTCATGAGATCTTACAGGACGGCGGCTCGGACGCAGTTCAGCGAGCAATTGAACATTTGAATAGTCCCAATCGAACTGGGCTTCACGTCGTCGCGCTGTTTAACCAGAACGGTTCAGCACTTGCTGGATCAATTGCGAAAACACCCGAAACGATAGGTTGGCACGAAGTCGATCCAGATTTTTTGAAAATCGGTGGGACCGCCCCTGTCTATCTTCTCCATGTATCAGAGTATCTTGGGTATCGCACAGTGGTCGCCCGTAGCCTGACAACACTTAATCAGGCTTTGAAAACCCTTTGGGGAGGGTTGTTGCTGCTGACGCTTTCGATAACTGCCGCTGTCCTGGGTCTTGGCTACTACTTCAGTGCTCAAAACATCCGAAAACTCCAATGGATTGAGCGAAACCTCGACCAAGTCTTTCAAGAAGATGTCAATTTTCGTCTTCCCGTGTCAGATACAAGCGACCTATGCGATCGAATTTACCATATGATCAACCGACGTCTCGATTGGATTTCGAGCTCACCCAACTGTTCTCAAACCGCTGCAGTCACAATTGCCCGCGATTTGAGGGGCCCACTAACGAACGGGTTCATGGCGCTACAAAAGGTGTATAGCGAAGTTGAATATGGTGGCGACCCGCGTCCAGGCCTTGGTGATTTAGAGAAAAACCTTAGGCGCATCAGAACTGTCTTCGACACAGTACTCAAAGTATCTCAGATCGAGGCAGGCGGCCATGAAGTAAGCTTCCAAACCGTCAATTTAAGTGCGCTCGTTGAGAGTGTGGCAGAGGCGTTTCATCCGGTTGCGGCAGAAGCAGGTAAACACATCACCGCAGACTACAACGCCGACACGATTTTGATACGAGGCGATGAAAACATGCTTAAACGGCTGCTCGTCAATCTTGTGAATAACTCACTCCGGTTTTGCCCTTCTGGGTGTTGGATCAGGATTTCCCTTACGGCCACGACTGAAGCGATACAGCTGGTTGTTGAAGACAATGGACCGGGGGTTCCAGACCCACAAATCAACAAGATTTTTGACGCGTTTTTCCGAGCTGACCACCCAAAAAACGACGCCGGAAATGGACTTGGCCTATCGCTTGTTAAGGCCATCGCGATGCAGCACGGCGCACTTATCACCGCAGAAAACAACAAACCGGGCCTGCGGGTATGCGTGAGCTTCGGGAAGCCTCCGATTGCGGCCTGAACACAAGCGGAAGATTTGTGCAGCTCAGAATTCTAACCATCACCAGGACCACTCAGGCCTGAAAGCTCAACCTCTTTGATCGGAAACACAATGATAAATAATGCAATATTCCTAATGGCGCTCTTGCCTGCGAGTGCCGCGACGGCGGGCGCGACAGTATTCCAATGCAAGTCAGAAACAAACGGAGAAGTAGTTCAGGTTTTTCAGGATACTGACCTCTCAGAAGCGCGACTAATAGTGCAGGATACAGAAGGCACAGCCTCGGTCGCACACGGTCTGGACGGCGTGACATTCATCCACGTCAAGCCTGACGAAGTCTGGACGTTGGTGCTCCACTTCCCAACCATGACCTATGAGTTGTCCACTCATAGTGCCACACCAATCGAAGATCATGGGCACTGCACAAAGAGTGAATGATCAATGCAAATCACTCGGTGTTCGCAGGGTAGATCGCAAAACCCTTTCAAAAACGTAAGGATGGTGAAAACCCGCTGGAAAGATCACGTTGCAAAAGATGCCGTCAGGTTCGGAACTGAATGCGAATACCCGACTGAGGAAGCACTCGTACCCCTCCTTGAGGGTATTACCGGTACCGTGAAGACACGGACCACTCACTCGTAAGCACGCCTCTCTCAGTCAAAGCACCGCGCCCTTCCTCCCCCTCGGAAGGGCGCGTTGTAAGTTCGCTTAAACTTGGCTTTTTGTTGCTTCCGGAAGCCGGCTGTGAACTGACTGTCAAAAGTGGCTCGCTGTGCGCAATCGAGTGCAGCTTGTATGGACGCCAACGCATCGACTTTACTGAACTTCGTTGGGTCTGCATCGCTAGTGTTGCAACACATTCGGCCAAATTCCCCATTTTTCGACTGAAAATGCAGCTAAAACCCTCAGATCACATACTTGATCCGCCAGAACAGGTTCGTCGCTAGCCGAACCAAATGGTGACGACACAAAAACCGGACTGAAGAAAAATGAAACGCTCAAACATTGTATCTGGAGCAGCTTTTACTACCGCGTTGTATGCAGCGGTGGTCATACTTTTTTCGGTTGCAGCATTGGCATTTTTAACCTTTGAAAAAATTCGTGGCGATTTGCAGCGTGAAATGGACTCGTTGTTAATCGATGAAATGCGTTTCATTCAGGAAATTCTGGACGACAACGACAACGATTCCGACGTTGTACAAGCGATTGATGACGCGACACTCTGGTTGCCGTTTGACACGAGTTTGATTGGCCTGTTCAACAAACAGGGGAAGCGTCTGGCAGGAAACATCGACGAATACCCATCCTTTCGCGGCTGGGGAGAAATTGAGGATGATGGCATTAACTTGGGGGGTGAAAAACGTAGCCATCGGGTAAATGTGCAATCCTACCGTGGCTTTGTAATCGTGGTTGGTCGCGATCTTGCGTTTGTCAAAAGCACACTTCGATCGTTGGCTTGGTCGTTGATAGTAATCGGGCTTGTGGCAACGCTGTGTACTCTGTTGGTGGGCTACATCACCAGCATAAGAACTTATCGCAAGCTCGATCAAATGGCGAAGACGCTCAACAAAGTCTCAAGAGGGGAAGTCAAAGCGAGACTCCCTGTCGGCAAGAATAACGATCAGATAGATCGAGTTGCACAGCTGATGAACGGTCATCTCGAGAACCTAACATCCTTGATGTCCACGACGCGATCAGCCGCCGCTGCCATTGCACACGATTTGAAAAACCCGCTCACCCATGCATACATCGCACTTCAGAAGGCGAAGGATTCACTGCAATCGGACGGTCAATCTGTCGAAGCTATAGATCAAATTCAATCTGAACTTGATCGTCTTAAATGGACATTTGAAACAGTTTTGCGGATCAATCGCATCGAAGAAGGCAACAGTTCCAAGGCGTTCAGCTATCTGGATTTGAATAGACTAGGTAGAGAAGCTGTTGAGAACATGATCCCACTGGCGGAAGTGAAAGGACAAAGCCTTAGATTTGCGGAGAACCAAGCAGGGCGCACGCTTATCGAAGGCGATGAGGGTATGCTGAAACAGCTCTGTGCAAACCTCTTGCAGAACTCTATTGATCATTGTCCGGAACATTCCAGAATTCTCCTAACTGTAGAACAAGAAGAAAGCACCATTACGCTTTCGGTTGTTGACGATGGCCCTGGCGTCCCCGAGAACACACTTGGTAAGCTTTTTGTTCCCTTCTATAAACTGGAAAGTGAACGGAACAGTGTTGGGAATGGTTTGGGTTTGGCGCTGGTGAAAGCGATCGCAGACCACCATTCATCGCTCTTAACGGCCACAAACAATTCACCTGGGTTGACTGTTTCAATTCAATTCGAAGTTGCGTAAGGGCACCTAATAGGTGAGTGAACCTATCTTGGTGTTTACGAAACTTGGAACCGAAGTAGGTAGTCGAACAACCAAAGCCGGGAGAGACTGTCTCGAAACAGCGACCATTCAAGGTGCCGACAGGGCGGGGAGGATCAAGCACGCTCAGGGCCTTTCTTTGACCCAAGGCGGACAAAGAGTCTTCGAACAAGCGCGCCAGGTCCTAAATGGCGCACGGGAAATCACGAGCATTGCCGCCGAAATCTCTGGCACTGCGCGCGGCCCTCTGGCGGTGGGCTGCTTGCTCACCTTCGCGCAACTGGTCCTGCCACGGATGCGGCGCGGGTTTGAAACCGTTTATCCGGATGTCAGGGTTATCCAACGAGAACTGAACCAGGCAGAGATCTTGAATGCGTTGCAACGTTCTGAGATCGACATTGCGCTCACCTATGACATGGACATCCCGACGGACCTCAACTTCATCGGGCTTGTGCGTCTTTATCCCTTTGCATTGCTGCATTCTGGGCACGAGCTGGCTCAGCGAACATCTGTGTCGATGGCTGATCTGGCAGACTTGCCGATGGTTCTGCTCGACTTGCCGATCAGCACCGACTATTTTTTGTCTTTGTTCACAGCCTCTTCCTTGCAGCCCCGGATCGTAGAACGGACGCGCGACATGGCCGTGATGCGGTCAATGGTGGGCAACGCCTTTGGCTATTCAATTGCCAATGTGCGGCCGCAAAGCGATGTTTCGCCGGATGGCAGCCCTCTGGTCTGCGTTCCGATTTCAGGGCCCGTCCGGTCATTGCGCATGGGCCTTTTGACCACACATGGCGCGGACAAATCCCGCACCGTGCGGGCGTTTATCGACTACGCTCAGAATCAGGCCAGTTCTGGCGCCTTCGAAGGCATAGGAGGGGAGGCGCTAACGTGACGCTTTCACTGGAGGTGCTGGAGCGATTGATTGCGTTTGAAACGGTGAGTGATCGCTCAAATCTCGCCATGATTGCCTTTGTTGAGGACTTTCTGCGTTCTCGCGGGTTCCGCGTGCAGCGCATTGCAGACGCGAACGAGCCGAAGGCGGGTATTTTTTCCGAAATTGGTCCGTCAGTTGAAGGGGGGCTACTACTTTCTGCGCATTCTGACGTTGTGCCGGTCGATGGTCAGGTTTGGAGCGCTCCCCCTTTCAAACTGACACGGCAGGGTGGTCGGCTGTTCGGGCGTGGAACGACTGATATGAAAGGCTTTTTGGCGGAAATGTTGGCTTTTGCTGATACCGTGCAACACCACGACCTTCGAGCGTCTTTGAAGCTCTTGATTTCCTATGACGAAGAAATCGGATGTGTCGGGATTTCGCGTATGAAAGGCCAATTGCTTCCGCTACTGGGACGTCCGAAATTGGCCATCGTGGGCGAGCCGACCGAGATGCAGGTGGCGATTGGCCACAAGGGGAAGCGCGCATACCGAACCGACATTCGTGGTGAGGCCGGCCACTCTGCGCTGGCACCCCATTTTGTCAACGCACTTTATGTGGCTGTTGGTTTTGTCGAAAAGATACGCCAGATGCAGCAAACGGTTCGACAAACCGGAAGCCGTGACGACGCTTATGATGTGCCCTACACCACCTTTCATGTGGGGCAGCTCTTAGGCGGTGCAGCTCTAAATTTGGTGCCCGACAAAGCAACACTTTTGTTTGAGTTCAGACATTTGGCAGAGGATGACCCGGATAGCTTCGAGGCACAGCTACAGCAAGCAGCCAACGCGGTTATAGCGAGCTTTCCACCAGCCGCTCAAATCACACTTGAGAGGTTGGCAGGATATCCCGGGCTGTCGATCGCAGGCTCTGTGCCGGTGGTCTCACTGGTACAATCCTAGTGTGGTGGCGGCACAACCCACGTTGCCTTTGGAACCGAGGCGGGGATTTTATCCGAACTTGGGGTGGAGACGGTTGTTTGCGGGCCAGGGTCCATGGCTGAACAGGGTCACAAGCCCGATGAGTTCATTTCCATGCAACAGTTGGTTGCCTGTTCACTCATGCTGAAAAAAGGAGCAAATGAGATTTTATACAACCGCTAGATCAGTTCAGCGTCCGGTCACATGCAATTGTTTTGGCACCCCAAACCTCGGGCGCAACGCTCGTCGCGTATCAGCACATTTGATGCATCAACGTTTTGGCAGAGACTAACCATAGCTGCGAGAGCGATGGCTGAGAGGCATAGCTTCGGGCACTGACCGTGTTGTGTCTCTACCCTCCGGTGATCTGTCTGCTTGCCGAACCAGATCACGCATCGCCGCCAGGCAGTGCGTTGCACAGCGCGGACTCAGTGCATCATGAGCTTAAGACCTGTGTCTTGCGACCTTTCTCTGAGGACAGAAAAAAGGCCGCCCCAAATGGGACGGCCATTCTTTCACTGTCTCTGTTCAGAGGGTCAGGCGGTCAGAGCAGCCTGAGCTTTGGCGACGATCGCGCCGAACGCTTCCGGTTCGTGCACGGCCAGGTCGGCCAGAACTTTGCGGTCCACTTCGATACCGGCCAGGTTCAGGCCGTTGATGAAGCGGGAATATGTCAGAGCCTCGTCATGCGAACGGACGGCAGCGTTGATACGCTGGATCCACAGCGCGCGGAAGTTGCGCTTGCGGTTCTTACGGTCACGGGTTGCATACTGGTTGGCCTTGTCGACGGCCTGACGGGCAACTTTGAAGGTGCTCTTGCGGCGGCCATAGTAACCTTTGGCGGCCTTGATGACCTTCTTGTGACGGGCGTGAGTTACGGTTCCACCTTTAACGCGGGACATCTCTTAATCTCCTCTTAGCGGTCGTAGGGCATGTAGCCCTTGACGATCTTTGCGTCGGGGGCGGACAGGGTGGTGTTACCACGGGCGTCGCGGATGAACTTTTTGGTCCGCTTGATCATGCCGTGCCGTTTGCCGGCCTGGCCAGCAAGGACCTTACCGGTCGCAGTCACCTTAAAGCGCTTTTTGGCGCTCGACTTGGTCTTCATCTTAGGCATTTCCGTCTCCTTCACTCGGGTTCGGTTTCAAACGCGACTCGGCATGCCATCTCGGCCGGTCACGCAACAGATGCGCCGTTTACGCAAGTTCTGTCATGCTGGCAAGGGGGTTTTGACCAGAATCCGCGGATTCCGACGGCGGTCAGAGGCACCGGGGCGACGTAGGCCGCCCCGGTGAGATTGCTTAGTGCTCGAACTTGCGGATCTCACCGCTTTGCAGCCGTGAAGCGTAGGAGGCCAGCTCCTGCCGCACCACTTTCATCAGGAAGTAGAGCGCAAAGACGTTCACAACCGCCATCGCAAAGATCGCCGCATCCGAGAAGTCGATGACCGGGCCAAGGTTGGCCGCCGCACCGATGACAACGAAGATGCAGAAGATGATCTTGAACACCAGTTCCTTGGTGTGGCCTTCGCCGAACAGATAGGTCCAGGCCTTGAGGCCGTAGTAGGACCAACTGATCATGGTCGAGAACGCAAACAGCACCACCGCAATCGCCAGGATGAACGGGAACCAGCTGAAGGCGCTGCCAAAGGCTGCCGAGGTCAGGCTGACGCCGGTATTGCCATCAACGGTTGCAATCGCGCTGCCTGCTTCGTTCAGCAAGTAGTTTCCGGTTTCTGGATCAATGAGCAGCTGCTGGGTGATGATGATCACCAAAGCGGTCATGGTGCAGATGACAACCGTATCGATGAATGGCTCCAGTAGAGACACAAAGCCCTCGGTGATCGGCTCCTTGGTCCGAACAGCCGAGTGGGCAATCGCAGCAGAGCCAACGCCGGCTTCGTTCGAGAACGCCGCACGTTTGAAGCCCTGAATCAGCGCACCAACCATGCCGCCTGCAACACCAAGCCCGGTGAAGGCACCTGTAAAGATCTGACCAAAGGCCCAGCCAATCATGTCGGCGTTCATGATGATGATCACCAAAGCAGCGGCGACATACATGACCCCCATGAAGGGCACGACTTTCTCGGTCACGCGCGCGATCGACTTCAGACCGCCCACGATAACGAGGAACACCACCACAGCGAACACAATGCCTGTGATCCAGCCGGGATAGTCGCCGACGATGCCTGCGATCTGCTGGTGAGCCTGATTGGCCTGGAACATGTTCCCGCCACCAAGCGCGCCCAGAATACAGAAGATCGAGAACAGAATCGCCAGAATTTTGCCACCTGGCAGGCCAAGTTCGTCGAACCCTTTGGACATATAGTACATCGGGCCACCGGAAACCGTACCGTCTTCGTACTCATTTCTGTATTTCACGCCCAGCGTACATTCGGTGAATTTTGAGGCCATACCCAAAAGACCGGCGAGAATCATCCAAAAGGTTGCGCCCGGTCCACCGATGCCAATGGCAACTGCCACACCGGCGATGTTCCCAAGGCCGACTGTACCGGACAGAGCTGTTGCCAAGGCCTGAAAGTGGCTGACCTCACCCGCGTCATTGGGATCCGAATAATCACCCTTCACCAGCCGGATCGCATGACCGAAGAAGCGAAATTGCACGAAGGCAAAATACAGCGAGAAAACCGATGCCGCGACGACCAGCCAACCTACGATCCAGGGAAAGCTGGTTCCCGGGAATGGCGCGAAGATTGTATTTACGAATGGACCTGTTAATTCGGCAAAGGCCTGATTGATCCGATCATCTAATCCTGGTGCCTCTTGCGCCAGAGCAGCGCTTGCCGTGAACAAGGATGCGACAAGCAGAGTAAGTAGTTTCAAAGTTTTCATTGTTCTGCCCCCTCAATTCACAACTGTGACAGGCACGTCGGCATGCATCACCAGATTCTGCGTCGAGCTGCCAAAGATGCGCTTTTTGATACCGTCGGCCGAGGATCGGCCAACGACAATCTGCGAGCCGTTGTTTTCAACCGTGATCGCATTCAGCGTTTCTGCCACGTCTCCGTGACGCACCACGCCTTGAGCTGTGAAGCCCGCTGCCTTGAGGCCGTCCACCGCAGGGGTGACGATGCGCGTTGTCGCCAGTTCAAGCTCCTCTTCGCGCCGTTTGTGACGTTGGGCGTTTTCTTCTGGGGTCTGGAATGTGTAAGGCGACCATTCGATGACATAGGCCACCAGAAGCTCGCAGCTACCCATCCCTTTGGCCAATTCCTTGGCGAAGGTGAGCGCGCGTTCTCCGGTCTCTGTCCCATCCAGTCCGATGACAATTTTGTTTGTCATTTCGTTCCTCCATTTATGGTTGTTATCCGGGGCCCGTGCCCCCGGTGGGCGACCGGAACCTGGAACATGTTGAGTGATCGCCCTAGGGCCTTTATCGGGAATTTCCACCGGAAAATGAAATACAATCTGCAAGATTCGCCCTAAACGGACAAAATTCGCTTAGAAATCAGGAGATTCTTGGTAAAATGGCCCGCTCTGCAACGCAAAGCGGGCCGTTTTGAAGCAACTGAAGTGCCCCGTTATTCTGGATCAGTGCTGTAGATAAGGCGTTCGTCGCAGGGTGCCACGCGCAAGATATTGGTGGTGCCAGGCACGTTGAAAGGCACGCCTGCGGTAACCACGATCTGATCGGTCTCTGAGGCAAATCCACCGGCGCGGGCCGCGCGGGCTGCATTGACCACTGCGCTTTTGAAACGCTCAAGCTCGGGTGTCATGACGCAATTGCAGCCCCAACTGAGGCACAACCGGCGCGCAGTCCCCATCAGAGAGGTCATGGCAATGATCGGCACACCGGGCCGTTCCCGCGCTGTCAGTGACGCGGTGGTGCCGCTTTGTGTAAAGCAACAGATTGCCTTGATCTCAGTCTTCTCGGCAATTTCACGGGCAGCAGCCACGATCCCATCGGCCACAGTAGTGCCCTTTGCTGTGCGAGAGGCTGCAATGATCTGTGTATAGGTTGGATCAGCCTCAACCTCGATAGCGACCTTGTTCATGGTCTGCACCGCTTCGATTGGGTAGGACCCAGCCGCAGATTCCGCGCTGAGCATGATGGCATCCGTGCCTTCATAGATGGCGGTGGCCACGTCGGACACTTCGGCGCGTGTCGGCATCGGGCTTTCAATCATGCTTTCCAGCATTTGGGTTGCCACGATCACAGGCTTTGCTGCACCACGGCATTTGCGCACCAGACGCTTCTGAATCGGTGGCACCGCAGAAACGGGCAGTTCTACACCCAGATCACCGCGAGCGACCATGATGCCGTCCGAGGCATCCAGAATGTCATCAAAGGCTTCAACCGCAGCAGGTTTTTCGATCTTCGACAGTATCGCGGCGCGGCCATCGGCCAGCGCGCGCGCCTCGAACACGTCCTTGGCCCGCTGTACAAAGCTCAGCGCCAACCAATCGACGCCCAATTGGCAGACAAACTCAAGATCATCCCGATCTTTTGCTGACAAAGCCGCCACGGGCAGCACGACGTCCGGAACGTTCACGCCCTTGCGGTTCGAAATCGTACCGCCGATTTCAACGGTGCAATTCGCGAAGTCCTGACCGCATTCATCGACTATCAGTCGAATCTTACCGTCGTTTACCAGAAGGTGTGCACCAGGCTCCAACGCAGCAAAAATCTCGGGATGCGGTAGGCAAACGCGTGCGCCATCACCTGCAGCAGGGTCAAGATCCAGACGGAAGGATGCCCCTTCAACCAATTCCTCAGCGTCATTGGCAAACACACCAACCCGCAGCTTGGGGCCCTGAAGGTCCGCAAGAATTGCAATCGGGCTGTCCAGGTCCTTTTCCACCTGCCGTATGATCCGGTGCCGTTCACGAATCTCATCATGGCTGCCATGGCTCATGTTCAGGCGGAACACATCTGCCCCGGCCTCGTGCAAAGCGCGGATGGTGTCATAGTCATTGGACGCCGGTCCCAGCGTCGCCACGATTTTTACATTTCTAAGGCGTCGCATTGTTTGTGCTCTCCTCGTCCCTCGGCAGTCACAAAATGTTACCGCAAACAGTTGTTGGGATGCTTATTGCGCAATTCCCTTTTTGACGCAACTGCCCTACACCTGCGGCAAACTTGATGACAGGCTTATGACGTATTCTCCTTACTTTGTGCACGGCGAGGATCGCTCCTCCCGTTGGCTGATCACCTGCGACCACGCAACCAACACCGTCCCGCCAGAGATCAATGGCGGAGATCTGGGCCTTCCACGCGAGGATATGGAGCGTCACATCGCCTATGACGTCGGCGCATATGAGGTGTCAAAACATCTGGGGGAGCATCTGAATGCCCCGGTCATCGCCGCCAATTTTTCGCGGCTGGTAATCGACCCCAACCGGGGCGAGGATGATCCGACCCTTTTGATGAAACTCTATGACGGCTCAATCATCCCCGGCAATCGTCATGCAGACATGGCCGAGCGAGAGCGGCGTTTGAACCAATGCTATCGCCCGTATCACGATGCGCTTGAAAAGCTGGCCAGCAAACCGGATGCCATCATCATTTCGATGCATTCTTTCACCCGACAACTCAGGGGCCGCGAGCCGCGCCCCTGGCATGTCGGCGTTCTGCACACACCGGATGAGAGGTTTTCGCGCCCACTGATCGATAGGCTCGGGGTAGAAGATGATCTCTGCGTTGGTGTAAACGAACCTTACACCGGCGTCCTCCCCGGCGATGCAATTGACAAACATGGGACAGCCCACAATCGGCCAAACGCCCTGATCGAGCTGCGCAATGATCTGATCGCAGACCACACCGGACAACGGGCCTGGGCCGAACGCTTGGCGGTGATCCTGCAGGACGCCTTGGTGGCCAGCGACCTTTGATCCACGTCATTGTGAGACCTCCATTTAGCCCCCATATTCAGGGCAGATGGAGGTGACCATGACACAGGAGTTTCTGACAACTGTCTTTGGCTGGATGGCGCTGCTCAACATCGCGGTTTTGCTGTTCTCGACCCTTGTGATTGTTCTGATGCAGGGCTGGATAGCCGGTATTCATGGCCGGATGTTCCAAATGGAACGCCCAGACGTGCGACGTGCCTATTTTCGGTATCTGGCCAACTACAAGATACTGACGTTGATCTTCTGCATCATCCCGTGGCTGGCCCTGAGGCTGGCATGACACAGAGCTTGTTGAAACAAAGACGCCAGAACGCTAGGTCAGAAAGAAATCGCATCCTATATTCCGGAGCCAGACCATGGACAAGCAAACCGAAATCGAACTTCAGGCCGCGGCTTTCCGTCGGTTGCAAAAGCACCTGATGGAAGACCGGACCGACGTTCAGAATATCGACATGATGAACCTGACAGGGTTCTGTCGCAACTGCCTGTCACGCTGGTATCAGGAAGCTGCGAATGAAAAAGGCATCGAGATGGGCAAGGACGAGGCGCGTCAAGCTTTCTACGGCATGACCATGGATGAGTGGAAGGCCAACTACCAGACCGAGGCTAGCGCGGAAAAACAGGCCGCATTCAATACCGCCTTCGAAGAGAATGTGGGCAAAAAAGACTGAGGCTCATAGGGTAAGACCCGCCGGATTGGCGGGTCTTTTTGATTAGATTGCCGCTTTTCGGCTTTCATCCAGATAAATCTCGCGCAAGCGCTTGGCGATCCGCCCCGGCGTGCCGTCGCCCAGAGTGACGCCGTCGATCTCAACCACTGGCATGACGAAGGCGCTGGCCGAAGTGGTAAAGGCCTCATCCGCCTCTTTGGCTTCATCAATGGTGAACAGGCGTTCTTCAACTTCCATCTGCGCCTCAGCCGCCAATCGCAGAACAGCCTTGCGGGTGATGCCGTGCAGGATGTCATTGGACAAGGGGCGCGTGACGATCTTGCCGTTTTTTACGAAATAGGCGTTGTTGCTGGTGCCCTCGGTCACATAGCCGTCTTCGATCATCCAAGCATCATCACACCCAGCCGCCTTAGCCATCATTTTGCCCATCGAGGGGTACAGCAATTGCGTGGTCTTGATATCACGGCGACCCCAGCGGATGTCATCGATCGAGATGATCTTTGCACCTTTGCGCGAGGCAGGGCTGTCTGCCAGACCCGGCTTGTTTTGCGTGAACAGAACCAGCGTCGGTTTTGTATCCTCGGACGGGAACACAAAATCCCGGTCCCCATCGCTGCCGCGCGAGACTTGCAGGTAAACCAAACCTTCTTCGATACCGTTCAGTTCCACCAGTTTACGATGAATCTCCAGCAGTTCGTCCTTGCTACAGGGCTCGGCCATCTGCAATTCGTCCAGTGACCGTTTCAGGCGCACCGCATGACCTTCGAAGTCGATCAGCTTGCCGTCCAGAACGCTGGTCACCTCGTACACCGCATCAGCCATTAGAAACCCACGATCGAATATCGATACCTTGGCCTCGGTCTCAGGCAAGTAGTCGCCATTCACGTAAACAGTGCGGGTCATGTGTTGTCTCCTCAGCCCCAGAGGCTCACTTCTGGCGGATGCACCCCGGCGTCATCAAAAGTAAGCGGTGTGTCGCGGTCTTCGGCCAACAGAAGCGGGCCGTCAAGGTCTGTAACCATTGCATTCTGCGCCAACAGTGTCGCAGGGGCCATGGCCAGAGAGCTGCCGACCATGCAGCCGACCATGATTTTGTAGCCTTCGGCTAATGCCGCCTCGCGCAGCGCTAGTGCCTCAGTCAACCCCCCGGCTTTGTCGAGCTTGATATTGACCACATCATACTTGCCCTTCAGTCCGGGCAGGCTGGCCCGATCATGGCAGGATTCGTCCGCACAAACGGGCACAGGCCGGTCCATCCCGATCAGCGCGTCATCTTCGCCTGCGGGCAAAGGCTGCTCAACAAGCGCGACGCCCAGCCGCACCAGATGCGGCGCGAGGTCGGCGTAGACCTCGGCGCACCAGCCTTCATTGGCATCAATGATGATGGTCGAGTTCGGCGCGCCAGCCCGTACGGCCTCTAGTCGGGGCATATCATCGGGCGTGCCCAGCTTGATCTTCAGCAAAGGACGATGCGCATTCTCAGCCGCCTGAACCTGCATCGCTTCGGGCGTTGCCAGCGACAGCGTATAGGCCGTGATCTCAGGACCCGGAACCGGCAGACCAGCCAATTCCCAAGCCCGCTTGCCTGCGCGTTTGCACTCCAGATCCCACAGCGCGCAATCAACAGCGTTCCGCGCGGCCCCTGCTGGAAGCAAATCCATCAACGTCTCACGCGTGAACTCGGACGGCATGCCCGCGATCTCGGCTTCAACCGAGTCCAGCGTCTCATCGTAGCGCGCGTAAGGTACACATTCGCCCCAGCCCTGATGGGTTCCATCCGAAATTCGAACCGTCAGCACCTTTGCCTCGGTCCGCGACCCGCGCGAGATGGTGAACACCTGCGCTAGTCGGAACACATCACGAGAGACCTCTACCTGCACGCGCAAGCTCCTTCATCGTTTTGAAAAACGCCCGCCTGAGACGTTGGGGAGCCACTGACGGGATGTTCAGATCACAAAGCGGCCAGCGCGTCCACCAGCTTGCCCGCGCCAAAGCGATAAGGGTCAGTGGTCGGAAGCCCTAATTCTGCCTCAACCTTTGCGATATACGCCTTAGCGTCATCCTCGCTTAGATGCTGTGTGTTGATCGACACACCTGCCACCTGACAATCGGGGTTTGCCACCTGCGCCAAGGGCAAAGCTGTGTCGCGCAGCTGCTGTAATGTCGGCAGAGAATACTCGGGCAGACCACGCATATGGGTCCGGGTGGGTTCATGGCACAAGATCAATGCGTCCGGCTGCCCGCCATGGATCAGCGCCATGGTGACACCGGAATAGGAGACATGGAACAAAGATCCTTGCCCCTCGATATGATCCCAGTGATCAGGGTCGTTCTCAGGCGTCAGGTATTCCACCGATCCCGCCATGAAATCTGCAACGACCGCGTCCAGAGGCACGCCTTGACCGGTGATCAAAATCCCGGTTTGACCAGTGGCCCGGAATGTGGACTTCATGCCGCGCTCGCGCATCTCGGCATCCATCGACATCGCCGTGTACATCTTGCCTGCAGAACAATCGGTTCCAACAGCAAGGCAGCGCTTGCCAGTACGCTTTTTCCCGTTAGCAATCGGATAACCCACAGTCGGCACCCGTACATCATGCAAAGTGCAGCCATGAGTCTGGGCGGCGGCCACCAGATCACCCTCATCCCGCAGCAGGTTGTGCAGGCCCGATGCCAGATCATAACCCATCTCCAGCGCTGCTATCAGAACCTCTTTCCAGGTTTCGCTGATAATGCCACCGCGGTTTGCAACCCCGATTACAAGCGTCTTGGCACCAGCGGCCTTACCTTCGGCCAGCGTCATTTCTGTCAACCCAAGGTCAGCTTTACACCCCTCCAGCCGGATTTGGCCTACCGCGTTTTCCGGCCGCCAATCACGGATACCAATCGCAACCTTTGCGGCCAACAGGTCGGGCGCATCGCCCAAAAACAATAGATACGGTGTCTCGATCATTGCGGTGCACTCCTCTGATTCCGGCTTAAGCTAGAGAAGCCCACGAACGAGCGTTTCGCGTATTCACCAGCCCGGCCACGCTACCGTGCGTTTTTTTTGCGCAAGATGCACATCACATGCAATAATCTTCGAAATTCTCAAAGTGATTAAACTTTAATCGCCGGCTTCATATCCCACAATCGCAGTTTCTGCACATGCAATGCCGCATGCGCAAAATCACGGTTGCACCAGCCTGCGTAATTTAATACCCCAATTCACAGAAAAATCGTAATTTCCTTACTCACACGAGGTCCCGATGAGTTTTCGCATCCAACCCGCCGCACCGGCCCGGCCAAATCGCTGCCAATTGTTTGGCCCGGGCTCGAACACCAAATTGTTTCCCAAAATGGCCGCGTCTGCTGCGGATGTGATCAATCTGGACCTCGAAGATTCCGTAGCACCCTCTGACAAAGAAGTCGCGCGGGCTAATGTGATCGAGGCGCTGAACACCATCGATTGGGGCGGGAAATACATGTCTGTGCGGATCAACGGACTGGATACACCTTATTGGTACCGCGATGTGGTGGATGTTTTGGAACAGGCTGGTGACCGCTTGGATCAAATCATGATCCCCAAGGTTGGCTGCGCGGCCGATGTCTATGCAGTTGATGCACTGGTCACGGCCATCGAGCGTGCACAGGGCCGAACCAAACCGATCTCGTTCGAGGTCATTATCGAATCCGCCGCAGGCATAGCCCATGTCGAAGAGATCGCAGCGTCATCTCCTCGCATGCAGGCCATGAGCCTGGGTGCTGCGGATTTCGCGGCATCGATGGGAATGCAGACCACCGGGATCGGCGGCACGCAAGAGAACTACTATATGCTGCGCGAAGGTGAGAAGCACTGGTCTGACCCTTGGCACTGGGCGCAAGCCGCTATCGTCGCCGCCTGCCGCACACATGGTGTTCTGCCAGTCGATGGGCCATTCGGCGATTTCAGTGATGACGACGGCTACATCGCTCAGGCCAAACGCTCGGCAACATTGGGTATGGTCGGCAAATGGGCGATCCACCCCAAGCAGATCGCGCTTGCCAACGAGGTGTTCACTCCATCGGACGAAGCCGTCTCGGAAGCGCGTGAGATTCTGGCCGCGATGGAGCAGGCCAAAGCCAATGGAGAAGGAGCCACCGTTTACAAAGGCCGCCTTGTCGACATCGCATCGATCAAGCAGGCCGAAGTCATCGTGGCTCAGGCCGAACTGATCGCCGCAAACGGCTAAGCAAATACAAAAAAGGCGCCTATTGCGGCGCCTTTTTCCAACAGCTCATTAGACTATCGGCCAAATACATCATCTGGCGTCCAGGTGAACCTTTCACCCTGCTTGCCCCATTTCATCATCAGGCAGGATGACCCGTATTTCTGGAAATACTTTATTTTTAACGGGTACCAACCCGCTTGCGGAACTTCAACCTCGGTCCGTTGATTGGCTTCACATGGCTGGCGGTCGTTCACATACCCAATCTGCTGCCCACCGATCCACGCATCAAGCCCATCGTTCGACCATGTTTCCAGTTCATAGACGCCGGCTGAATCAAAACGGATGTAACCGGTAATGTCGGCAGCAACGTTGTAGGCCTTATCAAACGTGAGAACTGGGTCACCGTCTTCAGTATCGCGATAGTCCAACCCCTTTAAAGGCGGCCCTGCTTTGGCCTTTTTCAAAAGGTAGTCCACTTTGGACAGGTTCTGAATTTTTCGTGGGGGGTTCCCCTCCCAGGCGTATTTCACATCCAGCCCCGCCTTGGGGCTGGGCTGTGGATCAGCGGGCTGCAGTTTCAAAGGGGCTGCGACAGCAACTCCGGCGAGAAGCGCGATGGCTGGTGCCATTACCCCTATTGGAATGTAGTTCATATTTATCTCCCTGTGCGCGCCTTGCTTCGGGCTGGACCCATCGGCGTCGTCATTGAGTTAACACTATGACGAGATTTTTTACCTCGCAAGAGAGTGATAGATCACAATATCAAGCTCAAGCGCGCTGATCCTTGGGAGACCCCATAACCACATAAGAGGTGATCGACGTCACGTGCGGCAGCGTGCCCAGCACTTCGGTATGAAAGGTTTTGTAGGATGGCAGGTCGGCGCATTCTACGCGCAGCAGATACTCGATCGTTCCGGTGATGTTGTGACACTCGACAACTTCCGGTGCACGCTGCAACGCGCGTTCGAACCCTTCCTGGGCCGCTTTGGTATGTTCACCTAAACCGACGCCGATATAAGCGACAAAACCTTTGCCCAGCGCAACCGGGTTCAAGACCGCGCGATAGCCCGAGATCACCCCCGCCTTCTCCAACTCCTGCACACGCCGCAAACAGGCCGAAGGGGACAGACCAACACGATCCGCCAGTTCCAGGTTGCTAATGCGCCCATCCGCTGTCAGCTCTCGCAATATATCACGGTTTATTTGATCAATTTTCGCCATTAATTGTGAAGTTATTGTAATAGCGCACAAGAACGCAATTTCATTTGCGTAAGTTGCCGCAAATATTCGTCCGATGACCTACGATATCCTGCTCGCCCTGATTGCCTTTGCTTTCGTCTCCTCGATCACACCGGGGCCGAACAACCTGATGCTGATGGCGTCGGGCGCGAATTTCGGATTTCGCCGGACGATCCCGCATATGCTTGGGATTGGTCTGGGATTTACCTTTATGGTCCTGCTGGTGGGCGCTGGGCTGGTTCAGCTGTTTAACCAGCATCCCATCAGTTACACGGTGCTGAAAATCGCCTCGGTCGTATATCTTCTGTACCTGGCCTGGAAGATTGCGCATGCAGCCCCAACTGAGAACAGCGCCGAGGTCGGTGCGCCGATGACCTTTATGCAAGCGGCCGCGTTCCAATGGGTCAACCCCAAGGCTTGGGCAATGGCCCTGACCGCCACAACCGCCTATGCGCCGGGCCAGACGCTGAATGTCATTCTCGTCGTCGCGCTTGTTTTTGGGGCGGTCAACTTGCCCTCGGTCAGCACGTGGACGGTACTGGGGCAACAAATGGCGCGGTTCCTGACGAATCCGCGCCGGTTGGTGGTGTTTAACTGGACGATGGCCGGGCTGCTGGTCGCATCGCTTTATCCAGTTCTTTGGCCCAACTGATCACTTCAACGGCAGGCAGATTTCCGTCAGCAGATCCTCGGGCGGGGTCTCGCGCGGATCGTTGAGGTAGACCTCATAACATGGTTGATCCGCCGGTTCCTCACCCGAGGTCGGAAGCCAGTTTCCGAACAGGCTGTCATAGGCCGCATGAATGCCGGAATACGGGCCTTTGAAAGTCAGTACCGCCGTTTTCCCACCCGGGATGTTCATACCCTCCATACCCTCGGGCGTCTCATCACCCCGGTATTCAGCGCCGGCATAGCTGCGCAGCTGATCCGCGGGCACTGCTTCAGGGTTATCCAGGTAAATTCCGATCACCGGGCCCATCTGGGGCCACAATTGTCGGGATTCACACAGGGCGCCGAAGGCTTCGAAACTTCTACCGATTTCGGAGTAAGCGCCTTTGTGGGGCAGGGCAATAATGCGGCGGGTGGGTTCTGTTCGCGTCGTCACAGGATGCATGGGATATTCTCCAGTTTTGAAATGTGGATGCGACGGAAGAACTTGGCCTGTTTTGCGAAAGGTGGCAGGGCTTCTGCCATAGGCCTGAGAAAATGCCCGCGTAAAGGACTTGAGATTGGGATACCCAATCTCGGCTGCAATCTGCGGCACCGGCCTGTCGGATTGTAACAGCCAGGTCGCGGCGCGATGCAGTCGCAACCTTCGCACCGCTTGCGCGCAGGTCTCGCCCGTCAGCGCCCGAAACACGCGGTGCCAGTGGAAGCGCGACATTGCGGCGACATCGGCCAACGCATCCAGTGACAGGTCCCCGGCGGGGTTGTCATGAATATATGTCAGAACGCGCAGCACTCGGTCTTCGTAGCGGGTCACCATTGGTGTCTTCCCTTTCTTCCTCGCCCGACTGAATTTGCATATTCTTGAACCACAAATCTTGCTGAGTTGCATCCGGGGCAACCACACGGCATATAGCTAGGAAATTTCACGCAGGTGAGGCGGCATGACCCAGTATCTGGATTTCGAAAAACCCTTGGCCGAGATCGAAGGCAAAGCGGAAGAGTTGCGCGCGCTGGCCCGCGCCAATGAAGAGATGGATGTGGCCGAAGAAGCCGCAGCACTGGACGCCAAGGCCGCCAAGCTGCTGGATGAGTTGTATGCGGATCTGACCCCCTGGCGGAAATGTCAGGTGGCGCGTCACCCAGAACGCCCGCATTGCAAAGACTATGTCGATGCCTTGTTCACGGAATTCACACCGTTAGCTGGGGATCGGAACTTTGCCGACGATCTGGCCGTAATTGGCGGACTGGCCCGGTTCAATGATCAGCCAGTGATGGTGATCGGTCACGAAAAGGGCTCGGATACCAAATCGCGGATCGAGCGAAATTTCGGCATGGCCCGCCCCGAGGGGTATCGCAAAGCTGTGCGCCTGATGGAAATGGCCGGTCGCTTTGGTCTGCCTGTTATCACCCTGATCGACACTGCCGGCGCCTATCCTGGCAAAGGGGCAGAAGAACGCGGCCAGTCTGAGGCGATTGCCCGGTCGACCGAGATGTGCCTGAAGATAGGAGTGCCTCTGGTCTCGGTTATTATCGGCGAAGGTGGGTCCGGTGGGGCCGTCGCCTTTGCCACTGCAAACCGCGTTGCGATGTTGGAACACTCGGTCTATTCGGTCATCTCGCCCGAAGGCTGCGCCTCGATCCTCTGGAAAGATTCCGAGAAGATGCGTGAGGCCGCCGAAGCGCTGCGCCTAACCGCCCAAGACCTCTACAAGTTGGGCGTCTGCGACCGCATTATCACCGAACCCAAGGGCGGTGCCCATCGCGGTCGCCCCGAGACGGTCGAGTCGGTTCGCGCGGCAATCGCTGCCATGCTGAAAGAGCTGGACGGCAAAGACGCGGCGGCCCTGATCAAAGACCGCCGTCAGAAGTTCCTGGATATTGGCTCAAAGGGACTGGCGGCGTAACTCGTCAGCCGCCCAAACGGCGCAACAACTCAACCGAAGGCATGCCGGTTACGGCCAAGCCATTCGCGCGCTGATAGCCGCTGATCGCGGCCTCGGTATTCTTGCCGATCACCCCATCCGCGCCTTGCGTGTCGTACCCGGCTACCGTCAGGCGGCGTTGCAGGTCCTTCCGGTCCTCAAGAGTCAGACCCGTTGCATCCGGCCCGAACGAGACGTTGAACGGCGCCCCCCCGGCGATCCGGTCGGACAAGTGCCCGACGCCAATCGCGTAGCTGTCCGAGTTGTTGTACCGCTTGATCACATTGAAATTGCGGAACACGGCGATTTGGGGTCCCGGAACCTGCGGCTGTAAAACCGCGACGGGCGTGCCCGATACGGTGCCGACCTCTCCGCCCCAGGGTTGACCACGCACCCAACCCGCTCGCGACAAATAGGCGGCAGTTGAGGCTAGCGAATCCGTCGGGTCCTCGGACCAGATATCGCGCCGTCCGTCACCGGTGAAATCAACCGCATAAGCCAGATACGAGGTCGGGATGAACTGTGTATGACCCATCGCCCCGGCCCAGCTGCCGGTCATGTTTGAGGGCGAGGTATCACCCTCCTGAATGATCCGCAGCGCTGCCACCAGCTGTTTTTCGAAGAACGCACCGCGCCGCCCGTCATAGGCCAGCGTTGACGTAGCCGAGATCACCGGCACATCCCCGCGCCGCGCGCCATAACGGCTTTCCAGTCCCCAAACGGCCACGACCACCTCTTTGTCGACGCCATATTGTGCTTCGATCTGAGAAAGCGTGCCGTTGTAACGCTGCAGCATCTGCTGGCCGGTGCTGATCCGTTCATCCGAGGCGGCGATGGCCAGATAATCCTCCAGCGAGCGTTTGAATTCGACCTGATTGCGATCACGCTCAATCACGCCGGGCAGATAACCTGCCCCCTGAAAGGCGCGGTTCAGGGTGGATTGCGAGATGCCCTGAGAAGACGCTCGGGTTTTGAAACCAGCAACCCAGGTATCATATCCTGCATTCGGGACAGATTGCATGCGTGATGCGGGCGCCCGTGCCGGAGCAACCCCGCTGCTACACCCCGCCAAGACCGCCGCGCCAAGGCCGATTGAAAAGGTCCGTCGATTGATCATGTCTGACATCTGCTCTTGTTTGTGATTTGCCTCAGCCTAGCGCAGAGCACGCGCGCAAACCAGAACGACAGACAGGGACCGGGACGAATTCGACAGGTAGGCGGTTCGTCGCTTAACTGACCAGCAATCGCAAGCCCTGTGTCACGTCCGAACGCACGGCAAGGCGAAGACCAGGCTCATCCCCGGCCTTGAGCGCGGCTATGATCAGCTTGTGATAATGTGGCGGCTCGGTACGGCGCAGTCTGCCATAAAGCGCACGCATCGTAGGGCCAAGCTGCAGCCAGACAGTTTCGGCCATAGCCAACATCGCGGGGGCTTGGGCCCGCAAATAAAGCGTGCGGTGAAATTCCAGATTGGACCGGATATATCCCACCGCATCTCGTTTCGTCACCATCTCGGCGACGGTCATATTAATGCTCTGCAAACGGTCGATCAGTGCGATATGCGCACGCGGCAAGGCGCGGCTAGCCAGTTCAACCTCTAGCAACGCCCGCAGTGCCGCCAATTCTTCGATCCGGTCATTCGTCAGCTCCGGTGTCGACACGCGGCCAGACGAGGACAGGATCAAGGCACCCTCGGCAGCCAAACGCCGCACCGCTTCGCGCGCGGGGGTGATCGAGACGTCGAACTCTTTACCAATCCCCCGCAGGGTCAGTGCCTCACCCGGTGAAATCTCTCCGTGCAAGATTCGGGACCGCAGGGCACGGTACACCCGATCATGCGTTGCGATTTGAGAATCTGAGGGACGTGTCGCTAACATGGCTTCATGTGATCACAAAAAACCGCAGCGTCAACTCGCATCGGAATCAAAACGGTATAGATGCAGGGTTGCTCCATACTCGCGCAGCCAGCGGCGTGGTGTGTCATAGGGTCCAAAAATGCGGTCGACCTGCGCCCAGAACGCGGGCGAATGGTTCATCTCAACCAGATGCGCCACCTCATGCGCCGCGACATAGTGCAGAACCTCAGGCGGCGAGAGGATTAGCCGCCACGAGAACATCAAACTCCCATCGGAACTGCAGGACCCCCAGCGCGAGCGTGTATCCCGCAGAGTCAGGCTGTTGTAGGAGCGTCCCAGCATGGCGGCATAGTCATCGCAAGCCTCGGTCAACCGATCCCGCGCCAGTTCCTTCAAGAACCGGGCCAAGCGGCGCTCTTCTGACCCGGCTGGAACAGCGACTTCGTTTTCGCTCAACAAAACCCGTCGGCCGGTTGCGTTTACGATTCGACGTTCGCGCCCCTCAACCGGGATGACGCTGCCAACGCGCACTTGTTCGGGATCAGGTTGGCCTTCCAGATGCTGTCGAATCCAGCCCTCTTTGCTGCGCGCGAAACTCAGCGCCTCAGTCTCGGGCACGCCATGCGGATAAGTTAGCGTAACCCGCCCATCCAATTGGGAAATCCGCAGGCTGATCCGCCGCGCCCGCGCCGATTTGCGCAGCGTCAATGGCACAGGCGGCGTACCCGGCAACGCATGTTCCCCCATATCCCATCCTCTTCCGCGCAAAGGCTTTGACAGTGCCCGCCGCCTGTGGCAGGTGAACTGAATCTTTAAGACGACTCACCTGATATCAAGGGGATTTGACATGCCCAAGGAAGAATGGGGCGTAAAGCGCGTTTGCCCGACCACCGGTAAGCGGTTTTATGACCTGAATAAAGACCCGATCGTCAGCCCCTATACGGGCGAGGTCGTGGAGCTTGAAACCGGCAAAAGCCGGATGATCGCCGCCGATGCCGAAGATGCGGCAACGGCCAAAGCGCGCGAGAAAGCCTCCGAAGAAGATCTGGTTCTGGACGATGACGAAGACGTCGATGTGGATCTTGACGACGATCTGCTGGATGATGACGATGACAACAACGACGATGTGTCGTTGGATGACATCAAGGATATGTCTTCCGAAGACGAAAATTGATCTGTGCCCCGAGGCGGCTTGAGGCGGCCTCGGGACATCCCTTGGATCCAGACGGAAAGTTTGGCGCGTATCCATTTTTGGACTTGCACTCGCCGCCCCCGTCTCATAAACGTCCGTCCACTGCCGCGGCAGTACCTAGATGGGGCCTTAGCTCAGTTGGGAGAGCGCTTGCATGGCATGCAAGAGGTCAGGGGTTCGACTCCCCTAGGCTCCACCAAAACCTAGCAATACAACTAGATAGTAAGCATAAGAGCGGTGTGACACACAGGCGTGAAGCAATATGAAGCCATATTGCCTACCTCCCGCTGCTCACCTGCGCTTGAGCCGCCAATTGGGGTTCGTCGCCGGCACGTCTGATCGAGTTATGCTGTGGGCGACTTAGATCGTTATTGGCTGAAAGTGTTGACCCAACCTGACAGCGGGGGTCGCCTTGCCGATCATTGCGATCGCGCCTTGTGAATGGCTGAGGTTTTTCCGTTCGACCTATCGCTCTTTGATTGACCTACTCCAACGCCCGTGCCTGATCACGCAAGACAAATTTTTGGATCTTTCCGGTAGACGTCTTTGGTAAGGCTCCAAACACAACCGTTTTGGGCGCTTTGAAATGGGCCATGTTGTCCCGACAGAACGCTATCAGTTCCGCTTCGGTCGTGCTGACCTCGGGCTTCAGCTCGACGAAGGCACAGGGTGTTTCACCCCACTTTTCGTCCGGGCGCGCAACGACCGCTGCCTCCATTACCGCAGGGTGTTTGTACAAAACGTCCTCCACCTCGACGGATGAGATATTCTCTCCCCCCGAGATGATGATGTCCTTGGATCGGTCTTTCAGCGCGATGTAGCCGTCTGGATGCATCACACCCAGATCGCCTGACGCGAACCACCCGCCGTTGAACGCCGCATCGGTGGCGTCCGCGTTCTTCAGATACCCTTTCATCACCACATTGCCTTGCATGAAGATCTCACCCATGGTTTCGCCATCTGCCGGTACAGGCTCCAGCGTCTCGGGATTGGCTACCATCAGCCCAGATAGCGCTGAATAGGGTACGCCCTGTCGCACCTTCAGCGCCGCGCGATCCTCGGGACTTTGCGCATTCCATTCTTCTTTCCAAGCGCAGACGACCGAAGGACCGTATGTCTCGGTCAGACCGTAAACATGAGTCACCTCGACCCCCATCGCCTCCATTGCTTCGATGACTGCGGCGGGGGGCGGCGCACCTGCTGTCATCACCTTGATCTGATGGTCGAAGTCTTTCAGGTGGTCCGGCGCATGTGCCAGCATATTCAAAACAATCGGCGCCCCGCAAAAATGAGTAACCTTCTCATCCCGGAATGCGGCATAGATCGGTTCTGCCCGAACGGCGCGCAGACAGACTGACACCCCCGCATTCGCCGCCATCGCCCATGGGAAACACCAACCGTTGCAATGAAACATCGGTAGGGTCCACAGATAAACAGAATGGCGCGGCATGTCCCAATCGAGTAGATCAGACTGCGCGTTCAACGCAGCGCCACGGTGGTGATAGACCACACCTTTAGGGTTACCCGTGGTCCCGGATGTGTAGTTCAGCGTAATCGCGTCCCATTCATCGTCAGGCAACTGCCAATCATAGTCCGGGTCACCTTCTGCCAACAGAGCCTCGTAGGTTAGACCCGCCAGTCTTTCGCCGCCGTCAAAGCTGGGGTCTTCGATATCAACAACCAGAATGTCGTGCTCGATTTGTGACAGCGCCTCTTTGACCACCGCTGAAAACTCCGGATCGACCAGCAAAACTTTCGCCTCGGAATGGGTCAGGATGAATGCAATGATCGGAGCATCCAGCCGCGTGTTAATCGCGTTCAGAACAGCCCCTGCCATCGGCACACCAAAATGCGCCTCATAAAGCTCGGGGATATTCGCGGCGATGATCGACACAGTGTCGCCGTTTCCAACGCCCCGCACCGCCAAAGCCGAGGCCAACCTGCGGCAGCGGCTATAGGTTTGCGACCAAGTATACCGGCGATCTCCATATACGACGGAGGGGTAATCCGGATACACCGCCGCCGTCCTTTGAATGAAACTGAGCGGGGATAACGGCGTGTAGTTCGCGCGGGTCTTGTCCAGATGACGCTCGTATATGTTGGTTGCTTGCATACGCCAATCCTCCCCATTCGCGTGTTGGCTGACTTGAGCACAAACATGCGCCGCTGACAAACCCGTAGAAATACGCCAAACCTGCGTTCTGGATGTATGCTAACATGTGATCTGGCCCTATATTCCAGCGGTCATTCGCGGTGATCTGAGCCATCTTGAACACATGCTATTGTGGGGCCTAACCCACACCCTAAACACCGCACCTGATTGAAAGGACATGTCATGGACGGAACGTTCAGTGAAAACGATCTTTCCCGCGTGGTTGAAGCTGACCGCGCCCATATCTGGCATCACCTGATCCAGCATAAACCCTTTGAAACCAATGATCCCCGCATCATTGTCGAAGGCAAGGGCATGCGTGTCTGGGACCAGAAAGGCAAAGAGCATCTGGATGCGGTCTCCGGTGGCGTCTGGACCGTGAATGTCGGCTATGGCCGCGAATCGATCTGCAAGGCCGTCTATGACCAGCTGATGAAGCTGTGTTACTTCGCCAATTCGGCGGGCTCGATTCCCGGCGCGCTGTTTGCGGAAAAACTGATTGAAAAGATGCCGGGCATGAGCCGGGTGTACTACACCAACTCAGGCTCTGAGGCGAACGAGAAAGCCTTTAAGATGATCCGCCAAATTGCGCACAAGCGCTATGGCGGCAAGAAAACCAAAATTCTGTATCGTGACCGCGACTATCACGGCTCGACCCTGGCCGCGATGTCGGCTGGCGGGCAGGATGAGCGCAACGCGCAATACGGGCCGTTCGCACCCGATTTCATCCGCGTGCCGCACTGCATGGAATACCGCAAGCACGAGTTGGACGGCGCGCCCGAAGAGAATTTCGGTGAATGGGCAGCGGATCAGATTGAAGAGGTGATCCTGCGCGAAGGCCCAGACACCGTCGGTGCGCTGTGCCTTGAGCCTGTCACCGCCGGAGGCGGTGTGATCGAAGCGCCCGAAGGTTACTGGCAGCGCGTGCAAGAGATCTGCAAGAAATACGACGTGCTGCTGCACATTGACGAGGTCGTCTGCGGCGTTGGTCGGACTGGTACTTGGTTTGGCTACCAGCAATACGGCGTGAAGCCTGATTTTGTGACCATGGCTAAGGGTGTTGCTTCGGGCTATGCAGCCATTGCTTGCCTCGTAACCACCGAAGACGTCTTTGACATGTTCAAGGACGATGCGGCTGACCCCATGAACTATTTCCGTGACATCTCAACCTTCGGGGGCTGCACCGCTGGTCCGGCGGCTGCAATCGAGAACATGCGGATTATCGAGGATGAGAACTTACTGGGCAATTGTGCGGCCATGGGTGACCGGATGACAGGCAACCTTCAGGCGCTGATGGAGAAGCACAAGGTCATCGGCGACGTCCGTGGTAAAGGCCTGTTCCTGGGCGCCGAGTTGGTCGCAGACCGTGGTAGCAAAGAGCCGGTGGATGAGAAACTTGCGCAGGCCGTGGTTGCCGATTGCATGGCGCAGGGCGTGATCATCGGCGTCACCAACCGCTCGGTCCCCGGTCGGAACAACACGCTGTGCTTCTCGCCCGCGCTGATTGCGACGGCAGATGATATCGACCAGATCACCGACGCGGTCGATGGCGCGCTGGGGCGTGTGTTCGGCTGATATCCTGCCACGGTCGTCTATAGTAAACGCTGAGAAACCGGCGCTTCTGGCGCTGGTTTTTTTGTTCACATTTGTTTCAAGTGGCGCTTTCAAACCACTCAGAGAAAGCTCCGCTAGTCAGTTTTTATGCTGATATTCCTGTACTTTGGACGCGCCCCACGAAAGGGATGTGTTGTAGGGGTCAAGCATTGCGGACCAGGGCTGTCGAAACATCCTGTCAATAGCGAAATTGTCGGCGCATCGTCGATCGCACCCAAACTGCTTCCGCACTTTGGGCAGAAAGCGCGACTGGAATGGTCAGAGGACCGATAGGCGGTGGGTGCTCCTCCGGGTCCAGTCCAAGTTACTGAGTCCCTGGAAAACTCGACACATACGGCTGTTAGTGCACCGGTGTGCTGCTGACACATCCTGCAAGAACACGTGTGTGGGTTGAACGCTGGCCCAAGGGCTTCAAACCGGATGTTCCCGCACAGGCATCCACCGGTGTAAACAACAGCTTTCGGCATCGAACAAATCCCTTAGCCAGAACCACAACGTGAAGCAGTTTCATCTGAATCTAAGACGGTTGGCAGCGGTGCGATAGCCCAATTGGCAAGATCAAGCAAAACACGCGATGCGCTTAGAAAGCTTGCCAAACGTCTGCACTACGATAGCGTGGGAGCATTCAACCCAGCAATCGGAACCGTTTTCTATGATACAATTTTTTGCTCGTGGCCTCGCCCTTTCCATCGCTTTGATGTTCGCAGCCCCTGTCTCTGCCGACGATGACAGCGGCTTCCCTCAGATCGTTGGTACTTGGCACGGCACCTATCTGGTGGCTTTTGCCAAATCGAACCCGAACCACGACAAAGGTCTGCTGCGCACAGAGATGGAGCTGGAGATCACCAAGCTGGACGGCAACCTGATCACCGCCACCAACCGCTGGCGACGTATCGGTGAGACCGAGTGGATTGTCGAAGAAGCCATGGGCACCTTCAGTCTGGATGATCCTACCCGATTTGTGTTGGCTGAGGCCGGTATATCGGGGGATGATGTGTCATCCGGAATCTTCAATGGCGTCTACGTAGATGATGTAATCATGGTCACCTATGCAGGTCCGGGGACCGGCGTTGCCTTCGCGGCGCAGTTGGTGAAGAAGGACCAAAAGTAACCCAAGAACAGCTGGCCACACAGGTCTTAAGTCCGGGCCTCTCGATCAGTAGATTGCGATAGCCGTCACAGCGACTTCTGACAGGCATACTTGTAGCTCTACACAGGTCCTGTGTGCGAGATTATGGCTGATGCCGGTCCGGGTGCGCGTCTGCAAAGGCCGGGTGGTTTGCGCAGGCGGCCTCGACGCTCAGAAGGCAGGGCATATCAGCCAGATCAACCTGATACCGGCGTGCGTTGTATAGCTGTGGGATCAGGCACAGATCAGCAAGGCCCGGCTGTTTGCCGGTGCAGTAGGGGGTTTGTTCGAAATTGCCGAGCAGGGTTTCAAACGCCAACAGCCCCGGACGGATAAAGCGCTTCATCCAATTCCCGGGCATCCCTTCGGCATTACCGCTCAGATGCGTCGCATATCGGGCCACTGACAGATTGCAAACCGGGTGTATGTCAATCGCAATCGACTGCGTCAATGCCTGCGCTTTGGCGCGTGCCGCTGGTTCGGTGGGCAGAAGGCCAAGATGTCGGGTCTGATCCAGATAGTCGATGATGGCCAATGACTGGGTCAGTTGCAGGCCGTCAATCTCAAGCACGGGCACCAGCCCCTGCGGATTTCGACCCAGATGCTGGTCAGATTTGTGCGCCGCCTTCGTCAGGTCGACCGAAACCGATCGATACGCAATCCCGGCCAGATTAAGCGCAATCCGTACCCGATAACTGGCCGAAGAACGCCAGTAGTCATACAAGATGGTCTCATTCATTCTTCACCTCTGATAGGCGCATCGCGCAAGCTAAGATCAGCGCCTCACCTTTTGTAAGGATCTTCAAGCGCAGGAAGGATCGTTCCCGTACAGGTGCCAAACCCGATCACATAGCCGTCGCCCTTGGCATGTCCCTTCAAGGTCAGCGTATCGCCATCCTGAACAAAGCTGCGGGTTTCACCGCTATCCAGCGTCAGAGGCTCTTTGCCCCCCCAGCTGAGTTCCAGCAACGATCCACGGTTTTGCTTTTCAGGGCCAGAGATGGTGCCCGATCCCAGCAGATCCCCGGTGTTCATCGGACAGCCAGATGTCGTGTGATGGGCCAACTGCTGGGCTGCGGAATAATACATCTCGTTGTAGTTGGTCCGGGCGATCATTGTCTCTGACTGTCCCGCAGGGGCCATCGTCACTTCGAGATCGATATCGTAGAGCATCGGGCCGCAATCCTTCAGGTGATCGAGCAATTCGAACTCTCTTGCAGGGGTGTCGCAGCGAAACGGCTCGAGCGCGGCTTTGGTGACGATCCAGGGGCTGATCGAAGTGGCGGTGGCCTTTGCCTGGAACGGCCCCAATGGCTGGTATTCCCACGCCTGGATATCTCGGGCCGACCAATCATTCAGCAGCACATAGCCAAAGATGTTGTCATCCGCTTCCTGTAACGAGATCGGACCGTCAGATGGGGTTCCTACAATGGCACCCATTTCAAGCTCGATATCGAACCGCTGCGATGGCGCAAAACGGGGCAGGGCATCGTTGGGTCCCTTCAACTGGCCCCAAGGGCGGCGAATATCCGTGCCAGACACCACGACGGATGAGGCGCGCCCGTTATAGCCAATCGGGATGTGCAGCCAGTTGGGGGGTAACGCATTTTCCGGCCCGCGGAACATGGTGCCCACATTCGTGGCATGGTGTCGACCTGCGTAGAAGTCAGTGTATTCACTGACTGCCAAAGGCATGTGCATCTGCACGTCGTCTTGCGACACCAGCAGAGGTTCGACCTTGTCCTGCTCCCCTGCGCCTACTGACAGCAGCTCGGTCAGTCTGTTGCGCAATGCGGCCCATACGGCAGGCCCTTGTTCCATCAGAGGGTTCCAGAAGGGCAGGTCAAACAGCGGGTCCTCGCCAAGCACGACCAGCCCAGTTTCTTCGGCTGCCGTTACATCGAGGATCATGTCACCGATGGCCACGCCGCAACGCAGATCATCTTCCGCAACCGAGAAGACACCATATGGCAGGTTGTTCAGCGGAAAGGGGTGGGCCGGGTCATTGGCCGAAGTTACCCAGGATTTCATCAAAGGCATCTGTGATCCTTGTCTCTAAAGTCTATTGCGCGTCACGTAGGGATTTCAGCCCTAGCAAAAGGGCGGCAAGTATCATGAAACCGCCGCCAGCCCGATCCAACCATAACCGGGCCGTGCCCCTTAGTCGTGCGGCCAGCCAGCTGGCGCTACCGCCATATGCGGTCAGAAAAAGCCCGTCTATGACCAGATAAGTGGCAGATAGGATGGCAAATTGGGGCCAGAATGGCAGCGCACCGTCGATAAACAAGGGAAACAAAGCCGCGAAGAATACCACAGCTTTGGGGTTGGCAGCCGACGTGACAAACCCTTGCATCCATAGCGCCTTGCGGCTGGTGCGTGGCGCGGCTTGTGTGGTTTCGCGTTTTGCCCCCAAGATCATCTTGGCCCCGAGGAATACCAAATAGGCCACACCCAGCCATTTGATGACAGCTAGAGCCGCCCCCGAGGTCGCAATGATGGCGGCCAAACCAAGCCCAGCGGCCAGCATTTGCAGCAAATTGGCCGTTAGGTCCCCCGCCGCCGTGAAAAGCCCGCGCCCCAAGCCATTTGTTGCCGAGTTAGACAGCATCAACAATTGGCTGGGCCCCGGAGTGCTCATCAGCAGCAGGACCGTGGCGGCATAAGTGATCCAAACATCAAAGCTCATCTCAGACTCACTTTTTGCCAGGGGTGCCGTCGAATTTCTTTTCCAGCGAAGTCCAGCAATCGATGTAATCGTCCTGCAAAGGCGCTTCATTGGCTGCAAACTCGGTCAGGTGCTGCGGGAAGCGTGTTTCGAACATGAATGACATCGTCCGGTCCAGCTTGTCGGGCCCAAGATTGGCGTTCGAGGCATTTTCGAACGCCTCGCGATCTGGCCCATGCGGGATCATCATGTTGTGCAGGCTCATCCCGCCGGGGACAAAGCCCTGTGGCTTCGCATCATACTGGCCGTAGATGTTGCCCATCAGCTCGGACATGATGTTCTTGTGATACCAAGGCGGGCGGAACGTATCCTCTGCCACCATCCAGCGTTCGCGGAACAGGACAAAGTCGATATTGGCCGTGCCGGGTTGGCCTGACGGTGCCGTCAGGACGGTAAAGATCGACGGGTCCGGGTGGTCGAACAGGATGGCCCCAACCGGGCAGTAGGTGCGCAGATCATATTTGTACGGCGCATAGTTGCCGTGCCATGCAACCACATCCAGCGGGCTGTGACCGATCTTGGTCACGTGGAATTGTCCGCACCATTTGATGGTTACGGTCGAGGGCACTTCGCGGTCTTCAAACGCCGCAACCGGGGCCTTGAAGTCGCGTGGGTTGGCCATGCAGTTTGCCCCGATTGGGCCACGGCCTGGCAGTTCGAATTTCTGTCCGTAGTTCTCGCACACAAACCCACGTGCCGGCCCTTCCAGCACTTCGACGCGATACAGCAGCCCGCGCGGCAGAATGGCGATTTCCTTAGGCTCCAGATCGATGATGCCAAGCTCGGTGGTGAACCGCAGCCGGCCTTCCTGGGGCACGACCAACAGCTCGGAATCGGCTGAGAAAAAGTAGTCATCAACCATCGATTCGGTAACCAGATAGATATGGCTGGCCATTCCGACCTGCGTATTCACGTCCCCGGCCGTGGTCATGGTGCGCATGCCGGTCAACCAGGTCAGACCAGCGTCGGAATGTGGAACCGGATCCCAACGGTACTGGCCTAAAGAGATCACATCCGGATCGATATAGGGGGCGGATTTCCAATAAAACAGATCGATCTTCTTATACCGGTGCGAGTGTTTGACCGAGGGGCGAATGCGATAACACCAGGTTCGTTCAGGCGGGTTTGCGGTGAAGGCGGTGCCGCTCAGCTGCTCACCATACAGGCCATAGTTGCAGCGTTGGGGGCTGTTCATGCCCTGGGGCAGGGCACCTGGCAGCGCCTCGGTTTCAAAATCATTGCCAAAGCCGGGCATATAGCCGGAATGGGTTCCAACGGGCGTGCTAGCCTGCGTCAGACTGTGCGGTTCTACCGGACGATTCATTGGGGTTCCTCCGTTTGCTGCTTGTCGGATAATAGTTGTTTTTGTAACTAACAAGCATGAGAAACGATAAATTCCCCGATACCGACGGTTTTGACCTTCAGAACTTTTTGCCATTCCTGCTTAATCAGGCGGCAGAATCCGCCTCGATCGACTTTCAGAAAGTCTACAAGGACCGCTATGGGATGCTGCGCACCGAATGGCGTGTTTTGTTTCATCTGGGGCTCTTTGGCAGCATGACGGCCAAACAGATCGGACATCGGGCAAAGACGCACAAGACCAAGATCAGCCGCGCTGTGCATCAGCTGGAAAATCGCCGTTTTTTGAAACGCACGCGGGATGATCAAGACCGGCGCGTCGAATGGTTGGCACTGACACCGATGGGTGAATCGGCTTATCGCGAGTTGCGGGACATTGCCGTGCAATATGACGCGAAACTGGCGGGTCAGTTTGATGTAGACGAGATTGCGATCCTGCGAAAAATGCTAAGACGGCTGGCCGGTTTCGAATAGCCTCTGGTAGAACGGTGCATCCGTACCCATTTGTTGCAAAGAATTTACATGGACGCTCAAATGATCCCTTCTGACCGCCTTCCGCCTGCATTTTTCGACCTGATTGATTGGTTGGTCCGGAAAGGACTGGAAGGTGCCGGGCAGGAAGAACTGTTGGAGGGTTTCTGTTCCACTTTGGTGGATCAGGGTATCCCTTTGATGCGGTTCCATGCGGCACAGTCGACCCTGCACCCCGCCTATGGCGGCTTTGGCTACAGTTGGTACCGGGCCAGTGGCGGAACATCTGAGAAATTCGAGAACACGGACACACCAAGCGAGCAATGGTTGCGCAGCCCCCTGTATGCTTTGCTGAACGAAGATTTGGACGATATTCGTGTCAAACTGGTGGATCAAAATGAACCAAGCCGATTTCCGCTGCTGAATGAGCTGCGAGAGGAAGGTGCGACGGATTATTACGCGACCGGCATCCCTTTTGATCTGTCCGAACAGGTGCGCCACACCGGGCCCGAAAAGGTCAGCGACGGGGTGCTGATGTCTTGGACCAGCGATGCGCCAACGGGTTTTGAAGATGGTGACCTAGCGCGGATCAACGCGGTTTTGCCGCATCTTGGGTTGGCGCTGAAATCTGCAAAGAACCAGGTGATGTCAAAGGATCTGATGCGGGTTTATCTGGGGCGCGATGCCGGCGATCGGGTATTGTCCGGCGAAATACGACGCGGGTCTTTGCAGCAGATTGATGCGGTGATCTGGACCTTCGACCTGGAAGGGTTCACCAATATGTCCGAAGATCTGCCCGGAGATCAGATCATCGAAATGCTGAATGACTATTTGGCGGTCGCAGTTAGTGTGGTCCACGATTGCGGTGGAAACATCCTTAAGTTTATGGGCGACGGACTGATGGCCATGTTTGATGTCGGTGAAATTGACGCAGATGCCCGTGCTGCGCTGTCGGCAATACCCCTACTGCAAAGGCGGATGCAGGAGCTCAATAAGCGGCGTAAGGCCGAGGGGCTACCGGTATCAAACTACACGCTGGCCCTGCATTCTGGCGAGATTCTGTATGGCAATATCGGATCGGAAACCCGATTGGACTTTACAGTGATTGGCCCGGCGGTAAATCAGGCCGCACGGATTGCGGGGATGCACAAATCTCTGGGTCAGAGAATCCTTGTATCGGACGACGTCGCACGCGCGGCCGATCCGTGCGAGCCCGAACTGATCTCGGTTGGGCGATACATGCTGCGTGGCGTGAATGAGCCGAAAGAGCTGTTTACCGTCTACAACCCGAACAGCTGATACAGGCCTTGGGGGCGAAACCGGAAAAAGACCCCTTGCCAATACAAATGTAATTACATAACAAAAATATCTATGCTCGGTGCACCCCGGATCGGTTCGGTTTGACGCACCAAATAACCCAGACGTAACAGAACAGGTAGCATGCTATGACCGATACCCGGCTTCCCGTAACAGTTCTTTCAGGTTTTCTCGGCGCCGGTAAAACCACGCTATTGAACCGTGTTCTGAACAATCGCGATGGCCGCCGGGTGGCGGTGATCGTCAATGACATGTCCGAAGTGAACATCGACGCCGATCTGGTGCGTGCCGACACCGAACTGTCGCGCACAGATGAGACATTGGTCGAAATGTCGAACGGTTGCATTTGCTGCACGCTGCGTGACGACCTGTTGGACGAGGTTCGCCGTTTGGCCGGTGAAGGCCGGTTTGACTATCTGTTGATCGAGTCGACCGGAATTTCCGAACCTTTGCCTGTCGCCGCTACATTCGATTTCCGCGATGAATTTGGGCAAAGCCTGTCCGATGTATCGCGGCTGGACACTATGGTCACAGTGGTCGACGCGGTGAACCTGCTCCAGGACTATTCCAGCCATGATTTCCTGAGCGATCGTGGCGAGACGATGGGCGAAGAGGATGAGCGTACTCTGGTACATTTGCTGACCGACCAGATCGAGTTTGCTGATGTGGTAATCCTAAACAAAGTTGACGATGCAGGGCCCGAGCGTGTGGATGCCGCGCGTAAGATCATTCGCAGCCTGAATGCAGATGCAAAAATTATCGAAACGAACCATTCCGATGTCGCGGCTGATGCCATTCTCGATACCGGGATGTTCGATTTTGAGAAGGCTCATGAGCATCCAATGTGGGCCAAAGAACTCTATGGGTTTGCGGATCACCTGCCGGAAACCGAAGAATATGGCGTTACCAGCTTTGTCTATCGTGCTCGGCAGCCCTTTGTGCCCGAGAAAGTCCTTGAGGTGCTGAACGGGGACTTGCCCGGCGTGATCCGTGCCAAAGGGCATTTCTGGATCGCCACGCGCCCGGATTGGGTGGCCGAGTTCTCGCTAGCGGGCGCATTGTCCTCGGTTCAGCCGCTGGGCACCTGGTGGGCAACGGTTCCCGAAGATCGCCGCCCGGATCACGAAAGCGCTCGGGCCTATATGCAGGCCCATTGGCAAGAGCCATGGGGTGATCGCCGGCAAGAGATTGTGTTTATCGGCAGCGGTATCGACTGGCCGACGCTCAAAGCGCGGCTGGATGCGGCTTTGCTGCCAGCCATGGCTGCGGCCCGTGTCGAAGACCTGCCGGATCTGCCCGATCCCTTCCCGCTGTGGCGACGGGCCGAGGCTGCGGCATGAGCTTTGTCCGGGAGGTTGTGAAGGATGCCGCTATAGGTGTTGGCGTCGCCTCGAACCCTGAAGATCTGAGCGCGATTCATCACCCAGGCTGTGCTGCTGCGATCTGGCGCAGAGCTCCCTTGACCCGCTTTCAGGGCTGGCTGGACGCGCTTGAACCGGAAGAACTGCCCAAGGCACGTATGATCCTTCGGCCGGACGCGGTACGCGATGCGCTGGGCAAGATTTGTCAAACCTCGGGCACCCCGGAATGTGTCGAGCGAGACCGGCTGATCGACGATGTTGCCGCGTTGTCCGCAGTGTTTTCCGATGTGATGCAGGCAACATGGGTGCGGTTGCGCCTGGACGTTGTCGCAACAAATGCCTGTCGACGGTTCCACATTGATGCTGTCACAGCCCGGCTTGTTTGCACATACCGTGGGACGGGAACGCAATATGGTATCTCCTCCAACGGAGAAGATCCGAGCCGCGTGTTCACTGTTCCGACCGGATCACCAATCCTGCTGCGCGGAACCCGTTGGCCAGAGACGCCGAAATCAGGCCTTCTGCATCGGTCGCCGCCCATTGAAGGCTCGGGTGAAACCCGGTTGCTGCTGGTTCTTGACCCAATTGTTGATCCGGCGGATGAAACTGATCCGGTTCTGTATCACTGAAAGGCTGCCCGTGTTTGGGCGCCGAGCGATCAGAAATCGATTTCCACGCCCGGCAGGTTCAGCTCGCGCATCATGTCGCGCAGCTCTTGCCGGGCGGCAATGTTCGAGATGTTCAGCTGTTTAACCCCGATGTCCTTGAGGTCCAGTAAGGTCAGCCCGCGGGGAAACAACTCGCGGAATATCACACGTTCCGAGAAACCCGAGGCAACGCGGAAGCCGATGCGCTGCGACAGCATCTCAATCGCGCGTTGCATCTTTTCCTTGTTGACCATGCGCTGGGTCCCAACCCTGTTGCGTACGACCACCCAGTCGATGGGTTTCAGCCCGGCCTGCGCCCGCAGCTGACGCGCGTTCCAGACCATCTCGGAATAAACCGAAGGTCCGAGAATCTTCTCACCCTTTGAATCAATCCGTGCGAGCAAGTCAAAGTCGATAAAGCTGTCATTCAGCGGCGTGATCAGTGTATCTGCCAACGAATGCGCCACTTGACTGAGCCGTGTATGCGATCCCGGGCAGTCGATCAGAATGAAGTCACTGTCGCTTTCCAACTCCGCCACGGCGGCGGACAGGCGGTGGTCATAGATATTCTCGCCCGGTTTCAGCGTGCTGGCGTCAATTTCGGGCAGATCATGGTGCAGCGGGCTGGGCAGTGTCAGCGCGGCCCCCTTCAGAAAGTTGCTGCGGTTCTCGAAATAGCGGCCAAGGCTGCGCTGACGCAGGTCCAAATCCAAGGTGCTGACCTTGTTGCCCAGACGGGCCAGTGCCGTTGCTACATGCATCGAGACGGTCGATTTCCCGGCGCCGCCCTTTTCATTCCCGACTACAATGATATGTGCCATGCTTGTATTCCCAAGTCCCGCCGTGCTTGTCTACACGTTGTTAGAACCCACTATATGTTGTGTCTGAAGGGATGAAAAGAACCTCTGACCGTGGTTTGTGGCGATATCTGATACAATTTTGGAAAACTCAACACCCTTCGCGGGTTAACGCGGGGTGCTTGCTAAACTGGTGCGGCTGATTCACTGTCCAATCAAAGGCCGGGCACGGAGTTTTGGGTTTGGAGCATCTGTTTCTGAACGTTTTCAACGTCGTTTTGCCGGTGCTGATCTGCGCAGGCATCGGGTACGGATTGGCGCTGACCAAAGCGCCGTTCGATAACAAGGTGATTGGGGGGATCGTCTCGAAAGTCGGCTATCCAACACTGATCATATCTCACCTGGCGGCCACCAATCTGGATGTGAGTACGTTTCTGGACATGATGAGTGCTGCGGCTTTGGCCGTGGCTGGATTTGGCGTTTTGGGATTTGCCGCACTTAAGATGCTGCGTCTGCCGGTGCGCGCTTTTTTGACGCCATTGATGCATGGCAATGTAGGCAATATCGGCCTGCCGATCACACTACTGGCGTTGGGGGATGCGGGTATGGCTTATACGATGGCGTTTGTCGTTGTGGTGTTGATCAGTATCTTCACGGTGGGCATGTGGATCCCCGCCGGAGAATTCTCACCCAAAAAGTTAGCGACTTCACCGATCATCTATGCGGTGGCGGCATCGCTGATCCTGATGAGTACAGGCACAAGCTTGCCGCAGCCTATTGCCAAGTCGTTCGATATCTTGGGTGGGTTGTCTATCCCATTGATGCTCCTGACGCTGGGCCACACGCTTGCTACGTTGAAGATATCTAGCCTTGGGCGCGCTGTTTTGTTGACCGGGCTGCATCTTCTCATGGCCATCGGGATTGCCAGCGCGCTGATCTGGTTATTTGGCTTCACCGGCACAGAACGAGGCGCGCTGATCCTTTGCTGCCTGATGCCATCTTCGGTTGCGACTTATCTGTTCATTGACCAGCACTTGCCGGAATATGGGCCCGATGTAGCCGGGTTCATACTTGTGTCGGCACTCACGACCATCCTTGTGCTGCCGGTAGCACTTTCCATTTGGGTATGAGCCTATGGCGCGATTGATCGGGTACTGTGACTTCTGTCCGCAAAACTGAAAACAACTTTGTTTCTAAACCATCGTCGGTGGCGCGGGCTGGCTGCTGTCCCAGTTCTCGATCAGCAAGGACAGTGGGAAATCTGGTGTGAACGGGCCCCAAAGTGGCATACCTTCCACTAAGTTCTCCTCCCGTGGAGAAACGTCGGTGTCGTGATCCATTGGACCTGCAACAGCAGCGTGGGACAATAGAGCCGCAGTTGCTGCGACGGCGAGCAATTTGGTTGGCGATAGCATTGCAACCTCCTGGGGAACGCTTTGGTGCCCTTTAGATGTTCATGCGATCTGCCTTCCTTATGGGCAGTAGATTACGATTTCCTAATTCAAACACACAGCGGACGGACCAAAGAAAAAGGCCGCCCCAAGGGACGGCCTCTCGCATTCGAACCGGATCAGACTTAGAAGCCCAGACCTTCGTATTTCTTTTTGAATTTCGACACGCGGCCGCCAGCGTCCAACAGGCGCGACGAGCCACCGGTCCATGCCGGGTGTACGGAGGGGTCGATTTCCAGAGCCAGCTGGTCGCCTTCGCTGCCCCAGGTGGATTTCATCTGAACAACGGTGCCATCGGTCATTTTGACGTCGATGACGTGATAATCGGGATGGATGTCTTTTTTCATCTTTCCGTTCCTTACGCTTCGGCGCCAGCTTTGGGCTTGTAGTTGGTGACTTCTGCGATACGTGCGGATTTACCGCGACGGGTGCGCAGGTAGTACAGTTTGGCGCGACGGACGCGGCCGCGGCGGACAACGGTGATGCTGTCAATGTTGGTCGAATGCAGGGGGAACACACGCTCCACGCCTTCGCCAAACGAGATTTTGCGAACGGTGAACGAACCGGCGATCCCTTCGCCGCCCTTGCGCGCGATGCAGACGCCTTCGTAGTTCTGCACACGGGTGCGCGACCCTTCGGTCACCTTATAGCCGACACGGATGGTGTCACCGGCTTTGAAATCGGGGATGTCTTTCCCCAGGGCGGCAATCTGTTCCGCCTCTAGCTGTGCGATCAGGTCCATCGCATTTACTCCTATCTGCTCGTGGTTGGTCCACGAAGTTTGGGCACGGGCTGAGAGCTCTTGGTCTTCACCGGGTCCTGCGAACAGCCCGCCAGAGGTCAGATCGAATGTTCCTTTTGCCTGGTCCGTTCCTGTCGCGCCTTGGCTGAAGAAAGCCGGGCGTTACGTCAGACAACAAACCAAAACACCGGAGTCGCGTCTCGCGGCACCGGATTGCGCTGCTTTAGGGGGTTTGAGGGCAGGGATCAAGCCTAAATTGCAGGCGTCGCCGGTAAGAATTCGCCGCTTTGAAACTGCGCCGTTGCCTTGGCGGGTGGTTCAGGCATTCTGGGGCCAATTCAACGAGCAGATATTTCAGAAACAGGACAATGTCATGCGGTTTTCCGTTTTGCTGGCACTTGTGGGCCTTACCGTGATCTCATGCGGGCGACAGGGGCCGCCGCCACAGGTTGTCGAGCAGGTTCCAGGCGTGGATCGAACGGCCCCTTCGGTGATCTATCCGGACTTCGGTGACGCCGACCCGCATGATTGGGAGGGGCGGCATCCCGGGCTTTATCCTGTGCATGGGTTGGATGTGTCCCGCTGGCAGGGGCCGATTGATTGGCGCCAGGCCAAAGCCTCAGGGATCAGCTTTGCCTTCCTTAAGGCGACCGAAGGCGGTGACGTAGCAGATCCGCTGTTTCAGGATCATAGCCGGGGCGCGCAGGCAGCAGGTGTGCCGTGGGGGGCCTATCACTACTATTATTTCTGCCGATCTGCGCGGGAACAGGCGCGTTGGTTTATCCAGAATGTGCCCAAAGGTGCAGACCTGCCGCACGTGCTGGATTTGGAATGGACGCCACATTCAAGAACTTGCACCTTACGCCCCGATGGCCGCACTGTCCGGGCCGAGGCGCAGCGCTTTCTGGACATCCTTGAACGCCACTATGGCCGCAGGCCCATCGTCTATACCACCGTGGATTTTTACGAAGACACTCAGATCGGACGCCTGCCCAAGACTGATTTCTGGCTAAGGTCGGTCGCAGGGCACCCGAGCAAGGTTTATCCGCGGGCGGTTTGGCGGTTCTGGCAGTATACCGGCACCGGATTGGTTCCGGGGGTCCAGGGTAAAGTGGATATCAACGTCTTTCACGGTACACCGGAGACCTGGACCTATTGGAAGAGAGGGGCACTCTGAGCAGCATCGGAGGGCCAACCCTGAGGTGAACATCGAAAGGCTAGTCGAATCCCTCATCCGAGGATCCGCTGTACTCTTCCCAGATATCCGGACGGCGTTCGCGGGTGATCTGTTCAGCCATCTTATGTCGCCATTCGGCGATGCGGCCGTGGTGGCCGGACATCAGAACCTCTGGTATTGGATGACCCTTCCATTCGGCGGGGCGGGTGTATTGCGGGTGCTCCAGAAGACCCGAGGAAAAGCTCTCTTCTTCGGTCGACGCCTGATTGCCCAGTACACCGGGGATCAATCGAACCGTAGCGTCGATCAAGGCCTGTGCCGCAATCTCTCCCCCGGTCATCACGAAATCGCCGAGCGAGACCTCTTGCACACCATAATGTTCAAGCACGCGTTCATCGACACCTTCGAACCGACCGCATAGTAGGGTCATGCCATCGCAACGCGCCAGATTTTGCATCATCTTCTGATCCATCCGACGGCCACGCGGGCTAAGGTAAATCAGCGGCCAGTTGCCTTGAACACCCGCCATCGAGTGCTCGATGGCGTCGCCCAACACATCTGCACGCAGGACCATACCCGCGCCCCCACCTGCGGGTGTGTCATCCACGTTTCGATGCTTGCCGATACCGAACTGTCGCAAGTCCACAGTTTCCAGCTGCCATAAGCCGTCCTGTAGTGCTTTGCCTGTTAGGCTTTCACCCAAGAGACCGGGAAATGCGGCCGGGAACAAGGTTATGATCTTGGCCTTCCACACCCCATGCAAATCCGGTGTGGGCGTCATCAACTCACGTGGTTTCAAGGTGGGGCGGATGGCTTTGCGTCCGTGGGATTTGCTTGGTTTATCGGTCATGTCTGATCCGCCAACGCGCGCCGGGCGCTTTTGATAAGGGCTTTCTTACGCGCAACCAGCGCTGTGTCCTCCAACGAGGAGCGATTGAGTGCCAGCAATTCGGTCAGTGCATCCTGCGGCAGACTGGTGTTGGACTTTGACGGCGGTGCAAGCTTGGATGCTTTGTCTTGCGGCAGCCCCAAAAACTCTGCGAAGGGGGTGCCGGGGCCAAAGCGGGTTTCTTGCAAATGCTCCAGCCATCTTGTCTGCACATGCACTTCGGGAAGTCTTTCCTGGATTCTGTCGGCGACAGTCGGCAAATCTGGAAGGTGATCCAGCGCCGCGCAAAATGCATCGAAATCCTCAACCAGGCGTCGGCGCTGCAGATCATGAGCCCAAAGGCTGCGCAGCCATTCAGAGCGTTCGCGCAGCGACAGATAGATGGTGATGTCGACCCCGTCCCTGATCAGTTGGCGGCGAATGGTGCCCACCAATGTCGATGCAAGCTCGGGCATGGCGGCGTAGCCTTCGGCGCGATTTCTGCTTGGCCGCAGGCCGCCAAAGTTCTCCTCGCTGAGGATCAGACCCCGGCGCGTTCCGAAATCGATCTGCCCCAAAAACATGTTCATCTTGCTGCCGAATGTGGCCAGCGTGTCGTCCAGCCGATAGACCGAATGGCGCGTCGCTGCGTTTGCCAGACCCGATTTCCGCGTTTTGTAGGGCAAGACCAGTGAATAATGCGGCCAAATCAGCTCGCGATTTTCATAGAGAAAGGATTGCGCCGCAGTGGTGCCGGTTTTGTGCAGCCCAAGATGCAGCAAAACGCGCCGCATCAGATCAGCCCTTCGGGCGGGTCTGCAACGATGCGGCCCTTGTCCAAATCGACTGTCGGCACCGCCTCAAGCGTGAAGGGCAGCAGGACAGTTGATTTCAGCCCTGGCCCATGCAGTTCCAATAGGTCGGCTGCACCATGGTTCTGAACGGATTTCACCTGTCCCAGCAGGGTGCCGCCGGTGTCAAAAACCTCAAGTCCGATCAGGTCGGCGTGGTAAAACTCGTCATCCGGCAAAGATGGCAATTGATCGCGGCGCGCAAACAGGCGCAGGCCTTTCAGATCGTCTGCCTGTTCCTTGGTTTCCACTCCGCCCAATCGTGCGGCAAACCCGTTCTTGATGGTGCGGGTCAAAACCAAAGGATAGCGTTCTTTGCCAGCCTCGTCGGTCAGGGGGGAATAGGTCTCGATATCCGATGGTTCGGCGCAATAGCTTTTCAGCCGTACTTCGCCGCGCACCCCGTAAGAACCCGCGATAGTGCCGACACAGATTAGATCACTCATTTGCACCACCCGAAGTTACGCATATGCCGCTTTTCCACTCTCCCAGACCCTCGCAGGCTTCGCGTTGATTGCTGCGTTCAAAGAACACACCGACAATAAAGGCGATCACCAGCAGGATGGGAAGGCGTAACAATCCAAACATCAGCTATCGTACCTCGATGGCAAGAGCATCGTCCCTGCATTCCCAGCCCGCCCGTTCCAGTTCCGGCGTGTCCGAGGGTTCTTCCGGCCAGCCGATGCAGAAATACCCGATCAGGCGCCAGGCGTTTGATACGTTAAGGTCGCGGCTCAGCCGGTCGGGATCCAGAATGGAAACCCAGCCCAGCCCAAGCCCATAGCTGCGCAGGGTCAGCCAGAACAGGGTAATCGCTGAGACGACGGAATAGCGCCGCATCTCGGGCATGGACTCAGCCCCCAGGCCAAGCCCCTTATCGGTGCTGTCATCGCAGAACACCGCCAATTGCACCGGGGCCTCTTGCATACCTGACAGTTTCAATTGGCTGTAAAGTTGCGCTTTTTCGCCCGAATAGCCTTTCAGGGCCTCGGCGTTTGCGGCTTGGAAATTTTTCAATGCCGCATCGCGTGCGGCTTGGCTTTCGACGCGGATGACGCGCCAGGGCTCACTGAGCCCCACAGAGGGCGCCAGCCGAAACGCGTCGAGACAGCGCGTCAGCACTGCCTCGTCAATTGCGTCAGTGCGGAACCGGCGCACATCGCGCCGGAGCCGCATCAACAGGTCGAACTGCGTGCGAAAATCGTCGGTGAAAGTCTGATCCCGCACAGCAATCGCCTGCTTACTCTTCTGCAGCTGCTTCTTCAGCAGGTGCAGCCGCAGCTTCGGCTGCTTCAGCGGCCTTGGCTGCTTTCTCTTCCGCGCGTTCCTGAGCTTTCTTGCCCGGAGCCCCTTTGTTTGGGTTGTTGCGCTCGGCCTTGTCGCGGGTGCCGGCTGCTTCCAGCATACGTGCGATCCGGTCGGTGGGCTGTGCGCCCTGATCCAGCCAGTACTGGATGCGCTCCATGTTCATTTTCACGCGCTCTTCGCTGTCTTTCGGCAGCAGCGGGTTGTAGGTGCCCAGCTTCTCGATGAAACGGCCGTCGCGCGGCATGCGGCTGTCAGCAGCCACGATGCGGTAGAAGGGACGCTTTTTCGAGCCGCCGCGGGCGAGACGAATTTTCATTGCCATGGTGGTATCTCCTTTAGATGGCGTATCCGGTGCAAAACCGGTTTAGTTCTGGTGTTTCTTATGGTGTCGGATGACTTCCTGAATGATGAAATTCAGGAAAGCCTTGGCGAAATCGGGGTCTAGATCGGCCTCTTTCGCCAGGTCTTCTAACCGTGCGATCTGCGCAGCCTCGCGCGAGGGATCGGACGGGGGAAGGTCGTGTGCGGCCTTGAGCTTGCCAACAGCCTGCGTGTGCTTGAACCGCTCGCCCAGCGTATAGACAAGGATCGCGTCCAGCCGGTCGATGCTTTCGCGGTGGTCCTTCAACAGCGTGGCAGCCTGTGTCACGGGGTTGGTCATTGGCCGGTCCTTTCGGTGGTCAAGTCAATCTGCGGGTGCCGCCAGATCTGGGCGCGCTTGCCCAGAAGTTCGGCGTCTTCAATCTCTAGCGTGGCGCCAAGCCGTTCAGCCAAAGCCCGCGAGCGGTCGTTGGCGTGGGCGATGTAAGAGATCACACCATTCAGGCCTTGATGCCGCGCCGCATAGTCGCGTGCTGCTTCCGCGGCCTCGAAGCCCAGCCCCTTGCCTTCGGCTTCAGCCATCAGCGTCCAACCCAGCTCGGGCTCGGCCCAGCCGGGGGCGTCGATCATACCGGCCCAGCCCACGAATGCGCCGCTGGCCTTTTCGGTCAGGTGCCACAGACCAAAGCCTTTCAGCGCCCAGTGTCCAAGGCGTTTAACCAGCGAGTCCCAACTGCCCTGTTCACCCTTCGGCCCGCCGACCATATGGCTGCGTTCGGTCGCGAAAAACGCGGTCATCGCAGGCAGATCATCCAGATGCGGTGCGCGCAGGATCAGGCGGTCTGTTTCAATGGTGGGGATGGTGAAGGTTGTCATGCGTAAGCCTCCATCCCGCCATCGCCATCAGCAGACAAGTGGCGATAGACCAGAGTCACGCCATCCTCTTCAACGATCTCGCGTTCCACAAACGCGCCGAGTCGTTCTGCCAGACGTTGAGAGCGTTCATTCCCTTTGACGACAAAACTCGCCAAAGTGTCCCAACCGAGTTGCTCGAAGGCAAAGCCGCGCGCGGCACTGGCGGCCTCAAACGCATAGCCGTGGCCTTCGCCGTCTTCGGTGAAAATAAAGCCAAGCTCTGGTTCGGGGTCTTCCGGTTCAAATCCCAGAACGACAAACCCCAAAAGCGTGCCTTCTGTTTTCGTCGCGACCGACCACAATCCATGGCCGCGCAAGGACCAAATGGCCACCATCTGGGCAAAGTCGTACCAAGCGTCTTCACGCGACATGACAGACAAATACCGCGCGCGCGGGCTTGCCACGATCCGGGCGTAGGTGTCAAAATCCGACAAATGCGGCGCGCGCAGAACCAGACGCCCGGTTTCGAGTGTTGGAATGGCACCCGCCACGCGAGACGCCAGTTCAGCCCCCTGAGCATTTGGCGCAGCTTCAAAACGGAAGGTCATTGGATTGACCCCGCGTCCAGATGATAAGTCAACGCCCCGGGATACCACTCTGGCGCAGGCGCATCGGTCAAGCGTGCATTCAGGCGTTCAGCCACGCGCACGGACGGTGTGTTGCCGGGCTGTACGAGGATTTCTAGCAGTGGCCAGCGACACTCGCCCAAAAGGTGATCGCGGACGGCGATGCTGGCTTCGGTGGCATATCCGTTACCCTCGCAGGCTCCGTCCCATAGTGTCCAAGTCAGCTCTGGCGCTTTGTTTGCGTCGATGTTCAACGGACCGACATGTCCGATGGGGCGATCATCCAGAGTGATGGTGTAGCGGCCGAAGCCACGGATTTCCCAGTGACCAAGTACGGCCGCAAACTTATCGAAACACTCGGCCTCAGTATAAGGACCCCGCACGAATTTACTACGCGGACCCATGTAATAGGCCGCATATGCAGGCAAGTCCGATGGGTCGGGCCGGCGCAAACGCAAACGTGCTGTGGTTATGTCCGAAGCGACGATCACGTTACTTCTTCTTCCCGAATCCGCTGAGGCCTGGAGGCAGCGCCATGCCGCCACCCATGCCGGGCAAGCCACCGCGGCCACCCATCGCCTTGGCCGCCTGTTCCAGCGCCTTGGGGTCCATGCCGGCCGCCATTTCTTCGGGTGAGGGACCGCCTTTGCCGAACATGCCTTTCATGGCCTGTTTCAGCATCTTGCCTTTGCCCATCTTGCCCATCTTCTTCATCATGTCTGACATCTGCCGGTGCATCTTGAGCAGCTTGTTGAGGTCGCTGACCTCCATGCCGGAACCAGCGGCGATACGTTTCTTGCGGCTGGCCTGCAACAGTTGGGGATTGGCGCGTTCGCGTTTGGTCATCGACTGGATCATGGCGATCTGGCGCTTGAGCACCTTGTCGTCCATGCCCGCCTCTTCGACCTGCTTGGCCATTTTGCCCATACCCGGCATCATGCCCATCATGCCCTGCATGCCGCCCATCTGGATCATCTGCTCCAGCTGCATCTTCAGGTCGTTCATGTTGAACTGACCTTTGACCATGCGCTTCATCATGCGCTCGGTCTGTTCCATCTCCATCGTTTCCTGGGCTTTTTCAACCAGGGCCACGATGTCGCCCATGCCCAGAATACGTCCGGCGATCCGGTCCGGCTCGAAGGTTTCGAGCGCGTCCATCTTCTCGCCCAGACCGACGAAACGGATCGGCTTGCCAGTGACCGCGCGCATCGACAGTGCCGCACCGCCGCGCCCGTCACCGTCCATCCGGGTCAGGACCACGCCGGAGATGCCGACCTTGGCGTCGAACTCCTCGGCCACTTCAACGGCGACCTGACCGGTCAGGCCGTCGACCACCAGCAGAGTCTCGCGTGGGTCGACCACATTGCGGACCTGCTCGACCTCGTCCATCAGGACTTCGTCGATATGCAGACGGCCCGCGGTGTCGAGCATGTAGACGTCATAGCCACCAAGCGTCGCCTGCTGCTTTGCCCGTTTGGCGATTTCGACGGGTTTCTGGCCGGGAACGATCGGCATAGTATCAACGCCGACCTGCGTGCCCAGAACTGCCAACTGATCCATCGCCGCCGGGCGGTAAACGTCCAGCGAGGCCATCAGGACCTTTTTACCCTCTTTCTCTTTCAGGCGCTTTGCCAGCTTACCGGTGGTGGTGGTCTTACCCGAGCCCTGCAGACCAACCATCAGGATCGGGGCAGGCGGGTTGTCGATCTTGAGTTTACCGGGGTCTTCCTCGCCGCGCAGGGTGTCGACCAGCGCGTCATGCACGATCTTGACGACCTGCTGGCCGGGCGTGATCGACTTGGTCACCGCCTGACCGGTCGCCTGTTCCTGCACCTTCTTGACGAAGGCGCGGGCCACCGGCAGCGAGACGTCAGCCTCAAGCAGGGCAACGCGAACCTCGCGCAGGGCGGTCTTGACGTCTTCTTCGGACAGGGCACCCTGTTTGGTCAGCCGGTCAAAGACGCCGGAAAGGCGTTCGGATAGATTTTCAAACATGCCTTCGGCCTCCTTAGCCGGTTATCTGGTGGCGCGTCCTAGATAGGATGCGTCGGTTAAATGCACAAACGCCCCCACGGGCGAAACTCGCTGGTGGGGGGCGATCCCTGAACGACTCAAGGGACCGGAAGGTCAAACGCTTCCGGATGTTTGGGGGCGATTTAGGTCGGTTGGCTGTCAGAGTCAACCGTATCTACTGATAGCCAGTCGTTGATGACATCGACGATGCGCTTCGCGTCTGATCCCGGTGAGTAGGCCAGAATGATCGGATGACGTCCCGCGCTCATGCCCTTGTCCAGAACCAGAGTGGGTCTGTAACGCGGTTTTGCCACCCAAGAAGGCGTTTGCGCTGCGCTTTCCACTTCGGCATGCGATAGCTCGGACAGCGTGTGTTCGATGGCTTCATATCCCAAGATCGATTTCTGGCGAATAACGATGGTGCTTTTGGCGCGATCAAATATGACCTGAACGCGCCGAACCAAAAGATAAAAACTCCAGACGCCAAAGGCAGCTCCGGCGATGATCAGTGCCAGACCGTACCATAAAGCGGTGCCTCCGGCCCAGATCAGCAACAGACCAGATGCGGCAAAAATCAGCGTGTTCAAAGAAAACAGGATGCCGAAAAACCAGGGTTTGTGGCTTAGGATCAACTGGTCCGGCGTATTGAGCGTGACTTTCATGGCGGCACGCTAGCATCGATTATAAGGGCTGTCGTGGCTTGTATTTGCCGGCACGCTGCGCGATGAGCGTGCCAGACAGGAGGTTTCCCATGGACGCATCTTCCGCTTTTCAAGATACATTGCCGCTCAGCTCGGATGCGCTGTTGGCGCAGCTAGATGCTTGGGAGTTGACCTACCGCCTACACACTCATGTCCCGTTGCGCACCGTTGAGGAGTCGAAGGCGGTTGAAGATCAGTTCGTGATCCCTGGCGAAAACGCGCTGCGTCTCAAGAACCTGTATCTGCGCGACAAGAAAAAGCGGAACTATCTGGTGACGCTGGAGCAAAGCCGCGAGATCGATTTGAAAGCGCTGGGCGCCGAGTTGGGGGTTGGCAGCCTGTCCTTTGGATCTGCGGATCGGCTGTTGCAAAACCTCGGTATCCGCCCCGGTGCCGTAAGCCCCCTGGCGATGATCAACGGCGTTCAGAATGATGTACGGTTTTTCATGGACAGCGCCGCGCAGCAGGCGGATGTCATTTACATGCATCCACTGGTCAATGACCGGACCATTGCGATCTCTCTTGGTGACCTGATGGCGTTTTTTGAAAAGACAGGATGTGACGTGAACTGGTTGCCCTAGGCCCCCTCCAGGGCCAGCGCAAGCGCGGCTGCTACATGGGCAGCAGAGGGGTTCACGAACAAATGTCCGTCTGCCTCAAACACGGGATCGTCCAGATGATCGGGAAATGCCAAGGGCAGTTCGGTGCAGGCCAACAGCACTGCGGTGCCAGGTTCTGCATGCTGATTGCAGAAGGCCACCAACCGCGCGCGTGCCGTACTTGACGCGCCGCCGTAGAAATCACGGTCGATCATGGCTTGCATCTCGGCGATGTCTGCCTCGGGTAGAGTGTCATTTGCCGAAATACTTTCTTGGGCCAGACGATCTGCGTAGTTTCGAGCCTGCATTGTGACGCTTGTCCCCAGCACCAGTGCTGTCTTGCAACCGGTGGCTTTCGTCGCCTCTGCGGTCGCGTCGAAAATGCTCAGGATCGGCATCGTCACACCCTGGCGGATTGCATGAAGTCGTGCATGGGGGGTGTTCGATGCAATGATGCCAAAGTCACACCCAGCGCGCTGGAGCGTGATCAAAGCGTCACGGAATACCGCATCAAAATCTTGCCAGCTGCTTTCATCGCCAGCGACACCGCGCAGGGCGCGGGTTTTGGCCTGCGTCACCGACTCGATTGTCATTGGTGGCACAGGCAGCGGCGACCCGTGGCCCTGTGCTGCGAAATGTCGGCCAGAGCCTTCCGCAATGGCCCGATAATAGTCGACGGTCGAAGCCCAGCCAACGCCGCCAAGTATTCCTATCTTCTTCATGGTCTATGTCCAACCCGCAGCCAATATCAGCATCAGATTGGACATTTCTGAATAGATTGGCCAGACCGATTAAGCCGCCAGTTCCAAGACTGCTTTGTGCGCGTTCTGAACTGAAGTGTCCGGATCGATGGCCAACTGGTCAGCGGCAACCACATCGACATCATGAATGCCAATAAAGCCCAAAACATGTTTCGCATAGCCGGTTGCGAAATCGACCTCGGATCCAATGGCGGTACCGCCCGAGGCGATGGCCAAAACAGCCCGCTTGCCCTCCAGCAGGCCTTTGGGACCGTTTTCACTATAGGAAAAGGTCAAGCCAGCCCGCGCCACCAGGTCGATCCAAGCCTTGAATGCCGCGGGAACCGAGAAGTTGTAGATTGGCAAACCAATGACAATTGTATCAGCTTGCTGAAGTTCTTCGACCAGTTGATCCGACAAGGCCAGTTGATCCCGTTGCACTGCATCGCGCTGATCGGCGGGAGTGAAGTTGGCCGCGATCCAGTCTTCAGTTAACAGCGGCAGCGGCGATGCCAGATCACGCCGGATAATCCGGCTTGCCCCCAAGTGCTTGACGATGCGGTCAGACAGGTCTCGGGTCGAAGACCCGCTGCGGCGGGCCGACGCGTCAATGTGCAGGATGGTCTTGGTCATTTTCATCTCCTTTGGTCGAGAGTTATCTTATGACAGATGATATGAATATTGTTTTTTCGAACAAAACTCGAATATACCAACATCTAATGTTAGAAATTGCACAATAGTGAAAGCGCTATGGATAACTGGGACGAAGTGAGAACGGCCTATCAGGTGGCCCGGATGGGTACGGTTAGTGGCGCGGCCGAAGTATTGGGTGTGCACCATGCCACTGTCATTCGGCATATCGATGCGATCGAGGCTCGGTTGGGGGTGAAGCTGTTCCAGCGTCATGCCCGCGGGTACACACCGACCGAAGCGGGCGAGGATCTGCTGAGGGTGGCGCAGGCGACCGAGGATCAGTTCAATCAGCTGGTGGGGCGGATGAAAGGCCGTGGTGACGATGTCTCGGGCGAGTTGGTGGTGACGTCGTTGTCATCGCTCGTACCTTTATTGGCTCCTGCGCTGAGCGAGTTCCAGCAAGCCCACCCGGACCTGATTGTGCGCTATCTGACCGGAGATCGCTTGTTTCGGTTGGAATATGGCGAGGCGCATGTTGCCATCCGTGCCGGGTCAGCGCCGGATCAGCCGGACAACGTGGTCCAGCCTTTTGTGACGCAGGATGTGGGGCTATATGCAAGCAAGGACTACATCGCCCGCCGGGGCAAGCCGGAGAGTATTGAAGAATTTCCGCAGCACGCTTTTGTCGGCAATGATGACGAAAATAGCCGCGCGCCTTTTTCGCAGTGGTTGCGAGCCAATGCCCCGGCCGAGGCGCTGACATTCCGATGCTCGAACAACTTCACCGTGGCCGAGGCGGTCCGGGCCGGGGCCGGGATCGGGTTTATGGCGCGCTGGGAAGCGGCCCGATATCCCGATTTGGAGGAGGTTATGAACAGCCTGCCGGAATGGTCCGGAAAGCTTTGGTTGGTGACCCATGTCGATCTGCACCGCACCACCAAGGTCCAGGCTTTTCTGAAATTCCTGAAGGCGAAGTCCAAGGATTGGATCTGTGACTGAGCAAACCCGTGGCCATCTGGCCATGCTGGTCTTTTCGGCGCTGGTGGCGGGCAGCTTTTCGCTGGGATCGATGATCGCGAATGAGATTGCGCCAGCTGCGCTGAATGCTGTGCGCTTTGGAATTGCGGCGGTTGTGATCGGGATCGCCGCCTTCGTTACAACCGGTGTGTCGCGTGCGGCGCTGCAAGCGCCCTGGCGCTACTTGGTTCTTGGTGGTTTGTTTGCCACCTATTTCGTGCTGATGTTCTACGGCCTGCAGACGGCCCCGCCGGTCAGCGCAGCGGCTGTGTTTACCCTCACCCCTGTCTTATCGGCCATTGCCGGATGGGTCTTGTTGCGTCAGGTCACAACCCCAAGGATGGCGCTTGCGCTTTCTGTGGGGGGCACCGGGGCGCTATGGGTGATCTTTCGCGCCGATTGGCAGCTTTTTCGCGCCTTTCAGATTGGCCAAGGTGAAGTTATCTATTTTGTTGGCTGTGTCGCCCATGCGATTTACACGCCGATGGTCCGCAAGCTGAACCGTGGTGAACCTGCGGTCGTGTTTGCCTTTGGCACTTTGGTCGCGGGGTGCGTCTTATTGGTGGCATTTGGTTGGTCAGATTTGGTTAGAACCGATTGGTCGCGCTTGCCGACCATTTTCTGGATCGGTCTATTTTATGTCTCCTTCTTCGCCACGGCGGTCAGCTTTGTGCTGGTACAGTTCGCGGCGCTCAGGCTGCCCTCGGCAAAGGTAATGGCCTATACCTATCTAGTGCCCAGCTGGGTCATTCTGTGGGAGATCGCCTTGGGCAACGGCGCCCCAACCGGATTGATCATTATCGGCATCGCGCTGACCGTCTTGGCCTTACTCTTGCTGTTGAAGGAAGAAAAACCCAGCGCAAGCGCTGATTTATACACTGTGGATTGAGGCTTGTGTTCGCGTCTGCGTCTGGCACGATGCAATCGGTGAAGATAAAAAATGTCGGGTAGGTCAATGAAACTAACTCTATCGAGCTCAGTCGTGTTGCTATTGGCCGCTTGCGGCCAAAGCGGTTTGCAAGGCTCCGGCGACGAGACAACCATGCAAGCCAGTTGCGAGGCATTGGTTTCAGCCGAAAGTGGTGTGCGTATCGACGCCGTCAAAGCGCAGGAAACACAAACGAACCCGACCGGGTCTGTCACAACTGTTCTAGCCGAAGGTCAAAGCGACCCGTGGTTATGTTCCGCTGATCAAATGGGTGTCATTACCAGCGTGATACAGGGCTAAATTTGCGACAAAACCTCTGTTGAGGCAGATCAAGGTCCCGAAAGGGCCAGGTGTCTATGCTTTTCCGTAAGGAGAGGAGAACACCATGTTTCAACATATCATGATCCCAGTAGACCTTCATTTGCCGCCCGAGGTCCATAAGGCGATTGCCGTGGCCGGTGACATCGCCAAATGGCAGAACGCGCGGGTGACCCTCGTCAGCGTCACGGGCACGCAGCCTGGGGACGCGCCTGTTTCCCAAGATTCAGTTGCTGAGGGGCTGGCTGCGCTTTCCAAGGATCTGACAGCGAAAGCTGGTGTGCAGGTCGAAACCCAAAACATCCATTCCGTCGATGTCGCAGCAGAGGTGGATGGCGATCTGGCTCGTGCGGCAGAGGAACTGGGTGCGGATCTGATCGTCGTCGGAACCCATGCGCCGCGCATCACGGACTATATCTTCTCAAGTCATGCCGGGTATCTGGCGAAACACGCCAAGGTGTCGGTTTTTGTGGTCAGGTAGGACCATCCTGCGACGTGGGCAGTTCCGCTTCCAAAAACCGTTCGAACGCATCCAGGTTGACCGGCTCGAACTGCCCGAATCCCTGCATCCAGACCGAGGCAGCGCGTAACGCGTCGGGCTCCAGTTTGCACCACTTAACCCGGCCGCGTTTTTCCTGAGAGATCAACCCAGCCTTGGTCAGAATGACCAGGTGCTTCGAGATGGCCGCAAGCGACATTTCGAACGGCTCGGCCACATCCGTCACGGCCATATCATCCTCAAGCAGCATCGCCAGGATGGCGCGCCGGGTCGGATCGGCAAGCGCCGCGAACACGGTATCCAGATCATTAGACATGGCCCGCTGAACCATACTGCATGGGTTTGGTCAACCGATTGGTTGAATATCGGAATTTGCTTTGATTTCCGGTGGCGCTGGGCATGCGCATCGTTTTTCTTACCGAAGGAGGTGTAAAAAATATAGAAAAATCAATAATTTAATGTGCGGCAATTCGGGCATTCTATAGCGTTGACTCTGTGCCTGTTCGCCCTTAGCACCTAGCCTCAAGACTGTGCGAGGAAAACGCCCTTGACCGATGACGACCAAAAGCAGCGTATGGCGCAGCTGGAGGCCAAGATCGACGCGGCGAAAAAGGCCAAAGCGCCCAAGCCCCGTGCAGATGCTGACGTGTCCGGGGGCGAGCTTGCCTGGAGGATGGTCATCGAAATGGTATCCGGTCTGGGGATCGGATTTGGCATCGGATACGGGCTGGACAGCCTGCTCGGGACAATCCCGATCTTTCTGGTGCTGTTCACATTGCTGGGCCTTGTCGCGGGCGTGAAGGTTATGCTCCGCAGCGCGAAAGAGGTTCAAGAGAAACAAGCGGCGGCTGAGGCGGCCGAGAAGGACGAGAGGGACTGAACGTGGCAACTGAGACCACCGCAGCAGAAGGCAGCAGCCTGGTTTTCCACCCGATGGACCAGTTCATCGTTAAGCCGTTGTTCGGCGACGGTGCGGTTGGCATGTTCACGATCACTAACGTGACGCTGTGGCTGTTCCTTGCAATTATCGCTGTTATCCTGCTGCTGGTTCTGCCTACGTCCAAGCGTGCCATAGTTCCGACGCGAATGCAGTCGGTGGCGGAACTGACCTACGGTTTCGTCTACAAAATGCTTGAAGACATCTGCGGCAAGGAAGGTGTGAAGTACTTCCCCTATGTCATGACCCTGTTTATGTTCATCGTCTGCGCCAACTTCCTGGGCCTGATTCCGACGTCGTTCACCACCACATCGCATTTCGCCGTGACCATCCCTCTGGCTCTGGCGGTGTTCCTGACCGTGACCGTCCTGGGCTTTGTCAAGAACGGTGCTGCGTTCCTGGGTCTGTTCTGGGTGTCCAGCGCCCCTCTGGCGCTGCGCCCAATTCTGGCGGTGATCGAGCTGATCTCGTATTTTGTACGCCCGGTCAGCCACTCCATTCGTCTTGCCGGTAACGTTATGGCTGGCCACGCGGTGATCAAAGTATTCGCAGGCTTTGCCGCGATTGCCGTGATCTCGCCCGTGTCCGTTCTGGCGATCACCGCAATGTATGGCCTTGAGGTCCTTGTGTCCTTCATCCAGGCCTACGTCTTTACCATTCTGACCTGTGTTTACCTGAAGGACGCTTTGCATCCGCATCACTGATCAGGGGTAACCCTGAGCACAGGAACGATAACCCAACATCGAAACTTCCAATTCGTAAGGAGATACATCATGGAAGGCGATCTCGCACACATCGGCGCAGGCCTGGCAGCAATCGGTTCCGGCGCAGCCGCAATCGGGGTGGGCAACGTAGCAGGCAACTTCCTGGCCGGCGCCCTGCGCAACCCTTCGGCGGCTGCTTCGCAGACCGCAACCCTCTTCATCGGTATCGCGTTCGCAGAAGCCCTGGGGATCTTCGCATTCCTGGTCTCGCTGCTGCTGATGTTCGCCGTATAATCTGCGGAACCTGATCCTTACGCGCAGGTGGGTCCAAGCCATAGCGGCCCACCTGTTGTAAAGACAAGTTTCCGACGGAGGATATCATGGCGACTGAACCCATTACAAAAGAGGTAGCCGGCTCGTGCGTCGACTCCTATGGCTCTGCCATCGGGATGCCGCAGCTCTGCTTCGATTGGTTCCCCAACCAGATTTTCTGGCTGGTCATCACGCTGGTCGTCATCTTTCTGGTCCTGTCTCGCGTGGCTCTGCCGCGTATCGCGGCAATCCTGGCGGAACGTCAGGGGACCATTACAAATGACCTGGCTGCGGCCGAAGATCTGAAGGCCAAAGCGGTCGAGGCCGAAGAGGCCTATAACAAGGCGCTGGCCGATGCCCGTGCCGAGGCGCAGCGGATCGCTGCCGAAGCACGTGCGGAAATTCAGGCTGATCTGGATGACGCGATTGCGACGGCGGATGCGGAAATCGCTGCCAAAGCGGCTGAATCGGAAAAGGCAATTGCTGAAATCCGTGCCGGCGCGCTGGAAAGCATTCAAGTGGTTGCCAAAGATACGGCGGCTGAATTGGTGACAGCACTGGGCGGCGAGGCGGATGCCAAAGCCATCGACGGTGCGATCGACGCGCAGATGAAAGGATAAGTGACATGCGGAACACTCTTGCCCTTATCCTGACCTTCGGCGCTGCCAGCCCAGCCTTGGCGGCCAAGGGTCCGTTCTTCTCGTTGGGCAACACGGACTTTGTTGTACTGCTGGGATTCATCGTCTTCATCGCGGTTTTGTTCTACTTCAAGGTCCCCGGCATGATCGGCGGCGCCCTGGACAATCGTGCCGAGGGCATCAAGTCGGAACTGGACGAAGCCCGCGCATTGCACGAAGAAGCCCGCAGCCTGCTGGCCTCGTACGAGCGTAAACATCGCGAAGTGCAAACGCAGGCAGACGCTATCGTGGCCGCCGCCAAGGAAGACGCTGTCCGTGCTGCTGAACAGGCAAAGGTTGATCTGCAAAACTCAATCGAGCGGCGTCTGGCGGCTGCTCAGGACCAGATTGCATCGGCGGAAGCCTCGGCTGTGAAAGAAGTCCGCGATCAGGCGATTTCTGTGGCGGTCTCGGCAGCCAGTGCGGTTCTGGCCAAACAGATGAACGCGGCGCAAGCCAACAAGCTGATTGACGCGTCCATTGCGGATGTGGATGCCAAGCTACACTGAGCTCTACGAGCATATGTCTCTGAAAGACCCGAGGGCCTCAGGCCTTCGGGTTTTTTCTTCGTATCAGCGCGCTTGTTTTGATCTGCGCCAAGTGACAAACCAGACCATCAGAGCAAGCAGTGTGATTGCGATCTCGACTTTGAACGTCCAGTGGTTGAGGAACGACAAAATCCAGTGCGAATGGGTCGCCTGCACCACGACCAGCGGGTAGGTGGCGTCTGAAAAGGGCCAAAGCCAGGCAACGGCCCCGGTGATCGTATCCAGCATCATATGCACCAACCCGCCTGCACCAAAGAAGGTCAGAAAGGTGCCCGCCTTGACGGCCCACAGGCGCAGTGCCAACCCGGCAAATAGAAAGCCTGCCCAGATGATCGGGCGGTGGGTCAGGTAGGAATGGTGATGATGCCCGCGATCATCGACAAGATAGAACCAAAGCATGTCGATATCGGGCGCGACGGCCCCGATCATCGTGGCTGTAAGGGCAAGTTTGCCAAGGTTTGGCGCAGTAGCCCGGAAGATCAGATAAGCCCCCGGCAGGTGCCCGATGAACATCAAGCCTCGCCAGTCTCGTGCTTCAACCTCTGCTGGGCGACCTCTTCGTTACGCAGGGCCTTCTGCTGATCCTGCATGCAACGTTCGACAAAATCCAGATGCAGTTCGACCGCAACACGCGCTGCATCCGGGTCACGGCTTTGAAGGGCTGCATTGATCGCCCTGTGCTGATCCAGCAATGCATCGCGAGTGGCGCGTTGCTGGAACATCATCTGGCGATTGTAGAATACGCCTTGGCGCAGCAGATCATACATCGACCGCATCATATGTAGCATGACCACGTTGTGACTGGCCTCGATGATCGCCATGTGAAATTCGGCATCCAGTTGTGCCTCGTCCTCGGGTGCATTGCGATCATGGGCAGATTGCATCCGGTCGAATATGGTCTGAACCACTTTCAGATCACTGTCGGATCCCAAGCGCGCCGCACGTTCCGCAGCCAATCCCTCCATGTCACGGCGAAAGGACAAGTAGTCGAACACAGCTTCATCATGGCTGCTGAACAGACGGATCAAGGCCGGTGAAAATGCCGACCCCAGCACTTCGGCCACATAGATCCCTGATCCGGCTTTGGGTGTCAGTAACCCCTGTTCCTGCAAGTTGGAAATGGCGTCTCGCAACGACGGGCGTGACACTCCCATTCGCTCGGCCAGCTCGCGCTCGGACGGAAGGCGCTCACCCGGGCGCAGGATGCCGCGCAGGATCAGCAACTCGATCTGGCGAACGACGGCCAGAGACAGTTTTTCGGTTTGAACTTTTTGAAAGGGCATAGACGTTCCAAAATTGGTCAAGTCAATTGACCACGATTGATGGCGGCGTTCAAGCCGATCACGGTGCTTGAAACAATAGGTCAGTATTGTTGACTTAGAGGGTGAAGTGCCTAATCTTTGCGCTGGGGCAGAGGAGGCCCAGATAGATGGATCAGCTATACGCCACCCGCACATCGAGGATGAAGGCATCCGAAATCCGTGAGTTGCTGAAGCTGCTGGGCCAACCGGGCATTATTTCTTTTGCGGGGGGCATTCCCGATCCGGACTTGTTTCCGGCGGACGCATTCGCAGAGGCGTTTCAGAACGCACTCGGGCCTGAGAAGCAGGCGCAGGCGCTGCAATATTCGGTCAGCGAAGGGTATGCCCCGTTGCGTGAATGGCTGGCGGATCATATGCGCGGGATCGGTGTGGAGTGTGATGTTGACAACATCCTGATCACCTCTGGTTCGCAGCAAGCGTTGGACTATCTGGGCAAGCTATTCCTGTCTCCTGGTGATACGGCGTTGGTCGGCTGGCCGACCTATCTGGGAGCGATTAACGCCTTTGACGCCTATGAACCACGTTTTGACCGGCTTGACCCTCAGGGCAATCGCGGTGCGGCGGAATATCGGGATGCTGCCGGCGATGGGGCCGTGAAGTTCGCCTATCTGTCGCCCGACTTTTCAAACCCGACGGGGGAAACCGTTGATCTACGCGGCCGCGAGGCGTTGCTTGATCGGGCAGAGGAGCTTGATTGTGCGATCATCGAGGACGGGGCCTATCAAGCGTTGCGCTATGACGGAGAGGCCATACCATCGATTCTGGCGCTGGAGCTTGCGCGCAAAGGAACGATCGAAGCGTGTCGCACGATTTACTGCGGCAGTTTCTCCAAAACTCTATCACCGGGGCTGCGTATGGGTTGGGTCGTCGCGGCCAAAGCGATCATTTCGCAGATGGTGCTGTTGAAACAAGCCGCCGATCTGCACTCGGCAACCATCAACCAGATGGCGGTTCACTATGTGGCTGAGACCTGTTTCGACACGCATATCCCCAAGGTCCGTGCGGCCTATCAGGCGCGCCGCGACGCGATGCTGGTGGCGCTGGAACAGCATATGCCAGATGGTGTTCAGTGGACCCGCCCCGAAGGTGGTATGTTCGTTTGGCTGACGTTGCCGTCTGATATCGATGGCGCCACCTTGTTAGATCGAGCATTGGAGACGGAGAAGGTCGCTTTTGTTCCCGGTCGGGCCTTTTTCCCTGACGGAAGCGGTGCCAATACGATCCGGCTGAGCTTTTCGAATTCCAACGAAGACGCGATCCGCGAGGGAATTCGGCGCTTGGGTGTCGTGCTGCGCGCTTGAGTGCGGAAAGGTTCTGTTAACCAATACTCTGCAATCCTACGGGCATGATCCGACACCTTGCCCCTTTGCTGCTGGCGGCCTGTTCGGCTGGCACGCCACATTTCCGCGATCTGCCTGCGACGCGCGTATCAGTCAATGGCAGCGTGTTCGATGTCCGTGTGCGCGGAGAGCTGGCCGAGGCGGTCCGCGTGAACGCTCAATATGCGCCTCGGTTGGGGCCAATCCGGGATCGGGCGGCGCTTGCCATGGCGCAGGTGTCCGGTTGTCCTATTTTGGATGTGCTGGGCGACGCTGCTGTCACGGTTGGAGTGCTGGGCTGTGACCGTGAGGCAGGTGAGCGTTTGCTGCTGACTGCAATCTCACGCCCCAATTACGAATGCGTAAATTACGGCGCATCCAGTGGCTATGCCTACGAAGTGTTCGAGTGCACGCCGTATTGAAACACGGGTTTCACCTCGTATTTTGGCAAGATATTGTGGATAACTTGCCGCAATATGCCATATCCTGCGCATTCACGTTGACACCTCTGTGATCCGTTGCGCAGACTTCTTATCCATAGGAATCATCCAAAGAGCAGCCATTGCGCTTTAGCAAACTCAAACTGACCGGCTTCAAAAGCTTCGTTGACCCGACCGATCTGATCATCGCGGACGGGTTAACCGGGGTCGTGGGTCCGAATGGTTGCGGCAAATCCAATCTTCTCGAAGCTTTGCGTTGGGTAATGGGCGAAAACCGTCCCAAGTCGATGCGCGGCGGCGCTATGGAAGATGTGATCTTTGCCGGGGCGGCTACCCGGCCTGCACGCAATTTTGCCGAGGTTGTCCTGACTATGGACAATTCAGAACGCCTCGCGCCGTCGGGATTCAATGAAAGCGATCAGCTTGAGATTGTGCGCCGCATCACCCGCGATGTGGGCAGCGCCTACAAGACCAATGGCAAAGATGTACGGGCGCGCGATGTGCAGATGCTTTTTGCGGATGCCTCAACTGGTGCGCATTCGCCAGCGCTGGTGGGGCAGAACCGCATTGCCGAGCTAATTAACGCCAAACCCCGTGCGCGTCGTCGGATTCTGGAAGAGGCCGCCGGGATCTCGGGCCTTTATCAACGGCGTCACGAGGCCGAGTTGAAGCTGAAAGGCACCGAGGCCAACCTGACCCGCGTCGATGACGTACTGGAACAGTTGGGCGGCCAACTGGCGCAGTTGGCGCGTCAAGCTCGGCAGGCAGCACGCTATCGCGAGATTGGAGAGTTGCTGCGCCAGGCCGAAGGCATGCTGCTGTATCGCCGTTGGAAAGAGGCTGACATGGCGCGCCAGTCGGCAGAAGAGAAGCTGCGCGAGCGGATCACCGAAGCCTCACGCGCCGAAGCCGCCGCCCGTGAAGCCGGGGTCAAGCGGGCCCAGATCGAAGATACGCTGCCGCCTCTGCGCGAAGAAGAGGCTATTGCGGCTGCGGTACTGCAACGCCAGCAGGTTCAGCGCGATCAATTGTCCGATCAGGAAACGCGCGCGCGTCAGACGATTGAGACACTGACTAACCGGATTAAGCAGCTGGGCAACGATATCGAACGCGAATCCGGCCTGAATCGTGACGCGGGCGAGATGATCGAGCGGCTGGAATGGGAGGCTCGCGAGCTTGCCAAAGCCGCCGAAGGTTACGATGACAAAGTGTCTCAAGCTGCTGAGATTGCCCGCGAAGCTGCCACCGTTTTGCAACAGCGCGAAGATCACTTGTCGCAGGAAACAGAAGATATGGCCCGGCTGGTGGCCCGTCACCAATCGGCGCAGCGTCTGGTCGAGGACAGCCGGAAAACCTTGGCTCGTTCGGAGGGTGAAGAGGACAAAGCCCGCGCCGCAGTGGACGATGCCAAACAGGCCCTGACCCGCGCCAGTGACGCTTTTGCAACGGCGCAGGTCGGTGAGGAAGAGGCCCGTGTGGCAGCGGATGCGGCCGAACAGGCGTTGACGGCAGCGGATGAGAAGCGCTCGGAAACGCAGGCGCGTGAGGCCGAAGCGCGGGCGCAACGGTCCGAGGCCGAAGGCGAGTTGGGTGCAATCCGCGCTGAAACCATGGCGCTGGCCAAGCTGGTCGAACGCGATACCGCTGAGGGTGGTCAAGTGTTGGACATGCTTCGGGTGGCACCGGGTTATGAGAAGGCTTTGGGCGCTGCACTGGCCGACGATTTGCGCGCGCCGCTGGTCGAAGGCGACGGGCCATCCGGCTGGGTTCCGATGGCGGGCTATGACAGCGACCAACCTTTGCCCGAAGGGGCCGAACCTTTGGCCTTGCATATCAACGGCCCGGATCGGTTGAGCCGACGGATCGCTCAGATCGGGCTGGTGGATGCAGATCAGGGCGCGCGTTTGCAGACCCAGTTGAAACCGGGCCAGCGGTTGGTTTCTCGGTCGGGCGATTTGTGGCGTTGGGACGGGTTCCGGGCCTGGGCTGAGGATGCCCCAAGCGCGGCGGCCTTGCGGTTGGAACAGCTGAACAAGCTGGAAGCGCTTAAGCAAGAGCTTGCGCGGATCGAAGCACAAGCCGATGGCGCGCGCGCGGCACATGAGGCCCTGTCAAAACAACTCGCAGAGGTGACTGAAGCTGACCGCCGCGCACGAGAGGCACGCCGGGCAGCCGATCAGCGTATGGCCGAAACCGCCCGACAGCTCAGCCGGGCAGAGGCAGACCGCAATCTGGCGCAGGGCAAGCTTGAGACCCTGACATTGGCTGTGGATCGCCACAAAGAGGACGCCATGGCTGCCCGCGCGCAACTGCGCGAGGCCGAAGGTGCCCTGACAGGGTTGGGTGATCTTGATAGTGCGCGGGCGCAGGTTGAAGATATCAAACAGACGGTCGAAGCGGCGCGCATTACCATGCTGACTCATCGTTCTTCCCATGATGAACTTCGCCGCGAAGGCGACGCCCGGACACGGCGCTCGCAGGAGGTCACCAAGGACCTTAGCGGATGGCGGCATCGCCTGGAAACGGCCGAGAAACGCATTTCCGAATTGGCTGAGCGCAAGGAAAGCTCTGAGCTAGAACTGACGGAGGCTACCGCCGCGCCGAGTGAAATCGCCGAGGCGCGTGCCGAGTTGAACACTCTGATCGAAACCGCCGAGGCCCGCCGGGCTGAAGCTGCCGACAAGCTGGCCACTGCCGAAACCCAGCAGCGCGAGGTTGTGATGGCCGAGCGCGAGGCGGAGCGACTAGCCTCGGAAGCGCGCGAAATCCGAGCGGCGGCCGAAGCGCGCTGTGATGCGGCCAAGGAAAGCGTCGTCGCGGCGGCAGAGCGGATCGCGGAAGATCAGCAGTTGACCCCAAACCAATTATTGAACCAGCTGGATGTGAACCCTGATCAGATGCCTGCCGCCGATGCACTGGAGGCAGAGGTTAACCGCCACAAGCGCCAGCGCGATGCGATGGGCGCTGTGAACCTGCGGGCCGAAGAGGACAGCAAAGAGGTTCAGGAAGAGTTCGACACGCTCAACACTGAAAAGGCTGATCTGGAAGAGGCGATCAAGGCCCTGCGCAGTGGTATCGCCAGCCTGAACCGTGAAGGGCGCGAGCGTCTGTTGACTGCGTTCGAACAGGTGAATTCAAACTTCGCAATGCTGTTCAAGCATCTGTTCGGCGGCGGTGAGGCCAATCTGGTTATGGTCGAAAGCGACGACCCGCTGGATGCAGGCCTTGAGATCATGTGCCAGCCACCGGGCAAGAAACTCTCGACCCTCAGCTTGCTGTCGGGTGGCGAGCAGACGCTGACCGCGACCGCGCTGATCTTTGGCGTCTTCCTGGCCAACCCTGCTCCGATCTGTGTTCTGGACGAGGTTGACGCGCCGTTGGATGATGCCAACGTGACGCGGTTCTGCGATTTGTTGGACGAGATGTGCCGCCAGACTGACACGCGATTCCTGATCATCACCCACCACGCAGTGACCATGGCGCGGATGGACCGGTTGTTTGGTGTGACCATGCAGGAACAAGGCGTCAGCCAGCTGGTCTCGGTCGATCTGAAGAAGGCCGAGCAGATGGTCGCCTGACCCCTCACCGGATCGTTACGATCATGTCGGGATTATCGCGCTAACTTTGGTCTATGAAACGCATTCTGATCCCCGCCCTCATCGCTGCCAGCCCGATCTTTGCCGCTGATTGGCCCACTAAATCTGGTGACATTCCTTTGTCCTCTGACGAATTGGATGCTTTGGCAGGCCAAACACTGACATTCTATGATGACGGTCAGGCCAGATTTTCGGCAGGTGGGGCGTATTCCTACACCTATTCCAGCGGCGACGCGGCCTTTGGGACATACTCCATCGCTGAAGATGGCAGTGTCTGCATCGCCTACCGCAATGGGTTTGACCGGTGTGATCTGTATGTGCGCAATGGCGAGCGATTGATCCTGATTGATCAAAAAGGCGATCGATATCCGGTGCGACCGAATTAATTGACCCGCTTTTGTCTTCTTGGAAGATCATTTGATCGAAAGAAGAGGAAATTCGTAAGGCAAAACCGAAAAAAATCTGCGTACTGCTTTGATAGTCTTCCCTCGACTCGAATGGTGAAGAAAGTGATTAGATGTGTCGGTTTTTGGCTTGGGTCGGCAAGCAGCGATATCTTGATGAACTGGTGCTGGAGCAAGAGCAATCTCTTGTCATCCAAAGCCGCAATGCCCTGATCGGAAAGACACCGATCAATGCGGATGGGTTTGGCCTTGCTTGGTATTCAGACCGAAAGATGCCTTGCTTTTACAAAGACACAAATCCGGCCTGGTCGGACGCCAACCTGAAACAACTGGCACATCACACGCAGTCGCGACTTTTTCTGGCCCACGTGCGAGCCTCTACCGGCACAGCCACATCCCGGAATAATTGCCATCCCTTTGGCGTTGATCACTGGAGCTTTATGCATAATGGTCAGGCGGGCGGGCATGATCTGATACGGCAGGAACTGGATGCGATGATTCCGGCGCATCTATACGGGCAGCGGTTTGGGGCCACAGAAAGCGAAGCCATTTTCTTGATCGCGCATGGTGAAGGGCTGGAAACGGATCCGATTGGTGCGATGGCACGCGCCGTTGCGCGGGTGGAACAGGTATCCAGTCAGCAAAGAGTATTGCCGTACATGAGGTTCGCGGCATGCTGGTCAGATGGCGAACGCGTATACGCAGCGCGCTATGCGTCCGACAAATACGCGCCCAGTCTGCACTACCGAACCTGCACGGACGGCATCATCATCTCATCCGAGCCGCTGGATGGAAACAATGAGGGTTGGATCGAAATCCAACCCAATACGGCGATTGAAACCGAGGGGTCCTTGGTCAGGGCACACTCGTTCAGGCCGTTCGAGGCTTTGGATCAGGTCGAGGTTGCCTAAGGCTGCCCTGTCACAGCCGGTTCAGTAGGTCTGCGGTTGGCCAAGCATCCGCAGGTAGCCCCAACCGCTTTTGTTCAGCCTGTACCGCGGCGCGTGTACCCGCACCCAGAATGCCGTCGATCTTGCCGACGTCATAGCCTTTGGCCTGCAATTTGGTTTGCAGCTGTTTCATCTGCGCACCCGATAATCCCGCAGGAGGGTTGCCTGCGTCATAGATTTGACCGCCTTCAAGTCGGGTGCCGAAATAGGCGGCGGTCAGCACATAGACAAAGCTCTGATTCCACTCGAAGTAGACGTCGAAATTCGGATAGGCGAGGAAGGCAGGCCCTTTGTGCCCCTGTGGCAGGATCAGCGATGCGGGCAGGCTGGCCAGAGACCCGCTGCGCGCCTGAACGCCCATTGCCTGCCAATCCGCGATTGAACGTGATTTGCCAGGGCCAGACAAAGACCAATCCATCTGGGCAGGCACTATCACCTCTTGCAGCCAGGGCTGGCCCGGTTGCCAGCCCAGATGTGACAGCATCTTGCCACCGGACACCAACGCATCGGGGGCCGATGTTTTTAGGGAAACCTTGCCATCGCCATCGCCGTCGACGCCATTGTCCAGAATGTCTTGCGGCAGCATTTGCACCATGCCGATTTCACCGGCCCAGGCCCCGGTGGTGCGGTTCGGGTCGAAATTGCCTTGGCTGAACAGCTCGATGGCCGCAAAAACCTGTGGTCGGAACAAATCGGGGCGACGACAATCATGGGCCAGGGTGACCAGCGCGTTGCGGGTGTTGAAATCACCCTGAACCGCGCCGTAGTCGGTTTCGAACGCCCAGAAGGCCAGCAAAACGCCCCGTGAAACGCCGTATTCGCGCTCGATCCGGTCAAACACCGCGTCGTATTTGCGCGACATGGATTGCCCTCGGTCGATCCGGTTTTGCGAAATCAGGCGGCGGGAAAAATCGATGAAAGGTTTCTGAAACACCCCCTGAGCCCGGTCAGCGCGTAGCACCGCTGGGTCCTGTTGGACGCCTTGAAGGAAGGCATTCACCGTGGCCTGATCAAAGCCCTTTTGCGCGGCTTCGGATTTCAGCCCGTTTACGAACTGGTTGAAACCGCCACCGCATTGGGCAAAGGCAGGTGCCGCAAACAGGGCGGCGACGAACAAAGAGGGCAACAAACGCATCGGATGTCCTTCAGAAAATAAACGTGATCCCAACCCACACTGACAGAAGGCCGAGTGCAAGCCCCCAGACCTGCCACAAGATGGTACATGCGCGGAAAATCTCCTCAGCTCCGATCTCGCGCTCGGCGTTTCCGTTTACCCAGGCCAGATCGCGGAGCTGTCCATCATAGCTGCGCGGCCCAGCCAATGCGATGTTCAGGGCCCGCGCCATTGCAGCCTCAGGCCATCCCGCGTTGGGCGAGATATGGCGGCGCGCATCTGCGATGATCTCGGACCAGCGGGACCATTGGCCCGATAGAGCGATGATCATCAGACAGGTCAGCCGTGCCGGGATCAGGTTCAGCAGATCGTCGAACCGGGCCGAGGCCCATCCGAATGCGCGGTGCTTTTCCGTGCGGTAGCCGATCATGCTGTCGGCGGTGTTGACGACCTTGTAGATCAACAGCCCAGGCAATCCACCAATCAGGAACCAGAAGGCTGGCGCGATGACCCCGTCGCTCAGGTTCTCCGCCGCGCTTTCGATGGCGGAGCGCGCGATCTGAGCCTCTGTCATATCCGTCGTATCGCGGGATACGATCATGGCAACCTTGGCTCGACCTGCTTCCACCGATTGACGCAGCCCTTCTGCAACCGCTCGCACATGTGAAACCAGTGAGTTCTGAGCCAGAAGGATGGCGCAGATGACCCCTTCGGCAACCAGGCCAAGTAAGGTCAGCGCCCAGCCCAACAGGCCAGCTAGGCCGATCAGTAGGATCAAAGCACCTACGCCCTTCAAGCGTTGATATGGCTCTTGGTTCAGGGTCTTATCAAGCGTGCCAACCGCTTTCCCCATGATCACCGCAGGGTGACGCACGCGGGACCAGAGCCAATCGGGTTCGCCCAGTGCCGCGTCCAGCAGCATGGCGCAAGCCAGCACAAAGGCCGTGCTCATAACGCGTTTTCCAGCCGGCTCCACCCGTCTGATGGGGGCAGTCCAAGGCGCAGATAGGTGTCGGAATAGGGGAAGATGCGGCTCCAGATGTGTGCGCTGGCCAGACGGTCCCGCCAACCTCGTGCGTTGTCGACCTTGTAAAGACGAAACAGCGTGGTGCCGCCGACCAGCTGCGCGCCGCTGTCCAGTAGCAAAGTGTCCAGACGATCGGCGTTGGTTGCCAGTTTCGCGCGCGTCTCTTCGGCCCAGTTCCTGTCTTGCAAAGCGGCGGTTCCCGTTCGCAACGCTGGTCCGGATACCGCCCAAGGACCGGTCAGGTCGTTCAGCCGAGAGATCATGTCAGGCTGACCGATCGCAAAGCCCAACCGCAGCCCAGCCAGGCCCCAGAATTTGCCAAAGCTCTTTAGTACAACGACACCTCGGCGGGCGGATAACTGGATCAGAGACGCCTCTGGGCTCACGTCGCAGAAGCTTTCATCAATCACGGTCAAGGGCGCATTGGCATCCTCTTCACGCCAGAGGCGTCCGTCTGGGTTGTTCGGGTGCACCAGAACGCGCGCATCGGCCGACCCGTATTCTTGAACTTGCCAGCCTTGCACGGCAAAGGCAGCAGCATGTTCGTTATAGGTAGGCGTCGTGATTTGCACCCGCCCAACGGGCGCAAGCGCGGGTAGGCGTGCAATCACAGCGGATGCGCCGGGGGCAGGCAGTATATGTGCAGTTTCGGGCACATTCCAAAAACCCCGCGCTGCCTCACAGAGCCGTTCAAAAGCGCCATGATCGGGCAATTGGGCCCAGTCTTCGGGTTGGAAGGCTGGCAGGTCATAGGGGTGTGGGTTGACACCGGTCGACAGGTCTATCCAATCGCTTCGGGTGCCGCCATAGTGCTTGATCGCCTGATCCAGCCCGCCGCCATGGTCGCGTTCGGTGCGCGGATTCAACATGTTTTCAGTCATCGCGCCTCAAGCCTCAACCGCCGAATTCGCGTTGCTTCAAGCGGATTTTTGCCGTTTTGACAAGCAAATCCGCGTGATCAGCGCGTGTCGCTGGTGTCGTTAACACTTTGTTAAGGAAATAACGGGATCACAGACCACGGGGGTCGGCACCACTCACCATACCAAGTGCCGAGGTTGTTGCAAATGAAAGTTCTGATTGTTGAGAGTAACCCCGACCTTGGTCGGGTCTGGAAAAGACATCTTGAAAGACAAGGTGCAGATGTTGAACTGGTCACGGGGCAAGAGGCTGCGATCCTCGCGCTCTATAGCACTGCGTTTGACATTATCGTGCTGGATCTGGTGCTGGAAAGCGGCAGTGCCTTGGCTGTGGCTGACTTTGCCAGCTATCGTCGCCCCGAGGCGCGGGTGATCTTTGTTACCAACACAACGTTCTTCTCAGATGGTTCGATCTTTGCCCATAGCCCCAATGCCTGTGCCTATGTGCAAAGTGGCACGCCGCCAGAGGATCTGGCGGCGATGGTTGAACACTACGCAGCAGGTCGCTGATCGCGGCCATGCGGTTCCATGTAGTCCAGCACCGGGTTCACCGGGATGATCCGGTGCGGATTGATGCTGTCGTGGCTATAATGATAGTGCCGCACGATGTGGTTCATATTCACCGTCTGTGCGACTCCGGGCCATTGATATAGCTCGCGGGTGTAGGCCCAAAGGTTCGGGTAATCGACCAGCCGGCGCTTGTTGCACTTGAAATGCAAGTGATAGACCGGATCGAACCGGATCAGGGTTGTGAATAAGCGCCAGTCCGCCTCGGTCACGCGATCCCCCATCAAATAGCGATTTCGGCTTAGGCGGTCTTCGAGCCAATCCAGTGTGTCGAACAACGGACCTACGGCGGCATCGTAAGCCTCTTGCGAGGTGGCAAAGCCAGATTTGTAGACGCCATTGTTGACGTCAGAATAGATGCGAGCGTTGACCTCTTCGATCTGAGCGCGCATCTCTTCGGGCCAATAATCATCTGTGTTGCCGGTGATCCCGTCGAAAGCCGTGTTGAACATGCGGATGATTTCCGAGCTTTCGTTCGACACGATTGTCTCTTGTTGTTTGTCCCAAAGGATCGGCACGGTAACGCGACCGGAATAGGCGGGATCGGCCTTGCTATAGATCTGATGGGCGAAATCGAGGTCATAGAGGTCATCGCCCGTTGCGCCGTGATTGTCCGTTTCGAACGTCCAACCTTTGTCCAGCATGTCCGGATGCACGACTGAGACGGGGATCAGATCACGCAGCCCTTTGAGTTCGCGGAAGATCAATGTGCGATGTGCCCAAGGGCAGGCGTGAGAGACATAGAGGTGATAGCGATCCGGTTCCGCCTTGAACCCGGCCTTACCAGATGGTCCAGCGCTACCATCAGCCGTTAGCCAGTTGCGAAATTGCGCGGCGCTGCGTTTGAACGCCCCGCCGGTGGACTTAGTATCGTACCAGGTATCGTGCCATGTCCCATCGACTAGCAAACCCATTGGTCATCCTCCGCATTTTGTGTCTGCAGCAAAGATAGGAGTGCAGAGATAGCCATGCCACATCAGCATATGCGCATCTGGCCTGCGCCTTTGCACAGTCAGGCCTGCGATGGCTGCGCAACATTTTGCCACCCGGTCTGGTGTATGTGACGAAGTTCACTGGATTTTTACGCTCGCGTGCCCACAATAATGGATACAAGAGGGGGAATAGTTTGATGAGTACTTATGTTTCCAAGGAGATTCGCGCCGAATTAGATGCCGCTCGAATCGCTGCCCTGAAAAAATCCAGCCGTTTGCGGGTTGAGATGGGCGACAATACCTACAAAATTCTGAAATTGTGGAAAGATGGGTTCACGGTTGAGGCTGCCACCACGCCACGCCTGCGCGGGCTGGTCGATATCTACGACGGGGCGAACCATCTGTACCAGTGCCTGATCATCGCGGATGAGGATGAAGGCGGCGAGATGCGATACGAGTTCAAGCGCAGCACAGCGGCGCATGATAAGGCACCGCTCGATTTCTACCGTGCGCCGGACGCGCCAATCGCGTTGTTGGGGCACGAGGACTAGGGCCTTAAGGCTGGATCGAAGCCGGGTGCTCCGTAAAGAAGTTCGCCCGGCTTTGTTTTTTATGCAAAAGCAGATCGCTTACTGCAAATCCGAGAAAGCCTTTTTCAACCGCGCACAGGCGTCCTCGATCCGCGCGCGCTGGGTTCCCAGGTTGAAGCGCAGGAAGTTTTCGCCGCCGGTTCCAAAAGTTGTGCCGTGGTTCACCGCGATTTTGGCGGTCTGTTCGACACGGTTGGTGAATTCGGCACGCTCCATCCCGGTTCCCGAGAAATCAACCCAGGCAAGGTAAGTGGCCTCCAGCGGCATTGACCGAAGGCCGGGGATGTCAGCGATGGCCGCGTCGAACACCTGGCGGTTCGTTTCGATATACGCGACCTGTTCGTCCACCCAAGCAGCGCCTTCTGCTGAATACGCGGCCGCCGTTGCAAACTGGCCGACCGAGTTGGGTGCAAGCGACAAGGCAGCCATACGTTTGGCGAATTTGCCGCGCAATTCGGGATCGGGGATGATCACTTGACCGGTGTGCAGCCCCGCGATGTTGAACGTCTTTGACGGCGCAGTCAGCATCAACAAACGGTCGGAAATCTCAGGGGCCGCGTTCTGCATCGGGATGTGAGTGTGACCCGGAAAGACCAGATCGTGGTGAATCTCATCCGACAGGATCAGCAGGTCATGACGCTTGGCGAAATCGGCAACGGCTTGCAGCTCGTCCTGACTCCAGACGCGCCCACCGGGATTGTGTGGCGAGCACAGGATAACCATCTTCTCGCGACCGGTCATCTGTTCGTCATAGGCGTCGAAATCCATCTCATACCGTCCATCGGTATTGATCATCTCGCATTCAACGACTTCGCGCCCGGCATTGCGGATGACTTTGGCAAAGGCGTGATAGACCGGGGTGAACAATACGATCCCGTCACCCGGTTTGGTAAAGGTGTCCAGGCACATGCCAACCCCGTTGACCAGACCGGTGGTCGTAAAGATCGCATCGGCATCGACCACCCAGTCGTGACGGGTGCGCATCCACCAGCGGATCGCGTCCTTATAGGGTTGATCGAGGTTTACATAGCCAAAAACGCCATGATCCAGCAGCTCGCGCATCTTGTTCAGCACAGGTGGCGGTGCGCGAAAGTCAGTGTCGGCGACCCACATCGCCAGGCCGTCATCGGCTGGCACGCCGTAAACCGGCTCCATCATGTCCCATTTGGCGCAATGGGTGCCGTGGCGGTTGATGAGGTCGTCAAAGCTCATGTGTGTCTCCTGTATGATCGTTTCGCAAGCTATCGGGAATTGCAGCATGCGCAAGGGGGGCGTTGCGGCGGCGCGCACGATGCCCTAAATCAGCCCCATGAAACGCACTATTCTAATTCACCCTGATCCCCGTCTGAAAAAGGTCTGCGCGCCGGTGGCTGACCTGACGGACGATTTGCGCAAGCTGGCTGATGATATGCTCGAGACGATGTATGACGCGCCAGGTATTGGCTTGGCCGCGCCGCAGATCGGTGTTTTGGATCGGCTGATCGTACTGGATTGTGTCAAGGAAGAGGGCGAGGCCCCACGCCCGTTGATCATGTTCAACCCCGAGATCATTGCCTCCTCCGATAAGACCAATGTCTATGAAGAGGGCTGTCTGTCGATTCCCGAACAATATGCCGAGGTGACGCGCCCCAAGGTTGTGGATGTCGCCTGGATGGATCGGAACGGCAACCTGCAGCAAGAAACCTTCGATGGGCTCTGGGCGACCTGTGTGCAGCATGAGATTGATCATCTGGATGGCAAACTGTTTATCGACTACCTCAAGCCTCTGAAACGGCAGATGATCACGCGCAAGATGCAGAAGCTAAAGCGCGAAAAGGCGCGGGCATGAGCGTTCGAACTTGCCTGCCCTGGCCCGACAAGCGCCTGCGCACCAAGGCCGAAGACGTTGCCGAGATCACGGATGAAATCCGCGCAATCTGGGACGATATGATCGACACGATGGAGGCGATGCCAGGCGTTGGCCTTGCCGCCACGCAGATCGGTGTGATGCTGCGCTTGGCGGTTGTTGACGGCTCGACTGAACGGGGACGGGCGGTGCGTTTGGCAAACCCGGAAATCCTGCACAGTTCAATCGAGATGCGTGAGCATGATGAGGCCAGTCCCAACCTGCCAGGTGTGTCGGCCAAGGTGAAACGCCCGCGTGCTGTAACGGTCAAGTTCCTGAATGAAAACGGGATGATCGACCGCCGCGATTTCGTGGGGATCGAAGCCACCAGCGTGCAGCACCAAATCGATCATCTGAACGGCAAGATGTATTTCGACCGGCTTAGCAAGGTCAAACGCGACATGCTTCTGCGCAAAGCCAGGAAACAGGGGTAACGATGCGCGTCGTTTTCATGGGTACGCCCGATTTCTCGGTCCCGGTTCTGGATGCGCTGGTTGAGGCCGGACATGAGATTGCCGCCGTTTATTGCCAGCCGCCACGTCCGGCGGGCCGCGGCAAGAAAGATCGCCCGACGCCAGTTCATGCACGCGCCGAGGCGCTGGGCCTGGTGGTACGTCATCCGGTGTCTCTGAAATCAGCCGAAGAACAGTCCGCTTTTGCGGCACTGAATGCAGATGTGGCGGTTGTGGTCGCTTATGGGCTAATCCTGCCACAAGCCATTCTGGATGCGCCTGCGCAGGGCTGTTTGAACATCCATGCCAGCCTATTGCCGCGCTGGCGCGGGGCGGCCCCGATACATCGTGCGATCATGTCGGGGGATGCAGAAACCGGCGTCTGTATCATGCAGATGGAGGCTGGGCTGGATACAGGCCCCGTCCTGTTGCGGCAAGCAACACCGATCCAGACCGAAGAGACAACGGCCCAGTTGCACGACCGCCTGTCAGTCATGGGTGCGGCGCTGATCGTTCAGGCGCTGAACCGCCTGTCTAATCTGACGCCCGAGCCGCAACCCGATGAAGGCGTCACCTATGCCTCGAAGATCGACAAGGCCGAGGCTCGGATCGACTGGTCACGCAGCGCTGCCGAGGTTGATCGCCAGATACGCGGCCTTTCTCCATTTCCCGGTGCATGGACCGAGATCGATGGAGAGCGGATCAAGTTGCTGGCCTCACGTTTGGCAGAGGGGCAGGGCGCGCCCGGTGAGGTTCTGAACGATGATCTGCACGTGGCCTGCGGCCAATGCGCGGTCGAGCTGCTGCGCTTGCAAAGGGCAGGCAAAGGTGCGCAGGATCGGGAAACCTTCCTGCGGGGCTGGCCGATCCCGCCGGGCACGCGATTGGCATCGGAGTAGCGCATTCATGTTCATGGTCTTGATGGGTACTGTGGTGATCGCCGGGATCGTTGGATACCTGTCCGAGAAAACAGGCTTTACCCATAATGGCTATTTGCAATCCATCATAATCTGCGTGGGTGGGGCGTTTCTGTTCTACTTTGTGCGCATCATGTTCGGCATCAGCTTTGGACCTCCGGGGTTGGATGCGGTTTTGTCCTCTATCGGCGCGCTGATCATCGTCCCGACCCATTGGAGGAAGTGACATGCCCGTTATCGCCCTGATCATCATCGGTGCTGCTGCGGGCTTTCTGGCCACTCGTTTGATGCGGATCGAATCCGATATCCCTACGACGATGTTGATTGGCATTGTAGGAGCGCTGGTTGGTGGTTTCCTTCTGCGGGCCCTGGCGACGATGATGGGCTGGTTATCTGGATTTGTGGGGGCTGTACTCGGGGCGTTGCTGGTGATCTGGATTTGGCAGGCAATTCGTCGTCGATAGCGAGCTTCTTTGGCCCTATGCTGTCCGAGCAAATGCAATGCGCGTCTTAGCGTTCGTCGCAAACTGTTGCTGAGCTCAGACGAGTTGCGGTGAGACTGGTCATATCGAACCGGTTCGCTTCGGCCGCGGTCATCCAGTGCATGTCTTCAGCCGGGGCAGCTTCGAGCGTGAACCAGTAGAAGTCTTCGTCCACGCCGATATCTTCGAAGTAGTCGAGATAGCGGTCATGTTCGGCGTCATCCTCTGGCAACTCTGTCGCAACCAATCCCCCACCGCTCCAGCTGTGGACACCGACGCACGCGCCAGGTTGCAGAACACGGGAGTTCCCGGCCAGAAAAAGATCGGTCCCGCCCGATGCGACCAGCCCATCAGAGGGCACAACCGTAGTCATCCCGCTCTCATGAACAACGCGGCTGAAGATGACATTCGCATCGTCATCGACCGATCCTTCGATTTGCTGCAACACCAGCGTTTTGGCTTGAGGATTCTGCGCAATCACCTCTTCAAACGCATCCAGCGTGGTGTGATCAATGGTACCTGCGGCAATGATCTGATCCCCTTGGGAGACAAAGCTGACAGGCGTGTATTGCTCGGCGCAGGCGGTCAGGACGGTCAGGCTCGTCAAAATCGCATATGCTTTCATCAGTCTTTGACCTCCAAAGTCTAGCAGACTGCAAACAGCCCAAAGATGGTGCGTAGGTATCGAGCTTATTGTCGCGGTGGACGGGCCTTGTAAACCGGTAGTTGCCAGCCAAACAGCAAAGAGCCAGCTCTGAGAACCCAGCAAACAAGAGCACATAACCCAAGAGCCAGCAGGCCCTCTAGCCCGAATTTGGTGGCCAAAACCGCGCTCAATGCGCCTGCTAAGGCGCAGGAGACATAGAGTTCACCCTGTTTCAGTACCAGAGGCACCTCATTGCAAACCACATCGCGCATCAGGCCGCCTAGACATCCGGTTGTAACTCCCATCAACACCACGATGATCCCGGATTGGCCCAATGAAAGCGCGGCACCTGTTCCGGCAGCAACGGCGATGGATAGGGCGAAACTGTCCAGCCAGACCAGCCAGCTATATCTGCTTTCAACCAGATGAGCGGTGAAAAACACCAGAACGGCGGCGCTGACTGCGATCAGGATGTAATCCGGCTGACCAACCCAAAAGACAGGATGTCGATCCAGCAGAAGGTCCCGAACGGTGCCACCTCCCACTGCCGTCAGGCAGGCCATAAATGCAAACCCCACAAGGTCAAGCTGCGCGCGGCTTGCAACCAGCGCGCCGGTCAATGCAAAGATCAGGACCGAGGCATAGTCGAGCAGTGCAAGCCCGTTCACGCCTGCGCCTTTTTGGGTTTGAACGGGGCCATGCCGGCGCGGGCCAGTTCATCGGCTTTTTCATTTTCGGGATGACCCGCATGGCCTTTGACCCATTCCCAGGTCACATCATGGCGTTCTTGCGCGGTATCCAGACGTTGCCACAGGTCGACATTCTTGACGGGCTTTTTGTTCGACGTTTTCCACCCGTTACGCTTCCACCCGAAAATCCAGCCGGTGACGCCGTTTTTTACATAGGCGCTGTCGGTCACGATGGTGATACGGGATGCGCGTTCTAGCGTTTCCAAGGCGCTGATTGCGGCCAGCAATTCCATGCGGTTATTCGTTGTCTCGGCCTCGCCACCGTTTAACTCGCGCTCTTTCAGGACCTTCTCACCCTCGATCGCGCGCAGCAGCACGCCCCAACCACCGGGGCCGGGATTGCCAGAGCAGGCTCCGTCCGTGTAGGCGAACAGTTCAGGCATGGGCGGCCAGTGCGATGTATTCCGAGACCGAGCCGTCAAGTCCAGTACCGCTGCCTCGTCTTCGGTTCGTGATGGTGAAGCCGGCATCTTCCAGATAAGTCTTCAATTCGTCCTCGGAGTAGTAACTGTAATATCGACCCAAACGGTCAGGCCCGTCACCTTCGCCCAGTTTCATGGCGATAAAGAACGCACCACCGGGTTTCAGTGCGCGGTGAATAGCGCTCAGGTGTTTGGGAAATTCTGCCCGCGTGGCATGCAGCAGGCTAAAATTGGCCCAGATGCCATCATAGATGCCCACGACTGTAAGGTCGGAAAACGTGGCTTGTCTGGCCGATACACCGGGGTGTTCCGAGGCCAGTTTCACCATTTCTTCCGATGCATCCATTGCGTCGACTTGTAATCCGGCCTTGGCCATGATTGCAGAGGATGCGCCCGGTCCACACCCGAAATCCAGCACTTTGCCACCGGCGGGCACTGCTTGGATGAACCGACCTAATTGAGGATCGCCCTTATTGTCTTCATTCGTCAGCTCGGCGTAGCGCGTCGCCTGAGCGTCATAGACGGATATGGTGTTGCGGTTGCTCACAGGTAAACTCCAACTGCTAGGCAAAGCAGTACAATCAAGGTTAGCAGAATGCGCAGTCGCATCCACCAGTTGGGGGCCAAACCCCAGTACCAAAAGATGGCATCCAAGACCAAAAGCCCCGCAAAGCCAGCAATCAGATTGTTGCCTGCATTCACAGGCCCGCCACCTGTCATGAAGAAGGCCCAGAGCGCAGGCAGAACAGACAGGGTATACCCCACTGTTGCTCGGCTACCTGATGCTTTGGTTGCAAAACCCCAAAGCACCCCCGACATGAAACTCAGAATGACCGAGCCGTAAAACAGCTGGATATATGGCCCTACGAAACGCGCGCCAAACTGCCGTGAACCCCAAGCGTTCAGATCGCTGTTCAGATAGGTCAATGCGCCCCAGATAAACGGAATCAACCCCGCCAGACCCAAGTACAGCGCGGCCTTGGGCACGCCATTCATGCCGGCTGCCTAAGCACACGGGGCACTTTGAATTCCACGTTTTCCACGGCGTTTTCAGCCAGTTCAACTGTCACGTTATACCGTTCACGGAAAGCGTCGACGACCTCGTTCACCAGTTGCTCGGGGGCCGAGGCGCCGGCTGTGATGGCCACGCTGGCAATACCCTCAAGGGCGCGCCAGTCGATATCGGGTGCGCGCTGAACCAGCTGCGCATAGCTGCATCCGGCGCGTGAGGCGACCTCGACCAGACGTTTCGAGTTTGACGAGTTTGGTGCACCGACTACCAGCAAGGCGTCTGACTTTGGGGCGACGGCTTTGACAGCTTCTTGCCGGTTTGTGGTGGCGTAGCAGATGTCTTCCTTTTGCGGCCCTACGATGGCTGGAAAGCGGTCCTGCAGGGCTGCAATCACGTCTTTCGTGTCGTCAATCGACAGGGTGGTCTGGGTCACAAACGCCAGCTTGTCCGGGTCTCGTACCTCGATATCAGCGACATCTTCGACCGTTTCGACCAACAGCACTTCGCCTTCGGGCAATTGCCCCATGGTGCCAATCGTTTCCGGGTGTCCTTTATGGCCGATCATCACCATCTGCAGACCGGCATCGAAATGGCGTTGCGCCTCGATATGCACCTTTGACACCAGCGGGCAGGTCGCATCTACAAACAGCATCTCGCGCCTGGATGCCTCAGCCGGGACAGATTTTGGAACGCCATGAGCCGAGAAGATCACAGGGCGATCATCGGGGCATTCGTTCAGCTCGGCTACAAACACAGCACCTTTGTCGCGTAACCCGTCGACGACAAACTTGTTGTGAACGATTTCGTGGCGCACGTAGACAGGCGCTCCCCACTTCTCCAGTGCCATTTCAACGATCTTGATGGCTCGGTCTACGCCTGCGCAAAATCCGCGGGGGGCAGCCAGATACAATGTCAGCGGTGGCTTGGTCATGTCGGTGTCTCCTTACGGCACAGGTAAGTCTTTTCCCGGCATTGGTCCAGCCGCCAGATCTGTCATCCATCTGACATGAATCGGTGTTAGCCAGCCGGTGTTTGAGCACCAAGCTATAGTTAATGAAGCGCGGCCAGATCAGTGAGCCCTGGCCGCGCAACCTTCTTGGCCCTTTGGGGCCAAATTTCGATCAAGTTCCGCTAGCGACTGCGACGCTGCGGGGTTCAGCCGGCATTTCGCGCGGGGGCCGCCCGATTACATCGCGTAGGTCTTCCAGTTCGATAAAGTTGTCGGCCTGGCGGCGGAGCTCGTCCGAGATCATCGGCGGTTGGCTGCGGATGGTTGAGACCACCGAAACGCGCACGCCCTGTCGTTGCAGGCTGGCAATCAGTGGGCGGAAATCCCCATCGCCCGAGAACAGCACGATATGATCAACCCGCGGTGCCAGTTCCATCGCATCGACGGTAAGCTCGATATCCATGTTTCCCTTGACCTTCCGACGCCCCATGCTGTCGGTGTATTCCTTGGCCGGCTTGGTCACCATGGTGAAGCCGTTATAATGCAGCCAGTCTACAAGCGGACGGATCGGAGAATACTCATCATTTTCCAGAAGCGCTGTGTAATAGAAAGCCCGAAGCAGTTTACCTCTGCGCATGAATTCCTGTCGCAGCAGCTTGTAGTCGATATCAAATCCAAGCGCTTTGGCGGCCGCATAAAGATTGGAGCCGTCGATGAACAGCGCTAGCCGTTCGTCTTTATAAAACATAAATAGTCCCTTCCGGTATAATACAGCGCGGTGAGTGATGTGTGAGTGGGTGTAAAAATGTCGCGCTTTGGTGCTCCTATAATTAGGGCTTTTGTTGGGCATCGCAAGTATGCAGTTGACCGAATATACGGCCTCATATGAGTGATTCTGTGCCAAAAACCATCGTTGCCTTGGGGGCAAATCTCAGTTTGGGACGAACTGAGCCTCACTTGACGTTACGGCAGGCGCTTTCTGCACTTTCGGAGAAGGGCCTGGTGATTCGCGACGTCAGCCGGTTTTTTTCCACACCGTGTTTTCCCGCAGGTGCGGGGCCTGATTATGTGAATGCGGCTGCGTCGATTGAAACGGCCAAGGCTCCGGTGGAGTTGTTGCAGGATTTGCATGCCGTGGAACATGAGTTCGGTCGAGAACGCGCGCAGCGATGGGGCATGCGGACCCTTGATCTGGATCTGATCTGCTACGCGGATCAGGTATTGCCAGATCGCGCCACTTTCGATCTTTGGTGTGATCTTGATCCGGATCTGCAGGCGCGGGCGGCCCCGGACGAGCTGATCCTACCGCATCCGCGTCTTCAGGACAGGGCGTTTGTGCTGATTCCTATGGCCGACATTGCGCCGGACTGGCGGCATCCGGTGCTGAACAAGACTGTGATGCAGATGATGGCTGCCTTACCCGCTGCAGACGTGGCTGAGGTCACGCCACTGTGATTGGTGCAGGGGCAGCATTTCTTGCTTGTCAAGGCGTACAATCGGCCTTAGATAAACCTCTTCCTGACATGGACTCAGTAACGGAGAGCGCCCAATGGCCCGCGTGACGGTTGAAGACTGCGTAGACAAGGTTCCGAACCGGTTCGAACTGGTGATGCTTGCCGCCCACCGGGCGCGCGAGATTTCTGCCGGCGGTCCGATCACCGTTGACCGTGACAACGACAAGAACCCTGTCGTGTCGCTGCGCGAGATCGCCGACGAAACCCAGAGCGCGGATGAATTGCGCGAGCGTCTGATCGAAGCCAACCAGACCCAGATCGAGGTTGATGAGCCCGAAGAAGATCAGATGGCATTGCTGATGGGTGCAGAAACGGACAAGCCCGCCGATGACGACATGTCCGAAGAAAAGCTCCTGCGTGCTCTGATGGAGGCGCAAGGCCAGGGTTAACCCCAGCGATAAAGGTGCGGACCGGATGATTTCAGCAGAAGACCTGATTGCGCTGGTCCGCAATTACAATCCCAAGACAAATGCCGAGCGCATCGAGCGGGCCTATGAGTTTGGCCATCAGATGCATGAGGGGCAGTTCCGCCATTCTGGCGAGCCCTATTTTACCCATCCCGTTGCCGTTGCCGCCATTTTGACCGAACAGCGTCTGGATGATGCGACGATCATCACGGCGCTTTTGCACGACACGATTGAAGACACCAAAGCCAGCTACGGCAAAGTGGCCGAGCTGTTCGGGGATGAGGTCGCCAAGCTGGTGGATGGCGTCACCAAGCTGACCAACCTGCAGCTTTCTAGCCGCGAAACCAAACAGGCTGAGAATTTCCGCAAGCTGTTCATGGCCATGTCCAAGGACCTGCGGGTCATTCTGGTCAAGCTGGCTGACCGTCTGCACAACATGCGCACGATCAAGGCGATGCGCCCCGAAAAGCAGGTGATCAAGGCGCGCGAGACGATGGATATCTATGCGCCACTTGCAGGCCGGATGGGGATGCAATGGATGCGTGAGGAACTGGAAGACCTCGCCTTCCGCGTTCTCAACCCCGAAGGCCGCCAGTCGATCATTCGCCGTTTCATCACGCTGCAACGCGAAACCGGCGATGTGATCCACCGGATCACCGGTGATATGCGGCATGAATTGGAAAAGGCAGAGATTGAGGCCGAGGTCTTTGGCCGCGCCAAGAAACCTTATTCAATCTGGCGCAAGATGCAGGAGAAAGACCAGGGTTTCTCGCGGCTGTCCGACATCTACGGGTTCCGCATCATCACCATGACCGAGGAGGATTGCTATCGCACGCTTGGAGCCATCCATCAGCGTTGGCGAGCGGTGCCTGGGCGTTTCAAGGATTATATCAGCCAGCCGAAATCGAACGGATACCGTTCGATCCACACCACCGTGTCGGGCCGCGATGGTAAGCGGGTTGAGGTGCAGATCCGCACCCGTCAGATGCATGATGTCGCCGAAACCGGGGTTGCGGCGCATTGGTCGTATCGCGATGGCGTGCGTACTGAAAACCCGTTCGCCGTGGACCCGGCCAAGTGGATTTCGAACCTGACTGAACAGTTCGACAACGAAGAAGACCACGAAGATTTCCTCGAAGCCGTAAAGCTGGAAATGTACTCCGACCAGGTCTTCTGCTTTACGCCCAAGGGCGATGTGGTGAAATTGCCGCGCGGGGCGACACCAATTGATTTCGCCTATGCGATCCACACCCGGATTGGGCACGCTTGTGTCGGAGCAAAGGTGGATGGCATTCGCGTACCGCTATGGACCCGGCTCAAGAACGGACAATCGGTGGATATCATCACCGCAGATGGGCAGACGCCGCAGGTCACATGGCTTGAGATCGCGGTAACAGGCAAGGCCCGCACCGCGATCCGGCGTGCGCTGCGCGAAGTTGATCGCGAGCGCTTTATTCGGCTGGGCAAAGAACTGGCGCGCTCGGGCTTTGAACATGTGGGCCGCAAGGCGACCGACAAGGCGTTGGACACTGCGGCCAAGCATTTGCGCCTGAAGGATCGTGATGAACTGCTGGCGCGATTGGGCAGTGCGGAACTGACCGCCCATGACGTGGTCGAGGCGGTTTATCCCGAACTGACCAAGGATGAGGGCGATGCGATCCCGATGCGCCGCGCGGTGATTGGCCTGGAGCCGGGGCAGAAATTCGACCGAGCACCTTGCTGTCAGCCACTTCCCGGTGAGCGCATTGTTGGCATCACCTATCGCGGTAAAGGCGTTGAGGTGCACGCAATCGATTGCAATCGATTGTCCGAATTCGAAAGCGAGCCGGAGCGCTGGGTCGATCTGCATTGGCATTCCGGCACTCACCCCGCCGCCTATGGCGCGACGCTTGACCTTACCATCGGCAATGATGCCGGGGTGCTGGGGCGCATTTGCACATTGATTGGTGAGAAAAAGGCCAATATCTCGAACTTGGAGTTTGTTGATCGGAAACCAGATTTTTACCGGTTGCTGATCAATGTTGAGTTGCGTGACCTGGAACAGTTGCATTCGCTTATGCTGATGCTTGAGGCTGAAAGCGATGTCGCCGCCGTTGAGCGGCACAGGGAACAGGCAAAACCAGTTGTTGTGGCTGGTTGAGATGAGGTGATCAGGAGTGGTTTTCAAGCGCCGAGATCGACGCTCGCCCATCCAGATCGCATCGGAGTTCGTCTATCCGCGCGGTGGATGGACCCGCGCCTTCCACTACGTCAAACATCGGGTGCGGCGTCTGCCGGATTCCCCTGATCGGATCGCGCGAGGCATCGGCGCCGGAGTATTTGCAGCCTTTACGCCGTTTTATGGATTGCATTTTGTCGTAGCCGCCCTGTGTGCGCGTCTGATTAACGGCAATATCCTGGCGGCGCTTAGCGGGACTTTTTTTGGCAATCCAATGACTTATGTACCGATTGGGGTGATCTGTCTACAGGCGGGTCATTTCATACTGGGCACAGAGTTCGACAAGAGTGTTGAGCGCGGGTTGATGGGTAAGTTCGCCAGCGCGTTGGGCGATCTCAAAAATAACTTTCTGTCGATATTCACCGACCGTGTCGCGGACTGGCACGGGCTTGGCGTATTTTACTACGAGGTGTTTTATCCCTACCTCGTTGGGGGCATTCTGCCCGGACTTTTGGCCGGAGCTATATGCCACTACCTCAGCCTGCCGCTGATCCGCACGTATCAGCAACGCCGCCGCGATAAGATCAAAGCGAAATTCGAAGAAATCAAACGACGGGCGGAAGAATCGGCTGACGCCCTGACCTCAAAACCCCTAGGCTCGGGTCAAACATTGAAAAAGGAATCGAACGATGTCTGACAACCAATTGCGCCTGGGTGTAAACATCGACCACGTCGCCACCGTACGTAATGCGCGTGGCGGGGCTTATCCTGACCCTCTGCGCGCTGCCAAGCTGGCCGAAGAGGCGGGGGCAGATGGCATCACCGCCCATTTGCGCGAGGACCGTCGTCATATCTCTGACGCCGATATCGACGGGCTGATGGAGGTTCTGTCGGTCCCGCTGAATTTCGAGATGGCGGCAACGGACGAGATGCAGAAAATCGCCCTGCGCCACAAACCGCATGCTGTGTGTATCGTTCCCGAAAAGCGTGAGGAGCGCACAACCGAGGGCGGGCTTGAGGTCGCGCGCGAGGAAAACAAGCTGGCGCATTTCATCGCACCTTTGCGCGACGTAGGTTGCCGCGTGTCGATCTTCATCGCCGCAGATCAACGCCAGATCGAAGCCGCGCATCGCATTGGGGCCGAGGTCATCGAGTTGCACACCGGTGCCTATTGCGATGCCCATGCCGAAGGCCGCATGGAGGAGGCTACCCGCGAGCTTGAGGCGCTGCGCACAATGTCGAGCTTTGCCCATTCTATGGGGCTTGAGGTACATGCCGGCCACGGGCTGACCTATGATACGGTTCAACCAGTCGCTGCTTTCCCCGAGGTGAAAGAGCTGAATATCGGTCACTTCCTGATTGGCGAGTCGATCTTTCTGGGCCTTACGCCTGCCATCCAGCAGATGCGTCGTCTGATGGATGAGGCGCGCGCATGATCACATACGGCTTCATTGCGATCTGGTTTGCCTGGATCATGGCCGGGGGCGCTCCGGGGCCTGCAACCATGGGCATCGCAGGAACCGCGATGAATGAAGGCCGCCGCGCCGGGTTGGCCTTCGCGCTGGGCATTTGTGCTGGCTCTGCAGCCTGGGGGATCGCCGCTGCACTGGGCCTGTCGGCGATCATGCTGGCCAATGTCTGGGTTTTCGAAATCATCCGATATGTGGGCGTGGCCTATCTGGGCTGGCTTGCCTTCAATGCTCTGCGCCGCGCGATGACCTCGGATGAAGTTGCTTTGGGCCAACCTGTCACAGGTTCTCTGCCGACAATCTTTGCCAAAGGCGCTGCAATCCACCTAACCAATCCTAAGGCAATCCTCAGCTGGGGTTCTATCTACGCCATCGTTGCGCCGAACGATGCCAGCTTGCTGATGTTGCTTGGGTATTTCGCGCTGCTCTATGTCGGGTCGTTGCTGATCTTTATCGGCTATGCCTTTCTCTTTTCCTCAAGCCGCATGGTCCAAGGTTACCGTCGCGCCCGCCGCTGGTTTGACCTGGCATTTGCCGGGTTCTTCGGGCTGGCGAGTTACAAGATCCTGACGGTGCGGTTGCAATGATCCTCGGCATCGGCACAGACCTCGCAAACATCGACCGCATCCAGGGCACGCTGGATCGCTTTGGCGACCGGTTCCGCAACCGGGTCTTCACCGAGACCGAGCAGCGTAAGGCCGAACGCCGCGCTGACATCGCTGGCACCTATGCCAAACGCTGGGCCGCAAAAGAGGCGTGTTCCAAGGCGCTGGGCACTGGTTTGCGTATGGGTATCTCTTGGAAAGATATGGCGGTTACCAACCTTAAAACCGGTCAACCCGTGATGCATGTCACCGGTTGGGCGGCCGAGCGTCTCAAGGAAATGACACCCGAGGGGCATGAGGCAATCATCCATGTCACCCTGACGGATGATCACCCTTGGGCGCAGGCTTTCGTGGTGATCGAGGCCAGACCCATTGCTGACACGGCTGCGGCCTTGACTTGGCCCCAGTCGCCCCGCATGTAGCATCCCAACAACGCAATGACCGGAGAGCAGTATGGCCGAGGACGCCAAAACAGGTAACCCCGTGTGGGAGACGATCAAAACCATCGTCTATGCCCTTTTGATCGCGGGCGTTTTCCGCACCCTGTTCTTTCAGCCGTTCTGGATTCCCTCCGGCTCGATGAAGCAAACCCTGCTGATTGGCGACTTTCTGTTCGTGAACAAGATGGCTTATGGCTACTCCTATGCGTCCTGCCCCAGCTTGACCTTTATGAACATCGACGCCGAAGACATCTGTGGTTGGCTGCCCGGTGATGACAACACGCGTATCTGGGGCGGCGAGCCCGAGCGCGGTGATGTCATTGTGTTCCGACATCCGGTTACGGGGCGGGACTACATCAAACGTTTGATCGGTTTGCCGGGTGACCGCATTCAGGTGCGCGAAGGTCAGATCATTTTGAACGGCACGCCGGTGCCGCAACAGCCTGACGGGGTGTTTACAGAAATCGCCGAACCCCAGGGGCCGCAACGCCTGCGCCCGCGCTGTGAAAACGGGCCGGTTGGAAATGGCGGCACCTGCGAAAAGTCGCGCCTAATTGAAACTTTGCCCAATGGCGTGTCCTATGATGTGCTGAACATCGGCAATCAAGGGTCAGACAATACCGGCATCTATACAGTGCCCGAAGGCCATTACTTCTTCATGGGGGACAACCGCGACAACTCCGCCGACAGCCGTCTGCCGCAATCTGCTGGCGGCGTTGGCTATGTTCCCTACGAAAACCTAATTGGCCGTGCTGACCGGATCATGTTCTCGTCCGCCGGGCGCTCCATGCTGTTCTTCTGGACCTGGCGTGGGGATCGGTTCTTTAAGGCGGTGAATTGAAGCTTTCATCCGAGATAAAAGCATTCCAGCAGCGTTTGGGATACGAATTCACCAATCCCCAACTGCTGGTGCGCGCATTGACTCATGGATCAGTGTCTTCGGCCACGCGGCCCGATAACCAGCGGTTGGAGTTTCTGGGGGACCGTGTGCTGGGGTTGGTTATGGCGACTGCGCTCCTAGAGGCGGACAAGAAAGCCACCGAAGGCCAGTTGGCGCCGCGCTTCAACGCGTTGGTCCGCAAAGAGGCCTGTGCAGATGTCGCTCGCCAGATTGATCTGGGGGCCGTCCTGAAACTGGGCCGGTCCGAGATGCTGTCGGGTGGTCGCCGCAAACAGGCACTGCTTGGCGATGCGATGGAGGCGGTCATCGCGGCCATCTATCGTGATGCTGGTTTTGAGGCGGCGCGGGACGTCATCATAGCCCTATGGGGCGAGCGCATTCATAAGGTTGAAGCCGACGCCCGTGATGCCAAAACCGCGCTGCAGGAATGGGCGCAAGCCCGCGGTCAGAAACCTCCGGCTTATGTCGAGGTCAAGCGCACCGGCCCTGACCACGCCCCCATCTTCACCATCGCTGCCCGTTTGCAAGATGGCACTGAGGCGCAGGCGACCGCAGGCTCCAAACGCCAGGCCGAGCAGGCTGCAGCAAAATCCCTGTTGGGTCAGTTGAGTTGAGCTGTTTTGCCGAATTCGGAACATGAAGATCAGACCTGCACAGAAAGCGGATGCTGCCAGCCTTGCGGCATTGTCGATTGAAGTCTGGATCAGTACTTACCTGCGGCATGGCGTAAACGCTTTCTTCGCCGAATTTGTTCTGTCCGAATTCACGGCCGCCCAGTTCGAGGCTCTGCTTGAAGAGGGGGGCGATACGCTGATGGTCTCGGAAAACAGCGACGGGATCGACGGCTATATTCGGCTGGCAGAGCAACGCGTTGCACCTGTTGACGGGCTTTCCGATCTTGAGGTCCTGACGTTTTACGTCCAGCCCCGCCATCACGGCAAAGGCATAGGTTCCGCATTGTTGGATGTTGCGATCGAATATGCTCGGGATCGAGGCCGGAATGGGATCTGGCTGACAACCAATTCCGAGAACAAACCCGCGATTGATTTCTACCTGTCCAAAGGGTTCCGGCAGGTTGGCGTCACGGATTTCCGTATCGGGGATCAAGCCTACCCGAACCATGTGCTGGCTTTGACCATACAAGGGCAAGCCTAAAGTCAATCTGCTGGGTAAAGCCGCTTGGCCCGGTCTTCCAATGCTTGATCACATGACACTGAAGCGGCTGACTTCCCGAACGCTCCACAACTACGCAACCCGCCGGAAACGCAACAAATCCCTCTGGCCCGCGGCGCCATTCTGCTATAGGGGTGCGCACTTGCAAACAGGATCGCAGCACACATGACCACACGCGCCGGATTTATCGCCCTGATCGGAGAGCCCAATGCAGGCAAATCCACCCTTCTGAATCGAATGGTCGGGGCCAAGGTCTCGATCGTGACGCATAAGGTGCAGACCACACGCGCGCGCATTCGCGGTGTAGCGATGGAGGGCGATGCGCAACTGGTTTTTGTCGATACGCCCGGCCTGTTCAAACCCCGCCGCCGCCTGGATCGCGCCATGGTCGCCGCCGCTTGGGGCGGCGCTGCGGATGCGGATGTGGTTGTCCTGATGATCGAGGCCCATCGCGGCATCACCGAAGGCCTCGAACGCATCCTTGAAGGTCTGGAAGAGATTGGGCAGGGCCGCACCATTGCTCTGGCCATAAACAAGATCGACAAGGTGCCGTCTGAGAAGCTGCTGGCGCTGACCAGCGATCTGAATGCGCGCTATCCCTTTGCCGAAACCTTCATGATTTCCGCGGAAAAGGGTCACGGCGTCGAAGATCTGCGGAAATGGCTGGCTAGCGAGGCGCCCGAAGGCCCGTGGCTCTACCCCGAAGACCAGATCGCCGATCTGCCTCTGCGTATGATCGCCGCCGAGATGACGCGCGAGAAACTGACCCTGCGCCTACATCAGGAACTGCCCTATCAATTGACCGTCGAGACCGAGAACTGGGAAGAGCGCAAGGATGGTTCGGCCAAGATCGATCAGGTCATCTATGTCATGCGCGACGGCCACAAGGGCATCGTTCTGGGCAAACGCGGAGAGACGATCAAGGCCGTCAGCCAGGCCGCGCGGGCTGAGTTGGAAGAGTTTCTCGACCGCAAGATCCACCTGTTCCTGCAGGTCAAAGTCCGGCCCAACTGGCTGGAGGAATCCGAGCGCTATTCGGAAATGGGGCTGGACTTCAAAGACGGCAACGCATGACTCGCCTGACGGCCGAATTCTGGGTGCATGCCTATCTGGCGCGGCTGCGGCTACAGGATATCCCGGCCTTTGTCGTGGCCCATGGGGACAACACTGCAGGCGCGGTGCTGGTCAAGATGAACACGCTCGACGGTCAGGCCATCGCCTATCAACGCAGCTTTGACCTTATGAGCGGTGAGCGGAAATGGATTGAGCTATCCTCGGGGCCCGAGGGCGATGTGGATGCCACCCTCACCAGGCAGCGCAGCTTTGACCCCGATCTTTGGGTGATCGAGGTCGAGGATAGGCAAGGGCGGCATCTGTTAGGGGAAGAGGGGTTGGAGTAAGAACTCTAGCGAGTTCGGTATCCACTCTTTTGCCTGAACATAAACGCGTTCAGTCTAAGTCTGAAAAATAAACAAAGCTCATCTTGTTGCCGTCCAGATCGCGGGCATATGCGCCAAAAAAGTCCGGGCCATACTGTGGGCGCGGTCCCGGGTCGCCTTCGTTGGTGCCGCCATTGGCCATCGCGATTGCATGGACTTTGCGCACTTCATCTTCGCTTTCGCACATCAGGCCAACCATGTTGCCGTTGCCCGGTGTTGCAGTCTTTTGATCATGTGGCAGCGAAACCCATATTCGTCCGCCGTCGCGCAGTTGGTAGCAGACAGCGTATGGCATGTATTCAGCTACGACTTTGCCACCAATTCCGGCCATTGTTGTGTCGTAAAATTTGCGGGCTTTGGCAACGTCGTTTGAGCCGATCATTACGTAGTTAAGAGACATGGATTGAATTCCTTGCTAAGAACATTGAGCGAACATTAGCCAGTGCGGTGATAGCGTGCAATTCGATTGTTCGACCCTGTAAATCCCTTAGGCCAGTTTCTGCCTTGTGTGTTCAGCGGGCATGAGATTTTCTGCGAATAGACAAGACAACCGAACGGATACAGCCTTGGACTGGCGCGATCACGGCATACTTCTGACTTCTCGCCGACACGGCGAAACATCTGCGATTGTCGAGGTTTTCACTGAAGCCCACGGTCGCCATGCCGGGGTTGTGCGCGGTGGGACCAGCCGGAAGATTGCGCCGATCCTACAGCCGGGCGCGCAGCTGGATGTGCTGTGGCGCGCGCGGTTGGAGGAGCATATCGGCATGTTTCAGGTTGAACCTCTGCGGTCCCGCGCAGCTGCGGCGTTTTCGGGGCGGTTGGCTTTGTCAGGTTTGAACGCGGTTGTATCGCTGCTGTCCTTCTGCCTGCCAGAGCGAGAGCCTCATCCGGCGATCTACAAGCAGACCGAACAATTGATGGACCTGTTGGGACAGGACGACATTTGGCCGCTGGCCTATCTGCGGTGGGAGTTGGCGTTGCTTGAGGAGCTGGGCTTTGGTCTGGACCTGTCAGCCTGCGCCGTCACCGGCGCGACCGAGGGGCTGGTCTTTGTCTCACCCAAAACGGGGCGGGCGGTCAGCACTGAGGGCGCAGGTGATTGGGCAGATCGGTTGTTGCCGTTGCCGCCCTGCTTGCGCGGCGAAGGCGACGCGCCGGATGTTGAGGTTGCAACCGGCCTACAGACCACAGGTTATTTCCTAGAAAACCGCGTCGCCCCCGCGTTGGGTCATACGCCATTGCCTCAGGCACGGGCGCGGTTTGTAGATCAACTTACTCGACGGCTTTAAACACCATCTCGTGCCCGGCTTCGTTGCGTAAGATCAGCACATTCCCCGACACCTCGGATTGTGTCATCGCCATCAACGCGGCAAAATAAGTGCCTTCAAGTTCCAGCGATGCGCAAGCCGCACGCGTAGCGCTGAGGTTTTCAATCCCGAACCAGGGATATGGCGCGCTGATCGTCGCCTGATAGCTGTTGCAGGGGGCATTTCCGGCAATCTGCCCGTCTGCGGGAAACCGTAGCAGCGCGCTGGCCTCAAACGATTGGCCATCAATCTCCTGCAACTGCCATGACTGGTCTGCCGCACCATAGGCAGACAAGGTTTCATCCCGGTCACATTGCAAGAGCCCGATGAGCGGTAACGCAAAGGCAAGGCGGATCATATCAGTCTCCCACGACCTCGGAACGCTTCGCCTTTAGGCGTGTCGATCCGGCATCGTCAAGGAAGTTGAAGGCTTCTGGTCGTATTCAGGCCATAGTTGACCCAAGGTCACAAATCGACATAGTGGAGCCAAGCCAAACCCGGGCCCTAGTCAGCATCACAGCTAATCCCGAAGGGCAATGCCCATTAAGCTGGTAGCGCAAAAGCAGAGTTTGTTTCATGTCACAGGTCAGCGACACCGAAACCAAAAAGCGAACGCGGCCCATCGTCAAAGTCGTGATCGTCCTGGTTTATCTGGTGTTTTTGTTCCTGCTGGTTGAATTGTTGTCTTACGTCGCGGTTGTCCACCTGTTTGACAATGCGCTCGGTGGCAAGGCCGAGCGTCATCTTTACTCCTCGATCCGAGGGCATGAACTTAACCCCGACTACCAACGTCAATTCGATACTGGCGGGCAGCGCATTCATTCGGATCAGGGGTTCCGGTATGACTCCGTTGTCGATCTGCCCAAGCCGAATAGCACCTACCGCATCTTTCTGATGGGCGGCTCCACCGCCTATGCCATCGGATCACAAGGGCGCGTGTATCCAGATCATCCGACGCTCACCAATAGTGAAACGGTGTCTTACTTCCTTGAACAAACTCTCCGCGAGCAGCTGAAGGATGAAATGCCCGGTGTGAAGATCGAGGTGATCAACGCCGGTGTTGCCGCCTATCACAGCTTTCAGCATGTGCTGTATATCTACGAGACGCTCTATGAGTACGAGCCTGACCTGATTGTTTTTCTGGACGGTCACAATGATTTCTACAATGTGGGGGTTAAAAATCCGATCCAGAGCTATGGCTATTCCTCGGCTCGGATGGTGGATGCGCTCAACGACCGCGAGCCTTTCTTTGCGGCCTATGCGTTCTTGCGGGCCCCGGCCGAGTATTCCTATACGTTCAAGCTGGCGTCGAAATTCACCCAAGGTTTGTATCAGCGCTATGAGGCACCCAACTACAATCTGACCGGCGACGTGACCGCGTTGGAACGCGATTTCTCAGCCGAGCTGGCCGAGACCGCACGTCGTGGGTTTTTGCGCAATTACAAGCTGATCGAGTCTTTTGGTGCCTATCACGGGTTCTGCTACCATGTCTTCCTGCAGCCTGAGGTGGTATTCGAAAACGTCGAAAACCTGAGCGCGGCAGATCAGGAAATCGCTCAGATTACGCGCGACTGGTACGTGCCCGGACGAGAGCAGGTGATGACGCGCGCGCGCGCTGAGTTTCCGGAGCTGTTTGATCAGGCCGATATTCCCTATACCGAAATCGCTGAGATCGCAGCTCCTGAACACAAGGACAAAAGCCTGTATGTCGACTATACGCACCTGACGGCGGAAGGTTCGAAACTGGTGGCGGCCCGGATGCTGCCCGTAGTGATCGACACCATTTCAAAATGCGAGACGGGGTCCTGATCTCAGAACGCAAGTTCACCGTTTAGCAATTGTGTGCGCACCTCCATCCTTGGGCGCCAGTTGTACCGGGTATCTTTCCGAACAGGCCCCCAGAACAAGGCGCCGCTATTGCGCCACGGATCAAGGATTATGCCGTCATACATCGAATCGCCCTTGGCGCTGATCAGGGCGGAATGGTGAATGATCCGAAAGGGTGTGGGTGGGGATGTAGCCCAGTGTAGTTCGAGTGTTCGAAACCCTTCCTGCCGCAGTCGCCGCGTCATGGCCTGTGCCCAGTCATTGCACAGCCCGTATTCCCGAAAGCCGTTGGCGACCTTGGCGTTATGTATGATCGCCGGGTCGGTTACGTTCCAATCCCGGGCGAGGTGCTGAGAATAGCTGTACGAGATTGATGCGGCGGTTTGTGCCTCAATTGGATCAACCTCTGGCCCGAGGGATTGAATGGCTTGTGCCAGTTCGTCGATATCATCTTGATTTGCGGTTGGCTGCGGTACCGCGCAGCCGCATAGGGTCAGGGCTGTCAACATAGCCCAGAGAACCAATATTCGTGTCATGTCGGGTGCCAGCAATTGTCCAGTTTCTTTTGGTGGCAATAAGTCGGTATCGACGGATTTCATAGGGGAAGTTTGGCCGCAGGTTTGCCAACACTACTGGTTTAGGAAATTGGACTGCGTTGGTTGCAACAACTGGCGCAAGAAAAGACCCGGTGCAAAGACCGGGTCAGTTGGGGAAACAAGGCCGCCTTATTCGATCACCCGAGCAGACGTCGTGCGATGACCTGTGCCTGAATTTCGGCAGCCCCTTCGAAGATATTTAGAATGCGCGCGTCACACAGAACGCGGCTGATCTTGTATTCCAGTGCAAAGCCGTTGCCGCCATGAATTTGCAGCCCATTGTCGGCCGCAGCCCAAGCGACGCGGGCCCCCAGCAGTTTGGCCATACCGGCCTCAAGGTCGCAGCGGTGGCCGTGGTCCTTTTCCCAGGCCGAGAAATAGGTCAGCTGACGCGCGATCATGATCTCGACCGCCATCATCGCCAGTTTGCCCGAGACACGGGGGAAGTTGATCAGCGATTTACCGAATTGTTTCCGATCCTGCGCATATTGCATCGCAATATCCAATGCGCTTTGCGCCACGCCAATCGCGCGTGCGGCCGTCTGGATGCGAGCAGATTCAAAGGTCTCCATCAGCTGTTTGAAGCCTTTGCCTTCTTCCCCGCCCAGAAGGTTTTCGCCTTTCACGTGGAAACCGTCAAAGCCCAGCTCGTATTCTTTCATCCCGCGATAGCCCAGAACCTCGATCTCGCCACCGGTCATTCCGGGGGTGGGGAATGGATTTTCATCGGTGCCCGGGGTTTTTTCGGCCAGGAACATGGACAGGCCACGGTGGTCGGTGCTGTCCGGGTTGGTGCGGGCCAGCAGGGTCATAACATGGGTGCGGGCCGCGTGGGTGATCCAGGTTTTGTTGCCAGTGATCTGGTAGTCGCCGTTCTCATCTTTGACCGCTCTGGTGCGCAGGCTGCCAAGGTCCGAGCCAGTATTGGGTTCTGTAAACACGGCGGTCGGCAAGATCTCGGCGCTGGCCAGTTTGGGCAGCCAATTGGCTTTTTGTTCGTTCGTGCCGCCAGCCAGGATCAATTCAGCCGCAATTTCAGACCGGGTACCCAGAGAACCGACGCCGATATAGCCGCGTGACAATTCTTCCGAGACCACGCACATTGAGGCCTTGGACAGGCCAAATCCGCCGAACTCTTCGGGTATGGTCAGGCCGAACACGCCCATTTCGGCCAGCTCTTCGATGATCTCGATCGGGATCAGCTCGTCCTTCAGATGCCAGTCATGGGCGTTGGGTTCGACCTTTTCGACCGCATAGCGGCGGAACTGGTCGCGGATCATCTCAAGCTCTTCATCCAGCCCCGAAGCCCCGAACATGGCGGCACCGGCCTGCGCCTCCATCAATTCGACCAAACGTGTCCGCGCGGCCTGTGAGTTGGCCTGCGACATGAGGGTCTGCACCTCGGGGCATTGGAACCCGGACAACGCATCCCAACCAAGGCCAAGATCCTGAAGGCGCACAACTTCGCCCTGGTTCATGGGGATGCCACCGGCCACCTGATGCAGGTATTCACCAAAGGCGATCTGATGCAGCAGCTGTTCGATCTCACCGAACTTGCCTGCGGCTTCCAGTGCTTCGGCCCACCGCTGCATCTGTTGTAGCGATTGGTGATATGTGGCCAGCCATGCAAGCCCATGGGCGGCGGTTTGGTTGGCTTCGATCAACGCACCAGAGACGCGCCCATCAGATGTCACCTTGTCCCGTACTGAAACGCGCGCCTTTTCAAAGACAGCTTCAACAGCGGGTACAGCTTTGCTGGTCAGGTTCAGAAGGTCTGGCAAAGTTGCATTGGTGGTCATCTGGGATATGTCCTGTCCATCATGGGCCATGAATCGCGTCCTGTCTTGGGTGGTCTGGTCATATCATGCTGCACGTGCAGCGCAACAAAAATACTTATTACGCTGCGAAAAAGTTCAAAAATTGCGCTTTCGTTTTTGCAGTGCAGAGATTTTCTGCAATGATATCTAGAAGCCATGACATTGCTTTCTATGCTCTCCCCTTTTGATCTTGCCGTGGCTGCCACAATTGCGTGCCTAGCAGGTTGGATAAAAGGCATGGTCGGGTTTGCAATGCCCATGGTTCTGGTCTCGGGTCTCAGTATGATTTTGCCGCCCGAGCTTGCAGTCGCCGGGTTGATCTTGCCCACACTGGTGACCAACGGCGTGCAGGCGCTGCGCGAAGGGGTTCGGGCCGCCTATGAATCGATCCGGCGGTTCAAGGTTTTTCTGACTGTTGGTTTGGTGTTCCTGTTAATCGGCGCTCAGCTCGTGGCGCTTGTGCCCACGGCCACGTTTTTGCTGCTGATTGGTGTGCCAGTGACAGTCTTTGCGCTGATCCAGGTCTTCGGAGTTAAGGTCTCACTGACGTCAGCATCCACCCTCGTTGAGGCCGCAATAGGCGCTGTCGCAGGTTTTGTTGGAGGGATGTCGGGGGTTTGGGGTCCGCCGACCGTGGCTTACCTGACAGCCCTGAATACACCGAAACAAGAGCAATTCCGGGTTCAGGGCGTGATCTATGGCCTGGGCGCCGTTGCCTTGGTGGTTGCTCATATCGGATCGGGGATTCTAAATCGTGACACTGCACCGTTCTCGGCGGTATTGGTCGTGCCAGCCCTTGCAGGGTTGTGGTTGGGGATGCGGCAGCAAACGCGCATTGATCAGGTCAGATTTCGGAAAATCACTCTGTTGGTGCTTTTGATCGCAGGGCTGAACCTTGTGCGGCGCGGTCTGTTTGGCTAGCCGGTTATGCCCGTTTGTCTGCTAAGCGAAACACAAAATAGAGACCCAGCATCAGGAAAAACAGGCCCGAGATATCGCCGATCAAAAAGGCAACATATTCAACCGTCGCGCTGCCAAAGGCCATGTTGGTCAGGCCAGAGACCAGAATTGACGTGATTACGCCAACGCCCATGACGCAAATCCAACAGGGCTTTCTGTCGGCTCTTGGGAACAAATCCCAACCCATCCATTTCAGAAGGTAGAACACCGCCGGTACGGTTGTGACCGCGATGGCAATGGCCATCAGGCGGCTGGGCAGGAACAGATCCGCCCCGCCCAGTATTGCAAAAACCGCAATGACCCCCGGCAACAGCGCAAAGATCGCCCGCCAACCCAACAGCCAGGCGGATAGCACGCGCACACCGTGCGGTAGAAACAGCAGGCTTGCCCGGCTGGGATATTCTGGAAAGAACATGTTCTGTAGCGGCATCAAAACCTCAAAGGTGAGGAGTGATGCGACCACATAAGCCAAAGAGGCAAAGAAAGTTTCGGTGACCCACCTGCGCACCGGGATCAACCGACAACGCGTAAGAGGCGCAGCTTATCTGGGCGCATGAACGATGTATCGCCCTCGATTTGCATTGCCGCTTTGAGACAAATAGCCTTTTTCAACCAACGATTTCAGCGCACGAAAAAAAGTCGGGCGCGAAACTCTTTGGACCAGTGTGTGTTCGATCAAGCCGAATGTCCGAACCTCTTGATCTGCTTTCGACAGCTCCTCGGCCGCGTAGTAGATGTCGCGCTCGACCGGTGAGAGATTCTCCAGCCCCAATGTACGCTCCATGCTCTGCATCAACTTGCGCAGCTCGGTCAGTTTCGAAATTTCTGTCATATTTTACCTGTCTTGCTTCGTGCCTGACACTGTCCAGTCCTGGTGGCGCGAAATCGGTTGAATTTGGGTGTTCAACAAGTTGCGCGCTGGCACGTATCCCCGTGTAAGTGGTTTACTCTGCTATTTGGGTGGCCCGATCTGCAGAGGTGAGTATGCAGGCGCGAGAAACCCTGTGGTGCTTTCTGTTTTGGTTCCGGCGCAGTTGCATCGGAGGTCTTAGTAATGGGCAGAGTGCCTATCTCAATCTGAGTGTCAAAACAATAAAATTGTGGAGAATGGTGCCGTCGCGTAACTATTGAAGGTCAAAGCGCCATATTGATGACGCAAAAAAGAAGGGGCGCAAGCGCCCCTGTCTGTTTAGCCGATTGCGACCGATTTTATGTCGTCGTCGATGAAGGGGATGTATTGCTCAAAATTCTCGGCAAACATCTGCACCAATTTCTCGGCTTGCTTGTCAAAGGCTGCCTGATCGTCCCACGTACGGCGCGGGTCCAGCAGAACTTCGGGAACGCCGGGCACTGAAACGGGTACGTCAAAGCCGAAATTGGCATCCTTGCGGAATTCGGCGTCAGCCAGAGACCCTTCGAGCGCAGCTGTCAGCAGCGCGCGGGTCGCCTTGATCGGCATCCGGCTGCCCACACCATAAGCGCCGCCAGTCCAACCTGTGTTGACCAGCCAACAGGTGGCGCCGTGCTGGGCGATCTTGTCACGCAGCAGGTTGCCATAGGCCTCGGGTCGACGCGGCATGAAGGGTGCGCCAAAGCAGGTCGAGAAGGTCGGCTGCGGCTCGGTCACGCCACGCTCGGTACCTGCAACCTTTGAGGTGAAGCCAGACAGGAAGTGATACATCGCCTGCGCCGGTGTCAGACGCGCGATCGGAGGCAGGACGCCAAACGCATCGCAAGTCAGCATGATGATGTTCTTCGGGTGACCGCCCAGAGCGCTACTGGACGCGTTCGAGATATACTCGAGCGGGTAGGCACAGCGCATGTTCGCGGTCAGCGAGTCATCATCGAAATCCAATTCCTTGGTTTCGGGGTCGAAGACCATGTTCTCGATGACTGTGCCGAACTTGCTGGTTGTCGCGTAGATCTCGGGCTCGGCCTCGGCATTCAGGTTGATCGTCTTGGCGTAGCAGCCACCTTCGAAGTTGAAGGTGCCGCGATCCGACCAGCCATGTTCGTCATCGCCGATCAGCACGCGTGCTGGGTCCGCCGACAGCGTGGTCTTACCTGTGCCCGAAAGGCCAAAGAAAACCGCCGTGTCGACTGGGTTGCCCACGGCGTGGTTGGCTGAGCAATGCATCGGCATTACGCCTTTTTCCGGCAGCATGTAGTTCAACAGGGTGAAGACGGACTTTTTGTTCTCACCTGCGTACTCCGTGCCGCCGATCAGGATCAGCTTGCGGTCAAAGTTCAACGCAATCACTGTCTCGCTGCGGCAGTTGTGCTTGCTTGGGTCGGCCATGAAGCTGGGGCAGTTGATGACGGTGAAATCCGCGATGAATTCGTCCAGATCCTCACGATCAGGACGGCGCAGCAGATGGCGGATAAACAGGTTGTGCCAGGCCAGCTCGGTGACCATGCGCACATTGATTGAATAGGTAGGATCAGCTCCGCCTACGAGGTCCTGTACGAAATAGTCGCGGCCCTTCATATGCTCGAGCATATCTTCATAGAGCGTATCGAACCCCTCCGGGCTCATCGCGGCGTTGTTTTCCCACCAGATGCTGTCGGCGACGCTGTCGGTCTTGACGACGTGCTTGTCCTTGGGCGAGCGGCCGGTGAACTTACCGGTGGTGACCAAAAAGGCACCGCCGTTGCCCAGCGTGCCTTCACCACGCTTCAGCGCCTCTTCGATTAGCGCCGGTTCCATGAAGTTATAATAGACATTGCCCAGGCCCTCGATCCCCTGATTTTCGAGGCGGAATTGCGGGTTAACCCGTCCAGATGTCATGCGTGTCTTCTCCTGTGGCGGCGCTGCGGCGTGTTTGGCCGGGTGCACCATTGGGGCAGTTTGCCGGGGAAAACCGGCCGATGAGCGGGTCTTATCATGGTCCTTTGGGGCGTGAACAGGACGGTTTGGCGCAGTTAGCGCAACCAAGTTCAGGTTTAGCGCCACCAAATATTTCCTGTCGGAAAACTGGGCAGCATTTTGCGGGCAGCAAGGCATTTTTGCCGCATAGCTGCCGCAACAATGGCACGATTCAGGGTTACGGATTGATTCGGATCAGCAAAAACGCCAACAATACCTTACAAAAAAGCGTATTATTGCGTATGTGAGCAGGAATAGGGGTAAGCCCGATGTCAAAGATTGCACTGGTGGATGACGATAGAAACATTCTGACGTCCGTATCCATGACGCTCGAAGCCGAAGGTTTCGAGGTTGAAACCTACAATGATGGACAGGCCGCGCTGGACGCGTTCAACAAGAAACTGCCGGATATGGCCGTTCTGGATATCAAAATGCCGCGTATGGACGGGATGGACCTGTTGCAGCGGCTGCGCCAGAAGACGCAAATGCCGGTGATCTTTCTGACCTCGAAAGATGACGAAATTGATGAGGTTCTGGGCCTGCGTATGGGGGCTGATGACTATGTCAAAAAGCCATTCTCTCAGCGTCTGTTGGTTGAGCGCATTCGTGCGCTGCTGCGTCGGCAAGAAGCCACCAGCGGTGATGCAACTGTTGCCGCAACCGGCGACACCAAGGTCATGGAACGCGGAGAATTGCGGATGGATCCGTTGCGCCACGCGGTCAGTTGGAAAGGCACCGATGTCTCGTTGACAGTGACCGAATTCCTGTTGTTGCAGGCACTTGCACAGCGTCCGGGCTTTGTCAAAAGCCGGGATCAGTTAATGGATGTGGCTTATGATGATCAGGTTTATGTTGATGACCGCACCATCGACAGCCATATCAAGCGTCTGCGCAAGAAAATGCGTGCGGCAGATTCTGAGTTTTCGGCAATCGAAACGCTTTATGGTATCGGGTACAGATACAACGAAGAATAGGCGCGGCCATCTACAAGGGGTAATGGGGTCCCGTGCGCGACACCGAACAAGCCAATGAAACGCGCGACGGTGATGTCGTTCTCGGGGATGACTGGGTTATCCCCCAGGACCCCGAGTCTGCGGAGTTACGAGAAAAGCGATCCCGCAGGAACCTGTTTTCTTTGCGCGGGTCACCTTTGGCCCGCAAGATCATCACCTTCAACCTGATTGCTCTCGTGATCTTGGTCACGGGGCTACTCTATCTGGATGACTCGCGGTCCGAGCAGGTACAGCAGACCGCACGCAACTTGATGGGCGATGCGCAGCTGGTCAGCAATGTGTTCGAAACACAGTTGCGACAGGGTGTTGTGCAATCGTCGCAGGATACAAGCCAACTTGACGTTAAGGACACGCTGGCTGGTCTCAGCCTGCCTGAAGGGGGCGAGGTTTTTGTTTACGATGCCAGCGGTACGCTGATCGGCTGGACACGGGGCGCGCCGCAAGCATCGGAGCTTCCTGTACTTTTGCGGCCGGACACCGAGATGCGGACAGGCGGCACAGTCATCAGCGACGCGCTGAATGCGGTTTGGACGGGATTGTCACGCATATTCAACTGGTCTTCGGACACCGAGGCTCCGACATTGGCACAACAGGTGCAGGCTATCATTCCGCAAGCGTTGATGGGCCAGAGCCAGGTTCAGGCTGTGCAGGATGATGCTGGAGATACGGTGATCGTGGCCGCAGCTCCGATCCTGTATGAAGATGTTCCAGCAGGTGCCGTGGCAATGTCCGGTCCTGCGGGTGAGATTGATGCGCTCGCCAGGCGTGAACAGGAACGCATCCTTCAGATGTTTGTTGTTGCGCTGCTTGTCTCGATCGGCCTTAGCCTTGTTCTGGCCTCGACTATTGCCAACCCGTTGGCAGATCTCGCCTCGGCGGCCGAGATGGGGAAGGACAGGGGCACAGGTGTCAATCCGGGGCGTATTCGCATTCCGGACCTCAGCGCCCGACCGGATGAAATTGGCCGGCTGAGCCGCGCGCTGCGGGGTATGGTGACTGCGCTGTACAATCGCATTGATGCGAATGAACAATTTGCTGCCGATGTCGCGCATGAAATCAAGAATCCGCTGGCCAGCCTGCAATCCGCCGTCGGAACCCTGCGCATGGTCAAACGCGATGATCAGCGCGAGAAGCTGCTGGGCGTGATTGAACATGACGTAAAGCGGCTGGATCGTTTGGTCAGCGACATCTCGAACGCGTCACGTCTGGATGCGGAACTGGTCAAAGAGGAAGAACAGCCTTTTGATCTGCTTAAACTGCTTGGCAATATCGGGCAGTTTTTGGGCGAGGATGCCCGTGCGCAGGGTATCGACTATATCACTGACCTGCCTGCCGATCCGATTGTCGTGAACGGGCTAGAGGCACGCTTGGCACAGGTGTTCGTCAACCTCATCACCAACGCGATTTCGTTCTGCGAGGAAAGCGACGCCATCCGCGTCTGGGTGCGCCAGCGGGACAATCGAGTGTTGGTTGTCGTCGAAGATACTGGCCCCGGGATCCCGGAACAGGCCCTGACAAAGATCTTCAAACGGTTCTACTCGCAGCGTCCAGCCGAGCATTTTGGCAACAATTCCGGCCTTGGCCTTGCGATCTCAAAGCAGATTGTCGAGGCACATGGCGGCGTGATCTGGGCTGAAAACATCCGCCCTACCGAGGCGGATGTCACCTCTGATCCGCTAGGCGCGCGATTTGTCGTCGGGCTGCCTGTCTGATCCGATGACCATCTCATCCCTGAAAGATGCGGCAGACCGGGACAGTGCCCGCGTTCATGCCAGCTGTGTTGCCGTTGCCGGCAAGGGGCTTTTGATCGTAGGGGCTTCCGGAGCAGGTAAATCCTCTCTGGCGCTGCAGATGATGACGCAGGGCGCAGTATTGGTTGCCGATGATCGCGTTGATCTTGGGATGGCACGGAATTGTATCATGGCCTCACCCGTACCAGAGATTGCCGGTTTGATCGAAGCCCGTGGGATCGGCTTGTTGAGGGCACAGAATACACTGTCTGTTGCGCTGCATTTCGTATTAGATCTGGATCAGCAAGAGACAGCGCGCCTGCCTGATCCGATCACGATCCCGCTGCTTAGGGGCACCGTGCCCTTGCTTCGGGGCGCTGCTGTGCCCAATTTGGCACAAGCCCTGTTGCAACTTCTCAGATTCGGACGCGTAGACCCGGAATGGCCGACGAAATGACATCGCAAAAGCGAACCGTTCTGGTGACAGGGCCGTCGGGCGCAGGCCGCTCTACAGCGATCCATGTGCTGGAAGACTTGGGCTTTGAGGCCATCGATAACCTGCCTATGGGGCTTCTGGCGCGTCTAATGGACGGAGCAGAGGCTGACCGACCCATGGCCCTTGGTATCGACGCGCGCAACCGGGATTTTTCGACCATCGGTTTTATCGAACTTGCCGAGAAGCTGGGCCGCATGCCCCAAGTGGATTTGACAGTTCTCTATCTGGATTGCAGCGATGATGTGTTGCTGAGGCGCTTTTCCGAAACCCGCAGGCGCCATCCGGTTGCTCAGGATGCAGGCCCAGAAACCGGCGTTCGCCGTGAAAAAGAGCTGTTGGCGCCCATTCGAGAGATCGCGGATACTCTGATCGATACCAGTGGGTTAAACGTGCACCAGCTGCGCGAGGAGGTTGAGCGTTGGTTCGCGCCCAAAGACGGTCGGCATCTGGCGGTCTCGATTGAATCGTTCTCCTACAAGCGCGGTCTGCCGCGTGGATTGGATATGGTCTTCGACTGCCGGTTTCTGGCAAACCCCTATTGGCGACCCGAATTGCGGTCGGCAGATGGTCGAAACCCGGATGTCGCGCACTACGTCCAGTCGGATATGAACTATTCGCCGTTTTTTGACCGGATCACCGATCTGCTAAATCTGCTTCTGCCGGCGTTTCGCGCCGAGGGCAAGGCGCACCTGTCGGTGGCGTTTGGCTGCACCGGGGGGCAACACAGATCGGTGGCAATGGCTGAAGCGGTTGCAAAGGCCCTTGCAGAACAGGGCCAGCAGGTGGCAATTAGACACCGCGAAATGGAACGACGCGCGTTGAATGTGAGGCCGGATTGATCGGGATTGTAATCGTAGCGCATGGTGGTTTGGCTCAGGAGTATCTGGCCGCCATGCAGCATGTGGTGGGGGCGCAACCTGGTTTGGCGGCGATCGCGATCGAAGCCGATCATGACCGCGAAGAGAAACAAGCCGAAATCTGCCGTGCAGCGAACGAGGTCGATCTGGGTGACGGCGTTGTCATCGTGACAGACTTGTTCGGAGGCAGCCCCTCAAACCTCAGCCTCAAGGCCTGTGCGCCACAGGATCGCCGAATCCTCTATGGCGCGAACCTACCCATGCTGATCAAATTGGCCAAAAGCCGCCACCTGCCGGTCGCTGACGCAGTACGTCAGGCGATGGAGGCTGGACGCAAATACATCAATGCGCAAAATGTGACATTGGACTAAGACCGGACAGATTGAAATGACCAACCGAAGCTTGAAAATCATTAACGAAAAAGGGCTTCACGCCCGTGCCTCCGCCAAACTGGTCGAGGTTGTCGAGGGGTTTGATGCCAATGCTGAAGTCTCCAAGGATGGCCTTTCTGCATCCGGCGACAGCATCATGGGCCTTTTGATGTTGGCAGCCTCACGCGGAACGACTATTGACGTTCAGACCTCGGGGCCAGATGCTGAGGCATTGGCAGAAGCCTTGGAAGCGCTTGTGAATGACAAGTTCGGAGAAGGGTTCTAAACCGCCCCACCGGGACAGGAACTACGGGAAGACCAGGAATTGGCGGAAACAACGCACGAGACCAAGACAGGCCCGATCGTAAACGGGACCGAGGATCAGGGCGAGATCTACGATCGTAGAACGCTCACCTATGCGAACTCGTTCGACGATGCCTGGACCGCAACCGCTATTCGCGCCATCGAATGGTGCACCGGCAAGCTGACCATTCTGAGGATGGTCAACAAGTTCGAAAAGAAAAACGAGCTGTATCGTGGCCAACGGTTCTGGAGCGGCGCGCTCAAGACCATGGGGATTACCCTTACAACGCCCGAAGAACAGATCGCGCGTATTCCGAAAACCGGCCCTGTTGTCGTTGTTGCCAATCACCCGCATGGCATGGTGGATGGTATGATCTTTGCAGAATTGATCGGGCGCGTCCGCAGTGATTACCGCATCCTGACACGTTCGGTTCTGACCGGTCTGGATGAGGCCGCCACGTCGTTCATGATCCCGGTGCCGTTCCCACATGACCCCGAAGCGCAGGCAAAAATGCTGGAAATGCGTAGTAAGGCGATGGACCACCTCAAGGATGGTGGTGTCGTCGCGCTGTTCCCCTCTGGGGTGGTGATGTCCTCGGACGATTGGTTCGGCCCGGCGATTGAACGCGAGTGGAACGTTTTCACCGCCAAAATGATCCGCCGCTCGGGTGCGACGGTTGTTCCGATTTATTTCCCGGGTCGTAACTCACGTGCCTATCAGATTGCCAATAAACTGTCGCCGATCCTACGCCAGGGATTGTTGCTGCATGAGATCGTCCGCTCTTGCAACAAACCGCAATCTCCGGTCATCGGAGAGCCGATCTCTGACGAAGATATGCAGCTTCTGGAACGTGATCCGCGCGGGTTCATGACGTGGCTCCGGGATCGCACCATGTCCTTGGGCACATCAGACAGATCCTGATCCACTCTTCATCTGGCCAGAAATATCCCGGGGGTGAGCCCGGATACCATCCGGGCGAGGGGGCTGGCCCCCTCAGCGCGTGGGCACGGGAACCTCACCGCGATAGTCATAAAAGCCACGATCCGTTTTGCGACCCAACCATCCGGCTTCAACATATTTGGTTAGCAACGGGCAGGGGCGGTATTTTGTATCCGCCAATCCGTCATGCAGCACATTCATGATCGCTAAGCAGGTATCCAGCCCAATGAAATCCGCCAGTTCCAATGGCCCCATCGGATGGTTTGCGCCAAGCTTCATGGATTGATCGATGGACTGAACGTTCCCTACGCCTTCATAAAGCGTGTACACGGCTTCATTGATCATCGGCATCAGGATGCGGTTGACGATAAAGGCTGGGAAATCTTCGGCACTTGCGGCGGTTTTGCCCAGGCGGTCCACCACTGCCTTGCACGCGGCATAGGTGGGCTCGTCGGTTGCGATCCCTCTGATCAATTCGACCAGTTGCATCACAGGAACCGGGTTCATGAAGTGAAACCCCATGAACCGCTCTGGCCGATCTGTCCGGCTGGCCAGCCGCGTGATTGAGATCGACGAGGTGTTCGACGTGAGAATCGTATGTGGCAGAAGATGCGGTTGCAGGTCTTCGAAAATCGCCTGTTTGATCGTCTCGCGCTCGGTTGCGGCCTCAATGACCAGATCAGTCTGGCCCAGTCGTGGCAGTTCCAGCGTTGTTGTGATCCGCTGCAACGCAGCCTGCATTACCTCGTCGCTGATCTTCCCGCGCGAGGCTTGACGTGCCAGATTGCCCTGGATCGTATTGATCGCCCGGTCAAGCGCCTCCTGGCTGACGTCGTTCAGCAGAACATCATAATCCGCCAAGGCCAGCACATGAGCGATACCGTTGCCCATCTGACCTGCGCCAATAACTCCGACCGATTTTACATCCATGTTCTGCTGCCTTTGCCCTGCGCGTTATGGGCGACAGTATCGGCAGTTCGGGGCGGGCGGCAAGGGGCAGGTATGGCCGCAATTCGCTTCAAATGCGCATATTAGGAAAATCTCAACATCTGGGGCGTCAAGATGGCAGTTGGGTGAAAAATGGGTGAGTGAGATGAGCTATCATCAGGCAGGCTCCGGCGTGGCCGGGGGCGAACTATGTCAGTATTCTGGGTCGAAACTGTGGTTTCGCGGGCCTGCCAATGCGCTGGATGGTCCCTATGTGGCTTGTGTCGGCATGGATGAAACCTTTGGGCGATTTGTCGAGCACCCGTATCCTGCTGTTCTTCAAGACAAGTTGCGACAGACATGCGTCAACCTGGGCAGCCTGTTTTCAGGTGTTGATGCCATTCTTGGCGACGACGGTTTGCTGGAGCTGATCAATGGCAGCCAGATGTGTATTCTGCAACTGCCAGAGGTTCATGGTCAATCGAATCGATTCTATCGCGTGCACCCTCGCCGCAACGACCGCTTCCTTGCTCCTACGCCCGACCTTCTGGCATTGTATCCCGAGATTGACTTTGCCGAGATCAATTTTGTGCGCCATTTGCTGACCCGGCTTCAGGCCAATCAGGATGCCCGTTTTGAGATGGTCGCCCAGGAGCTGCAAGAAGGCTGGGTGAAGGCGATGAAAACCTTGCTGCTAAACATCGAAAATCCGGTTCTTCTGCTGCACCTCACGGTGAGTCGGGTGCAGCTTGTCGAGGATACCCTGATACAGATCAGCGATGCGATGCTGGGTCAACTCAGACAGTTTGCTGCGAAAGTGGCCAAAGCCGAGGTTGCCGTATCAGGTGCGTCTGAGATGCTTGAGGATGTGCTGTTTGGCACGTTGCAGCAGCCAATGGCCGAACACATGATCGGCCCCGCCGCGCATCGTGCCATTGCGGATGCTATCTTGCCTAACCTCAGAGATCTGAACGACTAAGGCCCGCCTGTTGGCGGGCCTTTCGACAGGCTTCAGCAAAAACCTGGTCTGTCAGATCAGCCGAGTTTCTCGGTCAGTTCCGGCACGGCCTGGAACAGGTCGGCGACCAGTCCGAAGTCGGCGACCTGGAAGATCGGCGCTTCTTCGTCCTTGTTGATCGCAACGATGACCTTCGAGTCTTTCATACCAGCAAGGTGCTGGATCGCGCCCGAGATGCCGACAGCTACATACAGATCGGGGGCAACAACCTTACCGGTCTGACCCACCTGCCAGTCGTTCGGCGCATAGCCCGAGTCCACCGCCGCGCGCGAGGCACCAACCGCCGCGCCCAGCTTGTCGGCCAGCGTTTCGATCAGTTTGAAGTCCTCTTCCGAGCCGACACCACGGCCGCCCGAAACAACAACACCAGCCGAGGTCAGTTCCGGACGGTCGCTCTCGGCCACCTTGTCCTCAACCCAGGACGACAGTCCTGCGGAGCCGGGAACCGCAACGGTTTCAACCGATGCCGAACCACCTTCGCCTGCCGCGTCAAAGGACGCGGTGCGGATGGTGACAACTTTCTTGGCGTCGTTCGATTTCACGGTCTGGATCGCGTTGCCCGCATAGATCGGACGCTCGAAGGTCGAGCCGTCAACCACGCCGGACGCATCCGAGATCACCATCACGTCCAGCAGCGCAGCAACGCGCGGCATCACGTTCTTGGCGTCGGTGGTCGCAGGGGCCACGATGTGCTCATACCCATCGGCCAGCGACACGATCAGGGCTGCGGTCGATTCCGCCAGGCGGTGGCCCAGCGATGCGTCTTCGGCAACCAGAACCTTCCCGACACCGTCGATCTTGGCAGCAGCCTCGCCAGCTGCGGCAGCGGAACCGCCAGCGGCCAGAACGGTGATGTCGCCCAGCGACTTGACGGCGGCTACGGCCTTGGCGGTAGCGTCCAGCGACAGCTCGCCATTGTTGACTTCAGCCAGAAGAAGAACAGCCATTACACAGCCCCCGCTTCTTTGAGTTTCCCGACCAGCTCGTCAACCGAGCCTACGATGATGCCTGCGGCACGTGCCGGCGGCTCGTCGGTCTTGACGATTTCCAGACGCGGCGTGACGTCGACGCCGTAATCGGCGGCGGTTTTCTCGTCCAGCGGCTTTTTCTTCGCCTTCATGATGTTGGGCAGCGACGCATAGCGCGGCTCGTTCAGGCGCAGGTCAACGGTCACGATGGTCGGCATCTTGACGCTGATGGTCTGCAGACCGCCGTCAACCTCGCGGGTGATCTTGGCGCTATCGCCTTCGATGTCCAGTTCGGACGCGAAGGTGCCTTGCGACCAACCCAGCAGGGCCGACAGCATCTGCCCGGTGGCGTTCATGTCGTTGTCGATCGCCTGCTTCCCTGCGAGAACGATGCCGGGCTGCTCTTCCTCGACCACTTTGGCTAGGATCTTTGCGACGGCCAGCGGCTCGATGTCCTGATGGACATCATCAGCGGCAACAACCAGAATGGCGCGGTCTGCACCCATGGCCAGCGCGGTGCGCAGGGTTTCCTGCGCCTGCTTGACGCCGATCGAAACGGCAACCACTTCGTCAGCCTTGCCCGCTTCTTTCAGGCGGATCGCTTCTTCCACCGCGATCTCGTCGAACGGGTTCATCGACATTTTGACATTGGCGAGATCAACACCGCTACCGTCCGCTTTCACGCGGACCTTCACATTATAGTCAATCACGCGCTTGACAGGCACGAGTACCTTCATTTTGCGCTTTCTCCTCACAAAAACGGTAAGTCGCAACGCGACTCCACCAATGCTCTCGGACGACTGAATAGCGTCTCAATTCACGGTGCAACAGGGCAAAATCGTCACGTCAGGGGCTCGGGACGTCGCGTTTCGTAATTTTTGACGCCACGGCGCGAAACTTTGTTGCGGATAGAAGCAGTTGATTTGCAGGCGTGCCAGTCAGCGGTTCGCGCCCGGAATCCACAAGACGTCGTCTTTGCCGTTGTTGTTGGCGCAGCGTGCCGCCACAAAAAACCAGTCGCTGAGACGGTTGAGGTATTTGACGGCGACCTCGTTCACCGGCTCCATATTTGTCAGCTCAACGGCAAGGCGTTCGGCCCGACGGGACACGGTGCGGCAGACGTGTAGATGGGCCGCCAGACGGGATCCACCCGGCAGGATGAAACTGCGCAACGGTTCAAGGTCGGCGTTCATAGCATCAATCTCGGCCTCAAGACGGTCAATCTGGGCAGGGGCGATGCGCAGTGGCGGATAGTCTGCCTCGGCATCTTTTTCCATGTCGGGGCGGCAGAAATCGGCCCCCAGATCGAACAGATCATTCTGAATGCGAGCCAAGGCTGCGTCGGTTTCACCACCAGCCTGTGTGCGTGCCACACCCACGAAGGAGTTCAACTCATCCACTGTGCCATAAGCGGCCACCCGGCCAGAGTATTTGGCAACCCGCTCACCATTGCCGAGGGCGGTTTTCCCGTCATCTCCGGTTCGTGTGTAGATTTTGTTTAGTACAACCATTTAAGATGCCCCCTGTCCTTTGAGGTAGACGTAGAGCAGGATCAGCAATACGGCAATGAACTGAAACAGGATGCGCAGCCGCATCATCTTGTTGCTTTTCTTCGCGGCCGCCATGCCGCCTTTGCCGAAGTTGGAAATGCCGATCGCCAATACGACCACCACTGACGCCATGGCCAGAAGCAAAACGACCATCAAAAGGTCCATAAGGGTTCACCGTCTGCGTTTTTTGTTTCGTTTGGACTGATCTAGCCCCGATACCCGAAAAAGCGAACCGGTAATTTCGTCTCAGATGTCGGACAGAATGCGGTCAATCGCCCTTGTGGGCAATATCCGGCGCAGATAACCGGCGATATAGGTCGGCGTGGTGACATAGTAGCGGGCTTTGGGTCTGCGCGCTTCGACCGCATGGACCAGCTTGGCCGTGACCGCCGAGGCGGGTAGTTCAAACTTGTCGGGCCCCGAGCTCTCATACAGCCGCCTCAGCAGTGAGTTTTCGTATTTCGCTCGTAGGGCCGAGTTTTCCCAATCAATGAACCGTTCGAATAACGGGATGGCCTTTTCACGCAGCTTTGACGTGATCGGGCCTGGTTCGATGAGGATCACGCGGATGTTTGTGTCCTTCAATTCAAGACGCATCGTGTCGCTGAGCCCTTCGATGGCGTATTTCGTCGCCACATATGCACCCCGCCATGGGAATGCCACCAGCCCAAGTACAGAAGAACATTGAACAATTCGCCCATGGCCTTGATCACGCATGACGGGAATGACCTGCCGCGTCAGTTCGTGCCAACCAAAGAAATTGGCTTCGAAGATGTGACGCAACCCGTCTGTGGGTACATCTTCGACCGCGCCGGGCAGGCCATGGGCGCCGTTGTTGAACAGGGCGTCCAGCGTGCCGCCGGTGGCCTGTAAAACCTCGGTCAACCCGGCCTTGATACTGTCTGCATCCGCATAGTCGATTCGCGGGCTTTCAAAGCCTTGGGCGCGCAACCGATCACAATCACGCTGCTGTCGGCACGAGGCAAACACCCGCCATCCTTGTGCTCGCATACCGTGTGCCGCATCAAGCCCGATACCCGAAGAACAACCTGTGATGAGAATCGATTTTTGCATGAGTGTCCCGCACCAGAATGTGCTCAATAGCTACGATCAGCATTGGGGCAGGACAATGACGCTAAACAATCAGTTTGATGTTTTTCGGACAAGCGATGTTGAAATCCATCCGACCTGTTGCCCGGGCAACACGCGCAGGCGCAACCAGCCGGTGCCCGAGTCGCTCAGAACTTCGACCTGCTGGCCGATCTGCGCTTTGCCGATGATCGGATAGATCGTACCGGGCCCATCGCGCATGTTCACGCGTGTGCCTGAAATCTCGCGGATGTCCTTTTCTGGCTCAGGCAAAGCGGGCACGCCTACTATCTCGGGATCGGCATCTGTGACCACCTGTTGAAGCGAGGCAACACCGTCTTCAAGCGATGCGAGCGCAAGCGAAACTGTCTGATCTTCGAACAAAGAGGGGTTCGCCTGCAGGCCAGCGGCCACTTGTGCCAGCATGGCCTTGGTTTCTTCTTCGGTCAGGGCTGGCTCAGGCTCTGCAAGCGGCTCAAGTGTTGGTGCAGGACGATTCGACGGGGTCGGTTCAAAGCTGACCTGTGTCACAAGCTCTTCCACCGGGGCTGAGGCCACGGGCTTAGATGCGGGACTGAAAGCTTCAGCCATACGTTGCGGATTGTCGGCGCGCAGGCCGCGTGGTTCAAAATCCGGACCTCCGCTCATCACGTAAAAGGTCCAGCCGAGTGCGGCAAATGTAATAAGAATAAGGCGCGTCATGGCGCATCCCCCAAAATCAATCGTTACAACAACAAAAAGGCAGCATTCATTTATTGTCGGAATGGTACCATATTTTGATGGCTGAGTCGAAAATCGGGGGAAAACACAGGCTTGCCTCCCCCTGTTGCAAAAAGCACGACTTGTCCCCAGCAAAATGGGCCATGCTTGCTTTACCCAGCCGCGCTTGCGTCGTATCACATCATCTATGAATGACACGATCGACGACCCCAATATGGAGGCCCCTGAAGGTGGGGGCGAGGTAGCCGAACCGCTGCGCCGCGCAATTGGTGAGCGCTATCTGACCTATGCGCTGTCCACCATCATGCACCGCGCCCTGCCGGATGCGCGGGACGGGTTGAAGCCGGTGCATCGGCGAATCCTTTATGCGATGCGCGAGTTGCGACTCAGTGCAAACGGAGGGTTCCGAAAGTCGGCCAAGATTTCCGGCGACGTGATGGGTAACTATCACCCCCATGGGGACGCTGCGATTTATGACGCGATGGCGCGTCTGGCGCAGGACTTCAACGTCCGCTACCCGCTGGTCGACGGACAGGGGAACTTCGGCAATATCGACGGCGACAACCCGGCGGCCTCGCGATACACCGAAGCGCGGATGACCATTGTGGCTGAGGCGCTGCTTGAGGGTCTGAACGAGGACGCCGTCGATTTCCGCGACAACTATGACGGTACGTTGACCGAGCCGGTCGTGCTGCCCGCTCAGTTCCCTAACCTGTTGGCGAATGGTGCCAGCGGTATTGCCGTGGGCATGGCGACGAATATCCCGCCGCACAATATCTCGGAACTCTGCGACGCCTGTCTCCATCTGATCAAAACGCCTGATGCGCGCGACGACACGCTGCTGAATTATGTGCCCGGCCCGGATTTCCCGACCGGCGGCGTGATCGTTGAGCCGCCCGAGAATATCGCGCAAGCCTATCGCACCGGGCGCGGGTCCTTCCGCCTGCGCTGCAAGTTCGAGGTCGAGGATCTGGGCCGCGGCCAATGGCAGATCGTGGTCACCGAGATCCCCTATCAGGTTCAGAAGTCCAAGCTGATCGAGAAGATAGCGGAACTGATCCAGACCAAGAAAATCCCAATCCTCGCCGATGTGCGCGACGAATCCGCCGACGACATCCGTCTGATCCTCGAGCCGCGTTCCAAAAACGTGGACCCCGAGGTGCTGATGGGGATGCTCTATCGCAACTCGGACCTTGAGGTGCGGTTCAGCCTGAACATGAACGTGCTGATCGACGGGGTGACGCCCAAGGTCTGTTCGATGAAGGAAGTGTTGCGCGCCTTCCTCGATCACCGGCAAGAGGTCCTGATCCGCCGCTCGCGCCACCGCATGGCGAAGATCGACCACCGCTTGGAAGTGTTGGAGGGCTTGATCGTCGCCTTCCTCAATCTCGACCGTGTGATCGACATCATCCGTTACGACGACGACCCCAAAGCCGCGCTGATGCGCGAGGACTGGGGCATCGACCACGTCCGCGCGACCGACGAATCCGACTACATCACGCCCAAACCAGGCGAGGGTGAGTTGTCCGAAGTTCAGGTTGACGCGATCCTCAACATGCGGCTGCGCAGCTTACGCCGTCTAGAAGAGATGGAATTGGTCCGCGAACGCGACGACCTGATGCTGGAACGCGCCAATCTCGAAGACCTGCTGGCCGATCCCGCCTTGCAATGGGCCAAGATTGCCGAGCAGTTGAAAGAGACCAAGAAGACCTTCGGCAAAGACTATGAAGGTGGCGCGCGCCGGACGCAGTTTGCCGAGGCAGGGCAGGTCGAGGAAGTGCCGCTTGAGGCGATGATCGACAAGGAACCGATCACGGTTGTTTGCTCTCAGATGGGCTGGATTCGCGCAATGACCGGACATATCGATCTGGCACGCGAATTGAAGTTCAAAGACGGCGACGGCCCCCGGTTCATCTTCCACGCAGAGACCACCGATCGGCTGCTGGTGTTTGCGTCAAACGGGCGGTTTTACACGGTCAGCGCCGCCAACCTGCCGGGCGGGCGTGGCATGGGCGAACCGCTGCGTTTGATGGTCGACCTGCCGAACGAGGCTCAGATCATCGACATCCTGATCCACAAACCGGGTCGAAAGCTGCTGGTGGCCTCCGACGCAGGCAACGGTTTCATGGTGCCCGAGGATGATGTGCTGGCCCAGACCCGCAACGGTAAACAGGTGCTCAACGTCAAGGATGACGAAACGGCGATGATCTGTAAGCCGGTCGCAGGCGACCATGTGGCGGTCGTATCTCAGAACGGTAAGTTCCTTGTCTTCCCGACCGAAGACCTGCCCGAGATGACACGCGGCAAAGGTGTGCGTCTGCAGAAATACAATATGGCGCGGGGCCGTCAGGGGACGCTGGAACTGGATGGCGGCCTGTCTGACATCACCACCTTCAATTGGGAGGAAGGCCTCAAATGGTCGATGGGGGGCGACAAGACTCGGCACGAGGCGGATATGTCTCAGTGGCTGGCCAAACGCGCCAGTGTTGGGAAAAAGCCCCCCTATGGTTTCCCACGCGACTATAAATTCTCGTGATCAAGGGGCTTGCGCGGGTGAATTTCTGCCGATGCGGCTTGGCACAGCCTGTGTTGGTGCGCTAAATCAAAAGAAAAACAGGCCTATCGAGACGAGACATGTTGCGCATTCTGACACTGATCACCGGATTGGCCCTGATGGGCGCCTGCACGCAGACGCAGGTTTACGAAGAACCCGAGTCACTGGGTGAATTCAAGCTGCGGGTGAACTACGCGTTTGCCGAAAAAGCGAAACAGGGTCCGGTTTCGCGCGATGCAACCCCAAAAGAATGGGAAGACGCGATCCAGAACGCGGTTGATATCCGTCTGGGGCGCTACCAAGGCGCGCAGGAATATGACATCGGCATCAGCCTCGAAGGCTATATGCTGGCTCCTCCCGGAGTTCCCGTTATCTATAATCCCAAAAGCACCGCGATTGTTTTGGTAAACGTTTATGACGTGAAAAAGAAAGAGTTTCTGGCCAAGGCCAAACAGTTCCAAGTGCTGGAAGATACGACTGGGGAAAGCGCCTTTGCCGGTTCGGGGCGCACCCGAACCAAAGAAGAGCAAATGAGTGGTTTGGCCCTCAAAGTTGCTGACCGCGTCGAAGAATGGCTGGCCGAAGAGCACAATGACAATGGCTGGTTCGACAAGCGACCAGACCTGATCCAACCGCTCGATTCTACCGAACTGGTGCAAAATCCGGCCTGAGCTCGGCTTTTCCCCAAGGATGTGCTTGATTTTCCCCCCTGAACCAAATATCTCGCGCGCGCAGATGTAACCACGGGACCAAGGGTCCCCCAAAATGCAAAAGGGCGCCTGAGGAATGGCAAAGGAAAAGTTTGAGCGTACAAAACCGCACGTCAACATCGGCACGATTGGCCACGTTGACCACGGCAAGACGACGCTGACCGCAGCAATCACCAAGTATTTCGGTGACTTCAAAGCGTATGACCAGATTGACGGTGCGCCGGAAGAGAAAGCGCGCGGCATCACCATCTCGACCGCCCACGTGGAATACGAGACCGACAACCGCCACTATGCGCATGTCGACTGCCCCGGCCACGCCGACTACGTCAAGAACATGATCACCGGTGCTGCCCAGATGGACGGTGCGATCCTGGTTGTGAACGCCGCTGACGGCCCGATGCCGCAGACGCGTGAGCACATCCTGCTGGGCCGCCAGGTTGGCATCCCGAAGATGGTCGTGTTCATGAACAAAGTGGACCAGGTTGACGACGAAGAGCTGCTGGAACTGGTGGAAATGGAAATCCGCGAGCTGCTGTCTTCGTATGAATACCCCGGCGACGATATTCCGATCATCGCAGGTTCGGCTCTGGCCGCGATGGAAGGCAACAACCCGGAAATCGGCGAAGAGAAAATCAAGGAACTGATGGCGGCTGTTGATGAGTATATCGACACCCCCGAGCGTGCTGTTGACCAGCCGTTCCTGATGCCGATCGAAGACGTGTTCTCGATTTCGGGCCGTGGTACCGTTGTGACCGGTCGTGTTGAGCGTGGCGTGATCAATGTTGGCGACGAGATTGAAATCGTCGGCATCCGTGACACTTCTAAAACCACCTGCACCGGCGTTGAAATGTTCCGCAAGCTGCTGGACCGCGGTGAAGCAGGCGACAACATCGGTGCCCTGCTGCGTGGTGTTGACCGTGACGGCGTTGAGCGTGGCCAGGTTCTGTGTAAGCCGGGTTCGGTTACACCGCACACCAAGTTCGAAGCTGAAGCCTATATCCTGACCAAGGAAGAAGGCGGTCGTCACACCCCGTTCTTCGCGAACTACCGTCCGCAGTTCTACTTCCGTACAACTGACGTGACCGGCACCGTGACCCTGGCGGAAGGCACCGAGATGGTCATGCCTGGCGACAACGTGTCGTTCGGCGTTGAGCTGATCGCACCGATCGCGATGGAGCAGGGCCTGCGCTTCGCGATCCGCGAAGGCGGCCGCACCGTCGGCGCCGGCGTCGTGTCGAAAATCACTGAGTAAGTCGGCTCTGCCGACTGGTGGGCGGCAGGCGATTTTCCAAAGGAAAATCTGCCTAGAGCAACCCGGTTGAACAAAAAGAAGGCCGTCCCACATCGGGGCGGCCTTTGTATATTCAGGAAGTGTGATCTACTTTTTCTGTAGTTTACGCCTTCGCGCGGTCATCGCCCGACCGTCGCGAATGCTCATCGCCATCAGTGTCAGATTGGCGGCTCCGGCAATCAACTCGATGACCTGCACAACGTAAAAGCCGGTGTCAAACGCTCCAGTTCCGGCTTTTGCGTTTAGGTAGATTGCGGCAGGCACAAGGATCAGAAGCCCGTTGGCTGCGATGATGGGCATTCTCTTCTTCTTTGCCACAGCCGGCGCATCTTTGCGGCGCCGTCCCATCGACATGCCGGTTGTCCCGACGATTATCATGGCAGGTACAAGCAGATACAGCCCCTTGACCACGCTCGCTTTCACAAAAGCAACGGTCGCGTATGAGGTGAAAAGTTCACTATACAGAGTCGATGTCCAGAAGGTCAGAATCGTCAGAAAACCAACGACTCCGGCGATCGGGTGGATTGTTTTGATCATGTGTCCCTCATCGTCCTTCACTTAAGCAACACAGTGATTGTCGACCGCCAGCTTACGCAAAAGGTGCGGACGCGTTACCGCGCTGTCAGGGTAATCGGCGATACGGCGCTGGAATTCAGGGTTGGTAAAGGCCTGGCGAAAGCTCTGAACATCTTGCCAGACGGCGTAATTCACAAAGGTTGAGCTATTGGCGATGCCCTTGTGTAGCTGTGTCGAGATGTATCCTGGTTGGGACTTCATGAACTCAGCGTCGTGCGACCATGCGGCCAACAGAGCGTCTTCGTCCTTCGCATCAACCGTGAAGAGGTTGATCAATACAACTGGGCCTTCGTCAGTTTCCATCTGATCGGCCAAGCTTGCAACATTGTCGAGTTCTAGAATGCGTGCCATTCTGGATCCTTTCCCAAGAATTAATATAGCAAGCTATATAATATTGCATAGCATGCTATGCAAGCGTATTTGCTTGATATGGAATTCAGGAAAGAAGACTCAGCCGGATATCTGATCAATCACATGGCGCGTTTGTTCGCCAGAGAACTGCAACAGCGTATCTCACCAATGGGTATCGTTGTCGGCCAGTTCCCGATCCTGTTGGAGCTGTGGCAGAAAGATGGGGTGTCGCAAAAGGACCTGCTCAGCAGGATCGATGTCGAGCAGGCAACCCTTGCAAATACTCTCAACCGGATGGAGCGGGACGGGCTGGTCAAGAGAACCAAAAACCCAAATGATGCCCGGGCGCAGTTGATTTGGTTGACTGAAAAGGCCGCTAGACTTCGTCAGAATGCATATGACGCCGCCCACAGCGTCAACGCGCAGGCGCTTGAGGGTCTTGATGCTTCTGAACAGCGTCAGCTCCTGGACCTCATGCGTCGGATCATTTCAGGCATGCGTCAGGATTAGGTTGGCGTTATAGCCCACCCTCTGCCGCCGCACGTACTGCCCGGATATTCTCGCCATAGACCTCAGGCTGATCTACCGACCCGCCCTTGAACACCGCTGACCCGGCGACCAGTACGTCGGCACCGGCCGCAGCGACCAGAGGCGCAGTCCGGGGATCAACGCCGCCGTCGATTTCAATATGCACCGGGCGGTCGCCGATCATCTGACGCAGCTTGCGGATCTTAGCGGTCATGTCGATGAATTTCTGGCCGCCAAAGCCTGGGTTTACGGTCATGACGCATACCAGATCTGTCAGGTCCAACAAATGCTCGACCGCCTCGGCTGGGGTGCCCGGGTTCAAGGCGGCGCCGGCTTTCATGCCAGTGGCCCGGATCGCCTGCAGTGTTCGGTGCGTGTGCGGGCCAGCTTCGACATGGACGGTCAGGATGTCGGCGCCTGCATCGGCATAGGCCTGAATATAGGGGTCGACCGGTGTGATCATCAGGTGCACGTCCATCACGGTTTTCACATGAGGGCGGAAGGCTTTCACCGCCGGGGGGCCGAAGGTCAGGTTCGGGACAAAATGACCGTCCATCACATCCACATGAACCCAATCTGCGCCTTGCGCTTCGATGGCCTGAATCTCGGCACCGAAATTGGCGAAATCGGCGGACAGAATGGACGGGGCGATCTTGATGGTGCGGTCAAAGCTCATGGAGGTCTCGTATCAGCTGAAGAGTCGGGGTCGCGTATACCCGTGGCCGTCATAGAAGGATAGCCCCGCCGCCGTCCGCGCCGTTACAAAACTTTCACCATACTGACACATATCCGTTTTGTGGTGTCTGTAGCTGACCGCCAATACGAATTGGGGGTGGCACGTGCTGCGGATCGAGAAACTGACCAAGCGCTTCGGCGAGAATATCGCCGTTGATGCGGCAACGCTGGATGTAGACAAGCCGTGCATGATCGGCATCATCGGGCGCTCGGGCGCGGGCAAATCGACCCTCTTGCGGATGATCAACCGTCTGACGGATTCGACCGAAGGCGAGATCCTGTTCGAAGGCCGCGATGTCACCAAGCTGAAAGGTCGTGAGAAACGCGCCTGGCAGGCCGATTGCGCGATGATCTTTCAGCAGTTCAATCTGGTGCCGCGTATGGACGTGGTCTCGAACGTGTTGCATGGCACGCTTAACCGACATTCGACGCTGGCCACTATGTTCAACCTATACCCAATGGCCGAGATCCATCGTGCCATCGATATTCTGGATCGTCTGGGGATCGCCGAGCACGCGCCAAAGCGGGCCGAAGCGCTTTCGGGCGGACAGCAGCAGCGTGTCGCTATTGCGCGTGCCCTGATGCAGGACCCTAAGATGATTCTGGCGGATGAGCCGATTGCCTCGCTCGACCCGATGAACGCACAGGTCGTGATGCAGGCGCTGCGCCGCATCCACGAAGAAGATGGCCGCACGGTCATCGCCAACCTGCACACGCTGGACACTGCGCGTCGCTATTGCGACCGCGTGGTCGGTATGCGTGACGGGCGTATCGTCTTTGACGGCCTGCCCGAGCAACTGACAACCGGCGTCGCCCGCGAGATCTACGGGGCAGATGCCAGCTTCTCGGAAGAGGCAACTTCGACCGAGATCGACACTCTGGACGCCACCCAGAAGGCGCTGATGGAAGCAGAAGCGACCATCTGAGCCACCCACCCCCTTTCATCGACCGGTCGTTGAAAGGCCGGCACATCAACTGGAGAGAGACAGATGAAAAAACTGATTGCTGCCCTTGCTGCGACCACGGCCCTGGCCACACCGGTCCTGGCTGATGAAATCAGCGAGTTCCGCATTGGCATTCTGGGCGGCGAAAACGCCCAGGACCGCCTGAACAACAACGAATGTCTGCGTGAATACACCGAAGAAGCTTTGGGTGTTGAAACCAAGCTGTTCGCCCCTGCCGACTATGATGGCGTGATCCAGGGCCTGCTGGGCGGCACCATCGACATGGCGTGGCTGGGCGCATCGGGTTATGCAAAAACCTATCTGAGCGATCCCGAAGCGGTTGAGCCGGTTCTGGTTAAAGTGAACCTAGACGGCGGCTACGGCTACTACTCGATCGGTTTTGCGCGCAAGGACAGCGGCATTGCCTCGCTGGAAGACATGAAGGGCAAGACTTTTGGCTTCGGTGATCCGAACTCGACCTCGGGCTACCTGATCCCGTCGATCGAAATCCCGCAGGCAACTGGCGCGACCATGGACTCGGGTGATTACTTTGGTGAAGTGAAATTCACCGGCGGTCATGAGCAGACCATCGTTGCTGTGAACAATGGCGACGTTGACGGTGGTGTGACCTGGGCTGACGGTCTGGGCGACTGGGAAGACGGTTTCAACTCGGGTGCCCTGCGCCGCGCGGTTGACGCAGGTCTGATCGACATGAACGACATGGTGATGATCTGGCAATCCAAGCCGATTCCGGAAGGCCCGGTTGTTCTGCGCACCGCACTGCCTGCCGACGTTAAGGAAAAGATGACTGCTCTGATGGCTGGTCTGGCGGAAAAAGACCGCGAATGCTTTTACGGTGTTGCGGCCGGTGAAGCCAAGGCGTTCGAGCCAATCACGCATGACGCGTATGAGATCATCATCGAAGCACGCAAGCTGAAGTCAAACTAAGCCTGCATCTTCCAAGTTCGGGGTCCGGTTTCCACCGGGCCCCGTTTTCCACTCAGGAGCATTCCATGACAGACCTGACCGCAGGGTCCCAGACCGTCGACCAGATTCGGGCCGACTATTCCGATATGACACGGCGCAAGCAGGTCTATGGTGGTATTCTTCTGATCCTTTTTGTCGCGCTGATGGCCGCGGGTTTCCGCACCGCAGACAGCCGCAACGCAGGCAGCTTTATCGATGGCTGGCGCCGTATCTTCGACTATCCCACCGAGGTTCTGTCCGAGGCGTGGGAAAAGATCGGGTCGATGCCCGAGAATCTGGTCGAGTTCTTCCCCGCTCTGATCGAGACGATCAACATTGCCGCAGCCTCCACTCTGATCGGGACCATCGCAGGGACGTTTCTGGCCTTGATGTCGACGCGTGGCATGGCGCTTTGGCCTGCACTTATCCCGCTATTCCGCCGCATTGCCGATATTTGTCGTGCGATCCCCGAGATTGTCATTGCGCTGGTGTTGATCTTCGTTCTGGGCGGCGGCCCGGTTCCAGCGATGATCGCGATTGCCATCCACACGGCCGGGGCACTGGGCAAACTGTTTTCGGAAGTAAACGAAAACGCCTCACTAAAACCAGTAGAAGGACTGCACTCAGCCGGAGCCAATTGGTCACAGCGCATGTATCTGGGCGTTATCCCGCAGGTCGGTCCGAACTACGTCAGCTATGCGCTGCTGCGGTTCGAGATCAATATCCGTGCGTCGGCCATTTTGGGTTTCGTCGGCGCGGGTGGTCTGGGCTATGAGCTGCGGAACTCGATGTCCTGGGGGCAGGGGCGCTATGATGAAGCGGCGGCCATCTTCCTTCTTCTCTTTGTCACTATTGTCGTTGTGGACCAGATTTCAGGTGTGCTGCGCGACCGCCTGACCCACGGGTCGGAAAAAGGAGCCTCGGTATGAGCACCTTCGCAACCGATCTGTCCATTGATGAGCTGAAGGCCGAGGCGGACCGCCTGTTCAGCCGCAAGCGTCTGATGAATTTCGGCCTGCCCGTTCTGGTTCTGGTCTATCTGACCTACGTATTCTTCGCCTTTGACGTGCCCGGTCTGGCAGCCCGCGCCAATCTCGAAAACGGCAAAACGCTGGTTGCAGACAGCTATAGCTACAAAACCCATATCGAGCGGGACAATCGCACCGGCGAGGTTTCAGCCGCCATCGAAGGCGAACGCAAAGGCGCCTATCCCGCAGGTGAGGTCCCGGATTGGGTCGCGCTGGGCGAAACAACCGTGATCGATCTGGAAGATGGGCATGTTGTCCGTTTCGGTCCGGAAACGATTGAATATGACATCCCCGGCTATGGCACCGTGCGTGCGACCCCGACGCGTGCCGCCGGTGTGCAGGCTGAATTGCCAGCGGGCGAGGTGCCCGAGTGGATCAACGTCTCAAAGAACCGGATGGCCATCACCACTGATGCGGGCCGCTTGACGGTGACCCGCAACCGGGCCGAAGTATTCCGGTACTTCAACGGGTGGGAGCTGTTCTGGTTCACGCTGGACAGCCCGTATTATGGTCAGTCCTTCTCAGAGCTCGCCGGGCGCGCTGCTTCGGGTGAGGCGGGGGCCATCCTCAACGATTTCTGGACCAACAAGATGTGGCGGCATCAGGATGTGGCCTGGGCCATATTCGAGACAATCCTGATGGCGTTCCTTGGAACGTTTGGCGCAGCTATCGTGGCTCTGCCTTTGGCCTTTCTGGCCACGCGCAACTTCAACCCGCTGAAATCCGTCCGGTTTTTCACTCGCCGTATCTTTGACTTCGTTCGGGGTGTGGATGCGCTGATCTGGACCGTTGTGCTGGCCCGCGCCTTTGGCCCCGGCCCGTTAACCGGTGCTCTGGCCATGCTGGTGACGGATACCGGCACGTTCGGCAAGATCTTCTCGGAAGCGTTGGAGAACGTGGACCAGAAACAGATCGAAGGCGTGCAATCAACAGGGGCCAACGCCACGCAGCGCTATCGCTTTGGGGTTATCCCTCAGATCACGCCTGTTCTGCTAAGCCAGCTTCTCTATTTCCTCGAATCCAACACCCGCAGTGCCACCGTAATTGGTGCTATCACCGGTGGCGGTATTGGTCTGCTGCTGACGCAGGCAATCATCACGCAAAAGGACTGGGAAGAGGTCGCTTACTATATCGTCCTGATCATCCTGATGGTGATGCTGATGGATTGGTTCTCGGGCTGGCTACGCCGTCGATTGATCCAGGGAGAGACAGGGAAGACGCGAAAGCCGCGTGATTCTAAACGTAAACCCTTCCTTTTGCCCTGACAGGATAGTTGGACCAGACCATGCCAAGACTGCGTGCAGATCAGCCGTTCATTCACCCTGATTGTCAGATCACCAACAGTCAGTTTGGTGAATATGTCGAGATCGGCGCGGGTAGCCGTGTCGCAAATTCGGTCTGGGGTGACTACTCCTATTGTGACCGAACTTGCGACATCGCCAATGCCGAGATCGGCAAATTCGCCAATATCGCCAGTTTCACGCGCATTGGGGCAACAGATCATCCCATGGAGAAAGCGTCGCTGCATCATTTTCTATATCGATCGGCGAGCTATTGGGACAATGAAGAAGATGATGCCGACTGGTTCTCCCATCGGGCCAGCCGTACTGCTCGGATTGGCCATGACACTTGGATTGGCCATGGTGCCATGATCAAACCCGAGTTGACAATTGGCCACGGAGCGGTTGTGGCTGCAGGGGCCGTGGTCACAAAGGATGTTGCACCCTTTTCCATCGTCGGAGGCGTCACGGCGACTGAAATACGCCGCCGCTTTTCCGTCAACGTAGCTGACCGGATGATGGCCTTGGCCTGGTGGGATTGGGACAATGCCCGCCTGTGCAAAGCCTTGCCGGATTTTCGCGCCTTGGATGCTGAGGCGTTCCTGGAAAAATACGAATAGGCATCAAGGAATAAGACCTCCTTCAGGAGGTCGAAGACCCGCGGAAGCCCTTTTCGATCAATCGTCGTTCAGGGTCAAAGTCACGCGCTCACCGGCAAAAACGGTCCGGCCAAATTCCACTGGATTGCCATCAGGGTCGGCGTTGATCCCCGTTGAAAACAGTATCGGGGCTCCTTCGCTGAGATGCAGATGCAAAGCTTGAGTTGCCGTTGCCGCCCGCGCGGTTAGCCTAGTCGATATTCGGGTGTAATCGGATACACCACAGGTCTGCAGCGCCTTTGTGACGGATTGGGTGTCTTGCAGAGCTTTCAAGAGATCGGGAAATCGTTGGGCCGGAAAAACACTTTGAAACAGTCCAATCGGCTGCTCATCGGCCAAGGATAATCCATCATAGACGTGCACGGGGTCGCCACTGTTTAGCTGAAGTGCATCAGCTTCGGTCTCATCGGCGGCGCGGGTTGTCAGGGCGAGTATCTGCTTGCCGGGGATTTTGCCGCTGGCCGAAATGTTCTTGTGGTACCGGACGCGCTTACCAATGGGATAGTCGGTTGGGCGAGCCGCCACGAACACACCCGCACCGCGCCGCGCATGGACTAAGCCCTGTTCAGCCATATCCGACAAGGCCCGCCGCACCGTATGACGGTTGACGCCATGTTTTGCGGCCAGCTGCGCCTCGGTCGGGATGCGATCCCCGGTTTGGTACCGCCCTTCAGCTATGTCAGAGGTCAGGCTAAGCGAGATGCTTTTCCAGATCGGAGTTTTGCTCATGTCATCAAATATTCACAGAGTTTCGATTGCAGGTCAGGATCGTACGATATAATATTTGTCTAGTTGTATAGTATGTGTAGACAACCCCGCCAAGAGGCTTTGATGACAAATCAAACAGAAATTGAGACTGCCGCCCGGCAAGAATGGATGGGCCTTCTGGCGCGCGCGCCAGAAGAGGCGATGTTGGCGCTTTGGAATGGGCTTTTCGACCGTCCACATTTTGACTGGCTGCGCCGTCCTGAAGTCGGCGGCGTCATGGTTCGTGGTCGTGCGGGCAGCACCGGCGCACCGTTCAATCTGGGTGAAATGACTGTGACCCGCTGCTCCGTTGTTCTGGACGATGGCACCGTTGGGCACGGATATGTGCAGGGGCGGTCAAAACCTAAGGCCGAAGCTGCGGCACTGATTGACGCGATGATGCAGACCCCTGCGGCGGGGACCTTGAGGTCCGAGCTTTTGGAACCGCTTAAGCGGCAGATGCAGGCGTCGAAAACGGCGCGTGCGGCCAAGGCGGCGGCGACGAAGGTCGAGTTCTTCACGATGGTGCGGGGGGAAGACTGATGGCGGAACAAGCACAGTTTTCGGGCGGATTTGATAACGCCCCAATCCAGGCGGCACATGCCTTCCGCGCAGCTATGACAGTCATGGCCCGACCGGGTGAGATTCGCAGCCTGACCGGCGCTGTTCCTCCGGCGCCCTTGTCGGTTGCGGCGGCGACCCTACTGCTGACGCTTTGCGACCCAGAAACCAAGCTGTACCTGGCCGGGGCAGTCGACACCGACGCCGTGCGCAAGTGGCTGACCTTTCACACCGGGGCACCTCTGGTTGCCGCGTCTGAGGCGGATTTTGCCGTTGGAACCTGGCAGGATTTGGGATCCCTCAATGCGTATCGTATTGGAACGCCGGAATACCCCGACCGCTCGACCACGTTGATCGTGGAATGCGATGACCTGCAGGCGTCAGGTGCGGTTCTGTCTGGGCCGGGCATCAAGGATGTCGCCCAACTGTCACTACCGGATGTGGCTGTTCTGCAAGCTAATGCGGCGCTCTACCCGTTGGGGTGTGATTTTTTTCTGACCTGCGGCGATCAGGTTGCGGCTCTGCCGCGCAGCACGCAGATCACGGTAGGAGGCTAAGCCATGTATGTAGCTGTCAAAGGTGGCGAAAAAGCGATTGAAAACGCCCATGCCTGGCTGGCCGAGGAACGGCGTGGATCAGCCGACGTGGCCGAACTGAGCCTTGCGCAAATCCGCGAGCAGTTGAGCCTTGCGGTAAACCGGGTCATGGCCGAGGGCTCTCTGTATGATCCCGATCTGGCCGCATTGGCGATCAAACAGGCGCGTGGCGATCTGATCGAAGCGATCTTCCTGATCCGCGCCTATCGCACGACCTTGCCGCGCTTTGGGTATTCGAACCCGGTTGAGACGGGGCAGATGGACTGTGACCGACGGATCTCGGCCACGTTCAAGGATGCGCCCGGCGGGCAGGTTCTGGGCCCGACTTTCGACTACACCCATCGCCTGCTTGATTTCAAACTGGCCGCTGACGGAGAGGTGCCCGCCGCGCCGGAAGGGGCGGCACGCACCGAACACACGCCGCATATCACTGAATTCCTCAAGGGTGAGGACATCATTCAGGACGAAATTGCCAGTGATGAAACACCCGGTGATCTGACGCGCGAACCACTGGAGTTCCCATCGAACCGACCTTTGCGCTTGCAATCGCTGACACGTGGGGATGAAGGGTTCGTACTGGGTATGGCTTACTCAACCCAGCGCGGCTATGCCCGCAACCACGCCTTTGTCGGGGAACTACGGATCGGCAAGGTCGCGGTTGAGATGGAAATCCCTGAACTGGGTTTTGCCATCGACATTGGCGAGGTTGAGCTGACCGAATGTGAAACGGTGAACCAGTTCAAGGGCTCCAAGACTGAACCGCCGCAATTCACACGCGGCTATGGTTTGGTGTTCGGGCAATCGGAACGGAAATCCATCTCGATGGCTCTGGTAGATCGCGCGCTGCGCTGGAAAGAACTGGGCGAGGATTTTGTTGGTGCTGCGGCGCAGGACGAAGAGTTTGTTCTGAGCCATTCGGACAACATTCAGGCGACCGGGTTCTTGGAACATATCAAACTGCCGCATTACGTGGATTTCCAGTCCGAATTGGAGCTGGTCCGCAAGCTGCGCCGCGAGGCCGAAGAGCGGATTGCGCCCAGGGAGGCCGCGGAATGAAGGCGGTCGTTTTTGATATTGGCGGTGTGCTGATTGATTGGCAGCCGCAATTGGCTTGGGTCGAAGCGCTGGGTTCAGAAGAGGCTGCTCATGCGTTTATCGAAAGAACGGGTTTTCGAGAAAAGAACGCGCGTGCGGACAATGGTGAGCAGTTTGCGGATCTGGCGCAAGAGTTAGAAGACCCGCAAGATCAAAACCTGTTTGTAGACTATGTTTCGCTTTACGCCCGGACGGTAGAAAACGCGATCCATGGAACTTGGGACGTGTTGGACCGGTTGAAGGCTCAAGGAACCGCAGTCCACGCCATCACCAATTGGTCTGCGGAAACCTGGCCCGAAGGTCTGAAGGTCCACCCACGTTTAGGTGAGGTCTTCGGCACTCTGGTCGTGTCTGGGCAAGAAGGTGTGATGAAGCCGGATGCCCGTATTTACCACATGCTATGTGATCGTGCGGGAGTAGCGCCAGAAGACTGCGTTTTCATTGATGACGGGTTGCACAATGTCGAAGGCGCAAAGGCAGTCGGCATGGACGGTATTCATTTCAGCACGCCAAAAGCGCTGGACATCGCGCTAACCGAAAGAGGGTTCTTATGAGCGAGTATAATTTCGCCTATCTGGACGAACAGACCAAGCGGATGATCCGCCGCGCCATTCTCAAAGGGCTGGCAGTTCCAGGCTACCAAGTGCCATTTGCCAGCCGCGAGATGCCGATGCCCTATGGTTGGGGTACGGGTGGGGTGCAGGTCTCGGCCGCGACGCTGACGCCGGATGATACGTTTAAGGTGATCGATCAGGGCGCGGATGACACCACCAATGCGGTTTCGATCCGGAAGTTCTTTGAAAACACCGCAGGTGTGACAACCACGGAAGAAACGGAAAAGGCGACTGTCATCCAGACCCGCCACCGCATCCCCGAGGCGAAGCTGACCGAAGATCAGATATTAGTGTATCAGGTGCCGATCCCGGAACCTCTGCGTTTTCTGGAACCGCGCGAGACTGAGACACGCAAGATGCACAGCCTAGAGGAATACGGGCTGATGCATGTGAAGCTGTATGAAGATATCAGCCAGCATGGCGCGATTTCGACTTCTTACGCCTATCCGGTGAAAGTGTCGGAACGGTATGTGATGGATCCGTCCCCGATTCCGAAATTCGATAACCCCAAGCTTGAGATGGACGCGATCCAGCTGTTTGGCGCGGGACGCGAACAACGGATTTACGCGGTGCCGCCACACACCAAGGTCGTCAGCTTGGATTTCGAGGATTACCCGTTCGAGGCGACCAAGGCCGATCACTGCTGTGATCTGTGTGGGGCGACGGACAGTTATCTGGATGAGGTCATCACGGATGACGCAGGCAATCGCATGTTTGTCTGTTCGGACACCGACTATTGCCGGTCGCGCCGCGAGGCGGGCCATGTCGGTCCAATGACCAAGGAGAACGCGGCATGACCCCCTTGTTGCAAGTCAAAGATATTCAGAAACACTATGGCGCGCGGATCGGCTGCACGGATGTCAGCTTTGATCTCTATCCCGGTGAAGTGATGGGGATCGTGGGCGAAAGCGGCTCGGGCAAATCGACCCTTTTGAACTGCTTGGCGGGGCATTTGGAGCCTGATGCCGGGCAGGTGGTCTTTGACACTCGCGCAGATGGTCCGGTGGACACCGTGACCATGTCGGAACCCGAGCGTCGGATGCTCAGCCGCACCGATTGGGCCTTTGTTCATCAGCATGCCCGCGATGGGCTGCGGATGTCGGTCAGTGCGGGTGGCAATATCGGCGAGCGCCTGATGGCGGTCGGCGATCGTCACTATGGCGACATCCGCGACAAGGCGATCGACTGGTTGGGTCGGGTCGAGATCAGCGAGGCACGCGTTGATGACCGGCCCACGGCGTTTTCGGGCGGGATGCAACAACGTTTGCAGATCGCGCGCAATCTGGTCACAGGCCCCCGGCTGGTGTTCATGGACGAACCCACCGGCGGGCTGGATGTGTCGGTTCAGGCACGCCTGTTGGACCTGTTGCGCGGGTTGGTGCGCGAAATGGGGCTGAGCGCCATCATCGTCACCCATGATCTGGCCGTTGTGCGTCTGCTGGCGGACCGGTTGATGGTCATGAAAGACGGCCATGTGGTCGAGGCCGGGTTGACCGATCAGGTGCTGGACGATCCGCAACATGCCTATACGCAGCTGCTGGTCTCCAGCGTTCTGCAGGTTTGAGTATTTGGGAAAAGATGAAGCAATGATTGAGCTGAACGACGTAAGCAAGAGCTTTACCCTGCACAATCAGGGCAGCGCGGTTATCCCGGTTATGGAAGGGGCCTCGTTAAAAGTCGACGCGGGCGAATGCGTCGCGCTGACAGGGGCCTCGGGCGCGGGCAAATCCACGCTGATGCGGGTGATTTACGGGAACTATCTGGCGGCGTCTGGCAAGGTGCTGGTCGGTGGACTGGACGTGGCACAGGCCGAACCGCGTGAGATTCTGGCGCTGCGGCGTGAGACGCTGGGCTATGTCAGCCAGTTTCTGCGGGTGGTCCCTCGGGTGCCGACGCTGGAGGTTGTGGCAGAGCCGTTGCTGGCCCTAGGTCATGACCGGCAAATCGCATTGGACAAGGCTGCAGGCCTGCTCAAACGGTTGAACATTCCTGAACGGCTGTGGGCGCTGAGCCCGACGACGTTTTCGGGTGGTGAGCAGCAGCGGGTCAATATCGCGCGCGGTTTTGCGCATGAATATCCGGCGATGTTGCTGGACGAACCAACAGCCAGTTTGGATGCACAGAACCGTGAAACGGTTTTGTCCCTGATCGAAGAGGCAAAAGCGCGCGGCGCGGCGATTGTGGGCATCTTCCACGATATCGAAGCCCGTCAGCGGGTGTGTGACCGCGAGATCGACGTATCGGGCTTCACCCCTGGGAAAGCCGCATGACGCTGGCTCCAGTCATTGCGATTGTCGGCCCCTCGGGTGTCGGCAAAGACAGTGTGATGGAAGCACTGGAGACCCGTGCGCCCGGTATTCAGCGGTTGCGCCGTGTGATCACCCGGCCCGAAGGGGAAGAGGGTGAGGATTTTGACCGTGTCTCGGTCGATGTGTTCGAACAGATGGTGCTGGACGGGGCGTTTGCCTTGCATTGGTCGGCCCATGGGTTGCTATATGGTGTGCCGTTGCAGATCGCCGAGCAGCGACAGAAGTGCAGCGCTTTATTGGTGAACTTCTCTCGGTCCGTGTTGGTGCAGGCGCAGGAGGTCTTCGGAGATTTGGTTGTGGTCTCGCTGACTGCCAGCGCTGAAGTTCTGGCCCAGCGTCTTGCGGCGCGTGGGCGCGAAAGCAGCGTGGAACAAGCGCGCCGCCTTGGGCGAGCACGCGCCTCTTTGCCTGAGGGGCTGGAGCGAGTGTTCGAAATCGACAATTCGGGCGCGCTGGACGATACGGTCAGCGAAATCCTGAACCGACTTCAACTAGAAAGCGCGTAGCGATGGATCAGGTGAAATCGCCCGTCCTCGGCCTCGCCCATCAAAGCCAGATCGTCGATCTGGAAGGGTTTTGGCAAAAGCGGAGCCAGATGCGTGTGAAGCGCAGTTTCGGTCGCGGCCAGAGTGGGTTTGTCCAACTTCCCGCTCAGCGTGATGTGAAACCGGAACGCATCCAGCACGTAAGGATAGCCCCATCTGATCAGATGGGCATCCTGTTCCGGGGTCAGATTGGCGGCACGGCGACGCGTCAGTTCGACCTCGGATGCGGGCGCGCGAAACCTGTCAAGCTCTGTCACGCAGGCGGCGGCCAACGCATTCAGCGCATCCACATCGCCAACCGGGCGCAAGGCCAAAAACCGACCAAGACGCGCAATTTCAAGCCCGTCCAGATTAACCGACGTTTGGTTGGCCGCAAGCGTTTCGCAGGCCCGTTGCAAAGCCTCACAGCTTTGGCCATTGCGCAGGCGAAACGGGGGTTTCATAGTCGCGTGCAGCCCGTATTTGCGGGGCACCTCGGTCACGGCGGCCACATCAACACCATCGACCGGTGGGTGTGCGATCTGCGTTCCGTTTTCCATATCCCAACCCAGCCAGCGGGTTGCAAAAACCGTCCAATCCGCCTTGGCGGGTGGTGCAAAATAGATCGCGTATCGCGTGAATGTCACATTGGCCTCCTAGTGCGTGGCCTTCCAATAGCTCAAACAGTGTGAAGTTCAGATGACAGAAGAATTGACCCTTGCCAATGCCACGCTTGTTTTCCCGGATGAGACCGTAACCGGCAGCATTCGCATCGTTGGTGAGCATATTGCCGATATCGACACCGGGGCTGCGGTTCCGGCGGGTGCGATTGATTGTGAGGGCGACTATGTTTGCCCCGGTCTGGTCGAGCTGCACACAGATAATCTGGAGCGGCATATCCAGCCGCGTCCGAAAGTGGACTGGCCTCATGCTGCTGCGATCCTGGCTCATGACGCCGAGTTGGCCAGCACCGGGATTACCACGGTGTTCGATGCCATGCGGGTGGGGTCGATCCCATCTGGTGCGGCGCGGTATGGCAAATACGCCCGCGGTTTGTCGCAAGAACTGTGGGAGCTACGCGAACAGGACGCCCTTAAGATCAGTCACTTCCTGCATTTGCGGGCAGAGGTCTGCTCGGAAACCCTGGTCGAAGAACTGGATGAGTTCGGCCCGGAAGATCGGGTTGGGTTGGTCTCGCTGATGGATCACACGCCGGGGCAACGCCAGTTTCGGGATATCTCGAAGCTTGAGGCTTATGTGAAGGGCAAGCATGCCATGGACGATGACATGTTCCTGCAGCATGTGGCGCGACTAAAGGGCCTGCGGGATGCGTATGGTGAGAAGCATGAGGTCGAGACTGTCAAGGCCGCGCGTCGTTTTGGGGCGGTGCTGGCCAGCCATGATGACACGACCGAGGATCAGGTGAAGGTTTCTGCTGGCCACGGTATCCGCTTGGCCGAGTTTCCCACGACCGTCGAGGCGGCACGCGCCTGCCACGATCACGACATCAAGGTCATGATGGGGGCCCCAAACATCATCCGAGGCGGTTCGCATTCCGGGAACGTCGCAGCCCGGGAATTGGCGGAGCTGGGCCATCTGGACATCATGTCATCAGACTACGTGCCTTCGGCGCTGTTGCTGTCGGCAGTGCGATTGGGCGAGATGTGGGGGGATATGGCGCGCGGCCTCAAAACCGTTACACTCTCCCCAGCGCAGGCCGCAGGGCTGCAGGATCGGGGCGAGCTGCGCAAAGATGCACGCGCTGACCTGATCCGGTTCCGCATGCGTGGCAACGTACCCGCGCTCAGCGCCGTTTGGTCGCGCGGGCAGCGGGTCGCCTGATCAGGCGGTGTAAAACAGATAACGGTCCGGGGCGATGGTTTCGGGTCCGTCGATCTGGTTGAACCCGACCAGCGGCTGGCCCGAGATCAACAACCCATTGGGTTGCATGACCTGTGCGATCAACGGGCTGAGGCGTGCGGCTTCGGCCACATCCTCTTCCTTGATCCCGCGTCCGAAATCGTAATGTGCCATGGCCATCTTGTGGCCCGAGGCTGCCAGTTTCTGCAGCATTGGCTCGGCCTCGCCTTGCAAAAAATCCTGTTCGGGTGGGGTACTGTCAGGGTGGCATTGCAACAGGCGATCCATCACCCAAATGCGCCGATCCGGCATGATTTCCCGCAGGTGGTCATAAGTGCGACCATTGCCCAGACCCATGTCCAGAACATCTCCGTCTTGTTTGGCGATCCGGGCTGCAGCCCAGTTCAGCCCGTCGCGCTGAGCGGTCAGGCGGCGCAGCATGGAATCCAATCTGCTCATATGGGGGAACTCCGTTGTGGGGTGTCGGGGGCGGCCCAAGGGTGCGTGGGTCCCTCCAGCAGTTTTGTTAGCAATGCCTCGGTAAAGGTCCAAATGTCGGGGTCGTGAACCAAATGGTGGGTCAGGATGCCGAAGGGCTCTGTATTGTCGGCCTGACCCGTGCGGCGGTCTTGCAGTAGTGCGGCCATCCTTGCGATCAGAATGTCCGGTGCGACCAATCCCCGTGTGCCCCGCCAGTCAATCGGGTCCAGATGCGTGTTGATCTGTTCCAGTCCAGGGACCGCAAAGGTCGCTTTCCGCGGTGTTGCTGTCGACAATATTCGGAACCCAAGTGCAGGAAGTTGGGCGACAGCCTCATCCCCGATCCGGTTCCAGGGGGGGACAAACATGGGGCGCAACCTGTCGTGAAACAGATCCGTCAGGCGAACAAACCCGGCTTGCGCGTCGGCAATGATATCCTGTAACGGGCGATGCGCGCGAAATTCAGACTTCTTTTCTCCCGCAGGCGCATGGTTTTGGTGTGCCCAGCCATGGACGACAGGGATTAGGCTTTCGTGGCGTGCTACGAAACCCGCAAGGCTGGCATTCGCATCCCGGGGGACAACGGCCAGATGTACCGGCAATCCAACGCGTTCGGACAGCGCAGTCAGTGTCGCCAATTGCGGTGTTTGCACCGTGGCATCATCATCGCGCCACCATAGGGGCAGCGTCAGGCCTTGGGCATGCCAATGCGCAAGCTCGTCCTCCAAGGGTTTCCAATCCGGCCTCATGTGCGCCGCCCCAAAAGATGCTTTGTGATCTCGACTGAGCGCTGTGCTCCATCGAGGCCGTCTTGCTTGGGTGCACGCCTGCCTTCCAAGATCACTTGTTCGACCCGTTCGGCAAGACTATCGCCGGTCAATGCCTGACTACGCAGCACTTCTATTGCTGGCAATTCTGACAGGCTTTGACCGCGTAGGTCCTGTTCAACCTCTTTGCCGTCATCAAACGGGATGAGTACCGCAGGGGTGCCCGATTGCAGGATGTCCAGCGCAGTGTTGTAGCCGCACATGCTGACCGAGGCCGCCGCGTGTGGCAGCATCTGGCGAAAATCCGGGCGGACGGGTTCGAGCGACACGGGTGCCTCACCCACAAGCTGAGATAGTTTTGCTATGCGCTCCTGAGCATCACGCCCGCCCACCAACAGGCGCCAGCGCCTGTTGGGTATCTTTCGCGCGGCCTCGATGGCCGCACGAAAGATCGGCTGCCCCACCGATCCGCCACCAGCGCTTACCAGGATTTCATCGGTTCCAAGCGCCTCGGGATGCGGGCGCGCCGCGGCAGGCGCAACAAAACCCGTATAGTGCAGGTGCTGGGCCAGTTGATCGGATACCGGCCAACTGACCGATAATGGGATTATGCTCTCATCCGAATGCACCAAGACACCATCGTAAAAACGACTAATGATTTCGTCGGCATGGGTGGCTTTGGTCGGTTTGGATGGCGGGGCCAGAATATCCCGGACCGAGGCCAGAACCAGCGGGCGTTTCGGCAAGGCATGTGCCGCCGCAAGGCCCGCTTCGAACTCCGCCGCGAGAGACCGGCGGCCAAAGGGGAACAGCTCGGTGATCAGAACATCCGGTTGAAAGCTCTGCACAGCCTGAACAAGTGCCGCAATGCGCGACGAAAGATAGGCAGGGTCGGCGACCTCACCGGTCTCCGTCAAAAGACGCGTGAAATCTGTTCCGTCTGAGCGTAGCGGGGGCAGGCCAAACAGTGTTATGCCGTCCGAGTTTAACTGCGGCGCGGGCATCCCGCCGGTCACGATCATGACTTCGCTGCCGTCTTCGGCAAAGGCACGGCCAAGCGTCAATGCGCGGCTTAGGTGACCTGTTCCCAGCAGATGGGTCACGACGATCATCATGTTCATTCGGTAACTCCGCGAGCAATCAGGCGAACGGGATCCGGTGTTGGGGTCATATCGTCCATATCAATGATATAGAGCCGATTACGTTTGATCTTAAAGGGCGCGGAGCCTTCAAAGTTCCACCCCCAGGCCCGGGCCTGAATGACGCGCATGATGCCGATGTGGCAGACAGCAATAGTGTCTTGGTTCAGCTCACACAGCCAGGATTCCAATCGTGCCCAAACTTCAGCAGGGCTTTCGCCCTCGGGTGGGCGATAATCCCAACCCCAGTCCTCGATATGGCGGTACCCGCTGTCTGGGTCTGCGATCAGATCGACCCCGCGCAACCCTTCCCACCGGCCCCAGTTCATTTCGGTCAACGCGGGCGAGGTCTGAGGGGTGCGACCCGATACTAACAGCGCCGTCTCTTGCGCGCGGGCCAAAGGGCTGGACCATATCTCGGCGTCTTCCCAACCGTTTGGCAGGGCATATTCGGCCAGTTCTGAACGGGCATCGTCATCCAGTGGGATGTCACTGCGCCCCTGAATGCGTCCAGCACGGTTCCAGTGGGTGTGTCCATGGCGCAGCAGAGCCAATCGGGTCATGCCGTTACCTCCAGCATTGGGCGTATGGCTGCCCAAAACACCTCGGTCGCTTTGGGCATCAGGTGACGGGTGGCAACATGCGTGCGGGCCGCTTGGCCAAGGGCGCGCCGCCGCTTGGGATCATCCAGCAAAGGTTGAATCTGCTGCGCCAATCCTTTTGCCCCCGCCTCAGCAGCCGGGTAGTCCGCTGGGGCCAGAACGTCCCGCACACCGGGTCTGTCTTGCGCGGCGACGGGTACGCCAGCGACTTGCGCTTCCAGATAGACCATCCCATAGGCTTCGTTCACACCGGGCCACACGAATATCGAGGCCTCGCCGTAAACACGTTGGAGCGCCTCCCGATCGAGTTGGCCCAGAAAGGTGATATGGCCTTCAAACGGTTCCATCAGGTTTTCGACATCCGGGCGCGCAGGGCCATCACCCACGATGTTCAGGTGCCAATCGCCTGACAGGTGCGACAGCGTCTCGGCCAGAATCCGGTACGAGGACAGCTTATCCCCATGGCGCATCATCCCAACGGTTAGCATCGGGCCATCGCAAGTACTTGCGGGTGGCAGATCCGCCATAGGCAAGAATGGAGGCAGCTCAATCAGCGCCTGGTCGTCATAGCGTTCGCGCTCCAGTGTGATCAGATCATTGGCCGTGTGATAGAAAATCACCTGTGCCGCGTCGCAGGCTGTATGCGCATCTTGCGCAAATCTTGCCCAAGGTCCCATCAGGCGACTTGTGGCGCGGGTGCTTTCCAACTGCACATAAGGAATGCCACGTGCCTGTGCGACGACCGGCCCTAACAGGTCGGGGGACTTGTAGTAGTTGTGATAGGTCACCCAAAGGTCGATGTCTTCAGGCATGTCCGAGATCAGCCGCTGTGCTTCAACCTCGGCCGCTTGTCGCAGGGCGCGCTGCGTCGCCGCATCGCCAGCTTTGTCATAGATGCGCAGGTCCGAGATCAGATCAACGCGATCCTCCTGTGCCCCGATTGCCTGCATCAGGTTTCGGGCCATCTCGCGATCGCCCGAGGGTTTGGGGCTATCGGGCGATTTCATCGGCGCATAAAACGCGACCCGGGCCATCAGGCTGCATCCGCGCACAGGGTCTTAAGACGGGCCGACAAACGCGCAATTCCTGGATCCATCCGAAACTCTGCCAATAGGCGCGTATAAGCGGCTTCGGCCATTTGGGCGGTTTGGGATGGGTGCGCTGCAAGGTCACAAATCGCACTGGCCAATGCGGCAGGACCGTCGCTGGACAAGAGGCCATGAACCCCCGTTTCGATGAACTCGGGAATGGCCGAAACCGGTGTCGACAGGATCGGCAGTTTTTGCGAGGCCGCCTCCATCAAGACATTTGGCAGCCCGTCCCGGTCGCCATCTTCGGCAATCCGGCTTGGCAGAACAAACAAATCTGCCTGCCTCATGGCGGCAATCACCTCGGGCTGATCACAGGCCCCTTTCCAGGTGATGCGATCTGCAACACCGGCAGCCAAGGCCTGATCGCGCAAGCTTGGCCCCAAACCGCCGCCGCCGATATGGGTCCAGCGCCAGTTCAGAGTATCCGGCAGCAAGGCAAAAGCGGCGATCAGCCGTTCAAACCCTTTTTTCTCAACCAACCGGCCAACCGACATCATATGGAAGGCCGCATCGGGTTGTCGTGGTAGACGGTCTGGCGGCGCAGGGAACCGGCCCAGATCCAGCCCGTGATAAATCAGATCGACCCGATCTGGCGTGTCGGCCAGTCCGCGCAGATGTTTGGCACCAAATGCAGTGCACGTCGCGCCAAAGGCTGCGCCATAGGTGTCTGGGTGCAGCTTCTCGCGCTTTTCCCAGTCCGGCGAGGTCCAGATATCTTTGGCGTGGGCGGCAAAGCTCCACGGTAGGCCGCGCATGATGGCGGCATAGCGCGCGACGGACGAAGGCGTATGCATGAAATGCGCATAAAGCGCGCGTGTTTCTGCCGGAAGCTCGGTGGCCAGAACGCAGGCCTGACCGAAACGGCGAATGCGATTATGGGTCGGGTCGCGGCGCAGATCCTTGCGCCAGACGTCATAGGCCTCGGCATAACCGGGCAGGCGCTGTGCCACCGCGCGCGCGGCCCAGACGCGTTGGGGTTCGTCATACAGATACTCAGGCAGGTAGTGCACCTGACCGCTAAAGCGGTCATGCAAAGGATGACGCTTGGCATCCGTGGGGTGGCGCAGCGACCAGATATCAAACTGGTGGCCTGCATCCTGAAGGGCGACCAGTTCCTGCGCGATGAATGTCTCGGATAGGCGCGGCCACCCTTTGACCAGCACCGCTAGCTTCGGAGCATTGGCATTCATCCGGTGGCTCGTTCCTTTTCCCCGGTCAGCAGGGCATCAATACGGGCTGTGACATAGTCAAGGCCATCCAGCAGGCCAGCACGGATGGTTTGCGATGGCAAAGATTGCTGCGGCAGCGCGCGGATGGCTTTGATCATCGCGTCGGGCGTCAGGCCATCGCGGGTTTCATCCAGCATGCGCACCAGCCCCAGACCTTCGGCGCGCGAGGCCCGGATCCATTGTTCAAGACGAGGAGTGGTGCGGGGCACGATAACGGCACGTTTGTCAAAGGACAGAACCTCGCAAAACGTGTTGTAGCCCCCCATGCACACAACCCCAGCCGCCCCGGCAAACAGGGTTTCGATCTGGGATTCAAAGCCAACGGCAGTGACCCGACCGTTTAGCGCAGCGACACGGGTTTCAAACTCTTCTCGCAACTCACCCGACAGGAACGGGCCGTAGACCAGAATGGCTCGGGGGGACAGATCGGGATCTTTTTCGTAGGCGGAAAGGACCAGATTGACCATGGCCTTGCCGTCACCCCCTCCGCCGGGTGTGATCAGAATATAGGGCTGTTCGGGCGGTTCACCAACCGGGCCCAGATCGCGGCGCAGATAGCCGGTGTAGTGGATACGGGATTGCGCGCTGCGGCTCAGCGGCAATCCTTTGGTTGGATCATAGATTGAGTTCAGCCCGTAAACCCAGATTTCATGATAAAACCGTTCGGTTGCGGCGATGGCCTCTTTGCGCTCCCACTCTGCAGCCAGCACCTCGGGTTCATCCAGAACATCGCGCAGACCCAGGATCAGCCGTGTGCCGCAGTTGTTTTCAAGATATTCAAGCGTGGGCAAAAGCTCACCCCGAAACCCGGTGGGTTCCTTGTCAACGATCAGGATATCGGGGTTAAACTGCTGAACTGCTGTCTGGATCAGGCCGGATCGCAGGTCGGTCACTTCATCGATCCCCATCCCGATTGTGCGCGCGGCATAAGACCCGTCGGCGCGCTTGGTGACGCCGGGTAGGCGGACATGGTCGACGCGGCGCGGGAAGGTAAACCGCCCAGCCACGGGCGATCCCGTCAGGATCAGGGCCGAGGCGGTCGGATCAGCCTGTGTGATCGCTGCAGCCAATGCGCGCGAGCGTCGCAGATGCCCCAACCCAAAAGTATCGTGGCTGTAAAACAGGATGCGCGGCGCGCGACCGGTGTTAACTGTGTTTTTGCCGAGGCTCATATTGGTGCCTGTGTTTTGGTCTTACTTATGGTCTGCGCGTTTGCACCACATACCTTACATTGTTAAGCCGCGCTTGCCAAAGGTGGAAAAGCGCCTTTGCAAATGCGCCAAACATTGTGATTTGGCAACAGCCGAATGGGTTTTGAGGAATCCTTGTCACGGTGCGCCGATCACGCAATTTAACACAAATTTGGGACCTTGGGCCAAGATGGTTTGAACTGAACCGAACGCTTTTGTAACCTTATCCGAAACTTTGGATCGGGATGTAAGACCCTATGAAACATAATGTTCTGGCTGGATTGCTTTTTGCGTTCATGACCTTTGTCTTGGTCTATCCGGTCAGCGGAACCGCGCAAACCGGGTTGATACCGGGCTATTCCTCTGGATCAAGCGAGAGTACCGACACCACCAGTGAAAGCGATTTGGCCGCTGCCATCCGCGCCGCCAGTGAGGCCGGTGCCAGCGTTATTGTCATTGACAGCGCCGGGCAGGTCGTCACGTCAACCGGTGCTGCGGCAGAGGCATCGGAAGACGCTTCGGGTAACCCAATGGCTGATGGGTCGCAGCTGATGAAAGCGCAGGAGCGGTTCTCGAAATTCCGCGATTCCGCCGCATCACGGCTGGAGGCGTTGCCGTATTCGGTGTTCGAAGTTCAGTACATCTTGCGCCAGACCAGCCCGGACGGGCGGATACAGACCTATGTCGAGGTTCTGGGCTGGAACGTTCTGTTCCTGCTGTTGGGCCGATGGCTGTCCACCGAAATCTATGGCAAGCGGTTCGCCAGACGCTGGGTGGTGGCCCGGATCAAGGAAAACCCGCAAGGCTATAAGGAAAAGATGCCGTTCTTGGTGTTCCGCTTCCTTATGGGGATAGGCGGAACCATCTTTGCGATGTTGATGGCCCTGATCGTTGGCTATCTGTTCTTTGGCGAGGCCGAAGATATTTCGATCCAGTTTACGGTGACTGCCATCTTCACCGCCTTTTTCCTGGCGCGCACGGTGTCTGACTTGTGGCGGATGGTGCTGTCACCCTTTCTGAGCCAATACCGATTGCCCCCGTTTTCGGACCGGGATGCGAAGCGGCTGTATATCTGGGCCTCGCTTCTGGCGACCTATGATATCTCGGCCGTTTTATTTGCAACCTGGGTCGCGGATTTCGGGTTGAACTACAATGTCTACGCCATGGTGTATGGCGGGCTGACCATGGTCGGTGCCGTGGGCAACATCCTGATGATCCTATTCAATGCGCGTGCGATTTCTAACGCGATCCGAGGTGGACGGGCCCCGGCTCAAGTATCATGGCTCTTGAGGTTTATTTCTTTCGCCTGGGCGCCATTTCTGATCGTCTATTTGATGTTCAGCTGGTTCAAACTGGCCGTTGATCTGGTGCTGGAGAATGACAATTCAATCCCGATTGTTGCCAGTAGCTATATGATCTTCATGTCAGTTGTCGTCGCATACGGCGCGATGAACTATGTGCTGGAACGCTATTTTGATCGCAACCGGCGTATAGAAGAAAAGAATGCCATTGCAGATGCAGCGCACGAGGATGCCGACACGCCGCAAGCTGAGCAACGCAAGCATGTGATCCTTACTTATGAGGATCTGGCCCGCCGTGTGGCCGGCATTCTGGCCTTTGTAGTCGGCATCTACGCTTTGGTCGTGATCTGGAACCCCGAAGCCAGTTGGAGCGAAGACCTGCCCATCGAGCGCGCGCTGGATGTCATGGTGATCCTGTTCATCGGTTACATCCTGTTCAACTTCTTTCGCATCTGGATCGACAGCAAGATCGCCGAAGAATCCGATGACGGTACCGAGGCCGAACTTGGGGACGAAGGTGGCGAAGGCGGGCAAAGCCGTCTGGCGACTCTGCTACCACTGTTCCGTGGGGCGATCCTGGCCGTTGTCGTAGTGACGATTATCCTGATCGTACTGATGGAACTGGGCATCAATGTCAGCCCCTTGTTCGCTGGTGCCGGTGTTGTCGGGCTGGCGGTCGGGTTTGGCTCACAAACCTTGGTGCGCGATATCTTCTCGGGTGCCTTCTTCCTGCTCGATGACGCGTTCCGCAAAGGGGAATACATCGACATTGGGGACGTGAAAGGGACGGTTGAAAAGATCTCGGTCCGGTCATTCCAGCTGAGGCACCATCTGGGGGCGCTGAACACCATACCATTTGGTGAGATCAAAGTGCTGACCAACTATTCGCGTGATTGGGTGATCATGAAACTGCCCTTGCGCGTGACCTATGACACTGATGTCGAAAAGGTACGCAAGCTGATTAAGAAGCTGGGGCAGGAACTGCTGAGCGACCCGGTGATTGGTGAAAACTTCATCCAACCGCTCAAATCGCAGGGCGTGATCGAGATGCAGGATTCCGCGATGATCATCCGCGTCAAGTTCATGACTAAGCCCGGTGATCAGTGGCTGGTGCGCAAGAAGGTCTACCAGGACATCCGAGAGCTGTTTGCGCGTGAAGGTATCCGCTTTGCCCATCGTGAGGTGACCGTCAGACTGGCCGATGGCAAAGAGGTCGAGGACCTGAGCCCGAAACAGCGTGAGGCGGTCACCGGCGCGGTTCAGGCTGCGATTGACGAAGACTACCTGGATGATATCGGCCCGGGTGGAGATGATCGCTAGGGTAGGCTCCTGCCCCTGTGGGATGCATCTCTGACGAGACGACCCCCAAAGCGTTGGGCCGGGCCGCGCGTTCCGCGCGGCGGTCGCGTGTTTTGATCGGCTAGGGCCAGACGGCGTCGGATGTGCCCAGTTTTGAGGCGGGCAGGTTCCAGTGCAGTTTGGTTTTGCCAACGCTCAGCGGCGATCTCAGGCGATATCCCGGCCCCCAACCCGAGGTTTCGGGCGTATTGTTATAGTCAGACTGAGAGGCGTCCTTGATGGCCTTCTCCGAATCGGATTTGCCCAGGGCTGCCAACAGCTCTGCCGTTCGGGCAAGCGACAGTTGGGCATGCATCACGGTGTTACCTCGCGCCGCTTCGGCCAGAGCAGATAGAACAGCGGCAGCCATAAGATAACCGGTTGCGTGGTCGAGCGCCTGAACCGGCAGCGGGGTTGGTTTGTCCGCCTGCGCCCAGATCATACCGGTATGTGCGATCCCGGCGCTCATCTGTACCAGGCTGTCGAATCCGCGCCGTGCGGCCCAAGGACCTTGCCAGCCATACGCATCCAGCGTCACCTCAACCCGGTTTGGGGCCAGTTGATCTCGCTTGGCTTTATTCAGTCCCAACGCATCCAATGCACCGGGGCGATAGCCATGGACAAATACATCGGCCTCTGCCAGAAGCCCCTCCAACCGCGCAAGCCCCTCTGGTGATTTGAGGTCGAGATAGGTGCAGCGTTTGCCCAAAGAGATGTCAGGGATGACGCCAGGCTCGTCCCAATCCGGTGGGTCGATGCGCAAAACATCAGCCCCAAGTCCCGCCAGCGTGCGGGTTGAGACCGGGCCTGCCAGAACGCGCGTCAGATCCAGCACGCGCAGCCCAGCCAGTGGGCGATTGGTGCTTGCTTCGGGCCGATCCCGCAAAGAAATATTTCTAGGACCGTGCCAACTAATCAAAGGGTCCCGCGACACAGAGCGCCCCTGAGGATGGTCCAGCCATTCGGCCCGACTGCGCATGGCGGCGGCGACCCCGCCTTCTGCGACGATGGCGGTTTCCAGGTCAACGATCGACCATGATTTCAATGCCTGTACGACGGTGTCCCGGTCCGCGCGTGTGCCAATCACCTTCAAGGCTGCGGCCCGATGATGCGGCAGGTTGGTGTGCAGGCGAATCCACCCGTCTGCCGCCTGATAGTCTCCGGCGACCGCGTCCCACAGGCTTGGCATTTCCCAGCCGTCTGGTTTGAAGGAATAGCGATACCAAAGTGAGGCCAGGCGCTGATCCACAACCACCTCAGGTGCGGTTGGTGTAAGGTTCATCGCCACCATCAGGCGCGACAGTTCCTGTCCGACCGCCGCGATGCTGGCGGTCGCCAGTTCTGAGACAGCAAACGCACTGTGCAAAACACCGGGCTTTTTCGTGCGGTAGCTGCTGGCCGCGGGAAGAGAGGCCAGCAGGCTCATTGTTGATAGGGGTCGAGGCTGTCGCGCAATCCGTCACCCAGGAAGTTGAAGGCCAGAACGACGACGATAATGGGAAGCATAGGAATGGCCGTCCACGGATAAATCTCGATTGAGGCGAGGTTCTGCGCGTCATTCAACATGACCCCCCAGCTGACCGCCGGTGCACGCAGACCCAGACCCAGGAAGCTAAGCGCCGTTTCGCCCAGAATCATGGCCGGGATCGACAAGGTGGCCGAGGCGATCAGGTGGGACATGAAGTTCGGCAGCAGGTGTTTGCGGATCACCCGACCCGAGCTGGCGCCCATCATCTCAGCTGCGCGTACATATTCTTCCTCGCGCAGCGATAGGAATTTGGCCCGCACGGATCGGGCGAGGCCGGGCCAGTCGAGGATGCCCAGGATGATCGAGATGATGAAGAAGACCGCGACAGGGCTCCAATTCGAGGGCACAGCGGCGGACAGGGCCAGCCATAAGGGAAGTTCGGGCAGGGATCGCAGAACTTCGATGACACGGTTGATGGTCCAGTCGATGCGCCCGCCGAAATACCCGGCCATTGAACCGAACAGAATGCCTAGGAAGAACGATACCGAGATGCCAATCAGGCCCACAGTCAGCGACAGTTGCGCGCCATAGAGGATGCGGCTGAAGATATCGCGGCCCAGTCGGTCCGAGCCCCAGAGGAACACGGTCGCTCCATCCGGTGCGCAGAACAGATGGGTGTCAGAGGGGATGAACCCGGCCAGACGATATTCGGAGCCTTCGCAGAAGAACTTGATCGGTTTTGGGTCGTCAGTATCCGCAACGAACTTCCACTGGAACGTTTCCAGATCGGCTTCGGCTACAATTGGATAGACATGCGGCCCGATGAATTCGCCATCATGGAACCAGTTGATCGATTGGGGCGGGGCATAGAGATGCTCGCCATTGCGTTCGTTGGCGCCGTACGGTGCAATGAACCCCGCAAACGGCAACATAAGATAGCACAGCAACAGGAAGATGCCCGAGATCAGGCCCAGCTTGTGTGTTTTGAATTTGCGCCAGACCAGCACCCAGTTCGGGGCGTCCAGATCAGCGCGTTCTAGCTGCTGGACCGAGGCTTCGGGATCGAACGGTGCCTCGTCAACATAGCGGTTATCAGGGCGATCTGTCATGCTTCGCGCCCCTCATACCGAATACGTGGGTCGAGCATCACCAGTAGGATATCCGAGATCATCGTACCGATCAGTGTCAGCAGGGCCACGAACATCAAAATGAAGGCCGATAGGAACTGGTCCTGTGTCTTAAGGGCTGTCAGCAGGGTCGGGCCAATTGTTTGTAGACCCAGAACAACAGACACCAGAACTGAGCCTGATATCATTGAGGGTAGCAGGTTGCCAATATCGGCCACGAAGGGATTGAACGCCACGCGCAGAGGGTATTTTGTCAGCATCCGCGTTGGCGCCATACCCTTGGCAATCGCGGTTTCAACATAAGGCTTGCCTAGCTCGTCCAGCATGTTCGCACGCAAACGCTGCATCATCGCCGAGGCGCCGGAGGTGCCGATCACAAAGGTGGGTACGATCAGGTGAACAAGGATGGATTTCAGCTTGTCCCAACTCATCGGCTCACCTTCGAATTTGGGATCCATCAATCCGCCGATTGGCAGGTTGAAATACTGATGGCCGTAGTAGAACAGGATCAACGCCAGTAGAAAGTTCGGCGTGGCCAGTCCCAGATAACCGACAAAGGCCGAAGTATAGTCGATCCATGTCCGCGACCGTGCGGCGGCGATCACGCCCAAGGGCAAGGCAACGGCGTAGACGAACAGAATAGCGGCCAGGTTCACAACAACGGTCAGCCAAAGCGTATCGCCCACGATCTCGGACACGGGGCGGTCGAACTCGAAGGACCAACCCCAATTGCCCTGTATCATGCCAGAGAACCCGTGCGGGCCGGGCCAGAAGCCCATCCAGATCAGATATTGTTCCCACATCGGCCGATCCAGCGCATATTCGGTTCGCAGAAACTCGGCCTTTGCCACACCTGCTGACTGGCCCGAGGCCTGAAGCTCGGCGATCTGATTGCTCAGATAGTCGCCCGGCGGAAGGTTGATGATGATGAAAATCAAAACCGAGACCACCAACAGCGTCAGCAGCATCGTAAAGAAGCGATAGACCGCATAGCGCAGCATGATCATTTAGCTGCTCCTGTCAGTCGACCAAAAAGAATTCGTCTGGGCGGTGGACGCCAAAATGCGCGCCGGGCTCCCACGCCCACATGGCCTGTTCCGGGACGTTGCGTAGACGGTTCGATACGACGATAGGCTGTGGGGCGCCGTTCAGGATGCCGATGCCATAAAGCTGATCGGCGTGGATTTTCAACATCTCTGCCCAAACTGCCGTGCGCTCCTCATCCGTGGTGGCGACCTCCCAATCATGGTTCAGATTCATGAGCCGCTCGGCCTCGGGCATATCGGGGGCTTCGCCAACCTCACCACCTGTCTGGTAGAATTGGCCCCATTTGGGCCAGGCGAGGAAGACCTGATCGGTCGGGGCCAGATAGGCCGGAGAGGTATGTGCCTGCGGCAGCCCGTCATCCCACCCAAACCAGACTGAAGCCATTGTATTGCCTGCAAAAACACGGTTCCGCAAGATGTCACGATCAAGCGGGCGCATCACCAGTTTGACCCCGATCTCGCGCCATGTATCGGTTACGATCTGCAGCGCATTCTCAACTTCTTGCCGTTCACCTGCGGTTTCGATGATCAGTTCCATCGGGCGGCCATCCGGCAATAGACGGGTGCCAGAGCCGTCGCGTTGGTCCAGCCCGGCCTCATCCAGCAGCGCATTGGCCATGTCGACATCGAATGCGGCCCAGGCTTTGGCATCTTCCTCGTTGTAAAAGGGCGAGGCAGGCAGGACGGACATCGCCATTGGCTTCGCCAGTTTGAAGTAGAGCGCCTGATTGATGGTTTTGCGATCTATCGCCAGCGAAAGTGCACGGCGCACCCGGACATCGCGCAGCACATTCCGCCAGACCTCATCCGCGTAGTTCAGGTTGGGGTAGATTGCGATTTGCGAGGCGACACCGGTTTTCCACAGCAGGGTTTTGTAGTCGCCGACCTCTTCCCCCTTTTTCAGGATCGATGCATCCCGGAAGGCCAAGCCGCGACCCTGTAGATCGCTCTCGCCCGCGTTGGTTTTTGCGGCGACCAGACCGGGGGCGACGATCTCCATCGCGACGATGTCAATATAGGGCAGTTGGACGCCATTTGAGTCAATGCGGTGATAGTAGGGGTTGCGGACAAAGTTGTGGCGGATTTTCTTGCCAGAACTTGCGTTCAACCAAGGCTGTAACGTGGGCAGTTCGTGATTGTCGAACTTGTACAGGTTGTCCAGCTTGTTGTGCAGCGCGGCCCAGCTTTTGACCCGGGCGTCGTCGACTAAAAAGGCAAGCTCTTCAGGGTCTGCGTACTTCTCGTGATAGGGTTTCAAGAACGCCGAGGGCCGATAGATGAACGGTGGGCGGGCCTGAGCCAGTGATTGCAGGAAATCCGGATTGGGATCCGGCCATTCAAAGATCACCGTGGTTTCATCCGGGAAAGAAACTGTGGGCGGATTGCCTTCGACAATCAGGAAATCTGGCGGGCCGGATGGGCTGAGCAAAGGGTTGTTTGCTACATCTTCCCACCAATATTGAAAATCCTCGGACGTGAACGCCGACCCGTCAGACCATTTGTGACCTTCCCGAAGCTTCAGGGTGAACTTACGGTTGCCTTCGTTTTCAAACGAGGCCAGCAGATCAGGGACAATGTTGTAGTTCTCGTCAAACCCGACCAGTCGCGCATAGCCATAGACGACCATCTGACGGATATCCTTGGACCGGGTCACCATGGTGCGCAAGGTGCCGCCCTGGGTTCCGAATTCGCGGCCTTTCGCGGCCAGATCAACGATCAGCGGTTCCTTAGGCAGGCGCTCGGCTATGGGCGGCAGATCGCCGGAATTGACCTCGTTTGACCAGAACTCACTCTCTTGCAAGGTCGGAAGTTCGGCGCTCGCGGCAAAGGGCAAAGAAAAGGCCAACGATGCCGCAAGGATCAGATGGCGAGTGGTCTTATACATGGCAACGTACCTTATGGCCCGGCTCCAATTCCACAAGTGAAGGTATCACGGTGTCAGAGAAACGAAAGGCTTCATCCCAACTGTCCGGCGCGCCGGCACCCAATGAGACCATTTGCAAGTCAATCGGGCGGTTGATGTCGGGTTCTGGTTGGGCGGCAATCAACGCCTTTGTGTAGGGATGGCGCGGATTGTAGAAAAGGGTTTCGGGCGGGGCTTGTTCCACGACCAACCCCCGGCGCATTACGGCGACCTCATCGGCGATGCGGGCCACAACGGCAAGGTCATGAGAGATAAAGAAATACGACAGGTTCAGACTGTCCTGCAAATTCTCCAAAAGGGTCAGGATCTGTTCCTGTACCGAAACATCCAAAGCCGAGGTCGGTTCGTCACAGACGATCAGTTGCGGGTCCAGCATCATGGCGCGCGCAATGGACAGGCGCTGCCTTTGCCCGCCGGAGAACGCATGCGGGTAGCGTTTCAGCATATCCCCGTTCAGCCCCACGCGCTGCAACATCTCGGCGGCCTTGTCGCGTTGTTCCGATGTCGACCCGATCCGGTGAATTTCCAGCGGTTCGGTCATCGCATCCTGAATGCGCATACGCGGGCTGAGCGAGCTATAGGGGTCTTGAAATACCATCTGCGCCTTGCGTTGAAACGCGGTGCGCTGGGCGCGGGTCATCTGATGTACGGGGATCGGGTCATCTCGTGCGGAGGTTTTGAACAGAACTTCCCCACCGGCGTCAGGTAGCTCTGCCCCCAGGGCGATCCGGGCTGCCGTGGTCTTGCCCGACCCGCTTTCACCGACAATGGCCAGCGTTTTGCCGCGGCCAAGGTTCAGGTCGACGCCACGACAGGCGTGGATTTCCTTGTCGGCCTGCCAGCCTTTGCTGGCCCGCATCGTATAGGTCTTTGAAACGCCTTTCATCTGCAGGATCAGGTCTTCATCCGGCATTGGCACCCCGACAGCATCGTTATCGGGGATCGCGGGGGCGGCATCGAATAACTGCTTGGTATAAGGATGCGCCGGAGCGGTGAGGATCGGCGCGGCGGGGCCTGCCTCCATCACACGGCCCTTGTGCATCACCACCACGTGTTCGGCCATGTTCGCCACAACGCCAAGGTCATGGGTTACAAGGATCAGAGCCATGCCGGTTTCGCGCTGAAGCTCTTTGATCAGGCCAAGAACCTGTGCTTGAGTGGTCACGTCCAACGCTGTGGTCGGTTCGTCAGCGATCAACAGATCGGGTTTAGATACCATTGCCATGGCGATCATTGCACGCTGACGCATGCCGCCAGACAGTTCGAACGGATAGGAATCGTAGGCGCGCTGCGGGTCTGGGAAGCCAACGCGTTCGAACTGACTCAATACCTCTTTGCGGGCCTGTGCCTCGGACGCGCCGCGATGAAGCCAGAGAACCTCGCTCACCTGATTGCCGATCTTGTGCAGCGGCGAAAGCGAGCGCATCGGTTCCTGAAAAATCATCGATACCCGGTTGCCGCGAATGCCACGCATTTCGCGCTCGCTGATCTGTGTCAGTTCGGCGGCACCTTTGGAGTCGTTAAGAGTGATTGATCCGCTGCGGATTTGCGCGGTTCGGGGCAGAATGCGCAAGGCGGCGCGGCATGAGATGGTTTTGCCAGACCCGGACTCGCCGACCAGCGCCAGGGTCTGTCCGGCATGGACATCAAAATTCACATCTTTGACAACAGATTCACCTGCGCCAAAACCGATGCTCAGGTTTTTGACGGACAACAAAGCATTCATTCGGGTTTTCCACCCGGTTGGCCGCATGTTTGCATCGGCTCTATCAACTCCCCGTGATTTTTTCGACAGTCTCGCGCGGTTCTGCCCGTATAGTCAAACCCGTTCTTGTGCTGAAATGTCGCGGAAATGTGAAACTTGGGGTCTGGCGACTACACAAACACTTGAGCTTTTGTCATCAAAGCCCAATTCGACCGCCCTTATGTTGGCAGTAGGTATCAAGGAGAGATTTCCCAGTGTCCGAGAATCAAAGCCGACTTGATCTGTTCATCGACCGCATGGTGTCCCAGCGGGCCTGTCTGGATTTTGCCATCGCGCAGACCCAAGATATGGGTGGGCCGGTCTTTGAACTTGGGCTGGGGAATGGCAGGACCTATCACCACATGATCCAATATGTCACCAAGCGCCCGGTCTATGTGTTCGAACGCGCGGTCGCTTCGCATCCGGATTCGACACCGCCTGAGGATCGAGTGATTTTGGGCGATGTCCGCGAGACACTTCCCGCTTCTCTGGATCGGTTCGGTGCGACAGCCAGCCTGATCCATGCTGATCTGGGCGGGCACAACCGAGAAAAGAATGACGCCTTCGCACGGTTTGTCTCACCCTTGATCGAGCCGCTTTTGGCCGAAGGTGGCCTAATGGTGTCGAGCGACCGGATGTATTTTGAAACCCTTACCGAGCTCCCCTTACCCCAAGGCGCGGTTCCGGGGCGGTGCTTTATCTATCAGCGCTAGGTTTGATAAGCCTGGAGGTAGCGTCGGCACGGCGGCAACCAAAGCAAACAGGAGGGACGTCATGCAGGCAATCCTGACACTGAACGCGGGAAGTTCGACCATCAAGTTCAGCGTATACCGGGCCGCGTCTGAACCCGAACTGTTGTGGCAGGGGCAGGTCGAAAACCTTGGCCCAGTCGCGCAGCTGGAGTTGCAAGGCGATGGGCCGGTTCAGGTCATTGAGATCGGCCCAGCCGACCATGCGGCGGCCGTAGAGGCAATTTTACAATCTGTCGAGCCTTTGTTTGACACGCACCATATTGTTGGGGTGGGTCACCGTATCGTGCATGGCGGGCAAACATTTGATGGTCCTGTTGTTCTGAATGATCATGTCCTTACGCAGTTAGAGGCTCTTTCGCCGCTGGCTCCACTGCATCAACCCCACAATCTGGCCGCCATTCGCGCTGCACAGGCCGCCTTTCCGGATGCGGTGCAGGTGGGGTGTTTTGATACCTCGTTCCACACAGGCCATGCGTTTGTGAACGATACCTTCGCCCTCCCGCGGCGGTTCTACGAAAAAGGCGTGCGGCGCTATGGGTTCCACGGGCTGTCCTATGACTACATCACCGGCAAGTTGCAGCAGGACTACCCCGATTTAGCGGCGGGTCGCGTTGTCATTGCGCATCTGGGCAATGGTGCGTCGATGTGTGCCGTGACCAACGGCGCAAGCGTCGGATCGACCATGGGGTTCTCTGCGCTGGATGGATTGCCGATGGGAACGCGCTGCGGTCAGCTTGATCCCGGTGTCTTGCTGTATCTGATGCAGCAGGGGCATGGGGTCGAGGCGATCACCCATATCTTGTACAAAAAGAGCGGCCTGCTGGGCTTGAGCGGGATCAGCCACGACATGCGTACCTTGCTGGCCAGTGACGACCCGCATGCCCGCGAGGCAATTGACTACTACGTTTTCCGCATCCGCCGCGAGCTGGGGGCAATGGCCGCCATTCTGGGTGGTCTTGATGCCGTGGTCTTTTGTGGCGGTATTGGAGAAAACGCGGCCCCAATTCGGCAACGTGTGCTGCAGGGGATGGAGTTTCTGAACATCCACCTGAATGTTCAGGCCAATGACACCAATTCCAAGGTCATATCAGACAAGGGTATTCCGGTGTTGGTGATCCCGACGGATGAAGAGCGCGTCATCGCGCGCGCCGTATCCCAGGCACTGGATTGAATTGTCGCCCCTAAATGAGAGGAAATTCGAGATGATCTTCTACGACTGCTCGACCGCCCCGAACCCGCGCCGAGCCAGAATGTTCATCGCGGAAAAAGGGCTGGAGATCGAAACGCGCGAGGTTTCGATTGCCAAGAACGAGCAGTTGGATGACGCGTTTCTGGCCGTAAACCCTCGGGCGACAATCCCGGTTCTGGTCACAGATGAAGGCGCAGTTCTGACCGAAAACCTGGGGATCGCGGCCTATCTTGAGGCTCGCTTTCCCGAACCACCCCTACTCGGGCGCAAACCAGATGAGAAGGGGCAGGTTTTGATGTGGAATGCCATCGTTGAACAACAGGGCGGTATGCCGATCGCAGAGGTTCTGCGCAATACACACCCGGCGTTCAAGGACCGGGCCATTCCCGGACCAACAAACCATCCTCAGATCTCAGCATTGGCCGAACGCGGCAGGACGCGCCTCTCCGATTTTTTCACATTGCTTGAGGCGCGATTGCAGTCCAGCCGCTTTGTTGCGGGGGATATGTTCAGTTTGGCGGATATCAGCACATTTGTGTTTGTGGATTTTGCACGTGTCATCAAAACACGCATCCCTGAAGGCAACAGCGCCACCCTAGCCTGGTTTCAAAGCGTTCAATCCCGGCCCAGCGCAAGCCTGTAACTTCAGCGCCAAACCGTGCGCCGGCCTGCGGTGATCTACACTGTACAGAAATGTCTAGACAGGAGTGAACAGTGCCGCTAGCGTCCGCTACGAGTCACCCAAGGGAGGTCGGGATGAAATCGCAGTATCGCGTGGTGGTCATTGGGGGCGGCGTTGTGGGCGCCTCGGTTCTGTATCATCTGGCCAAATTTGGCTGGTCCGATGTGGTCATGCTGGAGCGGCGTCGGTTGGCGTCGGGCTCGTCCTGGCACGCAGCCGGCGGTATCCACGCGCTGAATGCCGATCCGAATATGGCGTCTTTGCAAGCCTATACCATCGACCTGCTCAGCGAGATTGAAAAGGAATCGGGTCAGAACATCGGGCTGCACATGACCGGTGGCCTGACCTTGGCCGGAACACCCGAGCGCTGGGAATGGTTGCAAGCCAACTATCGCATCTTCCAATCCATCGGCATTGACGATTGTGAGTTGTTGACACCGGAAGAGGCGCAAAGACGTTGTCCGATTATGTCCACTGATGGCGTTTTGGGCGCGATGTGGGCGGACCGCGAAGGTTACATCGACACCACCGGCACGGTGCAGGCTTATGCAACGGCTGCAAAGAAGCGTGGTGCGGAGTATTACGAGGAGACCAAGGTCGAAAGCCTGACGCAGACGGCGGATGGCTGGGAAGTGGTGACCGACAAGGGCACGATCACCTGTGAACATGTGGTCAACGCTGCTGGTCTGTGGGCCAAGCAAGTGGGCCGCATGGCTGGCGTGGAACTGCCGGTCTCACCGCTCAAGCACCACTATCTGATTACGGATGCCGTGCCCGAGGTCGCAGCAGCCGACTTCGAAATGCCGATGACCGTGGACTTGGAAGGCTTCACCTATATGCGGCAGGACCAGAAGGGGGTTCTGGTCGGCATCTACGAGGTCGACCACGAACACTGGGCCATGGACGGCGCGCCCTGGAACTATGGCGAAGAGCTGTTTCAGGAGCAGCTGGACCGCATCGAGAACGAGTTGATGCTGGGTTTCGAACGCTACCCTTCGATCCAGAACGTGGGCATCAAGACCTGGGTGAACGGCGCGTTTACCTTCTCGCCTGATGGCAACCCTCTGGTTGGCCCGGTCCCGGGCAAGCGTGGCTATTGGTCGGCCTGTGCTGTGATGGCGGGCTTTCTGCAAGGTGGCGGTGTAGGCAAAACGCTGGCTGAATGGATGATCCACGGCGAACCCGAGGCCGATGCCTGGCCGATGGATGTGGCGCGCTACGGCGATTTCGCCCAGAACAAACGCTACATCCGCGAAACCACCGGGCAGTTCTATTCCCGCCGGTTTGTGATGACCTATCCGAACGAGCAACTGCCTGCAGGCCGCCCGTTGAAAATGGCCCCTGCCCATGATGCGATGACGGAGGCGGGCTGCAAATGGGGCGTCAGCTGGGATCTGGAAGTACCGCTTTACTTTGCGCCGAAGGGTTTCGAGGAAACGCCGACCCTAAAGCGGTCCAATGCGCATGATATCGTGGCCGAGGAATGCAAAGTGATCCGCGAAGGCGTGGGCCTGTTGGATATCTCCGGCTTTTCGCGGTTCGAGGTGACTGGCCCGAATGCGCAGGTCTGGCTGGACAAGGTCATGGCTTCGAAACTGCCTGCGCCGGGTCGGGCCAAACTGGCGCCAATGCTGGGTGAGAAGGGTCGCCTCAAGGGCGATCTGACCGTATTGAACTGGGGCGATGGTACCTGGTGGATTATGGGTAGCTATTACTTGCGCGCCTGGCATATGCGCTGGTTTGACGACCACATGATCGATGGGGTGAACATCCGCGATCTGGGTGAGGAATACTGTGGCTTCGGTCTGGTCGGGCCGAAATCGCAGGCGGTGATCGAGAAATTGGCCGAACAGGACATCTCGGGCCTGAAATTCATGGGCTGCGGCGATTTCGATGTTGGTCTTGTGCGTGCCCGCGTGGCACGCATGTCGGTGACCGGCGAAAAGGGGTACGAAATCAACTGCCGCTATGGTGATCACATCAAGCTACGTCGGATGTTGCTTGAGGCGGGTGCCGATCAGGGCATCCGCGAATGCGGATTCAATGCGATGTTGTCGACCCGCCTCGAAAAAAGCTTTGGTATCTGGTCGGCGGAATTTACGCAGCTCTATACGCCGGGCATGACCGGAATGGATCGTTGGATCGATTGGAACAAGGACTTTGTAGGCAAGGATGCCGCTGTGGCCGAACGCGACGGCAATGGCCCTGCGCAGGTGCAGGTCACGCTTGAGGTCGATGCGCTGGACGCAGATGCCAGCGGGTATGAACCGATCTGGGCAAATGGAGAGCGTGTGGGGTTCGTAACCTCGGGTGGCTATGGCCACTATACTGGCAAGTCGCTGGCGATGGCTCTGGTCAACCGGGACAAGGCCGAACCGGGGACGGAATTGTCTGTTCATGTGGTCGGCGTCGAACGTCCGGCTCGTGTGATCGCACCGTCGCCATACGACCCGCAGGGCAAAGCGATGCGAGGCTGATCATGGTGGCGCAAGACCAAAGGCGTCGACGGCGCGGACGCGGAGCAGAGGCTGCGCCACCCGTTTTGCGGGATGTGAACTATCGCCAACTTAGAAACCCTTTCCCGCAGATGGAGGTGTTCCCGGCAGATCAGATTGCGGACATGCACGAGACCGCGCTGCGTATGCTGCAAGAGCTGGGCGTCAAGGTTCTGCTGCCCGAAGCGCGCCGTATTTTTGCCGCAGGAGGGGCCCGTGTCGACGAAGAGACCGAGATGGTCTTTATCGGGCGCGATATGGTCGAGGCAGCGGTTGCGTCGGCCCCAAAGTCGATTGCCTGCCGGGCGGGGGCACGGCGTCGGGACTTCACGCTGGAACTGGGTTCGCTGGTGTTTCAACCGGGGGCCGGGGCCCCAAATGCCACTGATCTGGAGCGGGGGCGTCGGCCAGCGACAGGGCGGGACTATCTTGAGTTTTTGAAACTCACCCATCATTTTGACGTGTTTCAGATGATCTCGCCTCAGGTCGAACCGCAGGACGTGCCAACCAACCTGCGCCACTACTTCACGACCAAGGCGCAGATGGAACTGACTGATAAGTTTCCGTTCTTCTTTTCGCGTGGCACACCACAGGTGATGGACTGCTTTGAGATGCTGGCCACTGCCCGTGGCCTGTCGGATGACGATTTCCTTAATGGAGCCCATTGCTACACCATCATCAACACCAACAGCCCGCGCACTCTGGACATTCCGATGGCACAGGGGCTGATTGATTTTGCCAAGCACGGTCAGATGTCGATTATCACGCCGTTTACGCTAATGGGGGCGATGGCGCCGATCACGGTGGCAGGGGCGATAACCTTATCTCATGCAGAAGCTCTGTCGGCACTGACCCTGACGCAGCTAACCAATCCGGGCGCGCCTGTATGCTATGGGACGTTCACCAGCAATGTGGATATGAAATCAGGTGCGCCGGCATTCGGGACGCCCTCACATTTCCAGGCTTCGCTGGCGGCCGGACAACTCGCGCGCCATTTAGGTCTTCCATGGAGATCTGCGGCGGGATCGGCGGCGAATGTCAACGATGTGCAGGCGGCCAACGAGAATCAGTTCGGCCTGTGGGGCTGTTTGATGGCCGGGGCAACTGTGATTATCCATTCGGCAGGCTGGCTTGAAGGCGGGCTGACTGTATCCTTCGAGAAGCTTGTCTGCGATGCCGAGGTTCTCAACATGGTCGCCGAGCTTTGCGCCGGGGCGCAGGCCGGAACCTCTGAGATCGGCTTTGATACTGCGCTAAGTGAGGTTGAGCCCAGCGGCCATTTCTTTGCCTCCAGCCAAACAATGGAGCGATACAATACCGAGTTCTATCAGCCCCATGTCCACGATTACGCCAATTTCGGAACCTGGACCGAACGCGGATCGATTGACACCAACCATCGGGCAACCGGGGTTTGGAAGTCTATTCTGAACGATTTCAAAGCACCGCCAACCGATAGTGACCGTATCGGAGCCCTGCACGAATTTATTGAACGACGCACTGCCGAGGGCGGCGCACCACCGGAGAGCTGAATGAACACCAAACCGATCCTGCACCGGGATGACCCACAGGCCGAACCATTGGTCGGCAATGTCAAAGTCACGCGCGACGACTGGTTGAACGTGGCGATGGATGTGCTGATCTCGGACGGGGTGGATCAGATCAAGGTGCTGAACCTGGCCGAGCGGATGGCTGTGTCACGGTCGTCCTTTTACTGGTACTTCAAGTCGCGCCAGGAATTGTTGGACGCGCTTTTGGCGCGCTGGCAGGCGACGAACACTGCGGCCCTGATCAAACAGGCTGAAATCCCCGCCAAGACGATTACCGCGGCGGTCTGTAACGTGCATCGGTGTGTCGTGAATACGGCGCTGTTTGACACTGCCTTGGACTTTGCGGTGCGCGACTGGGCGCGCAAATCCGGCAAGGTGCGGCGCGTTCTGGATCAGTCCGACGCCAAACGCCTGGCCGCCCTGCACGCAATGTTCGCACGATATGGGTATTCCGAGGTCGAAGCAGAAACCCGCGCGCGCGTTCTGTACTACATGCAGATTGGCTATGATCTGGCCCAATTGAACGAGCCCATGGACACGCGGATTTCGATGGTGCCGCACTATCTGTATGTATTCACGGGCGTTGATCCGCAGCCCGAGGAAGTTGAAGAATTCAGCGCCTATTCGCAGTGCTATTGGAGAGGAGACACCCCATGAGCCAACCAGATGCAATTATCATTGGGACCGGTGTAATCGGTGCCGCGATCGCTTTTGAGATGGCGAAAGCCGGGTGGAAAACCCTGTCGCTGGATCGGAACAGCCAGGCGGGGCATGGCTCAACCGCTGGGTCCTGCGCGATCATCCGCATGCACTATTCGACCTCCGATGGCACGGCCTTTGCCTGGGAAGGATATCACTATTGGCGTGATTGGGCCGAATATCTAGGTCTGCCTGCCGATGCCGACCTGGCGCAGTTTCGCGAGACGGGGTGTCTGGTCATGAAGACCAATGCCAACGGTATGCTGGAAAAGCATATGGCCAACAGCGCTGATCTGGATTGCCCGTTCGAAGAATGGTCGCCCGAGGTAATCAACGATCGTTTGCCGGTCTATTCTTTGGATAGTTTTGCACCAGCACGCCGGATGGATGATCCTGAGTTCGGTCATCCCAACGGTCGCAAGATGCAGGGCGGTGTGTTTTGGCCGCAGGCAGGTTATGTCACCGATCCAGCGCTGTCCGCTCAGAACCTGATGGATGCTGCCAAGCAACATGGGGCTCGGGTGCAGACTGGGGCTGAGGTCGTTGAGATTCTATCCGAAGATGGCCGTGTAACGGGGGTCAAGCTGGCGTCTGGCGAAGAAATCCACGCCAAGGTTGTCGTGAATGTGGCCGGGCCGGGGTCGGCCATCATCAACAAGATGGCGGGCGTATTGGATGACATGACGATTGAGACACGACCCTTGCGGCAAGAAGTGGTTCATGTGCCCGCGCCCGAAGGGTTCGATTTCGAGAACAATGGCACCATCGTCTCGGACAGTGATATCGCGTGTTACTGCCGCCCGGAACATGGTAACCATATCCTCGTTGGGTCTGAAGACCCCGAATGCGATCCGCATCAGTGGTGCGAGGATGATTTGCACTACAATCGCGATTTCACCGATCAGTGGACCACTCAGGCCATGCGATATGCTCAGCGCGTGCCCAGCCTGGGCATCCCGTCCAAAACCCGAGGTGTAGTTGATCTATACGATGCGTCGACAGATTGGATTCCGATTTACGACAAATCCAGCCTGCCGGGTTTTTATATGGCCTGTGGCACCAGCGGAAACCAGTATAAGAACGCTCCAATTGCGGGAAAGATGATGACTGCGCTGATTGAATATTGCGAAGGTGGGGCCGACCATGATTCCAAGCCGCTGCAGTTCGAACTGCCGTATATCAAGCGCATGATCGATGTGGGGTTCTATTCGCGCAAACGCCCAATCAACGAAGAAAGCAGTTTTTCGGTTCTGGGGTAGTCGACCGGTCCAAACGCGCTATGCTTTCGAAAGGTCTGAGCAAACACAGGACCCGAGATGGCACAGTCAGGAAACCGCGTTCTGATTTTGGGCAGCGCACCAGATGCGATTGAGGCGCGCGCATGGCCCCGTGCGCCCTTTACGCACATAGTGGTGATCAACAACGCCTGGCGTGTGCGCGAGGATTGGGATGTGCTGATCCATCCCGAAGATTTCCCAACAGACAGGTGCCCTGTGCATTTGAAACCTGGGCAAAGCATTGTTACGGCCGAGGATTATGTGCCGCGGCAGAACCACTATGGCGGCTTTGTCTACGCAGGCGGCACGATGGCCTTTACGGCAGGGTATTGGGCTTTATCGGCCCTTGAGCCCGAGGTTCTTGCGTATTTTGGATGCGACATGGTTTATGCGGGCAAGGGGCAGACCCATTTCTATGGCACGGGCGCGGCTGATCCGCTGCGCGATGACGTCACCTTACGCTCGTTAGAAGCCAAATCCGCACGTCTGGCCCTGTTTGCAGCCGTTCAAAATTGCCGTGTTGTACGATTGTCCCAAGGAGACAGTCGGTTGGTCTTTCCGTCGTCGCAGTCGTCACGGTTGACCTCGGCACCACTACCCGCGACTGCAGGCATGAAGGCGGCTTTGGCTGAAGAAGAACGGTTGGCGTATCACGTGCCATCCGGGCGCTATTGGGAAGAAGCGCAACGTTTTGATGTTGAAAAACTCGACGCTTTGGATCGGATGTGGTTGTCGGCTTATGAGCCCAGTCATCTGAAACATGTCGCCTGAAACCGGTTCAGGCGGCGAAGGTAACCCAAGCCCAGACCATACCTATATAGGTCAACTGATGCATCAACTGATCCAGCCCGGCTGCGCGCCAGAATGCGGCCTGTTTGGGTTCTAGCTGCTTCTTGTCGGAGTAACTGGCTTTGGCGTAGTCGATATTGAAATGAACCACCCATTCGATCAGACCGACAATCAGGATGAAAAGCAAAGGCGTGCCAAATAGGATAAAGACAACAGCAGAGCCGACAACGTGCACCCCGGCATGTTGCGCGCGACCGACATGAAAGTACTCGCCTCGCCCGGATAGCATTTTGGGCGTCTGGAGGTAATAATCGGCAAACATATGCTTAATCTGCATCAAGCAGAGCATAAGAAAAACTGCGCCAAAACTGGCAGTCAAAAGGCCTCTCCCGAAAACGTCCTGAGGCGGATACTAGGCACGATTAAGTTGCTACGTAAATAAACTAGTTCACATTCGGCAAAGAAATGTTCCGCTATTGACCTCGAATATCAGTTTTCGCTGGGATTTTGTGGCTTTATGCTGTTGAGTCTAAGGCCATGCCAAAAAGCTGAGTTGTAGATAGCAAGCAGGAACCGGTTCCATAGAACGCACGATCTTTCGTTTTATCTGGAAGTACTCCAAACGCGACCAGCTGATCCTTCTGGCCGTGACGTCAACCTTGTTTCCGTTGCTTTATCTGACGCTGGAACTGCCCAAGCGCATCATCAACGATGCGATCGGGGCCAGCAGTGAAATCGTAGAGGTTTGGGGATACAGTCTGCAGCAGACCAATTTCCTGATCATCTTGTGCTTTGCGTTTCTGGGTGCGGTTCTTGCCCATGGCTTGATGAAGATGCGCATCAATACGATGAAAGGTGTGCTGAGCGAGCGGATGCTGCGGCGCTTTCGTTATCAATTGATCAGCCGGGCTTTGCGCTTCCCTCAGCCTTATTTCGAAAGGGTCAGCCAAGGCGAAATGGTGTCGATGATCACCGCCGAAAGCGAACCGATGGGCGGGTTGATGGGCGATGCGATCAGCCAACCGGTGCTTCAAGCCGGTCAGATGATCACCATCCTATCGTTCCTGTTTCTACAAAGCGTCTGGTTCGGTCTTGCTGCCGTCGCTTTGATCCCGGTGCAGGCGTGGCTGATCCCGAAACTGCAGCGCCAGATCAACCTTCTGAACAAGAAACGCATCCAGGAGGTTCGCACCCTGGCTGCGCAGATCGGAGAAAACGCAGCTGGTGCCTCGACCCTGCGCGCAAACGGGGGCTGGCGCTATCGCCGCGCCATGGTTTCGGATCAATTGGGGCGCCTATTTGGGATCCGATTCGAGATCTACCAGAAGAAGTTCTTTATGAAATTCATAAACAACTTCATCTCGCAGTTGACGCCATTCATGTTCTATCTGGTTGGCGGATTGTTGGTGCTGCAGGGATCGGTCTCGCTGGGCGCGCTGGTGGCGGCTTTGGCGGCGTATAAAGACCTCAGTTCTCCCTGGAAAGAATTGCTGACCTACTACAATCAAACGCAGGATATGTCGCTGCGTTGGGACGTGGTGGTTGAACGGTTTGCGCCTTCGGGTATGCAGGATGAAGGTCTGTTCGAAGGCGAACCGCCCGAGCGTCCGCATCTGAGCGGCGATATTGTTCTTGATCACGTTTCGGTGCGCGACATGGATGGCAATCAGGTGCTGGACGACCTGAACCTGACATTCCCGGCCGGCAAAACAATCGGCATTCTAGCACCGAGCGAGGAAGACCGGCGCGCCGTCAGCGAACTGCTGACACGCGAAATCCTGCCCAGTGCGGGTAGGGTTGAAATCGGTGATCAGAATCTGGCCGAGTTGCATCAGGGCGTCGTGGCGGCGCGGATCGGTTATGCATCATCCCGACCAGTGATGTTTCAAGGCACGCTGGGCGACAACGTTATGATGCCTATGCGGTTCAAGCCGTTGTCTGAACACACCGATCACCCCGGTTTTGCTGAGACCCTGCGTGCCGGCAACAGCACCGACCCGTTCCAGGCAGAATGGCTCGACCCGTCTCGCGCAGGCTTTCAGAGCGCGGCTGATCTGCGGGATTGGTGGTTGAAACTAATCGACGGTATGGGATCGGGCGCAGCCTTGTTTCAACGCGGAGCCGAGCAGGATTTTGATTCGGTGGCCCATCCTCAGCTTGCGCAGAAGCTGATCGAACTGCGCCCGTTGATACAAGAGACGGTAACAAAAGCGAAGCTGACCGAGCAGGCGCTGATCTTCGATCGCGAAAGCTATAACCCGGCCTTGCCCGTGGCCGAGAACCTGCTGTTCGCAACGCCTTGCGTTCCGGTCAACCAAGAGCTTTTGGCCAAGCAAACCGTGTTCCTGGGCCAGTTGCGTGAGCTTGGATTGGATGAGACCCTGATCGCCTTGACGCGCGACGTGATCGATATGTTGCGGCAGATCTTTGGGCTGGATGGCACTGACCATCCCTTGTTCCGCAAACTGGGGCTGGAGGCCGGGACCTATGAAGCGGCCGTTGAACTGGTCGAACGCACCCGGAAAGAAGGGGCTGAGGGGCTAGATGACGCTCAATTGGCGAACCTGCTGGCCGTGCCATTTGTGATCTCAGCGGAACAGATTGGCCCAGCCTTCACTGATGAACTCAAGAGCCGCATTCTGGAGCTACGCAATAGCCATTCCAGTAAGCTGCTGGAACCGCTGCAGGACGTGTTTGTTCCGTTGGATTCCAAGCAGATCGCACCGGGTTTGTCTGTGATGGAAAACGCGCTTTTTGGCAAAGTCAGCCAGATTGGCGGCGCGCGATCTGACGAGGTACGCAAGCTGATTGTGGATGTTCTGGCCGAGAATGGCGCGCGCCCGCTGGTTGTTGAGCTGATCTATGATGTGCCGGTTTCGCTGGGGGGGCAGAACCTGCCCGCCGTTTTTGCCGAGCCACTGGCGTTCACGCGGGCAACGATCAAGAAGCCAGATATCCTGATCCTAGAGAACGCGCTGGCCAGCTACAGCGTCAAGACACAGATTGCTGTTTACAAAAATCTGCGGGAGTTGATGCCGGATGTCACGATCATCTATCTGAACGATCAGTTCGAAAATCCGGACGTGTTCGACATGTTCGTTGAAATCCGTCAAGGTCGTGTGGTCTCGGACGAAGGACCTATGGACGTGGAAGAAGACAGCGCTGCATCGGCTGATCTTGCGCGCAAGTTACGAGCGCTTGAACAGACCCCTCTGTTCTCGGGCCTGGATCGCAGACAGCTGCGCCTGCTGGCCTTTGGTGCGCGCTGGTTTGATGCAGCACCCGGACAGGTCGTGTTCCTGAAAGATGACCAACCGACCGATGGCGCCTATGTGGTACTGGACGGAGAGGCGGGCCTGTATCTGCCGCAATCGGATGGCCCGGATCAACTGATCACAACCGTAAGCGCAGGTGCATTAGTAGGTGAGTTAGGGTTGATCCGAAAAGAGCCACGCGCCCTGAGCATGATTGCCGAAACCAACCTGTCCTGCCTGCGGATTGGTGAAGAGGAGTTTCTGGCCGTTGTCGAAAACGATGCCGCCACTGCCTATAAGCTGATGCAGGTGATCGCCGGGTATGTGTCGAACTGATCCTCAGCTATCGGGCTGGCAGAACAGTTCGTACATCAATCCGATCACGCGCTGGGTGCTGTGGTCGGCCAGTGAATAATAAACGGTCTTACCGTCCCGGCGGGTTGAAACCAGTTGTTCATCTCGCAACCGGGCCAACATCTGGCTGACGGCGGCCTGACGGATTTGCAACAAGCTCTCGAGTTCTCCGACCGATTTTTCCCCATCGCTCAGATGGCACAGGATCATCAGGCGGCCTTCATGCGCCAATGTCTTCAGGTAAGCCGCAGCACGGGCTGCGTTTGCTTGCATACTGTCTGATGCTTCAGCGGGTAGAACGGCAGCGTCTTTCGGGGTCACGGGTTGGCCATCTGTCAGATAGGGGTCGGAGCAATATGCCCCAACCACCGCGGGCTTGTCACCCCTCGGTTGCTGGTGCGCCACCCTGAAAGGAATTTCCATTTGCGTAGTCGCAAGGATCTTCCTGCATTTGCAGGTGCAGGCCGTCTCCGGTGTAGGGATGAGCACGCGCCAGATCTTCGTCGACCTCAATTCCAAGGCCCGGCGCAGTGGGTGGCGTGACAAAGCCATCCTCAACCCGGATCGAGCCCTTGATCAGTTGATCGTGAAACGGAGTTTCGATGGATTCCAGCAACAACAGGTTGGGGATCGAGGCCGCCAGGTGGATATTGGCGGCCCATTCTACCGGACCGGCGTAAAGATGAGGTGCCATCTGCGCATTAAAGACTTCGGCCATGGCCGCGACTTTCTTCATTTCCCAAATGCCACCGGCGCGCCCAAGAGCGGGTTGCAGGATCTCCGCCGCGCCTGCGCGCAAGACTGCACCGAACTCGGCCTTGGTGGTCATGCGCTCGCCGGTGGCGACCGGGATACGGACATTGCGCGCGACGCGCGCCATGTCTTCGATATTATCGGGCGGGGTAGGTTCTTCGAACCAAAGCGGCAAATACGGCTCTAACGCTTGGCCCAGCCGAATAGCGCCAGCCGTGTTGAATTGACCGTGGGTGCCGAACAGCAGATCGGCCTTGTCCCCCACAGCTTCGCGGATGGCTTTGCAGAAGGCCACAGACATCGAGATATCAGACATCGCCGGCATATGCCCGCCCCGGATGGTATAGGGACCCGCCGGGTCGAATTTGACCGCCGTATAGCCTTGCCGCACCATTTCTGCGGCGCTTTCTCCGGCCTGATCAGGCGCAGTCCAGAAGTCATTCAAATTGTGCTGGGGCAGAGGGTAGAGGTAGGTATAGGACCTAATGCGCTCATTCATCTTGCCGCCCAGCAGGGCGTAAACGGGCCGATCTCGATCTTTCCCCAGAATATCCCAACACGCGATTTCAAGCCCCGAAAAGGCACCCATGACGGTCAGGTCGGGGCGCTGGGTGAATCCGCTGGAATAGGCGCGGCGGAACATCAGTTCGATGTTTTCGGGATTTTCGTCCTGCATGTGTCGGTCGAATACATCGCGGATCACATGGCTCATGGCCTCGGGGCCCACGGTCGAGGCATAGCATTCCCCCCAGCCTGTGATGCCCGTATCGGTGGTGAGCTTCACCAATATCCAATACCGCCCACCCCAACCGGGGGCGGGGGGTGCGGTGACAATAATATCAAGATCTTGCAACTTCATTCCGAGCGCTCCGGCTATTCGGCTGTTTCGCCCACGGTGGCTTGGGAACAATCGGGTCGCAAGCCGGAAATCGTCAGATTGATGTCGTTGTTATACCGCGATGGGGCGTGCGCGAAGAAATAGAAGCACCCCAACCAGCATGAGGACCAGAGCAAGAAGGAAGGGAGCACCAGGCAGATAGATCGCCGTCTCTGGTTGGATAAAGCGGGCAAAAACACTGGTCATCAATAGGGGTGATATGACCATCGACAACGCGTGTAGAGACGCAAATACGCCTTGCAGTTCACCTTGCTGCGAATCTGGCGTTGCGCGTGACATCATCGCTTGCAAGGCTGGCGTGATGACCGCGCCCAGCGCAGTCATCGGGATCAGCATCAGGGCGATCAGGCCATTGGTTAAAAAGGCCAGAAACAGGAAGCTAACGATCTCGAAGGCCATACCGTAGAGGATGGTGACGCGTTCACCCAGATAACGCGTGGCGGGGCGGATCAGTCCGCCCTGAACTGCGGCCATGCCAATTCCATAAACGCCCAGCGACAGGCCGATCATCTGCGGCGACCAGCCAAAGCGCTCGGTGGTAAAATAGGACCATATCGCGGGGTAGACGTAGATTGACACCGAATACAGGAAATAGACCCACAGTAGAGGCCGGATGCCAGGCAGGGCGGCGATCGCGGTAAGCGAGCTGACCGGGTTCGCGCGCTTCAAACTGAATGCCCGTCTGGTCTTGTCGGTCACGGTTTCCGGCATCACAAAAAAGCCAATGGCGAAAGTCAGCGCTGAAAGACCGGCAGCCGCCCAAAACGGCGCGCGTGTTCCATATTCACTGAGCAGCCCGCCCATCACTGGGCCAAGAACAAAGCCCACGCCAAACGCCGCGCCGACAAGGCCAAAGTTTGCAGCCTTGTCTTCCGGTTTTGAGACATCGGCCATAAATGCCGCCGCCGTCGAATGTGTAGCCGCCGTGATACCCCCGACAATACGCCCAATCAGCAGTAGCCAGATGCTCCCTGCGAGCGCCATCACCACGTAATCCAAGGCCATCACAAACAGCGACACCAGCAGAACCAACCGTCGTCCGTAGGCGTCAGACAGATTCCCGAGGATAGGCCCAAAGACAAACTGCATTGCCGCAAACGCGGTGCTGAGGATACCGCCCCAAATCGCCGCACTGGCAAGCGTTCCGCCCTGAACCTCGACAATCAGTTGCGGCATGATTGGCATCACGAGGCCAATCCCCATCGCATCGATCATCACCGTACATAGAACAAAGGCAAAGGGCAGGCGCATCAGAACCGTCACAAAGTTTCGTCCCCAGCACCCTAGGCGGGGCCAATTCGTTAGGATAGAGGGCTGTTCTTTGACGTAGGGTCGCAAAGGCGCCTGATCAAAGCTGTTTCTCAAGATCTGTCAGCGCACGCGCCAATTGGTCCGGATGGGAAAAGAACGAGGAGTGGCCGCTGTCAATAGTGCGTTGCAAATCCGTGCGGATTTCGCTGCCCATTTTCTTTTGATACGCGAATGGAACAGTGTGATCATCGCTGGTTGCAATATATGCGCGCGCGACACTTTTGTAGCGCTCACTAAGTGCCAAGGGCGTATCTTGCGGGCGTATGGCCTGCGGACAAAGGCGCGCAAAGGCGAACGGTGTGATTTCGGGCGCGCAATCATGGTAGAACAGTTCTTTTACGTGCTCTGGACGGACGGTGTAAGACAATCCATCAGCCGATTTTTCTACTGCATTCGCGATTGTTTGGCTTGGTCCACGGCGGCGCATCTCGACCATAGACACCCCGTCTTGCGGGACATAGGCGCTCAGATAGACCAGGGCGCGCATGGCTTGCGGTTGCGCTTCGGCGGCGGCGCTAATCGGATACCCTCCCCAGGAATGCCCTACGATGATCGTATCTGGCGTCGATGCGGCAAGGATGGCGTCTCGGCAGCCATCAAGGGTGACCTCAGCAATCGGCGTAGGGTCAGCACCGTGGCTGGGCATGTCGATGGCACGGGCTGTGTGCCCAAAGTTCTCCAGCGCAGGAATCAAGTCGCGCCAACACCAGGCGCCGTGGCAAGAACCATGAATCAGAAGGAAATCAGCCATCGAAAGGCTCCCTTAAATATGTCCAATATCTTTCAAAAACGCTTCAAGTATAGCGGCAAACTCTTCTGGTTTTTCAACACAAGGCAAATGTCCTGTCCGTCGCATCAATTTGAATTGCGCGCCGGGGATCAGTTCGACCGTTTCGCGCACAAGGTCTGGTGGGGTCGAGCCGTCTTCGCTGCCGGCGATGCCTAAAGTGGGCAGCCGCAAACCCGACGTTGGCGTAAAAAAATCTGTGCCGGCTATAGCGGCACAGCATCCCAGATACCCTTCAACTGGCTGCCGCACCATCATCTCGCACCAGAGCAGGTGGTTTTGTGCGGCTCGAAACTCACGCGAGAACCAGCGCTCCATCGTGGCATCGGCCAGGGCTTCGATCCCGCCATCGCGAACAGCCTGCATCCGATCCTGCCAAATCGAGGGCATGCCGATCTTGGCGGCCGTGTTGGACAGGACCAAGGCGCGCACCTGATCCAGACGTTTGATGGCTAGGCCTTGGGCGATCATGCCACCGATTGACAGGCCCACGAACACACAATCGCGCACGTCGAGATGATCTAACAAAGCCTCGGTATCTCGGATCAGAGATCCCATCGAATAAGGAGCAGGTGGAACCGAGGATTGACCATGGCCGCGCTTGTCAAATCGAATGATCCGCAGACCGTCGGGCAGGTGAGGGATCACCCCATCCCATAGATGCAGGTCTGTGCCCAGTGAATTGGCAAACACGATGGGTGCGCCGGTTGGCGAGCCATCAATCCTGTAGTTCAGGTCCACGTTCCCGATAGTCACGTGAGGCATGTTAAGGTCCTTTGGGTCGTAACACGTGCTTCATTCAATCTGACCGCTATGCGTCTAACCGCTCTAGTGCTTTGGCAAACACTTCCGGATCGGCATTGCCGCCGGATGCAACCACCACAACATCGTCGCCTTCAATCTCATCCTTGCGGAACAGGGCCGAGGCCAGCGCAACGGCCCCACCGGGTTCCAATACGATTTTCAGGCGCAGAAATGCCAAAGCCATGGCCTTCAACGCCTCATCCTCAGACACCGACAGGCCCGGTCCGCAGAGCCGTTGGAGAATGGGAAAGGTAATCTCGCCCGGCTGCGGGGTGAGGATCGCATCACAGATATTGCCGGACGAGGCGTTGTTGTTCTGGATCTGACCGCTGGCCAACGAACGTTTGACATCGTCAAACCCGTCCGGCTCACACGGTCGGGCGCGCAGGCCGGGTGCGTGTTTTTCCAAAGCCAGAGCGATACCCGAGGTCAACCCACCACCGCCGCAGCATACCAGAACATCTGCCTTTTCAACACCGAACGCTGTGACCTGTTGCGCGAGTTCAAGGCCAACTGTACCCTGACCGGCAATAACCTGAGGTTCATCATAGGGCCGGATAAGGGTCAGGCCTCGTTCAGCGGCCAAAGCCTCGCCAATCTCCTCACGGCTTTCGCTGGACCGATCATAGAGGACCACTTCGCCACCCAAAGCGCGTGTGTTGTCGATCTTCAATTGTGGCGCATCCGACGGCATCACGATCACCGACGCAACGCCATGCTTCGCCGCCGCCATTGCGATGCCCTGCGCATGATTGCCCGAGGAATAGGCGATGACACCGCGCTGTCGCTGCTCGGGGTTCAGTGCAGATATCGCCGACCATGCGCCGCGAAACTTGAAGCTGCCGGTGTGTTGTAGACATTCGGGTTTAACCAAAACGCGACGGCCCGCGATGTCATCCAGAAAGGGTGAGGTTAGAACGGGCGTTTCCCTTACATGCCCGAGCAACCGGTCTGCGGCGGCTTCGATCAGTTCAATACTGCTCATGTTTTGCTCAATACCTTGTGTATGAGGGCCAAAGATTCAGGTTCGTCCAGAAACGGAACATGCCCCCGGTTCGGAACTTCGGCTGAGATCAAACCGGGATGGCGTCGGTGCATCTCAGCCAGGGTTTCCGCACTTAGAACATCCGAGTTTGCACCGCGCAACACGCCGGTTGGGATGCCGTTTAGCGCTTCGAAGAACATCCACATATCCGGGATCGCTCCGGTTGCGGCCTGTTCCAGCAACGCGGTGCGCAGGGCAGGGTCATAGCGCAGGGTCAAACCGTCATCTGCGGCATTATACTGAACCTTAGCCTGTGCCAGCCATCTGTCATATGGAACATCAGGGAACAGCGTTGCCATCCCTGACTTCAGCGCATGTGCCGCCTGTTCATAGGTTTTTGAGGCGGGTTCTTTGCCAACATAATCCATGATCTTGGCGATGCCTGCCGGTTCGATCACGGGCCCAACATCATTTAGGATCACTTGTGTCAGTCGTTCGGGGTGGCTGGCGGCAAGGGCCATGGCGATTAATCCGCCACGCGATGTGCCCAGGATTGCTGTTCTGGGCAAGTTCAAATGATCCAACAGGTCAATCGCGTCCAGTGATTCACGGAAGATGTTGTAGTTCATGTAGTCTGGATCATGGTCTGATCGCCCGCGTCCGCGGTAATCCATCATGATGAGGTGCATGCCATTCAGGTGGGGCTGAACAAACGAGAAATCACCACTGTTGCGTGTCAAACCCGACAGACACAGTAAAGGATCACCAGAGCCGGATTGTTGGAAATACAGGCGTCTGCCGTCTGATGTTCGAAAATCAGGCATCAAACCCCCGCCAGATCAGGGATCGTGGTCAGGTCCGCCAGCACATGCGCCGGTGTCCAAGGCAGACGATCCGTCGGCTCGTTTGCGCGGTTTACCCATGCGGTGACAAAGCCATAACCACTGGCGCCAGCGGCATCCCAACCATTCGAGCTGACGAATAACACTTCTTCTCGGGCGCAGCCGAACCGTTGCTGCACCAAATCATAGACCCGAACATGTGGCTTGAAGACACCAACGCTTTCGACGGACAGAACATCATCCAGCAGGTCGCCAATCCCGGCAGATTCAACAGCCCCGTCCAGCATTGGCGGAGATCCGTTGGAAAGGATCGCGGTTTGCAGTCCGCCGTCTTTTAAGGCCTTCAACATGTCCGGAACCTCGGGGTAGGCCTGTAGCTCCCAATACAGATCCAGCAGGCGTTGGCGCAGCTTGGCGTCCCCTTGCAGCCCGGCGGCCTCTAGCGCCCAATCCAGACCATCCTGCGTGACATCCCAGAAATCGGCATGCGCATCGGCGACGGCCCGAAGCCAGGTGTATTGGAGCTGCTTCAAACGCCAATGTCCCGCGACCTTGGGCCAGGTGTCGCGCAGCGCCTCAAAGCCTGGCTCGGACGCGGCCTGACGGGCGGCGGCGGCGACGTCGAACAATGTGCCATAGGCATCAAAAATACAGGTTGTGATTGTCATCTACGCCTCCGACATTTCTGCGCAAGTTGGCATAAGAGGGCAGGGCATGAAAGGGCGAAGGGTTTACATCATTGTGTAGGCCCCTAGGGTTGGCGGTTCACACACTTATCGGCCCGGAGGCCCCAAATGACAGACATCAAACAAGGCGACAGGGTTCGCATCCACTATACCGGTACGCTGCTGGACGGTACTGTCTTCGACAGCTCGGACGGGCGCGATCCGCTGGAGTTTGTTGTGGGGTCCGGGCAGATCATCCCGGGGCTTGATAGCGCGATGCCCGGCCTTGCCGTGGGCGATAAGAAACGGGTCGAGATTGCCTGCGTTGATGCCTATGGGCCGATCAACCCTGCCATGCGCCAGGAAATACCGCGCGAGGGTATTCCGGATGACATCCCGCTGGACCCCGGGACACAATTGCAAATGCAGACACCGGATGGTCAGGCTTTGCCGGTCACGATTGTTGACGCAAATGACGCGACCGTAACGCTGGACGCCAATCACCCGCTGGCTGGTCAGGATTTGATTTTCGAGATTGAGGTTGCCTCAATCAACTAGTGTAATTGAAGATCGATCCGAGTGTTTCAGTCAGAACGGTTGAAATCTACGCAGTACCATCGCAGGACCTGCACGGGCCTGCGCTGTTCTTGAACGCAATGAACCCGGCTTTGCCCTTATCCGATCAACGCTTCGATGGCGCTGCGCACTGGAGGTTGTGTGAAGAACACAAATAGCACCAGCAACGTGGTCAGGGTCAAAAGCAGGATACGGGCGCGCTGGCTCAGAAAGCCGGATTTGCGCCGGGCCGTGCGGGCATTGCTTGCGATGATCTGGTCAAGTTTGCTCATATCGCAAACCCTGACGCTGAAATTTGGTTAAATCTGGGCGGCGTCAGGGAAAGATATGGTCACATGAAATCGGGCTGTGGCATTCCGAGCACGTGGAAACCGCCATCCACACGGATGATTTCGCCCGACGTGCAGGCGCCCGCATCCGATGTCAGATAGACGGCGGTTCCGCCGACCGCCTCAAGCGTCGCGTTCGAGCGCATAGGGGCATTCAGGTCGCAGAACTTGTAGGTTTTACGCGCACCGCCGATGGCTGCGCCTGCTAGTGTCTTCATCGGTCCGGGCGAAATGGCGTTTACACGGATGCCTTCAGGGCCCAGATCGTTGGCCAAATAGCGGGTCGCAGACTCCAGTGCTGCCTTGGCAACACCCATTACGTTGTAATTTGGAACAACGCGGTTCGAACCCTGATAGGTCAGTGTCAGCAGCGAGCCGCCATTTTCCTTCATCATCGGATAGGCGCGTCGCGCGACTTCGATGAAGGAATATGCCGAAACATCCATCGAATGCTTGAAGTTGGCCCGTGAGGTGTTCAGGAACCGGCCCGTCAGTTCGGATTTGTCCGAATAGGCAATCGCGTGGACCACGAAATCAATGGTTGGCCAGCGCTCGGCTAGTTCTCCAAATGCGCGATCCAACGATGCGTCATCGGTGACATCCGCATCCACCATGAAATCGCTGCCAAGGCTTTGGGCCAGCGGTTCCAACCGCTTGCCGAATGCCTCGCCTTGATAGGTGAATGCCAGTTCCGCGCCTGCTTCGTGCATGGCTTTGGCAATGCCCCATGCAATCGAGCGATCATTGGCCACGCCCATGATCAGCCCGCGTTTTCCCGTTAGAATATCCGACATCACATTCACCCGTTATACTTCGACAGAACCATGGACCCGTTGGTGCCGCCAAAGCCGAAGCTGTTGGTCATGACACTGTCCAAGCCTGCGTTTTCAACCGTTTCCGTTGCAATTTCACCGGGCAGAATGCCTTCGGCTAAAGTGTCGACATTGATCGACGGCGTAATGAAATCATTATCCAGCATCAGCAGGCAGAAGATCGCCTCTAGCGCGCCCGCAGCCCCCTGTGCGTGGCCGGTCATCGATTTGGTCGATGAGATTGGCGGCACGTTGCCTTCGCCAAAGATGCGGCGCACGGCTTCGACCTCACCCACATCCCCGACCGGGGTCGAGGTGCCATGGGCGTTGATGTAGCCAACCTTGCGGCGCTCAGGAACTGTCGCCAGAGCCAGCCGCATCGCGCGTTCACCGCCCTCGCCGGACGGGGCGACCATATCATGGCCATCCGATGTGGCGGCATAGCCGGTCACTTCGGCATAGATTTTTGCACCACGGGCCAAGGCGTGATCCAGTTCTTCCAGCACGACAATTCCGCCACCGCCGGAAATCACGAACCCATCGCGGTTTTCGTCGAACGCGCGCGAGGCTTTTTCGGGTGTGTCGTTATACTTAGATGACATCGCACCCATCGCGTCGAACAGGCAGGACAACGTCCAGTCCAGTTCTTCTCCGCCACCTGCGAACATGACATCCTGTTTGCCCAGCATGATCTGTTCTGCCGCGTTGCCGATGCAGTGCAGCGAGGTCGAGCAAGCCGAGGTGATCGAGTAGTTGATCCCCTTGATCTTGAATGCCGTCGCAAGGTTCGCGGAAATGGTCGAGCACATGCATTTCGGCACAGCAAATGGGCCGATCCGCTTGGTCGCACCGGTTTTCAGCACGGTCTGGTGCGCTGTCAGCATGGCACTGGTCGACGGACCGCCCGAACCCGCGACAAGACCCGTGCGCGGATTGACGACCTGATCTTCGCTAAGCCCAGAGTCTTCGATCGCCTGACTCATGGCGATATGGGCATAGGCCGCGCCGGGGCCCATGAACCGCAAAGTGCGTTTGTCCACATGCTCGGCCACGTCGATTTTCAGCGTTCCGGCGATCTGACTGCGAAAGCCATGTTCAACCATTTGCTCATTGGCTTCGATACCGGATTTACCGGTCTTGAGTGAGGCCAGAACCTCTTGGGCATTGTTCCCGATGGAGGATACGATCCCCAGACCGGTGACAACTACTCGACGCATGTGCGTGCTCCTTATTTCAGGCTGGTCCGCCTTAGGCGTCCGACAGAACAACTCTCATGTCTTTGACGTCGTAAATCATTTCGCCGTCCGCTTCGACGATACCATCTGCGACGCCCATGGTCAGGCGGCGGGTCTGGATCGCCTTTTTGAAATCGATTTTATAGGTCAACATCTTGCGGTCCGGTCGCACCATCCCTGTCAGCCTGACTTCGCCGACACCCACGGCCATGCCGCGACCCTGCCAACCACGCCAGCCCAGATTGAAGCCTGTCAATTGCCACAAGCCATCTAGCCCGAGGCATCCGGGCATAATCGGGTTCCCGGGAAAGTGGCAGTCAAAAAACCAAAGGTCTGGCGTGATATCGAATTCAGCTAGAATGTGGCCTTTGCCATGGGCCCCGCCATCCGCCGACACTTCGGTGATGCGATCCATCATTAGCATGGGCGGCGCAGGCAGTTGTGCATTGCCAGGGCCAAATAATTCGCCACGAGCACATTTTAGCAGATCGTCTTTGTCAAAACTGCTCGGGAACTGGGCCATTCTGCCGCCTCTCCTGCCTTGGGTCCGTTCGTTATATCTGGCCTCACCTAGCACCCGTATGCAAGGTCCTGCAAGAGCGCGGGCCGTAAGATGTTCCTGCATATGGCTGTTTGCGAATGAATTTCATTTGAAATCTGGGTAAGAGCGCCCCTATATATAAGGCAGCAAGAACAGGTATCGGATTCATGACACCTCAGAGCCGAAAGATAGCGACAAATTGGCTGGAAGGCGCAGGGCTGCGCCCGACGCGTCAGCGCGTGGCGCTGGCTGAGCTTTTGATCGGTGATGGTCGCCATCGCCACGTCACAGCAGAAAGCCTGTTTGAGTCCGCCAAGACAAAAGGCGACGCCGTGTCGCTTGCGACTGTTTACAATACTTTGCGTGCTTTTTGCGACGCCGGAGTGCTGCAAGAGATCACGGTGGACGGATCAAAAAGCTATTTCGATACCAATACGCATGATCACCCTCATTTCTTTTGGGAAGATGAAGGGCGGCTCAGCGATGCTCCGTCCGAGGAATTGGTGATCCAGCGCCTGCCAGAGGCCCCCAAAGGTGTCGAAATCGCATCGGTTGATGTGGTGATCCGTCTGCGCAAGAAAACCACCTGATTTACAGATCCTTCATTTGATCAAGCAGAGCGCGCTCTGCGGCCTTCGTTGTTGCGTCGACAGGCCCGGTGCCGTGACGCGCCAGCACGACGGCCTCGGCTACGCCCTTGTCGGCAATGGGCAGGCTTGCAAGGCTTTTGTTGTCGTAGCTCAGTTCGTTCTTTGGGCTGACATAGCTGATCGCAACCCCTTCACCATGCGCGGCGAGGCTGCGCTGAATCTCAAGCGTGGCGGCCCGGTGTCTGACTGTTGGGTTTAACCCATGGCGTCTAAAGAGGCCTAGTATGTGTTGTGCAGACAGCCCTTCGGTTGACAGGATCAAGGGTTCGTTCGCCAGTTGGGTTAGCGTAACCTGACGTGCCCCAGCCAGTGGGTGTTCTGGCGACAGCAATGCCTGCGGGACGCTATCGAACAGTTTTTGCCGTACAAAACCGGCATCCATACCAAGATCATAAGTAATGGCGAGGTCGATCCGACCGTCGACCAAGCTGTCCAGCAATCCCTGAAAATCTTCGACCGTATAAGACACCGAAACATCTGGCAGCGTCGCGTGCAAACAGCGCAGGGCGGGTGCAAGGTGGAACGGGGCCAAATCGACGAAGCAGCCGACAGTTAAATGATCCAGACCTTGCGGAACGGACCCAGGGTTTTCAATCTGAGCAGCAGCACTCAACAACCCTTCGGCCTGTTCGACAAAGCGGCGCCCCTGTGGGGTTGAAACCATAGCAGCCCCGCGCCTGCGGACGAACAGTGGGTATCCAAGATGTGATTCGACCCGGGTCAGCGCGTTGGACAGCGCGGGTTGCGAGACATTTAGCGCCTGGGCCGCCGCAGATAGGCTGCCCTGCCGCGCGATCGCACATATGTATTCGTACTGACGCAGTGAAATATATAACATGAAGCTAATTATAACTTCGAAAGATATGATTTGAACAGAATACCTGGGTGGTCTCTAACGGATGTATTCAAGGGTAACCGAACGGAGATTGACATGCCGCACCCTCTTGTTTCGCAGCAGATGATCGACACGTATCAGAGTGAGGGTGTTGTCTTGGTCAAAGGACTGTTTGCCGATCACGTCGAACAACTGCGCGAAGGTGTTGCGGCCAATATGGGCGCGCCGGGGCCTTATGCGTCAGAAAACAAGAAAGAGGGCCAAACCGGCCTATTCTTCGATGATTATTGCAACTGGACCCGAATCCCCCAGTTTCAGGAGGTGATCAAGACCTCTCCGGCTGCCGCCGTGGCTGCTGATTTGATGCAGTCGCAAAGTGTGCAGATGTTTCATGATCATGTTCTGGTCAAAGAACCCGGAACTTCGATGCCAACCCCCTGGCATCAGGACGGGCCGTATTACTTCGTCGAAGGGCAGCAAACGATTAGCTTCTGGTCGCCGCTGGATGCGGTGAAACAGGCCACGCTGCGTTGCGTTGCCGGATCGCATCGCTGGGAAAAAGAGGTACTGCCGACCCGCTGGGTCTCTGAAGAGGGGTTCTTTGCGGATGAAGGTCAATACATCCCCGTGCCAGACCCCGATGCCGAGGGTATGAAAGTGGTTGAGTTCGAGATGGAACCGGGGGACGCGGTGGCGTTTAACTATCGCACTTTGCACGGAGCGCGGGGCAATCAGTCGGACAGCCGACGTCGGGCATTCTCGCTACGGTTGGTCGGTGATGATGCGCGTTATGTGGAACGCCCCGGCCCGACCTCACCCCCGTTTCCGGGGCATGAGATGGTGCCGGGCCAGCGCCTGCGCGAGGATTGGTTTCCAATTCTGCTGCAACGGTAGTTTCAGAACCACTGGCCAGGCTCGATCAGGCCCAGATCCAGCAATTGACGCGAGTTCCATTCGAAAGACACAGAATGGCTCCAGCGGAAACTGGGGATGTCAAAGGTCGACCCGGCGTTGCTTTTCAGTGCCTTGGCAGCGCGGAACGAACAGATGGCAGCCGTCAGGTTGTGATGCCACGGACAGGAATAGGTGTTGTATTCCGGCTGGTTGAACGTGTGATCCGGTTGAATGATCAATTCGGCCTGCGTTTTGAACAGGGCGATCCTGTCGATCCGGCGGCGTTCGTACGGAATATGATCCTCGAACCGCCACCGCAGGCCACCTGACATATCCAGCTGGCGTTCCAGCGGCCGCCCCGAGGCATCGTGGCGCGCATGCGCATAATATCCTGTGCTGTCCAGCATGGCATGGTCCGGTGCGACACCGGTTGGGAACTTGGCCAGATCATCGGCGTAGATGTCGACCACATGGCATAGCATCGCGCTGCGGCGTTCCTCGGTGTGAAAGGCCAGCATCTCACCGATGCTGCGCGTTTCGCAGAACGGATAGAACAGGTACTCGGCGTTGTAGCAGTAGTACATCCAGACGCTCGGAGCGGCTTTGATGATGAGATTCAACGCATCGAATACGACCGATCTGGGCGCGCAATTGAACGTAACCCGATGAACCCGCGCGCTGAGCTCCTCACCCAGGTCGAACTCGGCTGGCATGAACGCAACGACGGATTGAAATCCAAGTGAGAGGTGATGGTGCAGCGTGCTTTCGACCTCGGCATCATCTTCGGCAAAGATCAGAGCAACCGGTCCCTTGGACAAGGCGGTTTGGCCGGATTTCAGGAAGCTGTCCAAGGAATCATAGGTCATCGCGCGTTCATTTGTGCCCTGCTGGAAAGTCCTGCCAAATTCAGGTAAATGCGCCCACATTGCAAGCGGCGTTCGAAGCGTATAGACGACGCCGATCCAGCGAATGCAAAGGCCCGCCCCATGTCCGAATCCAAGAAGCTGTTTATCAAGACCTATGGCTGTCAGATGAATGTCTATGACAGTGAACGTATGGCCGAAGCGCTGGGCGGGCAGGGGTATGTCGAAACCAAGTCAGCCGATGACGCGGATATGATCCTGCTGAACACCTGCCACATCCGGGAGAAGGCGGCCGAGAAGGTCTATTCCGAACTGGGTCGGTTCAAGGGGCTGAAGGCCGAAAAACCCGATCTAAAGATCGGCGTTGCAGGATGTGTGGCGCAGGCTGAAGGCGAAGAAATCATGCGCCGCCAGCCGTTGGTCGATCTGGTGGTTGGCCCGCAAAGCTATCACCGCTTGCCTGAGATGGAGGCGAAGACTCGTACCGGGGCCAAGGCGCTGGACACGGATTTTCCCGAGGAAGACAAGTTCGAGAAGTTGAAGAACCGGCCTAAGGCCAAGCGTGGCCCGACGGCGTTTCTGACCGTGCAGGAAGGCTGCGACAAGTTCTGCGCCTTCTGCGTCGTGCCCTATACCCGCGGGGCCGAGGTCAGCCGCCCGGCGGATCGGATCATTCGCGAAGCGCAAGATTTGGTCGAACGTGGTGTGCGTGAAATCACCCTGTTGGGTCAGAACGTCAACGCCTATCACGGCGCGGGTCCGAACGGGGATATGACGCTGGCCTCTCTGATCTGGGAATTAAACAAGGTTGACGGGCTGGAACGCATCCGTTTCACCACATCTCATCCCAATGACATGGCTGATGACCTGATCGAGGCGCATGGCACATGTGACAAGCTGATGCCGTATCTGCATTTGCCCGTACAATCCGGATCGGACCGGATTCTCAAGCGGATGAACCGCAGCCACACGGCTGAAAGCTACCTTCGACTGATCGAGCGTATTCGCGCGGCGCGCCCGGACATCGTGATGTCCGGGGATTTCATCGTCGGTTTCCCGGAAGAAACCGAAGAGGATTTTCAGGCGACGATGGATTTGGTCGAGCAGGTCAAATACGGATATGCGTATTCGTTCAAATATTCGACCCGTCCGGGCACACCGGCAGCTGAACGAGCGCAGGTTGATCCGGACGCTGCTGATAATCGCCTGCAGCGGCTGCAAACTCTGATCACCCGGCATCAGCGCGAGATACAGGATTCGATGGTGGGCCGCACTGTACGCGTTCTGTTCGAAAAAACCGGCCGTCTCGAAGGGCAAATGGTTGGTAAATCCGAATATCTGCATTCGGTCCACGTTAAGGCCCCCGGGATTGAAGTTGGCGATCTGCGAGAGGTTCGCATCACTGATTCGGGTGCAAATTCTCTGGCCGGAGAACTGCGCTCGTTTGGTGATTGATCGCAGATACGGTACCGGTTCTGGGCTTTGTTTCCAAAATTTACCCTTGATTTATGGCTTCGAACTATGTTCGGACCAATGCTAACCATGTGTTCGGCGTTTATCTGAGCATCTGAAAAGCCGTATATTGCGCTGCGCTGAAGACGTGGTCAGCGTGTGATGGAGGGTACGAGTGGAAGTTATTCGGGGATTGAAACGGTCGGATCTTTGGCGCGCAGCGTGGGTTGTCTGTGTCTCAGCACTTTTTGCCGGCACTACGCTGGCAGCTGAGTTGAAAGGTGAGGTGACAGAGCCCGATGTGATCAGCGCTGAGCGTTTCAGCCGCGATGTCAGCGCCTTTTATCTTGGGTTCGGTGCCGGTTATGGCGCAAACGGCAGCGATCGCTTTGGTCTTAGAACTCCCACCGGTGTGTTCGATATCGGGGATCAGGATGTCCGCGGTGGCTATTTCAGCATGCGGGGGGGCTGGCGTGGTGTCGTTCCCACCAGCCTTGGCCGCGACTATGTCTATGGGATCGAACTGGGATATGACGTCGGAAACCTAAGCGATACGGTCTCGACCCAGATCGGTGGCGACACGGTGACGGGCAGAACCGAAATTTCCGACATGTTCTATGTGCAACTGCGCAACGGCCTGACAAACCGCAGCGGTCGGGTGCTGTACTTTGTCAGCGTTGGATATATCTGGGGTCAGGTTGATACGACCAGCAGCATCTCCTCGACCTTCTCCAGCCAGCTGTTCGAAGAATCGGATCGGCGTGGTGGGTACACGGCCAGCATTGGGGCTGAGCATAAATTGAACGAAAACTGGTCGATCACGGGCGAGTATCAATATGTTCAGTTCGAATCCAAGACCGTCGAATTTGGTTCAGGCTTTTCGACCAAGTCGACGCCAGGATATCGCGGCCTCAGATTTGGTTTGAACTACACGTTCTGAGCACAGTTTCTGGCGATTGAAAGCAGGTTTGCTGGCGGTTTTGTCGACCTCAGTGGAAATTTTAAAACTGTGGCTTGCACCTACCAAGAAATCTTGTCTACGCTCGGGGTGCAATGCCAAGACAGGAGAACGGATTGGCCACCGGTGCCCTAACCCCACCGCCAAATGAAATGCCCGCGCGCGAGGCGTTTGTAGAATTTCCAGACAACCGATTGCTGATCGATCTTTGCGGCGAATATGACCGTAACCTAACAGAGATTGAACAAAAGCTGTCCGTGCAGATTGTGCGCCGCGGTAATCAACTGGTTGTCATGGGCGACGAAGATTCCCAAAAAAACGCGATTGAGGTGCTTCAGGCACTCTATACGCGTCTGGAAGGGGGGCGCGACGTCGAAGCTGCGGATGTGGATCGAGAGCTGCGCATGGGCAATGCTGAGCAGGATAGCGGCAGTCGCGACGGTGATCAGCTTGAGATGTTCAAGGGCGGTTCTGTCGAGATCAAAACTCGCAAAAAGCTGGTTGAACCACGCACCGATGCGCAGAAGGCTTACGTGCAGTCACTGTTCAACAATGAACTGGCCTTTGGAATCGGCCCAGCGGGCACAGGTAAGACCTATCTGGCCGTAGCCGTTGGCGTGTCGATGTTTATTGGCGGCCATGTGGACCGGATCATCCTCAGCCGACCAGCCGTCGAGGCGGGCGAAAAACTGGGTTACCTGCCGGGTGATATGAAGGACAAGGTCGATCCTTATATGCAGCCGCTGTATGATGCGCTGAATGATTTTCTGCCGGGCAAACAACTGGCGAAACTGATCGAGGAAAAGCGAATCGAAATCGCGCCGCTGGCCTTTATGCGGGGGCGGACACTGGCAAATGCCTTTGTTGTGTTGGATGAGGCGCAGAATGCCACGACCATGCAGATGAAGATGTTCCTGACCCGTCTGGGCGAAGGCAGCCGCATGGTCATCACTGGCGACCGGTCGCAGGTTGACCTGCCGCGCGGTGTCCAGTCGGGGCTTGCAGATGCCGAACGTTTGCTGAAGACGATCCCGAATATCAGCTTCAACTACTTTACGTCCAAGGATGTTGTACGCCATCCGCTTGTCGCCGCGATCATCGAAGCATATGAGGCTGATGCGGGCCGTGAGACCGGTTAGAACCAGGGCCCCGAAACGGGCTTTGGACTGGTGAAATGAACCTGGAACTAACGATTGAAGACTCGCGCTGGCAAGATCTGGAACCTCTTGCCACCAAAGCCATTGCTGAGGTGCTGCGCTTTCGGAGCCTCGATCCCGACATATGCGAAGTTAGCCTATTAGGCTGCGATGATACCCGCATCACAGAACTGAACGCTGAGTTTCGCGGCAAACCTGCCCCGACCAATGTACTGAGTTGGCCTGCCGAGGACCTGTCCCCGGAAACGGCAGGCGCTACGCCCGATCTTCCACAACCGGATTTCACGGGTGAAATTGCCCTGGGTGACATTGCGATTTCGTACGATACCTGCGCCCGCGAAGCAGCCGATGCGGGCAAACTTATGGCGGATCATGTGACGCATTTGATCGTTCACGGCACGTTGCATTTGTTGGGCTATGATCACATTCGTGACCCTGATGCCACCCTTATGGAGGCTGTTGAGGTCGAGATACTTGGCAAAATGGGTATCAATAACCCATATAGTGGATGAAGCGGGTAAATTCACCCGGATTATTGGAACAGGATAATGGGCGACACAGACGGCAGTTCTAGGGCGGCGCAGGGCGCGCAACCACAGGACAGCAGCATTGAAATCGAAGAGAAGGGCAGCTTCTTTTCAAGGATATTTGACGCATTTTCTGGTCAGAACGATGATCAGAAAGAGGTGGTGAACGGACAAGAGACTATGGCCGTTCAACCCCGTGGAATGATCAATCTGCGCCGGATGCGGGTCGAAGATGTAGCGATCCCAACGGCCGAGATCATTTCGGTTCCTTCAACCATCTCAAAGGATGAACTGGCGCAGGTGTTCCGTGACAGTGGATTGTCGCGTATCCCGGTCTATGAGGGCACTCTGGACACACCTCTCGGTTTCGTTCACCTCAAGGATTTCGCACTTACCCACGGGTTCAATGGCGGTGCGGCCGAATTCGATCTGGTTTCGATGCTGCGCACGCTACTGTTTGTGCCGCCTTCGATGCCGATCGGTGTTCTCATGACAAAGATGCAGACCGAACGTCGGCATATGGCATTGGTGATCGATGAGTATGGTGGCGTTGACGGCTTGCTGACCATCGAGGACCTGATCGAACAGGTCGTTGGTGAAATCGCCGATGAACATGACGCTGACGAAGATCAGCTCTGGTTCCAGGAAAAACCCGGCTGTTACGTGGTGCAGGCCCGTGTGCCGTTGGAAGACTTTGAGGCTGAAATAGGATGTTCTCTGACCAGTCACGAGGATGTGGATGAAGAAGAGATCGACACCTTGGGAGGTCTGGTCTTCATGCTGTCGGGCCGTGTTCCTGCGCGGGGTGAGGTGGTGCTGCATCCAGAAGGTCCCGAGTTTGAAGTGATCGATGCCGATCCGCGCCGCATCAAGCGCTTGCGTGTCATGTTGCCGGAACTGACTGCATGACCCTTGTCCGGGGCTGGCCATTCAGCCTGAGGATCCTATTCGCGGCAGCATTGGGCGCACTCGGCGCATTTGGTCTAGCTCCATTTGGGTATTGGGGTGTGACGCTTGCCGCTTTGGTTCTGATTGCGCCGCTTTTTCTGGCTTCCGAGACTGCTTGGCGTGCCGGATTTCTGGGCTGGGCCTTTGCAACCGGCTATTTCGCCCATGCGCTGGGCTGGATTATTGAACCGTTTCAGGTGGACCCCGAACGCCACGCCTGGATGGCGCCATTTGCCCTTGTGTTCATGGCAGGTGGGCTCGCGCTGTTCTGGGCCGCTGCGTTTTGGGTCGCTCATCGAGTTCGTGGCACGGCCATGCAGCAGGCCGTTCTGCTGGCTTTGACTTTGTCGCTTGCTGAGTTTGTGCGCGGCTATGTGCTGACCGGGTTTCCATGGGCAGGCGTTGCACAGGTCTGGGTCGATACACCTGTGGCGCAGCTTTTGTCTCTGATCGGGCCGTATGGTTTGGGTGCGCTGACCCTGTTGGTAGCCGTCCCCTTAGGAGCGGCGCTGATGCGCGGGGAGGGCTTGGTTGCTACGGGTATTTTTGCCATCGCCAGCGTGGTTTTCGCGTTTGTCTATTCAGGCCTCAGGCCCGCCGTGGAGCAGACCGAAAGTGTCGTAAGGCTGGTGCAACCCAATGCGCCGCAGCACCAGAAATGGGACCCGGACTACGCATCGCTGTTCTTCGCGCGGCAGATCGAATTTACCGCCGCTGCGCCACGGCCTGATCTCATTGTCTGGCCGGAAACCGCAGTACCAGCCTGGTTGAGCCGTGCTGGCCCTTGGTTGGAAACGATTGCCAGTGCAGCGCAGGGCACGCCTGTTGTGTTCGGCATCCAGCGCGCGGATGGGTTGAAGATTTTCAACTCGCTGATCTTTCTGGATGAAACCGGTGCCCAACGGGGATTGTACGACAAACACCACCTTGCCCCGTTTGGGGAATACGTCCCGTTTGGCGATTTGCTCGGGCGTTTTGGCATTCATGGCCTGGCTGCCACGACCGGCCACGGGTTCAGTGCGGGGCCCGGTCCATCGTTGTTGGAGGCTGGAAAGCTCGGCCGCGCTTTACCGTTGATTTGTTACGAGGCCGTGTTTCCACAAGATGTCAACGGCGCACCGGATCGGGCAGATTTCATTCTGCAGATCACAAATGATGCGTGGTTTGGCACCCGCTCGGGCCCCTATCAGCATCTGGCGCAGGCCCGCATGCGGGCCATTGAGCAGGGTTTACCGCTGATGCGATCCGCCAATACCGGTGTTTCTGCAATGATCGACCCGCTGGGTCAGATCACAGATTCATTGCCTTTGGGAGAAGCGGGATTCGTGGATGCCATACTGCCTGCGCCGCACGCACCCACGGTCTATTCGCGATTTGGGGACAACCCGGCTCTGATCTTTTTATTGTTCCTGTTTGTCGGGTCTTGCTTCACGGCCTACCGGGGCCGTTCAGAAATACCGATTGACCCCGTGTAACAACGCGCGTATCCCCGCGAAAGCCTGTCACAACGGCTTCCTGGCGTGGCAGAGAAATCTTAATGGAGCAATTTTATGTCCAGACAGAACTATACTTTCACTTCGGAATCAGTTTCCGAAGGGCACCCGGATAAGGTTTGCGATCGAATCTCGGATGCCGTCCTTGACGCATTTCTGAATGAAGAACCCGAAGCACGCGTGGCGTGCGAAACCTTTGCGACCACCGATCGTGTCGTCATCGGTGGCGAAGTAGGTCTGTCTGATCAGGAAAAGCTGCACGATTACATGGGGCGCATCGATCAGATTGCGCGCGACTGTATCAAGGATATCGGCTACGAGCAGGACAAGTTTCATCATGAAACAGTCGAGGTGACGAACCTGCTGCACGAGCAATCCGCCCATATTGCTCAGGGCGTGGATGCCTCGGGCGACAAGGATGAGGGCGCGGGCGATCAGGGCATCATGTTCGGTTATGCCACGACCGAAACCCCTGCGCTGATGCCTGCGCCGATCCAGTATTCGCACGCGATCCTGCGGCGTCTGGCCGAGGTGCGCAAGAGCGGAGCTGAGGCTGCATTGGGCCCGGACGCAAAATCGCAGCTGTCGGTTGTCTATCGCGATGGTAAACCAGTTGGCGTCAGCTCGATCGTTTTATCGACCCAGCATCTCGACGAAGCGCTGAGTTCGGATGACATCCGTGCGATTGTCGAGCCCTATATCACCGAAACCTTGCCCGATGGCTGGTTGTCGACCGAGACCGAGTGGCATGTGAACCCGACCGGCAAATTCGTCATTGGTGGCCCGGATGGGGATGCTGGTCTCACTGGTCGTAAGATCATCGTGGATACCTATGGCGGTGCCGCGCCTCATGGTGGCGGTGCATTCTCGGGCAAAGACCCAACCAAGGTGGACCGTTCAGCCGCCTATGCTGCACGCTATCTGGCCAAGAACGTGGTCGCCGCCGGCATGGCCGAACGCTGCACAATCCAGCTGAGCTATGCGATTGGTGTTTCCAAACCTCTGTCGATCTATGCAGACACTCATGGAACCGGCCAGATTGCGGATGCACAGATCGAAAAGGCGGTTGGGCAGGTTATGGATTTGACCCCGCGTGGCATCCGCGAACATCTGCAGTTGAACAAGCCGATTTACCAGCGCACCGCCGCTTACGGCCATTTTGGTCGTGAACCGGATGCGGATGGCGGCTTTAGCTGGGAACGCACCGATTTGACTGACGATCTAAAAAAGGCCGTCTAACGACCCTGATCCGAAGGTGCGCCCTGACGGGCGCGCTCTTCTTCTGTTTGAAAATACCTCGGGGGTGGGGGGCTGGCCCCCGCTTCCGCCCTTGCCATCTATTGCAACAATATCATGAGCGCAGTATGGGCACAGCCATGAGCACCCAGACACCCCAACGCCCCCGCAGAAACTTTTATGGTCGCTTCAAGGGTAAGACCCTAAAGCAAAGCCAGAAGACGTATCTGGACGAAGACCTCGATGCTTTGTCGCCGGGGGAAGTGGATTGGGATGTAAACCCGGAACGCCATCCGTTAGACTTGGATGCCCTGTTCGGTGGCAAGGATGTCTGGCTTGAGGTTGGTTTTGGCGGTGGTGAACATCTGGTGCATCAGGCCGCATCCAACCCGGATATCGGGATCATCGGAGCTGAACCTTACATCAACGGCGTTGCGATGTTGCTGGGGAAAATCCGGCAGGCAGGGGTTCAGAACCTTGCCGTTCACCCTGGCGATGCGCGCGACTTGTTTGATGTGTTGCCCGAGGCCAGCATCTCGCGCGCTTTCCTGCTTTATCCCGACCCATGGCCCAAGACACGGCATCATCGCCGTCGCTTCGTTACGCCCGAGCATCTCGAACCTCTAGCGCGGGCGCTCAAGCCGGGTGCGATCTTTCGGGTCGCGACTGACATCCCCGACTATGTGCGCCAAACGCTGGAAGAGGTTCCGCGTGCGGGGTTCGAATGGCTGGCGGAGAGGCCCGCGGATTGGCGCGAGCCATGGTCTGATTGGATCTCAACCCGGTATGAGCAAAAGGCCCTGCGCGAAGGCAGGACCCCGCATTATCTGACCTTCCGGCGGTTGGGCTAGGCGTCGTTCAGCTTCGGGAAGGTACGTCCCTTGGCGAACCATGCGATTCCAAAGGCCCACAGGGCGAGGGCTTCGACATAGAAGGTCAAGTTCAGGCTGTTCCACCAGTCGACGAAATCTGTTCCGAACTTGTCTTTAACATAAAGCGCTGCGACGCAGGCCAGAATAGTGATCCCGCATATGGTATACAGCCGGTTCCGCTTGCGCTTGCTTTCGATCAGCACGCCGTCTTTTTCATGCCGTTCGGGGACCACGCGCTTGAGCACGATCAGGCAGTATAGGCCAAGATAAACAAACAAGATACCAGCCGCGATCAGGTGCCAGTTGCTGGCGCTGCTGAACAGGTTGAAAAACCCTTGATGCGGTGCCTCTGCAACTGTGATCGGCGGGCCGCTGGTCACTTCGACAAAGACGCGGGACAGGAAAGTTTTCCGATCCTCGCACCCGGTGCCCAGTGTTGGGATTGAGGCGACGATGAATGCGCCGACACCTGCAACGCTGCTGAGGGTGTCTTCGAAAAACGTATCTCCGGTGTAGGCGATCAGAAAGCCGCCAATGAAATACAGCAGGCCAACGAAGATTGTGCCAAGAAACTGGGCATAGTAGAAATGGCTGATGCTGTCGCGGAAACAGCTTCCGCCGAAGTTGGCCCCGACTGCCAGAATGATCGGCAGGCCAAAGGCGACCAGTCCGACCAGAAACGCCAGCCTTTGTTCCAGTTTGCTTTCTGTGCGCGTGGGATCAGCGGGGTGGAAAAGCTGAGTTGGCCCGCGCTCCAACATGTTTGGTGCTCTGTTCATGGTAAAATCCTGAGCTTTCATAGATAAAATAAATCACTGAATATGAATGGCTTCAGTATACCACAAATCAGGTGTTTAGCACAGAATCGAAGAAACAAGCTTGCAACCCGGGGCTTTGGCGCTGGACCCTGCACGCCCAATTCGCTAATCGGCCTGAGGATTGATAGCGAAAACAGGAGCTCCCATGTCCGGACACGGCACGCCCATCCCGATGACCTCGCATCCCTGCGGCCCGCTGCAAGGCACGGCCGAGGTTCCCGGCGACAAGTCGATTTCGCATCGGTCTTTGATCCTGGGTGCGATGGCTGTGGGCGAGACGCGGATCACCGGCCTGCTGGAAGGTGAGGATGTTCTGGACACCGCTAAGGCGATGCGCGCCTTTGGGGCCGAGGTGACAGATCACGGCGGTGGCGAATGGTCGGTTCACGGCGTCGGCGTTGGTGGCTTTGCTGAACCCGATCAGGTGATCGATTGCGGCAATTCGGGCACCGGGGTGCGGCTGATCATGGGGGCCATGGCCACCTGTCCGATCTCGGCCACGTTCACAGGAGACGCGAGCCTGAACAAACGCCCAATGGCACGGGTTACTGATCCGCTTGCCTTGTTTGGCACGCAATCTGTGGGCCGTTCCGGTGGGCGCTTGCCGATGACAATCGTGGGCGCGGCCGAGCCAGTTCCGGTGCGCTATAAAGTGCCGATGCCGTCTGCGCAGGTCAAATCGGCGGTGCTGCTGGCGGGGCTGAATGCGCCCGGCAAGACCGTGGTGATCGAGAAAGAAGCCACCCGCGATCATTCCGAACGGATGCTGGCGGGTTTCGGGGCCGAAATCACAGTTGAGCATACCGATGAGGGGCGCGTGATCACTCTGACCGGTCGACCCGAGCTGAAACCTCAGGTCATTGCCGTGCCACGCGACCCGTCCAGCGCGGCTTTCCCAGTTTGTGCGGCGCTTATCACGCCCGGCTCAGACGTGTTGGTGCCTGGAATTGGTTTGAACCCAACGCGTGCAGGCCTGTTCACTACGCTGCGCGAGATGGGCGCCGATCTGACTTATGAGAACGAACGTGAAGAAGGGGGCGAGCCCGTTGCCGATCTGCGTGCGAAGTATTCGCCCAACATGAAGGGTATCGAGGTGCCGCCGGAACGCGCTGCCTCGATGATCGATGAATATCCGGTTCTGTCTGTGGTTGCGGCCAATGCCACTGGAACCACGATGATGGGCGGCGTGAAAGAGCTGCGCGTGAAGGAAAGCGACCGGATCGACGCAATGGCCCGCGGCTTGCGCGCGAATGGCGTCACTGTGGAAGACGGCGATGATTGGTGGTCGGTTGAAGGGCTGGGCATCGGTAACGTGCCCGGTGGCAAAACCTGCGAGAGCTTTCTGGATCACCGCATCGCCATGTCGTTTATGATCCTCGGTATGGGTGCTAAGACCCCTGTGACAGTTGATGACGCTGGTCCAATCGCAACCTCTTTCCCGATATTCGAACCTCTGATGGCCGGCCTTGGGGCGCGGCTTGTCAGAAATAACCAGTGAGCCGGGCGATGACCTACAGCTTCACTGTCGCGATTGATGGCCCGGCAGCAGCAGGAAAGGGCACAATCTCAAAGGCGGTTGCGGCGCATTTTGGGTTTGCGCATTTGGATACGGGTCTGCTCTACCGCGCGGTCGGGCGGCGGACTTTGCTGGGTGTGGATCCGGTGGAAGCCGCACAGACATTGACGGCCGAGGATTTAGATCAAGGCGACCTGCGTACGGCTGAGATAGCGCAGGCTGCCTCGAAAGTCGCTGTGATCCCTGACGTGCGCGCCGCACTTGTCGATTTTCAACGCGCTTTTGCCCGGCGGGCAGGCGGGGCGGTTCTGGACGGGCGAGACATTGGGACTGTGATTTGCCCGCATGCCGAAGTGAAGCTGTTCGTCACCGCAAGTGCTGAGGTTCGGGCCGAGCGTCGGTTTCTTGAGCTGCAAGCCAAAGGTGCTGACGTGACCCGTGATCAGGTTCTGGTGGATGTGAAAGAACGCGATGCGCGTGATGCCGAGCGCAGTACAGCGCCTATGAAACCGGCCGAAGATGCGGTGATGCTGGATACCACAGACCTGAGCATCGAGGCCGCTTTGAACCAAGCCCTGGCCGCGATCAACGCGAAACTGCCCGCAGCTGACTAAAGCCGCGGGCAGCAAGGCACAGTTTACAGATCGCCAACTGCGATGCTTTGAATGTTAGCCCACTGATCGTCCGCCGTTTTTGCTGTGCCAGCAACATCCTTCAAAAAGGCGGCGCGGGTATCTGCATTCAAGAACAGGTACAGCTTGCCATCGGCAATCAGGTATTGATCCGGATCGCCATCGAACTTCTTGCCGACCGATACGCCAAACGAACAGAAACCGCCGTGTTGAGGCAGATACGCCGTAGGGTTCGCCTCGAATGCTTCGAGGTTTGCGGCGGTGGTAAAATAGTATGATGCGCCATCATAGGTTGCTGTATGGGTCGCGAAGCCTTCGACCGGGTTGCCGTTATTGACCAGTGCGACCAGATCAACGCCGTGGGCAGCCAGCGGCGCACCTGCGGCTGAGATGCCGTTCGAGACATTGATTTCATCCGCCGCAAAGGCCGGTGTGGTGAGGGCAATGGCAGCTGCGAGGGCGGTCAAAAATCGAGTTTTCATTGTGCGTTTCCTTGTTGCTTTGGGTTCAAGTCGATCACTGTGGCGACCGATGAAACATAGCTAGGCGAGGGTGGTCGGACGTTTAATCGCAGATAGGTCGCGATTACTTGCAGATCGTACAACTTGTCGGATTGCAGGCTTGTGCTGTTCACCAAGCTTTGTTTGGTCATGCGAAACATCTGGCCATATGTTCAACCTATGTCAGCAGGAGAGACGCCATGATCCGACTAGCCCTGATTTTGTTCCTCGCCGCCGGAAGCCTGATGGCGCAGGAGGCTCAGCCAGAGCAGCCAGATGTCGAACCTGCGATGACATATGAGCGTCTGGGCAAGATCCTCTTCGCGCTCGACCCCGAGGCGCAGCCGTTTGGACCGGGCTTTCAGCTGACGATATCAGAACAGACGGTGCTGGTTGTCACCGATACGACACTGGATCGGATGCGGGCTTTGGTTGCGATTGGCAGCGCCGAAGATTTGTCGCACGCAGACCTGCAGCGCATGATGCAGGCAAATTTCGACAGTACGCTGGATGCCCGCTACGCTATTGCCAATGGCACACTCTGGGCGGCGTTTATCCATCCGTTGTCCCGATTGGATAAGGATCAGTTGATTTCGGGTTTGGCCCAGACTGTGAACATCGCAATCACCTATGGCACTCTGTACACAGGTGGTGCGGCCGAGTTTGGCGGCGGCGACAGTCATGACTTGCAGCGCGAGTTGCTCGAAGAGCTGTTGAAGAAGGGCGAAGAAATCTGAACGCAATTGGCGATCCCCCATCCTCTTTGATGGCCCCATCCCAAAGACCCTAGCTGGATGCAGGAAAGCTGCTATAGTCTCCTGCAAGCTAAATGGGAAAGCCGCCAAACAACCTCAATAAATGGGGAGGCGGTTACAGAATCCCAAAAGCCAACAGGGACAGAAAATATGAATAATCGTTTGAGTAAGATCACCATCGTCGGTGGTGGTACGGCGGGTTGGATGACTGCGCTGATCCTGGACATGGTGTTTTCACGCACCTCCGCAACCAAGGATCGTCCGCGTATCTGCCTGATCGAAAGCCCGAATATTTCGACCGTCGGTGTGGGCGAGGCGACGGTGCCCCGCATGCCGGTCACATTGCGCCAGGCGGGGATCTCCGAGCGGGATTTCTTTCGTGAAACCAACGCTTCGTTCAAGCTGGGCGTGAAGTTTTGCAACTGGAATAAGGATGCCAAGGGAAACCGTATCGACTACGTGAACCCCTTTGCCCATGGGCAGTTGCTGGAAGGGCTCGAGGCCGCGGAATACTTTCTGCGGTTCGGCAATGGGGATCGTGATTTTACGCAGTCAATCGCGCCTCATGATGATCTGGCCCGCCTGTGCAAAGGTGCGCGGCCTTTGGGTGCGCCTGAGTTCGAACAGCGCTTTGGCTATGCCTATCATCTGGACGCGGTAAAGTTTGCGGGCATGCTCACGCGGGTCTGCACCAAGCGTGGTGTGGAGCACATTCAGGATGAGGTGCAGTCGGTCGAGCTGGACGAGCAGGGCAATGTCAGCCATCTGATGCTGGAGCGCAAAGGGCGGCACGACATTGAGATGGTCATCGACTGTACCGGATTCCGGGGATTGATCATCAACCAGGCTCTGGGCGAGCCGTTCATGGACTATTCGGACTATTTGCCGAATGACCGCGCCATGGCGTTACAGATCGAACATCCCGATCCGGAAAAGATCGAAAGCGTCACGCGGTCGACCGCACTGGGCGCGGGCTGGACATGGCGCGTGCCGCTCTACAATCGGGTTGGGACGGGCTATGTGTTCTCATCGGCGCATCGGACTGATGATCAGGCGGCGGATGAGTATCTGGAATGGCTGGGCGACAGCGGCAAGGGTCTGACACCACGTGTTATCCCGATGCGCATCGGGCGGGTGCGCAATGCCTGGGTTAAGAACTGTTTGGCGATTGGTCTGTCCGGTGGGTTTATCGAACCGCTTGAAAGCACCGCGATCCATATGATCGACCATGCCATCCGCTGGTTCGCCGAGCATCTGCCCACGCGCGATATCGAGCCGTCTTTGCGGGCGCGATATAATCGCCAGATGAACAAGCTGTATGATGAGGTTCTGGACTTCATCTGCCTGCATTACCGATTGGGCAATCGCACAGATGACCAATATTGGATTGATGCGCGCACCGAGATGAAGATACCGGACCGTTTGGCCGAGAACCTTGAGCTGTGGCAACACCGCCTGCCAATGGAACATGATATCGAGTTCGCAACCCTGTTCAATTTCCGCGTCTATCAGACGGTTCTGCTAGGCAAGCAGGTCTACGATACAGGCTATGGCGCGGGGATACGCGACCGGATACGCCCGCTGAAAAAGCCGATCTGGTTCCAATGGTGGAAGGGGGCCAAGGTGGACCTTGCGCAGATTCTGCGCACCATGCCAGACCACAAAACTCTGTTGCGCGATATTCGGGGAGAACTGGATAAACCCGCCTTTGACAAGGCCGTTGCTGCGGCGACGGTGGCAATGCCCGGGCAGGTGCCTGCGCCTGTGGCGATCCAGAACATGCCGAATCTTGCCGAAATTCAAAGTGGCAGCAAGGATTTGCAGCTTTTCTAGGGTGTTTGCGGCGGGTGACAGGGGGCATTTGTCAAGCACTGGTGCTCTGAGCGCCAAGTGCCCCACTCTATGACTTGGTAAGGTGATCAATCCGTGTTGCAGCCTGTGATGAGAAATGTAATATCATTACGTCATGAGGCAACCGAGACCCCAATACCGACCCGGCACTGACCGCAATCTGCGGAGTGATTTGAAACGGCGTCGCCGACAGGCGTCGCCTATGCAGACCTATGATAACTTGCCGCAACCGTTACGGCGCTGGCTGGCACAGGCCTGTCTGCCGTGGAGCCCAAGTTCGGCCCTGAAAATCTGGAACCGAATTGACGGTGCCAGAGACCCAGTAGCTGCGATTGTACGGTTGAACGCGGTCGAGCAAGCGATGCTGCAAAAGGATTCGAAAGTCTGGACCCAGTCTGGCTGATTGCACAAGGGCGCCCGGATTCCCCTGGGCCATGAAAATATGGGCTTTGCCCTTGCGCCCGCACTGAAATCCGCCTATACGCGCGCTGTCGATACATGGGCGGTCAACGCCCGGATGACGTTTCTGAGCAGGGCCGGGTTACCTCGGCCCTTTGTGTTTGTTTGCTCAGGGGCGCACCGGATCACGCCCGACGACATCATGAAACAAGACCGGCGGAGACAACCGCTCGGCCAGCAAAAACGTACTGTAAAGGAAAACGACGCCACATGGCTGATACATCTATGGAGGAATTCGAAGCCCTCCTGAACGAAAGCTTCGAAATGGACACACCCGAAGAGGGGTCTGTTGTCAAAGGTAAGGTTCTGGCGATCGAAGCCGGCCAAGCCATTATCGACGTAGGCTACAAAATGGAAGGCCGCGTTGATCTGAAAGAATTCGCAAATCCCGGCGAAGCCCCTGAAATCGCTGTAGGTGACGAGGTCGAAGTTTACCTGCGCGCCGCAGAAAACGCCCGTGGCGAAGCCGTCATCTCGCGCGAGATGGCCCGCCGTGAAGAGGCATGGGACCGTCTGGAAAAAGCATATGCCGACGACCAGCGCGTCGAAGGTGCAATCTTTGGTCGCGTCAAAGGTGGCTTCACCGTCGATCTGGGTGGCGCAGTTGCGTTCCTGCCCGGCTCGCAGGTTGACGTTCGCCCCGTGCGCGACGCTGGTCCGCTGATGGGTCTGAAGCAGCCGTTCCAGATTCTGAAAATGGACCGCCGCCGTGGCAACATCGTTGTTTCGCGCCGCGCCATCCTGGAAGAATCGCGTGCCGAACAGCGTGCCGAAGTTATCGGCAACCTGTCCGAAGGTCAGACCGTCGAGGGTGTTGTCAAGAACATCACCGAATACGGTGCATTCGTTGACCTGGGCGGCGTTGACGGCCTGCTGCACGTCACCGACATGGCATGGCGTCGTGTAAACCACCCGTCCGAGATCCTGACGATCGGCGAAACCATCAAGGTTCAGGTCATCAAGATCAACAAAGAGACCCACCGCATCAGCCTGGGCATGAAGCAGCTGCAGGAAGATCCGTGGGATCTGGTTGCTGCCAAGTACCCGCTGGGCTCGGTCCATCAGGGTCGCGTCACCAACATCACCGACTACGGCGCGTTCGTCGAGCTGGAAGCCGGTGTCGAAGGTCTGGTGCACGTGTCCGAAATGTCCTGGACCAAGAAAAACGTCCACCCCGGCAAGATCGTTTCGACCAGCCAGGAAGTCGACGTCATGGTTCTGGAAATCGACGGCGCCAAGCGTCGCGTGTCTCTGGGCCTGAAGCAGACTCAGCGCAACCCGTGGGAAGTGTTTGCAGAAACACACCCCGAGGGCACCGAGGTCGAAGGCGAAGTCAAGAACATCACCGAATTCGGTCTGTTCATTGGCCTCGAAGGCGACATCGACGGCATGGTTCACCTGTCGGATCTGTCTTGGGACGAGCGTGGCGAAGACGCCATCCAGAACTACCACAAGAACGATGTGGTACAGGCTGTTGTCTCGGAAGTGGATGTCGAGAAAGAGCGTATCTCGCTGTCGATCAAGGCCCTGGGCGGTGACAAGTTCGCCGAAGCCGTGGGCGGCGTGAAGCGTGGCTCGATTATCACCGTTGAGGTCACCGCGATCGAAGATGGCGGCATCGAGGTTGAGTACGAAGGCATGAAGTCGTTCATCCGTCGTTCGGACCTGTCGCGTGATCGTGCCGAACAGCGCCCTGAGCGTTTCAACACCGGCGACAAGGTCGACGTCCGGGTCACCAACGTTGACAGTAAGACCCGCCGTCTGGGCCTGTCGATCAAGGCGCGGGAGATTGCCGAAGAGAAAGAGGCCGTGGAACAGTACGGTTCTTCCGACTCGGGTGCGTCGCTGGGCGATATCCTGGGTGCAGCGCTGAAATCCGGCGACTAAACTCAGGGCGCAAGCTTGAACATGATAATCGGCCCCGTGCATCCGTGCGGGGCCGTTTTTGTTGCGAATCAATATGTTCCGATTCTTCGACCTATCCGGCTGATCGTTCGCGCTTTAGGTGTACAAAGCGGGTGAACTGGCAAAAAATCGCGTGAGTCTGTGCCAAATTCAGGCACCCGCGCCCATAGTTTGCTTTCCCCTGATCCGGATTTTTCCCTATACTGTCAGAACAATAGACCTGACATATTGGCCGCCTGGGAGGGTAACGCGAATGATCCGTTCAGAATTGATTCAGAAGATTGCCGATGAAAACCCACATCTCTACCAGCGTGATGTCGAGCGGATCGTGAATACCGTATTTGAAGAAGTCACCGATGCCATGGCGCGTGGTGATCGAGTAGAATTGCGCGGGTTTGGCGCGTTTTCCGTGAAAAAGCGCGATGCACGTGTGGGTCGGAATCCCAGAACCGGTGAGACGGTTCAGGTTGAAGAAAAATCTGTACCGTTTTTTAAAACCGGCAAGTTGCTAAGGGACCGATTGAACGGTAAAGCCTGATCCCATGATGCGCTACCTTCGATATGCTTTTCTGGCCAGCTTGGGGATCATCCTGATCTCGATTTCACTGGCCAATGTCAGCTCGGTCGAGCTGAAGCTGATGCCCGACGCTTTGGCAGAACTGCTGGGCTTTAACCTGTCCATCTCATTGCCGCTGTTCATCGTCGTTTTGGGCGGTGTTGTGGCCGGGCTGGTCATCGGCTTCCTGTGGGAATGGCTGCGCGAGCACAAGCATCGCAAAGACGCGTCGGTCAAGAAAAGCGAAGTGCGCAAGCTTGAGCGCGAGGTCAAGAAGCTCAAGAAAAAGCAGAACGAAGACAAAGACGAAGTTCTGGCCATTCTGGACGAGGCGAGTTGAGCCGGCGCCATGGCCGAGGTATCCGTCAAAATCTGCGGTCTCACCGCCCCTGATCACGTGCGCGCCGCGGTTGATGCGGGTGCGCGGTACTTAGGGTTCAACTTTTTCCCAAAATCACCACGATATGTTTCCCCCGAACAGGCCGCCGGGTTGGTGACCGATGTCCCCGCTGGTGTCGCTAAGGTCGCGCTGGTTGTGAACGCCAGGAATGAATTGCTCGACAGCATCACGCAAACTGCACCGTTCGACATGCTGCAATTGCACGGAGCCGAGACGGTCGAGCGGGTGCAAGAGGTCAAGGATCGGTATGGCCTGCCCGTGATGAAGGTTATAGGTGTTGCTGATGCGAAAGATCTCTCGGCAATCGACACCTACAGTGATGTAGCCGATCAACTGCTGATCGACGCGAAGGCCCCGAAAAACGCTGTCTTACCGGGCGGCAATGGTTTGGCGTTTGACTGGCGCCTGCTAGCTGGGCGCAAATACTGGCGTAGGCCTTGGATGCTAGCCGGTGGGCTTAATCCCGCCAACGTGGCCGAAGCTATTCGTATGACGGGTGCGCGTCAGGTTGATGTTGCATCAGGGGTTGAAAGCACACCCGGCGTCAAGGATGCGGCGTTGATTCAGGCATTTATCGACTCGGCACAGTGATCTGAAAAGGCATGCGCGCCGTACCTCCAAAGAGGAGGGTTCGATTATGTTTGCAGCGATTGGCGGCGTTTCCCTACGGCATTGGTACCATACGCCAGAGTTTTTCTGGCGCGCAGGTCAGGCGTTGCGGCAAGCACGCCGGGATCCTTTGTGCCTGCACGCCGAGGTGTTCCCACTGGACGACCTCTATTTCTCGCTAAGCGTCTGGCAGGATATCGAGGCGATGATGGCGTTTGCGCGCACTGGCCCGCATCGCCGTGTCATGCTGGCAGCTGATCGCCTCGCCAACGTGAACCGATTCTGCCATTTCTCGTGCGTAGGGGTTCCAACAGCCGAACAAGCGCTTCAACACTGGCGACAACAGGTTCAAGCAGCCGAATGATGCGTTTTGCCCATGGCAAATCCTGCCACCACCTCCTATGAACAACGGGTACGACGAGTGGAGACACCCATGGCCAACGATCTTTTCAACTCTTTCATGTCCGGCCCCGATGAACAGGGGCGTTTCGGTATCTTCGGCGGACGGTTCGTCAGTGAAACGCTGATGCCCCTGATCCTGTCGCTGGAAGAGGAATACAACAAGGCCAAGGATGATCCGACCTTCTGGGCCGAGATGGATGATCTGTGGGCCAATTATGTAGGCCGCCCCTCGCCGCTGTATTACGCGGAACGCCTGACCGAGCATTTGGGCGGCGCGAAGATCTACCTGAAACGTGATGAGCTGAACCACACCGGCGCGCACAAGATCAACAACGTGTTGGGCCAGATCATTCTGGCGCGGCGCATGGGCAAGACCCGGATCATCGCGGAAACAGGGGCCGGGCAGCACGGTGTGGCTACCGCCACCGTCTGCGCCAAGTTCGGCCTGAAATGCATCGTCTACATGGGTGCGCATGATGTGCAGCGTCAGGCCCCGAACGTGTTTCGGATGCGTCTGTTGGGCGCCGAAGTGATCCCAGTGACTTCAGGTCGTGGCACGTTGAAAGACGCGATGAACGACGCACTGCGCGACTGGGTGACTAATGTGCGCGACACGTTCTACTGCATTGGCACGGTGGCCGGTCCGCACCCGTATCCGGCGATGGTGCGCGATTTCCAGTCGATCATTGGCAAGGAAGCGAAAGAGCAGATGATGAAGGCTGAGGGCCGCCTACCCGACACGATCATCGCCGCCATTGGCGGTGGCTCGAACGCGATGGGCCTGTTCTACCCGTTCCTCGACGACAAGGACGTCAACATCATTGGCGTCGAAGCTGGCGGCAAAGGCGTGAACGAAAAGATGGAACATTGCGCCTCACTCACTGGTGGACGTCCGGGCGTGCTGCACGGCAACCGCACCTATCTGTTGCAGGATGACGATGGTCAGATTCTCGAAGGCTATTCGATCTCGGCTGGTCTCGACTATCCGGGCATCGGACCTGAGCATTCATGGCTGAACGATATCGGTCGTGCAAACTATGTCGCTATCACAGACAAAGAAGCGCTAGAGGCGTTCCAGCTGTGCTGCGCGACCGAAGGCATCATTCCTGCGCTGGAGCCTAGCCATGCACTGGCCCATGTCATGAAGATCGCGCCCGACCTGCCCAAAGATCACCTGATCTGCATGAACATGTGTGGGCGAGGAGACAAGGACGTACAGACCGTGGCCAAGTATCTGAACTTTGATATGTCGGATACCGAAGGCCGCACGGCGGACTAGCCTTGGAGCTATGAGACTCGATTGAATTGTGTCAGGTTGCGCCCATGCGCGACCCGTCTCAATCCATCAAGTCCGAACAGCTTGGTCAGAAGTATGATGCCGCAGCGCCCGGATGGGCGGACAAGATGCGGTTGCTTGGCTATTTCGACGCCTATCTCGGGTTTCTATCGGCGGACCCGGCGGCGAATCTAGGCGACAATGCGTTGGACGTTGGGTGCGGAACCGGTGCCTTTGCCGAGGCGCGTGCCGTTGTACAACCGCACGGTTCCGTCACGTTGCTTGAGCCATCAGAGAACATGTTGTTTCGGGCAAAGGGTGCCCTCGCTCGGCGCGGAATTGATGCAGCGGTCGCGAGAAACTGGCTGTCAGAGTTCAAGGCCGTTCAGCCCTATGATTGTATCCTAGCGGCGCATGTTCTGGAACACTGTACTGATCCGGTCGATGCACTGCGTCAAATGCGCGAGTTGGCTGCACCGGGAGCGACGCTGTGGTTGGTCGTAAGCAAACCGCATTGGTGCAATGCGATCATATGGCTGCAGTGGCGCCACCGGACCTATCGTCCGGATGTGGTGGCAAAATTGCTGGCACAATCAGGGTGGGGTTTGGAGGCAGAGCACGGTTTTCCAACCGGCCCGCCTTCGCGCACATCCCGTGGATATCGCGCAGTGGCGATATAACTATCTTAGTCAGCGCGCTTGGCTTCCAATACCTTGAGCGGAACGATCTCCAAAGCTCGCTGATGTGTTGCTTCAAGATGCACCATCGGGGCACAGCCTTCGTCATAGGCCTGCAGGAAACGACTTGCACAAAGGCACCAGCCGTCACCGGGTTTAAGGCCCGGGAAATCAAACTCGGGGCGCGGCGTGCTGAGATCGTTGCCTACATACTTGGAATAGGCCAGGAATTCAGCCGTCATGACGGCGCAGACCGTGTGGCTGCCCTGATCCTCGGGGCATGTGTTGCAAGCCCCGTCCCGGAAAAACCCGGTCAGAGGATCGCGTGAGCAGGGGGCCAGAACGCCCCCCAGAACATTGATGCTGTCTTGTTTCTGCATAGGGCCACCTTACAGGCTTCGGGCGATGCTGCGAAACATTTCAATATTTTCTTCGCTGACGCCGGGATCGCGGAATCGCCGATCTGCGCCGGTCGTGACGATCAGAACGTCGCGGGCCTGGTCAAAATAGATGTATTGCCCGTAAACGCCGCGCGCCATGAATTCACCGTCTTCGGCACCAACAGGGATCCACCATTGGTAGCCATAGCCGATTTTGCCCGGTTTGGTTGGCGATGATGCCGCTGTTGATACGGCGATCCAGTCCGCCGGAACCAGCTGTTGTCCATTGTGTACGCCGTTTTGCAAGATCATCTGTCCAAAACGGGCGAAGTCACGTGTGGTGAAGTTCAACCCACCCAGGACAAAGGCCACGCCAGCGCCGTCAGTCACGTAGTAGCCGTCATGCTCTAGGCCCAAGGGCTGAATGATCTTTTCGGTCAGCAGGTCGGTAACACTGCGCCCAGTGGCCCCGCGGATTACCATGCCCAACACATGCGTATCGATCGAAACATATTGATAGGTTTCCCCCGGAGGGGCAAAACTCTCATTGAGCGACGCGGCAAAATCATCCAGTTCCCCACCAAGCGCAACGATACGGCCCATGCGGTTGATGTCTGAATTAGGGTCCAGGTAATCTTCGTCAAAGGTTACACCGCTGGCCATGTTCAGCACATTCCGGATCGTTGCGCCGTCATATGCGCTGCCTTTCAACTGCGGGGCATATTGCACGACAGGATCGTCCAGCGAGGTGATTGCGCCTTCGCTCAGCAAGATGCCGAACAAGGCCGACAGATAGCTTTTTGCAACCGACCAAGATATCCGCCGGTCATCTGAGCCGGTGCCCAGATAGTACTCTTCAAACCGAACCTCACCGTTTTGCATAACAAGCAAAGAGGTCACGGCGCGTTCATCGACCCATTCATCTGTGCCATCGGGAAGGTCAAAGCCAGCCCCATAGGGCAATTCCCAAGTTGGTCCGTTTCCACGGGGCAGGGGGGCGGTCAGAAACGCCTCATCCATGTGCGAGAAGTTGTGAACGATCTTCTCTTCGGAAAACAAAGAGTTCACCGCCATCAAGCGTTGAATCTCTTCACGCTTCCAGACCCCAACCGCAATTGCAGCCAGCACCAAGGCCAAAGTGATGCGCAGCAGCCATTTGATCACAGTTCTCATGCAACCCTCCCTGTTTCGGTTACATAGGAGCGTTGCAGGGCGCATTGCGCAATCAAGACGTAACGGAAAGCGCGATCAGGACTATTTGAATTTATCCAACAGCTTTTGCATGGCCGTCCGGTCATCTGCAGCTGGTCCGGGTTTTTCAGCGGGCTTAGATGTGGGGTCGTCGGCCGGAGGCGACTTGGAGGATCGTGCCGGTGTAGTACGCAGCGCAACGGCGTTCATGAATTTGCCACCCTCGTCCTTTGTCAGATGTTCAGCCCCGTCTGAGACACCGCGTAGTACATTGTCCAGCCAGTCGCCCTCGGTTTTGGCAAAATCTGATAGGACGTAAGGCGATACCATTTCCTTGCGGCCAGGATGCCCGATGCCCAGGCGCACCCGGTCATAGGCCGCCCCAATGTGGTCGTGGATCGACCGCAATCCGTTGTGACCAGCGTGACCGCCGCCCGCCTTGACCCGGACTTTGCCCGGGGCCAGATCCAGCTCATCGTGAAAGACGGTCACATCCGTGGATTCAAGTTTGTAGAAGCGCATTGCTTCGCCAACCGATTGGCCTGAACGGTTCATGAACGTCTGCGGCTTTAGCAGCAGTACTTTCTCTGTGCCCAAACGTCCTTCGGCGATCTCACCCTGGAACTTTGATTTCCAAGGACCAAAGCCATGATCTTCGGCAATTCGATCCAAAGCCATGAAACCTATATTGTGTCGGTTGCGGGCGTATTTCGAGCCCGGGTTCCCCAGTCCGACAAACAGTTTCATTTTCTCGTCCTTGTACAGCGCAGTGGGTTGATGGCACGGAATTGCACGTGTTTCCAGCCCGACCAAAAGAAAACGGGGCCCGCAAAGGGCCCCGTTTCAAGTCCGAACTCTTGGGCCCGGGTTTACTCTTCAGCTTCTTCCTGGCCGACGACTTCCACTTCGTCAGCGGCCACTTCTTCGCCTTCTTCCTCATCGTCGCTGGTCGACAGTCCGGTCGGCGCTGATACATTGGCGATCACGAAGTCCCGGTCGATTGTCGGCTTGGTGCCTGCGGGCAGGTCAACCGACGAGATGGTGGCAACGTCGTTGATCTCCATGCCAGTAAGATCAACGGTGATCTTCTCGGGGATCTCGCCAGCGGTACACATCAGTTCGACTTCCGGGCGCACAACGGTCAGAACGCCGCCCTTCTTGATTCCAGGGGCTGCTTCTTCGTTGATAAACTCAACGGGGATGAACAGTGCGATTTTGGTGGTCCGGCGCAGGCGCATCAGGTCCAGATGGGTCGGCAGGTCTTTGACGACGTCACGCTGAACATCGCGGCAAATGACGCGGACGTCTTCGTGACCGTCAACCTTCAGGTTCCAAAGGGTCGACTTGAACCGGCCAGCCTTCAGGCGTTTAAACAGTTCGTTGAACGGGATCTGAATCGGCAGCGGCTCTTTATCGCCACCAAACACAATGCCCGGAACCATGCCATCGCGGCGCGCCTGACGAGCGGCGCCCTTGCCTGTCCCCGTCCGTTCCAGAGCTACGAGATCAGGAATCTCTCCAGCCATGATAATTCTCCAATGTTAGGGCGGGCATCCTCCAAGGCTGTATGCCCGCGTGAAGCCGCGTCCTTAGCTTGATTCATTGGGTTTGGAAAGGGGTTTTTGCAGCGTCTGTTTTCTTGCGAGGCTCTGCCTCAAGCTCCGGGATATTTTTTAGCCAGGTGAATGAAGAATCCAGACTTCATCCGGCTATAAATATCCCGGGGGAGGCGCCCAGAAAGGGCGACGGGGGCAGAGCCCCTATGACTCGTCAGTTTTGCCAGCGGCCACCAAAGTCTTGAGGCACCAGCAGATTGTGCCGACCCAAATCCGAAACGTTGCGTTCCCCGCACAAAGCCATGGTTGTATCAAGTTCTTTCTGAATGACATCGAGCGCTGTTGTCACACCCTTTTGACCCATTGCGCCCAGTCCGTAGACAAAGGCGCGCCCGATATAGGTGCCTTTTGCGCCCAGGGCCAACGCCTTCAGGACGTCCTGCCCAGATCGGATGCCGCTGTCCAGATGCACCTCGATATCGCTACCGACGGCGTCCATGATCTCGGGCAGCATCCGGATTGAACTGAGCGCGCCGTCCAGTTGGCGACCGCCGTGATTCGAGACAACGATAGCATCCGCCCCCAGCTTGGCGGCCATTTTTGCATCTTCGGCATCCAGAATGCCTTTGAGGATCACCTTGCCGCCCCATTGTTCCATCAGCTTTTCAACCTTTGACCAATCCAGGCTGGGGTCAAATTGTTCAGCGGTCCAAGCGCCCAGTGAGGAGGCGTCCGAGATGCCTTCGACATGGCCGACGATGTTTCCGAACTCACGCCTTTGGGCGCGCAGTATCTCAAGGCCCCAGGACCATTTGGTCATCAGGTTTGCTATGGTTTTGGCGGTTAGTTTTGGCGGGGCGGACAATCCGTTCTTCAGATCCTTGTGCCGCTGACCCAGGATTTGCAGGTCCAGCGTGATCACCAGCGCCGAACACTTGGCATCTTTTGCACGCTGGATCAGTCGGTTGACGTAGTCGGTGTCTTTCATCGTGTAGAGCTGAAACCAGAAAGGTGTGCTGGTATACTCTGCGACATCTTCGATCGAATTGATGGACATCGTCGATAGCGTAAACGGGACACCGAATTCCTCGGCTGCCTTGGCCGCTTTCATCTCGCCATCAGCATGCTGCATTCCGGTCAGACCTACCGGCGCAAGCGCTACGGGCATCTCGACATCTTGCCCGATCATCTGAGACGCGGTTGAACGCCCGGCCATGTCCACAGCGACCCGCTGGCGCAGGCGAATTTGTTCGAAGTCCGAGCTGTTTTCGCGAAAGGTCTGTTCAGTCCAACTGCCGCTTTCGGCGTAGTCATAGAACATGCGCGGCACGCGCCGTTCGTAGATACGTTTTAGGTCGTCGATGGTGGTGATGACTGGCATTTGTCCGGCCCCTGAAGGATTGGTTTGTTTTCTTTACCAATTCGCATCAAAGATCGCAACGCTGGATAATTGCGGTTGATGGACATGCCCGTATAACGAAAAACCGCAGTCAGTAGGGGCTGACTGCGGCTTCGGTTTTGTTCTTGGTGATTAAAGTCAGACGGAATGCGCACCATCCGCCAGCGTTTTTACAAATTCCAGCACTTCAGGCACGGGTTTTCCCGCGCCGATCTGGCTTACAATCGCTGAGCCCACGACAGCCCCATCTGCAACCGATGCTATGGCGCGCGATTTTTCGGGTGTGTTGATCCCAAAACCCACGATCACGGGCAGGTCACTTGCGGATTTGATCCGCGCGACCTCGGGGCCGACATTAGTAGCCTCAGCCTCAGCCGCGCCAGTGATTCCGGTAATCGACACATAATAGACAAAGCCAGAGGTGTTTTGCAGAACGCGAGGCAGGCGTTTATCATCGGTTGTGGGTGTGGCGAGCCTGATGAAATTCAGGCCCGCAGCCTGCGCCGGCAGGCAGAGCTCGTCATCTTCTTCCGGCGGTAGGTCCACGACGATCAACCCATCAATGCCTGCAGCTTTAGCGTCGCCCAGAAAGGCATCAACACCGTGGCTGTAGATCGGATTGTAGTAGCCCATCAAAACAATCGGTGTGGTGTCATCTGTTTCGCGGAAGCTGCGGGCCAGGTCGAGGGTGCGCTTCAGCGTCATGCCCTGATCCAGCGCCCGTTGACCCGCGGCCTGAATGGTGGGCCCATCCGCCATCGGGTCGGTAAAGGGCAGGCCCAGCTCGATCACGTCGACGCCTGCCGCAGGCAGGCCTTTGACCACCTCTAGCGAGGTGTCATAGTCGGGATCGCCCGCCATGATATAGGCAACAAATGCTTTCTTGCCTTCGGCTTTCAGGGCGGCGAACTTCGTGTCGATACGGGTCATCGGGTGTCCTAGCAGTCAGGTTTGAACCTGATGTGCAGAAACTTTACCCGAAAATCAATCCCGCCCGGGTCTGATCGGCTCAGAAGCCCAGATGATACCGCACGAGCACCGCGTTTACGCCGGGGTTGAATTCCTCTGTGCTGGCATTGGACTTGTGAGTGATCGCCACCGACACTTTGTTCCCGCCATTTAAGGTATAGCCCAGCCCCAGCAAGCTGCGGATCTGAAAATTGCCGCCCAGATCGTTCAGATCGTTGCCTTCGTTGTAATAGCCGGGCATCACGCTGCCTTCGACGAACCAGCGGTCATTCAGATTGTAGATGCCGACGAGGCCTGCGCCGATATGGGTATCGCCGTCTTCGTCAACCGAAAGGGCCGCACCCCAGGTCGCACTGAACCGGGTTGCCTGATGGAAGGGGCGATGCTGATATTCAAGGGATACAATGCCCTGATCCACCGACGCACTGTCAGAATAATCTGCATAGCCGGCCCCAAAGATCACGGTCTGGGCCTGCACAACTGCCGGGGTGGAAAGTGCAATCAAGGACGCGAAAAGGAAAGTCTTCATAGCCGGAGTTCTTCAATCGTTATGTCTACATGCGCTAAGTGGCTACCCTAAATCGTATTTTTCAATTGGTACAAGAACACGATTGGGGAACAGTTTTGTGATGTGACCTATCCGCCCCATGTTTCGCGGGCCCGAGCTATTGCTTGCGCATTCCAACTCAGGTGCATAGAAGACGCCGTCACATCGCTTCAGGAGGCCATCATGGGCTTTAAAATGGGAATCGTGGGTCTGCCGAATGTGGGCAAGTCGACCCTGTTCAATGCGCTGACCAAAACAGCTGCGGCGCAAGCTGCGAATTTCCCGTTTTGCACGATTGAGCCCAATGTTGGCGATGTGGCCGTGCCGGATGACCGGTTGGACAAGCTGGCGGCGATTGCCGCGTCGAAACAAATCATCCCGACGCGTATGACCTTTGTGGATATTGCCGGTCTGGTGAAGGGGGCGTCGAAGGGGGAAGGGCTGGGTAACCAGTTTCTGGCCAATATTCGTGAGACAGACGCCATCGCCCATGTGTTGCGCTGTTTCGAAGATGGCGATGTGACTCATGTGGATGGACGCGTTGATCCGGTGGCCGATGCGGACACGATTGAGACCGAGCTAATGCTGGCCGATCTGGAAAGCATCGAAAAGCGCCGCGTCAATCTGGTGCGCAAGCTGAAGGGCAATGACAAAGAGGCGCAGCAGCAGGACCGTTTGCTGGCAGAGGCGCAAGAGATGTTGGAAAACGGCAAACCTGCGCGTTTGGTCGCGGTATCTGCCGAGGACGCCAAGGCCTGGAAGATGCTGCAACTGCTGACCACCAAGCCGGTGCTTTATGTTTGCAACGTTTCCGAAGAAGAAGCGGCCGTAGGGAATGAGTATTCAGCCAAGGTCGCCGAAATGGCGGCGGCGCAGGGCAATTCCCATGTCATCATCAGCGCCAAGATCGAAGAAGAGATCAGCCTTCTGGAAGAGGATGAGGCCCAGATGTTCCTTGAAGAGATGGGTCTGGAAGAGCCCGGCCTCGACCGCCTGATCCGCGCTGGGTACGACCTGCTGAAACTAGAAACCTATTTCACCGTTGGCCCGAAAGAGGCCCGCGCCTGGACCATCCGCACCGGCACTGCCGCACCGCAGGCCGCGGGTGTGATCCACGGCGATTTCGAGAAGGGTTTTATCCGGGCCGAGACCATTGCTTATGACGACTACATTGCCGCGAATGGCGAACAGGGTGCGAAAGAGGCGGGCAAGATGCGGGCTGAGGGCAAAGGCTACATCGTCAAAGATGGTGATGTGATGCACTTTCTGTTCAACACCTAAAGTCTCGCAACGGGCATTGCGATTGGTGCTGAGATCACCCAGCGCATCATGATGCATAGGGTCATAGGACGCGCGACAGAAAGGCCTTGGTGCGCGGCTCGCGTGGTTGGGAAAACAGCTGTTCGGGTGTGCCTTGTTCCAGAATGCGACCTGCGTCCAGAAAACAGACCTTGTCTGCCAGTTCTCGGGCAAATCCCATCTCATGGGTGGCAAGCACCATGGTCATACCCTGCTGATGCAGGTCCCGCAGTACGTCCAGCACTTCGCCGACAAGTTCGGGGTCTAAGGCGCTTGTGATTTCGTCAAACAGCATGATCTGCGGCTGCATTGCCAACGCCCGGATGATTGCTACGCGCTGCTGCTGTCCGCCTGAAAGCTGATCGGGATAGTGCTGCATCCGGTCTTCTAGCCCGAAGCGGGCAAAAAGCTGCGTGACCTCTGGGCGCAGCTTGTCCCGGCTGAGGCCGTGCACGCGGCGTGGCGCAAGCATCACGTTCTCAACCGCCGTCATATGGGGAAACAGGTTGTAGCTTTGAAACACGATGCCAATCTGCTGGCGCACGGGCTGAGGATCCAGCCCGGGTTCCGATATATCCTTGCCGTCCAGCCAGATCGTGCCGTCGTCGACAGGCTCAAGCAGGTTCATGCAGCGCAGCAGCGTGGATTTGCCAGACCCGGACGCCCCGATCAGGCAGACCATTTCCCCTTCGGCCACATCAAGATCGATGCCTTTGCAAACCTCATGATCACCGAACCGTTTGCGCACACCTCGTAAACTCAGCTTCGCCGTCATGTTCGCGCCCGGTTCTGTTTGTTCATGAGGTAATCGGCATAGCGTGTTGCGGGGATGGTCAGCGCAAGGAAGATCAGCGCGGCCCCTACATAGGGTGTGAAGTTCGCATAGAGCGATTTGTAGACCCCAGCCTGACGAAACACCTCGACCGGTCCGATGAAAGACAAAAGCGCCACGTCTTTTTGCAGCGCGATGAACAGGTTCATATTGGCAGGCACCACGTTGCGGATGGCCTGCGGCAGCACCACGAAGCGCATGGTGTCTTGCGCGCTTAGCCCCAGCGAGGCCGCAGCAGAGCGTTGCGACTGGTGGATCGAATCGATGCCGGATCGGATCACCTCGGCCACATAAGCCGAATACACCAGAACCAGCGCCAGGGTGCCCCAGATATAAGGGCTATTCCATGGCCGCGGTAGGCCCAGCCCAGGGACGCCGAAGCCGATAATGTAGATCACCAGAACCACAGGCAAGCCGCGGAAAATGTCGGTATAGGCGATCCCGAAAAGGCGCAAAGGAAACAGCGCGGGTGCGCGCGTATCCCGGCAAAGTGCGATCATCAAACCCGTCACTGCGATCAACGGTGCGGACCAGGCAAAGATCATCACGTTCAGCACAAAGGCTTCCAGCAAGCCGGGAAAGGTCGCTGCAAAGACCCTGCCGTTGAAAAAGGCGCGCTGAACAGCCTCCCAACCGGGGGCAAGCGGGATCAGGATGATCAGCGCAAGGACCACACTGACCGTTGAGATCAGGGCGATACGGTTGGAGCGTCGCCTGACCCCAGCCTCATAGAGCTCGCGGCGTGTTGGGCCCGAACCTTGGGGTTCGGGTGGATTTTGTAGTGACGCGTCGTTCATTTACTGGATAACCGGAACTCCGGTGGCTTCGGACAGCCATTGGGTTTCGATGGCGGCAAGCTCTCCGCTATCAACCAATTCCGAGATGGCAGCGTTGACGCATTCCTTGAGTGGATTGCCGTCCTCCATCAAAAGGCCGAATTGATCAGGGCTTTCTGATTGATCGGGTGAAAACTGCCCCAGCAATGCCCCGTTTTCAACCACGACCGCTGACAGATACAAGGCCGTGGGCAGATCGTAGAGGGCAGCATCAATCTGGCCGGCCATGATCGCGGCATTCACATCTGCATTGTCATTGTAAAGCAGGGGATCACTTGCGGGCTGAATCACGTCATTCAACATCGGTATCGCGGTGGTCGTAGCGACTGCGCCCCATTTCAGTCCCTTCAAGCTGTCCAGCGTTGCCTCGGCTCCTGCATCCACCACACCTTGCGTGGTCAGAACCGCCATTGCGGACGTGTAATAGGGCAGGCTGAAATCGACCATCTCTTCGCGCTCGGGCGTGATCGAATATTGCTGCATGTTAAAATCAAAGTTCTTTGCCCCGGGCTGGATGGCCTCGTCAAAGCTGGTGCGCACCCAAGTGACACTGTTGGCCTCAAAGCCCATCTTCTCGGCGATGGCGTAGGCAACGGCAGCTTCAAACCCTTCACCACTTTCGGGTGCGTCATTCATCACCCAAGGATAATAGGCCGGGTTTCCGGTGGCGATTGTCAGCGTGCCATCCGTAAGGGTCTTACCTGTCGCGCATTCCCCTGCGGCAAAGGCATGGGTCGAGGACAGAATGACGGCTAATGCCGTACCCGCAATCAGTTTCATTAAAGCATCTCCCTGGATATTGTTTGCGCACAGGTTCTTACGGACGCACGTATTTGTCTAGTGTGTCCCGATATGGAATGCCCGTAACATCGGTCTGATGGAACAGCTTGCTTATGGCTTGAACGCATCATGCATTCCGCTCGGGCGCAGAGCCCGCTAGTGTAAGGGGCAAGCCATGATCCGAGACTGCACTACATGATTGAAATCCGCGACCTGCAATTGCTCAGCGCCCTTGCGCGGCATCGTCACTTTGCCAAGGCGGCCGAGGAATGCGGGATCTCGCAGCCTGCGTTCTCGATGCGAATCCGAAATCTTGAGGATCGGCTTGGCGTCTCGATTGTACGTCGCGCGAACCGGTTTCAGGGTCTGACCGAAGAGGGTGAGATGATTGTCCTGCGGGCCCGGCGTATTCTCGACGATACCAAAGCTTTGGAGCAACAGGTTCTGGCCGCAAAGGGTGAGATTACCGGGACGCTGATCCTGGGCGTGATCCCGACCGCCATTGCCTTTACGGGCCGCCTGATCAAGCGGCTGCGCGACGCGCATCCCCGCATCATCACACGGATCGAAACCATGTCAGCCACCGCCATTCAACACCGGCTGGATGAGGGCAGCCTGGACGCGGGCATCACCTATGGCGACAGTATCGGTACCGATCTGCGGCAGGTGCAGTCATTATACGAAGAAACCTATGTGCTGTTGGTGCCGTCGCATATGACCGCTGAAACCGACCCGATCCCATGGGCGCGCGTGGCCGAGTTCCCGCTCAGCCTGTTGGAGCCACAAATGCAGAACCGTCGTATTCTGGATCGAATTTTCGCGGACCAAGGTTTGCATCCGGATGTCGTGGCTGAAACCAGCGGCTTCACGGCCTCGATGGTGATGGCTCGTGAAGGGCTAGCGGCGACCGTTGTGCCACGGGTTCTGGTGCGTGCGCTGGGCGAACTGAAGGGTACAAAAGTGCTGCCCTTGGTCGATCCGGTGGTCAGTAAGCCGATTTGTCTGGCGACCCTGAGCCGAGATCCCGAATTGCCAACCATACAAGCGCTGCGCTCTGTGGTGACCTCTTTGCGGTGATAAGGTGTCGTTATCGTGCGATAGCCAAATGCGATTTGACGATATGCTGGTCTGATGAGACACGGGGCCTTAATCGGAGGGCATCATGGCACCATTAGATACCAAGCCATCAGGCGCACCAAAGGGCGTCTGGAAGTCAGGTAAAGGCAAAGGGCGGCACACGCCCAAAGGCCGTCAATTCTCGGACGAGGCGCAGGCCGAAATCGCGCGCCTGTTGGGCGACCGCCCGCGTCGCCGCGACCTGCTGATCGAATTTCTGCATTTGATTCAGGACGAACATGGCCATATCAGCGCCGACCACATCGCTGCGCTGGCGGTCGAGATGCGGATTGGACAGGCTGAAATCTATGAGACCGCGACCTTTTATGCTCATTTCGACGTAGTGAAAGAAGACGAGACACCTCCGCCCGCGCTGACGATCCGCGTTTGTGATTCCCTTTCCTGCGAGATGGCCGGTGCCCAACAGCTGCAAAAAGCGCTGCAAGACGGACTGGACCCGTCCGAGGTTCGTGTTGTCCGCGCCCCTTGCATGGGCCGCTGTGACACCGCTCCGGTGCTTGAGATCGGCCACAACCACATTGACCATGCGACCCCCGAAAAGGTGCAGGCTGCAATTGCTGCCGATGACACCCATGCCCATCTGCCTGACTACGAAACCTTCGCTACCTATGAGGCCGAAGGCGGTTACGCCAAGCTGAAAGAGCTGCGCGAGGGCGGCGATTGGGAGAAGGTGCAGGAAGACGTTCTGTCCTCGGGCCTGCGCGGTCTGGGCGGCGCTGGCTTCCCGTCCGGCAAGAAATGGGGCTTTGTTCGCATGAACGAAGGTCCGCGCTATCTGGCCGTGAATGGCGACGAGGGCGAGCCCGGCACATTCAAAGATCGCTATTATCTGGAGCGCACGCCGCATGTCTTCCTTGAAGGCATGTTGATCGCAGCATGGGCGGTCGAAGCGGAGACCTGCTTTATCTACATGCGCGACGAATACCCGGCCGTGCTGGAAATCCTGCGTCGCGAAATCGCCGCGTTGGAGCAGGCAGGGATCGTCGAAGAAGGCTACATCGACCTGCGCCGGGGTGCCGGTGCCTATATCTGCGGCGAAGAATCCGCGATGATCGAGTCGATCGAAGGCAAGAAGGGCCTGCCGCGTCACCGTCCTCCGTTTGTGGCGCAGGTTGGGGTCTTTAATCGCCCGACACTCGTGCACAATGTCGAGACACTGTATTGGGTCACCAAAGTGTGCCGTGAAGGACCTGAATGCCTCAACAGCACCGAAAAGAATGGTCGCAAAGGACTGCGTAGCTATTCGGTCTCTGGCCGTGTGGCGAAGCCGGGTGTTTACCTGTTGCCCGCCGGTTCGACCATTCTGGACGTGATCGAAGCTGCCGGTGGCATGGCCGAGGGCCAGACCTTAAAGGCGTACCAGCCGGGCGGCCCGTCTTCGGGCGTGTTGCCCGCGTCGATGGATGACATTCCTCTGGATTTCGACACGCTGCAACCGCATGGCACCTTCATCGGCTCGGCCGCTGTGGTGGTTCTATCCGATCAGGACACCGCCCGCGATGCGGCGCTGAACATGCTGCGCTTCTTCGAAGACGAAAGCTGCGGCCAGTGTACGCCTTGCCGGGCAGGCTGCGAAAAGGCGGTCAAACTGATGCAGGCAGACAAGTGGGATCAGGACCTGCTTGAGGACTTGTGTCAGGTCATGGGCGATGCCTCGATCTGCGGTCTGGGGCAGGCGGCCCCGAACCCGATCCGCCTTGTCATGAAACATTTCGCTGACGAAATCTGAGGGGAGACAGAGCCATGCTAGACGCAAGCCCAACCAAGACCGTCACCTTCAACCTGAACGGCGAAGATGTCACCGTGCCTGAGGGCTGGACCATCTGGGAAGCCGCCAAGGGCCAGGGGTTCACCATCCCGCACCTGTGCCACAAGCCGCAGCCGGGTTATCGCCCGGACGGCAACTGCCGCGCCTGTATGGTTGAGGTGGAAGGCGAGCGCACGCTGGTCGCCTCGTGCATCCGCCCCGCCGCAGACGGTATGGTCGTTAAGACCGACAGCGACCGGGCCGAGAAATCGCGCGCCATGGTCATGGAACTGCTGGTCGCCGATCAGCCGGAAGAGGCACATGACGCCTCCAGCCACTTCTGGGACATGGCCAAGCTGAACGATGTCAGCGACAGCCGTTTCCCGGCGAAAGAGGCCGAGAAAATCCCTCTGCTGGATGACAGCCACGTTGCGATGCGGGTCAATCTGGATGCCTGTATCAACTGCAACCTCTGCGTTCGCGCTTGCCGTGACGTGCAGGTGAATGACGTGATCGGCATGGCCGGTCGCGGCCACACCGCGCAGGTGGTGTTTGACCAGAACGACCCAATGGGCGCATCAACTTGCGTGGCATGTGGCGAATGTGTTCAAGCCTGCCCGACCGGCGCGCTGATGCCTGCTACCGTGCTGGACGACCAGCAGAAGGGTGACAGCAAGGACTATGACAGCGAAACCGAAAGCGTCTGCCCGTTCTGCGGCGTGGGCTGTAAGGTCTCGCTGAAGGTCAAAGACGGCAAGGTGAAATATGTCGAGGGCATCAATGGCCCCGCTAACGAAGGTCGTCTGTGCGTCAAGGGCCGCTTTGGCTTTGACTACATCCACCACCCCCACCGCCTAACCAAGCCGCTGATCCGGCGCGAGGATGCGCCTGAAAAGGGGCTGAACGTCGATCCCGGCAATCTGGACACCCATTTCCGCGAAGCGACATGGGAAGAAGCGATGGATCTGGCGGCCTCCAAGTTGAAAACTCTGCGTCAGGAAGACCCGCGCAGCGTTGCGGGCTTTGGTTCGGCCAAATGCACCAACGAAGAGGCGTATTTGTTCCAGAAGTTCATCCGTCAGGGGTTCAAGCACAACAACGTCGATCACTGCACCCGTCTGTGCCACGCGTCGTCGGTGGCAGCCCTGATCGAGAACGTGGGATCGGGCGCCGTGACTGCGACCTTCAACGAGATCGAAAACGCGGATGTGGCGATTATCATCGGGGCCAACCCGATCGAAAACCACCCTGTGGCCGCGACCTACTTCAAGCAGTTCACCAAGCGCGGCGGCAAGCTGATCGTGATGGACCCGCGCGGTGTTGGCATGCGCAAATTTGCCGATGAGATGCTGCAGTTCCGCCCCGGTGCTGATGTCTCGATGCTCAACGCGATCATGAATGTGATCGTCGAAGAGGAACTCTACGACAGCCAGTACATCCACCGCTGGACCGAGAATTGGGAGGCCGAGAAAGAGCACCTGCGCCAGTTTACGCCCGAGGCGATGGCACCGATCTGTGGCATCGAACCCGATCAGTTGCGCCGTGTGGCCCGCACCTTTGCGCAGGCCAAAGCTGGCTTGATCTTCTGGGGTATGGGCGTCAGCCAGCATATCCACGGCACCGACAACTCGCGCTGCCTGATCAGCCTGGCGCTGATGACGGGCAATGTCGGCAAGCCCGGTGCGGGTCTGCACCCGCTGCGCGGTCAGAACAACGTGCAGGGGGCATCCGATGCCGGTCTGATCCCGATGTTCCTACCGGACTATAAGACGGTTACGGATGACAGCATTCGGGCGCAGTTTATGGATGTCTGGGGCTCGGATGACTTCTCGAATGAAAAGGGCCTGACTGTCACCGAGATCATCGATCAGATCTATGCGCGCAACATCAAGGGTATGTACATTCTGGGTGAAAACCCGGCCATGTCCGACCCGGATGTGAACCACGCGCGCGAGGCCTTGGCCAAGTTGGATCTGATGATCGTTCAGGATATCTTCCTGACCGAAACGGCGAACTATGCCGACATCATCCTGCCGGCCTCGGCGCTGTATGAGAAGAACGGCACCGTGTCGAACACCAACCGTCAGGTGCAGCGGGTGCGTCCGGCTGTGGCCCCTCCGGGGGAAGCGCGTGAGGATTGGGCGATCACCGTCGATCTGGCGCAGCGCATCGGGCTGAACTGGGACTACACGGATGTCTCTCAGGTCTTCAACGAGATGAAGCTAACGATGGAGTCTCTCGACAACATCACCTGGGAACGGCTTGAAACCGAGACGATCACCTATCCGTCGCTCAGCGAAACCGATCCGGGCCAGTCCATTGTGTTCGGGGATGGCTTCCCACGCACCGATGGCAAGGCCAAGTTCACACCGGCCAGCATCATCCCACCGGATGAGGCCCCGGATGAGGATTATCCGATGATCGCCACAACTGGCCGTCAGTTGGAGCATTGGCACACCGGCTCCATGACCCGCCGCGCCACTGTTCTGGACGCGGTGGAGCCTGAAGCGAATTGCTCGATGAACCCGCGTACCCTGAAACTGATGGGCATCGAACCGGGTGAGACGATCCGTCTGACCACGCGTCGCGGCTCGATCGAGATCATGGTGCGCGCGGACAGGGCGATTGCCGAGGATATGGTGTTCATCCCGTTTGCCTATGTCGAGGCTGCCGCGAACATCCTGACCAACTCGGCCATCGATCCCTATGGCAAAATCCCCGAATTCAAGTTCTCAGCGATCCGCGTCGAAAAGATCGAAGACGCTATCGCGGCAGAGTGATCTTAGGCAGCGATGAATCTGCAAGGGCGGTCCGATGGGGCCGCCCTTTTCCTAAGTGCCGCTACGTCACTCCCTGCTGCATTATTTTGGACTTTCTTTGCACCATTTGCGCCACAATTGTCTGTTTCTACACATCCCCGAATGCGAAAACGTCACAAGAACGCCTCCATTCGCCGCAGGGCAAGGAGAAGCAAAGGCATCAAATCTAAGGGGATTGCCCAAAGGGAAGGACTTGGGCGCGACCAGAGCAGCAGGGCGATATGACACTCAACGATGTGTATCTCAGACTGAAACAGGCCGACATTACATATGTCGTGCTACCGCGGGTGACGGTTCGTGCAACTTTGAACACCCTGCTCAGTTTCTTTCTTTCCAGGAATTTTATCTTATTTCTGGTGCCTTTGATGCTGTTGCTGATCGGCGCGACATCGTCTTTGTTTGCTGACCGGTTAAGCGGGTTTGGTCGTGCGGTTTATTGGTTGTCGATGTTGATCGGATACATGGGATCCGCCTTTCTCATGATCCTGGTTCAAGCCAGCGGCAGCAGTTTTTTGGGCATCAAAAGATTCTTCTCGCCTGTCACATGTATTCCCGTGGCGCTTGGCGCTATGACGTTTGCCGAGCTTGCGACGAACTGGGTGCTTAATCTGTTTCAGACATCAGATTTCATGTATATGCCTATGCTCCTGCCGCAGTACCTGCTGATCGTCGGGATTGAGAGCATTGTTATCGTTTGGGTTTTGCCACCTTATCTGGACCGGCTAGGGGAAAGCGAGGGCCCAATCGAGGATACGCCCGAAAACAATGCGACCGGGGTGGTGACGGCAAATGGTCAGAGCTTCCTGATCAAGGACATCAAGTTTGTTCAGGCAAACCAGCACTATGTGACAGTGCAGCTTGATGATCGTGAAGTGTTGGTGCGCTCTACGTTCAAGGGGATTCTGACCCAGCTGCCCACAGGGGCAGGGTTGCAGGTGCATCGTTCGTGTTGGGTTGCCAATTCCTGCGTCGACATCGCACGTAGTTTGAATGAGATCGGACATGTCGTTCTGTGCAACGGTGAGAAAGTGACCGTTGCCCGCAGCCGCACCGGTGCGGTACGCGATTGGTTGGCAAGCCTCGCCTGCTCCGAAGGGCTGCAGAGTGTCGAAGCCTGATCACGCCAGGGCTGTTTATTAGGGACAGGTTTTCGCTGACGTTAGCGAAAAAAGAACACCTCCCCGCGTTTCTCGCTGACTTGGATAGCGGCACGCAGGAAGGTGAACGTATCAAATGCTTGAATGCTGAAACGGTTTGTAAGTACCACTTTCGTTTTCCCCCGATTTCGGATTTAACCCCCTCCTTCATCAGGCATTACTCGTTACCAAACACACTGGTTAAACGCGCTGCAACAACCGCAGCCCGCTACCTTTTCGAACAAATGCCTGAAACAGGCAACAAGCTTGGTACGAAACGTCGAAAATTCGAAACGAATGGGGCCTGCAGTTCATGACGCACGAGTTGCAGGCGCAGTGCATTTCGCGACATGTTCTGTATTATATTGATTCCAAGTCTTTAATTTGTTTCTGGCCGCTAGGAATTCATCACGATGAACGAGATACCCTGTTCTCGTTTCCTGAGGGTTTGGGCGTGAACGGTTCGGCCTCAATTCGTTTGTCGCCCTGAATCACGTATGAATTGAGGTCAATAGACTGCTCCAGATCAGTCTCTAAGCCCCCATCATGGTTGTTGGTCTTTTCGGGATTAGGAATGTTCAACTGGACACCCCGTTCCGCTTGAATTTCAGGCCTGATCGATACTCGTCCAAGGTGGCGGTGTATTCGCCCAGAATAACGTGGTGCCAACTTCGGTGCAGGCATCACATGCCACTCGCCTTGGGCGCATTAGGTATCAGAAAGAAACTTTACAAGGGCTGCGCTGGATCACAAATATTTGAGTTTTGAAACTGTGGCTTTTAGGACGTGTGCCCCTGATCCGCGCAAAAGGCTCACTACGCTGTTCCGCTACGGCACTTCGAAGGTCTAGAAACAGGCACATGGATTATATGCTTATTTCTAACAATAGGTTACCAAGTTCGCACACCATGTTCGCATACCGCCTGGTAAACTCAAAAGCGCCCCTTTGATGAGGTGTTTTGCCGTCAAAGCACGCCGCAAGAAGGCGGGTTAAAGAAAGCGCTGGGTGAAAACTGCTCTGAGCATCTTGTGAACTGAACTGATCTGTTCGATTAGGGCTCGAGCGAATTTTCATAGCTCGCCTATTCACACATTTACGGAAAACGACATGAAACATGTTCTCTTCGCAACAACAGCGCTAATCGCGACTGCAAGTGTCGCGGCAGCAGAGGTGAAATTCAGCGGTTATGGCCGTTTTGGTATCGGGTATCAGGAAGATCGATCAACCGACTCGAATGTGAGCGACACAATTCTGGTTTCCCGCTTTCGTCTGAACATCGACGGGGATGTGGAAACTGATACCGGGGTCAGATTCTCGGCGCGGGTTCGATTGCAGGCCGATGAAGACAGCGATACCGGCGAGGCAAACACAGCCGGTTTGAACGGTGCTCGCTTCTCGGTCATCTTTGGCGGTCTGCGTGTCGATGCGGGCAACGTCTCTGGCGCGTTTGACAACTCGGACCTGTACTTTGGTAACGAACCGGGTCTAGAGGAGTTTCTGGGTCAATATTCTGGTGTCGATTACGATTTCCTGGAGTATTCATCGACCGGTGCAGGTTCGAATGCGGTGTTCTTCCAATATGCGGTTGGAGACTTGGCCTTTGGGGCGTCCTATGACACCGATGCCATCAATGGCGCAGATCGCTGGGACGTCAGTGCGACATACATCTTCGACAATTATTCTGCCACAGTGATCTACGGTCAGACCGAAGCCGTTGCTGGTGGCGACAAACAGGATCTGATTGTTCTGGCTCTGGGCGCTGAGCTCGGAGACTTTAGCGGAACACTGTTCGTTGGACGTGATGGTGACACGCCGGTCAATGATTTTGGAGAAGATACCGACGGCACTGTTTATGGTGCGTCGCTTGCCTATAACCTTGGTGCCGCCACCACCATTACAGCGGCTTACGGTGATGGTTCGGCCGAAGGTGATACGCAGCAATATGGTGTTGGCGCGATCTATGATCTGGGCAACGGCGCAACGCTGCGCGGTGCAGTTGGTCGTGAAAAGGTCGGTCGTGCGGGCGAAGCTCAGACCATCGCTGACTTTGGTGTTCAGTTCAACTTCTGATCGAACGCCAGACTGCAGGAAAAGGCCGGTCTTTGGATCGGCCTTTTTTTGTATTGGCAGCTTTGTTTCAAGTGAACCTTCAGTAGTCACGCTCGAAGAACAGACCAATCCCGGTTTCACCGCGTCCGTCTACAGTCCCTCGGACGGTGAAGTTGTCGTTGATGTCCAAGTTCAGGTTCACCTCGGTATCGCCTTCGGTGTTGACGGTGAAATCCGTGTACAGATTGTCCCCCAGATAGGCACCAGCGCCTAGACGGCCTGCGCCGCCTTCGGTCGCTCCGATATCGACTGAATCCACACCGGTAGATTCACGCAACCCTTTGGTGGCATCACCCCCGGCACCGCTCAGTTGTGCCAGTGATGCTGCCATCTGCGCGATGACAAAGGGGGACAGTTCCGAGAAGCGATTTCCAAACAGAAGCATGGCCAAGGCTTCTTCGGCTGGGCGCTCGGGGTCGGAAAAGACATCAACTTCTGGCGCATCCAGCGGACCCGCGATCTCGATCGTTGCGGTTCCATCGGGTGTACTGGCTGATGAGGCGAATTCGATATACGGGGTCAGATCGCCTTGCAGCGTTACGATCCCTTTGGTCAGTGCAAGGCGGCGTCCCAATATGTCGAAATTCCCCCGGATCAGTTCGATTTGACCCGATGGCACGACAGATCGCGTGGTGCCGCCAATAGCGATGCGCCCGCCCAGTTCAGCATTAACGCCGCGCCCGCGAACGAACACGGCTTTGGGTGCAGACAATATGATGTCCAGCGCAATTCTGGAGGCGCTTTGGCCGGATTGGTCTTTTGTGACCAGCTGTGCGCGCTCTCGTGTGATGTATTGCGCACGGCTTTCTCCGATATGCGTAATCTCGGGGATCGGGGCAGCGCCCACTGCGCCAGAGGCTGCCGCAAGATTGATATTGGTTTCTTCAAAGGTGATCTGCCCTGCCAGGCTGCTGTTCCCGGCCAGGGCCCCGGTCATCGCGATCTGGCCGTTTAGCTTGGTCTCGTAAAGCAATTGATCCGTTAAAACGAGGTTGTCCAGCCGCGTAGTGATCTGTGCATTGAAGGGTGGTTTCAGATCGACCGGCCCTGTGACGGAAAATCCACCACCGGCACGCATGCCACCGTTTAGCGAGATCGTGGCGCGGCTTTGCGCCAGATCGACCGATCCGCTGATCCCAGTCACGGTTTGACCCGCGGTGGGAATGGCGAAGGATGTCCCGGATGTGGTGATCGACCCCCGCAGCGACTCCAGCGCTGGCTCTCCTTGCAACGCAAGGTCGAACCGAGCCGAGCCATCGATTTTGTTGGGTGTGAGGAAGACGTTGGCGATCCCCAGGTTGAGCCCGCCCTGAGCCCTCAGATCAGCAGTGCCTGCAGTCTCGTCAAACGTGCCGGCCACGGTGCTGTTGATCCCCGCAGGCCCTTCGGCTTTGGCATCGATGGTCCAAACGCCCTTGGCTCGTTTTGCATTGCCGGTCGCGGCAACTGTCCCGGGGAAATCGGGTGCAAAGCGTTCGATCCGGTTTAACTTGGCATCAAAATCCAGATTGGCTGCGCCATCTGTGTCGACCGTGCCTGTCAGGCTTGCATACGAGCTGTCGGGTCCTTTTAGGTTGAGCTTTCCCTCCAACCCCGAACCAGTAGGGGCAACATTACCATCCAGGCTCAGTGGGCCGGATAGTGTGTTTGAAAGCCGTCCGAGATTGTCCAGCGCGGCAGTAAAGCTGAGCCCACCCGCATCGCGGCTCAGTTGGCCCGATGCATTCGCAGATAGGGCCGTGCCCTGCAGGCGGAAGGTACGAATGTTCAAACCTTCATCACCGTTCAGCGCGTCTACGTTCAGGGTTGTTCGACCCTGAGCCAGCCCATCCAACTGGTCGATTCCGGTGCGGATATCGTCCGCTGCAACTGTGCCCTTCACGTCGAAAGCCTTGCTGCCGACAGCCCCATTCCCTTGCACATTTGCATCAACGGAGCCGCCCAATTCTCGCTTGGCCAGTCCTGAAAAGAGAGACAGGTCCGGGATGTTCAAGCTAGCCTCTCCGTCGACCGCTATCTCTCCGGTCGGATCGTCGATTGTGGCGGCAACTTGACCAGAGACAGCTTGGCCATTCACCGTAGCCTGCCGGATCGTGATCTGATCTTGCGACAGCGCCCCGTCAAACACGACCGAGGTTTCACCGCTCAGCAGCGGATCAATCTCGTCCATTCCGGTTTTGATATCTCGACCTGTGACGCTTGCGGTGCCATCGAATTCAAGGGTCTGTACCGTTCCCCTGCCATCCAAACTGGCCTGTAGCGACCCGCCTAGGTCCCGCTGCGCCAGCCCTGAGAAAACGGACAGATCACGGGCGGATAGTTTGACCTGACCATCGATGGACAGATTGCCATCAGGTGTTGTGACGGTCCCGTCGGCCTGCGCCCGTGCAGCGTCCGCGATCAGAGTGAAATCGCGCAACGTGATGCCATCTGTTCCGCGCTTGGCGTCCACGGTTATCGTTGTTTTGCCCTGAATAACCGGGTCGATATCATCACGCCCGGTGGAAAGATCATCGCCTTGAACCTCAAGTTTACCGTCAAAGCTCCCCTCTAACGGGGAACCACTGCCTGTCAGCCGTGCCGACACCTGACCCCCAAGGTCCAGTTTGGCGAGGTCGGAGAAACGGGACAGATCGGTTGCATCCAGCGTGGCTGAGCCGTCAATTTTCAAACCGCTGGTCAAGCCGCTGATCAATGCGTCAACACCCAGTGTGTAGTCGGTCCCGACCAGCTCAAACCCCGAAAGGTTCAAATTTTCATCGGTGCTGTAGTCGAACAGCCCGTCCAGCGTGACCCGATCCCCCAGTGCGCTGTTCAGCGCGGGGTCTTCCAGATCAATACCGTCAAGCGCGGCCTGAACATCACCTTCAACCTTGGTTACATTCCCCTGTTCCAACGAGCCTTGCGCGGTAATCTGCGCTCGGTCCAAGGCGATCTGTGGGGACTTAAACGCGTCTGCCGTTAAGCTCAGATCCCAAAGGTTGCCATTTGCCTGATCAAACAGCGCCGAAATCTGGGCCGCTTCGATTGAGGTTTCTCCACCCGAAGCAGGTAAGACAACGGTTTCGCCATTTGGCGGTGTAATCCGTCCTTGCAGCGCGGCCAGCTGCAGCGCCCCACCGGTTGCCAGTTCCAGCTTACCCTCCAGTTTCAACGCTTGTGAGGTAAAGGCCAGATCGTTGATGATCAACGCGCCTTCGGGCTGCGTTTGGCCATCGACCAACAAGCGTGTGTCCTGACCAAAGAAAACATCCATGTCATTGGCAACAAACGGGGTCATGTCGCCACTGATATCTGCAGTAAAGGCGATACCGTCCGCGGCGGTATCATCCACATCAGGGGCGGCGCGCAGCTTGACCTGTCCGCCAACACGTTGCTGGTTGTCGCTGCTCAGGCCGATATCGGCGGTGAAATCCGTAACCGGGCCCGAGCCCTTGGCGCTCAACCCGATAGGCGGGCTATCGGGAATGCGTAAAGCGGTGGAGATCAGACCGCCCGAGGCTTCGATTACGTTCAAATCCAGATCGATCTGGCTGCTTGAATTCTGGAATCCGGCTGAAAGCGTGATCTCATCCCCCGCGCGATCCAGCCGCGTGATATCCAGATCGGTATCCAGCGTCCCATCTGCCAAAGACAGGTTCCCGGTTACTTTCAGCTCTGCTGCGACCCCGATCAGCGGTTGCCCCAACGCCAATTCGTCAACACGGATTTCACCGATTTCAATCGAAACGGGCAGTTCCGGCAATTGAAAGGGTTGCGTTTCAGCCGAAGGCGGAGGGTCTTCGGTTGTTGTGGTGCCAGGCGCGCGTGCGACATCGATCTCCTGCGCGGTCAGGGCATTGACTGAAAACCGTCCTCGGATCAGGGCGAGGCGATTCCAGTCCAGTTCTGCCCCTTTGATGGTCAGCCACACCCCTTCGTCATCGGCGACCGAGATTTCCTGAATCGTCGCGCGCGAGCTCAGCGCGCCCTCTAGGCCTTTGACAGTGACGTTCTGGTTGTCTCCGGACAAAGTGTCCTGAAGAAAGCGTTCGATCATACTGCCTCCGTCGTCTTCCTGCGCACCTGAGGTCATCGGAACGGCGATGAGGGTACCAACTAGAAGTGGATATGAGAGACGTCGCATCAAAAGGCCTGTCCGATCCCGATATAGAATTGCAGGCCATCGCCGGTGTCGCCTTGCACCGGCACCGCCAAATCGACGCGCAGCGGGCCGAACCCGCCCAGATCGTACCGAACACCAAGCCCGGCGCCGGCATGGTCTTCGGCGCCTGAGCCCACGAAGGATGATGTATCGACGATACCGTAATCGTAAAACCCAACCAGAGAGATGGTGTCAGTGATCTTGCCCCGCACCTCTCCGGAGAAACCAAGGAAGGATTTGCCACCTGCGACACCGGTGCCAACCGGAATCCCAAGGCTCTCATAAGGTTGGCCGCGTACAGTGCCAGCGCCGCCAGAGAAGAAAAGGAAGTCTGGCGTTACCCCATCGGCGGGCGGCCCGATGACCGAGCCCAGTTGAATCCGGCCTGCCAGCACCAGCCTGCCCCCGGTTCCAAGGCTTGTATAAGCTCGGCTGTCAAAGAATAGCCGCAGCCCGGTGTCGCTGCCGGACAGACCGATGAACGGCATAGCCTGTGCGTCGAGATAGAAGCCTTTCGTTGCGCTGACTTTACTGTCGCGCTGGTCCCATTCTGACCGGAGGGGCAGAATGAAATAGCGAAATTTGCGCCCGTCGCCATAGGCGTCATCCGCGTCAGACCATTGAAAGCCCGCCGAGGCTTCTGCGTAGAGCTGATCCGAGAACGTGCGCCGGGCACCATACGCCAGTGACGCGACCGAGACGTTGTAATTATCGGTATTGCGACGTTCCAAGAGCGCACTCCAGAACGTATTGTCATCGGGGCCAAGCCGGTCGGGCTGATCCAGTCTCAGGCCAATTCGGCCATCCAGATCTTCCGACCCTCCGATGTTTCGTAGGCTGGCTTCGAACCGCAGCCGTTCAGCGCGGCGAAAGACGTTACGATGTGTCCAGGTCGCGCTCAGGTCGATCCCGTCTCGCGAAGCCAGTTCGAAACCCAGGGTCAAGCGGCGTTTGGGCAGGTCTTCAAAGGTGGCATCAAAATCAAGCGTTCCGTCCGGGTTTGGGGTTTCACGTTCTTGCAGTGAGACCGTGCTGAAAGTGCCTGTGCGGCGCAGGCGAGTTCCAACCTTCTGCACCTGTGCAGGCGAATAGACCTGACCCGTGGGAAACCCGGCGATCTTTTCGATCGACCGGTGGCGTACGTCTGTATCGCCCTTGATAAACATCTTGCCAAAGGTCAGCCGCCGCCCCGGATCAAGGTCGATTTCCGCGTCCAGCCTCGCCTGAGCATGGCGCGCGATGACGCGCTGATCTGCGACATCGGCCTTTGCATGGCCTGCATCTTTCCAAGCGCGCACGCCGGCTGAGGCCGCTTGTTGAATAGCGCCCGTTGTCGCCAGTTTGCCGGTGGCAAAGCCTTCGGGCAGTTCGGTATCCGGCGCCTGCGGCTGCACGATTGCGGTGCCGAAGGTAAAGGTTGGTCCAGTCTCAATCGTGATCGCCGCGCGCTTGATCTGGGTTGGCACGGTGAGCGAGCTCATCTCGGCCGCTTCCTGCCCATCCAACTTGATGCTGACGACAGGGCTGAAATACCCCTCGTCATACAGAATTTGAACCAGTGTTCGATAATCAGAAAGCGCGGCAGATAGAATTTCAAGCGGCGTGTCCAGACCCCGTTCTTCAGCCGTAGTGATTGAGGAGGTTTCTTTTAGCCGCTCGACCACCTCTTTCGGGGCGCCGGGCACGGTCAGCGTGGTCTCCAATGCTTCGGCAATCGCGGGCGCAAAAACCATCAGCGCACCAAATAGCCAGCATGTAAGACCGCGCCGCGGCTTGTATCCCTGCATAAGATGCTCCAACTGCCCCCAAACTCGAAATCACTTATGCCGCCTAAATGACGCGGCTGATTAAGGTTAAGTTAGATCATTTGGAGCGCCCCGGGGGAAGGGGGAAACATTCGCCAGCGCGAACTCCCGCGCGCGTCAAAGCCCGGCGTTGCGGACCCAACGGATGATCGCGCTGCGGTCATCGGGCTCCATATAGGTGATATTGGCCGGGGGCATCGCGTGGGTGATACCGGCTTGAAGGTAGATCTGTTTCGCATTCCGCGCGACATCAGCTTCGGTTTCAAGCAGCACACCTTTGGGGGCCCAAAGGATACCCTCCCAAACCGGTTCGCGGGCGTGGCACATGGAGCAGCGACCCAGAACGATATCATGCGCTTCGGCAAACCCGTCTGCGGCGGCAAAGCGCCGTTCATACGGTGTCAGCGGTTTGGCTTCGGCCTCTTCCAGGGGCTTATACATTGGCGCTGTCGACAGCCACATGATGGCGATGAACAGCAGGGCTGTGGCCAACCAGGTCCAGGTGGGGTTTCCAGCGCGCGCATGGAGTGTGTTGAAGTAGTGCCGGATGGTCACGCCCATCAGGAACACCAATGCCGCGATGATCCAGTTGTATTCGGTGGCAAATGCCAGCGGATAGTGGTTCGACAGCATCAGAAACAGGACCGGCAAAGTCAGATAGTTGTTGTGGGTCGACCGCAGCTTGGCAATCTTGCCGTATTTCGGGTCCGGTGTACGCCCGTTCTTCAAGTCATCCACAACGATGCGCTGGTTCGGCATGATGATGAAAAACACATTCGCCGTCATGATCGTAGCGGTGAAGGCCCCCAGATGCAGCATCATGGCGCGACCGGTGAAAATCTGGTTATAGCCCCAGCCCATGACCACCAGCAGCACGAACAGCAGAACCATCAACAGGGTCGGGCGCTCTCCTAACCCCGATTTACACAGGAAATCATAGACCAGCCACCCAACAGTTAGCGAGGCTGCCGAGATCAGAATGCCTTGCCACAACGCCAGATCGGCCTTTTCCGCGTCGATCAGATAAAGCTCTCCACCGACCCAGTAGACGATCATCAACAGCGCAGCACCACTCAGCCAGGTCGAGTAGCTTTCCCATTTGAACCAGGTCAGATGGTCCGGCATCCGTTCGGGCGCGACCAGATATTTCTGGATGTGATAGAAGCCGCCGCCATGGACCTGCCATTCCTCGCCGTCCGCTGGGCCGGGGATATTGCGGTTCAGGCCCAGATCCAGCGCGATGAAGTAAAAGGACGATCCGATCCAGGCCATGGCCGTGATCACGTGCAGCCAGCGCACGGCAAAGGCCATCCAATCCCAGAACACGGCGAAGTCGTACATTTTTTGAAGTCTCCGATAAGGTGCCGCCACACTAGGCAAACGGGGTTTTCTTCGGTATTCCCGTATATTGTCAAACTGTATCAAAAAAAACGAAAAGATGTCCTATCTCGACAATATTCGCACCTTTGTCCGTGTCTATGATTTGGGCAGTATGTCCGCCGCCGGGCGCGATTTGCGCATTTCCCCTGCGGTGACGTCGGCGCGAATCTCGCAGCTTGAGGATCATCTGGGCGTGCGGCTGTTTCAGCGTACAACGCGTAACCTGTCGCCGACTGAGCAGGGCAAGGCGTTCTACCCCGGTGCGGTGGCGGTGCTGGATGCGGTGGATGAGGCCGAGGCGCAGGTAACGCATCTGACCGAAGCGCCGCGCGGGTCCTTGTTTGTGGCGGCTCCGCTGGGGGTTGGGCGGCGGTTGCTAGCCCCGCATGTGCCTGATTTTCTCGCCGACTATCCCGAAATTGATGTTCGATTGCGTCTGACGGATAGATCCGTTGATCTGACGACCGAAGGGCTGGATCTGGCCTTCTTCATCGGGCAGCCGGAAGACAGCACCCTGCGCATTCGTAAGATCGCGGATTGTCAAAGGGTGTTGTGTGCCGCACCCGACTATGTGGCGAGGCGGGGCATGCCGCAATCCGGTGAGAACCTGATCAAAGGCCAGCACGAATGCTTGAATCTTCGCTTTCCCGGTGCGACCGAGTTTCAGTGGATGTTGGAAACCCCCGACGGCCCAAAACGGTTTGCCGTGTCCGGTCGATTCGAATGTGATGATGGGGACGTGCTGACCGATTGGGCGCTGTCAGGCCAAGGCATTGCGATGAAGCCTGTTTTTGAAGTGGCAGAGCACTTGGCTGCCGGGCGCCTCGTCACGGTAGCGCAAGACACGCCCCCTGTTCCGGTTCAAATGGCGTGCCTTTACACCCATCGGCGTCATCAGGACCCCAAAGCCCGATTGTTCATGGATTTCATGATCGAGCGTATCGGTGGCGTTGTTCGAAGCGCCGAAACCTGACAGATCAACTGCCGCGATAGGTCGAATAGCCGTAAGGCGACAAAAGCAGCGGCACGTGATAGTGCGCCTCGGCATCTGACATACCAAACCGGATTGGGATCTGATCCAGGAACAAGGGATCATCCCCATGTTGGCCGGTTGAACGTAGGTAATCCCCAGTAAAGAAGATCAACTCGTATGTGCCGGTCTTGAATTTTTCGGTGGGTAGGATTGGACTGTCAGTACGTCCATCCGAGTTGGTTTCCATCTCGACCAGCTTTCGGTGCGAGTTCCCGGACACCCGGTACAGTGCGATTTTTAAGCCAGCGGCGGGGCAACCCCGGGCGGTGTCCAGTACATGGGTTGTCAGATAGCCTGCCACGTGAAACTCCTTCAGGTGCGTAACTTCGCTTTCTGACAGTGTGGCGCAAACATCGAAACAGGGGAAATGCCGAAAGAAGCCGAAACAGCGTTCGGTTTGATTTGATAATCATCTCTGGATTTCTAGGATAAGCCTGTCGAAACAGTTCAAAGTTCGGAAGTCCCCATGCAGCCACCGCGTTACCCACGGAATATGATCGGATACGGTGCCAACCCGCCGAATGCCAAATGGCCGGGCGGGGCGAAAATCGCGGTTCAGATTGTCCTGAACTACGAAGAAGGTGGCGAGAACTGTGTATTGCATGGGGATGCAGCGTCCGAGGCATTTTTGTCCGAAATCGTAGGTGCTGCCCAATGGCCGGCTCAGCGCCATTGGAACATGGAATCGATCTACGAATACGGCGCGCGCGCCGGGTTCTGGCGGTTGCACCGGCTGATGAAGGAGCTGCCAATCACGGTGTATGGTGTGGCTACTGCCCTGGCACGATCCCCGGATCAGGTTGCCGCCATGAAGGATGCCGATTGGGAGATTGCCAGCCATGGTTTCAAATGGGTCGAACACAAGGACATGCCCGAGGCGCAGGAACGCGCCCAGATTGCTGAGGCAATTCGCCTGCATACCGAGGTTGTCGGCGAACGCCCGCGCGGTTGGTACACCGGGCGATGTTCCGACAACACCGTGCGTCTGGTCAGCGAAGAAGGTGGGTTCGCCTATGTCGCCGACACCTATGATGACGACCTGCCATACTGGATGCAGATCGGCGGCCGGGATCAGCTGATCGTGCCCTACACGCTGGACTGCAACGATATGCGATTTGCAACGCCGCAGGGGTTCAATTCAGGCGATCAGTTCTTGGCCTACCTCAAGGACAGTTTCGATGCGCTCTATGCCGAAGGTGAGGCCGGCGCCCCCAAGATGCTGTCGATTGGCCTGCATTGCCGTCTGATCGGGCGACCGGGGCGCGTTATGGCGCTGAGACGGTTTTTGGACTATGCGCGCAGTCATGCGGATGTGTGGTTCGCCACGCGGTTGCAGATTGCTGAACACTGGGCGCAGAACCACCTGCCGCAATCCAATCCAAAGCCATCGCAGATGGAGCGGGACGCATTTGTCGAAGCCTACGGGGGTATTTTCGAACACTCGGCCTGGATCGCGGATAGGGCCTATGATCTGGAGCTTGGGCCCGCGCATGACACCGCAGGCGGGTTGCACAACGCCTTGGCGCGGATGTTCAGGTCGGCCTCTGATGCCGAACGATTGGGTGTTTTGACTGCGCACCCCGATCTTGCGGGCAAACTGGCGCAGGCCAGGCGGCTGACTGTTGAAAGCACGTCCGAGCAAGCCTCAGCCGGATTGGATGCGCTGACAGATGAGGAGCGCAGGGCCTTCACCGATCTGAATACGCGGTATACCGAGAAATTCGGTTTTCCCTTCATCATTGCGGTGCGGGATCATGACAAGGCCTCAATCCTGGCCGCTTTTCAACGGCGTATCGAACAGGACCGGGACACGGAGTTTGCCGAAGCCTGCCGCCAGGTGGAACGTATCGCCGAGTTTCGACTGCGGGACATATTACCCTCATGAGCCGCCAGATCGTTGCATCGCCGTTGACAGCTGAGGCTTTTGCGCCGTTTGGGGACTTGATCGAGCTGTCTGGCGATCCGGACAAGATTATCAATCAGGGACAATGCGGACGGTATCATGACCGCGCGTTGCTGGAGTTCACTGACGGGCGCGCCGGGATCAGCTTGTTCAACGCCAATCCACGCGCGCTGCCCTACGCGCTGGATATGGTCGAGCGTCATCCCGATGGCAGCCAGACCTTCATTCCGATGACCCATCAGCCCTTTCTGGTGATCGTCGCACCCGATCGCGATGGTTTGCCCGGCATTCCTCGGGCTTTCCTGACAGAGCCGGGGCAAGCGGTGAACTACCATCGGGGCACCTGGCACGGCGTGCTGACCCCGCTACATGACCCCGGTTTGTTTGCTGTGGTTGACCGTATCGGTGAGGGTACAAATCTTGAGGAGCATTGGTTCGACACTCCTTATGAGGTGATCGCTGGCTGAGCCCGGCACGCTCCCGCCCGGTCAGGGCGCATCAAAGATGCACCATGACCCGTTGGGCCGGGCAGCGCGCGGGCAGGCCCGCCCACTGCGGCTGGTCTGTATCAGCCCGTCGCCATCAATCGGGCGACGTCGAGCATACGAGCTGAGAAGCCCCATTCGTTGTCATACCAGCCGAAAACGCGGACCTGATTTTCGCCCACCATACGGGTTTCAGGGCCCGCAATGACCAGCGATTCAGGGCGCGCTCTAAGGTCGGAAGAGACCAGCGGCAGATCGGTCCAGCCGAGCACGTCCGAGGCCTCTACCGCATCGCGGAATGTTGTATCGAAGGCTTGCGCGCTCATCCCGCGTTCGAGCGTCACAACAAGATCTACGGCAGATACGCTGGCTGTCGGAACCCGCACCGCCGCGCCTGAAGTGCGCCCGGCCAAATGCGGCAGAACAACATCGATCAGATGCGTCGCGCTGGAGGTCGTCGGTACCATCGACAGTGCCCCCGCACGCGACCGGGCAAGGTCGCCGCGGGGTGCGTCGACCATCGGCTGGCTGTTGGTATAGCAATGAATGGTGGTCATGTGCCCCGACACGATGCCACCGATCTGATCCAAAACCCGGATCAACGGCGCAAGGCCATTTGTGGTGCAGGACGCGTTCGAGACGACGCTGGCATCACCGAGTTGATCGTCATTCGCGCCCAGAACCACCGTCAACTCGGCAGCGGGCGAGGGTCCCGAGATCAGAACTTTGCGCGCCCCGGAAGCCAGACCCCGGCGGGCCACATCAGATGTGCGCGCGATCCCGGTGCAATCGAGCAAAACATCAACGCCGGTCAGATCGACGTTCGTCAGATCGGAGCTGTGCGTCATAGGCACTTTGCGTCCGTCGATGACAAGAGCATTGTCGTGTGCGGCGACGTCACCGGCATAGGGGCCAAAGGTGCTGTCGTATTTGAACAGATAGGCGCAGGTATCGAGCGGCGCGATATCGTTGATCAGCACCAGTTCGATATCTGATCCTTGCGGCTGGGCCAGAACCTGCCGCAGGATCGTGCGGCCGATGCGGCCGAATCCGTTAATCGCGAGTTTCATGCGCAAGCTATGGCAGGCAGATCAGGCGATCTCAATGAAAGTATTGTACCAATTTCAGCCGCAACTGACCTGCGAGAAAAACTGCCCCGAGATGTTCTGATACATGCTGGTCACGATCGGTTTGCAGCCCGTTGCCTGCTGGATTGCTGCAATGGCCTGCAGGGTGCGCAGGCGCGGTGGCGGACCAAAGGGGTTGAGGTTGTTATTGTCGCGCGTGGCACGGTAAATGACCGGCTCGTCCGATACTTTGGTCACGGCCCAGGTGCGACTCATGACAAAGACCGATTTGGTTTCGTCTTTTGCTGCGACCGGCGTGGAAACCGAAGCGGCCACCATGGCGATTGCGGCCAGTGCCATCAGGGGGGTGCGCAGGTTCATCGGCCAGTCTCCAGTACTCAAACAGTGGAATATGCCGGGATTTCAGCAAATTCCGGGGCGAGTGTGAACCCCTGCCGGGATAAAATGCGATTAAACCCGCTTTAGCGCGCCACGGAGAGCGGCATATGCCGGTTTACGTCTTTGTACAGCAGATACCGGAATCGCCCCGGCCCACCCGCGTAACAAGCCTGAGGGCAGAAGGCGCGCAGCCACATGTAGTCGCCTGCCTCGACCTCGACCCAGTCCTGATTGAGGCGATAGACGGCCTTGCCTTCCAGAACGTAAAGCCCGTGCTCCATTACATGGGTTTCGGCAAAAGGGATCACGCCGCCGGGTTCGAAATTGACGATGTTGACATGCATGTCGTGGCGCAGGTCTTGCGGGTCGGCAAAACGGGTTGTGGACCAGCGACCCTGAGTTCCGGGCATCTCAACTGGTGCTACATCGCGTTCATTTGTGATGATTGGTTCGGGCGTGGGCAATCCAGGTACGGCCTCATATGCTTTGCGCACCCAATGGAATCGCGCCTCGTCGTCAGACCGATTGTTCAAGGTCCAATCCGCACCCGGCGGGATATAGGCATACCCCCCTGTTTCCAAATCATATTCCTGACCATGCAGGGTAATTTGTACGGAACCTTCGACGACAAACAAAACCGCCTGAGCCCGAGCATCGGTCTCGGGCTGGTCGCTGCCGCCACCCGGCTGAACCTCCATGATGTATTGCGAGAATGTCTCGGCAAATCCGCTGAGCGGACGCGACAGAACCCACAGGCGCGTACCTTCCCAGAACGGCAGATAGCTGGTGACAATGTCGCGCATCGTTCCCTTGGGGATCACCGCATAGGCATCGGTGAACATGGCGCGGTCGGTCAGCAACTGATCCTGGCCGGGATGTCCGCCAGTGGGTGCAAAATAGGTCGGTTGGGTCATCGAATGCCTCGGGCTGTCTTTTTGGTACTATGAGGGGAAGATGGAGCAGCCTCTAGCGCCGGGCTGACGATAGGTTTGTTCGGGATAATTTGAAGGTCCGGCCAGGCGGGGGTTGGCCCCGTTTCAGCGCAGGTATATCCTTGAACGGTATTTATCTCAGTTCAGCGAGGCACTCATGAAAGCCCGGATCATATTCGTTTTGTCAATTCTCAGCACGATGGGGTTCGGCATGACCGCATCGGCTAAACCGCTGTCCCGAATCATTGCCGAGATGGGGCTGTCGCCGTCGGACTTCGAGGTGGCGAGCAAAACCTCGCGCGCCTTGCTGACTGATGGCACGCCGAGTGTCGGCAAAGAGATGGGTTGGGCGAATGGCCAAACCGGATCACAGGGAACAATCCGCATCATTGCGGTCGAAGGCAATTGTGTTCGTTTGGAACACGATATTCAGCCACAAGGCGAGGAAGCCTCGCGCGGGGTTAGAACGCGCCAGTGCAAAGATGCCGGAGGCAATTGGGTGATGGCCCCCTGATCCCGTTAATAGCCGCGTGCGCGGTCGACCTCATTCAACAAGGGCGCGCCTGAGCTAAGTCTTTTGAAATTCTCGGCCACATCCGACAGCGCATCGCCCAGGTGCCAGCCCGATACATGCGGTGTGATCGTGACATGTGGGTGGTGCCACAACGGGCTGCTGGTAGGCAGGGGTTCTTGGCAAGTGACGTCGAGAACCGCATGGCCTGGCGTGCCCTGATCCAGTGCGGTGATCAGCGCGTCTTCGTCAATCAGATCGCCCCGACCTGCGTTCAGCAACTGACTACCAGGCTTCATCGCGGCTAGCATTTGCGTATCGAACAGACCCACTGTTTGCGGGGTCGAGGGTAAGATGGCGCAGACGAAATCGCACCGACCCAGCAATTGGGGCAGGGCATCATCACCATGCAGGCAGGTGACACCTTCGATCTGTTTGGGTGAGCGGCTCCAACCCAAGACCTGAAACCCGACGGCGCGCAGCATTCGCGCCGTACGATCCCCGATATGGCCCAGACCCAGAACGCCTACGGTCGTATGGGGTGTAAAGGTCGGCTCTTTCGGCAGCCATTCACCACGGGCCTGTGCTGCCTCGTGAAACGCCATATGGCGCTGGGCACGCAGGATGTAGGCAAGAAACCACTCCGCGATGCCCTGTGCTGGTGCATCGGGTTTCAGACGTGCGATCCGCATATGGTTGGGTAGGTTTGGATTGCCAACGATTGTTTCCACACCGGCCCCAAGCTTTTGCACCAGTTCCAGGTTCGGCAATAGGCGCAGGTGGTCATCTTGCATGCCAACAACAGCGACCATCGTAATCTCATCAGCGTTGCCGATCGCGTCGGGTGTGCGAATATCGGCACCGGGTATCGCGGATCGAACCTCATTGGCGATCTCGGCATCACTGATCCAGTTGGTCAGCCCGGTATCTATCAACAGCGCCATGGTGTTTCCTTCGTTTCAAAATGATGGATGACGTTCCGTCACCCAACTGGACAGAGTCCCGACAGTTAAGCCATCCTCGGGGCATAAGGTACAGCCCGGATTTCACGGGGCAGGAGGGATTCTCATGAATATGTCTTTTGGTCTGCGCGAAGAGAACCGCGCCCTTTTGCAACGAGTCGCCGATATGGTCCGCGATGAGATCATGCCACTGGAAGAGGAATACCAGGCCGAGATCAACAAAGGCGACCGCTGGCAGTACACCGAACGTCAGGCTGAAATCCTTGAAGGGCTGAAGACTAAGGCCAAGGCGGCCGGGCTGTGGAATTTCTGGCTGACAGACAGCGATAAAGGATTCGGGCTGACGACTGTGGAATATGCCTATCTCGCAGAAGAGATGGGTAAAACGCCGCTGGGGGCCGAGGTGTTCAACTGTTCCGCGCCGGATACGGGCAATATGGAGGTTTTCGAACGCTACGGGACCGAGAAGATGAAAGCGCAATGGCTGAAGCCACTGCTCGATGGTCAGATCCGTTCGGCCTATTTGATGACCGAACCGGATGTCGCTTCATCCGATGCGACCAATGTGTCGATGTCCTGCGTGCGGGACGGTGATGACTATGTCCTGAATGGCGAGAAATGGTGGTCATCAGGCGCAGGCGATCCGCGCTGCAAGGTGTATATCGTGATGGTCAATACCGGGGGAGAGGATCAGCCAAAGCATCAGCGCCAGTCGATGATTGTGGTGCCTGCAGATGCCGAAGGGATCGAAATTCTGCGGCCCATGCAGGTCTACGGTCACGACGACGCTCCCCATGGCCATATGCATATCCGATTTACCAATGTGCGAGTGCCTGCAGAGAATATTCTGCTTGGCGAAGGCCGGGGATTTGAGATTGCGCAAGGCCGCTTGGGGCCGGGGCGCATTCACCACTGCATGCGCGCCATCGGTCAGGCGGAAAGCGCACTGGAACAGATGTGCAAACGCTCCATGCAGCGCGAGGCATTTGGCAAGAAACTGGCGCAGCTGGGGGCCAACTACGACATCATCGCTGAATGCCGGATGGAGATCGAGATGGCCCGCCTGCTGTGTCTCAAAGCGGCTTGGTATATGGATCAGGGCGATGCGCGTGCGGCGGCCCCTTGGATCAGCCAGATCAAGGTTGTTGCTCCGCGTGTGGCACTCAAGGTAATCGATGAGGCTGTACAGATGTTTGGCGGTCAGGGGGTCAGTCAGGATACGCCGCTGGCAACCGCCTGGACCCATGTGCGGACTTTGCGGCTGGCCGATGGGCCGGATGCGGTACACCGTCGTCAGGTCGCACGTGCGGAACTGAAAAAACATACGCAGGAAAAGGTCTGATCCCAGATGGCCGCAGCGCTGGATTTCGAAGGTTTGGCATATTTTCGTCAGGTCGAAGATGGAGCCTTTGTCGGTAATGATCCGGCCCGTGGGCCTTGGTCCCCTGATCACTGCCATGCCGGGCCGGTCGCGGGACTGATCGTGCGCGCCGCCGAAACCGAGGTCGGCCCCGAGAAGATGTTGACCCGGTTGACGGTCGATCTGCTGCGTCCACTACCCTTGGCCGGGTTGCGTGTGGCGGCAGAGACAACACGCCACACCAAGACGTTGGCAACAACGCGGGTCACGGTTCACGATTTGGATGACACGCTCTGTGCAACTGCCTCGACCATGCATCTGGTGCGGCGTGATCTCGGAGCTGTGCCCAATGTCGATATCACCGGGCCGCGGTATGACACGGCGGTTGACGGCCCGTTTCCGATTGGTGAAATTCGTCATGAAAAACCCGGTTTCGCACATTTCAGCGATGTGAAATACCCTGCGTGTACGCAGCATGGGCCCGGCCCGAAAACCGTCTGGATGCGTACGCCTCAATTGCTTGAAGGTGAAGCTCAATCGCCCATTCAATCGATCTGCGCGCTTGCGGATTGTGGTAATGGCATTTCTTGGAATGCGCCGACATCTGAAATGGGATTCATGAACACGGACCTGACTGTGAACATCCATCGAGAGCCTGCGTCGGATTGGTTGGCGTCCGAGTCGCTGTCACATTGGCAGCCGTCGGGTGTTGGCATGTCGCAATCTGTTCTGTTTGATGCCGAAGGCCCAGTTGGAACGGCCTTGCAGACACTCATATTGTTACCACCAACCTAATCACATCGGCTGGTTTTTGCATGATGCGTGCGAAACGCGTTGCCGCTATGAGGTCGGCACCCTATCTTGCGCGCATGCGTTGGCTGATCCCGTTCCTGACCTGTTGCCTGCCATTACCGGCCTTGGCCCATCCGCATGTCTTCATCGACACCGGATTGGAATTTATCGTGGATGAGGCAGGCCAATTAACTCATATCCGCGTGACCTGGGCCTATGACGAATTTTTCTCGCTGCTGCAGCTTGAGGATATGAAGCTGGATCAGGATGGCGATGGTGCGCTGACGAAACGCGAAGAAGCCACCCTGACAGGTTTTGATGCGGAATGGATCGAAGGGTACAACGGAGATCTTGTGGTGACTGCCGGCGGTGCTCCGGTTGCTTTGTCCGGCCCGCTGGAACCTCATGCTACCGCAGAAAACGGGCGGATTATCACCTCACATTTGCGCGCGGTCGAAGGGGGCGCTGTTTCGGCGGCCGCCCTATCGGCCAAACCGTTTGATGAGACCTACTATACCGCTTACGAGGTGAACCGACCGGTGACCGTTACCGGGCCTGCATCATGTGTGATGGAACGGATCGACCCGGATATTGATGGGCAGTTGGCTCAGATGCAGGCGTTCTTGCTGACCTTGGATGCAGAATACGATCTGGAAGAGAATGATATCCCGTTGGTCGGGGAAAGCTTTGCAACCGAAATCCTGATTTCATGTCCAAATACCTGATTGTACCTGTTGCGCTTGCATGTGGTCTATTGCTGTGGTTCTGGGGCAGCGGTGGATTTGACAGCCTCGCGGCCTGGGCCGCCGGAGAGCAGCGCGAATTCCAGAACCAGATCGCCCGCGCCCTGCGCGCCACCCGCGCCGGAGAGCCCGAGGCCGTCGCAACGCTTCTGACAGTGTGCTTTGCCTATGGGTTTTTCCACGCGATTGGACCGGGGCATGGCAAGGTTCTGATCGGCGGATACGGCTTGGGCCGGCGCGTTGCGTTCTGGCGCCTGTCAGCCATCAGTGTGCTGTCGAGCCTTGGGCAAGCGGTGACAGCGGTGGTTCTGGTTTACGCTGGGGTCCTTGTTTTTCAGATGTCGCGTGAGGCGCTTGTAGGCACGACCGAACAGGTTATGGCCCCAATCAGCTACGCAGCAATTGCCACAATCGGGCTTTGGCTTGTTTTCAGGGGCGTTCGCAGTTTTATAAGGCGATCACGTATTGCGGTCGAGCCAGCGCAGGCTCATGATTACACGCATGGTCATACGCACGACCGTAACCACCACCACGACCATCATCACCACAAGGGTGAGGTCTGCTCGGATTGTGGCCATCGACATGGCCCCAGCGCGGAGGAGGTTGCCAATGTTGGTAGTGTTCGCGAGGCGATGTTCCTAATCGCAGGCATCGCTGCAAGACCTTGTACCGGAGCGCTGTTTGTCCTGATTCTGACTTGGCAGATGGGTATCGCCTGGGTCGGAATCGCCGGGGCCTTTGCTATGGCACTGGGCACTGCACTGGTCACCACCTTGGTAGGCTGGACGTCTTTTGGATTGCGTGGAGGGTTACTGGCTTCGGCATCGGCGACGCGCTTTGCGTCTGTACTCGCGCCGACAATTGAACTGGTGGCTGGGCTGGTGATTGTCGTGATCGCGAGCGGCCTGCTGTTGCGGGCAATTTAGAAGACCGGATCGGGATACCCAACCCGCGCCAGGTAGAGGCCCTGCGGCGGGCAAACCGGCCCGCAGGCGGCGCGGTCTTCGGCTTCCAGAGCGTCGCGCACATCCTCGGGCGACCACGACCCGGCGCCAACACGTTCCAGAGTGCCCACAAAGCTGCGCACCTGATTGTGCAGGAAGGATCGCGCGCGCACGTGGAAATGAACCTCGGGGCCCGAGAAACCCTGCACCTGTTCAACCCGCAACTCATTCAGGGTTTTCACCGGGCTGGCCGCCTGACAGATCGAGGATCGGAAGGTAGTGAAATCATGCCGCCCGATCAACATATCCGCACCCGCCTGCATGGCCTCGACATCCAGCTGATGGTTGATCTGCCAAACCTGCCCTTTGTCGTGGGTCGCGGGTGCGCGGCGCATGAGAATGCGGAACAGGTATTGACGTTCAACCGCTGTAAAGCGTGCGTGCCAGTCATCCGCGACCCGCGCGGCCTGCACAATGGCCACTGGTTGCGGCTTGAGGTGGTAGTTCAACGCCTCGGATAGGCGGAAGGGGTCCCAGTCTTTGACCAGATCGCAATGCGCCACTTGCCCCAGCGCGTGCACACCTGCATCGGTGCGCCCGGCGGCAGCAATGGTGTGATCACCGGGCTGGATGCGGGATAGGGCACTTTCGATGGCACCCTGCACCGACGGCAACTCCTTCTGCCGCTGCCATCCGGCAAACGGCTCCCCTTGGTATTCGACTTTCAACGCATATCTGGGCATGGGCCGCTGGTAGCGCGCGGCGCGCAAACGGGCAAGGGGGCGAAAGCGCTGGCATGTCCGGCAGCGGCTACCTATCTTGGGCAAAACGATAATTGCGGGGCGACAGTTTGGTCATCTCATCCCTGGCAGACAGTCTTGTGCGCGGCGTCGAAACCATTGGCGACAGCGTGTCCGAGACGTTTTTCGAGCCGGTCATCCGTCTGGGCGTCACCGGTCTGGCGCGCTCCGGCAAGACGGTTTTCATCACGTCGCTGGTGGCAAACCTGCTGGACCGGGGCCGCATGAGCGGCCTTGTCGCGCAGCAAGAGGGGCGGATCAACGCGGCCTACCTGCAACCGCAGCCAGACGACACGGTCCCGCGGTTCGACTACGAATCCCATCTTTCCGACCTCGCAGGCCCGCAGCCGCACTGGCCCGAAAGCACCCGCGCCGTGTCCGAGCTGCGCCTGTCGTTCAAGGCGCGACCGGCCGGATTGCTGGCAGGGCTTCAGGGACCGCGCACCGTACATCTGGACATCGTTGACTATCCCGGCGAGTGGCTTTTGGACCTCGCGCTGCTAGACAAATCCTACGCCGGCTGGTCAAAGGAGACGCTGTCGCGCATCGAAAACCGCCCCGAGGCGGTCGAGTTTCTGGCGCAGGCCCGTGGCACCGATCTGACGGCAACGCATGACGAGCCTACCGCGCAGGCTCTGGCCGCTGCGTTCACGACCTATCTGAATACGGCGCGGGACGCTGGTTTCTACGATTGCACGCCGGGTCGTTTTCTGTTGCCTGGCGATCTGGCAGGCTCTCCGGTTCTGACCTTTGCCCCTTTGCCGGTGACCGATCCCTCGCGCCGTCGCACCCTGCAGCGCGAGATGGAGCGGCGCTACGAGGCTTATAAGTCCCAAGTGGTGAAGCCGTTTTTCCGCGATCATTTCTCACGCATCGACCGTCAGGTTGTGCTGGTCGATGCGTTGGGCGCAATCCACAAAGGCCCGCAAGCGGTCGAGGATATGCGCCGCGCCATGGGCGATATCCTCTCGGCCTTCCGTCCGGGGCGCAACGCGTGGCTCAGCCAGTTGTTGCTGGGCAAACGGGTTGAACGCATTCTGTTTGCGGCCACCAAGGCCGACCATCTGCACCACACGCAACACCCGCGCCTGACCGCGATCATGGAGGCTCTGACACGTGAGGCGCGGGACCGAGCGAGCTTCGCTGGTGCTGAAACGGCGGCCCTGTCGCTGGCCTCGTTGCGTGCCACGACTGAAGAGATGCGCAGCCATAACGGAACTGAGCTTCCCTGCGTCCGGGGCACCTTGCTGGACAGCGGCAAAAAAGCCGCGTTCTACCCCGGAGAGCTTCCGGATGATCCATCCCATCTGCTTGGCCCGGCCCGGAACGGAGCCGAGACGTGGCTTGGCGACGACTATGGTTTCATGGCCTTCGCTCCGGCCCAGTTGACGCTGCGCCCGGGCGACGGACCGCCGCATATCCGGCTGGATCGGGCCGCACAATTCCTGATTGGAGACCGGCTGTGATGGTCACTTTGCGCCCCGCCCGCAGCACCGATGCCGGTACGACCGGGGAAATCCTGCACGGGTTTTCATGTGAGAATGACTGGATGCCGGAATTGCACAGTAGCGCCGAAACCATCGCCTTTTGTGGCCGTATGATTGATCAACGCTGGGTTACAGTCGCTGAGGTCTCGGACACAGTGGTTGGATTTCTGGCCCTGAACGGATCGGATGTGCATTCACTGTATTTGGCGCCTGCAGTGCGCGGGCAAGGGATCGGCAAGCGGTTGCTCGATCATGCGAAGGCGCAGCACCCGCACCTTTCCTTGTTTGCCTTTCAGGCAAACACTGGCGCGTGCAGGTTCTATGAACGCAACGGCTTTGCCGAGGTCGCCCGAAGCGACGGGGCGGACAACGATGAAAACCTGCCTGACATCAAATATGTCTGGCGCAGTGAAGGGGCAGAGAATGGCTAAAGGCCCTGTTCTGATCGATCTCGAAACAGACGAACCCACCGCTGACGTGGCCAAAGCCCCTCCGGTACCCGATCTGGCGGTACCTCAAGGGCAGGCCATGCAAAGCGCTGCGCGATTTGCCGCCCGCAAACCCTCGGCCTTAGCGCGATGGTTCTGGGGGCTGGCGCTGGCGGTTGTTGGTGCTGCAATCTCGGTTGCCGCTTGGGATTTCGCCACCTCACTGATGGCCCGTGCCCCTGTTCTGGGGTGGATTGTCACCGGGTTGATCGCGGCGCTGGTTTTCGTCGTACTGATCATCGCGATCCGGGAACTGGCAGCGATTGGTCGCCTGGCCCGCGTCGATGGTTTGCGCCGCGCTGCCGATGAGGCGCTGGCCGACGCCGATTTAGCCAAAGCCCGCGCTGTCACGACTCGCCTGATTGCCTTTTACAAGGGTCGTGATGAAACCCAATGGGGTCGCGACCGATTGTCTGAGCGGATGCCCGAGCACTTCGATGCGTCCGGCCTGTTGGCTTTGGCTGAAGATGAATTGCTGGCCCCTTTGGACGCCGCAGCCAGCCGCGAGGTTGAGGCCGCAGCGCGTCAGGTAGCGACGGTGACGGCCTTGGTGCCCTTGGCTTTGGCGGATGTGGTGACCGCCCTTGCAGCCTCGTTGCGGATGATCCGGCGGATCGCGGAAATTTATGGCGGACGCGCCGGATTTCTGGGCAGCTGGAGACTGACGCGTGCTGTGTTTGTGCATCTGGTCGCAACCGGCGCAGTTGCGGTGGGCGATGACCTGTTGGAACCGGTGCTCGGTGGCTCGGTCCTAAGCAAACTGTCTCGCCGGTTTGGCGAGGGGCTAGTGAACGGCGCGCTCAGCGCCCGCGTGGGCGTTGCCGCGATGGAGGTGTGCAGGCCCTTGCCGTTCTCGGATCGCCACAAGCCATCGACCCGCGCCGTGGTCAAACGCGCCCTAAAGGGGCTGTTTTCCAAGGGTTGATCTGACGCAAAGCGCATCTGACAGCCCTTCGTCACACTGAACGGGACGGAGGTTCAGCCATGACAGATCACGGTCACAGCCAACAGGAGATCGCACAGCGGATCAACGCACCACCGGGCCGCGGCGTTCTGCGCGATGTGGTTTATGGGGGTATCGACGGTTCGGTCACCACATTTGCCATCGTGGCAGGGGTTGCCGGCGCGGGGCTGTCATCGTTTGTCATCGTGGCGCTGGGGCTGGCGAATGTTCTGGCCGATGGTTTTTCGATGGCGGCAGGGAACTACTCGGGCACCAAGGCGGAACTGGACAACATTGAACGCATCCGTGCGATCGAGGAACGCCACATTGCGCTCTATCCCCAAGGGGAACAGGACGAAGTGCGTGAAATTCTGGCACAGAAAGGTCTGTCAGGGCCAGTGCTGGAAGATGCAACGGCTGCCATCACCTCGAACCACGAAAGCTGGATCAATCTTATGATCGAGGGTGAATACGGACTGGGCAGCGTCGATCCGCACCCTATCAAGGCAGCGCTGGCTACGTTTTTTGCTTTTCTGGTAGCTGGGTTGATCCCGTTGTTGCCCTTTTTGATCGCACTGGAGAATGCCTTTGCAATCTCAGCATGGATGACAATGGGTGTGTTCTTTGCCATTGGCGCGTTGAAAAGCCGATGGTCGTTGGTGCGTTGGTGGAAATCCGGGTTTGAGACGCTGCTGATCGGCGGCGCAGCGGCAGCGATTGCCTACCTGGTTGGATCGCTGTTTCATCCCTGACCGCATTGGCCGGAATTCCTGACTGTTACTCTGGGACCCAAGCGGTGTAGCTTGCGCCGATAACAGCTACGGAGCTTCAATTGGAATCGCTGCTTGTTCTTCTTGGCCTGATTGTTTTAGCGATACCTGTCACGATCATTGTGCTGTTGTTTGGGCAAACACGATTGCGCCGCAGGGTCGAGCAGTTGGAACAACAGCTTATGGCCCTGTCCCCAACACCGAAAGAGGCTCTGCCGCCAGAACCTGAGATTAAGTCGGAGGAACCTGCGCCTGCCGCAGAGCCTGCTCAATCGCCCTGGCCCGCTGCCAAGATCGAACCCGAGAAAAGCGAAGTAGAGGACACGCAAGGCGCGGTTGTCTTTCGGCAGGATCGGTTTGCCGCGCTTTGGGGCTGGCTGCGTGAAAACTGGTTCTATGCCGTCTCAGCCCTGTCCTTGGCGCTGGCCGGAATTTTTCTGGTTCAATACGGGGTTGAGAACGGTTTGCTGCCGCCATCGGCACGTGTTGCCGCCGCTTTGGCCTTTGGCGCGGTCCTGATCGCTGCTGGTGAATATGTCCGTCGCAGGTTTGGCGATGATGAAGACGCGAGCACAGCCTATCTGCCATCCGTCTTTTCTGGTGCGGGCCTGGTAACCTTGTTCGGAGGTGTTCTGGCCGCCCGGCAGCTGTACGACTTGATTTCACCCGAAACCGCACTGGGCGGCATGGTGTTAATCGCACTTCTGGGATTGGTTCTAGGTTGGTTTCATGGTCCGTTGCTGGCCGCCGTTGGCTTGCTGGGCGGTTTTGCAGCGCCCTTTACGGTCGGCGGATCTTCGGATGATCCAACTTGGCTGTATGGGTATTTCTTCATTCTGACCCTTCTGGGGCTGGGTATCGATACTGTGCGCCGCTGGGCATGGATCACGGTTTTGACCCTGTTCGCGGCCTATGCGTCCAGCTTGCTGCTGGTATTGTCTGCGCCGTTGACGGAACCCGGATATCTGACCTGCGCCACGGCACTGGCGGTGCTGGCGATTGCGGTCCCCGCACGGCGCCTTTGGCCCGATCACACCGGCCCAATGGTGGCCGAACTGATCCGACGCAAGAAAGGGGATCCCTGGCCTGAGTTTCCGACGCGTGTGGCCTTTGCGGCAGTCGCGGTCAGTTCAGCGATCCTGTCGTTGCATTGGGCGGATTCGTCTGGCGAATTCTGGCTGGGCATCATCCTGCTGACAGGGCTTCTGCTGGGCCTGATCCTGTGCGGCAAAGATGCGCCCGCTCTGCAAGACGTGACCGTGTTCCCGGCCATTGGTTTGATCGCTTATGTGTTGATGCACGGGCTGGACGGAGGGATTGTGGCGCAAACCTTCGCAGCCACCTATGCCGAAACCGTTGAAGCAGATACCCCAATGGTGATCACTGGCCTTGTCGCTCTGGCCGCTTTGATTTCCATCCTCGCCGCCTGGCGATCCTTTGGCGCGCAGCGTTATGCTGCTGTCTGGGCCGTGGCGGCGGTGCTGTTTGCCCCGGCAATGGCCATAGCATTGGAAATAGGCTGGAAACCCGCCACCGTGATCGGCCCATACCCTTGGGCATTGCACGCTATCGCTTTGGGTGCGTTGATGGTGGGGCTGGCAGAACGGTTCGCGCGGGTTGATGCGGATAACCGATTGCGGCCTGCTCTGGCCACCTTATCCGCGCTGTCTTGCCTGGCCTTTGCCTGTGTCATCGTCCTCAGTTCGGCCGCCTTGACCATCGCGTTGGTCGCAACGATTGTCGTGGCAGCAGCACTGGATCGCCGGTTCACCCTGCCACAGATGAGCTGGTTCATCTGGGCCGGAGTGTTCACGGTGACTGTGCGTCTGGTGTTGGATCCAGGCTTGCAATGGGCAGACACTGCGCCCGTGTGGGAGATGACATTGGTTTACGGCGCAGCAACGATTGGTTTCGTCGCGGGCTGGATCCTGATCAAACCGCTGGACCGCCCCATTGCCACGATGCTGCTGGAAAGCGCCGCCTGGGCGACCGGAGGCACTCTGTTGTCGCTGCTTTTGCTGCGCTGGCTGGAAACCTTCGGCGAAGGCGGCGCGCAGAACAGCCACTGGGGCTTGGGCCTGCTGGCCGTCATCTGGTTGTTGCTGGCTTTTGCGCAAGTGCAACGGTTCGAGCTGGGCGGCAAACTGACCTATCTACGCTATGCGCTGGCGGTGTTTTTTGCCGGGCATGGCCTGATGCGCTTGTTCGAAGCGTTGGAGATCAGCAACCCGCTGCTGAACCCTTTCGCCGAACCGGTTCTCGGCCCGCCCGTGCTGAATACGCTGGCCGTTGCCTATCTGTTGCCTGCGCTGGCCATTGGGTTCTCGGCATGGCGAATTCCTGCGATGCCGCTCTGGTTGCAACGCTCCTGCTATGGCCTGAGCATCGCGTTGGCCGCTGTTTGGCTAGGCCTGATGATCCGCCATGTTTGGCAAGGGGCTGATGGCATGTTTGAGGGCAACGGGGTCACCCAGCCAGAGCTATATACCTATACCATGGCCTTATTGTTGATAGGCGCTGCGCTGTTCTACCAATCTCTGGCGCGTCGGTCCGACTTGATGCGCAAGGCGGGGTTGGCAGTGATCGGGCTGGCTGTGGCCAAGGTTTTCCTGATCGACATCGCGGGCCTTGGCGGGCTGATCCGGGTGTTCTCACTGCTTGCACTGGGCCTGGCACTGGCCGCTCTGGCATGGCTCAACCGCTGGGCAAAACTGCGCCACGGGATGCAAGGGCAGGACCCTCTGGACCATTAGGCGTAGGCGTCCTATAAGCGCGGCCATGTTTGACCGTTTGGCCATCATTATTCGAATTATATCCCCGGCGCTCTGATATCGCGAGACGCCGGGCAAAGGTGCTTGAGTTATCGCACTGACCGCTTCGATCTAGACACGACCAGACCATCCTGAGGACGCCCCAAATGTGCGCCGACACGACCCAAACACCTGACTACAAAGACACGCTGAACCTGCCCAAAACTGACTTTCCCATGCGCGCTGGCCTGCCCAAGCGCGAGCCTGCATGGTTGGAGCGCTGGGAGAAGATCGGCGTCTATGACCGCCTGCGCGAGAAACAGGGCCGCAAGCCCTTTACCCTGCATGATGGCCCGCCCTATGCAAACGGCCATTTGCATATCGGCCACGCGCTGAACAAGACCATCAAGGACATGATCGTACGGTCCCATCAGATGATGGGCTTTGACTCGCGCTATGTGCCCGGCTGGGACTGCCACGGCCTGCCGATCGAATGGAAGATCGAGGAACAGTACCGCAAGAAGGGCAAGAACAAGGACGAGGTGAACATCGTCGACTTCCGTCAGGAATGCCGCAAGTTCGCCGAAGGCTGGATCGACATCCAGCGCGAAGAATTCAAGCGTCTGGGCATCACCGGAAACTGGCCCGATCCCTATATCACGATGGACTATCACGCCGAGGCCGTGATCGCCGATGAGTTCATGAAGTTCCTGATGAATGGCACGCTCTATCAGGGCTCGAAACCTGTGATGTGGTCGCCCATCGAGAAAACTGCGTTGGCCGAGGCCGAGGTTGAGTATCACGACAAGGAAAGCTTCACCATCTGGGTGAAATTCAAGGTCTTGATCAATGAAACCACGCCTGCGGTCACCGGCGAAGTGGGGCGGGTGCAACCACTTAGCGATCTTGACGGATCTTACGTTGTAATCTGGACGACGACCCCGTGGACCATGCCGTCTAACAAAGCCGTGGTTTATGGATCGGACATCTCGTACGGCCTCTATGAAGTCACCGGTGCGCCTGATGAGTGCTGGGCCGCGGCCGGTGACAAATTCCTGCTAGCCGACAATCTTGCCGCCGACGTGCTGGGCCGCGCGCGTCTGAACGACGACCAGTGGACCCGTGTCCGCGACGTGACCAGCGATGAGCTGACGGGCGTGCAACTGACCCACCCGCTGGCCGGGGCCGAGGGCGGCAACGGCGAATGGGATGACATCCGCGACTTCCGCGCCGCTGAGTTCGTGACCGATACCGAAGGCACCGGCTTTGTCCATTGTGCGCCGTCGCACGGGATGGAAGAATTCGAACTCTATCGCGATCTGGGCATGCTCGAGCAGGTCATCACCTACAACGTGATGGACGACGGCTCGTTCCGCGCTGATCTGCCGTTCTTTGGTGGCAAATTCATCCTGTCCCGCAAGGGCGGCGAAGGTGACGCGAACAAAGCTGTCATCGACAAGCTGGCCGAGGTCGGCGGGTTGCTGGCGCGTGGCAAGATAAAGCACAGCTATCCACATTCGTGGCGCTCGAAGGCTCCGATCATCTATCGCAATACGCCGCAGTGGTTTGCATCCGTCGACCGCAAGCTGGACGACGGCATGGGCGAGATGGGCGATACCATCCGCGAACGCGCCCTGCGCTCGATTGACGAGCTGGTGAAGTGGACACCGCAAACTGGCCGCAATCGCCTCTATTCGATGATCGAGGCGCGCCCGGATTGGGTTCTGTCGCGCCAGCGCGCCTGGGGTGTGCCGCTGACTTGCTTCACTAAGAAAGGTGCTCTGCCCACCGACGCAGATTACTTGCTGCGCAACGAGGAACTCAACGCCCGCATCAAGGCGGCGTTTGAGCAGGACGGCGCGGATATCTGGTACACGGACGGCTTCAAAGAAAAGATCCTCGACGGCATCGCCAACCCGGACGACTACGATCAGGTGTTTGACGTGCTGGACGTGTGGTTCGACTCGGGTTCGACCCACGCATTCGTTCTGCGTGACCGTGAGGACGGGACCGAGGACGGCATCGCCGACGTCTATATGGAGGGCACCGACCAGCATCGTGGTTGGTTCCATTCGTCCATGCTGCAAGCCTGCGGCACCAAGGGACGCGCGCCTTACCGCAATGTGATCACGCATGGCATGACGCTGGACGAAAAGGGCATGAAAATGTCGAAGTCCATCGGCAATACCATCGTGCCGGAGGAAGTGATCAAACAGTACGGCGCGGATATCCTGCGCCTGTGGGTGGCTCAGACCGACTACACAACCGATCAGCGGATCGGGCCGGAAATCCTGAAGGGCACCGCTGACAGCTACCGCCGTTTGCGCAACACGATGCGGTTCATGCTGGGTTCGCTGGCCGACTTCACCGAAGCCGACCGGGTCGATCCGCAGGACATGCCGCGTCTGGAACGCTGGGTGCTCAGCCGTCTGGCCGAACTCGATGAACAGGTGCGCAAGGGCTATGCGTCCTTCGACTTCCAGGGCGTGTTCAGTGCGGTGTTTACCTTTGCCACGGTCGATCTGTCGTCTTTCTATTTCGACGTCCGGAAGGATGCGCTCTACTGCGACGGTGATACCCTGCGCCGCCGCTCGGCCCGTACGGTTCTGGACATCCTGTTCCACCGCCTGACCACATGGCTGGCCCCTGTTCTGGTGTTCACCATGGAAGAGGTTTGGCTGGAGCGGTTCCCCGGCGACGACAGCTCGGTCCATCTGGTGGATTTCCCGGAAACGCCAGCCGACTGGCGCAATGACGAGCTTGAGGCCAGCATGGCCAAGGTCCGTCGTGTGCGCCGTGCGGTGACCGCTGCGCTCGAGGTTCAGCGTCAGGACAAGGTGATCGGATCGAGCTTGGAGGCCGCGCCGGTCGTGCATGTGGAAGACAGTGAAACCCGCGATCTGCTGGCGACCTTCGATGTAGACGACATGTGCATCACCTCCGGCCTGAGCGTCACCGGCGATCCATCCCCGGCCGAAGCGTTCCGCGTGCCCGAGATCGAAGGCGTCTCGGTGGTGTTTGAAAAGGCCGAAGGTGCCAAATGCCAACGCTGCTGGAAAATCCTGCCAGACGTTGGGCTGCATGCGCATCCCGGCGTTTGTGGTCGCTGCAACGAGGCACTTGGATAAACATCTCGCCCCCTCTGCCACCAGAAGGGGGCACCCCTGTTCAATGTCTCTTGGGATTGAACAGGTGAAATCCGATCTTATCTCCGGTCAGTTTTGTCCAGACCTTATAGTCGGTGAAGTATCCCGTATGCCCGCCGGGTGGAACGTCGATATTCCTGTCATTGGGAATGAGGTTTCCGTCAATCCGGGTGCCGACGAAATCATCCTGGCGGAAGATATTGAACCATGTCGCCCCCAGCTTTTGTGGGTCGACAGTGAACATTTCGGGGAAATAGCGCTGATAGATATGCGTCACCGGCGCACCCATCGTGATCAGAGTGACAGGGCGGCCTTTGATGCGCTTTTGCACCCGTTCATCCGCCAGCATCTGCGTAGCGATCACGGTGCCCTGAGAATGTGAGATCACCGTGATGTGGTCGGCCGGGAAGATATCCAGCGCATAGTAGAGCGTTCTGTAGAACCGCTCATCAATGGCGTGGCGGTCCGGGTAGTTGCTGCTTCGATCCTTTAACGACCAACGCAACGCGCATTTATCGCGGATCGCATAGGTCACGATATCGCGGGCCACGCCCAGACCCGCCGCGACGACGTTCGAAAACCGATATAGGAAGGCGGTGGCGCCCAGCACAATCACACCAATCCAGCCTTGCGCTACGGTGAGTTTGCTCAGGCCGTTGCCTACGGCGTTGCAGGTTTTGTTGCCTTCGCCTGATTGCGCCACCCCCTCGGCGTTGGTCGTGGTGGTGCAATGGAGGTCGAGTCCAAAGATCACGAGGGACAACTCACTGACCGCCACGACGGCCAAGCTTATGGCCGCGATGAAGAACACCAACTGTGCCAACTGGTTCAGAATGGCCCGGCTCAGAAAATGATGCTTCTCGTGGAGTCTCGTCTTGCCCAGCTTGCGTCCGATAAACAGGCCAATCCCCAGTGCGACCAACAGGGCGATGGCGCCAAATGCGATGCTGAGCGTGTCGAGGGAGTTTCTCAGGTTCCCGGCGAATAACCCCTTGAGCGTCGGGTTTGACAGGCTGGGTACTGTTTTGAGCAATTCTTCAAACGTAAGCCAAAGCCCGGATATGAAGAACATCCAGAAAACCAGCATTCCGGCGCAGATGCTGGGATAGAGCCGCCGATGTCCGTCCAGGCCATCCGGGACCTCAAGCTTCAGCAGGGACATCAGATACAGGATGACCGTCAACAGGATCAGCAGCGCCCAGATGCCGCCCAGGATCATTAGTTGAAAGACGACAAGTTGCTCCAGCGCAGAGCCGCATCCCGGCCCCTTGCCGTATTCGTCGCACGGCAACGCCCAAAGCTCGAGGCCATAAGGCCCCGATATCAGAGTGGCCGTCAGTATAAGGCCGACCCATCCGATGCCGCACCAGAACACGCGTCGCAGGTAGGTCGGGGCGGTCTTGAACCGTAGATACCCGGCCAGCGTTCCGCCCAAATAGATCAGGAGCAACAGCGTGAACAACACACCCCAGCCTTGGGCCAGCTCTGTTTTCAGCGATCGGATCATCACCGCGCCAGCGCCGATCAGCAGATATGAATTCAATGTCGCAACCGCGCCGAAGAAAACCCAAGTGAACAGGTGAACGATTTTGGCCGCATAGGTGTTCCGGCCATGCTCTTCACCCGGGTTTACTCCTTTGCGCCTATGGGTTTGTTCCACATTGTCCATCGCCAGGTAGCCCAGTGCCAGAACCACCCAGATCAGGTCGATTGCCGTTTTGATGGCTCCCTTGGGGGCAGGCGAGCGATCTGCCCAGAACACCTCGGCAAACAGAGCCTGATCCCTTGTGTCATTGGGTTTGGACACTTTGCGCAGATTGACCTTGAACAGCTTGGCATTGCGGTGTGAGTCATCGAAATTTCTTTCGGCCAACTCGATCATCTCACGCTCGACTTCGATGGGGGGTTGGGATTTCCCGTCCAACCATGTGGTCGCCGCACCAACCACCTGATCCACGGTTTCACCGGGTTTCTGTTCGCCGATACCATGGACCGTCAGGACCAAATGTCGTCCCATACCAATGACTCCAATTCCTTTAACAATGTGGCAAGCTTAGCACGAAATCGCCAAAACCCCAAAGCAGGCGCTAACGGACGCTCTTGCGCTGGTTGCCTTGATCTGAAAGCCTTGATCCATGGCCATGATCGCAGTTGAAACACAATTCGGAAGGTTGGGCGTTGTTGAGGCGGACGGGGCGATCACGCGGCTGGTCTGGAATGGGCAGGATGAGGGCGAAGCTACGCCTTTGCTGCGCGAGGCGGCCGCTCAGTTGCGTGCCTATAATGCCGGAGCGCTGACACGCTTTGATCTGCCCTATCACATCGAAGGGTCAGAGTTTCAGCGGCAGGTCTGCGATCTGATGTACGCGATACCAATGGGTGAAACCATGACCTATGGCGAGATCGCAAAACAGCTTGGACACCCGGCCCAACCGGTCGGACAAGCCTGTGGCGCCAACCCGATCCCGGTGATTATCCCGTGCCACCGGGTTCTGTCGGCAACGGGTCTGGGCGGGTTCTCGGGCGATGGTGGGGTCGAAACAAAGGTCGCCCTCTTGCGCCACGAAAAGGCGGCTGGCCTGCTGATCTGACAACCGGATTTCAGTTGCAATCCTGTGATCAGGTGCACAACTTATACAAGATACCGCAGTTGAAGGGATCTTATGATGACCGAGGCAGATCGCGCCGCTCGCAAGAAATCAATTGTTGATAAGCTGATGTCGCTGGAAGAACAGGAGCTTGCTACGGCACAGGCGCACTATGACGCCTTTCTGAAAGATGCTCAGCTGGACGACCGCGAAGCGCATGACAAAGATGATATCGCGGCCTCACGCGAGAATGCGGATCTGGCTGCTGCTTTTGACGCGCCCGTCCACGCCCATCACGCCAAGATCGATGTGATCGAAAACACTGACTTTGGTTTGACCGATACGGTTCAGCCCGGGGCTGTCATCAAGTTCAACAATCGCCGTTTTGTTGTTTGCGTCTCAACAACCCGTTTCGATGTGGGTGGAAAGACTTACATGGGTATTTCAACGCAAAGCCCCATTTACCTCGCCATGGTTGGGCTTCAAGCGGGTGATGTCTTCACGCATAATGGAGCTGAGTTCGAGGTGCAGGACGTCATGTAGCCCTGCGCTGTGGTATGATCTGCTGTCCGATCCCGGCAAAGACCAGATAGAGGCTGGTGATCACCAGGCCCCAATGCGCCCAGCTTTCGGGGTGGAAATCAACCCAGGCCGCCCAGCCAGCAAAGAAGGTCCAGGCAAAAGCCATGGGAAGTGTCAGGCTGCGCCACCGCTCAGTCCGCACAGGGTGTACGAATTTGAGCGGTAGGAACATCGCGATCGACAGCAGTGTGACAAGGACAAGGCTGAACCAGAAGTTGGGTTCAAGCGCGAAGATCACGATCACAACCATGTTCCAGCATCCCGGAAAACCCGAGAACGAATTGTCTTTTGTCTTCATTCGGGTATCGGCAAAATACATCGCGCTTGCAAAGGTGATCACGATGATCGCAAACCAGCCTGTCCATCCGTCCATCAGGCCCGACTTAAACAAGGCGTAAGCCGGGATGAACACATAGGTCAGATAGTCGATGATCAGATCCAGAAGCACGCCATCAAATTCGGGTGCGTTCTTTTTGACATGGTAGTGCCGCGCAAGCGGTCCGTCGATCCCATCGATAATGAACGAAACCACCAGCCAAAGATACATCAGGCTCCATTCCCCTTCGACGGCGGCCAGCATGGCCAACATGGCGAAAACGGCGCCCGTTGCAGTGAATAGATGGACGGCTAAGGCTTTGAATCTGAGTGTCATGCGAGTGTCATGTACGATGCGTGTCCAAGATGCAAACCAAAAGCCAGGTTGCGTGTCCTCCTGTCCAAGAAACCTGTTTCGTCAGTGTCAGGCCTTGGGATGCGCGCGGTTGTAGACCTCCATCAAGCGGGCGGTATCAACGGCTGTATAGGCTTGGGTCGTCGAAAGCGATGCGTGCCCCAAAAGTTCCTGAATGGCCCGAAGATCGCCGCCGGCAGACAGCAGATGCGTGGCAAAGCTGTGCCGCATGGCATGAGGTGTTGCCGTTGACGGCAGACCCAATTGCATCCGGGCTTTGGCCATCACCCCCTGAATGGCGCGCGGGTTCAATGCGCCACCGCGCACACCGCGGAACAGCGGTGCCTCGGACGATTGAGGATGCGGGCAGAGGCGGAGATACCGGTCAACAGCCTCACGCGCCGCAGGGATTACGGGGACGATGCGTTCTTTGCCACCCTTGCCGATGATGCGCAGGGTTTGCGGCAATGGGGTATCGGCCCCAGTCAGAGAAAGGGCCTCGGATATCCGCAAGCCGCAACCATAGAGTAGGGTGACAACCGCTACGTCTCTCGCGGCTACCCAATCCGATGTTGCCTGCAATTCGACAGTATCGATCATGGCCCGGGCTGCATCCTCGGCCAGGGGGCGCGGCAGCTTCTTGGTGAACTTGGGTGCACGGGTGGACAGGACGGCCGTGGGTTCGAACCCTTCCCGTTCGGCCAGCCACCGGTAAAAGCTTTTGACAGCCGAGAGTTTGCGCGCAAGCGACCGCGCGCCAACCCCATCCGCGCGCAGTTGTGCCATCCAGGCTCGCATATCCGAGATCGAGATGCGCTCAAGTGCGGCAAGCCCCTGACGATCCCCTTGATGGAGTGTCATGAAGGACAGAAAATCAGTGACATCGCCGCGATAGGCGGACTGGGTGTTGTCTGATCGCCCAGCCAGCGCGCCAAGGCTTTCCAGCCAATGCTGCAAGGCATCCCTGCACGCCGGTGAAATCAGGCTCACGACAGCCAGTGGCGCATCGAGCGTTCGAATACGCCTGCGAAGAAGGCCAAAAGATCAGTGCCAAGCTGTGGCGTGAAATGGCGCGGATCGGTGGCGCCTATCACGATCATGCCTGGCAGGCGGCCTGCACCCAGATCCAGCTTAAGGCACGCCTCGGACCGCAGATGGTCGGCGTCGCTACCAAAGATGCGTGGGTTGGGTTGACGGATTTCGCGCAAGGTGACATCGCGCACTGTGCTTCCGCGATCCTGCGAGAGGTATCTGTTGACGTAACCGGGTTCAACGACCGTCAGAACACCGCCCAGCGTGTCGATCGCGGGGTCGTCTTGCAGGATGGCGGTTTCCAAAACCAGAGTGATCTGATCGACACGCAGAATTTCGGGAACTTCGTTACCCAGGATGCGCAGAAAATCCTCGAACTCGACGGGTTCTAGGAGCCGCAGAATGGCGCGATGGATCTGATTGGTGCCGGCCAGGTTTTCATAGGCTGCCGCAATTACCGAACGATGCGTGTCTTCCAGCCGGTCCAACCGCGCTTCGAGCCGCTGCATGGCAATGCCACGCAAGTCGATCACGTTTTCACCGCGCGCTTGTTCATTGGCGCTGACCAATGCCTGCATCAGGTCTTTGTCATCCAGCAAGGCGTCTGGTTTGGCCAGAATCGCAGCGCGAAGGCTGTCTTCAAGTTTTGGGTTGCTGCTCATGTCCCGTCCGGTCGGTATTTTTTGTTTTGGCGGCTTATAGCATGACGAACCGGTTTTGCCTTGGGAAAAATACATCTTTTGGTGGAATAATTGGCCCGTGTGGCGAGCGCTCCCGCCTGTTTGGCGCTGATCAGAGATCAGCCCCGCACAGTTGGGCCGGGCGCGGTGCCTGTCGGCACCGCGCGGTTGTGCAAAAGGATCAGAGGATTTGCTGACCGGTTTTGGCCCAATCGGCGAGGAAGGTTTCAAGACCTTTGTCTGTCAGAGGATGATCGGCCAGTTTCTTGATCACGGTTGGCGGTGCAGTGATCACATCGGCCCCGATACGCGCGCTGTCGGTCACGTGGTTCACGGTGCGGATCGACGCCGCGAGGATTTCGGTCTCGAACCCATAGTTGTCATAGACCTGACGAATGTCGGCGATCAGGTCCATTCCGTCGAGGTTGATATCGTCCAGACGACCGATGAAGGGCGAGATGAAGGTTGCGCCTGCTTTGGCTGCCAGAATTGCTTGATTGGTCGAGAAACACAGGGTCACGTTGACCATCTGGCCTTCGTCGCTGAGGGTTTTACAGGTTTTCAGGCCGGCCCATGTCAGCGGTACTTTGACCGCGATGTTCGGTGCGATCTTGGCCAGCTTGCGGCCTTCGGCGATCATGTCGTCAGCCTCGGTGGCGACAACTTCGGCGGATACAGGGCCGTCGACCAGATCGCAGATTTCCTTGGTGACTTCCAGAATGTCGCGGCCTGATTTCAGGATCAGCGAAGGGTTGGTGGTGACGCCGTCAACCATGCCCAGGTCGTTCAGTTCGGCAATGGCGTCGATCTCGGCGGTATCTACGAAGAATTTCATGCGGGCAGTCCTTTGATGGGTTGGCCTTGGTCGCGGATGGCTTTACCTCAAAGAGACCCCTGCTGGAACCCCCTGCATAGGATATGCTGTGAGCGCTAACGAATTTTTCGACGAAGGAGAGCTGGTTGCGGTGCTGACCACGCAGCCGCTGGACCGTACGTTGGATTACAAAGCGCCCGAAGGTGGGTGCTTTTTAGGCGCGTTTGTCGAGGTGCCGCTGGGGCCACGCAAGGTTCTGGGCGTAGTTTGGGGGCCGGGACAGGGCGGGTTTGATCTGAACAAGGCGCGGTCCGTGATCCGGGTGCTTGAAGTTGCGCCCATGCGAGAAGAGATGCGGGTGTTTTTGGGAAAGGTGGCGGATTACACGCTAACACCGATGCCTGCGATGCTGCGCCTTGCAACCCGCGCGCCGGGCTTGGGTGATACGCCGTCGATGCGGAAGGTCTATCGCCTGGGTGTTGCCGAGCCGGATCGGATGACCGACGCTCGGGGCCGGGTGCTTGAGGTGTTGAAAGAATACGGCGGGCTGGCCTTCACGTTGAAAGAACTGGCCGAGCAGGCCGGGGTAACGACCTCTGTCGTCAAAGGGTTGGTCAAACTGGGCGCTGTTCGAGAAGAGGACAGCCCGCGTGACCTGCCCTATCCGCATCTGAACCCGGATTTGCCGAGCAAACAGCTTACGGACGACCAAGCCGCGGCGGTCGCCTCGTTGAAAGATGGTCAGCGCACAGGTGATTACGGCACTACTTTGCTGAAAGGCGTGACGGGTTCGGGCAAGACGGAGGTGTATCTGGAGGCCGTCGCAGAAACATTGCGCATGGGGCGGCAGGCTCTGGTGCTGCTGCCTGAGATTGCGCTGACCGCCGAATTCCTTACCCGCGTCGAGGCCCGGTTCGGCGCCCACCCTGCCGAATGGCATTCGGGTGCAACCATGACTGAACGACGCCGGGTCTGGCGCATGGTTGGTCAGGGTGATGCGCAACTGGTCGTGGGCGCGCGATCAGCTTTGTTTCTGCCCTTCCGCGATCTGGGGCTTGTTGTGGTCGATGAAGAGCACGACACATCCTATAAACAGGAAGACGGGGTGCACTATAGCGCCCGCGATATGGCGGTTTTGCGGTCCGCCATTTGCGGCGCGCGCGTGGTTTTGGCCAGCGCGACGCCCTCGCTAGAAAGCTGGGCAAATGCCGAGGCGGGCAAGTATGAAAGGTTGGACCTGACGTCCCGCTTTGGCGCGGCGATGCTGCCCGAAATGAGGTCAATTGATATGCGGGCCGAACCGCTGCAACCCAACAGCTGGATCTCACCGTCCTTGCGGCAGGCCGTGCAACAACGGATCGAGAATGGTGAACAGTCCCTGCTGTTCATAAACCGCCGCGGCTATGCGCCGGTCACCTTGTGCCGAGCTTGCGGCAGCCAAATTGCATGCGATCATTGCGATGCACGGATGGTGGAACATCGTTTTCTCAAACGCCTCATGTGCCATCAGTGTGGTGAGACCAAACCGATGCCCTACGTTTGTCCATCGTGCGGGGTCGAGGGCAAACTGGCGCCGGTGGGGCCGGGGATCGAACGGCTGGCGGAGGAGGCCGAAGCCACCTTTCCTGACGCCAACATCACCATGCTGAGTTCGGATCTTTTCGGATCGGCCCGGGCGTTGAAGGCAAAGATCGAGGAGATTGCCGCAGGGGAGGCGGATATCATCATCGGCACCCAACTGGTGGCCAAGGGGCATAACTTCCCCAAGCTGACATTGGTCGGTGTCATTGATGCAGACCTTAGCCTGCATGGGGCCGACCTGCGCGCCGCCGAGCGCACCTTTCAATTGATGCGACAGGTGGCGGGCCGAGCAGGGCGTGCGGATAAACCGGGGCAAGCCTTGTTGCAAACCTTTCAACCCGAACATCCGGTGATCCGGGCGATCTTGTCGGGGGACGAGGAAGGGTTCTGGAAAACCGAAGCCGCCGCGCGCCAAGCCGCAGGTGTACCGCCCTATGGGCGCATGGCGGGTATCGTCTTGTCCGGACCCGAGGTTGGTCCGGTGTTCGATATCGGCAATGCCATGGCCCGCAATGATGGGCCACTACGCGAGATCGGGGCGCAGGTCTATGGCCCGGCTCCGGCTCCAATAGCGCGTATTCGCGGACGTCACCGAGTGCGTCTGTTGGTTAAGGCCCCGAAAGGCGCTCCGATACAAGACGGTATCGCGCGCTGGATCGCGCCGCTGAGGCTGAAAGGTGATATTCGCCTGACGGTCGATATCGACCCGCAAAGTTTCTACTGATCTCTGCACCTGCGCAGACCCATTGTGCGCTCAATGCTTTCCTCTCGCCAAACCTGATAAATGGGCGTAGAGGGACTCTCATGCTGAAACCCATGCCCCTTGCCGAGGCGCAAAGCCTGCCATTCTGGCGTCGCCCCATCACGCTTTTGTTTGTGATGGCGATGACGATGCCGATTGCGTTCAATGGCTGGAGTGCCTTGCTGAACAATTTCGTCATCGAAGTGGCGAATTTTGATGGCGCAGATATCGGTCTACTGCACACGGTGCGCGAAATCCCAGGCTTTCTGGCGGTTGGCGTGATTGCGGTGATCATTTTCGTGCGTGAGCAAGTGTTGGCCATGATCTCGCTGATGATGCTGGGTGTGGCAACAGCGGTGACGGCATGGTTCCCCAGCCTGGGCGGGTTGCTATTCGTGACTTTGTTTAGCTCAATCGGCTTTCATTACTACGAAACGGTTAACCAGTCGCTTCAGCTGCAATGGTTGCCCAAGGATAGGGCCCCGCAGGTTCTGGGCTGGCTGGTGGCCATGGGATCGGCTGCAACGGCGGTGGTCTATGGGCTGATTGTGTTGACATGGGATCGGTTCGATCTGTCCTACAATACCGTGTTTTTGGCCGCCGGGGGTGTAACCGCATTGTTGGCCCTGTTCTGCTTGCTTGCGTATCCGCAGTTCGACGCGCCGACTCCTCAGACCAAAAAGCTTATTCTGCGCAAACGGTACTGGTTGTATTATGCGCTGCAATTCATGGCTGGGGCTCGACGTCAGATCTTTGTCGTCTTTGCGGGCTTCATGATGGTCGAGAAGTTCGGGTTTGAGGTGCACGAACTGACTAGCCTCTACCTGATCAATCTCGTCATCAACATGGCCGCCGCACCGATGCTGGGCAAGGCGGTGGCCACGTTTGGCGAGCGCCGCACGTTGATCTTCGAGTATGCCGGTCTCGCGATTGTCTTTGCAGCCTATGGCGGCATCTATTGGTTTGGCTGGGGCGTTTTGCTGGCGGCGATCCTGTACGTGATCGACCATGTTCTGTTTGCTTTGGCGCTGGCTTTGAAAACCTATTTCCAAAAGATTGCGGACCCGGCGGATATCGCTCCAACAGCTGCAGTGGCCTTCACCATCAACCATATTGCGGCGGTGTTCCTGCCTGCGCTGCTGGGCCTGCTTTGGGTCGTGTCGCCCGGTGCCGTCTTTGGTCTGGCGGCTGCGATGGCGATGATCTCGCTGCTGCTATCGCTGCTCATCCCGCGCCATCCTGAGCCAGGGAACGAAACCATCCTGTCCAAATACGCCGCGGCCCCTGCTGAATGAGCGCCTATGCTTGACCTTGGCGGGCCCAAGCCATAGGCGCTGTCTCAACCAAGACAGGAGGTCCCCATGCCCACATTCACCGCGTTAACGACGCTGACAGGCAAAACTGCCGCCGAAGGTCTGGGTGAGGCGATGGAGCGTTTGGACCCGGAACCCACCGGTGTTGGTGTGTTTGAGGTCGAAGACGGTTCGGGCCTATGGGAAGTCGGGGGCTATTTTACCGAAGCACCCGATGAAACCGCCTTGGCGGTGCTGGCGGCTGCCTTTGAGGCCAAGCCCTTTGTTGTCTCGGAGCTTCCCGAAACCGATTGGGTCGCCCATGTGCGCCGTGAGTTGGCCCCGGTTGAAGCGGGCCGCTTCTTTGTCTACGGCAGCCACGATGCCGACAAACTGCCCGAGGATCGGATTCCCTTGCTTATCGAGGCCGCAATGGCGTTTGGCACAGGCCATCACGGCTCCACGCTTGGGTGTTTGAAAGCGCTGGATCGTTTGCTGGATGACGGCTTCAGCGCTACAAAGGTTGCCGATATCGGATGTGGCACCGCCGTTCTGGCCATGGCCGCAGCACGTGTGTGGGATGGCGAGATTCTGGCCAGCGACATTGATCAGGTGGCGGTTGATGTGGCCGAGGCCAACCTGAAGGCCAATGGCATGGCCGGAGCCGTTCGCTGTGTCGAGGCGGCGGGGTTTGATCATCCTGAGCTTAAATCTGCCGCGCCTTATGACCTGATATTTGCGAATATCCTCAAGGGCCCGCTGGTGGCCTTGTCACCGGAAATTTCCGCGAATCTCTGTACGGGGGGATACGCAATTCTGTCGGGAATCCTCAATGAACAGGCTGATGATGTCGTGTCTGTTTATTCCCAGAATGGATTTAATCTGACTAATCGAAGTGAGATTGGTGAATGGACGACGCTAATCTTAAGTAAACAGGGCCCAATTTAGACCATTTGCAGGAGTTTTGTGGATTTTTGCCACGGTTTTGTCGCATTCTCTACTTACCGTTTTTTGATCAACTCGATGGGGGGCGGTTTTGTGGAGGCTGCCATGACGACAAAACAACTGGAATTTAGTCAGCGCGTACATCGCCTGAACAAGAAGCATCACAAGATGAGCCGAGGCTATCGCGCGACGATGCGCAAGGATGGCTTGGTTGTTATGAAACCACAGCGTGTTCGATCAGCTGTTCCGGCTAAAGTGTTAGTCTTTTGCTTGCTTGGCTTTTTCGGGTTCAAAGCATTCCTGCTCTCTAGTCTCGGGCCGACAGGCTATCAGTTTCGGATCGATAGCCTGAATCAGGGTACATCGGTTGAACAGGCTGGTGCCTGGGTCATGCAGATCGATCCCTTGTCCGAAGCGCTGGCGATTCAGTTGAACAAAGTTCTCTACTGATACAGTTCGGTTTTAGACGTCCAGAATAGAAAAACACCGCGCGCTGATCAGCACGCGGTGTTTTCTGTTTGCCCCATAGGGAGGAGAAGGGGCAGTTATGTTGTCGTCGTCTTAACGGCGGCCTTCGGCGATCATATCGATGTCGCCACGGCACAGGCCGATATCTTCCAACTCGCGGTCCGTCAGGCCAGTCAGCGCTTTGCGTGTTGCGCGGGCGTCGTTCCATTCAGCAACGACATTGAATGCCGATGCAAAAAGCGCGCCGATACGGCCAACGAGGCCGAACGAGCCAGTGGTGGCGATGCGGGTGGTGTCCAGTGCAGCCATATCCTGTTTCCTTCTGGTTTGTGTTTCATATCGATCTTGCGATCTGCCGGGCATTTAGTGCTGCCAAATCGCCTGCACAAGATCATTTTTTGCATATTTCCTATGCAATAATTGCAAGCCTCATCTTCAACATGTTTAAGCCGTAATTCGCTTAAATTATTGGTTAATTCGCGTTCATAAACTGGTCGAAAACAGATTATTCGAAGTCGCAATCGACGCGTGGTGTCGTTGGCAGGACAAAGCTGTCGGTTTTTGTCCATGGACCAATTCGCTTGGAAAATGTTCACGCTTCGTGCTAGGCGTTGAAAAAAGATCACATAACCCGAGCAGGCCGAGGCACAACATGCGAATTTTGGGCATTGATCCGGGGTTGAGAACCTTGGGATGGGGCGTCATCGAATCGCATGGCAGCCGCCTGAGCCATGTTGCGAACGGGTTATGCAAATCAGATGGCGACGATCTGGGTGAGCGGCTGCTGTCGTTGCATAACCAGATTGTCGAAGTGATTGCCGAGCATCAGCCGGATCAGGCTGCCATTGAACAGACTTTTGTGAACAAGGACGGGGCAGGGACCCTTAAGCTGGGCCAAGCGCGGGGTGTGGCGCTGTTGACGTTGGCTCAGGCGGGTTTGCCGGTGGGGGAATACGCGCCCAACCGGGTCAAGAAGACCGTGGTTGGTGTTGGCCATGCCGAGAAGGAGCAGGTTTTGCACATGGTCAAACTGCAACTGCCCGGCTGTTCACCAAAAGGCGCAGATGCGGCGGATGCGCTGGCGATTGCGATTTGTCATGCGTATTACGGCAAGACGCAGCAATCGCGGTTGAAAGAGGTCGGGGCATGATCGGTAAGCTGACAGGGCGTTTGGACTATCGCGCAGCGGATCATGTCCTGATCGATGTGCGTGGGGTCGGTTACATTGTCTATTGCTCCGACCGAACCATGGCAGCCCTACCGGGGGTGGGTGAGGCGGTCTCGATCTACACCGATATGGTCGTGCGCGAGGACCTGATGCAGCTCTATGGGTTCCTATCTCTGGTCGAAAAGGAGTGGCACCGGTTGCTCTGCTCGGTTCAGGGCGTTGGGGCGAAGGTATCCTTGGCTATTCTGTCGGCGCTTGGTCCCGATGGGGTCAGCCGCGCGATTGCCCTGGGCGATTGGGCGGCAGTGAAAGCAGCCAAGGGCGTTGGACCGAAGACTGCGCAGCGAATTGTATTAGATCTCAAAGACAAGGCCCCGGGCGTCATGGCCATGGGCGGCACGGTAACCGAGGCGATGGATGGCCCCGCGCTTGAGGTGGTTGAACTGACTGAACCCGCCCCTGCGCCGAAACGCGTGGCGAAACCGGCCTCGGGGTCAGCAGCGGCATCTGCGGGCGCGCTGTCTGCGCTGTCAAATCTGGGCTATGGCCCGTCCGAGGCCGCCTCGGCCGTGGCCGAAGCGGCGGCGAGCCTGCCGGAAGCGAGTGAGGCTGAATTGATCCGCGCAGCACTGAAATTGCTGGCACCAAAGGGCTGAGTGAATGGTAGACGCTGATCCCACCCTGCGCCCCGACCCTCTGCCCGAGGATAATGACCGCGCATTGCGCCCGCAGGGTTTGGACGAGTTCATCGGGCAAGCCGAGGCACGCGCTAACCTGCGCATCTTCATCCAATCGGCCAAGCAGCGGGGTGAGGCGATGGATCATACGTTGTTCCATGGCCCTCCGGGCTTAGGGAAAACCACGCTGGCTCAGATCATGGCGCGTGAGTTGGGCGTAAACTTTCGCATGACATCCGGCCCGGTTCTGGCCAAAGCAGGTGACTTGGCGGCGATCCTGACCAATCTGGAATCGCGCGATGTGCTGTTCATCGACGAGATACACCGTCTGAACCCGGCGGTTGAAGAAGTGCTCTATCCCGCGATGGAGGATTTTGAGCTGGATCTGGTCATTGGCGAGGGCCCGGCGGCCCGTACAGTGCGGATCGAGTTGCAGCCGTTCACGCTTGTCGGAGCGACCACGCGGATGGGGCTTCTGACAACGCCGCTACGCGACCGTTTTGGTATTCCAACAAGGTTGCAGTTTTATACTGTGGATGAGTTGCATGAGATCGTCACCCGCAACGCCCGCAAACTTGGTGCTCCGGCGGATGATGATGGCGCGCGCGAGATTGCGCGCCGGTCACGCGGGACACCCCGGATCGCTGGGCGGTTACTGCGCCGGGTGGTCGATTTTGCAATCGTCGAAGGGGACGGCCGGATCACGCGGGAACTGGCCGATGGAGCATTGACGCGTTTGGGGGTCGATAATCTGGGGCTGGATGGGGCCGACCGGCGGTATCTGAAGCTGATTGCTGAGAATTATGCGGGCGGTCCGGTTGGTATCGAAACGCTCTCGGCTGCGCTGTCAGAGAGCCGGGATTCGCTGGAAGAGGTGATCGAGCCCTATCTGTTGCAGCAAGGTTTGATCCAACGCACGCCGCGTGGGCGGATGTTGGCGCAAAAAGCGTGGACACATCTTGGAATTGCCCCGCCTCGCGGCCAGAGCGATCTGTTTGGTTGAAGCGACGCACTTAAGATTTTATGCCTCTCAGTGAGAGTATTTTCAGAAAGACAAAGGGCTGGGCGTGACTCCGGACGAGATCGAAGCGCTGTTTACCCGTGAGAGCGGTGAGTTTCTGTTTGCGCGCTGGGGGCGACCCGTCGTGCCCATCGTATTTGGGGTTGAGGATGAAACCCTGTCCACTGTCAAAGGCGCGTTTGAGGCGGTTGTGACGTTGGCCGGTCACAAGATGGCTGAAACCGACCCGGAACTGGGTGCCAATTGCATGGTGTTCTTTTTCCGCGACTGGCAGGAACTGCTTGAGGTGCCGGATCTGGATCGTCTGATCCCTGACCTCGGGCCATTGGTCGACCGGTTGTTGGCCGCTGAGGCCAATCAATACCGGATATTCCGGTTCGAAGAGGATGGCGCGATCCGCGCCGCGTTTGTTTTCCTTCGCATGGATAAGGAATTGTCCAAGGTGCCTGCGGAAACCCTTGCGCTTAGTCAGGTGGTGCAGACGATCCTGTTGTGGTCGGATACCGCGTTTCGGGCGCAATCGCCGCTGGCAATTACGGCAGGGGCCACGATCCTGCGGCCGGATATTGCTGCACTGATCCGCGCCGCGTATGACCCGATTTTGCCGGGGTCGGCGCAGGATGCCTCGCATGCTTTACGTCTGTTTGCCCGGTTGGAGACATTGCAATGAAACACACCTACCCGGTTCGCGTGTATTATGAAGACACCGATATGGGCGGCGTCGTCTATCACGCAAATTACCTGCGATATATCGAGCGCGCCCGCTCCGATTGGGTGCGAAAACTGGGCAATGACCAGAATGCGATGCGGGAACAGGGCATTGTTTGGGTCGTACGGCGCGTCGAGGCGGACTATCTGGCCGCAGCGCGGTTCGAGGATGAGCTGGTTGTGGAAACCGAGATGGTTTCGCTCTCTGGCGCACGGCTGACCATGTCGCAGCTGGTGAAACGGGGTGAGACCGAGATTTTCCGGGCTGAGGTTACCGCGGTGTGCATGAATGCGCAGGGCAAGCCCGTGCGCCTTCCGGCAGAGATTCGCGCATTGATGTAACAATTTGTGGACCTGGGGTGGTTCTGTTGGCTTTTCAGCCCCAACTGCGATAGCGTTTGGCAAAACAAGGCCAAATCAACGGCCATTCAGGCAAAAACAAAGAGCAGGTTCATGGAAGCTGAAACGCTGGCGCTGGCGCAGGAGATCGATTTCTCCATGTGGGGGCTGTATGCCCGCGCGACCTTTATCGTCAAACTGGTGATGTTGATGCTGATCGCGGCATCGATCTGGTCCTGGGGCATTATCATCCAAAAACTCATCAACTATCGCGCGGCTCGGCGCGAAGCGCAGGTGTTTGATGAACATTTCTGGTCTGGCAACCCGTTGGATGAGCTGTTCGAGCAGATCGGCTCGCAGCCTGACGGCAGTTCCGAGAAGATATTCGCCGCCGGAATGATCGAATGGCGCAGATCGCATCGCACCGATGGCGGGTTGATCGCAGGCGCAACGGCCCGGATTGATCGATCGATGGATGTCGCCATCGCAAAGGAGGCGGAGACCTTGCAGAAAGGGCTGCCTATTCTGGCGACCGTCGGCTCGACCGCGCCGTTCATAGGTCTGTTCGGTACGGTCTGGGGCATCATGAACGCCTTTATCGAGATTGCCGAGCAGCAGAACACCAACCTTGCCGTTGTCGCTCCCGGCATTGCCGAGGCGTTGTTGGCGACCGGTCTAGGCCTGTTGGCCGCGATCCCGGCGGTGATTTTTTACAACAAGCTCAGTGCCGATAGCGATCGGATCGTTGGCGGTTACGAGGCCTTTGCAGATGAATTCGCCACTATCCTGTCGCGTCAGTTGGACGGCTGAGCGATGGGCGCGGCGGTTCAGCAGAACTCTGGCAGCAATGGGCGCAGACGCGGACGGCGGCGTGGTCGCGCACAACCGATGGCCGAGATCAACGTGACGCCTTTTGTAGATGTCATGCTGGTGCTGCTGATCATCTTCATGGTGGCAGCGCCTCTGCTGACCGTCGGGGTGCCTGTCGATCTGCCCAAGACTGCCGCAAGCGCTTTGCCCGACGACAGTGAAGAACCGCTGACCGTCACGCTGACTGCTGATGGCCGTATACAAATTCAGACCACCGATATTCAGCGCGAGGAATTGATCGGAAGGCTACGTGCCATCGCAGCCGAGCGCAGCAGCGATCGGGTCTTTCTGCGCGCTGACGGAGCAATCCCCTATGCGCAGGTGATGCAGGTGATGGGCGCGTTGAATGCGGGCGGGTTTTCGAATGTGGGTCTTGTGACGGATACCGGCGGGCCGACGCTGGACGATGGGTAAAGGTGGGGTCGCGCGGTGGATACCGGCACCAAAATCTCGGCGATTGCGCATGTCGGGCTAATCAGCTGGGCGCTGTTCGGTGGCACCTTCCGGTCCGAACCTTTGCCGATGGCTGTGCAGGATGTGTCCGTGATTTCGGCTGAGGACTTTGTAGCGATGACCGCGCAGACCAACGCGCCCGAAGTGCCGACCTCACCGGGTACATTGGAACAGCCGCCAGAGCCCGAGACCGAGGCCAACGCGCCCGAGGTGACACCCGAAGAACAACCGCGCCCCGAGCCCGTAACGCCATCTGAGCCCGAGCCCGAGGCTCAACCAGAAACGGTTGAAGTTCCGCCAGAACCGGAACTGCCAGAAGAGCCTCCGACACTGACGGACCCGGAAACGACCGCTTTGGTTGCGCCTCCGGGCCCCGAGGCACAGCCCAGCCCGTCTGAGCGGATCGCACCCGAACCCGTCGCGCCACCACCGCCCGAGGCGAAGCCGGATGAGGTGGAAACGCCCCCCGTTTCTTCGGATGATGGCGCAGAAACCCAACAGGAACAGCAGGATCAAACCGCTCCGGAAGAGGCTGCGCCTGAAATTGTGACCGAGGCCGAAGAGACCGATGAGCAAGCACCGCTGACGTCGCCACGTCCGCGTGTACGACCCAATCGTCCAGCCACTGCGCCCGAACCAGAGGTGGCGGAAACTCCGGAACCGACCCCTGAGGCGCCAGCGCAGAACAATGATGATGCCATCAACGACGCGCTGGCCGAGGCTTTGTCCGAACCCGCCGCACCATCCGGCCCGCCGCTGACCAGCGGTGAAAAGGATGCGATGCGTGTGGCCGTATCGCAATGCTGGAATGTCGGCTCGTTGTCGACGGATGCGTTGAACGTCGTTGTTGTGGTTGGGTTTTCACTCAATCGTGATGGAACGGTTGTAGGCGGAAGTGTTCGCTTGCTGGACAGCTCTGGCGGGTCGGCGGGGGCTGAAAATCAGGCTTATCAGGCCGCAAGACGGGCAATTTTGCGCTGTGGTGCGCGTGGATACGATCTGCCTGCTGACAAATACGATCAGTGGCAGGATATTGAGATTACCTTCAATCCCGAGAGGATGCGGATCAAATGATGAAACTTCTGACCAGCCTCGTCCTTGGTCTGACCGTGATGTCGGCCCCGGTTTACGCACAGAGCGGCCCCCTGCGTCTGGAGATCGACGAAGGGATCATCGAGCCGATGCCCTTTGCGGTTCCGAATTTTGTGCCTGATGGGCCATCCGCGACGCAATACGCCGCCGATCTTTCCCGCGTCGTCGCGGCGGACCTGACTGGAACGGGGCTGTTCCGCGAAATCTCCTCGGACGCATTCATCAGCCGCGTCAGCAGCTTTGATGCACCGGTGCAGTTTGCCGATTGGAAAGCGATCAATGCGCAGGCACTGATAACCGGGGCGGTCAATGTCGCGGGTAAGCGGCTGACGGTACGGTTCCGGGTCTGGGATGTGTTCTCAGGTCAAGAACTGGGCAACGGGCTGCAGCTGGCCGGAACCACCGATGGGTGGCGGCGCATGGCGCATAAGGTTGCGGATCAGGTCTATAGCCGGATTACGGGCGAAGGTGGATATTTCGACAGTCGCGTGGCGTTTGTCTCGGAAAGCGGCCCTAAAAACCAGCGTCTGAAACGTCTGGCGATCATGGATTATGATGGGGCAAATGTTCAGTACCTGACCGACAGTTCCGCGATCGTTTTGGCCCCGCGCTTTTCGCCCACCGGGGATCGGTTGCTATACACCAGCTATGAAACAGGCAGCCCGCGTATCTACGTGCTGGATGTGGGAAGCGTGAGGCGTCAGGAGTTGAATACCCAGGGTGGCACCATGAGTTTCTCGCCCCGCTTCTCACCGGATGGAAGGTCAATTGTCTATTCGCTGATCCAGGGCGGTAACACCGACCTTTGGAAGATGGATCTGGCCTCTGGGCAAAGTACGCGGCTTACCAATACGCCAGCGATTGAAACCGCGCCCAGCTATTCACCAGACGGCAGCCAGATCGTGTTTGAAAGCGACCGTTCGGGAACACCACAACTCTATGTCATGCCCGCAAATGGGGGCGAGGCAACGCGGATCAGCTTTGGTCAGGGCCGCTATGGCACGCCCGTCTGGTCGCCGCGCGGAGATTTGATCGCGTTCACCAAGCAAAACAAAGGCCGGTTCCATATCGGTGTGATGCGCACCAACGGGGACGAAGAACGCCTGCTCACATCGTCCTTCCTGGACGAAGGGCCAACATGGTCCCCGAACGGGAGGGTTATCATGTTCACCCGGGAGACACAGGGTGCAAGCGGTCGGGCGACGCTCTACTCAGTGGATATTTCGGGGCGGAACCTGCGTCCAGTGCGAACACCGGACGGTGGCAGCGACCCGTCATGGGGTCCGTTACAGAATTGATCGCTGCAGACGTGCGGGAACGTTCACAAGAAACCGCCCCTGTGGTAGACAGGCGGCAACGAACAAAACAACGAGGCACTTGAGATGAACATATTGGGCAAAATCCTGGCGCTGGGCGCGCTGAGCGTGGTTGCAGCTTGCGCAAACAATGATCCTTCGGCTCTGGGCGGTGGCGGTCCCGGTGGCAGCGGTTCGATTGTCGCGGGGTCACCCAGTGATCCGCGCTCGCCTGCGTATTTCCAGCAAACGGTTGGCGATCGCGTCTTGTTTGCAGTGGATCAGTCGACCCTATCGCCGCAAGCTCAGACGGTTCTACAAGGGCAGGCCGAGTGGTTGATGGCGAACCCTGACTATGTGGCCACGATCGAAGGCCATGCGGATGAGCAGGGCACGCGCGAATATAACCTCGCACTGGGTGCACGCCGCGCCAATGCAGCGCGTGAGTTCCTGATTTCGCGTGGGGTGGCGGGCAACCGACTGACCACTGTCAGCTATGGCAAAGAGCGCCCGATTGAAATTTGTAGCACCGAGGAATGCTATTCCAAGAACCGCCGTGCGGTAACAGTGCTGACCGGTTCAACCTTGGGGTAAGACGATGAGACTTGCAGGATGGGTTTTGGCCGCAGTTGTCGCAACAGCGGGCGTGGCGCAAGCGCAGGATCAGCAGACGCTGGCGGATATCCGGCAGGAGCTGACTGTGCTGCATGTGGAGATACAGCGCTTGAAGCGCGAGTTTTCCACCACCGGCTCTCCGGCGCCGAACCTTTCCGGCAGTTCTGTCCTTGAACGCGTCGACGCGATTGAGGCCGAGCTACAACGCCTGACGCGTCAGACTGAGCAATTGAACCAGCGGGTGCAAAACATTGTGACCGATGGCACCAACCGGATCGGGGATCTTGAATTCCGCCTTTGTGAGTTGGAGGCCAATTGTGAAATCTCTGGCGAACCAACTAGTACACTGGGTGGCGAAGACACCGGTTCGGGCACGGCGGTGATAACACCTGCCACACCTCCTGCGACCGAGCAGGCAGAACTCGCCGTTGGCGAGCAGGCGGATTTCAACGATGCGTCGCAAGCGCTGGCCGATGGTGATTTCCAGACCGCCGCGACCAAGTTTGCGCAGTTCGATACATCCTATCCCGGCAGCCCTTTGGCGCCCGAGGCGCATTTGAAACGCGGGCAAGCGCTAGAAGGTTTGGGTGACACGCGCGAAGCGGCACGCGCCTTTCTTGCCAGCTTCACCGGCGATTCCGAAGGGGCGGTTGCGCCCGAGGCGTTGTATGAGCTCGGCGCGGCGCTGGGCCGTCTGGGTCAAACCGATCAGGCCTGTATCACCCTCAGTGAGGTCGGCGTTCGGTTCCCTTCCTCTGGTCCCGCGTCAAATGCCACACAGGAAATGGCCTCACTGGGGTGTTCTTGAACCGGACCCCGAACAGCCTCACATCCGATATTCGCGCCCGGCTGCCTGAACGGCTGCCGCCACGTTTGGGTATTGCTGTTTCGGGCGGTGGCGACTCGGTGGCATTGATGCACCTCCTCGCTGAAATCGCCGCAGATGAAGGGACTGAGCTATGTGCAGCCACGGTTGACCATGGCTTGCGACCAGAAGCGGCCGAAGAGGCCCAAATTGTAGCGCGGCAGGCGGCTGGACTGGGGCTGAAACACGACATCCTGAAGTGGCAAGGTTGGGACGGCTCAGGCAATCTGCAGGATCAAGCGCGGCAGGCGCGGTATGCATTGCTGGCCCAATGGGCGCATGCAAATAGTATCCCTGCGATTGCGTTGGGTCATACTGCGGATGATCAGGCAGAAACGGTGCTGATGCGGCTGGCCCGTTCCGCAGGGGTGACAGGCCTTGCAGCGATGCCAAATTCGCATGCCTGGGCGGGTATCACCATTCTGCGCCCGATGCTTGGGATCACCCGCCATAGCTTGCGTGACTATCTATCGGATAAGGGGCTGAACTGGATCGAGGATCCATCGAATCAGGACAAAAGATTTGACCGGATCAAAGCCCGAAAAGCACTTGCTGACCTGTCTCCGCTGGGGATCACGCCCGAAACCTTGTCGCGCGTCGCCAGCAACCTTGCCCAAGCGCGTGAGGCGCTGGACCTGTTTACGCAGGAATCCGCCCGCAAGGTCGCGGTTGCTATCGATGGGGATGTTCGTGTGGATCGGGCCGCGTTCCAAACCTTGCCAGCCGAGATCAAGCGTCGACTGCTTGTCGGTATCCTCGGCTGGATTTCAGGGCCAGGATATCCCCCGCGTCAGTCCGCTGTGGACCAAGCCGTAGAAGCGCTGGACAATGGGGAAGCGGGATCGCTAAGCGGGTGTTTGCTGGCGCCTCAAGCCGCGAACACTTGGATTTGCAGAGAGTTTCAGGCCGTTGCCAACCTGAAAGCGCCCCCCGACGCGCGCTGGGATGGGCGCTGGGTTCTGTCCGGGCCGGGGACCAACGGATTTGAAATCCGTGCGCTGGGTGAGGCCGGGCTTGCCTCGGTTCCCGATTGGCGTGCAACGGGGCGTCCGCGCCTTGCATTACAATCCTCACCAGCGATCTGGCACGGTGATGAATTGCAGGCGGCGCCTTTGGCAGGCTTTCCCAATGGCTGGAGCGCAGAACTCGCACCGGAATGGCCCGAGTTTTACGCGTCGTTTTTATCGCATTGAACCTGCGCCAATCCTCTCTATTTTAAGAAGCAACCCGGCAAATACCCGTTTGCCGAAATCTTTTGGGAGAATTTCCTTGGGCAACGCTCGCAATATCGCCTTCTGGGTCGTTCTGTTCTTGCTGATCCTTGCACTGTTCAATTTGTTCAGCGGACCGGGCGGAACACTTCAGAGCAATGAACGCACCTACTCCGACTTTGTCAGCGCCGTACAGAACGGTGAAGTCAAGAACGTAACACTGGATGGTGAGCAGATCCGCTACACCACCGAAACCGGCGGAACCTACGTGACGATCAAACCCGGCGATGCCGAGGTCACCAAGCTGCTGATTGACGAGAACATCCCGGTGCGCGCTGAGAAACAACAGCAGTCGGGCTTTCAATCGTTCCTGATCACGCTGCTGCCCTTCCTTCTGCTGATCGGTGTCTGGGTCTATTTCATGAATCGAATGCAAGGCGGTGGCAAAGGCGGCGCGATGGGCTTTGGCAAGTCCAAGGCCAAGATGCTGACCGAAAAGCATGGCCGCGTGACGTTTGACGACGTCGCAGGCATTGACGAGGCCAAGGAAGAGCTGGAAGAGATCGTTGAATTCCTGCGCAACCCGCAGAAGTTCTCGCGCCTCGGCGGTAAGATCCCGAAGGGCGCTCTTCTGGTTGGCCCTCCGGGTACTGGTAAAACGCTGCTGGCCCGTGCGATTGCGGGTGAGGCGGGCGTGCCGTTCTTCACTATCTCGGGCTCTGACTTCGTTGAGATGTTCGTGGGTGTCGGTGCATCTCGTGTCCGTGACATGTTCGAACAGGCGAAGAAGAACGCGCCCTGTATTGTGTTCATTGACGAGATCGACGCTGTGGGCCGCCATCGTGGTGCCGGTTATGGCGGTGGTAACGACGAACGCGAACAGACGCTAAACCAATTGCTGGTCGAGATGGACGGGTTCGAGGCCAATGAAGGTGTGATCATTCTGGCCGCGACTAACCGTAAGGACGTGCTGGACCCCGCGCTGCTGCGTCCGGGCCGTTTCGACCGGAACGTTACTGTTGGGAACCCCGACATCAAAGGCCGCGAAAAGATCTTGGGCGTGCATGCGCGTAAGACACCTCTGGGTCCCGATGTTGATCTGCGCATCATTGCACGTGGTACTCCGGGATTCTCAGGTGCCGATCTGGCAAACCTTGTGAACGAGGCCGCTTTGATGGCCGCTCGCGTGGGTCGTCGCTTTGTCACCATGGAGGATTTCGAGAACGCCAAAGACAAGGTGATGATGGGGGCCGAGCGCCGCTCGATGGTGCTGACCCAGGACCAGAAGGAAAAGACCGCGTATCACGAGGCCGGTCACGCCGTCGTCGGCCTGGAATTGCCTTTGTGCGATCCGGTCTACAAGGCGACGATTATACCGCGCGGTGGTGCGCTGGGTATGGTTGTTTCGCTGCCGGAAATGGACCGTCTGAACTATCACCGGGATGAATGTGAACAAAAGCTGGCGATGACTATGGCCGGTAAAGCTGCCGAGGTCATCAAATACGGTGAAGACCATGTCTCGAACGGCCCCGCGGGCGACATCATGCAGGCCAGTCAGCTAGCACGCGCGATGGTGATGCGTTGGGGTATGTCCGACAAGGTCGGCAATATTGACTATGCCGAAGCGCATGAGGGGTACTCGGGCAATACAGCCGGATTCTCGGTGTCCGCGCATACCAAAGAGCTGATCGAGGAAGAAGTGAAGCGTCTGATCCAGCAGGGATATGAGCACGCTTACAAAATCCTGACCGACAAGAACGAGGCGTGGGAGCGTCTGGCCCAGGGTCTGCTGGAATACGAAACCCTAACCGGGGACGAGATCAAGCGCGTCATGAATGGCGAGCCGCCCAGCGAAAGCGACGACGAGGGCGATAAGCCGGATGAGGGCAGCGCGCCGAGCGTTACGGCGATCCCCAAGACCAAAGCCAAGAAATCTCCACCCGAAGGTGGGATGGAGCCTGAACCAACCGCATAAACAGAAAACCCGGAGCCCGCCTCCGGGTTTTTTCTTTCCATCGCTGCACGCATGCGCATTATGCGCGCGTGGCACGATAGAGAAGGATAGCCCATGCCGTTTTTGCGCGAAACAGAGTATTCAGCCGAGGTGCTCTGGTTAGGGTATGTCCCTGCAGGGGCATCTTTGCGTGCACAGGCCGTCGAAGCGCTGAGGCTTGAATTTGAGGGTGTTCAGGGTGAGCGCCATGAAGGGCTCAATCGCGCATCCTGTGTTCGGGTTGGAAACCTTTATCCAAAGGGGACTAAAATCCGAAATGTGCGTCAGCTGTCGATTTTGTCTGTTGAAGAACTGGACGAGATCGCCGCCGAGATGAGGCTTGATCAGTTGGATCCGTCTTATCTGGGCGCTTCGATTGTCCTCAAGGGAATCCCTGACTTTTCGCATATTCCACCTTCGTCCCGGCTAAAGGGCGACGGTGATGTAACGCTCACAGTCGATATGGAGAACGCCCCCTGCATCTTGCCGGGGCGTGAGATTGAAGCGGAGCACGCCGGCCACGGGGCAGGGTTCAAGCCTGCTGCGAAAGGGCGTCGCGGGGTGACTGCCTGGGTCGAGCGGCCCGGTGAGTTACGCATTGGCGACAGGATGAAACTGTTTGTTCCCGATCAACCGATTTGGGCGCCATAGGTGGCCAGGGTTTCCGATTAGAAACGGTGAAGTCGATCTAACGCCGTTTCGCGGCATGAATATGTCGGAATCCATAGCCACTGGATTTGTACACAACGGTATGGGTTGCTCAGCATCGGCGCGCCGCGCCGTATTTGCACGGCATTCAATCAGGGACCCTGCCCAATGAGCTACAAATCCGACATCGAAATCGCGCGCGAAGCGAACAAGAAGCCGATCCAGGAAATCGGTGCCAAGATAGGCATCGACTCTGCGGATCTTCTGCCTTACGGCCACGACAAAGCCAAAGTCAGCCAAGACTTCATCAACTCGGTGCAGGGCCGTGAAGACGGCAAGCTGATCCTGGTCACTGCGATCAACCCGACCCCGGCGGGTGAGGGCAAGACCACCACCACGGTCGGTCTGGGTGACGGTCTGAACCGCATTGGCAAGAACGCGATGATCTGTATCCGCGAAGCCTCGCTTGGCCCGAACTTTGGGATGAAGGGCGGCGCTGCAGGTGGCGGCTACGCTCAGGTCGTTCCGATGGAAGAGATGAACCTGCACTTTACGGGTGACTTCCACGCCATCACCTCGGCCCATTCGCTGCTGTCGGCGATGATTGACAACCATATCTATTGGGGCAACGAGTGCGATATCGACATCCGTCGCGTTGCATGGCGTCGCGTGGTCGACATGAACGACCGTGCGCTGCGTCAGATCACTGCTTCGCTGGGTGGCGTGTCGAACGGCTTCCCGCGTGAAGCAGGCTTTGACATCACCGTTGCGTCCGAAGTTATGGCGATCCTTTGCCTGGCGAACGACCTGAAAGACCTGGAAAAGCGTCTGGGCGACATCATCGTGGCTTACCGCCGCGATAAAACCCCGGTCTACTGCCGCGACATCAAGGCCGAAGGCGCAATGACCGTTCTGCTGAAAGACGCAATGCAGCCGAACCTAGTACAGACGCTGGAAAACAACCCGGCCTTTGTGCATGGCGGCCCGTTTGCAAACATTGCACACGGCTGTAACTCGGTCATCGCGACCAAAACTGCTCTGAAAGTTGCTGACTATGTCGTGACCGAAGCGGGCTTTGGTGCCGATCTGGGTGCCGAAAAGTTCATGAACATCAAGTGCCGCAAGGCGGGCATCGCTCCGTCGGCTGTGGTTCTGGTTGCCACCGTGCGCGCGATGAAGATGAACGGCGGCGTTGCCAAAGCCGATCTGGGCGCCGAGAACGTGGATGCGGTTCAGTCTGGCTGTGCCAACCTCGGCCGTCACATCGAGAACGTGAAGTCCTTTGGCGTACCGGTTGTTGTCGCCATCAACCATTTTGTCACCGACACCGACGCCGAAGTTGAAGCGGTCAAGAGCTACTGCGCCGAGCATGGCGTTGAGGCGGTTCTGTCGCGTCACTGGGAACTGGGCTCGGAAGGCTCGGCGCCTCTGGCTGAGAAAGTTGTCGAAATCGTTGAAGGTGGCAGCGCGAATTTCGCGCCGATCTACCCCGACGATATGCCTCTGTTCGAGAAAGTCGAAACCATCGCCAAGCGCATCTATCGCGCAGACGAGGTGCTGGCTGACAACAAGATCCGCAACCAGCTGAAGGAATGGGAAGCCGCAGGTTATGGCAACCTGCCGGTCTGCATGGCCAAGACTCAGTATTCCTTCTCGACCGACCCAACCCTGCGCGGCGCGCCCACCGGCCATTCGGTTCCGGTGCGCGAGGTTCGTCTGTCGGCTGGTGCAGGTTTCATTGTGGTAGTCTGCGGCGAGATCATGACCATGCCTGGCCTGCCGCGCAAACCTGCGGCCGAGACCATCTGCCTTAACGACGCAGGTGAGATCGAGGGCTTGTTCTAAGCGCCTGAATGATACATCTCGTGGTCTGGGGATACCCCCGGGCCATGAGGAGAGAAACATGCCCACTCTGATACCGCCGCAAGACTGTCGCTCGATGCAGGAATTGCGGCCTCAGATCGACAAGCTGGACCGCCAATTGATCGAATTGTTGGTAACGCGCGCAGGCTATATTGACCGTGCGTCTCAGCTGAAACCCGGCGAGGGGCTGCCCGCCCGTATCCCGGATCGCGTCGAAGAGGTGGTGCAGCGTGTGCGCAAGAGCTCGGATGAATTGGGCATGGACCCCGATCTTGCTGAAAAGCTTTGGCGCATTTTGATTGATTGGTCGATTGCCCGCGAAGAACGCGTGATCGGCGCTGACTGACCAAACAGGCGCCTTGTGCGCCTGATCCGTTTTGGAAGAGGGGATTGAAGAATGGTAGCCCAGGTTATCGACGGTAAAGCCTTTGCAGCAAAAGTACGCGCGCAGGTGGCTGATCAAGTTGCAAAGCTGAAGGAAGAAAACGGCATCACACCCGGTCTGGCCGTGGTGTTGGTGGGCGAAGACCCGGCGAGTCAGGTCTATGTGCGTTCGAAAGGAAAGCAGACCGTTGAGGTCGGCATGAACTCGTACGAGCACAAGCTGGACGCCGACACATCCGAAGACGACCTGCTGGCGCTGATCGACAAGCTGAACACCGATCCGGCTGTGCATGGCATTCTGGTGCAGTTGCCGCTGCCCAAGCATCTGAACGAAGACCTCGTGATCAATTCGATTGATCCGGCCAAGGATGTGGATGGGTTCCATATCTCGAATGTGGGTCTGCTGGGCACCGGCCAGAAGTCGATGGTGCCGTGCACCCCGCTGGGATGCCTGATGATGCTGCGCGACCACCATGGCTCGCTGTCCGGTATGGATGCGGTTGTGATCGGGCGGTCGAACATCGTTGGCAAGCCGATGGCACAGCTGCTGCTGGGCGACAGCTGTACCGTGACCATCGCGCACAGCCGCACCAAGGATCTACCCGATGTCGTGCGATGCGCCGACATCGTTGTGGCCGCCGTTGGCCGCCCTGAAATGGTGCCGGGCGATTGGATCAAGGAAGGTGCCACCGTGATCGACGTTGGCATCAACAGGATCGAACGCGATGGCAAGAATAAGCTGGTTGGCGATGTGGATTATGCGAGCGCGGCCGAGCGTGCAGGTGCAATCACCCCAGTTCCCGGTGGCGTAGGGCCCATGACGATCTCCTGCCTGCTGGCCAACACGCTGACGGCATGCTGCCGTGCAAATAGTCTGCCCGAACCCGAAGGCCTTACCGCATAATTCTGCGTTCTGGAACTGAACCAGAATCAGCTAGCTTAAGATACGATTTACCGCGCCCGCATGACCACGGGCGCGGTATTTTTTTGAAAAGCTTTCCTTGTGAAGTAAATCGTGATAAATATTATTTTCCAGATGGTTACTAAGTTAGTCTGCATCTTTGCCAATATGTCTGATGTTGATTTGGCGCGGTGCATCTGAAGATAAGTATGAATACCGAAGTCAGTGAACTCAAAACGGCCCTTACCCCTCAGCGCATGTGCGCCGCGTTCATTTTTCTTCCGTTACTGTCATATGCCTTCCCCCCCTTCATGGATGCTGATGTTCCCTATGGATTGCGCCTGTTGTTTTGGGTCGGAGTTATGGCAATCGCGTTGGGCGCGATCTGGGCAACCCGGGTGCTTTTGCGAGACAAGCTGATACTATTGAAACTGCCGCTGCGCGATTTGGCTTTCGCGGCGGTGATCCTGGTGTTTCTAACACCGCTGTTGTGGCTGCTGGCTTGGGGTCTGTTTACATATACCGGAAAGATGGTGCCCGAGGTTAAATCGGTTGCAGCGTATGGCGTGCTGTTTGCCACAGGCCTTGTGCTTGTGCGTCGCGGTGATCTTCATGCCGATAGCATGGGGGGGGCCAAGCCGCCGGAATTGCCGCGCTTGTCAAAACGCTTGCCTGAAGGGTTTGAGGGTCAGATCTACCGACTGACAGTCCGGGATCACAACGTGGATGTTGTTACCTCAGAAGGCGTGTTTTCGATCAGATCACGTTTTACAGACGCTATTGCCGAGATGGAGCCTGTTCCGGGCCACTGCTCTCACCGCTCACACTGGGTCACAGATGCATCCATTGCGGGCGTTGAAAAGACCGGCAGTAAAACCTTCCTACGCTTGGTCAATGGTGATCTGGTACCGGTCAGCCGCAAATATAAGCCGATGCTGGAAGAAGACGGGCTGATCTAGGCCGTGCGCGGCATCGGGATCATCTGCGGGTTTGGCCCGGTCAATATGGCCATAGCGTCGCTCTGCATCAGGTCCGACAGAACGTGCTCGGAACTGCGTAATCCGCCTGTGTAGGTGCCATAGGCTGGCAGAATAAGCCGATTTTGATCCACCAAGAACGCCGGGCGAGAGATTGATCTACCCCGGATCGATAGGCGCGCCTTTGGGTGAAAATGCCCAGAGACTTCGCCCTTGGCATTTGCCTCGGCGATATGGCGAAACACCAGAGGGCCTTTGACCCATTCCGCCAGATGCGTGCCGCCCAGTTCGATAGGGCCGGGATCGTGGTTGCCTTCTATCCAGATCCATTTCCGACCGGCCTGCAGCCTGGTGATCTGCAGTTTCTCGGACGCTGCCAAGGCGTTTGAGGCATCAAGGTCATCGAAGCTGTCGCCCAGGCACAAAACTGTTTCAGCACCTGACGCATCCAGATCAGCCGAAAGCCGATCCAGCGTTTCGCGGCCGTCATAGGGGGGCAGGGTCAATCCGCTGCGCCGTGCCAGCCGCTCGGACTTGCCCAGATGCAGGTCCGAGACACACAGCATCCGCTGATCGGCCCACCAAAGTGCGCCAGAGGGAAGGGCACGCAGCGCCTGACCGCAAAACAGAAAATCCAAGCCGTTCATGATACGTTCTTTGCCTGTTTCTGTTCAATGCGCAAGGGGTTACAGCTGGTTCAGCCCGGCAGCTTCCAGCAGCCGTGCGCTTTCTTCTGCAAGCAACCGTTCCTCGGCCGCGCCTTTGACCGGGATCTTTCCAACCTCCAGAAACAGAGGCGCAGCCAACGGTGTGATACGGTCAAGCCGCAGCAGATCAATCCGATCTCCGATCCGTGCGACCATTGCCTCGATACGTCCAAAATCAACCAGCCCGCGCATAGCCTCCTCTCGGGTGATCTGCATCAGCAAATGGTCGGGGTCGTATTTCAATAGCGTGTTGTAGAGGATATCTGACGAAAACGTGGCCTGCCGTCCGCTTTTGCGTTGCCCGCCGGTGTTGCGTTCGATCAGGCCGGCGATTGTGGCCGAGGCACGAAAGGTGCGTTTCATAACGGCATTGCCAGCCAACCATGTGTCCAATCCCTGTCGCAAAGCGTCGAGTTGGAAAAGAGGGCTGGGATCGGTCACCGCATCCAAGCCCCAGATCAAAGTTGCGTAATCCGTTGCAACAAAACCCAAGGGCGCAAACCCGGTTTCTTCCATGCGCTTGGTGATCAGCAAGCCCAAAGTCTGCTGGGCATTGCGTCCAGCGAAGCCGTAAACGCATAGGTGCTCTCGTCCGTCGCTTGGAAAGCTCTCAATCAACAGGCGATCACGTTGGGGCAGTCGGGATATGTCCCTCTGCAAGGCCAACCAGTCTGCAGTGTGACGAGGCAACTGAGGCCAATCGGGTTGTGCGAACATGCGCAGGATGCGGTCGCTCAGTTGGGTGGAGGTAGCAAATTTCGTCCCTGCGAAGGTGGCAATTTTGGGTTTCTTATCAGCACGACGGCTGACCTCGACCACCATCTCACGCAGCCCCTCATAGCGCACGATCTGACCGCCGATCAGAAAAGTATCGCCGGGAGTGAGTGAGGCTGCAAACGCCTCTTCAACCTCGCCCAAAGGTTTGCCACCCCTGTTACGCCTCAGCCGAACCTTGAGCGTATCGGTATCCTGAATGGTGCCAAGGTTCATGCGGATACGTGCAGCGGCGCGGGGGTCGCGCAACTGCCACAACCCATCAGGGCGCTGTAGCAGCCGCTGCCAGCGGTCATAGGCGCGCAGGGCGTAGCCCCCGGTGGCGCAGAAATCCAGACAGGCGTCGAATTCCGGGCGGGTCAGATCGGAAAACGGCCCGGCGGACGTCATTTCCGTGAACAGCGTATCCGCATCGAATGGGCCCGCGGCGGCCGCAATCAGGATGTGTTGGCACAGCACATCGCGGGGCCCTGCGCCGCGCGGGTCGCCGTCCAGTTCATGCGCCTTCGCAGCCTCTAGCGCGGCGATGCATTCCACCACTTCGAACCGGTTGGCGGGCACCAGAAGCGCCTTGGACGGTGCATTGTAGCGATGGTTCGCCCGTCCGATCCGCTGCACCAGCCGCTTGACGTTTTTGGGCGCACCGATCTGGATCACCAGATCAACATCGCCCCAATCGATTCCCAAATCCAGAGAGCCGGTGCAGACAATGGCGCGCAGGTCGCCCCGGACCATGGCGGCCTCAACCCTTTCGCGCTGTTGTCGGTCCAGACTGCCGTGATGGATGCCGATGGGCAGGCCCTCATCGTTGGCAAGCCACAGATTGTGAAAGAAAATTTCCGCTTGCGCGCGGGTATTGTGAAAGATCAGGGTTGTTTTGTGTTGGCGGATTTGATCCAGAACAGCCGGGATCGCATAGGCCGCCCCACCACCGGACCAGGGGGGCATTTCGTCGGTTTCCAGCATCGCGATGTCGGGGTCGGGGCCGGGATCGGCCTGTATGATCCGGCAGGGGTCTGGGTGTCGTGCCAGAAAGCGGGCGATCCCTTCCGGGTCTTCGACCGTCGCCGACAGGCCGACGCGACGTAGTTCCGGGCACAGGCTCTGCAACCGCGCCAGTGCCAGCATCAACTGATCTCCGCGCTTGCTTTCGGCGAGGGCGTGGATTTCATCGACGATCACACGCTGCACCCCATCAAACATGCGCGGCGCATCCTCATATGAGGTTAGCAAGGCTAGGCTTTCCGGCGTCGTTAGCAGAATATGCGGTGGGTCCGCACGCTGGCGTTTCTTCTGCGTGGCCGAGGTGTCGCCGGTGCGATCTTCGATACGGATAGGCAGGCCGATCTCGTCGACCGGGGAACGCAGGTTGCGTTTTATGTCCGCCGCCAAGGCTTTCAGCGGTGAGACATAGATCGTGTGCAACCCGCTATGTGCGCCTACGGCCAGCTCAGCCAGAGACGGCAAAAACCCGGCCATTGTCTTGCCGCCCCCGGTTGGGGCGATCAGCAGCGTCGCCGGATCACGCGCCCGGTCGAACATGTCTTGCTGATGGGGGTGGATGGACCAGCCTTTGGCCGAAAACCAATCGGCGATCCGGGCGGGAATCTGCGTCATAGGTGCAGATTAACCGCCCTCGTGCCGGAATGGCACGGCGTTATTTGACGATTTTCTCGTCCTTGACGAACATGTTGGCCCAGGCGCGGTCAATCAGGTCGGGGCTCATCTGATAGGGGATGCCCTCGAATTCGCAGATCGAAATCATCTGATCGATCAGGAAGATCGGCTGATAGTTCGCATAGATATTGTCGATGGTCGGGTATTTGACCTTCAACAGGTGAACCAGAGCGGCCTCATCCAGTGGCATGCCGCGTTTGCGGGCCACCATGGCGAAGATTTTCAGGAAGTTCTCTTGGTTCGGGCCATCAATTTTGATCTTGAAGAAGATCCGGCGCAGGGCCGCTTGGTCGAAAATCTCGTTCGGGTGGAAGTTGGTCGAGAAGATGACCAGCGTGTCAAACGGAACCTCGAATTTCTCACCCGATTGCAGGCCAAGGATATCTTTGTTTTCTTCCAGCGGAACAATCCAGCGGTTGACCAGCGCCTGTGGCGGTTCTGCCTGACGGCCAAGGTCGTCCACGATGAAGATGCCACCGGTCGATTTCAACTGCAGCGGGGCCTGATAGGTCCGCGCTGTGGGGTTGTAGACCAAATCCAGCATGCTGAGCGATAATTCACCACCCGTTACAACAGTAGGGCGTTCGCATTGCACATAGCGCGAGTCGAACCGCTTGCGGCGGCGCAGACTGTTGGGGTCGTCGGCTTCCTGCTCGATCGCGGTGTGCACGATCGGGTCATAGACGGTGATTACCTGACCGGCATATTCGATGGCATAGGGCACATAGACATTGTCGCCCAATGCATCGCGGATACCGTTCGAGATCGAGGATTTACCATTGCCCGGAGGGCCATACATCAGGATCGAGCGGCCCGCACTGACCGCCGGACCAAGATGGTCCAACAGGCTGTCGGGTAGGACCAGATGGCCCATTGCACCGACCAATTGCTCACGCGTAACCTGAATGTTGCGGATCGACTGGCGTTTGACCTGCTCGCGGTACACATCAAGCGGCACGGGCATCGCGCCGAAATACTCCGACTGACTCAGTGCATCCAGCGCACGGGCCTTGCCTGCGTCGGTCAGCTGGTACCCCATCTCTTTGCCGCTGTTCGCGTTCAGGGTGCCCGTGGCTTCCAGCAGTTTCTGCTCGCGCGCGATGTCGATTAGTTCCTGTGTGACAGCGCCGGGCAGGCAGATCGCCTCGGCCACTTCGGACACGGTGCTGGCATTCTTGCGAAAGACTGTTTTCAGCAGGATGTCCCGCATCATCACCAGCGGAAGCTGCATTTCGCCCAATCCCTTAGGCGCAGGAGGGGCCATCACGGCGGAGGTTTGCATATTCATGCGCGGCGCTCGTCTATCCTGAAATCACACACATGCCCCCAAAGGGGCCACTTGTGGGAAATCTGGCTCAGCTTTGTGGCGGGACCAAGGCAGCGACATGGCGCACAGATGATAGTTTACGAACCGTAAACAGTACCCAAAATCAGATACATGACCAAAGCCCCGGCCAGAGCAAGGCCCATCGGGAACTTCTTACCGCGATCCCAGCTTTCCCAATGAGGGGCGATGGTGCGCAATCTGGTGTGGCGGGCCAGCCGGTGAGTGGCAACGGCGCCCAGCACTGTTGCCAATAAAATCGCGATCAGAACGCCCAGGTCTTGTATCCAGACGAAGGGTGCTGCCGCGGCCAGAAACTTGGCATCACCCGCACCGAAAGCACCGATGGCGTTCAAAAGAATGCCCGCAAGCAGCACAATGGGCAGATGCAGCAACTGCCAGATATATGGGGAAAAGGCGACCGGGAAGGGGCCTAGCGAGCCGCTGATTGTGCCGGTAGACCAAGGGGGCAGGGCAATCAACCCAACAACCACATAGACAAAAGCCAGAGCCACAACCGCATGGTTCTTGATTTTCATATCGCGCATGTCGGTAAAGGCGACATACAGGCAGATCGGTAGGATGAACGGCAAGAACCAGATCGCCGCGCGAACAGGAATTTCCATTTAGGTGGAACTCTCAAGCGCGCGCAGAGATCTGACCGCTTCGTCAAAATGCTGCGGATGAGTCGAGATCGCCTCGCGGAACAGGTTTTTCGCGGTATTGATGTCGCCCTGTTTGACAGCTGAAATGCCCATCGTGTTCAACAATTGTGCGCGTTCGATCTGCGACATGGGCACAACAGGCAGGCTGTAGTTTCCCTGTGCCGAGCGGGCAAGAACCAGATTATTCTTTGCTGTAAACAACGAACTATCCTGCCGAACGGCATCGGAAAACAGGCGCTCTGCTTCCGCATACTGGCCGCGGGTCAGTTTAGAATAGCCCCAGTTGTTCATGACGCTGCCAGGACGAGTCGTCAGACCCATGGCTGTTTCATAGAAATGATCAGCGCGTTTCCATTCTTTTCTGGAATCGGCCACAACAGCCTCAAGACGATAGCGCTTGAAGGTTTCATAGGTCGGGGGAACTGAATCCAACACAGATTTGGCCTGCGCCCAATCGCCATTTCGAACCAAAGCGTCCGCATATTCGACTTTGTCTGAGCTGTTGGTTCCCTTCATGGTCGTTACCCGTTTCCAGGCAGCGCTTGCTTCGGTGGTACGTTTTGCCCGACCCAGTGAAACGGCCAGTCCACGCTGCAGATCGATCCGGTTGGGGTTCTTGGCGGCGGCACCCTGAAAATAGGTCACCGCTTCGTTGGGATCTGAGGCGTTCAGAAGAACGTCGTTCAGGTTGGTTTCGTCAATGACGTTCACTTCCTGAAACGTGCGTTCAACCCGCTCTTCGGCAGATTCTTTTTCGCATGCGGATAGAATAAGCCCGCTCAGAATGAGTGACGGAATCAAGAATTGTTGGCGCATTTTTGCGTCCTTTACTGCTCTTGCCTCGGTTACTGGATTTTGCGCAGCGTAAATTGCCCGTCGCCGCGCTGTTCCAGCGTATATTCTTGTTCTTGTGGAGTAATATTAACAGGATTTTCCATTTTTGCGAGTGCTAAGCGCAGATTGTCCCGAATTGCGTCACTTTCGCCATTGTCCAGGGCGAAGGCACGTTGGAAGACCTGCGCGGCTTCGGGGTATTTCTGCTGCTCCATCAGCAATACGCCCAGATTATTCCAGGCCACGGGCCATTCGGTATCATCTTTAACCGCGCGTCGTAGCAAAGGTTCTGCCTGACCCAAACGCCGCAATCCAAGATTGGCGGTTCCCATCGATGTCAGGATTTGCGGCGTCATCCCCTGTTCAAGCGCGGCGCGGCTGAAACTTTGCAGGGCAAGTTCATATTCCCCTGCGGCCATCAACCTGTTGCCCGTCGCGATGTTGTCGCTTGTTTGACCATCGGGGTCGATGCCCGGCGCGTCCAATCCGTTGGGTTTACCAAGTTGATCACAAGAAGCCACGGTGGCTATCACCACCGTGGCTTGAAGCAGTCGGCGAAGTCCAGATCGGACGCACCTGGGTTTTGTATTCATTAGCGCTTTATCCGCGGCCAAAGCTCGAAATGACATTTGCAGAGGGGCCAACCAAAATGATCAGCAGCGGTGGCACCGTCAACATCATTGTGACCAGAGTCATTTTCGTAGGCAACTTGTTTGCAGCCTCTTCAGCGCGCATTACCCGTTTATCGCGCATCTCGCCGGCATAAACCCGCAGGGCTTCGGCGATTGAAGTACCAAATGTTGCCGATTGGATCATAACGGTAACAAAAGAGCTGACATCCTGAACTCCGCAGCGTGTACCAAAATCACGCAGGACCGTATCCTTGTCCTTACCGGCTTTCATCTCATACGCAACGACTTCGAATTCTTGCGCAATGTCCGGGTAAGAGGATTTCATCTCAGCTGCGACACGCACAATCGCCTGATCCAGTGATTGCCCGGCCTCGACGCAGACCAGCATAAGGTCAAGCGTATCGGGGAAACCCGATGTTATCGCCTCTTGCCGTTCGGCGACCCGTCGCGTGATCCAGTACTTTGGGATCATGTAGCCAATGCCACCAGGCAAAAGTACGCGGATGATCTGTTGTTGGCTGGTGTATTCCTGATCCCCTGCCAACACCGTGATCAGCAGGACGCCCAGAACGATACCAGTGATTCCAAGTGCGAACTGCGCAAAGTGAAAGAAGCGAACAGCATCTTTTGATTGATAACCGGCTTGCCGCAGTTTCAGCTGAACTGCGGAATATTCTTCCTGGTCCTTGGGTTCCAGAAAAGTGGCAAACTTTTCAAGTTGTTCGTTCTGGCTGCCATGCCGCAGCTTGTCTTTTTTACCCTTCTTCGCAGCCTTGGGGGCGGCGGTCGAGCGCTGAAGCTTTTTCAACGGGTCTTCGGGCTGGCTCATCATCAGCGAAACGGCGACGCCGATCAGCACAAGGCCCAGAATGCCCACAACGATCAGTGGGCCAAACTCACCAAGGTTCGCGGTGAGCATATCGTTGATACTGGTCAGAAATTCCATGATACCGCCCTCAGACCTTAATGTTGGTGATGATCTTCATGACGATCAGATTCAGCGTCAGCAGGATGCCAACGACGAAACAGGCCGGAATGAACCAGGGGTGATCCAGAACCTCGTCGTAATAGCCGGGGTCTTTCACCAGGATAAACACCAGACAGGCGATTGGGAAACCAGACAGGAACTTACCAGACCATTGCGCCTCGGCCGTGATGGCTTTGACCCGGCGGAACAGGCGGAAACGTGCGCGGATAACCTGTGCGAGACCGGCCAGAATTTCTGCGAGGTTACCGCCCGATTGCTGTTGAATGCCGACAGCAACGGCGAGGAAGCGCAAATCCTGCATATCCAATCGTTCTGCCATGTCTTTCAGCGCCTCGCCCACATCGCGGCCATAGGCGCATTCATCTGCGATTACACCGAATTCAGTTCCCAGCGGGTCCTGTACTTCGTTAGAAACCACCTGAATTGTCGAAACAAACGGGTTGCCCACACGCAGGGATCGGACCATCAGTTCGACGGCATCTGGCAGCTGCTCTTCAATCAGGCTCATCCGCTTCTTGGCTTTGTGGTTCACCCAAGCGTAGACACCGCCAATACCGATCGCGATTGAAATCGCGATGCGCAGGGTGATCTCTGTAGCGGTACCAATGCTCAGCCCCATAAACGCGACAACAGAGACCAAGCACATGATCATGATCAACTGCCGTGGCGAGAACGCAATCGCCGCCTTTTGCGCTTTGTCTGCAAGCAATGAATACAGAGGGATGCTCTGCGATTTCATATGCTGCTGCATTTCCTTGCGCAGCTGTTCAAGTACCTGTTCGCGCCCGGCGCCTTTTTCCAGCATATCCAGTCGACGGTTGACCCGGCTGTTCAGGCTGATGGATTTGCCGAACGCGACAAGATAGATGCCTTCAACTAGGGCAAGGACCCCCACAAATATGGCGACATAGATGATCGCCTCCATAGGCACATTCATACTAAGCTCTCCTACACTGTGGTTGGGTCGTAGATGGACGCAGGCAGGTCAAAGCCCCACAAACGGAACCGTTCCGAATAGTGGCTGCGTACACCCGTTGCAGTGAAGTGACCGATAATCTTGTTGTCAGGTGTCAATCCAACGCGTTGAAATCTAAAGATTTCCTGCATCGAAATAACATCACCTTCCATACCGGTGATCTCGGTGATTGATGTCATGCGACGCGAGCCGTCCTGCAGGCGGCTGGCCTGCACGATCAGGTTCACAGCGGATGAGATCTGGCTGCGGACCGCTTTGATCGGCATCTCAATGCCGGCCATTGCGATCATGTTTTCTAGACGCGAGATGCCGTCCCGTGCCGAGTTGGCGTGAATCGTCGTCATTGACCCATCATGACCGGTGTTCATGGCCTGCAGCATGTCGATCACCTCGGCGCCACGCGTCTCGCCAACGATGATGCGGTCAGGGCGCATACGCAGGGCGTTTTTTAGACAGTCGCGCGGGCTGACCTCACCCTTACCTTCCACGTTGGGTGGGCGGCTTTCCATCCGGCCCACATGGGTCTGCTGCAGCTGAAGTTCCGCCGTATCCTCGATGGTAAGGATGCGTTCGGCATCGTCGATAAAGCTGGATAGCGCGTTCAGAGTGGTCGTTTTACCAGAACCCGTACCGCCCGATACGATCACATTCAGTCGGGTCGACACTGCGGCCTGCAAATAGGCGGCCATCTCTTCGGTAAACGCGCCGAAATTGACCAGATCGTCAATGCCCAGCTTGTCCTTTTTGAACTTACGGATGGAAACCAGCGAACCGTCCACCGCAATTGGTGGCACCATAGCATTGAAGCGCGATCCATCGGCCAGACGGGCGTCAACATAGGGGTTGGATTCATCAACTCGACGACCCACGGCGGATACGATCTTGTCGATGATCCGCATCAGGTGCTTTTCGTCCTTGAAGGTAATGTCGCTGATTTCCAGCTTGCCGGCGCGTTCCACAAATATCTGTTGCGGGCCGTTCACCAGAATATCGTTGACAGTGTCGTCCTGAAGCAGCGTTTCTAATGGGCCAAGGCCTGTGACTTCGTCATAAAGTTCTTTGTTCAGTTGGGTCCGGTCTTCGCGGTTCAGAACAATACTACGCGCTTCAAGAACTTCGCTGGCAATCGCGCTGATCTCTGAGCGCAGTTCAGATTCATCAGCGTTTTCCAGTGCAGCAAGGTTCAGGTTCTCAAGCAATTCACGGTGCAGCTCGATCTTGATTTCGCCCAGGCGTTCCTTGCGCTTGCGATCGCGATCAACACCGTTCGCCTCTGCCGCTTTTTTCTGAACCGGTTTTCTTGCGATGGCATTTTGTGCGGGGGTATCTACAGGTGCTGCCGGTGCGGGCGCCTTAGCCGGTGTCTGCACCGGCTGCGCTTCGGACGATTTCTTGTATCTTGAAAACACGGCTGATCCCCCCTTTGGGATGATTTATGCGGCCTCAGCGTCGCTGCTGCCCAGGCTGTGGAGTGATTTTGCCAGCTTCGCGATTTCGCGGCGCAACGGGTTCTTGGCCGCAGCGTTGGCAAGTGGCAGACCGTGGTCGCCACTTTGCATCACGGGTTTCCCGCCATCCGGCAGTTGCAAATCGATGGAAATTCCAAGGCTTTCGCCCATGCGTTTTACGCGACCTTTACCATTCAGATCGGTGAATTTCGGGGCCCGGTTCAATGCAAATCGCAGCTTGTTGAATGGCAGTTCTTCGGCTTGCAAGGCCCGTTTCAGGCGCAGCGCGTTCTGAGCGGACCGCATGTCCAACTCGATCATGGCAAAATAGACATGGGACGCCTGCAATACAGTTTCCGACCAGTGAACCAAGGTTTTCGGCATGTCCACGATGACATAGTCGAAATGCTTGCGTGCCATGTCGATGACGCGCTGAATGTCTTCCGGTGTGATCAAATCCAGTGGAACCATGTCTGCCGGTGCGGTCAGAACCTGAAGCTTTTCTTCATATGTCTGAAGTGCTTGCGAGAAGACTTCATCATCCATAGCGGCTGTATCGGACAGCATCTCGAACACAGTTTCGCGGCGCGGCAGGTCAAGATAAGTTGAAACTGTACCGAATTGCAGATCCAGATCGATCAGGCAAACCGTCGGTGCGTCCTTGTCAGATACGTTAGCAAGTTCCCAGGCCAGATTCACGGCCATGGTTGTTGAGCCGACACCCCCGGCCAGACCATGGACAACGAACATCGCGCCTTCTTTGGCGTCGCCCCCCGCCAATGGAACTGCCGCTGCTTGTGCAGCAGCAACCGGATCTGGCTGGTTCATACGCTCAATTGCTTCTTGCAATTCACCCTCGGGCAGAGGGTAGGGCACAAACTCATCCGCGCCTTTGCGCAAAAGCTGATGGAGCGATGCGGGTGTCACGTCCTCGGCGATCAGCACCACTTTGATCTTCTTCTCCTTCGCCTGAGTGATGATTTCACCCATCAGAGAAAGGTTGTCTTCGTCTTCGCCGTCGATGGCCAAAGCCACGAATTGCATGGAATCTGCTTCGGGCTGACCGAAAAACGCCAAGGCTTCGGCAAAACCAAGATCGCCCCAACGCTCACCCAAAGCGGCTTCCATATCTTCGATCAGCAGATCGAAGTTTTGGACGTCCCGGCTGATCGTGCAGGCCAGGATACCGGTGTTGTTGTCTTGCGGCGTCGCGCTGGTCATACAAACTACCCTCGTTGAGAGAGGCCAGCATCTCTTGCGGACGAGATCACGCCGATTGATTTGCTGTCGCCCCTAAGCGGTCAATTCAGGCCGCAGGTCACCCAATTGTTGACAATGTCGCTGTGAAGTTGGGCAAGAATTTGGCGCAAAAGAACCAATTGTAGGGAAATAGGCGACGATGTCGCCTATTTCGGGTGTATTATCAACCGTCGGCTGAGGTGCTGGACGTCTCTTCAATGTAGCTCGGCCGCGTCGCGCTTTCGACATATTCGCGATAGATGACCTCGGCATATTTGCCATCCAGCAGCTGTGATCTGCCATCTGCAAAGCCAGAAACTTCGGTCACTGTACGGCGGTTTCGCCGATCACGATTCGGCGTGTCAATCAGGGGTCGCGTTTTCCCAAACGATACCACAGCTTCAAGCCGTGAGCGCGAAATTCCTTGTTGCACCAGATAGTTAACAGCAGCTTGCGCACGGCGCAGGCCAAGGCTTTGGTTATAACTGGTCGATCCCACGGCGTCGGTGTGGCCATAGACGCGGAAACGCGCCTCGGGGAACTGTTTGATCCAATCGGCCTGACGCTGCAGAACACTCTGTGCCGACGCGTCCAGTTGTGCGCTGTTGAAGGCAAAGTTGATCTGAACCGGAACGTCTGAGGCGAATCGGCGGCTCAGGATCTGTGCAAAGGTCAACTCGCCATTCATGACCTGGATATTGTTGAGCGTTGCGTTGCCGTATGCGCCCTGGTCGAGCTCATATCCCGCCTCGCGTGTACAGGCCGAGATGGCGACTGTGAGACCCAGGGTGATAATCCACTTGTTCATTGGTCTATCCTCCTCATCAATCCAGAACGTAGCCGTAAGAGCTGCCAAAATCCTGTTTGGCAACCTCGGATGCAGCACCTGTACCTTGGCGTTCCGTACGCGCAACACGGCCCGTGACGAACAGGTCAAAGTCGCTGGGTGGTTTGACGCGATCAGTTGGCAACGCAAGGGCTTCGCCGCGTGTCGGGCTGACCAGATGCGCAGTCACGATGATGACAAGCTCGCTTTGTTCGCGCTGATAATCAGCACTGCGGAAAAGCGCGCCCAAGATCGGAACATCACCCAACCACGGGATCTGGTTGTTTTGATCGGTGAAGTTGTCCTGAAGCAAACCTGCGATTGCAAAGCTTTCGCCATCGCGCAGCTCAATGGTTGTCTTCGCCAGACGCGTGATAAAGCTGGGCACAATGTCACCATTGATCGTGAAGTTCGAACTTGTATCAATCGCCGAAACAGCCGTACCCATTTCCAGGTTGATCAGGTCACCGTCCACAACGCGCGGAGTGAACTTCATCTCAACGCCGAACTGTTTGAATTCAATTGCAACGACCCCATCGTCTTGGGGTACCGGAATTGGAACCTCTCCACCCGCAAGGAAGGATGCTTCCTGCCCGGATAGTGCCGACAGGTTGGGTTCAGCCAGATTTCGCACTAGGCCTTTTGTTTCTAGCGCTTGAAGCAAAACATTGACCTGTGCCGAGCCCACGCCGAAGCCGAACAGCAACGTACCGTCTTGCACCGCAACAGGAGGAACAAGGTTCTGAGGGTTGAAACCACCAGAAACGTCTCCGCTCGCGAAGGAAAGCGATGAGGAAAGTTGTTTCGCAACCGAGCGGTTCATTTCGGCAAAACGGACTTTCAGCATAACCTGTTGAACGCCGCCAACCGACATCAGGTTGGAAACGCGTTCAGGTGCGTAGCGCTCTGCCAGTTCAAGGGCGCGTGCCAGTTTAGCTGAGCTTGAAACTGTGCCCGACAATACAATGCCGTCATTGGCTGTGCGAACCTCAATCGGTTCTGACGGCAGGATCTGACGCAGACGCTCTTTAAATTCCGTCACATCGGGTGCAACGCGAACGCGCACATTCGCCAACAGCATGCCGGCGCCGTCAAACAGCGTCAGGGTGGTCATGCCGGGTGTCTTACCCAGAACATAGATGGTCCGGTCTGAAAGCGACGAGATATCCGCAATGCCCGCATTGGCAATGCTGAGTTCGGCGAACGGCTGTTCGCTTTCCACAACGATTGCGCGGTTCATCGGAACATCCAGTGTTTCCACTGTGCCTTTTTTCACCACGCGAAGGGTTTCGGCCCAGGCGGCATCGCCGACCGGGCCCATAACAAGCGATAACCCCAGCAGGGTTGCGCTGATCCAGGAACGTATTGTCATGTGACCTGCCTCTCCGATCACGCCTCGTTTTTTTGGGTCTGATGCCCTATGGCTAAGACAGTGCGCGAAAACCGAATTTATTGCAATAATCAATGGTTTCTGGAATTTTGTTTATGTGGACAATAGGCAACAATGGAAAAATTCAGGCCGCGCTTTATGCGAGGCCTGAACCGGTAACGTTCTGAATTGACGTTAGTTTGTGCAGGGAATCTGGGTTTCAAACGTGTCGCCACCGCGTCGAATGCGCGTGGTGCAGACCTGCTCTTTCGCTTTTTCCGGGGCAGGCGCGATTTCTTCGATGCCCAATAGCTTTCTTTGGTCAACTTCGATTGCAGATGCGACCGTTTCATCCTGCACACCAACAAGTGCCAAAGACAAACGACCAGTGTTCTGGGCCTGGGCGAGCGCTGCAACTTGCTCGGGTGTTGCAGCAACCGTCACAGTTCGTGCGATTGTCGTTTGTGACACGTCTGAGCCCGCGGTCTGGTCGACAGCAATCAGTTGGATGTTTGACTGAATCAAACGTGTGATGCCACCCGCTGATCCTTCGGCGGTGCCGCTCGAACCCGTCCAATAGATATCTACATTGTCGCCTGGACGCAGAAAACCTGACACGCCGGATGCCACGTCAACACTGATCGCAAAGGCGCGCATGCCTTTTTCCAAACGTGAGGTCAGGCCAGCCTTTTCACCTGGCTCTGTGACCTTGACCGCCAGAATCGCTTCGTCTTTTTCCATGGTGCGAAGAACAAAACGCTCCTGCGGCCCAATTTCCGGAAACAGGACTGCCATCTCGGTGAAGGTGCCTTCGGGAATCGCGTTTTCGGGCCAATCGACGGCGCGAACGTCTTCTGGTGTCAGAGCTTCGCCGTACTTCAGCGGCCGATTCGACACGTAAACAGTTACAGTAGGGATGACATCAACCTGAGCATTGGCCAGCGCCTCGGCTGCCGCCTGCTTCTGACGGGCCAGTTCGTTCTGGTACTCAGATATATAGTTGCGCGCCATATAGACAGCGCCCCCCGCCAGAGCTACCCCGACAATCAGAACAAGTCCGAATACCGCTCGCATGTTTGTACCTCACTTTTTCGCCGGTCGACTGGTTAGCGACAGTATCAGCAATTTTGAACAGCATTATTCCTACAGAGCAATTGTGTCGAAATCTGGGACAAATTGGTCAATCGCCCGGGATTCTTAATATTGTTGCATTGGAAGTGTTCTGAGACCTGCCGTAGAAATTCAGTCTCTCTTTGAAACGAAAACGCCGCGCGCAGTATGCGACGGCGTTTGTCTTTTTGTATTAATGAATTCCGTTTATTAGGTTCAACCGCCGCCCGAGCTTCCGCCTGATGAGGAACCACCGCCGGAAGACGAACCGCCACTCGAACTCCCACCGGACGATGATCCACCTGAAGAGGAGCCGCCAGCCGTACCAGCAACCGTGAGGCCGCCAGCGTTGTTGTTGTCACCGGTGCTGACGGTTGAGGAAGTAAGCGCAGCATTCACGTTTCCGCCATAACTGTTCGTCGCTGAGGCGATCGCCAAGTACAAGGCCGAGCCGATTCCAATTATCAGGGCCGTCAATACCACCCAGTCAACTGTGACGGCGCCGTTTTCGTCACGTGAAAACCGTCTGATGAACTTGTACATCTCACCTCTCCGAGTCCGTGGTCTAGCGCAGCCTAAGCATGGGTGCAGGCCGCATATGCTGCAGTTCTGAGATCATTTTTGCGTGACATCAATGGCGGAAATAGGGCCAAAGATTGCGCATAGCGCCATAGTTTGTGGTTTGCCGCCCAAAGTAACACTGCAGGCTAAAATTGGGGGGATGGTTGTTCTGGCAAGGTGCGAATGCAATTTACTGGCAATCAGCATCTGGCTTTTTGCTACGCGACCGGAATCCACTGGAAGAACCTCAAAAACAAAAAAGAACCGCGCCTGGACAGGCGCGGTTCTAAATCAAATGTTAAGCGTTCGCTTAGTTGCTGCCTGCTGTGGTCACACCACCTGCGGCAGTGTTGCTGCCGGTCGAGATGGTTGCGCCGTTCAGGGCGGTGTTGACGTCAGTCGCCAGGCCGGTCGCGCCAGCCGAAATCTGCTGGTATGCAACGGCTGCCAGGCCGATGACTGCTGCGGTCAGAACAACCCAGTCAACTGTTACTGCGCCGTCTTCGTCTTTGCGGAAGTTCTTGATGAACTTGATCATGTTACGTCCCTCCTAAAGGATCTAATAAAGTCTGTTGAACCTTGGCGTCTTTCAGAGCTTTCTCTCTCAGTCCGCTCCAGTCCGTCTCGGTATGGGCTTATGTTTGACGGGTACGCATGGCAGGAATTGGGCCAAACCGATATTTTTTTCTGTTTGATTTAACTTTTTCGATACGAATTGCTTAACTATCAGATAACACATAGAAAAAAAATCAGTTAGTACCCTTTTCACCGTGCTGGGCGGTGCAAAAAAGCGCCAAATGAGGCGAAATTGCCCCAATTCGCTTTGTTTTTCTGGCCTTGCGAGACGTTTTGCGGTTCAACTTCAGAAAAAAGAGAGCATGAGGCAGGCAAATGGATCTCCGGGGCGCACTTAAATGCGCCGGTGTGTTGGTGTTCCTAACCGTTAGTGTTGCGCCTTTAGGGGCAACTGAACGCGAACCACGCGGTGTATATAAACGGATCAAAGCGCCGAAACCCGGTGAACGCCCGCGCGTGACCGTTCAGATATCTCCACAAGAGCATGCCGCCAGACCATCCGCGCCAAGTACAGGGGCCGAACTGATCGTGCCCGAAGTCATCAAGAAAGCCAAAGTTCCGCCAGCGATCACGCCGGATGCAGGTGTCAAAAGTAACCCCAAAGGTTCATACAAAGCATTCTGGGATCGGATATCGCCGGAATTGGCGCAGGCTCGGGCTGGCCGATTGGAGGACGCTATCCAGGCCCTGTCAGCAACGAGTATCAAATCCCCCAGGCTTCAGACTTTGCAGAACATTGCACAACAACAGGGCGTGGATATCCTGCGCTCGACAGTTGGCACAAATGTCTCGCCAGCCTTGGTGCTAGCTGTGATTGCAGTTGAATCAGCGGGTCGTGCGGATGCTGTCAGTTCCGCTGGGGCGCAGGGATTGATGCAGCTGATGCCCGCAACTGCAGCGCGTTTCGGCGTGAATGACAGTTTCCAGCCGGATCAAAACATCTCTGGTGGTGTGAAGTATCTGAATTGGCTGATGGAAGAGTTCGGCAATGATCCGATTCTGGTTCTTGCTGGATACAATGCGGGCGAGGGTGCCGTTAGAAAACACAGCGGTGTGCCGCCCTATGCTGAAACACGGGACTATGTGCCTAAAGTTCTGGCAGCGTTTCAGATCGCGCGTGCGCTTTGTTCGACACCACCTGATCTGATCTCTGACGGTTGCGTGTTTCAGACCACCAACTAAAAAGGCCCGCCACTCCGAGCGGGCCCTTGGCTGAACACGATTGTTTAATCGACGATCTTAGCCTGAGTCGCAGCGCGCATGTCGTCTTCGCTCACACCATCCGCGAGTTCGACGATCTTCAAACCATCCTCGACAACGTCCAGAACGCCCAGGTTGGTGATGATGAGATCAACCACGCCTTTCCCGGTCAGCGGAAGGGTGCATTCTTTCAGAACTTTCGAGTCACCGTGTTTGTTGGTGTGATCCATCACAACGATGACACGTCCAACACCGGCCACGAGGTCCATCGCGCCGCCCATGCCCTTGACCAGCTTGCCAGGGATCATCCAGTTGGCCAGATCGCCTTTCTCGTCCACCTCCATCGCGCCCAGGATCGCCGCGGCAATTTTTCCGCCTCGGATCATGGCAAAGGATGTGGCGCTGTCGAAGTAGGATGTGCGGGACAGTTCGGTGATCGTCTGCTTGCCTGCGTTGATCAGGTCTGGGTCTTCTTCACCCTCAAATGGGAAGGGCCCCATGCCCAGCATGCCGTTTTCGGATTGCAGGGTGATGTCCTTATCGCCCACATAGTTCGCCACCAGCGTCGGAATGCCGATGCCGAGGTTCACATACATGCCGTCTTCCAGCTCTTCCGCTGCGCGCGCGGCCATCTGATTGCGGTCCCAGGGCATTATGCGTCCTCCTTCTTGCGGGTGGTGCGCTGTTCAATGCGCTTTTCGTGGCTGCCCTGAATGATGCGATGCACATAGATGCCGGGCAGATGGATAGAATCCGGGTCCAGTGAGCCGCGCGGAACAATCTCTTCCACTTCGGCCACACAAATCTTGCCGCAGGTTGCGGCGGGAACATTAAAGTTGCGAGCGGTCTTGCGGAACACCAGATTGCCAGTGTCATCCGCCTTCCAGGCCTTCACAATGGCCAGATCGGCAAAGATGCCTTCTTCAAGGATATATGTCTCACCGTTGAAGTCCTTGTGCTCTTTCCCGTCGGCGATCACGGTGCCCACGCCGGTTTTAGTGTAGAAACCGGGGATGCCAGCACCACCCGCGCGCATTCTTTCGGCTAGCGTGCCTTGGGGGTTGAACTCCAGCTCCAGCTCTCCGCTCAGATATTGGCGCATGAATTCGGCGTTCTCGCCGACATACGAGCTGATCATTTTTTTGACCTGCTTGGTCTGCAGCAGGATGCCGATTCCGAAATCATCCACACCGGCATTATTCGAAGCAAAGCTCAGGTCTTTGACACCCGAATCCTTGATCGCCTCAAGCAACAACTCTGGAATGCCGCACAGGCCGAATCCGCCCGCCGCAATCAGCATGCCATCCGACAGCACTCCGTCGAGCGCCTCAGAGGCATTGGCATAGACTTTCTTCATGGAAAACTCCCCCAATGACATGGTGATGGGCAGGTTGTGCCGCCACGTCATTGGGAAGTCAATGAAACCAAGGGGGTGGTGGTATTTCTACCTACCCGGCCGCCTTTTTGGCGGTCTTCTTGGTGGCGGCCTTCTTTTTGGGTGCCGCCTTTTTCTTGGTGCCTTTCTTGGCTGCGCGCTCGTTGACCAGTTCAACGGCCATTTCTTGCGTCACATCTTCGGGCTTGATGTCTTTGGGGATTGTCGCATTGACCTTTTCCCACTTCACATATGGACCATAGCGCCCGTCCAGCACCTGCATCACACCGCCATCGGGGTGCTCGCCCAGCTCTTTCAGCGGTTTTGCAGCGGCGCGGCGCCCGCGACCCGGATTGGCGCGCTTTTCGGCCAACAGTTCGACGGCACGGTTCATGCCGATTTCGAACACATCATTTGGGTCTTTGAGATTGGCATAGACCGGCTTGGCCTCATCGGCCAATTGATGCATCAGATATGGTCCGAAGCGACCGAAGTTTGAACTGATCATGCCACCCTCGGGGTGCTCGCCGATCTGGCGGGGCAGGGACAACAACGTCAGGGCCTTCTCAAGGTCCATGTCGTCCTTGCTCCATCCACGCGGCAGAGAGGCGCGCGGGGGCTTCTTATTCTCAGGCGTCGGTTCGCCGCGTTGAACATAAGGGCCGAACCGTCCGGATTTCAGCCAGATCTCATCACCTGCGTCTTCACCCAGTAAACGTTCATCACCTTCTGCGCCTTCACCAGCGATGGGTCGTGTGTAGGTGCATTCGGGATAGTTGCCACATCCAACGAACCCGCCCGTGCGAGAGGTTTTCAGATGCAATTGCCCAGTCCCGCATTTTGGGCAGATACGCGGATCTGACCCGTCTTCGCGCGGTGGATACAGCTGAGGCGCAAGCGCTTCGTCCAGCTTGTCCAGCACTTCGGAAATCCGCAACTCTGACGTCTCGCCAATCGCAGCCGAGAAATCACGCCAGAACTTGCCCAGAAGGTCCTTGTAGTCGCGGTCTCCTGCGCTGACGTCGTCCAGTTCCTCTTCCAGATTGGCCGTGAACTCATAACCCACATATTGGCGGAAGAAGTTCAGCAGGAAGATTGTGACGATCCGGCCCTTTTCTTCGGGGATCAGCCGGTTCTTGTCTTTGCGCACATATTCGCGGTCCTGAATCGTGGTCACGATCGAGGCATAAGTCGAGGGTCGCCCGATCCCCAACTCTTCCATGCGCTTGACCAATGTGGCCTCGGTATAACGTGGCGGAGGTTGGGTGTGGTGCTGCAGCGCCAGAACGGATTCGTTATCGGACAGGATGGCAGCCTTGTCTTCTGCCTTTGAAGCCTGACCTTTTAGCGAGGTTTTGGCAAATGGCGCCGGATCGCCCTGCATGATCTGTGGCAGGCGCTTTTCGTCATCATCGGCAACGTCGTCGCGACCTTCCTCATAAACACGCATGAAGCCGTCAAACAGAACAACCTGACCGGTGGCGCGCAGGCCCACCTGTCCATCGTCGCTGCCGATCTCAACCGTGGTTCGTTCAAGGCGTGCCGCCGCCATTTGGCAGGCGATCGTGCGTTTCCAGATCAGATCATACAGTTTGCGCTGATCCTCGTCGGTGACTTTCAGAGCCTTGGCATCGCGCGTCATATCCGTTGGTCGGATACATTCATGCGCTTCCTGTGCGTTTTTGGCCTTGTTTTTATACATACGTGGGCTGTCCGGCACGTATTCGCTGCCATACCTTTCGGCTATGGTGTCGCGCGTGGCAGCCACGGCTTCGGGGGCCATATCGATGCCGTCGGTCCGCATATAGGTAATGTAGCCCGCCTCATACAGCCGCTGCGCCACTTGCATCGCGTGACGCGCACCCATGCCGAATTTGCGGCTGGCCTCTTGTTGCAGGGTCGAGGTCATGAAGGGCGCGCTGGGGTTGCGGGCTGCCGGTTTCGCCTCGACCGAGGTCACACTGAGTGCACGGCTGGTGATCGCCTGAACCGCCAGTTCCGCCTGCGTGGCATTGGCCAGATCGTGTTTGTCGAGCTTTTTACCCGCTAAGGTGACCAGACGCGCCTCGTAGGTCTGGCCCCGTGGGGTTTCGAACAGCGCCCGGACCGACCAGTATTCGACTGGCTTGAACGCTTCGATCTCCATCTCGCGTTCGACGATCAGGCGCAGACAGACAGATTGCACGCGGCCTGCCGACCGGGCACCCGGCAGTTTGCGCCACAGAACCGGAGATAGGTTGAACCCCACAAGATAGTCCAGCGCGCGGCGCGCCAGATAGGCCTCGACCAGCGGCATGTCGACCTGGCGTGGGTTCTGCATTGCCTCGGTCACGGCCTCTTTGGTGATGGCGTTGAAGGTTACCCGGCTGACAGGCGTGTCTTTCTTGATCGAGCGGCGCTTGGTCAGTGCTTCTTGCAGGTGCCAACTGATCGCCTCGCCCTCACGATCCGGGTCAGTGGCAAGGATCAGCGCATTATCTTCTTTCAAGGCATCGGCGATGGCTTTGACATGTTTGCGGCTGTCATTGCCGACTTCCCATGTCATAGAAAATTCATGGTCCGGATCGACCGATCCATCCTTTGGTGGCAGGTCGCGAACGTGCCCGTATGAGGCCAAAACCGTGTAGTCCGGACCAAGATACTTATTGATCGTTTTGGCTTTGGCCGGAGATTCTACAACAACTACGGGCATTTAAGATGAATCCTTGCTCGACAGACTTTGCGCGTTTTATGGCCGTGCAAGATGTGTGCGACAAGATCGAATTGTCAATGCGTTCCTTTGGCGTCTAGGCTGATGCGCGGTTTCTCATCGCCCCACACGGTCTGAGCCAGCAGGTTTGTCGGTTAACTGGCCAATGACAACAGCCCGCCGGGCTGGCGTTGAATCCGCCCTTCCAGCTCCAGATCAACAAGGACCGGGCCAATCTCGCCCGCGGTTGCGGCGATGTCGCGGATCAGCTGGTCTTCGGCTATGGGGGACGGGCCCAGGCGCAGCAATACCTGATCATGCAAAACCGCTGATTTTGTAGGGGCAGGGGCGGCCGTTTCGCCCCTTGCTTCGGCTTGGGGGAACAGTTTGGGCTGCTGTGGTGGCAGCGCGTCGATCACATCATCGGCGGATCTGACCAGCGTCGCCCCGTCTCGGATCAGTAGATTGCATCCGGCGGCACGTGCATCGAACGGGTGCCCGGGCACTGCAAGAACCTCACGGCCTTGGTCTAACGCGTCCCGGGCCGTGATCAGGCTGCCGGATTTTGCTGCAGCTTCAACCACTACAACAGCCTGAGCCAGCCCTGATATGATCCGGTTGCGGCGCGGGAAGTGCCGCGCCTGTGGTGTGACACCGACGGGTTGCTCAGATAGCCTTAGGCCCTTGGTCGCAATAGTGTGGGCGAGTTCTGTATTCTCGGCCGGGTAGATGACATCGACACCGCCCGCCATGACAGCGATTGTCCCTGTTTCAAGCGATGTCATATGCGCTGCGGTATCGATGCCGCGTGCCAAGCCCGACACGATAACATAGTTTTTTTGCCCTAGCTCCTTCGCCAACCCGCGCGCCATCCGCGCGCCGAGTGATGAACAGTTGCGGGCCCCAACCATCGCAATTGCGGGTTTATGCAAAAGTGAAACATCGCCAATTGCCCATAGCATCGGCGGGGCATCATTCAGATCGTTCAATGCCTGTGGAAAATCAGCGGCCCCAAGGCACAAAAGCCGCGCTTTGGCGGCCTTTGCGGCCTTGAGCTCCGCCTCAATCACGCCGGGGGGGCAGATTTCATACCCGTCTATTCCGGCAGCGCGTGCCATTTCCGGCAGCGCGGCCAGCGCATTCTGCGCCGAGCCATGTTCACGCAGCAGCCGGCGAAACGTTGCGGGGCCAACTTTGCGTGAGCGCAACAGACGAAGCCAGGAAAACCGGTCCTCTTCCGTGGTGGGTGGGAGTGGGGGGTGATTGGAAGAAAGCTGCTCTTCGGTCATCCGATGCTCCGCCTGATTGCAAAACTGGTTTACGTCAGGGCGGGTTAACAGCCTGTAAATCGATGAAAATTTGCTGCGTTTCGATCGCATCTATTAGCGCAATTTGCCACTATTCATTTGATAATAAAACACAAATTCATGCAAGTTTTCAGTGCGCATTTAGCTGACTACCCAAAATACGCAACCACGCGGGAAGGCTGCATTAACCTCGAATAGCCGGAAATGACGATTTCGACTCAGGTGGCAGAGCCGCCAATGGTCAGCCCATCCATCAAAACGGTGGGTTGACCGACCCCCACAGGAACCCATTGACCGTCTTTTCCGCAGGTGCCCATGCCCGGGTCCAGCGCCATGTCATTACCCAATCCTCGGATACGTTTCAGGGCCGAGGGGCCGTCTCCGATCAGGGTGGCGCCTTTTACCGGAGCGCCGATTTTGCCGTTTTCGACGCGGTAGGCCTCGGTGCACGAAAAAACGAATTTGCCATTGGTTATGTCCACCTGACCACCGCCAAAGCCGACGGCCCATATACCATCTTTGATATCCGCGACCAAAGCAGCCGGATCGTCCTGGCCCCCGAGCATGATGGTGTTTGTCATTCGTGGCATCGGTTTATGTGCATAGCTTTGGCGACGTCCGTTGCCGGTTGGCGCGACCCCCATCAGGCGTGCGTTCTGGCGATCCTGCATATAGCCGGTCAGGACACCGTCTTCGATCAACACGGTGCGTGAACTGGGCGTGCCTTCATCATCCACGGTGATCGAGCCGCGTCGATCTGCGATAGTGCCATCGTCCACAACAGTCACACCCTTTGACGCAATCTGCTGTCCCATCAGCCCCGCAAAAGCCGAGCTGCCCTTGCGATTAAAATCACCTTCGAGCCCATGACCAATGGCTTCGTGCAGCAAGATACCCGGCCAGCCGGGTCCGAGAGCGACCTCCATGACACCAGCGGGGGCGGGTACCGCTTCCAGATTGACCAGCGCAATCCGCAAAGCCTCGCGTGCCTTGTTCTGCCAGTCGGCGGGATCGATCAGCCCGCTTAGGCCAACGCGTCCGCCGCCGCCAGCTGAGCCGCTTTCGCGGCGGCCGTTTTGCTCGACGATGACCGAGATGTTCACCCGAGTCATCGGACGCACGTCGCGCACCTGTATGCCGTCGGGGCGCAGAATTTCGACCTCTTGCACGGTTGCCGCGATTGTGGCGCTGACTTGTACAACGCGCGGGTCCAACCCCCGGGCAAAGGCATCAATCTCGCGCAGCGTGTCGATCTTTACAGGAAAGGTGGCGGATTCGATCGGATCCTCGTCCGTGTAAAGCCGAGTGTTTGTGGCGCGCGGAGCTTCGGCGAGCGTCCCGCCACCATCGCCGACAGCAAGGCGCGCGGTTTCGGCTGCACGCTTCAGAGCAGGGATCGAAACATCCGTAGAATGCGCGTAGCCGGCCACTTCGCCTTGGACCGCGCGCAAACCAAACCCCTCAGATGCATCATAAGATGCGGTGCGCAACCGCCCGTCATCAAAAACAAGCGATTCCGATTTTCGGCGCTCAACAAATAGCTCTCCGTCCTCGGCCCCGGCGGTTGCCGATTGCAAAACTGCCAGCGCTTCGTCCTGCGGAAGTGCGCTTTCAAAGGGGCGAAACGGGGCTTGAGTCATGGGTTGGAACCTTTCGGGTTTGATCCAGATCAAAAATAGCGTCTGTTTGACGCAAGCATTTTGCTTTATCTACCCGACGGAATATGGTTTTTAACGCGGCCAAAGACAACGGGAGAGGTGCGACCGATTCACACCTTTTCGCGAGAGACGCAAAGATCAAACGATCAGGACAGAACATGAAGAATGCTTTGATGCTTTCGGGGTTGATGACAGCCCTCTCCAGCCTTCCCGCCATGGCTCAGGACCTTGAGATCATTGGTAAGCCGGTCGATGGCGGCCTTGGGTTCCAGCCCGCGGCGACCAGCCTTGCGGAAGGCATTCACAGGTTGGACAACATGATTCTGGTGATCATCACCGCAATCTGTATCTTTGTGGCGGCTCTGCTTGTCTATTGCATCGTGCGCTATAATTCGCGCGTCAACCCGACCCCGGCGCGCTTTTCGCACTATACCCCGGTCGAGATCGCATGGACCTTGGGCCCCATCATTATCCTGGTCTTTATCGGCGCGTTTTCGCTGCCGGTTCTGTTCAAACAGCAGGAAATCCCTGAAGGCGATGTGGTGATTAAGGTTGTGGGCAATCAGTGGTACTGGACCTACGAATATGTCGACCACGACTTTGCCTTTGACAGCTACCTGCTGGGCCACCCGGCGACCCTGGACGAAGGTGCCCGCCCCGCAGATGCGGATGTCACGCCGTTTGTTCTGGATGATGCAATGCGCGCGAAGCTGGCCGATTCCGGATATAGTGATGACGAATGGCTGCTGGCAACTGACACTGCCGTGGTCGTTCCGGTAGGTAAGATCGTTGTCATGCAGGTGACCGCATCTGACGTGATCCATTCCTGGACGATCCCCTCTTTCGGCGTGAAGCAGGACGGTGTGCCCGGACGTTTGGCTGAACTGTGGTTCGAAGCCGAAAAAGAAGGCGTCTACTTTGGCCAGTGCTCGGAGCTCTGCGGCAAGGACCACGCCTATATGCCGATCACCGTAAAGGTGGTCAGCGAAGAGGCATATGAAGAGTGGCTTAAGGGTGCCATTGATGAGTATGCGGAGCTGCCGCAAGCCTATCAGGTGGCCTCGAACTGATAGCCATCTGGGTGGGATAAGCCCATCCGCCACGAACGAGCAAGCTGCGCGGACCATCGCGCAGCCTTCGCCCTAAAGGACCTGAAATGACCGACGCAAGCATCAATGCCAGCATTGCGGCCGCAAAGGCGGACGAGGCCAGCTTTGGCGACTACTTCGCCTTGCTGAAGCCGCGTGTCATGTCGTTGGTTGTCTTCACGGCTCTGGTTGGTCTGCTGGCAGCGCCAACCCCCGTACATCCCTTTGTGGGCTTTTGTGCGATTCTGTTCATCGCCATCGGTGGCGGTGCCTCTGGTGCGCTGAACATGTGGTGGGACGCAGATATCGACCGCGTTATGAAGCGCACCAAGGGCCGCCCGATCCCGTCAGGAAAGGTGGATGCGGGTGAGGCGCTGGCGCTGGGCCTGACGTTGTCGGGCCTGTCGGTGATCATGCTGGGGCTGGCAACCAACTGGTTTGCGGGTGCATTTCTGGCCTTCACCATCTTCTTTTATGTTGTCGTCTATACTATGTGGCTGAAACGCACGACGCCGCAGAACATTGTCATTGGCGGCGCTGCGGGTGCGTTCCCGCCGGTGATCGGCTGGGTTGCCGCGACCGGCACGATGTCGATTGAGCCCTGGCTGATGTTCGCCCTGACCTTCATGTGGACACCTCCGCATTTCTGGGCGCTGGCGCTGTTCATGCGTTCGGACTATGACGATGCGGGCGTGCCGATGCTAACCGTGACCCATGGCCGCAAATCGACTCGATGGCATATCCTGGCCTATACCGTTCTGCTGGCCCTGCTGGCTGTCGGCACCGCGTTTTCGGGCATCGGCGGGCCGATTTACCTGACGGTCGCCATCATCCTCAACGCGTTGTTCCTGCGCGGTGCCTGGCAGATTTTGCGGCGCACTGAAGATGACGCAGAGGCGGATAACTTCAGGGTTGAGCGCTCTTTCTTCAAGCTGTCGCTGATTTATCTGTTCCTTCACTTCGGTGCCATTCTGGTTGAGGCGCTTCTGAAGCCTTACGGTTTAGGAGGATGGTCATGAGTCTGCGCAAAAGCCACGAATTGCATCAGCGCCGTTTTGGCCGCAATCTTGGCGTCGGCCTGACGCTGGCAGCGTTTATCGTGATCATCTTCGGCCTGACGGTTGTGAAAGTATCCGGTACTGATTTCGGTATGGCCACGCAGGAGGTGCAGAACTGATGGCGATGTCTGGTCCACGGAAAACGGTTTTGCAAACCGTCGGGGTCGTTATCCTGATGGGCAGCCTAGCATGGGCGGCGGTGCCGTTCTACGATTGGTTCTGCCGCGTAACCGGTTTTGGTGGTACAACGGGTGTGGCTGAGGCCGCCCCTGATGACATTCTGGACCGCACGATCACTGTGCGCTTTGACGCCTCCAAAGCCAAGGATATGGCGTGGGAGTTCAAGCCCATCGAACGTGAGATGGAAGTGCGCATCGGCGAGACAGGGTTGGCCTTCTACGAGGCCTACAATCCGACCGATCGCCCGATTGCCGGGCAGGCATCCTACAATGTCGCGCCCTATTCAGCAGGCGGGTATTTCCAGAAGATCGCTTGTTTCTGCTTTGAGGAACAGGTGCTGCAGCCCGGCGAACGGGTTGAGATGCCGGTAACCTTCTTCGTCGACCCTGAAATGGTCGAGGATCTGGAAGCAAAGTATGTGCATACGATCACTCTGTCGTATACATTCTACGAAATTGACCTGCCCGAGGGCTATGCAGCCCTGGACGCGCAGGCAGATACAAATACGAACTAACGCCTTTAGGTGAGGGACACTGATGGCACACGCAAAAGACCATGATTACCACATTCTGAACCCCTCAATCTGGCCGCTTGTCGGCGCGATTGGGGGCTTTGTGATGCTGTTCGGAGCCGTCCTGTGGATGCATGGCATCACGCCATGGATGTTCTGGGCCGGTTTGGTGGCTGTTCTGTACACCATGTTTGCCTGGTGGTCCGAAGTCGTGGTCGAAAGCCGTCAAGGCGATCACACGCCGGTCGTGCGCATCGGCCTGCGCTATGGCTTCATCCTGTTTGTGATGTCCGAGGTGATGTTCTTCTTTGCCTGGTTCTGGTCGTTCTTCAAGCATCGGATGTATCCGATGTATGACTATGCGGGCACCGAATACATCCAACCGGATATCCATGCGGTTGACCCGTTCCATCTGCCGCTGATCAACACTCTGGTCCTGCTGCTGTCCGGGTGTGCGATCACCTGGGCCCACCATGCGCTAGTGCATGACAATGACCGCAAGGCACTGATCAACGGTCTGGCCATCGGTATCGTTCTGGGCATCGCCTTTACCGCGTTGCAGGCGTTTGAATATTACGAGTTGCTGGCCCACGAAGACTGGGTCTTCGGCGGCGATCAGTTCTACTCGAACTTCTTCATGGCGACCGGTTTCCACGGCGCGCACGTGATCATCGGCACAATCTTCCTATCGGTCTGCCTGATCCGCGCACTCAAGGGCGACTTTACCCCCGAAAAACACGTGGGTTTCGAGGCTGCCGCCTGGTACTGGCACTTTGTTGACGTTGTCTGGCTGTTCCTGTTCTTCGCCGTCTACATCTGGGGCCAAGCTCCGCTGATGTGACGCCGGCCAGGTGATCCAATTGCAAAAGCCGCCCTTTGGGGCGGCTTTTTCTCTATCCGGGGCGCAAGATTGCGCCCCATACAATTGCGTGGTTGCATTTCGGTGCACGCGCCCCTTAACAAGACGCCGGTTCCTGCAATGAGCGATCATCCAATATGCGCCGTACTTTGTTTCTGCTGATCTTCGGTTTCGCTGGTTTGGGCGTGCTGTTGTCGCTGGGCATCTGGCAGGTGCAGCGCTTGGCCTGGAAACAGGAGGTGCTGGCTGAAATCGAAGCGCGCATTTCCGCAGCTCCGATTGGCTTGCCGTCGCAGATTTCCGAAAGCGAACACAAGTATCTGCCAGTTTCGGTTTCTGGGGAAATGCAGCCCGGCGAGATCCACGTTCTGGTCTCAGTCAAGCAGGTTGGGGCCGGGTATCGCATCATCCAGTCGTTCGGCACCCAGGATCGGACCATTCTGGTGGACCGAGGGTTTGTACCCACGACGGCCAAACAGACCGACCGTTTGACCGGCCCGATGGAAGTGACAGGCAACCTGCATTGGCCCGATGAGATCGACAGCTATACGCCCGATGCCGATATCGACAGCAACATCTGGTTCGCCCGCGACGTGCCCAATCTGGCTGTCGCTCTGGGGGCCGAGCCGATCTTGCTGATCGCCCGGTCTCAGACCGATCCGGGCGTGACGCCGCTGCCGGTCGACACGGCCGGGATTCCTAATGATCACCTGCAATATGCAATCACATGGTTTGGACTGGCCCTCGTCTGGGCCGCGATGACCGGATACTTCCTGTGGCGCAATCGCGCACCTTCTGAGAGTGACCCGCAATGAAATACATCTCGACCCGTGGCCAAGCGCCTGAACTGAGCTTTGAAGAGGCGATGCTGACCGGGCTGGCCCGTGATGGTGGCCTGTACCTGCCCGCTGAAATCCCGACGCTCAGCCATAACGAGATCGCCGCCATGGCCGGTCTGTCCTACGAGGAGATCGCGTTCCGCGTGATGTGGCCCTATGTCAGCGGCTCCTTCGCAGAGGATGAGTTCAAACAGATCATCGCCCGCGCCTACGAAGGCTTCGGCCACGACGCCCGCGCGCCGCTGAAGCAGTTGAACGAAAACCACTTCCTGTTGGAGCTGTTCCACGGACCCACTCTGGCCTTCAAGGACTTCGCCATGCAGCTGATCGGTCAGCTGTTCCAGGTGGCCCTGAAACGCCGCAACGACCGTGTGACCATCGTTGGCGCGACCAGTGGCGACACCGGCTCGGCCGCGATTGAGGCATTCCGGGGGCTGGATGCGGTGGATGTTTTCATCCTCTATCCGCATGGACGGGTGTCTGAGGTGCAGCGCCGCCAGATGACGACGCCAGCGGATAGCAATGTCCATGCGCTCGCCGTGGATGGCGATTTTGACGACTGTCAGGCCGCATTGAAGGACATGTTCAACGATTTCGATTTCCGGGATGAGGTCAAACTGGCGGGCGTGAACTCGATCAACTTTGCCCGTGTTTTGGCGCAGATCGTCTACTACTTTTCGGCCGCTGTCAGCCTGGGCGCCCCGCATCGCAAGGTCAGCTTCACCGTGCCCACGGGCAATTTCGGAGACATCTTTGCAGGCTATCTGGCCAAACGCATGGGACTACCCATCGACCGTCTGGTCGTGGCGACCAACCAGAACGACATTCTGCACCGCTGTCTATCGGGTGAGGGCTATTTCAAAGGCGAGACTATCCCCTCGATCAGCCCGTCGATGGACATCCAGGTCAGCTCAAACTTCGAACGCGCGCTCTACTACGCCTATGGCGAGGATGGCAGCGCGGTCGCTCAGTTGATGGATGAGCTGAAATCCGGTGGCTTCAACGTCAGCCAAGGCGCGATGGAAGCACTGCGCGATAGTTTTGACTCGGGTCGCGTGTCCGAAGACGAAACACTGGAGACGATTAAGCACACCTTGGCCCACAGCGCCGAACTGGTCTGTCCACACTCGGCGGTGGGGATCAAGGTCGCTGAAGAGCACCGGACAGCGGATGTGCCGATGATCACTCTGGCCACCGCGCACCCGGCGAAATTCCCGGCAGCGGTCGAGACGGCGAGCGGCGAACATCCGCCTCTTCCATCCCGCATGTCTGATCTGTATGAACGTCCGGAACGGGTGACGCGGATTGCCAATGATCTGGGTGCCCTCGAGGATCATATCAGAAGGCATATCGCTGAGTGACAGTCAGACAAGACCAGCTGAAGAACGGGTTTCGTATCGTCAGTGAACATATGCCGGGGCTGCAGTCGGCGGCCATCGGTATCTGGGTAACCGCCGGCGGGCGGCATGAGCGGATCGAACAGAACGGGATCGCGCATTTCCTTGAGCATATGGCCTTCAAGGGAACCGAGCGGCGTTCTTCACTGCAAATCGCCGAGGCGATCGAGGATGTGGGCGGGTATATCAACGCTTATACCTCGCGCGAGGTGACAGCCTATTACGCCCGTGTTCTGAAGGACGATGTGGCGCTGGCGATGGACGTGATCGGTGACATCGTTCTGAATCCAGTATTTGATCCGCGCGAGATCGAGGTTGAACGAGGCGTGATCCTGCAGGAAATCGGTCAGGCCTATGACACGCCCGACGATGTGATTTTCGACTGGCTGCAGGAACAAAGCTATCACGATCAGCCGCTGGGCCGTACCATCCTCGGTCCGTCGGAACGGGTGAGTTCCTTCTCCCGAGAGGATCTTTCAGGCTTCGTGGCCGAGCACTATGGTCCCGAACAAATGATCCTGTCTGCGGCAGGCGCTGTCGACCACGACGCTCTGATGAAAATGGCCGAAGAGATGTTTGGCCATCTGCAGCCGCGCAAAGGATTGATCCCCGAAGCCGCCCGCTTCACCGGTGGTGAAGCTCGGCAAGAAAAGGATCTGGAGCAGGCGCATTTTGCGTTGGCGCTGGAAAGCCCAGGCTATCGCGATGATGGGATCTATACCGCCCAGATCTATTCGACGGCGTTGGGCGGCGGTATGTCCTCGCGCCTGTTCCAGGAAGTGCGCGAGTCGCGCGGGCTTTGCTACACGATCTTTGCGCAGACCGGGGCCTATGCGGATACCGGCACGACCACGATTTACGCGGGTACGTCGGCAGATCAGGTCGCAGAGCTGGCAACGATCACGATAGACGAGATGAAGCGCGCGGCCGATGACATGAGCGAAGAAGAGGTTGCTCGTGCCCGTGCGCAAATGAAAGCCGGGATGCTGATGGGGCTGGAAAGCCCCTCGAACCGGGCTGAGCGTCTGGCGCGTCTGGTGCAGATCTGGGGGCGGGTGCCCTCGCTTGAGGATACTGTTGCCAAGATCGACGCGGTCAGCACCGAGGACGTGCGGGCCTTTGCCGAACAGATGGCAGCACGCGCACCAGCCGCTTTGGCGTTGTATGGTCCTGTCTCTGGTGCGCCTTCACTGGCTGATCTGCAGGAGAGGCGTGCGGCGTGATGCTGTTGGGCAGACGCAAGCTGAAACTCGAAACCGAGCGGCTGAGCTTGCGACCGCCCGTGCATTCTGATTTCAGCACCTGGACTGCGCTGCGCCGGGCGTCGAAAGATTATCTCACGCCGTGGGAGCCGATTTGGGCTAAGGACCACCTGAGCCGGAAGTCCTTTACCAACCGGGTCTATTGGGCCCAGCGGTCTGTGGCCAGTGGCACAGCAGTCCCGCTGTTTTTGTTTCGACGCGAAGATGATGTGCTGGTGGGTGCGATCACGCTGGACAATATTCGGCGCGGCCCTGCGCAGGCTGGCACGTTGGGCTATTGGACAGGTCAGGCCTTTGCGCGCAACGGGTATATGCGCGAAGCGATTGGCGCGATGGTGCACCACGCTTTCACGCGGCTGGATCTGAGCCGGATTGAAGCGGCTTGCCTGCCCGAGAATGCAGCCTCTCGGGGATTGTTGGAAAGTTCCGGGTTCAAATATGAAGGCGTTGCGCAATCGTATTTGCAGATCAATGGCCGGTGGCGGACGCATGTGTTGTATGCCAGCTTACGATCAGACCGGCGCGGCAAGACCGACGCGGGGTAGGGGGCTCTGCCCCCGTCGCGGCAAGCCGCAACTCCCCCGGGATATTTTTGGCCAGATGAAGCAGGGGATAGATTGCGCGAAGCCGGTGGTAACTCGTGAGGGTGGGACCGCGCAGCAAAAAGGCATGACTTGGTGGCGTTCTGCGCTACAGTTGGACCATGCGCTGGTTTGTTGCAGCATTGATGGTAATCTCAAGTGGGGCGGTTGCGCAGGAGCGGCGGCCAAGCCATTGCATCGCCATCGCTGATGCGGCACCTGGAATTGAATATGTCTACAAGGCCGCCTGGCAGGACCCTGTGCCGGAGTATTCGGTGCGGATCAGCTATGTGGCGCATGCGTCGTTTTTGATCCAAACGCGAGGCGGCTTGAACGCTGTCACAGATTTCACTGGTTTCATCGGTGGCGCCGATCTGATCCCGGACGTCGTCACAATGAACCATGCGCATAGCACGCATTGGACGGCAAACCCTGATCCTGCAATCCCGCATGTCCTGCCGGGATGGGGGGAATTTGGTCAGGGCATTGATCATCACCTTGATCTGGGTGAATTGCTTGTGCGGAATGTTTCTACCGATATTCGGTCTGCCTATGGCGGGGTTGAAGAGCGGGGGAATTCTATCTTTGTGTTCGAAGTCGAGGGCCTTTGCATCGGCCATTTGGGGCATCTGCACCATGTACCATCAGACGCGCAATTTGCGGCCCTTGGGCGGCTGGATGTGGTCATGGCTGCCGTGGATGGGGGCACGACCATGCCTTTGCCGGATATGATTGCGGTTCTGAAGCGGCTGGAAAGCTCGGTCATCATTCCTATGCATTGGTTTTCCGGTTTCTCGCTGGATCGTTTCCTGGTGGATATCCGGGATGATTTCCCGGTTGTGCGCGAGGGGGTATCAGAGATCACCGTCTCGCTGCGCTCGTTGCCGGATCGGCCAACCGTCGTGGTGCTTGAACCGGAATATCTGATTGATCTGGAATAAGGCTTGTGGGTGCTGCGCACCTTGGGCAAGTAGAACCTATGACCCTGAACTCTGCCGATGAGCGAATTGCGGACCTGATCCGGGCCTCTGTGGGCATTGATGTGCTGCGCCCGATCGCAGAGCGGTATCTGGAAGAACCACGCGGCCGATTTACCGGGCAGGCGGGGCTGCTGGCATTGCCGCGCACAGTAGAAGAGGTATCCGCGCTTGTCCGCTTGGCGTCTGATGAGGCGGTTGCCGTACTGCCCTTTGGTGGTGGCACAGGTTTGGTTGGCGGGCAGGTGATGAGCGATGGCCCAGCACCGCTGTTGATATCGTTGGAACGCATGACTGCGATCCGAGAGGTCTATCCCACGGAAAACGTCATGATTGTCGAAGCAGGTGCCATTCTGTCGGATGTTCAAGCCACAGCTGAGGCGGTGGATCGATTGTTTCCCTTATCGCTGGCCGCGCAGGGCTCTTGCCGGATTGGTGGCAACCTTGCGACCAATGCGGGCGGCGTCAATGTGCTGCGCTATGGGAACGCCCGCGATCTGTGTCTTGGTCTTGAAGCCGTATTGCCAAGTGGAGAGATCTGGCATGGTCTTAGCCGATTGCGGAAGGACAATACCGGTTATGATCTGCGCAACCTTCTGATCGGGTCCGAAGGAACGTTGGGGATCATTACGGCGGCGTCACTGAAGCTGTATCCGCAACCCGCGGCAACTGGGACGGCGATGTTTCAGGTGGCCTCCCCCGCGGCTGCGATTGACTTGCTCGCCGTAGCGCTGGATCAGGTGGGCGAGGTGGTCAGCACATTCGAACTGGTCCATCGGCAGGGGTTTGACTTTCTGGCAGAGGTTTTGCCGGATGTACGCCAGCCCTTTGAAACCGCGCCGGATTGGTCGGTTTTGATCGAATTGGGGCTGCCGAAGGGGCAGGATCCCATTGAGGCGCTGGAGGCCTTGTTCAGTACCGCAAACGCAAGGGGTTTGGTCGATGACGGGGTGGTGGCGCAAAGCGAAACACAACGCCAGGAGCTTTGGGCTGTTCGTGAACGTATTCCCGAAGCCAATCGCCTGATTGGGTCGGTGTCCAGCCACGACATTTCCGTACCGATCTCGGCAATCCCTGAGTTCATCCAGCACGGGGCCGAGATCATCAGTGCATTGGGACCGTTTCGTATCAATTGTTTTGGTCATCTGGGGGATGGCAACCTGCACTACAACGTGTTTCCTCCCAAGGGACAAAACCGTTCGGACTTTGCAGAAGATCGCATGGTGGTCAAACAGGCCGTTCACGAGCTCGTCCATGCGTTTGAGGGCTCAGTGAGTGCAGAACATGGCGTCGGGCGCTTGAAGACCGATGATCTGGAACGGTTTTCCGACCCAGCCAAATTGTCTGCAATGCGTACGATCAAGGCCGCTATGGACCCTAAAGGGATCATGAACCCTGGCGCGGTTCTCAAGGCATGATCACGGCCCAGGTATAACCGGGCCGTGATCCAAAGTCGCTTACGACGCCGGCAGGATCACCTTGTCGATGACGTGGATGACGCCGTTTGACGTTTCAATGTCGGCCTGAACCACATTTGCGTCATTGACCATTACGCCCGAATCCAGATCGATGGTGATATCGCCGCCTTGAACGGTGGCTGCCGTCATGTCGTCAGACAGATCGCCAGACATCACTTTGCCCGGAACAACGTGATAAGTCAGAACTGCCACCAGTTGGTCTTTGTTTTCCGGCTTCAGCAGGTCTGCAACAGTGCCCTCGGGCAGGGCCGCAAAGGCCTCATCTGTTGGGGCAAACACGGTGAACGGGCCTTCGCCTTTCAGCGTTTCAACCAGTTCGGCGGCTTGCACAGCAGCAACGAGTGTTTCAAAGCTGCCAGCGGCGACAGCGGTGTCCACGATGTCTTTGCCGTGGCCATCGGCCATGGCCGAGGTGCTGAAAAGGATTGTTGCAACACTTGCGGCGGCGAATTTGCGGAACATAACGTAGTCTCCCTAAATTGGGATGCTCTCAGTAGCATCACACGGGATACGGTCAGCTAAGGAAAAAGATCACAGCAAACGTGCAAAGAATTGGCTTGAAAACTGCCTTACCCGGGCTAAGCCCGCGCCATTTCAAATTTCCACTCAAAAATAAGTGATTTCTTTCGGGTCAGAGCCCTTCGAACTCACACAGAACATGCACATCCATTCCCATCTCTTCCAGCACTTTCCGGCCGCCAAGTTCGGGCAGGTCGATAATGAACGAGCACGAGACGATCTCGCCCCCCAACCGTTCGATCAACTTGATCCCGGCAGCAGCGGTGCCGCCGGTAGCCAGCAGATCGTCGACGACTAGGATTTTCTCACCCGGTTGGATGGCATCATCGTGAATTTCGACAATGGCCTCGCCGTATTCCAGCTTGTAGTCCTGACTGATTGTGGTGCCAGGCAGCTTGCCCTTTTTGCGAATGGGCACAAATCCAACGCTCAGCTGATGCGCAATTGCGCCGCCCAAAATGAACCCTCGCGCTTCAAGCCCGACGACTTTATCAATGCGCTCACCTGCGTAAGGGTGCAGCATTTGGTCGATGGCCATGCGAAAGCCACGTGGGTCGGCAAACAGGGTCGTCACATCGCGGAACATGATCCCTTCATGCGGGAAATCGACGATGGTCCGGATGTAATCTTTGACCGTTTTGGTTCTGGACATGAGGCAACCCTTTGGCGACAAAACACCCGGCGGTGTTTGGCCTATCAGGGCTAACCATGCAAGAAAAGACTGCGCGATTGTGCCTATTTGCGGCTTTTAGAAACGGCGTTTGGCAGGCTGTAGTAGCGGTACAAAGCAGCCGGCAGCCACGACAGGTGTGGTTTGCGCCAATTGCGCTGATCTCGCAAAAGAAATGCTTGGGCGGTATGAAGGTTCATTGCCATAATCCTTTTTTTATTGTTAGGTGCACGATATCTACAACCTCTATGCTGTGTATATACATTGCATCGCGTAGAGAATCAAGGTTTTGACGGGAATAAGACGCGTGGCGAAGAAAGACGGTAAAGGTTCTACTAAGAAAAACAGTCAGTTAGTGCTGCGTCTGGATAAGGATGAACGCGATGCATTTGTTGAGCTGTGCAAAGAGCTGGACACCTCGGCCGCACGCGAAATTCGCCGCTTCATTCGCGGTTTCATGAAAGAAAACGCCGAAGACTAGCCTAGGCTGGGCGGCGCAAGACAGCGGTCGCCAGCCCCATTCCGATCAACGCGACCCCTCCGAACCGTGTCAGGGCAGTGATCACACCTACGCGTCCCACCATCATTCGCAACCGATCTGCCAGCAACGCATAGGCCAGTGCATTCAGCGCGGCGAGGCCGACGAAAGTAGCGATCAGGATGACAAACTGAGGACCCAGCGGGTCTGTGGGGCGTATGAACTGTGGCACAAAGGCGATGAAGAACGCGATGGATTTCGGGTTCAGGGCCGTGACAGCGGCGGCGTGTCCAAAAACGCTGCGCGTAGTGACATCGCGGCCCGTTTCCACCGGGGCTAGCCCGCCGGACGGCGCGCTGCGCAGCAGCTTGATCCCAAGCCAAACCAGATAGGCTGCGCCGATCCACTTCAGAATGGAAAAGAGCGTGGCCGACGCCAGCACCAAAGCGCCCAAGCCCAACAGCGATGCTGTCATGGCAATCAAATCGCCCAAAGCCACCCCGGTCGCCGAAGCCACCGCCACGCTGCGCCCTTTGGACAGAGCGTAGCTGAGCACAAGCAGAACGGTCGGTCCTGGAATAAGAAGCAGGGCGGTGGATGCGGCAACGAAAGCCAGCCAGAGGTCTAGGGACATGTATCAACCTATTTCTGAAAGCAATGGCATCAGCTAGGGCTCTACTAGCCCCAAAGTCAACCTGAAGAACCCCGCCAAACCAAGCCAGGTTTGGGCAAGATTCGCCTATTGTCTACACATATGCTAAATTAGCCTCCTATTTTAAGGTGGAGATTTTAGTATGAAACGTTTTGCAGTGGGGCTTTTGCTCCTGACTTTGTTTGTTCCAGAACATGTTGCTGCTGATGGCTGTCCCGAGGGATACTCGGACTGCGGAGGTAATTTATGCTGCCCCACGGTGCAGCCATGAAACTGTCATCTGTACTGGAAACCCTACGCAAGCGCGCGGTCTACTTGGTGGTTGTGGCGGGAATAATCGCGGTGTTTTCGTTCTGCGCACCCTTGATCCTTGACGCGGACGAGGCTGACTTGCGCTATGATCGGAACAGTATCCCGGCCAATTGGCTGGGCAGCCCAAAACCGGGTGATGCATATGCGTTTGATCACTCGACAGGAGAATTTGCGTCGATCAAGCTGTGCACGTTGCATGTGGCGGATGACTACCCGATCGCACCGGTCAGTTTTGCTGGCATCAACGAATGGGGAAAAGGCCTGAATGATGCGATTTCGCAAGTTGGACAGTTTGTTGGCGAGAAGATTCTGACTGGCATGAACCTGGAGGACGCAGATGTCGTCTGGGAGTTCAACAAGATCTATCGCAGCGATGAACTGAATTCAAAGCTGGAACAAAGTTGTCTGGACCGCGTGATCGAGCATGTGCGGATGCCGGATCAGTCTGTGTTCATCGTAGATATGGTCTATTTTGATCGGGACACTCCGGATCAGCCCGCACTTGTGCAATTGTCACGCTCCAGCATTATCCCAAAGGATTGCGGTGCGCTGTGTGTGAAGACTGCGCCCAAACATCAGGTGCTTAGGATCAGCTGGTTGACGCGAAAGAAAGCCGATTGGGAACTGGTGCGCATCGAATAGCCAGGTTGGCGTGATCGAAACGGCATTGATAGCCTAAAGTACCCGGCCTGCCACCGCATCTAGCTTGGACAGCAAGGCAGGATCACGCTTCTCTGGGGCTGTTAGGATCGCATATTCCAGCGCCCTGTCGCAGCCATGCGGGCAGGGTGCGCGCTCAGCCCCTAACAGAGCGGGCAAGCCTTTGACCAGCGCCCGGCCTTTCTCGGCATTGCCGGTCAGGGTCGCGATGATTGCGGTGACATCGACCTCGCCATGGTCTGGGTGCCAGCTATCATAATCCGTGACCATCGCAATCGAGGCATAACAAAGTTCGGCTTCACGGGCGAGCTTCGCCTCGGGCATATTGGTCATTCCAATTACATCACAACCCCATTGCTCGCGATACATCTTGGATTCGGCTAGGGTCGAGAACTGAGGCCCCTCCATCGCCAGATAAGTACCGCCGCGATGGATGGTGATGCCTGCGGCCTTGCCAGCTGTCTCACACGCATCGCTTAGGCGCGGGCAAGTTGGGTGGGCAACGCTGACATGGGCAACGCAGCCTGTGCCAAAAAAACTTTTATCACGCGCAAAGGTCCGGTCGATGAACTGATCGACGATCACGAAATCTCCGGGTGCCATGTGTTCCCGAAACGAACCGCAGGCCGAGACCGAGATGACATCAGTCACCTTTAGACGCTTCAGAGCGTCGATATTCGCACGATAGGGCACCTCGGTTGGTGAATGCACGTGCCCACGTCCGTGACGAGGTAGAAAGGCCATCTCGACGCCGTTCAGCGATCCGGTAAGGATCTGATCCGAGGCGGCACCCCAAGGGGTATCAACCGTGACCCATTCTGCATTTTCCAGCCCATCGATGTCATAAATGCCCGATCCTCCGATGACGGCGATTTTGGTTTGGGTCACGTTCGGCCTCCGATGCGAATTTCTGATACCCGATTTCTGCGGGGCGGCGCGCGAATTGGCAAGTGCAGTCAACTGTTTGTGTGCAACACCGGGCAAACCTTACCAAGCCATGCGCCTAGCGCATAGCGGGTTCCCGATAATGCGGTATCTCAGCCAGGGCTTACCCGGTAGAAGGCCCCTTTCGCGCGAACATAACGACCCACAGGACCGTCCCATGCCCCGAGCCATGCTGGCAAGCTTTGCCAACCGTATAGCCAAACCCGATCTGCGTTGGGTACCAGATGAGGGGTTGACCGTCTCGCGCCTGCGGATCGAGCTGTTGTCGGGTCTGACCGTTGCGCTGGCGTTGGTTCCGGAAGCCGTGGCTTTTGCGTTTGTTGCGGGCGTTCATCCGCTTGTGGGCCTCTACGCGGCCTTCCTAGTCGGTCTAATCACCGCCCTGATCGGTGGCCGCCCCGGTATGATTTCGGGTGCAACGGGTGCTCTGGCGGTGGTCATGGTGGCCTTGGTGGCGCAGCATGGGGTGGAATATCTGTTCGCGACCGTTGTTCTGATGGGCATCTTGCAGGTCATCGCAGGTGCGATGCACTGGGGCCGCTTCATTCGCCTTGTGCCGCATCCGGTGATGCTGGGCTTTGTGAACGGTCTGGCCATCGTGATCTTTTTGGCCCAGATGGGTCAGTTCAAAGTGCCCGGAACCATGGAAAATACCGGCCACGGTATGAGCGGCGGTGAATGGCTGTCGGGACTTCAGCTTTACACCATGCTGGGTCTTGTGGCGCTGACCATGGCGGTGATCTGGGTGATGCCGCGCATCACGCGCATCATCCCTGCGCCTCTGGCTGGTATTCTGGTCGTTGCGGCGCTTGTGATCGGTTTGGGTCTGGATGTTCCGCGCGTTGGCGATTTGGCGTCAATCGAGGGTGGCCTGCCCGCTTTCCACATTCCGATGGTTCCGCTGAACTGGGAAACCTTTGAGATCATTCTACCCTACGCTGTTATTCTGGCGGCCATTGGCTTGATCGAATCCCTGCTGACCCTGAACCTGGTGGGCGAGATCACTGGCAAACGCGGTGGAGCCTCGCAGGAATGTATCGCACAAGGCGCGTCGAATATCGTAACTGGTTTTTTTGGCGGCATGGGCGGCTGCGCGATGATCGGGCAGTCGATGATTAACGTAAAATCCGGCGGCCGCACGCGGATTGCAGGGATCGCTGCGGCTTTGTTCCTGCTAATCTTTATCCTATTTGCCTCGCCTTTGATCGAACAAATCCCGCTGGCCGCACTGGTTGGCGTGATGTTCATGGTGGTGATCGGCACCTTCGCCTGGAACTCGTTCAAGATCATGCGGAAGGTGCCGTTGACGGATGCCTTCGTCATCGTGCTGGTCACGGTTGTGACGGTGATGGAAGACCTCGCGGTTGCGGTGGTTGTTGGCGTGATCGTCTCAGCGCTGGCCTATGCGTGGAACAACGCAAAGCGCATCCATGCTATCACGCGCGACTCGGAGACTGAAAAAGGTGCTAAGGTTTATGAAATCCAAGGCCCGCTGTTTTTCGGATCGTCTGACGGTTTCGTTGAATTGTTTGATGTATCAAACGACCCTGACACCGTGATTGTTGACTTTGCAGAAAGCCGGGTGGTGGATCAATCAGCCTTGCAGGCCATCGAAAACATCGCTGGTAAATACGAGGCTGCCGGCAAACGCGTCATGTTGCGCCATCTCAGCCGAGACTGCCACAGGCTGCTCAACAAGGCCGGTCACCTGATGGTCGATAGCGATGATGACCCGGATTACGGTCTGGCTGTCGACTACTCTGTGCGAACCGGAATTCTGGGCGGCCACTGATCCCAAAAGGCGGCCATGGTGGCCGCCTTTCCTTAGTGCGCGATACGTTCCAAGGCATCAACATCGCCTGAAATCAGCGCATCTTCGGCGCGCTTGATCTGTTCGGCGGGCCAATTCCACCACTCCAAGGCAAGCAACCGCTCGATGATGTCGGACGGAAACCTAAACTTCCGAACCTCGGCAGGGTTACCCGTTGCGATGCCATATGGCGGGATCGTGCCGCGCACCACCGATCCGGCACCAATGATCGCCCCGTCCCCTATCCTCGCGCCCGGCAGGATCAGGGCACCGTAACCGATCCAGACATCATTGCCGATTACGGTGTCTCGCGTGTCTGGCTGATACTCCAACAGCTTCTCGGGATCAAAAACCGGGAAGGGATAGCACGTCACCCCATCCATCGCATGGTTGGCAGATGACGTTATGAATCGAACACCGTGGGCGAACTGACAGAACTTACCAATCACGAGTCGTTCGCGGGAAAACGGAAATAGAAACGGAGCCAGGCGAGCGGCCCAATCCGTTGGCGCGTCGAAATCCGAGGCATAGCTGTAGTCACCTGCTTCAATGCAAGGATGATCAATGGCCTGGTTCAGGAACACAGTCCCCGGATGTTCGGTTCCATTGGGCAGGGTCACCGGGTATCGGCGTGAGGCGTGGGGCAGGGGCATTACTCATCGGGCCTAGATAGGCTGAACACTTCGGACACCACGGAATAGTCGCGGTATCCAAGTCGTGCCAGGGGTTGAAACGAGGTCACGTCGAACTTGCCATCCTTCATACAGTCATCGCGCAAATGCACGCCGATGACCTCGCCAAAAACAACCCGGTTTGCTTCGCCTGGCAGGGTGACGATCTGGGTCAGTTTGCATTCAAGCGCCGCCGGGGCATTGGCGACCCGCGCACAGGGGATGGTTTCGCATTCTTCCGGCGTGAGGCCCGCATGGTGAAACTCATCCGTGTCTTTCGGTAGTGCGGCCGAGCTTGCGTTCATGGCATCCTGATGGGCCTGAGCCACAATGTTCACGCAGAACACACCGGTTGCTTCGATATTAGCAACGCTGTCTTTGGTTCCATCCTGATCCGGCTTAGACGCCGTTGAGGCGAACATAACCTGCGGCGGGTTATAGGCGACAGCGTTGAAGAAGGAGTAAGGGGCCAGATTGTTGATCCCATCAGCACTGCGCGTTGATATCCACCCGATCGGGCGTGGGGTGACGATGGCGTTGAATGGATTATGCGGCAGTCCGTGGCCGTCTTCGGGGCGATAGAACATATTGTCTCCAAGCGTTTGCCCCAGGCGTATCGAAGTGCTAGGGCGAATGCCAGCAAGGAAAAGAGGGCAGGCGTGCAGCAATTCGGGATCAGGCCGGAAGAGCCGGACGATTGGTGGGAGGTTGAAGCCCTTTATGACCTGTGCTTTGCACCGGGGCGCGAAGCGCTGTCTTCCTATCGCTTACGCGACGATGTTCCGCCTGTTTCCGGGCTCTCTTTGGTCGCGCGCGATGGGCAGGGAATTCTGGCGGGTGCGATCCGGTTCTGGCCGGTCCATGTCGGCACAGACGATGCGCTGCTATTGGGGCCAGTCGCAGTACACCCCACGCACCAAGGCGAAGGTTTGGGCGGGTATCTAATCCACGCCGGTCTCGAGGCCGGGCGCGATCTGGGATGGCAGCGCGTCATGCTGGTAGGTGACGAGCCTTACTATTCTCGGTTCGGCTTCGCCCGGTTGACAGGTGTCGAGATGCCACCGCCAACGAACCCGGATCGTATTCTCGGGTTGGATTTAGTCCCTGACGGATGGGCTAATGTGGCGGGTTTCGTCACAAGATGGACACGCTGACCTATTGAAACTCTGACTGCAAACCCCGATCTGTTCAAAGAACGGAGGGATCAGATGCAGGACGTGGTTCTTGTTGAAGACATAGATACCGAGGCAGAGCTGGACCGCTTGGCGCAGCACTATAGAACTGCGGGCGGTGCCGGGGTTCGACTACTGAACGCACTGGGTGGGTCGGCTGAATCCCTGATTGACCAATTGCCTGAACCCGTACGTCAAGGCCTGACCGGAGCGACCGAGAGCGCTCTATGGCTAGCCATTCAGGCGGCGCAAGGTTCAAGGCGCGCTGTACCGGATCAGGAGCCATGGGTGAACACGGCTGTCACAACCGCTATGGGCGCGGCAGGTGGTATTGGCGGCCTATCAACGTCATTGGTCGAACTGCCAGCAACCACTGCGATGTTGTTGCGCTCAATTCAGGGAGCGGCCGCGCGCGAAGGCTTTGACCCGGCTGAGGAAAACGTCAAATTCGATTGCGTTCGCGTTTTGTCGGCTGCAGGCCCATTGTCATATGATGATGGGGCTGATCTGGGGTTCTTTTCCGTGCGCCTGACGCTGACCGGACCAGCCATGCAGCGCTTGATCGCAGCGGTTGCACCGCGGCTATCGATTGTTCTGGGGCAAAAACTCGCTGCGCAGTCTGTGCCAGTGTTAGGGGCACTCGCAGGTGGCGGAACAAACTATATCTATACCCGTTATTATCAGCAGATCGCGCATGTTCATTTTGGTCTGCGCCGATTGGCGATTGATGCCGATATCCCGCACGATCAACTGGTTCGGATGCTGTCGTCCAGGATGTAGCCTGAGACCAGCAACCTTGGCTTGAATCGCATGATGTGGTATCAAAAACTATCAGGTTCGCAAAATAGGACAAAAATCAGCGACCTGACAGACAGGCTTGAACCTCTTGTGAAAGGGATTGTCGCGATGAACGCCCGGCTTTCATCCGAGCTATGGCATGGTGTGGAAAATCTTGCGATTTTACCGCAAGCAGCTGCCTTATGTTATCGGGTTGAGCTGGGTCGGCCGGAGGTTCTGTTGATCACTACACGGCAAACCCGGCGATGGATCATCCCCAAAGGCTGGCTGATGCCAGGATTGACGGCGGCCGAAACCGCTACGCAGGAAGCCTGGGAAGAGGCAGGTGTTGTCGGAAAATGCGGTGACCAATCGCTGGGACAGTTCCCTTTTGTGAAGATGCGACCCAGAAAAGGGCCGGTTTTGTGTATGGTCGACGTGTATCCGCTGCACGTGAAATCCTTGGCACAGGAGTTTCCGGAAAAAGGGCAGCGCAAGCGGCAATGGTGCTCGCTGAAAAAAGCAGCGTCCAAGGTGGCCTCGCCTGAGCTTGCCGTCATTTTACGCAGCTTAAAGTCCGGCCTGCATTGATCATCCTTTTGTAGGGCTTGATATTGTCTTGCCGGTCGGTATCTATTCGGCCATCGCTTCTTTGGGTGAAAAATGATTCAATACGCGTTGAAATGCGTCGAAGGCCACACATTCGACAGTTGGTTCCAGTCAGCCGAAGCGTTTGACAAGCTGGCAGCCGCAGGCCTTGTGACCTGTGCGGTCTGCGGATGTTCGCAAGTGGAAAAAGCAATCATGACACCACGGGTACGTCCCGCACGTAAGGCCGCGCCCAAACCCGACGCAACAGCGCCTTCAGGATCCGATGAGATCAGCGTGGCGACACCCGCGCCTGAAATAGAGAAAGCGCTGGCCGAGCTGCGCCGCAAGGTCGAGGAAAACTCGGACTATGTTGGTAAAGATTTTGCCAGCGAAGCCCGAAAGATGCATTTGGGCGACGCGCCCGAACGATCGATCTATGGCGAGGCTAAGCCAGATGAGGCGAAAGCGCTGATCGAAGATGGCGTGCCCGTCGCCCCGTTGCCCTTTGTGCCCAGCAGAAAGACGAATTGATCCATGCATCTACTGATTACCGGAGCCAATCGCGGAATCGGAAAGGCTCTGGCGGATCAATATCGCGCTGAGGGTCATAATGTCACCGGCACGGCCCGCGACAATAGTGCTGAAATACAGTTGGATGTCTCAGACAACGCGCATCATCAGGCGATGGCGCGGCAGCTAGAAGGTCAACCGCTGGATCTGCTGATCTGCAATGCAGGCGTTTATCTTGACAAGGGTCAGGGCCTCGATGGCTATCCGGCAGACATGTGGGCACAGAGCTTTGCGACGAATGTCACCGGTGTTTTTCTAACCATTCAGGCTTTGCTACCAAATTTAAAGGCTGCTGGCGGCAAAATCGCAATTCTCTCATCACAAATGGCATCACACTCGCGGGCGCCAGGTGGCAGTTATATCTACCGTGCTTCGAAGGCGGCAGCGTTGAATCTGGGACGTAATCTGGCGACCGATCTAAGGGCAGATGGCATTGCAGTCGGGATTTACCATCCGGGCTGGGTGCAGACGGATATGGGCGGATCGTCAGCCGATATTCACGTGGATGAGGCCGTTTCAGGCCTCATCAAACGCTTTGACGCGCTCTCATTGGACAATACCGGTTGCTTTGAGACCTATGATGGCCAGCCGCATGCTTACTGAGCGTTCAGCGCTGCCTTTGGCAGTTCATAAACCTCTCCGGGTTCGATGAATATGATCAGCAGATCACCGCGTGTTTCGTAGCTGAGTTTCGAAGGAGAACTACTGGAATCCGGCACGCCATCGGTGAAATAGATGTTGCGCACCTCGCCATTGCCCAAGGCCACCGCCAGGGTGGCGCTGCCATCATCGCGACGGCGCAGTTCCGCATTGCAGCTTTGCAGCGGGTCACCGGCATTGACCGCGCAAGGGACGGTACCCAAAGCGTTCTGACCATCGGTTCCTGCCACGCTTGCGACCTGCGCAATGGCGGGAGAGGACAGAAGGACGAAGGCGGCGGCAAGGCGGAGCATAAATAACCTCTTGGAATGATTGCGAAGGACAGGCTGACACTGTGCCCGCTGATTGTAAAGCAGCCCTGGGTCGCAGGCAAAGCCTGATTGCGCCCTTGCCCTTGATCCCCCCCTCGCATATGAGGCACGGAACTAACAGCCCAAGGCACGGAGACAGTTGGCCTCATGCCCGTACTCGTGATGAAATTCGGAGGCACATCGGTTGCCAATCTTGACCGTATCCGCCGCGCGGCAAAGCGTGTGGGCGTTGAGGTGGCCAAGGGATATGACGTGATCGTCATCGTCTCGGCCATGTCCGGCAAGACCAACGAACTGGTGGGCTGGGTGAATGAAACCTCACCGCTGTTCGATGCGCGTGAATATGACGCTGTGGTTTCCTCGGGCGAGAATGTGACCGCAGGTCTGATGGCGTTGACTCTACAGGAAATGGATATCCCGGCGCGCAGTTGGCAGGGTTGGCAGGTTCCGTTGTTGACCAATGGTGCTCATTCCTCGGCGCGGATCGAAGAAATCCCGACCGACAACCTGAACCAGAAGTTCGGGGAAGGCATGAAAGTCGCGGTTGTCGCAGGGTTTCAGGGCCTGAGCCCCGAAGGGCGTATCACAACGCTGGGCCGGGGTGGCTCAGACACGACGGCTGTGGCCTTTGCTGCCGCTTTCGAGGCCGAGCGCTGTGACATATACACGGATGTGGATGGCGTTTACACGACCGACCCGCGCATCTGCGAGAAGGCGCGCAAGCTTGAGAAAATCTCGTTCGAGGAAATGCTGGAACTGGCCTCACTGGGCGCAAAGGTTCTACAGACCCGCTCGGTCGAGTTGGCGATGCGCTATAAGGTGCGCCTGCGGGTGCTGTCCAGTTTCGAAGAACAATCCGACAATGCAGGCACACTGGTCTGCGATGAGGAGGATATCATGGAATCCAATGTTGTGGCCGGTGTGGCCTATTCCCGCGACGAAGCCAAGATGACTGTGGTGTCGGTGGCCGACCGCCCCGGGATCGCGTCAATCATCTTTACCGCGCTCAGCGATGAGGGCGTCAATGTCGACATGATCGTACAGAATATCTCGGACGAAGGTCGCACTGACATGACCTTCTCGTGCCCGACTGATCAGGTTGCGCGCGCTGAAAAAGCGCTGCTGGCGATCAAGGAAGCGGGTGAGCTGAACTATGCCGAACTGGTTGCTGATAATGACGTCTGCAAGGTCTCGGTGGTTGGAATCGGTATGCGATCGCAATCCGGCGTTGCGGCCAAGATGTTCAAGATTCTCTCGGATGAGGGGATCAACATTAAGGTCATTACAACCTCTGAGATAAAAATTTCCGTTCTTGTGGATCGGAAATACATGGAACTTGCTGTTCAGGCACTGCATGATGCCTTTGAACTGGACAAGGCGGCCTGAGCATTTCAGCCAAAGGTCTTGCCTGACGCACTAATTTGGGTGGGCCATGGCGGACGGCACCGAAACTGAATCCCGCAAGCTGCTGGGACGGCTGCGCGAAGAAATGGCGAGCGAGGCCGCCGGTCAGGAACGGCTTGACCGGATCACTCATCTGATCGCCGATAGCATCCGGGCCGAGGTGTGTTCGGTCTATCTATTCCGAGACGAGGAAACGCTGGAACTTTGCGCAACCGAAGGCCTATCGCCCGAGGCGGTTCATAAAACGCGGATGCGGATGGGCGAAGGGCTGGTCGGTCGTGTAGCCAAGTCTGGCAAGATCGTGAACACCGCCGACGCGCCATCGGCCAAAGGTTTTCGCTACATGCCGGAAACCGGTGAAGAACGGTTCTCGTCTTTTCTGGGTGTTCCGATACAGCGATTGGGCGAAAACCTAGGCGTACTGGTCGTTCAGTCGCGCGAGGCGCGCGAGTATTCTGCTGATGAGGTCTACGCTCTGGAAGTTGTCGCCATGGTGTTGGCCGAAATGGCCGAGCTGGGCGCGTTCGTCGGTGAAGGTGCGGCGCTGTCTCCATTGCACCAGCAATCCGTACTGCTGCGGGGCGGACCGGCGCAGGAAGGGTCAGCCGAGGGGCATGTCTGGCTGCACGAGCCGCGCGTTGTAATCACCAATCCGATTGCCGATGATCCACATCGAGAGCGTGAGCGGCTGGTCGAGGCGGTCGAAGAGTTGCGCGTTGGCGTCGACAAGATGTTGGAGATTTCTCAGGGCGGGGATTCTGACCAGCTGAAAGTGTTGGAAGCCTACCGGATGTTCGCGAATTCCAAAGGCTGGATGCGCCGGATGGAGGAAGACATTGCGCTGGGCCTCAGCGCCGAGGCGGCGGTTGAGAAAGAGCAGTCGCAGGCGCGGGCCCGTATGGGGCAGGTTACAGATCCTTATCTACGAGAGCGTCTGGCCGATCTGGATGATTTGTCCAACCGTCTGCTGCGGATCCTGACGGGGCAGGGTAAAACTGATAGTTCAGACCTGCCACCGGATCCGATTCTAATTGCGCGCAATATTGGCCCTGGCGATCTGCTGGAATATGGCCGCTCGCTGAAAGGCATCGTGCTGGAAGAAGGGTCTGTGGGCAGCCATGCGACCATCGTGGCACGTGCCTTGGCAATCCCATTGGTTGTCCATGTGGGGCGCATCACGACCGAGGCGCTCAATGGGGATCATATCCTAGTCGATGGCGACCAAGGTGTTGTGCACCTGCGCCCCGAGGATACGGTGGTCAGCGCCTTCCGCGACAAGATCGCAATGCAGGCCAAAGCGCAGGAACGCTATGCCTCGATCCGTGAAACACCATGCGTGACACAGGACGGCGCACGGATGAATCTGGTGATGAACGCGGGTCTGATGGCAGACCTGCCGTCGCTGAATAATTCGGGGGCCGAAGGGGTTGGCTTGTTCCGGACCGAGCTTCAGTTCTTGGTCCGCAATCAGATGCCGAAGCGGTCTGAACTTGTTACGCAATATCAGCGCGTACTGGATGCAGCTGGCGAAAAGCGCGTGGTGTTCCGCACGCTGGATATCGGTTCGGACAAAGTGCTGCCCTATATGAAACATGTGGCCGAGCCAAACCCGGCCCTTGGCTGGCGCGCGATCCGCGTGGGTCTGGATAAGCGTGGCGTCATGCGGATGCAGCTGCAGGCGCTGATCCGCGCGGCGAATGGGCGGCCCTTAACGGTTATGTTCCCCTTTGTCGCGCAAGCCGATGAGTTTCGTGAAGCCCGGTGGGAGGTCAATAAGACCATCGAGCGGGAAAAGCGACTGGGTCATGTGCTACCCGAAACGCTGGAAGTCGGTGCGATGCTCGAGACGCCGTCTTTGGGGTTCGCGCCGCAGAAGTTCTTTGACGAAGTCGATTTCATTTCAATCGGTGGCAACGACCTGAAACAGTTCTTCTTTGCGGCCGATCGCGAAAACGAGCTGGTGCGCAGGCGGTATGACACCCTGAATGTCAGCTTCCTCAGCTTTATCGAACGCGTGGTTGAACGCTGCGATATCTCGGATACGCCGCTCAGTTTCTGCGGTGAGGATGCAGGTCGGCCCGTTGAGGCCCTGTGCTTGGCGGCGATGGGAATTCGGACTTTGTCGATGCGTCCGGCCTCGATTGGTCCTGTGAAAAGCCTGATGTTGCGTTCGAACCTTCAGGAGGTGCGCAAGATCATCGCCGATGCACGCCACCGGGGCGAGCAATCTGTTCGACCTTCGGTGATGGAGTGGTTGCGCAGCCAGGGCTGACCGGAAAACCTGGGGCTTTGCGCAAATCCATGCTTGATTTCTTGGGTCTGTCTTCTTATTACGACCACAAATGTTAGCGATAACATTTTTATCACGCCAGTGTCACCTTCTCAAATCATGGGGCATGATAGGCTGGCACAGGTGGATGCAAAAGGAACCAAACCATGGTCTCACGTGTAATTCCTGTAGACCCGTTTGACCTCGTGCTTTTTGGCGCGACGGGCGATCTGGCGCAGCGCAAGATCCTACCCGGACTGTATCACCGTTTTGAGGTTGGTCAGATGCCCGAAGATGCGCGTATTATTGGTACGGCGCGTTCGGACATGGACAGTGAAGGGTTTCGCAAACAACTGCGCGCGTCGATGGATGAGTTTGCCCCGAAATATGATAAGGGCATTTTGGACCGGTTCCTGTCACGCGTCGACTATGTCCCAGTGGATGCACTGGGCGATTCAGGATGGCCTGATCTGGCGAAATCGCTTCGACCTGATGTGGTGCGCGCTTTCTATCTGTCCGTGGGCCCCAGCCTGTTTTCGGGCATCGCGCAACGGCTGCACGATCATGGTTTGGCCACGCCCGACAGCAGGATCGTGGTAGAAAAACCCTTTGGCCATGATCTGGTCTCGGCCAAGGCGTTGAACGAAGGGTTGCGCGCCTGTTTCGAAGAGCATCAAATCTACCGGATCGACCACTATCTGGGCAAGGAAACCGTGCAGAACCTGATGGCGCTGCGCTTTGCCAATTCCTTGTTCGAGCCGCTGTGGAACGCGACCCATGTTGATCACGTGCAGATCACCGTGGCCGAGACCGTCGGGGTCGAAGGACGTGGTGCTTACTACGACCAATCCGGCGCGATGCGGGATATGATCCAGAACCACCTGGTGCAATTGCTCTGCCTGACCGCGATGGAGCCGCCTTCGAAATTCGCGCCTAACGCGGTGCGCGATGAAAAGGTCAAAGTGATCGAAGCACTGGAACCCGTTGAGCCCAAGGATATCGCGCGCGGTCAGTATCGCACGGGCAAGAGCAGCGATGGCTATCTGGATCATGTTGGTGACCCGGCTAGCCGCACCGAAAGCTATATCGCGCTCAAGGCGCATATCGGCAATTGGCGCTGGGCCGGGGTGCCGTTTTACCTGCGCACCGGCAAGCGCCTGAGGGCCCGTGAATCTGAGATCGCCGTTTTCTTCCGCGACCCGCCCCATACGATTTTCCCGAATGTTGGCCCTTTGCACGGCAACGTGCTGGTGATCCGCCTGCAACCGGATGAGGGCATCACTTTGCGCACCACGATCAAGGAACCGGGGCAGGGCGGGTTCCGCCTGTCCGACGTGGCGCTGGATATGAGCTTTGCCGACGCCTTGGGCGATGATGGTCAATCCCCTGACGCTTATGAACGCCTGATTATGGACGTGATCCGCGGCGATCAGACCTTGTTCATGCGCGGGGACGAAGCCGAGGCTGCCTGGGCCTGGGTCGATCCCATCATTCACGGCTGGGAAGAGCGTGGCGACAAGCCTGCAAAATACGATCAGGGCAGTTCAGGGCCCGAAGAAGCATTGATGCTGATGCATCGCGATGGACGCCGCTGGCGTCAGATCGGAGGGTAATCATGGTCAATAGAGTTATTTCCGACGTCACCAAACGTATCATCGACCGCAGCACCGACTTGCGCGGCCCGCATCTTGAGCGGATGGAACAGGCCAAATCCAAAGGCCCCGCCCGTGCGCATCTGTCCTGCAGTGGTCAGGCGCATGCTTATGCCGGTGCCGGTGAGGATCAGAACTCGATGGCGACCGGTACGGCTGGGAACCTTGGTATCGTCACCGCCTATAACGACATGCTCTCGGCTCACCAGCCGTTTGAGCGTTATCCCGAACTGATCCGTCAGGCGATCCGAACAGCAGGTGGCACAGCGCAGGTCGCAGGCGGGGTTCCCGCCATGTGCGACGGCGTGACCCAAGGCGAGGCGGGGATGGAGCTATCCCTGTTCTCGCGCGATGTGATCGCGCTGGCGACAGGAGTTTCCCTCAGCCACAACACCTATGACGCGGCTGTGTTTCTGGGCGTCTGCGACAAGATCGTGCCCGGCCTGATCATCGGCGCGCAGGCCTTTGGCCATCTGCCGGCCGTCTTCCTACCGGCTGGTCCGATGACCAGCGGTCTGCCCAACGACGAAAAAGCAAAGGTGCGCCAGCAATTCGCTGCCGGAGAGGTTGGTCGCGACGCCCTGATGAAGGCTGAAATGGCAGCTTACCATGGCCCCGGCACCTGCACTTTTTATGGCACCGCCAACACCAACCAGATGCTGATGGAGTTCATGGGCCTGCACCTGCCGGGCTCCAGCTTCGTCAACCCCAACACGCCTCTGCGCGATGCTCTGACCGAGGAAGGCGCGCGCCGCGCCCTGTCTCTCAGCGCGTTGGGCAATCACTACACACCGGTCTGCCAGATCCTCGATGAACGCGCCTTCGTCAATGGTATCGTTGGCTTGATGGCCACGGGAGGTTCGACCAACCTGCTGATCCACCTGATCGCCATGGCGCGCGCGGGTGGTATCGTGCTGGATTGGGAGGATTTTTCCGACATCTCCGCAGTGGTCCCACTGGTCGCGCGGGTCTATCCCAACGGTCTGGCCGATGTGAACCACTTCCACGCCGCGGGGGGCTTGGGCTTTACGATCAGTACGCTACTGGACGATGGGCTGCTGCACCCTGACACACTGACCGTCGCGGGGCAGGGCCTTCACAACTACACCAAGGAACCAAAGCTGAAAGACGGCGAGTTGGTCTGGGAGGACGGCGCGGGCCACAGCCTGAATGAAAAGATCGTGCGCCCGGCAAAGGACCCGTTCCAGTCCACCGGTGGCCTGTCGCGCCTGACCGGAAATCTGGGCACCGGCGTCATGAAGGTCTCAGCCGTGGCACCCGAACACCAAGTGGTCGAAGCGCCCGTCCGTGTGTTTCACGACCAAAACGACGTCAAAGCCGCCTTCAAGGCCGGAGAGTTCACTGATGACGTCATCGTCGTTGTTCGATTCCAGGGCCCGAAGGCCAATGGTATGCCCGAGCTGCACTCGCTGACGCCGATACTGTCGATCCTTCAGGGCAGAGGCCAAAAGGTCGCTCTGGTCACCGATGGCCGCATGTCTGGGGCGTCGGGCAAGGTTCCCGCCGCCATCCATGTCTGCCCTGAGGCGCTGGACGGTGGTGCCATCGGCTATCTGCAAGACGGTGATCTGCTGCGCGTCGATGCAGTCAAGGGTGAGCTTGAGATCCTCAACCCCGGCGTCCTCGACCGTACCCCAGCCACTGCTGATCTGTCTGCCAACCAGCACGGCGTCGGCCGCGACCTCTTCGGCGCGTTCCGCCAGAATGTCGGCTCCGCCGACACGGGTGCCAGCATTTTTGGAGTTTAACCTATGTCTAAAACCCAACGCACCCGCGAGATCTGCGCGCTGGCTCCAATCGTACCAGTGTTGGTCGTGGATGACGCCGCCCACGCCCGCCCCTTGGCCGAGGCGCTGGTCGCAGGTGGGCTTCCTGCGCTTGAGGTCACCCTGCGCACCCCTGCCGCGCTGGACGTGATCCGTGCCATGGCCGCTGTGCCCGGAGGCGTCGTGGGCGCAGGCACGCTGGTCACCCCCGAAGACGTCCGCGCCGCCAAAGAGGCGGGTGCGCAGTTCGGCGTCTCGCCCGGCGCGACCGACGCCCTCATCGCCGCCTGCGAAGCCGAAGGCCTGCCCCTTCTGCCTGGCGCTGCCACCGCGAGTGAGGCCATGGCCTTGCTGGAAAAGGGCTATGACATGTTGAAATTCTTCCCCGCCGAAGCCTCGGGCGGTGCCCCTGCGCTGAAAGCTATCGGCGCGCCACTGCCGCAAATCAGTTTTTGCCCCACGGGCGGTGTCTCGCCCTCAAACGCGCGTGATTATCTGTCTCTCTCCAACGTGATCTGCGCAGGCGGCAGCTGGGTTGTGCCCCAGCAGATGGTCCAAAACGGCGATTGGTCCGGGATCGAATCCCTTGCGCGCGAGGCCGCTGGTCTGATGGATTGACGTCGCAGGGCGAAACGCTAGGGTAGGCCTCAATTCAAACAGGTTGCCCTCATGACAAACCGACCCTCCCTCTCGCATGGGCGCGAGTATCTGGCAATTCCCGGCCCTTCTGTTATGCCCGACGCGGTGCTACAGGCCATGCACCGCCCGTCACCCAATATTTATGACGGCGCGCTGATCGAGATGATGCCGGCCCTTACGCGCGATCTAAAGCGCGTCGCCTGCACCGAACACAACGTCGCCATCTATATCGCCAACGGCCACGGCACGTGGGAGGCCGCGCTGTCGAACGTGATCGCGCCCGGCGAAACCGTTCTGGCTCCGGCCTCTGGTAGGTTCACCTATGGCTGGGCCGAGATGGCCGCAGGGATTGGCGCCAAGGTCAAAACGATTGATTTCGGCACATCTTCTCCGTGGAGTTTCGAGCAAATTGCGGATGTTCTGCGGGCCGACCAAGCGCATGAGATCAAGGCAGTTCTTGCCGTCCATGTGGATACATCCAGCTCGATCCGAAATGATATCCCAGCCTTGCGCACGCTTCTGGACGAGTTGAACCATCCGGCGCTGCTTATGGCCGACTGCATTGCCTCACTCGGGTGCGACCGGTTCGAAATGGACGCCTGGGGCGTCGATGTGACAGTCACCGCCTGCCAAAAAGGGCTGATGACACCGCCCGGCATGGGCTTTGTCTTCTTCAATGGCAAAGCGCAGGCAAAACGGGCCGCAATGCCACGTGTCTCGCTCTATTGGGACTGGCGGCCGCGCGCCAACCCTGAATTATTCTACCAATATTTTGACGGCACCGCGCCGACACATCACCTTTACGGTCTACGCGCAGCGCTCGACATGATTCATGCAGAGGGTGTCGAAAACGTCTGGGCCCGTCACCAGCACCTTGCCAAAGCGATCTGGGCGGCCTGCGAGGTCTGGGCGCAGGGCGGTGCTCTCCATTTCAATGTCGCCGATCCGGCCTATCGCAGCCATGCGGTCACCGCCCTACGCCTGACCGAAGGGCGCGGCACACCGCTGCGCAACTTTACCGAAAACCACCTCGGCCTGACGCTCGGCATCGGCTTGGGGATGGAGGACTGGGACGGCTGTTTCCGCCTCGGCCATATGGGCTATGTAAACGCCCAGATGGTTATGGCGATGCTAGGCGGCGTGGAAACCGCAATGGCGGCCTTGAACATACCACGCGGTAACGGCGCGCTCGAGGCTGCTGCGACAATCCTGGCGAACCAGGCCTGATCCGCTTCATCTGGCCATAAGTATCCCGGGGGAGGCGCGCGCCGCGCGGCGGGGGCAGAGCCCCCTGCCTCAACCGGATGCCTCGCTCGACCGTGCAGCCTGCAGCGCGATCGGCAGAGCCCTGGAAAAAGCCGTTAGATCACCTTCGGTACCACAGCTGACGCGGATACACCGGTTCTGCGGTGCAACAAATGGCATACGAACAAAGATGCCTTGCGCCACGAGGGACGCCAACACCGCCCTGGCAAACTCGCCATCTTCACCGCAATCAATTGCGACGAAATTTGTGGCCGAAGGCAAAGCGATCAGCCCATTCTCTCGCGCGATCTCGCCAATACGACTGCGCGCGGTTTCAACGCGATGTTGCACCATTCCTAGCCAAGCCTGATCTGCCAACGCCGCCAGCGCCCCCGGTTGGGCTGCAAGGTTCATTCCAAAGTGGTTGCGTATCTTGTTGAAGGACAGGATCAACTCGGGTGCACCAATCGCATACCCAACCCGTGCACCCGCCATGCCGTAGGCCTTTGAAAATGTGCGCATTCGGATCACGCGTGGATCATCGGCTCGCACAGGGGCTGCGGTGCCTTCCGGGGCGCATTCCACATAGGCCTCGTCCAACACCAGCAAACATCCCTCGGGAAGAGCGTCCATCGCGGCAACGATATCTGCGCCACTGTGCCAACTGCCCATTGGGTTGTCAGGATTGGCCAGATAGACCAGTTTGGCACCAACCTCGGCCGCTTTTGCAAACAGGGCCTGTGGGTCTTCGTGATCCCCGGCATAGGGCACCTTGTGCAAAACCCCGCCATAACCCGCGACATGGTAGTTAAAGGTCGGGTAGGCTCCATCCGAGGTCACAACCGCATCTCCTGGCTCGACAATCAGCCGCGCCAGGTATCCCAGCAACCCGTCGATCCCTTCGCCAACAACGATGTTCTCGGGGGCGATCCCATGATGATCCGCCAGGGCGTTACGCAGATCGTGGTTTTCGGGATCGCCATACATCCAAATCTCGGCACTTGCCCCACGCATGGCCTCAATCGCGCGGGGCGAGGGGCCGAACACGTTCTCATTTGCGCCCAGACGCGCCGAAAACGGTGCACCGCGCTGACGTTCCTGCGTTTCAGGGCCAACAAACGGCACGGTGGCGGGAAGGGTTTGGGTAAGCGATGTATAGCGTGGTCCAGTCATAGGCGCAGATAAACGTATGCGCACAGTTGGGGCAAGCATGTGCATTGCCCTGACGTCGCGGTGGAACTGAACCCCCATTTTGGGTCATGTTGGGCCAAACAGAGTTGGGAGGCCATCATGGCACGCGTATCCGTCGAATACCGCAATCACATTGCCCATGTCACCCTGACGCGGGGCGACAAAATGAACGCGCTGGACGACGCGATGATCAAGGCCTTGTTGGGTGCCGGGCAAGAGGTCGCCGCATCCGATGCACGCGCTGTTGTCCTGTCGGGCGAGGGCAAAAGTTTCTGCGCCGGGCTCGACATGGCCAGTTTTGCAAGCATGGCGCATAAGGATCCGACCGAATGGCTGATGACCCGCAGCCACGAAGACGCCAATGAGATGCAGGAGCTTGCCCTGATCTGGCGCCGCGTTCCGGTTCCAGTGATCTGCGCCATTCAGGGCGTGGCCTATGGTGGCGGGCTGCAGATCGCGTTGGGCGCAGATATCCGCATCGCGCATCCTGAGGCCAAACTGGCGGTGATGGAAATGAAATGGGGCATCATACCGGACATGGGCGGCATGGTTCTGCTGCCTCGACTGGTTCGCTCGGATGTTCTGCGGCTGTTGACCTATACTGCCCGTCCCATCGGCGCATCTCAGGCGGCGGACTGGGGGTTAGTGACAAAGCTGTCTGATGATCCGCTGACCGAAGCCCTGGCAATCGCCGAAAACATCGCTGGTCAAAGCCCCTCTGCAATCCGGGCCGCCAAACGGCTGATCGAGGTGGCCGAAACCCGGGGCCGCCAGGATGTTTTGTTGGCCGAATCCTCAGAGCAAGTGGACCTGATCGGAAAGCCCGACCAGATGGAAGTTGTCATGGCTCAGATGCAGGGTCGAAAGCCGGAATTCAAATGACTACCGCCACGATAGCTCGGATCATTATCTATACCAAACGCATGGATGAGATGATCCGATTTTATGAAACGTATTTTGGGTACTCGGCTCAACAAGCCGCTGGGGATCGCATTGTGGAGTTGGTTCCTCCAAACACCGGGTTGCGCCTTCTCTTGCACGCTGCGGCAAAATCTGCGCGCGAAGGACAGGTCGCGATCAAATTGGTGTTCGATGTGGATGACGTCGCGGACTTCTGTGCACGTGCCAAACAGAATGGTTTGGAATTCGGCGCTATACATCATGCGGACGGGTATGATTTTGCCAACGCAAAAGACCCTTCAAAAAATTCGATTTCTGTATCTAGTCGGGCGTTTTCTGACCAAATCTAGCGCATAAAGGCGCGTCGTGCGTCACGTGCCATGTGGTAACGCATCTCGAGGTCGGCAATTTTTGCCATTGCAGATTTGCGCTCAAACGGATCCATGAGATCAGCATAGGATTTGCGTGCCGCGTCCAGTTCCTTCTTGATGTTGAACTCTTCTGGCAGTACCCTGGCCTGTGCCATGATCCGATGCCCGATTGCAATGGCGGGATCGCCTTGGGCCTCGCCTGACCGATCTGGCAAAGGCGCCCCTTCGCCTTCCAGGTCTTGCATCTGGCCTTCAGTCTGCGCCTTCTTGATCTGGTGTTCTACCAGTTTTGCCAATGATCCAAACATGTTTGCAGTCTACATGCGATAAAGCGCTGGTAAAAGTCGCTAGCGCACGCGGATTGACACAAGATACGCGATTCCACCTGCCAGCAGCCCCCAGACCGCAGCCCCCAACCCGTACACGGTGATGCCCGAGGCAGTGATAGCCAGGGTTAGAATGGCGGCCTCTCGCTCGGCAGGCACGTCCAATGCTGCGTGCATTGAGTTGGCCATTACACCTATCAGAGCTACACCGGCCAGAGTACCCATAAGCAACGGATCTGCATGTGTGGCGAAACTGGTGATCGCCACCGCAAAGACGCCGAACAGGCAGTAGAACACGCCGCCCATGATCGCGGACCAATAGCGCAGAGCAGGGTCGGGATGGCTGTCTTCGTTCGAGCACATCGCGGCGGTGATCGCGGCCAGGCAGGTTGCGGGTGCGCCAAAAGGTGCCGACAGCAGACTTGCGCCCCCAACGGCCGAGAACAACCGACCTGCGTCTGGCTTGTAGCCAAAGCTGCGCATCACTGCGACGCCGGGGATGTTCTGCGTTGCCATTGTCACGATGAAAAGCGGCACGCCTATCCCTATTGCGGACGCGACTGAAAACGTAGGCATGATCCAGACCGGGGCGGCTACCAGTTGATCGGGCCGCAACTGGACGTCCCCGGCATTCAACGTCACCACAATGGCCGCCGCGATCACAGCGGCGGGGACGGCGAATAGTCGATTGAAACGACCTGCGATGAACCAGGTCAGGATTACCGGCAGGGCCTGCCAAGGTATCTCTACCGCTGCTTTGAAAGGCACCAGACAAAGTGGCAAAAGCACGCCAGCGAGCATCGCCTGAGCCAGCGTAGTCGGGATCGCCGCCGCCAGGCGTCCCAGCGGTTTCCAGAGCCCGGCCAGAACCGTCAGAGCGCCGGCGCATAAGAACGCTCCGATAGCGCCGGAGTAGCCCTCCACCGGCGTGGCCGAAACAGCCAGCAGCGCAGCCCCCGGCGTGGACCACGCGACGCTGATTGGCTGCTTGTAGACTGTGCTGAGAATGATGGCGGCCAATCCCATTGCGATGGCCGCGCACATCAGGCCGGATGCGGCCTGAGCGGGCGAGGCACCCATGGCGGCCAACCCCTGCAAGACAATCGGGAATGAGCTAAAGAACCCAACGATTGCAACCACCAACCCGGTTGAAACGGTCTGCATCGGGGGAAAGCGCTGTGTCATTGCGTCCTCAGGGGTTGCCACTTGCATTTGCTAACAACCGCAGCCTGCAGGGAACAAGGTCAAAAGCGTCAGAGAAAAGGAAAACCCCGCCATAACGTGTGACGGGGTTTTTGAGTTGTGCGATTGTGGAAAGATGAAGATCAGGCGATTTCGGCCAGACGCGCAAGCGCCTCGTTCAGTTTCGCCTCTTCTTCCTCGCGGGCGGCAAGGTTGGCTTTGGCTTCTTCAACCACCTCTTCCGGGGCCGAGGCCACGAATTTGGGGTTGTTCAAACGCCCACGCAAACCGCCGAGTTCTTTGGCCAGCTTGCCCTTGGCCTTTTCCAACCGTTCCTTTTCCGCGCCGATGTCGATGATATCGGCCAGCGGCAGGCCGAAGGACGCGCCGGGGGCGGCGATCGAGATGGTGCCTTTGGGTAGCTCATCCGTCTTGGTCAGGCTGTCGATCCGCGCGAGGCGTTTGATCAGCGCTTGGTTGCGGTCCCATGCGGCTTGGCCGTGGTCGTCGATTTCCGTCACCAGCATAGGCACATAGAGGCCGGCTGGGACGCGCATCTGCGCACGGGCTGAGCGAGTGTTTTCGATCACCGAGATCACCCAGTTCATCTCACGATCCGCATCGGCGTCGATCAGGTCGGCGGCCGCATAGGTCGGCCAGTCGGCGTGGACGACCATCTTGGCGCGCGCGCCGGTCAGGCCCCACAGCTCTTCGGTGATGAAGGGCATGATCGGATGCAGCAGGACCATGCACTGATCCAGCACCCAGCGCATGGTGGCGCGGGTCTCGGCCTGTGCCTCGGCGTCATCGCCTTGCAGCAGAGGCTTGGAGAGTTCCACGTACCAGTCGCAGACCTTGCCCCAGACAAAGGCATAAAGCCCGTTGGCGGCATCGTTGAAGCGATAGCTTTCCAGCGCAGCATCGACCTCTTCGCGCACGCGGGCGGTTTCGCCGATGATCCAGCGGTTCACGGCGGCTTTGGGTTTTAGGTTGGCTACATCCAGTTGTGGGACGGCGTCGGTGAAGACCTCGTTCATCTCGGCAAAGCGGACGGCGTTCCACAGTTTGGTGCCGAAGTTCCGGTAGCCGGTGATGCGCTCGCGGGACAGTTTCAGCACACCGCCAATCGCCGCCATCGATGCGTTGGTAAAGCGCAGCGCATCCGCACCGAATTCGTCCACGATCTCCAGCGGGTCGATAACGTTTCCGGTGGTCTTTGACATCTTCTTACCCTTCTCGTCCCGGACGAGCTGGTGCAGGTAGACGGTGTGGAATGGGATCTGATCGACCACGGCCAGTTGCATCATCATCATCCGGGCGACCCAGAAGAAAAGGATGTCGAAACCGGTAACCAGAACATCCGTGGGGAAATAGCGCTCCAGTTCCTCGGTCTGTTCGGGCCAGCCTAGCGTACCGATGGGCCAGAGGCCGGAGGAGAACCATGTGTCGAGCACGTCCGGGTCGCGCCAAACCGGGTATACCAGCTTGGTCGGATCTTGTTCGACCGCGTATTGAGCAAGGCTTTCAGCGAACTGATGGATCGCTTCCTGCTTGTCGGCGACTTCGACAACCGTCGCATGGCTCAGCGGGCTGGGGATGTTTGCGTTGTCATCGAGGAATTTCTCTGTAACGGCTTCAAGGCTCGCAGCGCATTCCATGACATTGCCACGTTGCAACATGCCGCCTTCGTTCAGCAAACGGCCCAATTCGACCAGATCAAGGTCACCGTCGTTTTCATCGTCCTTGAAGTTCTCAGCCGAAAGATCGAGGCCATACCAAACCGGAATCTGATGGCCCCACCACAGCTGGCGTGAGATGCACCAGGGCTCGATGTTTTCCAGCCAGTGGTAATAGGTCTTCTCGCCCGACTCGGGGATGATCTTGACCGTGCCGTCCTTGACCGCATCCAGCGCGGGACCGACGACCTTTTCGGCATCAACGAACCACTGGTCGGTGAACATCGGCTCGATGACCACCTTGGAGCGGTCTCCGAAGGGCTGCATGATCGGTTTGCTCTCGACCAGCGGGACCAGCTTGTCTGCACCTTCATGATCAGGTTTCAAGGCGGTCGAACCCAAGCGGGGATCATCCGCGCGGGTCATGACGGCCAGACCGTCGGCGGTGATCTCTTCGACAACCTTCGCGCGCGCTGTGAACCGGTCGAGGCCGCGCAGGTGGTCGGGGATCAGGTTGATCGCGTCGATTTCGTTCTCGGTGAACTCACGTCCGCGCGCGTATTCCTGCGCCTTGTCCGCTTCTTTCGCGTACGGCGCACCATCGGCCCGCATCGCGCCTTTGGTGTCCATCAGGCGGTACATCGGGATGCCGCCGCGCTTGGCGACCATGTTGTCGTTGAAGTCATGCGCGCCAGTGATCTTCACCGCGCCCGAGCCGAAATCGGGGTCGGGATAGTCATCGGTGATGATTGGAATCTGACGGCGATGCTCTTTCGGGCCAACCGGGATTTCGCAGAGCTTGCCAACGATGGGCGCGTACCGCTCATCCGAGGGGTGAACCGCAACCGCGCCGTCGCCCAGCATGGTCTCGGGGCGGGTTGTGGCGATCGAGATATAGTCGCGCTCTTCCTCAAGCACGATGTTCCCGTCCTCGTCCTTTTCGACGTAGGTATAGGTTTCACCACCCGCCAGCGGGTATTTGAAGTGCCACATGTGGCCCGCGACTTCGATATTCTCGACTTCGAGATCCGAGATCGCAGTTTCGAAATGCGGGTCCCAGTTGACCAGACGCTTGCCGCGATAGATCAGGCCCTTTTCGTACATGTCGACGAAAACCTTGATCACCGCATCGTGGAAATTGGCCGAGTTCTCGTGCCCCGTGCGCGGGTCGCCTGATGCACCTGCCATGGTGAAGGCGTTGCGCGACCAGTCACAGGAGGAGCCGAGGCGCTTAAGCTGCTCGATGATCGTGCCGCCGTATTCGCCCTTCCACTCCCAGACTTTCTCAAGGAACTTCTCGCGACCCAACTCTCGCCGACCGGGCTGCTGGGTGTTGGCCAGCATCTTCTCGACCTGCATTTGGGTCGCGATGCCCGCATGGTCCTGACCGGGTTGCCACAGCGTGTCGAACCCACGCATGCGGTGCCAGCGGATCAGGATGTCCTGTAGCGTGTTGTTGAACGCATGGCCCACATGCAAAGCACCCGTCACGTTGGGCGGCGGGATCATGATGGTAAAGCTTTCGTCACGCGTTTTGTTCGCGCCTGCCTTGAAGGCTCCGGCCTGTTCCCAGGCCTCGTAGATGCGGGCCTCGGCTTCGGCCGCGTTGAATGTCTTTTCCATCGCCATGGGCTGCGTCCTGCGTCATCGAATTGAGGGTCAGCGCCTGCAATAGCGAAAGGTTTGCGAAAGTGGAAGGCTTTGCCGCCAATTCCCCTCAGCGGTGAAGTTCATCGCGACCGTGAACCACGCCACAGACAACGGATGGTCGGGTCGATCACACTCTTACAGTGTGGTCACAGGGCCGCGCGGCGGGGCAAGATGTAGCTTTGCTGTCAGTTTCGTGACCCGGCGACGGACGGTTTCTGGAGATTTGCACCGCTTTTGAACTTTCGTAATATATTCAGGCATATGATGGTTCAATTGAAGACGCTGAAGCAGGTGACGGACTTGGCCATGATGCTGCCCAAATGGCTGACTAGGATCGAGATGATGGTGCAGAGGCTCACGGTTTCGTTGGGTGCCTTGTCCGGCAGGGGCAGGATGCCCATCCTTAAGTTTATCTCCATGCCGCGTTTATCAGCGCGCCTTAAGCTGGACGCTCGTTGGTGTTGCGGGGGTGAGAGGCGGATGCAGAGGCTATTGGTGCGCATGCGACCAGGGTCAGAGGAGGTGCGATGCTGAGACGCGCGCGCAACCTTGCAGAGTACAGGAGTGGTTGAGATATGGTTTGGTCGCGGCTAAGCAGAAAGGTACTGGGATGGCTTGGGCGGCCATTGCGGTCCGAGCATTCTGCCGAAGTGCGGCATCGCGAGCCGATCAGCCATGTCATCATTCTGGACGGGACCATGTCGACGCTCGAACCGGGATTCGAAACCCACGCGGGTCAGACTTACCGACTGTGCAAGGAGATGGGCAGCCAAGTATCCGTTTTCTATGAAGCTGGCGTACAGTGGGACAGCTGGAAATCCTCGCTGGATGTGATGATGGGGCGTGGGATCAACCGGCAAATCAGGCGCGCTTATGGATATCTGGCATCGCGGTACAAACCGGGGGATCGTATTTATTTCATGGGTTACTCACGCGGTGCCTATGGCGTGCGCAGCCTGGCCGGGGTGATCGATATGATCGGCCTGCTTAAGGCCGAGCACGCAACCGAGCGCAATATCAAACAGGCCTACCGCCACTATGAGTGCAACCCTTCGGGCGCGGCGGCGCGGGATTTCCGGGGCAAGTTCTGCCATGACGACCTTGCCATCGAGATGATTGGCGTCTGGGATACCGTAAAGGCGCTTGGGCTGCGTCTGCCATTGTTGTGGCGCTGGGCAGAAGACAGGCACGCTTTTCACAACCATCATCTGGGGCAAGCAACGCGCCATGGCTATCACGCCATGGCCCTGGATGAGACGCGTGAAGTCTATGAGCCCGTTCTCTGGCAGTGCAAACCCGACTTTAAAGGCCATGTTGAACAGGTCTGGTTCCGCGGCAGCCATGGAGATGTAGGTGGTCAGTTGAACGGGTTCGAACAGGCCCGACCGCTTAGCAATATCTCGATGATCTGGATGCTGGATAAGGCCGAGCGACATGGGCTGCCTTTGCCAGACGGGTGGAGGGACCGGTTCCCGACAGATGCCAGCGCGCCTTCGGTGGGCACGTGGCGGGGGTGGGGCAAGATTTTCTTGCTACGCAAGCATCGCAGGGTCGGACAGGATCGGTCCGAGCAACTGCACGTCTCGGTTTCGCCTCAGGATCTGCCGGGTTGGGTGCCGATGTCAGACGAAGCGTCCTATCCGGCGCGATGAGGGTTCAGGTTGGAATGCAAACATTCCTTACAGTCGCGACAAATGCGTCTGGGCGCTCAACCAGATCGAACCGCCATCGCCGTGGGGACCAGTTGTAAATGCGTTGTGCGTCTGGATGATCCACGATCATCAGGCCGTGAAAGAACCAATCGGAAGTGGATTTGTAGCCCGTCGCTTCGGTGTAAAAAGAAAACCCGCGTAGTTCATAAAGTTTGTCGACTTTGGATCGCGGTGAGTGATGCGCAATGCAGAAAGGTGACCCTTTAGCGATGATGTGAGCTTGAACTTGGATCATAGGAACTGTCACAAGAGACCAAAGTGCTGCCACTGTTCCAATCGAAACCCCGATTTTGGCTAACCATGAGGGTTTTGGATTTCCGTCACTCCCCGACCAAACAAGAAAGCTGGATGAGACGGCAATCGTCAGACTGATTCCATGAACTACCTGGGTTTCTGAAAACAGAGAAAAAACTCCTGATGCCAGCGTCAGAAAGATACCTGCAACAGCCGATATTGCAGCACAAAGCTTGGCAAGAGTGGCTGGTATGTAGTGCACCCCCATTGATACAAATCCTGCGATTGCCAGAGGTAGGATTGGGGCTATCCAAGTTGAAAGGTATAAAGTTTGCACCCAAAAGGGTTGGCCTTTGCCAGACGCGGAAGGGGTGAACACCGTGTTGTTGAATGGTTGTAGGTAAGCCAGAAAAATTATTGCGGCATAGGCAAAGAATAAAACTTTGTGTTTCAAACTGGCCTCAAAGCGAAATACCCGGCGAAGACTGAAATATTTAGGACAAGCCAACCTCTTTCAAGGTAACGGCTTGCCAAAGACAGTGTTTGTTCGAAAGGTGCAAAACCAAGACAATTGAATTGCACCCGATGTGCCGTTACCGCCGCCGGTCGCGGCGTGAGCTCATGGGCTGGAACGCCACACCTACATGGGCCTCGCAATAGGGTTTTCCGGGCTCAACCGGCAGACCGCAGAACCAGAAATCATCGGTTGCCGGGTCACCCACGGGCCATTTGCAGGTTTTTTCGGTCAGTTCCATCAGCGTCAGCTTCTTGGCCTTCTTCTCAACCTCGTTGACCTTGGCCAATGCCTCGGGGCTGATTTCATTGGCTGAAGGCTGCGGCGGCAACGGCTGACCGGCCGGGATGATCTGCCGGCGGGCAGGAACCGCAGGTTTTGACTCGGCCGCAGGCGCTGGCGCGGGGCGAGCGGGTTCAGTCTTGGGTGCAGCTTTGGGCTTGGCCTCGACCTTTGGTGAGGGGGCAGGCTTTTCCTTAGGCTCGGATTTCGCCGGAGTCGCACCAGTTGCGCGGTTTGATAGGCCCAGACGGTGTACCTTGCCGATCACGGCGTTGCGGGTCACGCCGCCTAGTTCTTTTGCGATCTGGCTGGCCGACTGGCCCTCGCCCCACATCTTCTTCAGCAGCTCTACACGCTCGTCAGTCCAGGACATCATTTGCCTTTCAAAAGCGGAAAGCGGCCCCGGATTCGGGCCGCCTTGGGAATTCGTTTCAGCGCCCTATTCTAATCACTGCGGGCCGAGTTACAAGCGGTCTTCGAATCAGTTATGGGGCAGACATGCAGAATCTTGTGGATCAGGGCACGCGCCGGTTCGGCGCGGTGAATTGGATGGGGCTTTATACGCTGGCGCAACGCGAAACTCTGCGCTTTCTGGCGGTCTGGACACAAACTCTGCTGGCCCCTTTGGTGACGGCTGGTTTGTTTCTGCTAATTTTTACAATCGCTATCGGCCCCAGTAGGCCGGATGTGATGGGTGTGCCATTCCTGACCTTCCTTGCGCCGGGCATCATGATGATGACGGTGATTCAAAACGCCTTTGCCAATACCTCGTCCTCGATGGTGATCGCCAAAGTGCAAGGCAATATCGTTGATACGTTGATGCCGCCCCTGTCACCGCTTGAGATTTTGCTGGGTTATCTGGCAGGTGGGATCGCCCGGGGCGCGTTGATCGCCTGCGTTGTGGCCCTGGCCTTTTGGGTGTTCTTGTCTATCGCTCCGCAGAATCCCTTGATCACACTGGTCTTTGTGCTTCTCGGAGGCGCTTTCATGGGCGCGTTGGGCCTGTTCGCCGGTATCTTTGCCAACAAGTTTGATCAGATGGCTGCGATCACCAATTTCATCGTTACACCTTTGGCGTTTTTGTCGGGCACATTCTATTCCGTCGACGCCCTGCCTCCGGTTCTGAACGCGATCAGCCATGTAAACCCGGTTTTCTATCTGATCGACGGGTTGCGATATGGCATGATCGGTGTGTCTGACAGCTCTCCCGTTTTGGGGGCCATTGTGTGCAGCCTGGCAACTCTGCTGGTCTGTACGATGACATGGTGGATGTTGCGCAAGGGTTACCGGCTCAAGGCCTGACGCTGCCGCGCTTCACGCCAGACCAGGATCAACGCTCCGGCAATGATGATGGACGAGCCGATGATGCTGACCGGATCCGGCACGACTCGAAACACGGCGAAATCATAGATCGCAGCAAAGATCAGTGTTGCATAGCTGATCGGTGCCACGAATGAGGCATCCGCACGCGCCATACCATTCACGAAACAGGCCTGGGCACAGGCCATCAAGACACCGATTCCAATTAGCGCAGCCCATTGTGCTGGGTTGGGCATTTGCCAGACGAAGACGACAGCAACGGATGCAATGGCCAATCCCATCGAGTTGTTCACCAGTAGGATTTGGATAGGAATTTCCTTGCCTGAGAGCTTTTTGATGAAAATCAGCTCCATCCCGATTACGGCGGCAGCCGCCAGGGCTAACAATGCTGCGGGCTGAAAGCTATCAGGGGTTGGGCGGAGCAGGATCAACGCACCTGCCAGCGATACAGCAGCAGCCAGCCAGCGCCATGGCCCAACACCCTCTTTCAGCAAAGGAATTGCAAGCACCATCGCAAAGACCGGGTTCAAGAAGGAAATTGCCGTTGCATCTGCGATTGGAATGAACGCGACCGAGGCAAACATCAGCGTGATGCCAAGCCAGCCAAAGCTTGTTCGACCAATATGAAGCCCCCAATGGGGGCGCCGCAACTGCGGCCGCAGAATCCCTACTGCGCTGACTATCACCACAAACGCAAACAGAAATCGCCCATGGCTGATTTGCATTGGGTGAAGCGGCGGGCCGAGCGTTTCTGTTCCCAACGCCTTGGCCAACAAGGTTGTTGCAGCAATAAAGGCACTGGCGGCGAAAATCAGCAGGGCGGCCAGCGGCGGATTCTGATCCTTGGGTTCGAACATGGTCTACCGGTGGGGCAGCGCGTCCAGAATGGCAAGACGTAACTGCAAGCGCAGCGATGCTGAGCAATATTTTTCGCGCGATGCAAATTATGGGTTTCCAGAACCGCTACGGGTCGCTATACGGCCCGCATGATCAAAACCGCACATATCCTGCGCCTCCGACGCCGACGCATTTCTGCGTAACCGCTCAGTTTGATCTCATTGCGCCGTACAAAGCGCCGCAAACCCCACCAAATCAGTTGACGACCATGGCCCCGGTGTATCACTCACAGGGCTTAAGCTATCTTAAAAGGATGATCCGATGATCCCGTCCGTTCTGCCGACCTATAACCGTGCGCCCCTGACTTTCGTGAAAGGCGAAGGCGCCTGGCTGATCGAGGCGGATGGCCGACGTTTTCTGGACCTCGGCGCCGGTATCGCGGTAAATGCGCTTGGCCATGCGCATCCGGCGCTAGTCAATGCGCTGACAGAACAGGCGCATGCGCTCTGGCATGTCTCGAACCTCTACCACATTCCGCAGCAGCAGGCGCTGGCCGATAAGCTGGTCGAGCATACCTTCGCCGACACGGTGTTCTTCACCAACTCGGGCACCGAGTCCTGTGAACTGGCCGTAAAAATGGCCCGCAAATATTTCTATGACAAAGGCCAGCCCGAGAAGGTCGAGATCATCACCTTTGATGGCTCGTTCCACGGCCGCTCCTCGGCTGGTATCGCCGCCGCCGGGTCCGAGAAGATGACCAAGGGCTTCGGCCCCCTTCTGCCAGGCTTTGTGCATCTCACCTTCGGAGATCTCGACGGCGTCACCAACGCCATCACCGAAAAAACAGTGGCGATCATGATTGAGCCAGTGCAGGGTGAAGGCGGCATCCGTCCCGTTCCCGACGCTGAACTCAAAGCTTTGCGTCAAATATGCAACGAACACGGTCTGTTGCTGATCCTGGACGAGGTGCAATGCGGCGTGGGCCGCACTGGCAAACTCTTCGCGCATGAATGGGCGGGCATCACCCCGGATATCATGATGGTCGCCAAAGGCATTGGCGGAGGCTTCCCTTTGGGCGCAGTGCTAGCCACAGAAGAGGCTGCCAGCGGTATGACCGCAGGCACTCATGGCTCCACCTACGGAGGTAACCCGCTGGGTTGCGCCGTTGGCTGCGCCGTGATTGATCAGGTTGCCACGCCCGCATTTCTTGAAAGCGTTAACCGAAAAGCGGGCTTGATGCGTCAGAAACTCGAAGGTCTGGTTGCCGCACATCCAGATGTCTTTGAAGAGGTGCGCGGATCCGGCCTGATGTTGGGCCTGAAATGCAAGGTGACCAATATCGACGTCGTCAACGCAGGTTATGACAACCAGGTCATTACTGTGCCTGCCGCCGACAACGTGATCCGCTTGCTGCCGCCCCTGACCCTCAGCGAGGATGACATCGCCGAAGCTCTGATCCGCCTCGACAAGGCTGCCGCACAGGTTGAAGGCCAACTTGCCACCGCATGACCCTTCTTCTGTTCAAAAATACCTCGGGGGTTCGGGGGCAGAGCCCCCGTCCGTCGACAACCAAAAGCGATACGCCATGAACCATTTCCTTGATATCCACAAAACCGATACCGCATCCCTTAGAGCGATGATCGATCAGGCCAGCGCAATGAAACAGGCCCGTTTGGGTCTCCGCAAAGCCGCGCCGGATGATGAACAGCCCCTCAAGGGCTGCATGGTTGCGCTGATCTTTGAAAAACCATCAACCCGGACGCGTGTTTCCTTTGATGTGGGCGTCCGCCAGATGGGCGGGCAGACTATGGTTCTGTCAGGGAAGGACATGCAGCTGGGCCATGGCGAAACCATCGCCGACACCGCCCGCGTTCTGTCGCGCTATGTCGATATGATCATGATCCGGACCTTTGACGAAACCATTCTGACCGAAATGGCCGAGTATTCGGACGTGCCGGTGATCAACGGGCTTACCGACCGAACTCATCCCTGCCAGATCATGGCCGATGTCCTAACCTTCGAAGAACATCGCGGACCGATCAAAGGCAAAAAGGTTGTCTGGACAGGGGACGGCAACAATGTCTGCGCCTCGTTCCTGCATGCTGCCGGACAGTTCGGATTTGACTTCACCTTTACTGGCCCGGCTCAGTTCGACCCCGAGGAAGAGTTCATGGGCTTTGCCCGCCAGCGGGGCTCAAAGGTCGTCGTCGAACGCGACCCACATAAAGCAGTTGAAGGGGCTGACCTAATTGTTGCGGATACCTGGGTGTCCATGCATGATTCTCAGTCCGCGAAAGAGCGTCGCCATAACCTGCTTCGCCCTTATCAGGTCAATGCCGAACTGATGTCCTATGCGAAACCTGATGCGCTGTTCATGCATTGCCTGCCGGCTCACCGTGAAGAAGAAGCAACATCCGAGGTTATGGACGGCCCGAACTCGGTCATTTTTGATGAGGCCGAAAACCGCCTGCATGCGCAAAAGGCGGTAATGCGCTGGTGTCTGGGCGTCTAAGCCCTTCGCTTCACATCCCATACACGCAATTTGGCGAGCGCCTGCGCGGTCGCCAAAACAACCAGCACACAGAGTGCAGTCTTGCTTATGACTTCCATCGTGCCTTCGATCAGCATCGCATGGATCACGCTGCCTAGAATGGTGATAGTTGCGAGCCCCGCATGACCCAGCCGCCAGATGCGAAACCGAAGGCGTAGGCGCGTTCGGTAAAGGGCCAGCACAGCGGCGCCAAAGGCGGCCCACATCGCTACAACACCCCAGGCGGAAAATGGTGTCGGTGATACAAATAGCAGCGCATCAACAACGTCAGGCGGGCTGGTGATCCACAAACCTCCGACATGCAATAAAATGGCGATGATCAGCGTGACGCCCAACAAGCGATGCAGGTTTCTGCTGGTCATTGGTGTCAGGCCAGGCAGGTCTCTGGCCGCGAGCAGGGGCTGAACCAAAAGAAGACCTAGGCCGATGATCCCCGAAAAACCGGCCGCAATGTAGACAGGGTCGCGCCATGCCAGCAATGAGCTGAAGCCTGCGGCCATCAAAGGAATGAACAGTGCGGCCAACAGGCTCGCCCAGAGTACGATTTTGTGGATCACGCGGGTCAGGTCGGTTGCAACACGAAATGCGCAGCCAGCGTTTTATCTTTAGAGCTGGACATCACAGGGCGCAGGAACACAGTCTCATATGTGCCACTGTCATAGGCCAGGTGACCATGTGGTTGACCAAAGGCTGGAACGATTTGTGGCATTTCCAGCCGGAATTCACCATTTGCATCCGTTAGTGTCGCGCCATGGCTTTGCGGATCGCGCTCGTGCCCTTCGGTGGTATGGGCCCAGATCTGGATGCGTTGACCCGGCAAGGGAGCCCCATCGCCCGCGCGGCGCACCGAGCCTGTCATCCAAAAGCCGCCGCCACCGATCCGTTCAACGATCGGAGCGCCCGGGCGATAATTGTTCGACCCACCTCGCATCGATGGAGTAGGAGCAACGCCAGCCGCCAGTGCCGGTGTAAATCCGCCTGCTAGTGCGGCTGTTCCGGTAGCGATCAGGTTCCGGCGCGTGATTAGTAGGCGGGTCATGGATACTCTCCTGTCGAACCTAATGCAGCCCTTCGTTCAATGGCCTCTATATCCAAAGATAGCACATGCGCGGACGATTCCGAGGTCGCGTCGAATGGAATCGCAAGGTTTCGCCCTCACGCCTCTGTGAGGTTTGGTGCCTGTTGCCAACACTGATATCTCCCTGCACGCAAACTGTGCGTTGATGCGCTTTTACCGCACACGTTTCGCCCTATATTCACATTTGTGAACGCAATATGGCCCCTCGGGCCGCCCGACTGGGAGAGCAGGAATGAGTTGGAATCCGACCCACAACCCCGAATGCCTATCCGAAAACCCGGCATTGGACACTTTGATCATCCCGCGCGCGCGTGACCTTGGCGGGTTCGAGGTGCGCCGAGCACTGCCTTCGGTTCAGCGGCAGCTTGTGGGACCTTTCATTTTTTTCGACCAGATGGGCCCGGCGGAATTCATCACCGAAGGCGGAATCGACGTGCGCCCTCACCCCCATATCGGGCTGGGTACCGTGACTTATCTTTATCAGGGTGAGTTCGAGCACCGCGACAGCCTGGGAACCCACCAGATGATCTATCCGGGTGAGGTCAACTGGATGGTTGCCGGACGCGGCGTAACCCATTCAGAACGTACGAGCGATGAGACCCGAGGCAAGCGAAACAGTCTGTTCGGTATCCAGACCTGGATCGCACTGCCAGAACAACATGAAGACATGGCCCCTGATTTCGAGCATCACAAACAGGCTGCATTGCCGCATGTTCAGGATGCGGGTGCCAGCGCGCGGCTGATCTTGGGTACAGCCTATGGCGAAACAAGCCCGGTGACCATGCTGTCTGAAACCTTCTATCTGGATGTGCAGCTCGACCCTGGTGCATCCTTCCCGCTGCCCGACGATCATGAAGATCGGGGCGTTTATGTCACCGAAGGTCAAGTTGAGATCGCCGGAGACAGATTTGACGCGGGGCGCATGATGCTTTTCCGTCCGGGAGACAAACTTTCGGTTACGGCAGGGCCTCTTGGCGCGCGGCTCATGCTGTTGGGCGGGGCGACGTTGAACGAGGACCGGTATATCTGGTGGAACTTTGTATCCTCGTCGAAAGAAAAGATCGAAACCGCAACCCGCGAGTGGAAAACCGCAGATTGGGCCAATGGCGCATTCCACCTGCCGCCCGGGGATGATCAGGAGTTCATTCCAATTTCAGAGGAATTGGAACGCACCAAGCCCCGTCTGGCACGGTGAACGCGACGTCATTGAGCCATGGGCTTGTCCCGGGCTGAGAACCCGGTGATCCTTTGTTAAGCGGAGGGATCGCCATGAAGATTGTCATCGCTGGGGCTGGCAGTATCGGATGCTATTGCGGTGCGCTGCTGGCTGATGCCGGTCACGAAGTCACTTTGCTTGGACGGCCCCGGGTATTGGATCCGATCCGAGAGCAAGGCCTGACGGTCACAAACTATGCGGGGCTGCGCCGCCATCTGCCCGCGCAGAAGCTGACTCTAAGCGACAATCCCGAGTGCCTCGGTAGTGCCGAAACGATCATCGTGACGGTAAAATCTGGGGCCACGTCTGAAATGGCGGGTCTGATTGCTATTCATGCGACACAAGGGGTGCCCGTTCTATCTTGGCAAAATGGGATTCAGAATGTCCAAACCCTGCGCGACGCATTGCCCGGCTACGACGTGCGCGCGGGTATGGTGCCGTTTAACGTGGTGCCGACTGAACCCGCAACTTACCACTGTGCGACATCCGGTGACATCGTAGTTCAGACCGGCCCCGGAAACTTGGCTGAACGCCTGAACAGCCCTAATCTGCCAATTTCGGCAAGCGATCAAATCGAAGCGGTCCAGTGGGGCAAACTGGTCATCAATCTGAACAACGCGCTGAACGCCTTGTCCGGACTAACACTTGTCGATCAGTTGATGGATCGCCAGTGGCGCCGCTTGATGGCCGATCAAATGGCTGAGGCATTGAATGTGCTGAAAGCTGCGAGCAAGCCGGTCGCGTCGACTACGCCGTTACCCGCCGGCCTGACACCTTTCATTCTGCGTCTGCCAACGCCGATCTTAATGCGTGTTGCGTCGAAGATGCTGACGATTGACCCAACCGCACGCACTTCGATGGCCTATGATTTGATGCAGGGTCGCAAAACGGAAATCGATAGCCTTCAAGGTGAGGTTATGCGTCTGGCAGAACAAATGGGCATGAAGGCACCAATTTGTACTCGAGTTTCTGATTTGATCCAACAGCGACCCACGCCACCCATGCGCCCACAGGAGATACGGCCCGGGGCAAAGGTGGTCGGAAGCAGGTAGATCAGTCTGGATAAGACCGTGCCTTTGATGTTCCTGGCGGATTTGCCCGGGGCGCTGACAGCGGGTGTTTTCCAACGTCGATCTATGTTGCTAGACCATCTCCGCGGCAGCATGAACGATCGATGCTCCCTATGGATTGCCGAACCGACTATTTCAATCAGCCCCATCAAGACCTTCAAATGAGCACCATGTGCGGCCGGGCGACACGAGAGCTCGCGGTGTTAAAGTGCCAGTGGTTTCCCAGTAACGGGGCAGCGAGTTCTGGCTGGCTTCGACACGTGCTACTCGACCTTAAGTAGCAAGGCCTGCAATTCTGGCTCTCTGACCAAAGTGGCCGCCGTTTTGGGGGTCACCCAGTTGCGCTTACGTTGGCCAATTTCGGGGAATTCATCGGCCAGCGCGCGTACCGCAACACGATAAACGCTTGTCAGAACCGGCTGTGCTGAACCGTCTTTTAGTATTTTGTCGTAGGTGAAGTGGCCGAACGGGTTCTTTTCAACCATGTCAGCTTCAACGCCGGCCTCTTCCCAAGCTTCTTGCGCGGCGGTTTCTGCGCCATCCAGTCCGTCAATCGGCCAACCTTTTGGAATTATCCAACGTCCGGTATCGCGGCTGGTAATCAGCAGAACTTCGGGGCCAGCATCGGTTTGTCGCGTGCACAGGGCTGCAAATTGCACCCGACGCGGGCGCAGAAACAGGGGTTTTGCGACCTCTTCCCATATGTTGCGAAACCAATGTGACATAGTCAAAATATCAGGTGCTTTTCTCGATTCTTCGGCCGATCAGGTAACCATTGAGTCATGATATTTCAACAAATCCGTGACCAAAAGATTAATGTTTTACCCATTTTTAAGGAAATATGTGTCTTTTTGTGGGCTTTGGCGGTTGATCCCCCCGATTTACCTCAGCTTCTGCGGCGTTTGGCGCGCAGGGTAGGGTCTGCTTGCGTCGGATCTTCGGGCCACGGGTGTTTGGGATACTGCGCTCGCATATCTTTGCGGACATCCGCATAGGACCCGGACCAGAACCCGGGCAAATCCCGCGTGATCTGAATAGGGCGCTGCGCAGGGGACAGCAGGGTGATCTTAAGCGGCGCGCCTGCGACAACGGGATGTTGCGCAACCCCGAAAAGCTCCTGTAGGCGAACTGCGATTTCAGGTACGTCGCCTCCATAGTCAATCGGCACTTTGCGCCCCAATGGCGTGCTGAAAGACCCCGGCGCACGCTTGTCCAACTCTTGCATCTGTTCCCAATCCAGCCGCGCCCGGAGCGCGGGTAGTAGGTCAAAGCGTTTCCAGTCTTCGGCGCTGCGCACGCCAGACAGCATGGGCAATAGCCAATCTTCGATTGAAGACATCAGCCCTTCGATTGAAAAATCCGGCAGATCAATCCCATCGGCGCGTACCAGTTCGACCCGCGCGGCAAAACGCGCGGCGGCGCCTTCCAGGCGCAGCCCCAGATCGCGCACACCGTCCAGCATAGCTTGTACCACGGTGTCATCGGGAGCGTCTTTCCACAGGCGGTCGCTCAGGGTGATTGCGCCAAGCCGTTCCTGCTGTCGCGCGATTACGCGCCGTTCGCGCTTGGACCAGGTGCAGGTATCGACCCAACACAGTTGGTCAGCGAACTGATCGCGGATGTCGCGTTCGGATATTGGCACCGCCATCCGCACGCGGGCTTCGCGCGGGTTCCCATCGGTGTCGAGCACGACAAGATAGGGCGCAGTGGCCAGGGTATCGTCGTTTTCCAGCACCACGCCTTTGCCGCCCGACAGGACATAGCTTGGTGTATCCCCATTTCGCCTTTGTCCGATCCGATCGGGATAGGCGAGTGCCGCCATCGCTGCGGCGCTGAGGGTTTCGTCCTGAGGTTTGATCATCGCGCGCAGACGTTTCGTTTCGCCTTTGATCCGATCCACGACGCTTGGATTGACCTGCCAGGGCTTTTCCCTTTGAAAAGCGCGTGTATCGCGTATCGCAGCCATCCTGAGGGTCAGATCGACCGGAGCGCCCTTAAGGGGATCTCGTTCAGCCAGTAACGCGGCCAGCGGGGCTGCCTGTGTTCCGGCGCGAACCAGCATATGGCCCAAACGCGGGTGTAGCGGCAGGGATGCCAAACGCCGCCCGTGATCTGTGATCCGCCCTTTGCCATCCAGCGCGCCAAGCATTCGTAACAGGGATCGTGCCTCGGCCAATGTGCCATCGGGTGGAGGGGTCAGAAACGCTAGATCACCAGCTTCCGCACCCCATAAGGCAAGCTCTAAAGCCAGTCCGGCCAGGTCAGCGGCCTCAATTTCTGCGGGCGGATAGGCATGCAAGGCACCTTCCTCGCCCTTTGACCACAACCGATAACAGACCCCTTCGGCCACGCGGCCCGCGCGGCCAGTTCGCTGGGTGGCTTCGGCTCGTGTGACGCGTTCGGTCACCAGCCGCGACATGCCCGAGCCCGGATCGAACCGCGACCGTCGCGCCTGACCCATATCCACGACCACGCGGATGTCGGGAATGGTCAGCGAGGTTTCCGCGATTGATGTTGCCAGCACCACTTTGCGTCCGGCCTCAACCGGTGCGATGGCCGCGCTCTGGGCAGTAAAAGGCAGGGCACCGAACAAAGGGCGTAACGTGCAGGTCTTTGGCAGGCGCTTGTTCAGCGCTGCTTCGGCCCGTCGGATTTCACCTTCGCCGGGTAGGAAAACCAGAATGCCGCCGCCAATCGCCGGCGTCTCGGACACTGCCGTTTCAACCAGATCAATCAGCGCATCCAACCGTCTGGCCTGTGGGCCCAACGGACGGTCCAGCCAGCGGGTTTCAACCGGATAGCTGCGCCCTTCCGAGGTCACGAGAGGGGCTTCCATTAACCGCCCGACCGGCTCAGCGTCCAGCGTGGCCGACATCGCTACAAGGATAAGGTCATCGCGCAGCGCCCCGGCCACCTCAAGGCACAGCGCCAGACCCAGATCGGCGTTCAGGGATCGTTCGTGAAACTCATCAAAGATCACAGCCCCGACCCCGGGTAAATCAGGGTCAGATTGCAGCATTCGGGTCAGGATGCCTTCGGTCACAACCTCAATCCGTGTGGCGTTCGAGGTTTTGGCCTCACCACGGACCCTGTAGCCGACGGTTTGCCCCGCGCGCTCACCCAGTGTTTCGGCCATGCGTTCAGCCGCAGCGCGTGCGGCCAGACGGCGCGGCTCCAGCATCACGATCTTACCGGTACAAAGACCGGCCTTAAGCATTGCCAGAGGAACGCGGGTTGTCTTACCCGCGCCCGGCGGGGCTTGCAGAACGGCGCGCCCATGGTCCCTCAGGGCAGAAATCAGTTCGGGCAGCGCGTCGTCTATTGGCAGTCGTGTCATACCGCCTTATCGCCAAAGCGCTGGTCAACGTCCAGAAGGCCCCGCCAAAACACTGGATGCGCTCTGGACAATTGCGGCGCGGCACCGTCATTTAGGGCAAATCACCAAAAAAGGCCGGGCGGATGGACATTGCTGAATTGGGTGAACGGATCATGCAAGGTGAGCGCCGGGCCCTGGCGCGCGCAATCACGCTGGTCGAAAGCATCCGTGCAGATCATCGGGAGCAGGCCTCGGAACTTCTGAGTTATCTGGCGCAATCTGGCAGGCAATCTCTGCGGATTGGCCTGTCGGGCACACCGGGCGTGGGTAAATCCACCTTCATAGAAAGCTTTGGCATGATGTTGACTAGGCAAGGCCTGCGCGTTGCTGTTCTTGCCGTTGATCCAAGCTCGGCCCGGTCGGGCGGATCGATCCTGGGTGACAAGACCCGGATGGAACGTCTGAGCCGCGATCCAAACGCCTTTATCCGACCTTCACCCAGCCAAAGCCAGCTCGGGGGTGTTGCCCGTCGCACGCGCGAAGCCATCGCGCTGTGCGAGGCGGCAGGAAATGATGTCGTTCTGATCGAAACCGTGGGCGTTGGTCAGTCGGAAACCGTGGTGTCCGAGCTCTCCGATCTGTTCCTGCTGCTGCTTGCTCCGGCGGGCGGGGATGAGTTGCAGGGCGTCAAACGCGGTATAATGGAGATGGCAGATATCATCCTGATCAATAAGGCCGATGGCGACCTGAAGGCGACGGCGACACGCACCTGCGCGGATTATGCCGGTGCCCTGCGCCTGTTACGCAAACGCCCGCAGGACCCGGAGGGGTTTCCCAAAGCGATGACAGTCTCAGCCATTGAAGAACATGGCCTCGACCAAGCCTGGACAGAAATACAGTCGCTCAGCCAATGGCGGCGGGACAACGGGTTTTGGACAACAAACCGAGCTGCACAGGCCCGCTACTGGTTCGATCAAGAGGTTCGGCATGCTCTGCTGGCCCGTCTCGACACACCCGAGGCGCGCCGGGAAATGGATGAGCTGAGCACTGAGGTGGGTCAAGGTACGATCAGCCCCACGACCGCTGCGCGGCATATGTTGTCAAAACTCTCTGCCACCTGATTCAGTCTTCGGGTGTTTTGGCCCGGGCCTTGATGCGCGCGGCGTCTCATCGCACTATGGTTGCGTATTGTATCGGATCATGCCGATCTGGTCGCGTAATTGGTTGCTATCTTAGACCTGACTGTTGCTTGGGAATAGAGGACGATGCCCAATATAAGGGGTACCAATGGCAACGACATAATCGACGTTACCGATGACAACGGTACGTTGAATGGTACGCCTCAGGGTACTCCGATTGACAATATTCGCGGCCGTGGAGGCAGCGACCAGATCACGGTTACGAACAGCACGGTTATCGGAGTTGTACGTGGCAACGGGGGTGGTGACGATATTACCATCACCGGCAGCACAGTTGGAACGCTGAATGCCGGAGGGGGCGCGGATACCGTCGTTGTCCGTGGGTCCGACATAAGCAGCATTGCATTGGGGAATGGCAACGATACGCTGGATTTCCAAAGCACCAGTGTGTCAGGTACGGTCGAAGGCGGCGGTGGTACCGATACGCTGAACCTACCCGAAGGTACCGTGATCACTGACAGTACGTTCGGCACAATCACAGTCGTGGCAGGCACGAGCTATTCGCTTTCCAGCGGGTCGTTTACCCTGCCGTCGGGAACAACTGTTACGTATACAGGTTTCGAAAATGGTGCCGGGTTTCCGTGCTTTACCCGCGATACTCTGATCGCGACGAATTGTGGGTTTCGCCCGATCCAGAACATCATGGCCGGGGACAGGGTCCAGACGGTTGGCTTGGGACCCCAAACAGTGCGTTGGACGGGACGGCGGGCGTTCACAACCCGTGACCTTGAACAGGACCCCAAACTGCGCCCGGTACGCATCGTGGCAGGCGCCTTGGGGCAAGGGATGCCTAACCGCGATTTGCTGGTCTCGCGCCAGCACAGGATGCTGGTTCAATCCAAAATCGCGCAGCGCATGTTTGGAGCAGCTGAAGTTCTTATCCCGGCGATCAAGCTGACCTCAGTGCCGGGTATCTATGTGGATCAAGAGGTGCAATCGGTCGAGTATTTCCACTTGCTGTTTGACCGGCATGAGGTGATCTATGCTGAAGGCGCCCCAACTGAGAGCTTGTATTCCGGGCCCGAGGCGTTGAAATCGCTCAGCATCTCTGCGCGGCGTGAGATATTCAAGATATTCCCGGAGCTGGCGGATCACGATCACAGCCCCGACCCGGCGCGGCTGATCCCACGTGGCAAGTTACAGACCCGGCTGGTTTCGCGTCATTTAAAAAACAATAAACCCCTGTTGCATGCGCCGGTCGCGCCGGCATTCAGGGAAGGTACAGAGGGCGCAAATATTCCGCGTAACCCGTCTTGACCCTTCCTGCGATTCCCACTACACGCATCCAACCAGTTTTCGGGCGCGACTTCGGGTTGCGCCCCTTGTGATTTGGCCGCAGGCGTTTTGCCCGGCCTCCAGAAACAAAGGAAGAAACCATGTCGCGCCGTTGCGAACTGACCGGAAAAGGCCCGATGACTGGCAACAATGTCAGCCACGCTAAAAACAGAACTCGTCGTCGTTTTCTGCCGAATCTGAACGATGTCACCCTGCAATCCGAAACCCTGGGCCGTGGTGTTAAGCTGCGTATTTCGGCGGCTGCGCTACGTTCTGTCGACCACCGCGGTGGTCTGGACGCGTTCCTGGCGAAGGCCAAGGACGAAGAGCTGTCTGCGAACGCATTGAAAGTGAAAAAGGAAATCGCCAAGGCACAAGCGTCGGCGTAACCCTCTTTGACATTCCGTTTGAATGACCCCGTACCCGATTTGTGCGGGGTTTTTTCGTTTTGCGATGCAGCTCGGGCCCCAAAAAAGTTCAAAAAAATTGTAACGACCGTGAAACAGTTCACATACGAGCGCAGATGTAGGGCGTATGTTGACTACATTCTTTGGGTTGGGGGCCGAGTGATGTCGTTAAAGAGTTTCTATATTTTTCTGTTGCTTTCGACCGTTATCAAAAAAGCAATTTTAGCCTGCACGCGTATTCAGCGTCAGGTGAATCGCTCCCATACCAGCCTGACTAAAGGGGTCGTTAAACGGCCTGGGCTGGATTACTAAGAAACGCTTCAAGCGCGACTGTTTGGCGCTTGAAGCGTTTCATCTGTCTGGCCTATATGCAGGTCAGGATGAGATCTGCGTTTCATAAGTTTTTGCCGGTAATTTTGTCTCTGCTGCTGGTCCTGACCGGGCAGAGCATTGCTGTGTCGCGTGGCGTGGATATGGCGACGGGCCAGATGGTCCTGTGTACGGGAAACGGTCCTGTTGTTGTCCATGTTGACGCAAATGGACAGCCAACAGCCCCACCACATTATTGCCCCGACTATGCGCTGACCCTGTTGGGGGCGGTTGCGGATGTGCAACCCGCGCAGCCTGAGGCCCCGGTTCTTCGGCTTCCCACGCCAATTCGTGAGACGGACAACCTTGTCGCAGCCCCCGTCCCGGACACACCCGCACGTGCACCTCCTGTCTTGGTCTGACCCGACCTACAGATTTTCAGACCGCTAGACACATAAGGAGAGGCACAATGTCCCTCAAAACAACCCTGTTCGCTACTTTTTCAACCGTCCTTCTGGCCGTTCCGGCCTTTGCTGACAGCCAGATCGTTATTGACGATGCCTACGCCCGTTCATCCGGCAAAGCCGCCAAGGCAGGGGCCGCGTTCATGATGATCGAGAACCAGGGCGAGACGGATGACCGCTTGATCAGTGCAACATCAGATGCCGCAGCCCGGGTAGAGTTGCACACGCATAAGATCAACGATGACGGCGTGGCTCAGATGGTCCATGTCGAGGAAGGCTTTACCATCCCTGCAGGCGAGACCTATATGCTCAAACGCGGTGGTGCGCATGTGATGCTGATGGGGTTGAGGGCTCCATTCGAGCATGGTGCCACGGTTCCTGTTACATTGGTGTTTGAGCAGGCCGGAGAGGTTGTTCTGAACATCCCAGTGGATCTGGAGCGCCAGGACAAGCATGGTCACGACCACGGATCCCATTCGAACTAGCAGCAACGCCTGTCTTCGGGCCGCTTTGCGGCCGTCATCCATGCGTCAGGCTGGGCAATGCCCGGCCTGTTTGCATAGTCGCAAGTGTTAGTCCCTAGTGATGAATGGTCTTCATGCCGATCCGGTTGTTGGCGCTGCGCAGGCGGTTTGCCAGCCAGAACATGACAACCGCAATGGCAAGCGCCGAGAAGGCAATCGCCCATCCCAGCGCGACCAGTGCAATGGCGGGCCAGATCATCAACACCAGACCCACGATCAGTGCCGCAATCCCCGAACCGCGCATCGAACCGCGTTGCGGATCACGCTCATTCATCTGCTGCGACGCAGCCAGCGAGCCGATACCAATAATCAGCGCCCAGGCCCCCAACAGGAAAAAGGCCAACTTCACGGTGCCCTCAGGCCAGATCAGCAAGATCAGTCCGATCAGTACTGCACCGATGGCTGCGCCACCCAACAGGCCCCGGCGTCCGACCCCAAGCAGCGTTAACCCGCCATCAATGACCAGCAGGGCCCCAACCAGACGCAGCAGCAAGGCAATGCTGCCAGAGGGCCAGAAAAGCGCGGCAATACCAACAGCACCGGCCAAAATGCCGCGAATTAAGAAGGTCCACCAAAGACTGGACAACTGAGCGCTAAGCTGGTCGCGGTCGGCCATGCTGCCGTCTTCGAGAATTTCACCAGTTTTTGGGTCTTGATCTGTCATGGTGCGGCTTCTCCTGAAGGAGGTGATGCGTTTGGTCTTACAATTTTGCTGCTCATGTTGTCTTAAGTCTTAGCCATCAGCAACCGATCAACCCATCTGGGTACAGTTTCGGTTGCTTTGCCCAGCAACCGTTCATCGAAACCACCACCTGTCGGCTCCAGATTGATTTCAATGGTGTGCGCCCCTGCTGCCTGCGCTTCGTGCACAAAGGCAGCGGCGGGGTAGACCTGTCCAGACGTGCCGATTGCGGCAAAGATCGAAGCGGTGGCGAGATGATCGAAAATCTTGTCCATATGATAGGGCATCTCGCCGAACCAGACGATATCAGGCCGTCCGGACGGTGCGTCGCAGGCCGGGCAGGGCTCGTCAGGGGCCATTTCTGGCGGTGCTGTCCACCGATGGCCACAATCCCCACACAATGCACCAGACAGGATACCATGCATGTGGATCACCCCGGAAGCGCCGCCAGCCTCGTGAAGACTGTCGACGTTTTGTGTGACGATGACCACATCGCCGGGCCAATCCTGTTGCAACCGGGCAAGGGCCTTATGCGCGGCATTGGGGTGGACCTGAGCAGCCTGAACCCTGCGGGCATTGTAGAACCTCTGAACCAAAGCCGGATTCCGGGTAAACGCCTCGGGCGTCGCGACGTCTTCGATCCTGAGTTGTGCCCATAGCCCGTCTTCATCCCGAAAGGTGCTGAGCCCGCTTTCGGCGGAAATACCTGCTCCGGTGAGAATGACGATCTTTTCCATGTGCCCTCTGCGCGGTAGAAGATTGCTTATGACACAGCGTATCCTCTTTGTGTGTTTGGGCAATATCTGCCGCTCGCCTGCAGCCGAGGGTGTGTTTCGCGCCAGCGCCCCACATCATACAACCGACAGTGCCGGAACCGCGGGCTGGCATATTGGCGGCCCGCCCTATGGTCCCATGCTATCTGCGGCACGCGCCCGCGATGTCGAACTGGGTGATCTTCGCGCAAGGCAGTTTGTGGCTAAGGATTTTAATCAGTTCGATCTGATCATAGGAATGGATGCCGACAATATCGCGAATATCGAGGCCCTTAGGCCGGATGGAAACAACACGCCCGTTCGGCTGCTGACAGAGTTCGCACCTCAGGCCGGTGCAGATCATGTGCCAGACCCATACTATACGCGGGATTTTGACGGGGCGTTGGACTTGATTGAGATCGCCGTCGCAGGGTTGGTCGATCACCTGGATGGATCGTCCAGCACCTTCAATTGATCACTGAGCCAGGGCAGTTTCGCCGTCGCCGGGTCAATGATCTGGCTTTGCATCAGCCGCCGCATCATGCCCGCAACCTCTTGCGGCACCTGATCTGACCAGTCCGTGCGGGTGAACAATGAAATGGTCCGGGCAAATGCGCCAAACGGACAGGGATGAGCCTGCATCTCGTCGTGAAACCGCGCCGCGCGCATATAGCCCAGCGGCGTTGTGATCGCCCAGCCCAGACCGCGCGCAACCATCGCCATCATCGCCAGGTGTGATCCGATCTCGAACCGTTCTTCGTATTCAACTTGCTGGCGTGCCAGGTGGCCTTCGATCTGGCGGCTGATCAGTTGTTCACGCGCGTAGCGCAGAAAAGGCAGGTCCTGCACGACGGTCTGCGCATCACCCGCGCCCGCCGGGGCGACCAGTATAAATGGATCCTGCACCAACGGATATTCAATGACACCTTCCAGCACTTCGCCGCTATGGGCGGAAACGGCCAGATGCAAGCGCTGGGCGTCCAACTCGGCAAACAGGTCCAGACTGGGTAGGGTGATCAGCTTGAATTTTGATCGGGTCAGGCTGTCAGCCAGCAGTGTCGCGAGCCGAGGTGTCAGGTCATTGTCGAAATCGTCGATCAGGCCGATGGACAAGGTGGTGAGATGCCCCAGATCCATCACGGTCAATTCGCTTTGGGCCAATTGTAGCTCGGCCAGAACAGCCTGCGCGCGGGTCAGAAAGCTGCGCCCGGCCTGGGTCAGCCGCATTGGCCGCCGCCCGTGATCGACCAGATCGGTGCCCAGTGCCTTTTCCAGATTGCGCAATTGCTGGGAAACCGAAGGCTGGCTGAGCCCCGTGATCTCGGCCGCCTGCGCCACCGATCCGGTCCGTGCAAGAGCCTCAAACACCTCTAGGCCCCGCAGGGTCAGCCCTTTCATCACCATCGCACATACCTTTCGCTGCGCCATTTCTGGGGCGCAGCGTGCATCAGGTCAAGGACTGACAGGGGTTAGCTGCAGATCGCCTGCGCCATCTGGCCAAAGTTCTGATATCGATCCCAAAGCGCATCATCGCGCGCGGTCTGCGACATCTTCAACTCCTGCGCCTGATGTGGGTCCTCGAACCATTTCGAGACGGTCTTTTGATCACTGCGCGTCAACGCCTGATCCGCCACGCGCTGAATGCAACTGCACCGATCCCGCGTCGCCGCCTGACGATCTGATGCCAGACACGCCCGCTTGATCTGAGACGCGTCTGCAACCGGAGCAATCGCCGTCAGCGATGCCGTACAAAATGCGATGAGGAGGAACTGTTTCATGCTAGAGCCTCGTTCTTTGCCTGCCCGGAGGGGTCTTGTGCCCCTCTCAGTCTGCGGCGGAGTATGAATCAAAGTGGATTCGGGATCAATCGGGTGCTTCGAAAAAGTGATTGCACACATGGTTGATGTCGCGTTTTCTGGCCCGAGTTTGCTTAGAATTCATTCGCGAGACGAATATGCTTAAGAAATACGGGCGTACATTTCATTTGCCGCAATCTCCCGGTGCCACCAGCGATGACAAGATCATGTCCAGCGTTGACGCGTTGGTGTCGGCTGACGAGGTGGTTTTTACTGAAAAGATGGATGGCGAGAACACGACTATTCACAGCCACGGCTGTCACCCCCGCAGTATTGACGCACGATACCACCCGTCTCGAGATTGGATGAAGGCCTTCGCAGCCGGAATTTCGCCGCAGCTTGCCGAAGACGAGCGCATTGTTGGTGAATAACTGTTTGCGTGCCACTCCATAGCGTATTCGGCATTGCCGACCTATTTCCTTGGGTTCGCGTGGGTGAAGCGGGACATGGTACAGTCTTGGGACGCGACGCGTTCACGCTTCGTCGAGCTTGGGATCACCGCTGTGCCCGAACTCTATCGCGGGCGGTTCTCTGCTAAGGTCGTGGCGGATGTGATAGCAGACTTGAATCTGGATACGCAGGAGGGGTTTGTCGTTCGCACAACGGCTGCGTTTAACGAGGAAGACATGCCCACTCACCTCGCGAAATATGTGCGCGAGGGCCACGTTCAAAGCGAGACGCATTGGATGAACGCGGAGTTGGTCAAAAACAGGTTGCTCTGAACGGTCTGAGGCCTCGCAATCAAAGGGTTTCGCTGGGGACTCGTCCCACCTTGACCACAGCCCATTTCCGACGCATATCCCCAACCCATGACAGACCTCGCTCATATCCGCAATTTCTCCATCGTCGCGCATATCGACCATGGCAAATCCACCCTTGCTGACCGGCTCATCCAAGAGACCGGAACGGTCAAGGATCGCGACATGAAGGAACAGCTGCTCGACAGCATGGATATCGAGCGCGAGCGTGGCATCACCATCAAGGCCAACACGGTCCGCATCGACTATACCGCCGACAATGGCGAGGCATATGTGCTGAACCTGATCGACACCCCCGGCCACGTGGACTTTGCCTATGAGGTCAGTCGGTCCATGCGTGCGGTCGAGGGCTCGCTGCTGGTCGTTGACTCGACCCAAGGGGTTGAGGCGCAGACGCTGGCGAATGTGTATCAGGCCATCGACGCCGATCATGAGATCGTGCCGGTGCTGAACAAGATCGACCTGCCCGCGTCCGATTGTGACCGCGTGGCCGAACAAATCGAGGATGTGATCGGCATCGACGCCACCGACGCCATTCAGGTCAGCGCCAAGACAGGGCAGGGCATCCACGAAACGCTTGAGGCCATCGTCCAGCAACTGCCCGCACCGCAGGGCAATCTCGACGCGCCGCTCAAGGCGATGCTGGTGGATTCGTGGTACGACGCCTATCTCGGCGTGATCGTTCTGGTCCGCATTATGGACGGCACGCTGAAAAAGGGCATGCGGGTCAAGTTCATGTCGAACGGCACCCTGCATCATGTCGACCGCGTCGGCGTTTTCCGCCCCGAGATGGAGATGGTTGACAGCCTCGGCCCGGGTGAGATCGGCTTTCTCACCGCCTCGATCAAACAGGTCCGCGACACCCGTGTCGGTGACACGATCACCAATGACCGCAACGGGACTGAAATTGCGCTGGACGGGTTCAAACCCGCGCAGCCGGTGGTGTTCTGCGGTCTCTTCCCCGTGGATTCAGCCGAATTCGAAGACCTGCGCGATGCAATTGACAAACTGGCGCTGAACGACGCCAGCTTCAGCTTTGAAATGGAAACCTCAGCCGCACTTGGCTTTGGCTTCCGCTGCGGCTTCCTCGGCCTTCTGCACCTTGAGGTCATCCGCGACCGCATCGAACGCGAATATGATATCGAGCTCATCACCACCGCACCCTCGGTGATCTATCACGTCTACATGAAAGACGGCGAAATGATCGAGCTGCACAACCCCGCCGATATGCCTGATCCTTCAAAGGTCGACCATATCGAGGAGCCGCGCATCAAGGCGACCATCTTGGTTCCGGATGAATACCTCGGCGACGTGCTGAAACTCTGCCAGGACCGCCGCGGCATCCAGTTGGACCTGACCTATGCGGGCAGCCGCGCCATGGTCGTCTATGACCTGCCGCTGAACGAGGTTGTCTTTGACTTCTACGACCGCCTGAAATCGGTGACCAAGGGCTATGCCAGCTTCGACTACCAGATGACCGGCTATACCGAGGACGCGCTGGTCAAGATGTCGGTGCTGGTGAATGACGAACCCGTTGATGCGCTCTCGACCATGGTTCACCGCGACCGGGCCGAGATGCGAGGCCGGGCGATGTGCGAAAAGCTCAAGGACCTGATCCCGCGCCACATGTTCAAAATCCCGATCCAGGCCGCCATCGGAGGCAAGGTCATCGCCCGCGAGACCCTCTCGGCCCTGCGTAAGGACGTGACCGCAAAGTGTTACGGAGGCGACGCCACGCGAAAACGCAAACTGCTGGACAAGCAGAAGGCGGGGAAAAAGAAGATGCGGCAGTTCGGGAAGGTGGATATCCCACAGGAGGCGTTTATTAGCGCGTTGAAGATGGACAGCTAAGACTGTCCATTTCCAGATTCTCTATGTGTTGCTTATTTTGCGACCGCATTGTCGAATGCGCTGCGCAACTGAGTTGCAAGCATGGAGCCAAGCAGATCCTCCATCGCTTTTACTGTATTTTCAGTAAAAGCTTGTTCTTCTTTGAACATTGCGTCGGCCGCTTCAAGGGCATCATAGTAAGGATGCCTGTTGGCAACAATTTGCTCTGGGATAGTGTCAACGCCAGGGAACAAAGCTCCTGATTTTGCGCATAACACCAAATATGAAGCGGCACGCGATGTTCTGCCGTTTCCGTCCGTGAACGGATGAATCCAGTTAAGTCGCCACATTACGAATGCTGCTAAATGGATCGCGCTTCGTTCTCCGAAGTTATCATTGACGTAATCGCAAAGTTCTTCAATCAGTTCTGGAACTAGAAATCCATCCGGCGGTGAGTGCTTACTTTCTCCAATTTCAATTCCAGCAGGTCGCCAGTTTCCCGCGTAGGCATCCAAACCTTCGATCGCCGTGCGATTCAAAGCCAATAAAGTAGATGGGCGGAGCCGAAATGGCCGCCCGTCTACTATTTCCAATACCAATTGCCGAACAAGCTCTGTTTGCTGGAGGGCATTTGATGCTTCAAGTTTTGCTTTTTCCAGATCGTCTTCAACGATTGCAGCGTTTTCGGCCTGACTGTGCCGCACTCTGCTGTCATCACTCATTGTATGGTTCTCTCACAGTCCAAGTTGGCGCGCTTGTTCTTCAACCATCTCTTTTGTGATTTTAGAGTTTTCGAACGCGGAGTTGCCATATGCAAAACTGCGGCGCTGAGCGACGACTTCATCAGCAGTCATCTCTACTTCCTTCGATTTCTCAATGAGATAATCCAAGTCATTGAGTTGCTTTTCTGTCATGCTCAATCTCCCAATTTTAGTTTGCTTTGATTCCGAGGTTATCTCAGGTTTTTCCCAGCGCATAACTAAAAGTAGTTTAAACTTCCTGATTTGTGCCAACATTTAGGTGTAGTGAGTCACCCATGCCACATCGGAGCGCTTACCTAGTCGGTCTCTGCTCTCCGATCAAGAGGTAAAAAATAACTGGGGTTGCAGCGTGAGAATTCAAGATTCTAGGCATAGGTGTTACGAGCGAATTTCAACCAACCCACCCGCCCGACGGCACCGCCGGGCCGCGCCGACCCGCGCCCGTCAAACCAAAGGTTTGCCTCCGGCAAAACGGGCGGCGCGTTTGCGCCCCCGGGGGCTCCGCCCGTTCGCGGCTGAATTCGTCCACTGGACGAATTCCGAGACGCCGCTCACCCCCTCAGGCCGGCGCGGCCCTCAGTTCTGTTGATCGACCGCTGTCAGCGACTAAAGCCGCGCTGAAGCGCAGATGAAGCTTTCCTTAGAAAAGTTGTAACCGGCACGCGCCCTTCCAATCTGTCTAACAGGACAGAGGGGATTTACGCCGTAGCCTGCGGATCAGAACGACCTACAGCACTGTTCTGGCCTGACAGGCGAACCGGAGCGTCTCCGGCCTGATCGAGAGTAGGGGGTACAAGCTGCCTAAGCGGGCAGCGTTTAGTAGGTATTTATGATCAGGTCGGGACGCTTCTCAGAGCGCCAATCCGCAGGGCTGGGCGCTTTTCGATTCGGGCTCAACCAAAGCGGGATTCGTCGGTTTGCGATTGAACATGGCCTTCGCAGGTGCAGCATTGCCTGAAATTTGCGCGTTTTCGATCTGTTCGGAGTTTTCCACGCGCAAGCAGGCCAGTTTGCAAAACTTCTCGATTTATCCACATCGCCCTCCCGGCGGATATCAACAGGTTATCCCCGTCTAATTTTCATGCTGCAGTGCTATTTTCTTGCCGGTATTGGGCGCCAATGTAACAGTAAGGTTACCGCAGCACTTCCTCGGAACAGGCAGCGGGGCGCAAGGGCCAGGGGCCAACGCAGGATCGGGTGGATTTTAGGATTTACGCGGATTTGCAGGGGCTTACCGGTTGCTGGACAGTCGAGTTGGGTGTCAGATCCCGGGTTGATAGATCAGCTTCTCAAAATGGATCTTGTGCGCTGTGACGGCCTTCGGGTCGAAACGGCAGTCGCAGCTTCGAAAGGGGCTGAGGCAACTGGATCAGGGTGCCCCTCGGGGTGTGCTGACCCGGCAAGGCGTCAGGAGTGTCCGCAAGGATACATGCAAAGACCGCGTCTGCGCACCTGACGCCTTTTCCTATTCTGGTTCCATACAGGCATCATTCAAGACCCCTTCGAATGGAAACGGGGTTCCTTCGTGCGAACGAAAGAACCCCGTCTTTGCGTCAGATAATGCAATGCCGCGTCTATGCACCTGTAGCGCAAGACTAGTGGTTTTGGATCAGGAGATCAACAATATGTTGATGAATTTTGGCGCGGCTCCGCAATATACTGGGCCGGTCAGATGTTCTCTTGAACCTCAGTGGCCGCGTTCTGGATTGCATCCCCGGCGTTTTCGATATCTTTGCCCGCGCCTTTGGCGGTTTCGCAGGCGGTCAGGGCAAACAGGCTCAGGCCAATCAGGATTGCTCGGATCATACTCGTCTCCTTGGTGGTCGATCATGATTTCGGTAGCACCTTTTCACAAGCGGGACCAGCATCAGGGGCGCTGTTCGTGACAAAAGCGGCAAGCCCGGGTGAATATGGCCTGAGTTAGCACCAGCGATCAACAATCTCACAATCGGCCTGCGAAGTGAGGTGCACCCCTTGCAGCCCCCCAAAGGCAACACTAAGACTCGGGTAACACTTGTTGGGATACTCTCCCGATCCATCGCAAAGCAGGCAGGTTAAGAATGTTCGATCCCGTAGAAACCTACATGAATACGCTTGTCCCCATGGTTGTCGAGCAGACCAGCCGGGGTGAGCGCGCCTATGACATCTTCTCGCGTCTGCTGAAAGAGCGGATCATTTTCATCAACGGCCCGATCCATGATGGGATGAGCCATCTGGTGGTGGCGCAGCTGCTGCATCTTGAGGCGGAAAACCCAAACAAAGAAATCTCGATTTACATCAATTCGCCCGGCGGCGTAGTGACCAGTGGTTTGTCGATCTACGACACAATGCAGTACATCAAGCCGAAATGTTCGACATTGGTGATCGGTCAGGCGGCCTCGATGGGGTCGGTCCTGCTCGCCGGTGGCGAGAAGGGTATGCGCTTTTCGCTGCCCAACAGCCGCATCATGGTGCACCAGCCCAGCGGTGGCTATCAGGGTCAGGCGAGCGACATCATGATCCACGCGGCCGAGACGCAGAAACTGAAAGATCGCCTGTATGACATCTATGTGCGCCATACAGGGCAGACAAAAAAGGCGGTTGAAAAAGCGCTGGATCGTGACAATTTCATGAGCCCGGAAGAGGCCAAGGACTGGGGCCATATCGACGAGATTGTCGAGAACCGCGCCAAGATGGACACGGAAGAAGCCTAAGAAACATGCCTGGCGCCATCGGCGTCGGGCGCATTTTTGAGATTGTAGCCGCCACAGTGCTGGCCTAAGCTGCATGAACATGCGCAAGCGCGGCCCCGAATAAGGGGCAGTGGACGAAGCCCGAAAGGTAGATCATGGCGACGAATTCAGGCGGTGACAGCAAAAACACGCTCTACTGTAGCTTTTGTGGAAAAAGCCAGCATGAGGTGCGCAAGCTGATCGCGGGTCCGACCGTTTTCATCTGCGATGAGTGTGTCGAGCTTTGCATGGACATCATTCGGGAAGAGACCAAAGCCAGCGGGCTGAAATCTTCTGATGGGGTACCAACGCCCAAGGACATTTGTGAGGTGCTGGACGACTATGTCATCGGTCAGGCCACGGCAAAGCGTGTTCTCTCGGTGGCGGTCCACAATCACTACAAACGTCTGAACCACGCGCAAAAGGCCGGCGGTGATATTGAGCTGGCGAAATCCAACATTCTGTTGATCGGCCCAACGGGTTGCGGCAAGACGTTGCTGGCCCAGACGCTGGCGCGCATTCTGGATGTCCCGTTCACTATGGCAGATGCAACCACTCTGACCGAGGCGGGCTATGTGGGTGAAGATGTCGAGAACATCATCCTCAAACTGCTGCAGGCCAGCGAGTACAATGTCGAACGCGCGCAGCGCGGGATCGTCTATATTGACGAGGTCGACAAGATCACGCGCAAATCAGAAAACCCATCGATCACGCGCGATGTCTCGGGCGAAGGGGTGCAGCAAGCGCTGCTGAAGCTGATGGAAGGCACCGTTGCCAGTGTACCGCCTCAGGGCGGCCGCAAGCACCCGCAGCAGGAATTCCTGCAGGTGGACACGACCAACATCCTGTTTATCTGCGGCGGTGCTTTTGCAGGGCTGGACAAGATTATTGCACAGCGTGGCAAAGGCTCTGCCATGGGTTTTGGTGCTGATGTGCGTGAGAATGATGATCGCGGCGTGGGTGAGATATTCAAGGACCTGGAACCCGAAGACCTTCTGAAATTCGGTCTGATCCCGGAATTTGTTGGCCGCTTGCCGGTTCTGGCGACTTTGGAAGATTTGGACGAAGACGCACTTGTCACCATTCTGACCAAACCCAAAAACGCGTTGGTCAAGCAATATCAACGTCTCTTCGAACTCGAAGACGCCGAGTTGGCCTTTACGGATGATGCGTTGAAAGCGATTGCCAAAAAGGCGATCGAACGCAAGACCGGCGCGCGCGGGTTGCGATCGATCCTCGAAGATATCTTGCTGGACACGATGTTCGAGCTGCCGGGCATGAAGAACGTGACCGAGGTGGTCGTGAACGAAGAGGCCGTGACCTCTGTCGCCCAACCTTTAATCATCTATGCCGAGGCGGCTGAATCTGCGTCAGCCGGCTAAGCAGTTCGACCGAATTGATGAAACGGCGCGGTAAACCCGTGCCGTTTTTCTGTACAGGAGGGTTAAATGATTAGAAGAATTCATTCTGGCGGAGAGTATGAAGAGAAGGTTGGTTACTGCAGAGCGGTGGTAGCGAATGGCTTCGTATTTGTGGCAGGAACATGTGCCCAAGGCGAAAACATCCCGAAGGATGTAATTTCTCAATGCAAATCGTCGTTGCACGCTATCGAAAAAGCGCTGGCTGAGGCGGGCGCAGGTTTTGAAGACGTCGTGCGCGTAAACTATTACCTGCCCGATATGTCAGAATTTGAACAATGCTGGCCTCTGCTAAAAGAGGCCTTTGGCCTCAACCCTCCAGCAGCGACAGTCATTGAGTGTAATCTGATTACGCCAGAGGATCGTATCGAGATAGAAGTAACGGCCGCGTTGTCGGAAAAACGCGGATGATTTCTGTGGCACTGGACCTTGGCGCGCCTTTGGTCCATACCATTCCCGAGCACTTTGCCGGAGGCACCTGATGGGCATTCTGAACACTCTTCTGCGGGCCGTGACCTGGTGGAACGGGGCAACCCTGAACACCCAGATTTATACCGCGCGAAAAGGTGTGAAAGTTGGCGAAGACAACGAAGGCAACGTCTTCTATCGCAATGCGGATGACAGCAAACGCTGGGTAATTTTCAATGGCGAGGCCGAAGCCAGCCGCGTTGATCCAGAATGGCATGGCTGGTTGCACCGCACTTGGGATGAACCGCCGACCGATAAGCCGCTGCCTCATAAATCTTGGGAAAAACCGCATCAGGAAAACCTGACGGGCACTGCTCTGGCTTACACCCCGGCAGGATCGCTGCGCAGACCTGATCCGGTCGAGCGCAAAGACTATGAGGCCTGGAGCCCCGAATAACAGAGGCGAGCAATGTCGACCCATAATTGGACCGAAGTCATTGTCGGTGGTGCCGTTCTGGCGGTTGCCGTGTCATTTGGCGTTTATGCCAGCCAGTCGACGGGCCTGTCGCAAAGCAGCGCGGGTTATGAGCTGGGGGCCTCCTTCCGGTCGCTTGAAGGGGTCGGTGTGGGGACTGATGTGCGTTTGGCCGGGGTCAAGATCGGCACCGTAACCGACGTCGATCTGAACCCAGATACCTATCGCGCCGATACGACTTTTACGATTGCGGATGGGATCCTTGTTCCGGATGACAGCGCGATCGTTATCTCGTCCGAAGGTCTTCTGGGTGGAAATTTTGTTGAGGTCATGCCGGGCGGCTCACCGTTCTTTTTCGAGCCGGGGGACGAGATCGAAGATACCCAAGGCGCGGTCAGCCTGATTTCACTGCTCGTCAAATTCGTGGCCGGAGACGGCGGCGAATGAAGCATTCGGTGCTGATGGCAATCGCGTTCTGCGCAACGGCTGCATCTGCGCAGCAGAAGGTAGAATCTGGCCCTGGTGCCATGTTGCGCGGCTTGGACAAAGTAAACGGCCAGACCATCGATATCGAAATGCAAAACGGCGACACCCAGCCTGTGTTTGGATTGGATGTAGCCTTGGGGGATTGTCGGTACCCGGCGGACAATCCCACAGGCGATGCGTTTGCCTATCTGACGATCTGGGAAAAAGGCAAAGCAGATCAGCTGTTTGACGGTTGGATGATTGCGACGTCACCGGCGCTTAATGCTTTGGATCATGCGCGCTATGACGTCTGGGTGATCCGCTGTATCACACCATCCGCTGATTGAGGAATATCAGCGGAAAAATCAGCGCTTGCGTTGATCGCTTCTTCAAGTGCTTCACGATATGTACCGCGTGGAATTTCGATGGCGCCAAGCGAGGCAAGGTGAGTTGTCAAGAACTGCGTATCAAATAGTTTGAAACCCGTTTGTCTAAGCCGGTCGACCAGATAGGCCAGGGCGATTTTTGAGGCATCAGTACGCCTCGAAAACATGCTTTCGCCAAAAAAAGCCGCCCCCAACACGACGCCATAGACGCCGCCAACCAGCTTGTCGTTATCCCATACCTCAAGTGAATGGGCGTGACCTGCCATGTGTAATTGATCGTAAAGCTGTCGCAACTCGCCGTTGATCCAGGTATCCACCCGGTCTGAGCAGCCATCGACGACGCCGTTGAAATCCTGATCGATTGAGATGTCAAAGCCGGATCTACGCAGGCTCCGGGCCAGACTGCGCGAAATATGAAACCCGTCCAGAGGGAACACGCCCCTGTATTTTGGGTCGACCCAGAACAGCTCTGGGTCATCCCGATGTTCTGCCATGGGAAAAATGCCGATGGAGTAGCCATGCAGCAAAAGTTCCGCAGTCAAGCTCATTAGAAAAACCCGAAGGCCGGAGGATTGGTTCCATCCGGCCTTCCAGACAGGTTAGTCTGCCATATTCTCCGCAAGCCAGTGCTCCAGCCAGTGGATGTTGTATTCGCCGCTATGTAGATCAGGTTCCTGCAGCAGCGCGTGGAACAGCGGTACGGTGGTGTCGATACCGTCAACGATCAACTCTCCCAATGCGCGTTCAAGGCGCGCCAGCGCCTCGGCCCGGTCGCGCCCCTGTACGATCAGCTTTGCGATTAGCGAGTCGTAGTAGGGCGGGATCGAATACCCGTCATACAACGCCGAATCCATCCGCACGCCCAGACCGCCCGGCGCATGATACGCCGTTATCTTACCGGGGCAGGGTGAGAAATTGGGTAGTTTCTCTGCATTGATCCGAACCTCGATGGCGTGGCCTTCGATTTCCAGGTCGTCCTGAGTGAACGACATCGGTAGGCCTGAGGCGACGCGGATCTGCTCGCGCACAAGATCGACGCCGAAAATGCCTTCGGTTACCGGGTGTTCCACCTGCAAGCGGGTGTTCATCTCGATGAAATAGAACTCACCGTTTTCGTACAGGAACTCGATGGTGCCTGCACCGATATAGTTGATCTTCGCCACAGCATCGGCGCAGATCTTACCGATCCTGGCGCGTTCTTCAGGGGTGATGCTGGGGCCGGGGGCCTCCTCAAACACTTTCTGATGGCGGCGCTGCAACGAGCAATCGCGCTCGCCCAGATGGACCGCGTTGCCCTTGCCGTCGCCAAAGACCTGAATCTCGATATGGCGCGGCGTGGTAAGGTATTTCTCGATATAAACCTCGTCATTGCCAAAGGCGGCCTTGCCTTCGGCGCGTGCGGTCATGAAGGCGCTTTCCATTTCATCAGCGTTTTGGGCAACTTTCATTCCACGTCCACCGCCACCAGCGGTGGCTTTGATAATGACGGGATAGCCGAACTCCTCACCAATTCGCTTTGCGTCTTCCAGCGTAGGAACACCGCCATCGGAACCGGGTACACAAGGAACGCCCAGTTCTTTCATTGTGTCCTTGGCGGTGATCTTGTCACCCATGACACGAATGTGCTCGGCGTTCGGGCCGATAAACGTGATGTCATGATCTTCGACGATCTGCACGAACTCGGCATTCTCCGACAGGAAGCCATAGCCAGGGTGAATCGCCTGTGCGCCGGTGATCTCACAGGCCGAGATGATCGCTGGCATAGACAGGTAACTTTGCGGGCTGGGCGGAGGGCCGATACAGACAGATTCGTCTGCCATGCGCACATGCATCGCGTCGCTGTCGGCGGTGGAGTGGACGGCGACCGTCTTAATCCCCATCTCGCGCGCGGCGCGGATGACGCGCAGGGCGATCTCGCCTCGGTTGGCAATCAGGATCTTGTCGAACATGGGCCCGCCTTACTCGATGATGACCAGAGGAGTACCGAATTCCACAGCGTCGCCGTCGCCAACCAAGATGCGTTTGACGGTACCCGATTTGGGCGCGTGGATGTGGTTCATGGTCTTCATCGCTTCGACGATCAGCAGCGTGTCACCTTCGGACACCGCTCCGCCGACGGAAATGAACGACGGCGCGCCGGGTTCGGCCTGCATGTAAACCGTGCCCACCATGGGAGAGGTGACAGCGCCGGGGTGGCTGGCCGGGTCTTCCTGTGCAGCAGGGGCTTCGGCGGCAGCTGCAGCAGGGGCGGGTGCGGCGGCTGGGGCTGCCGGGGCGGCGGCAGGTACGGCGACCTGAACCGGCGCAGCGACTGCCTGCGTCATGCGGCTGACGCGCACATTCAGGCTGTCTTCTTCGCCATACTCGCGTTTCACCTGCAATTCAGTCAGGTCGTTTTCGCGCAGCAACTCGGCCAGTGCCTTGATGAATGCTACATCTGCGTCGTGTTTGGTATCTGTCATGAGTGTCCTCGACGGTTCCCCTAGTGGCCCATCTAAACCTGCGGGCTTTGGTCTAATTACGCAGCGTTATAAGCTAAGCTTGGGGCCATGAAAAGCGCAGTCTGAAGCGAGGATTCAAGGAATTTGTGCGCGCTCTGAGCGGTCAGAGCGGCATGCCCGAAAGTTTCGCCACGAGCTCTGATAACTTACGCGCGCCGAACTTTTCCAATAGGCGCGCGCGGTAGGCTTCGATCGTGCGATAGCTGAGGCCGAGTTCGACACCGATTTCCTTGGCCGAGAGGCCGCGGCAGGACAGGATCGCCACTTCGCGTTCCCGCACGGTCAGTTCGACCAGGGGGCGTTCTTCCGAGATGTCTGAAAAGCTCCAAATACCATGACGGAATGGATCATCCGGTGTCAGCGACCTGCCGCGTGCGCGACACCAGAATAAATCGCCATTGCGTCGTCGCATAACCCGTTCATCGGTGTAATACCCGGTGTCCCGCATCACCTGCAAACTACGCGCGCCGATCCTTTCCCAATCTGCGACGGAGGGGTAAAGGTGAAGCAGAGGCATGTTGCGATAGTCGCTCTCACCCCCTCCGAACGTCCGGGCAAACTGCAGATTGCAGCGCCGGATGATCCGGTTTTCCAGTTCAACCAGCCCAATTGGGGCATATTCGAAGGCGGGGTCACTCATCGTCATATCGTGCCGGGAATTGGTCGGAAATAGAAGAGGTCATGAGAATTTGCTGTGGATTTGAAGTGGGTGATTTACCGTTGCTTTTGTTAATCTTGTAAATTCTATCTGAAAATGCTGCCTTAACTACATTGCCTAAATAAGATATCTTGAAAATGCTCGATTGTGATTGAAAGCTTGGTGAGGGAGGAGCCTTTGATGCGCGATACGCTTACCGGTAGCCGGATCCGCGAACGCCGTCAGATCTCTGGGCTCAAGCAATCCGAGCTTGCAAAGCGCGTTGGAATTTCGCCGTCATATCTGAACTTGATTGAACATAACCGCCGCAGAATCGGTGGAAAGCTTTTAGTCGATATTGCCGAAGCCTTGGATATAGAGCCCTCGCTACTGACCCAGGGGATCGAGGCGGCGCTGATTTCTGCACTGCGAGAGGCGGCGGCAGATGCAGTTGGACAGCAGGCTGAGGTTGACGGGGTGGAGGAATTTGCCAGCCGCTTTGCTGGCTGGGCCGGCGTTCTGGCGCAATTGCATCAGCGCGTCGTGTCACTGGAACGCACGGTCGAAACGCTATCGGACCGATTGACACATGACCCGCATCTGGCCGCGTCGATGCATGAGGTTCTGACAACCGCTGCCGCCATTCGATCTACCGCATCCATTCTGGCCGATACGCAGGATATCGAAATCGAATGGCAGGACCGGTTTCACAAGAACCTGCATCAGGATGCTGAACGACTGGCCGAAAGCTCTAAGGCGCTGGTGTCTTATCTGGATGAAAGCGATGCGGCCAAGACCCCTCGTAGTGTCCCTCTGGAAGAGGTTGAGAGCTTTTTTGCAGCTCGAAACTACAGTTTTCCCGAACTCGAAGCGAGGGCAGGGGCTGAGAGTATTGCCCTAGACGGATTGAACACCGCCACCGCCCGTTCTGTCGCCCAAGAGATTCTGCGCTGGTGCGCAGAGGACGCGGTTGCGATGCCGCTTGCCGATTTGAAGCAAATTCTCGCTAAGGGCGAACCGGACCCTATCACGTTGGCGCAACGTTTCGCGGTCGATATCCCTACAGTTCTGCGACGTTTGGCCTTTGTGCCAGAGGAGTATTTGCCGCGCCCTGCAGGGCTGGCCTTGTGCGATGCATCGGGCAGCGTCCTGTTCCTCAAACCGCTTCCCGGTTTCGTTATGCCGCGCCATGGCGAGGCTTGTCCGTTGTGGCCCTTGTTCACCGCGCTAAGTCGTCCTCTGGTGCCGGTTCGCAAACAAATCGCTCAGTTGGGGCGCAGTGCGGCTGAGTTCGAGTGCCATGCTTACGCTTGGCCTCATGCGGTGCCCGGATATGATCAGGATCCGGCTTATCGGTCGATCATGCTGGTGCGACCGGTCGGGGAGGAGGGGGCATCGGCTTTGACCCATGTCGGGGCCAATTGCCGGGTGTGCCCCAGCCGGGATTGCACATCGCGGCGTGAGCCTTCGATTCTGAGCGAAGGTTTTTGACAGGTCGATGACTGACCGCTTAATCTGGCGGTGGCAGCGTGCCAAGAGCGCGATCTGCCATGGGGAGGAACTGAAAATATGAGCCGTAAGGTTCTGTTGATCGAGGATGAGCCGAACATCGCTGAGGCCATCCGCTTTTTGCTGACACGCGAAGGCTGGCATGTTGAAACGCATTCAGAAGGGTCTGATGCGATTCAGGTGATTCAGTCTGCAGCCCCGGATCTTGTCATCCTTGATGTCATGCTACCGGGAAAGAACGGCATGGATATTCTGCGAGACCTGCGCGAGTTGGATGATATGCAACGCTTGCCGGTCTTGATGCTAACGGCACGCGGGCAATCCCGCGATCGGGAAATGGCCGAGAATGCGGGTGTTAGCCGGTTCATGACAAAACCGTTTTCAAATGCCGAGGTGCTGACTGCGGTGCGTGATCTTCACGCGCAGGCCTCACGGGCATGACCTCTGATAGTGACATAGACCAGATGCCTACTGGCAAACGGTCCTCGCTATTCCTTGGGCGGCAAAGCTATCGCCGTCGCAGACTGGCCGATGCTGCCCGGCTATTGCCATTTTTAGGCGCGGCACTTCTCGCACTACCGCTGCTTTGGCCGGATCAGAGCGCGGGCGACGACGCTGTACCGCTTTCATCGGCTATGCTGTACATATTTGTATGCTGGGGCGTGCTGATTGCGATTGGCCTGATCTTTGGCCTGACTGCCAGAAGTCTGGGCGTTCGCGACGATATCGGCGCGGACACTGAGTGATGGCGACGCCGAATATTCTGATATTGGTAAGCTTGGGCTACGTGGTACTACTATTTGGTGTGGCCTTCGCAGCTGAAAGAATGGCCGAGGCAGGGCGAGGGAAATGGCTACGCTCGCCCCTGATCTACACGCTTTCCTTGTCGATCTATTGTACCGCCTGGACCTTTTATGGCGCGGTTGGCAATGCCGCGCGGTCCGGGCTGGAATACGTGACGATCTATCTGGGGCCGACGTTGGTGATGGTCAGCTGGTGGTGGGGCTTGCGCAAACTGGTTCGGGTTGCGCGTAGCCAAAGGGTGACCTCGATCGCGGACCTATTGTCGTCTCGTTATGGTAAATCCAACACGCTGGCCGTATGCGTTACCATTTTGGCGGTTCTTGCCGGAACGCCCTATATTGCCCTGCAACTTCAGTCGATCACCCTGTCGTTTTCGATTTTTGTCGAGGCTGATCCATCTGGCCTATACCCTAGCGGATCAAACGTATTCTGGGTTGCGGCCGGTTTGGCTGTCTTTGCTATTCTATTCGGCACACGGAATCTGGACGTGAACGAGCGTCATCATGGCGTTGTCACAGCGATTGCGGTGGAATCGGTGGTCAAATTGTTTGCCCTGATCGCCGTTGGTGTGTTTGTCGTATGGGGTATTGCCGGTGGGATTAGCCCAATGATGGATCGGATTGATGCCTCGGAAATTGGCCAATGGAACATCGACGCCGGCCGCTGGACTGCGTTCATCTTCCTGTCCGCAGCTGCCTTTGTCTGTCTGCCGCGCATGTTTCAGGTCATGGTCGTTGAAAATGACGATGAAGGCCATCTGAGGACAGCAGCTTGGGCGTTTCCCTTGTACCTGCTGCTGATGAGCCTGTTTGTTGTGCCCATTGCGGTCGTCGGGTTGGACCTTTTACCGCCTGGTTCTAACCCTGATCTTTTTGTGCTGACGGTGCCACTGTCACAGGGCAATGATTGGCTTGCCATGCTGTCATTCATCGGTGGTTTTTCGTCGGCCACTTCGATGGTGATCATCACGGCGATGGCGCTGTCCACTATGGTATCGAACCAGATTGTCATGCCGATCTGGCTGAATACCCATGAGCGGGTGGGATCTGTCCCTGGTGATGTACGGACCATTGTTTTGATGGCGCGTCGGGTTTCGATCGCTGCGGTCATGGCGCTGGGATATTTCTACTATAGCCTGATCGGCGATGGCGCGGCGCTGGCTTCGATCGGCTTGATTGCCTTTGCCGGGGTCTCGCAAATCCTGCCCGCCCTTGTGGGCGGATTGTTCTGGCGAGGGGCGACGCGCATCGGCGCTTTGGCCGGGCTGACTGTGGGATTTACGCTCTGGTGCTACACGCTGCTCTTGCCTGGTATGGGTGGGCTTTGGATGTCTCAAATAGTGATCGAACAGGGCCCGTTTGGGATAGGGTGGTTGCGCCCTCATGCCTTGTTTGGGATCGAGGGAATGGACCCGATGGTCCACACCGTGATGTGGTCGATCTCTTTGAACACAATCGCCTTTTGCGTCGCGTCGCTTATTAGCTTCCCCAGCCCGCTGGAGCGTTTGCAGGGGGCGCAGTTTGTGAATGTCTTCGACCATTCCGTTGCACCGCGCGGCTGGTCGGGGTCGGTGGCGCAAAGCGAAGATTTGATGATCATGACCCAGCGCATTCTGGGTACTGGCCCCGCGCAGGCATTCTTTCAGGCCGAAGCCGAGCATCAGGGTGGGAGGTCACACCTGCCCGAGCCCACGCCGGGCTTCCTGAACCGGCTTGAACGTGAACTCAGCGGTTCGGTTGGTGCGGCCACGGCCCATGCCATGATTGGTCAGATCGTTGGAGGCGCCTCAATCTCGGTCGAGGATTTGTTGGCTGTGGCGGACGAATCTGCTCAGTTGTTGGAATACTCCAGCCAGCTGGAGGTCAAGTCGGCAGAACTAAGCCGGACCGCGCGGCAGCTGCGCGAAGCCAATACCAAACTGACCCTAATGTCGGAACAAAAAGACAGCTTCCTGAGCCAAGTTAGCCATGAGCTGCGCACCCCGATGACCTCGATCCGCGCGTTTTCCGAAATCCTGCGCGACACCGAAGGGCTGAGCGACGAGGAACAGACTAAATTTGCTGCAACCATTCATGATGAAGCCTTACGCCTAACCCGTTTGCTGGATGATCTGTTGGATCTGAGCGTACTTGAAAATGGTCAGGTCAGCCTGAACATGAGCGATGGTAGCCTGCGTTCGGTGCTGGATCGTGCGGTTTCAACCGCGCTGGCCGGAGCATCGAAACCTCTGACAATCCGCCGAACACGCGCTTCGGAACGTATTCCGCTACACACTGACCTCGACCGTTTCGGGCAGGTTGTCATCAACTTGATTTCCAATGCACAGAAATACTGCGACGCGGATGAGCCCGTTCTGACGATTTCGGCGCATGATATCGGGGGACGCGTGGTGATCGATTTCGTTGATAACGGCAACGGCATTCCAGTCGAGGCCCAATCGTTGGTATTCGAGAAATTTGCGCGGATCGGGATCGATAAGGCCGGCGGCGCGGGTCTGGGGCTGGCGATCTGCCGTGAGATCATGCAGCGGCTTGGGGGCGAGATCAGCTATCTGCCGGGGCAGGGCGGGGCTGCGTTCCGGGTCAGCCTGCCGTTGGCCTATCAGCAAGCGGCGCAATGAGGGACGGATAAAGAACTTCGTAACACTCACCGGGTTACATCAAGGGTCAGAGGCTCGAGCAATTTGGTGAGTTTTGGTCATGTCAGAGGCAGGGAACACCGCGCTGTTGCGCAAGCTGTCAGCGGGGCGCGAGGATTTGAAGAACCGGCCGCGTTCAGTGCTGCGCGCGCTGCGTCTGGGATTCGCGCGGGCCGCAGCAGATCGGCTGAACCTGCCCCTTGCGGTGATTGGCGCAAAGCAATCGCTGCAGCCTGCCAATGATCTGGTCGATGCGGTTGGCGATGATTGGCTGCTGTTGTTCCTGAAAGGGCCAGATGGAGTTGCAGCCGCCTGCCTTGATCCAAATGCAGTGTCGGCCATTTTGCAGACCCAGACCATTGGTCAGGTCACCGAAACTGCGCCAGAGGCGCGCACGTTCACAAATACTGATGGGGCGATGACGGCACCGCTGCTGGAAGCTGCGCTGTCCAAGGCGGCTGAGCTGGCCGAAAATGCATCGGATGATGTGGGCTTGATCGGCTATGAATACATGTCTCGTGCGCAAGATTTGCGATCTGTCTGCCTGACACTGGTTGAAGATATGTATTGCGGTTTTGAACTGACGGTCGACCTGGCAGGTGGCATACGGCAAGGTCATATCTGTGTTTTGTTGCCACAACAGTCATCCCCGGTAGAGGATTGCCTGATCCCTGAAGCGGATGAGGGGCCCAGCCTGGAGCAATCTTCGGGCGTTATCCGGGCCGAATTGAACGCCGTTTTGTGTCGCATGAATGTGCCACTGTCTGAGCTTTCGGGGCTTAGCGCTGGGGATATTCTGCCGCTGCAACATGCGCGCATCGACCGGACAGAAATTCTGGCCATCGATCGGTCGCGGACTGCGGTTGGACGGCTTGGTCAATGTGGTGGCTTGCGTGCGGTGCGGATTAACGAACAGGCTCCTTTGGCTGCGGTATCCGATATTGAAACGCAGGAATTTATCGAAAGCCGGGCAGCTTCGGCCAGTCAAAACGCACCTGATATGCCATTGGGCGCCCAAGCCGTCGACGTCACAGACTATCGCGCTGGTCCGGACACTCTGGAAGCCCACGAGGGTGATCTGAGTTTTGAGAACTCGGAACAAATGGTGGCTGAGATTTCGCAGCTGGCGGGGCTAAGCGGCCCCGATGATGTGAGTTAGCAGTTGGATATACCCGAACCTTAGTCCACAGCCTTGCGCATATGATCCAATGCCGGACGCAGGTTTTCCAACTGGTAGCCTGCGCGTGTTGTGGCATTTAGAATGTCGTCGGTGCTCATTCGGTCGCATTGGCCCAAGGCCCATACGACCGAACACCGCGTGCCAGATGCGCAATAGGCCAATACCGGTCCACCACAAGCTTCGGCCATATCCCTTTGCCGTGCCACATTTTCGGGCGTCATGGTCTGATGGGTCAGTTCCAGAACCTCATACTCCAACCCGGCTGCGCGCACGGCCTCGCCGATGGCGTCGGATTGCATGTCTGAGGGAACCTCGGTGTTGGGTCTGTTGCAAATTACCTTGACGAACCCGGCTTGGGCGATGGCGGGCACATCCTCAACCGTGATCTGCGGTGAGACGGCGTAGCGGGGGGTAATTGGGCGAATCTCCATGCCAAATCCTTAGGTTGGGTTTGCAGCTCTGTCTAGCTGTGCGCCAAGGCCAGGTGCGATGAACATTCCTGTGATCATCGCCAGCATAAACAGCAATCCGCCGAGGCCCCCATAACTTAGCGAAGCCATTGCAGGCCCGGGGCACAGCCCAACAAGCCCCCAGCCCATGCCAAACAGCACAGAGCCGATGATCAAGCGATGGTCCAGTTCGGGGCGTGGAGGTGCCGGAAATTGGCCGCCAGCGATGGGTTTCCGTCCGTTGGTCATCCGCCAGGCGATCAACATAGGCAGGATGGCCCCACCCATGACAAAGGCAAGTGTTGGATCCCAGGCGCCGAACAGGTCCAGCCAACCTTGAACCTTGGTCGTGTCGGTCATGCCCGAAACCAGCAGGCCGGTGCCGAACAAGGCCCCTGCGATCAAAGCGATCAGGATGCGCATCAAATGACCTCCAGCATGTGCCGCAGGGCCAAAACGGTCAGCGCACCAGCTGCGATGTAAATCAGTGTTGCCACAATCCCGCGCGGTGAGAACCGAGAGATGCCGCACACACCGTGGCCAGAGGTGCAACCATTTGCGATGCGGGTCCCGACACCCACCAGCAGCCCGGCGATCACGACCAGCAGCAGATTTCCGGTCAGATGTGTTTCAGAATGTGGCGCGATCAATGGGCGTAACAGCAGGGGCATACCGATTAAGCCGACAATAAATGCCAGACGCTCGGCGATCTCGTTGCGCGCGCTGCCGTCGACCAGTCCGCCCAGTATACCGCTGGCCCCCATGACGCGGCCATTGCCGAGCAGATACACCGCACCGCCAAGACCAATCAGCAATCCGCCCAAAAGGCCCATCACCCAAGATGCGTCCATATCCGGTTCGTCCTTAATGTTGTTGTCGCAGAGTCAGAGCTTGTTGATCGGCAGCTTGAGCATCACATCGCCCTGCTCATCCGCCGGGGGCATCTGACCCGCACGCATATTGACCTGCAGAGACGGCAGGATCAGGCGTGGCATTGCCAGCGTTGCATCCCGTGCATCGCGCATTTCCACGAACTCTTCGACGCTGCGCCCCTGTCCGATATGAATGTTGAGCGCTTTTTGCTCACCCACAGTGGTTTCCCAGGCGTATTGATCCCGGCCTGGGGCCTTGTAGTCATGTCCCACATAGACCCGCGTTTCATCAGGCAGGGCGAGGATTTTCTGGATCGATTCATACAGCGTAGAGGACGACCCGCCCGGAAAGTCGCAACGGGCGGTGCCAAAATCAGGCATGAACAATGTATCGCCAACAAAGGCCGCGTCGCCGATCACATAGGTCAGGCAGGCTGGGGTATGACCGGGCGTGTGCAACACATCCCCACGCATCTGACCGATATGAAAGCTGTCGCCTTGCTTGAACAGGGCATCGAATTGACTGCCATCGCGCTGGAATTCAGTGCCTTCGTTGAATACTTTGCCAAAGGTGTCCTGCACGGTCACGATCTGATCGCCGATCCCGATTTTGCCACCCAGCTTTTCCTGAAGATAAGGCGCGGCCGACAGGTGATCGGCGTGGACATGGCTTTCGAGGATCCACTCGACCTTCAGATCGTTTGACTGGATATAGTTAACGATGACGTCCGCGGCCTTCGTCCCGGTGCGTCCTGATGCATGATCGAAATCCAGAACGCTGTCGACGATGGCGCAGGCCCGGCCTTCGGGTTCGTGCACGACATAGGAAACCGTGAAGGTTTGATCATCAAAAAAAGCCTGCACTTTAGGGGTCATATCATCCTCCGTCCCGGTCTATATAACATGTATTGGATGTGGAATGTGTTTCAACTGCCGATTTGGCAATTGATGTCTGTCAAGGCAGCCACACCAATATTGGATTAAACTTTAGTCGAACCGGGAAAGACTGCCGAATCTACCGAATTACCCGGCAAGATTCCGCACAACCTGAGGTTAGATTGTTCTGGTCTTAATCCCGTTACCTATATCGGGGATACTGGCACCACTTGGGAGGAGCGATATGAAACAGAATACCCTGTTTTCCGAATTCAAAGAGATTGAACAAAAGCTCGAGAATGCCTGTCTCGATACGCGCCTGGCCCTGCAACCGAATGTGAGCAAGATCGTTGATCGCATGCGCCGTCAGGGCATGCATGTCCCATCTCGTTTGCGTCGACTGGACTCGGCGTTGTGCGAAGATGCAATGGAAGCGCAGTTTGACAATATGCCTGTCTAACTCCGCAAGGTCATCCAAAGGAAATCCCGAGGATGACCAGCATCAAGCCAATCACCGACAGAAAAAGTGATCCGAGGTTCCAGGGCAGAACGCCCTGAACAACCGTACGCAGTTCATCATCAGACAGTCCGGCCTTGCGCGCTTTTATCACGCGAAGAATGCACCAGACCAACCCGGTAAGCCCGGCAACGGACAGGGCGGCCCCGCCCCAAGTGATGAATTCAAACATGGTTCCCCGCAAAGCTGCCTGATCCGCACCCGCGATTAAAGGATCGGGGCAATTCGCACAAGCGTGCTTTGGGCCCGGTTCGGGATTGCGTGCTTGCGACCCGGGCGGTCGCACTGTATCCGGCATCTTGCCGATGTCACAGCATCAGATTCTAGCCTTGGGGAGAGACGCCTATGGAAGACATGACCGAAGATCAGGCCACCGCCAACTACCGCGTCACAGCGGGAGAGCTGCGTCAGTTCATCGAGCGGTTTGAGCGGCTGGATGCTGAGAAAAAGGATCTGGCTGAACAGCAAAAAGAAGTCATGGCCGAGGCCAAGGCCCGGGGCTACGACACCAAGGTCATGCGGAAGGTCATCGCCTTGCGCAAGCGCGACAAGGACGACATCGCCGAAGAAGAAGCGGTGCTGGAAATGTACAAAGAAGCATTGGGAATGTAGAGCGTCTGACTGGTTCAGACCTCTAATATTCGTACATTCGGCATCGTTCGGATTTTTGCCATGTCTTGTGCATAAAGCTCGGAAAACGCACTGACGATTTCAGTGCTCCAGCCGGGCAGGTCTAACTCCTCCTCAACCCGATCGGGTTGAGCATGGGCCTCAAGTAGCCCAGCCAGTTCAGCGCCTGATGCAAGCCGTGCGCCGGATTGTTCCTGCTGGATCAACGGCAAAAGCTGATGTTTACCCTGTTCGGTCAGTAAAGAAGCGAGCAAGGTATGTTCCCCAGGGATGGCAATGCTGTCGGGCAAACCGGCCATAGCGCGCAGGATGTCTCCCCAGATCAGTGGTGAGTCCTCGTTCTCCCAAAGGGTGATTTTGACATCTGGAACCAGATCGCCCAGGTCTTCGATCATGGTGACCCAGCTGAGACAACTCAGGTCTGTCGTGTCCAGTATTGATCTGGTGCGCGCCGGGTCCAGTGCCGTCAAAACCCTTGGGATGAAAAGGCCGGGGTTCATCAGCCCGGCAAAAATTTCGATCTGCGCGCCATTCAGCAGGTCCTGCGTATACGCAGCCCGCTTCCCCGCAAAGGGATAGATCTGCCCATGTTGCAAGGCTGCGCGCATCGGCCCAAAGAACTTTTCGCTGGAAACAACGACACGCTGAATATCAGCAGCATCAGGCAGCACGGCATTCATCTGCTCGCGCGCCTCTGCCAGAGGCAGACCGCTCGCCATGGCGTCGGACATGACCTTGACGAATTGCCTACACCGGCGTGGTCCTAGTGGTAAGGTCCCAGCCTTGTACAACGCGCCTTTGTGGGCTGCGAGATTTGCCAGCAATTGTCCCGCATCCGTGTAGGGGACCCCGGCGTGAATGACTACATGCATCATGTTCCTTGCGCCCGACTGTCCTACAGAGCCGTTTTCAGCTTTGCTTCACTGTTATCAAGACTGGGCATTTCGTTGCGAGTGATTTCACACTTTCTAAGGAAAATCGACAATCCCTAACTCTATGCTAAATTTCCGGCTTGCAGTCTTTCTCTGGAGAAAGTAATCGACGGTCAGCGCCCCTATAGCTCAGCTGGTAGAGCAACTGATTTGTAATCAGTAGGTCCGCGGTTCGAGTCCGTGTGGGGGCACCACTAAATAAGAGCAAAACAAACAGTTACCTCGTTCTAGATTCCCCGTCGGTCCGACCGTCCGAATCTAGCCGTGTTTGTTGGCCTTGGTGCAGTGCGATTGGGTGGTCTTTGAGTTCATTGATCTCACCGATCAAGTGATCAATGCACCGCAAAAAACTGATTTGGACGCTCATTCCATCACGCCCAAGCGCTTGATCCAGCTCTTGAGGCTGCCCTTGATATAGTGCCGTCCGACGCCATCAGAACTCGGGTCGGTGTGAAAACAACACTTTCCTTTTTGCTTTACGCCACCGACAGAATAGCCACTGATGCCGACCAGATAGCGAGTGTTGAAAACGCGCGCGGTGCCGTCAACTTTTTCAGCGAAAAATAGTTTCATTCGGGTATTCTCCTGCTCGATTTCCGGGGGCGTAGATCGTCACTATTTACCGGGGGTTGGCATGCACCGCCCCACTGAACTTACTGGTTAGCCGGTAGGCATGAACAAAATACTCGGTAGCCGTTCGGTCGTTGCGAAAGATGAACCGGTTCGCGGGGGTGAAAATGAGTGCGTCATGTTGGAAGCCTCCCCCAAATTACCAACGCTAGATCCGCTTTCCCGGGTAACCTGCACGCCCATGAGACATTGGACTTTAGTGTTTATTCAAGTGCGCGCTCCAGTCGTGGACAGCGGGCCAGATCACCAGCTCGATGCGGGCAGTGCGTGCGCAGCGATATTCTTATAGATGTCCGTCTTCCCTCAATAGAAGGAGTGATAAGCCAACGGGAGCAATAAACACCGTGTCTTTAAAGGCTTAGGCAGGATGATTGTATCATTGTAGGTGTGGCCCACCCGAGCACCACAGGGCTAAGTCAATGATTTGGAAACAATTGGAGGCGAGTACCGGATTAGCCTACATGCATTATACAATGCTGTTTTTAAACGATAAATTTGAAAGCGTATTGTCCAATATATAGTCCAACAGGTACTTGGCGTTTGTGCTCGGTTGTTACCGCAACGTCGCGGTCTCTGGATCGTAGGCCATCCCCTTGATGGAACCATCCCTGATCCGTTCTACAGCCTCATCAATGGCGAACAACGGTACAAGAAACCATTCCCGTGGGGTAACGGGATGGCCAAAGCGATCCTTGATCTCCACATCCAGCCGCGCGGCTTCGAAAATGCGGTGCAACAAGTTCTCCAGCTTCACTCGGTTGATGTTGAACAACTCGTAGGTGGTCACTACTTCCACGTCGGCCATCAGGAATGTGGGATCGAGTTTGGCATTGGCGATCCGCTTCTCTACCGTGCCACCAGTCACACCGATTTTGTGCAGCAGGTCACGGTTCTGCGTCACGACAGGTAGATCGGACTTTGAACGCAGAACGTAGATCAGCCCACTGGCTTCGTCTCCATCTACGGTGGCATCCGCAAACAGAGGGCCAGCACTAGGGTCACTAATCGTTCTGCTGGTCGGGTCTTTGTCAGGACTCATGGCCCGATGCAAAGAACGCATCAGCAGATTACTTTCAGTCCCATTGTCAAAGATGACCCGCAGACGCGCATCCCAGTCGCCGTACTCTTGTTTGAAGGTTTCACCCTTTTCAGCGACGTAAGCCTTTTGTCCTGAGATGATATAGAAACGACCAGCTTCGATTTCCGCACTGGTTTCAGGAGGGCGGGTTGTTCGCAAGCCTGCATCCAGATCGGCTTGGACCTTTTCAAATAGTGGTTTGAACTTCTGGAAGTCCTCACACTTTTCGCGGTTCGCCATCTCTTCCGCAGCCTTACGCTCAGCAACAGGCCGCACATGACGGACTTCCGTGATGTCGGGGGCTAGGCCATCAAGGTCTTCCAGATCGGAGGCCAATGCGTCTATGTCTAAATCATCAGCTTCGTAAGTGGCCGACGTTGCGGTTAGCAAGCCCTGATGATCCAAAGGTGACAGAAGGGCGTGGTATTCATTGTTGGCCATCAGTTGCTCCAGACGGACAGCATACAGGCGCTCAAAGAAATCATGATCTGAGCCTGTACGTGGTGCATGGCCCGTAGTCTCTACGAAGCGTTGGATGTCCTCAAAGCCCGCAATGACCCGCTCTTCAATGGGAGATCGTTTGACGGGTTTGTCTTCAACTTCGAACTCCGCAAGGTCATCGGCCAGCGCGTCCAGATCATCACTCATAGCGGCCCTCTTTGCGGAAACGCATAAAGGCAGTGGCACCTTCTGCCATTAAACGCTCATACGGGTCGGAGGCCGTGATCGAAGGTGATCTGTTGTGGTCCTTTTTGAAACGGGATGCCCGTTTGGCCCATGTGATCGCTTCTTCTGGTGTAACAGGGTTCCTCTTTGCCGCTATGACGGTCTCGACCTGCTTTAACCTGTCGTGGTCCATCGATTTCGCCAGGATTGAATAGGCTTCACCGAAAGGGTTGATTGAGTCGATCAGGTCGATGTCCAAATCGCGTACAGACACGTATTTGCGAACACCATCAATCAGTGCGGTGTTTGCTTTTGGCTCTCTGTCATCTCGGTCACCGCCAAAGACTTCGGTCTTTGCCTGTTGAGTCAGATTCAATGCAGCAATTGCACGTTGCCGCACCGCCTCAACATCATCATCTTCTAGTGCAGGATATCGATCCTTGATGATCTTCCCCATGCGAATGACTGTGTTTTCCTCTGGGATCATTTCCTTGTCGAACAACCCTCGTTCAATCACAGGCTTGTTCTGGACAAAGGCGGTAATGACTTCGTTGATGTCTTCTTCGCAAATCCGTTCTGCTTCTTTGGACTTAGGTTCCACCAGTCCTTTGATCTCTACATGGAAATGGCCGCTCTCTTCGTTGAACCCGACATTGCATTTGTCGGGATTGTATCCGCCCACTCCGTAGTCAAACCCTTCTTGCTCTGTGACCGTTGTGACTTTGGGCGTGAAGTTAAAGCGCGGAACCAGTACCTGCTCCATCAATAAGCTGGCTGCAATGGCTTTGAGTGTGTCGTTGACTGCCTCGGTCACGGCTCCCTCTGAGGCGTCTGGTTCGGCAATCAGGTTTGTGAAGCGGGCATGGGTTTTGCCTTTGGCATCTCGCGTGGCACGACCGATGATCTGCACAATCTCGGTCAGACTGGCACGATACCCGACGGTCAAAGCGTGTTCGCACCAAATCCAGTCAAAGCCTTCCTTGGCCATACCCAATGCGATGATCAGGTCCACGTGATTACGGTTGTTTTTCTGTTTGGGGTCCTTCAGTGCTGCTGATACCTTGTCCCGCTTGGCAGGATCATCCTCGACCAAATCAGCCACCTTGATGACTTTACCACCCTTGGTCTTGATCAGGTGAAAACCTGTTTCAGGGTCTGTTCCCTGCCATTCACCCAAAGCATGTTGGATTTCGTCAACCTCTTTGTGCTTGTCGCCTGTGCTTTCACGGGCATTCACATTGGGGATGTGCAGGATGGTTTTCTCTTCAGGGTTCAGCACTGCCAACAGGTCTTCGGCATAGCTGCCCGTGTAGAAGAAATACCCGATGTCCAGCGTTTTGAGGTGTTCATATCCGTTAAGTTGTTCGTAGTAGGTGTAGGTCACCGTATCGAACTTGGCTTCATCCTCAGGGGCCAGCACCGCCTCTGCATCACCACGGAAGTAACTGCCTGTCATGGCGACCACGTGCACTTTGTCACGGGCAATTAACTGCCCCAGATGCGCCCCCAGCTTGTTGTCAGGGTTGGCACTGACATGATGAAACTCGTCCACGGCAATCAGACGATCATCGAAGACTTCAATCCCGAACTTATCGACGGCGAAACGGAAGGTGGCATGGGTGCAAACCAGCACCTGATCGTCGCTTTCAAGGAAGTTGCCGACGGCACCAACCTTCCCGCTGTCACCGCCAGGTGCATTGCAAAGGTTCCACTTCGGCACAACGGCCCAATCCGCCCAGAACCCATACTTCATGAGTGGTTCGTCAGCGAAGCTGGACCCGATGGATTTCTCAGGCACGACGACGATGGCTTGCTTGAGGCCCTGATTATGCAGTTTGTCCAAGGCAATAAACATCAAGGCCCGTGACTTGCCTGACGCGGGTGGCGATTTGATCAGCAGGTACTGCTCTCCCCGCCGCTCATAGGCACGTTCCTGCATGGCCCGCATACCCAACTCATTGGAGGTCGTGGAAGAGCCGTTCTGGGCATATGTGACAGAGACTGAGGGGATAGATTTTGGCATGAAACTACAACTCTCAAGGATAATATCGTTCGAAATCCCGTTCGAGCCAAAAGGTAAACAGAGTACCTTGCCTGAACTGGATTATCGATTTGTGGTTTGGAAAATCTCGAAATGAGCCTTCGCAGCGTACAGACGCGGATGGAGCCAACTCTACTGTGTCGCGTTCTTGAGTATGGAACGAACTTGCAAACGCAAACGTTATGTCGGCCTCGGAACCTGCGTTCAAATAAGGCTGGCTAGTTGCTTGGTAGGTATAAGCCGTTGTGGCCCGTTCATCAGGTGGGTTGTTTTCAAAGCACCGAACTAAGGTTGCAAACGTCAAAGGTTCATCTGACGTATTCCTCACGTTCAAAAACAGGTTGTCCCAGTTTGGGCTATGGTAGCCAGCAATCTCAACAGTCATCTCGTTGTTACCCTTGAATAGGTCAGAGACGACTGGAAATGCGACTACAGCAATGGAAATGAGACCCCCGACAACTGCGACCGCTGATGCCGAAAACGTGAAATGACGCCTCCAGTTTTGCCAGCTTCCACACTCACCGCAGAGCTTTTGACCTTCTCTCAGATCAGTTTGGCACGACCAACACTTCATGCAGGCACCTGCGTGGTCATTTTGGTGTACATGTCGAACAGCTTTTCCAGACGTTCAGTGTCGTTCTTGAAGCGTCTGCCGATGTAGATGCGTTCTAGCACTGCGTCATTGGCCTCGTGGGCGTCGCGGAGGTTTTGGGGCATTGCGTCGGGTTTGTAGAGGTCTGCGATGGTGGCAGGGAAATGCGCCTCACGGGCCAAGAGGATGTCTTCGGCACAGCGGGTCAGATCGGCTTTGTTCTTTTCGGTCAGTTTGGGCACAGGGAAGGTGTTCCAGCCGAGGGTGTTGGAGTAGCGGAAGTCCGTTTTCATCTTGCCGCACACTGTCGCGATCCAGATCAAGTGGATGCGGGAGGCGATCAGTGCCATGTTCCAAAGGGGGGCATCGAAAAGTGCAAAGGTTTCACTGGTGACTGTTGAACCCGCGTCGATCATTCCTGATGGTAAATATGGTCTGCTCTCAGAGGACGTTCTTGGAACCGTCAGGGTCCAGTTGTAGCCGATATTCATCTCACGCATCTGGTGCGCTCGTTTGGCCATTTCATTGGCACTCTTGTCACGACTATCCAGCCGCATCTGACGCACACCATCGATACGTGCCGCAATGGATGGAATCTGCTTCGCCTCTTCCAAGTGGTTATCTTCGACCCACAGCACATAGCGTGATAGGCCACGGATAAATTCTGCCGACCCGTAAATCTTTCGTATGAACTGGGACCGCTGTTTATCAGTAAGCCGTAGCTCATCGACTTCATGTCCAGTCATTAGGAGATTGCCGCCATCAACGGGTTTGTTGCCAAACTTCATCTCAGCGATTGGACATAACGGCTTACTGCTTTTGGTCACGACGACGTTTCGACCACCAACAAGATAAGCGTTGATGTTCTGAACCACTTTGCTGACCGTTCCATCAAAGCTGACTGATCCATCAAAGTCATAGGTTCCATCAAATGTGACTTCTTCTTTAGCATACAGCCGCTTTTCCCGACCTGCGATATTCGTGATTGCAACTATGGCGACGGTGACACCAGCGTTGTGACTGGCAAGATTGGCCCACTTGAATGACGTGTGTGCAAAGGTGATCTCATGACCTTCTTTGAACAAGGCGGGCCAGAGTATTGGCACCTGCTGCCCCTGACAGATTGAGTTGGTTGTCACGAAGGCACTCACAGTCGGCGTATGCAGGGCATAATCTGCCGCCTTCATGAACCAGCCAGCAACGTAGTCCAGTGATTTCCAGCTATTGACGCGGCCATCGAAAATACGGCCAAGGTCTTCTTTCTGTTCAGTGGATTGCCATGTGGACCCCAAGTATGGCGGGTTGCCACAGATGTAGGTTTCACCGCCCTCGTTCTCAAAGTCGATTTCGGCTTGCTCCAATGGCGTCTGGAACAGATCGTCAGACCGCAGCTTCACCTTTCGTCCACTGGGTGGGCACACAGACAACCAGTCGATCCGCAAAGCGTTATCGCAGACAATCCAGTTCCGTTTATCCAACGGCAGGAACTCGGCCAGTGCATCCTTCTGACCGCGATAGGTCACGTCACACTGGTACTCTGCGATGATCAGGGCCAGACGGGCAATCTCGGCAGAGAAATCCCGCAGTTCGATGCCACGGAAGTTCTGAATCCTGATCTCTGACCGATTGGCGGCTTCCCCACGGCGTTTGTTGATCTCAAACTCAATCTCACGCATCTGCTTGTAGGCGATCACAAGGAAGTTGCCCGACCCACAAGCGGGGTCAAAGACGCGGATATTGGACATGCGTTTGCGCAGGTTCAGCAGCTTCTGCGGGCTGTCCCCTGCACGGTCCAGATGATCCCGCAGGTCATCCAGAAACAGCGGGTTCAGCACCTTCAGGATGTTCGGCACTGAGGTGTAGTGCATCCCCAAGGTGGAGCGTTCTTCCTCATCCGCCACGGCTTGAATCATCGACCCGAAGATGTCGGGATTGATCTTGGTCCAGTCTAGATGGCCGATATGGGTGAGGTAGCGTTGGGCGATGCGGCTGAACTTTGGCACATCTGTGCTGCCAGAGAACAGGCCACCATTCACATAGGGAAACGGTGTGGCCCAACGTGGCAGGTCTGCCGCATCGCGATCAGGGTAGTCCGTGTTCATGGCACGGAAGAGTTCGCTGACCACCTCATGTGTGTTGGAGCCGTCCGCATTGGCCATGCGTTCGATGGTGTCGGTGAATAGCTCTTCGCCGTTCAGGATGTCGGTGTCTTCGGCAAAGAACAGAAAGATCAGCCGTGCCATGAAGTGGTTCATGTCGTGGCTGCGGCCTTCCCAGTCGGGGTTGTCGGCCCTGAGGGTGGTGTAGAGCTTGTTCAGACGCAGGGTGGCCCGAACGTCGAACTCAGACTCACTGAGTTGCTTGGTCTTGCTAAGACCAGCAAGGGGCCAGAAGAACACGAAGTGGTTCGGGAAATCGTCATAGGTGCAGGAGACGGTATCCCCCGTCAGCAAGTCTTCTGCTTCGAAGGTCTGACCATCGGTGGCCAACAAGAACCGCACCTTGTTGCGTTTGGTTTGGGTGGCCTTGCTGTCTTTGAGTTCGGTTAGCGTTTGCGGCACTTGGCCCACGTCACAGGTCTTCAAGTGGATATGGCCTGATTGCAGGACCCCATCGATATCAGACTTGTTGGACGCCCCGCTGCGGAGCTTCTTGATCGTGGTGGCCTTGTTGCCAAAGGCTTCTAGGAAGGCGAACGGAAACTCGACCCCATCAAAGGGGAATTCAGCAAGTTCGGTGATGGCCTGTTCGATCTCAACTGCATTCATGACGGCTTGCCTAGAATGCCTTCCACGAGGCCGTTGTACCGCGATGGGTCAAACTCGCTGTCGGTGGTCTCAAAAACACGTGTGGTTTCCAGCCGCAGCACTTCCACGACAGCCGTGCGTACCGCTTTGGGTTCGGGGCGGTTGCCCAACTGTTGAATGATCCGTTCAATGTGCTCGACAACGATGCCGAGGCGTTCGAAGTCTGTGTGCGTTGGTGCGGTCACTGTCTCACCCTCAAATAGGGCTGAGACGGACAGGCTATATGCGGCGGCGATGTCCACCAACCTGTGGGCGTGTACTTTGGTCTCACCGCTTTCCCAACGCCACAGCGTGGTCTTTGGGACGCCGAGCAGTTCGGCCCCTTGATCAAGGGATAGGCCCTTCGATGAACGGGCCTTCTGTAGAATTTTGCCAAACGACGCTGTGGATGCATTTTTCATGCTCCTTTTATTCCATGTTGCGGAACGCAAGGGAAGCTGAATGCAAATTTTGGCCTCCGCAACCTTGCGAATCGTTCCATTTTACGGAATACGGAACATATGAAGCTTGCTCAATACCTGAGAGAGAATGGTTTAACCTTGAATGGGTTCGCAAAGACCTGCGGCACCAGTGCCAGCACGATTCTCCGCATCAAGGACGGTGAAGTTGCACCGTCCAAACGTGTGGCCCGTGCATTGTGGGATGCGACAGGCGGGCAAGTCACGCCCAATGATCTCTACGGGCTTCATTACGCCGTTGGGCAATGCATCTGCGTGAGTGACGACCATGAAACCGAACAATCAGAAAAGGACCGCTTCATTGCCAGCCCAGACCAATGAAATGAACGCCAAGAACATTCTGATCACCTTAGCCTTCGTCGCTATCGGGGGGTACTTCGGCTATGCGACCGCGTTCCCGAATGACAGGAAGCAGGTTCGCTCGTGCATCTCATCCATGTTGGAGTCATCCCGTGGGCAAGTGGGCTATGGCGAACTGCGTGATAAGCTGCGTGACTTGGATGCTGCCGAAACCGTAACCGTTATTGACGAAAGCCATCGCGACTTTGGCGGCAGCACGTTGGTTACGTTGTCATATCAGATCGACGGTCGCACCAGCCGTATCATGTGTGGGCGATGATGTTGGTAGCCATGACTTCAGTTACAGAATGGGCAGCAGAGAAAATGCGAAACGGCAAGCTTCTGTTTTTAGTGGTGACCATTGCGTCAGGCTGCTCAACACCCACAACCGCTGATCAGAGGACTTTCAGTATACTCGACAACACCCGCATCGAAGCAGGACTGTCCCACGGGCAGCCGTACCAGTTTGCGATGGTCAGCGGGTTTACAAGGCGTGGTGAGGTAGCGCAGCGGTTTGAGATCAGGCATGGCGATTGCGGCGGCACACAGGGCTGGGATGACTGTTCCAACGACCGTGGCAGGGTAGAACGCAAGGAGCGCCCTAAGAACGTATTCTCGGAGCCTGGTGAGGGCATTTGGTACGGCTACTCGATCTACATACCTGCTGACTTTGAAAGTCTCAGACGGGCCAACACGCATCTCTCACAGGCAAAGGTCCAAGGTGAAGGGATGCCGCTTTGGCAACTCACTTTCAACGACAACCCGTACATTCTGTATTCTGATGACACTTATTGCGGCCTTGGCTCCGTGGCGATGTGGCGGGGCGGATGGAATGATGTGACGGTCTATGCCCACTACGGCGAAGGCGGCGAGGACGTGTATTTCCAGCTTTACCGCAATGGCGTCTTGCTCTGTGAACGCAACCGTCCGCTGATGCACCCATCGCTGTGGGGCCGTGATCAACAGATCGGCTTCAAATACGGCATCTACAACTCCTTCGTAAGCCGCTACCTGCGTACCAACGACCGCCTACCGACCCACGTCATATTCTATGACGAGATGTTGGTTGGATCGCGGCGTGAAGATGTGGATGTCAGGATGCGCGAAGCTGCTGGGTTGCCACCTGTTGATTGACGCCAATCGTGGCTTGGTCGGGTCCAAACAGAAGCAGACCATCTTCGAACGGTTGCTGGTTCGCAATGCGATCAGGCGTGAGATCGGTGTTCGTCCAATAAATATTCCTGTAATCTACGAAAGGAAGAAACGGATGATTGCTGAAGCCAAATACGATGAGATCATGCAGCCCTATGTCGATGCTGCGTTCAGCGGCTTGGATTGGCCTGACAGCTTCAGCGGTTGCCTCCTACTAGGCGTGAAAACCTATCACCAGTGTGTGGCTCAATGTGAACAGGACACAGGTCATGCAAACCCACGTGACGGCGTTCCTGACATCCTCAAGCTGATCCACCAGTATGTCGAACCCTTGTCCTGATCACGCTTCCTCCGCCTCTGGGAGGCTGTCCCACCACTGTTCCACTGCTTCATCCAGCAAAACCCCCAAGGGGATGCGTGTCTGTTCCTTGACCTCTTTCAGACGATTATAGGTGGCCGTTTTCACAGCGCGGATAGTGACCTGTTTGCGATCTGACATGATGTAATCCTCCTGCATGTATTTAGGGCTGGAGATGCAGATGAAGTGCGATTGCAATGTCCGCATCCCGCAAGTCGCTGCCTTCAACAGAACTGCACACATTATTCGTCACAAACGCCCAAATACCTCGTCAGCGTTGCAATGCATTTGCACGGCCTAAAGTGACGAACGATGGAATCGGAGGCGCATCAGAACCAAAATTGACCCCGCCCTTGAAAAAACTCGATGTCCAACCGAGTTTCAGATTGAGGCCGACAGATGCGTCTACGACTGTCGGAACTTCCCCGATCTCCCCGATGAGTGGTGTGGTACTAGTTAAGGTTTTACATGTTAAAAGTTCATGATTTCAAAGACGGTTAGCCAAAGGATCATATCTGGAGATGTCATTCTTTACAGAAGGGTCAGCACAAAAGACCAAGAGGACGACGGCTATCGTCATCAGCTAGAGGTGATCAAATCTAAATATTCAACATTCAGCATCACCCGCTCTACGGTCTATGACTACAAAGAAGTCATGTCTGGCTTGGAAGACATGGGCAAGCGTTCGGCATCCAAGATTGGCACTGCCATCGGCAAGCTGAAACGACACCCTCATTCCATCATCTTGGTATCAGACGCAGATCGCATTTCACGTCGTCAGGATGTCTTTGAGTTGATCCAGAAACAAGGCTTAGGTCACCGCATCTATGCCGCCTCATCGGGCCTGAGTCTCGATGAAATCGTTGCCTTGGGACATCACAAAAGGATCGAACGGCAGACACAGGAATACAAAGAAGCCTGCCGTCTGGGGCAGCAACGGTACCGTGTCAACGGTGGCACCATCGGCTCACCTGACATCAAGCACCACTCTAAGTCGGGTGCACAGAAGAAATCTGAACTGGCCAAAGAGAGGAAGGCAGGTATCTGTAAGGTCATCTCTCGTATGACCTGCGCCAACAGAGGACAGCAACCGTCACACGGTGAAATCTGCGATGTGCTTCGTGATAGCGAAATCCGCACTGGCCAAGGATACTTCTTTACTGTCCCCAAGTTGCAACAACTCAAGAAGGGCATGGTGACTGAATGGGACTACGCCATGGATAGCTGGCATCGTCCACGACGCCGCATCCGTGAGATAGTTGCAGAATGGCAGATTGAGATACGACGTAAGAACAAGGTCCGCCGCATCGTCAGACTCATCACCAACTGTCAGATTGAACTAAACCGCAAACGTGAGCGGCGGATTTTCATCAAGAGGCTTATCGCCTTTCTAACCAATGACGTTTTGTGGCGGGTTCTTGTCGATCAAGGCCCGAACACTTTGAATCACTCAACCCTGTCAATCATCAGTGAGTGGAGCAAAGGCAAAGGTAGAGATGGATGCCGAGGGCCACCAAGTGTTTTTTCAGGTTAACCCCTGCCGTCACCCAACACAGTGGATAACATGGCACTTGAGCAAACAGATACATATGTCCGCAAAGGTATGCTGTAGCGGACATCACACAACCTCCCGAAAACATGTCCGTTAGACCTCCCAACAACTTACGGACACCGATATAAACGGACAGGAATCATACGGACATTTTCGGAGGCGATTTGAAAACCATTCTCTACGCTCGTGTTTCCACAAGGGACCAGACACTCGAACATCAGATCACCCAAGCAGAGGCAGCAGGTTTCAAGGTCGATGAAGTGATCGCTGATCATGGAGTGTCTGGGGTGCAGCAGAGACTGCAAGATAGGTCAGAGGGTCGCAGGCTTTTTGACAAGCTCCGTGCAGGTGACGTTCTTGTGCTGCGTTGGCTGGATAGGCTCGGACGTAACTACGAAGATGTCACCGACGCAGTTCGTCACTTCATCCGACAAGGGGTCATCATCCGAACCGTCATCAATGACATGACATTCGACGGTTCCACCACTGATCCAGTTCAACAAGCAGTACGGGATGCAATGATCGCGTTTCTGGCAGCGACGGCACAGGCCCAAGCGGAAGCCACCAAGATCGCGCAAATGGCTGGTATTGAACTGGCCAAGGAAAAAGGTGATCGATTTCGTGGGCGTAAGCCCTCATATGATAGGAAGACCTTTGATTTGGCGGTGAGTCTGATTGGATTAGGCCACGGACCGAGTGTGATAGCAAAAGAAGCTGGCTTGTCACGTCAAGCAGTCATAAGAATCCGCGATCACCCAAACTTGGCTTTGGCAGCATTGGAACGCTGGGGACTTTAGCTTTTTGATGAGGTTGGGCATTTGCAGGTTCTATTGAATAAGTCTGGTGTTTCTTCAGTTGTTTCAGATGTCAGCGATTTACAACCATGACGGTAATGAGCATGGTTAACCAGATTTGTTTTGAGAATTGATTGTGATGATCCCACCATTTTCGGCTTCAGGCGTATTGCCGCCATTCATTGATGCAAGTCCCACTATACCCGCCAAGCGGTCCCCTTACACGACCGACATGTTTCAGTTGGTCGAACGGTTTTGTACCTCTGCGCACAGAGCCAAGCTGCTGTTGGGATTGAACTCGTATCGCAAGCACCTGTCCAAGGGTGGCTTTGCTTCTGGCTATCAATGGGTAGACGGTAGCTTCGTCGAAGACGTTGAAACCACAAGGGGTCGGCCACCATCTGACATCGATGTCGTGACGCTGTTCCATCGACCTATCAAGTACCAGGTTTCTGGTGATCTGTGGGATGCAGATTATCAGTCTACGCTTCATGAAGAGTATTTTTCGACACATCACATGAAGCCGCGTTACTATTGCGACACATATTCGATTGACCTAGACGCCGACCAAGCAGGCGTCGTGGACCACACCATGTATTGGGGAGGCTTGTTCACGGATATTAAAGGGTCAACCGAGAAGAAGGGTATTGTGCGGATACCATTGGCAAATGATCCGATGGAGTTTTCCGCCATCAGCAACGCGATAGGAGGTAAATTTGATGTCTAATGTACAAGAAATTGCCGACCTTCGCCGTCAGAAGTCGGAGCTAGAGGCCAGGATTTCCGCAGCATCAGGCGCTTCTGACATCGTTGCTATGATGAACTACCAGTCCAGATTTGATGTCATTTGCGAAGAGCTTGAAGAGGCTGAACGTCAAGACGCTCAAACAGCCGAAGTTTCGGTACTGTTCGATGGACGCCCAGTGGTAGGAACTTCTGCGATAGACGCAGGCTTCGCCGCTCAGGCGCTGTTGCACTTCCAAGGGATCGTAACACGGTTGTTTGCTGCCAGCCTCAAAGGACAGCTTAGCAGTAAGGGGAAGATTAAAGGGGCAGATTTGGCGCAACTGAACCTGCGGGGGCTTGCAACAGGATCATTCGGCTTTGTTCTCGAAGAGAAAGAGGCACGGCAGGCCAGCGTAATCAAAACCCCGTTGCGCGAAGCGATGGAAGAAGCCGCCGACCTGTTTGAAGAATTTTCACAGGTCGATGATGACGAGTTTCTGGTTGATGTCGATGACATCAACCCACGTGTGTTCAATGAATTGGCAAAGTTTTTCAGCCATTTGGAAAAGAACGAAGCCACACTGAAGGCAAACTTCCCTGACAAGTCATATGCCTTCGACAGGGCTGCTATCAGTCGCGCATACAAACGAATCTCGGACAGCAAGGTTAACATCGTCAAAGAGGTATGGGTTGGCACCTTGGTCGGTCTTTCACCCATCAAGAGGACATTTGACTTTCGTAAGCGTGGAGAGGAAGCCATCGTTTCTGGCAAGTTCAGCCATCAGATCAGTCAGGACTACCTTGAACGAATTGAAGGCAGTGATGGTGTCACACTCGGTGACACGTTCAGGGCAACCATCGAGAAAGGCACACTTCGCAAGCCAGATGGAACGATCAGCCTCAATTACACAGTCATTGATCTTGTAGACATAGATGAATGAGATAGAGCCTCAGGGCTCTAAGCTTATCATGATGTTACGTTTTGTTCGCCCAGGTTCAAGAAACCAAGATCGATCCTTTCAACCGCAATCGCTCTTGGGATCAGCAGCGGGCCGAAGCCGTACTTTCCAGATGTATCTCTCGCCGAATGCCCTGTGATCTTATCGTTTACCCGCTTCTCAACCATGTTGTCTTTCATTGAACGCTCGATATCCGCCAGAGTGATTTCACCAGATTCGAGTTGACCGACCATCTCAGCGGTGACACCTGCATTTTCAAGCATCTGCTTGAATGTGCCTCGTAAAGAGTGAACGACTTTGCGTTCATGCCGCGTCACGTTGCGAACATAAGGCATCAGTTGCTTGCTTGCAGCATTCTGAGCTTTGCCATCGGCATCCAGCTTGTAGTTGAAAATCCGACCCGTTCCGCCCGTAAGCAAACACTCTGCTTTGGAGTGGATCGGCACCACACGATGTGATCCGTCCGTTTTGACTTTGGTCTCATCTGGCCGCAGATCGATATACATCAGCCCACCGAAGTCTGTTTTCACCTGCTCCCAAGTTAGAAGGGCAATCTCGTCCAGTCGGGCACCTGTGATGGCCAGAAGCGTCAGACAGAGCCGATCCTGAGGTTCCATTTCTTGAGCAAACAGATCGTCTAATTCATCAGGATCAAATGGCAGGTACGGCAGAGATTCCTTGCCGAAGTCAGCAAGCTTCAAGTTGGCCAATGGGTTGTCGTCAATATGACCTTCCCGTTCGCACCAGTTCAGAAACGCAACGACTTTGGTGTTCAACGAACGAATGGTTTTGTTGGCTCGGCCCTGCTTATGGTTCCACTTTGCATATTGGTAGCCATGGACTTTGGTGATGTCCTTTACATGCAAGTCGCCGACGACCTTGACGAACTCGTTCAGCTTATTGCGTCGAGAGGTGCGTTCCTTGTGGTTACTCTTGTTTCTTTCTTCCATGTCCTCGATCCACTTTGGCAACAGCCTTGTGATCTTGAGGGCGGGGTCCTTGTCTAGGCCGTGCTTCTGGATGAGCAGTGGGTTGGTAGTGAAGACCTTTGAGAAGTCGCCAATCGTAGACGTGTACGCGGCCTCTTCAGTGTCGGCGACGTACTGGCCATGCAGACCCGTCAGCTTCCGATCAAACTCTGCGTAGATTTCGTTGGCCAAAGCAACGAGCTTGGTTTTTGCGATCTTTTCGTCCGTTGTACCTGTCGAACGCATCATCTGCTTCTGAGAACCTTTCCTCAGGGCGTCAGGCATCGTTACGCAAACGTAGTATTTTCCACCTTTAGCGGAAAGCGGCACAAGGGTCGGGGGGTGATAATCGGGTCGATTTACCAGCCCGATATAGTCCAAGTTACAGTCCATCATACGGTCCAATGTAGGTGGAACTGCTTGAATTTCAATGCTTTCAGGGGGTTAAATCCAAAATGGACTGTATGGAGGCGAGTACCGGAATCGAACCGGTGTACACGGATTTGCAATCCGCTGCGTCACCACTCCGCCAACTCGCCTTTTCAAGTAAAATCAAATACTTGCCGTGGTGTGGTTGGCGTTTTAGCAGCTTTGCGGCAGGGCGTCCAGAGGACAGCCATGAAATTTCAGGACCAAAGTGCGAAATACCGTGATTTCATACTCAGCCCAATCATTGATGATGGCGGATTGCGGCAATAGAGGCGTTGCCGGTGACCAAGGGATGTGGCAAAAGCCGAACAGGCTTGAGACTTCAGACGAGAGATCACATGACAGATTTCGCAACGCGACGCCGCATAATGGTTGATACTCAGGTGCGACCTTCGGATGTGACGAAGTTCCCGATCATTGATGCCATGCTCTCGGTGCCGCGCGAAGACTTTGTGCCGGATTCGCAGCGCGAAGCCGCCTATGTCGAAGATGTAATCGATCTGGGGAATGGGCGTAGTTTGTTGGAGCCGCGAACCCTGGCCAAGATGTTGGATGCGTTGAATATTTGCAATGACGAGGTCGTGCTCGATATCGCGCCGGCTCTGGGGTATTCGACCGCGGTAGCCGCGCGTATGGCAGAATTGGTTGTTGCAGTGGAAAGCGACGAAGCATTGGCATCGGAGGCGCAAAATGCGCTCACCGAAGTTGCTGCTGACAATGCCGTGGTGCACGTTGGTCCTTTAGAACAGGGTGCGGAAGAGCATGGGCCCTACGATGCGATCATGATCCAGGGAGGGGTGCAACAAGTGCCGGGCGCTCTGTTGGATCAATTGAAAGACAATGGCCGCATCGCCTGCTTGTTTGTCGAGGACGGCTTGGGTGTTGTTCGTATCGGGCGCAAGACGGGTGGGCGTGTCAGCTGGCGTGACGTTTTCAATGCCAGCGCGCCAGTGCTGGATAGCTTTTCCCATCAGAGTGCATTTTCGCTATAGTCCAGAGGTAGTTTGTTCTGCCACCTTGATTAGTTGAAAATGACGGCGCAAATTGCCGACAGGGCAGAAATTTTTTGAGTTGAGAGGATTTGGTGATGCGTAGGACGGCGACTGGCAAACTGGTCAGAGCGTGTGCATTGACCGCAGGACTGGCCTTAAGCGTTATGCCGCTGCGTCAGGCATGGGCTGATAACCTTACAGATGCGTTTATCGGGGCCTACAACACCAGCGGGTTGTTGGAGCAAAATCGCGCGCTGCTGCGGGCTGCAGATGAAGACGTGGCGATTGCGCTGGCTGCTCTGCGCCCCATCATCGACTGGACCGTGCGTGTCACGCAAACTTACAACCGAAGCAGAACCAGCGGCGTTGTATCAAGCAATGAGCCCACAGATTTTTTCACGGGTCTGACGCTGAGCCAGTTGGTCTATGACGGTGGCGCATCCGTTCTTGGCAAGCAATCCGCGCAGGAAACTGTTCTGGCGACACGTCAATCGCTGATCAATATCGAGCAACAGGTTCTATTCCGCGCGGCGACCGCCTATCTGAATGTGCTTTTGCAGGAAGAGACAGTTCAAATTCGTCAAAACAACGTCGATCTGTCCAGTGAAGAACTGCGGGCATCGAATGACCGTTTCGAAGTGGGTGAAGTGACCCGGACTGACGTGGCCTTGTCGCAGTCACAGCTGGCAAGCTCGCGCGCGGATCTTGCCGATGCGCGTGGTGATCTGAGCACGGCACAAGCGGAGTATGTCAATGCCGTCGGCAAACTGCCGGGCCGCACAACGGGGCAGCCCAGCCTGCCAAACTTACCGCGCTCGCAGTCCGAGGCGATCAATCTGGCGCTTCGCAATCATCCGTCGATCTTGTCGGCCCAGCATCAGGTGCGCGCTTTGGATTTGACCGTTCAGCAGCAGCGTGCCGGACTTGGTCCAAATGTCAGTTTGAGTGCAGATGCCGGTCTGACTGAGAGCTACGACAATGACGACAACAACGAAAACGCATCTGTCTCGCTGATCTTCCGCCAGCCGATCTATGCTGGTGGCCGATTGGCAGCGGTTGTCCGCCGTGCCATGGCCACCCGAGATGCGTCGCGGGCGAACCTGTTGAATGTGCAAAAAGATATCACGCAGGGCGTGACCGATGCCTATGTCCGGTTTGAAACTGCAACAGCCAGTCTGACGGCATCGACCGAGCGCGTTCGCGCGTCGCAGGTGGCGTTCGACGGTATCCGCGAAGAGGCCACACTTGGTGCACGAACCACATTGGATGTGTTGACGGCCCAGCAGGATTTGCTGGATGCGCAACTGGCTGAGATCGCATCGCGGACCGAGCGTTCGCTGGCCGCGTATCAGCTGCTTCAGGCTCAGGGCCTTCTGACGGCCGAACGTTTGGGACTGGCTGTGCAGATTTACGACCCGACGCTGTACTACAATCTGGTCAAAAATGCACCAGCGCAGGTCAGCAAACAGAGCAAGGATCTGGATCGCGTGCTAAAAGCGTTGCGCCGGGACTGACGGGCAATACTACCTGTTGTTCGCTTTGACAGGATTGGCTACACTCTACCCTGAGGATAGAGCGGTAGAGAAAAATGGCGGATAATGTCGTAAAAGCCGGGATCGAAGACGTTTTGTCTTCGGTCAAACGTCTTGTCAGTGAAGAAGGTAAAACGGGCAAGGGGGCTGATCAAAGCGCCAAAGCGCGCAAACCCGGTCGTTTGGTGCTAACGGATGCGCTGCGCATCTCAAAACCCGCTGCGGCTGAAACTGCCCCGTTGAAACTGGAACCTGAATACAGTGCCGAAGTTTCGGCAAAACCAATGCTGCTGCGCGCCTGCGATATCGTGCGAGATGATGCGGGCGCCGATCAGGAAACCCCCAGCGAAGTGGCGATGGATGAGCATTCGGACGACCCGACACTCAGCCTGAGCGCAAAGATTGAAGCGCTGGAAGCTGCCATTGCCCGTACTGAAGATCAGTGGGAGCCTGACGGTGACAGCGATGATGCCTATTCAGGTACACCGAATCAAAGCCTGTCCTGGGATACGGGTACGGCATTTGCTGAAGGTGATGGGCAAACCTCTCTGGATGAACAGCCAGAAGATGAACTGCCCCAGAGCGATCAGGTTGCTTCCGACGTCGAAGAACCAGTCATCGAAACGCCTCAACAAGAAGAGTTAGAAAGTGATGAGGCGCAGCCCGCCACATTTATCCGCTCTGCCGAGGCTGTGCCCGTGACCGAGGCTGCGGAACAGGAGGCTGCGCAGCTTCGGGAATTGTCAGTCGACGAAGAAGCGCTGCGTTCAATGATCGCCGAGGTCGTCCGGGAAGAGCTGAAAGGCGCGTTGGGCGAACGGATCACGCGCAATGTCCGCAAAATGGTGCGGCGCGAGATTTATCGTGCATTGGCTGCGCAGGAATTGGAATAGCCGCTCAGGCGCGCTTGGGTGCCTGCGCCAGTTCCAGCAACAGGTCTAAATCCATGGTCTGTTCCAGGTGATCGGCCAGCGCATCAAGCGTTTGCTCAACCCCGTCTTCATACGCATTCTCAGATTTCACACCCAATGTTGCCAGATATTGGGCGCGGAACACATCGGATGAGAATATGCCGTGCAGGTAGCTGCCCAGAATACGGTTGTTTGCGCTTGCAGCCCCTTCGGGGCGACCATCGACCTCCAGCCAAGCACGTGCGCAATCCGGGCCTTCGGTCCGGCCCATATGAATTTCATACCCGCTGACAGGCGCGCGGTTGGGCAGGGCAATGGCTTCGGTCAGCGTCACATGTTTCTTGCCTGCCATGACTGTGTCGACATCTAGGAGGCCGAGCCCGTCAATCGTGCCTGGACGACCATCCACGCCATCCGGATCAGCGATGGTTTTGCCCAGCATCTGATAGCCGCCACACAGGCCCAGAACATGTCCGCCACGACGGACATGCGCCAGCAGGTCGATATCCCATCCCTGAGCCCTGAAATAGGTCAGGTCGCCGATGGTGGATTTGCTGCCGGGCAGTAACACAAGGTCGGCATCGCCGGGCAAGGGGCGGCCTGCGGGTATGATCTCGACGCTCACGCCGGGTTCTGCGGATAACGGGTCCAGATCGTCGAAATTGGCCATCCTCTCAAGTTGAGGAACCACAACCTTACAGGCGCCGCCGGTATGGGATCGAATGTCCATCATGTCTTCGGCGGGCAGTTTCCACGCATCGTGAAACCAGGGAACAACGCCCAAGCATGGCCAACCGGTGCGTTCCGCAATGTCATCGCGCCCTTCATCGAAAAGGGACACATCGCCCTTGAACCGGTTCACGGCAAATCCCTTGATCATCGCCAGATCGCCGTCATCCAGTACGGCTTGGGTACCAACGATCTGCGCGATCACGCCACCCCGGTGGATGTCACCGACCAGAACCACAGGAACACCCGCTGCACAGGCAAAGCCCATATTGGCGATGTCGCCCGTGCGCAGGTTGGTCTCGGCGGGGCTGCCGGCCCCTTCGATCAGGACCAGATCGGCATCACTGCAAAGCCGGTCGAAGCTTTCCAAAGCAGCGTCCAAAAGTTTGGATTTGTCCTTGCGGTAGTCTCCGGCCTTCATGGTCCCAGCGCGCTGCCCCTGCACGATGATCTGAGCACCGGTGTCGGTTTCGGGTTTCAGCAAGATCGGGTTCATATCCGTATGCGTGGCACGTTTTGCAGCCCGCGCTTGCAGTGCCTGCGCCCGACCGATCTCACCACCGTTTTCGGTCACCGCAGCATTATTCGACATGTTCTGCGGTTTGAACGGAGCAATTCTCAACCCACGCCGCGTATAAGCGCGCGCCAGCCCGGCCACGAGCACCGATTTCCCGACATTGCTGCCGGTACCCTGAATCATGATGGCACGAACCATAGTCGTCTCCTATGCTGGCGTGCAGATGACCTGATTTGACGCCGAAGGGAAAGCCCTGGATGAACACGCCCGCGCATCTTTTGATCGGCGCCGCCGTTTTTGCACGGCCTGCGCACGGGCGTATCCTGGGGGCCGCGCTGCTGGGGTCGCTGTTGCCAGACCTGTCGCTTTATCTGATGGCGGGTACATCACTCTATGTTCTGGGTATTCCGCCGAACGTTGTCTTCGATGAGCTTTATTTCTCGCCTGCATGGCAGACGATCTTTGCCATCGATAACTCATTCCTTCTGTGGGGGTTGGCTTTGGCGCTTGGGATGTGGCGAGGATGGCAGTTCCTCACCGTGGTCGCCTCTGCAGGATTACTGCATCTGGCAACCGACTTCCTGTTGCATGCAGGCGATGGGCGTCCCCAGTTCTGGCCGCTCAGCGATTGGGTCTTTCACAGCCCAGTCAGTTATTGGGACAGTACGCATCACGCATTCTGGGTTGTGCCGATCTCGACTCTGATTTGCGCAGCCGCCTATGCGGTTTTGTGGCGCCGGGGCCTTTCGATCACGGCCAAGATATTTTTTACTGTGTTGCTGGGCGCTGAATTCTGGACCGCTTGGCAATGGTTGCGGTTTTTCTGACCACAATCTTCTGACCACACAAAGAAAAACGCGCCCCGGTGACAGGGGCGCGTTTTTTCAAACCTGCTGTTAGCAGGCTCAGGCTGCTTCGGCCTGCTGAGCGGCGTTGCGACGCTCACTTTCTTCGCGGGACAGCGCTACAGAGGTGCGCACACCGCGACCGACGAACTCCATCAAGCCACCGACAACCCGCTCGTTGGGGTCGATACCGGCACAGGATAAAACTTCGCGCCCATCACGCGAACGGGCCCAGCGGGCGATCTGTTCGGGGCCATTGCCGTATTTCTTGTCATCGGCGATAGCATCATCAAGCGCAGCCAACACAACGGCTGCAAAAAGTTTGCGAGCACGATTGCCTTGCTCATTGTTAAAGGCAGTGCCGTCAACGAAATCTCTCATCTCGTCTTCCTTGTTGTTCTTGCTCTTGCATTTTCGGCGTGACGGTCCTTATGACCTATTAGGTGCGATTCGGATACACCTAAAATGCATAGTTGCGTTGCGTCATGTGCATAGCTTGCTGCGGGTGCAGCACTAAGTGTCGTTGTCTTGTCAGGGTTGGTCCTGCCAGATATAGGGACGGCAACTGACGCATCAACCGTTTGTGAAGGAAATATGTAATGCCCAAGATAAATGGGAACGAAATTCGCCCCGGCAATGTGCTTGAGCATAACGACGGGCTGTGGGCAGCTGTAAAGGTGGACCACGTAAAGCCCGGTAAAGGCGGCGCTTTTGCTCAGGTCGAGCTGCGCAACTTGCGCAATGGGTCCAAGCTGAACGAACGGTTCCGTTCTGCGGATAAGGTCGAACGCGTGCGCCTTGAGCAGAAGGATCAGCAGTTCCTGTACGAGTCCGATGGCATGCTGGTGTTCATGGATGCCGAGACCTATGAACAGATCGAACTGCCAGCTGACCTGCTGGGCGAACGGCGCCCGTTTCTGCAGGACGGCATGACAATCGTTGTAGAATTTTATGAAAGCGAGGCGTTGAACGCGACGCTGCCGCAAAAGGTGACCTGCAAGATTGTCGAGACCGAGCCGGTCGTCAAAGGTCAGACCGCTGCGAACTCATTCAAACCGGCGATCCTGGACAATGGCGTCAAGGTCATGGTGCCGCCCTTTGTTGGGCAGGATGAGATGATCATCGTGAACACCGAGACAATGGAATACTCCGAACGCGCGTAACACTGCATCAAGCGTTCCGGAAATCTGATAGACCGCGTCGGCATCCGCTGCGCGGTCTTTTCTTATGGCTTGCGTGTCTGCCGATAGTGTGACGGGTCGGGGCCGAATAACTCTAGCATCAGTTCATATTTGATACGATTTGCACTAACTTGCCTGTAGAAGGCGATCAGGAATGCCGTTGGCCCCTGAATGCGGCTGAGCCCGCTTGTGGCCGCCACCACGGTGCCCACATCGGTTCGGCCCTGAAGCACCAACCAGCCGCCCAGCATCAGAACGCCGACAGTACCAGCACCGTTGATGACGCTCAGGAGAAATTTGGCTGATAGTTTCCACAGAAACATTCGCCGCCGCGTTTCATATATGTCGTCAAACATCGCGTTGATATCGTGTTCGGCCGCTTTCAAATCATCAGTGGTCAGAGTGTCAGTGGCCTGTCGCAGAACACGGACACGTTCAGCGACAAAGATGTTCACTTTTCGTTGCGACATCAAGACGATAACGATTTGTGGCACGATCATCGAAAACGCAATCATTCCAAGCCCCGGTTGGGTAGAGGAGATATAGCCGATCACGCTGATCAGGGTGCCGATCTGCACCACAGGATCCGAGAACGCACCACCTGCAAATTTCCCGAGCTCCTCGGCCTCGGCCGATATCGCGGTGCTCATTGCGCCCTTGCGGACGGTTTCACCTGATGAGTTCAAATCAGTCGAACGCCACAAAAGGCGCTGGCGGATCAGGCGGATCAGGTCCTCGCCCAGGGTTCCGGCACGGTACCCCAAGACCCATTTCAGCGCGAGGCTTAGAAGAATGACACCCATCATGCCAAGGCCCAACAGAACCAGCCGCTCGATCCCCACATCGGTCGAGGTCAGGTGGTTGATGATGTCACGCTGAAACTCCAGTGGAACCGCAGCCAGTGCAGCAACGGCCAGTGAGAGCAGGATCAGAATAATCTGCCGCCCTGCGCTGGCGCGCCAGATTGCGGTGTAGAGCTTTAGCATGACGGCACCCGGATGGTTTCGACGCCCTCAGTTTGGCAGTGCGGGACAGCAGATCAAACCTGTCCGCGGCTGAGCCGCGTTCAAGCGTAACGCATCGGCAACAGCGCGGGTCTAGTCGGCGCGTGTGATCACTGCACCCTCGGCACGCATTTCGCCTTTGGCACGATCGAAGCGCAGATGTGCGATCCCATGCGCCCCGGATTGTGTGAACAGAGTCCCCGCCGGTTTCCCGTCAGCTTTGATCTCGGTTCCTGCTGGCGCGCTACCTTCAACCCGAACCCGGCACAGTCCTTTGCGTAGCTCGGTCTTGTGTTTCATCCGGGCGGTAACCTCTTGCCCGACATAGCAGCCTTTTTTGAAATCCACGCCGTTCAGGTCTTCGAAACGCGACTCAAGGATGTAGCTGTCCGGATGCAGTTCTATCCCGCTTTCGGGAATACAATGTCGCACACGGATGGCATCCCAATCGGTCCCGTCATCACCTTCGGGCCCATCGGTGTAAACGCGCCAGCCCATGTCCGCATCGCGCGGATCGGGCAGGGCGCCTTCGGGCGCAGGCCCCGTGCCACGCTGGAGGTTCAAGCCCGCGGGCTCAATCGCCACATCTGCCCGCAGCTTGTACATGCCCAGCCGTTTTGCCAGCCCGTCGCCCAATTCTTCCGCAACGTCCAGCAGTACGGCGTCACCGTCTCGCTTGAGAAAGAAATCAGCCAGATACTTGCCCTGAGGGTTCAGCAGCGCCGCATAGACCAGCCCGGCCTCCAGTCCACCAATATCGTTGGTGATCAGATCCTGCAAAAAACTCTCGGTATCCGAGCCGGTCAGGCGCAGGATGCGGCGATTGGGCATGGCAGGGTCCTCGTCATTTGCTCTGGCCTCGTGATATAGGAAGTTCTACTGCCAAGACCAGAGGTTATCAGCTGTGCCCGCGCCGATCAGCATCGTGATCCCAACATTGAATGCAGAACCAACGCTGCCCGCTTGTTTGCAGGCCCTGATGGAGGGGCTGCATGCGGGCCTGATCCGCGAGTTGATCATAAGCGATGGTGGCTCGACCGATCTAACACCGGAGATCGCTGAAGAAGCCGGGGCAGAGCTGGTCGACGGACCCGCCTCGCGCGGGGGACAGTTACGGCGTGGCTGTGCCCTGGCCAAGGGTGATTGGGTGCTGATCTTACACGCCGATGCTGTGCTGGAACCAGGTTGGGCAAAACCCGTGGCGGACCATCTGGCTTTGCAATCCCCTGCGGCGTTTCGGTTGTCATTTCGCGCCAAGGGATTGGCCCCGCGCTGGGTCGCCGGTTGGGCCAACCTGCGCAGCGGCTTGTTCAGCTTGCCTTATGGCGATCAGGGTTTGTTGGTTCCGCGCGATGTCTATCTGCGTGCCGGAGGCTATATGGACCAGCCATTGATGGAGGACGTGGCCCTCGCGCGCGCACTGCCTCGGATCGCGCTGCTGGAGGCGCGCGCCGTCACGAGTGCGGAGCGTTATGAGCGGTCGGGTTGGCTGCGGCGGGGCGCTCGGAATCTGTGGACCCTGGTGCGCTATCTTCTTGGGGCTGATCCGGAACATCTTGCTCAGATGTATCGGCGCTAAAGGAAGTGCGCAGTTCGACAATAGATTTGCCCAGCCTGAAGGGCGCGGCAAAGCTGACCAGACACAACGCAACGATCTGCAGAACCAGAATATGCGCGTTGGCCTGCAGGTATTCCCATTCGTCCTTCAACTTGCTGACCTGCTCGATCAATTCGTCATAGCTTTGGGCCAAAATCAGGTAGTCCCCTGCAATCGCGGGCACTTTGCGGCGCATGTTGTCAATCGCGGTCTGTGTGTCGTCGTCCAATGATGTGAAAACCAGGAACTGATCGATGTCGAACGCATCCGCCTTTGCTGACATCTGCTCCATCTCATCCTTCTCTTGCCGCCCAAACAGGAAATGCAGCCCTTGCAGCGGAGCGACCTCATTTGTGACCTCGATGAAAAGGGGTAGATCGGCATTGCTGGCGGTGGAGGCCGACAGAAACTCGACCTTTTCGCACAGAACGCCCGTGTCGGGGTCATAAGCGGGATCGCAGAACCGCAACCTGAAGCGCGCCGCATCGCGATCAAAGGCGGATGAGGCTGCATAGGCCACATCAATCTGCCGATCCAGACGAGAGCTATCGGCCGTATAAAGACCCGCCAGAACAGCGACCAAAGCACCGATACCGCCCAGCACGACCCAGACCAGATCAGCCAGTTTCCACGCCCGGTGACCTGCGGGTTTGCGGAACAGAAAGCCGGTTCCGACCAGTCCCAGCACAAAGAACAGGATAAGCAGGGGCAACTGGTTTTCGGTCACAAATGTCATGATACCAAGTTTAGGCGCTGCAATGCGCTGCGCAACCGGGATCACATGCAGTTGTTTCGTCTTACAGGATGCTCATACTGGACCTAAGCAGTCAGGAGGTATTCGTGACCAACGACATTGTTCTGATACATGGCGCGTTTGCGGGTCCGTGGTGCATGAAGGATTACGCCGATTTCTTCCGTGCGCGCGGTTGGACGGTCCATACTCCGGCTCTGCGGTATCACGGCGGCAATCCACAGGACGAGCCGGATCCGGGACTGATCGACACCAGCGTCGCGGACTACACAGATGACATCGCAGCATTTGTCGAAGGTTTGGACAGCAAACCTGTCCTTCTAGGGCACGCCATTGCAGGTGTTGTGGCGCAGCAGGTCGCAGCACGTGGGTTGGCCAGCGCAATTATATTGATCAACCCGAACGCGGCGTGGGGGACGTTGCCTGAAACCGATGACGAACGCGCCGTGCCACGCGCTTTGATGGAGGGCGGGGCGTTCTGGAAACAGCCCATGCGGGTCGAGTTCGACCTGATGGCCCCCTTTGCACTGAACAAGATGCCCGAGGCGCAGCAGCATGAGGTGTTCGACCGATTGGGCGCGGAAAGCGGTCGCGTAATGTTCGAGATGTTCTTTTGGATGTTCGATGATCACCACGCGATGAAGGTGGATATCGACAAGGTTGACTGCCCGGTGCTGATCGTTTCCGGCACCGAGGACCGGGCCGTGAACCCCAACACCTGCCGCGCGCTGGCGAAACTTTACGGGGATCGCGCGACCTTCCTGCCGGTCGAAAACCACGCGCACTTCCTGTTCATGGAGCCTGGGTGGGAGGGGCCAGCCACCCAAATTGCCGATTGGCTTCAGGAAAAGCTGGGTTAAGCCACACATCCCGTATTGAGATCGCCTGAACACTGTGCAACCTGCGGTGCTGACCCTATCAGGGCGAATATTCAGCGCGGAAGGCACAAGCGTGACCCTGTTTGTCATCCTCATCATTCTTACGGCGGCTTTGCTGCACGCGGTCTGGAATGCCATTGTCAAAACGGCTGCGGACCGGACGACGACGTTGGGTCTTGTGGCGTTTGGGCATGTCATCCCAGCCTCGGTGATGATCCTGTTGCTGCCACTACCGAGCGCTGAGAGCTTCATCTACATCGCTCTCTCGACCGTTGTGCATTTCGGCTATTATTTCATGCTGGGCAAAGCCTATCAGCACGGCGACCTCAGCGTCGTTTACCCAATCGCGCGCGGCATCGTGCCTGCACTGGTTTCGCTCTGGGCCATGCTGCTGGTGGGTGAGGTTTTGCCCCTGCAAGCCTGGGGCGGGATCGCCCTGATCGCGCTGGGCATCCAGCTGAGCAGTTGGAGCGCCCTGCGATCCGGCGTTGGGCGCAGCGCGCTGGGCTTTGCGCTGGGCACGGGGTTCTGCATCTCGATCTATTCGGTGGTCGACGGGATCGGTGTGCGGCTGTCGGGCAATACGCTCAGCTACTGGGCCTGGGGCGCGTTCCTGCACCTGTTCATCGCGGGGTTCGTGGGGGTGCGCAAGCGAGACACGCTGGCGGCGCTGCCCGCCAAGGTCTGGATGATCGGCATCCTTGGCGGGCTGGTGTCGATGACGGCCTATGGTCTGGTGTTGTATGCCAAGAACTTTGCGCCTTTGGGGGCCGTGTCGGCCCTGCGCGAAACCTCGGTGATCTTCGCGGCGCTGATCGGGTTTGTGTTCCTGCATGAGGGCAATTGGATGCGCCGTTTGGGCGCGGCGGTGCTGATGACGGGAGGCGTTGCGCTGATCGGGTTGGCTGTGTGAGGGGTGTGCCGGGCTGAAGCCTGGCCTATGGCGGCAGAGATGCTCTGTCTTATCCGGTCAATGCTTGATGCTCCGAATCAAGCACGCGCCCGACTCGCCCTAGGGGCCCGACGCGAGGGTGGTGACCAAGTAAGATGGATGTTTATACCCATCTCAATGCGGGAATTTGATCGGTGCGAGCGAATATCCTGCGCTCGCTGAGTAGTTAGATCGATCGAACGAAATGTCTCTAGCCCCTATAGAAGCAAGTCTCGCAATACAGCTTGCGCAATGTCCATGGTCGGAATTGCTAACAGTGCATACCCCACGAGACACGCAAGCATTGAAACATGTCTAGCCAGCCAATGAGAGTGCATTTGGCCTACCCACCATTCACGTGCCATTGCGCGAATATATTCTCTGTACCTATGAACTAGGTCCTCTTTTCGTTGAAACCCCGCCGCGCGTGAAACTCTTGTTTCGACAATCGAGAAAAATCGTTCATCCTCGCACAGCAAAGGCGTTCTGTGTGTCCAATCTTCTTGGATCACATCTGTCTCGATTTCGGTAATCTCAGAAACTGAATAACTCGCAACTACTTGATCCGAAAAAATAATACTAGATTTTGCACTACTTAATACCTTTGGAGCAAAAAGCCTAAAAGTTACGTTTGCCAGTAGTACCAATAGGCTCCCAAAGAAAGTGAGTCGAAGTTTTGTCACGCCGAGTAAAACAAACGGAGATGAGTCTTCCGTTGAGACTCCTGCAAGTTCGTCAAAGGAAACCGACTGAATCAGTGCGTCATTAAAGAGAATTAAGTAACCCGCAATAGGGATAATCCCAACGATTTTGCTTAAGTCGTTGTTTGCAAACGTTTCGATAAAATCCCACTGAAAGACACGCGCTTCAGGTCGAGATGTAATCAAACATCCAACTCCTCCACAAACCGCGCGTTCTCCTGAATGTATTGGAACCGCAGTTCGGGTTTCTTGCCCATCAGGCGCTCGACCAGATCGCCGGTCTCGCCGGGTTCGTCCTCATCAATCGTGACGCGGATAAGTTTGCGCGAGGCCGGGTCCATCGTGGTCTCTTTCAGGTCCTTGGCGTCCATTTCGCCCAGACCTTTGAAGCGTGAGACGTCGATCTTGCCCTTGCCGCCCAGACCTTTTTCCAGCCACTCATCCCGTTCAGCCTCGTCCAGGCAATAGACGCGCTTGGCGCCCTGGGTCAGGCGATACAAAGGCGGGCAGGCCAGATACAGGTGGCCCGCGTCGATCATGGGGCGCATCTGGGTGAAGAAGAACGTCATCAGCAGCGAGGCGATATGCGCCCCGTCCACGTCCGCGTCGGTCATGATGATGATCTTGTCATAGCGCAGGTCGTCGACATTGAACTTGGTGCCAAGGCCCACACCCAGTGCTTGGGTCAGATCGTTGATCTCGGCATTGGTGCCCAGCTTGGAACTGGCCGCGCCCAGCACGTTCAGGATTTTGCCGCGCAGGGGCAGCAGGGCCTGTGTTTTTCGGTCGCGACCCATTTTTGCAGATCCGCCCGCAGAATCGCCCTCGACGATGAATAATTCCGTTCCGTCGCGTGTTGAACTACTACAGTCCACCAACTTGCCGGGGAGACGAAGTTTCTTAGTGGCGGACTTGCGTTGTGTTTCCTTCTCGGCCCGTCGGCGCAGGCGTTCCTCAGCCCTCAGGATGAGGAAATCCAGGATCGCGCCGGCGGATTTCGTGTCCGCGGCCAGCCAGTTATCGAAATGGTCGCGGACAGAATTCTCGACCAGTCGCTGTGCCTCGACCGTGGCAAGGCGATCTTTGGTCTGACCCACAAATTCTGGTTCTGATATAAAACAGGACACCAGTGCGCAGCCCCCGGTGACCAGATCGTCGCGCGTGATCTGTCCGGCCTTCTTGTTGTTGATCAGCTCACCGTAAGCCTTGATCCCCTTGAGGACCGCCGCCCAGAACCCCGCAACATGTGTGCCACCCTCGGGCGTTGGCACGGTGTTACAGTAGGACTGGATGAACCCATCGCGCGAGGGTGTCCAGTTGATCGCCCATTCGACCTTGCCGGGGGTGCCGAATTTTTCCTGAAAGTCCACGGTGCCCGCAAAGGGCTGCTCGGCATAGGTGGACGAGCCGTTCATCGTTTCCTTGAGGTAATCGGACAGGCCGCCGGGGAAGTGGAACGTGGCTTCGGTCGGCGTTTCGCCGTCATCAATGGCAGATTTCCAGCGGATTTCCACGCCCGAGAACAGATAGGCCTTGGAGCGGATGGATTTGAACAGCCGGGCCGGTTTGAACTTGTGATGGCCGAAGATCTCGGCATCGGCGTGGAAGGTGACAGTTGTGCCGCGTCGGTTGGGGGCCGCGCCGACCTTTTCGACGGGGCCAAGGGGAATGCCGCGTGAAAAGCGTTGTTCAAACAGCGTCTTGTCGCGGGCCACCTGAACGACCATGGAATCCGACAGCGCGTTGACCACCGAAGCCCCCACGCCGTGCAGACCGCCCGAAGTCTGGTAGGCCTTGCCCGAAAACTTACCGCCCGCATGCAGGGTACACAGGATGACCTCCAACGCCGATTTGTCGGGGAATTTGGGGTGCGGATCGATCGGAATGCCGCGCCCGTTGTCGCGCACGGTCAGGGCGTAATCGGCGTGCAGTTCAACCTCGATCCGGTTGGCGTGGCCCGCGACCGCTTCGTCCATCGAGTTGTCCAGGATTTCGGCCACCATATGGTGCAAAGCACGCTCATCGGTCCCGCCGATATACATACCGGGGCGTTTGCGAACAGGTTCCAGCCCTTCCAGCACCTCGATCGAGGAGGCGTCATAGGTGGTGGTTGCTTCGGGCGTCAACAGATCGTCGGGCATGGGTGCTGCTCTTATTCTTGGGTTTCCCCCCATTATGGCAGGGGATGTGGTTCGGGGGAAGAGGGCCACGAGGTGTTGTGTGCAATTTGCACGCTTCAATTGCCCTGTCATGCCGTTTTGCAGCAACAGGGCCGCGTTCGCGGACCGAGCAAGTTAAACCGCTAAAAGGCGATGGGAACTCCGGTCGGGGCACGAAGAGTGGTGTGCAACATCTGCACTTCCCGCGGTTTCAAAACCGGAAGGACCGTTTCGCCGAATGGCCCATCGCGGGACATCAGTTCGGGAAACAGTTCAAAGAGCTCTCGCTTGGTTTCGCGGGCCATCGCATCCAGGCTGGTGTCCCCGGGGAAAAAGGTTTCAGACCAAAGGCCTTCGACCTGCACCAGCTCATGTTGGTCAAACAGGATATGGATATACTCGATGTCTTGATCTGGCGGATCCTGCGTAACGGATTGCCCGTCAACAAGCCCTTTGGCCGGCGCAAGCATCACCCTATCTCCAAAATACAGTTGCATCTGGTGTGAGGATACGACGATCCGATGCTGCGGGGAAACCAGCAGGTCGCGCGCAGGGCATCCCGGCGATAAACTGTCTTTACCTATGCGGATCGGGCAGAATCTTGGGGATTGCCTCAACTCAGCCGAGGAGAGACGCCGCCGACCGATCCAGCGCACAGGACGGCTGCTGCCATCTGCGACGATGACGGGGTCTCCGGGCCTGAGGGTTTCAATGCGCCGTTCGCCGTATGGGGTCAGGATCAAAGATCCGGCGGTAAAGCAAACAAAGGATGGCAGTGTGTCGTAGTCGACGGGCGGAGCGGTGACGATGCTGTTGTTGGTGTTTGCGATTGTATCGCCAACATTTGCCGTACCAGAGGTGACGATGATGTATTGCGGGTTCGAAAACTGAAGCAGCGTGAACGTGACGGGTGAACCGCCGACTGTGCCACTATAGGTCTCGAAGGTCTGAAAGTTGGTCGAGTTGCCTATAAAGCCGGGGACACCTGAAACATCCAGCTGCGGGCCACCATCGGCATCGGGATCTTCCAAGGTGTCGTCATTGTCGATGACCGCGACTTGAAACGCGTTCAGAACCGTAACATTGGTCGAGCTCAGCGGGTCGACATTGATTTCGAGTATCGTGACAAATTTCATCTGATTTACTCGCGATAAACAACTTTAATGAAAGTATAAATTCATCATACACGAAATAGGTGCAAAAGCATAATGATGTTCAACACAAGCGCAGCGAATTCCGGTTTCTCTCGATAGCTCAGAGATTTACGAGTAACCTGCAGGCGGGATCAACTAGGCAGGTTGCGTATGAGCTGGATCAAAACCGTACCGTTTGAGCAGGCCACAGGGCGGCTGCGAAAACTCTATGACCGGGTGACCGGACCGAACAACAACGTGGATAACATCATGATGGTGCATTCCCTGCGCCCGCATTCGATGGAAGGCCATATGGCGATCTATAAGACCGTGTTGCATCATTCCAGAAACACGGTGCCAAAGTGGTTTCTTGAGGTTTTGGGCGTTTGGGTCAGTTCTCTCAATCGCTGTGGTTATTGCGTTGAACATCATTTCAGCGGTTTGCAGCGACTGTTGCGCGATGCGCCGCGCGGGGACGCTATTCGTGCAGCGATTGAGGCGCGGCGTGCCGAAGATGCGCCTTTGGACCCGGCTCAGATTGCTGCGATGCACTATGCCCGGAAACTGACCGAAGCGCCGGGGGACATGGTCGAAGCGGATGTGATTGCCCTGCGCGATGCCGGGTGGAAGGATGGTGAAATACTAGAGATCAATCAGGTCTGTGCCTATTTCTCCTACGCTAACCGGACGGTTTTGGGGCTGGGCTGCTCGACCGATGGCGATGTACTCGGGTTGTCTCCAAACAACTCGGATGATCCCGAAGATTGGGGCCATACCTAGGGGCTCAGTCTGCGATCCAATCTAGTATGGCTTGGGCGACAACCTCGGGCCGCTGGTGATGCAGCCAGTGATCTGTGTCAGGAATATCGATGCGGGTCAGGTCCGGGGCAAAGGCCTCAAGCCCGGCCGTGGATTCGGGTAACAACGCTTTGTCATCCGACCCCCAAAGCAACAGATGTGGACATTGAACCTGCAAGCGATCCAGGGGCAGTTCGGGCAGGTCAGCGCGCGGTTCTCCTGGGTTAGCGACCACAAGCGGTGAGGCGCGATACCAGTTCAGCATCGCCTCAAGTCGGCCTGGGCGCGCCCATTCAGTGCGATAATCCTGCATCCGCGCATCAGAAAACCAGTCCAACCCCATGCCGAACCGAAAGAAACGTTCCAGGCGCGCGAAATGATTTGCGGAAAATCGCTGCGTTGCGTCGGGCGCACGTAGGTCGTTGATATAGGCTGAGGCTTTGGATTGCGCGCCACCTGCCGCCATGGCGCGTTGGAACGGCACGGGGTGGACGCCGTTTGCGATAATCAGCCGGCTGACCAGATCGGGGCGGAACATTGCCAGCCCATAGGCAACCGATGCGCCCCAATCGTGGCCTATGACACATATAGGACCGCCAAGTTGTTCGATCAAAGCCACCATATCTGACACCAACTGGGACAAGGTGTAGTTGCCAACACCCTCAGGGCACCAGCTTTGCCCGTAACCGCGCTGGTCTGGGGCGATGCAATGAAAGCGGTGGGATAGGTGCGGGGCCAGATCGCTCCAAGCCCCGCCGTATTCCGGAAACCCATGCAACATCAGCAATGGTGGTTTGTCGCTTTCACCCCATTGACGCAATAGGAAGGGGTGGCCGTTCAGGTCCGCGAATTCCGTATCCATTTCTACCCCAATTGTTGAACTGCGATATGATGGGTTTTCCTCACATCTATTTGATGCCGATCAAAGCGCAATTCCTTGTTTTCTGCTAGCCGTGCGGGAACAACGAGGGAAAGGAAACACTGCATGGACGCCGTAGCAGCACGCGAAGGAAAGCAATCTTCTGTCAAAATTGTCTCAAAGCCGGAGCAGGAGGCTGCTCAACCCAGTCACGAGAAGATACGCAAGGCGTTTGAAAGTGGCAGATACCCTTATGGGCAAAAGATGGCGCGCAAGGACTACGAGGCGCAGAAGGCTTTGTTGCAGGCGGAGCTTCTGAAAGTACAGCTTTGGGCCCAGGAAACGGGGCAGCGGTTCGTGCTGCTATTCGAAGGGCGCGATGCGGCTGGCAAAGGCGGTACGATCAAGCGGTTCATGGAGCATTTGAACCCGCGGCAGGCGCGCGTTGTGGCTTTGAACAAACCCACCTGGGAAGAAAAAGGTCAGTGGTACTATCAACGCTATGTCCAGGAGTTGCCAACGGTCGGGGAAATGGTGTTCTATGATCGGTCCTGGTACAACCGGGCCGGGGTCGAGCGTGTGATGGGGTTCTGCTCGCCGAATGAATATCTGGAATTCATGCGCCAGACACCGGATCTGGAGCGGATGCTGGTCCGGTCGGGTATTCAGCTGTACAAATACTGGTTCTCGGTCACGCAGGATGAACAACAACGCCGGTTCAAAAGCCGTGAAACCGATCCGTTGAAACAGTGGAAACTGTCGCCCATCGACAAGGCCAGCCTGAACAAGTGGGACGATTATACCGAGGCGAAAGAGGCGATGTTCTTCTATACCGACACTGCCGATGCGCCCTGGACCATTGTCAAATCGAACGACAAGAAACGCGCGCGATTGAATTGCATGCGCCACTTTCTGGCGTCGCTTGACTACCCCGAGAAAAACGAAGCGATCGTTGGTGAGCCTGACCCGCTAATCGTCGGGCAGGCCCATCACGTGATTCACCAGTCCGAACATATTCTGGGCGCCTCGCTGCATCCCAACACGTGACCTTACAGAATTAAGTTTTGAGGTTGTGAAGCCCACAACCATGCGTCAGCGCATAAGTCTCATGACGATATTTATCTGATCCGCTCTTGCCCCGACTTCGGGCCGCGCATATGGCTGGTCGGATGAACAGGGTGATGACATATCCGGCCCATTTCAAGGCCATTGCTGTGCTGGGCCTGCCGTTGATCGGCGGGCATCTGGCGCAGTTTGCGATCGGTTTGACCGATACTGTCATGCTGGGCTGGTACGGGGTCGAGGCCCTAGCGGCGGTGACGCTGGCCAGCAGCTATTTCTTTGTTCTGTTCCTGTTCGGGGCCGGGTTTGGTTGGGCTGTGATGCCAATGGTTGCCACTGCGGCAGCCGAAGAGGATGAAACCAGTATCCGTCGCTCGACACGCATGGGGCTGTGGCTATCGCTGCTTTATGCAGCGCTCGTTATGCCATTGCTGTGGTGGTCATATCCGATCTTGATTGCCTTGAGGCAAGAGCCACAAGTGGCGGAAACTGCAGCACAATACCTGCGCGTCGCGGGTTGGGGGCTGTTCCCGGCGCTGTTGGTCATGGTGCTCAAATCCTACCTTGCGGCGTTGGAACGCACCCAGATCGTCCTGTGGATCACGGTTGTTGCTGCCCTTGTGAATGGCGTGACCAACTACGTCTTGATTTTCGGGAACTGGGGCGCGCCAGAGCTTGGGGTGATGGGCGCGGCCATTGCATCAGTGGTCACTCAGATTGTGTCGCTGGTCGCGGTTGTTGCCTATGCGGTTTACGTTTTGCCGCAATACAACCTGTTCCAGCGTTTCTGGCGCCCGGATTGGGAGATGTTTAGAAGCGTTCTGCGCCTTGGTGTACCGATCGGATTGACAACGCTGGCCGAGGTCACACTGTTCGCCACTTCGGCGGTCATGATGGGATGGCTAGGTCAGGTGCCTCTGGCGGCGCATGGGATTGCGTTGAACCTCGCATCGGCCACTTTCATGGTGCATTTGGGTCTATCGAACGCGGCGACCATTCGGGCTGGAAATGCTTTGGGCCGTCGAGATCGTGCACATCTTGAAAAAGGCGCCATCGCAGTGACCATCATGTCACTGGTTATGTCCGTTTTGACGGTGATCCTGTTCCTCACCTGTGCCGAGCCTTTGATTTCCCTGTTTATGGAATCTGATGACCCACAGCGTGGCCAGATCCTGGCCATCGGAACTGGGTTGCTCGCCATGGCAGCGCTGTTTCAACTGGTCGATGGCGCTCAGGTCATTGCGCTTGGCCTGCTGCGTGGCTTGCAGGATGCCAAGATTCCTATGGTCATGGCCGGGCTGAGCTACTGGGTCGTTGGCCTGCCGTCTTCCTACTACTTTGGTTTTGTCCGAGGCATGGATGGAATTGGCGTTTGGATGGGCCTGGTTCTGGGGCTCGCATGTGCAGCCATACTGCTGATGGCGCGGTTCTGGATGCGATCCGTGCGTGAAGTGGGTGTTCCGGCTGAGTAACTGTTAGCCCTTTTCCAGTCGATCCGCCTTTTTTCGAACCAGCACAGATCGCAGATCGTGCATCGCCATCAAGAGCCGGTCGGTGACGTCGTCCAATTGCTCGTCGGTGGCTTTGGATTGTGCCCATTGAGTTGTCACGTTCAGATAATCAACCGCCCGGTGAATATCATCTATGTCACGCTGGGCCAGAAGGGCCTTGCGATCCTCCATCCATCGTGTGATCTCAGCCTTGTCCGCATCTGTCAGGCTACGCTGACCATGTGGCTTGACCTCGCCGTTGCGGATGTTGATCACCGCAATCTGGTCCATCTCGATCCGCCGCTGGCGGTTTTCGGTGTCGACCTTGAACACAGCCGCACCATTCTCGCGGACACGAAAGTAGTATTCGGGCAGTTCGGCCGTCATGAAGGTCTCCGTTCAGGTCAGAGCCGCGCAAAAGCGCTGAATGCGGGTGCAGGCCTCTTTCAAGGCCTCATCTGAGGTCGCGTAGCTGACCCGGAAATTGGGTGACAGGCCAAATGCCGCGCCAAACACCACCGCGACGTCGGCGTCTTCCAGCAGAGCTGTTGCAAAGGCTTCGTCGTTTTCAATCACCGTCCCGGCAGGGGTTGTCTTGCCGATCAGTCCCGCGATGGACGGGTAAACATAAAAGGCACCTTCCGGGGTGGGGCAACTAATGCCGTCGATGGCGTTCAGCATATCGACAACCAGATCGCGGCGGCGTTTGAAGGTCACGTTATTGGGTGCTAGGAAATCCTGTGTACCGTTCAAAGCTTCGACTGCGGCCCATTGGCTGATCGAACAGGGGTTCGAGGTGGATTGTGACTGTACCTTGCGCATCGCCGCGATGAGGGCCTCAGGCCCGGCGGCATAGCCGATCCGCCACCCTGTCATGGCATAGGCCTTGGATACGCCATTGCAGGTAAGCGTGCGGTCATAAAGCTTGGGCTCGACTTGTGCAGGAGTGCAGAATTCAAACCCGTCATAGGCCAGATGTTCGTACATATCATCGGTCATCACCCAGACATGGGGGTGACGCAACAGAACATCGGTAAGCTCTTTCAGCTCCGCGTGGTTGTAACCCGCACCAGTCGGGTTCGACGGAGAGTTGAAGATCAGCCATTTTGTTTTGGGTGTAATCGCAGCCTCAAGTTGATCGGCAGTCAGCTTGAAATTCGTCTGAAGCGAAGTTTCTGCAATCACCGGAGTTCCGCCCGCCAGCAGAACCATATCCGGATAGCTGACCCAGTAGGGGGCAGGAATGACGACCTCATCCCCCTCATTCAGGGTTGCCATCAGCGCGTTGTATAACGTCTGTTTGCCACCCGTACCTACCGAAACCTGTGCGGGAGTGTAGTCGAGCCCATGATCGCGCTTCATCTTGGCGCAAACGGCCTGTTTTAACTCGGGGATGCCGTCAGGCGCGGTGTATTTCGTTTTCCCCGCTGCAATGGCCGCAACGGCAGCATCCTTGATGTTTTGCGGCGTGTCGAAATCCGGCTCACCAGCGCTCAGGCCGATGATGTCACGCCCGGCGGCTTTCAGTTCGGCCGCCTTGGCTGTCATCGCAATCGTTGGGGAAGGTTTGACGCGGGACAATGTCGCAGACAGGAAACTCATGGCGGCCTCGGTTTGTATGTTCAGCCTGACTGTCATAGGGTGCGCCCGAACGACGATCAAGCGATATGAAATCGGAAAGCGGAGACCTGAATGAGCGACGAATACGATTGGTTTGGACCAGACGCGGCGACATTTGGGGATCGGCTGGCAGGCGCGCGCGAGGCGGCAGGGATGAACCAGGCAGAATTGGCCCGTCGCCTGGGTGTCAAGAAATCGACGATTGCCGATTGGGAAAACGACTTGTCTGAACCGCGTGCGAACCGGCTTTCGATGATGGCGGGCATGGTCAACGTGTCGATCAAATGGTTGCTCACCGGCGAAGGCGAAGGGATGGATGCGCCCGTAGATGCAGATAGCAGTAATCTGGATATTGCCGGAGCCGCCGCCGAGCTGCGCGCAATTCGCGGCGAGATGCGCGCCTGTTCGGAACGCGCCGCACGGCTGGAAAAAAAGTTGCGGCTGATGCTGGAAACAGGCCAGTGACCGAGGCGCGCGATATCCGCATCAAACGTATGAAAATGCGGTCGATGCGGCGGGGTATCAAAGAGATGGACCTGATCCTGTCTGCCTATGCTGATCGTAATCTGGACACGATGGATGTGGCGGGTCTGGACCAGTATGACGCCTTGCTGAACGAAAACGATCAGGATCTGTATCAATGGGTGACCGGGCAGATCCCCCCTCCCGACGCGCTGTCCGACTTGATCGCCGACATCGCTCAGACCTTTCAAAAGTAAGGATAATTCCAGCTTAACTGATTTTTCGGGATTTCGGTTCATCGTGGCGGAAATAACGCGACTGAATCGGAGGGTCGGATGAGTATGGAATTGCAGGTCTCGGCACCGGGCGCCAAAGGGTTCATGAACAGCTACCTTGAGGCGTTGGCACTTGTCGAACGGCTGCACCGGCTGCTTTTGGATGTGATCAAGGATGAGTTTGAGCGGGTCGGTGTGCTGGAAATCAACGCCGTTCAGGCGCTGCTCCTGTTCAATATCGGCGATCATGAAGTGACGGCGGGCGAGCTGAAAAGCCGTGGATACTATCAGGGTAGCAATGTCAGCTACAACCTGAAGAAACTGGTTGAGATGGGGTATATGCACCACCAGAGGTGCGAAATTGACCGTCGATCTGTCCGGGTGCGGCTGACACCACGTGGTCGGGAAATCCGGGATATCGTATCTGAGCTTTTTGCGCGCCATGCAGACGGGTTGCAAAGCCGCGGTGTGTTGGCGCAAGAGGGGATCGAAGATATCACCGGATCACTGCGCCGGGTTGAGCGGTACTGGACGGATCAGATTCGCTATATCTACTGATACGCGACGATTTGTTTTCTGGCGGGTGCGTCAGAACATGTGCCGGGTTAGTCGAAGGAAGATCTCCGAGTTGTAAACCGCTGAGCTCGCGTTCCAGCTTTCGGCGCATAGCGCGCTCAAAATCCTCGAAACCCTGCGCTACTTCCAGAAACGCGCCCGGCCCGTGCAAAACATTGTTTTCGAAGAACGGGATCAGGAACAGCTCGCCTTCGAAATCGGCTGCGTTGATGACCAGTCCGTTGACCACGACATCACTGAACGGGAAGTGCCGATAGGCGTTTTGTGGGCCATAGCCGTCATTATTCGATCCGTCCCCTGACAGATCAATGGTCTTGAATAGGCAAGGGGGGGCGCGTTCCAACAAGGCGGCGCCAAAGGCCAATGCGTATCCCATCGCAGTGGCGGATTGGGTGTCCGACCGCTTGGACTGGCTGATTTGTGTTGCGGCGGCCAGAACATCGCCACTGTTTTCGATCATCCGCCAATCCAGGATGATATGTTGGACGGACCGCCCACTCCATTCATAGACTGCAAGCGCGACGGGCATTGGCGACGAAAAGAAGGCGTCATGAACCTCGGGGGCGAGCAGGGCGGCCGCCAGACCTTGCCGTTGCAGAGCGTCTTCTGCCTCGTCCACCGAAACAGATATATCCAGCGCCAATGCCAGCGCCAGACGGCAGGGCTCGGCCTGAGCGGGGCTGGCCAGGACGGCCAGACCTAGTGCTATGAGGGAGCGGATCACCAGTGCCCGGTACTTTCCATGCTGGCCCAGGGCTCTGCTGGTTCCAGCGCGTCGCCGTTTTGCAGCAACTCAACAGAGATATTGTCGGGCGAGCGGACAAAAGCCATGCGCCCGTCACGCGGCGGACGGTTAATGACCACCCCATTGTCCTGAAGGTGCTGGCAGGTCGCATAGATGTCGTCGACGCCGTAAGCCAGGTGGCCAAAGTGGCGGCTGTCACTTGGCAATGCGTCGTCACCATCCCAATTGTAAGTCAGCTCAATAGGTCGATCTTCTTGCCCCGGCGGTGCCATGAAAATGAGGGTGAACCGGCCCTGTTCGCTTTCGTACCGGCGGGTTTCCTTCAGGCCAAGCAGTTCATAGAACGCCATGGATTTCTCAAGATCCTTCACGCGTACCATGGTGTGAAGATATGTCAGCCCCATCTCGGCAATCCTTCTATTGGAATGAGTTCGCCCTCAGCTTAGCGCGCTGCCGGGACGTGTCGAGGGGGCAGGGAACACAATTCCGAAAAACCGAGCATCAGGCCATATCCTGCGGTTCCAGCGGATGATCTGACGATATATAGTGGCTGGCGACTCAGTATCGAAAGGAAGTTTTCATGCCCCTGTCTGCCGACCAACAGGCCGAGATCGAAGCGCAGCGCGCGCAGTCGCATCAAACACGCCGTGTCGTTGCAACGGGGATGGAAGATCACCTGTATACTGCGCACCAGGTGCTGGACCATGGCTTTGTCCGCGTCATCGACTATATGGGCGATGATGCGGCCATCTGTCAGGCGGCACGCGTGTCTTATGGCAAGGGCACGAAGTCGGTTCAGAATGACGAAGGGCTGATCCGCTATCTGATGCGGCACTGGCATTCGACCCCGTTCGAGATGTGCGAGGTCAAGCTGCACGTTAAACTTCCGGTTTTTGTTGCACGCCAGTGGATTCGCCACCGGACTGCAAATGTGAACGAATACTCGGCGCGCTATTCCATTCTGGATCGTGAGTTTTACATCCCCGCGCCCGAGCATGTCGCCGCGCAGTCAGAAGTGAACAATCAAGGCCGCGGATCAGCTCTGGAAGGGGAAGAGGCCGCGCGGGTTCTGGAAATGCTCAAGGCGGACAGCACTCGCTGCTACGACAATTATGAGGCGATGATCAGCCAGGACGGGCAGCAGGGGCTGGCGCGTGAATTGGCACGGATGAACTTGCCAGCCAATATCTATACGCAATGGTATTGGAAGGTTGATCTGCACAACCTGTTCCATTTCCTGCGCCTGCGCGCCGATCCACATGCGCAATACGAGATCCGGGTCTATGCCGATGCCATGTGCAAGATCGTGGCCGATTGGGTGCCCTTTGCCTATCGCGCGTTCGAAGATTACCGCCTTGGCGCTGTGAACCTTTCCGCTCAGATGGTCGACAGCCTGCGCCGGATGCTGGCTGGTGAAAGCGTCACTCAGGAAAGTTCAGGCATGACAGCGCGGGAATGGCGTGAGTTCGAGGCCATCATCAAGGAAAACTGATTCAAAAGCATAGCGATTGTCTATACAAACCGTCATGAAACTGTTACTTTGGTTCCATGACCTATGCTTCGTTTTTTTCCGTTCTTGGTCTGGTGTCGGCGCTGGCCGGACCGGCTGTTGCCAAAAACCCAATTGCCGAGGTTCTGTGTGAACCAACGCAAAGATTGCATGACAAGTTGCAGGCTCAATTTCGCTCTGCCCGTATTGCAACGGGCATGCGCGGGCCTGAACAGATCATGGAGGTCTGGAGCAGTGATCGGGGCGACTGGACCATGGTTGTGACCTATGCCACCGGTACATCCTGCATCGTTGCGATGGGACAAGACTGGTATTCGCATGCTGAGGATAAGCCAGCACGAGGATAGGGCATTTGCCGGATAGGGGGCGGGTGACGGCCGGAAATTGGCCGCCAACCTTAATTGGAAAACCCTGCGCGGGGCGGGGGCGTCGTTACAACGGTTTCAAATCAGCTGCCATCTGGCGGCCGTCACGTCCGTCCTGCAACTCGTACGAGACTTTCTGATTGTCTGCGAGCCCGGTCAGGCCGGACCGTTCTACGGCCGAGATATGCACAAACACATCTTTGCCCCCTTCGTCGGGGGCAATAAACCCATAGCCTTTGGTGGTATTGAACCATTTCACGGTGCCAGTTGGCATCTCCCGTGTCTCCTTCTACTTTCGCATTGTCCCACAAATAGGTGGGGCGGTGGTTGGCAGAACCGCAAAAGCAGGCTGTTTCCAATGCTGACGACAGCTGATTTTGCATGTTTCACCTTTTTCAACATTGCACGGTGAAGTAAAAAATCAAGAATAACCGCTGGAAACCAGTTGGTTCGCCTAAAATTGAAACAAACATCGGAGCAGGATAGACATGCGTCTTTATGGGCTTAAAACTTGCGATACGTGCCGCAAGGCTTTGAAATCTCTTCCTAATGCTGAGTTTGTGGATGTGCGCGCAGATGGCGTTCCAGAAAATTTGCTGTCGCAGGCTCTTGCCACGTTCGGCGACGATTTGCTCAACACACGTTCGACAACCTGGCGTGGTTTGGACGATGCGCAGCGGTCTCGCCCCGCAATGGAGTTGTTGAAAGAACATCCGACGCTGATGAAACGTCCACTGATTGAAAAAGATGGCTCGTTGACGTTGGGTTGGACGGCTGAAACGCGGTCAACGCTTGGCGTCGCCTGATCGGATGCTTATCTGATCTGACGCAACTGCGAGGATGGTTTATGCGAAACGCCGCAATGATTTTAGGTGTCATCGCCGGTTTGATCGGGATGATTGTTGGGTTCTTTGGATACGGATATGTCGAGGCGATCAAGCATTTCGGCGATATTGAAGGCATTGCCGAGCAGGTCGATAACCCCGGTTTGATCCAAACGGCCTCGATCGTTGCGCCATTGCTGGCGATCGCAGGGGGTGCGATGGCCCATGCGCGTGCTCTGATCGCAGGCATCTTGCTGTTGGTTTCAGCTGCGGGGATGTATTATGCGTTTGGGTTTGGTGTCTTCACCATGTTCCCGATTGCGTTTGCCGGCGTTGCCGGGGTGCTTGGGCTCGCCGCTGGAAAACCAGACGAACCCAAGGCGCATTTCTAGCTCATTTCAGCTTCAACAGGCGATCCAGCGACAGAGGGCCCGCGCCGTTGAGCACGATCACGAGGAACAGGAAGGTCCACAAAACTCGCTGGTCCAGAATGTCCGGGGCTGCGTTGAAAAGGCTGCCCAGTTTCACGCCATGGCCGGTCACATCAACCAGCGTCTGAACCCAGACAAAGCCAATCATGCCCAGTGCAGCCAGACGTGTGAACAAGCCAACCAGCAATAGGGCGGGTAGTACAAACTCGGCCACGGTGCCAAGGAAAACCACGAGGCGCTGGTACAAGGTCATCTGCGTGACGTCCCACAAAACAGCCTCGGCCGCTTTGGGGAATATCTGTCCAAATGCTCCGCTAGATGGTGAAAAGATCGACCCATCGATCTTCAGCATGGCCGAGTTCCAATAGTAGACCAGCAGCACGGCGATAAAGACCAGCCGCGCAAGCGTGGGTGTCAGCCAGCCGGACGCATGGTCCGCCTTGCCCAGAACGTTGTTGTGGATTGAGATCAGGGCAGTCATGTTTCCAGCCTTTCGATAGTCACAGAAGTTATGGCACCGCCTTGCAACAGCAATGCCAGCGTGGGTCCAAGATCAAAGCCCAGAGTTTCAGCGGCGGCTTTTTCGAATGCTTCGCCGATGGTGTCCCCTGATTGTATGTAGGCAATCCAATCCGCGCCGCCCGGTGGCAGCAAGTGAGGGGTAGGATCGTATTCAGGGCGGGTGATCAGCACATCCTCGGCCCCGGTTGAGGGCTTGGGCGCGTCAGCCTCAGTGTTGAAGCGCCAGATCGCATGAATAGGCCAATCCGACCGGATGACCTGCATCGAAGGCGCGAATACCAACCGGGCGCGCATGATCTCTTCGGGTGAGACAGCCAGTGCATCCGCGGGCGCAGGTCGGCTGTCTGCGGCGTGGTAGGACTGGCGCAGGGCCAGTTCCAACCGGGCCACATCGGGCAGGTAGGCCAGATGAGACAGTTGTGGCATGTTGGCCAGAAAGTCGGGAAACGCCTCACCATAAAACATCATCAACGGCGAGGTCGGAGGGTGCTGGCGCAGAAAAATGCCGGACAACCCGTCCATATTCTGAGTGCCCAGCAGCTTGGTGATAACAGGAAATGCCTGATGCATCGCCTCGGTCAGCGATACCGCGACATTGTTACGATAGACGCTGAACCGGCGACCCGCTGGTTGATCGTCTGCGTCCTTCAAACCCTCGGGAACTGGTGCTTTCGCATCCAGCAAGGCCGCGTGAAATTCGGTTTGCGAAACGCTCATGCAGGAACCCGTTCCAATGCGGATTGTGCGCGTTCCGCTTCGGCGCGCAGCACCGGCCAATCGGGGACATCTGTATCCCACTCAACCAACACAGGTTTGGGGCCTGACCGTTCCAGCACATAGTCCAGCAGCGCCCAAACCGGGTCCACAACCTCGCGGCCGTGGCTGTCGATCAGCAGGGGATGGCCGTGATCGTCTTCGTCCTCATCATGACCACCCAGGTGAATCTCGCCTACCTGATCCAGCGGATATGCATCGATGTAACCTTGGGGTGAGAAATCCAGATTGGTGGCCGAGACAAAGACGTTGTTCACATCCAGCAACAAGCCACAGCCTGTACGCTTGGCGATCTCGTGCAGGAAATCGGGTTCCGACCATGTGCTTTCTTCGAACGCCAGATAGCTGGAGGGATTCTCCAGCAGCATCTGACGGCCCACCGTTTCTTGCACCTGATCAATTTGTGCACAAACCCGCGCCAAAGTGGCATCGGTGTAGGGCAGGGGCAGCAGATCGTTGAAGAAATGGCTGTCATGGGTCGACCAGGCCAGATGTTCTGAGAAGCTGGCTGGGCTCAGCCAGCCGACAAGATGTTTGAGCCGGGCCAGATGATCGGGGTCTAGCGGGCCTTCGCCACCGATGGACAAGCCAACGCCGTGAACGGAGATCGGAAATTGTTCTGCAAGATGGCGCAGCTGAGCCAATGGGCGACCGCCATCTCCCATGTAGTTTTCGGCATGAACTTCAAGCCAGGCGACGGGTTGGGCGTGCTCCAGTATTTGCGAAAAATGCTGTGGTTTGTATCCAACACCCGGCGCTGCGGGCAGACGGTTGGATCTGAGGGCATCATCCAGCATTTGCACGCTCCTTCTGATCGAAGAAAAGGGCGGGCGAAGGTGCCCGCCCCCTAAAGTCGTTTGCTCGACGCTTATGCCGGCAGGTCGCGCTTCAGCTCTTCCAGCGAACCTTTGCGCGGTGTGCCGTCTGCCTCTGCAGGCAGTTCGATATCGCCGCAGGTGCCTGCGTCAACCAGGGTCCAGGCGTTGCCCTGATAGTCAACGGTTGAAGTGCCCGCACATGTGGTGCCGGGGCCTGCTGCGCAGTCATTCTGACCGGCCAGCGAAACGCCATAGCATTTTTCTTTGGCTTGGGCGGTTGCTGTGGTTGCTGCACCCGATACGGCGGCTGCGACTGCGGTTGCGATAACCAGGGACTTTGCTGTGTTCGACATCTCGGAAATCCTCTTGATGACTGGGTATGTCTGCTTGTGACAATGACAAAGGTAAGGGCAAGTTGGCTATTGTTAAATTCACGAGCCCGTGTCTCACAAGCGCGTCAGGGCGCGGGGCGCGCCCTTGTAAGGTAATCTACTGTTTTTGAAGGGAAAAGGATAGTGTGTTTCAATCCGACCCCTGTTCCGGGGTCGGATTTCCGGCGAGATGGTGCCGAATGTTACAACAGGTCGGGTGGGGTCGCGGCCTGCGACAACTCATTTGTTACAGCCTCAAGCGGCTGAACCTGCGTTTGTTTTTCGCCAAGGCGTCGAACACTGACGGTGCGGTCTTCGACCTCACGATGACCAACGGCCAGGATCACCGGGACTTTGGCCAGCGAATGTTCGCGGACCTTGTAATTGATCTTTTCGTTGCGAATGTCAGCTTCGGCTTGAACGCCCGCTGCTTTGAGCGCTTGGACAACCTCTTGTACATAGGCGTCAGCGTCCGAGGTGATCGAGGCGACCACAACCTGGCGTGGGGCCAACCAGAACGGCAGCTTGCCTTCCCAGTTCTCGATCAGAATGCCGATGAACCGTTCCAGCGAGCCAAAGAGCGCACGGTGCAACATGACCGGTGCCAGCTTCTCGCCGGACTGGCTGACATAGGTCGAGCCAAACCGTTCCGGCAGGTTGTAGTCAACCTGCAGGGTGCCGCACTGCCAGTCGCGGCCGATGGCATCGCGCAGAACATATTCCAGCTTGGGCCCGTAAAACGCACCTTCGCCCTCGAAGATTGTGTAGCTCATCTCGGCCCGATCCAGCGCGGTCTTCAACGCGCCCTCGGACAGATCCCAACTTTCGTCGCTACCGATCCGGTTTTCAGGGCGGGTAGACAGTTTAACATGCACGTCTTCGAAGCCGAAGTCCTTGTAAATCGACAGGATCAGGTCGTTGACCTTCAGGCATTCGTCAGTCAGCTGCTCAGGTGTGCAGTAGATATGTGCATCGTCTTGCGTAAAGCTACGCACGCGCAACAGGCCATGCAACGCACCCGAAGGCTCGTACCGATGCACTTTGCCGAACTCGGCGATCTTCATCGGCAGCTCGCGATAACTGCGCAGGCTGTGATTGTAGATCATCATGTGCCCCGGGCAGTTCATCGGCTTGAGCGCATAGTCCCGTTCGTCATGCGTTTTGGCGAGGAACATGTTCTCCATGTAGTTGAACCAGTGGCCCGAGGTTTCCCACAAGGCCCGGTCCATGATGTCGGGGGTGTTCACCTCGACATAGCCAGCCGCTTCCTGGCGGCGACGCATATAGGCGATCAGGTTTTGGAATACGCGCCAACCGGCGGGGTGCCAGAAGACAGACCCCGGTGCATGTTCTTCAAAATGGAACAGGTCCATCTCGCGGCCCAGCTTGCGGTGGTCGCGTTTGGCGGCCTCCTCCAGCATATGCAGATGCGCCTTGAGCTTTTCCTTGCCGGTGAAGGCCACGCCATAGATACGTTGTAGCATCGGGCGATCACTGTCGCCGCGCCAGTATGCGCCCGCAACCGACATCAGCTTGAACGCATCGCCCGGCACCTGACCGGTGTGCTGCAAATGCGGCCCACGGCACAGATCCTGCCAATCGCCATGCCAATACATGCGCAGCGATTCGTCGCCCGGAATGGATTCGATCAGCTCAACTTTGTAGGGCTCATTGTTCTGGGTATAGAAATCAATCGCGCGCTGACGGTCCCAGACGTCGGTGGTCACGGGATCGCGCTTGTTGATGATTTCCTTCATCTTTTTCTCGATCAGGCCGAGGTCTTCGGGCGTAAACGGCTCGGATCGGTCAAAGTCGTAATACCAACCGTTATCGATCACCGGGCCGATAGTGACCTTGGTGTCGGGCCAGATCTCCTGCACCGCGCGCGCCATGATATGGGCCAGATCGTGACGGATCAGCTCATTGGCTTGCGCCTCATCCTTCATGGTGTGGATGGCGATCTGCGCATCGGCATCGATGGGCCATTGCAGGTCCCAGTGCTGACCATCGACGGTGGCCGAGATCGCTTTCTTAGCCAAAGAAGTCGAGATATCGGCAGCCACCTGCGCAGGCGTGACACCAGCGTCATAGGAACGTGCATTGCCATCAGGGAAGGTGAGTGAGACGGATTTTGAATCCAGGGCCATGGTCTGGCTCTCCTCGTCGGTTTGGCGCCCACTGAACGCCCGGTTGCGGGTTATGGTGTTTTGGCTATGTGCTACTGGCGCGGCGTGAAGTCAACCGCTTTGAGCGCAAATGCGAAAAGCACCACGCAACCAGAGGATCGCGTGGCACGGTGTCGGGCGTTCAGGCAGCGGCAAAAACCGCGTAGCCCATGATCAGGCAGCACACCCATCCAGCTGTGAACAGAATGGGCCGCAGAGGCATGCGCGCAATGCCCGTGATCATACCGATGGCGTGTAGGACGCGCACCCAGAAAAACACAACGGCAGCCCAATAGGTCAGCACCGTAAAGCCGTCCAACGTGTTGACGATCAGAACCAAAACGGCAAACGGCATACCCTGTTCGAGCAGATTCAACTGCGCGCGATGTGCCCTTTGCACCCAGGGGCGCAGGTTTGGAATCTGTGCAGGTCGGGCAAAGGCTTCCTCGCCCGAGGGGTCGGTCGAAACGCCAACCACGTATGGAATCCACATGGAAACAGCGAGCAGCATTAGGCATGTCAGTACGCCCAGTTCAGTTGGAAACTCAGCCATTATGCGCTCTCCTTCAGAGCGTCACCGGTCTCCAGCCAGCTCTTGAGTGAGGCTGCCAGGCGCGCCCAACCTTCGGCAAAGCCTTCCTGACCAACTGCAAGGTCATAGTGTTCGATCGTTAGCTTACAGACATCGCCCTGCGGTTCGATCAGATAAACCATTGATGATTGCGGGGCGTCGGGGCCCATGAACAGAGGCTCGAACCCCATCTCGATCCGGGTTTTCGGGTCCAGCTTTTGGGTCATCTGCCGCAGCATCTCATTGCCGTCAGGGGTAATGAAATGCACTGTTGCACCAGGCGAGACCTCTCCGCGTACTTCGTTGCACAGGAAGTGATAGGCTGCCATCTGATCTGGCTTGGTTAATGCATCCCACAGCGCGTCCTGTGTGCAGCGGATAAAGGTCTGCATCATAAAATCTGGTTTTCCCATACGAGTCTCCGTTTCCAATTTGAGTTTCAGCGCATTGACCGCGCTGGCTTGAGGTTGAAGAAAAGGGGCGACCCAACGGTCTAGCATCTCTTGCAAGGGCAAGGGGTTAAGATAGTGATATTTGAACCGTCCATGTTTGCGGGTCAGGACCAGCCCAGCATCTTCCAGTAGTTTCAGATGCTTCATGACGCCGAAGCGGGTCATGTCGAAATGTGCCTCTAACTGCGACAGAGATTGACCATCTTCCTGTCGCAGCAGGTCCAGAATCTCGCGGCGAGCGGGGTCATTCAGAGCTTTGAATAGCATGTCCATAAATATCTTATACGTGATTCGATAGTCACGTGACAATATGGTAACATAAAAAATCTGAAATCAGGTTTAAACTCCCAGCCCGCGCGGGCTAGGGTGTCACAAATCAAAATATGAAGGGCGGCAAGATGAGCGCTTTTTTGATAACCGATCAGGGGCGGCGGATCGCTTATGATCTGAGCGAAGGCCAAGGCCCGACCATCGTGTTTTTGTCAGGTCTAAAATCAGACAAAGAAGGCACAAAAGCCATTCATCTAGAGGCTTGGGCCAAAACGCGCGGGCAAGCATTCTTGCGGTTTGACTATTCCGGCCATGGTGAAAGTTCGGGTGCGTTTACCGAAGGCAGCATCGGAGATTGGCACGAAGACACAGTTGCCGCAGTGTCCGCGCTGACGCAGGGGCCTTTGATCATCGTGGGTTCTTCCATGGGGGGCTGGCAGGCCTTGTTGCTCGCCAAAACCCTCGCAGATCGCATCGTGGGGATGGTCACAATCGCCGCCGCTCCGGACTTTACGGAAGATGGGTATTGGGCGTCGTTTACAGATGCGCAGAAGGCAGCGCTGGAAACAGTTGGCCAGGTTGAGTTGCCGTCGGACTATATGGAGCCTTACATCATCACAAAGCGCCTGATTGACGATGGGCGTCAGAATCTTGTGCTGAGAGAAGCGCTGGATCTACCTTTCCCAACACGTTTTCTGCAGGGCACTGCGGATACCGCTGTATCGACTGAAACGGCGGTGCGCTTGCTGGATCATGCCTCAGGGCCTGATATGCGACTGTTGTTGGTTAAAGATGCCGACCACAGATTCTCCGATGAACTGTGCCTGTCATTGATCGAGCGTGCAATTCTGGACGTGATGGGAGAAGGCTGATGCGGAAGTTTGGATTGTACCTCGGGCGTTTTCTGCTGGCGCTGATCGTAGTTGGTGCTCTGGTCTATTGGTTCGGTCCGCGTGAAGAGGTCGATCTTCATCCGCGCTTCGACAACGCCAGATTCGGAGAAGGGGTGCAGGATTACTTCGAAAGCACCGAATCCGCCTTTGATGACATCGTGCCCGGTGTTGAAAAGCGTGTGATCTGGCAGGACGGCTACAAAGAGCAACGCACGCCTTATTCGGTTCTGTATGTGCATGGCTTTTCGGCCAGTTCCGAAGAAATCAGACCAGTCCCCGATAGGGTCGCGGACGCGCTGAGCGCCAATCTGGTTTATACCCGTCTGCAAGGTCACGGGCGCAATGGTGCCGCGATGGGCGAGGCAACAGCCTCGGGTTGGATGCAGGATCTGGCCGAAGGGTTGGCTGCCGCACGGGCCGTGGGCGACAAGGTTGTGGTCATGTCTACCTCAACCGGTGGGACACTGGTCACAGCAGCCGCCCTTGACCCTGACCTTAGCACAGACGTGGTTGGCATGGTCTTCGTCTCGCCAAACTTTGGCGTGAATACACCGGTCGCCTTTATTCCTGGCCTGCCATGGGCCCGGTCCTGGTTGCCTCTGCTGATGGGAGAGGAACGGGACGTGTCGGGCCCGGACCCCGAGAAAAACAAATACTGGTCCTCGGTTTACCCGTGGGTCGCTGTCGTGCCCATGACAGTACTGGTGGATACGATCTACGCGCTGGATTTCGAAGGCGCACAGGTGCCGGCCTTGTTCTGGTTTTCAGATGACGATCAAGTCGTCCGCCCGGATCGGACACACAAAGTGGCGCAGAGCTGGGGGGCTGATGCAACGGTGCAGCTGGTCACAATGGGTGAGGGGGATGATCCGATGTCTCATGTGGTCGCTGGGCGTTTGATGTCGCCCGGGCAGACTGACGCGGCAGTTTCTGGCATTTTGGACTGGTTGAAAACCCAGGGCGTGGAGTGATGGAACAGCGAGTCAGCCTAATCACTGTCGGGGTCGAAGACCCTGAAGCTGCGGCAACATTTTATGAGGCGATGGGCTGGAACCGTGTCGACAGCCCGGATGGTGTGATCGCCTTTGATCTGATCAGTCAAACGCTTGGTCTATACCCTTTGTCCGCATTAGCCGATGAGATCGGCGTCGCCAAAGATAGTTTGAACCGCGGTGCGATCACGCTGAGCTATAATTGCCGACAGAAAGAAGAGGTGGCGCAGGTTCTGCGCGATGCCGAGGCGGCAGGCGCTACGGTCCTGAAACCCGCATCGGATGTATTTTGGGGCGGGCATCACGGCTATTTCCGCACTCCGGACGGAACGATCTGGGAGGTTGCTTTCAACCCCTTTTCCACGCTTCGCTCGGACGGGGCCTTTCGCTGGACAGGATACTGAGGATGCGCAAACCGGGCAGCATGTGGAGCCTTGAAACGCTTGGCCGCGTGCGCCTGTCACGGCACTTTTTCATGCGGGATTTTCTGTATTCCGAGATCGGGAATTTCCACCAACACCAGAACATCCCTGAAAACCCTGATCTTGCGATTGAGACCGGTCGTGCCTTTTGCCAGACTTTGCTGGACCCGCTTGAGGAGACATTTGGGCGCGTTGCTGTCCGCTCGGGCTATCGCTCGCCGTCGTTGAACCAGTTCGGTAACGAAAACCGGCTGAATTGCGCGCGCAACGATAACCCATTGGAATGTCACATCTGGGATCGAGGCGTTGGAGACGCGCGCATCGCTGGGGCGTCGATTGTGATCCCGTGGTTCGCGGATCAATATGAGCAAGGCCGGGATTGGCGCGATCTTGCGTGGTGGATGCATGATCATCTGGACTATTCCGAAATCTGGTTCTTTCCCAAGCTCAGCGCCTTCAATCTAGTTTGGCGGCCCGAACCGGTAGGCCGGATCGATAGTTACATCGCACCTCGGGGGTGTTTGTTACGCCCCGGGGCCGAGCCGGGCGAAAGCCAAACGGCCAGACAGGCCCGATACGCCGATTTCCCAGCTTTTCGCGGTATCCGCTATCCGTAAGTTTCTGCTTGCCGGGGCCGGACAAAACTCTCATCCTGCGAAGAAAAAGAAGGGGTTCGGAAGCCCGAACTGATGGAGGCCCCGCGTGATCGAGCCGCTGGTATTGCTACCCGGTTTTATGTGTGACGCCCGATTGTTTCATCCTCAGATCGACGCGCTGTCGCGCGATCGGGCTGTGATGTTTGCGCCGATTTCATCAGGCGAACGGATCGAAGAGATCGCATCTGGCCTGCTCGATCAGCTGCCGCATCGTTTTGCCCTGGCGGGGGTAGGTCTGGGCGGTGTTGTCGCGCTTGAGATCGTAAGGCGCGCGGCGGATCGGGTGTCACGCCTCTGCCTGATTTCGACCGATGCGCAGGCCGACACGCCGCAGATGGCCGCCGCACGCGAGGAGTTGATCATTGGTGCGCAAGCCGGGCGATTGGAAGAAGTGATGCGCAAGGTGATCGGGTCGGATGCGCTGGCCCCAGGGCCACAACGTATCCCGATTTTGAATCAACTCTTTGCCATGGCTATCGATCTGGGCCCCGATGTATTTGTGCGTCAAATGCGGGCCTTGCAACGACGACCGGATCAACAAAGCATCCTTTGCCGGGTCAAAGTTCCGGGTCTGATCCTTGGCGGAACACATGATACACTTATCCCGGCGCGTAAGCATGAGTTTATGGCCGAGATGATCCCCGAAGCCCGATTGCAGATGATTGAACGTGCAGGTCACCTTCCGACGTTGGAAAACCCGGATGTGCTGAATGCAGCCTTGCAGGGCTGGTTGAACTTCAACCCAAGACCCAGCTACGGGTAAAGAGCATCGCGTTCGGATTTGTCGATCAGCTTGGGGCTGACCACCGGCTCACCGGTTGCGACGTCAAAGAATGGTGTTTGCTTCCACTTGCCGGACAGGCGCGATTTGGCAACACGCTTGAGCATTGCGACAATTGCCGCGCGAATGCCTGCGTGCTTGTGTTTGCCACCCGATGTGGGGATGTAGGCCCGTGTTGTGATGGGGCCCAGGGCCGTAGTGTCGCTGAAACGGGCCGCAATGAAACCGACAAATGGGAATTTCGGCGTGTTTGGCGTTGCCGCAAGCGGCGCGTTGCAGCATGTCGCATACCAACGCAGCATGCCATTTGGGCTCAACTTTATCGCGGCCAGATTCTCACTACCTGTTTCAAAAATGAGCTCGTGCGGGGCAATCTGAAACACTTCAACAGGGCCGGGCGCTGGGTCGGGTTGTTTAAAATACAATTGTCCTGCGCGGCAATCGGCGCAAAAGCACACGGCATGCGAGCCATGTTTGAGACCCTGTGGCTTGATGCGCCCTGTAGTCTGACCGCAGGTGCAAGAGAACGCGAGACCGGATTGATCGCTCTCGCCCATCGTCTCAGGCCACTTTGTTTCGGTTCGCTGCCCGGCGCAGCGGCTTGCGGCTGTTTTCATTCATGAAATCAATCACAAGCGGACGAATATTGTCGCGCCAGCTGCGGCCGGCGAAAATGCCGTAATGGCCTGCATTCGGCTCAACATGGCTGGCCTTTTTGCTGTCCGACAGGCCGGTGCACAGATCAAGCGCGGCAATGCATTGGCCCGGGGCCGAGATATCATCATTCGCGCCTTCGACGGTTTTGACCGCGACATCGGTGATCTTGCTAATGTCGACTTTGTGACCTGCTACAACAAATTCGTTGCGCGCAATCTCACGCCCTTTGAAGATACGTTCCACTGTGGATAGGTAGAACTCGGCGGTCATGTCCATGACGGCCAGGTATTCATCGTAGAAGCGATTATGTGCATCATGATCGGACGCCTCATCCCGGATCACGCGCTGGATCTGGTCTGAAAACGCCTTGGAGTGCCGCTCGGCATTCATCGACATGAAAGAGGCCAGTTGCAGTAGGCCGGGATAGACCATGCGGCCTACACCTTTGTATTTGAAACCAACCCGTTGGATCATGGTTTCTTCCAGCTGGCCCATTGTCACGCGGCGACCGAAATCCGTGACATCAGTCGGTGTCGCATCTGGGTCAACCGGGCCACCGATCAGTGTCAGGGTGCTGGGCTGCGCCTTAGGTTCGAGCTCAGCCAGATAAGCGGTTGCGGCCAGAGTCAGCGGTGCGGGCTGACAAACAGCAACAACATGGGTGTCTGGCCCCAGCTCTTTCATGAAATCGACAAGATAAAGCGTGTAATCCTCGACATCGAACTTGCCTGCAGACACAGGAATATCGCGCGCGTTATGCCAGTCAGTGATATAAACTTCGCAATTAACAAGCAGGCTTTTGACGGTCGAGCGCAGCAATGTCGCATAGTGCCCCGACATCGGCGCAACCAGCAAAACCTTGCGCGGTTGCTTTTCTCGTCCATTTACCTTGAAATGGATGAGATCGCCAAAAGGACGTTCCAGAACCGTGGTAATATCAACCAGATGATCTTTGCCGTCTTCGCAGGTAAACGTACGAATGCCCCAGTCGGGTTTAACAACCATGCGCTGGAAGGTGCGCTCGGTCACCTCACCCCAGGCGGCCATCCAACTGAAGGCCGGGTTTGGAACCATCGAAAACAACGGGTAGGACGCCATCGCGCTGGCAGTCGAACCAAGCCATTGGTTCGTGTTGCGCATGGTCTCCATCAAGTCGTAGGTCATCATGTAGCGCATGGAAGCGGCCTCCAGAGTCTAAGGCTGTTCGGTTCGGACCATTCGCCGCTTTGTCCCCCGACACCCACGACGTTATTCTGCATAGCAGCGAGGTTAAGGGGGAATTGTTAAAATGACAACAAGTGAAGACCAAATGCCCGAAGTGACAGAAGAACATATTGAACGAATTAAAGAAAATATGGAAAAGGTCGAAACCCTATCCAAGCGGCTTGTCGAAGTTATGGCGTCGAAAAAGCCTCATACCTCTGCGCTGGACGGTCCGAATCAAGAGCTTTTCGCACGAGCAGCAACTGTCTATTTCGCAGAGGCTTGGCAAAACCCCGCCAAGCTGCTGGAGCAGCAGATTGAGTATTGGGGCAAATCGGTTCTGAACTTTGCCGAAGCGCAGCAAGCGTTGACCACCGGTGAGGTGGATGACGAACATGACGTGCCCGCCGACAAACGCTTTTCCAACCCGATGTGGGACACCAACCCCTATTTCCGCCTCATCCGCCAGCAGTACCAGACCAACGCACAGGCCATCACTCAGGCCGTGGCTTCGGTTGATGATCTGGACGCCAAGGACAAGCGGCGCCTTAGCTATTTTTCGCAACAGATCATTGACATGATGGCGCCGACCAATTTTCTGGCTACAAACCCGGATGCCTTGCAAAAGGCGGTGGAAACCGAGGGCCAGTCGCTCATCGACGGGTTGGAAAACCTGGTGTCAGACCTTGAAGCAAACGATGGTGAGCTGGTGGTCAAGTTGGCCGATGAAAATGCGTTTGAGGTTGGCGGTAATCTGGCGACTACCCCGGGTGACGTGATCTTTCGCAATCGCATGATGGAGTTGATCCAGTACAAGCCAGCGACCGAAACGGTGCATGAAACACCAATTGTGTTGTTCCCACCCTGGATCAACAAGTTTTATATTCTTGACCTGAAGGCCCAGAACAGCCTGATCAAATGGATCACGGAACAGGGTTATACGCTATTTGTTGTCAGCTGGGTCAACCCGGATCCAAGCTACGCCGAAACTGGGATGGAGGATTACATTCAGGACGGTTTCCTGGCTGCCATCGAGGTCGCAAAGAAGATCTGCAAGGTCAAGCAGGTCAACGCGATTGGCTACTGCATTGCGGGTACGACGCTCAGCCTGACATTAGCCTTGATGAAACAACGAGGCGATAAGTCGATAAAATCGGCAACGCTTTTCACCGCACTGACGGATTTCTCGGAACAGGGAGAGTTCACACCGTTTCTGCAAAATGACTTCATCGACGGGATCGAAGAAGAGGTAACAAAAGAGGGCGTGCTGCGCTCGTGGATCATGGGGCGCACGATGTCATTCCTACGCTCACGTGATCTGGTCTACGGCCCGGCCATCCGCAGCTATATGATGGGTGAGGTGCCTCCGGCCTTCGATTTGTTGTTTTGGAATGGTGATGGCGCGAACTTGCCTGCGAAGATGGCGGTCGATTATCTGCGGGGCCTCTGCCAACGCAACGAATTTGCCTCGGACGGGATCGAACTTTTGGGGCACAAGCTGACGCTGGCCGATGTGGATGTCCCTTTGATGGCGATCACCTGCGAAACTGATCATATCGCCGCCTGGAAAGACTGCTATCGCGGTGTGCAAAAGATGGGGTCGCGCTCAAAGACCTTTGTTGTCTCGGAGTCCGGTCATATAGCAGGGATCGTGAACCCGCCCAGCAAGAAGAAGTATGGCCATTACACAAACCCCGATCTGAAATCAGATGCAGACATCTGGTTGAAAGAGGCGGATTTCCACGAAGGATCCTGGTGGCCCATGTGGGAGGCCTGGCTGAAGAGGCGATCGGGCAAACAGATACCAGCGCGGAAGACAGGCGATTCGACCCATCCAAGCCTTGCACCGGCCCCCGGGACCTATGTAGTCGCCAATCCAAACGTCTGATTTCATTTTGAAACTACAGATTTTCTGCGTTGCAGCAAGAAAAAGCTTGCAATGCTGCATTGCAGAAACCATATTGTCCTCAAGCTGACGAAAGCCGGGGTGGGCCCGGCTCAGCAAAAGGATTAGAACGATGGCAAAGACTCAAGACTTTTCCGCGATCATGAAAGACATGATGGGCGCGTTCCCTGTGGACACCACCGCGCTGGAAGGCGCATTCAAATCGACCGCTTCGCTGAACGAAAAGCTGTCGGGCGTTGCTTTGGAAGCGGCTGAAAAATCGGCTGAGATCTCGAACAAATGGACCAAGGACACCCTGGCCAAGATGACCGAGATGTCTAAAGCCAAGGCAGAGCCTGCTGATTACGCCAAAGCGGCAACCGATTTCGCAAGCGCGTCGGCTGAAGTTGCAGCTGAAAACCTGGCCGCTTTCGCTGAAATCGCGAAAAAAGTTCAGACCGAAACTGTTGAGCTGCTGATGGCTGCTGGCAAAGACGCTGCTGAAGAAGCAACTGCTGCTGTCAAGAAAGCAACCAACGACGTGACGACTGCCGCCAAGAAAGCCGCAGCCGCCAAGTAAGAGCTTCGCGATACACGCACCTTATTCCTCCCAAAAGGTGCTTTCGCGTTGGGCAGGTCCATTGACCTGCCCTTTCTTTTTGTGCTGCACTCGCATAACCTGTGCTGCAACGCATCATCCTTGGGGAGGGTACTAGGTGTCGGACAACGAAAAACCGCTGCTGATTAAGCGCTACGCCAGCCGCAGGCTGTATAACACCGAGACCAGCGACTACGTGACGCTAGAAGACATAGCAGGTTTTATCCGGGACGGGCGCGAAGTTCAGATCATCGACCTGAAAACCGGCGACGACCTGACGCGGCAGTATCTTCTGCAGATCATTGCTGAACACGAAAGCCGGGGTGAGAATGTTCTGCCGGTGAATGTGCTGAATGACCTTGTGCGCAGTTATATGGTGCCAGGCGGGGGCATGATGCCTCAGTTCCTGCAAAGCTCGTTCGAGATGCTGCGCGAAAGCCAAAGCAAAATGATGGAAAACATGAACGCGATGAACCCGATGTCGCAGATACCGGGGTTCGACGCATTGCAGGCGCAGCAACAGGCGTTTTTGAAGGCCATGACAGGTGGCTTATCCGGCGGCTGGTCCGGGCCGGATCAGGAAGAGAAAAAGCCCGAAGCAAACGAAGATCTGGACGACATAAAAAAGCAGCTGGCCGAGTTACAGAACAAGCTTTCCAAACTGAACTGATCTTGAACCATGGAAAAGATGGCCCGCTTTGCGCGGGCCTTTTTCATGTCAGGTTCCATATGCTGGAACCGGACCTGTCACTTCACCGACTGAAGCCAGCAGGATATCGGCGATCACGTCCAATTCATCGCGCGTCAGGCGTACGGGCAGCCGCACATCACAGGCTTTCATCAACATGTCGCGTGTCTGCGGCAGGTCGAACTTTTCGGGCAGGAATTGCCAGTTCCAGAACGCGCGGGCGTTATCTTCGCTCAGGCCAAAGACCTGAACCTTGACACCACGTGCCTCAGACGCAGCCGCGAAGGCCCGGATTTCAGCCTCATCCATGCCGACCAGATTGAACTGGATCGAATCCGGCGCACGGCGTTCCGGCGACAGTGGAGCAGGGACGTCGACATAGGGTGAGTTGTTCAGGCGTTCCGCCACATAGTCATGGTTCGTCAGCCCGTCTTGAACCCGGCGCGCCAGCTCGGGGATCTGCGGCCGAATTACGGCAGCGCTCAGGTTGCTCATCCGTAGGTTATAAAGCGGTAGTTGGTTCTGCCAGCGGGCAAAGGCCTGCTCAAGCTCAGGTGAGTTGTCACCGCGTGGGGTTTTGTGTTTTTTCCAGTTGTGCTCGTAAGCACCCGACATGATCACAGCGCGTGCGACCAGATCGGCGTCATCTGTGATCAGTATGCCACCTTCGCCGGCGTTGATCATTTTGTAAGACTGGAACGAAAAGCATCCGATCTTGCCAATGGTGCCAATGTTCCGGCCATGCCAGGTGGTCCCCAGTGAATGCGCCGCGTCTTCGATCACCGGGATGTCGCGCGCATCACAAAGCTCCATGATCGCGTCCATATCCGAGGTGTGGCCGCGCATATGGCTGATGATAACGGCTTGTACATCCTCCAGTTTGGCCGCGAAATCATCCATATTGATGCGGTAGTTCTCGCCTACCTCGCACAGGACCGGAATACAGTCTGCATGCACGACCGAGGATGGAACAGCGGCAAAGGTAAAGCCCGGAATCAGCACCCGCGCATCCCGAGGCAGGTCCAGCGCCTTCAACGACAGGAACAACGCAGCCGAGCAGGAGGAGACTGCAAGCGCATATTTGCTGCCCAGCAGAGCCGCAAACTCAGCCTCCAGCAGGGCAACCGGCGCGTCTTGTGGTGCGGTGTACCGAAACAGATCACCCGATTGCATCAGGGCGTCGATGGCATCTCGTGCGGCGGCGGGGATTGGTTCGGCGTCATGGACGTTGGGGGGCAGCGTCATATTTGGAATTCCCGAATTCTAACTTTCGTTTATTTAAATCAAGCAGGCGGGTCGTGCCAAGCCCCCAATCGATGGATCGGCAAAATTTCACCAAACTGTCGCAATCAAAAACGGGTTTCAGAAGCCCAGGCGATCCCGCATCGCAAACCAGGTCATCGCCAGTACCAGTAGCGGGCTACGCAAGGCCGGGCCGCCCGGAAAGGGCAGGGCCGGGACGCGGGACATGGTATTAAACCCCTCGGCCTGTCCTTGAACGGCCAAAGCCATAAGTTGCCCCGCATGCGTCGCAGTCCCGACCCCGTGGCCGGAATAGCCGGAGGCTGACAGAATATTGGGTGCAAGTCGCGCAAGATAGGGCATCCGGCGCATCGTAATCGCAAGCGTGCCGCCCCATGCATAGTCGATCTTCACGTCTTTCAGATGTGGGAAAATCTCAACCATCGGCTTGCGCACTTTGGCGGCGATGTCGGATGGGAAGCGATAGCTATAGCTTTCACCGCCGCCAAATAAAAGCCGCCGATCAGCGCTCAGGCGGAAGTAGTTTACCACGAATTTAGTATCTGCAACGGCGACATCCTGGGTTAAAACGCGGGTGGCGTCATCGCCAAGTGGTTCTGTCGCTGCAATGAAGTTGTTGATCGGCATGACCCGCGATGCCACCTGCCGGTTCAGCGCGCCAAGATAGCCGTTGCAGGCCAGAATAAGATGTTGGGCGCGTACCGTCCCGTTTTCGGTGCGCACGACCACTGGATCGCCCTCTTCGATCCCCAGAACCTCGGTTCTTTCGTGAATGCGCGCACCTGCGTTTTGCGCCGACCGCGCCAGCCCCAGCGCATAGTTTAACGGATGCAAATGCCCGGCACCCTTGTCCAGATATCCACCCTTGTAGGTGGGCGAAGGGCACAGCGCATGTCCCGCCGCCTCATCCAGAAGCTCTATTTGATCGTAGCCATATGTGTTCGACAGATGCTCGGCATGGGCGTGCAGCTCTTTCTGGTCCGAGATCGACAACCCCAGGTCAGCCACACCGGGTTTCAAATCGCAATTGATCTGGTGTTTGGCGATCAGGGATTTGACCAAACCCTTTGCATCCTCGGCCAAATCCCACAGCTTTGTGGCATCATCCTGTCCGACCAATCGCTCCAGACTTTCCTGATCCATGCGCTGGGCGCTGCCCAACTGCCCACCATTGCGACCCGAAGCCCCAAACCCGACGCGGTGCGCTTCAAGCAGCACAACATCCAGCCCGGCCTCGGCCAGGTGCAGCGCGGCTGACAACCCAGTATAGCCGCCGCCGACAATACAGACGTCGGCGCGGGTTTCGCCTTCGAACGCAGGGAACGGGGCCAGAGTATTGGCCGTCGCAGCATACCAGCTTGCCGGATATTCAGCCTTGCGGTCGTTGGAATACAGAAGGTTCATAGCGAACGGCTCCGCTGGTTCAGACGTTCAGCAACAGATGCTCACGCTCCCAAGGAGAGATCACCTGCAGGAACTCCTCGTATTCAGCCCGCTTCACGATGCCATAGACGCGGGCGAAATCCGGGCCGAGAACCTCGTGTAGCTCCGTGGCTTCATCAAACAGATCCAGCGCATTGCCCATGACCTGGGGGATATCGCCATCGCCTTCATACGCATCGCCATAGAACTGACGACGGGGGCGTTCCTGCTGGGTCAGACCCAGATAGCCGCAGGCCAGCGACAGCGCGATGCCAAGATATGGGTTGCAATCCATTCCGGCGATGCGGTTTTCAACCCGCCGTGCTTCGGGGCCGGACAAGGGTACCCGGATTCCCGTTGTTCGATTGTCGCGCGCCCATTCCAGATTGATCGGCGCGGCATGGTCTTTGACATAGCGCCGATAGGAATTCACGTAAGGCGCCATCACGGCAAGACCTGCGGGCAGATGGTTCTGCAGTCCTGCGATATAGTGATAAAACGCATCCGTCTCGCCGCCTTGCGGACCCGAGAAGATGTTTTGCCCTGTCTCCATCTCAATGATCGAATGGTGGATATGCATGGCCGAACCGGGCTCATCCTCGATCGGTTTGGCCATGAACGTGGCGAAACAATTGTGTCGCAGCGCTGCCTCGCGGATCAGGCGTTTGAAATAGAACACCTCATCCGCCAGCTTGACGGGATCGCCGTGGCGCAGGTTGATCTCGAGCTGCCCGGCGCCACCCTCTTGGGTGATACCGTCAATCTCGAACCCCTGATGTTCGGCAAAGTCGTAGATGTCATCAATCACCGGGCCGAATTCATCGACGGCGGTCATGGAATAGGCCTGACGTGCTGCTGCCGGGCGGCCCGAGCGGCCCATCATAGGCTTGATCCCTTGCGCCGGGTCTACGTTTGGGGCGACCAGAAAAAACTCCATCTCGGGGGCAACGACGGGTTTCCACCCTTTGTCATGGTAGAGCTGTACGACACGCTTCAACACGTTGCGCGGGCTGAACGGGATCGGCTCGCCATCGCGATCATAGGCGTCGTGGATCACCTGCAACGTCCAATCCCCGGTCCAGGGCGCAGCAGAAGCAGTCGAGAAATCAGGTTTCAGGATCATGTCCCGTTCGATAAACCCGTCTTCGCCCGCAGCTTCTCCCCAATCCCCGGTGATTGTCTGATAAAAGATACTGTCGGGCAGGTGGAAATAGGATTGCCGTGCAAATTTCGACGCGGGAACAGCCTTGCCGCGAGCGATGCCGGGCAAATCGGAGATGATGCACTCAACCTCATCCAGCCGGTGCCCTTCGATGTAAGCTTGTGCTGCCGGAGGCAGTGCATCTGTCCAATCGGCCATCAGGCCCTCGCTTTCTTCAGGAAATTCGCCATAAGATGCGCGATCTGATCATTGTGATCTGGTGCCGATTGCCGGTTCGCAGCGGCCTGCATCAGATCGTCGGGTACCACACCCTTGCCGCGCGTGCGCATCAGCCCGGTTACAAAGTCATTGGAAAACTCGGGATGTGCCTGAACGGTCCATATCTGATCGCCATATTGCAGCATCGCATTCTGGCAGAAGTCGCTGTGGCCTGTGACCTTGGCCCCTTCGGGCAGGCCAACCACCTGATCCTGATGCCAGGCGTTCAACCAGACCTTTTCGCCCTCAAAGTCATACTCGGTGCGTCCAACTGACCACCCGCCATCAAATTTTTCGACCTTGCCGCCAAGGGCTTGCGCGATGATCTGATGGCCGAAACAGACGCCAACTATGGGTTTGCCGCTGTGGTGGATTTGGCGGATCAACTCTTCGAGTCGCGGGATCCACGGCAGGTCCTCATAGGCGCCATATTTGGAACCTGTAATCAACCACCCGTCAGCCTCGTCCGCACTGATTGGAAAAACCTCGTCCACAACGGCAAAGGTTTCGAACTCTAGCCCGTGGCCTTTCAGGAGGGCGGGAAATAACGAGTCGTAATCTCCGAATTCGTCTTTAAGCACGTCGGGGGTGTGGCCGGTTTGTAGAATACCGATTTTCATAAGTCACCGAATTTGATCAAATTCAGAAATACCCTAGTCGCGAACGCCGGGCAAGGGGGGTCAAACAGCTTCTAAATAACTCAGCCAATGCTGGTCTTCAGGACGATCTGCAAAGCGCGCGATCTCTTGCCGTTTTGTCAGGGCCATGTTGCGGATCAACTCAGCTGGGAACAGGCGGGTCATGATTGGGTCGGCCTCGAATTGGTCAATCGCTTCGGACCAATTGCTCGCAAGCTGCGGCAGCCCGTCTACCTCATAGGCATTCCCGGTGATCGGGGCGGGCGGCTTCATATCATCTTCGATCCCGATCAGTGCCGCACCCAGTACGGCGGTCAGCATAAGGTAAGGGTTGATATCACCGCCGGCAACACGATGTTCGATACGCCGGGCGGCCGGTGCGCCCCCTGGAATACGGATGGCCGCTGTTCGGTTTTCATAGGCCCAACTTGCGCCGGTGGGTGCATGTGCACCGGGCACCAGTCGTGCATAGGAATTGCCGTGTGGTGCGAAAATCAGGCTACTGGCTGGCATGGCCACTAGACAGCCCGCAACGGCAGAGTGCAACAGGTCGGTGCCTTCGGGGCTACCATCATCAAAAACGTTTCGCCCGTCGGCATCGATGACCGAGAAATGCACATGCATCCCGTTTCCCGCATCATTTGCATAAGGTTTCGCCATGAATGTTGCAGCAAACCCGTATTTGCGGGCCAGACCGCGCGTCAACGCCTTGAAAAGCCATGTATCATCTGCACAGCGCATCGCATCTTGATGGTTCAGGTTGATCTCGAACTGGCCGATACCGCTCTCGGATATGGCGGTTTGCGCCGGAATGCCCATCACGGCGCAGCCATCGTAGAGATCAGAGAAGAACGCCTCGAACGCATCCATTTCCGCGACCGACAACACCGCTTCGTCCGTCAGGTGACGACCGGTCACTGGGTTCAGAGGGGGCTGGGGGTGGGGGCCGGAAGCGTCCAGCAGGGTGAACTCTAGTTCAGTCGCGGCAACCACCGACCAGCCGCGCTGGGCGTAACGGGATAATGTGGCCGATAGGGCATGCCGTGGGTCGCCCGCGAACGGAGTACCGGCATCGTCATAAAGGCACATGGGAACCAATGCGGTTTCCGCGCCCAGCCATGGGATCGGAACAGGCCCACGTTCCGTTGGCAGCAGAACGCCATCTGCATCGCCGCTTTCAAACACCAAGGGGCTGCCGTCGATATCCGCACCCCACAGGTCCACATTCAGGGCCGAGAACGGCATACGTACCGCACCCTTTGAGAGTTTGTCCGCATAACTTGGTGGAACCCGTTTGCCGCGCAGTTGACCGTTCAGATCGCAGGCTGCGACGCGAAAATTATGCAAAGTACTCAGGTCCATTTTTCAGGTTCCGTTCTTCCGATTAACTGAGATGTATCGAAGCAGGCCCTCGAAGTCACGAAATTTGATCAAATTATTCATAAGGAGCCTTCTGCAAAGAAAAACGCCGCCCAAAGGGGCGGCGCAATTTGCGTTATGGGATCCACTAGATCAGACGAAGCTGATGCCATCCTCTGTCATCGGGTGCGCCGCAATCTGCACGCCGGACAGAGTGTTGATCGCATTGGCCAAAGCAGGCGCCGCTGGGGGCGTTCCTGGCTCACCCACCCCGGTGGGCGCTTCGGCCGATGGCACGATATGGACATCAATGGCGGCAATATCACCGATCCTCAGCGGCTCATAGTCGGGGAAGTTCGATTGATCTACAGCGCCACCGGTCAGCGTGATCTGACCGCGCATCACGTGACCGATGCCATAACCGATGCCACCTTCCATCTGGGCACGGACAACATCAGGGTTAACCGCAATCCCACAATCCACTGCACAGGTCACCCTTTCGATCTTGATGCCCGATTCAGGGTCGCCAGAGACTTCGACGACCTGAGCGGCATAGGATCCAAAGGATTTGTGCACAGCGATACCCTGAGCCCGTCCTTCAGCAGGATTGCCCCAATTGGCCTTCTCAGCCGCCAGTTTCAATACGCCTGCTTTGCGCGACTGATCTGGATCATCACCATCAGCCAGGTAAGAGAGACGGAATTCAACCGGGTCACGACCCGCTGCCTTAGCCGCCAGGTCCATCATGACCTCCATGACGTAACCGGTGTGAGTGTGCCCCACCGACCGCCACCACAGAACCGAAGTTGCCTTGGGCGTATCCGTCAGACCAAGCGCCATACCGGGAATATTGTAGGGGCTGTCTGCAATACCCTCGATCGAGCTGTGGTCGACGCCGTCATGAACCGAGAAGGATTCGAACGGCGTTCCCTTCATGATCGACTGACCGGCCACCTGATGCTGCCATCCGACGATATTGCCATCCGCGTCCAGACCAACCCGCGCTTTGTGACCAAAGGCCGGGCGATAGTATCCGCTGCGGATGTCATCCTCACGCGTCCAAACCAGCTTCACAGGGCGCGACCGGTCTGTGACCACAAAGGCCAGCGCAGCTTCGACCTGATAGTCTGCATCCGGCGTTGCGCGGCGTCCAAAGGACCCGCCAGCCAGCATTGTCTTGATCTGGATTTTCTCTGGTGGCAGTTGGAAGATCTGCTGGTAGGCCATGTGCGGACCGGTCGGCATCTGCGCGCCATCATGCAGAATGATGTCACCCTCTGCGGTCTGTTCGATGGTGCAGTTCAGCGGTTCCATCGGCGCATGGGCCAGCAGGGGGAAATAGAACGACTGTTCGATCACAGTATCCGCACCATCAATGGCTGCGGCGACCGTTGCGGCGTCCGCCTGGTTCACGTTGAACTCTGGCTCTGCGTCCAGCGCGGCCATGATCTCGGCTTTGATTTGGTCCGAGTCACGGGTTTCTGCCGCTGACATGTCCCATTCGACCTCAAGCATGTCTCTTGCCTGAATCGCGGCCCATGTATTTTCGGCATAAACCGCAACACCGGCCTGATTGGGTAGAATAGCCGCGTTGATATAGCCTTTGATCTCTTTCGATGCGCTGTCGTCAAAGCCCAAAGCGATGCCACCGCGCGACTCTGGCCGCTTGATCATGGCCACCATCTGGTTGGGCAGATGCACATCCATCGCAAATTTCGCCTGGCCGTTGCCCTTGATCGCCGAATCCTTGCGGCGCACGCTCTCGTTTCCGATCAATCGGAACTCTGACGGGTCTTTCAGGCGGGGCTCTGCAGGCACCTCCAGTGCAGATGCGGCGGCCACAAATTCTGCAATTGGGGCGGTTTTGTCACCAGCAGTGATGATCCCATCCTCGATCGTGACACCGCTTGGGTTGACGCCCCAGCTTTGGGCGGCAGCATTGATTAGCATATCGCGCGCGGAGGCACCTGCCTGACGGTATTGCATCCACGAATTTGCAATCGCAGTCGAACCGCCAGTTCCCTGGAACGGGCCGAACAGAAGGTTATTGTAAACCTGCGGATCAGATGGTGCGAATTCGTATTCGATCTGATCCATCGTCACGCCAAGCTCTTCGGCGATGATGGTTGGCAGACCGGTTGCTGGGCCCTGACCCATCTCAAAATGCTTGACGATTGCGGTCACGGTGCCATCCGCATCTATTTTCACAAACGGATTGAGCTGGGCGCTGTCCGAGGATGCGGCGGCAAGCACGCCATCGGGGCGGGCACCGATAATCAAAACGGCGCTGGCTGCTGCTGCGCCTTTCAAAAATCCACGGCGGGAGGTGTTGATGGTCATGATCAGGCCTCCAGAATCTCAGATGCGCGCTGAACACCAGCGCGGATGCGTTGATAGGTGGCGCAGCGGCAGGCATTGCCCCACATGTATTCGTCGATTTCTTCAGCACTGGGTTTTGGGTTTTCAGACAAAAGACCCACAGCTGACATCACTTGACCGGATTGGCAGTATCCGCATTGCACCACATCCAGCTCGACCCAAGCTTGTTGCACGGCCGCGCCGATTTTGTCGTCGCCGATCGCTTCGATGGTGGTGATCTCGGCATCCTCCAGATCTTCGATATAGGTCTGGCACGACCGGACAGGCTCGCCGTTGACGTGAACAGTGCAAGCGCCGCATGAGGCAACGCCGCAACCGAATTTGGTTCCGGTCAGCTTGAGCTCATCCCGGATCACCCACAGCAGGGGGGTGCCGGGTTCGGCGTCAACCGTGTGGGTCTCGCCGTTCAGTTTTAGTGAAAGGGCCATGGGGGTCGTCTCCTGTTGGCTGTTACCTGAATCGGTAAACTGGCGCGTTTACATGTGGCACAGGAAATGCGCCCTGTAAACTGATAAGTTTACGTAGTGTTTGACCTGCGCAGGTCAATGGGTCTATAGCTCTGCCATGAACGAATGCAGCGCGCCGAATGCGTCAAAATACGCGCAGATCATCGACGCAGCCGTAGCCGAGTTCCTTGAAAAGGGATTTGCCGCGTCCAGTATGGATCGCATCTCAGCTCGGGCTGAAGTTTCCAAGCGGACACTTTATAAGTATTTCGAAAGCAAGGAAAATCTCTTTCGATCCATTGTCGTGGAGTTATCGAGTAGGTTCGCGGAAGTGGTCGAAATCAAGTACGATTCAAATCGGGACATACGCGAACAGATGACAGAGCTGGCCTGGGCCGAGGGGCGTATTCTGATGCTGCCCGAGGTTATCGCCATGTCGCGCATGGTGATAAGCGAAACTTTGCGCAACCCGATGCTTGCCGCCGAAGCGCAGGGCAAACTGGACAAGACAGCTGCCTTTGTCGACATGCTGAAAGGCGCGGCGGAGGATGGAAAACTAAAAATTGATGACCCTGAACAGGCGGGCAAGGAGTTCATCGGCCTGATCAAGGCGCGTGCGTTCTGGCCCTTGCTGTTCAGTGGTTCGGTGCTCAGCGAGGCCGAGATGGCCGAGACAATTGGGAACAGCGTCGAGATGATGATCAGCCGATATGGGCTTCCTAGCTAAGGGCCTTCTGAGGCGGTTAGATGTCCGATGGCAATCCGGATAAATACAGGTTAGACCCGGCGGGCCGTGCGCATGCTCGTATTTCCAATGCCTGGCCTACAGAGTTAGACGGGGGTTTTGCTGTGACAGGCAAGGCAGTAAGTGCAGCGCGATTGTCTATTGCGCCGATGATGGACTGGACGGATCGTCACTGCCGGTACCTGCATCGGCTGCTCAGTCGCGAGACCTTGTTGTACACAGAAATGGTGACTGCACCCGCTCTGGTAAGGGGTGGGGCATTGCATTTACTCGACTATAATCCCGAAGAACATCCCGTGGCGCTGCAGCTTGGCGGCTCCGATCCTGAGGAGCTGGCACAGGCGGCGCGGCTTGGAGCAGATGCGGGGTATGATGAGATCAATCTGAATTGCGGCTGCCCCTCGGATCGGGTGCAATCCGGAACCTTTGGTGCGGTCTTGATGAAAGAACCGGGTCGCGTGGCCGAATGCGTCTCGGCGATGCGGACATCGGTGGATGTTGACGTGACGGTCAAGTGCCGGATCGGAGTCGATGATCAGCAGCCGCAAAAGGTTCTGCCGGATTTTCTGACCCAAATCCGCGCGGCAGGATGTATGCGGGTGACGATCCACGCCCGAAAGGCCTGGCTGCAAGGGCTCAGCCCAAAGGAAAACCGGGATATCCCTCCGCTTGATTATGATCTGGTGCATCAGATGAAGGCGGAGTTTCCGGATATGCATATTTCGATCAATGGCGGGATCACCTCGCTGGATCAGGCAGAGGCGCATCTTGAGGCAGGGTTGGATGGCGTGATGATCGGGCGTGCGGCCTATCATCAGCCAACCGATATTCTGGCTCAGGCGGATATGAGGATTTACCAGACCGGCGCGACTGTGGATCCAATTGCCGTTGTTCAGGACATGGTGCCATATGTCGAACGCCACCTTGCCAATGGGGGGCGTTTGCACCAGATCACCCGGCATATGCTTGGCCTGTTTGCTGGCCGCCCGGGGGCCCGGGCGTGGCGGCGGGCCTTGTCCGAAGGGGCGGTGCATGACGGGGCCGGGCCGGAAGTGATGTTACAGGCCCTGGACCGTGTCGCACCTATGGCAGAGGCTTAGGAAGGTAACACCGGCACCGCCGGTTCTTGGGGGAAATATGCCCGATACAATGTTGCTGGCGCAGATGCTGGGTCTTTTGCTTGTGATCGGAGCGTTTGCAGGCGTTCTGGCCGGGCTTTTGGGGGTAGGTGGCGGCATCGTGCTGGTGCCGGCGTTCTTCTACGCCTTCCAAACACTAGGATATGGCGGACCACAGTTGATGCAGCTGTGCCTTGCCACGTCTTTGGCGACGATAATCGTCACCTCTATTCGTTCGGTCCTGGCCCACAACAAAAAGGGCGCGGTGGATTGGGATATCCTGCGCGGTTGGGGCCCAGGGATCGCTGTGGGGGCGGTTTTTGGCGTTCTGGTCGCGTCAGCCTTGCGCACCGAAGCGCTGCAGGCGCTTTTTGGGGTGCTGGGCATGGTGATTGGTGCCTATCTGGGTCTGGGAAAATCCGAATGGCGCCTGGGGGATGCAATGCCCAAAGGGATTAAACGCGCGGCTCTTTCACCATCGGTTGGGTTTCTGTCCGTCCTGATGGGGATCGGAGGGGGCAGTTTCGGTGTACCACTTATGAGCCTTTACAACATGCCTATCCACAGGGCGGTTGCAACGGCAGCCGGGTTTGGCGTGATCATTGCTGTACCTTCCGTTCTTGGGTTTTTGTTCCTGGGCATTGCACCGGAACATCGGCCCCCATTGACCATCGGCGCGGTGAACCTTGTCGCCTTTGGCATCGTCGTGGCGATGACTATGATCACCGCGCCCTGGGGGGTAAAGCTGGCCCACGCGATGGACCCGAAGCCGCTTAAGCGCGTCTTTGCCGTGTTCCTGACGCTGGTGGCGCTGAACATGTTGCGCAAGGCGCTGGGATGGTAGGTGATTTCTGGTCGCGTGGATGGGTGAAATTCCCCTATGACCCGGTGCTGGCGGATTGGATCGAACATGCGCTGCCTGCTGCGCAAAAAACGGTGCGCGATCCCGCTTTTGCAGAATGGCTGGATTGCGATGGCACATGGTTTGTTGGTGTTGATGCGCTACCGAATGATACTGAGGGTCGCGTTGGGAACTCAGCGCCACTGGCGGGCAAGGCCGCCACTTTCTTGCAGGATCACTTTGGCCAGCTGCCACTACACCGAGGTCAGGTCTCGGTCATTTATCCCGGATACCCACGCGCCCGACGGGGCGAAAGCGAGGCTGCCGCGCGGTATAGGCGCAATAGGGATGCGGCCCATGTGGATGGATTGCGCCCCATGGGGCGGGATCGCCGACGCCGGATTGACGAACCTCATGCGTGGATATTGGGCATCCCGTTGACCGAGGCCAGCGATGAGGCTGCGCCATTGGTTGTTTGGGATGAAAGCCACAAGGCAATGGGCGCAGCCTTTCGGGATGCGCTGGCGGACCACGCGGGCGATGTTTTGCATACGGTTGATATCACCGATATCTATCAGGCCACACGCCGTACTGTGTTTGAAACCTGTCCCCGGATCACTCTGCCTGCCAAACCGGGTGAGGCCTATGTGTTGCACCGCCACTGTCTGCATGGGGTTGCCCCATGGAGTGATGGGGCCTCGGCCGGGCCAGATGGACGGATGATCGCCTATTTCCGCCCCGAATATCCGGGGGGAGTGGCCGAATGGATCGAATCCCCATAACCTCCAATCATTGTTTTGAGTGGAGGTTTTGAACCATGATTACGGTTCACACGAATTCAGACGGTGCGTTGATAGAAGTCGAACTGTCAGGTGAAGTCACCAGCGCAGACTATTCCCAGACACTGGTTCCTGCGATCGAGGCTGCCTTGGCCAAGCATGAAGCGGTTAGATTGCTGGTCATCGTTCAGCCCGAGTTCAAAGGCTATGATTTGGGGGCCGCCTGGTCCGATACCAAGCTGGGGCTCAGCCACTGGCGTGGGTTTGACCGGATCGCGGTTGTCGCCGATCAGGGTTGGGTGCAAACCAGTATCCGTCTGGCCGCCCCGATCCTACCCTGTCCGACGCAGGTGTTCGAGATGGCAGAACTGGAAGCTGCACGGCGATGGATGCGTGAGTCTCTGGGATCGATCCATGTCACCGATCTGGGCGGACCCTGTGTTCAGATCAGTCTGTTGGGCAAGCTGGACCCAGACGAATACAGCAAGGCCGAGGAAGCACTGGACGCTGTTCTGCAAGGGCGCGAGAGCTTTCGGTTGCTGATTGACCTGCGCGAGTTTGACGGCTGGCAAGGTCTATCGGCACTGGCTGCGCATTTCCGTCTGGCTCGAAATCACATCCGCCTGCTAGATCGCGCGGCCATCGTTGGTGATGCAGCCTGGCAGCATATCGCACAGCGCGTGGCGCGTCATATCCTGGGCGTTCGCACGCAGTTTTTCCCCTCGGCCGAGGTGGAAAACGCCAAATCCTGGCTGGCTGCTGGCTGAAATCTGCACAAACTCGATTCGAACACGGGCATTGGAGTGCGCGTATTGGCGCGTTTAGTGCCGATAGACGTCGTTTGTGACGTAAGGGAATTTGTGGGTATTTGTTGGAAATTCCAGTTTTGTACTCAAAAACGATCAAAATTTGAGAGTTTTCCCCGTAAAATTGAGGATCGAACTGGCTACCTCGGCGCTGTCGCCGCGGGTTGCCACTCACGCCGGAAACGTTCTTGAGCACGACCCCTCTCAGCTCGAACGCTGCCCGCGGCGGCACTGATTATTTAATTCACTAAAGGATGCTCGAAATGACGTTCAGGACTGTCTTAAATAAAATCTTTTCCGCCCGCGGCGTTGTTCAGACTTTGCCCGGTGATCTGGCTGAGGTTCATGAGCTCACGACCCCAGATCAACTCAAAACCAGCCAATCCGAGATCGCAGGTCTATTTGCCGAGGAATTGCGTGGCCGCCATCCAATTCACGATGCAGCACGTACAAAACTGCCAGAGCATCACGACACAGCGAACTGATGAGTTACAACCCGTTCAAACGCGCGGCCCGACCGCCCCGACGTTTCGCAAGACGCGGCTTGCGGTTGGGCAGGTCTTCCATGACTTCCGCGCGCTCTGAGCTGTCCATCTTGGACCAGCGGGTGATCTCATCAATCGTGCGGTAGCAGCCGGTGCAAATACGCTCAGTCGGGTGTACGACACAGATCTGGATACAGGGGCTTTCCACCTCGTTCCGTTTCCAAACCATGTTTGTCATGTGCGGTCTCCGACCCGTTACAAAAAGCGCAACCTGTCGAGCGCTCCTTGAAGGATATAACCCGCTGCGACATGATCAATAACCTGTCCGCGACGTTTTCGTGTCGTATCCGCCTCTAACAGTGCCTTTTCTGCCGCAACTGTGCTGAGGCGTTCATCCCAGAACCCGATGGGGCATGCGGTCAGACGCGACAGGTTGCGGGCAAAGGCGCGGGTCGATTGGCACCTGGGCCCTTCGGTTCCGTCCATGTTTTTCGGCAGGCCCAGAATGATGCCACCGATCTCACGATCGGCGATCAATTCAAGCAATCGGGCGGAATCGAGGGTGAACTTTTTGCGGCGCACGGTTTCAAGCGGGCTTGCCACGCCGCGCATTCGGTCTGACACGGCAACGCCGATCGTCTTTTCGCCTAGGTCCAGACCCATCAGCGCCGTCATCGGTGCCAGAGTGGCAGCAAATTCTTCGAACGTATCATGGATCATTGGGCAATACCCGCCTGCAGCGCTGCGGCGTCGATCAGTTGCAGGGCGGCGGTGTTGCCAGCAAATACGGTCACGGCTTCGTCGCGGATATCGATGGCGCGTTGGGCTTGTCCCAGAACGCCGAGTGCTGCGATCAGGCGCGCCCATTCTTCGGGGGTTCCGCCCTCGGTCGCCAAACGATCCGACAGTTGGTTCACCATGCCTTGTATAATCTCCTGCCGTTCTTCTGGCGTCATATCGGCAGCAGCAGCCACATCCTGCTGGCTGGGACCAGATTGTCCCGGTACAGGGGCAGTTTCGGGGGCATTGAAGACACCTGCGCGCCAGGCAAGGTCATCCAATTGGGTCCGGATCGCCTCGGCCCATGGCGCGCCCGCAGGGGCATCGCGCAAGGTTTCGATCCAGACGCGATACGCGATGTCCGGGCGACCGATCTGTGCCAGCATCTGACCAGAGTAGTATCGCGCGGGGCCGTGGTTCGGATCGCGATCCAGGGCGTGCGAAAGGGCCTGTTCGGCCTCGGGTGAGACATAGCCATTCGCTGCCAAAATCATCATTTCAGCAAGATCCGCATAAGCGTCAGCTGTTGCCGCGTCGCCTGACAGTTCAATCACCCGTTGCTGCGCTGCATACCCCGCGCGAAAATTCCCGGCATTTGTTTCATGTTGCGCCAGCAGCATCTGCCCTTGCAGATCGTCAGGGCGCGCTGCAACTGTTTCACGTAACTGACCGAGAAGGCTGGCATAACTTTCATCCAACTGCCTTGGCGGAGGCGCAGGCGTCATTTCTTCGACGATGGCTTGCGAGGGCCGGTTCTCGCGGACGTCTTCCGCCAGTTCGATCCGCGCCTGAAGCGGCATATCCGGCAAACCTACGGCACCTAGACGTTGATACATAAACGCCGCACCGCCGACGAGTATCAGTGCCAGCCCGCCAATCACAATCAAGGACACGACCCGCGAAGGGCCGACCTCGGAAGTCTTTTTGTTCATCTGGGCATCTGCCGCCAGAATACGGCGAGAGATTTCGGTGCGCACCCTCTCGGCGTCTGCCTCGCCGATCACGCCGCGGGCCAGATCGCGGTCAACGCCCACCAGTTGTTCCCGGTAGACACGAAGGTCATAGGCTGCGGCGGGCTCTGCATCGCGGCGACCACGGAGCAAGCTGTAGCTTAGAAAGGCTGCAATCAGCAGCGCGATGGACAGTATCAGAACCCAGAACGTCATGGCTCCTCCGAAGTAGCTGATCTGACTTAGACCCGCCAGTCGTTTGACAAAAGGGACAAATGGCCGCGAATGGACGACATGTCGCAATAGTGCGATATTGCGGCGTTGTGCGGCAGAGATATTCTGCTGCTTCAAGGCATATCTGCGCCCAATCACCGAACCGGATGGATTCGCATATGAAACACTATTCAGCCTTTGCTGTTGCGCGCGAAGCGTTGCGCTATCACACAGGATGGGAACGCGCGTGGCGATCCCCTGAACCCAAGAAACGTTATGACGTGATTATCGTTGGTGCGGGGGGGCATGGTCTGGCGACGGCCTACTATCTGGGCAAGAACTACGGCATCCAGAATATCGCGATCATCGAAAAGGGTTGGCTGGGCGGTGGTAACACCGGTCGGAATACGACCATCATCCGGTCGAACTATCTGCAGGACCCATCGGCGGCTTTGTACGAAAAAGCACGCAGCCTGTACGAGGATCTGAGCCAGGACCTGAACTACAATGTCATGTTCAGCCCGCGCGGCGTGATGATGCTGGCGCAGACCCAACACGAAATTCGGGGTTACCAGCGCACGGCGCATGCGAATGCCCTGCAAGGGGTCAAAACCGAATGGATCGGGCCTGAGCGGGTCAAGCAGCTGGTGCCGATTATCAATATCGATGGCCCGCGCTATCCGGTTCTGGGGGCGCTGTGGCAGGAACGTGGTGGTACCGCGCGCCACGATGCGGTTGCCTGGGGCTATGCGCGTGCTTGCTCGGCCATGGGCATGGACATCATCCAAAAATGCGAGGTCACCGGGGTTCGGTCGGAAAATGGCCGCGTCGTTGGTGTCGACACCACCAAGGGTGCCATCGACTGTGACAAGCTGGGCATCGTGGTTGCCGGGCATTCCGGTCAGCTGGCCGAGATGGCGGGTTTCCGTCTGCCGTTGGAAGCGGTGGCGCTGCAGGCGCTGGTTTCCGAGCCGATCAAACCCTGCATGGACGTGGTCGTGATGGCCAACACAGTGCATGGCTATATGAGCCAGTCCGACAAAGGTGAGATGGTTATTGGCGGCGGCACCGACGGGTTCAACAACTACACCCAACGCGGCAGTTTCCACCATATCGAAGAAACCGTGCGCGCGCTGATCGAAACCTTCCCGATGATCTCACGTCTGAAAATGCTGCGTCAGTGGGGTGGTATCGTGGACATGACCGGCGACCGTTCGCCCATTCTGTCAACCACGCCGCTGGGCAATTGCTTTATCAACTGCGGTTGGGGCACTGGCGGCTTCAAGGCCATTCCCGGCTCGGGTTGGGGCATGGCGCAGCTGATGGCCACAGGTCATTCGCCGCTGACCGAAGCTTTCACGATGGACCGCTTCAAAGAGGGCCGCTTTATCGACGAAAGCGTTGCCGCCGGAGTGGCGCACTGATGCATCCGCAGTTCTCGGAAACCCTGTTGTCTCAACTCTGCGTCTTCAAGGAGACTGCATCATGCTGACACTCAAATGCCCATTCACCGGCGCCATGCTGGATGAAACCGAACTCCATTGTGGCGGTGAAGCGCATCGTAAACGCTTTGGCCCGGGCTCCTCGGATGAGGAGTTTGAAAGCTACATGTTCACCCGCGAAAACGCGCGCGGTGTGCATTTCGAGCTTTGGCTACACGCCTATGGAATCGGGAAATGGTTCATCGCAGCCCGCGATACCGACACGCTTGAGGTCTACGGAACATATCCGGCCCAGACCACTGAACCGCCGCAAGAGATCAAAGACGCCATCACGGCCAAACGCCCCGGCTGGTCGTGGAGAGAGTTCTCCTGATGCATCACCTGTTCAAAAATACTCCCGCCGGAAGTCCTGATGCTTCCACCTGCGAAAGGTCCGCACAATGAGCACCCGTCTCGCAAAACAAGGCCGGCTGGTTGACCGGTCGAAAAAGGTTACCTTTTCCTTCAACGGCACCTCAATGCAGGGCTTTGAGGGCGATACGCTGGCCTCGGCCCTGCTGGCCAATGACCAGATGATGGTGGGCCGGTCATTCAAGTACCACCGCCCGCGCGGTATGGTCGCCAGCGGCGCGGAAGAACCGAACGCATTGGTCGGTCTGGGGCAGGGCAACCGGTTCGAGCCGAACCAGCGCGCCACTACGACCGAGCTGTTCAACGGGTTGACCGCAACCTCGCAGAACCACTGGCCGAACCTGGAATTCGACATTGGTGCGGTCAACACCGCTCTGGCACGGTTCCTGCCTGCCGGGTTCTACTACAAGACGTTCATCCATCCGAAACCGTTCTGGAAACACGTCTACGAGCCGTTCATTCGCCAATCTGCAGGTCTGGGCAAAGCGCCCGACAAGGACAGCCGCGATGCGGATACTTATGAGCATTTCTACGCCTTCACCGATGTGTTGGTGATCGGCGGTGGTGTCGCAGGCCTGCAAGCGGCCAAAGTGGCGGCTGCGTCTGGCGCCAAAGTCATGCTGATCGAGCAGACAGCCCATTGGGGTGGTCGTGCTCCGGTTGATGGCGGTTCGATCAATGGTGAGTCTGTGGATAAGTTCGTGGAACAATTGGTTTCCGAACTCGAAACGATGGACAATGTCACCATGCGCACCCGCTGTATGGGCGCGGGGGTTTACGACCATGGTTATGTGCTGGGCTATGAACGTCTGACTGATCACAAACCCGGCACCCAGGGCCCGCGCCATCGCCTGTGGCGCATCCGCGCCAAGCAGGTAGTGACTGCGACGGGTGCGATTGAACGCCCCTTGTCCTTTGCGGGCAACGACGTGCCGGGTGTGATGCTGGCCTCGGCCATGCGCGATTACGTTGTGAACTGGGGCGTGACCCCAGGCCAGCGCGTGATCGTGGCCACCAACAATGACGATGCATACCGAACCGCGATTATCCTGAAACAGGCCGGAGTTGATGTGTTACGCGTGGTCGATGCCCGCGCCGCGGCAGGTCCGCTGGCCGAGGAGGCGCGCCAGTTGGGTATTCGTGTGGATCCCGGCAAGGCGATTGCCAAGGTCAAAGGCGGCAAGCGTGTCAAGAAAGTCGCCATCTGCAATCAAGAAGGCATCGGCGGCGCTCGCGAAGAGGTCGAGGCCGATGCGGTCGCCATGTCCGGTGGCTGGTCCCCGGTTGTGCACATGTGGTCGCATTGCGGCGGCAAGCTGATTTGGGATGAGGCAAATGCCCATTTCCGCCCCGATCCCGCGCGCCCTCCGCGCGGAGCCGATGGTGAAGGTTTCGTTTTGGCCGCAGGTAGCTCGAACGGGCCGCTTGCACTGGGCGATGTTCTGACCGACGCGGATGCAGCGGGCAAAGCGGCGGCGAAAGCGGCCGGGCACAAACCCAAACGCACCAAGGCTCCGGCAGGTGAAACCACCGCCGAGGCGCCATTGGAACCGGTCTGGCTGATGCCAGCCAATGCAGAAATCCAACTGCGCGCCAAGTCCTGGCTGGACTTCCAGAATGATGTCAAAGTCTCGGACGTTCAGTTGGCCGCGCGCGAAGGATATGAAAGCGTTGAGCATACCAAGCGTTACACCACGCTGGGCATGGCGACCGATCAGGGTAAGCTGAGCAATATCAACGGTCTGGCGATCCTTGCTGATGCGCTGGATTCGGAGATTCCGAAGGTCGGCACCACCACTTTCCGCCCGCCTTACACGCCTATCTCGCTGGCCTCGATTGGTGGTGAAGCACGTGGCGAAATCTTCCAACCGATCCGTCAGACCCCGATGCACAATTGGCACGACAAGAACGGCGCCGATTGGGAACCAGTCGGCCATTGGCGCCGGACCTATGCCTATGTCCGTCCCGGTGAATCTGTGCATGACGCCGTGAACCGTGAGGTGAAGAACACCCGCGGGAACCTCGGCCTGCTGGATGCCTCGACGCTGGGCAAGCTGATCGTCAAAGGCCCGGATGCAGGCAAGTTCCTGGACATGATGTATACCAACATGATGTCCACGTTGAAGATCGGTAAATGCCGCTATGGCCTGATGTGTTCCGAGAACGGCTTCCTGATCGACGACGGCGTTGTCGCGCGGATCGATGAGGATACATGGCTGTGCCACACCACCACTGGCGGCGCCGAGCGTATCCATGGTCATATGGAAGAATGGCTGCAGACCGAATGGTGGGACTGGAAAGTCTATGTCGCTAACGTGACCGAGCAATACGCTCAGGTCGCCGTGGTTGGCCCCAATGCCCGCAAGGTTTTGGAAAAGCTGGGCGGCATGGATGTCAGCAAAGAGGCGCTGCCCTTTATGGAATGGCGCGATGGCAAGATCGGTGACTTCGACTGCCGTGCTTATCGCATCTCGTTCTCGGGTGAGCTGTCTTATGAGATCGCCGTGCCTGCGTCGCAGGGTCAGGCGTTCTGGGATGCGCTGATGGAGGCAGGCAAAGAATTCGGCGTGATGCCTTACGGCACCGAGTGTTTGCACATCCTGCGGGCCGAAAAGGGCTTTATCATGATCGGGGATGAGACCGACGGCACCGTGATCCCTCAGGATCTTGGGCTGCATTGGGCTCTGTCCAAGAAGAAAGAAGACTATCTGGGCAAACGCGCCCATTCGCGCAGCCACATGGCCGACCCGGACCGCTGGAAACTGGTCGGGCTGGAGACTGTGGATGGTTCCGTCATCCCAGATGGCGCTTATGCGGTGGGCGAGGGCGTCAACGCCAACGGTCAGCGCAATATGATCGGGCGTGTCACCTCGACCTACTACTCGGCCAATCTGGGCAAAGGCATCGCCATGGGTCTGATCAAGCATGGGCCCGATCGGATGGGAGAGATTGTCGAGTTCCCGGGTACCGATGGCAAAACCTACAAAGCCAAGATCGTAGATCCGATCTTCTATGACAAAGACGGGGAGAAGCAGAATGTCTGAACCCATCAGCGCCCTGAATCATGCAAGCTATGACGGCATCGCTAAGATCGAGGAATGCGGACTGCAGGGCATGATCACCCTGCGCGGCAACCAATCCGACAAGGTGCTGGCCAAGGCGATCAAAGATGCCACCGGGCAAAAAGTGCCCGATCAGCATCAGGCGCTGGTGAACGGTGATACCGGCGTCTGCTGGATGTCCCCGGACGAGTTGCTGGTGCTGGTCCCATATGCTGAGGTCGAAGCCAAACTGGCCGCCATGACCAATGCGCTGGGTGGAACGCATGCCTTAGCTGTCAACGTCTCGGATGCCCGTGCGGTGTTTCGGGTCTCCGGCGCAACAGCACGCGAGGTGATGGGCAAGGTTGCCCCGGTCGATTTCTCGGGCGACGCGTTCCAACCCGGCCAAATCCGCCGCTCGCGTCTTGCCCAGGTGGCAGGTGCATTCTGGATGGATGACGCCAACAGCTTCCGCGTGGTCTGCTTCCGCTCAGCGGCGGATTACGTGTTCAAACTGCTCAAGGTGGCGGCGCAGCCCGGCAGTGAGGTTGGGGTTTACTGATTTGCATTAATAAGGCCCCGACTTAGACGGGGCCTTGTTGTATCATTTGTTAGACGAACAAGTCCCTACGCCATAGGGTTTGTTCGCAAAGTTGCCCTGCAAAAATGCCATACGAACTTTGACTGAGTTATCTGACGGATTCAGGTTAGCCTGGTATCGAACGCGGACATTTCCGCCGGCGGCCATTGTTTCGTCGATGTTCCATACAAGGCGATAACCCTTGGAACCACGATTTTTGAATTTGGCTTCTGCCCAGTCCTGATAAGAGCTTGCTGCCATTGCGGACGTCGCGGCCGGATCGATGCGGAACGAATATTCTGACGCGATCCAGCCATGGCTATCCTGCTTGGTCATTTTGCAGACATAGTTAACGGATTCTGTGGCTGCGACTTGTGTGCCAATTAGTGTGAACAATGCGATAGTAAGATGTTTCATGAATGCCTGTCGTGATTGATTTGGTGTCGCCAAGGCAGCACCTTAAGCGCGAAAAGGCAAGTTAAATTGCTCGATTAACAAGAAACTCAATTGACGCGTCTATGCGTGCAACAGAACCGTTTGAAACCTAGAAAGTGCCTCGGGCTTCAGCAGTTGCTCGATCGTAACTGGATCAAAGTTCTCGTCGCTGAGATTGGAGTAAAAACTCAATGAGTTCAGCAGGCTCTGTGTAGCTTCAAGCCTTTCATCTTCGGCCAATAGTGGTGCGTGAAGTGACAAATACAGCGCTGGTTTTTGTCGTTCTAGCCAAGCAATCAACGTCGGCAGAACAAAAAACTCGGCCCCTTCAATATCCATTTTGACCAGTGAAACCTTCGACAGATCACAGGTCGACTGGAATTGCTCCCATGTGATCGTCAGCGCGTCATTCCCATGCGCTTCGTCGTGCAGCAGGGACGTGGTTGAATCCCCGGGCTCGCCCCAGACCGAGGCCATTCTGGCCACACCAAACGTGTCGGACAAGGCGACACCGAAAGCAGAGACATTTCTGATCTGGTTCAAGTCCAGATTCCACGCCAGAAACCGATAGGCCGCTGGATCAGGTTCAAAGCAATAGACATGCCGGGCTTTGCGGGCCCCATACAGAACCGTCGGGCCGATCCAGGCCCCGATATCAAGGTAGTCGCTATCGGGCGTCAGAAATTTGTCGAGAACCTTGAACGTTTCAGGTTCCCATGTTCCATCGCCTGCTTCGCGCCAGAACTTGGAATGGTACGGATCAAGGCGAAAAGCCTCACTATTCAGATTGCCTGTATAGTATCCGCGCGCGCGGTAGAACATCTTGCGTGCCTTTGTTCGCATCGCGGACCTTTCGGTTTTATTGTCGCGGCCCTTGACCTGCGGCGCTTGCCAAAGCATTTAACCTTTGGAAACCGCAACATTCATTTCAACAGGGGGCCGACATGGCTTTTGAACTTCCTGATCTTCCTTATGCACATGACGCGCTGGCAGCCAAGGGTATGTCCGCTGAAACACTGGAATTTCACCACGACCTGCACCACAAGGCCTATGTCGATAACGGCAACAAGCTGATCGCGGGCACTGAGTGGGACGGTAAGACGCTGGAAGAGATCATCGTCGGCACCTATGACGCCGATGCCGTGGCGCAGAACGGTATCTTCAACAACATCAGCCAGCTGTGGAACCACAACCAGTTCTGGGAGATGATGGGTCCCGGCGACAACGCGATGCCCGGTGAGCTGGAAAAAGCACTGACCGAGAGCTTTGGCTCGGTCGACGAGTTCAAGTCGCAGTTTAGCGCGGCGGGTGCCGGTCAGTTCGGCTCGGGCTGGGCGTGGCTGGTGAAAAACGCAGACGGCTCGCTGGCCGTGACCAAAACCGAGAACGGCGTGAACCCGCTGTGCTTTGGTCAGACCGCGCTGCTGGGCTGTGACGTGTGGGAGCACAGCTACTACATCGACTTCCGCAACAAGCGTCCGGTTTACCTGTCGAACTTCCTCGACAATCTGGTAAACTGGGAAAACGTTGCATCGCGCATGTAGTATCTGACCCGACTACGGGTCTATAAGGGCCTGCTGGCGGAGACGCTGGCAGGCCTTTTTGCTGCGAACAACCGTTCATAAACGAAGTTTCATGCTGAGACGGGATTGAATGCGGCCCTTCAATGCTTACCTAAGGTGAAGCGGACCGGGAGAGCCGCAAACCACATACCAACAGACAGGCAAAGCGTCGGATGCGTCCGGCAACGTGGGAACCAACCCCGCCTGATTGACGAGGGATGCGTCTAAAAACGTCATAACAGGAGATCTCGATGGTCGCACTTTCACAGGGAACTTGGGTCATTGTCGCAGATGGAGAGAAGGCATTGTTCATGGAAAACATAACTGATGCCGAAGACCCCAATCTGGTTGTTGTTTCAGTCGAAGAAACAGACATGCCAGCTGCACAACCTTCTGACCGGGCGGGGCGGCGCAATGATGGCGGACCGAACCAGAAGTCAGCCTTGAATGATCCGTCTTGGAAGGCCCATGCCAAGTCTCTGTTTGTGCAGGAATTGGCAACTTTGCTGAACCGCAAGGGGCTGAAGGGTGCCTATAAGCGCCTTGTTCTGGTCGCAAGCCCGCATGTTCTGGGATTGCTGCGCCGGCGTTTGCACAGTGAGGTGCTGGCCAAAGTTGTGGCTGAGGTCGATAAGACGCTAACGAACCACCCGCTCCACAAGGTCGAACAGGTTTTAAGGCAGCGTCTTAAGCCCACACACCGTTTAGCTTAACCCTGTTTGGGCGGCACATGCCGCCCAGCCGTACCGCGCGCGGTTAGATATTTGTGCGCAAGGCTGCTATTGCTGCATCGGCGCTGTCGACCCAGGTGACAAACGCAGCAAGCGACTGTTCGGCAAAACCCTGATCAACGACATGATCCAGCAATGTTTTTAAAGCGTCCCAATACCCATCTACATTCACCACGACAATAGGCTTGTCGTGCAAGCCCAACTGCCGCCATGTGAGTGCTTCGAACAGCTCGTCCAGCGATCCGGGGCCACCGGGCAGAACAACCACCGCGTCAGCGTTCATGATCATGACTTTCTTGCGCTCGTGCATTGTTTCGGTGATCACGAAATGGGTCAGGTCGGTCTTACCGACCTCGCGCTGAACCAGATGCACGGGTATGACCCCAAACGTCTCTCCGCCCGCGTTTTGAGCGGCGCGCGCAACCTCTCCCATCAGGCCGACATCACCCGCGCCATAGACCAGCCGCCAGCCCTCGCGCGCCAGCAGAGTCCCAAGCGATTTGGCCGCGCTGGCATAGGCTTTGTTAGCGCCATCGCGTGACCCGCAATACACACAGACAGACTTGTGAGACATGAATTTGACGCTCCGGGGTTGTGTCAGAGGTTTTGACCCGTGATAGCGGGATTGATAAATTGGCTCAACTGTCCGCCTGAACACATTCAGAAACCATGTGTTTGTGCTGCGGGGTGAAAGGAAAACAATGGACGCCAAGTCGGGAAACGGAAGTTCGAGCAACTTCGTATGGGGAGTCGTTGCCGCAATAGTCGCTCTGTTGGGCTTGGGCGGGGCATACCTGTCTGGTGCATTTGACAGCGCGCCGGACCAAGCGGATGCGCCTCAGGAACAAACTGCAGCTGCGCCTGCGCCCGAAGCATCAGAGCCGAGCGCACAGGCGGCGGACACCGAGACCGACGCTCCAGCCGACGCGGAACCAGACACTGTGGCAGAGGTCGATGCGGATGCCGACGCGGATGAACCCGCTCAGGAGGTGACGGAAGCACCTCAGATAACCGCTGCGGTTTTGGATCAGATCTTCGTCGAAAAAGATGGCAATGCGTTGCTGTCGGGTGAAGCTGCGCCCGGGAGTGAGATTCGGGTTTTGCTGGATGGCGAAGCTGTGCACAGCTTTACGGTCGACAATACCGGACAGTTTGCCGAGTTTGTTTCGATCCCGTTCAGTGAGGTTGCGCGGGGATTGGTGTTGGAAACGTCTGATGGTGAGGTGACTGCCCAATCCGATGACTACCTGATTGCGGCCCTGCCGAAACCTGTTGAAGAAGAGCAGGTCGCCAGCGCCGATCCTTCCGTAACACCCGAGGATAACGAGTCTGACACTGCTGCCCCGTCTGACACCTCTGGCACCACAGACGCTGGGGAACAGCCCCAACAGCCTGCGGATACTGAGGTTGCTGAGGCTCCGGCCGAAAGCGCATCACCGGCTGAAGCCACATCAGATGATCAGCAAGTGGCGGTGCTGCGCTCGGGCGAAGAAGGGGTCGAACTGGTTCAATCTCCATCGACGGAGCCGACAGAGCCCGAGCAAGTGGAACTGGATACGATCGGCTATTCGGATACGGGCGATGTTCAATTGACGGGCCGGGTCACCGAAGGTTCGGCTGTGCGCCTCTATCTGAACAACCGTCTGGTTGCGGATGTTACGCCTGAGACAGGTGGCAATTGGAGAGGTGAGTTGCAGGGGATTGAACCCGGTGTTTACACCCTGCGCGTTGATGAGGTCGGCACCGATGGTACCGTTGTCAGTCGCCTTGAGACGCCGTTCAAGCGTGAGCCTGTCGAGGTTCTGCAAGCGGCAGACACCGCGTCAACCGCGGACGCCGCCGCTGAAACACCCCCTATACGCCAGGTCACGGTGCAAAAAGGGGATACCTTGTGGGCGATTTCGCGTGAACGTTTTGGCGATGGCGTCCTTTACGTGCGCCTGTTCGATGCCAACCGCGATCTGATCCGTGATCCTGATCTGATCTATCCGGGGCAGATTTTCACGATCCCCGAATAAAAACTTCTGGCCCTTTGAGGGCCAGACGATATCTCTGACCGCAGATAAGGCACGTGATGAGACGGACGGTCCCGATGACTTCTGACGAATTGGCCGAGATCGACGAACGCCGCTCGGGCTGGCGAACGATCCGCAAGGTGACGCCGTATTTGTGGCCCGAGGATGAGCCTTGGGTGAAACGCCGGGTGGTGATTGCGATGGCCATGCTGGTGCTTGCCAAGCTGATCGCGGTCTATACGCCAATCCTGTACAAAGGGGCGGTCGATGTATTGGCCGGCGAAGGGGTGCCGGCCGTGGCGCTGGGCGCAGTCGGTTTGACCGTCGCTTATGGTGTCGCGCGGATGATGACAGTGGGGTTTCAGCAGCTACGGGATGCAGCCTTTGCACCAGTGGGTCAGAGGGCCCTGCGCGCGCTGGCGCTAGAGACCTTCCAGCATATCCATCAGCTTTCGATGCGGTATCACGTCTCTCGCCGTACCGGTGGGCTTAGCCGGATTATCGAGCGTGGCGTCAAAGGGGTCGACTTTCTGCTGCGGTTCTTGCTGTTCTCAATCGGACCGCTGATCTTGGAACTGTTGCTGATCGCCATCATCCTGATGTGGCTGTTTGACGTTTGGTATCTGGTCGTCGTGGCGGCGACGATCACGCTATATATCTGGTTCACCTTTGCGGTTACCGAATGGCGCGTGAAACTGCGGCGCGAAATGAACGATCAGGATACCGAAGCGAACCAGCGCGCCATCGACAGCCTGTTGAACTTCGAAACCGTCAAGTACTTCAATGCCGAAACGCGTGAGGCAGAACGATACGATGTCTCGATGAAAGCCTATGCTGGGGCGGCTTTGAAAACAGCCTATTCATTGGCATTTCTGAATTTCGGCCAGTCCTTCCTGATCACCTGTGGCCTGATCGGTGTCATGGTGTTGGCCGCCATCGGGGTGCAAAATGGCTTACTCACCGTGGGTGATTTTGTGATGGTGAATGCCTACATGATCCAGATCACCGTGCCGCTGAATTTTTTGGGCACAGTGTACCGCGAAATCCGGCAGTCCTTAGTTGATATGGGTCAGATGTTTGATCTGTTGGAACAGCCTGCCGAGGTTGAAGACAAGCCCGCGGCGCCCGACCTTCAGGTCAACGGGGGTGAGGTTACCTTGCAGGATGTGCGTTTCGGCTATGAGGCCGAGCGCGAAATCCTCAAAGGTGTGTCCTTGACCGTCCCCGCCGGACAGACAGTGGCCATCGTTGGCGCGACCGGATCAGGTAAGTCGACCATCGGGCGTTTGCTGTTTCGCTTTTACGACGTCACCGGCGGATCGCTGAAGATTGATGGCCAGGATGTGCGTGATGTGACGCAGGACAGCCTGCATGCCTCTATCGGTGTGGTGCCGCAGGATACTGTCCTGTTCAATGACACCATCCGTTACAACATCGCTTATGGTCGGGATGGCGCGACGCAGTCGGATGTAGAAGAGGCCGCACGCGCAGCGCAGATACACGAGTTCATCACCTCTCTGCCTGAGGGGTACGATACCAAGGTTGGCGAGCGCGGGTTGAAACTGTCAGGCGGTGAGAAGCAGCGCGTTGGCATCGCCCGGACGCTGCTTAAGAACCCACCCATTCTGCTGCTGGACGAGGCGACCTCGGCGCTGGATACCGACACCGAGCAAGAGATCAAAGATGCCTTGGCCCGCGCGGGTGAGGGGCGCACAGTTATTACGATTGCCCATAGGCTCAGCACGATTGCCGAGGCGGATCAGATCGTAGTTCTGGAAAGCGGCGAGATTATCGAACAAGGCACCCATGATGCATTGTTGACGCATGAGGGGCGTTATGCGCAGCTTTGGAGCCGCCAGCAATCAGATACTCAGGTTGCTTGATCTGATCTTTGTTCAGCCACTATTCGACGCAACAAAAAAAGGGCCGGGTGATCCGGCCCTTTTGATTTACTCCGCAGCTTTCAAGGGTGCACCGGGTGGTGCGTCGGGCGTTTTGTCCGCCGCTGCGGGGGGATCTGTCCAGACCAGCTCGGTCGCCTGCATGGCGCGCGCGCTGCGCCCGATGGCCATATCCTGCGCGATCTGGCTAGAGCGGCCGGCGGTGACGCGTGCCAGCACCCTGCCGAACCAGATCGCGTAGGTTGTCACCCAAACGCGTAGCGCCAGCATTGAGGGCGTGACAATCAACGTCAGAACCGTTGCGATGCCCAACCCGAACACCACGGCAGTTGCCAGCTGCTTCCACCACAAGGCTGTCGGGCTGTCGATCGTGTAGCCGCCATTGATGAAGTCCAAAGACAGGCCAAACATCATCGGTGTCAGGCCCGCCATGGTGGTCAGGGTGGTCAGCAGAACCGGGCGAATCCGGGCTTCGGCTGTGCGGACAATCGCATCAATACGCGGCATATAACGGCTGTATTCCTGATAGGTATCGATCAGAACAATGTTGTTGTTCACCACAATCCCCGCCAGCGCCACGATCCCGGTGCCGGTCATGATGATCGAGAAGGGTTGCTCCATCACCAGCATCCCGATCAACACCCCGGTGGTGGACAGGACCACGGCCAGTAGAACCAGGATCGAGTTGTAGAAGCTGTTGAACTGCGCCAGCAGGATCACGAACATCAAGCCCAACGCACCGGCAAAGGCATTCATCAGGAAGGCCCCGGACTCGGCCTGATCCTCCTGATCGCCGGTCCATTCCCAGCTGATCGCGGGGTCGAAGGGGCTGGTGTCCAGCCACTCGGTCAGAACAGCGATCCGCTCGTTCGGGTTGATCAGGCTGGTCCGCGCATCACCATCGTCGATGGCTGTGCGCAGCTCGTCAATCGAAGCTGCACCCGTCAGCATCACCAGATCGAACTGCTTGCCATCCGGCATGGTCAGGGTTGATGCGGTGGGCTCTGTGCCGTCCTCAAGCGCGCGGACCACGGCCAGACGCTCTTCGGTGCCGTCACTGCCGTTCACAAACAGCTTGCTCAGGCCCGGTTCAACATCCGCTTTTACATCGTAGTAGCGCTCCTGATCAATGCGGTTGATCTCGGCCAGTTTGGGCACCGGTTGGCGTGTGACAAAGTTCGACAAGGGCACCAACCCGTCAGGTGTGCGGACTTTCAAGGTATCCAGCGTTGACAGCACCCGATCTTCCTCGGGCAGGCGAACGCGAATTTCGATTTCTTCATCCGTGCTATCAGGGCGCATCTCTCCCAGCAGAATGCCACGTGTGACCAGTTGAACCATCGCACCAACGGTCGCCACATCGGCGCCGAAACGGCCCGCTTTGGCAACGTCCACATCAATCTGCCAGTCGATGCCGGGCAGGGGCAGGGTGTCTTCAACCTTGATCAGGCCGGGTGTCGTATCGAACTGCGCGCGTGCGGCGTCGGTGGCTGCGGTCAAGCTGTCCCAATTGTCACCCTTGATCCGCAGATGCACGGGCTTGGCCGAGGCGGGCCCTTGTTCTAGCGCCGCTATTTCGACAACAAACCCCGGCAGTTCGGCCAGTTGAGCCCCCAGCTCTTCCAGGACAAAGTCGCCGTCATACTCGGGGGCGACGGAATGGCGATCAAACAAGCCACCCAGAATGGGTTCGTGTACATTGGGGCGATCTTCCCATGGGATGATCTCGAACTGGACACGACCAACCGTGTCTGCCGGGGCTTCGGCCCCTCCATTGTTCTGATTCAGACCGCCTTCGCCCGCAAATGAGAACACATTGATAACCGCTGGATGCGCGGCAATAACCTGTTCTGCTGCCAGCACCATGGCGTCTTTTTCATCAAGCGACAGGTTCCCGCGGGCGCGCACATAGGCGGTGGCCTGTTCCGGCTCGCTTTCGACGAAAAACTCAACTCCGCGATTGTTTTCCCCGAAATATGTAACAACCGAAATAACGGCAAACCCCACTGCGACGATTGAAACGATTGGCATGATTGGATTGCCGACCAGAAACTTGATCGCATATCCGAAAGGCGTGTGCTCTTTCGCTGTATGAACGGTGGTATCTGGCGCGCGTTCGATTTTGGCGGCGCCCAGGGTTACCGACCCGGCAAATGCGCCGAAGATCATCAGCACAGCGCCCGCAAATGATCCACCAACCGGTAGCAAATATCCCGGATTCAGGACCTGCATCGCACCCAGGAAAACAAGGTAGAACGACGGTGCCACCAATACGGCACGCAACCACCATGGAGTGCGTGCGCGCAACCAGTTCGACGAACGGTCGAAGACACGGCTCAGCCGTCCGGACACGCCGCCCATGACCGGCAGGTAGATCAGCGCAACGATGAGCGAAGCGGACAGAACAAAGATCAGGGTAACCGGAAGCATCCCCATGAACTCACCCGGAATGCCGGGCCAGAACAGCATTGGCAGGAATGCGCAAAGTGTGGTGGCGGTTGACGAGACGATAGGCCAGAACATGCGCTGCGCAGCCTGCACATAGGCATGCATCGGCCCAACCCCTTCTTTGATGCGCTTGTCTGCGAATTCGACAACCACGATTGCGCCGTCCACCAGCATGCCCACGGCCAGGATCAAACCGAACATCACGATGTTCGAAATACTCACGCCCATGACCGCAAGGAAAGCGAAACACAGCAGGAACGACGTAGGGATCGCGAAGCCCACCAGCAAAGCTGCGCGCGAACCTAGCGAAGCTAGAACAACGATCATCACCAACGCAATCGCCGTCAGAACCGAGCCTTCCAACTGGCTGACCATCGAACCGACTATGCGGCTCTGATCATTTGACGTGCCCACATCGACAGCCGCCTGCAGTTCAGGCGGCCACTTGCTTTGCGCTTCGGCCACTGTTGCTTTGACCTGCTCAACCGTGTCGATCAGGTTGAACCCTTTGCGTTTCACTACCTGCAAAGCGACGGTTGGTACATTGTCGAAACGGGCCGTGCCTTCGCGATCTTCAAAGGTGTAATTGATCTCGGCCAACTCGCCCAAGGTTACAACCCGGTCGCCATTGACCTTGATCGGAAGGCCATACACGTCGCTTGGGGTTTTAAATGATGATGGGATTTTGACTGAGAATGTGCCCTGTGCAGTATCAACTTCACCGGCTGCGATCAGTTGGTTGTTGTTGCGAACAACATCAATCAACTCAGCTGCGGTGACGTTATAGGCTTCAAGCCTTAACGGATCGATGATGACTTCCAGCAGCTCGTCCCGATTGCCGGCGATCCCGGCCTCGAGCACTGAATCCAGTGCCTCCAGCTCGTCCTGCAGGTCTTTGGCGACGCGCGCCATCGTGCGTTCCGGCACAGCGCCGGTCAGGTTGACGATCACGATCGGGAATTCGGAAAAGTTTATCTCGAACAGCGAGTATTGTTCGGCCCCTTCCGGGAACTCGGCCTGCGCACTGTTCATGGCATCGCGTACATCTGCCATGATCGCGGTCTTGTCCCATCCGAAATCAAATTCGAGCGCGATACCGGCATAGTCTTCGGCAGCCGTGGCGGTCATTTCTTTCAGACCGTCAAGATCAGCGAGTTCCGTCTCCATTGGCTTGACCAAAAGGTTCTCGGAATCCTCGGCGGAAATGCCCGGAAACTGGACCGACACAAACAGGGCCGGGATTTCAATATCCGGCTCGCCTTCTTTCGGCAGATTCACATAGGCAAAGCCGCCAATGACCAGCGAAATGGCGATAAAGGCCAGAACCATTCGGGCCCGATCAGCGGCCCATGCGACAACACCTGTCATTGCGACGCTTCCTGATAGGTTGGGGCGACAGTGACGCCCCGGATCACGAATTCCTGTCCGACGACTATAATATCAACTGTTTCTGCCAATCCGCCAATCCAAACGCCCTCGGCCGTGTCGCGCAGCACGCGGATGGGTGCAAAATCGACAATATTCCCCGCTCCAACCGTCCGAACGCCCAATTGACCCTCGTTGTTCAGCGTCAATGCTGACTGAGGCAGCAAATGTGCCTTGGCCCCTTCGGCAGCAATGCGAATCGTGGCGGTTTGTCCATCGCGGATGGTTAGGTCCGCATTGGGCACGGTGATTTCCACCTCGAAGGTACGGGTGGTTTCATCCGCTGAACGGCTGAGGAATGTCACGCGGCCTTCAACCTGTCGACCCGTGACCAATTGTGCAGATGCTTCAGCACCGACTTGTACGCGATTGACCTCGGTCTCGGGTACAAATCCAACCAACTTGATCGGGTCCAGCTGAATTACCGTGGCACAAAGAGAGCCAGGCTGCATCAAGCTGCCCAATTCTGCCGTGTCGCTTTCCAGCAGACCTCGGAACGGGGCGTTTATGGTCAGGCGGTTGATCTCACGCTGAGCGGCTTCGACCTCTGCCGCGGCTGCCTCGATACCCGCGCGGGTGGCTTCTAACCCCGCTTCGGCGGATTTGATACCGGCTTCGGCGGTACTCATCGCAGCTTCGCTGGAAATACGACGGGTCTCTGATCCGAACCCGGTTTCTGACAACTTCTGAGCCGCCGTCAGATTGATCTGTGCCTCAGCAACAAGGGCGTGCGCTTCTTCCAGGCGCGCTTCGGATTCAGGGATACGGCTTTCCGCTTCCAGCTTCCGGGCCATCGCCTCGGCGAGGCTGGCGGGACGGCTGCCGGGATCAAGTTCGCACAGCAGATCGCCGCTTTCGACAAAGGCGCCGCGCCGCTTGGGTTCTGACACAACGGTTGATGTGGTTTCGGCCAGCACTTCAACCTGACGGTTTGCTTGTGTTTCACCGCGCAACAGAACGGCGCTGTCGATCTCGCGCGCTTGTGAGCGAATAGCCACCACGCGCACCGCGTCTTCGGCTGCGGCGTCCGGGTTTTCACCCTCAGCGGCGGCAGGCGCATCCGCGTCGTCGCGCCCGGCAAATGCAAATAGCGAGTCGCGCTCAAAAACCAGAAAATACAAAGCAACAATCACCAGAAGGGCGTTGATGAATGAAATCAACCGCATAAAGTGGTACTCCCAGAGTTCCGTATCAGAAAATATCTGACATTCATGCCTGTAGATGGGGTTCGGCATGTGGATTTTCTACGCTGAACTGAATAGTTCGGTTCACTTTTTTTCGCAAGGGCGGACTCTGGCATCAAGATCGTGCGAAATCCGGCTCTTGGCTTGGCCGTGGCGGCGGGGTATGACATGGCGCACGAATGCAAGACAGAACAGCCCGGGGGCAGGGATGAGCGATACCGACAGTTTCATCGATGAGGTCACAGAAGAAGTCCGGCGCGACCGGATGTACCTGCTGTTGCGCCGCTGGGGCTGGGTTGGTGTTGTTGCGGTCATCCTGATCGTAGGTGGCGCGGCCTTCAATGAGGTCCGCAAAGCGCGCGAAACAGCACGGGCACAGTCGCTGGGTGACGAGATTCTCGCGGCATTGTCCGAGAATGATTCCGCCGCGCGGGCTACTGGTTTGCAAGGCATTGAAACACCATCTGCGGGTGGCGAGGCGGTTCTAAATATGTTGCTGTCCGCGTCGCAGATAGAAGCCGGTTCGGAGTCGGATGCAGTAGCCAGCCTAAATGCAATCGCAGTGCAGGGGGATCTGCCGGAAATCTATCGCGCGATTGCAAGCTTCAAAGCGCTTTTGCTGCAGACAGATACGATGCCAGTTGCAGATCGGCGCTTGCAGTTTGAGGCGCTGGCCGCTCCTGGTGCACCGCTGCGTCTGCTGGCGGAAGAACAATTGGCGCTCATCGACATTTCCGAAGGCAATGTGGATGCGGCCCTGGATCGTCTGCAAGCGCTGCGACAAGATGCCGAGATCGGGATCGATATGCAGCAGCGTGCCGCGCAACTGATCACCGCTTTGGGTGGCGAGCCGGACCCGTTAGTGGCACAACAAGGCTAAGCTGACGGGAAGACAAAGGACAGGCGAGTTCGGATTGATATGGTAACAAATGTATTCTCCCGCATGGGGCTGCCCGCTGCGGCGATTGCCCTGACCACGTTGGCTGCCTGCCAAGAGCCCGAGGTTATACTTCCCGGCGCACGCGAAGACATCCGGCCCGCATCCGATACCGAGACTGTGGAAACGCAAGGGTCGCAGCCCATCAGCCTGCCGGCGCAAACTGCGAACAGCAGCTGGTCACAAAGCCCCGGTACGCCTGCCTTCAGAACAACCCATGCCGCGTTGCGGGCTGCGCCGCAGCGGGTGTGGTCGGCTTCGATCGGTGCAGGCGACTCGCGCAAGCAGCGCATCACTGCCGAGCCCGTTGTCGCCGGTGGACTGATCTATACGCTGGACGCGGCCAGCACCGTTTCGGCGGTGACGCCTCAGGGGCAGGTGGCATGGACTGCGGACCTTATCCCTGCCACGGACAAAGACGGTGATGCCACAGGTGGTGGCATGGCCTACGCGGATGGGGTTCTTTATGTGTCATCCGGTTTTGGCCGTCTGACCGCGTTGGACGCCAAAAGTGGTGCCGTTCGCTGGCAGAATCGCCTGAACGCAACAGGCAGTGGTTCGCCCTTGGTTTCAGATGGGCTTTTGTATCTGGTCGCGGGCGACGAAACCGGCTGGGCCATCACGACCAAGGATGGGCGCATCGCTTGGCAGATCGAAGGTACCCCGAGCGTCGGCAATGTTCTGGGTGCGCCTGCGCCGGTCATTGCCTCGGACCTCTCGGTATTTGCGTTCGGATCGGGGGACATCGCTGCCACCTTCCGTCGTGGTGGCATCCGTCGTTGGAACGCCTCGGTCGCTGGTGGGCGTCGGGGGCGGGCCGCCGCTCAGATCGTGGATGTCACGGGTTCCCCCATGGTGGTCGGCGATACGATCTACATCGGAAACCACTCGGGCCGCACCGTTGCGTTTGACGCTGCATCGGGTGAGCGAAATTGGACCGCAGATGAAGGCGCGGTCGATACGGTTTGGCCTGCAGGTAACAGCGTTTTCCTGATCAGTGATCGCAGCCAGCTGGTACGCCTGAGTGCTGCTGACGGGTCCGTCATCTGGGCGCAGGATCTTCCGGGTTTTGTGAAAGACCGCCCAGGACGGCGCGGGCCGATTGTGGCCCATTATGGCCCGATTTTGGCGGGTGGGCGTCTTGTGGTGGCGTCCAATGATGGCTATCTGCGCTTCTTCAATCCAGTTGACGGATCGCTGATCAATCAGGTCGAGGTGCCGGGCGGCGCAACAACAACGCCTGTTGTGGCCAACCAGACATTGTACGTTGTCTCGACCAAGGGTGATCTACACGCTTTTCGTTGACCCAAAGATACGCTAAAGGGCGCATCTTGAGTCTTGAAAGTTGAGAACATGTCATTGACCCTCGCCATCGTGGGGCGCCCAAATGTGGGCAAATCCACCCTGTTCAATCGCCTTGTGGGCAAACGTCTGGCCTTGGTCGATGACCAGCCCGGTGTGACGCGCGACCTGCGCGAAGGCGAAGGGCGGCTGGGCGATCTGCGGTTCACGGTTATCGACACGGCGGGTCTTGAGGATGCGACCGATGACAGCCTTCAGGGCAGGATGCGCCGCCTGACCGAACGTGCGGTGGATATGGCCGATGTGTGCCTGTTCATGATAGACGCGCGTACCGGGCTAACCCCAACGGATGAAATGTTTGCGGAGATCCTGCGCAAACGCTCGAAACACGTGATTTTGGCTGCCAACAAGGCCGAAGGTTCGGCGGCAGATGCCGGTGTGCTTGAGGCCTACAATCTGGGCCTGGGTGAGCCAGTGCGCTTATCAGGAGAGCATGGCGAGGGGATGACGGACCTCTATGCTCAACTGATGCCGCTCGCAGATGCGGCTGAGGAAAAGGCCGAGGACGACACGCCCGTCGTCGATATTGAACTTGATGAGGATGGCGAGGGCGAAACTCCTCTGATTACGGCAGCGAAGCCCTTGCAGGTTGCCGTCGTAGGTCGCCCGAATGCTGGTAAATCCACACTGATCAATAAAATCATCGGTGAAGATCGTCTATTAACCGGCCCAGAAGCCGGGATTACCCGCGACGCGATCAGCTTGCGGATCGACTGGGCCGATCCCGATGGCGACAGCACCCCTATGCGGATTTTCGACACGGCGGGGATGCGCAAAAAGGCCAAGGTTCAGGAAAAGCTTGAAAAACTCTCGGTGTCAGATGGTCTGCGCGCTGTGAAGTTTGCCGAAGTTGTGGTCGTCCTTCTGGATGCGGCGATCCCCTTCGAGCAGCAGGACCTGCGCATCGCTGACCTGGCTGAGCGTGAAGGGCGCGCCGTGGTGGTTGCCGTCAACAAATGGGATATCGAAGAGGACAAGCAGGAAAAACTGCGTGACCTTAAGGAGTCATTTGAGCGTTTGCTACCGCAACTGCGCGGTGCACCTCTGATCACTGTATCGGCGAAGACGGGTCGCGGGCTCGAACGCTTGCGTGCTGCGATACTACGTGCGCATGACGTCTGGAATCGCCGCGTGCCCACGGCTGCGCTTAACCGCTGGCTGACCGCAATGCTGGAACAGCACCCGCCGCCAGCACCCCAAGGGCGTCGAATCAAACTGCGCTACATGACCCAGGCCAAAACCCGCCCGCCGGGGTTTGTGGTGATGTGTTCACATCCCGACAAGATGCCCGCCAGCTACACTCGCTATCTGGTGAATGGTTTGCGCGAAGATTTTGACATGCCCGGCACGCCGATCCGCCTGACCCTGCGGGGGCAAGGCGACAAGAACCCGTATAAGGGACGGCGCAAGAAAAATGCCGGTGCTTTGGCCAAGCATCTCAAGGGTAAGGCGTAACTGCGCCAATTTTCAGCGTTTTTAGCCTTGGGGCGTGACAGCGCCTTTTCCCCGCGCTAGCATTCGTCTGCGTGCATATGTTTTCATGCGCGCGGCTTGTGCGCGGGCAATCCGCGCTTATTTTTGGTTCAAATTAACCAGGCCTCGTGGGGAGCGCATTGGATGGATCTTAGGGAATATACAAGACAATACGCAGTTCAGGATAACAGGCTGGCAGCGCTAAGCTATTTCGGAACTTTTGCGGTGTATTTTGCATCGCTGGCTCTGGCGATCGCGTTTGTGGATCGCTGGTATATCATGGTTCCGGCTGGCATCGTTTTTGCTTTTTCAGCCGTACGTCTTTATGTGTTACAACATGACTGCGGGCACCATTCGCTGTTTGAGACGCGGCAACAGAATGAATGGGCGGGGCATGGGTTGTCGCCGTTTACCTTCGCGCCGTTCGAGGTGATGAAGCAGAACCACAATCTTCATCATTCGGGGATCGGCAATCTGGAACACCGTGAAACCGGTGAAATCCACACTATGACCCTGCGGGAATGGTCTGAAGCAGACTGGAAGAAACGCCTGTTTTATCGCCTGTATCGCAACCCGTTCATCCTTGTGCCCGTCGGGGCGTTGTTCACCTATTTCATCCGCTATCGCTGGCCCAAGAACACGGTCCGGTTCGGCGTTGCCGGTGTTCTTTTGCACAACCTGTCGATCATCGTGTTTCTGGGGCTGCTCTGGCTGATCGCGGGGACAACGGGCATTCTGGTCTGGCTTGTGTTTTCGTTTATCGGCGGAATGCTGGGTGTGTTCCTTGTCTATCTTCAGCACAACTTTGAAGACACCTATTGGGACAGGCGGCCTGATCTCGATCCTAAAATCGCAGCGCTACAGGGATCTTCGGCTTTGGACTTTGGATGGTGGTTCGATAATGCGGTGGCCTGTATCACCCTGCACGATATCCACCATTTCAATGCCCGCATCCCGTCTTACAGGCTGCGTGCATGCCACTATAACCTGCCGCCTGAATACACCCCGCGCCGGATCAAATTCCCCGAGGCTGTGGCGGCGCTGAACCTCAAACTTTGGGACGAAGATGCAAAGCGTCTGGTGCCTTTTCCGAAGAAGGGGCGCACGGCCAATCTGGCCCATAGCAGTTAAGTTCGCAGCAAGTGACCGTCGTGACTTGAAGGTTTGTATATCCGGTGTATATACGTAGATGCAGGGAATGAGAGAAAGGACCGATAATGACCGCAGTGACCAACGTAAAAGGTGTGGGAGACGTGCTCTCCACAGCTTTGGCCGCCAATGGCTATAAGACTGCCGAAGCCATGGCAAAGGCCAAGCCCGAAGATCTGGTCAAGGTCCCTAGAATTGGTTTGGCGCGCGCCGCTGTTCTGATCGCTGCTGCCAAAGAAGCAATCGCTGCGAAACCCGCCACCGCGAAGCGCGCCCCGGCAACGCGGCGGGCTGCGACACGCAAACCGGCGGCTCGCAAACCCGCGGCCCAAAAAACTACTACGCGCAAAACCGTTGCTGCCGCCGCAGCTGAAAAACGTGCGGAAGAAGCCGCGAAGAAAGCCGCCGAGGAAAAAGCCGCTGCTGAAGCTGCCGAGGCGAAGGCCAAGAAGAAAGCCAAAGCCAAAGCAAAGGCAGAGAAGGCTGCCAAGAAGCGCGCCGAGATGGAGGCCGCGTTTTCGAAAGCCAAGGACAAGGTGAAGGCCAAGTCTAAAAAGGACAAGAAGTCCAAAAAGGACGATAAAAAGAAAGACGCTGGCAAGAAAGACAGCAAGAAGAAAGAAAAGAAAAAAGATAAGAAAAAGGCGAAGAAGTAACCTATCTTCGCCCCATTGTCTTAAAAGCCGGCGCTGATCGAAGCGCCGGTTTTTCTTATGTTAGTGTACCGTCTGTTTGAAGCGTCAGCTTACCGCCCAGATAGGGGCTCAGTACCTCGGGCAGAGTCACGGTACCATCTTCGTTCTGACCGTTTTCAAGTACGGCGATCAGGCAGCGACCTACGGCCAGACCCGAGCCATTCAGGCTGTGCACATATTCCGGCTTGCCGCCGCCTTCGGGACGAAATCGCGCGTTCATGCGGCGGGCCTGAAAATTACCGGTGGTCGAGACCGAGCTGATTTCGCGATAGGTGTTCTGACCCGGCAACCAGGCTTCGATATCAAAGGTGCGGCGCGCGCCAAAGCCCATGTCGCCAGTGCATAAAACGACGGTGCGGTAGGGGATGCCCAGCTGTTCCAGCAGGTCCTCGGCACAGCGCAGCATGCGCTTTTGTTCCTCATCCGATTTGTCCGGATGCGTGATCGAGACCATTTCGACCTTTTCGAACTGGTGCTGACGCAGCATACCGGCGGTGTCCTTGCCAGCGCTGCCGGCCTCGGACCGGAAACAGGCGGTGTGCGCGGTCATGCGGATAGGCAGGGCGGATTCGTCCAGAATGTTACCCGCTACCGAATAGGTCAGCGTTACTTCGGAGGTGGGGATCAGCCACCAGCCATTGGTGGTTTTATAGCTGTCATCGCCGAATTTCGGCAGCTTGTCGGTGCCGTACATCGCCTCATCCCGAACCAGAACGGGCGTTTGCATTTCGGTCAGACCATTCTTGTCGATATGGGTGTCCAGCATAAACTGGGCCAGTGCTCGGTGTATGCGTGCCACGCCTTTGGACAGGTTCACAAACCGGCTGCCGCTGGTCTTGGCGGCGGTTTCAAAATCCATCGCTGCGGCAACGGCGGGGATGTCGTAATGCTCCTTCGGGTCAAAATCGAAGTTGCGGGGATTTCCCCAGCGGTTCACTTCGACATTGTCCTCTTCATCCGCACCCTGGGGTACGTCGTCCGCGGGCAGGTTGGCGATGCGCGCCAGTTGGTCGGTCAGCAGCGCATCAAGGTCCTTGGCCTCGTTCTGCATCTGGGCGATTTCGGCCTTTTTCTGCGCCACAAGCGCGCGCAGGCGTTCGAATTCAGCCTCATCCCCACGGCCCTTGGCGGCGCCGACCTCTTTGCTGGCCTTGTTCTGTTCGGCCTGCGCCGTCTCTGCGGCCAGAATCTTGGCGCGGCGGCTTTCATCCAGCCGCAACAAATCTGACGACACCGGCGCGTCCCCACGGCGCGCAAGGGCGGCGTCAAAGGCGGCAGGGTTTTCGCGTATGGCGCGGATGTCGTGCATAGTTCAGATCCTTAATGCGTGAATCACTAAAGCCGCTTATGCACTATATGGCTGCAAGGGTGTAGCACCGGTTAAGCGATTTCCGCCTAGGCCTTTTCATCCCCATCATCTTCATGCGCCAGATGGCCGTCCCAACCTTCAGTCGGAATTTTGGGCTCTGGCGGATCGGCGATGTAAGACGGCGTCATGATCTGGACGTTGTTCTCGTTGAACACGGCCACGATGTTACGGTGCAGATCAGATTTGATCTTGGGAATGATGCTGCCTCGCGTGGTATATCCATTGATCTGATAGTTGATCGCGTAGTCAGCCAACGCAGTCCACAAAACGAAGGGTTCTGGTTTGGTCTTGATGCTCTTGGTGCGATGCGCGGCCTCGATCAGCATCGCCTCGATCTTTTCGGGTGGCTCTTCGTAACCGATGCCAACCGTTGTGTGCAGCAACAAGCCGCTGCCATCGGTTTTCTTCGAGAAATTCACAACGTCTGAATTCATCAACTGGGAATTTGGGATTGAGATCAACTCGTTCTTGATGGATTTCAGATGGGTTTCCATCAGCTTGATCTGCACCACGTCACCGATGTGATCACCGATCTGAATGCGATCCCCAATCGAGGTTGATCGGCGATAGATCACAAACAAGCCAGCCAGCATGTTGGACACAACCGAGTTCGCGCCTAACGACAGCATGGCCCCCACAAGAATGGTCAGCCCCTGAAAGGCTGCCGAATCCGAGCCCGGAATGTAAGGCACCGCAAATACAAGGGCGATTAGAACGACGACGACCCGGGCGATGTTGAAGGTTGGATTGATCCAGTGCCTTTCGAAATCCCGCATCTCAAAAGATCCGGCCTCGACCGCGTCGAAAAACACCCGCATTCCCCGGATGATATACAGCGTGATCCATGTGATCAGCGCCAGCATGATCAGGTTGGGGATATAGCTGATTATGCCTCGGAAGATCAGCAAGACCGGTTCGGTCAGGTAGGTCAGCAGCAACTGGGCAAAATACCGTGTTTCGGCGAACGACAGCAGCACGAAGGACAGGTAGTAGTAGAAACCCAAAAAGAAGAGGATCAGCAGGATAAAGTTCAGCCCATAGCGGATCAGGGCGGCAATCGCTTCGGCCTGGACGCTTTTGGCCGTCACGGTTTCAACGTCTTTCAAATAGCCTTGAACGATTTCCAGCGTGCGCCGCTTGATCCGTCGGTGCAGCCAAAGGATCAGCACGATGAAGACCACAAACCCAAAGGTCCAGCCAGCGGCCTCGATAGCGCCGGAAACGCGCGCCTGATCACTGCGGTTGGCACGGTAGGTGACGATGGCTTCGCGGATCGCATCTCCCTGCAACACGCTGATAATATCGATCTCCATCTGGTCCAGTTCGGCATCCGCCTCGGTTGCCACGGACACAACAACACCATCTGCAAGAATCTCCGTTCCGAGCTCGCTGTCCCGATAGGTGATCTCGACATTCAGGCTTTCTGATGATTCAGCGATTTCAATGATCCTGTTCTGGACCCGCTCAGCCCGTTCATTGGCGGGCAGAGCAGACGAACCACGCAGGAAGAAGAGCGGATCACCATCGATAATGACCGGCGCTTTGAACACTTCAGAGCCAGCCGCGTCAGCCTCGGATGGCTCAGCGGGTGTATCCTGAGCCTGTCCTGCGGTGGATAGAATGGTGATCAGCAGCAGCGTGGATAGCAAAAGCTTCAGTCGCTGCAAGTATTTGTAGAGAAATCTCATCACGCCCCCCTAGGGCCGACTATACCCAAGATGCCTCGTGTTCCTAGGGCATATCTGCAACGCTCTGCTCCGTCTTTGGGGGGCCAGAGGCAGTGCAGGTAGGTCACACCGCCGCCTTTGCTTGCAAACAGGCATATCAGCGCATAGGTTCCCGCCAAATTTGCGGAACGGTACCGCAGCACAAAGCAAAGGAATATCCCATGGAAGGTGGCGCAATCGCCCAGTTTCTCCCGCTGATCCTGATCTTCGCGATCATGTATTTTCTGCTGATCCGTCCGCAGCAAAAAAAGATGAAAGAACATCAGGCCATGGTCGAAGCGGTGCGCCGTGGTGATCAAGTTGTTACCCAAGGCGGTCTGATCGGCAAAGTGTCGAAGGTCAAGGAAGGCGAAAACGAGATCGAGGTCGAGATCGCCGAGGGCGTCAAGGTTCGCGTGGTCAAGTCAACCATTGCTCAAGTTCTGAACAAGACCGAACCTGCGAAGTAACTTCGCCTGACAATTCCTTGAAAAGGCAGGGTAATGCTGCAAATTGATACCTGGAAGCGGGTTCTGATCTGGCTGGTCTGCGTGACCGGCCTGCTCTTGGCCCTGCCGAATGCGTTTTACACGCGGGTCGAGCTTTCGAACGACGCCAAAGCTGCGATTGAGCTGGGCGCGGATACGCCAGAAAATCAGGCCGAGGCCGCGTTATGGCCGAACTGGCTGCCATCTTCGCTAGTTAATCTGGGCCTTGATCTTCGGGGCGGCGCGCATCTGCTGGCCGAGGTAAAGGTAGAAGATGTCTACGAAGCGCGGATGGAGGCGATGTGGCCGGAAATCCGCGACGCGTTGCGGGATGAACGGTCCACAGTGGGTACGATCCGCAGGCAGGACGCAGCACCCGGTGAGATTCGTGTGCGCATCAGCCAGCCCGAAGGCATGCCCCGCGCGCTTGAGGTTGTTCGAGGGCTTGCCCGTCAGGTACAAACCCTAACCGGGGTTGGTGCCACGGATATTGAAGCCCGCGCCGATGGGGACACGATCGTCGTTCAACTGTCTGAAGCCGAGAAGCTTGCCTCGGATGACCGAACGGTACGTCAGGCGCTGGAAATCGTGCGCCGCCGGATTGATGAGGTTGGTACGCGTGAACCAACCATCCAACGTCAGGGTTCGGATCGTATCCTGATCCAGGTGCCGGGGATCGGCAGCGCTGGAGAGCTGAAGGATATTATAGGAACCACGGCGCAGCTGACCTTTAACCCCGTGATCAATCGCGGCACCGATCCAGATGCCGTCGCTGGCATCGGTCAAGAGGTGGTGCCGTCGATTGATGAAAACGGTATCTTCTACATCATCGAATCCGCTCCGGTGGTTACCGGTGAGGAACTGGTGGATGCGCAGCCCTCTTTTGACCAAAATGGCCGCCCGGCTGTCAGCTTCCGCTTTAACACTTCGGGCGCCCGGAAGTTTGGTGACTACACTCGCGACAATATCGGCGCGCCGTTCGCGATTGTGCTGGATGATGAGGTCATCTCGGCCCCTGTTATCCAAAGCCATATCCCGGGTGGGTCTGGGATCATCACCGGAAATTTCACCGTTGAGGAAAGCACTAACCTTGCAATCTTGCTTCGCGCGGGTGCCCTGCCGGCAGAGTTGGTCTTTCTGGAAGAACGCACAATCGGACCAGAGCTGGGCCAAGACAGTATCGATGCAGGTAAGGTCGCAACCATTGTGGCATTTGTGGCAGTGCTGGCCTTCATGGCGCTCAGCTACGGGTTGTTTGGTCTCTTCGCCAATGTCGCGCTCATCATCAACGTGGGCCTTCTGTTCGGCCTTCTATCCCTCATCGGAGCTACATTAACTCTACCAGGCATCGCGGGCATAGTTCTAACAGTTGGTATGGCCGTTGACGCCAACGTGCTGATCTTTGAACGAATCCGAGAAGAACTGAAATCCGCTAAAGGCCCGGCACGCGCGATCGAGCTGGGTTATGAAAAGGCGCTGTCAGCTATTGTGGACGCCAACGTCACCACGTTCATCACCGCCGTGATCCTGTTTGCCATGGGCAGCGGGCCGGTACGCGGATTCGCGATTACACTGGGGTTGGGTATTCTGACCTCGGTCTTTACGGCGATCTTCGTCACGCGACTGTTGGTTGTGATCTGGTTCGAACGCCGCCGCCCGAAAACGATCGAGGTTTGACATGAGACTGAAACTCGTACCCCAGAACACCTCGTTCGATTTCTTCAGCCGCTGGAAGCTCTGGCTGGGTATCTCGGGCCTGATGATGGTCATCGCCTTCACCTCTTTCCTTTTGCAGGGGCTGAACTTTGGTATCGACTTCCGCGGTGGCACGACCATTCGGACCCAAAGTGCGGTTGAAATTGACGTGGGCACCTATCGCGATGCCATCGCGCCTTTGGGGCTTGGCGATGTGACGATCACCGAGATTTTTGACCCGACCTTTGGCTCGGACGAAAACGTCGCGATGATCCGCATCCAGGCGCAGGCCGATGCCGAAGCGGTCGAGGCGGCGACAATCACCGCTGTCGAAGATGCGTTAAAAATCGTGATCCCGGATATTCAGTTTGTCTCAGTCGAATCGGTCGGCCCGAAAGTATCCGGCGAATTGATCCAAACGGCGATCATCGCCGTGGCATTGGCCATTGGCGCGGTGCTTGTTTACATTTGGCTTCGCTTCGAATGGCAATTCGCACTGGGCGCGGTCGCGGCCCTTGTGCATGACGTGATCCTGACCATCGGCATCTTTTCGGAACTACAGATTCGCTTCGACTTGGCCATCATCGCAGCACTGCTGACCATCGTCGGCTACTCGCTGAACGATACCGTGGTCGTGTTCGACCGGGTGCGAGAGAACCTGCGGAAGTACAAAAAGAAAGACCTCAAAGAGGTGCTCAACATCTCGATCAACGAAACGCTCAGCCGAACGGTCATGACCTCGGTCACCACGCTGCTCGCGCTGATCTCGCTTTACGTGTTGGGCGGCGACGTGATCCGAGGCTTTGTGTTTGCGATGATCTGGGGCGTGATCGTGGGAACCTATTCGTCGGTCTTCGTCGCATCGACCATCTTGCTGTGGCTGGGGGTCAAACGCGACTGGTCCAAGCCATCGAACAACGCGGGCAACCAGTTTGCCAACGTGGATGCCTGAGCTTTTCGGCCAGTCCCCTCAGGGGCTGGCCATCATTGTCTTTGCCGCAGGTCTCAGCGGTGTTGTACGCGGGTTTTCAGGTTTTGGAACTGCGCTGATCTTCCTTCCCCTTGCAACGCCGCATTTGGGTCCGTTTGGTGCCCTGATCGGTTTAACCATCATGGATGTCTTCGGCCCTTTGCCCAACCTGCGAAGGGCTTGGGTGTCTGTGAATCAGGCCGACCTGTGGCGCTTGGTAATAAGCTGCGCCTTGGTCTTGCCCGTAGGCCTGTGGCTTCTTACCCAAGTCGACCCGGATGTGTTCCGCTACGCGGTCAGCGGCCTTGCGCTGGCCATGCTAGCCATCTTGATCCTGGGCCTGCGCTATCACGGTCACGTCAGCCACATGATGGTCAACGCGATCGGTGCCGCAGCGGGTTTCCTGGGCGGCGTTGCGGGCCTCCCGGGGCCAGCTGTCATTCTTTTTTATATGTCACGCCCGCTGCCGGTCGAGGTGATCCGGGCAACCATCTTGTTGTTCCTTCTAGCGTTCGACTTCCTGCTGCTGGGGTTTTTGACGGCAATGGGGCAAGTCACCTATGCAACCGCAGGTCTGGGGCTTGCGCTTGCGATACCAAACCTGCTGGGCAATTGGCTGGGCGGCTGGCTATTCCGACCTGAGCGCGAGCGCATCTACCGCAACGCAGCCTATCTGGCGATTGCCTTTGCCGCCTTGTCCGGCCTGCCGCTTTGGGGGTAAAAGACACGCATGCGATTGAATGAGATCACCTATACAAATGCCCAGCCAGTCGATGGCTATGGCCCCGGTTTTTTTCGCATTGGTGGACAGTTGCATCACGGCGGCATCCTGACCGGTCCAACAGGAACAACACTCTGGGACGGCTATGCACAGGTCGACGATCTGCTGGCACTTGCAGATGTGGTCGATGTCTTGTTCATTGGTACAGGCGCTGAGCTATCCCATATTCCAGCAGACCTGCGCAACGCTTTGGAAGAGGCGGGCCTTGGTGTCGAGATCATGAATTCACCCGCCGCATGCCGCACCTATAACGTGCTGCTCTCTGAAGGTCGCCGCATCGCGCTTGCCTTGATCCCCGTGTAAACGGATCCTCCTTCATCTGGCCAAAAAATATCCCGGAGAGCGCGAGAGGCTGGCCTCTCGCTCCCGCACTCACCATATGAACAGGCCTATGAACCCTGCGGCAAATCCATCCTTTTGCCCGCCTCTCCAATCAGATAAGCGATGGATATGACACTCACGGTGACAAATCTGGCGATTGCGCGTGGCGGCATTCCCGTGCTCGAAGGGCTGAGCTTCTCGCTTGCCCCCGGTCAGGCTCTGATCGTTCGCGGACCGAACGGCATCGGCAAGACAACGCTGCTGCGCACTTTGGCAAGTCTGCAACCACCGCTGTCCGGGCGTATCGACGGGGCCGAGGATCAGATCGCCTACGCCTCTCATTCAGACGGGTTGAAACCAACCCTGACCGTGACCGAGAATCTCACCTTTTGGGCTGAGGTCTTCGGAACGCATGACATCCAGCCCGCATTGGATGCCTTTCATCTGAACGCGCTTGCAGATCGCCACGCGGGCAATCTGTCAGCAGGTCAAAAGCGGCGGCTGGGCTTGGCGCGCATGTTGGTGACGGGCCGATCAATCTGGGCCTTGGATGAGCCGACCGTTTCCCTGGACCAAAGCGCGGTGCAAATGTTCGCGTCAACCGTACAAAGACATCTGGGGCAGGGCGGCTCCGCCCTGATCGCCACCCATATCGATCTGGGTCTTGAAGCTGAAATACTGGATGTCGGTCCCTACAAAGCCCGTCTTGACCTGACCGATGACCTGGACGGAGGGTTCCTGTGATCGCTCTGCTGCTGCGCGACCTGAAACTGGCCTTCCGGGCCGGGGGCGGCTTTGGTCTGGGGCTGGCCTTTTTCCTGATCGTGACGGTTCTGGTGCCCTTTGCAGTTGGCCCGCAGTCGGCGCTGCTGTCCACCATCGCACCCGGCATTCTATGGCTCGGTGCGCTCCTGGCCTGTCTGCTTTCGCTCGACCGTCTCCTCGCGTTGGATTGGGAGGATGGATCACTGGATCTTCTCGCAACCGCTCCGTTGCCGCTCGAAGCCATTGTGTCGATCAAAGCGCTTGCACATTGGATAACAACTGGCTTGCCATTGGTCTTGGCAGCGCCTTTTCTGGGCATCTTGCTGAACCTGCCAGCACCGGGCTTTTTTGGGCTGGTGATCTCACTGCTGCTGGGCACCCCGGCCATGAGCGTGATCGGCACCTTCGGCGCGGCCTTGACCGTTGGGCTCAAACGTGGGGGGTTACTTCTTTCGCTCTTGGTGCTGCCGCTCTACGTTCCGACTCTGATTTTCGGGGCAGAGGTCGCCCGTCGCGGTGCGACCGGAATGGACACACAGACCCCACTGCTGATGCTGGCCGGGATTACCGCCGCCACGATTGCCTTGCTGCCATTTGCCAGCGCGGCTGTGCTACGGATCAATCTGCGGTGAAGCGCCACATTCTTGACGGAGGTCAATTGAGAAACTGCCGGTTTCAGACTAGATATCAGCCATGACAATCGCAGCCAGAGCCAACGCCCTTTGGGAATATGCCAATCCGCGCAAATTTCTTGCCACCAGCGAACGCATCTTGCCGTTTTTCTGGATCACCTCAGCATTGTGTCTGACGGTCGGGCTTGTCTGGGGCTTTTTCTTCACGCCGGACGATTACAAGCAGGGATCGACCGTCAAGATCATCTATCTGCATGTTCCTGCGGCATTGATGGCCATCAACTGCTGGCTGATGATGCTGGTAACCTCGTTGATCTGGCTGGTGCGCCGCCATCATGTCAGCGCCCTGGCCGCCCGGGCCGCAGCCCCAGTGGGCATTGTCATGACTCTGATTGCATTGGCAACCGGAGCGATCTGGGGTCAACCCATGTGGGGCACCTGGTGGGCGTGGGATCCGCGCTTGACCTCATTCCTGATCCTGTTTCTGTTCTACCTTGGCTATGTGGCGCTCTGGGAAGCCATAGAAGACCCTGATACGGCGGCCGACCTGACATCGGTCTTGTGTCTGGTGGGCTCGGTCTTCGCCATCCTCAGCCGCTATGCAGTGAATTTCTGGAACCAAGGCCTGCATCAGGGCGCATCCGTTATGCGAGCCGGAGCCATCACAGGTACTGATACCGAGGAGAAGGTGAGCAACATCTTCTTCTACCCGCTTCTGATCTGCATCATCGGTTTTGTTTTGCTGTTCGTCGCGCTGGTTCTGTACCGCACGGGCACCGAAATCCGCGCGCGGCGCGTCAAGGCCCTGCTGGCACGTGAAAGGGTGGGCGGATGATCCCCGATCTTGGAAAATATGCAGATGCTGTTCTGTGGTCCTATGCCGTTTCAATCATTTTGCTGCTGGCGCTGGTCGCGATCAGCGTGATACGCGGCCGCAAAGTACGGACCGAGATGGAAAAGGTTGAACAAAGGGTTACGCGCAATGGCTAAGATTTCGCCCCTTATGATCGCGCCACCCCTGATCTTCGGCGCATTTGCGGTTCTTGCCGGGATTGGCATGTTCCGTGAGGATCCTGACGCGCTGCCCTCGGCGCGGCAAGGACAGCCTGCACCACCTGTCGTCCTGACCGAGTTTCCCGGCAAAACCTTGTTCAACGATGAAACGCTGAGGGATGGCAAGGTTAAACTGGTCAACTATTGGGCCAGCTGGTGCGCTCCCTGCCGGGCCGAGCATCCCAACCTCGAAGCGCTGTCTGCCGAAGGCATCCCCGTCTACGGCATCAACTACAAAGATCAGTTGGATAATGCCGAAAGCTTTCTGCAAGAACTAGGCGATCCCTATTCAGGCATAGGCCGAGATGAGCAGGGGCGTATGGCTCTGGATTGGGGCCTCTACGGCGTGCCCGAGACCTATGTGATCGATGGCGAGGGTACCGTGATCCTACGCTTCGCCGGGCCGATTACGCGGCGTGTTATCGAAAGCACGATCCGGCCTGCTCTGGAACAGGCGGCAGGCGGCTCATAACCGATACCCGCCGGTAACGCCCAGAACTTCACCCGTAATGAAACTGGCGTCATCCGAGGCCAAAAACCGAACAGTCTTTGCAATATCTTCTGGCCGGCCTACGCGTCCAACTGCGGTATCCTTGACGAATAAGGCGGTCAGGTCATCCGGGCGCGGCGCCTCGGGGATGTTGATCGCGCCAGGGGCCACGGCGTTCACACGAATACCCTTGGGCCCCAGTTCTTTGGCCATACCACGCGTCCACAAGTTCAGTGCGGCTTTGCTGGCCCCATAGGTCACCGCATCCTTGGGCGGCAGAACGGCATTCATCGAAGAGATGCTGACAATCGCGGCGCCCGGTTTCAGATGCGGCAAAGCTGCGGTCAGCAAAGCGGCGGGCACCAGCAGGTTCAGGTCTAATATGGAGAGGTGATCATCCTTATCGAACACGTCTTTCGGGGTCATCGTAACCGCTCCGGCATTGTTCACGATCAGATCGAGACGTCCAAACTTTTCTATGACCTGCTGAATAACCGCCTCGGGCTGCCCTTCTGCTGTTAGGTCAGAACGCAAGGCCAGACACTCGCTTTTCTCCTTGGGTTCGCTCGCCAACCAAGTGAACGCCACATGGTGGTCGCCGCGCAATTCGTCGACAATTGCGCGCCCAATTCCGCGCGCGCCGCCTGTTATCAATGCCACTTTATCCATACCAGCCTCCTTGCGCTGACCAGACCCGGATTATGGGCGATATTCAACTTCTTCTGTTCGTAAATACCTCGGAGCGCGAGGCAGAGCCTCGCTAAAAAATGCAAAAAGGACGCCCGTAGGCGTCCTTTTACGGCCACGAACAAAGCGGCCTCAGCCAGCCTTGGCGAGATTTCGCAACACATAATGCAACACACCGCCATTTTCGATGTATTCAATCTCGGGAGCGGTATCGATCCGGCACTTCAGGGTGATGGTCTTCTCGGACCCATCGCCATAGGTTATCGTGCAGGGTACCTCTTGCAACGGCTCGACCGTATCCAACCCATGAATCGACACTGTCTCATCACCTTTCAGGCCCAGTGTTTTGCGTGTGTCCCCGCCCGTGAATTCCAGCGGAATAACACCCATGCCAACAAGATTTGACCGGTGGATGCGCTCAAAGCTTTCCGCGATCACGGCCTTCACACCCAACAAGGCGGTCCCTTTGGCTGCCCAGTCGCGGGACGAGCCCGCGCCATATTGCTCGCCGCCGAATACCACCAAGGGCGTGCCCTGTTCCTGATAGGCCATCGACGCCTCATAGACCGAGGTCTGTTGGCCATCAGGTCCTTTCGTGTACCCGCCTTCAACGCCATCCAGCATCTCGTTCTTGACGCGGATATTGGCAAAGGTACCGCGCATCATGATCTCGTGATTGCCGCGGCGTGATCCATACGAGTTGAACTCGCGCGGTTGCACCTGCCGTTCGATCAGATACTTCCCGGCAGGGGTGGTGGTCGCGAACGATCCGGCGGGTGAGATATGATCGGTGGTGATCATGTCCCCCAGGATCAATAGCACCTTGGCCCCATCGATATTCGAGATGGTACCCGGTTCAGCCCCCATACCTTGGAAATAAGGCGGGTTCTGGATATAGGTTGAGGTTGGCGGCCAGTCATAGGTTTCTTGTTGCGGCACCTCAACGCTCTGCCATTTCTCGTCGCCCTTGAAGACGTCCGCATATTTAGACTGGAACGCTTCGCGGGTCACGGTCGCCTGAACAAGTTCCGCAATCTCAGCTTGGCTGGGCCAAAGGTCTTTCATGTAGACATCGTTGCCATCCTTGTCTTGACCGATGGGGTCCGAAGTCAGGTCAATATCCAGCGTACCGGCCAACGCATAGACCACAACCAGCGGCGGCGAGGCCAAATAGTTGGCGCGTACATCAGGCGAGATGCGGCCCTCAAAGTTGCGGTTGCCCGACAGAACCGATGTGGCGACCAGATCGCCTTCGGCAATGGCGTCGCTGATTTCCTTCTGGATTGGGCCCGAGTTGCCGATACAGGTGGTGCAGCCATAGCCCACCAGGTTAAAGCCAATCTTGTCCAGATCATCCTGCAAGCCAGCAGCCTCAAGATAGGCCGACACAACCTGCGATCCCGGCGCCAGAGAGGTCTTGACCCAAGGTTTGCGATCCAGACCCAGAGCCGCTGCCTTACGCGCCACCAGACCCGCACCAATCATAACATAAGGGTTCGACGTATTGGTGCAGGAGGTGATCGACGCGATCACAACCTTGCCCGATTCCATCGTGTAGTCTTCACCTTTGACGGCGACTTCCTTGCCCATCGGGCGTTTGAACGTCTCAGTCATTTCCTTTGTGAAGGCGGTTTTGGCATCCGTAAGCGCAACATAGTCCTGCGGACGTTTTGGGCCGGAAATCGCAGGTACGATGGTGCCCATATCCAGCGTCAATGTATCGGTGTAGATCGGTGCATAATCCGAACCGCGCCAGAACCCGTTTTCCTTGGCATAGGCTTCGACCAGCGCAATGCGGTCTTCGTCGCGGCCTGTATTCCGCATATAGCGCAGGGTCTCTCCGTCGATGGGGAAGAAGCCACAGGTCGCACCGTATTCAGGTGCCATATTGGCGATGGTCGCGCGATCCGCCAGCGGCAGATGGTCCAGACCTTCGCCGTAGAATTCAACGAATTTGCCGACGACGCCTTTTTCACGCAGCATCTCGACTACTTTCAGAACCAGGTCTGTGCCGGTGGTGCCTTCGACCATGGACCCTGTCAGTTCAAAGCCCACAACCTCGGGGATCAGCATCGAGATTGGCTGACCCAGCATCGCGGCTTCGGCCTCGATTCCGCCAACGCCCCAGCCCAGCACGGCCATGCCATTGACCATGGTGGTGTGGCTGTCGGTGCCGACCAGCGTGTCGGGGTAGGCGACCTCTTCCCCGTTCTGATCCGTATCGGTCCAGACAGTCTGAGCCAGGTATTCCAGGTTCACCTGATGGCAGATGCCGGTGCCAGGGGGCACAACGCGGAAGTTGTTGAACGCGGTCTGACCCCATTTCAGGAACTGGTACCGTTCCATGTTGCGCTCATATTCGCGGTCCACGTTCATCTGAAAGGCGCGTGGGTTGCCGAACTCGTCGATCATGACCGAGTGGTCGATGACCAGATCGACCGGGTTCAACGGGTTGATCTTTTGTGCGTCGCCACCTAAGCCCTTAATCCCGTCGCGCATCGCGGCAAGGTCGACGACCGCCGGAACACCGGTGAAATCCTGCATCAGAACGCGGGCAGGGCGATAAGCGATCTCTCGCGGGTTTTTGCCCCCATTCGCACCCCATTCGGCGAAGGCTTTGATGTCATCAACCGAGACCGAGAAACCCTCATCCTCGAACCGCAGCATGTTTTCGAGCACCACTTTCAACGCGGCGGGCAGGTTCGAGAAATCGCCGAGACCGGCCTCTTGCGCCGCAGGGATCGAATAATAGGAAATGGATGTGCCATTCACGCTCAGGCTGCGGCGGGTCTTGGCGGTGTCCTGTCCGACTTTGATTGGCATCTTTTGGCCTCCCTCTCAAATGACTTGGATTATGGGGTCGCTACACTTTATCTGCATCACCAGCACTGTCGGTTCAAGGGTGATCAGCGCTTTTGATTTGATATTTGTATACCACTGTACACAGCAATCTAAGTGTATTCTTACCGCGTTTCAAGAAACCTTGATTGGAGGTTGAACGTCAAAGCAGCTAAACCTTCTGAACAGCCCAACCAGCCAAGGCCTACCGATGTTTAAAGCCACTGTTGTCACAACCGTTCTTGCCCTTCTGCTCGCGACCCATGCTGCGGCCGAAGAAGATCCGGTTGTCATTGAGCTGTTTACCTCGCAGGGGTGTTCGTCTTGCCCGCCAGCCGACCGGATCATGCACGAACTCGCTAAACGCGACGATGTGATCGGTCTGGCGCTGCATGTGGACTATTGGGACTATATCGGCTGGAAAGATGAATATGCAGATCCTGATCATACGTTGCGACAGCGCGCCTATGCGCGTCAGGACGGGCGGTCTATGATCTATACGCCTCAGATGGTGATCAACGGACAAGAGGATGTTGTCGGCGCCAAAGCAGGCGAGTTGAACCAGTTGATCGAGACGCACTTGGCGACCGTGCCCCAGGCTTCGGTTCAGGCCCGACGTGATGGGGATGCAATATTGGTCGATGTTACCCCAGTCGCATTGCCCAATGGGCAGGTCTATGATGTGCGGGTGGTTCAGTATTCTCCGATGCGGCATGCCTCGATCCGTCGGGGTGAGTTGGCCGGGCATGAACTGGACTATGCCAACGTTGTTGAAAACTGGCAGATCGCAGGTCAATGGGATGGCACCGCGCCGCAGAGATTCGAGACCTCTCTGAGCGCCGAATTCCCTGCCGTGGTTCTGGTGCAGCAAGTCGGACACGGACCCATTGTCGCCGCCGCCAATGTGAAATGATTAGGGCATTTCCTCAGGGCTGACGCCAAGGCCCTTCCAGTGTTTCCAGCGGCGGTGAATCCAGAACCACTGGCCCATATGCTGGCGAACCATCTGTTCCAGATCATTATTGGTAAACTGCGTCATCTCTTGCGGGGTCGTGTGCGGAACGGGGTCGTGCAGGATGATCTCAAAATCCAGCCCGTTGGGTTGACGAACCGCGTAGCACGGGATCAAGACGGCTTTGTATTTTATCGCCAGTTCAGCATTCAAGACCGATGTGATCGCCGGTTTACCGAAAAACTGCAGCTGTTCGCCACCCTGTGAATGCAGGTCCGAAACGATGGCGATGATGCCGCCGTTCTTGAGGGACCTGACCATTTCCACCATGCCGCGCCGGCCCTGTTCGAACATCGGCGAGCCGGATTTATAGAAGGCTTCGACATAGGCATCGTTAAAATAGGGGTTCGCCATGCGGCGATACAGGCAGCCAATCGGTTTGTCGCTGAGATGCTGAAGTGCAACGCGTGCAGCCAGATAGTGCCCGAAATGCGCGGTGATCATCATGACCGGGCGACCTTCGGCAATCGCTGCGTCAAAGGCTTCGATACCGGGCCCGCTTATTTTTGCGTGTTTCTGACGTTCGATGAACCCCTCGGGCGAAAAATGCTCCATAATTGCGCGCCCGGCATTGTCAGAGACATCGCTACTGATCTTCTTCGCCTCAGCGTCTGAAAGATCGGGGCAGGTGAGGTTCAGGTTACGCAGAACCCGACGTCGAAAGCCGACAATGGGGGCAAGGCCGCGGACGATTGCGCCCATTGTGGCGATGCGCCGCTCGTAAGGCAGCAAGCGCATCGTGCCGATGAACCCCTTCAGGAACAGATTGGCGACATAGTATTTTGCAAGCTCACTTCGGCTGAGCCTTGACTTTTCGACGGGCATGAAAGCGTCTCACCGCGTTTTGCGCATTTTGGGGTCAGACATATATGTCAGGACCTGCAATCTCAAGCGTTCAAGCACGCTTGACGCCAGACTGGTTGGTTTGACCCTTAGAAGCAGCGAGCGAAGGATCTAGTCTTCGTCCTCTTCGGTTTCGACCAGAATGATCGAGCCTGCATCAACCAGAGTGCGCACGGCGCCAATGATTTGAGTCATTGCCTCTTCGGCCTCGGCTTGTTTGACGCGCCCGCGCTCGGCCATTTCTTCGCGCAGGTTATCGGCCATTCGGGCGGAGATGTTCGACAACAGAAACTCAACCGATGCCTTGTCATCATCTGCAGCAGCGCCTGCCAAGGCGGTGATCAGAACCGGTTGTTCAACCTCGCGCAGAACCGCCGGGATATCGCGTGCCTGAATACGGGTCTGGATATGCGAAAAGGTAAAGATGGATTGGCGAACAACGCTGGCGAAATCGGCATCTTCGGCATCCAAAGCATCCAGCAAACCGTCGCGGGTTGCAGCAGCGGATTGGTTCAGGATTGCCCCGACACGCGCGCCCGGGCCATCGCTAAAGGCTTGTGCCGGACGTTGATCCAGTTGCGAGGCCAGCGACCAGCCAATACGTTCCACCGCTTCGGGTGTGACGCTGGCGGTTTTTGATATCGCGTAGGTGATGCGCCGCGCGATCGGGCCGGGCAAGTGGCCCAAAAGCTGCGCGGCCTGCGCCGTATCAAGCTTGGACAGCATGACAGCGGCCACCTCGGTGCTTTCGGCTTGCGCTAAGACTGCCAGTTCTTCAGTTGGGATTTCCCGCAAACGCTGCCATGGGTCCCCAATCTGGCGAACACCGGCAACCTTGCGCAAGCGTGCAGCCGTCGCAGGGGCAATCTTACCGTTTATGGCATCCAGCGCGCCGGCCAGCCCATGGGGAAAGGACAATCCGACGTTATCAAGGGCATCCCCAAATTCTTGCGCCACGGAATCCAGTGTGACCCGATCCACCAAACCCATCTGGCCAAGCTGATGCGTGAGCCGTTCCTGCAGATCGTCTGGCAGGTCCTCTAGCGGGATATCCGCGCCTTCGTTTAGCAAAAGCCGCACAACAACGGCAGCTTTTTGCAAACTGCTCAGCGATCTGGGGACGATCTTGGCAGCGCTGCTTTCGGTGCCCGCGGGTGGCGTCGCCCCCGGAGCCATTTTTATCAGTGCGTTTGTATCCTGCATGTGCCTGCCGAGCCAAATTCAGTTCCGCAGTCAGCATAAAGAGAGTCGGGTAAAGAAAGGCTGAAGCCCGATGCACCAAAACAAACGCATCGCCAGTCCCGGCTGATGCTTTTTTGCATTTCCGGGAAGCTGGCGATGTGCCGCTGTTCAAAGGACTTAGTAGCTGTATGTAAGACCGGTCTGGATGGCTTCGCGCAACGAAGCCTCGGCCCAGGTGCCTTCGCCACCACGGGCTTTGATCTCGCGCCACTGCTCAATGGCCAGATCGGTTTTGCCTTCGGCTACGAACCCCTGACCCATATAGCTGCGGGCCAGAATGTTATCGGGGTTAGCGGCGATGGCCTTTTCATAGAACAGGTTCGCCAGCTCAAGTTCACCCATCTTGCGGTAGGTAAAGCCCCAATAGGTTTGAACACGGTCATCGGCCTGATCCATGATGCGCAGAATACCCTGAGCGTTTTTGTACTGGCCGTCATAGGCCAGCTCACGAACCGCGTCATAAAGCTGATCATCCGAGAATTTGTTCTTGTCCGGCTTTACGCATCTGCCGGCCGCTTCGTCATACACCCGGCCGAACAGGCATTTCTTTGTGGTATTCGTAGGCTTGGGCGGATTGCTGTCGCCGCCTGCGGCGTGGACGGCAGGGGCAAAGGCAAAGGCTTGAAACGCGATTGCGGATGCTAAGACAAGGCGCATTATTCGACTCCGTTCTCAGGTCTGCTTTTTGAAATCATAGTGTGATCTTCCAAAAAGCTAACACCGGATCGGTCGCATTTATTCACAAACAGGAAAGAAATTTTTCAGCTGTTGATGATTTTTAGGCAGCTTTGGGTTTCCTGGTCCCAGGTTGTCCCCTCGATACAGGACTGGGTTTGTTTGCTATGGCCGCTGCAGGCCAGGCTGGCTGAGGCCATGCAAACAAGTGCGATTGAGCAAAATACGGTTCTGATCATGATCTGTCCTTTTCGCGGAAGTATCTTCACCAGACTACCCGATTCCCGTGGATTCACCAAAAAGCCCGGCCAGCATCAGGCTGGCCGCGCTTTTTCTGCGTTGTCGCAGGCGCTTATTCGCCAAACACTCGCTCGAAAATCGTATCGACATGTTTGGTGTGATAGCCGAGGTCGAACTTCTCTTCGATTTCCTCGGCGCTCAGCGCAGCGGTGACATCGGCGTCCGCCAGCAGTTCTTCTTTGAAGTCGGTCCGATGTTCCCAGACCTTCAGCGCGTTGCGCTGAACCATGGCATAGGCATCTTCGCGGCTGACACCTGCCTGGGTCAGGGCCAGCAGAACGCGCTGGCTCATGACCAGTCCGGGGAATTTGTTCATGTTTTCCAGCATGTTTTCCGGGAAGATCAGCATCTTGTCGATCACGCCGGTCAGACGGGCCAGAGCAAAGTCCAGCGTTATTGTGGCGTCGGGTCCGATCATACGTTCGACCGAGGAATGCGAGATGTCGCGTTCATGCCAAAGCGCCACATTCTCCATCGCCGGGATCACAGCCGCGCGCACCATACGAGCCAGACCGGTCAGGTTTTCGGTCAGAACCGGGTTTTTCTTGTGCGGCATGGCTGAGGAGCCTTTTTGCCCCATCGAGAAGAACTCGGCCCCTTCCAGCACCTCGGTCCGCTGCATGTGGCGGATTTCGATGGCGATGTTTTCGATGCTGCTGGCGATGACGCCCAGTGTCGCAAAGAAGGCTGCGTGACGGTCGCGCGGGATGACCTGCGTGCTGATCGGCTCTGGCACAAGCCCCAACTGGTCGCAGACATGTTCTTCGACACGCGGATCGATATTGGCAAAAGTGCCAACCGCGCCACTGATCGCGCCGGTGGCGATTTCTGCACGGGCGTCGCGCATACGGGACAGGTTGCGGTCCATCTCGGCGTAGAAGCGGGCAAAGGTCAGGCCCATCGTGGTCGGCTCGGCATGGATGCCGTGGCTGCGGCCAATGCGAACGGTATGTTTGTGCTCGATCGCGCGGCGTTTCAGGGCCGCCAGCAGTCCTTCGAGATCTGCGATCAGAATGTCGGCGGCACGGGTTAGTTGCACGTTGAGACAGGTGTCCAGCACGTCCGAAGACGTCATGCCCTGATGCACAAAACGTGCCTCTTCGCTGCCGACATGTTCAGCCAGGTGGGTCAGGAAGGCGATGACGTCATGCTTGGTGACGGCCTCAATCTCGTCAATCCGAGCCACATCGAATTCCACGTCTTTGGCTTTCCACACGGCCTCGGCGTTCTCACGCGGGATCACGCCCAGATCGGCCATGGCGTCGCAGGCATGTGCCTCAATCTCGTACCAAATGCGGAATTTGGATTTAGGCGACCAGAGGGCGACCATATCGGGGCGGGAATAACGTGGAATCATTGGCAGCATCGCCTTATTGTGATTGGGCAGTGGGTGATGCCGCGGGGTTTAAACCTGAGCAGCCACAGGAACAAGACGAGAGTGCAAATATGAGACGGTTTGCCCTGATTCTAGCGATCTGGCCGGGTGTTTTGTCTGCAAGCGAGTTCAGAGAGCTGTCAGGCCCTGAAATACTGGCGGCATTAACCGAGCGAAAGCTGGATTATGGCGGCGGTGTCTGGCAAACCTTCGAGGGCTCGATGCTGACCAACTATTTCTCGGGCGGACCCAGCGCGGGCAGCTGGGCCGTTCGGGATGATCGCTATTGTTCGTACTGGCCGCCGTCGGACCTCTGGGCCTGTTACGACGTTCAACAAAACGGTCAGACGATCCGGTTTATTGATGACGCTGGCAATGCAACAGATGGCGTGTTTGCGGAATGATTCTGCCACGCGATTTGACGGATTTCGCCGGGACCTGGCTTCTGACGCGAAAAATCCGCGACAACAAGGCCGGGCAGATTGTGCAGGCCGATGGCATCGCCGATCTAGTGCCAGATGCCAACGGTCTGACCTATAGCGAAGAGGTGACGGTGCGTGTTCCAGGTCAGCCGCCGATGAAAGGCACCCGTCGCTATCTTTGGCGGTCAGATGCGGATCGCATTTCCGTTTATTTTGACGATGGGCGGTATTTTCATACGCTGAAACTTGGCGAAACCACGGTGATCGACCATCATGATTGCCCCCCTGACAGCTATGATGCAGATTACGATTTCTCGGGATGGCCGATCTGGACAGTCTGTTGGACCGTGTCTGGGCCGCGAAAATCTTATGAAATGGAGACCAAATACACGCTGCGATAGCGTAATCATCTTGCAGCAGACGCCCGGAACAGGCATTGCTGCAGGTGCAAATAAATCCGAACGTGGAGATATGAGATGAACGCAAACGTTTTGGCCAACGCATTTGGCCCGCGCGAAGGAACGGCGCTGCGCGTCAAGCAGGTGGCCCTGGTTGTCTTGGGTGCCGCCGCTCTGGCCATCGCCGCAAAGATCAAAGTGCCAATGTGGCCGGTCCCGATGACAATGGGTACCTTTGCCGTTCTGACCATCGGCACAGCCTATGGCGCGCGTCTGGGTCTGGTCACCATGATGGGCTATCTGCTGGTCGGTGCTTTGGGCTTTGACGTTTTTGCCGGTTCGTCGGCTGAGAAATTTGGCCTGACCTACATGATGGGCGGCACGGGCGGCTATCTGGTTGGCTATCTGCTTGCCACCGTCATGCTGGGCGCTTTGGCTGCCCGCGGTTGGGACCGTTCGGTCGGCAAACTGGCATTCGCACTGCTTTTGGCCAACGTGCTGATCTATGTTCCCGGCCTGCTGTGGCTGGGCCAACTGTATGGTTGGGATAAGCCGATCCTTGAATGGGGTCTGACACCGTTCCTGGCAGGGGATGCGATCAAGCTGGCTTTGGCTGCACTGCTGATCCCTGCGGTTTGGAAACTGGTCGGAAACGCGCGCGGCTGACCGCGATTGTCATTTTCAATCTGAGTGACCCGCGCCGGAGAGATCCGGCGCGGTTTTTTTTGTTTTTGAGATTTTGCCTGGGTTACGAAAGCGGGTCGAAACTAGTTGCGTTCGGCCTGATCCCAGATTCGGGCCACCCAGTTCGCAGGTCGAAAGTACTGTCGCATCGCGCGGAGTTTGTGCTTTGACCTGAGCGCCCTCAGGATATGCTGTTTCGGAGGCAGGTGCGGAACCGCGTCGTTGTATTGCCCTTTGATCGCGTCCGGCGGGTTCAACGATCCGGCAAAGATGACCACGCGAGTTCCTTTGGGCGGGCACGTGTCCTTGAAGTAGTTCAGTGGGAAAGTCGGAATGCACTCGATCCGGAAATGGCGGACCCATCCGGTTGGCCAGAACTTCACCCCGTTTGGCGCATTCTTCGTGACGAAATGCTGCTCGAACCGGTATTTGTCGGCCACGCCCTGAGGGTCGGCGGCAAAGACATCCTGAAGCGAGGCGAGTGCACCAACCGGCATACGGTAGATTGAGGTCTGCCCCAACCGGTTCAACGGTTTGGCCACGTTGCGCGCCAGAACAACATCGTCCGCATCGCCAAACTCAAAAAACGGGTCCAAAGAGCCCGTGATTGCAACATCCAGATCCAGGAACAGAAATGGCCCCTTTAGATCGGCCAGTTCAGCAGCCCAAAGCCTGGATTTCGGCCATTGGCCGATGGTGCGTTTGGGCATGAACCCCGGCATTTCGGGCAGGTCAAAGCACTCAACGCCGGGGTCGACCCCTTCGCGCGTGTCAGTAAACGCGACAAATCGAAACGGCGGCGTCGTGTTGGCGCAGACCATCCGGTACAGACGGTTGATATAGGGGGCACCGTAGCGCGTGCCCCAGTTGATGCAAACGATCTGTTTGTCCATGCGCCCGCCGCTTACTGCCTGATAGAGCGGCCTTGTGGCAGCTATTCCAATCAGTTGTCAATCAGTATGGTCGTAACAAGTGCCGAGCCTTCCAGCGTTCTGTGCACGGGGCATTTGTCGGCAATTTCCAGCAGCCGCTCTTTTTGTTCCTGGGTCAGAGGACCCTGAAGCCGGATTTTGCGATTGAACTGGTCCACTTTGCCTTCATTTGCCAGCCCTGCATCCTGTGCATGAACTTTGTCATGACACACGTCCACACTGATGCCGGTCAGAGGCCACCGTTTGCGTCTTGCATACATGCGAATGGTCATCGACGTGCAGGCCCCAAGCCCGGACGAGACGAACCCATAAGGCGACATTCCGCGATCTGTGCCGCCATATGACACAGGTTCATCCGCCACAGCATGATGGTGCGGCCCGGCCTGAATATCCTGCAAAAACCCATCCGGGTCTGCTTCGGTCACGCGAATAACGCCTTCGGGCGCGCCGGGAGGCGGGGCCGGGGGGCGCAGGGGCACATATCGTGACACCCACGCAGCGATCACATCTGCCGCATATTCCGCATCCGCGGCGCGGGTGATTAGGTGATCAGCGTCATCAAGCGTCACAAAGCTTTTGGGATGCTTGGCGGCCAGAAAGATGGTGCTGGCGTTGTCGATGCTGACTGTTTCATCCAAGGGTGCATGAAGGATCAGCAAGGCGGCTTTCAACTCTGCCACCGAGGGTGTTAGGGCCGTTTCAGCAATGTCGTCCACAAACGCTTTGCCAATGCGGAACGGTCGACCACCCAGCGAGACCTCGGCGCTGCCTTCCTGCTGTATCTCGGTCAGGGCCTGTTCGAAATGGTGCGAAACATGGCTGGGGTCTGCAGGGGCGCCAAGCGTCACCACCGCTTTGACCGACGGGATACCCGCGCGGGCGCGCAGTACAGCAGCACCCCCAAGCGAATGGCCAATAAGCAGGGCCGGTGCCATGTTTCGGCCTGCCAGATACGTTGCCGCCGCAATCAGGTCTTCAACATTCGATGTGAAAGTGGTGTTGGCAAACTCGCCCTCAGAATGCCCCAGTCCGGTAAAATCGAACCTGAGCACAGCGATCCCCATCGCCGCCAATCGGGCCGAGATACGGCGTGCCGCAGGGATATCCTTGGAACAGGTAAAGCAATGCGCAAACAGGGCCGTCGCCAGTACCGGAGCATCAGGTAGATCCAGTCGAGCGGCAAGCTGGCCGCTGTCATGACCGGCAAAGGTTATGCGTTCCGTGGGCATTTCGGCTCCTTCCGTTGGGGGCGATTGCAATATTGCGATCATGCAAGGCCTGCCACAACCTATATGTCAAAGGCGTCACGGTAAGGTGAGAGACTGCTGTTAGGTTGCCGACGGGTTTGCGGTCAGCCATCGAAATGGGGATGTGGATCATTTATTTCATTTTGTGATATATATGCAATCAAATATTCGTTTCACTTATTTTACTTGAAGGCCCATCTTCCCGCTATCGAAACCATAACCGGAGGGAAAAATGGTAGATATTGCAGCAAAGCCAAATGCACCCTGGGTTGGCATGGAACGGCTGGTCGCACTTATTCTGGCCGTCGTCTTGGGGTTCGCACTGGGCCAGGCCTTGCCGCCGACCGAGAATGAGCATTCACATACAATCAACCAGCCCATTGAAGACTGGCATGGAAACGTGCGGCGATCGACCTGGTCTGACTAAGCGGGTTACTCCAAACGCATAAGCTGGGCATCAAACGGATATCGCGTCAGGTTTTCATAGCCATCTTCGGTTATGAGAACCTGATCTTCCAGCTTGATCGAGAAATCGCCGCCCACCTCGCCAACCGCAGCCTCGACACACAACACCATGCCGGGTTCCAGCGGGTAATCATAGGCCCCGGCTACGGCCTTGTCCGGGTAAGCGACCAGTGGCCATTCATCGCACAGGCCTACGCCGTGCATCAGGCAGCCATATTTCTGGGCCTGAAACTTGTCGTCCAACCGGTGCGAATTCGCTGTCAATTCGGGGATCGAGACACCAGGCTTCAGCATCTCCATATTGGTCATGATATGTTCATGCGCATGTTGCATTGCGTAGATCATATCGGCACGCGGCTTCTGATCTCCGATCCACCAAGTGCGTGAAATATCAATGCAAATCCCATAGGATCCGATCAGATCGGTGTCGAATGCGATGATCTCATTCTGCTGCGTGATCCGGGGCCCGCATTCCTGAAACCAGGGGTTTGTGCGTTGGCCCGACGCCAGAAGGCGCGTCTCGATCCACTCACCACCGCGCCGGATGTTTTCGGCATGCAGAACCGCCCAGATGTCATCTTCCGATGTCTTTCCATCGCCCACATTGGCGCGCGCGAACGCCTCCATTTCGGCCACGGCGGTTTCGCAGGCATGGCTGGCGCAGCGCATGGCCAGAATTTCGTCGGGTCCTTTGATGGCGCGGGTTTTCTCGGTCAGCTCCTCGCCTTCCATGATCTCAAAACCCTGTGCTTCAAGCGCGCGCAGGCCGTGCAGCATGATCTTGTCGACCGCCAGCCGTTTGTTGGAGCCGCCATGTTCGTCGATCAGCAGCCTCACCTCGTTCGAGAACACATCGGCGGCCACATCCACCTTGTCGCCGCGGTCAAAGTAAAACAAATCCGCGCCTGAGCGCTGCTCGCGGACCAGAGGATTGAATGTGGAGAGGAAGGGGGAGTTCTTATAGTCCCAGATCACCATATAGCCATCAGCACACAGCAGGACTGCACGAAATGGGTTGTGTGTATTCCAAAGCTGCATATTTGTGCTGTCGGTCGCGTAACGGATGTTCAGGGGATCGAAAATCAGCAAACCACCATAACCGCGATCTACGATAGCCTGGGTTAGGCGTTTCCAGCGAAACGCGCGCATCTGGTCCAGATTGGGCAAGATCAGCCCTGCGGCTGACCATTCGTCAAAGGCCAACTGCGTGGGCCCGATCTCGATTCTGTCGTTGTCGTTCGGTGTGCCATCGCCCAGCGTTTCGCCGCGGGTTGGGTCGATTTTGCGGGTATCCCGATAGTGCTGATTCACAACGCGCCTCCCTCTGTTTGAGGTAATCTTGTTAAGACGGTCGAAAGACGTCGCAGAAGATAGCGACCGCCCGCTTGTCGTTTTTTGACCGACATTCGGGAAATTCAATGATAGCTGGTTTTTATGAGTGTGATCCTGCAAAAGAAAATTCCGTATGATCCGACGGACTTACGTGCCTTACCGGGTATTCAGCCCACAAAAATGCAGGATTGGCTGTATCAGGATGATGCCTTTGCAGCGCAGATGAATAGACGCGCGGCGCTGCTGAGTGAACGTCGTGACGATGTGCTGGCGCTGGACTCGCAGGCAGAAGAGGCCGCGCAGGAGTTGTTGGCGCTGGTTCTGGCAACGGCTTACCCCGGTGCAACTGATCACGTAGTGCGGCCTGACAGGGTGCGCGTTGAAATTGATACGGCACGACCGATGGATACGCTCTGCTTGCTGGTGCAAGAGGATTTCTGCATCCTTCAAAAGCATGGGAACGAACACGTGCTAACAGGTGCGGTTCTGTGCTTTCCGGCCAGCTGGCGCCTGTCGGAAAAGTTCATGCGGCCTTTGGTGGATATTCATATCCCCGTTGACAGCTATGATGACAACATTGCGCGGCGCGTGCAGCGTCTGTTTGATGGGATAAAGCCTGACCGCCCGCTGTGGCGCTTCAATGCGCTTTGGTATGAAGACCCCGAGCTTTACCAGCCGCGCAGCGCCAGTACCCCGCGTGAAAAGCCCGAGGAGGGGACAACCTCGTATCTACGCAGCGAACGCCAAACCTTACTGCGTCTGCCACGCACCGGTGCAGTTGTGTTTTCGATTCACACTTATGTTCTGGCCGCAGACAGCCTTCCAAAAATGGAAAACCCCGCCTGACGGCGGGGCCTCCAAGGAGGGTCTTCGGTAATTCGGTTACATGCCCAGGACGTTGGCCACGTCGGCAAAGGCATTGCTGGTGTTCAGCGCGACAATGGCAGAGGAAAAGACCAAAACCTGCGTGTTCAGCCGGAAATCTTCACCCCGGATCAGATTGACGGCTGCCATCGAACAGGCGATGGGCATGGAAACGCTGGCGATCACGCCCGTTACACACCAACTGCTGAGCCGCAGGATGTCGCTTGGGCGGTCTTCGTCTTCGGTATTGTCTTGGATCTGCTCAAAAGGTTTGTTTTCGTTTGATGGTGGTTCCAGCGTCTCATCTGCGCGAAACGCGATGCTCAGTAGCTGGTCATCGGTCAGCTGGATCGGGCGAGCAGACGGGTTCGAGACCGCGATCTGTTCGTCGGGCTCGGGTATATCCACCCCCGCGAATTGGCCGGATATTGATTGGAAAATCTGTTTTCTGTCTCGGGATTTTCCGGGCGCCAGAGTGTCAAACGCACTCATGAATTGTTCAAGGGTCAAAACAGTACGCGGCGATAGCCATTCGACGCGACGGGTTGAGCAGATATCGACCATGCGATATAGCATGACCGCTAGCATCAGTTCTGAAATCTCCGGATCATCCAGTACAGGAGAGACCGGCGAGACAGTGATCTGCATCCTGTTCTGCGGGCGCGTGGCAATGCGGCGACGCGGTGCTGTTTTCAGCCCCACCACCCGATCCAGGCGGTCATGATGGGTGTCCGCGTTCGCCGCCTCGCGTTTGAGCGTCAGGCGCACCAGATACTGGCTTGAGACGATGCTGGCCTCTGTGTGATTCAGCATCGCTTTGCGCTCGATCAGGTGACCGTAATCCTCAAGTGTTGTCGCGACGATCGAACTAAACCGTTCGATTGCGCCATCGGCGTCGCCATCGAATTGCAGGCCGCCATGATAACTGCGGTTCTGAGCCACGGGAGTTTCCTTTGTCGCTTTCGTTGCAAATCAAAGGTTAACAACCGTTTTTGGGTAGAATTTGACGAAAAGTGCAAAAAAATCAGAAAACCGGATGATTGATTACGCTTTGGAAACCAATAAAATAAGGGGTTTTTGCGACCGCTGTGGCGACATTGTGGCGAAATTGCGTAAATCACGTGTTGCGCACATGACTGGGCTATTGGTCGATTCGGGCGGCCATGATGGCGATGGATTGCTGATAAACCGTGGCCGCGTTCCACTGTTCGATAACGGCGAAATTGGGTTGCCCCGGCTGATAGCCGCGCCCCGGTTTCCACCCTTTTTTGCGCAGGAAATTGGCGGTTGAGGCCATTGCATCCGTCAGGTTGTAAAAATCCACGCGGCGATCCCCAGTGGCATCCACACCGTATTTCAGAGCATTGCCTGGCAGGAACTGGGTATGGCCCAGCTCGCCATGTTTTGCCCCTTTTGTCGCCATGGTGATACTGCCCTGATCGACCAGTTTCAGTGCCCCAATTGCATGGGGAACAAAGAACTCGGATCGGCGACAATCATAGGCCAGAGTGGTTATTGCTGACACAACCTGGCTGTCGCCCATGAAATTGCCAAAGCCGGTTTCCATGCCGTGGATGGCAATCAGAACACCTGCTGGCACGCCGTATTGCTGTTCAAGCGCAGCGTAAAACTGCGGGTTCCGCGATTTGCGTTTGCGTCCTTGGGCGACAATCGTGTCTGCGCCGCGCACACGCATGAACTTGTCCAGCGAGTATCTGAAACTCTTCTGATTTCGGTCCGCGGCGATCGTTCTGATGGCATATTGCGTCTGGGCCAGCGCTTGAAGGCCCTTCTTTTTCACTCCTGCCTTGCGGGCCTCCCTGGCGAAATCAGCCTTCCATACCTCGAACCCAGCACTGGTATTTCCGCAAGGGGCCGCATGGCCAAGCATCGGTGCAGAAAGGGCGAGCGTGAGGCTTAGAATGCGCAACATCAAGTCAATTCCTTTGTACAATCTGCACCAAAGCTAAACGCCAACCGTTCCATGGCAAAGGCTTTAATACAGGTCCAACTCGCCTGCTTGCTTGAGGTCTTCGAACCATTCATCAGGCGTTTTGCCGATCTTGGCGTGTTTGACCATCATCGCGTTCATGTTTGGCAGGTCCGAGGAGACCGGCCAATTCTCCGGCTGCCAGAGGTTGGCGCGGATGACGCATTTGGGGCAGTGGGCAAAGGCGGTGTCGACATGCACCAGCAGCGCCAGTTTGGGCGCTTTGCCGTTGACGGCCATGGGCCCCAATAGCGTCTCATCCGCACAGATACGCGCCGTGCCGCGAATGCGTAGCGTCTCGATCTTGCCGGGGACAAAGAAGATCACACTGACGCGTGGGTCCTTCAGAACATTGTGAAAGGTATCAACGCGCTTATTGCCAGGGCGATCGGGGATTGCGAGCAAGTCGTCCGAGATGACATGCACGAACCCTTCGGGGTCACCACGAGGCGAGATATCAAGATACCCGTCCGGGTTGGCTGATGCGATCAGGCACAAGGTGGACCTGTCGATGAAGTCCCTGCACATCTGATCCAGAGCCGACAACTCCTTTGCGATGATCTGAGGCAATGGAGCGCCGGTGATGCCTTCCAGCTGTTCAGCCGAGGTCACATAGTCCGTGAATTGCGCGAACGGGTCATCGGATGACATATGCTCTCTCCCAACCTGTTTTGACGGCCAGTTTGAAAGATCACGCCAAACGAAACAAGGGCGCCCGAATGGACGCCCTTGCAGATGTAACCCAGTGCAGGATCAGCAGCTGTAATACATGCCGTATTCTACCGGGTGCGGTGTGTGCTCGTAGGTTTCGACCTCTTCCATCTTCAGTGCGATGTAGCCGTCGATCTGGTCTTTGGTGAACACGTCGCCCTGCAGCAGGAAGTCGTGATCGGATGCCAGAGCTTCCAGAGCCTCGCGCAGCGAACCGCAAACGGTTGGGATGTCGGCCAGTTCTTCGGCAGGCAGATCGTACAAGTTCTTGTCCATGGCTTCGCCCGGATCGATCTTGTTCTTGATGCCGTCCAAACCGGCCATCAACAGAGCGGCAAACGCCAGATAGGGGTTCGCTGCCGGATCAGGGAAGCGAGCCTCGACCCGCTTGGCCTTCGGGCTTTCGGTCCACGGAATACGGACACAGCCCGAACGGTTACGGGCCGAGTAGGCGCGCAGAACAGGGGCCTCAAAACCCGGGATCAGACGTTTGTAGCTGTTGGTCGACGGGTTGGTGAAGGCGTTCAGGGTCTTGGCGTGCTTCAGAACACCGCCGATGAAGTACAGCGCTTCGTCCGACAGATCGGCGTATTTGTCGCCAGCGAACAGAGGCTTGCCGTCTTTCCAGATCGACATGTTCACATGCATACCGGTGCCGTTGTCACCTGCGATCGGCTTCGGCATGAAGGTGGCCGATTTGCCGTAGGCATGTGCCACGTTGTGGATGACGTACTTGTACTTCTGCAGCTCGTCGGCTTGCTTGGTAAGGCTGTCGAAGATCAGGCCCAGCTCGTGTTGACAGGACGCAACCTCGTGGTGGTGCTTGTCGACCTTCATGCCCAAACGTTTCATGGTCGACAGCATTTCCGAACGCAGGTCCTGGCTTTCATCAATCGGGTTGACCGGGAAGTAACCGCCCTTGACGCCCGGACGATGGCCCATGTTGCCCATTTCGTACTCGGTGTCAGTGTTCCAGGACGCGTCGGTCGCATCCACTTCGTAGGACACCTTGTTGATGCTGTTCGAGAAGCGGACATCGTCAAACAGGAAGAATTCGGCCTCGGGGCCCATATAGGCCACATCACCGATGCCCGAAGATTTCAGGTAGGCTTCGGCTTTTTCAGCGGTGCCACGCGGGTCGCGCTCATACGCTTCACCAGTGTCTGGCTCAACAACCGAGCAGTGCAGACAGATGGTCTTTTCCGCATAGAAAGGATCGACATAAGCGCTGTCGGTGTCGGGCATCAGTTTCATGTCAGATGCTTCGATTGATTTCCAGCCCGCGATGGACGACCCGTCGAACATGAAGCCTTCTTCGAGGAAGTCTTCGTCAACCTGATCGGCCATAACGGTCACGTGCTGAAGTTTGCCGCGCGGGTCGGTGAAGCGGATGTCGACATATTCTGCGTCTTCATCGCGGATCAGCTGAAGAACTGCGTCCTTGCTCATACTATCTATTCCTCTGGTTTGAAGATGGGTGTGTTACAGCGCGTCCGAGCCGGTTTCGCCGGTACGGATGCGAATGGCTTGTTCAACGGGAGAGACAAAGATTTTACCGTCGCCGATCTTGTCGGTTTTTGCGGCCGAAACGATGGCTTCGATGGCGGCGTCGACTTGATCGTCGTCCAGCACCACCTCGACCTTCACTTTGGGTAGGAAGTCGACCACATATTCAGCGCCACGGTACAGTTCCGTGTGACCTTTCTGACGGCCAAAGCCCTTAACCTCGATCACGCTGAGACCCTGGACGCCGACGTCCTGCAATGCCTCTTTAACTTCGTCCAGTTTGAACGGCTTGATGATCGCTTCGATCTTTTTCATCCCGGCTCACCTCGCATGGTTGTCAGACCCGCAGTGATCACGTCTAAATCAGGGGGGCAATGTGATTGCGGATATGGCCTGTGCCGGATGGATGGAAATCCTGTCACGGGTTAATTTTTGCGCATGTTGCACAAAAAATAATCGAAATTGAATCGCGTGAGGGTTCGGGATGGTGGAATTGCTGACAGCGGCGCAGATGAAGGCGGTTGAGCAGGCGGCGATCGAGTCCGGCGAAGTCACCGGATTGGAATTGATGGAGCGCGCAGGGCAGGGCGTTGTCGAGGCGATCTTTGAGGAATGGCCGGAGTTGAAGGATCGCGGGGCCGGCCCGTCGTCATCGGTTGTTCGAACCGACGACGCAAACGATCAAGACCGCTCCCCGAGAGATTTGGGGCCAGATGAAGGGGATCCCCTGCGTGCGGTGGTTCTGTGCGGGCCGGGGAACAATGGCGGTGACGGGTTTGTCGTGGCGCGGTTGTTGCGAGAGCGGGGATGGGAGGTCGAAGTTTTTCTATATGGCGATCCCGAGAAACTGCCTCCGGACGCGCGGGTGAATTATGAGCGGTGGGTGGAGTTTGGGGATGTGTCTCCGCTTCCCGAAGGCTTCTGGTTGCCTCAGTGCGATCTCCATGTCGATGCACTATTTGGCACGGGGTTGACGCGAAGCGTATCTGAGAAAGTATCTTATTCGCTTTCATACCTTCATAAGCGGCATCCGCATTTTGTTGCGGTCGCGGTCGATATCGCCTCGGGGCTGTGCGCCGACAGCGGCCGTCCGATTGGCGTATCGGGTAAGGCCGACCTGACGGTCACGTTTCACAATGCAAAGCTGGGTCATTTTTTGAGTGAAGGACCAGAGCGGTCGGGCCGCGTTGTGGTCAAAGAGATCGGTTTGCCTGTGCCGGTTTTCGAGTCAACTGACGAATTGATTGCGTATGTGAATGACCCGGCACGAGTGCGGACGAATGTGGAAGATTTCAGAAAAGAACAAAACCAGGCAGATAGCCATCGAAGGGCGATTGCAAAGCTTGTTAGTCCTTCCAGTGCCTTGAGCAAAACGGACAGTACTCACAAGTACTCTCACGGCCATGCCCTGATCCTGTCAGGCGGCCCCGGTAAAACCGGCGCCGCGCGATTGGCAGCGCGGGGGGCTTTGCGGATCGGGGCGGGGCTGGTGACGTTGGGTGTGCCTCCTTCGGCGCAGGTGGAGGTTGCGGCGCAGGTGGCGGCGATCATGTTGCAGCGGGTTGAAGGTGCAGACGGGTTGTCCGAAGTATTGCTGGACGAGCGGCTGAACGCCTTGTGTCTTGGACCCGGGTTGGGTTTGGAACGTGCGCGCGAACTCGTGCCGGTTGCCTTGGAAGCCGGGCGCGCGACGGTTCTGGATGCGGATACTTTGACTGCTTTTGCAGATGACCCAGCCGCGCTGTTCGCCCAACTGCACAAGCACTGTGTGCTGACCCCACATGGGGGCGAGTTCGCGCGACTGTTTCCGGACATCTCGGAAAAACTGAACGTTGTGCCAACCAAAGGCCCGGCCTATTCCAAGGTCGATGCAACGCGAGAGGCTGCCAAACGGGCAGGGTGCGTTTTGCTGTTCAAAGGGCCAGACACGGTGATTGCCGACCCGAACGGGCGATGCTCGATCAATGCTGCGGTCTATGAACGTGCAGCCCCTTGGCTGGCAACAGCCGGGTCGGGTGATGTACTGGCCGGGTTTATCACTGGTTTGCTTGCGCGCGGTTTTGGCCCGATGCAGGCCGCAGAAAGCGCAGCCTGGCTGCATGTGGAATGTGCCCGACAGTTCGGGCCGGGCTTGATTGCCGAGGACTTGCCTGAGCAACTGCCGGCCGTGTTTCGGACACTGGAGACGTGAAGGCAATCAGCGGGTTTTGGCCGAGATCGCTAAGAAATAGAGGCTTTATATCGCTGCCGATCGCTGGGCGATGCCTGGGATTTGCAAGAGTCACGCCAAAGGTGCAAACTTGCCTTGGTGGATCAAAAGAGACACCACGCAATTCCAAGCTAGTGATCAAAACAATGTTTATGCCCACATCCGTGGGATTTGGCAGCTGAATCGACGGCGGGCGACCCGGAACCTGCATCACAGGAAACACATGTTTTTGTGATTGTCTGGGCAGTACCAAAACCTAAGCCATTGATGGTGATTGATATGAACTCTTATTTCAAACCAACATCTGCGACCGCCATTTTGGTCACAGCCACTGCGACCTCGGCGTTCGCCGAATTGAAGTATGAAAACAACAGTGGCGGTTATGTCGAACTGTATGGTCAGTTCAACCCGGCGCTGATCTCAGTCGACGATGGGCAGGAAACCGAAACCCGCGTGCTCGACAATGATCTGTCCAACAGCCGGGTTGGCCTGCGTCTGATGCAGCCCTTCGGGACCAACGAATTCACGTTCCGATTTGAAACCGGGTTAGGTTTGCCCGGATCGGCATCAGCTGATCAGTTCGGCACTAACAGCGATGGGTGGTCGCGTGAGGATATCCGACATGTGGATTTCGCGCTGAAAGGGGGATGGGGCAAATTCTCGGCCGGACAGGGCAGCATGGCCTCGGACGGGGCGGCTGAGGTGGACCTGACCTATGTTGGTACGGCGCTTTATTCCTTTACCAATGATGAGAATTCCAGCTTCTTTTATCGTGGTACTGATGGCGTTCTGAGTGACATCACAATCGGAGACAGTAGCAGCAACTTCGATGGGTCCCGGCGCGGCCGCATTCGCTATGACACGCCAGATTTCAACGGGTTTTCAGCCGCCATCGCCTATGGTCAGAACATTCTGTCCAGCAGTGATGATGATGACTACTACGATATCAGCCTTGGATATCAATCCACCTTTGCTGGCGGCGCTGAATTCAAAGCCGCGCTGGCCTTTGCCGTGCGGTCGCGTGATGACAATTCCGGGGACCGCAAGGATACGATCGGATCCGCCTCGGTTCTGTTGCCCAGCGGGTTAGGCGTTACATTCGCGGCTGGTACCCGGGATGAGGATGAGGCTGGCGTCTCGGATCCCAGTTTCTGGTATGGGAAGCTGTCATATGAAGGCGATTGGATAGCCTGGGGAAAAACCGGTGTCGGTATCGACTATTATGACGGCTCGGACTTCGAGACTGACGGTTCTAGTACCCAGGCCTGGGGGATCGCTGTGGTTCAGCGGATCGACAGCATCAATACCGATGCCTACCTGAAATACCGCAATCACGATTTTGATGACGGGACTTCGTTCGACAAGAATGCGGCTTGGGTTCTGGGCGCGCGCTGGCGGTTCTAATTGCATGTTCTGAAGGAACGCACGGGCCCAGCTTTGATACTGAGCGTTTTTTCGTTGCAGACACCCTAAAACCGGAGTTATCGGGCCTTTGACCCCTTGCACGCGGGCGGCTGTGCAAATAGAAGGCGTCAAATTTGCCCGGCGCGCCCGTGTTGCGCGCCCCGAATCCTATGGGGACTACCATAATGCAGGTTACCGAGACGCTTAACGAAGGTCTGAAACGCGGCTACAACATCGTTGTGACCGCAGCCGAGCTGGACGACAAGGTCAACGAGAAGCTGACCGAGGCGCAGCCCGAAGTTGAGATGAAGGGCTTCCGCAAAGGCAAGGTGCCGATGGCGCTGCTGAAGAAGCAATTTGGCCAGCGCCTGCTGGGCGAAGCGATGCAGGAAACCATCGACGGTGCGATGAACAAGCACTTTGAAGACAGCGGTGAGCGCCCTGCGTTGCAGCCTGAGGTCAAGATGACCAACGAGGACTGGAAAGAAGGCGACGATGTCGAGGTCGCAATGTCCTACGAGGCGCTGCCGGAAATCCCAGAAGTTGATCTGAAATCGGTTGAGCTGGAAAAGCTGGTTGTCAAAGCCGATGACGCAGCCGTTGAAGAAGCGCTGAACAACCTGGCGGAAACCGCGCAGGACTTCAAAGCACGTCGCAAGGGTTCGAAAGCCAAGGATGGCGATCAGATCGTGTTCGACTTTGTCGGCAAGGTCGATGGCGAAGAGTTCGAAGGTGGCTCGGCCGAGGACTACCCGCTGGTTCTGGGCTCGAACAGCTTCATCCCCGGCTTTGAAGAGCAGCTGGTTGGCGTGAAGGCCGATGAAGAAAAGGACGTGAACGTCACGTTCCCAGAAGAATACGGCGCGGAACACCTGGCCGGTAAAGATGCGGTTTTCAGCTGCACAATCAAAGAAGTGAAAGAACCGGTTGCTGCGGAGCTGAATGACGAGCTGGCCAAGAAATTCGGTGCTGAAGATCTGGATGCCCTGAAAGGTCAGATTTCTGAACGTCTGGAAGCTGAATATGCGGGCGCCTCGCGCGCTGTTATGAAGCGCGGCCTACTGGATGTGCTGGACGAGAAAGTCTCGTTTGACCTGCCCCCGTCGCTGGTTGAGGCCGAGGCCAAGCAGATCGCCCATCAGCTGTTCCACGAAGAAAACCCGGATGTGGAAGGCCACGACCACGGCGAGGTTGAGCCGACCGACGAGCACAACAAGCTGGCCGAGCGCCGCGTACGTCTGGGCTTGCTGTTGGCTGAACTGGGCCAAAAGGCTGAGGTTGAAGTGACCGATGCCGAGATGACCCAGGCCATCATGAACCAGGCGCGTCAGTACCCGGGTCAGGAACGCCAGTTCTTTGAGTTTGTGCAGCAGAACGCCCAGATGCAGCAGCAGCTGCGCGCGCCTATCTTCGAGGACAAGGTTGTCGACTACGTGTTCGAACTGGCCACGGTTGCGGACAAAGAAGTCAGCAAAGACGATCTGCAAAAAGCAGTTGAGGCACTGGAAGAGGAATAATCCTCTTCCCCCCCTTTTGTGGGGGCTGAAAATAGAGCGGAGCCGCCTTTGAATAAGGCGGCTCCGCGTGGGTGGCTTTTGTATTATGAGGTGAGGGGGTCAGGCCTCATGAGCAAAAGCACGGGGGGTATCTAGCAGAGCATGTCTTTGCTCTGGCGTGAAGGTATCGGTCAGCGTTTCGATCAACCGAAGAACATCTTGACGTTCTTCTTCGGTGCGCGCTGCGCTCATCTGCTCGACAAAGTATTTCTCAAGATCGGTGAGCGGTTTGTGATCGCGGTTCGCGGGTTGCTGCTCGATGGTTTTCTTCGAGTTGAACAGGGCCAGCGCCTCTTCTTCTTCCAAGAACACGTCCTCGTGTATACCGGCGAATTCGCGAATGCCTTGGATACGTTCGTCAGTACAATCCAGCAGTGCGGCCAGAGCCGACACTTTGCCCATCGGAACGGTTTTGCCCACATAGTCGTACGGCGCGCAATTCGAGCGTTTCAGAACCCGGTCCATGACCGGATCAATGACAGTGATGATGTCTTCCATGCCAGCATTCTTGGCGTATTCTAGCGAGCCAATCATCAATTCGCAGGTCGCATAAGAGACCGAGTTTTTCTCTTTCCCGCGGCTGAGCCTTTGAGTGTCGACGCAGAAGCGTGTGGATTCCCACATTCTTGCGCTACGGATCGGAGCTTCTCCGTCGAGAATGGCTGAGAAAACATCAGCCAGCATGTGAGGTCCGGTGGTCTGTAGGGCACGCACCGCTGCGACGACATTCCCCCCGTCGTCGAGTCCGATCACGTATGCCGGGTCCAGATGATCGAATTCGTCAATCTCTTTCCCGTCTTCGATCTTTACGTCCCATCCAAGGCGCCCGCCGAAAACGCGCGCGCGCAGTTCAAACATTTCGTCGAGAACTTCGCCGAACAGGTGTCTGTTCAGCCCATCAACAACAACAATCATTTTTTCCCCCTTCGAGTGGTTGTTCGGTAAACTAGACGTTACCGTTTTGTCGGGGGTTTTCTATTGGGGGTTTCCCGTATTTTGGCAGAATTTGGGGTTTTTTGTGGTTAACTAGGCGTAATGAGGCCAATGGCAATAGCTCGACCAACCGCTTGTGGCGTTGTCAATGCGCTGAGTTTCTCGCGGCTGGATCGCAGATGAACCTCAACCGTGCGATGTGAAATCGATAGGATATCGCCGATATCCTGTTGCGATTTCCCCGCTGCAACCCATTGTAGAATCTCGACTTCACGTGTCGAGAGGTTGGGATGGTAGAGCGCACTTGTGACCTCATCAGAAGACACGACATGGTCGTGAATATGTACAGCCATGGATTGCAAGTCGCCAATCACATGGGTGTAGAGCTTGCGCCACTCTTCCTTGCTGCAGTCGCGCGAGGCGCTTAGCAATCCGATATCCCCGAACGGTCCGCGGACAGGTATCGTAACACCTTGGTTTGATATACCAAATTCACTGGCATCATTGAACATGCGCTGGAATTCAGGGCCGCGTTCCAACCGGCTCCAATCCACGGGTGCAATACTGCGGCGGGCCATGTGGATCGTGGGGTCGATCATGATCAGCCCCTGGTTCTGATAATGTTCGGTCCAAGCATCGTCATAGGTTACAAAGCCCGCAACCGTACCAGACGCAGGGTTCATGCCTGCATAGGCGGCATGATCCATATCATGCTTTTCGCACACTTGTTTCAGAAACTCGGTGTACCGAGTTTCTGCATCCGGCAGAGTGCTCAGATCAACAATTTCCATGCGGCGTCTACCAACTGCGGCCCATCCCACAAGCCCGATGGTGTCTTCGGACCAGTAGTAAACTTAGAGCGGAACCCAAATTACCTCACATTAGAAAGGACAACATACTTTTGAGAATATGACAAGGCGAGGTGCCAATTGTCTGCACATTTGAGTATAACTTGCGTAGATTAGAACATTTATATCACTATTGCCAAATTCCAAATCCACAGGCGGTGTCCCGGAAATGGCACGGTGTCAGGGGGCCGGTCTCAGGCCTGTTTCAACCAGCATTCCGCGCGCTTTTGCTTCGGGATAGAAGCCTTTGGCGTACAGGAAAATCGCTCGTTGCTGGTCACCATCGGATAGCAGCCATGCACCCCGTAGGTACTTCCCAGCGAACTCCAGATTGGTGTCCGCGTCCAGAAGGCCCTGAGCGTCGCCCTGATAACCCATTGAGCGCGCTGTGGCCGGCAGAATCTGCAACAGTCCGTAATACGGTCGGTTCACAGCCCACGGTCTGTGCGTACTTTCACGGATCGCTAGCTTGTGAACGAGTTCGCGGGGCAGGTCGTAATGATCAGCCCAATTGTTGATGGATGCACGTAGTTCTGGAGTTTCATTGGGGTAGAGCGGAGGATCGAATGCTTCGGTGTCGTTCCGCGATACCTCGGCGGCGCTACACGCGCTTAGGGCTGAGATCGCGATCAAGGTGATGAGGCCACGACGGGAGAAGACTGCCATTTATGTACTCCAAGCTCAGAACTGCGATGATATGGATCGCATTGGGTGTCGCAACCGTATCCCTGAATTTGGGCCGAATTTTGCTGGTTGGAAAATAAAAAAAGGGCCGCGCGGAAGGCGCAGCCCTTTGTTGTCTTCAGCGAGGCCTGATCAGGCTTTTGCTTCGTCTTCTTCAGCAGCGGGTGCTGCGTCGGCAACCAGTTCGTCATCATCCGATGCGGCCGAGCCGATATCGTCGAACAGTTCGGCGATTTCGAATTCAGCAGCGGCTTCTTCTTCGGCAGCCAGTTCCTGAATCGATTTGCCCGAAGCTTGCAGTTCGGCTTCTTCTTCCGAACGGGCAACGTTCATCTTGATTTCGACTTCAACTTCGGGGTGCAGCTTTACGGCGAGCGCGTGCAGACCCAATTCCTTGATCGGTGCGATCAAGGCAATCTGTTTCTTGTCGACGGTAAAGCCTGCTTCGGTTGCGGCGTCTGCGGCGTCACGCGGGGTGACCGAGCCGTAGAGAGCGCCCGAATCCGATGCCGAGCGAATCACGATGAACTGCTGACCATCCAGCTTTTCAGCCAGCGCTTCAGCTTCTTTCTTGGTTTCCAGGTTGTGCGCTTCAAGCTGCGCCTTGCGGGCTTCGAACGAGGCGATGTTCGACTCGGACGCGCTCAGGGCTTTGCCCTGGGGCAGCAGGAAGTTGCGGGCGTAGCCGGGCTTGACGTCAACGACGTCGCCCATCTGACCCAGTTTCGCAACGCGTTCCAGAAGGATAACTTGCATGTCAGTCTCTCCTTACTTCACGGCGTAGGGCAGCAGGGCGAGGAAGCGGGCGCGCTTGATAGCACGGGCCAGTTCACGCTGCTTTTTCGCCGAAACGGCGGTGATGCGCGAAGGTACGATCTTGCCACGCTCAGAGATGTAGCGCTGCAGAAGACGGGTGTCTTTGTAGTCGATTTTCGGCGCGTTCTCACCCGAGAACGGGCAGACCTTGCGGCGGCGGAAAAATGGTTTTGCGGCCATGGTTTATGTCCTTTCGTCAGGCGTTGATCAGCGGCGCTCGCGGCGGCCTTCGCGCTCGTCGCGCTTCTGCATCTGGACCGAGGGGCCCTCGGCGTGCTCGTCGACCTTGATGGTCAGAACGCGCATCACGTCATCATGCAGGCGCATCAGGCGCTCCATTTCCTGAACGGCGCCGGCGGGGGCGTCGGTCTTCAGGAAAGAGTAGTGACCCTTGCGGTTCTTGTTGATCTTGTAGGCCATTGTCTTAACGCCCCAGTACTCGCTGTCGATGACGTTGCCGCCATTGTCAGCCAGAACGGTGCCGAAGTGTTCGACAAGGCTTTCTGCCTGCGCGTTGGACAGATCCTGACGCGCGATCATTACATGCTCATAAAGTGGCATGTTCACTCCTGTTTATATCAAGGCGCATTTCAAAGGCGGGGCCATCTGGTCCTTCGCGACCCTGCCACGAGAGGCTGCGCGATTCATACGTAATGCGAAGGATGGCCCGATATACACGTTTCAGCGCGCGGGGCAAGACCTGCCATAGATGCCTTGGTGAAGTCGCCCAATTTCCTTTGCTGCGCCCAATTCCTGACGCTTTTCGGCTCAAGGTTGTTTACCAAACCGGAGATGAGCCGGACAGTTAGCCGAGAAAGGCAACCTATTCAGGGTGAATATGTTATGACCGCGATGAACACAAACACACTTACCAAGCAGACCCCCAGCGCGAGCTTTGAGCATTCGGTGCCGGTCAAGATCGCGTTCAAGGCGAATTGGCAGGCGCGGATCATTCTAGCGCGGGTTGTTGGCGCGTTTCTGATCGTCTCTGCCTTTTCCATGTGGCTGATGCCCGGGTCGGTGATTGGCGCTGAGGTCTGGCCGATCAAACTGGCTGCGTCCATGTTGTTCCTGATGATCGGGGTCAGCCTACTGACGATCGAGTTGATGGACCCGCGTCCAGACGCCTATTTTGATCCAATCCGCCGCGAAGTGCGCATTCTTCAAAAGAATGAAAACGGTCGCCCACAGACCGTACTGCGCCGCAGCTATGACACGTTGGGTGGAGCCCGTTTCGAGGACGATGAGGTGGAACTCTATGACGTCGATGGCAGTCTTTTGATGAAGCTGCCCTTGCAATCGGCGGATGTTAGCCGAGCGCTCAAAGCGCAATTGAGCCAAACAGTAACAATTTTCGCTTGATTTTTATTCTGTTCAAAAAGGAACAGAGTTTGTGAATCAAAATGACTTGTGTGCCGCCGTTTGGCGGCACATTTTTGTTTCCGAGCAAACGCACTAGTTTGCATAGTGTTCATAAACCCGGAGACTGTCATGAAATCCACACTTCTTGCCGCCGCGCTTGCACTGTCGGCGACCACAGCGTTCGCCAGTGCCGAGAAATACGTTCTGGACCCAAGCCACAGCCAGGTGATCTTCAGCTATGACCACCTTGGTTTCTCGACCACCTATGGCATGTTCTCGGGCTTTGAGGGCGAGATCATGTTTGATCAGGAAGACCCCGCAGCCTCGACTGTGTCGGTCTCCATGCCTGTGATGTCGATGTTCACCGGCTGGGAAGCGCGCGAAGATCACTTCATGACCGAAGACTTCTTTGGTGCTTCCGAGGGCGACATGGTCACTTTTACCTCGACCGGTATTGAAGTCACCGGCGAAGGTACAGCCAATATCACAGGTGATCTGACTATGAATGGTGTCACCAAATCGGTTGTTCTGGATGCAAAGCTGAACAAAGTGGATCAGCACCCGATGGCAAACAAGCCTTGGGCTGGTTTCAACGCGACCACAACTCTGGTCCGCAGCGAATTTGATCTGGGCCAGTTCGCCCCGTTCGTCAGCGATGAAGTCGAAGTTCAGATCTCGGTCGAAGCGCAAAAAGCAGACTAAGATCCGATCTAATTCTGGAAAAGAAACCGCCGGTGGCTTTGCCTCGGCGGTTTTTCATAGGTTTATTCGGCCCGGATCGCGGTCAGCTCAATCGCAACCGATACGGCAAAGGCCAGCGAATCCTCGGCTGGCATTGTCGCGCCGATATCGAAATCGAGACGGTTTAGCTCTAGCCGCCCTGCAACGGTTGCGGTGTTGCCCTGAAGTGCCAGGTCGAACGGCAAGACCACATCCAGCGTCTTGTCTCGAATGGTCAGGGGGCCGCGGGCCTCGTACCCGGTTTCTGTTTTATACAGGTCGGCTGCAAACCGCGCGGTTGGAAACTGGCTGCTGTCAAAGAAATCAGCACCCGTCGCCTGATCCGTGACCGTTCCAAGGGTAAGCGATCCGATAGATACATTTACATCAACTGATCCGGCAAGACCGGGCTCAGATGGGTCCTCGAAAGCGATGGCTGCTGTCCAATCCGCGAAACTACCGGTGACCGGGCTGCCCAGCTGCGTGATCGTGATCGACAAACTGCCTTCCTGCACCTGCCAATCCGATTGCACCTCGGCCAGCTCTGTCGTGTCGGTATGTGTCTTGGAGTGATCTGCAAAGATGCCGATCATCCCGCCGCCGATCAGAACCGCGCCCCAGAGGCACAGCGCTGCGAAGGCGGGCAGGATCGAGTGGTGTTGGGCCGGGGGCTCCGGGGCGTCAGAGTGGCCGGGCAACATGCGACGCAGGGTACTGTCCTTATCAATGACATGGTGCTTCAAAGCGCCCATGATGTGCAGTGCCAATGACCCCGCCAGAACCCAAATGAACAGCCAGTGCAGCCCGGCTGTAACCTCTGCCACATAGGGCGATTTGGGAACAAAGGGCAGGTTTTGGCCAAAGGGCCAGAAAATCGGAGCAAATCCTTCGGCAGCGGCGTGATGTATCCAGCCCGTCAGCGGGACAAGAACCAGAGAGGCATAGAGCATCCAATGCACCGTCTCGGCGGCGAAGGCTTCGGGCTTGTTTTCGGCATTCAGCAGCCCGGGTTTGGTTTGCGTGACGGCCCAGAGGATGCGCCCCAGCGCGACAAAGAACACTGCGATCCCAACGGTCTTATGAATTGAGAATATCTGAGCAGCGCGGGCGATATCCTCTTCTGTGGTCGGGATAGAGGGGTCGTAGATCGCGTGGGCCAGTTGGTTTGCGAACCATCCCAAAGGCAGTGCCGTAAAAATCAGCAGAGCGGTCAGCCAGTGAAAGGCTTTGGTTACACTGCCATAGCTTGAGAACGTGTTATTTGCGGGCATCGGATGGGAACTCCGGATTTGTTTGGCTGTGTCCAACCTAAAGCCACCGGGCGTGCGTGCAAGTAACAGCTTGCGCACATACCCAGTGCCGCTGTGCACCCTACTTGTGCCGCGCCCCTTGTCAGTTTACACCCCGCCGCAACCTAACGTCATCTATGAGGTTGCAATGACACGCGCGTTCGTTTTCCCGGGGCAGGGTGCCCAGACCATCGGAATGGGCAAAGCACTGGCCGAAACCTATCCGGCCGCCCAAGCCGTTTTTGATGAGGTCGACGACGCACTGGGTGAAAAACTGAGCCATCTGATCTGGGAAGGTGACATTGCTGATCTCACTCTGACGCAGAACGCTCAACCCGCACTGATGGCCACCTCGCTGGCCGCAATGCGCGCGTTGGAGGCTGAGGGTGTCTCGGTCACCGATGCGGCCTTTGTGGCAGGGCATTCGCTGGGGGAATATTCAGCGCTGGCGGCTGCAGGTGCATTGTCGGTCGCCGATACCGCCCGCCTTTTGCGCAAGCGCGGGCAGGCGATGCAAAGTGCGGTTCCCGTCGGCGAAGGCGCGATGGCTGCAATCCTTGGTCTTGACCTGGAAGGCGTGCGTGCCGTGGCTGAAGAGGCCGCACAGGGTGACGTTTGTCAGGCGGCCAATGACAACGATCCGACCCAGGTTGTTGTGTCCGGCGCAAAGGCCGCCGTCGAACGTGCGGCAGAGATTGCCAAAGAAAAGGGTGCAAAACGTGCGATTTTGTTGCCTGTAAGTGCTCCATTTCACTGTGCGCTGATGCAACCTGCTGCAGATGTAATGGCAGAGGCCCTAGCGGCGGTTGAGATCAAAGCTCCGGCAGTGCCTCTGGTCGCCAATGTGCGCGCCGAGGCGGTCTCGGACCCTGATCTGATCCGGCAGTTGCTGGTCGAACAGGTCACCGGTTCCGTGCGCTGGCGTGAAAGCGTGCAGTATATGGCAGCGCAAGGGGTGACCGAAACCTGGGAGATCGGCGCAGGCAAGGCGCTGTCAGGCATGGTGCGCAAGATCAACCGCGACATAGTCGGCAAGGCGGTTGGCACACCTGACGATGTCCAAAAGGCCATTGGCGCCGAATCGTAAGCATAGAATGCGCCCGCAAGGGCGCCTCATGAAGGAAACAGAATGTTTGATTTGACTGGTAAGAATGCGCTGATCACTGGCGCGTCAGGCGGGATCGGAGGCTACATTGCGCGCGCGCTGCATGGTGCGGGGGCCACGGTTGGCCTGTCCGGCACACGGGTAGAGCCGTTGAAAGCGCTGGCAGATGAGCTGGGCGAGCGTGCACATGTTCTGCCTTGCAACTTGAGTGACCCCGAGTCCGTAGAGGCCCTGCCGAAACAGGCAGCCGAGGCCATGGGATCGGTGGATATTCTGGTCAACAACGCTGGGATCACCCGGGACAATCTGTTTATGCGTATGTCCGATGAGGAATGGCAGAGCGTCATCGACGTGAACATGACCTCGACCATGAAACTGTGCAAAGGCGTTATCCGGGGCATGATGAAGGCGCGGTGGGGCCGGATCGTGAATGTCTCGTCCGTCGTGGCTGCGATCGGCAATCCGGGGCAAGCCAACTATGCAGCGTCGAAGGCCGGAATGATCGGCTTTTCCAAGGCCTTGGCGCATGAAGTTGCAACGCGCGGTATTACTGTAAACGCGGTGGCGCCGGGGTTTATCACCACGGCCATGACCGAGAAGCTGACCGAGGAGCAGAAAAAGGGGCTGCTGCTCAAGGTTCCGGCTGGTCGGATGGGCGATCCCGAGGAAATCGCGGCGGCGGTTCTTTACCTAGCCAGCCCCGAAGCAGGTTATGTCACGGGAAGCACCTTGCATGTGAATGGCGGTATGGCCATGTTGTGAGCGCATAACAGGACAGGCGCGAAAGCGTTTGCCTTGTGCGCCGACTATGTTATAGGCGGCGCATCTATGCAGAGGCCGGTTGTTCAGATCGGCCTTCTACTTTCCCGGTGCACCGGGACCCAAACCGCCCGGAATGGGCAAACTAAGGCCAGCCTGAGCGGGCAAGGGCAGAACCGGGCAAACCGCCCTGAATAGGAATGAGGAATAGACATGAGCGACGTCGCAGATCGCGTTAAAAAGATCGTTGTTGAGCACCTGGGTGTTGAAGAGGACAAAGTTGCGGAAAACGCGTCCTTCATCGACGATCTGGGCGCAGACAGCCTGGACACTGTTGAACTGGTTATGGCCTTCGAAGAAGAGTTCGGCATCGAGATCCCTGATGACGCAGCCGAGACCATTCAGACCTTCGGCGACGCGGTCAAATTCATCAGCGAAGCGTCCTAAGCGTTTCATTTCTGATCAAAAGCGGCGCTTCCGGGCAACGGAGGCGCCGTATTTTATTGTCTGCCAGCAATTCTGTCTTGCGCCAGTGCCATTCGCTGATCACTGTTTCCACTGAGGCATAATTCCAAGTGGGCAGGCTATGATAAGATCCACTCCTATGATCAATACAGCGCGGCTGACATTGTGTGCGATGCGGCCTGAGGATTTTGAGCGCTTTGCCGAAATCTGGCGTGATCCCTGTGTGGTCGAACATATCGGCGGCTCGCCGCGCTCACGTGGGGAATCTTGGGATTCGTTTTTACGAAACGCCGGGCATTGGCAGATGGCTGGCTTTGGCCAGTGGGGCATTCTGCAGCAATCGAATCGTAAGCTGATTGGTCAGGCCGGGTTTTTCTATGGAAATCGCGGGCTCGGTGAGGATTTCGATGCCTGTCCCGAAGCAGGTTGGGTTTTGGCCACCGAGGCCCAAGGGCAGGGATTGGGATATGAGGCGGCTTTGGCCGCACATGACTGGTTTGACAGGATTATGCCGGGCCCGTTGGTGGCCATGGTGAATGCCGCCAATGAGTCCTCGCAGAAGCTGGCTAAGAAGCTTGGATATGTGCGGATGCGCGCGGCGCAGTTCAACGGCGCCGATGTTCATCTGCTGCGCCGCAACGGCCCTCCTGCGCGGGCGTAAATACGCCGAAAACCACTGATGCCGCAAATCGACCAAACTTTGCCGATCCCGGTCGAACCGGCGCGGTTCCTGCCTTTATGCTACACTGTGTTTTAGAGCGATTGGGCGAAGGAGCGTGCTCATGAGGATTTACCCCACTATGGAATTGCAGAACGGCCGGTGTGTGACACTGGACAAGGGCCGTCTGGATGAGGCGATGATCTGGCATGTGAATCCGGTTGAAACGGCACGCGGCTGGTCAACAGCGGGTGCTGAGTGGATGCATCTGACGGATTTCGATGCGATCGAAGGGCGCGATACCAATTTCGACCTGGTCGAAGAATTGATCCGTACCGCAGAGATGCCGGTGCAACTGGCCGGTGGCATGCGAAACCGCGAGCAGGTTGAAAACTGGATCGACAAAGGGGCCGGTCGGATCGTTATCGGAACCCTAGCAGCCCGGGACCCGAACCTTGTCAAGGAACTGGCGAAGCTTTATCCGGACCAGATCGTTCTGGCGGTGGATGTCTGGAAAGGGTTCGTCATGACCGAAGGGTGGCGCAGCCAAAGTGCATTCACGCCTGAGGCGTTCATCGACGCGTTTGATGGCACACCTTTTGCCGCCATTCTCGTCACCGATATTGACAGCGATGTGGAAAATGTCGAGGCGCAGCTTGGATTAATCTCTGGGCTGGCGCAGCATTCTCGGACACCGGTCATTGCCAGTGGGGTTGTACGCACGGCCGACGATATCTCGCGCCTTAGCTATATACCTAACATCGCGGGGGCCTTGGTGGGCCGCGCATTGTTCCGCAAGACCGTGGATCTGTCCGATGTGCTTGACGTTGCCGCCTCGGCGCGGGAACCCGTCGCGCAGTTTCAGTAGTACCGCAAAGATTGACAGCAAGGCGGTAAGTCGCTTGCGCCGATTATCGCCTTGCTCTTGCCCCCGGACCCCGGGCCGGGGTATGAGCGTTTCTCATAACAGCAAGCAGGCAAGAGGCACTACATGCGCAGAGTCGTCGTAACCGGTCTGGGATTGGTCACTCCTTTGGCCAGCGGGGTCGAAGAAACCTGGTCGCGCCTGTTGGACGGTGAGTCCGGCGCAGGCCCCATCACGTTGTTTGATGCCGAAGCAAGCGGTGTCACCACGACATATGCATGCGAAGTTCCCCGTGGCGACGGAACAAACGGCACATTCAATCCTGACGATTGGATGCCGCCGAAAGAACAGCGCAAGATCGAGGATTTTATCCTGTATTCCATCGCTGCAGCCGAAATGGCGTGCAAGGATGCAGGCTGGACCCCGGAAGGTGAGGAAGATCGCCTGCGGACTGGGGTTCTGATTGGGTCCGGAATTGGTGGTCTGGGCTCGATTGCCGAAACCGCCAATCTGATCCGTGACAAGGGACCGCGCCGCGTGTCGCCTTTCTTTATTCCGGGTGCTCTGATCAACCTGGCTTCGGGGCAGGTATCGATCCGGTTTGGGTTCAAGGGGCCGAACCATTCCGTTGTGACAGCCTGTTCGACCGGGGCTCATGCAATTGGTGATGCCAGCCGGATCATTCGCGCAGGGGATGCGGATGTGATGATCGCAGGCGGCGGCGAAGGCTGTATCTGTGAGATCGGAATTGCGGGTTTTAACGCGTGCAAAGCGCTGTCGACCAAATATGCCGACGATCCGAAGAAAGCCAGCCGCCCTTATGACATCGACCGCGACGGATTTGTCATGGGCGAAGGATCGGGCATCGTGGTGCTGGAAGACTATGAACACGCCAAGGCGCGCGGTGCCAAGATTTATGCCGAGGTGCTGGGCTATGGCATGTCGGGTGACGCCTATCACATCACAGCACCGTCCGAGGATGGAGACGGTGCCGAGCGTTCGATGAAGGCCGCGCTACGCAGCGCAGGTCTTGAGCCGAAGGATTTGGACTATATAAACGCACATGGCACCTCGACCATGGCGGACACAATCGAACTGGGCGCGGTTGAGCGGCTATTGGGTGAGCATGCCGCGAATGCCACGATGACCTCGACTAAATCGGCCACAGGGCACCTGTTGGGCGCTGCAGGCGCGATTGAGGCGATCTTCTCGATCCTGGCGATCCGGGATCAGGTGGCCCCGCCGACGATCAACCTGGACAACCCTGCGGTTGAAACCGCGATTGATCTGGCACCGAATGCCAAGCGTGAGCGTGAGATCAATGTAGCCCTGTCGAACTCGTTCGGGTTTGGCGGCACCAATGCCAGCGTGATCTTCGGGAAAGTCAGTTAAATGTGGCGGGCCATTGCATCAAACGCGCTGACCATTCTGGTGGTCGGCCTGTTTCTGATGGGCGGTCTGATCCTGTGGGGCCAGAGCCAGTATAAGGCCGAAGGCCCGTTAGAAACTGCGATCTGTCTGCAGGTTGCAGGCGGATCGAACATGACCCGCGTCAGCCGTGAGCTAGAGGATCAGGGCGCCATCAGCAGTGCCACGATCTTTCGTATGGCGGCGGATTACACCGACCGGTCGCAACAGTTGAAGGCTGGTAGCTTTCTGGTGCGCGAAGGTGCGTCGATGGAGGAGATCATCGACGAAATCACCAGCAGCGGCGCCAGCACCTGTGGGTCTGAGATAGAATACCGGATCGGTGTGACCCGTGCCCAGACGCGGGTGCGTGAACTGAATCCGGCAACGCTGGATTTCGACGAAATCGCGTCATTTGATGCTGCGGAAGAAGAAACGCCTGAGGCTTACACTGAGAAACGTGGCGAAGCGGATACTCGCTATCGTGTGTCGCTGGCCGAGGGTGTGACCTCGTGGCAGGTGGTCGAGGCATTGAAGGGTTTTGAAGCGCTGAGCGGTGAGGTGACTGAAATTCCTGCCGAAGGATCGTTGGCGCCGGACAGCTATGATGTTGACGCCGGGCAGGACCGGAACGAAATCCTTAAGGCGATGCAAGACAAGCAACAGCTGCGTATCAATGCAGCCTGGGAGAGCCGTCAGGATGGTCTGCCGCTGCAAAGCCCCGAAGAGATGCTGATCCTAGCGTCGATCATCGAGAAGGAAACCGGCGTCGCCGGTGAACGCGGGCAGGTGGCGAGCGTGTTTGTAAACCGTTTGAATCAGGGCATGAGGCTGCAAACGGACCCGACTGTGATCTATGGTGTCACCAAGGGGCAGGGGACGTTGGGACGTGGGCTGCGTCGCAGCGAATTGAACCGCCCAACGCCGTGGAACACTTATCAGATTGATGGTTTGCCACCTACACCGATTGCGAACCCCGGTCAGGCGAGCCTTGAGGCAGCCGTGTCCCCGGACAACACGGATTTCATTTTCTTTGTTGCCGATGGAACAGGTGGTCATGCCTTTGCTGAGACGTTGCAAGAACATAACCGCAATGTCGCCAAATGGCGCGAGATTGAGGCCGAGCGGAATTCGGGCAACTAAACTAAGAAGAAAAAACAGCGCCGATTAGGGCGCTGTTTTTTTGTCTCGATCAAGCTGCCGGTTTGCGGCGGGGGCGCCGACGCTTGGATTGCGAAGGCTTTGACGTCCCGTTTGCTGGTTTCGGCTTGAAGCTGCGGCGTCTGTTGCCTTGTCGCCGACCGGGGCGTTCCATTTGGACGGCCTCGGGCATCTCACCGCTGGCGACGGGGATGTCGATTTTCATGAGCTTCTGAATCTGGCGCAGCAGGTCAACCTCTTCCGGGGAACAGAAGGCAATAGCCTCGCCTTCGCGTCCGGCGCGGGCGGTGCGCCCGATGCGATGGACATAGTTGTCGGGTACCTCGGGCAAGTCGTAGTTGATAACATAAGCCACGCCGGGAATGTCGATCCCGCGTGCGGCCACATCCGTTGCGACGAGCACCGTAATTTCACCAGCGCGGAAGGCCTTGATCGCGCGATCTCGTTGCCCCTGACTTTTGTTGCCATGGATCGAGGCCGCGTTGTAGCCATCTGCGACAAGGCCTTTCATCAGCTTCTCGGCCCCGTGTTTGGTGCGCGAGAAGACGAGCGTCAGCGCATCAGTATCCTGCGACAGGATTTCACGCAGCTTTCGGGGCTTTTCCGGCTTGCTGACGAAATGGACCGATTGGGTGATCTTGTCTGCGGCCTTGCCCGGAGGCGACACCTGCACACGCTGCGGGTTGGTCAGATACGCTCGGCTAAGCTCTTCCATCTGCTTGGGCATGGTGGCCGAGAACAGCATGGTCTGGCGCGGAGTGCCCAGAGCAGGCGCGATCTTGCGTAGTGCGTGGATAAAGCCCAAGTCCAGCATTTGGTCGGCCTCGTCCAGTACCAGATGGCGCACAGCGCCAAGATCTACGGCCCCACGCTCCATCAGGTCGATCAGACGACCGGGGGTCGCCACCAGAATGTCTGTGCCGCGAGCCAGAAAGGCGATCTGTTTGTTGATCGATTGGCCGCCCACAACAGTGGCGACGCGCAGCTTTGTCTTTCTGGTCAGATTGCGCAGGCTGTCGGCGATCTGGTTTACCAGCTCGCGCGTCGGGGCAAGGATCAGGGCCTTGGCGGTTTTGGGGTCGGGCTTGCCCGGTTGGGCCAAGAGTTGATTGATCAAAGGCAGGCCAAACGCCAGCGTTTTGCCGGTTCCCGTTTGAGCCAGGCCGAGGATGTCATGCCCGTTCAGGGCCAATGGAATGGCCTGATTCTGGATCGGGGTCGGTTCAGAAAAGTTTGCGCGTTTCAGCGCGTCGTTCAGCGCGGGCGCCAGGCCCAGCATATCGAAGTCGAACAATGTCTATCCTTTTTTGGCCCCGGGCCACATTGGCAGGAGCGCAATTGAAACAGGTCGCGCGGCAACCGCGCAACCGGCAGGGGTTTTGCGTGACCTCGGGATATACAGGCGCACCCTGTACTATCTGGCCGTCGCATCAAGAACCCTGCGTGAAGGGGAACTGGAGAAGTGTTTGTAGGGCGCTGTGAGGCGGGTGAGGCCCGCCTGTGCTCACGCATCAGCGCTGTTTGAGGGGCACATGCGGTGTCGAGAGAGGATTGTCAAGCCATGAACCATGCGAACTACCGGCCAGTGGCCGTTTGACCGCAGGTGACAAATCGATTTTGATGCTTCATTCGGCAGCCGTGGCCTTTGGTGGGAACTTGTTTGGTAACAGGCCCAACGAACGCGCCTGATGCACATCGGCAAGGAGATCACGTTCTGCAGCGGCGAAGAGTTCTTCGGGATCGTCCAAAACGAAATATCCCATCTGATGCATGTCAATTCGATATGGTGTGCGCAGAATAGTCAGAACATCAAACGGATCGCGGTCGGGAACATCACTGGACACAGAATAAATCAGTTCGGTTGGCGAGGATGCAAGACCAGATCCGAGCGCTTTGATTTGCCCGTTCTGGCGGCGCAAGCCAAACTCGATCGAGAACCAGTAGAGGCGGATCAACCAAATGTAGTCGGAGGCATCTGCCCGTGTTCCGGCCGCTCCGATTGCGTGACTGAACGCTGCAAAGCGCGGGTCGCTGAGAAGGGGAGTGTGTCCGAAGATTTCGTGAAAGATATCTGGTTCTTCGATGTAGTCGAAATCTTCGCGAGAGCGGATGAAAGACGCGGCAGGAAAGACCTTGTTAGCCAACATTCCAAAGAACTCTTTGAAACCGATCAAGGCCGGAACGGGTTGAACCTGCCAGCCGGTCAAGTCGAGCAGTCGGTCCGAGACGTCTGCACATGAGGGGACTTTGGTTTTGGGAAGGTTCAAACGGTCCAAACCATCCAGATATTCCCGGGCCATGAAGCTGCGAATGTTCGGTTCTTGAGCGGCATAGAGATCGGCCCAGACAGCGTCTTCTTCTGCGGAATAGTCAATGTGACCCTGCGCATCGGCGCATTTTGCAGTGTACTTGGTTGATTTGGGCATCTCGGGCATCCTCCTACAACGAGTCTAGAGGTGTCGTGCCAAGAAAAATCTTTGAAATTCGTGGAAATCTCGCCAGAATTGAGATGAACAATTCAGAAGAGAGCCAAAAGTGAAAGAAACACTTCAGTCCTCGGACATTTCAATCCTGCGGGAGCTGCAGGTCAGTGGCCGTCTGTCGATGCAGGAATTGGCGGAACGAACCAGCCTGTCCGCGTCGCAATGCTGGCGGCGGGTTCGTGATCTTGAAGCTGCGGGTGTCGTATCGGGGTATCGCGCGCAAGTTACAGCCAAGGCGGTGGGTCTGAACGCGATTGCTTATATACATGTTGCCTTGCAGGATCATCAGGAAGACAGCATCTCCTCGTTCCTGCGCCTGGTTGAATCAGAGCCGCAGATCGTTGAGTGCGCTTCGATTACAGGGGATCATGATTTCATTCTCAAGGTTTACGCGAAGACGCCCGAAGATCTGGAGCATTTTATCATGCAGCGGCTTTTGAAATCAGGGCTGGTACGCGACACGCGCAGCAACTTTGTTTTGCGTCAGACCAAAACGCGTGGGCCTCTACCGATCTTGTAAGTCTAAATCTTAAGAAAAATTAACAATTTCCGTGCGTTAGGTGTTGCGGGCCGTTGCGTGCAACATTGACTTTGCGCGCGGTATCGCGTATTAGTTGTGTCATGCTAGAAGAAGTGGGCAACGGCCCCGGGGCGACCCGGCGGCCGTTTTTCGTTTCTGTCGTGCGGAGAAAACTCACGCATGAGGTCACAAGCAAACATGACGTTAATTACCCCGGAAGAGCGGATCTCCCAAACGGCCGATTTGTTGCGGTCGCTTGAGGCGTCCATTCGCAGTTTGCGGCAAGCGGCGGAAGACCTGCGCAAGCAAATTGGGGCCGGGGAGGATGCAGATCTTGCTGGTTCAGCCAAGCAACTCGGGCAGTTAGAGGGGCTGATCCGCAGTTGCCAGAAAGTGGAGACAAGCTTTGTCGAACAACATCACAGACAAGCCGGAATTGCCCAAGGGGGCTACGCGCTCGACCTTGATCGGGCACGATCTGAGATCGGGTGCAGGCTGGCTCGCCTCCGCGCCTGCTGCGGTGCAGGACAGATTTCTGAGTGAGATCGGGGAGGGGGGGCTGTGTGCCCTCCCTTTCCTGTTCGAGTTCTGGGCGTTGCCGCATCAGTTGCCGCCCGAGGGCGACTGGCGATCCTGGGTGATCATGGGCGGGCGCGGTGCGGGTAAGACGCGCGCGGGATCCGAATGGGTGCGGTCGATGGTTGAGGGGTCAAAGCCTCTGGACAAGGGAGAAGCTTGTCGTGTGGCTTTGGTCGGTGAGACCTACGATCAGGTGCGCGATGTGATGATCTTTGGTGATAGTGGGATATTGCAGTGCTCACCGCCGGATCGGCGGCCCACGTGGAAGGCATCGGAGCGCAAGCTGATCTGGCCCAACGGGGCCGAAGCGCAGGCGTTTTCGGCGCATGATCCCGAGGGGCTGCGCGGCCCGCAGTTTGATGCGGCTTGGGTAGATGAACTGGCCAAGTGGAAGAAAGCCAGTGAGACTTGGGATATGCTGCAATTTGCGTTGCGTTTGGGGGATCAACCGCGCGTTTGTGTGACCACCACGCCGCGCAATGTGAAGGTTTTGAAGGATTTGCTGGCGTCTCCGTCCACCCTACAAACGCACGCGCCGACCGAGGCGAACCGGGCCAATCTGGCCAGGTCGTTTCTGGACGAGGTACGCGCGCGCTATGCGGGTACGCGGCTGGGGCGGCAGGAGTTGGACGGGGTGCTGCTGTCGGATGCCGAAGGCGCGCTGTGGACCAGGTCGATGCTCGAGGCGGCGCGCTGTGCGCGGGTGCCTGCGTTGGACCGCATCGTCGTGGCGCTGGACCCGGCGGTGACTGCGGGGGCGGATGCGGATGCCTGCGGGATCGTGGTCGTGGGGGCTCAGGTACAGGGGCCGCCCGAGGATTGGCGCGCCTATGTGCTGGCCGACCGGACGGTGCAGGGTGTTGGCCCGGCGGGCTGGGCGCAGGCGGCGATTGACGCGATGGATGAATTCGGGGCCGAACGGCTGGTGGCTGAGGTCAATCAGGGCGGACAACTGGTGGAAGAGGTTGTGCGGCAGGTGGACCCTCTGGTCCCTTATCGCGCGGTGAGGGCCTCACGCGGCAAGGTCGCGCGGGCCGAGCCTGTGGCGGCTTTATACGAGCAAGGGCGGGTGAGCCATGTGGCCGGGCTGGACGCGCTGGAGGAGCAGATGTGCCAGATGACCGCGCGCGGGTTCGAGGGGCAGGGCTCACCCGACCGGGTCGACGCGCTGGTCTGGGCGCTGCATGAGTTGGTGGTGGGGCCTGCGGGGGTGTATCGGAGGCCGAGGGTGCGGAGTTTGTGAAACGCTACTTATTTGAAGTATGGTTTCTGATGCGCCTTACACCGATTCTAACTGGTTTCAGGGGCTTGCGCGCTGTATGGCCAATCATATGTCATTTGTTACCGTTACAACTCTCCGTTCGCCTGATTTAGAAGAAATCCTTGGTCCAAAAGAACGCTTGCTTTGGTCAGGTCGCCCGGGCTTTGGCTTGAAGTTTTTTCAAGCTGTAGGCGAAGAACGGAAGTTGCAAATATTTGTTCTAGTGGCACTTGTTGCGCTTTGGGCAACGCTACCATTTATCGATGCTGACCCAGAGGCACGCTTCGGTCGATTTAAGGCTTTGTTTGTGTATGGTATTGCAACGTTGGCCTTGCTTTCTTTTTCCGCCTACCTCGCCTCTCAGCGCCAGTTCGTTTTGAGCAATCTAATCTACTACGTTACCGATACACGTGTAATCATCTGTCGTTTGGGAAGAAACTGGAGGCTTAGCACCCGGCTATTTGTCGTTTCGTGCGAACATTCAAAAACATTTCCATACGAGGTTCTACCTACCCGGCCTTATCCGTCCCTAAGGGTAGGAACCCTGCTTTCAGAACAACAGGTTCAATTCCTAGGGTTTGGTTTGTCGCATCCAGGTCATCCGGAACGGTTTGATCGTGGTGTTCAACCGATTTTCCTGGACTATCTGGCAAACTCAGAACAGTTGCTTGTGATGATAAGGTCTTGTGCAGAAGATCGGAAGGCGGCTAACGACGCCTGATCTCCAAGGTCATTTCTGTTAGAGGGCCGTTGGAATTTAAAGGGTTTGTTGCTCGTCCTGTTAGCACCGTTGCCCATCCCCCGTACGCCCTATTCCCAAGCCCTAAACTTCTTTCCGTCATAACTCCTTTCAACAAGCCGGGCAGAGCGGCGGCAGAAAGGAGCACAGATGGTATTCGATTTCTTGCGTCGTGGATCGGCTGGCGAGGCGCCCGAGGCGAAGGCGAGCGCAGCGGGGCCTGTGGTGGCGTGGCAGACGGGCGGGCGCGTGGCGTGGAGCCCTCGGGATGCGGTGTCGCTGACACGGACAGGGTTCTCGGGGAACCCGGTGGGGTTTCGCTCGGTCAAGCTGATTGCCGAGGCGGCGGCGGCTCTGCCGTTGGTGTTGCAGGATCAGGCGCAGCGGTTCGATACCCATCCGATCCTGTCGTTGATGCGTCGTCCGAATGCGGCGCAGGGGCGGGCGGAGTTGATGGAGGCTTTGTTCGGGCAGTTGCTGCTGTCGGGAAATGCTTATGTTGAGGCGGTTCAGGCCGAGGAAGGCCTACCGGTTGAGCTGCATGTCTTGCGCTCGGACCGGATGAGCGTGGTGCCGGGGGCGGATGGCTGGCCCAAGGCGTATGATTACGCGGTGGGCGGTAATAAGCACCGGTTTGCGGCGGAAAATATCTGTCATATCAAGTCGTTTCACCCTCAGGATGATCACTATGGGTTCTCGCCGATGCAGGCGGCAGCGATGGCGATTGACGTGCATAACAGCGCGTCTCGGTGGTCGAAATCGCTGCTGGACAATGCGGCGCGGCCTTCGGGGGCGCTGGTCTGGAAAGGTGATGGCCATGGGGTGATGGCCGAAGATCAGTTCCGGCGTCTGTCAGACGAGATCGAGCAGAACTATCGCGGGGCGCGCAATGCAGGCCGTCCGATGGTTCTGGAAGGGGGGCTGGATTGGAAGCCGATGGGGTTCTCTCCGTCCGATATGGAGTTTCAAAAGACCAAGGAAGCCGCCGCCCGCGAGATCGCGCTGGCCTTCGGCGTCCCGCCGATGCTGCTGGGGATACAAGGCGACGCGACCTATTCGAACTATCAGGAGGCCAACCGGGCGTTCTATCGCCTGACTGTTCTGCCTCTGGTGACGCGGGTGGCGGCGGCGGTGTCGGACTGGCTGGCGGGCTTTACCGGCGAGGAACTGGTGCTGAAGCCCGATCTGGATCAGGTCCCGGCTCTGTCGGCGGAACGGGATGCGCAATGGGCGCGGGTCAATGGGGCCGATTTCCTGAGTGATGCCGAGAAGCGCGCGTTGTTGGGGCTGCCGGAGCGAGCGGATGGCTGATCCGTATCCTCCGTTCGAATGTGCGCCGGGCCTGCGGCTGGCCGCGCATGAGCGGGTGGCCGAGATCCAGCATGCGCATCTGTGCAGGCGGCTGGACCAGATTGAAGAGATGATGGAGCGGCTGGAGAAACGGTTGTGGTTGACCGTTTATGGCGTGGCGGCGGTGATCCTGGCGCAAGCCTTTCAGTCTCTTTTGGTGGTAACGCCTTGATTTCAGTTAGTTACATGGAGAAGTTCATGGATTTGGAACATAAATTCGCGCGGTTTGGAGATGGTTTGTCGGTATCCGAGGATGCTGTGATCGAAGGCTATGCCAGCCTGTTTGGTCAGGTCGATCAGGGTAGCGATGTGGTGCAGCGCGGCGCGTATCGCGGTTCGCTGGCTGGGCTGACCAAGCTGGGCCAACGGGTCAAGATGTTGTGGCAGCACGATCCGGCGCAGCCTATCGGTGTTTGGGATGAGGTCCGTGAAGACGACAAGGGCCTGTGGGTCAAGGGCCGTCTGCTGGAAAGCACGCAGAAGGGCCGAGAGGCGGCCGAGCTGATCCGGGCGGGGGCCATGGATGGCCTGTCGATCGGCTATCGCACCAAGCGGGCCGTGAAGAATGATAAGGGCCAGCGGGTCCTGACCGAACTGGAGCTGTGGGAGGTGTCACTAGTGACATTCCCAATGCTGCCCAGTGCGCGGGTGGCGGCCAAGGGGGTAGATCCTGAGGCCGAGAACACCTGGCGCAGTATTGCCGAGGTGTTTGACCATGCCCGGCAGGAGCTGGCGCGGACCTAGCGCGCCTCAAACCCACTCAGAACAGGACAAGCTGATGAGCAAGACCGAGACCCCGGCCTTGACCGGAGAGGGTGCGCCCCTGGTTCAGGAGGTGAAGCAGGCGATGGCTGGCTTCGTGAATGAATTCAAGGGCCTGAAGGCTGAAGTGAAAACCAAATTGCAACAGACAGAAGAGCGACTGACCATGCTGGATCGTAAATCAACCATCGCGGCGCGCCCGCATCTTGCGGCCTCGAACGAGGACGGTGCCCCGCATCAGAAAGCTTTTGATGCTTACGTGCGTTCGGGCGAGGATGACGGGCTGCGCGGGCTGGAGATCGAGGCCAAATCGCTGTCGACCGCTGTGAACAGCGAAGGCGGGTACCTGGTTGATCCGCAGACTGCGGAGGCGATCAAGTCGGTTCTGAATTCAACCGCGTCGATCCGTTCGATTGCTTCGGTTGTGAATGTCGAGGCGAACTCGTTTGACGTGCTGATCGACCATACGGATGTGGGCGCGGGTTGGGCCGATGAGAATTCGGCCACGGCAGAAACCGGCACCCCGTCGATTGACCGTATCTCGATCCCGCTGCACGAGCTGAGCGCGTTGCCCAAGGCCTCGCAGCGCTTGCTGGATGACAGTGCGTTTGATGTCGAAGGCTGGCTGGCCGGTCGTATTGCGGACAAATTCGCCCGCGCCGAAGCGGCGGCGTTTATCAATGGCGATGGTGTAGACAAGCCCAAGGGGCTGATGATCCACCGCGCGGTGCCGGATGATGGCTGGTCCTGGGGCAGCCTTGGTTACGTCGCCACTGGTATCGATGGTGGTATCGACGCGGATGCGATTGTCGATGTGGTCTATGCGCTGGGCGCACAGTACCGCGTCAACGGCACCTTCGTGATGAATTCGAAAACCGCTGGCCTGATCCGCAAGCTGAAAGACAGCGATGGCCGCTTCCTGTGGTCGGATGGCCTGGCTGCGGGTGAGCCTGCGCGCCTGATGGGCTATCCGGTTCTGATCGCCGAGGACATGCCGGATGCCGCCTCGGACAGCTTCTCGATCGCGTTTGGCGATTTCCAGGCTGGATACACCATTGCCGAGCGTCCCGATCTGCGCGTGCTGCGTGATCCGTTCAGCGCGAAGCCGCATGTCCTGTTCTACGCAACCAAGCGTGTGGGTGGTGATGTCAGCGACTTTGCCGCGATCAAGCTGCTGAAATTCGGCACCGCCTGAGCGGTGACGGATCCGGGGGGCCGGGCGACCGGTCCTTCGGGCGGCGGGTACGGGCCGGGGTGAGATCCCCCGCGTTGTCTAGCTGCTCCCCTCCGTCCGAGCAACGTGGGGCGGCGCGTGCCCGTCATTTTCAAGACTACGGCCCCGGAGGGGTCCGAGATTGCGGAGTGAATGGATGATGTTGATCGAAGAGACCGCTATCGCGGATGCGACGCTGCCGGTGGATCAGTTCAAAGCGCATTTGCGGATGGGCACGGGGTTTGCCGAGCGCGATGTGCAGGACGAGGTGCTGAAAGGGTTCCTGCGTGCGGCCATTGCGGCAATCGAGGCCAGAACTGGCAAAGTGCTGATCGAGCGCGCCTTTTTTTGGAGCCTGAGCTGTTGGCGCGACCCGGCGGGCGAAGTGCTGCCCGTGGCCCCGGTTTCAGCAATTGATGCGGTCACAATGACAGATGCGACCGGAATGGACACTGATCTTGATGCCGGCATCTATCGGTTGGAGCGTGATAGTCAGCGCCCCCGATTGCGGCCTGCGGCAACGTCTTTGCCAAATGTTCCAACGGGTGGATCGGTGAAGATTGCCTTAACTGCCGGTATGGCTGCAGGTTGGGATAGCCTGCCTGCCGATCTGGGGCAGGCGGTGCTGCTGCTAGCAGCGCATTACTACGAATACCGCGATGAGACGTCGCTTAGCGATGGGTGTATGCCCTTTGGGGTGACCAGCCTGATACAGCGGTACCGTATGGTGCGTTTTGGTTCGGGAATGGCGCAATGACAGCGCCTCGTCTGAACCGCAAGCTGGTGCTGGAAACGCCGGATCGTTCGGCCGATGGTGCGGGCGGGTTCGTTGAGACCTGGGCGGTGCTGGGCACGATTTGGGCAGAGGTTACGGCGCGCAGCGGGTCCGAGCGGGCCATCGCAGGGGTGCCGGTATCACGGGTGGGCTATCGCATTGTGGTGCGGGGCGCGCCCGAGGGATCGTCGATGAGGCCAACACCGGATCAGCGTTTTGTCGAAGGCACGCGGCGTTTCGTAATCCGCGCTGTCGCGGATCGCGATCCGCGCGGTCAGTATCTGACCTGTTTCGCAGATGAAGAGGTGGCGGCATGAGCTATGGCGTAGCAGCCGCGTTGCAGGCGGCGGTGTTTCAGCGGCTTTCAGCTGACGCTGATGTCAGCGCGCAATCTGGTGGCGCAATCTTTGATGCGGTGCCGACTGGGCCGGTTCCAACCACCTATGTGACGCTGGGCCCGGAAGAGGTCCGCGAAGCGTCGGACAGGTCCGGCGCAGGTGCGCTGCATCGGTTCACGATCTCGGTTGTGTCCGAGGCCGCAGGATTTGGCGCCGCAAAATCACTGGCCGGTGCCGTGTGTGACGCGCTGGACGGCGTGGGGCTGAGTTTGGATCGGGGCCGCCTAGTGGGGCTTTGGTTCGAACGCGCCAGCGCCCGGCGCACCGGAACCGGCGGTGCAATCCGCCAGATCGACCTGAGATTCCGCGCCCGCGTGGAAGACGACTAAGCAATCAACGGAGAGAGCACATGGCTGCCCAGAACGGAAAAGACCTTTTGGTCAAAGTTGATATGAACGGCACGGGCCTGTTCGAAACCATCGCTGGCCTGCGCGCCACGCGGATCAGTTTCAACGCCGAAAGCGTGGATGTGACCACCCTGGAGAGCCAGGGAGGCTGGCGCGAGCTGCTATCAGGGGCAGGAGTCAAATCGGCCGCGATCTCGGGCTCGGGCGTATTCAAGGACGAAGGCACCGACGAGCGCGCGCGGCAGTTGTTCTTTGATGGCGAGACACCGGGCTTTCAGGTGATCATCCCCGATTTCGGCATTGTCGAGGGGCCGTTTCAGGTGACCGGCATTGAATATGCGGGCTCGCACAATGGCGAGGCGACCTATGAGATGAGCTTGGCAAGCGCCGGTGCGCTGACCTTTACCGCGCTGTAATCCGATGGCCAATCCGTGGACGGGCGAGGTGGCATTGACCATCGATGGGGAGCGGCGGGTACTCAAGCTAACGTTGGGTGCTTTGGCGGAATTGGAACAGGAACTGGATACCGGGTCATTGGTTGAGCTGGTCCAGCGGTTCGAAGGTGGCGGCTATTCCAGCAACGATGTGCTTGCGCTGATCGTGGCGGGACTGCGGGGCGGCGGGGCGGATGTGTCCCGTACTGACGTGATGCATGCGGAGATCGAAGGGGGCCCTTTGGCCGGTGCAAGGGCTGCGGCTGAGTTGCTGGCGCGGGCCTTCATGGTGCCGGGTGGCGCATGAGCGGGTTCGACTGGCCTGCTTTGATGCGGGCCGGGTTCCTCGGGCTGCGCCTAACGCCGGATCAGTTCTGGCGTCTGACCCCGGCCGAGTTGCGGCTGCTGCTGGGGCAGAGTGCCGGAATACCGGCGATGAACCGGGCCGGGCTGGATGCGCTGTTGGCAGCATATCCGGACACAGAACAAGGAGAGCGTGATGACGGATCGTGATGGGTTTGACGACCTGCAGGAGCGGGGCGAGGCGCTGGGCGACTCGTTAAGTGATGCGGCCAGCATGGCGGCGGCTTTTGACAGTCAGATGAAGCGGATCGGCGCTGCGTTTGAGGAAACGGGAAAGGATGTCGCCACGCTGGAGCGGGGAATGTCCAGTGGGCTGCGCAAAGCCTTCGACGGTGTGGTGCTGGATGGGAAGAGCCTGTCTGATGCGCTGGACGTTCTGAAGAACTCGCTGATCCAGACGGCCTATTCGGCTGCGATCAAGCCGGTAACGGATCACTTTGGTGGGCTGTTGTCCGGTACGGTTGGTGGTCTTGTGCAGGGTCTTCTGCCGTTTGCCGATGGCGGCAGTTTCAGCCAAGGGCGCGTGATGCCCTTTGCCAATGGCGGTGTGATCAGCGGCCCCACAACCTTTCCGATGCGCGGCGGCACCGGCCTGATGGGCGAGGCGGGCCCCGAGGCGATCATGCCATTGGCACGCGGGGCGGATGGAAAACTGGGGGTTCGCAGTTCGGGCGGCGGGGGTGCGGTCAACGTCGTCATGAACATCTCAACACCCGATGTTCAAGGGTTCCGCCGCAGCCAGGGCCAGATCGCAGCACAGATGAGCCGTGCTTTGGGGCGCGGCAATCGCAACAGATAAAACCGGGAGCAGGTCATGAATTTTCACGAGGTCAGATTTCCGGCCAGCCTGAGTTTTGGCTCGGTCGGCGGTCCCGAGCGGCGCACGGATATCGTGACGCTGGCCAACGGGTTCGAAGAACGCAACACCCCTTGGGCCCATTCGCGCCGTCGCTATGACGCGGGGCTCGGGATGCGGTCGCTGGACGATATTGAGACGCTGATTTCATTCTTCGAGGCGCGGCAGGGGCAGATGTTCGGTTTCCGCTGGAAGGATTGGTCTGATTTCAAATCGGGTCTGGCTTCGGCCGATGTGGAACGTGGGGATCAGGTCATAGCGCTGGGCGATGGTGTGCGCACTGAATTTCAGCTGGTCAAGACCTACACATCGGGCGGTGTCAGCTATGTGCGCCCGATTACCAAGCCAGCGTTGGGCACGGTGGTCTTGGGGCTAGATCAGGATGAAATCCGAGAAGGCGTAGATTTTGAGGTTGATCTGACCACAGGCGCAGTCGTGTTCGCGGATCCGCCGCCTGAAGGTGTCGAGATTACAGCCGGGTACGAGTTCGACGTGCCAGTGCGGTTCGATACCGACAAGATTCAGACCAGTGTTGCCAGCTTTCAGGCCGGTGACGCGCCAAGTGTTCCAGTGGTCGAGGTGCGTGTCTGATGGCCGGGGATGTTCAGGGGCTGCACGCCCATCTTCAGACCGGTCTGACCACTGTATGCCGTTGTTGGGCGATCACGCGCGCGGATGGGCAGGAATATGGCTTTACGGATCACGACCGGGAACTGGAATTCGAAGGCGTGACCTTCAAGGCCAGTACCGGCCTGACCGCTGCGGCGATTGAACAGGCCACCGGGCTGTCGATTGATAACACCGAAGCAATGGGCGCGCTGTCTGACGCCGCCGTGCGCGAGGAAGATATCGAAGCGGGCCGGTTCGATGGCGCAAAGGTGCGGGCTTGGTTGGTCAACTGGGCCGATCTGGATCAGCGTATCCTGCAGTTTCGCGGATCGATTGGAGAGCTGCGCCGCTCGGGCGGTGCATTTCACGCCGAGCTGCGCGGGCTGACCGATCTGCTGAACCGTCCGCTTGGGCGTATCTATCAGAAACCCTGTACTGCAGTTCTGGGCGACAAGGTGTGCCAGTTCGACACAAATGCCGAAGGGTTCTCGGTCGAGGCTGAGATCGTGGCGTTTGACGGTAGCACATTGATCCATGTGGACGGTGGTGAAAACGCGGCTGCGGCTTGGTTTGAGCGGGGTCGTCTGGACGTGCTGTCCGGCTCGGCCAGCGGGCTTTGGTCTTCGATCAAAGCGGATCACAGGGATGATGGCGGGCGCAAGGTCACCTTGTGGTCCGGTATTGGCGGAGGGCTGTCGGTTGGCGACCGGGTTCGGCTGACCGCAGGCTGCGACAAGCGCATGTCGACCTGTCGAGAAAAGTTTAACAATCTGTTGAATTTTCAGGGTTTCCCCGATCTTCCGGGTGAAGATTGGATGATGGCGGTGCCTAAGAAAACCAATCCGAACAACGGGGGGAGCAGACGGTGATGCCACGCAGACAGGATATCGTGGACGAGGCGCGCAGTTGGCTCGGCACTCCTTACGTCCATCAGGCTTCGACCAAGGGGGCAGGCACGGATTGCCTGGGTCTGCTGCGCGGCGTTTGGCGCGCGCAAATCGGTCACGAACCCGAAGAAGTGCCCATTTATACGATGGATTGGTCCGAACCTCAGGGCGAGGAGCGAATGTGGGCCGCTGCGCAACGTCATTTGATCGAAAAGCCAAGCGCGGATCTTTCGGCGGGTGATGTCGTTTTGTTTCGCATGCGCGACAGCGGCATCGCCAAGCATTTGGGGATTGTGACCAGCATCGGTGCAGTCCCGCGTTTTGTGCATGCCTATAGCGGGCACGGCGTTGTCGAAAACGCCCTGAGCGAGCCGTGGCGCCGCCGGATTGTGGCTTGTTTTGAATTCCCGTTGGAGGTCCGCTGATGGCGACGATAGTTCTTTCTGCAGCCGGTGCTGCACTGGGTGGATCAATCGGTGGCACGATTGCTGGCCTGTCGACCGCCATTATCGGTCGCGCGGTGGGTGCGACCATCGGGCGGGTAATTGACCAGCGTCTTCTCAGCCAATCCGTGATGGGCGGCGGCAGTGACGTTGTCGAAACCGGGCGGATGGACCGGTTCCGTCTGACAGAGACGGGCGAAGGCGCGCCGGTGTCGACGGTATTTGGGCGGATGCGGGTCGGAGGGCAGGTGATCTGGGCCTCGGACTTCCTAGAAACGCGCAGTGAGACCACCGAAGGCGGAGGCGGCAAAGGCAAGCCGAAGACTCCCAAGGTGACGACTGTTACCTACAGCTACTCCATCTCGCTGGCGATTGCCGTTGGCTCGGGTCAGATCGCGGATGTTGGCCGCGTCTGGGCCGATGGGGAAGAACAGGAACTGAGCAGCCTGAACATGCGCATCTATCATGGGTCGGATGATCAACTGCCGGATCCGCTGATCGAATCCATCGAAGGTGCGGGCCAGGTTCCGGGCTATCGTGGTACGGCTTACGTCGTGATCGAAGACTTCCAACTGGGGAACTTCGGGAACCGTGTTCCGCAGTTTTCCTTCGAAGTTGTGCGCCCGCCGCAAGTGGATTTGCCGGACCGTGAATCCTCGGTGCAGGAGTTGGTGCGCGGCGTCGCCATGATGCCGGGATCAGGTGAATACGCCCTGGCCAGCTCGCAGGTAAACTATGCGCTTGGTTACGGCAAAAGTGCACCGGCCAATGCCAGTTCCGCCTCGGGCTGGACGGATTTGGTAACATCGGTCCGCGCCTTGTCGTGGGAACTGCCGCAATGCGGTGCAACTTCGTTGATCGTGTCTTGGTTCGGCAATGATCTGCGCTGCGGGTCCTGTGATATCCGCCCCAAGGTTGAACGTCGCGACGCAGATGGGCAGGGGATGCCGTGGAACGTATCCGGGCTTTCACGCAGTCAGGCGCAGCTGGTAGCGCACGAGGATGATCGCCCGATCTATGGCGGGACACCTACGGATGCGTCGGTGGTCGAGGCGATCCGGCATCTGAAGCTATGGGGCAAGCGGGTCATGTTCTACCCGTTCATCCTGATGGAGCAGTTGGCTGGCAACGGGTTGCCTGACCCTTGGTCGGATGCAACAGATCAGCCGCATCTGCCATGGCGTGGGCGGATAACGCTCAGCGAGGCCCCTGGGCGCGCCGGTTCACCCGATGGCACTGCTATTGCCGACGCGCAGGTCGCTGCGTTCTTCGGGACTGCAAAGGCCAGCGACTTTGTCATCGGTAATGGCACTGTCAGCTATACGGGCCCGCAGGAATGGGGGCTGAACCGGTTCATTCTGCATTATGCGGCCTTGTGTAAGGCTGCGGGCGGGGTCAGTTCGTTTTGCATCTCATCCGAGATGCGCGGCTTGACTCAAATACGTGGGGCCACTGGTTTTCCAGCGGTTGCACGGCTGCGGGCGTTGGCAGCCGAGGCGCGCAGCATTCTGGGCCCAGATACCAAAATCGGATATGCGGCGGATTGGAGCGAGTATTTCGGTTATCTACCGCCCGGTACCACTGACCGACTGTTCCACCTCGACCCATTGTGGGCCGATGAAAATATCGATTTCATCGGTATCGACAATTACATGCCCCTGTCCGATTGGCGCGATGGTGAGGATCATCTGGATGCCGAGGCAGGCGCGCCCTCGATCTATGATCTGGACTATTTGCGCCGCAATATCGAAGGCGGTGAAGGGTATGACTGGTACTATGCCTCACCCGAGGAAGCAGAGGCGCAGATCCGTGCTCCGATAGAAGATGGCGAGTATGACGAGCCTTGGATCTGGCGCTACAAAGACCTGCGGAACTGGTGGTTGAACACCCACCACGACCGGATAGGCGGCGTGCGACAGACCAATCCAACGGATTGGATACCAGGGTCCAAGCCGATCTGGTTCACGGAACTGGGCTGTGCGGCCATCGACAAGGGCACCAATCAGCCAAACAAGTTTCTGGATCCCAAATCGTCTGAATCTCGGCTGCCTGCCTATTCCAACGGCATGCGGGATGATTTCATTCAGGTTCAGTATCTGAGGGCGATGCTGAGCTATTGGGGTGATCCGCAGATCAACCCGACCTCAACGGTCTATGGCGGTCCGATGGTGGATATGTCCAACGCCTATGTCTGGGCCTGGGATGCGCGGCCGTTTCCGGCTTTCCCCAACCAGGGCGCGAAATGGAGCGACGGTGGCAACTATGCGCGCGGTCACTGGCTGAATGGGCGGTCAGGCGCACGCACGCTGGCCTCGGTCGTGACTGAAATCTGCTATGGCGCCGGGGTGACTGATATCGATGTTTCGGGCCTCTATGGCGTTGTGCGCGGCTATGTCATCGAAGACGTGACCAATGCGCGCTCCGCCTTGCAACCACTTATGCTGCGCTATGGGTTCGACGCCATCGAACGTGACGGCGTGTTGCGGTTTCAGATGCGGGATGGCTATGGCGCGGTCGATCTAAACCCAGATCTTCTGGCGGTCAGCCCTGATCTGGATGGCACAGTCGAATACCGCCGCGAGGCCGAAGCCGAGATGACCGGGCGCGTGCGCCTGCGCTTTGTCCAGTCCGATGCGGACCACGATTTCGTCGCCGAAGAGGCTGTGTTGCCCGATGTCAGTACCCATTCCGTTTCGGTCAATGAGATGCCCCTGTCGATGACGCGCGGTGAGGGAAGGCAAACAGCAGAACGCTGGCTCAGCGAGGCGCGCGTGTCGCGCGACAGCACCCGGTTTGCGCTGCCCCCGTCTATGCTGCATCTGGGGGCCGGGGATGTCGTGCGCCTGTCGGGTGAGGCCAAAGGTGCGCTCTATCGGATTGACCGGATGGAGACGGCAGAACTGCAACTTGCAGACGCAATTCGGGTTGAGCCTGGGGTCTATAAACTGTCGGATATCGAAGAAGATCCTATCTCGGTAAAGCCCTATCTAGCGCCTGTTCCGGTACTGCCGGTCTTTATGGATTTGCCGTTGATCACAGGGGCGGAGGTGCCGCATGCGCCTTATCTGGCTGTTTCGGCTGATCCATGGCCGGGCAACGCGGTGGTCTATAGTTCGACGACGGATCAGGGCTATACGCTCAGCGATGTGATCACCGCACCTGCGACCATTGGCCGAACCGAAACGCCACTGCTGCGCGCCAGCACTGGGCTTTGGGACGATGGCCCGATCCTTCGGGTCAGGTTGATTGAGGGTCAGCTGGAATCGCAACCGCGCGAGGCGCTGTTGAACGGGTTGAACCTTGCGGCCATTGGCGATGGAACAACCGGCAATTGGGAAGTGTTTCAGTTTTCGAATGCGATGCTGGAAAGCCCCGGTGTCTACGCGCTGTCAGGGCGACTGCGCGGGCAGTTAGGGACGGATGCCCTGATGCCCGATGCCTGGCCAGACGGATCGGTTTTTGTGCTGCTGAACGCCAGTGTCTCGCAGATCAACCTGCTGCGGACTGAGCGGCGGATAGACAAGCACTATCGCATCGGACCCGCGACCCGAGGGTATGACGATCCATCTTATACGCATCTGGTGCAGGCATTTGAGGGCAATGGGCTTCGACCGTATGCGCCGGCACATCTGACGGCAAGGGCAGTTACCGATGGTTATGCAGTCAGCTGGGTGCGTCGCACCCGTGTAGATGGCGATGACTGGTCCGGTCTGGATGTACCGCTCGGTGAAGAAGCGGAAGCGTATCTGTTGCGGGCATGGTCCGGCTCAACGGTTCTGCGCGAAGAGGTGGTGACCCAACCAAGCTGGGCCTACACAGCCGCGATGCAGGTGGCAGATGGGGTATCCGGTCCGTTTGACGTAGAAGTCGCTCAGGTTTCCGCCATCTACGGACCGGGTGCTTCGGCCCGTGTGATGGTCGGGTAGGCCGTTCCGATGCGATCTTTGTTTCATGGGGACCTTAGCGCTGCGGCACGCGCCTTGTTGGCGGTGCCGCAGTCTCAGCGAAAGAGCCTGTGTTTGAAGATGATCGCAGAGGCGGAACTGGCCGACGCGCATGTCAGAGCCTCCGGTCGCTTGCATCCGCTGTATGGCAATGGCTCGCTGATTGCGGCCGCGCGAAAGCGAAAACTGGTGGGCGAGCCCGGCTTTGACGACGTGAACTATTGCCAATGTTTTGAATTGGTTCTGCGTCAACTGGTCCGCTTTCACCTTAGCCAGAGGCGCAGCTGACGCATTTGCTGGCCGCAAGGTCCAGTTTTAGACGGCCATCGGGAATTCGGTCGCCGCAATCCTCGCAATATCCATATTCGCCGTCTTCCAAACGTTGCAACGCCGCTTTGAGGCGGTGCGTTTCGATACTCCGGTTCGTTTGCTGCGCTTTGGCCATCGCCTGATTTTGCAAGGCATCCATGCGGCTGAGGCGTCCCACGGCCTGTTGATCTAATTCGACCACAGCCTGCGACTGCTCAGCGGAGGCAGATAGCGCCGTAAGCTCCTCTAAACGGGCGCGGATCAGGGTGTCGAAATCGCTTCGTTCTGTTTCATTCATTTTTGTTGATGACCCGATCACGGGTTTGCGTTTGGTGTTTTTGTCACTAAATGGCATTCTAGGCGCAGCAGAGGATCAAAAGCCATGTTTGAAAAGCGCAGCCATGTAACGCCGGTAGATCCGGTTTGGACCCGCATCACCTCAGAGGCGACTGAGGCTGTGGAAAAAGAGCCACTGATGGGTGGGCTCGTCCATGCTTGTGTCCTGCATCACCGCAGTCTTGAGCGAGCTTTGTCTTATCGTATCTCGGCCAAACTGTGTTCGAACGAGATGTCGATGATGGTGCTGCGCGAGATCGTGGATGAGGCTTATGCCGATGATCCGTCTCTGCTTGAGGCCGCGCGGGCCGACCTGATGGCGGTTTATGAACGTGATCCGGCCTGCCACCGGCTGTTGCAGCCAATTCTGTACTTCAAAGGCTATCAGGCGATGCAGGCCTATCGCGTGGCGCATTGGCTGTGGCGGAAAGGGCGGCACGATCTGGCGTATTTCTTCCAGATGCGCTCGTCCGAGATATTCGGGATCGATATTCACCCTGCCGCCAAAATCGGCAAAGGGATCATGATCGACCACGCGCATTCCATCGTTATCGGTGAGACTGCGATTGTTGGCGACAATGTCTCGATGTTGCATTCGGTCACGCTGGGTGGGACCGGCAAGGAAGAGGAGCAGCGCCATCCCAAGATTGGTGATGGCGTTCTGATCGGTGCCGGGGCCAAGGTTCTGGGTAATATCGAGGTCGGACATTGCAGCCGCATTGCTGCCGGGTCTGTGGTTCTGCAGCCTGTTCCATCCTGCAAAACCGTTGCTGGCATACCTGCCAAGATCGTAGGCGAGGCTGGTTGTGATCAACCTTCGATCTCGATGGATCACATGCTCGGCAAAGATCAGTAGTTGGATATAGATAAACGCAAAAGGCCGCCTCGGTTACAGAGGCGGCCTTTGCTTTTTTGTGGTTGGCTGTATTTAAGCCAGCATGACCATCGGATTTTCCAGATTGTCGACGATAGCTTGCAACAGCTCTGCCCCAAGCGCCCCATCGATGACCCGGTGATCGACAGACATGGTTACCGACATGACGGTGGCAACCGCTAGCTCTCCGTCCTCACCAACAACTGGTTTCTTGACGCCCGAACCGACGGCCAGAATACCAGCATGCGGCGGGTTCACGATGGCGTCGAAATTATCGATGCCGAACATGCCAAGATTAGAAACCGCGAAAGTTCCGCCCTGATATTCATGCGGTGCCAGCTTGCGTTCTCGAGCGCGACCGGCGAGGTCTTTCATCTCGGTCGACAGCGCTGACAGCGACTTGGTGTCGGCGTCCTGCAGGACGGGTGTGAACAGACCGCCTTCGATGGCAACCGCAACGGCCACATCCGAGGGTTTCAACTGCAGCACACGATCACCTGCCCAGACCGCATTACAAGCCGGAACCTGTTGCAGTGAGTTGGCGACGGCTTTGATGATGAAGTCATTGACGCTGAGCTTGACGCCTCGGCCTTCCAACTGCTTGTTCAACTGGCTGCGGAACTTGAGGAGTGCATCCAGTTTGATATCGCGGCGCAGGTAGAAATGCGGGATGGTCTGTTTGGCTTCGGACAGGCGCGCGGCGATGGTTTTGCGCATTCCGTCGAGGCTGATTTCTTCGTATTCGCGCCCTTCGTACATCCGCGCAACCATATCGGCGGATGGGCCGGTCGGAGCAGCAGTAGCTGGGGCTGCAGGGGCCGTAGGCGCAGGTGCAGCAGCCGGAGCCGTCGCGGTAGCACCTTCCACGTCCGCCTTGACGATGCGGCCATGCGGGCCCGAGCCAGCGATTTGCGCCAGATCCAGACCTTTTTGTGCAGCGATCCGACGGGCTAAGGGCGAAGCGAAGATACGACCGCCGTCGGCCTTCATCGGTGCTGCCGGGGCAGGGGCGGGCGCCTCGGATGCCGCTGGCGCGGCAGCCTCGTTGCCCGCGGCGGCTGGGGCCGCCTCAGGGGCCTTGGCAGGCGCAGCGGCGATATCATCCGCGCTTTCGCCATCTTCCAGCAGAACGGCGATGGCAGTGTTGACCTTGACCCCTTCGGAGCCTTCGGGGATCAGGATCTTGCCGATGGTGCCTTCGTCAACGGCTTCGAACTCCATCGTGGCTTTGTCGGTTTCGATCTCGGCCAGCAGATCGCCGGACGACACGGTGTCGCCTTCCTTGACCAGCCATTTGGCAAGGGTGCCTTCCTCCATGGTTGGCGAAAGGGCGGGCATCAGGATTTCGGTGGGCATGTCTTCATGTCCTCTTACTTCGAAAATGAGTAAATCAGCGTTGCGATATCGATCAGGAGGATGGCCGCGCAAAAGGTGACGAACACCCCCACGACCACAGAGCGCGCCTTTGAGACACGCGGATGGTTCTTTTCAAGCCACTCGGTGAACTGGCCCAGGGCAGCGGCATCGCTGTGTTCCACTGCGGCCAGATAATCCATACCCAATTGCAGGCGTTGCTGCTCGAGCACGATGTAAATGACCGAAGCGTATGAGACGACGCAGGCTACACACAGCATGGCTCGGATGGGCCAGGCGCTTGTCAGGCTGCCTTCGACCGATAACAGATCGAACGAGATCTGGTCGAAGGCCTCCAGATTGAACGCGATGCTGACAAAGGAAACCACCAGGAACGCCGCACAGACATAAAGCAGGTTGCGGTTGTTATCCTTGCGCGCGGAGACGAGGCTTTCGAAAAGCCAGTCCACACCCGCAGGATTATGTACGTTCCCGGGGGTCATTGCCTATCGGTAGGTCACTTGTTTGACCGCCGCGATGACCTCATCGGTGGTGATCAGTGCCAGCTTTTCCAGGTTCGCGGCATAGGGCATCGGAACATCCTTGCCTGTGCAGTTGATGACAGGGGCGTCGAGATAGTCGAACGCTTCTTGCATCACGACCGAGCTGATGTAGCTGCCGACTGACCCCTGTGGCCAGCCTTCTTCGACGGTCACGAGACGGTTGGTCTTCATCACCGAGTTGATGATCGCGCCTGTGTCCATCGGTCGGATGGTGCGTAGGTCGATGACCTCGGCGCTGATGCCCTCTTCCGCCAGTTTGTCGGCGGCTTCGAGTGCATATTGCATGCCGATGCCGAAGCTGACGATGGTCACATCCGAGCCTTCGCGCCAGATGCGGGCCTTGCCCAGTGGGATGGTCAGGTCATCCACCTGCGGCATGTCGAAGGACCGGCCGTAGAGGATTTCGTTTTCCAGGAAGATCACCGGGTTGGGGTCTCGGATTGCCGATTTCAGCAGGCCTTTGGCGTCGGCCGCCGAATAGGGCATGACGACCTTGAGGCCCGGTATCTGCATGTACCATGCCGCGTAGTCTTGCGAGTGCTGCGCGGCCACGCGGGCGGCGGCACCGTTGGGGCCACGGAACACGATTGGGCAGCCCATCTGACCGCCAGACATATAGAGCGTCTTGGCGGCGGAGTTGATGATCTGGTCAATCGCCTGCATGGCGAAGTTGAAGGTCATGAACTCGACGATGGGTTTCAAGCCACCAAACGCTGAACCAACCGCGATACCAGCAAAGCCATGCTCGGTGATCGGGGTGTCGATCACGCGCTTGGGGCCAAACTCGTCCAGAAGACCTTGGCTGATTTTATATGCGCCCTGATATTCGGCGACTTCTTCGCCCATAAGGTAAACGTCTGCGTCACCGCGCATTTCCTCGGCCATCGCATCGCGGAGGGCTTCGCGGACAGTCTCGGTTTTCATTTCCGCGTCGGCTGGCCAATCGGGCGACAGGTCCACAACCGGAGCGGCCGGGGCGGCAGCTGCGGGAACGGGGGCTTCAACCGCCGCAGGGGCGGCCTCTGCCACCGCTGCGGCTGCGGGCGCAGCCGCGGGCAGGGAGGAGGCGTCTTCGCCCTCTTCCACCAGCACCGCGATGGGGGTGTTGACCTTGACCCCCTCGGTGCCTTCCGCGATCAGGATTTTGCCAACGATACCTTCGTCAACGGCCTCAAACTCCATCGTCGCCTTATCGGTTTCGATCTCGGCCATAATGTCGCCCGAGGATACGGTATCGCCTTCTTTGACCAGCCACTTGGCCAGCGTGCCCTCTTCCATCGTGGGCGAAAGGGCGGGCATGAGAATTTCGGTTGCCATGTCTTATTCGTCCTCTCAGGCGTAAATGTCGGTCCAGAGCTCTTCGACGGAAGGCTCGGGGCTTTCTTTCGAGAATTCAGCGGCCTGGTTGACGACCTCTTTGATCTCTTTGTCGATCGCTTTCAGGTCATCCTCGGTCGCGTGTTTGCCGGTCAGCAGCAACTCGCGCACATGTTCGATGGGGTCGCTTTGTTCGCGGACCTTCTGAACTTCTTCACGGGTGCGGTACTTTGCCGGGTCAGACATTGAATGGCCGCGATAGCGGTAGGTTTTGACCTCGAGGATGTAAGGCCCCTTGCCGGCGCGGCAGTGGGCAACAGCCTTTTCACCCGCTTCCTTGACCGCCAGAACATCCATACCGTTGACCATTTCACCGGGAATGCCAAAGGCCTGACCGCGATGGTAGATGTCAGCAGACGAGGTCGAGCGCGCCTGTGCGGTGCCCATGGCGTATTGGTTGTTCTCGATCACGAACACCACCGGCAGCTCCCAAAGGGCGGCCATGTTGAAGGTTTCGTAAACCTGGCCCTGGTTCGCGGCCCCGTCCCCGAAATAGGTGAAGGTCACACCACCGTTCTCTTTGTACTTATCCGCAAAGGCCAGCCCGGCACCCAGCGGGACCTGCGCACCTACGATGCCGTGGCCGCCATAGAAATGCTTCTCTTTCGAGAACATATGCATCGAGCCGCCTTTGCCCTTGGACAAACCGCCCTCGCGCCCGGTCAGTTCGGCCATCACGCCGCCCGGGTCCATGCCGCAGGCCAGCATATGGCCGTGATCGCGGTACGAGGTGATCCGCTTGTCACCTTCCTTGGCCGCTGCTTCCAGACCGACAACAACCGCTTCCTGTCCGATATAGAGGTGGCAGAACCCACCGATCAGACCCATTCCATAAAGCTGACCAGCCTTTTCTTCGAATCGGCGGATCAGAAGCATTTCGCGGTAGTAAGTCTTAAGTTCTTCCGCAGAAACATTTGGTTTCTTTGTGGTTTTTCGCGCAGCCATCGTGGCGACCTCTCCCTTTCGGACAGATAGTTTAGCGTTAAACTATCTCATAAAGCATTTCTGTCTTTCTGGCGAGGGGAAATCTGACGCAGCGTCGCAAGGTGCAGAAACTGGCCGGGGTGCAACCGGTCAGCTAGCCGTAAAAGATAGGATTTTCGACGAAAGCTTGGTCCGCCTTAACGGATCACAATCTCATCTGCGCGGATCATGCCCAGGATCGACCGCGCCTGTTGGTCCAGCAGATCGAGATCCAGATAGGTATCTGACAGGCGACGCGTCAGGTTTTCCATCTCGACGATCTCGGTTTCGAGCTTGGCCAGGTCGCGTGACAGAGCGTCCCGTTCCGCTGCAATCTCGACCCGCCGGAACAGGCCATAGTCGCCCTGCACGGCGGCAAAGGTGAAATAAACACCCAGCATGAAAGCCACCGAGAAAAAAGCAACTGAGCCCAAACCGGGCCGATTGGAACGGGACACTCTGTTTACCGCCGTATGAAAACTTGCCTCAATAACGGGTTCTTTGCGAACCTCTGACAGCACTATGTCACAGGTGATTCGGCTTGTGAATCCCCTGATTCGCAAAATCTTGCGGAAGGTTCAGATTAATCGACCGCCCGCAAAACCGCGTTATTGCTCCAGCGCGGCAACGCCGGGCAGGGTTTTGCCTTCCATCCATTCCAGAAATGCACCACCTGCTGTCGAGATGTACGAGAAATCCGCCGCAGCACCGGATGCGTTCAGGGCGGCAACCGTATCGCCCCCACCGGCGACCGAGACCAACTGACCAGACCGCGTCAGCGCGGCCGCTTTCAGTGCGGCTGCGTTTGTGGCCATATCAAACGGTTCCAGTTCAAACGCACCAAGGGGGCCGTTCCAGATTAAGGTTTGGCTTTTTGCGAAGATCTCGGAAATTGCCGCAACGCTATCGGGCCCGGCATCCAGGATCATGCCGTCTTCGGTGCATTGATCAGCAGGCAGCACCTGATGCGGTGCATGAGCCGCGAAGCTTTCAGCGACAACGATGTCAGTGGGCAGAACAATGGTGCAGCCCGAGGTTTCGGCCTTTGCCAATATCTCGGCTGCGGTGTCTTTCATATCGCGCTCAGCCAGCGATTTACCGACATTGATCCCTTGGGCGACAAGAAAGGTGTTCGCCATTCCTCCGCCAATCACCAGATAGTCCACCTTGTCGATCAGGTGGCCCAACAGTTCCAGCTTGGTCGACACTTTCGCGCCGCCCACCACGGCCGTCACAGGGCGTTTGGGGGCGCCCAACGCACCTTCCAGCGCTTGCAACTCGGCCTGCATAAGGCGGCCTGCGCAAGCAGGCAGAAGACGGGCCAGCGCCTCGGTCGAGCTATGGGCACGGTGTGCGGCAGAGAACGCATCATTGCAATAGATGTCACCCAGCTTGGCCATGCCTGCGGCCAGATCAGCGTCATTCTTTGTCTCTGCTGCGTGAAAGCGGGTGTTTTCCAGCAGCAGAACCTGACCGGGCTGCAGGGCGTCTGCGGCCAGTTCGGCCTCGGTGCCGACGCAATCGGCGGCAAACAGGACCGACGTGCCAAAGGCGCTTTCCAATGTGGGCACCAGTTGCTTGAGTGACAGATTCTCGCGCCGTTCACCGCCCGGACGCCCGAAATGCGCCAGCAGGATCGGTTTGCCGCCTGCGGCCAGAATGTCGCGCACGGTCGGCACGATCCGCTCGATCCGGGTGGCGTCGGTGACAACGCCATCCACGATGGGTACGTTGATGTCCACACGCACCAAGACGCGTTTGCCGTTCAGGTCCATATCGTCCAGCGTTTTCCATCCCATCGTGCATTCCTTCGTGAGTTTGATACCGATTTAGGCGGTTCTTTTCCTTCATTTCGTCGTCAGGTCAATGCGTCACTTGGCTTTCACGCGCCCGGCGCATAGGTATTTGCGCAAGACAAAACGACAGGAGGGCCAGATGGCCGAAATCAAGGATCCCGAAAACACCATCATCATCGAGCTGAAAGACGGCAATGTCGTCATCGAACTGCTGCCCGACGTCGCCCCGCAACACAGTGCACGGATGAAGGAACTGGCCCGTGGTGGTGAGTATGACAACGTGGCCTTCCACCGCGTGATCGACGGCTTCATGGCACAAACCGGCGATGTGCAGCATGGTGATATGGAGGACGGGTTCAACTTGCGTATGGCGGGCACCGGCGGGTCTTCCTTGCCGAACGTTCCGGCAGAGTTCTCAAAACTGCCGCATGATCGCGGCACATTGGGCGCAGCCCGGTCGCAGAATCCGGACTCGGCAAACTCGCAGTTCTTCATCAACTTCAAGGACAATCATTTTCTGAACGGCCAGTACACCGTCTATGGCCGTGTCATTGACGGTATGGAACATGTGGACGCCATCGTGCGGGGTGAGCCGCCGATGCAGCCCGATCGCATGATCAGCGTGAAAGTGGCGGCAGATGCGTAAGCTGGCAGTCGCTCTCACTTTGCTGGCCAGCCCGGCCTTGGCCACAGGCCTGCAGATCGAGGTCGAAGGGGAAGGGGCCAACGGCACCATTCTTGTCGACCTGTTCGAAGACGTCGCCCCGCAACATGTTGAACAGATCACCGCTCTGGCCAGCGAAGGCCAATATGACGGTGTGGTGTTTCACCGCGTGATCGATGGATTCATGGCCCAAACCGGCGATGTGCAATATGGCGATCAAAGCGATGAGGCGTTTGACATGCGCTATGCGGGCCGTGGCGGGTCGGATCGCCCGGACGTACCGGCAGAGTTCTCGGATGTCAGCTTTGATCGTGGTGTCGTCGGCATGGCACGGTCGCAGGACCCCAACAGCGCAAACTCGCAATTCTTCATCATGTTCGAACCGGGGCCGTTTCTAAATGGCCAGTACACGGTTGTCGGTCAGGTCACCGAAGGCATGGATGTGGTTGATGCGATCAAGCGTGGTCATCCTGAATCGGGTGCTGTTTCCGGCCAACCGGATGTGATGAAAACCGTCACTGTAACCGAATAAACGTTTCGCCCGGCGCGCCAAAGCGCCGGGTCTATCCTAGTTCAGCTTTTCTGACGCCCGCTGCGCTGTTGGGAACATCGCGCGCCTGATCCGGGCAAGCAACCCATTTTCCCTGATATGCTGTTGATAGGCCCTGTAGGATGGCGACTGCGACAGGCACCGTTCTTCATGCCAGGCGCGCATGAAATAGATGAAGTTCACCCCCAGCAGGGCCATGCAATTGGCCACACCGGTCCAGAAATCCACCGCGATGAACGGGATCGAGACAAGCCACCAGCTGATGTTCTTGCTGATGTACGAGGGGTGTTTGCTTAGATTATAGGGGAAATCACAGGCCAACCCGCGATAGGTGAGGTTCGAAAACCTTAACCCCATACGGGCGGCTGTTAGGCAGTATATCCCAAGGAAAAACAGGATCGTGCAGCCCCAGATCGTGTAGAGTACCGGATAATCCCACAGCCAGGCGCCCCAGGCGAAGCCCTCTTGGGTGTAGTTGAAGTAGTCCCGCGACAGCACCTGCCAGAACGGCGCGTAACAGGCCAGGCAGACCAGCCAGCCGCTGACGGTGGTTTCTGTCCAACGGATATGGGACATCAGCAGCCGGGTGGCCGTTGCGTAGCCGATGACAACAACCGTCAGATCAAGGAAGAAGGAGAAGCGGAACAGGTATTCATAGACCTGCGGGAAGCTTGTCATCTCCCACAAAGATCGCGACTGAAAGAACGTCCAGTCATAGACCAGATAGCAAAACATCAGGGGCAGAAAGTAGCCTTTGACCAGCAGACCCAGCAGATAGACTTTTAGGCCGCGCGCGCGGGTGGAGTGCTGCCCAAGCGTCAGAACCACGCGCCCCAGATGCCACATCCCATCCCGCGGATGCCGCATCATGAAATGTACCGATGTTACGACCGCTAGAACGACGGCTAGAATTAGCCACCAGTAGTCAGCCAGCAGCGAAAAGAAGGGTGAATACCAATCCCCGCGATAGAGGTCTGCCGACCAGTAGAACAGCGCGAGCAGCCCGGCGCTGGCCACCAGCCCAACCAGTTTGACCTGAAAATCCCGAATATAGGTCGCATCGCGGAAGTTTCGTGCGTTGAAAACCAGGCCGCTGCCGGGCATGCGGTGCAGCTTGGCAAAGGCAAACTCTGACGCGACCATCAAACCAAATACGGACAGGGCGAACAGCACGGTTTGATCGCGGTCTGAAACACCGGGCATCGCGGGCCACAGGTAGTGCAGGATCGGGATACTGCAGATCGCGACCAGCCCGGTTGAGGCCGGGATGGCCGATGCGGGGCGCTTAAAGCCGGTTCGCGAGGTCATGAACAAAAACTCTTACACATGCGCAGCGATATTCGTCGCTTTCGGTTGGAATTCAACCTGGCAGTTATCAGGGCGGGAATTCCGAGAAAATGTGTGTCTTGTATCAGATCAAGCGGCGCAACCCTTTGGCTGCGCCGTTTAGTTCAGGTTAATCGTCGGGCGATATCATTTTCCAAATCAGTGCGCCAATTGCAGCACCGATCAGCGGCGCCACCCAGAACAGCCACAACTGAGCAAGGGCCGGGCCATCGGCAAACAGCGCAACACCGGTCGACCGTGCCGGATTCACTGATGTGTTGGTCACCGGGATCGAGATCAGGTGGATCAGCGTCAGGCACAGACCGATCGCAATCGGGGCAAACCCGGCCGGGGCGCCGCTTGAGGTCGCACCCAGGATGACCAGCAGGAAGAACGCGGTCAGCACGATTTCGATCACCAAAGCGGACATCAGCGAGTATCCCTCAGGGGAGGCGTCGCCATATCCGTTTGAGGCAAATCCACCGACGCCCTCAAAGCCGGGCGCTCCGCTGACGATCAGATAAAGGACCACGGCTGCCGCGATGGCGCCGATGACCTGAGCGACCCAATAGGGCAACAGGTCTTTGGCTGGAAACCGCCCGCCGATCATCAGCCCCAGGCTGACCGCCGGGTTGAAATGCCCGCCCGAGATATGGCCAACCGTATAAGCCATGGTCAGGACAGTCAGGCCAAAGGCGAAGGATACACCCAGCCATCCGATGCCCACATCTGCCACACCAGCGGCCAGAACCGCACTGCCGCATCCGCCCAGAACCAGCCAGAATGTGCCGAAAAACTCGGCCATAAGTTTTGATGACATGAAAACTCCTCCGATAAACCAATGGGTTTGAGTTTAGTTCAGAAGATGCCTTTTGTTAAATTTGCAGGCACGGGGAGTTTTCCGTGGGACGTGTCACAGCTAACGCGTATTGCGTTAAGTCCAGCTGACCGGGTCCAGTTGAAACAGCAGTGAGAGCTGTTCATAAACTTCGGGCACACTGTCTTTCAGCGCGTTTGGGCGTTCAAAGAACACCTCGACTGAGACGGCGAAAAACTCTTCATGTCCTTCGGCGCCGTAGGGATCGATGACAGTGGGTCTACCGGTTTCAACTGCATGGACATGGGCATCGTAAGCGGCGACAAAAACGCGCTCCCAATCGGCATAGCTCTGCGCTCGATTCAAGACGGGTACGCCATCTGTGCCGCCGGACAGATCATCGATCTGATGCGCAAACTCATGAAAGACAACATTGTGCCCGTCGTGGTCGTTCAGGGCCCCTTGCCGACTATGCGCCCAGGATAGGATCACCGGGCCTCGGTTCCAGCTTTCTCCGGTGCGGATGATTTCCTTTTCGGTCACCACATAGCCGCTTCGCCTTTGTTGGCGGGATTTGAACGCGTTCGGATAGATCAGAATGGTCGTCAGATTGTCGAACCACATGTCCGTGTTCACAACGAGAAGGCAGGCCTGAGCCGAGATCGAAAGGCGCATCTCTTCTGTGACCTCAAGCCCATCACAGCCAAAGAAGCGGACCTGATCCTGAAACAGGGTCATCTTACCGTCCAACTTGCTGCGCAAATCGGGTGGCAACCGCCGAACGATCGGCACCATGGTCTCGACCACCTGACGTTCCGAAGCTGTTAGCGTGGTGGCCAGCAACCGGGCGCGGGCCTGACGGCGCGACCACAGGTAGTAGGCGATGGCACAGGCGATCAGGGCGACAAGGCTGAGGAATATCAACATGATCCGACCCTATGCCAGTTCCTGCCTGGCGGGAAACGCAAATCGAGTGTCGAAAGAAAAACGCCGCAGGATTGTCCTGCGGCGTTTCAGAAATCTGCTTCGCGTTTGGCTTACTGCTTGACGTCCGCCGCAGGGTTGCCGCCGGATTTACCGCTGCGACCGGGGTTCAGCGGATCGTCCTGACGTTGGACCGAGCCTTCGAAATGGGCGCCGCTTTCGATGGCGATGGTCTTGTGAATGATGTCGCCTTCGACACGTGCGGTCGATGTCAGGCGCACCTTCAGGCCACGCACACGACCCACGATACGGCCATTGACCACAACGTCATCGGCGGTAACTTCACCCTTGATCGTGGCGGTTTCGCCGATGGTCAGCAAATGCGCGCGAATGTCGCCTTCGACAGTGCCTTCAACCTGAATGTCGCCAGTGGTCTTGATATTGCCGGTGATGTGCAAGTCCGAAGACAGAACCGATGCGGGCGGCTTTGGCTTGGGCGCGGTGCTGGCCTTGGTCTCGGATGGGGCAGGGGCCGCCGGAGTCGCCGGAGCAGCAGGTTTTGCCGCCTCAGTTTCCTTGGATCCGGGCTCGTTCATTTTGCTCTTAGAAAACATTTCTCGCAGCCTTGATGTAAGTCATTGGGTTTACGGGTTTTCCGTTCACGCGCACCTCATAGTGCAAATGCGTGCCGGTGGACCGTCCGGTGCTACCCATATCAGCAATATGATCCCCGCGCGAGACCCTTTGGCCGACCTTTACGTTGATCTTGGTGTTATGAGCATAAAGTGTCTCAATCCCGAAGGCATGTTTGATCTTCACAAGGCGACCAAAGCCGGATTGCCACCCGGCATGGCTGACCACACCATCGGCAGTTGCAAAGATATCGGTGCCTTGCGGACCCGCAAAATCGACGCCGTTATGCATCCGGCGACCGCCGGTTTTCGGGTCGCGGCGCGAGCCGAAGCCGCTGGTAAAACGCACGGCAGAATGCACAGGATTGGCAAAGGGGGCCTTTTCGGCAGCCAGACGGTACAGGTTCAGCTGATCCATCTGCTGCAGCAGTTTGTTGGCCCTGATTTCGTCAGCCGTCAGCTCTTCATCGCCGCGGCTGCTGAAGGATAAAGGGGTCAGCGGACCGCCCATACCGCTATATCCGCGCCGGACCTCTTCGATGATACGATCTGTTGGCATACCTGCCTGACGGAACATTTTGTCCAATGGCTCGACCGAGATCACCATCGCCTCTTCCAATTGCCGGAAGATCTCGTCGCTACGTTCCTGCATCAGGCGGATTTCAAGCTCCAATTCGTCGCGCTGATCCAGCGCGGTCTGCGCATCGGCGGCGATCTGGTCGCGTTCTTCGGCGGTGCGCGCCAATGCGTCGGTCATGAACTCCATCTGCGCCGTATCGCCGACCGACGCCAGATACATGCCCGATCCGTCGCTGTCCTGCTTCAGCTCGGTCAGTTCGGTGCGGACCTCTTCGCGTTGTTTCATGGTTGTGCGCAACGTGGTCTGGATCACCTCGATCCCGGTTTCCAACTCGCGGCGGCGGTTTTCCGAGGCCAGCAGTTCCGACTGCATTGCCGAAATCTGCGCAAGGGCTGCATTGAACCGATCCTGTGCGGCCAGCGCTTCCTGCGCGCGGGCGTCCCGTTCGGCAGACAATATGTTTAGCCGTTCCTGATAGGTCGCCTGATCGCGTTTCGCCTGTTCCCGGAAGTTGCCTGACCCAATGCTGTCCATCAGCAGGATCGCGGTCGAAAGCGCGGTCCAGCCAACAATCACCGCAACACCGGCAACAGCGACCACTTGCGTCTCGGAGCTGAGCCGGATGAACCGGGTGTCCTGATCTGATTTAAGAAAAACCCGGCGTTCCGGGAAACGGCGTTCAAGCCATGAGTGAAACTTTATTGCCAGACGTGTTCTCACGCGTCTTACCTCTCATCCCCAAGATCGGGACCGGTCGTGGTGCAATCTCCGTCCCTTGGGGGGATTTCATAAAGCGGACTGGGACATCGGGCAAGTTTGCTGACCAATTTGACGCGAAGCTTGCGAAATTACCCTGTGTCATCGGCAGGAATTCGCCTAAATTAACCTATTTGGATCAATCTGAGACGGTGCCGGGCTGTGGTAGGTCTTCGGTGAGGGGCCAGTAGAAATCTGGCGGCAATCCGGCCTCGGCGCGTTTCTCTTCGTTAAAGGGCGGTTTCAGGACGCCATGGAAATAGCGCCGCACCAAGTCGTGGAATACATCCTTGGGATCGGCATTCTCGCGTCCGCACAGGAAATGGAACCATTTGGACCCGTAGGCCACGTGCCCGACCTCTTCTGCGTAGATGACTTCCAGCGCCGCAATGGCCTGATCGGCCTTGGCCTTCCGAAAAATGTTGATCATGCCGGGTGTGACGTCCAGCCCGCGGGCCTCCAGTACCATAGGCACGACGGCCAGACGCCCCATTAAGTCCTCTGCCGTGTCTTCGGCCGCACGCCACATACCTGCGTGTGCGGGCAGGGCACCGTAAGAGCTGCCCATCTGTTCCAAGCAGTCGCAGACCATCTCAAAATGGCGCGACTCTTCCTCGGCGCATTTAACCCAGTCGTCATAGAATCCGATGGGCATAGGGACATGCCCAAACCGGGCGATGATATCCCAATGCAGGTCGACCGCATTAAGTTCGATATGGGCAACGGCGTGCAGCAGAGCGATCCGCCCAGCCTCGGTTCCCGGTTTGCGCTTGGGCACTTCGCGCGGCGACAGCAGCTCGGGTTTGTCCGGGCGCGCGGGTTGCAAGGGGGGCGTCGCGGTGCCGATCTCGATCGCCTCGGCTTCACCTTTGCGGGCGGCAAACCATGCGGCGGAGTGGCGTTTCGAAAGGGCGGTTTTTTCCCGCCCGTCCGCTGTTGTCAGAACCTCGGTGGCCATCTGGGTCAGTGTTGTGGGCACAGATACGCTCCGCCTGTTTAATGCAAGGCTGCGGAATAAACCGGATGGACGCCGGGGTCGAGGGGTTTACATCGCCTTCACAGCATCCAGCACGGCATCAACATGGCCAGGCACCTTGACCTTGCGCCAAAGCTGCGCGATGCGGCCTTCGCCGTCGATGATGAAAGTGGACCGTTCGATTCCCATCGACTTGCGGCCATACATGTTCTTTTCGACCCAGACGCCATAGTCTTCGCAGACGGTCGAGTTTTCATCTGACAAAAGCGGCGTGGTCAGCCCATGCTTGGCGACAAACTTGTCATGTTTGGCAACGCTGTCGCGCGAGATGCCGAAAACTTGAGCGCCTGCATCGGCAAAGGCCTGAAGTTGTTCCGAGAAACCGATGGATTCCTTGGTACAGCCCGGCGTATCATCGCGGGGATAGAAAAACAAAACGACGGTTGTGCCACGCAGGTCCGATAGGGTGACTTCGCCACCTCCGTCACGAGGCAGGGTGAAATCGGGGGCCATGTCTGAAATGTCGGGCATTGGATACTCCGCAATAGGGTTTTAAGGGCTGCCCGACATCATAGGGCGATATCAGCGGGTTAAAAGGCGTGGACAGCAAATTGGCGCAGCAGGAACAGCAAGGGGGCGATCCGCCGGAACCTGCCCCGCGTCGCCGCTCGCGCCGCCGGGTTGCAGGGCTCTGGGCCATGCGCGGGGCCGTGTTGCTGGTGGTGCTGGCGCTGATTGCGGGTTTCATGCTGATCGGCCAGCGCATGCATGCCCCGGCCTGGGTGCGGGATCGGGTCGAGGCGCGGCTGGAACAGAGCTTTGGCGGGCTACAGGTTCGGTTTGGCGATGTCAGTTTTATCATCAATGAAGGCTGGCGCCCACGCTTGCGTTTGACAGATGTCAGCATCGCGGATGCTGCGGGCCAGCAAATCGCGCAGGTGTCGGACATGCGGGCGAGCCTTGCGATGCGCCCCTTGCTGCGCGGCAACGTACGCCCCAAGCGCATCCTGCTGAGCGGTGCCCAGATTTCGTTGACCCGGGGCCTGGACGGGGCGCTGACCCTCACGGTTGGCACTGACAGTTCGCCGGTTCAACAGGCCCCCAACCTGGCGCAGCTGATCGAAACCTCGGATGATATCTTTTTGTCTCCGATGCTCTCGGCGCTGACATCCGTTCGGCTGGACGCGATCACGCTGGACTACCGCGATCTGCGACTGGGTCGGTCGTGGATCATGGATGGCGGGCATATCCAGATCACCCGCAACGACAACGAAATGCGACTGGCAACCGGCTTCTCGGTTCTATCCGGGCGCGATTTTGTAAGCGGGATCGAGGCCAATTACACCAGCGTTCTGGGCACGCCTGAGGCGCGGTTCGGGGTCACGATCACGGATTTACCTGCCGAGGATGTCTACGACCAAAGCCCTGCCTTGGCATGGCTGCAAGTTCTGCGCACGCCAATCTCTGGCGCGTTGCGGGGCAGCATCGATGGAGAAGGCGCAGTCGGTCCGCTGTTTGCAACGCTCAATCTGGGGGCCGGTGTGGTGCAGCCGACGCCCGAGACGCGCCCGGTGCCGTTTGATTCGGCTCGGACCTATTTCACCTATGAGCCCACACGTCAGGAGATCGATTTTAACGAAGTATCGGTTGTCTCGGCTTGGGGGGCGGTGCAGGCGTCCGGTAAAGCCTATTTGCAGGGCGTCGAAAATGGAACGCTGGACAGCCTTGACGCGCAGCTTCGATTCACCGGTATCGATGCCAATCCGGCGGGGTTGTTCCCCGAGGCTTTGAAGCTGCGGCAGGCGGATCTTGATTTCAAAATGACCTTTGCTCCGTTCAAGCTGCGCCTTGGGCAGATAACCGTCGAAGACGGCGAACATCGTGTAAGCGCATCGGGTGAGTTGCTCGGGCTGGAAGACGGTTGGTCCGTCGATCTGGATGCCCATCTGGATCGCATGACCTCAGATCAGGTGCTTGGCTATTGGCCTGAAAGACTGGCCCCGAAGCCGCGCGAATGGGTCACGAAGAACCTCTATCAGGGCAAACTGTCGGACATGGATTTCGCGTTGCGCCTGCGGCCCGGATCGAAACCGGACCTCTATCTGGATTTCGGGTTCGAAGACGCAACGATCCGGTTTGTCAAAACGTTGCCCCCGATTGAAAACGCTCAGGGACAGGCCAGCTTGATCAATCGCCGATTTACCGCGACTGCGCAGAGCGGGTTCGTGGTTGCAGATGCTGGTGGCCTTGTGGACGCATCGGGGACGTCTTTCATCATTCCGGATACGGATATCAAGAAATCCGCCCCGGCCATTGCCCGGATCAAGGCATCAGGCAATGTGACGGCCGCGCTGTCGCTGCTGGATCGACCGCCGCTATCCTTGCTCAGCAAAGCTAATCTGCCGGTTGATCTGGCTGATGGTACCGTTGCGCTAAGCGGTACGCTGTCTTTGCCGTTAAAGAAAAAGTTGAAGTTTCAGGACACCCAGTTCCATTTTGATGGCGATCTAGACAACCTAAGCAGCGACGGGCTGGTTCCCGGGTTTTCCGTTTCCGCTGACACCCTGCGCCTGAGCGGCGATCAAACCGGCGTGCAGATCGCGGGGCAGGGTCTTTTCGGTGATGTGCCGATCGAGGCCAGTTGGCGGCAACCCATCAATGGTGAAACGGCGCAGCGCAGCGAATTGACCGGTCAGATTGAGTTGTCTCCCAAACTGATGGAAACGCTGAAGGCGGGGCTTCCGCGGGGGATGCTAACGGGGAAAGGCACGGCCGATATCACGCTGGGGATCGGTGCAGGGGAACCGCCGAAACTATCGGCCCAGTCTGATTTGCGGGGGGTTGCGCTCGCCATCCCGGAACTCAGTTGGCGCAAAGCTGCGGGCAGCACTGGTACGCTGAGCGCAGAAGCGACCTTGGGAGATCAGATCAGTGTCGATAGCTTGCAGTTGAACGCGGCTGGATTGCGGGCCAAAGGCGCGATTTCCTTCCGCGAAGACGGGGCGTTTGATCGCGTCAGCTTTAGCTCATTTGATCTGGGCGATTGGCTGGCCGTCCCGGCAGTATTGATCGGGCGCGAGTCGGGACCGCCCGATATTCGCGTGCTGGGGGGCGTGCTGAACCTGGGCCGCGCGCAATTTGGCGAGGGCGACGGGGGCGCAGGCGGCACGGGCCAAGGATCGCAGGTGGACGTGACGCTGGATCGGTTGCAGGTCACCGAGACCGTGGCGTTGACGGGATTTCAGGGGGTGTTTCAAACCACGGGCGGGGTCAATGGAAGCTTTCGGGCGCGCGTGAATGGGGAGGCTGCGGTTCAGGGGCAGGTGACGCCGCGCGGCAATCGCAGCGCCGTGAACCTGACCTCTGGCGACGCAGGGGCGGTTTTGCGCGCTGCCGGGGTACTGACACAGGCAAAAGGGGGCGATCTGGATTTGCAGCTTGAGCCGGTAACCGCGCCCGACAGCTATGACGTGATCCTCAAGATCATAAATACCCGCATTACCGACGCCCCGGCCATGGCGGCGTTGTTAAATGCCATCAGCCTTGTGGGTCTACTGGATGAGATGGCTGGGCAGGGGATCTTTTTCTCATCCATCGACAGCCGGATGAGGCTGACGCCGACCGAAATCAAAGTGCTAAGCGGCAGCGCCGTCGGCCCGTCGATGGGCCTGTCTTTCGACGGCATTATTGATACGGTGAACGGCAGGCTCGATCTACGTGGTGCGATCTCGCCAATCTACCTGGTGAATGCCATCGGCAGCGTGCTGACCCGCAAGGGTGAAGGGATCATCGGCTTTAACTATTCTCTTACTGGCCCACTGAGCGCACCTAAAGTATCGGTGAACCCTCTGTCCGGATTGGCCCCGTTGTTCCTGCGCAATCTGTTGCGCCCACCGGCACCCACCGTCTCGGATGGGCCGAATGCGCAGCGCCAGAAACCGGATGAGCCAAAGCGGACCTTTGGATCACCGCCTCGGGACAATTGAACCGGGATATGGCCGAATCTATCCTAGCCTTGTAAGGCGCGGCCATGAAACTCAGCGATTTTGATTTCCATCTGCCCGAAGAGCTGATTGCCACGCGGCCCGCCAATCCGCGATCCTCGGCTCGTTTACTGGTCGCGCACGGGGATCGGGTCACCGACAGCAACGTTTTCGATCTACCCGATTGGTTGCGACCCGGCGACCGCCTTGTGTTGAACGACACACGGGTGATCCCAGCACGGTTGAGCGGACGCAGACACCGTAACAGCGCGCAGGGCCCAGTCTCTGCCGCGATCGAAGCAACCTTGCTAGAGCCGCAGTCAGATGGCTGTTGGACCGCCTTGGTCAAACCTTTGAAAAAGGTGAAGCCAGGGGAGGATATTGTCTTCTCAGATGATCTGTCAGCAGTATTGGATCGGGTCGAGGACGGTCAGGCTTTTCTGCGCTTCAACCTGACTGGTGATGATTTCGATGCGGCGTTGGAACAGGCAGGCGCGATGCCTTTGCCGCCCTACATTGCCGCCAAACGCCCTGCGGACGAACAGGACAAGACCGACTACCAGACCATCTGGGCCCAAAACGCAGGTGCTGTGGCCGCACCAACGGCGTCGCTGCATTTTGACGACGCGCTGATGCAGGCCTTGGCCGCGCGCGGGGTCACCTTCAGCCATGTGACATTACATGTGGGCGCAGGCACGTTTCTGCCGGTGAAGGTCGAAGATGTAACCACTCATAAAATGCATGCTGAATGGGGTCGGGTCAGCGCCGAAGCCGCTGCTGAGATCAGGGCGACCAAAGCCGCAGGCGGACGCGTCATCCCGGTTGGCACCACAGCGCTGCGCCTGATCGAAAGCGCTGCGCGCGCGGGGCAGATCGAAGCCTGGGAAGGTGAAACTGATATCTTCATCTATCCCGGCTTTCAGTTCCACGTAACCGATGCGTTGATGACCAATTTCCACCTGCCCAAATCCACCTTGTTGATGCTGGTGTCCGCCCTGATGGGGCAGGACCGGATGCGGCAGCTCTATGATCATGCAATCGCTCAAAAATATCGCTTCTTCTCATATGGAGATTCGTCGCTTTTGATCCCGTGAGGGCCGCGTTTCAGGCGGCGAACGACAGGAATGTCGTAGACAAGCGCGACCGAGGCGGTTTTTGATCGCACCAACGAATCCGTATTCTGATCGGCATTTCACCGGAGGCCCCAATGATTCAGGTTCTGTCCAGCGCGTGGGCGTTGTTGCTGGGAATGGGGCTGTTGATGGTCGGCAACGGCCTGCAGGGCACTATCCTGGGTGTGCGTGGTGAAATCGAAGGGTTCTCGACGCTTGAGATGTCCTTTGTGATGTCTGCCTATTTCGTCGGCTTTCTGGGCGGATCACGTCTGGCACCCGAGATGATCCGCCGCGTTGGCCATGTACGCGTCTTTGCGGCGCTGGCTTCGTTCATCTCGGCTGTCATGATCATGTATCCGATGCTGACCGACCCGATAGCCTGGGTGCTGGGTCGTGTCGTGATCGGATTCTGTTTCTCGGGCGTATACGTGACCGCAGAAAGCTGGCTGAATAACGCAGCCAGCAATGAAAACCGCGGCCAGGCTCTATCGCTCTATATGATCGTTCAGATGACCGGGATCATCAGCGCGCAGGGCTTGGTTTTGCTCGGGGACCCGGCTGGCTATCAGACCTTTGTCATTGCTTCGATTTTGGTTTCGATCTCATTCGCGCCGATTTTGCTGTCCATCTCGCCAACGCCTGCGTTCGATTCAACCAAGCCGATGACATTGCGTGAGCTGCTTGGAAAGTCGCCCTTGGCCTGCGTTGGTATGTTCTTTCTGGGCGGTGTGTTCTCAGCTCAGTTTGGTATGTCGGCGGTTTACGGCGCGCGGGCCGGGTTGTCGCTATTCGAGATTTCAACCTTTGTGGCCGCGTTTTATATCGGCGCGGTTGTTTTCCAATATCCGCTGGGTTGGTTCTCGGACCGAATGGACCGCCGCCTGCTGATCACGCTGGTCTCGGTTGCAGGTGGCGTTGGTGCCGTGGTCGGGATGATCTATGGCGTGACCTATCCTGTTCTACTGGGATCAGCTTTTGTCATCGGAGGTCTGTCGAACCCGCTTTATTCATTACTGATTGCGCATGCGAACGACTTTCTTGATCACGAGGATATGGCTGCAGCTTCAGGCGGATTGGTGTTCATCAACGGCTTGGGTGCCATTGCGGGTCCACTGATCACGGGTTGGTTAATGGGCGATGAGGTCTTTGGCCCGCAGGGCTTTTTCCTGTTCCTCGCCGCATTGTTGTTCATGACCGCGATTTATGCGCTGTATCGGACCACGCAGCGTCCGACGGTTCCTGTAGACGAGACCGGTACGATGTCGCCGCTTTACCCCACAGCCTCGCCTGTGGCGTTTGAGGTGGCGCAGGAAGTTGCTATCGAGGCGGCCGAGGCCGAGCAGGATGCGCAGGAAACAGCTTAAGACACGAAAATATGTCGATATTGTTGCAATATTTTACTGTAACAAATCTGTAAAATGGCAATAAATGACGTTACGTCCCTGGGGAGGGCACAAGACGGAGTTTAGGGCAATGGTAGGGCCTGAAGACGTACTGAGTTTTTGGTTGGATGAAGTTGGTCCAGACGGTTGGTATCTGCAGGATGATGCCTTGGACGCAAAAATCCGTGATCGTTTTCTGAAAACTTGGGAAGCATCGACCGAGGGCAAGTTCTCGCTTTGGTTGACATATCCCAGCGGTGCCTTGGCATACATCATTCTGACCGACCAGTTTCCACGCAACATGTTTCGGGGCAGTGCGCGGGCATTCTCAACCGATCGGGCGGCGCTGGCCGCAGCTAAATGTGCGGTCGACAAAGGCTGGGACCTTAAGATCGATGAACCGGCGCGGCAGTTCTTCTATCTGCCGATGATGCATTCAGAAAACCTGTGCGATCAGGAACGCTGTGTCCGCTTGATTTGCCAAAACCTCAGCAGCGAGCCCAGCAACCTGCTACATGCACGCGCCCACCGTGAGGTGATCCGCAAATTCGGTCGGTTCCCCTACCGGAATGAGGCTTTGTCACGCCATTCCACCGAACATGAAATGGCGTATGTCAGCATGGGCGGCTATGGCTCGACGGTGCGGGAATTGCAGGCCGGGGGTTAAACCTCGGGCACGCATCCGCGAATGGCCAGAACCTTCTCGGCGATCACATCGCCAGCGGTGGTGATGGCCGTCTCCACCAACACATCAGGCTCTTCGGCCAGGTCGGAGAACCGGGTCTGAGCAGATTTCAAACTGTCTTCAATCGCGTCCAAACGATTCAGCGTCATGGAAATACGCTGCGCGGTGGCCGTATCCAATGCGCTGCCATCGGTTGGCAGAGAAGCCAGTTCGCTACGCAGGGCAGTCAGCTCTCCGCGAATGCCTTGGGCTTCGTCGCGCAGGGGGGCAACGACTTGAATGACATTCGAAAAATTAGCCGAGATACTCTCCACACTCGACCCTAGTTTCCAGCCAAGAAATAGGCAAAGGGCCACCAGGATCAGGGTGGCATTGAGCAGCGCGAGCAAAAGATCTTTCAATGTTTTGGCCATGGTAAGCCTTTCGAATAAACTGGGGTTGAGACTATGAAATCGCCTAAGGCTCTTCTGTTCTAGCCTTTGGGCAGTCCCGGGTATAGGTTGAAAACAGCGCCTTTTCGCTGCTGGTTCCTCGCGTCGCTTTTGTCGCGGATGTGCTGTGTTGATGCGCTTTGAAAAGTAGTTTAATGGTAAACTAAATTTCGTTCGACCTGCGCCGAGAGGGACACATGGCTGCACAATCTTTTGATCTGATCGTTATCGGGGCTGGTCCGGGGGGCTATGTCGCTGCAATCCGCGCCGCGCAATTGGGGTTAAAAACCTGTGTGGTTGAACGAGAGCATCTGGGCGGGATCTGCCTGAATTGGGGCTGTATCCCGACCAAGGCACTGCTACGCTCTTCCGAAGTGTTCCACCTGATGGAGCGCGCCAAGGATTTCGGCCTGAAGGCGGATAAGGTCGGATATGATCTGGACGCGGTCGTCAAACGCTCACGCGGTGTAGCAGGGCAGCTTTCGGGTGGCATCGGACACCTGCTGAAGAAAAACAAAGTGACCGTGGTGATGGGCGAGGCAACGATCCCGGCCAAAGGCAAGGTTACGGTCAAAACAGACAAAGGCACCGAAGAACTGGCCGCCAAGAACATCGTTCTGGCCACCGGCGCTCGGGCGCGTGAATTGCCGGGGCTGGAAGCTGACGGCGATCTGGTTTGGACATATAAACACGCGCTGCAACCGCCGCGGATGCCCAAGAAGCTATTGGTGATCGGCTCGGGTGCAATTGGTATCGAATTCGCCAGTTTCTACAACACGCTGGGCGCGGATACGACCGTGGTCGAAGTCATGGACCGCGTGCTGCCTGTCGAAGATGCAGAGATCAGCGCCTTTGCCAAGAAGGCCTTTACCAAACAAGGCATGACCATCATGGAAAAGGCGATGGTCAAACAACTGGACCGCGCCAAGGGCAAAGTCACCGCGCATATCGAGGTGAAGGGCAAAATCGAAAAACACGACTTCGATACCGTGATTTCCGCTGTCGGCATCGTTGGCAATGTCGAAAACCTGGGGCTTGAGGCTCTGGGCGTGAAAATTGACCGAACCCATGTAGTCACGGATGAATATTGCCATACCGGCGTCGATGGGCTCTATGCCATTGGTGATATCGCAGGCGCCCCCTGGCTGGCGCATAAGGCCAGCCACGAAGGCGTCATGGTCGCGGATCTGATCGCCGGGAAACACGCGCATCCAGTCAAGCCCGAGAGCATCGCAGGTTGCACCTATTGCCAGCCCCAGGTCGCCTCAGTCGGTTACAGCGAAGCCAAGGCAAAGGAACTTGGCTATGATATCAAAGTCGGTCGCTTCCCCTTCATCGGCAATGGCAAGGCCATAGCGCTGGGCGAGCCTGAAGGTCTGATCAAAACCGTCTTTGACGCCAAGACCGGAGAGCTTTTGGGTGCGCACATGATAGGTGCGGAAGTGACAGAACTGATTCAGGGCTATGTGGTTGGCCGCCAGTTGGAGACCACCGAAGAGGACCTGATGAACACCGTCTTCCCGCATCCGACCCTGTCAGAGATGATGCACGAAGCCGTTCTGGATGCCTATGGGCGCGTAATCCACATGTAAGGTTAGGGGGCTCTGCCCCCGTCGCGGCAAGCCGCAACTCCCCCGAGGTATTTTCAAACAGAAGAAGCAGGGCATCCGAACTTCTTCTGTTCCCAAATACCTCGGAGCGCGAGGCAGAGCCTCGCAAAAGACTTACTTATTCAAAGCGTCTAGAATGCGGGCCCAGGAACGGATGCCCTTGTGGAAGCTTTTGACGTCATACTTTTCGTTGGGCGAGTGGATGGCGTCATCGTCATTGGCGTAACCCACCAGCATGGAATCCAGCCCAAGCACGGTGTTGAAGTAACCGACAACGGGGATAGAGCCGCCCATGCCGGTAAACACCGCCTCGCGGCCCCATTCGTCAGATAGCGCACCGCGCGCTGCTTCGAATTCAGGCCGGTTCAGATTCATGACCGAGGCTGGCGATCCTTCTAGGTCGTTGTCCCATACGACTTTGGCATCTGGTGACAGGTGATCTTCCACATGTTTGCGGATTTTGTCACGCAGCGCGTCCGGGTCCATGTCACCCACAAGGCGACAGGTTATCTTGCAATGCGCCTCGGATGGGATAACCGTTTTCGACCCTGCACCGTTGTAGCCACCCCAGAGCCCGTTCACCTCGAGCGTTGGCCGGGCCCATTGCTGTTCAAGTGTGGAATAGCCCTTTTCCCCATGCGGCTGGCTGTAGCCGACCGAATTCAGATACTCGGCTTCGTCAAACCCGCAATTTTGCCATTGGCGCAACTGCTCGGCAGGCACTTCGTGGACGCCTTCGTAGAAGCCTTCCACGGCAACGCGGCCGGTTTCATCGTCGTAGAATGAATCCACAATTTTCGAAAGCTCACGCAGAGGGTTCAGGCCTGGGCCGCCATAGTGGCCTGAATGCAAGTCGATGCGCGGCCCGACGATGGTGAACTCATCCTTGAGCATACCGCGCAACTGCGAAGCAATCGACGGTACCCCCCGCGAGACCATCGACGTATCGCAGACCAGCGCCAGATCGGCCCGCAATTCGTCTTTGTTGGCCTCCAGAAACGGCACCAGAGAGGGTGAACCGGATTCCTCTTCACCCTCGAAGAAAAACGTGATGCGGCAAGGCAGGGTGCCGTGAACCGCTTTCCAGGCGCGGCAGGCCTCTACAAATGTCATCAACTGGCCCTTGTCGTCCGAGGACCCGCGCCCGCGAATGACCTGCCCATGCTCGGTATCCTCGATTGCCGGATCAAACGGATCACGATTCCACAGGTTCAGCGGATCGACAGGCTGCACGTCGTAGTGGCCATAGAACAAAACATGGGGTCCGTCTTGGCCTTCGCCCACATGGCCCACAACCATCGGATGGCCTGGTGTTTCGCGTTTTTCGGCCTGAATACCAATGCTTTGCAAATCCCCGACCAACCAATCGGCGGCCTGATCAACCTGTTCCTTGTAGGCAGGATCGGTTGAGATCGACGGGATGCGCAGCAGCTCCATCAAACGGTCGATCGCGCTTTGCAGGTCATCATCAATCCGACTGAGCACAGGGTCTAAAGACATGAAGGATTCCTTTGTGGTAGACTGTGTTGGCCGAAACCTATCAGCGTTGTCGCCAAGGTCCAGTCGGCGGAGTTAGTAAACTGAGTATTGTATTGGAACTTATTTGAAACATCGACTTTCGCCTGCGTCGTTTCCTCGCGCCAGATATCCGCAACTTTACTTGTCGGGGCGGGAACAAGGCTGTATTTGATGCAAATCAAAGTTGGGTTTACCCGTTGGCGATAGGCCGAATAACAGGTGAATGCAAATGCGTCCTAAACAGTGTAAGCTGTGACGCTGGAAAGAATATGCCCGGTTTACTGACCGTTCACCGGGCGGCCAAGGAGGGTCCTTTGGACTATACTGCTCAGCTCGATAAAGCGATTGCCAGGCTGCACGACGAAGGACGTTACCGGACTTTCATCGACATCGAACGCCGCAAGGGACACTTCCCCCATGCGGTGCGGACGCGTGCGGATGGGTCGACGCAGGATATCACTGTCTGGTGTGGCAATGACTATCTGGGCATGGGGCAGAATGCGGTGGTTTTAGATGCAATGCACGAAGCCGTCGATGCTGCTGGCGCAGGTTCAGGCGGCACCCGCAATATCTCGGGAACCACCGTTTATCACAAGCGGCTTGAGGCCGAGCTTGCCGATCTGCATGGCAAAGAAGCGGCTCTGCTGTTCACCAGTGCCTATATTGCGAATGATGCAACGCTCAGCACACTGCCAAAGCTATTCCCGGGCCTCATTATTTATTCCGACGCGCTGAACCATGCCTCGATGATCGAAGGCGTGCGCCGCAACGGTGGGTCTAAGCGCATCTTCCGCCACAATGATGTGGAACATCTGCGTGAGTTGCTGGAAGCCGACGATCCCAAATCACCCAAACTGATCGCGTTTGAATCGGTCTATTCGATGGATGGAGATTTTGGACCCATCGAACAGATTTGCGATCTGGCCGATGAATTCGGTGCGCTCACTTACATTGATGAGGTGCATGCGGTTGGCATGTATGGCCCACGTGGCGGTGGCGTGACCGAGCGGGATCGTCTGGCCCATCGCATCGACATTATCAACGGCACGCTGGCCAAGGCCTATGGCGTGATGGGCGGCTATATCGCCGCCAGCGAAAAGATGTGTGATGCGGTGCGCTCTTATGCACCGGGTTTCATCTTTACCACGTCACTACCGCCTGCAGTTGCCGCGGGGGCTGCTGCCTCGGTGGCCTATCTGAAAACGGCGCCCGAGCTGCGCGAGCAGCATCAGACCCAGGCCAAGATCCTCAAACTGCGTCTAAAGGGGATGGGGCTGCCGCTGATTGATCATGGCAGCCATATTGTGCCCGTGATCGTGGGCAACCCGGTCCATACGAAAATTCTGAGCGACCGGTTGCTGGATGACTATGGCATTTATGTGCAACCGATCAACTTCCCGACCGTTCCGCGCGGGACCGAGCGGTTGCGGTTTACGCCGTCTCCGGTGCATGGACCGGGCGAAATGAACCGCTTGGTTCAGGCGATGGACGAACTTTGGTCACATTGTGCGCTAAATCGCGCCGAACTTGCCGGATAACCTTACGCTAAAGTGTGCAACTTATTTGCCACGTGTTAAGCTTACGCTAACAAAAGAAGCGGACGAATCGTCTATGGGGGACGATTCGGCGTTAGCGCAAAACGCGTGACAGGCAGAATGGGGCGGCAGGCATGATTGGGCGCAGATCACAGCGCGAATCTGAAGAAGGCGTGGAGTTCAGACCAAAGGGTTTTGACGACTACGAAGTGCGTCTGGGTGACCAGATGCGCGGTGAGCGCGCCACCATGGGCAAGTCGCTTCTAGATGTGCAGCGAGAGCTGCGGATCAAGGCCAACTACATCGCTGCCATCGAAAACGCCGATCCTGACGCGTTTGATACACCCGGCTTCATCGCCGGGTATGTGCGTTCCTACGCTCGCTATCTTGGCATGAACCCGGATGAGACTTTTGCCAGCTTCTGCGAAGAAAGCGGTTTTGAAGTCGCGCATGGGATGTCGGCTGAGGCCTCAGTTGTACGCAAGCCTTCAGGTGATGTGCTGTCGCGCGGTCCGATGGGACGCGACCCGTTCATTTCGCCAAACACCCCATATATTCCGGGCAAGGAATCTCTGGTCAGCCAGATTGAACCGCGCGCGATTGGCTCGTCTTTGGTGCTGTTGGCTGTGATTGCCGGCATCGGCTATGGCGGCTGGTCTGTTTTGAACAAGATTCAACAGGTCCAGGTCAGCCCGGTTGAACAGGCACCGGTCGTTCTGTCAGATCTGGATCCTCTGGATGCGGCCCGGACCAATACAGCCGAGATTGAAACGGCGGCGGCCAACACCGAAGCGCTGGACCGTTTGTATCGCCCACAGGCTTTGGATGTCCCTGTTCTGGTTGCGCGCGATGCGCCTATATCAACGCTCGACCCGCGTGATGTGGGAACCTTCCGTCCACCGGAGTTGCCTGAAGTTGTTGTGGCAGACATTCATACCGTTGAACGCCCAAGCTTGCCGCAGGTTGTTGAACAGATCGACACAACTCTGAAAATCGTGGCGGTTGATCCAGCTTGGATGCGCGTCACCGCCGCCGATGGCAGCGTGATCTTCGAAGGCACGCTGGGCACAGTCGAACAGGGAAACGTGTTCGAGGTTCCATTGACTGAAGAACCGCCGCAGCTGCGGGCAGGGGCGTCTGGTTCGGTCTATTTCTCGATGAACGGTCAGCATTTTGGCCCGGCAGGTGCCCCTGGCACCGTCGCCAAGGGGGTCGTTCTGTCCAAGGATGCCGTGTCAGAAGCCTATGCCGTGGCCGATCTTGAGGCGGAACAGAACAGCGCCCTTAAGCAGTTGGTCGCTGAGCTGCAGACAGACGTCACAGAACAGCCCTCTGAGTGATCTAGGCATTGCGGTACCCCTGTTGGCGGACTATCTAAAGACGCAACTCAGGCAGATGCGGACCGATCCCCATGTCCCTCAATCATGTACGCCCCTGGCGGAACATCTATCGTCGTAAATCTCGTCAGATCATGGTGGGGAACGTGCCGGTTGGCGGCGATGCCCCGATTGCGGTTCAAACCATGACCAACACGTTGACCACGGATGTGGCGGCGACGGTGGCGCAGGTTCAGGCGGCGGCTGAGGCAGGGGCCGATATCGTGCGCGTATCGGTACCGGATGAGGCATCATCAAAAGCTCTGAAAGAGATCGTACGCGAAAGCCCTGTGCCGATTGTGGCCGACATCCACTTTCACTACCGTCGCGGGATCGAGGCAGCAGAGGCAGGTGCCGCCTGCCTGCGGATCAACCCGGGCAATATCGGCAATGAAGAGCGCGTCAAAGAGGTCATTCAGGCCGCGCGCGACCACGAATGTTCCATCCGGATCGGCGTGAATGCGGGTAGTCTGGAAAAGCACCTGCTTGAGAAATATGCCGAACCCTGCCCCGAGGCGATGGTCGAAAGCGGGTTGGAGCATATCCGCATTCTGCAAGACAATGACTTTCATAATTTCAAGATCAGCGTAAAGGCCAGCGACGTGTTCCTGTCGGCGGCGGCTTATCAGGGCATTGCCGAGGCCACCGACGCGCCGATCCATCTGGGCATCACCGAGGCCGGAGGGCTGGTCAGCGGCACCATCAAATCCGCCATTGGTCTGGGCAACCTGCTTTGGATGGGGATCGGCGACACAATCCGCGTCAGCCTGTCTGCCGATCCGGTGGAAGAGGTCAAGGTGGGCTACGAGATTCTGAAATCTCTGGGCCTGCGCCATCGCGGCGTGAACATCATCTCGTGCCCGTCCTGCGCGCGGCAGGGGTTTGACGTGATCAAGACGGTTGAGGCGCTGGAACAGCGGCTGGAACATATCAAGACGCCGATGTCCCTGTCGATCATCGGCTGCGTCGTTAACGGCCCAGGCGAGGCGCTGATGACCGATGTGGGCTTTACCGGCGGTGGGGCCGGGTCCGGTATGGTGTATCTGGCGGGCAAGGCCAGCCACAAGATGTCGAACGACCAGATGATCGATCACATCGTGGAAGAGGTCGAAAAGAAAGCGGCGGAACTGGACGCCGCGGCTGAGGCAGCAGAGTAACACCACACTAAACCTACTTGGGGAGGCTCGGCATGTATCTCAAGGCAATCGAACAAGGCGGTGTCGCCGTTGTCACCGGAGCTGCCAGCGGCGTAGGTCGCGTCGCGGCGAACCGCTTCGCGCAGGCGGGGCTGAGCGTCGTTCTCGCCGACCTTGACGGTCTTGCTTTGGAAGAGGCAATTGAAGAGGTTCGGGCTCAAGCAAAAGGCGGTGCTGAAGTCTTTGGCGTTCCTACCGATGTCACTAAACAGGAAGATATCTATGCGTTGGCAGACAAGGCATTCGCAGCAGGGCCTGTCGCCGTTCTTATGAACAATGCTGGGATCAGTCTGCCGACCAATACTTGGTCCGAATGGGAGAATTGGCAAAAAATATTAGACGTCAATTTGCTCGGTGTTCTCCGCGGCGTTCAAGCGTTTGTACCACGCATGATAAAGGCAGATCGCCCTGCTGTGGTGATCAATACAGGTTCCAAACAGGGCATCACTACACCGCCTGGTAATCCGGGTTACAACGTCAGCAAAGCAGCGGTGCGCGTACTCAGTGAACAATTGGCCCATGAACTGCGGCAGGCGGAGGCTCCAATCTCGGTTCACCTGTTCGTTCCCGGCTTCACCTACACTGGTATGACTGCTTCGTTCTTTCCCGAGAAGCCTGCAGCTGCTTGGACGAGCGAACAGACAGTTGACCATTTCGTTGATCGCATGTCGAAGGGTGAGTTCTATATTCTTTGTCCTGACAATGACGTGGATAGCACGCGCGACAACCGACGGATCGAGTGGAATGCAGTTGATCTGATAGAAAATCGGCCTCCGCTTTCTCGCTGGCATCCGGACTATGAAGCGAAGTTTGCCATTTTTGAGAAGACCGGCAAATAGACCAAAAAAGGCCGCAAATGCGGCCTTTTTCGTGTCTGATGATCACGCCCGAGGTTTAGCCCCGATCCGCGCGTACCCCGTCCGCAATCTGCTGCATCTGATCCGCAGGCAGGAAGCCGCGCAGCATCTCGGTGCCCAGAACAAAAGACGGTGTGCCCGAGATCTGCATCCGTTGCGCCAGCGCGCGAGTGCGGGTAATCTCATCGGTGACCTGCTCGCTTTCCATCGCGGCGATGATGGCGTCGCTGTCAAGGCCCAGACCGTCCGAGATGCGGCGCAGGGTGACTTCGCTGGGTTCTCCGGTGAACTCCAGCAGGGCGTCATGCACCTGCTTATACGCATCATCCCCGGCCACATGTTTGGTGGCCACTGCAAAGCGCGACGATAGTACCGAGGCATCGCCAAGGATCGGGAATTCCTTGATCACCAAACGGATGTTTCCGTCGGCTTCCAGCAATTGCGCGACCTCAGGAACCGCGCGGCGGCAATAGCCACAGCGATAGTCCATGAATTCGACTAGGGTGATATCGCCATCCGGGTTGCCGCCGACCCAGCTGTAGCCGTCATCGAACAGCTCATCCACGTTTGCGGCGACCAGATCCTTGTCTGCGGCGGCTTCGGCCGCGGCGTTGCGCTGTTCCAGAATATTGATCGCTTCCAGAATAACCTCGGGGTTTTCCAGAAGGTATTCGCGCACCTGCGCACCAAATTCGGCGCGTTCCGCATCGCTCATGGCGTTCAGGTCCAGTGCTTGTACTGGGCCTGCAATCAGGGAAAGCCCCAGAAGGGCGGGGGCTGCATGTCTGAGGATCATTTCCGTTTCCTTTTTGAGTTCTTCTTTGCGCGTTCCGACGCAATCAACACATCCTGTGCCCTTTGCCAACCCGGAGATCCTTCGGGCAATTGCCCGACTGCGCGCCTTGCGTGGATCCCTGCATCTGCCAGCCGGCCTTGTAGGGCATATCGTTCAGCGGTGACGGCCGAGGCCATCCCATTGTTGCCGACCTGTGCGTAGGCCAGTCCCAAATCCCGCATCAGGCGGGCATTGCGAAAATCGCGGGCGCGTGCCTTCTCAAGCACGTGCAGGGCGTCTTTGGTTTTGCCTTGCGCCAAAAGGGAACGCCCATAGCCTGCCAGGATCAACGAGTCATTCGGTGCCATTTCAACCGCTTGACCATATGCTTGAACTGCCTCAGCCAGTTGTCTGTTTTCCAACAGGATTTGACCTTTGAGCTCATAGTAGAACGGATCGTCCGGGCGGATGGCCAGCGCCTCGTCAATCGCGGCGCGCGCACTGGCCAGATTGCGGTTTTGGTGGTGGGCCGAGGCTTCTCGCATCATGCGGATGTCGCGATCGGTCTCTTCTTTGGCGCGGCGCAGGGTCCAGGACGGGGTGCGCAAAAAGGCCGACAGCTTGCCTTTGACACGCGCAAACCAGTAGTCGGCATTTGCGTTAGGCTGGGCCCTGTCGCCGAATTCCTCCAGAAACGCTTCGGCGGCGCGCAGGCGTTCGCGGCTGGTCGGATGCGACCGCATATAGGGGTCCTGATTTACCGTGCTCAGCAGTTCCTGCCCAGCGAATTTGCGGTGAAGCGTGACCATCCCGCTGGGAGAGATACCGGCCCATCGCAAGTAGCTGGCTGCGCTGCGGTCGGCGGAGGCCTCTTCGGCCCGTGTATGCCCCAGAAAGCTACGCAGCGCAGAGCCCTGTACACCCGCGGCAATCCCGGCGGCGGCTTCTCCGCCGCCCGCCGCAGCTGCGATCAGCGCCAATGCGGTGCCAAGGCCTGCATTGCGGTTCGCCGCACGCAGATTCTCTGAACGCCGCGCCAGATGCCCGTTGGCGATATGCGCGGCTTCGTGTGCGATCACCGCCTGCAGCATTTCGGGGCTGTCGACGCCCAGGATCAGGCCATAGTTCAAGTAGATCGCGTTATAGTCGATCACAAAGGCGTTAAACGTGCTGTCATTGACCACCAGGATTCGAACCCGGTTGGTGTTCAGCCCGGCTGCGCGGAGCACGGGAAAGGCCAGTTCTCGCAGGCCGTATTCGATATCGGGGTCGCGGATCAGGCTTTGCGCATGGCTCTGCACCGCCGCCGTCAGCCACAGGACAGCCGCCAGTATCAGGGCTGGGATTGACGCCAGCCGGGATACGCGTTCAAAAGCCATGGCTGCAACATGGGAGATGGGCATGAGAAACTCAACCCGATCCGGGGTCGATCCTTTTATTGTGATGGACGTGATGGAGGCCGCGCGTCGGGCGGAAGAGGCCGGACGTCACATCATTCATATGGAAGTCGGCCAGCCCGGAACCGGCGCTCCGAAAGGCGCGACCGAGGCTTTGGCCCACGCGATGCAGCAGGGCCCGTTGGGCTATACGGTGGCTTTGGGCCTGCCCGCACTGCGCCAGCGGATCGCGCAGATGTATGGCGAATGGTACAATGTCGATCTGAACCCCGAACGGGTGCTGATCACACCCGGCTCCTCGGGCGGGTTTCTGCTGGCTTTCACGGCGCTGTTCGACAGCGGCGACCGTGTGGGTATCGGCGCGCCGGGCTATCCGTCTTACCGACAGATTCTGAAAGCGCTGGGCTTGGTTCCCGTTGATCTGCCAACCGCGCCCGAGAACCGATTGCAGCCTGTGCCATCCGATTTCGCAGGGCTGGACCTGCAGGGTCTGATGGTGGCGTCACCCGCCAATCCGACCGGTACCATGTTGAATCGCGCGGCCATGGGCGCGCTGATCGATGCAGCGCGCCGGCAGGGCGCATCCTTCATCAGCGATGAAATCTACCACGGGCTGGAATATGAGGCCAAAGCCGTCACCGCATTGGAACTGACGGATGAGTGCTATGTGATCAACTCATTTTCCAAGTATTTCTCGATGACCGGCTGGCGGGTCGGTTGGATGGTGGTGCCCGAGGATCAGGTGCGCGTGGTCGAACGCATTGCCCAGAACATGTTCATCTGCGCCCCCCATGCCAGTCAGGTGGCAGCCTTGGCTGCGATGGAATGCGAGGATGAGCTACAAGCCAATCTGGATGTCTATCGCCGGAACCGGGCTTTGATGCTGGACGGTCTGCCCAGCGCTGGCTTCACCAATATCGCCCCGCCTGATGGGGCGTTTTACGTCTACGCCGATGTCTCGGATCTGACCGATGACAGTCGCGCCTTTGCGGCTGAGATTCTGGATAGAGCGGGCGTTGCAGTCACGCCGGGGCTGGATTTCGACCCAGTGCGTGGACACACGACCCTGCGGTTCTCTTACGCGCGCGCCACGGCCGATATCGAAGAGGGATTGAAGCGACTGCGGGCTTTCATGTCGGAACGTCACGGGCTGGATCAGCGCGCCTGACCCGTTCACAAAAGTTGCGGATTGGTATAGGCTGCCCGCCAAACGATCTCGGGATAACTTGAGGCCATGAGCAGGATTTTCTATTGTATCGCGCTGATCTGGGCGCTGTCTTGTGCTGCTGTCGCGCAGGATTTCAGCGCCCTTGCACGCATTCAGCCGGATCAAAGCCGCATTGTCGACACGGGACGCACCGGTGTGCAGGTCGATCTTGGCCTTAGCCAGGGGGTGCCGTACCGCATCTTCACTCTGCGCGATCCCTACCGGATGGTGATGGATTTCCAAGAGGTCGACTGGAGTGGCCTGAGCAGTTCAGACTTCCTGCAATCCGAGCTGATCAGCGGCGTTCGGTTTGGCGCTTATGTTCCTGGCTGGTCTCGATTGGTGCTGGAACTTGGTGCACCGATGGCCGTGGACACCGCCGAGATGCAGATCGATCCGAATGCTGGCACGGCCTTGCTGACGCTCAACCTCAAGGGCGTTGATTTCGACGTGTTCAACGCCTCGGCAGGTGAGCCCAAGAATCCGGGTTGGGATCTTCCCGAACCTTCGCTGACCGGTCAGGCGACTCCTCGCAAGTCAGATGGACCATTACGCGTGATGCTGGACCCCGGACATGGCGGTATCGATCCGGGGGCCGAGGTTGGGGGGATCACCGAGAAAAACATGATGCTGACCTTTGCGCGCGAACTACGGGAAATGCTGTTGCGTTCAGGCGGGTATGAGGTGGTGATGACCCGCGTTGACGATCAGTTTGTTTCGCTGGAACGTCGCATCGCGCTGGCCCATCGGGCGGGTGCAGATGTGTTCATCTCGCTGCATGCGGATTCGCTGTCCGAGGGGCAGGCGCACGGCGCGGCGGTTTATACCCTGTCGGATGAGGCCTCGGACGTGGCCAGTGCAAAGCTGGCCGAACGCCACGATCGCGCGGATTTGCTGGCGGGCGTCGATCTGAAAGGTGCGGATGATGAGGTCACGGACGTCCTGCTGGATCTGGCTCGGCAAGAGACAGAACCCCGCACAGACGCGCTGGCGCAAGCTCTGGTCAACGGTATGGCGCAGCAGGGGGGGCCGATGAATCGCAAGCCCTTGCGCACCGCGTCCTTTTCAGTGCTGAAGGCCGCAGATATACCTTCGGTTCTTGTGGAATTGGGGTTTTTGTCGAGCCCCCGAGACCTGGAAAACATCAAGAACCCCGATTGGCGCGCCAAGATGGCCTTTGGGATTTATCAGGGGCTTGAGGACTGGAACCAGCAGGATGTGATCAGGCGGTCCCTGATTGGACAGTGACCTAACGCCTCAAAACGGCTAGAATGCGCCTGTGGTTTTGACCCTTGGGCGGTGCGCCCCTATATAGGCGGCAGCGCGAAAAAAAGGCAGTAACGTGATCCGGTTTGTTCTTTCGATTTTCGGGGCGATTTTCAGCCTCGTGACTTTGGGTATTTTTATGGCGGCGCTGGTGGTTGGTGCCGTGTTCTGGATGTATGGCCGCGACCTGCCCAGCCATGAATCATTGGCCCAATACAAGCCCCCGACGATCAGCCGGATTTATTCCGGCAAAGGCCAGCTGATCGACGAGTTCGCGCAGGAACGTCGTCTGTTCACCCCGTCAGAGGAGATCCCGGATCTGGTGAAGCAGGCCTTTATCTCCGCCGAGGACAAGAATTTCTACAGCCATCAGGGCTATGACCCGCGCGGGATCATAGCAGCGGGTGTTGAGGCGGTGCGGTCAAAGGGTGAAACCGTGCGCGGGGCCTCGACCATTACGCAGCAGGTGATGAAGAACTTCCTGTTGTCGGGCGACCGTCGGGCCGAGCGCAAGATCAAAGAGATCATCCTCGCCACCCGGCTTGAGGATACATTGGACAAGGAGCAAATCCTCGAACTTTATATGAACGAGATTTTCCTGGGTCAGAACTCCTATGGCGTGACGGCGGCGGCGCAGACCTATTTCAACAAGACCTTACAGGAACTGGCCCCACATGAGGCCGCGACATTGGCCTCGATGCCCAAGGCGCCGTCTGACTATCACCCGGTTCGGCAAAAAGAACGCCTGCTTGCACGCCGCAACTATGTGCTGCGTGAGATGAACCAGAACGGCTATATTGATCAGGCCACCTATGAGGCCGAGGTTGAGATGCCGCTGCGGTCGGTGCAGAACGGCGATTTCGAAAGCTTCCGCACCGCGCTGCCACCGCGCGACTATTTCACCGATGAAATCCGCCGTCAGTTGAGCGAAGATTTCGGTGAGGGCGAGTTCTTTACCGGCGGTTTCACCGTCCGTGCTTCGGTTGATGAGGAAATGCAGGTCGAGGCCGCCAAGGCCCTGCGCACCGCATTGCAGAAATACGACCTGTCCCGTGGCAAATGGCGCGGAACCGGTGAGGTGATCGCCGAAGATGCGCTGGCGGATGAGGCGCAGTGGCGCGAGGCGCTTTCGCTGATGGAAATCCCCCGCGACGTGGTGCTGCCGACCAAATGGTATCCGGCTGTGGTGCTGGACGTGGCCGAGCAGCAATTGACCGTCGGGATCGAGGATGGTCCGTCCGACGGCATCATCCCGCGTTCTGACATCAAGTGGATGCAGGGCAATTTCTTCGACAATTTCAAACGCGGTGACGTGATCCTTGTGATGGCCGGGGAAGAGGGGCAGTGGTCCGCCCGTCAGGTGCCCGAAGTGCAAGGCGGCTTTGTTGCGATGGATGTAAACTCGGGCCGCGTTCTGGCGATGCAGGGCGGGTTCTCGTATCAGGACACGGTGTTTAACCGCGCGACGCAAGCGCAGCGTCAGCCGGGGTCTTCATTCAAACCCTTTGTTTATGCGGCTGCGCTGGACAGCGGCTATAGCCCGGCAACCATCGTTGTGGACGCGCCGATTGAGGTGAACACGCCGCAGGGTCTGTGGCGGCCCAAGAACTCGTCCAACAAGTTCTATGGCCCGACGCCGCTGCGCACCGGGATCGAACAATCCCGAAATCTGATGACCATCCGTCTGGCGCAAGAGGTGACGATGCCCGTTGTTGCGGGTTACGCAGAACGATTCGGCGTCTATGACCGCATGGGCGCTTTCCTTGCCAGCTCGCTTGGGTCCGAAGAGACGACGCTCTACAAGATGGTCGCGGCTTACGCGATGTTCGCAAATGGAGGTGAACGGGTAGAGCCCACGCTGGTCGATCGTATTCAGGACCGGTTCGGCAAGACGATCTATCGCCATGATGATCGGCAATGTCTGGATTGTAACTCCAGCTGGCTGGAGCCGGATGAATCGCCCACGATTGAGACCAACCGCTCGCAGGTGATGGATGCGATTACGGCGTATCAGTTGACCTCAATGATGAAGGGCGTTGTCGACCGGGGTACGGCCTCGCGCTTTGTGAACCTTCCGGTGCCGACCGCGGGTAAGACCGGAACGACCAACGACTCGAAAGACGCCTGGTTCATCGGCTTTACCTCGAACATCGTGGCGGGCTGCTATATCGGCTATGACCGTCCGCGCCCGATGGGCCGGGGGGCCTATGGTGGCACCATGTGCGGCCCGGTGTTCCAGAGCTTCATGGAAAAAGCGGTTGAGAAATATGGCGGGGGCCCGTTCGACGTGCCGCCCGGTGGTCACTTTATCAAGATTGACCGGTTCAGCGGCGCGCGTCTGCCCGCAGAGGCGACTGGCGATTATGTCGTGGCTGAATACTTCCGCGATGGTGTCGATGGCTTTATCGACCGGATTTATGATGGCGGCTTTGCCATCGGATCAGATTTGCCGCTGTTCGAAGAGGTTCAGCGCGCAGGTGTACAGGTGCAAACTTCAACAGGTGAAACGGTCACCGTCGGCCCAAAAGCCTCGCAAGGCGATTTGAGCACGGGCGGTCTTTACTGATTTGCTGCGTTAAGCAGCAAGCGCAACAAATCGGCCTCTTTGTCTTGTGCAAGGGAGCCTTTTGCCCTCCAGTAGATCGACAACGCGCATTTGGCGGCGGCCCATTGGGCCAGGCGCTTTCGGTCAACGCCGAGAGTATCTGCGTAGAGCAAAAAACATTTGTTCATGTGATCCGGTTGGCGCACGAGCTCTGGCATACCCTTGGGATGCCGGATTGTGTTGGCCAATTCAAAGGCAAGATCGCCCAGATAGCCTTTGGCGTCGATGACACGTGGACCCGCGCTGCTGAGGATGACATTGTCGGGGTGCAGATCGCCGTGCAGCGGGGTCATCGCTGTCTGACTGTCCAATAGGCTTCGCGCCAACCCAATGGCCTGTTGCATATCCCGAACCAGATCGACGGGACAGGAGGGGGCGAATTGGCATTCGAAAAGGGGGTGGAACACCTGGGTCAGCGGGCGCAACCCCGAAATCTGAGGGGTGGGCTTGGCGTGCAGGCGCTTGGCGGTCTCTGCCAAAGTGACTAGGGCCTGACCATACTCTCCCCGCCGCGCGATGTCCCCGAGCGTGGGGCCTTCGAGCCATTCCATCAGGATCGCTGTTCCGGTCTCTTTGAGAATCCTGACGGCTCCCCGGTCTTGCCAGGCGCTCAGGATTTCGGTTCCCGCTGCTTCGTTGCCGCGATCCGGGCGGTGATAGAGTTTGAGCGCAGCCGCTGTATCATCAGGATCCAGAACCTTCCAAACACGGGCCGCGCCGGTTTCCGCAACCGGCGTGATCAAAGTCAGCTGCCATTGATCCAGAATCTCTTGTGGTGGGTTCTGCATTCCCGATGCGCCTGTCTTGTGGTGGCCTCCACCTCTTGCTATCACGCAGGCCTGATTGAGCAAGTTGGGACAACACCATGCGCGCCGAAACCCAAAATATCGTGGCGGAGATTGAAAAGTCGCTGGAGCTGCTGGCGCAGCGCATGGACTATGAAACCGCGCCTCACCGGCTTGAGGAGTTCAATGCGCGGGTCGAAGACCCCAACCTGTGGGACAGCCCTGAAAACGCGCAGAAACTGATGCGCGAGCGGCAGATGCTGGTCGACGCCATTGAGACATACGAATCCATCAAAACTGACCTTAGCGACAATATTGAGCTGATCGAACTTGGCGAGATGGAAGAGGATGACGAGGTTGTTCAGGACGCCGAAGAAGCCATCGCCAAGCTGGGCTCGAAGGCTGCCAAGAAAGAGCTTGAAGCGCTGTTGGATGGCGAGGCTGACGGCAACGACACTTTTCTTGAGATCAATTCAGGTGCGGGTGGCACGGAAAGCTGCGACTGGGCCTCGATGCTGGCGCGTATGTATGTGCGCTGGGCAGAGAAAAAGGGCTATACGGTCGAGCTGCAATCGGAGACGGCCGGTGAAGAGGCTGGGATTAAGTCTGCAGCATATAAAATCACCGGTCACAATGCTTACGGTTGGCTGAAATCTGAAAGCGGCGTGCACCGACTGGTGCGAATTTCTCCGTTCGATTCGGCGGCAAAACGGCATACGTCTTTCAGTTCGGTCTGGGTCTATCCGGTCGTGGATGACAATATCGAGATTGAGGTTAATCCGTCGGATATTCGGATCGATACTTACAGGTCGTCCGGTGCGGGTGGTCAGCACGTGAACACCACGGACTCGGCGGTACGGATCACGCATATTCCCACCGGGATTGTTGTGACCTCGTCCGAGAAATCCCAGCACCAGAACCGCGACATAGCCATGAAGGCGCTGAAATCGCGGCTCTATCAGCAAGAGCTGGATCGCCGGAACGCTGACATCAACGCCGCGCATGAGGCGAAAGGTGATGCGGGCTGGGGCAACCAGATCCGATCTTATGTGTTGCAGCCCTATCAGATGGTGAAAGACCTGCGGACAAACTATGAAACCTCGGACACCAAAGGGGTGCTGGACGGGGATCTGGATGGGTTCATGGCGGCGACGCTGGCGTTGAACGTGGCGGGCAAGAGCCGGTCCGAAGCGCAAGGCGAGTAAGTCGGCAGGGGGCTCTGCCCCCGCCGCGGCGGGCCGCGGCTCCCCCGGGATATTTTTTGGCCAGATGAAGTGGATACGGTGTGCGTGTCCGCGGGCCGAAAAGATGTATTGAAACAGTGGGTTTTAATGATCTGGTGGCGCGGCTAGGCTGGATGTGACATTCACGACCCCTGCCGTTGGAGCCTAAATGGACATCACAGAATATTCTGCGCAGATGCTGATCGCGGACTTATCGGAGCGGCGGGTATCTGCGGAAGGCGTGATGCGCGCGACGCTGGAGCGGATCGGGCAGGTCAACGGCGTGGTAAACGCCATCGTGGCGATACGGAATGAAGAGGCGCTGTTGGCGGAGGCCCGTGCGATGGATGCCGGGCCAATACGCGGGGCACTACATGGGGTGCCCGTGGCGGTAAAGGATCTGGTGAATGTGGCGGGTGTTGCCTCATCGCAGGGATCACCGCTGTTTAACGGCTTCGTGCCCGAAACAGATGATCTGATCGCAGCGCGGATGCGGGCAGCAGGCGCGATCCTGATTGGCAAGACCAACACGCCCGAGTTTGGGTTGGGATCACATACGTTCAACCCGGTCTACGGGGCGACGCGCAATCCTTACAATGCCGCGCGAACCTGCGGTGGATCTTCGGGCGGTGCGGCGGTGGCCTTGGCGACCGGGATGCTGACGCTGGCCGATGGGTCGGACATGATGGGCAGTTTGCGCAATCCGGCGGCCTGGAATAACGTCTACGGGTTTCGGCCCAGTTGGGGCCTGGTGCCGTCGGACCCGGTTGGGGATAGCTTTCTGCACCAGTTGTCAACCCTTGGACCAATGGCGCGCAGCCCCGAGGATATTGGCCTGTTGCTGGATGTGATCGCGGGGTCTGATCCGCGATTGCCCTTGAACGCGCCCCATAGGTCTGTGTCGCCGGTTGAGCCCCTGGATTTGACGGGGATGCGTATTGGCTGGCTGGCGGATTGGGGAGGCGCCTTTCCGATGGACGCGGGGGTCCTGGACCTTTGCGAAACGGCTTTGGGTGTGTTCGGGCAGTTGGGGGCCCATATCGAGCGTATACCGCCGCCTTTTGATGCGGAAGCCATGTGGGACAGTTGGATCACGTTGCGATCTTGGTCTGTTGCGTCGGGTCTGGAGCCGTTGTCCCAGAACCGCGATGCCCTAAAAGACAGCGCGCAGTGGGAGCTGGATCGAGGTCTGGCACTGTCGGCGTTGCAAGTGCATCAGGCGAGCGTGGTACGGTCCGATTGGTTCCGAAAGGCAGTCGAGGTTTTTGACCACTACGATGCCCTGATCCTGCCGGCGGCGCAGGTCTGGCCTTTTGATGTCAACCTGCCATATCCGACCGAAATCTCTGGGCGGGCCATGGATACGTATCACCGCTGGATGCATGTGACCGTGCCCGTCAGCCTGATCGGTCTGCCCTGCCTGGCGGTTCCAGCTGGTTTTGGGGCGCAAGGATTGCCGATGGGGCTGCAACTGTTCGGGCCGCGTGGGTCGGATGCCCGCCTGTTGTCCATTGGCGCGGCCTATCATGCGGCAACAGAGTGGCCCCAAAGGCGGCCCGCCTTGCAGTAACGCCTCATGGCGAGGAGGAGTTGAGATGGATAGACCCTTTGGTGTACCGAACCTGCGCCCGGTGAACCGCGTGATGATACGGCAGGCACTGCATCAGGCCTGGGCTGATCTGCGCCGCGCGCCGGTGTTCGGTCTGATCTTCGCGGGGGTTTATGTTCTGGCCGGTTGGGCCATGGCCTGGATCACCGTGCAAACTGGTACAAGTTTCTGGCTGGTTCTGGCCGCGATCGGCTTTCCGCTGATCGGGCCGTTTGCGGCTGTCGGCCTCTACGAGGTCTCTCGTCGGTTAGAACAGGGGGAACCCCTTGATATGCCTGCCGTGTTTGGCGTGGTGCTGCAGCAAAGCCGCCGCCAATTGCCCTCGATCTGCGCCATCATCGTTGTGGTGTTTTTGTTCTGGTTCTTTTTGGGCCACATGATATTTGCCCTGTTCATGGGGCTCTCGACGATGACGAACATATCCAGTTCGTTGGAGGTTTTTCTGACCCCCAACGGGTTGATGATGTTGGCTGTCGGCACGGCTGTTGGTGCGGTTTTTGCAACGCTGCTTTACATGATTTCGGTTCTGTCGATCCCGATGCTGCTGGATCGAGAGCTCGATTTTGTCACCGCCATGATCGCCAGCTTTACATATGTCTCACAAAATAAAGTCGTGATGCTGGCTTGGGGGCTGTTTATCGCGGTTTTGACCTTTGTTGCGATGCTTCCCTGGTTTTTGGGCCTGTTGATCGTGCTGCCTTTGTTGGGCCATGCAAGCTGGCATTTGTACCGAGGGATTTGCAGTGACGACGCACCAGATTGATCGATCTGGCATAAGCGCCGTTTCGCGAGTGTTAGACTGATGGTCCACCGGTTTTTGCAGATCGTCGCGCGGCTTGGAACACGGTTTCGGCGTTCTGTTTGAGATGGCGCAGAACAACCGGCTTTGGCTGATGCGGTTCAGAGGGTTTGATAACCGTTCCGCGCCAAATTTCGGCATCCTGATTCAGCAAGTATATCTTACTGTTATGGCCACCGCGTTGTGAGGTCAGAATGTAGACATGATCGCCAGTGGTCGCTGCAATTCCTTGAATTTCACGCGCTTGAGGTGATGTGCCGGGCATGTGGGCTCGGGGGGTATAACCCCGTATCAAGGTGCATTGAGGTCGCCGTTTGGCGTAAAGCAATGTCACTTGTGGTGCCGAGGGCTGGCTTTCGGCGACCGCGTAGAAACCGGATGTAAAGTTCTTTGGTCCTCGAACTTCAGACCCGGACCCCAGAAACTGTGTCAGAATTGAACTTGCAGGATGTTCTGTCACAGCGGGAATTTCACCTAAGGGGCTTAGGACAATCCTTGCATCAACATCAAAAAACCGACAAATCCGATCCAAAACATCCGGGCGCGGGAAGCTCTCGCCTGCGAGGTAGCGATTGAACTGCGTCCGATTGATGCCGAGCTTCCGGCACAAGGCCGAGACAGATGGGTAGTCGCGCGCAAGGTGCCTTAGGTTCGAGCCGAACATAGCCCGAAGCTCAGCAGGGCTGCGAATGTCATCGGCCATGTTTTTCCCCGGCGCTTTATTGCTTCACGTGTTAAAAGTTCAGGCTTACGGATCACCGCAGGCACTGAGAAATCACAAAAATCACCAAAACAACGCATCCCCAAATCGCGTTGCGGGCCGAAGCTAACGCGCCGTAAGCCAAAAGCAATAGGCTTTATCTTAATTTGTTTGAGGTTTTTCTCAGGAGAAGGGGCGTTATGGTAAAAATAACGCACATAAAGCCACTCGATTGCCAGCATCTGTGGAAATCGACCAATTTCAGATCGACCCCGCCCGAAGTTTTCGGAGGCAGGGTCGGGGCTTAAGAAAAATCAATCGCCACGCAGCAGGGCGGCAACACCGGTGCGGGCAATTTCAATCAGTCCCAGCGGGCGCATCAGATCGGCAAAGGCGTCGATCTTGTCGGGTGCGCCGGTGATCTCAAAAATGAACGAATTCAGCGTGCTGTCGACCACATTGGCGCGGAAGATATCGGCAAGACGCAGCGCCTCGACCCGTTTGTCACCTTCTCCGACCACTTTGATGATCGCGAGTTCGCGCTCGACCGAGGGGCCCTCGACCGTCAGATCATGTACATCATGAACCGGCACGATCCGGCCCAGCTGTGTCTTGATCTGTTCGATCACCTGCGGGGTGCCGGTGGTCACGATGGTGATGCGGCTGAGATGCCCAGTGTGGTCGACCTCGGCCACGGTCAGGCTTTCGATGTTGTATCCACGGCCCGAGAACAGGCCGATCACACGGGCCAGAACGCCCGGCTCGTTCTCGACCAGAACCGCGATCGTGTGCCGTTCCTGTACGTCCGAGAAGGTGGGCCGTAGGTTATAGGCCGAATGGCGGGTGGAGCCTTTTTTGATATGTAGGGCAGACATTTATGTCCCTTTCATCATCCATTTTAGGCCGGACGCGCGTGGCGTCCGACTGAAATCTTCGAATGCGTCAGACCAGAACCGAACCTTTGCTATCGATCACGCCTTGCGTTTCGGCCTCGCCCAGCAGCATCTCGTTGTGGGCTTTGCCCGACGGGATCATGGGGAAGCAGTTTTCGTGCTTTTCAACAAGGCAGTCAAAGATCACCGGACCGTCATAGTTGATCATCTCCATGATCGCGTCATCCAGATCGGCGGGGTCGGAGCACAGGATACCCTTGGCCCCGAAGGCCTCGGCGAGTTTGACGAAATCGGGCAGGGCCTCAGACCAGGAATGCGAATACCGCTCACCGTGCAGCAGTTCCTGCCACTGGCGCACCATGCCAAGACGTTCGTTGTTCAGGATGAACTGCTTCACCGGCAGCCGGTACTGAACGGCGGTGCCCATTTCCTGCATGTTCATCAGCCAAGATGCCTCACCAGCAACATTGATCACCAGCGCATCCGGGTGCGCCATCTGCACGCCGATCGAGGCCGGGAAGCCGTAGCCCATCGTGCCCAGGCCGCCCGAGGTCATCCAGCGGTTGGGGTCTTCAAACCCAAGGTACTGTGCCGCCCACATCTGGTGCTGGCCCACTTCGGTGGTGATGTAGCGATCATGCTTCTTGGTCAGTTCCTCAAGCCGTTGCAGCGCATGTTGCGGCTTGATGGTCTTTTCGCTGGCGGTAAAGGCGAGGCAATTCACCTTACGCCAGTCCGCGATCTGCGCCTGCCATTGTTTGACATTCGCCGCATCCGTCTTGCGGCCCCGCGCTTTCCAGATCTTCAGGATATCTTCAAGCACATGGGCGACATCGCCCACAATCGGGATATCCACGCGGATGACCTTGTTGATCGAGGATGGATCGATATCGATATGCGCTTTCTTCGAATTGGGCGAGAACGCATCGATCCGGCCTGTGATCCGGTCGTCAAACCGCGCGCCGATATTGATCATCAGATCACAATCATGCATCGCCATATTGGCCTCATACAGACCATGCATCCCCAGCATACCCAACCAGTTTTTTCCCGAAGCCGGATAAGCACCCAGCCCCATCAGGGTCGAGGTGATCGGAAATCCGGTGGCATCGACCAACTCGCGCAGCAACTGGCTGGCGGCAGGGCCAGAGTTGATGACGCCGCCGCCCGTATAAAACACCGGTTTTTTCGCGGTTTCTATCGCGGCAACCAGCTCGGTGATCTCTTCCAGATCACCTTTCAGCACAGGCTGGTAGTGTGAGTTTGATGGCTTGGGCGGGGTGTATTCCCCCGATGCAAACTGCACGTCCTTGGGAATGTCGACCAGTACCGGGCCGGGGCGGCCCGAAGTGGCGACATGGAAGGCCTCGTGCATGGTTGCGGCCAGCGCATCAGTGTCCTTCACCAGCCAGTTATGCTTGGTGCAGGGGCGGGTGATGCCAACCGTGTCGGCCTCCTGAAACGCGTCCGAGCCGATCATGAAAGTCGGAACCTGGCCGGTCAGAACAACAATAGGGATCGAGTCCAACAGCGCGTCGGTCAGGCCGGTCACCGCATTGGTGGCGCCGGGGCCAGAGGTTACAAGCGCAACGCCGGGCTTGCCGGTCGAACGCGCATAACCTTCGGCGGCGTGCACTGCACCCTGCTCGTGGCGCACCAGAATGTGGCGAATGTCGTTTTGCAGAAAAATCTCATCATAGATCGGTAGCACGGCGCCGCCGGGGTATCCGAATACCGTGTCCACGCCCTGATCCTTGAGGGCCTGAACCACCATCTTTGCGCCGGTCATCTCACGTGTCATCTGCTTTGCTCCGTTCGCGACATGTGTCTTGCGTTTGACAAAAAAAAGCCCCCGATTGTGTCGGAGGCGCATGGGTTCGATTATGGTTTACCGTTACCGGCCCATGCGCTTGGTTCCCACGATTACGACTAGCGTTCTCATCGCCAGAGGCTCCTTTTTGCGTGCAGGGACATTATGAGCGGCGCGCAAGGGCGTCAACAGGCAATTGCGCCAATTTTCTATCTTCAAGAAGTTATTTTGCGACATTTTATTGCGCAGATTGCCGCAGGCTGGGAATTTTAGCGAAAAATGATGTCTTGGGCGCCGGTTGGGATGGATATTCGCCAGTCTGAATGCGTCAAGCAAATGTCCAAAATGGGCATGATCGGGCGGTTTAACTGAGTCACGCTGACAGAGACGGGACTACGAGGGAGGTATGTCATGCTGCATGATCTGGTGGATTTGGGCCGCTATCCCATCGACCGGCCAGGTTCACAGGCTTATGACCGGATGATTGATGATGTTCAGCGCGAACTGAGCGAAGATGGCTGTGCGGTATTGCCGGGTTTTGTGCATCCCGGCGGGCTCGAATTGTTGGTGAAAGAGGCCGACGCGGTGTCGCCGCAGGCCCATCGCTCCTTCAACCGAACGAACGCCTATTTCACTAAAGATGATCCGCGGTTCGGAATCGGCCATCCCATCCGCCGCTTCTATGAACGATCGAATGCCTTTGTCCCGGCGGACAATTTCCCTAAATCCGGACCCCTGCGACGGATTTATGAGTTTGACGGGTTCATGCCCTTCATCCGGACCGCGCTGGAGGAGCCTGCGGATCGGTTCTTTCGCTATGACGACCCGCTGGCGGATGTGATCATCAATGTCGTGGAAGCGGGGCAGGGCTTTCCCTGGCATTTCGACACAAACAACTTCACGGTGACTCTGGCCATTCAAAATGGTGAAGACGGGGGTGCGTTCGAATATGCGCCGAACCTGCGGACTTCGGAGGATGAGAATTTCGGTGCAGTCTCTGCCGTTCTGGATGGCGACATGTCGCGCGTGCGCCGGTTGGAACTGCAGCCAGGCGATCTGCAAATCTTCAAGGGGCGGTATTCCCTGCACCGGGTCGCGCCGGTTTTTGGGACCCGCCAAAGATATGTCGGCATCTTTTCCTTTGTGGAAACCGAAGGAATGTGCGGCGGGGTCGAGCGCACCCGGCAGCTATACGGTCGCGTCCTGCCGCATCATTATGAGCGTGAAGGCACACGGCAGGATCAATTGCTGGATTGAGCCAGCAGAACATGTAGCATGATCCTGAAGCAGGCCGGAGGTTCCAATGCCCGAAGTGCTACAGATTACGCCGTTTGTTCTCTGCGCGTCACTGGAGGCGCAGATTGATTTCTATTGCCGACGTTTGGGGTTTGAGTGCGGATTCAAGCAGGATAACTATGCCTTTCTGTCGCGGGGGTCAGTTGCTGTCCGGTTGCTGGAATGCCCGCCACGCACCGATGGCAAACCTTTGGGTGATAACCAGTCCTTTTACATCGATGTGAAAGGTATTGATGCGCTCTATGACAGTTTGAAAGATGGTTTGAGCGACCTGCCCGAGGGACGCGTGCGGCCACCTTTTGATCAGCCCTACCTACAGCGCGAGTTTCACGTCCTGGATGAGGACGGGACCTTGATCTTTTTCGGGGAAGATATTCGCCCTCGAAATTAAAGCCTCCCGCCCCTCGGCAACGCGTCTTTAGCGCGTCTTGTCTGGTTGGGCCGGGCGGCGCGTGCCACGCCGCGGTCGGGTTAGAACCCCACGCCGGTTCCCTGCAAAACCCCATGTTCCAGCGCATAGCGGGTGAGCCCAGCGGTGGAGGAAATACCCAACTTACGCTTGATGTTTTTGCGGTGGGTTTCGACCGTGCGAACCGAGATATCCAAGGCCAGGGCGACTTCTTTGTTGGATTTGCCCTGCGCCAGTTCCAGAAGGATCGTCTGTTCCCGGCCGGTCAGGGCCTCTCGGGTGCTGTCGCCTTTGGGTTTCAGCGACCCGCTTGCTCCGGTGCAAAGATATTGCTCGTCTGCCATGACGGCATCAATGGCCTGTTTGATTTCGTCTGTTGGGACGTCTTTGAGCAGATAGCCTTTGGCCCCATGGCTGAGCGCGGTTGAGATGTATTCTGGGCTGTCATGCATCGACAGGATCAAGATGCGCGTTTGAGGCAAACGTTCAAGGATCATTTCCGTTGCGCTTAGGCCGCCCAGGCCCGGCATGTTCAGATCCATCAGGATCACATCGGGGGATAGGCTTGCGGCCTGATCCACAGCAGACTGACCGCTGCTGAGCGTACCGACCACCTCAATCTCGTCATAGCTTTCAAGGATCGACTGAATGCCCTCGGCCACCATCGGGTGATCGTCGACAATAAGGACTCGGATGGTCATGTCCCGGCCTTTCGCTTTGGTGTTGCGTCTTCCTGCGGTGGGAGCAGGTGGCTCAGCGGCAAGCTGGCTTCTATCACCGTGCCGCCATGCGGGCCGCGTGATGACAGAATACGCAGCGCTCCGTCAAGCTGTTCGATGCGCTCCTGCATGTTGCGCAGCCCGATCCCGGTGGCCACACGGCCCGGTTCGTTTCGCAACCCGCGCCCATTGTCGGTGATCCGCATCGTCGCACCTTTCTTGTGGCCACGCAGATCGATGGTAACATGCGACGCATCGGCATGACGTTCGATATTGGTCAGCGCTTCTTGCGCAATTCGATAGAGCGCGATCTTGCTGTCCTGATCCAGCCGGTTGCGGAATACAACGGTCGAGAACTCGGTCTCGATCCCGGTGCGGTCCCGAAAATCATCCGTCAGCGATTTAAGAGCAGGGCCCAAACCCAGATCATCCAGCACACCAGGGCGTAGGTCGCGACTGATCCGGCGCACTTCGGTTATGGCGGTGCCCAAATGTTCGATCCCTTTGTCCAGCGGGTCCTCTGCATTTGAAAAATCCCCACGAGATACCCGCCGCCGGGCGGTGTCCAGCGCATAGCGGACGCCGACCAAAATCTGGCTGATCCCATCATGTAATTCTCGCGCAACTCGTCCGCGTTCTTCTTCCTGTGCATCAAATACACGCTGCGTCAGCTCTTTCAGCTTTGCGTCAGCCAGCCGCCGTTCGCGGATGTTCAGCAACATACCCGAGGCAAACACGATCAGGACAGCCGCCACAACAATGGCGCCGATATACATAAAGGTACGCTGCACGCGGGCTTCGACCTCGGCGCGTGCATTCGCAACAGCGGCAACGATGTCGTCGATGAACACGCCCGTACCGACCACCCAGCGCCAATCCTGCAGCCCGACCACATAGGCGATCATCTGCGCCTCTTCTCCGGTAGACGGTTTTTGCCACATGAAACTGTGCCACCCTGCGCCTTGGCGGGCGAGGCGAATAAACTCATCAACAACAGGTGTGCCATCGCTATCGGTCAGGCCCTCCCAGTTTCGGTTGATGAATTCGGTCTGCCTGGGGCTGACAAGGTTGTTGCCGTCATAGTCATAGACAAAGAAGAACCCGTCCTGCCCGTAGATCATGGCCGACAGGATCTGAGACACGAGGTTCTTGGCCACCTCGTCATCAGGTGTCGCCCGACCATAGATGTAAGCAAATCCGTTGCGGGCTTGCGTGACGTAGTTGCGCAGCTCTTCTTTCTTGGCTTCGATCAGGCTGCGCTCCAACGCTTCGATTTCGCGTTCGGCTGTTGCACGCGCTTCGTAGGCTACCAGCACGGCAATGGCTGCCACGGCCACAACCAAGGGGATCGCGGCGACAAGGGACAGCTTCTGCGCATAGGTCAGCGAAACCAGATTTCTTAATCTCTGCATTGTCGAATCGATACGCAACAGGCGGCAGAAATGCAAAAAGAATGGACATCTTAAGGACCAGAACGACCGAAAATCCGGGGTTCGAGCCGTATTTGCTAGTTATTTTCCTATAAAAACCCGTCAGAAACCTGCGTTTCTACGCAGTACTAGGTATTCCTTTTCACATCTTCGGCATTACCCTGCGGCCTACTGAATGCGACAGGCCCGGAGTGTTTACCGGTTACCATTATGTAAGGGGAGGAACACTCATATGGATCGTCGTTCATTTCTAAAGAAATCTGCTCTGGGCGGCTCTGCAGCTGCGGCAACCGCTCTGGCGGCACCGGCCTATGCGCAGGGTCAGCGGACACTGACCATGGTGACCTCGTGGGGTCGTGGTCTGGCTGGCGTGTTCGACAGCGCGCAGCGTTGCGCCGACAGCATCAACGCGATGTCCGATGGCAGCCTGAATGTTGACATCAAGGCCGCAGGCGAGCTGGTTGGCGCGTTTGAAGTGTTTGACGCTGTATCTTCGGGTCAGGCCGATATGTACCACGCGGCAGACTACTACTTTGTTGGTCAGCACCCAGGCTATGCCTTCTTCACCGCAGTTCCGTTCGGCATGACCGCTCAGGAACTGGTGAACTGGTACTACCACGATGGTGGTATGGAGCTGCATGATGAGCTGGGTTCGATCTTCGGCCTGAAATCCTTCCTGGCCGGTAACACTGGCGCGCAGGCAGGCGGTTGGTACTCGAAAGAGATCAACGGCCCCGAGGATTTCCAGGGTCTGAAGTTCCGTATGCCGGGTCTGGGTGGTCAGGCGCTGGGTAAACTGGGCGCATCGGTTCAGAACATTCCGGGCTCAGAGGTGTATCAGGCGCTGTCCTCGGGTGCGATTGACGGCACCGAGTGGATCGGCCCCTGGGCGGACGAAAAAGCTGGTTTCCAGGAAATCACCAAGACCTACTACACTGCGGGCTTCCACGAGCCGGGCGCAGGTCTGTCGCTGGCGACCAACCGCGACGTGTTCGACGAGCTGACACCTGCCCAGCAGAAGATCATCGAGATCGCAGCTGCCGAAGCGCACCAGTGGAACCTGGCGCAATTCCTGGCCAACAACGGTGCAGCCCTGCAGCGTCTGCAGTCGGGTGGCGTCAAGGTCATGGAATTCCCGGACAGCGTTTGGGATGCCTTCGGTCAGGCCAGCCAAGAAGTTCTGGACGAGAACATGGGCGACGAGCTGTTCAAGAAGATCCACGACAGCGCGATGGCGTCGATGGCATCGTCCTCGGCCTGGCTGAACCTGTCGTCTGGTGCTTACACCGCTCAGCGCGACCGCGTGCGCGGCTAAGCCCTGATCATCAGACCAAACGGTTTCCCCGCAGGCGCGGGGAAACCTTTCCTGTTGCACATGCGCGGACCCATCATGCCGCACCAATAGGCAGTGCAACCGACGCGACCTGGGGACAACATGCAGGACGAAAACGGTATCTCGTTCTTCGGCGCCCTGTGGAATGGACTGATCTGGTTCATTCAGAGCATTGCCGAAGCCTTCTATAATTTTGGATATGCGATCACGCATCCGCAACTGTGGCTGAACTGGTCGGACAATGAAGCTGTGATGCGCTTTGTCTACTATGGCGGGTCGGTCGAGTTCTTCTTTGTGATTTTTGCCCTGTTTCTGGTGCTGACGGCCATTGGCCTCTACTACCGGAATTTCATGTGGGGCATGGTTCGCGGGCTGGAAGGGTTCGCAAACATCACCGGGCGGTTCTTTGCCTGGGCCGGTTTGCTGATGGTGCTTCAGCAGATCATCATCGTTTTCATGCAGCGTGTCTTTACGCGCGCGGATATGGCGTTCGGGTTTGGTATTCCTTTTCAAAAGGATATCAGTTGGTTCGCAGAAGAACTTAAACTATATAACGCCATGGTGGTCTGCCTATGCTGTACCTACACATTTGTGCAAGGCGGACATGTGCGGGTTGACCTGATCTACGCAGGCATAAGCCACCGCGCCAAGCGTGTGGTCGACATGTGCGGTGCGCTATTGTTCATGATGCCGATGGCGGTGCTGACTTGGATGTATGGCTGGTATTTCATGTGGCGGCATCTGATCGTGCCGAAACCATCGGCCAGTGATACTCTGGACCGGTTGGTTGCCAAATCACGCGCGCTGCGGTGGAATGTGGAAACCATCGGCTTCAGCCCCAACGGTTTCAACGCATATTTCCTGTTCAAAATCCTGCTTGTCCTATTTGCAGGCATGGTGTTCCTGCATGCGATTGCGTTCCTTTACCGATCGTATCTGGAATATGTGGAAGGGCCCGAGAGCGCCGGAAAATACCTCGACAAGGACAGCCTTGGCGCAGGTGAAGAAGCCTATGAAGGCGCACATTAGGGACGGAGACCCAGACAATGCTATTCGGACTTGATGGCGTCGAGATAGGCCTCATTATCGTATTTTTCTGCCTTTTCGGAGGCATCCTCTCTGGTTTCCCGGTGGCCTTTGCCATTGGTGGGGCCGGGGTCATATCCTTCGGGATCATTGCCGCGCTGGACAGTGCCGGGCTATTGATCCATCAGGCAATCGATACCAGTTCGCAAATGTACCGGGATCTGGTTGCGACGGGGGTGAAACCCGATTCAGTTTCGGTGTTCCGATACCCGGATTTGCCAAGGATCGGCGAGCCGGTCTTCCCCTCGGGTTGGGAAACCGCGCTGGATCGCAACGTCTCGTTCATCGTGAACCGTATGAACGAGCGTGTGTTGGCGGGGCAGTCGATTGAGACCCTGCTGGCGGTGCTGATGTTCGTTCTGATGGGCATTACGCTGGAGCGGTCCAAGATTGCCAATGATCTGCTGACCACGATGGCGCGCGTTTTTGGCCCTCTGCCGGGTGGTTTGGCGGTTTCGATTGTGGTTGTTGGCGCGTTTCTGGCGGCCTCAACCGGGATTGTTGGTGCGACCGTGGTGACCATGGGATTGTTGGCACTGCCGACCATGTTGCGAAACAACTATTCGCCAGAGCTTGCGACCGGTGTGATTGCTGCGTCGGGCACTTTGGGGCAGATCATTCCGCCCTCGATTGTGATTGTCCTTTTGGGCACACTGGCAGGAGATCTGTATTCCACAGCTCAGGAAAGTCGAGCTGTTGCAGCGGGATGTACCGATGCGTTGACCTATCTGGGTGAGCCAGCGGTGGTCTCGGTGGGGACATTGTTCCAGGCCGCGCTGCTGCCGGGGATCATGTTGGCACTTCTTTATGCGCTTTACGCCTTTGGCTATGCGCTGTTGAATCCGGACAAGGCACCTGCCGTCGAACTGTCGGGCGGGTCAGGTGAGACCATCACACGATCCGAAGGTCTGACATGGCTGCTGGGCGCGCCGGTTGCTATTATTGTTGGCGCAATGCTTCTGGGCAGTGCCGGGATCATTGGCAGCCAGAATATCTCGGTCTCGGCCTTCTCGGATGTGGGGCAGGATGCATCGCTGAGGACAAATGTGTCGGAGGAATGCAAAGCCTCGATGATCGACCTGCATGGTCAGGCGGCCTGGGATCAGGCTGTGATCGAGCAACAGGAGATTGATGCAGCCGGTGGAATTGCCAATGCCGAACGTCTGAGCGAGGAAGAAATCGCCGCGGCGCGTGAGGCCAAGATTGCCGGTGCCGCGCCGATTGGGACCGGTGTCACGATCATCGTGGTGCTGCTGGCCCTGACCCTGGTTCTGGGTCGCGGTATTGCGCCATCGCGTTCCCCTCAGCCCCTGATCGTTGGGGCGATCGGTCTGTTGCTGATGTTGCTGGTTGATATCCTGCTGATCTCACCAATCACCTCATCCGGCGCCACCTTCCTTCTCTTGGCCATCCCGTTTGCTGTTGCGATGTATGGCTGTAAGGAAGCGGCTGCACGTTGTGCGACCAATGATCTGATCCGCGTGGTCTTTCCTCCGCTGGTTCTGATCATTGCCGTTCTCGGCTCGATCCTTGGCGGGATCACCAACCCGACACCGGCGGCCGCGCTTGGCGCCGGTGGCGCGATCATGTTGGCTGCTTATCGTAAGTTGCGTGAGCAGGGTCAGTCGGGCGGTGTGATCATCTGGTCGACCTTTGCCGTGATCATCTGCCTGTTGCTGGGTGTGAACTTTGACCTGCGGGTGAACCAGAGCGGAGCAAACGCCGAAACCTGGATCGCCTTTGGTCTGGCATATTCAGCTTATCTCTATGCGCTGTTTGGCCTGCTATATGGCTGCTGGGTGCTGTTTTCGAGCGGCGTTCTAACCCCTGTGGTGCGCGAGACGGCCAAGGTGACCTCGATGGTGTTCACCATCCTGATCGGGTCTCAGTTGTTGAACCTTGTGGTGATCTCGTTCGGGGGGGAGCACTATATCCAGCAGTTCCTGAAAAGCTTTGACAACGAGTTCACGGTCTTCCTGATCGTGATGCTGGTGCTGTTCATTCTGGGCTTTGTGCTGGATTTTCTCGAGATCATCTACATTGTGATCCCGATTGTGGGCCCGGTGATCTATGGCGGGTCGTTTGATCCGAAATGGGTGACGATCATGGTGGCGGTGAACCTTCAGACCTCGTTCCTGACGCCGCCCTTTGGGTTTGCGCTGTTCTATCTGCGGGGTGTCGCGCCAAAAGAGGTGACGACCGGACATATCTACCGAGGGGTTGCACCTTTTGTGGTCATCCAGGTGGTTGGGATCGCAATCCTGTGGTTCTTCCCGGCGATTGTAACCATTGTCCCGGATTTGATTCCGAATTGATCGGATTGAGTAATCAAATTGAAAAAGGGGGCCTGATGGCCCCCTTTTGCTTTTTATGTTGGGGGGTAAGGGGCCAGCCCCTTCTTGGCCTGCGGCCAATTCATCCCCGGGATATTTTCTGGCCAGATGAAGAGTGGATCAGGTGAACTGGATCAGATCCCATCGATTGCCGAACGGGTCGCGCCAGACGGCGACAATTCCATAGGGTTCGGTGCGAGGGTCTTCTTCGAAGTGCACACCGTTTGCGCGCATCGCGGCATGGTCGCGCTGGAAGTCATCGGTTTGCAGGAAGAAGCCGACGCGGCCTCCGGTCTGGTTGCCGATGGCGGCGTTTTGATCAGGACCAACGGCTTTGGCCAACAGAAGCGAGGCGCCGTTGCTGCGGGGTGGGACCACCCGCACCCAGCGTTTGCCTCCGCCCAGATCGATATCTTGCTCCAGCGTGAAGCTGAGCGTTTCGGTGTAGAAGGCGATCGCCGCGTCATAATCCGGCACCACAAGAGTGACGGCATGCAGGCTTTGTTTCATATCAGATCAACCCTTGGTGGGGTGGCGGTCGGGTAACTGAATATTGGCAACCTGTTCCGCGATAGGGGCCGCAGAGAGCGGATGATGCGACTCATCAGAGAACGTTGCAGGGTCCTGAACCTTTTGCCATTGCCCTTGAACATAGGCTTCGAGGCCTGAGAATTTGGCCTTGTACCCCATCTTCGGGCTGCCGGGCACCCAGTAGCCCAGGTAGATATAAGGCAGGCCCGCCTCGCGCGCGATGTCGATGTGATCCAGGATCATATAGGTGCCCAGAGAGTTCTGCGGTTGCTGCGGGTCGTAGAAGGAATAGACCATGCTGAGCCCGTCATCGAGCACATCGGTCAGGCTGACGGCGATCAGGTCACCGGTTTCGGGGTCCAGATATTCCACCACGCGGCTGCGGATGGGGGTTTCCTCGATCATCGCGGCAAATTCGAACACATCCATATCGGCCATGCCGCCATCGGCGTGGCGCGTGTCGAGGTAGCGGCGGAACAGCTCGTACTGCTCGTCCGTAGCCCAGGGCGATGTGGCGCGCCGCTGCAGGTAGGAATTCCGTTTTGCGGCGCGTTTCTGGCTTTTGGTTGGGCGGAAGGCAGCAACATCGATCCGAGCGGACAGGCAGGCCGCGCAATCAGTGCAGGACGGGCGATAGAGTACGTTTTGAGACCGGCGAAACCCTTGTTGGGACAGGGAATTGTTCAGCTGGTCTGCACCTTCGCCTTGCAGGGCGGTGAACAGCTTACGCTCCAGCCTGCCCTCAAGGTAAGGGCAGGGCTGTGGGGCCGTCACATAGAATTGTGGCGCAATTGGCAGCGTATGTCGCATGAAGGTCCCATGTAGCCTCGGACCCGATGATAGCAACGGTTTTTGGCGCCGCCAAGTGATTCACGCGATGGGTGGTCAGGCCCGTTGATTGATCATGACGGTGCCAAGGAAGGCGTCTGTCAGACCCTGACAGCGCGCGCTAGTCAGCATCATGATGATCGAGATGATCTGGACTACGAAAAACGCCATGCTGATGAAATATCCGGCGGTATGCGCAAGCGCTTTGCCCATATCCATACGTTCGCCAAACGCATCGCGCAATTCGATCCCCATGAAGCGCATGCCCAGCGTGGCCGAGCCGTTTGAGATGGTGATGACCCGATAGACAAAGCTTATGACCGCATAGATCAGGGGCAGGAAAAACAGCCCTGCGCCAAAGGTCAAAAAGACGGGAACAATACACAGCAGCGAGATCAGCGCGATATCGAATAGCCAGGCGACAAAGCGCTTGGATGTGACGGACTGATAAAACTCGGGTTGTGTGTCAGGGTTGGGCAGGTGGGTCATAAACAGATTTCCGAAAATGAAGGTCGCGTTACCCTGTCCCGAAGACCGGGACAGGGCAAGGGGGATCAGGCAGGTTCGCCTTTACCGTCCTCTTCGTGGTTGTCGCGGGCGCGTTCATCCATGAACTGGTCGAACTCGGCCTTGTCTTTGGCTTCGCGCAGGCGATGCAGGAAGGCTTCGAAATCTTGCTGCTCACGTTCCAAGCGCGCCAGCGTGTCGGCTTTGTAGGCGTCGAATGCTGTGTTGCCCGAAGGTTTCATTGCGCTCATGTGGCTGTGCCAAGATTTGCGGCGGCTGCAAGATTTGCTGAACATGCGTTTGCTCCAGATCATATAGGCCAGAAGGGCCAGGCCCACAGGCCAGAAGAAGATGAAACCAAGGACCATGGCGGCGATCCAGGCACCTTTGCCTTTGTCGTCCATCCAGGCCTCGGCGCGGTGCAGCCATCCCGGGTTTGCAGGGACGGTGGGTTCGGACAATGCGGTCATTTGGTCTCTCCAGGGGTTGATGTAAATTCCTTTCACATTGTCTAGATGGGAAGCCTTCGGATGGTTGCAAGGGGCGATGTGAAAAAGATTTACATTTTTTCGAGTCGGATGACCGGGAACCTGTACCCTCACAGAACGCAGCTATTGTAGCGCGCCAGTGTTTTATTCAATTTATTGAACGGATGTTTGCAGCATCGACAGAACAGGGCTGAGCAGCGCGCGCGTTCTATCGTTTTCAGAAGTCGAACTTGCTCTGGATCGGGGGCGTGTAGGGTTCGATTAGGTCTTCGCCGTCGGATGCGCGTTTGATCGGCTTCACAGTATGATATTCAAATCGCCCCTCATATCCCGTACCAAGCGTCTCTTGCGCCTCTTGTGGTGTTGTGACGCCGTTTAACCAAGTCTCGATCTCTGAAGGGGTCAGAATGACCGGCATGCGATTATGGATGTGCGCTATCTGGGGGCTTGGTTTACGTGTCATGATGGTGCAGCTGTGCCGCCCATCGTGCGTTCGATAGAACCCGGCAAAGAACATAAGCGGTTCATTACGTTTGACTGTGACATAGGTCGGACAGCCATGCCCCTGATCCTTTTGCCATTCATAGTATCCAAGCGCCGGGATAAGACACCGGCCGTTGTTCCAATAGTCCTGCCAGAACGCGACATTCTCAATCTTGGAATTGATCATGGGCTTTTGACTGCGCGGATCCTTTAGCTGCCAGCGGGCGGACGTGAGTTCGGCAGTGTCGCCATCCCAGCGGATCATATTGACCTGATCGGTCGGTGAGACGTTATAGCCCCCAGAGGGCAGCGGCTTGGGTAGATCGGGAGAGACTTTTCCATAAAGAAAGTACTCCAGAGTCGCGAGCATCTGTTTCTGCGTTAGGTGACCGGCTGCAAACTTACCACACATGGAATGAGCCTATTTTGGTTCAAAAACCGAGGCAAGGTTGAGCGTATGCCGCATCGGGCTTTGTTGATCGTTCTTCAGGCTTGTGACCTTTGACATGTTGCCTAAAAAATATCTTTGATCGCTGTTCGTAGCTGCACATTCGCCTTCTTTCGTGCAGCCGCAGATTAGCGTAACAAACGATTATGACTATGGATGAAAACAACACCGCCCCTTCGATTGCCGAAATACTGGATCTGGAAAAGCAGGTTTGGACCGCGCTGGTTGTCGGGGATGCCAGCGCGGATCGCGCGCTTCTGAGCGCCGACTTTCTGGGTGTCTACCCGTCGGGCTTTGCCAATCGGGACGATCACGTTGGTCAATTTGCCGATGCGCCGACGATGGCTGAATTCAGACTGAGCGAGGAAAAGCTGCGGGTTCTGACGGCGGACATCGTCTTGCTATCCTATCGCGCCGACTACGTGCGGCCTGGTGCAGCCAGGTGGGAGGCGATGCTGATTTCCTCGCTGTGGGAGCGTCGGCATGACAAGTGGGTCAACAGTTTCAGTCAGGACACGCCGGTTCAGAACGCGTGATGCGTTTGACCCATTGACCTTGGGGTGAGGCAATGCGCAGGGTCGCGATATGAGTGACAGTTTGGCCATCACCCGTTTGCCACGCGCGTTCGACCCGTCTTTGGGCGATGAAACACGTGATTTGCTGGCGGATTTGACACCTGAACAAGGGGAGTTGATCGCCGGAACCGCCGGGTCCAGCCCCTATCTGAAAGGGTTGATTGAGCGCGAGAGAGACTGGCTGCCGCAAGCGCTGTCCGGGCCGGATCAGGCCATGGTTGAGCTTATGGATGCGGCGCGGGCTTTGGCCCCAGATCAGCTGAAGTCGGGTCTGAGGCTTGCCAAGCGCCGGATGGCGCTGCTGACTGCGCTGGCCGATATCTCGGGTGCGTGGCCTTTGGAAAAAGTGACCGCCGCGCTAACCGATTTTGGTGCGTTGGCGGCAGATGTCGCGGCCAAGGCCGAGATCGCCGCCCTGATCCGGCGCAAGAAACTGCCCGGAATGACCGAAGATGACGTCGAAACCGCTGCTGGGATGGTCATTTTGGCGATGGGCAAGATGGGCGCGCATGAGCTGAATTACAGCTCGGATATCGACCTGATCGTACTGTTCGATGAAACACGTCATGACCCGGATGATTTCTACGATGCGCGGCATGGGATGGTCCGCGCCACACGCAACTTCTGCGCCACGCTCAGCGACAAAACTGCTGACGGCTATGTCTTTCGCACCGATTTGCGGCTGCGGCCTGATCCGGCGGTGACCCCGGTCTGTATGGCGATGGAAGCGGCCGAGCGGTACTATGAAAGCCTTGGCCGAACTTGGGAACGCGCCGCCTATATCAAGGCGCGCGCCTGTGCGGGCGATATCGCTGCCGGAGAGCGGTTTCTGGAAACTCTGCGCCCCTTTGTTTGGCGTCGGCATCTGGATTTTGCCGCCATTCAGGACGCCCATGACATGCGCCTGCGCATTCGTGAGAATAAGGGGACGGGTGGCAGCCTCTCGATTCCTGGCCATGATATGAAACTGGGGCAGGGCGGTATTCGGGAGATTGAGTTCTTCACCCAAACCCGCCAATTGATCGCCGGTGGGCGCGACCCGGACCTACGCGTGCGCGGAACGGTTCCCGGTTTGGCTGCTTTGGCTGCAAAAGGCTGGGTGCCCGAAGAGGTCGCACAAAAGCTAACCGACCACTATCGCGCGCATCGTGAGGTCGAACATCGGATTCAGATGATCCATGATGCTCAGACCCACAAAGTGCCGCAATCCCAGGACGGTATCGAACGTGTGGCCTGCCTGATGGGGATCAGTAGTACCGAGCTGACGACCGACCTGACCCGCCGATTGACCGAGGTGCATGACTTGACCGAGGGGTTCTTTGCCCCCGGTCCTGGTGCGACCCCGACGCCCGAGCAAGAGGTTACGTTCGACAAAAGCATCCTGGCCCGCTGGGCCTCTTACCCGGCGCTGCGTTCGCAACGGGGCAGGCGCATCTTTGACCGGCTCAAACCTGAACTCCTGTCGCGCCTCGCCAAGACAGCACAACCGGAAGAGGCCTTGGTGGCGCTTGACGGGTTTCTGGCCGGGCTGCCCGCCGGGGTGCAGCTGTTTTCCCTGTTCGAGGCCAATCCGCAGCTGATCGATTTGTTGATTGATATCGTGGGCACGTCCCACGCGCTGGCCTCGCATCTGTCCCGCAATGCCTCGGTCTTTGATGCGGTCATAGGCGGCAGTTTCTTTGCTGACTGGCCCGGGCAGCAAGATCTGCAGGCCGAGCTGGAACAGGCTTTGGCGGCAGAGGCGGATTATGAAACCCAGCTTGATCTGGCGCGGCGCTGGTGCAAGGAATGGCATTTCCGTGTGGGGGTGCACCATTTGCGCGGGCTGATCAACGGCGCACAAGCGGGTCGCCAATATGCAGAACTGGCGCAGGCTATTATCGCTTCGATCCTGCCTCATGTGACCGAGAATTTCGCCCGCAAGCATGGCCCCGCTCCGGGGCGTGGTGCTGCCATTCTGGGTATGGGGTCGCTTGGGGCAGGGCAGATCAATTCGCAATCTGATCTGGACATGATCGTGATCTACGACCCGCTGGAACAGGAGATGTCCGAAGGTCCGCGCCCACTGGCCACCCGCACCTACTATGCGCGGTTCACGCAAGCACTGATCACGGCGCTTTCGGCCCCGATGTCTCAGGGGCGGCTCTATGAGGTCGACATGCGCTTGCGCCCGTCGGGCAATCAGGGGCCGGTGGCGACCAGTTGGGCCAGCTTCACCAATTACCAGCAGAACGAAGCCTGGGTTTGGGAGCACCTTGCCCTGACACGCGCGCATTTGGTGGCGGGTGACGCGGGGCTGGCCATGGATATCGAAGCCTTTCGGGCTGATTTCCTGTCGCGTTCGCGCAATATGAAGAAGGTTTTGCACGAAGTGGCCGAAATGCGCACGCGGCTTGCCGCCGCGAAAGCCCCTGCCGGAGTTTGGGATGCCAAAAATGGCCCCGGCCGTTTGATGGATATCGAACTGATGGCGCAAACCGGCGCGTTGATGGCAGGTCTCGCGGATCGCGATGTGCCCTCCGGCCTTGATGGCGCCGTCGTTGCCGAGTTGCTGGATGTCGCGCAGGCGCAAACTCTGAAAGACAGCTACGATCTATGCTGGTCCGTGCAATGCGCAGCGCGGCTGCTTTCGGGCAAGGTGATCGAGGCTGACAAGATTGGTGAGGGAGGTGCGGCGTTCCTGTGCAGGGCCACTGGGTTTGAACAGGTTGAGCAACTGCAATCCGCGCTACAAGACACTTACGCGACCGCTGCCGAAATCATCGGCAGCGTCATCAAAGAGGGCAAAGATGGCACGCAGCACTGATCCCAACGACCCCAAGGGCCTGATCCGCGAAGCCTATAATATCGAGGGCATCGCTTTGCAGGAATGCCGCAGCATCTTCCTCGATTGGGCGCTCAGCCTGCCGGAGGGGCAGGACCAGAAGCAGGCGTTGACCACCCTGCACGCCACCTATGCTGCGCAGGATGCCGACCACCCGATGACTCAGGTCATGGCCGAGGGGCTGCGAGCTTCACAAGCGCCTAAACGACGTGGCGGTTGGCGCTCGCGCCCGCGTTAGGGCTTTTCCCCCGGCGCGTGCATCACTAATAGAGGGCCATGACCAATACCACTGATCACCCACGTATCCGTCTGAAACCCAAAGCCAATGCGCGCGGCCTGCGACATGGGTTTCCCTGGGTCTATGCGAATGACATCGTCACCGACCGCCGCACTCGAAAAATCCCGGCCGGAGCGCTGGCCGTGCTTGAGGATGAAAAGCGCGCACCTATCGCTTTGGTCGCGGTGAACCCCGACTCAAAAATCATGTGTCGCGTATTGGATCGCGAGATTGAGGCCGATTTGAACGCCGACTGGTTCGAAACCCGTCTGCGCCGTGCGCTTGATATGCGCGAGCGCCTGTTCGACGCGCCATATTACCGCCTGATCCATGCCGAGACCGATGGCTTTCCCGGCGTGATCATCGACCGTTTCGGAGACGCCTGTGTCATCCAGCCCAACGCCGCCTGGGCCGAGGCGCATTTGGAAAGGCTCACTGATGCGTTGGTCAACGTCACCGGAGTAACGATGGTCCTGAAGAACGCCTCAGGCCGGACCCGCGGTTTGGAAGGGCTGGATGACGTGAACCAAACCCTACGCGGTAGAGCACCAGACGCGCCGCTGCCTGTGCCCATGAACGGCGCGACCTATATGGCCGACCTGACTGGAGGCCAGAAAACCGGCCTGTTCTACGACCAGCGCCCCAACCACGCCTTCGCCGCCCGTTTGGTTCATCCCGAAGCAACGGTACTGGATGTGTTTAGCCATGTAGGCGGCTTTGGCCTTGCCATGTTGGCCGGAGGGGCTTCGCACGCCACATGCGTCGATGGCTCCGCCGCCGCATTGGAGTTGGCAGCCCAAGGAGCCGAGGCGACCGGCTGCGCCGACCGTTTTCATGCCCGCCAAGGCGACGCCTTCGATGTGCTGACCCAGCTGGGCGATGAGGGCGCCCTATTCGATGTGGTCATCTGCGACCCGCCCGCCTTTGCACCCTCAAAACAAGCATTAGATGCAGGCCTTCGCGCCTATGAACGTATCGCACGTCTGGCGGCCCCGCTGGTCAAACCCGGTGGTTATCTGGGCCTCTGCTCCTGCTCACACGCTGCCGATCTGGGCCGGTTTCGTGATGCGTCCTCGCGTGGGATTGGCCGCGCTGGCCGGCAGGCACAGCTGATCCACACTGGTTTCGCAGGTCCCGATCACCCACAACTGCCACAGCTGGCAGAAAGCGGTTACCTCAAAGCCGTGTTCTACCGTCTGTGAGGGCGGTTCTCGATACCTGCGTCATCTACCCGACAGTGATGCGAGAGATGCTGCTGGGCGCAGCCAGCCTGGGTCATTTCACCCCGATCTGGTCCGCCCGTATTCTCGAAGAATGGGCCCGCGCCGCCCGCAAGCTGGGTCCCGAGGGTGAGGCGCAAGCCCGCGCTGAAATCGCGCTGACGCAGGCGCACTGGCCACAAGCCGAACGCGCGACCTCACAAGGGCTCGAAAACCGCCTTTGGCTGCCTGATGCTGCAGATATCCACGTTCTGGCAACCGCGATAGCCGCTTCAGCCGACATTATCGTGACGGTCAACGCAAAGGATTTCCCGAAAAATATCCTGGCAGAAGAGGGGCTCGACCGCCGTGATCCCGATGGCTTGCTGCACGGTTTCTGGCTCTCGGACCCCAACGGTATGGCCACCATCGCCAACCGCGTTCTTGATGAAGCCAACCGCCTCTCTGGCGACCAATGGACCCTGCGCGCGTTGATGAAAAAGGCGCGCCTCCCACGCCTGGGCAAAGCCCTTTCCCAATAGGCGCGATCCCCTTCACCTGGCTACAAATATCCCGGGGAGCGCGAGGGGCTGGCCCCTCGCTGCCTAAGCCTGGCCGCCCGCACTCCAACGCTGCTCTAGTGCTTCCAGCGCTGCAATCCGCTCTCGTGTCTTCGGATGGCTCATCAACCAGGCTGGCACCATTCCAGCCCTTTGCTGGGTCAGGTCCTCCAACTTGTGAAACAAGGACTTTTGCGGTTCGATCCCGATCCCAGCCTTGGTCAGCAAAGCGGCGGCGTATTCATCGGCCTCATATTCATCCTGGCGTGACAGGCGCGAAGCCAGCAATGAGGTCAGCGCATTGGCGATCATCGCGCCGATAAAGGGAATGAACCGGTTCAGCACCATAATCAGCGCTGTACGCATCGCGTTTTGGCCGGAAAAATCAATCATCCGCCGCTTGGCATGACCCAATGCCACATGCCCCAGCTCATGCGCGATCACGCTGGCCATTTCCTCGGCTGAAACCTCTCCATTTCGAAACTTGCGATAAAACCCGCGGGTGATGAAAATGCGCCCATCGGGTGCGGCCAACCCATTCACCGGATCGATCTCATAGATATAAACCGGAACCCGCGCGATATCCAAAGCGGCGGCCAACCGGTCGGTCATCCTCTTCAATACAGGATCGGCCAGTTCGGTTGATTTCTGATCCAGCTCACGATGGGTGCGCCAGACGGAAATCCGGTACATCACAAGGCCATAAGCAATGGCCAGCAGGATCGGGGTGAAACGCAACATGGCTCAGATATGGGGGCGCCGCAGCAGCAGGGCAACATAATTCTTCAGCAGATCAAATGCCCGAGAAACAGATACACAGGCCCATCACCCGGATCCCTCGGTCTCACTCCGCCAAGTGATCCATGTTCAGAAATGTGAGTACATCACCGGCACGTGGAGCACGGATATCCAGAACAAACCCCTGATCCATCACGGCCTGAAACACCTTGGCCAGTCCGGTTTGACCGTAAATTCCCGGATGAACTTCAATCACAAGGCGAGGTACAGAGCGGAGGTGACATTTCTGGAAAAGCTCCAACTCACCACCTTCGATGTCGCAAATGATCATCGTCGGGGCAAACCTTGCAATTAACGCATCGAAATCCAAAATCGGTACTTCGACTTTGTCAATGAAGGCGCGTTCGTCACCATTCAGCGACGACGCCCAGAAGTTCTTTCTAATATAGAAATCGACTGTGTCGCCATCTGAGGATTGACCCAGAATGCCATGAAGACACTCGGCCTTAAGGGAAACCCCGTTTCCTTCAAACGTCGTGCGTATTACGTCAATCAATGCGGGGTTTGCTTCGACTGATACAACTTTATCCACCTTTTCGATCTGCGCGATCTTGGTCGACAAGAAACCAACTCCAGCCCCGATATCCAGAACACGCTCGCCTTGTTCGATGCACCGCTCGGCATGACGCAATTCTGCGGTTTCGTACCGCCCCAACCTCATAGATTTCAAAATTCGACGTGTGAACAATCCGGGCGCCTTTTGAATCCAGACCCCGCGATAAGACACCGAGCCATCGTCTTCAAAGAACTCTTCTGACATCAATAAACCTCAGATCTGGCATGGGAGCATCGAACGCCCAGAAACGCAGGCGCAAGTTCCACTTTTCCGGATGCACATTAGTCGGAGTGGCCGGGTTGTAAAACCTTAAAGATCAACGGCCTTTAGCCCTCGAAACATCAGCGCGATGACCTCAAGGAGCATCTCCTACCGCGTCAACTCACGCATGCCTTATTTAAGCCCGGACAAGGTCATCGGCACCATTCGATCCTCGAAAATCACGCGGATCATGCCGATGGAACGAGTGTATTCCTTGTATTTCTCGTGCACCGGGTTGATCCACAGGTTTGACGCCCATTGTTGGTGTGTTTTGCACTCCTGAAAAGAGAAGGCTACGGAGGCAACAAACGGCTGCTCTGATTGTTAGGCACTGCAAGGTCCCTTGTTTAGGGACGCATGAAGTAACGCAGGTTGCCTCTCGTGATTGACGCGCGATACTGAGAATGTATGTAACTCTAAAAGGTTATTCTACCGCATCCGATATTTTGAAAGTCTCTCATGAACAAAATTCGACTGGCCGCTGTCGGTATCGCTCTGGCCGCCGTTGTTCTAGTGGTTTCCGCGCCTTTTGGCGTTGAAGCGCAAGCCAAGAAATGCTTCTCGAAAGGCAAATCCGATGCGCAGCGCATCGCTGGTTGCACATCGCTTCTGTCCTATGACGATATTCCAGAACACACTCGATCGCAGGCCCTGTTTCACCGCGCTCTGTTTCTGGCAAAACAAGATCCCGGTTTGGCCGAGGTCGACTATCTTGCAGCTCTTGAAATCACGCCAGATTGGACAGCGCCTCTACACAATCTGGGTCTGATCTACTTGAAAAGGGATGAGTATGATAAAGCCTTGTCGTTGTTCAATCATCTTCTGGAGGTTGACCCGGCATCTGATTTTGGCCACAGCAGTCGGGCGAGCACATACTATGAAATGAAGCGGTATTCGGAAGCGTTGGCAGATACGAGGTTTGTTCTCGCGTCCGTTCCGAACTCAGTGTTAAATCAGCATCGCGAAGGGCGAATTCTGGATAAGCTTGAGGATTATGATGCGGCGCTTGAGGCATACTCCAGAACCGTTTTGCTCGACACCAACTACGCTCTAGTGCGACTGGATCGCGCCTGGCTATACTACCAGCATCTTGAACTGCCGTATCACGCAGAAGTCGACCTGAATCATGTTTTGGCTCTATACCCAAATGACCACGTTGCATGGGCCGTCCTTGGTGATGTCCTGCTGCGACTTGGTCGATACGCAGAATCTGAGACGGCGATTGAACGTGCTTTGGCAATCAAACCGGAATACGACTTCGCGCTCCGTACTGCAGAGCGGTTTGTACGGGAAACTGACGAAGCAATAGCAAGGAGCGAAAGGCTGAGTACACCCGCTGCTCGCGAGATTGCTGGGCCTTCTTTTGGTACACTGCTGGCTCGAAGCTTTGCAGATCTTGATGAGCCGGAGCGCGCGCTTGCCGAATTCGACACGGTTCTTGCGAATCTGCCGGACAATGCTTTTGCACATGCCGGGAAAGCAGATGTCTATTTTGATCTCGGGGACGACGAAGCGGCAATCAGCTCACTTAATGATTTCTTTGAAGTTGCATCGAAACGGGAAGAGGGCAATGAAATCTCGGACGAGGTGATTGATCGTCAATACACGAAACTCGGCTTTTCTCACCATCGTCTTGGGGACCCGCAAGCTGCGCTTGCCGCATGGCACAGAGGTTTGGAAAGCGCAAGTTCAGAAGACATTTCGCTCTGGCAGCTTCGCCTTCAATCCGCCGGTCACTATGCGGGCGGGCCAGATGGTGAAATCGGTGATGCGTTGCTGGATGGGCTGTCAAAATGCGCGTCAGACCCTGAGTGCCTTGACTGAACACAAAAAACACCGGCTAAGAAATGTCGTTCTATCGTAATGCATGCCAGTGAAGATGGCTTTAGTCTCGAAGCAAATCTTGCGGCCTACCGCGTCAACTCGCGCATGCCTTGTTCTAGGCCGGATAAAGTCATCGGCACCATTCGATCCTCGAAAATCTCGCGGATCATGCCGATGGAATGGGTATATTCCCAGTATTTCTCGGGCACCGGGTTGATCCACAGGTTTGACGCCCATTTTTCGCGTGCGCGTTGCAACCAAACCTGACCCGCCTCTTGATTCCAATGCTCATTGGCCCCGCCAGGATAGGCGATCTCGTAAGGGCTCATCGAGGCGTCGCCGACGAAGATGCATTTGTAGTCGGGGCCGTAGGTCCGCAGTACCTCATGTGTGGGCGTCTGCTGGTCCCAGCGGCGGCGATTGTCGCGCCACACGCCCTCATAGAGGCAATTGTGGAAGTAGTAGTACTCCAGATGCTTGAACTCGGTCCGCGCAGCGGAAAACAGTTCCTCGACCACTTTGATATGTGGGTCCATTGACCCGCCAACGTCCAGAAACAGCAGAACCTTGACCGCGTTGTGACGTTCGGGCCGGGTCTTGACGTCCAGATAGCCATGTTCCGCCGTGGCGCGGATCGTGCCGTCCAGATCCAGCTCTTCGGCAGCGCCCTCGCGCGCCCAACGGCGCAGGCGTTTCAGGGCGACCTTGATGTTGCGCGTTCCCAGTTCAACAGTATCGTCCAAGTTCTTGAATTCGCGCTTGTCCCAGACCTTGACCGCACGCCGATGGCGACTTTCCTTCTGGCCGATCCGCACGCCTTCGGGGTTGTAGCCATAGGCCCCGAAAGGAGAGGTTCCGGCGGTGCCGATCCACTTATTGCCCCCCTGATGGCGGCCCTGCTGGTCCTTCAGACGCTCGCGCAGCGTCTCCATCAGCTTGTCAAACCCGCCAAGTGCTTCGATCTCGGCCTTTTCTTCAGCCGACAGGTGCTTTTCGGCCATTTTCTCAAGCCAGTCGGCGGGTATGTCGACCGCCTCCAGAACCTGATCAAAGCTGATCTCTCCCAGCCCTTCGAAACTGGCGGCAAAGGCGCGGTCGAACTTGTCGATATTGCGCTCATCCTTCACCATCGACACTCGGGCGAGGTAATAGAACGCCTCGACATCATAGGTGGCCAGACCCTTTTTCATCCCTTCCAGAAAGGTCAGATACTCCCGCAGAGAAACGGGAATGCCAGCTTTACGGAGGTTCTCAAAAAAGGGCAGGAACATTGGTCAAATTACCAGTCGGACCAGGATCAGCGACATCACAAGTCCCATCAAGGCAAAGGCAATGCCATAAACAGCTGCGTACTGAGCTATGTCGGCGCCGTTCCCATTGCGTTTGCGCGCATTCCAAGCGCCAAGTATCGCACCCAAAACAGCCATTCCCAGGACTACCAGCATGTATTTGTCATCCGCCTATGTTGTTACCGGCTGATCTGGTCGCACGGCTTTCCGCCAGGGATTTCACCACCACATCTGCGCCAAACCCGTATCGCGCCCACCCCAGACTGTCCAGCCTGACGGCACGTGCCTGCTGTACCTGCCCAGCCTGCATGAGCGCCTCGGATTTCAACAAGAGGAGAGTTGCCAGAAGCGAAGCGTTTTCAGCCCGCGTCATCACATCTATAGCCTTGTCCAGATCAGGCAACACGTTGAGGCCTTGATCCCGAGCCAGCGCGAAAGAGGCGGTTTGTGCCGTGACATGGGCGCGATGTACCTCGGTTCCTGGTGTGGCATTCAGGAAGTGCAGGGCGATCTGATATTGTTGCAGTGCTGTAGCAGGGTCGCGGAACTGGATCATGCGACCCATCAGATAATGCGGATAGGCGCGGCGATGGTCGGTCCAGCCCTGTTGCTGCCCGATCTCTGCGGCCTTCTGGGCAAAGCGGAACTGTCGGGGTGATCCGGGGCCGGGACCCAACGTTTTATTGATGGCGTCGATCCATGCGCGCGGTGTTTTAGTGAAGGGCTGAACTGGTAACCGGTCTCCACGCGGGTTCAGACGGCTCAGCACAGCGGGAAGGGCGGCCTCAACCTGTTCGCGCGTCATGCCTGTTTTCAACTGCGGCGCATAGGCAGCCCGCAGGATCAGCATGTCAAAGCCGGTCAGGACGGTATGGATGTTATCGTCGTTGAACACGGAATCGGGTAGGTGATACAGGTCGTTCAGCGGCCCCAACGCCTGTGCCAACTCCTCGTGCAGGCAATCGCGCATTTCCTGTGGGCTGACATCATAGGGGATGAAGATGCCCAGGCGTTCCCGCTGTCGCAGTTCGGTCCAGCTGCTTTTGGCCTTGCGACGATCCCGGCGGTATTCTTCCAGGCTGGAGGAGTTGGGCACCACAAAGCACGCAGCATTCGGCAGGATACGATGAATGTCGCGCTGGCTGACGGCCTCAATGGTGATATTGGCCTGACCTTCAGAAATCTGCCGGATATTGATCCGGGCCTCTCTCTGCAGTCGGGTCAGCAATCGGGCGAGATCGCTTTGCATGCTGGGGGTGGGCTTACCGGTCAGCCGCACCGTGACCGGGGTTTCAAACCGGGTGAACACGGGCAGCTGTGTGCCACTTTCCAAGGCAAAATGCAGATCGAGGAAATCAGCCGCTATATTTGTGTTGGACCTGGCCGGAGCGGTGGGCCGAGACGTCGTAAAGCTGTTGGCCGGGGGCAGGGCCTGTTCAATGGTTGTCACATTGCCCGGCAGTTCAATCCGCTCGACCGATGCGCAGGCCGAGAGCAGGCATACCGCGGCAAGGGCGCCCCATCGCATCATGAGCGGTTGTACTTGATAAAGGGCGTCAGCGTGCCGATCCGGTCATAGAGCTGGCGTGCTGTCTGGTTATGATCCTGCGTCAACCAATAGACCGTTGGCGCACCCTGCCGGTCGGCCTCGTCATACACCGCCTGGATCAATGCGCGCCCTACACCGGTCCCGCGCGCCTCGGGGCGGGCATAGAGGTCTTGCAGGTAGCAGACCCGCTCCACTTTCCAGGCATGGCGGTGAAACAGATAGTGCGTTAACCCAACCAACACGCCGTCCTGTTCGGCAACGAAACAGGAAAAATCCTGCGGATCGTCCCCAAGCAACCGTGCAAAAGTCGATTCATAAATCTCAGCAGGCAGAGTCGTTTCATAGAAGTCCAGATAGGCCTGCCACATCTCGGCCCATTGATCCTTGTCCGCGGCCCGCAAGGGGCGAATTTCTGCTGCATTGGCCAAGCGATACGTCCCTATTGATAAACTGAGCCCCGGTTGCCCGATGCTGACATCCGACCCGCCCCAAGGCAAGCCGCGTTCACAACCTATTCAACAGCAGGCTAACGTTTGCTGCGTGCCATAAAGGCCAGCCGCTCGAACAGATGAACGTCCTGCTCGTTCTTCAGCAACGCCCCATGAAGCTTGGGCAACGCATTTGCCCCGTCGCGCTTCAGATCCTCAGGTGTCAGATCCTCGGCCAACAGCAATTTCAGCCAATCCAATACCTCAGAGGTTGAAGGTTTCTTTTTTAAGCCTTGAGTCTCGCGGATTTCGTAGAATTGGGTCAGGGCCGTGGTCAGCAAGGCATCTTTGATCCCGGGATGATGCACTTCGACGATCCGGCGCATCGTCGCCTCGTCCGGGAAACGGATATAGTGAAAGAAACAGCGGCGCAGGAAGGCGTCGGGCAGTTCCTTTTCGTTGTTCGACGTGATGATGACGATCGGTCGATGCTTGGCCCGGATCGTTTCACCGGTTTCGTAGACGTGGAACTCCATCTTATCGAGTTCCTGCAAAAGGTCGTTGGGAAACTCGATATCGGCCTTGTCAATCTCATCGATCAGCAGCACGACTTTTTCGTCGGCGTCAAAGGCCTGCCACAGCTTACCTTTGCGGATGTAGTTTGACACATCATGTACGCGTTCATCGCCCAATTGGCTGTCCCGCAGTCGGCTGACGGCGTCATATTCGTACAGGCCCTGCTGTGCGCGGGTGGTGGATTTCACATTCCACTCGATCATCGTCAGGCCCAAAGCACCTGCCACTTGTTTGGCCAGCTCGGTCTTGCCGGTGCCGGGTTCGCCTTTAACCAGTAAGGGGCGTTCCAGCGTCACGGCCGCGTTTACGGCGATGGTCAGGTCGTCGGTGGCAACATATTCGGCTGTGCCTTGGAAACGTGCAGTCATGGGCCCCTCAAGCTCTTGCGCGCGGCTGCGCGTGGTGCATTCCCGGTTACAGAGAGCCAGTGATTTTGACAACCCGGGTCGCTGCGTCGACTCAACCGCAATTTTCCGCGCAAACGCCATCGCCTAACGCGATTCGCGGCGATTTTTCTGCTTCACTGATTGTGAACTGCCACAAAATCACCCACAGAAGTTCACCGAAAAACGCGTTTTTTCCGTTTCAAGTATCACATTTAGACCAGTCAGGCGTTGGGCGCGCCTGACCCAAGTTTGTGTAGTGACAATCCCGTGCCCGTCGGATAAACGCTGCGCAGAAGGGGGTGCCAAATGTCAGGTGATACAACCGCGACCGACGTTTCTGGCCATACCGAGGGAGCAGATATGAAGCAGGAAGTTTTTCTGCCGGATGATTACCGCCCGGCCGAAGATGAGCCTTTCATGAATGATCGTCAGCTTGAGTATTTTCGACGCAAGCTGCTGGATTGGAAGACAGAGTTACTTGCAGGCAGCCGCGATACGATCGAAGGGCTGCAGGACAATACCCGTAACATTCCCGATGTCGCTGATCGCGCAAGCGAGGAGACCGACCGCGCGCTGGAACTGCGCACGCGGGATCGCCAGCGCAAGCTGGTGGCCAAGATCGACTCGGCCCTGCGCCGCATCGACGAGGGCGAATACGGGTATTGCGAAAAGACCGGTGATCCGATCTCGTTGAAGCGTCTGGATGCGCGACCCATCGCGACCATGACGTTGGAAGCGCAAGAGCGTCACGAGCGCCGCGAGAAGGTTCACCGCGACGATTGATCGCTGAAAATCGCAAAAAATTCGGAACGCCGGGGCCTGTCGCCTCGGCGTTTTTGCGTTAAGCCCAAGGGATGAAACTCGACGGGCTGAAATTCTGCGTTGTGGGCGGTGGCATAGGTGGTCTGGCCGCCGCGCTTGCCTTGCAGCAACGCGGGGCGCGGGTAACCGTATTTGAGCAGGCCGCCGCCCTGACCGAAGTGGGCGCGGGTTTGCAGATCAGCCCAAATGGGATGTGCGTACTTCGCGCATTGGGTGTCGTGTCCGATATTCCGCCCTTGGGCCAAAGGTCCTACGGAACCGTGCTGCGCGACTACCGCAAGGGTCGTATCATCAGTCGGTTGCCAGGCCCTAAGGCCGGGCCAACCTATTACTATCATCGCGCCGATCTTTTGGGGCTGCTACTTCAGGCGGTCCAAACCGCCGGGATCGATATCCGTTTGGGCGCATGTGTCGCTGAGTTGCGGAAACACCCGACCGAGGTCGAACTTGTATTTGAAAGCGGCGAGCCTGTGCGCGCCGATTGCGTCATCGCCGCCGATGGCGGACGCAGTACGCTCCGGCCCAGCTTGAACGGGTCTGAGACACCCGTATTCACTCATCAGATTGCTTGGCGCGCGACAGTTCCATGGAAGGGGGCTGAGGCCCAACCGCGCGCCACACTCACGATGGGCCCAGGCCGCCATGTGGTGACCTATCCGCTGCGCGACCAGAGCTTGATGAATATTGTTGCGATCGAAGAGCGATCAGACTGGCAAGAAGAAGGTTGGCGCAGGCAAGGCGATCCAGATGATCTGCGCGCCCGTTTCGCGGATTTTGGAGGGCCGGTGCGCGACATACTCGCCGACGTGAAAGAGGCACATCTTTGGGCGCTTTTCCTGCGACCGGTTGCAAGCACATGGCAGGACGGCCGCATGGCTCTGTTGGGCGATGCCGCGCATCCAACACTGCCCTTCATGGCGCAAGGGGCGTGCTTGGCGCTTGAAGACGCATGGGTTTTGGCCCGGTGCTTTGACGATCATTCAGAGATGAGCAGCGCTCTGGCGGCCTATGAGGCGGCGCGTCTGCCGCGCGCTGAGCGCGTCGTTGCGGCTGCAGCTGCAAATGCCCGCAACTTTCACCTTAAAGGCCCCAAAAGGATCACTGCGCAGCTAGCGCTTTCAGTGATCGGCCTGCATCTGTCACGCCGATATGAATGGGTTTACAGCCACGATGTGACGACCTGAGCGGTCAAATGTCCAGATCCACCCAGACGGGAACATGATCTGATGGTTTTTCCTGCCCGCGTATATCGGTGTCGATCTGGCAATCGCGCATTAGATCAGCCGCTTGCGGGGTGAGCAGGAAATGATCGATCCGGATGCCGTCATTTCGATTCCAAGCACCGGCCTGATAATCCCAAAATGAATAATGCCCGGGACCTTGCGTGCGGGCGCGAAAGGCTTCGGTAAATCCAAGATTTAGAATTTTGCGAAACGCCGCGCGGCTTTCTGGACGAAACAGCGCATCCTCGCGCCACGCGTCGGGGCGTTTGGCGTCCTCGTCCTGCGGGATGATATTGTAGTCGCCCGCCATCAATGCGGGCTCCTCGCTTGCCATAAGGTCTTTGGCGCGCGCATAGAGACGCTCCATCCAGGCCAGCTTATAGTCGTATTTAGGCCCCGGCACCGGATTTCCATTCGGCAGGTAGAGCCCACAAATCCGGATCGCCTGCTTGCCGACAACAGTGGCCTCGATCCATCGCGCCTGTTCGTCTTCTTCATCGCCAGGCAAGCCGCGCGAGACGTCCTCGAGCGGTGGCTTGGACAGAATGGCAACGCCATTAAAGCTTTTTTGGCCATGGGTTTCGACGTTGTACCCCCGGTCTTCAAACATCTCGCGCGGGAAGTTCTCATCGACGGATTTGATTTCCTGCAACAGAACCACATCGGGCTGCGCGTCATCCAGCCAGCGGGGCAGGGCCTCGGCCCGCGCTTTGATGCCGTTGATGTTGAACGTGGCGATTTTCATACGCGGTCCTCCGATGCCTCAGGGCAACCTATCGCGCAGAACCGGCCCAACGGCAAGATGGAGGGTAGGGTTGCGAGGCTCTGCCTCGCGCTCCGAGGTATTTGGGAACAGAAGAAGGTGGGCGGTTTCTCATACTTCTTCTGTTTGAAAATACCTCGGGGGAGGCGCGGCTTGCCGCGGCGGGGGCAGAGCCCCCATATGTTAAGTTACATCGAAAATGATGTGCCGCATCCGCAAGAGGAGGTTGCGTTTGGGTTTTCGATCACAAACCGCGCGCCAATCAGTTCCTGGGTGAAATCGATGACAGCGGCTTCCAAAAACGGCAGAGAGATCGAGTCTACGATCACCTTTTGCCCTTTGCCTTCCAGCACCAGATCGTCCTCTTTGGGTTGGTCCAGCGCAATTTCGTATTGAAAACCGGAACATCCGCCGCCTTCCACTGCGACGCGCAATGCTTGCCCCTGATCCGCCGCGCCGATTTCGGCGAGGCGCTCAAAGGCGCGTTCAGTAACTGTTGGGGGCAGATTCATGCCAGACTCCAAAGGTTTATTTCCTTCTCGCGCTGCAATATATGCAACCAAAGGACGGGCGACAAGGACAAGACCTTTGGACAGAGCGGGTTTTGCCTCGGATCCAGGCCGCGCCAGGGGGCGGCTGGTGCCAGAGGAAGAAAGCAGTTTCCGATCATGCTTTCAGCGGGATCGGGACAGGATCATTCATGCCAGCGCCTTTCGGCGGCTGAAACACAAGACGCAGGTCTTTGTCGAACATGAAGGTGACAGCTATCGCACCCGGTTGACGCATTCCATCGAGGTCGCTCAGGTGGCGCGTACGATTGCCGGTGCGCTTGGCCTCAACCCGGAACTGACCGAGGCGGTGGCGCTGGCGCATGATCTGGGCCATACCCCGTTTGGGCATACTGGTGAAGACGCCCTGCACGCATTGATGCAGCCCTATGGCGGTTTTGACCATAACGCACAGGCCATTCGGATCGTGACCCGGCTGGAGCGGCATTATGCTGAATTTGATGGCTGTAACCTGACCTGGGAATGTCTGGAAGGCATTGCCAAACACAACGGGCCGGTTGTCGGAGAGCTTCCGTGGGCCTTGGCAGAATGCAATGCCGGTTTCGATCTGGAATTGTACACTCATGCGAGCGCCGAGGCGCAGGTTGCTGCATTGTCAGACGACATTGCCTATAACAATCATGACCTGCTGGATGGCTTACGTGCTGATCTGTTCACGGATAAGGACATTCAGCAATTGCCCATCGTGGGGGATTGCTATGCTGAGGTGGATCGCAAGTATCCGGGTCTGGACCCATATCGCCGCAGGCACGAGGCGTTGCGGCGGGTGTTTGGGGTGATGGTCTCGGACGTGATCGACACGTCGCGGGACCTGATCGCTAAGTCTGGGGCGCAGACGGTCGAGGATATCCGCCATCTCGGCCATCCGGTGGTCCAGTTTTCAGCTGCTCTTTGGGCGCAACTAGAAGAGATCCGCGCCTTCCTGTTTGCGCGCATGTACCGCGCGCCCAGCGTGATGCAGGTTCGGGCCGAGGTCAGTGCGGTTGTTGAGGAACTGTTTCCGATCTACCTCAATGATCCCAAACAGATGCCCGTGCGCTGGCATGGGGATATCGAGGCTGCGCAGGATGAAACTGCTCTGGCCCGGATCGTATCTGACTATATCGCCGGGATGACGGATCGGTTCGCGCTGCAGGATCACGCTCGTTTGACCGGGCATTGATTATTCAACCTCGATGTAAGCCAGCGCCCAGACCTGTTGCCCGGCTTGTTCTTGCGCCAGCTCTTCATCATCTGTCGGAGGGAATACGATCATCGTTGGGCCATAGCCGCCGATTCCCATCGGAGACCCGTCAGCATGCGTGGCCAAGATGGGTTGATGCGACGTGATGCTGTCCCACGAAATCTCCGACTGATAGCCGTCCATGGCCATGGGTTTTGCGGTTTTGCCGACAGCGCCCGCCAATGTCATAACATCTGCCAAAAGAGGTCCGGAAAAAGCGATCTGTCGCTGGTTGCCTTCGGGGCCATAGAGGATAGTGATCTCGACCTGTTCCATGCTGTTCAGAGTTGCTGCGTCGAAACCGGCAGCGCCCTCGTGCTGAACATCTAGAAAGCCCAGTAGACCGCCGTCATTCTCGCCACGGGGTGGCAGATTGGTTTCGGTCACCGCACCACCAAGCGTCAGCAGGACGTGACCGGTGGGGGCGGGCATCTAAGCCACGGCAGGCAGCGAGGTTGTCAGCAGCAGGGCAAGGGGTAGGGCAAGGCGCATAAGGTAGTCTCCGGTTAGTCAGGCCCTATCGAGACTAGCGGGCTATGGATTGAAGCCAAGCGCAAACTTGCGCGATCCATTGACGTTCACGCCTTGCGTGGTAAACCGCCCGGCAAGCAAAAGGACATCCGTAATGAACCTGTTTTCCGAGATCCGCGCCCTGGTACTGGACGCGCTGGCGCAGATGCAGTCCGAAGGCGCGCTGCCCGAGGGGCTGAGCTTTGACAACGTGGCGGTCGAGCCTCCGCGCGATGCGGCGCATGGCGACATGGCGACCAACGCGGCGATGGTGCTGGCGAAACCGGCGAAGATGAAGCCGCGTGACATTGCGGATGTTCTGGCCGGGAAGCTGGCCGCAGACGGACGGATCGCCAGTGCCGAAGTTGCTGGCCCGGGTTTTTTGAACCTGCGGCTTGCACCGTCGGTCTGGCAGGGCGTGTTGGCGGCGGTGTTGGAGCAGGGCACCGACTATGGCCGCTCGACCATGGGGCAGGGGCAGAAGGTTAACGTGGAATATGTCTCGGCCAACCCGACTGGCCCGCTGCATGTTGGTCATACGCGGGGGGCGGTATTTGGGGACGCCTTGGCGAGTTTGCTGGCTTATTCCGGCCACGACGTGACGCGTGAATACTACATCAATGATGGAGGCGCGCAGGTCGATGTGCTGGCGCGGTCCGCCTACGAGCGGTATCGCGAAGCCAATGGTCTGAGCCCCGAGATTGCTGAGGGCCTCTATCCTGGTGACTATCTGATCCCGATCGGCGAGGCGCTGAAAGAGAAATATGGCGACAACCTGATCGACAAGCCGGAAAGCGAATGGCTGGAAGATCTGCGCGAGTTTTCGACCGACGCGATGATGGACCTGATCCGCGCAGACCTGAAGGCGCTGGGCGTTGAGATGGATGTGTTCTTCTCGGAGAAATCCCTCTATGGCACGGGCCGGATCGAGGCCGCGTTGCAGTCGCTGACCGGCAAGGGCCTGATCTATGAAGGCGTGCTGGAGCCACCCAAAGGCAAGAAGCCCGAGGATTGGGAGCCGCGCGAGCAGACCCTGTTCAAATCGACCGAACATGGCGATGATGTTGACCGCCCTGTCAAGAAGTCGGACGGCGCATGGACCTATTTCGCCCCCGATATCGCTTATCACTATGACAAGGTGACCCGTGGCTTTGATGCGCTGATCGATGTGTTTGGTGCAGACCATGGTGGCTATGTAAAACGGATGAAAGCGGCTGTTTCGGCTCTGTCTGACGGTAAAGTGCCGCTGGATATCAAGCTGACCCAACTGGTGAAGCTGTGGAAAAATGGCGAGCCGTTCAAGATGTCCAAACGGGCCGGGAACTTTGTAACCCTGCGCGATGTGGTCGATCAGGTTGGCCCGGATGTGACCCGTTTCGTGATGCTGACACGTAAGAACGACGCGCCTCTGGATTTCGATTTCGACAAGGTGCTGGAGCAGAGCCGCGAGAACCCTGTGTTCTACGTGCAATACGCCCATGCCCGCGTCATGAGCGTGCTGCGCCGCGCCGCCGAGGCTGAGATTGCCGCCGATGACGCAACCCTTGTCGGCGCCGATCTGGGCAAGATCGATCATGCCTCAGAGCTGGCTGTGGCCAAGAAACTGGCCGAATGGCCACGCTTGGTTGAGATCGCGGCCCGCACCAACGAACCGCACCGGGTTGCCTTCTATCTCTATGAATTGGCCGGGGATTTTCACGCTCTTTGGAACAAGGGCAACGAAGAAACCCAGCTGCGGTTCATCCAGGATGGCGATGTTGCCACAAGCCAGTCGAAAATCGCATTGGCCCGTGCCGTTTCGGTTGTGATTTCAGCAGGCTTGGGTATTCTTGGCGTTACTCCGGCGCAGGAGATGCGGTAACCAATACCGCCCGAACCGCCGGTCTGAGGCAGACAAGAAATGACCCGCGCGCTTTGATTTAAGGCGCAGTCGGGCGGTGAGGCAACATGGCGAGTTACGATTACTCGGGGCATCACGACCCCGAGCATATGCACTATCCGAATCAATCACAGGCTCAGGATGTCTATCCCGAGGATGAACCACGCGGTGCGTTTGGGCTCGCGCGGATGGTAAATGTGCTGGGGGCGGTGGCTTCATTGGCCTTGGTCGCCGGTGTTGGTGTCTGGAGCTACAAGCTGGTGATGCGCGATGTCAGCGGTGTACCGGTCGTGCGTGCCGCCGAAGGTCCGATGCGTATCCAGCCTGAAAATCCAGGCGGACGACCTGCCGATCATCAGGGGCTTGCGGTGAACGCCGTGGCTGCCGAAGGTACGGCTGCGGCCCCTGCGGATCGCCTGATCCTTGCACCGCGTCCAGTCTCGTTGACGGACGAAGACCTACCGGCAGGCGAATTGAAGCCCACTCCGGCACTTCACGTGGTGGAAGAACCGATCTCGAACCAAGAGGCTGCAGCGCTACGGCAAAACGCGGTTGATGCTCTGGTGGCGGAACTGGCAGGCGAGGCGGCCCGTGCCGATCAAGAGGCCGCACCGGGTGTGCAGGTTGCATCCCTTGCCGCGCCCGAGGAAGAACCCGCCATCGACCCGGCCGATCTGGCCGCTGCACTGCCGGACCCGGCGATTGCGGAACTGCCCGGTGTGCGCCGGTCATTGCGCCCGCATACGCGCCCGGCGCGTCGCGCGCCTGCTGTCGATACCTCCGAGGCGTCGATCAATGCGGCAGTGAAGGCGGCTGTTGGATTGGATATCGACCCCAATACACTCAGCAAAGGAACCCGTCTGGCCCAGTTGGGCGCCTTTGAAAGCCCGGATGTGGCAAAAGCCGAATGGGTGCGTCTGAGCGGCCAATTCGGTGAGTATATGGATGGAAAACAGCGTGTTATCCAGAAAACCTCAAGCGGAGGGCGCACCTTCTATCGGCTGCGCGTGTTGGGGTTCGAGGATCTGAGCGACTCGCGTCAGTTCTGTGCCGCGCTCGTTGCACAAGGCGCTGACTGCATCCCGGTCGCCGTCCGGTGACATTTGGCGCTGCGATCACCGATGCTGAGGGACTGCGGCTAACCGACGATGAACGGGCCCTGTTCCGCGACATGAACCCGTTTGGGTTCATTCTGTTTGCCCGCAATATCGATAGCGCCGATCAAATCCGGGCCCTCTGCGATGATTTCCGCGAGGCTGTCGGGCGCAATTGTCCGATCACCATAGATCAGGAAGGTGGGCGCGTTCAGCGTCTGCGCGCGCCTCTGGCCCGCGTGTGGATGCCTCCGCTGGATCATGCCAACCGGGCCGGAGAACAGGCCGAACGGGCCATGTATTTGCGCTATCGCCTGATCGCGCATGAGCTGTTCGAGCTCGGGATCGATAGCAACTGCGCACCCACGTTGGATCTGGCCCGGGCTGAGACCCATGCGTTTCTGCGCAACCGGTGTTACGGCGTAGACGTGGACACCATCGGCAACATCGGACGTGCCGTGGCGCAGGCCCATCTGGATGGCGGTGTTCTGCCCGTGGTGAAACACATGCCGGGTCACGGACGTGCAACGCTGGACACTCATTTTGAATTGCCTTTGGTCGATCTGCCTTTGGAGGAGCTGAAAGATACTGATTTTGCACCGTTTCGTGCGTTGAATGATCTGCCGATGGGCATGACCGCGCATTTGGTGTTCGGGCAGGTTGACCCGCTCCCGGCGACCATCTCGCCCGAAATGATGACGGTGATCCGAGACGTTATTGGTTTTGACGGTCTGATCATGACCGACGATATCTCGATGGAGGCGCTGAGCGGCTCGGCGGCTGAGCTGTCGCGTCAGGCGATCGAGGCCGGGTGCGACGTAGTATTGCACTGCAATGCCAGCTTGGTTGAACGCGCCGAGGTGCTTAAGGCCGCCGGTCAGATGACCGAAGTCGCGCAGGCCCGCGCCGAACGGGCCTTAGCGATGCGCAAGCCCCCGCAGGAACTTGACATCGAGGCCACCGAAGCGGAACTATCTGCCCTAATGGGCGGGCAGGTATATGAACGATAACCTTTTCAGCGAAGACCCGGTCTCGGTCGCCGATCGACTGGCAGCCGAGGCGTTGATCGTTGATGTCGACGGGTTCGAAGGCCCGTTGGACGTGCTGCTGACCCTCTCGCGCACTCAAAAGGTGGATCTGCGGAAAATCTCGGTTCTGGCATTGGCGCAGCAATATCTTGCCTTCGTGGAAAAGGCCCGCGCGCTACGGATCGAACTTGCGGCGGATTATCTGGTCATGGCCGCTTGGCTGGCCTTTCTGAAATCCCGCTTGTTGCTGCCACCGGACCCGGATGACGAAGGCCCCTCGGGCGAGGAACTGGCCGCGCATCTGGCGTTCCAGTTGGAACGCTTGCAAGCCATGCGAGATGCTGCTGCACGTCTGATGGCACGAGACCAATTGGGGCGTGATTTCTTCAAGCGCGGGCAGAGCGAGGACGTCACCCGCATCCGCACGGTGACCTATTCCGCGACGCTGCTGGACCTGATGCAGGGTTATGCCCGTATCCGCACACGGGACGAGTTCCGGCCCTTTGTAATGGACCGTGATGCCGTGTTTACCATGGAACAAGCATTGGAACGGATGCGCCCGCTGATCGGGTTCGCCGGGGCTTGGACCGATATGGAGACCTACCTGCCGGAGGGGTGGGAGGCTGATCCAGTTCGCCGCCGCTCGGCCACAGCGGCGACCTTTGCGGCCTCGCTGGAATTGGTGAAAGAAGGACACATGGAAATGAAGCAAAGCGAGACCTTTGCTCCGATCCAATTGCGCAAGAGGACCGAAACACGTGACTGACACACCCGAAGAGACCGGTACCCTGTTTGAAGCGCCCCCGCTGGCCGAGCAGGAACGCATGGTCGAAGCAGTGCTGTTTGCCAGCGCCGCGCCAGTGACGGTTGCCGATCTCGAAGCGCGGATGCCGCATGGCAGCGATGCGGCGCAGGCGGTTGAACTGCTTCAGAAACGGTACGAAGGGCGCGGCGTGCGCGTGGTCAAGGTGGGTGAGGCCTGGGCGATCCGCACCGCTCCCGACCTCGGATTTTTGATGCAGAAGGAAACGGTTGAAACCCGCAAGCTGAGCCGCGCTGCGATTGAGACGCTGGCCATCGTGGCCTATCACCAGCCCTGCACTCGGGCCGAGATCGAAGAGATTCGCGGGGTTTCCGTATCGCGCGGGACGATTGATCAACTGCTAGAGATGGAGTGGATTCGATTGGGTCGCAGGCGCATGACGCCGGGCCGTCCGGTGACCTTTGTGGTGACCCCAGAGTTTCTGGACCATTTCGGGTTGGAAAACGCCCGTGATCTTCCAGGCCTCAAGGAATTGCGCGCCGCCGGGCTGCTCGAAAACCGCCCACCACCGAGTGCAATGCCACTGGGCGAGGGGCAGGACGAGGCAGAAGACGAGGATCAAACCGAACTGTTCGAGGAAGATTGATCAAGCGGCCCTTTTGTTGCCGCAGATGAACGCTATCTTGAGGCAGAAGAAACGGAGTTGAGCAATGAACGCCAATCGGATCATCGACATGATCGTGCGACAGGTCATGCGGCGCCTAGTGAACAAAGGAATCGACAAGGGCATCGATATGGCCAGTCGTCGTGGCGGGAACCCGGATCAGGCACCCTCGAATACGGGCGCGCCGAAGAATGCCAGTGCGCCGCGTCACGCGAAGAACCTAAGGCAGGCGCATCGAGTAACGCGCCAGATGCGCCGGTTCATGAAATTCTGAAGCCTAGCCTGTAGCCTTGAAATGCTTGGACAGTTTCAGGCCCTGTCCCTGATAATTCGATGCGATGCCAGCGCCGTATAGCTGGGTGGGCATCTCGGCCATTTTCTCATAGACCAATCGCCCGACGACCTGCCCGTGCTCCAGCACAAAGGGTGCCTCGTGGCAGCGCACTTCCAACACGCCGCGCGATCCGGCTCCGCCAGCCTCGGCATGGCCAAAACCGGGATCGAAGAACCCTGCATAGTGCACACGGAACTCACCAACCATGGCCAGATAGGGCGCCATTTCGGCGGCATACATCGGCGGGATATGCACCGCCTCGCGGCTGACCAGAATGTAGAAGGCGCCGGGGTCCAGAATGATACGCCCATCCTTGGTACGCACCTCTTCCCAGTATTCCTGAGGGTCGTATTCACCGATGCGGTCCAGGTCGATCACACCGGTATGGGGCTTGGCACGATAGCCGACCAGATCGGTATCAGGCAGTTGCAGATCGACAGAAAAGCCCAACCCGTCCTGAATGACAGCGGGGCCATCGACCAGAGGTGAGGCGGCATGCAAATCAGTCAGTTCCGCGTCGGTCAGAACCGCCTGACCCTGGCGGAACCGGATCTGGTTCAGACGCATGCCTGGGCGGACCAGAACCGAGAAGGAGCGCGGGCAAATCTCGGCATAAAGAGGCCCTGTATAACCCGCTGGAATCCGGTCAAACTCGGTCCCACCATCGGTGATGGTACGGGTCAGCAGGTCCAGCCGCCCGGTTGAGCTTTTGGCGTTGGCCACGGCGCTGGTGTGGCCGGGCAGGGCCAGCGATTCCATCAGCGGCACGAGGTAGACGCAGCCTTTTTCCAGAACGGCCCCGTCGGTGATGTCGATGCGGTGCATCTCAAACTCGGCCAAGCGGTCGGCGACGGACCGGGTTTCGCCTGCCAGAAAGGATGCGCGGACCCGGTAAGCTACTGTTCCCAAACGTAGATCAAGGCTGGCAGGTTGCACCTGAGCGGGGATGACATCGGGGGTAGCACTGATCTCACCGCGTGCGATCATCGCTTCAATCTGCTGGTTTGGGCATACACCTGTCATTCCGATCCCCCCTGATGCCAGAGCGGGATCTGGCCAATGTGCCACAAACGTCGGTGTGATATGGTCGGGCTAGCAGGACTCGAACCTGCGACCTTCCGTCCCCCAGACGGACGCGCTACCAGGCTGCGCCATAGCCCGACGTTGGAGTGTTCATAAAGAAATTCCCGGCAGGGGCAAGAGGAAAACACTGCCTTTTTCCTATCCCGCCATCTTGGCTTCGATCCGGTCCAGCCAGCTGCGCAAATCCCGCGCGATCGGGGCGATTTTGTTCAGAAGATCGGGGTCGAACTCTGCGCGATTCCAGACCAAAGACGCCAGACCGCCTGTCAGCGGCGCCGTGTCGAGCACCGGGTCTTGCGTCTTGGGTTCGGCGGCCACCGGTTCGGTTTGAGCCTCTGCCTGAGGGGCCGCGACAGGCGTGCCGAGGTCCATATCAATCTGTTCAGAGGTGGGCGCAGGCGCGGGCGAGAAGGGGACAACCGTCTCTTCCGCAGCCTGTGGCATGGCCGCGGAGGCCTCGTCCAGCCCATGGGACAATCCAATGACATGGGCAACGCCGCGTTCGCGTAAAATCCGCTGAACACCTTTGATCGTCACCCCATCTTCATGCAGCAGTTTCTTGACGCCGCCCAGCAGCAGCATGTCGTTCGGGCGGTAATATCGCCGCCCTCCGGCGCGTTTAACGGGTTTGACCTGAGTGAACCGGCTTTCCCAGAATCGCAGAACATGGGCCTGAACTCCGAGCCAATCCGCAACTTCAGAGATCGTGCGAAATGCGTCGGGGGATTTGCTCATGTCCGCAGAGCTCCGGCGTTACTTGCGATTCCCGGCAGCGACGCGATCTTTCATCAGATGCGACGGGCGGAAGGTCAGAACGCGGCGGGGTTGAATCGGAACCTCTTCGCCGGTTTTGGGGTTACGGCCGATACGGGCGGTTTTGTCCCGAACGCTGAAGGTGCCAAAAGACGAAATCTTGACCTGTTCGCCACGCACAAGCGCGTCGGACATGTGGTTCAGCACGCTTTCGACCAGCTGTGCGCTTTCATTGCGTGACAGGCCAACCTCACGAAAGACGGCCTCGCTCAGATCCATTCGGGTCAGTGTTTTGTCGCCCATGTTTTTTCCCCTGTTGCTACCAAACCATAGGGTCAGGGCAAATTCACTGTCAATATCAATGAATTGCGCGCGGCTGTGTAAGCTGGAATGCGCTTGTTACCAGCGCAAAAGAACCGATCCCCAGGCCAAACCGCCACCAATTGCCTCGGTCACTAGCAAATCGCCCGGTTTGAACTGCCCGCGCTGCTTGGCCACGGACATGGCCAAGGGAATCGAGGCCGCCGATGTGTTGCCGTGATCCTGTAGGGTGACAACAACGTGATCCATTGGTACGCCCAGTTTCTTGGCAGTGCCCTGAATGATGCGGATATTGGCCTGATGCGGGACGATCCAGTCCACATCTTCGTGTTTCAGCCCAACTTTTTTCAGGCAGGTTTCGGCGGTGGAGGTTAAACGCTCGACCGCCTGCCGGAACAATTGGTTGCCCTTCATCCGCAGATAACCGGTGGTCTGGGTCGACACCCCGCCATCTACATAGAGCAGATCCTTGTAACGCCCGTCCGAATTCAGATCGGTGGCCAGAATCCCGCGATCGTCGGAGGTACCATCGCCCTCCTGCCGCTCCAGTATCAGCGCGCCTGCGCCATCGCCGAACAGCACGCAGGTCGACCGGTCTGACCAGTCCATGATTCGAGAGAAGGTTTCGGCTCCGATCACCAGAACGCGTTCGGCCTGGTCTGACAGGATCAGAGCGTTCGCGTTTGTCATCGCGTAGACGAAACCGGCGCAGACGGCCTGCACGTCAAAGGCAAATCCCTTGGTCATACCAAGGCGCGACTGCACCATCGTTGCAGCAGACGGAAAGGTCAGATCAGCGGTTGAGGTTGCAAGCACGATGGCATCGATATCATCTACTGTCAGCCCCGCGTCGGCCAGCGCGGCCTCGGCGGCTTTGGTGGCCATATCCGAGGTCGTTTCCCCTTCGGCTGCAAAGTGGCGGCGTTCGATACCGGAGCGCGTTCGGATCCATTCGTCCGATGTATCCAGAGTTCGTTCGAACTCGGAATTCGGGACGATACGTTCGGGCAAATAATGCCCTACACCTACAACGACTGAACGGCCTGCCATTCTTGGGTACTGCCTTCTTTGTTATTCTTCCGCCTGCGGCGCGGCATGGGCGGCATCTTGTGCAAGCTGGGCTGTTGATGCAACCCGTGCGGCCAATTTTTCGGCAAATCCCGACTCGGCTAGTGTAAAGGCCAGTTTGACTGCTGCCGAAACACCGGTTGCGTCCGCACCTCCATGCGATTTCACGACTGTGCCATTCAGGCCAAGGAACACCCCGCCGTTAACTTGTCGAGGATCGATACGCTTCTTCAAACGCCGCAACGAAGTAATTGCCAAAACCGATGCAAGACGTGAAAGAGGCGTATATTTGAACGCCTGCCGCAGCAGATCACCGATCAGGCTGGCGGTGCCTTCACCTGTCTTGATGGCGACATTACCGGTAAACCCGTCGGTTATGATCACATCTGCCTTGTCACCGGGGATATCGCTGCCTTCGACAAAGCCCACAAAATCGAAGTTTGCGGGATCGGCAAAATCGGCGATCAGGGAATGCGCCTCTTTCAACTCGGCCCGGCCTTTATGTTCCTCGGTGCCCACGTTCAGCAGGCCGATCCGGGGACGGTTCAGCGCCATCCCGTTGCGGGCGTAAGAGGCCCCCATCAGCGCATATTGCAGCAGGTCCTTGGCATCGGCTCGGACATCGGCGCCCACATCCAGCATCACGTTGAAGCCCTGAGGATTGCGCGAAGGCCAAAGGATCGCAATCGCCGGACGGTTTACCCCCGGCAATTTGCGCAGGCGCATCATCGACAGCGCCATCAGGGCACCGGTGTTGCCGCACGAAACCGCCCCGTGTGCTTCACCCTGGCGCACGGCTTCCAGTGTCGACCACATCGACGTCTGTTTGCCGTTGCGCACAACCTGGCTGGGCTTATCTTCCATCGTGACCACGTCTGGGCAATCACGAAAATCGACGCGCCCATCCAGGACGCGCCGTTTCGCTACGAGCTTGCGCAGCGTGTCTTCGGGACCATGCAGCAGAAACCCGATATTGGGGTTCTTCTTTGCTGATCGCGCAAGGCCTGCAACAACAACTGCGGGACCTGCGTCCCCCCCCATAGCGTCAACCGAGATGGTGATCCGTTCGGCGTGCGTGGGCTGTTCAGTCATTCCCGGGCCAGCGTTCAATCAGGCTTAGGCCGCGTCTTCGTCCAGGTCGATTTCGTCGGCCTGTGCGATCACCTCACGGTCATCATAATGGCCACATGCGCCACAGACGTGGTGTGGGCGACGAAGTTCGCCACAGTTCGGGCATTCGTTCGGGTTTGCAGCAACCAGAGCGTCGTGTGCGCGGCGGTTGTTGCGACGCGACTTGGAAACTTTGTTCTGTTGGACGGCCATGGTCTCAACCTTTGTCTGACTGTGGGCCAGCAGATTCGCTGCCGACCGGGTTTCATATTTCGTTTTATCGTGGTTTGACGCGCGTTTAGGGTACATGCCCCACGTTGTCCAACCTAAAATCCGATGAGCGCGCGAAAATACTGCGATTCTCGTCATGATCAAGCGATTTTTCTGACCGCCTGCTATGACAGGAAATCAAGGCTCTGTCACTCGTCTTTTTTCAGTGCATCCCGCAGTTCGGCCAACCCAGCAAAGGGTTTGGCATCTTCATCTGTCATCGCCTGTTTGCCGGGTTCTGTATAGTCAGCCTGACCCATCTGGGCCCCGTCCTTTCGAGGGTATTGAGGCAGGGCCAGCGATAGTGCTTCGATCATCACGATCTCGGGGTCGATCTCGGCCCCAAGCGGCTCGGTCTCGTCGCCTTCCGGGATTTCGTATTCCGGTTCGTCCGGATCGGACCAATCGGCCACATACAGGCGTGAAACAGGCAGATCGATCCGGGTTGTCACTGGTTCCAGCGTCACGACGCAGGGCTGAATCACCGTTGCACCCAATGTGCCGGTCAGGACCCAGTCGCGCTTGCCATCGGCGCGCACTTGCCCTGCAAAGCTAAGTTTGCGCAGCCCAAGCAGGCCCAAATCCTGTTTGATGTTCTCAAGCGCGTCCTTTTCCGGGCGTAGCTCAAACGAGGTTGCGGTGTTCTGGGGCAGGTCGGCCACCCGCAGGGATGTAACGTTGCCCATGTCCTGAGCCTTTCTATGTGTTGAACCGTGGCTGCGGTTTCTGTAATCGGATAGAAGCCGCAAGAGGCCAAGGCAAGAGGGTGAGCAAGTTGATGGTTGGAAATAGGTCGAAAACGGCGTTGCGAACAGTTGCGTTCCTTGCCTGCCTTACTGCGATTACCGCCTGTACGCCGATTTTCAGGAATCACGGTTATGTGCCGCCTGCGGATGAACTGGCCGAAATCAAGGTCGGGACCGACACGCGCGACAGTGTGACCGAGGCCATCGGCGCCCCCGGCATATCCGGGGTCGTGAACGATTCTGGCTTCTATTATGTGCGCTCGCGCGTGCGCCACTACGGTCCCAAACGGCCCGAGGTCGTTTCGCGAGAGCTGGTCGCGATCAGCTTTGATCAGCGCGGCGTGGTCCGGAATATCGAAAGATTCGGGCTTGAAGACGGGCTTGTGATTCCGCTGGAACGCCGTGTGACCGAATCCAGCGTCAGCGACACAGGCTTCCTGCGTCAGCTGCTTGGCAATATCGGCAACTTCAACCCGGCGAACATTCCGGGTGCGTCCGAATAATATCGCTGACCGTCTTGTCTGCTTCACATGACGGTCACATCTTCTGTGGTAACGGGAGCGTAGTTCAGAAATCCGGTCCGCAAGCGCGGAGGAAGCGACGATGACCAATGCCGTCTTGTTAAGCAAGGGACGCTATCAAGCGCGACTGGCGCAAAGTGCCAATGATCTGAAAGCAGCGCAGCGACTTAGAACCCTGGCCTTTGAAACGGATCGGATCGATACGGACGCGTTTGATGCCGCCTGCGCCCATGTTCTGGTCGAGGATTTGCGGGCCGATGGGCAGTTGGTTTGCTGTTTTAGGATGCTGACTATGGCAAATGGTGCGGATATCGGGCGCAGCTATTCTGCCCAGTTCTATGATCTCTCCAGCCTCGAAGATTTCGATGGCCGCATGGTCGAGATGGGGCGGTTCTGTATCCATCCGGACTGGACCGATCCGGATATTCTGCGCGTCGCGTGGGGGGCCATGACCACCTTTGTCGACCAGAACCGGATCGAAATGTTGTTTGGCTGTTCCTCATTCGCAGGAACCGAGACCGCGCATTATCTCGATGCGTTTGCGATGCTGAAGCATCGCCATCTGGCCCCGAAACGCTGGTTGCCACGGGTCAAGGCGCCGGATGTCTTCCGCTTTGCAGCCAGTCTGCGGCGTAGGCCCGATGCAAAAAAGGCGATGCTGCGGATGCCGCCCTTGTTGCGCACCTACCTGATGATGGGTGGCTGGGTCAGCGATCATGCGGTGGTCGACCGGCATATGAACACGCTGCATGTGTTCACCGGGCTGGAAATCGGGTCGATTCCTCCGGCGCGGAAACGTCTGCTGCGCGCGGTGGCCGGGTAGGTCGCGTATTTCCGAAAAGGTGAAGCGGGGCGTTGACGCCTTGTGCCTGCCGGTTTAGCTGGCGGGCATGGCGAGAATTCCTTTGTTGCAGATGTCCGACATTTCCCTGACCTTCGGGGGTGATCCGGTATTTTCCGAGCTTGATCTGGTGGTTCAGCCCGGCGACTGCGTCGCGCTTGTGGGGCGGAACGGGTCGGGCAAATCCACATTGATGAAAGTGATGGCCGGTCTGGTTGAGGCGGATCAGGGCGAAATCACCGTGCCGCCCGGAAAATCCGTTGGGTATATGGAACAGGACCCCGGAATGGAGGGGTTTGCCACGCTGGGCGATTATGCCTGCAGCGGGTTGGAGCCCGGCGAGCTGTACAAGGTGGAACGCGCGGGCGAGGGGCTGAAGTTCGATCCCGACCGCGCCGTCGAAACCGCCTCGGGCGGTGAGCGGCGGCGGGCAGCCTTGGCCAAGCTGATGGCCGAAGCACCGGATTTGATGTTATTGGACGAGCCGACCAACCATCTGGATATCGAAGCCATCGCCTGGCTGGAACGCGAATTGGGGTCAACTCGTGCAGCTTTTGTGCTGATCTCGCATGACCGCGCGTTTTTGCGCGCTTTGACCAAGGCGACACTGTGGATCGATCGCGGTGCCGTGCGGCGACAGGAGCAGGGTTTTGAAGCGTTTGAAGCCTGGCGCGACAAGATCTGGGAAGAAGAGGATCAGCAGCGCCACAAGCTGAACCGTTTGATCAAATCCGAGGCCAAATGGGCCGTCGAAGGGATCAGCGCTCGGCGTAAGCGCAATCAGGGCCGGGTGCGGGCACTGCAGGCCTTGCGGGCCGAGAAGGCAGCGCAGATCAAGCGCCAGGGCTCTGCTGCGATGACGCTTGAGGCTGGGCCAAAATCCGGCCGAAAGGTGATTGAAGCCAAGGGGTTGGCCAAATCTTTTGGCACTCAGCAGATTGTGCGAAACTTTGATCTGCTGGTGCAACGCGGCGACCGCGTCGCGTTTGTGGGCCCCAACGGTGTGGGCAAGACCACCCTGCTGAAAATGCTATTGGGGCAGGAACCAACGGATGAGGGCTCTGTCGCCTTGGGCACCAATCTTGAGGTGGCCGTATTCGACCAAGCCCGCGCGCAATTGGACCCGGAGATGACCCTGTGGGACAGCCTGACCGGCGATCCCGAAATGCGGGTCTCTGGCAAGGCCGATCAGGTGATGGCGGGCGGGCAGCCCAAACATGTGGTGGGGTATCTGAAGGAATTCCTGTTCGACGAACAACAGGCCCGCGCCGCCGTTAAATCTCTGTCCGGGGGCGAGAAAGCGCGGTTGCTGCTGGCCAAACTAATGGCCAAATCCTCGAACCTTTTGGTGTTGGACGAACCAACCAACGATCTGGACGTGGAAACACTGGATTTGCTGCAGGAGCTGCTGGACGAGTATGACGGCACTGTTCTACTGGTCAGCCACGACCGGGATTTTCTGGATCGCGTCGCGACGACAACCATTGCCATGGAAGGCGACGGGCGGGCGACGGTCTATGCCGGAGGATGGTCAGATTACATTGCGCAGCGTGGCGACGTGCCTGAGAAAAAGGAAGAAAAAGCAAAAGCTTCAAAGCCAAAGATAAAGCAAGAGGCAAAGCCGAAAACAGGCCTGTCATTCTCAGAAAAACACCGGCTTGAGAAACTGCCAGCCGAGATTGCACGGCTTGAGGCCGAGATTTCGAAGCTGGAAGAATTGATGTCCGATCCCGAACTGTTCACCCGCGAGCCGGTCAAGTTCCAGAAAGCAACTGACGCCTTGGTCGAACGGCAGGAAAAGCTGGCCTCGGCTGAGGAAGAGTGGCTGGCGCTGGAAGAAAAGGCCGAAGCGGGTTAACCGCTTAACGAACGCATTTACCCTGTTCGCGCGCAGCCCGAGGCTCTTTGACCTCGGGCTTTTTCTTTTGAGCAGTTAACCAATCCGCGTCATCTCTTTCAGGACGAAATCAGCAACACTGCCCTCAGTCGCCTCCATATAGGCGGAGAGGTGCGGAGCATTCATGTGGGTCTGCCATAGCTCGCGAGATTCCCAGTTTTCGTAAAAGACAAAGAAACCGGGATTGGTTGTGTCGATATGCAGGTCGTATTGCTTGCAACCCTCTTCACCACGCGTGATCGGGATCAGCTTTTCCAACTCAGTGCGCACAAGGTCTTCCTTGCCGGGATTGGCGGTGATCTGGGCGAGAATAGTCAAGGCCATGGTGTATCCTATGGGTGATTTTTGTGATGACCACGGATATGTGACATACACGTCAACTACGCAAGAACGCACAATATGTGTAGGTAGGCACAGTTTGTATACTGTAAAAACAAAAGGCCAAATATGAATCGGTTCGAAAGATATGATTGCAGCGGCGGTTGCCCGGTTGAGGCGGGGCTGGAACAAATCTCGGGCAAATGGAAGGGCTTGGTGATCTATCATCTGTTGGGCGGAACCATGCGATTTAGTGCGTTATCACGCGCTTTGGGAACCGTGACCCAGCGCAGCCTGACCAAACAACTGCGTGAGTTGGAGGCTGATGGAATCGTGCATCGCGAAGTCTACCCGGAGGTACCGCCCAAGGTCGAATACAGCCTTACACCCAAGGGGCAAGCGTTGGGTCCTGTGATTGAGGCACTTGCCGATTGGGGGCAAAACCGTGTTTTAATCTGAGCATCGTCAGAGAGGCCGTGCAGGGCTTCCGACTACGGTTTTAGCGGCGGCTACATCCTTTGTGACCACAGCACCCGCGCCGACGATGGCGTTATCGCCGATTGTCACTCCGGGCAGAATAAGGGCGCTGCCGCCGACCCAGACGTTGTTGCCGATAGTCACCGGCAACGCGATTTCCAGCCCACGGGCACGCTCTGCCGGGTCTTTGGCGTGTTGCGCGCAATAGATTTGCGCCTGAGGCCCGAACATCGTGTCATCGCCGATCTGCACCCGTGCTGTATCCAGAACCACGCAGCCTGCATTGAAATAGACCCGTTTGCCCAGGTGGATATTGAGGCCATAGGCGCAGTGAAACGGTGCCTCGACATAGCAACCGGAACCCGGATCACCCAGCAGTGCATGCAGCGCCGGGTCCATGTTGCCGCGTGCATCAGGATCGCACGAGTTATGTGCGTGAACCGCGCGCCGTGCCGTGGCGCGCAGGGCGTCGAGCTCGGGGTCGAGGCAGCAATACCACGCACCAGCCTGCATTTTCTCGCGTTCGGTCATGGGGCAGACTTACCGCATCCGCAGCGCCCCGTCGATGCGAATGACCTCTCCGTTCAGATACCCCATCTCGACGATGAAACCGGCCAGTTGGGCGTATTCCTGCGGATCGCCCAGACGGGCCGGGTTGGGCACGTCAGCGGCCAGTTGTTGCTGCACTTCTTCGGGCAGGCCCGCCAGCATCGGTGTCATGAAAATACCCGGCGCGATGGCCATAACCCGGATACCGGTTGAGGCCAGATCGCGCGCCATCGGCAGAGTCATCCCGACCACACCGCCCTTGGACGCGGCGTAGGCCGCCTGACCCTTCTGCCCGTCAAAGGCCGCAATCGACGCTGTGTTGATGATCACGCCGCGCGCGCCATCCGGTTCGGGCTCATTTCTTGCCATTTCAGCAGCGGCAAGACGCGAGACGTTGAAGGTGCCGACCAGATTGATGTCGATGGTACGCTGGAAGGCGCCCAGCGGATGCGGACCATCCCGGCCCACTGTTTTGATACCGTAGGCGATGCCCGCGCAATTCACCGCAGCATTTATCCGACCCATTTTTTCCATTGCGGTGGCGATGGCGGCCGAGACCGAGCTTTCCTCGGTCACATCGGTCTGTGCAAAATGGCCTCCGATCTCGCGGGCGACCTGTGCGCCGCGATCCTGATCCCGGTCCAGAATAGTGACCTGTGCGCCTTTATCACCAAAATGGCGAGCGGTCGCTTCTCCAAGCCCCGAGGCGCCCCCGGTCACGATGGCAGCGGTGTTTGACAGGTTCATGGCGGCCCTCCAACTTTTCTGAACATTTGTTCAATAACGGGGTGAGGCGGGATCTGTCCAGACAATTGACTCTGCCTCTCTCAGCTATGGTGCCAGGTGACCCTAGGTTAAGAAATCTTCAGCTTACGCTCATCCAGTTTTTACGGACCACCACCATTTGCTGATCGAATAACCTGACATCTTCGGGTGTTTCTAGGTCAGGAGGATCTGAAAATGTTAACGAGTACCAAAGGTAAACTGGGCGCATTTGCAATTGCGCCATTTGTTGGAGTTCTGATGGCAGGCAGCGCGGCTGCCGCAACAGAAGTCTGCAACTGGAAAACCGCCCGCACGGCGGCGAATAACGGAGATTACGCCGCACTCTGCGCCTGTTCGCAGGTCACGCCAAGTTTTCTGAAGCAACTGCAAAGGCGCGCGGATTTTGAGACGACCTTGCAGAATACCGGCGCCATGTGTCCGGGTCTTGCAGCCTTGTTGACGGATTTGCCAACGGCGTCGATCTCTGACCCGGCCAGCAATCGCGGAGAAGACCGCAACTCGGATGGTCCATTACCAAGCGCGCCGGGTGCGGGTGAAAACGGCGATGGCGGTGATTCCGGTGGCGGAGGTCAAGGGCCGGGTAATGGCGGCGGAGACGATCCTGGCAATGGCGGTGGAAACGGCCCCGGAGATGGGGGCGGCGATCCCGGCAACGGTGGCGGTGACGGTCCCGGTGACGGCGGAGGCGATCCCGGTAATGGCGGCGGTGACGGTCCTGGCGATGGTGGTGGAGGCCCCGGTGATGGCGGTGGTGATAACCCCGGTGACGGGGGCGGTGAAGGCCCCGGCAAAGGGGGTGATGGCCCTGGTAAGGGTGGCGGCAAAGGCGGCGACGGTCCCGGTAAGGGCGGCGGCAAAGGTGGCGGCAAAGGTGGTGACGGTCCCGGTAAGGGCGGCGGCAAAGGTGGCGGCAAAGGTGGTGACGGTCCCGGTAAGGGCGGCGGCAAAGGTGGCGGCAAAGGCGGTGACGGTCCCGGTAAGGGCGGCGGCAAAGGTGGCGGCAAAGGCGGTGACGGTCCCGGCAAGGGCGGTGGCAAAGGAAAGCGCTAAACCATCTTGCTTCGCAATGGCACAAGAAAAAAAACGGCCACCAAATGGTGGCCGTTTGTCTTCGCGATCTCGCAGGTGTCACTTTATCCCAGTTGCACCAGCGCATGCCGCTTCTTGCCCGCGCTGAGCTTGATGGGTGAGGACAGAGCAACTGAATCGATCATCAAACCGGCATCAGTCAGCGGCGCGTCATCCAACTTTGCACCGCTTTCGGCGATCAGGCGTTTGGCCTCCTTGCCGGATTTGGCAAGGCCGGATTTGACGATCAGTTGCACAATCGAAACCGGCAGATCATCGCCCGACAGGGTCAGTGTCGGCAGATCATCACCAACGCCGCCTTTTTCGAACACTTCGCGGGCGGTGGCCTCGGCCGTTGCGGCGGCCTCAGACCCGTGCAGGAGGGTTGTGACCTCGTTGGCGAGGCGGATTTTGGCCTCGTTGATCTCGGACCCTTCCAGTGCGGCTAGACGGTCGCATTCGTCCACAGGCAATTCGGTGAAGATTTTCAGGAACCGGCCCACATCTGCGTCGGTCGTGTTGCGCCAGAATTGCCAGAACTCATACGCCGACAGCATATCGCCGTTCAGCCAGACAGCACCGCCCTGTGATTTGCCCATTTTGCGCCCGTCGCTGGTGGTCAGCAAGGGCGTGGTCAGGCCATAGATCTCGTGATCCAGCACGCGGCGGGTCAGGTCGATACCGTTGACGATGTTTCCCCATTGATCCGAGCCGCCCATCTGCAGAACACAGCCGTAGCGGCGGTTCAATTCGAGGAAGTCATAGGCCTGCAGGATCATGTAGTTGAATTCGAGGAATGACAGCGATTGCTCACGGTCCAGCCGGGATTTCACCGATTCAAAGCTCAGCATCCGGTTGACCGAAAAATGCCGCCCGATATCGCGCAGGAAATCGAGGTAGTTCAGGCTGTCGAGCCATTCGGCATTGTTCAGCATCAGCGCGCCGGTCTCGCTGTCATCGTAAGACAGGTATTTCGAGAACACCTGTTTCATGCCTGCGATATTGGCGTCGATCTGTTCTGGGCCCAGCAGGGGGCGCTCATCCGAGCGGAACGATGGATCGCCCACCTTGGTGGTGCCGCCGCCCATCAGGGTGATCGGTTTATGCCCAGTCTTTTGCAGCCAGCGCAGCACCATGATGTTCATCAGGTGCCCCACGTGCAAAGACTGCGCCGTGGCGTCATAGCCGATGTAAGCCGTCTGCACCCCAGAGATCAGCGCGTCGTCAAGGCCCTGATAATCGGTGCAGTCAGCCAGAAAGCCGCGCTCGATCATCGTGGCGATGAAATCCGATTTGGGGTGGTAGGTCATGGTTTGCCCTTTGGGTTTATGTTGCGGGGCACTGTATAGGCGGCAGATGGGGTAAGGGAAAGGCACCAATTCGCAAGAAATGGCGGCCTATTGAGTGGGTGCCATGCCTTTGGCCGGGGTGGTGGGCAGTGTGAATGCATAGAGCATCGCGCAGACGTTCAAAATGGCCAATGCGATGATAGGCGTTACCGGGTCGTGCAGGTGTGCCACTGCTCCGAGACCTGCGGCAAAGGCAATCCCGAACAGGCCCGCCGTCACATCGCCCAACGCGACCAGATAGGGGCGCTCTTTCTCGCCGGTCATTTCGATCAGATACAGGTAGCGGCCATAGATCACGCCGTTGCCACCCAGTGACAACAGCAGAATGACAAAGGCGTAGATCCAGACATTGGAGGCATAGCCCATCATCGTGAACCCAAGCGCTGCGATAGCCGAGATTGCCGATGTCAGGCAGCCCAGCCACATTACATGTTTGACCGAAACGCGACCACTCAGCCAACCCCATAGAAGCGAGCCGATGACCACGCCGGCGCTGGCGCCGATCACGAAATAGCTGAGCGAGTGTTTGGTGCCGATATGGTAGGTTGCGGCGTGGATCGTGTAAAATGGCATGGCCAGTTCGACCGAGACGAACAACAGCCGCGCGATCAGGAATTTGCGATACCAGGGCATGGCCATTCCGGTTTCAAAACCGGTTGCCAGTTCTTTCAGCGGCTTTGGTTTTTTTACCGGTTTTGGCGGGTGTTCGATTTCATCCTCAAACAGCTGCACACCGGCAAAGCTGATCCCGGCTGCAAACATGGCAATCACGCCGCACCACATGACCACGATATGCCGTTGCATCGGCTGGTCTGAGGACAACAGATCCTTGGTCGCCCACACCACGATGATCGCCAGCACACCCGATATGGTCGCCTGGGCAAAGACCATTCGGTTGCGTTTCGCCTCGGGGACCGAGGTGCCATAGATCTGGCTCGTCCCAAGGCTGGTGATGCCTTGACACAGGCCCATGATGATCGCCGTCAGCAGGAACAATAAAATGACCATCGTTTGCGGCAGGTTGGTCGCAAATAGGGCGACGAGGGCCAGGATCGCTCCGGTTAGCAGGTTTGGGATATAGACCGCAACCTTTGCACGGGTGATGCGGTTAATCAGTGGCGAAACAAAGATTTCAGCGATCAACCGTGCGCCGGTGACGAACGGCAGCAGCAACCCTGCAACAAAGGCTGGCGCACCCAAAGCCAGGTAAAGAAAGGGCAGAACAAGGCGCGGGTTCACCAACTGGCCGCCAATCGTGGCCAGAGACCCGGACCAGAAGATCAGTTGATAATTGCGGCTTACAACCGCGTCGACGTCCTTGGGTGTTGGTTGCTGTGCCATATGCTGCGTGTCGTTCGAAAGAGTCGGTACATTGCGAAGATACTATGCTGACGTGAAACTGAAAATCGCTCAACCACCACATTAATCTTGGGTGTTGATCCCGGGTCGCGCATGGCAAAAAACACAAACCGCACGGGTATTCGCCTTGCCTTGGGATTCGAAAAGCGGGCAGTGTCGCAGCAGCATCTAACCCTTGGGCAGGAGAGCAGCAGGTGCGCCGAACCATAAGAACAAACGAACCGATCCGTGCGCTGGGTGCGATGTCGGGCACCTCGCTGGACGGGGTGGATACAGCGGTCGTCGAAACGGATGGTCACAGGATCTTTGGGTTCGGTGAAAGCGGCTATCGTCCTTATTCCGAGGTGGAGCGTGCGGTGTTACGGGCCGCATTGGGCAAGTGGCATGGCCCCGAGGTTGATGCAGCGGCTGAACTGGTGACAGTGGCCCATGCCGAGGCGTTGTCTGAGTTCGATGTGATTGATCTGATCGGTGTCCACGGCCAGACCCTAGCGCATGAACCGCGCGGACGTGGCACGCTTCAGGTGGGCGATGGGCTTGGGTTGGCGCAGGCGCTGGGCGTTCCGGTGGTCTGGGACTTCCGCAGTGATGACGTGTCGATGGGGGGTGAGGGGGCGCCACTTGCCCCGTTCTATCACTTTGCCTGTGCCAAATGGATCGGCGCGGATGCGCCCCTGTGTTTCCTTAACTTGGGGGGTGTGGGCAATCTAACCTATGTCGACCCCAATTTTGACGGTCCCGAGATGCCGGGCGCGTTGCTGGCCTTTGATACCGGGCCTGCAAACGCCCCAGTTGATGATCTGATGCAGGCTCGACTTGGCCTGCCGATGGACCGAGACGGGGCACTGGCACGAGAGGGCACTGTTGAAAATGGCGCACTGGAGTTGTTTCTGGATGAGCCGTTCTTTAGCAAAATGCCGCCGAAGTCGCTGGACCGGAATGACTTTGCCGAGATGATCGGACTGGTTCAGGAACTCAGCGACGCTGACGCAGTCGCAACCCTGACAGGTATGTGCGCCGCCGGGGTTGTGCAGGGGATGGATCATTGTCCCAAACCTCCGACACGGCTGCTGGTCACCGGGGGCGGGCGGCATAACCCGGTGCTGATGGAGATGCTGCGGGTTGCGCTGGATTGCCCGGTCGAACCAGTTGAGGCGGTGGGCTTGGATGGCGATATGCTAGAGGCGCAGGCCTTTGCCTATCTCGCTGTGCGGGTGGCGCGCGGTTTGCCGACCTCATGCCCGGGAACGACTGGGGTTCCGGTTTTGGTGGGCGGCGGCGTTGTCAGCGCGGTCTCGGCCCGAAGCACGGGTTGAAGCGCGACCGGAAAACAGTTCAAAAAAACAACTCATTGTGCGACGGTTGGGTGGGACCCATGCAATGAAGGTAAGCTAGAATGGCCACAAAAGCCGAGCTTGAAGCCGAACTGGATACACTGCGAAAACGCAATGCCGAGTTGGAGACAAAGACCGGATCAGACCCAGAACCCGAAGATCAAAGCGAACCGGTCAAAACATCGTATGAAATCCGCAAATTGCTGGCCGATCACGGGATTGATCTGAGCAAGGCGCAATCGCTGGGCGAGGATGTGGTCGAGGAGTTCGGGCGCTTACAGACAGACTATCCGATCACGGCGCTCGTGATTGCCTTTTCGCTTGGCTACGTGGTCGGACGGGCACAAGGTTAGGAGGGGCGCGATGAGCAGATTGAGCAGAAATTTGGTGACGATCTACCGAACCGAACATCTGATCGCGCGTCGTCGTTTGGCTGTTATGCGTCAACAGACCATTTTGATGGTGCTGGCGGGAATATCGGCCTTGTCTGCCCTCGTTTTATTGGATGTTGCTCTGTTCCTGGCCTTGAAAGACGTGATGTCGCCCGCAGCAGCAGCAGCGATGTTGTCACTAGGAAATCTTGCATTGGCTGGCTTGCTTATGCTGTTTGCGCGGCGATCGAATGCCGAAGATGAGGTCGCGCCGGCAGTGGAAGTTCGGGATATGGCGATAGCAGATATCGAAGATGAACTGGAGGAACTGGCGACCGAGGCGCGCGATGTTGCGCGTGCGGTGAAAGGCATCGGTGCGAATCCTCTGGGGTCACTCACTGCGGTGCTGATTCCCCTGATCAGCCTGCTGCTAAAGTCCCGCAGCAAGGAGTAGGGGGCTCTGCCCCCGCCGCTGTGCGACTCCCCCGGGATATTTATGGCCAGATGAAGACTGGATCCTAGGAATTGAGGCTTTGGGCGTAGTCCTTGGTGAATTCGGTATAGCCGTTTGATGTGGATTTCAGGTGGGTCTGGGTCCAGTTATGAAACGCGGGAAGTTGGTGGAAGGGCACGTTCGGAAAGGCGTGATGTTCTGCGTGATAGGGCATGTTCCAGGCCAGAAACCGGATGATCCGGTTGGTGAATGTGGTGCGCGAGTTTTCCAGCATGTCGGCCACGGGCGGGCAGAGGCCATGCTCGGCCAGCAGATAGAGGCGCAGCGCAGGCTGGCAGATCAGCACTGGAAAAATCCAGAGCCAGAACAGGATTGGCGTGAAGAACAGGCTGAATATCGCCAGCGCATAGAGCCCAAGCAGAATGCGGGCTTCGGTGCGGATCGCGCCATGTTGGCGTGCGGGCAGATAGGGGGCGTCGATCCTCCCCCTCGCATTGCGCAGCAGTGTTTTGACCATCCCGAGCCAATAGGGCCAGCCGCTGAGGTAGAGGAGCAGGCTAGTCCAATCCTCAGGGCGGGGTTTGCCTGCAAGTTCCGGGTCATTTTCGGGGTGGTTTGTCCATTTGTGGTGGGCCAGATGGAAATATCGAAACCATGTGAAGGGCAGGATGATCGGCACCGAGACCAGATGTCCGACCGCTTCATTGATCCAGCTGGATTTGAACGGGGTTTTGTGGGTGCATTCGTGGCTGAGCGTGAAGAGGAAAACCAGCAGCAGCCCCTGGGGGATCAGCAAGAGCGGCCAGAGCGGGACCTGCGCCGCGATCCCAGCTGAGCTCACCCCCAGCAAAGCGGCATAGAGCGCCAGCTGGCGCAGCCCTGCGCGATCAGACCTTTGCTGCAGTTGCTCTTTGGTCTGGGTCGGGATCGCTGCGATCAGGGCGCGGTGGTCCATCAGATCACGCCTTTGGAATGTCGAACCCGGGCGCGGCCAGTTCGAAGCCTTCGAACTCGAACCCCGGTGAAACGGTACAGCTGACCAAAGTGAAATCGCCAGTGCTGCGCGCGGCTTGCCAATGGTCTTTGGGCACGATCAACTGCGGCGCACCTGCGGTCAGGTCGGGGGTCAGCAGGTGATCGGTGGCCGGACCCTGATCCGTTTCGCTGAGGGACAGGATCAGCGGCGCACCGGAGTGGTAGAGCCAGATTTCGGTGGCGTCGACGCGGTGCCAATGGCTGTTCTCTCCGGCTTGCAGTAGAAAGTAGATACAGGTGCCTGTGGCGCGGCCGGGATTATCGGCGCGCCAAGTTTCCTTGAACCAGCCGCCTTCTGGATGGCGCTGCAGGTTCAGGTGGGTGATGATGTCGTCGGCGGTCATGGTATCCTCGGCGTTTCTGTCTGGATTATGCACGGGCTCGCGCGATCTGCTATGGCAATTGTCGGCGCAGCTCATATGTTTGCGACATGACCCTGACGATCCCGTTTGACAACAGTTACGCCCGTTTGCCCGATGCGTTCTTTTCTCGGCAAGCGCCTGTGCCCGTGCGGGCACCAACGCTGATCGCGTTCAACGAAGATCTGGCGCGACTGCTGCGGATATCGCCCGGCGAAGCGCAAGAAATGGCCGAAGTCTTTGCCGGAAATGCGCTGCCAAATGGGGCAGAACCCTTGGCGCAGCTCTATTCCGGGCATCAGTTTGGGACTTATAATCCGCAACTGGGCGATGGGCGCGCCGTGTTGCTGGGTGAGACCATTGGGGCCGATGGCGTGCGGCGGGATATCCAACTCAAGGGCTCGGGGCCTACGCCGTTTTCGCGGCGGGGGGATGGGCGCGCCTGGTTGGGGCCGGTTCTGCGCGAATATGTGGTGTCAGAGGCGATGCATGCGCTGGGCGTGTCAACCACCCGGGCACTGGCGGCCGTGGAAACAGGTGAGCCTGTCTATCGCGAAGTGGCGATGCCGGGTGCGGTTTTGACCCGCGTGGCCCGTAGCCATCTGCGGGTGGGCACGTTTCAGGTGTTTGCGGCGCGTGGGCAGTTGGAAAACCTGCGACGGCTGACCGACTATGCCATCGAACGCCACTACCCGCAGGCCGACGGGCCGATGGGCCTGCTGCGCGGGGTGCGCGATGCGCAGGCGCGGCTGATTGCGCATTGGATGAGCGTTGGGTTTATTCACGGGGTGATGAACACCGACAATTCCTCGATAGCCGGTGAGACCATTGATTATGGCCCTTGCGCCTTCATGGACAGCTATCACCCCAATACCGTCTATAGCTCGATTGACCGGATGGGGCGCTATGCCTATTCCAACCAACCGGATATCGCCGTGTGGAACTTGGCGCAGCTGGCGACCGCTCTGATCCAGCAGATGGAAGATAAAGAGGCCGCCGTGGAAGAGGCGACCGAGATTGTGCATGCGATGCCTGATCTGTTGCAGGAGCAATGGCTGACGCGGTTCCGGGCTAAGATCGGCCTGACGCGCGCGGAAGAGGCGGATCAAGACCTGATCTCTGACCTGTTGAAGCGCATGGCTGAAAACCAGGCGGATTTCACCAATACGTTCCGTGCTTTGGCGGGCAATGCTGCGCGAGACCAGTTCACCGATCCAAGCGCCTTTGACGGCTGGGCGGACGGTTGGACCGCGCGACTGGATAGGGAAGACGATCCACGAGTGGTGATGATCGCCGCGAACCCGGCTTTCATTCCGCGCAATCATCGCTTGGAGCAGATGATCGAGGCCGCTGTAAAGGGCGATTATGCCCCGTTCCATCGACTGAACACGGTTCTGGCGCAGCCTTATGAGGATCAGCCCGAGGCGGCAGACCTGATGCGGCCCCCGACATCCAGTGAGGTTGTTCAGGCAACGTTCTGCGGGACATGAGCAGCGCGGGCTTGTTTCGCGTCTGGCTTTGTCGCTACATAAAATGACCGTTTGCTCAGCTGCTTAGACTGCGATCATGACTTCAGCCCAGACCTTGCGTCTTGCCAGTTACAATATCCAGAAATGCGTCGGGCTGGATTTCCGACGTCAGCCGCAGCGGATCATGCAGGTCCTTGACGGGATGCAAGCGGATATCGTTGTGCTGCAGGAGGCCGACAAACGCCTGCCACCGCGCCCTGCCGCTTTACCGCATTTCATGCTGGATGAAGCTGGCTGGCAGATCGTTGATCTGGGCGGAGCGGGCAGTCTGGGCTGGCATGGCAATGCGGTGATCTGGCGGGGCGACCAGATCTCGGTCCGCACAACAGATCACCACGAGTTGCCGGGGTTCGAGCCGCGCGGCGCTGTTCGGGTTGAATTCGACACGCAGATCGGGCCGCTGCGGGTGATGGGCCTGCATCTGGGGTTGCTGCCTGCGTCCCGGCGTCAGCAGATCACGCATATCCGACGGTGTGATGACGGGCTGGATGAAATGCCCACCGTATGGGCCGGGGATTTCAACGAATGGTCACGCCAGCCCGTGCTGGACAAGCTGGTGCCCGAGATGCGGTTTTTGCCACCGGTCGCCAGCTTTCCGGCGGCGCAGCCGCTGGGTGCACTGGATCGGATCGCCTTGGGGCAGGGGATCACGGCACTGGATCACGGGGCGCATCAGGATCGCCCAGCCCATATCGCCTCGGATCATTTGCCGATCTGGGCAGATTTACAGCGCGCGGTATGATCTCAACCTGGGTCGTCGAATCCCTGTAGCGCTGGGCGATCAGACCGGTTATGACAGCAACCCAAGAAGCGGCTGAGGGGCATCATGTCGGATACGATTATCTCGCGTTGTGAGACCAAGGGCCTGCGCATGACAGGCCAGCGACGCATCATCGCGCAGGTGCTGGAACAGAGCGCCGATCACCCCGATGTGGAAGAGCTGTATGCCCGTGCCTCTGCGCTGGATTCCGGTATTTCGATCGCCACGGTGTACCGCACCGTCAAGCTGTTTGAAGAGGCGGGGATTCTCGAACGGCTTGAGTTCGGTGACGGGCGCGCCCGCTATGAAGATGCAGAACGTGATCACCATGATCATCTGATCGACATGCAATCGGGCGAGGTGATTGAATTTGTCGATCCCGAGATCGAGGTTCTGCAGGAAAAAATCGCTGCCAAGCTGGGCTACAAGCTTAAAGGCCATCGGCTTGAGCTGTACGGTGTGCCGTTGGACAAAGACTGACACATCACGAAACGCGATTGGTCGGCGCACGGGAATTCATTGAACATTGCCGCAATTGTGGTTGCGACGTTGCGGGCGTTTGGGTTCTGGTGACCATTGGGCCTGCTGGTTTGCGGTCCGATCCAATGGAAACGCGCATGAACAACGTAAACGGCATCTTGCTGCTTATCGGGTCGATGGCAGCCTTTGCAATCGAAGATATGTTTATCAAACACCTGTCAGCCAACGTGCCGACCGGGCAGATCTTGATTGCGCTGGGCATCGTCTGTGGTGGCAGCTTTGCCATCTTGTCGGTCGCATCGCGTAAGCGGATCTTTGATCCGGCAGCATGGGGGCTCTTGCCGCTTGCGCGTGCGGCCTCTGAGGGGCTGGGCGCGGTGTTGTTCGTGACCGCACTGTCTCTGATCGATCTGTCAACGGTGGCAGCGGTGTTTCAGGCGCTGCCCTTGGCGGTGACGATGGGGGCCGCGCTGTTTCTGGGCGAACAGGTAGGCTGGCGCCGTTGGAGCGCCATTGGCGTCGGATTCATCGGCGTTCTGATGATCATCCGCCCGGGGCTGGAGGGGTTCCAGCCGGAAACCTTGCTGGTTGTTGCAACTGTCTTTCTGATTGCCGCGCGGGATCTGATCACCCGCAGGCTGGACGTTCGGGTCGCCTCGACCGTGGTTGCGATGCAAGCCTATATCGCCGCGATCATCGCCGGTGGCGTGTTGATGCTGACCACCGGGCAAACATATGCTCCGGTGCAATCGGCTCAGGTTGTGCCATACCTAGCTGCCTTTGTGTTCAGCATGTTGGGCTATTACGGCATCGTGGCTGCAATGCGGGTGGGTGAGGCATCGGCCATGATGCCCTTCCGCTATACCCGGCTTGTGTTCTCAATGATCGCAGGCATGTTGATGTTCAACGAGCGCCCGGATGCACTGACCCTGGCAGGCGCCACGCTGATCATCGGTTCGGGCCTTTACACCTTTGTCCGTGAGCGTCGGCTGGCGCGGCAGATGGTTCCAGCCTGATCGCTTGTTGGCGCAAACAGCAAACTGTTAGCCCTAAAGGCCAGAGAATATGGGTGTTAGCGGTAACGTGATAGGTTTACTTTTTGCTGGTTGCTGCTATGAGGCGTGCAACTGATTTCAGCCACAGGGACGGGCCTCATGAGCACCATCATCGACATCCATGCACGTGAAATTCTTGACAGCCGGGGCAACCCGACGGTCGAAGTGGACGTGATTCTGGAAGACGGCACCATGGGCCGCGCCGCCGTACCTTCGGGCGCATCGACCGGAGCATATGAGGCGGTCGAAAAGCGTGACGGTGACAAGTCCCGCTACATGGGCAAGGGCGTGCTAGAGGCTGTCGCTGCCGTGAACGGTGAAATCGCCGAGGAACTGGTTGGGTTTGACGCGACCGAGCAGGTGGCCATCGATCAGGCGATGATCGAACTGGACGGCACCGACAACAAAGGTCGTCTAGGTGCAAACGCCATTCTCGGTGTCTCTCTAGCGACCGCTAAAGCGGCGGCGGATTTCACCACTCAGCCCCTGTACCGCTATGTTGGCGGCACCTCGGCGCGCGTTCTACCGGTACCGATGATGAACATCATCAATGGCGGCGAACATGCCGATAACCCAATCGACATTCAGGAATTCATGATCATGCCGACCTCGGCCGCGAATATCCGCGAGGCGGTGCGCATGGGCTCCGAGGTGTTCCATACGCTAAAGAAAGAACTGTCATCGGCGGGTCTGGCCACCGGTGTGGGCGATGAGGGCGGTTTTGCACCGAACATCGCATCGACCCGCGAAGCCTTGGATTTCATCCTGAAATCCATCGAGAAGGCAGGCTACAAACCGGGTGAGGAAATCCATCTGGCGCTGGATTGCGCGGCGACTGAATATTTCAAAGACGGCAAATACGTGCTGGCAGGCGAGGGCACGACCCTGACATCAGACGAAAACGCGGCCTATCTGGCGGCGCTGGTCAACGACTATCCGATCATCTCAATCGAAGACGGCATGTCCGAAGATGACTGGGACGGTTGGAAGGCCCTGACTGACGCCATTGGCGACAAGGTGCAACTGGTGGGCGACGACCTATTCGTGACCAACCCCGCGCGTCTGGCCGAAGGCATCGAGCGCGACTGCGCGAATTCGATGCTGGTCAAGGTGAACCAGATCGGATCTCTAACCGAAACACTGCGCGCCGTCGAAATGGCCCACCGCGCACGGTACACCAACGTGATGTCGCATCGCTCAGGCGAGACCGAAGACGCCACGATTGCCGATCTGGCAGTTGCGACGAACTGCGGTCAGATCAAAACCGGCTCGTTGGCGCGGTCGGACCGGTTGGCCAAGTACAACCAGTTGATCCGCATCGAGGAATCTCTGGGCGAAGTTGCCGAATACGCGGGCGCGTCGATCCTGAAATAAACAAAAAAAACGGGGGCCTCTCGCCCCCGTTTTTGCTGGCGCAAAAGGTGTTAGCCCTTGATTTTCTTAATGATCATGCCGACAACGACTTGAACAACCAGCCCGGCGATCCCACCGCCGACAAAGTTTGCAGCAAGCGCACCAATATCCATACCGCCTGCCGCCGCGCCGCCAGCACCCAATAGGCCGCTTAGCAACTGGCCACCGCCAACGCCGCCCACGGCCCCGGCGAGCATGTTGCCCAGATTACCCATATCCGAGCCTTTGACGATCTTGCCGCCACCCGAGCCGCCAATTGCGCCGCCGATCAATTGTCCGATCAATTGTTCCATCTGCGTATCCCTTTAAATGTCTGCTTTTGATTGTGCCGCGCTGTCTAAATGTCAGAGAGAGGCGCGGTCACGGGGAAAGATGGATCAAAAACAACCATTATAGCCCTGAAAGCTGGGCCGTGCGGACACAAGGGGTTCGGAATGCAAAGAGTTGAGCGCTCAGAGAATCTTGCTCATCAGCATGTACCGCTCACGCGCTTTGAAGCCGGTGCGCAGATATAGCTTTTGCGCTGCCTCATTCGTGCGGTCGACTTCAAGATGCAGCGCGGTCAGACCAGCCCCGGCAAGGGCTTTGGGCAGTTCCAGCAGAACTTCAGTTGCGATGCCTCGGCCCCGAACGGCAGGGCGGATGTAAATCTCATCGACAAACGCGTCCATGCCGCCAAACTCGACCGACCAGCCGAAGGTCAGGATGACATAGCCCAACGGCGCGCGGCCCGGGCCGATCAGGTAAACACATCCATGCGGTATACCCTCCAGCAAGGGGGTTAGCGCGGCGCGGCGTTTCTGGTCGTCCTGTTCAATACCCTCTTCGCCATGGAAGGCCGAAACCAACGTCATCAGGCGATCCAGATCCTCAGGGCGGGCCAGGCGGAGCGCGGCGGTCATAGACGGGCCAGCCTTTCTGTCAGAAGCGTGAAAAAGCCATGCGCGTCGACGTCGCCCATGAACATGGCGTTTGGTGTACGGTCGGTTACGCCCCACCAATCCGCGACGGTCATGCCCAAAGTCAGTTCTGATTGGGTTTCAATCTCAACGTTGATGTGACGGCCCGAGAACAGCTCTGGCTGTATCAGATAGGCTGTCACGCAGGGGTCGTGCAGCGGCGCACCTTCTGACCCGTATTTTTCCTTGTCGAACCGTTCAAAGAAATCGGTCATTTCGGCAACCGCATGGCCAACCTGGCTGCCGAGCGCGCGGAACGCATCGTTGCGATGGGGTGTGACCAGCGCATCATGGGTAACATCCAGCGGCATCACCACAATATGAATGCCAGATTTAAACACGATTTCAGCGGCTTCCGGATCGACATAAATGTTGAATTCGGCGGCTGGTGTTATGTTCCCGACCTCGAAATACGCGCCGCCCATCAGGACGATTTCCTGCACCCGCTCGATGATATCAGGCGCTTTCTGGAACGCTGTAGCGATATTGGTCAGCGGCCCCAACGGGCAGAGCGTTACCGTGCCCGGCTCATGCGCGCGCAGGGTTTCGATGATAAAATCCACCCCGTGACCCTCGGCCAGAGGCATCTGTGGGTCCGGCAGAACCGGGCCGTCCAGACCGGTTTTGCCGTGGACATGTTCCGCAGTGACCAGCGGGCGTTTGAGCGGGCAATCGCACCCCGCATAAACCGGAATATCCGTGCGCCCTGCCAGCTCACAAACGATGCGGGCGTTCTTGGCGGTCAGTTCCAGCGGGACGTTTCCGGCAACGGCGGTGATGCCCAGAACCTCGATCTCTTCCGGGCTGGCCAGCGCCAGCAGAATGGCGACGGCGTCGTCCTGTCCGGGGTCGGTGTCGATGATGATCTTGCGGGGTGCCATTGTGCCTCCGGTGTCTTGAAGCGCGGACACTCGCAAGTGTCACCACACTTGTCCAGCGGTTTCAGGCCCCAATCTTCGCATCCGCAGGCGGGAGTTTGCCGTTAGCGCGATGCTCCTCGGTTTTGACCTCATCCCATAGCGCATCCATCTCGGCCAGATCGCTTTGAGCGGGGGTTTTGCCGCGGTCGGCCAGCCGCGCCTCGACCTTCTCAAAGCGACGGGTGAATTTCGCATTGGTGCGACGCAGAGCGGTTTCGGCCTCGATGCCCAAATGACGGCCCAGATTCACCATCACGAACAACAGGTCGCCAAATTCATCCTCCAGCGCGTCTGCATCCATGCTGTCGCGCGCCTCTTCCAGTTCGGCAGCCTCTTCGGAGATCTTGGCCAGCACATGGCTGGCATCGGGCCAGTCAAATCCCACGCGGGCAGCGCGTTTTTGCAGTTTTTGGGCCCGCAGAAGGGCGGGCAGGTTGGCGGCCACACCATCCAGCGCGCCTTTCTGTTCCTTGCCTGCGCGTTCGGCAGCTTTGATCGTTTCCCAATCCTTGGTTTGTTGATCAGCGGATTTTTCACGGGATTCGTCGCCAAAGACATGCGGGTGACGGGCGACCATCTTGTCGGACATGGTGCGGACAACGTCCTGAAAGGTGAAATGTCCCGCTTCCTCAGCCATTTGGGCGTGAAAGACGGATTGGAACAGCAGGTCGCCCAATTCTCCTTTCAACTCATCATAAGCCTGCCGTTCGATGGCGTCGGCGACCTCATACGCCTCCTCGATCGTGTAGGGGGCGATGGTGGCGAAATCCTGTTCGATGTCCCACGGACAACCGCTTTGCGGGTCGCGCAAGCGGCGCATGATTTCCAGCAGGCGTTCTATACCCGCATCGCTGTCATGGATCAGTGGATTTTCAGCCATTGCGAACCCTTTCGTTCCGGTGTCAGATGCATCCATTCCGCAGTCCCGATCAGGAGTCCACCCCAGATGCCCGTCGTCAACCGCATTGCCGATTTTGCCGCCGATATGGCCAAGTGGCGCCAGCACTTGCACACGATCCCTGAACTGGAGTTCGAATGCTACGAGACAGCCGCTTTTGTTGCCGAGCGCCTGCGGGAGTTCGGCGTGGATGAGCTGCACGAAGGCATTGCCAAGACGGGGATGGTGGCGATCATCAACGGGCAGGGGGACGGGCCAACCATTGGGTTGCGCGCGGATATGGACGCGCTGCCGATCCCCGAGGAGACGGGCGTTGAATATGCCTCGAAGAACCCCGGTAAGATGCATGCTTGCGGCCATGACGGGCACACCACGATGCTGCTGGGCGCTGCGCGCTATCTGGCTGAGACGCGGAATTTTGCGGGCCGTGTGGCGTTGATCTTCCAACCGGCCGAAGAAGAAGGCGGTGGCGCGGATGTGATGGTGCAGGAAGGCATCATGGACCGGTTCGACATCTCTCAGGTCTATGGCATTCACAATGATCCGGGAAATCCCGAGGGGGCCTTCTACACGACAGCCGGGCCTCTGATGGCTGCTGTGGACACGTTCGAGATCCACGTGCAAGGGCAGGGCGGGCACGGAGCGTTGCCGCACCAGACCAAAGATCCGGTAATGGCGGCCTGCGGGATTGCGCAGGCCATCCAGACAATTGTCAGCCGGAACCACTATGCGGTGCAGGATCTGGTGATCTCCGTCACGCAAATTCACGCCGGAACGGTGAACAATGTGATCCCGGACACGGCTTACCTGAACGGCACCGTTCGCACGTTTGACCCGTCGGTGCAGAAGATGGTGATGGAGCGGATGGAGCAGATCGTGGCAGGGCAGGCGGCCTCATATGGCGTTGAGGCAAAGTTGGACTATCAAATCGGCTATCCGGCGACGATCAATGACGCCGAGAAAACGGCCTTTGCCGCAGATGTGGCGCGCGAGGTCTCAGGTGAGGACCGCGTTGTCGACAATATGGGCCGCGATATGGGGGCCGAGGATTTCTCATACATGCTGCAGGCGCGTCCGGGGGCGTATCTGTTTCTGGGTCAGGGTGAGGGCGCCGGGTTGCATCACCCGAAATACAACTTCAACGACGATATCGCGCCGGTCGGGGCCTCGTTCTTTGCCCGGATCGTGGAAAAGGCGCAGCCGCTGGGCTGAGGGGACAAGACATGGCACTGGAAGACGCAAAACATCAGGTCGATGAGGCCTTTACCAACCCCGACCTCAAGGGCTTGTCCTATGAGAACACCTTTGGTGGCGCGACTTCTTTCCTGCGACGGCTATATACCAAGGATCTGAATGGTGTGGATATCGCTGTCACCGGCGTGCCCTTTGACCAAGCAGTGACGAACCGCCCTGGCACAAGGCTGGGCCCCCGCGCGATCCGCGAGGCGAGTGCCTTGCAATCCCCCGACGCACCATACGGTTGGCCGTTCGATGCGCTCAGCGAACTGGCAATCGTCGACTATGGCGATATGGCCTATGACTACGCCAATATCCCGGCCTTTCCAGACACGCTGACGGACCATATCCGGACGATCCTGGCCGCCGATGTGGCCTCGGTCACGCTGGGCGGGGATCACTATATCAGTTTTCCCATCCTGAAAGCCTATGCCGAGAAATACGGGCCCATATCCCTGCTGCAATTCGATGCGCATACGGATACATGGGCCGACGATGATATGTCCCGCGTCGATCATGGGACCATGTTTTACAAGGCGGTGAAATCGGGGATCGTGGACCCGAAACGTTCGGTTCAGGTGGGTATCCGTACCAGCAACGAGGATACTCTGGGCGTCAACATCATCGATGCGCGCGAGGTTTACGAGTCCGGCCCCGCCGCCGTGGCGCAGAAGATCAAATCCATTCTCGGCGACCGTCCCGTCTATCTGAGCTTCGATATCGACGGACTGGACCCGGCCTTTGCACCTGGGACTGGGACGCCGGTTTGGGGTGGGATAACGTCGATTCAAGCGCAGATCATTTTGCGTGATATCGCCGGGATCAACATCAAGGGCGGGGATGTGGTCGAGGTCTCTCCGCCCTACGACACGTCTGGGGCAACGGCGATTGCCGGGGCCCACGTGGCGACGCAGATTATTTGCCTGCTGGGGTGGAACAGGCTTATGGCTGACAAAAAGTAAACGTGCAACGGCGCGCGTTAACCGATGATTAGCCATACTTCCGGTATGTGCTTAAGCAAGTGAATGGACGGGATGGGACCCAAACGCGCATGACTGAATACAATCAACCCATTAGCGGCAACGATCTGGCGCGGTTTTCCGGGCCGAACACGTTCATGCGGCTGCCGCAGGCGACCTCGCTGTCGGGGCTGGATGTGGCGGTGTTGGGGATACCGATGGATATCGGGACCTCGTGGCGGTCGGGCACGCGGTTCGGGCCCAAGCAAATCCGTAGCGAAAGCGCGATGATCCGACCCTATAACATGGCCACAACGGCCGCCCCGTTTGACAGCATGCAGATTGCGGATATCGGCGATCTGGCGATCAACACATTCTCGCTGTCTGAAAGCCTGAAGATCATCAAAGACAGTTATAACGGAATACTGGCTCAGGGCGTGACCCCTGTCGCTATGGGTGGCGATCATTCTATCACCCTGCCGATCCTAAGGGCGATTGCCGCGAAACACGGGCCGGTGGCGCTGGTGCATGTGGATGCCCATGCGGATGTAAACGATGAGATGTTTGGCGAACGCGAAACCCACGGCACCGTTTTTCGCCGTGCTTACGAAGAGGGGCTGATTGTCCCTGACAAGACCTTTCAGATCGGTATTCGCGGCTCGGGCTATGCCGCCACCGATTTTACCGAGGCCAAGGACTGGGGGTTCCGTCAGTTTCCCGCATGGGAGTTGTGGCAACAGAACTTGACACAGATCGGCTCGCAAATCCGCAAGACGGTTGAGGATCACCCGGTCTATATCACCTATGACATCGACAGCCTTGACCCGGCTTATGCCCCCGGAACAGGCACGCCCGAGATCGGCGGTCTGACCACACCACAGGCGCTGCAACTGATCCACGCCTTGCAGGGGATCAATGTGGTGGGCTGTGATCTGGTCGAGGTCTCACCGCCCTATGACCCCTCCGGTAATACGGCACTCACGGCAGCAAACCTTTTGTTTGAGTTGCTTTGCATCCTGCCGGGCGTGACGTCACGGTAGGGGTGTGGCCGACGCGCGATGTCGATAGGCTGGACGCAAATGGATTGAGCGGACAGATGAAGATGGTGTTTTGGTTATTGATTGCGATGGGTGTCGCAATGGGCGCCTATATCCGTCTTGCGCCTTCAGACCCTGCGCGCTGGCACGTGGCCCCTGAAGGCGCGGAGAGAGATCTGCCGGGTGGTGTAGTTCGGATCGTCGAGACCGGTCCTGATGGGCTGGCGCGGCTTCACAGTATCGCTGGTGCAACGCCGCGTACCCGCGTTCTAGCCGGTTCAGTGAGCGAAGGGATGATCACCTACATCACCCGCACTAAGGTGTTTGGCTTTCCCGATTACACTACAGTCCAGCAGGACGGAGACACGCTGCGAATCCATGGCCGGTTACGCTTTGGCCGTAAGGATTTCGGGGTGAACAAGGCCCGCGTTGATGCGTGGTTGGGGCAGATGTAGGCGGCAGTTATGACTCGGAACTCTTGAGGGTATGATCCAGATCGGGCCAGTCCAAACCCGAGGACAAACACCCCTCCTGCACCTCGCGCCACATCGGCACATTCAACGACATCTGGCACTGCGCCATGAACATGCGACCATCGACTTGCAGGCAAATCATCTCGCCCAGCTCCACGCGTGAACCGGCTTTGTCGGTGCAGTAGCAATCGCGAACCTTGCCGTCGGGACCGACATAGTCGGCCATTGCGGGTGCAGCGAACAGCGATAAAACGATAATCAACCCCTTCATGCAGGGCAGCTTAGCACAAGGCTGGCCCTTGACCAAAGCCCCCGGATGATAGACACCGCCCGGATGATCCCCGAAGAACGCCTTGAGCAGATAACCCAGCGATTCCAATACCTCGAAGCGGCCATGGCCGATGGTGCCTCGGGCGGGGATATTGCGGCTTTGGCTAAAGAGTATTCCGACCTCAAGCCGGTGGTCGATCAGATCATGGGATGGCGGCAGCTGGTGGCGGATTTGGCCGAAGCCGAGGCGATGCTGGCCGACCCGGATATGAAAGAGCTGGCCGAAGAGGAAATCCCCGAGCTGAAGGCCCGCATCCCCGAGGCAGAACATGCACTGCAACTGGCGCTGTTGCCAAAGGATGCCGCAGATGCGCGTCCGGCTATGCTGGAAATCCGTCCCGGAACAGGGGGGGATGAAGCCGCGCTGTTCGCCGGAGACCTTCTGCGGATGTATCAACGCTATGCCGAGGCACGGGGGTGGCGGTTTGAGATCATCGAGGAACAGGCCTCGGACCTCGGCGGGATCAAAGAGGTGGTGGCCCATATCAAGGGCGACAACGTCTTTGCGCGGATGAAATACGAATCCGGCGTGCACCGCGTTCAGCGCGTGCCCGAAACCGAAAGTGGCGGGCGTATTCATACCTCTGCCGCCACGGTTGCTGTTTTGCCCGAGGCTGAGGATGTGGACATCCAGATCGACGCCAATGATATCCGCATCGACACGATGCGATCTTCGGGCGCGGGCGGGCAGCACGTCAACACGACCGACTCGGCAGTGCGGATCACCCATTTGCCGACCGGTTTGGTTGTGACCAGCTCAGAGAAATCCCAGCACCGCAACCGTGAAATCGCGATGCAGGTGCTGAAGACACGCCTGTACGATCTGGAACGCCAGCGCATCGACAGCGAACGCTCGGCCGATCGGGCCAGTCAGGTGGGGTCGGGGGACAGGTCTGAGCGGATCAGAACCTATAACTTCCCGCAGGGGCGCATGACCGACCACCGCATCAATCTGACGCTTTATAAGCTGGATCAGGTGATGCAGGGCGACCTGGATGAGGTGATCGACGCGCTGACGGCGGACGATCAGGCCCGGCTGCTGGCCGAGATGGCGCAATGACCGGCGCGCAAACGGCAGCGCAGGTCATGGTGACCGCAACGGCACGCCTGCGGGCGGCGGGTGTGGAAGATCCGGCCCGCGATGCCCGTGTCTTGCTGGCGCATGCCGCCCGGATCGAAGCCAGCCGCGTGACTCTGATTGCGCCCGAGGAATTAGCCCCCGATATTGCCGAACGCTATGATCAACTGATCTCACTCCGCGCGATCCGCGTGCCGGTTTCCCATCTGCTGGGCGAGCGTGAGTTCTATGGACGCCGCTTCCGCGTCAGCAATGAAGTGCTGGATCCGCGCCCCGAAACCGAGGCGCTGATCGAAGCCGCGCTCAGCGAGCCCTTTGATCATGTTCTGGATCTTGGTGTCGGCTCTGGCTGCATTCTGATTACGCTTTTGGCCGAACGCGCCAGTGCCACAGGCGTTGGGGTTGATTTGAGCGAGGCTGCCTGCCTGCAAACCAGCGCCAACGCCGTGCAGCACAAGGTGCAGGATCGTATTGAGGTGGTTCAATCCAACTGGTTCTCGACCATTCAGGGCAAGTTCGATCTGATCCTATCCAACCCCCCTTACATCTCACTGTCCGAGATGACTGGGCTGTCGCCCGAAGTGCGCGAGCATGAGCCCCGGATGGCGCTGACCGATGAAGGTGACGGGCTGAACGCCTATCGCCACATCGCCGCGGATGCGCCAGACTTTCTGCTGCCAGGCGGGCGCATTCTGGTTGAGATTGGTCCGACACAGGCCCAACAGGTTTCAGCATTGTTTGATGCGTCAGGCCTGTCTGACATCCGCATTATCCCCGATCTGGACGGCCGTGACCGCGTGGTCGGGGCCCGTTTGCCAGGATGAAAACCAGAAACTGAGGCCGAAAAACGCCGGTTTATGTAAAAAACCTGCGAAAATTCTGAGAATCCTCTTGTCTGCCGGTGCTGGACATGTTTACTCAAGATTAGTCGGCGAGGTTGACGCTGTTGCAGCGCACCCCTGACGCCAAGCCCAAAAAGTCGAGATTCCGTCGCGGCAAACGCCTAAGAGCAGTGCAAAAACGGGGTTGATCGACAGCGTATGTATAAGGCTGACGAAAAGTAAGATGAGATCTTCCAAATCCCGCTCGCGGGCAAAGAACAACCGCAATCGTCCTTCCGGCGGTAACGTCGTTAACCGTGTTTTTGACAGCTCGGGCCCCGAAGGCAAAGTGCGCGGTACCCCGCAGCAGATCATTGATAAATACAACCAGCTTGCGCGCGATGCGCAACTGTCCAACGACCGTGTTGCGGCCGAGAACTTTCAACAACACGCGGAGCATTATCTGCGCATGTTGAGCGAAGCGCAGCGTGAAATCGAAGCCCGCCGCGAAGAGCAGGAACGCCAGAATCGCGAACGTCAGGCCGAGCGAGATCGCGAACGCGCCGAACGCCAGGAACGCGAAGCGGCCCGTCAGGCGGACCCTGCCGAGGCACCTCAGCCCGATGTCATGGGTTTTGACGCGCCCGCAGCTTCTCCGGAATCGGGTCTGGTGGAAACACCTGAAAATCAAGGTAGTGATGCCGAAGCCCCTGAGCCGAAAGAGCGCAAGGAAAAAGCCCCGCGTCGCCCGCGTCAGCGTAAGCCGAAGCCTACGGCTGAAACCAATGATGAGCCAGCGGCAAACGGCGGCGACACGCCCGAAGCGGCGGAGTGAGATAGAGACAAAATCCGAAGAAGCCCTGCCGATAAACGCAGGGCTTTTTGTTGGATGTTATCATTGTGACTATACTCTCTGCTGCGGGAGCGGTCGGGTCGAATTCAACGCAAGCCGCAGCGCGTTTGGACGTCGGGAAATCTGTGACAGCAGGGCCATCGCGTATTGAGAGTTTGTGCGAACTTCCGCAGGATGGCGCCTGTGCCGCTAGCATAAACCATCCCGGGGGGTAGAGTGACTGAAATTGCCGAAGGCGAGCCATATTTCGATGTGCGTCAATCCGTTCGGGGTAGAAACCGAACACGGCTCATCATAGCTCCGTTGTTTGCAGTGGGTCTAATCTGGTTTGGGATACGGCTGCTGTCTGAAGACAAGATCCTGTCACTCGATATTGACGCAATCGAAGCGTTGACCGTTTGGTCCTTTTTCGGCGCTATGATGATAGGCACGGGGATTTACAGGTTGTTGAAGGAATTGGTCTTCGCGCTGCGCGCGCGGTCAACGACGGGCGAGTGGCATTTTCGACTTACTGACCGCGATCTGCTTTGGCAGGTCCCTGATCACGCACATGGCAAAGAGGATGGTTTCGCCGCGCCGTTAACGGAGATCGAGCGGATAGAACTCAAGACCATTCAAAAACAAGAAGACATGGATGTGCGTCAGTATTGGGTGCATTTCCACGCGCGGGATCCCATCCAACTCAGGTCATTCTCCGGCGTCAGCCTGTCTTGGTTGGTTGATAAAATACGGGCCGTTGGGGTGCCCTATGAGGAAACGTTTGAAAACTATTAGTTTCGCTCGGGCAGAACGCACCTTGGTGCGCTCAAAGAGCGACTAAGTCCCTTGAAACGTCAGCCTTTGTCACAGCGACGTAAATGGCTGCTTTATCTTGCTCAGCGGAAATATGCGTGTCGGTGTATGTCCATTCCCCGACGAATGAAAAGACCGGTTTTCGAGTTCGCGTGACCTTACAAGTCAGGTTCTCATTGTCAGCCTTTACAGATTTCCCGGGCCAAGGCACAAAACGCCTCCAACGGCACTTGTTCTGCGCGTTCGGTGGGTTTGATCCCGGCGGCGATCAGGCGGTCTTCGATATCCAGGGCCACACCTTTCAGAGAAGCGCGCAGCATTTTGCGGCGTTGGTTGAACGCTGCTGCGACAACGCGGGATAGGGTTGCGGCGTCTGCGGGGTAGCGCGGTTCGGGCAGGGCACTCAGGTGGACCACGGCGCTGGAGACCTTGGGTGGTGGCGTGAACGCGCCAGGGGGCAGGGACATGGCAATGCGAGCCTCGGCCCGCCATTGAGCCAGGATGGCGAGGCGGCCATAGGCTTTATTGCCCGGTTGGGCGACGATGCGTTCGGCCACTTCGCGTTGGAACATCAGGGTCAGGCTTTGCCAGAAGGGTGGCCATTGGGGTGGCGTAAGCCAGCGAACCAGAAGCTCGGTGCCTACATTATAGGGCAGGTTGGCGGCGATGCGGATCGGAGGGGTCAGGTGTTCGAGCGGGTCGATTTCCAGCGCGTCGCCGTTGATCACCTCAAGCTGGCCGGGATAGGCGGCGGCGATGTCGTTCAGCGCTGCGATACAGCGCGTGTCTTTTTCCACCGCAACCACCTTGCGCGCGCCCTCAGAAAGCAACCCCCGGGTCAGGCCGCCGGGGCCGGGGCCGATTTCCAGCACATCGCATTGGGTCAGATCCCCGGCCTGACGCGCAATCTTGGCGGTCAGGTTGAGGTCGAGCAAGAAGTTCTGGCCCAGCGATTTGCGGGCTGAAAGCTGGTGGGTGGCGATGACCTCGCGCAGCGGAGGCAGGGTGTCGATAGCGCTCATGATCCGGTTACAGTCGCGCGGATTGATGGGACAGCGCCAGACGTTTTTTGCCTCCGGCGGGGATATTTTTAGCTAGGTGAAGGATCAAGAGCTTTGTGCCATGCGTTGGGCGAGTTTCAGGGCCTCAATCAGGCTGGTGGGATTGGCGATGCCTTGCCCGGCGATATCCAGTGCGGTGCCATGATCGGGCGAGGTGCGGATGAAAGGCAGGCCCAGCGTGACATTCACGCCCCGGTCGAAATCCAGTGTTTTGATCGGGATCAGGGCCTGATCGTGATACATGGCGATAGCGGCGTCATAACGGGCGCGGGCGGCGGCGTGGAACAGCGTATCCGCCGGGTGCGGGCCGGTGACGGTGTAATCGGGGCTGTCTAAGCCTTTCAGCAGCGGGGCGATCCAGTCCAGCTCCTCTGTGCCCATCTTGCCGCCTTCGCCTGCGTGCGGGTTCAGCCCCGCGACGGCGATCCGGGGATGTGTGATGCCGAACTGCTGTTGCAGGCCTTGCGCGGTCAGCGCGATGGTTTGGGTCAGCAAATCTGGTGTCAGTTCCTGTGGCACACGCGCGAGCGGGATGTGGATCGTGGCCGGCACGACGCGCAGCTGCGCGCTGGCCAGCATCATCACCACATGTTGGCGCCCGGCCAGAGCGGCGAGAAACTCGGTATGGCCGGGGTAGGCGAAATCGGCCCCGTCGATCAGCGCTTTTTTGTTGATAGGCGCCGTACAGAGGGCCGAGGCCGCGCCCGATTGAGCCAAAGAAACGCCGCGCTCGATTGCGTCAATGACCGAGGGCGCATTGGCCGGTTCCGGTTGGCCCGGGATGTTGGAGACCGGGAAATCCACGTGCAGAACGGGCAATGTTTGGGCGCTTGCGTCCAGCGCGTCAGCCGGATCGGTGATCCGGGCTAAGGGCGTACCTGGGGGCAGATGGGTGGCATCGCCAATCAGGAAAAACGGGCAGTCATCGCGCAGCTCTGCCCAGGCTTTGGCGGCGATCTCCGGACCTATTCCAGCCGGGTCGCCACAGCTGAGCGCGATGGGCGCAATCATTGCTCGACGATAGTGGCGTCGGCGCGTAGCTGTTCCAGAAGGCTTTCTGAGAAGGCTTGCAAGCGCTGCTGTGTCAGGGCGTTGGCCACGTCGACGCGCGAGGTATCTTCACCCAGATCGCGGGTGCGGTTGCACAGCATCAGAAACACCAGCGTTTGACCGTTGTTGCGGGTCAGGGTAGTCGATACTTCGTTCCGGTCTAGCTTGGCCAGTTCAACGGCGATATCGCGCGGGATATCGGAGGGGGCGGCTTCGGTCCGCTCCAACACGTCGGCGGGTTGTCCTTTGGCAATGCCATAAAGATCATCGCAGGTGTCAATCTCTTCGCTCAGGCGCGCGGCCTGCGCCAGCGCGTCCGCACTGCGACCACCAGGCAAGTAGTAGATTGCATAATCGATCTTCGAATAGCTGGGGGCGCCAGCTGCGACTTCGCGCACGCCGCGCATCTGGAACAGCGCAATGGCGTTCGGCAAGGTCAGTGGTTCCGTTATCTCACCGTTTTTGAGGCCCAGAAGCACGGGTTGCAGCGCGGGCGGTAGGTTACTGATGTTCAACCAGTCCAGACGACCGCCATTGTTGCGGGTGTCAGCGGCTGAATATTGCGCTGCCGCTGCCGAGAAGGCGTCATACCCTTCGAGGCGCGAGATTTCTTCTGCCAGCCGCTCCGCCTGCGCAACGGTTTGCTGATTCACCGGGATAATGATCTCGGAGAGCAGAACCTGCAGACCACCACCGCCGGATTGACCCAGGGCCCGGTTGATCTCGTCTTCGCTGGGGCGGGCCTGCGACAGGAAGCGTGCGCTGATATAGTCGCGCCATGACAATTGATCCGCAACAAAATCACGAACGGTTTCAGGCTCGATACCCGCTTCGCTGAGCAGTTGCAGGAACTGTTCAGTGCTGAACTGGCCGCGAGCGGCGAGCTGGTCAATACCCACCTGGACATCTTCAGGCGCGGCCTGAACGCCAGCCTCGCGCATGGCTTGCTGGCGCAGGCGGTCGTCGATTAGGGCCTGACGCACTTCTGCCTCGGTTCCACCCGGCACACCCAGCGCGTTCAGGAACTCCAGCCGTTGCTCAAGCTCAAACCAGGTGATGATATCCTGATTGACGCGGATCGCAGGGGAAAACAGGCTTTGCGCACTGGCCTGCGGGACAGAGACTGCCAAAACAACGGCAGCCAACGCCGATGAGATCGAACGGGCGCATCCGCCCCGGAGAAACCTGAAGAAACCTGAAATCAACTGCATTTTCTCTTGTACGTCTTTCCGCCGCCTTCAACGGCATATCCTGTCAGCGTAACGGTAAACCCGAATTCGGTCGAAGGCTCAATAGTCGTTGTTGAGGTAAAGCGTCTGTTTACGGACATGTTAAACTGAACGCATTCGTTCTGATAAGTCACACCCAGCCCCAGGCGGATGGGTTCGGAATTGGCAAGATCGTAGCGGGCCGAAGCACGCGTCAGCCAGTTCTGATCGATTTGGTGCCGCCCGCGCAACCAGATCTCGGACACTTCTTCATCCAGATTTTCAGCCGGATCAGGCTCTTGCCAGACATAGCTGCCTGATATTGCGCTGAACTCGCCTGTCCAGGCGCCGCGCAGCTCGGCGCGTGTAAAACTGAAATCGCTTTCGATCAAGCCGCGCCCGGCCAGCGACCAGCCATTGGCGGTTTTAATCTGGCCAGCCACCAGCAGATCGGATTTGGTACCCTGCAGGCCCGAGGTCAGGTTGAAATTCGGGTCAGCATCGGCGCGAAAGACCTGACCGATTGTGGCCAAGGCCTGCCATCCGTTCGATTTGTAACGCGCCCAATTGACGCCAACCACCGCTGTTGCCCCGTCTTCGCGCTGATCTTCGGCCGGAAAGCGGGACAGGGACAACAGATTGCCCTGATCGAATTCCTGAAAGGTGCTTTCATCGTTCGGAACATCCGTGTCCGAAACATCGGTCCAGCCGAATTGCACGATTGGTTCCAGAAACTGGGTCGCACCGGTTTGCTCGCGCCGTGTCATGGGATAGCGCAGGGTCAGCGCCGCGCGGGGCGTGGTGCGCGTGACGTTGCTGGGAAATGCGTCGTCATTACGGATGTTAAACGTATCAATTGCAGCGCCGATCTGGGCATCCGCGCGCAGCCCCGATGCAAAGGTCCAGCTGCGCAGCCATTCCGCATCAAACGTCGCGCGCGCGATATCGCGCCCGACAACATTCTCGTCACTGGTGCGTTCATGGGCATGAGCCACAAAGCCAAGCCGCATTTCGCCGCCGACCGTGTTTGGGAAGAACCGCTTCTCGTAGTTCAGGTCAAACACGCGCGAGGGGATCTCATCCTGTTCCTCACTGTCGCGTAGTGTTTTATAGTGGATCAGGCTGGTCCTGAAGGCGGTGTCGCGCTTGATCCGGGTCAGCGCGATCTCACTGCGCAGCCGGTCGAGATCGGGCAGGCCGTAATCCGCCAGATAGGCATCGTCCGAGGTGGTCTTGAGGTCGAATGTCAGCCGGAAGTCATTCCTGAGATTGAAGAAGCCGTTGGCAAACAGATAGCCACGATCCTGATCGCGCTGCACATCATCGCGGGTATAGGCACCTTCGAACTGGATGCGTCCGTTCACGAAGGCTTGCCGATAGCGATAGCCCAGCGTTCGGGTGCTGGCCGAGACAAACGGTGTCAGCGTCAGGTCCTTGTTGTCGCCCAGCTTGATGAAGTATGGCACTTGCAGACCCAGACCCAGCTGTGAGGTTCTGCGGAAGGATGGTGCCAGAAACCCGGTCGCGCGTTCAAGCGTCGGGTCGGGCAGGCGCAGATATGGAAAATAGAAGACCGGGTAGTCCAGCACGCGCAGCTGCGCGCCTTCAAAGTAAAGCTGCCGCTCTAGCTGATCATGGGTCACTTTGCGCGCCCGGATTTGCCAAAGCGGAGGTTTGCCATTTGCACAAACATGGCAGGAGGTGGCCGCGACCTTGCTGAACTGTGTGTAGCGCCCCGAGGCGCGCCGCGCCTGAACCGAGGCGACCTGAACCTGCTGATCGAATACCATACGCGCACCGATCAGCAACCCGTTTTGCAAGCCATCATCCAGCTCGGCTGAATCTGCCAGCAAGGTTGTCCGCCCGCCCTGATCGATCCGAATGGGTCCCTCAAGCGACAGTTTTCCGGTTTCGCGGTCAAAGGTGATGCGCTGCGCGCTGACCTTGGCATCGCCCTGAAACGCCTCGACATTGCCTTCGGCGACCAGCACGCGTTCGGGCGTGATGAATATCTTATCCGCGACCAACAGGGCGGGCTCATCCTGTTGGGTGGCCTGATTGGTCGCAGGTGCTGGCGCAGTTTGAGCCAGCAGCGCAGCAGGGGCCGTGACAGCCAGGGCGCTCGCCATCAGCGCAGACAGAATGCGCGGCATCAGCCGTCCTCCGCATGTAGCAACAAGCCGAGCGACAGAAAGATGGCAGCAACGGGCGGTGCCCAGGCGGCGACGTAGATGGGCAATTGTCCGTTTTCCCCGAGTATTTGCGCAAAGTTGCGCACGAAATAAATGGCAAACCCCAACAATACCGCGGTCAGAACCGCAACGCCGGTGCCGCCGAAGCGTACATGGCGCATGGTAAAGGCTGCGCCGATCAGAACCATCGAAACCAAAAAGAACGGGCGGGCCAGTTGGACTTGTAGCCAGACCTCATATTGTTTGGTCGAGAAGCCGGCCTCGCGCAGGTCCGCTATCAATTGGGGCAAATCGTAGACCGACACAGAATCCTGCTGCCCCAGCGTATCCAGAATACGTTGGCGGGTCAGCGTCGTCGGAAGGTCAAGCTGAGCATGCTCAACCGAGTGTGTCTCGGGGTTCTGGCCGTCTTCAAGGTTCCAGACTTTAGCATTGCTTAGGACCCAGCTGCCATCGATCAATCGGGCCTGTTCAGCGGCAATCTGTTGTGTTGGTTTTCCGTCCGGGTTGAATGAAACGATGGTCACATCGCTCAATTTCAACTCATCGCCATTTGCTGTGCCGCGCGCGTGTATCACGGCCTGGCCCGTCTCGGTGCTTTGGCGCAGCCAAAGACCCTCGCCGCTGATCGACAGCGCTGAGCTGCCATTGTTTCGATAGGAATCAGAAAGGCGGTTGTACTCTTCAGAGGTAGCTGCTGCGATCGGGTTCAGAAGCGTCACGGCTAGGGCCCCGATCACAAGCGCCAGCAAGACCGGCGCTACCAGCGCGCGTATGCCGGATCGGCCAGTCGCGCGGGTTACCACCAGTTCCGAGGTGCGCGCCAACCCGACAAACAGCGCTATGGTTGCCAGGATCACCAGCAAGGGCAGCATTTCGCTGATCGCGGCAGGTGTGTTCAGCAAGGTCAGCTGCAACAAGCGGCCAAAAGACAGATCAACCTCGTCGAACCGGCGCACTTGTTCGATCAAGTCGATCAGAATCATCAGGGTCAGAAAGATGCCCCCAATGACCAGAAAACTCTGCATGAAGCGGCGAGCGAAATAGCGATCCAAAATCACAAGCGCGACCCCGCAGGGTTTGCAGCGTTGGCGCTCAGGTCAATATTGCCCTTGCATAAACCCATGCGCGACGGTCTATGCCTGCGCTGTCGTGCCACTGTCGTCTCCCCCGAGCCTGCCGGATATTTTTGGGGGACCTTAATGCAATTGGCGGTCAGGGAAAACTGCTATCTGGTCAAGCCGGGCGGCGCGGGCTAGGTCTTGGGGAACACAGTTTCAGGAGCGCGCAATGAGCAGTCTAGTCCCAATCCGTTTTCAAGCCTTCGACGTGGAAGCCATGGCGCAGGCCGAAGGGCGCGTTACGATCGTGGTTCCAGCTGACCGCAAGATGAGCCCGGCAGCCCGACGGGCCAATCGCCTGACCAAAGGGGCCGTTGCCCGATTGGTTGAAAGCGATGCGTTTGGCAAGGCAAAAACCGGCGATGTCATCTCGCTGGCCTGGCCGGTTGGAATGGCTGCCGAGGCTCTGGATGTTCTGGTCCTGCCTCGCCGCCCCGAGGCAGATGAGGCGCGCAAGGCCGGTGCTGCGTTGGCCAAACTGGCGGGCGGGCGCGATATGCTGGTGATGGCGGGCAATCAGGCACGGGCCGAGCATCTGGCGATGGGGATCGCCCTGCGCAGCTATGATTTTGATGCGCATAAAACTAAGGATAGCGACGCCGCGGGCTCGGTCACAATCTCTTGCAACAAGCCTGAAGAGGCCGAGGCCCAGTTCGCACCGATGTATGCGGTTGCGGATGGGGTGCGGATGACCCGTGATTTGACCAATGAGCCTGCAAATGTCCTGACAACCAGCGAATTTGCCGCCCGTCTGGACGAGATGAAGTCTCTGGGCCTTGAGGTCGAAGTGCTAGACGAAGACAAACTAGCTGAGCTGGGCATGCGTACTTTGCTTTGCGTGGGGCAGGGTTCGGACAGCCCGTCCAAAGTGGTGGTGATGCAGTGGAACGGAGGCGACAAGGACGATGCGCCTCTGGCTCTGGTCGGAAAGGGCGTTGTGTTCGATACCGGGGGTATCTCGCTTAAACCCGCTGGCGGTATGGAAGACATGACCATGGATATGGGCGGTGCGGGCGTTGTCGCGGGCACCATGCGCGCGCTGGCCAAACGCAAAGCCAAGGCCAATGTTGTGGGGCTTGTAGGTCTGGTTGAAAACATGCCCTCGGGCAATGCCACGCGACCGGGTGATGTGGTCAAATCGATGAAGGGCGACACGGTCGAGATCATCAACACCGACGCCGAGGGGCGTTTGGTTCTATGTGACGTCATGTGGTACGCGCAGGAACGGTTCGCGCCTGTTGGCATGATCGATTTGGCCACTTTGACGGGTGCGATCATCATCGGGCTGGGGCATGAGAATGCCGGTGTGTTCTCGAACAACGACACCTTCTGTGACGCCTTCCTGAAATCGGCCAAGGCCGAAGATGAAGGCGCATGGCGGATGCCGTTGGGCGATGCCTATGACAAGCTGCTGAAATCGCGCATCGCGGATATGAAGAATGTGGGCGGGCGGCCTGCGGGCTCGATCACGGCGGCGCAGTTCCTGCAGCGGTTCGTCAAGGATGACACGCCGTGGATTCATCTGGACATCGCCGGGGTGGCCTCGGTCGCGTCCGAGACCTCCTACGCTCCGAAAGGGGCCACCGGCTGGGGTGTCCGTGCGCTCAGCCGCTTTGTGCAGGACAATTTCGAGTAGACCATGGGCGCCGTCTATTTCTACCACCTGACCCAAAGGCCGCTTGAGCAGACTTTACCAGTGCTGCTGGATAAGGCGCGGCAGGCCGGGTGGCGGATTGCGGTGCGGGGCACTGATCCTGCCCGGCTGGATTGGCTGGACGAAAAGCTGTGGCTGGGCCCCGAGGAGGGGTTCTTGCCCCATGGCCGCTCGGGTGGTCCGCATGATGCGATGCAGCCGATCCTGCTGACCTCGGACATGCAGACGAGCAACGAGGCGACATGTGTGATGTCGGTGGACGGGGCCGAAGTGGCCCCGGATGAGGTTGCCGCGCTGGAGCGGGTCTGTATCCTGTTTGATGGCAATGACGATCAGGCCGTGCAACATGCGCGCGGCCAGTGGAAAACCCTGACGCAGGCGGGCTGTTCGGCGCAATATTGGTCCGAGGAATCGGGCCGTTGGGAAAAGAAAGCCGAGGCTTAGCGCGCGGCTGGTTTAGAAATCAGGAGAGTGACGGATGGAAATGAAGCCTTTGGGCCGCAGCGGCATCATGGTGTCTGACCTGTGTCTGGGAACGATGACCTTTGGAACCCAGACCTCGGAAGCCGAGGCGCATGCGCAGATGGATCTGGCGCTGGGGGCGGGGATCAACTTTGTTGACGCGGCCGAGATGTACCCGGTCAACCCGATCTCAAAGGAAACGGTGGGCCGAACCGAAGAGATATTGGGGAACTGGAACGCCGCAAATGCCGCGCGACGGGGTGACTATGTGCTTGCCACCAAGCATTCGGGTGCTGGCTTTGCCCATGCCCGGGACGGAGCGCCGATTTCGGCGCAGACCATTCCCGAGGCAATCGAGGGATCGCTGCGGCGGTTGCAGACCGACTATATCGACCTCTATCAGTTTCACTGGCCCAATCGGGGCAGTTACATGTTCCGTCAGGACTGGAACTACGCCCCCTCGGGCCACAACACCGATGAGGTGCTGGAGAACATGCGGGGCTGTCTTGAGGCGCTGCAGGCGCAGGTTGACAAGGGCAACATCCGGGCTTTCGGTCTGTCGAATGAAAGCGCCTGGGGCACGGCGCAGTGGTTGCGGTTGTCCGAGCAGATGGGCGCGCCCCGTGTGGCGTCGGTGCAGAATGAATACTCGCTGCTGTGCCGCCACTTCGATACGGATATGGCTGAGCTCAGCATGCACGAAGATGTGGGCCTGATGGCGTTTTCGCCGCTGGCCACCGGGTTGTTGACTGGAAAATATCAGGGGGGTGCAGTGCCCGCAGGATCGCGCAAGTCGATCTCGCCCGAACTGGGTGGGCGCGACTCGGACCGTGTTTATGATGCTGTGGCGGCCTATCTTGAGATAGCGTCGGGCCATGGATTGGACCCGACCCATATGGCACTGGCCTGGTGCCGGACCCGGCCTTTTGTGATGTCGTCAATCTTTGGTGCGACGACGGTGGCACAGTTGGAGCATATTCTGGCCGGTGACAACTTGGTGCTGTCGTCAGAAGTTCTGAACGCTATTGGTCAGGCGCACCGCGCGCATCCCATGCCGTTCTAGGGGGCTCTGCCCCCGCCGCGCGTTCGCGCGCCTCCCTCGGGATATTTTTTGGCCAGATAAAGGGGAATCCGGTCAGTGATGGGTGTGGGGCGCACGCTCGTGCCTGAGGTCGCGGGCCGACAGGCCGTGGGCTGTGCGGAAGGCGCGGGCAAAGCTGGATTGTGAAGCGAAGCCGGTGGCCAGTGCCACATCCATCAGCGGCATATCGGTGTCGATGACCAGACGGCGCGCCTCGGCCAGCCTGAGTTGTAGGTAGTGGTCCTGTGGCGTGGTGTTCAGACGCAGGCGGAATTGCTGTTGCAATGTGCGTGGGCTGGTGCCCAACTGATCTGCGATTGAGGCAAGCGGTAGCGGATCGTCGAGCGAGGCTTGCATCAAGTTGTTTGCCTTTGAAGTCAGTGGGGTATGGCGGTGCGGGGCGCCGGTGCGGCTTTGCGGTTTGGTTGGTTCGGGTGCGCCGTCATAGAGGAACAGGCCCGAGACCCTCGCGGCGAAACCTGCGCCATGGCGGGCGGCGATGATATGCAACATCATTTCTACTGCCGGGATGGCGCCGCCGGATGTCAGGCGATTGCCGGACACGGTGAAGCGATCCGGGCGAACATCGATATCAGGGAAACGGGTGGCGAAGTTGTCGAGGTCTTCCCAATGGGTTGTGGCGGCGTGGCCGTTCAGAAGGCCAGCCTCGGCCAGCAGCCACGGCCCGCCATCAATCCCGGCCATTGTCGCGCCGGTGCTTGCGATACGGCGCAGCCCGGCCAGCAGGCTGGGGGTGGCGTGGCGGGCCAGCTGAAACCCGGCAACAACGATCATCAGGTCGCAGCTTTGCAGCCGGGCCAGCGGGATTCCCGGGACCGTCAAGGCGCTGGTCAGCATTGCAGGGTCCGATGTTGCGGTCACATAGTCCCAGTCAAAGGCCGGGCGGTCGGCCAGCCGGTTGGCCGCGCGCATCGGATCGACAGCCGAGGCAAAGCTGAGCGTGTTGCATTCGTCCAGCACCAGCACAGCCGTTTTCAGGGCGCGATGTTCTGGTTCCAGGATGTTTTTTGCGGATTTCATCAAGTTCGATTCGCATTCTGGCAAGTGTTTTTCCAAAGCTGCGTCAGACTTGCGCGCAACGCAAATCGATAACTGGGGAGAAGTCTGGGGAAAACCCGACGGGAACCTGGGTATAATCTGGGGAAAACGCCATGCCTTTGGAAATGAACCGCGAGGTCTTTATCACCTGTGCTGTAACCGGTTCGGGCGGAACGCAGGATCGCAGCCCGCATGTGCCGCGCTCGCCCAAGCAGATTGCCGAGAGCGCGATTGCGGCGGCCAAGGCGGGGGCCGCAGTGGTGCATTGCCATGTGCGCGATCCCGAGACCGGTGCGCCTTCACGCGATCTGGCGCTGTATCGCGAGGTGACGGACCGCATCCGGGATGCCGAGGTTGATGCCGTTCTGAACCTGACTGCGGGTATGGGTGGTGATATGGTGTTTGGCGCTGTTGAGACTCCGCTGCCTTTGGCAGAGGCCGGAACCGATCTGGTGGGTGCGAGTGAACGGGTCGCGCATGTGGCTGAATGTTTGCCCGAGATTTGCACTTTGGACTGCGGTACCATGAATTTTGCCGAAGCAGACTATGTCATGACCAACACGCCCGGCGCGCTGCGGGCAATGGGGCGGATGATGACCGATCTGGGTGTGAAGCCCGAGATCGAAGCCTTTGATACCGGCCATCTCTGGTTTGCCAAGCAGTTGGTGAAAGAGGGTGTTCTGGAGCCGAATGCTCTGGTGCAACTGTGTATGGGCGTGCCTTGGGGCGCGCCGGATGATCTGAACACCTTCATGGCGATGGTGAACAACGTCCCTGATGACTGGACCTTCAGCGCCTTCTCGCTGGGTCGGAACGAGATGGCGTATGTGGCGGCCTCGGTTTTGGCGGGCGGAAATGTGCGTGTCGGGTTGGAAGATAATCTGTGGCTCGAGAAGGGTGTGTTGGCTGAGAACTGGCAGTTGGTCGAACGGGCCGGGTCGATCATCGAAAATATGGGCGCACGGGTGATTGGACCTGAAGAAGTGCGTGAGAAGTTAGGGCTGGTGAAACGGGCACCGGTGACGAAGTAGGTACAACACCAGGCCGCGACCGATCCTAGGAGGGTGCGAATGCGCCCTCCCGTGGGGAGGGTCGGGCGCGGCCGGGTTCGGGGTGCGAACCCGGCGGGAAATTTGGAGGACAGGGCAATGAAAACCGCAGCGATCATTGGTGGCGGAGTTATTGGCGGCGGCTGGGCCGCGCGGTTCTTGCTGAATGGCTGGGACGTGCGTGTGTTTGACCCGGACCCCGAGGCCGAGCGTAAAATCGGTGAGGTTCTGGACAATGCACGGCGCTCGTTGCCGGGGCTGAGCGATGTGCCGCTGCCACCTGAAGGCGCGCTGACGTTTCATGCGGACATTGCGGAGGCTGTTCGGGATGCCACTTGGATTCAAGAGAGCGTGCCAGAGCGGCTGGACCTTAAGCTGAAGGTTTACAAAAGCCTACAAGAGGCCTGTGATCCTGAGGCGATCATCGGCTCGTCGACCAGCGGGTTCAAACCCTCGGAATTGCAGGACGACGCCTTGCGCCCCGAGCAGATCGTGGTGACGCATCCGTTCAACCCGGTCTATCTGCTGCCATTGATCGAACTGGTGCCCGCCGACAAGAACCCGCCCGAGATGGTTTCCAAGGCCAAGGATGTACTGACATCGGTCGGATTCTTCCCGCTGCATGTCAGAAAAGAGATCGACGCGCATATCGCGGATCGTTTCCTGGAGGCGGTCTGGCGCGAGGCGCTGTGGCTGGTCAAGGATGGTATCGCCACAACCGAAGAGATCGACGAGGCCATCCGCATGGGCTTTGGCATTCGCTGGGCGCAAATGGGACTATTCGAGACCTATCGCGTGGCAGGTGGCGAAGCTGGCATGCGGCACTTCATGGCGCAGTTTGGGCCCGCGCTGAAATGGCCTTGGACCAAACTGATGGATGTGCCCGAGTTCACAGATGAACTGGTCGATCTGATCGCAGATCAGTCGGATGCGCAATCCGGAATGCATTCGATCCGCGAGCTGGAACGTATCCGCGACAACAACCTTGTCGGCATGATGCGCTCGCTTAAGGCGCAAAATTACGGCGCGGGGGCCGTTCTAAACCAGCACGACGCGGCGCTGAAACCCGGTGCTTTGCCGACACTGGATCAGGCTGACCTGAGCCAGCCGATCCTGACCCTGTCGCGCGCGGTTCCTTTGGACTGGACCGACTATAACGGCCATATGAATGAGGCGAAGTATCTGGAGGCGTTTGCCGCCGCCACGGACCGCTTCATGGAAATCATCGGATGTGACATGGAGTACATCACCTCGGGCGGAAGCTACTTCACCGCCGAGAACCATATCCGGTATCTGGACGAAACCCATGCCGGAGCCCGGATCGAAGTGCGTACTCAGATGCTGTTGGGTCAAGGCAAGAAACTGCACGTGTTCCACAGCATGTATGAGGGCGACAAGCTTTTGGCGACGGGCGAGAGTTTCCTGTTGCATGTCGACCTTGAAACACGACGCCCCTCAGCACCTTCGGATCAGATCGAGGATGCGATGGCACGGATTACCCAGGCGCAAGCCGATCTGCCTTATCCCGAGGGGGCAGGTGCCGCGATCCGGAAACCCGTATGACGCAGCGGGTTCTGATCACGGCGGGTGCCTCGGGCGTCGGGCGCGCGATGGCCGAGGCGTTTGATGCCGCAGGGGCGCGGGTCTGGGTTGTCGATATCGACGATGCGGCGCTGAATAGCTGCCCGGAGAACTGGCAGACATGCAAAACCGATGTCTCGGATGAGGCGCAGGTGGCTGATTTGTTCGACCAGATTACCAAGGCGTGGGGCGGGCTGGATGTCCTCTGTGCTAACGCAGGTGTTGCCGGGCCAACGGCCTTGGTTGAGGATGTGTCTTTAAGTGATTGGAAAAATTGTCTTTCGGTCAATCTTGAAGGGGCGTTTTTGTGTTCGAAATACGCCGTTCCGATGCTCAAGAAACAAGCGCATGGGGCTGTTTTGATCACGTCATCGACGGCTGGACAGTATGGCTATCCGAACCGTTCGCCCTATGCTGCCGCGAAATGGGCCATGGTTGGATTGGGTAAGACGCTGGCGATGGAGCTTGGCCCGCACGGTATACGCTGTAACGTGATCTGCCCCGGTTCTGTCGAAGGTCCACGCATGGAAGGGGTCTTGCAGCGCGAGGCCGCCGCCAAGGGCATGACGCGCGATCAGGTCTACGAGGGCTATGCTTCGGGCACCTCGATGGGTCGTTTTGTTGAAGCGCGGGATATTGCTGATATGGCGGTATTTCTGGCCTCGGATGCGGCACGGCTGGTTTCGGGTCAGGTCATCGCCGTGGACGGACATACGGTCAATCCCGACCCGAAACTCTGACTTGGGTCAGCCTTGATTCGGGCCTCTGATCTGGCGGATCGTGCTGCGGACGGCTTGCCAGTCTTTGGCTTGCTGGGCGTTTCCGGCAGCTTCAGATTCGCGCATCTTTTGAGCGGCTTCCGCCTCGGCCCGGTCTCCATGAACCGAGTACAAGGCACGTGCATATTGCGCTGTTTTGAGTGCGTCCATTTCGGTCATCCTCCGTGGAATGTCTGAGGGTTCGCGCGGGTACTATACTACACGGCCAGTCGGATCGCACGATTGGGGGATTCCCTTAAGCGGTTGTCTGTTCAGCTTCGGCCCGCAATTCGCATAGATGCTGGGGGAAATGACGGGCGGTCATATCGGCTTCGCGGATCAGCGTGTCGAAATGGCGGGTAAACACCTCGATCCGGTCCCGGTCGCGGAACGCCATATAGTGGCTGCCGGCATAGAAGACGCACAACAGCGGGCCAAAGATCGTCACCGGTGCAGAATACAAGCGTTTTGCATCAAACAGATAGATCCGCAGACGCGGGTAGAGCTGTTCGCACAAGGCCAGAAGATGGTCGATCTGCTCCAGCCGAACTTCCAGCGGTAGGCCTTCGTAATAGCCTTCACCAAGGGCAAAGCTGCGGATTTCGAATAAGGGCATTGCGATCTCATAGTCCGATTGCGCACTGCGCATCCATGTTAGCCGATCCTCGGAGGCCCCAATTGCCTGATCCGCCGTGCGGCCCAGATGCGGGGCGTATTCCCATTCCAGCACGGCGCGGGTCTTGAGCATATCGGGCAGGGTGGCCGGGACATAGCGGATTTTGTAGCCCGCAGCCTCTTGATGCCATTGGAAAATCCGCTCATCCACCAATGCGCGCGGGGCCTCTGTCATGCTGAGGGACCCGGCCAACAGTTCCGCCGCGCTTTCGGGTCGGTCTGATAGGCTGAGAAGCCAATCGGCCGAAACCCCCAGTGCTGCTGCGCAGCCACCAATCACATGGGCATTGGGCAGGCGCGCGCCGTCATCCGCCAGCAGTTGCGAGACGGTAGACCGGTCCACGCCAATGCTGCGGGCCAGGGCGCTTTGGCTGGTTTGGCGGTCTTCCATCGCGCGGGCCAAGCGTAGGCGAAACTGCGCAGCGCGCACGCGTTTGTCGAGTTTTTCATCCATGTGTTTGAAAATATCACATTTGATGAATTTTGTTAATCATATTCAGAATTCCCAACAGGCCACCCCGTAGGTAACGCTTTTGTGAGAACAATAAAAACGGGGTCCGGAATGGAGACGCGACGAAGATCGGTCGTGAAGGCATTGATTTGGAACGTCATGGGGTTGGCGGTCATGACTGTGGTCGGTCTGATTGCCACCGGGTCAGCGGCTGTTGGCGGCGCGTTGGCACTGGTCAATACGGCCATCGGTGTGACGATGTATGTCGCGTATGAACGGGTCTGGGCAGGGATTACGTGGGGCCGCAATGGCTGAACCAACGCTGCCTAAAACGCCTGAATGGGGGACATTTGCGCTGATTGTAGCCTGTTACGCCACCTGGTTGGCGGGTTTGTTCTGGCTGGCCGCCTGGTCCCTATGGCTGGCCATCCCGGCCTTGGGTCTGGTTGCTGCCTTGCATTCCTCACTGACGCATGAGGCATTGCATGGGCATCCGTTTCGCGCCAAATGGCTGAACGAGGCGCTGATGACCCTGCCGCTGACCTTGTTCATCCCGTTCAACCGCTTCCGCGATCTGCATCTGGCGCATCATCAGGATGCCAACCTGACAGACCCCTATGACGACCCCGAAACGAACTATTTGGACCCTAAAGTTTGGGCGCGATTGTCGTGGTGGCAAAAGCGGCTGTTTGTGACCAACAATACGCTTCTGGGCCGGATCGTGCTGGGCCCGGCAATCGGACAAGTAATGTTTCTGCGCGATGAATGGCAGGGGATGATCCGAGGGGACCGCGCGATACTTCTGGCTTGGGCGATGCATATCCCCGGCGTAGCGGTGGTTTTGTGGGTGGTCGCGCAATCGGCGATGCCGATCTGGGCCTTTGTCCTATCAGCCTACATCGGGCTGGGTCTGGTCAAAATCCGGACCTTTCTGGAACACCGTGCGCATGAGAAATCTCGCGCTCGGACGGTGATTGTCGAAGACCGCGGGCTGCTAGCCTTTCTGTTTTTGAACAACAACCTGCACGTTGTTCATCACATGAACCCTTCGGCCCCATGGTACCGTCTGCCTGCACTCTATCAGGCAGGGAAAGACCGATATCAGGCTTGCAACGAAGCCTATGTCTATCGCTCATACGCGCAGATTTTCAAAGAATACTTCTGGCGCGCGAAAGATCCGGTGGCGCATCCGCTCTGGCCAAAGCCCTGATTTCACGACAGAAGGGACGCCATGAGTTTATGGATTCCCGTTACCATCGCCGCCGCTTCGTTCCAGACGGTGCGGTTCATGCTGCAGAAGTCGCTCAGCAGCGTGAAACTATCCGCCGCCGGCGCAACCTTTGCACGGTTTGCCTATTCGATGCCATTGGCGGTTTTAGGGCTGCTCGTCACGCTGTGGGTGACGCAGGCTGCGATACCATCCCTGACCGCACAGTTCTGGCTATTCGTAGCCATTGGCGGGACGGCGCAGATTTTGGCGACCATCTGCGTGGTGGCCCTGTTCAAACAACGCAATTTTGCAGTTGGGATCACCTTTAAGAAAACCGAAGTGATTCAAACGGCAATCGTCGGGTTTCTGGTGCTTGGGGATGAGGTTTCTGCCGGGGCGCTTGGTGCGATCCTGCTGGGGTTGTTGGCGGTTCTGGTGCTGTCCAAAACACCGGGCGGGGACGGAGCGTGGTGGCGTCATTTGACCAACCGCGCGTCGCAACTTGGCCTTGGCTCAGGCGTTCTGTTCGCATTCTCGGCCGTCAGTTATCGCGGTGCATCACTGGAGCTTGGTGACATCGACGCATGGTTCCGCGCCCTGATCACTCTGGCGGCGGTGGTCACGTTTCAGTTTCTCAGCATGGGGCTGTGGCTGCTCTGGCGGGATCGGGCCGAGTTGCTGGCCGTCTGGGAGACACGATCCACCGGCGTCTTCGTTGGATTGACCAGCCTTGGCGGGTCGTTCTGCTGGTTTCTGGCCTTTACGCTGCAGAACGCGGCCTATGTCAAAGCACTAGGGCAGGTAGAGCTAATCCTCAGCCTTTTGGCTTCGATCCTGTTCTTCCGTGAGACAATCAGCCGGCGCGAAATCGCCGGGATGGGCTTGCTGGGTATCTCAATACTGGCGCTGGTACTGGCGATCTAGCTGGCGCGACGCTCGTCGAAGCTGAGCGCGATGAAGCTGGGCAGATGGTCGCCCATGCCGACAACCTTTGGGCCATGGTCGTCCCGACGACCACGCCCCTTGGCAGGCTTGTCCTGCTTGCGCTCATCTGTCTTGCGGTCGTGCTTTTTGTCGTCCGAAGATCTGGTCTTTTTCTCTGGCTTTGAGGCCTCTGGCTTGGGCTCTTCCTTCACCGGATTGTCTATGCGCGGGATGTCCTTCTGGATCAGCTTCTCAATCGCATCCAGAGCCTTCTCATCACGACCCGAGCAGATCGTTACGGCCTTGCCTTCGCGTCCGGCTCGGCCTGTACGGCCAATGCGGTGAACGTAATCCTCGGCATGACCGGGCACGTCGAAATTGAACACATGGCTGACCGAAGGAATATCCAAGCCCCGCGCGGCGACATCAGAGGCCACCAGCAGGCGTAAAGACCCATCACGGAAGCCATCCAGCGTTTTCATCCGCTGTGACTGATCCAGATCGCCATGGATCGCAGCGGCGTTATAGCCGTATTTCTTCAGTGACTTGGCGCAGATATCCACGTCCGTCTTGCGGTTGCAGAAGATGATCGCGTTGGTGCACTTGTCACCTTCGGCGTCGATCAGCGCGCGCAGAACCTTGCGTTTGCCGCTGGCCTCGCGATCCCGGCGACCGCCTTTGAACATGACGACACCCTGTTCGATGGTCTCGGACGCGGTGGCCTGGCGGGCAACCTCGATCCGGGCGGGGGCGGACAGGAACGTGTCGGTGATCCGCTCAATCTCGGAGGCCATGGTGGCCGAGAAGAACAGCGTCTGGCGCGTGAATGGCGTCAGCGAGAAGATGCGTTCGATATCAGGGATAAAGCCCATATCCAGCATCCGGTCGGCCTCATCCACCACCATGATCTGCACGCCGGTCAGCAGCAGCTTGCCGCGTTCGAAATGGTCCAGCAAACGGCCCGGAGTTGCAATCAGAACGTCAACGCCCCGATCGATCAGCGCATCTTGTTCCTTGAAGCTGACACCGCCAATCAGCAACGCCTTGGTCAGCTTTACATTCTTGGCATAGGTGTCGAAATTTTCAGCCACCTGCGCGGCCAACTCACGCGTCGGGCACAAAACCAGCGAGCGCGGCATGCGCGCACGGGCGCGGCCACGGGCCAGAAGGGTGATCATAGGCAGCGTGAAGCTGGCGGTCTTGCCCGTACCAGTCTGAGCAATCCCGAGAACATCGCGCCCTTCAAGCGCAGGTGGTATCGCGCCTTCCTGGATCGGAGTGGGGCTTTCGTATCCGGCTTCCTCAATGGCTTTGAGGACCTTCGGGTTCAGGTTCAGTTCGTTAAACTTTGTCATGTATGTCCGGTTCATGCGGACACTTGACCTGGCCCGCGCGTCTGAAAAATGCCGGGCCCGGATGGCCATGCGCTTTTTGCGCATTTCGGCTTGGGCGCGGACATAACAAAAAGGTAGGTCAGGGTCAAACAAAGACCAGCCTGTCACACATGCTAGGCGTCAATGCGGGATTCTACGCAACAATTCAGCCACTTCCGGGGAAATGTTCTGCGATTTTCTGGCTCAGGTTCAATGGCCTGTGCCGGATCAGGCCGTAACGTTCCAACCGCGTGCGCACGTCAGGGTCCTGACCGCTGATCTCGGCATAGAAGGCGCGCAGACCGTCCATGCCTTGTTCATCCTTGATCCAGCTGAACAACTCATTCTTGTTCAAGCCACCTTTTTCGCGCGGCACGTTGGGCGACATGCCGGGCTGATAAGACCCTCTGGTCATCCGAAATTCATAGTGCGCGATCCAGTGTTCCCAATCCGGTGCGTGACGGTGGCAGAGTTCAAACTGAGGCTGTTCGTGCTTGCAGGGTAGTAGTTTCTTGTTCTGAAACAGGTTGTGTATCCGAAAGCTGAGGTTTTCCAGCCCTGTACGCACGATCAACTTTCCCTGCACATGACTCAGGAACCCGCCCAGCACAAAGGCGCCGTATGTTGGGTAGATCTCTTGCACAAGCGCCTCGCGGGTGGGGCTTTTAGGGATATGCGCCTTATACAGGTCATCACCGCCTGATATCGCCTCTGACGGCCGCACGCGGACCGCCGGGATATCTTGCGGGACTGTAGCCAGCACATCCGCGACGGGCTCTGACGTCCACAAAAACTCATCCACATCGATATGGGCCATCCAGTCCAAATCCGCACGTCGATAGGTATGGGTCGCGATAAAGGTCTGGCGAATCTGGTGCTTGTCCGGGCGTCCGCGCGTGCGTTTTGACCAGAATGCATCATCGCACGACTGCACCTGCACCTTTGGATGCTGGCTGAGCGCCTGAAAGGCAGCCGGGTTCGGTTCGTCCAGAAAGATGTAAAGCCGGTCCGCCCCCAGATCGAGGTGATGCGCCGCAAAGCCGAGGATATCCTCGGCCCGGCCACGGACCATCGAGACGATACCCCAACGGGTCATGTGCGGGACCGCAGCGTCGCGCGGCGGTTGCGCATGTGTTTTAGTCGACGGAATACGGTGCCGGGATCGGCGTTTAACGCTGTAAACAAATGATCGGCGAGCGGCGCGATTGTCGGGTCATTCAGGGCTTTGGTCCAGATGGGCGCGATCAGATTGGTATCCAGCCCGCCGGTATCCAAAGAGAATGATTTCATTTGCAGGGGCAAGGGCGTGTGGACCTTGTTGCGCGATCCATAGGCAGTTTCTGGCGCCGTGCCGGAAAACAGGCGTTCGTATTCGTAAATCTTCATCAACCCAAACAGCATGCGCAGGGCTTGCCCGACCTCGCGCTGTGTTGGGGTTTGCCCGTGATCGGCGAAGGTCTGGACCGAGGAGACGAGCCAGCGCAGGTCCAGCACAGACAGAAGATGCGCGGATTGTTCAGCCCAGAGCCGCTGAAACAGATCGGGGGCCTGGCGCGGGAACGATCGTTTGCGCAGATTTGCAACAAGTTGGGCGTTCAGAAAGGCGAGTTCTGACCGTCCTATGAACTCTTCCGCGATTTTCACGCGTTTGCGATCCCATGAGGACTGTACATCCAAAGGCGGCAATTCAGTTGCGCTTTGCGGAACGGTTTGTCCGGCCAGTGCCTCAAGGTCTGCTTCTAGCGGGGGCAGCGTGTTCGCGCCGAACTCAAACGGGGTCCGGCGCTTGTCATAGCCATCCAGCATGTCGGGCAGGCGGCCGGGAAAGGTCAGGTCGTCATCGCTCATACCTGCAGGATTGCACAGCCTGAGTCTGCTGTGCAATCAACCCTTTGTCTTAAACCATCATCTCTTTGGTGGCCGTCAGGTTCAGCGCCGGATAGTCACGCACGACGCGGTCGATATCCCATTGCAGGCGGGTCAGATAGACAATGTCGCCGTCGTGGTCATGAGCGATGTGCTGTTTGTTGGCGTTGACGAATTTTTCAACCTCGGGTTTCTCACCGCTGACCCAGCGGGCCGAGGTGAACTGAGACGCCTCAAACCGCACAGGCAGGCCGTATTCCATCTCAATCCGGCTGGCGAGCACTTCGAACTGCAACGCGCCAACGACGCCGACGATAAAGCCAGAGCCGATCGAGGGTTTGAACACCTTGGCCGCGCCTTCTTCAGCAAACTGCATCAGCGCCTTTTCCAGATGCTTGGCCTTCATCGGATCACCCGGCCGCACGGTTTGCAGTAGTTCCGGTGCGAAGGACGGGATGCCGGTCACGCGGATCGCTTCGCCTTCGGTCAGCGTATCGCCAATGCGCAGCTGGCCGTGGTTCGGGATGCCGATGATATCGCCGGCCCAGGCTTCTTCGGCCAGTTCCCGGTCGGATGCCAGAAACAGCACCGGGTTCGAGATCGCCATGGGTTTCTTGGAACGCACATGAGTCAGCTTCATGCCGCGTTTGAAATGCCCCGAGGCCATACGCACAAAGGCCACCCGGTCGCGGTGCTTGGGGTCCATATTGGCCTGAACCTTGAAGACAAACCCGGCGACCTTCTTTTCATCCGGAGAGATCTGACGGGGTTCAGCAGATTGAATCTGCGGCTGCGGGCCATAGGCGCCGATGCCCTCCATCAGCTCTTTCACGCCGAACGAATTGATCGCCGAGCCGAACCAGATCGGGGTCATGTGCCCCTCTAGCACCGCCTGAGGGTCAAGCGCGGGCAGCAATTCGCGCGCCATCTCGACCTCTTCCAGCAATTTCTCCAGCAGATGTTCGGGCACGTGTTCTGCCAGTTTAGGATCGTCCAGACCATCGATCTGGATGCTCTCGGCCACTTTGTTGCGGTCGGCGCGGTCCATCAGTTCAAGCCGGTCGCGCAGCATATCATAGCAACCGATGAAGTCGCGGCCCACTCCGATGGGCCATGCGGCAGGCGTGACGTCGATCGCCAGCATTTCCTGGATTTCGTCGATAATCTCGAACGTATCGCGGCTTTCGCGGTCCATCTTGTTACAGAAGGTCAGGATGGGAAGATCACGCAGGCGGCAAACCTCAAACAGTTTCTGGGTCTGGCTTTCCACGCCTTTTGCACCGTCAATGACCATCACGGCGGCGTCCACCGCCGTTAGCGTGCGATAAGTATCTTCCGAGAAATCGCTGTGACCGGGAGTGTCGACAAGATTGAACCGGAAGTCGCGATAGTCGAATGACATCGCCGAGGCTGAGACCGAGATACCCCGATCCTTCTCCATCTGCATAAAGTCCGACCGCGTGCGCCGCGCCTCACCCTTGGCCCGCACCTGTCCTGCCATCTGGATCGCACCGCCGTACAGAAGGAACTTCTCGGTCAGCGTCGTTTTACCCGCATCCGGGTGCGAGATGATGGCGAATGTCCGACGACGAGCGATCTCGGGCGGCAGGGTAGGTTGGTTCGAGGCGGTATCAAGCATAAGCGCGCGTATAGGCGGGGAAACCCGCCGAGGCAAGACAAACGGGGTGGTGCGAATCGGCTGCTTGTGGCAAAAAGAACAAATAGTGAACAAAATGATGGAGCTGTGCGATGAATTTGAAAGATATTGCTGACGAACTGGTTGCAGGCTGCCGCGAGAACAGGGCTAAGGAAAACCTGACCAAGCTTTATGCGCCTGATGCCGTATCCGTCGAAGCACAAGATATGCAAGGCATGGGCCGCGAAACGCAGGGCCTCGATGGCATTGGCGGCAAGCATGACTGGTGGGAAAACGCCCACGAGGTGTCGGGCGCGTCAGTGAGCGATCCATTCCTGCATGGTGAAGACCGTTTTGCCGTAGTCTTCGAAGTCCAGGGCAAAGTAAAGGAAACCGATGAAAGCTTCGATATGCGTGAAGTGGCGATTTATCACGTTGCGAATGGAAAAATCGTGAGGGAGGAGTTTTTCTACTGACGATGGGCGACATTTCTGATCTGTTGATGCCGAACTTCATTGTTGCGTGCGCTAGCCTGTTGGCTAAACAGATCAGATCATCGAGGACCGAGCCTGGAAATGAGCAGTGTTTTCAATAAACTGGCAATGGCATTCATGGCGGTTATCATATTAGTTGCCCATCAATCGGATGTTGTGCTTGCCCATCCGGGTCACGGCCCTCCGGACCGTCCGGGTTTATCGCGCGATGGCTCGACTTCGGCGGGGTCTCAGCGGGATGGAAGCGACCGTGATAGGCTGATGACTAAGGCTCAGCGTCTTTCGGCGGATGCCGATGATCTGGTGAAGAAAAGCACCCTGCTGCAACGCCGTATCGCGACGGTCGATGCCCGAGTTTCGAAATCTGTACACGCCCTGCAAAGCACCGGAGAGCTTAGGGACTCAGCGCGCAAACAGATTTTGCGGTCGGTGCGCTCAGCTCGTCGGGCGACTGAGCAACTGATCAGTGAATTGGGTTTGTTTCTGAAAGTATACTCGACAGATCTGACGCCAGATGTGCGCAATAGTCTGGATATGCGCCTTGCGCATCTGAATACCCGCGAGACTTATCTTGCCGATCATGAAGCGAAGCTGGCTGACGTTGATGCATGTAGCAGTACGCAGTGTGCGGAGGTTGTGCAAAATCTGTATCAGCAGGGTGATTGGACAGGCGAGAGCGCTGAACTCAACGCATTGTCTGAGATACTGAAATCGCTTGAAAAAGCGTGAGCTTTTCGCGCTGAATCTATGTGACACCGCTGGTCGATGCGAAAAGGGGAAGTGAATGGACCTGGGAATTCGAGGAAAACGTGCTTTGGTGTGCGCCAGCAGCAAGGGGCTGGGCCTGGGATGCGCCGAGGCGCTGGCCGAGGCCGGTGTCGATCTGGTGATGAATGCGCGTGGGGTTGATGCGCTGGAGGCCGAAGCTGCGCGGTTGCGTTCTGCATATGGCGTTGATGTGCAGGCCGTCGCCTGTGATGTGACCTCCGCGGAGGGGCAGGCTCAGGTGATCGACACGGCGCAAGGCGTTGATATTCTGGTCAACAATGCCGGGGGTCCTCCGCCCGGTATGTGGTCGGATTGGGACCGCGATGATTTCATCAAGGCGCTGGATGCGAATATGCTGACGCCGATTGCCTTCATGAAAGCGCTGTTGCCTGCGATGATGGACAAAGGCTGGGGCAGGGTGGTTAATATCACCTCGCAATCCGTGCGCGCACCGATTGCCGTGCTTGGCCTGTCGAATGCGGCGCGTACTGGTCTAACCGGTTACGTGGCGGGAACGGCGCGGCAGGTGGCTCCTCATGGGGTCAACATCAACAACCTGCTGCCGGGTATTCATGCAACCGACCGGGCGGACTCGCTCGATAGTGGTGTGGCGGCACAACAGAGCATTTCGATCGACGAAGCGCGGGCTGCGCGGGCCGCAACAATCCCAGCGCGCCGGTATGGTACCCGGGCCGAGTTTGGGGCCACCTGCGCCTTTCTGTGCTCGCAACAGGCCGGGTTTATCGTTGGGCAGAACATCCTGTTGGATGGTGGTGCAACCAATTTGACGATGTAGCCATGTCACAAGGATATTCCCTGAAAGATCAGCTGTTTAATGATGAGAAAACCCGGTATCTGGCCGGGCTTTTTGCCCAGGCGGACCCGTCTTTTGATGCGGATGCCTTTCATGGGCAGGTGATGTCTCGCCTCACCGAGCTGGAGCTGAAAGAGCGCATGACTTGGATTGCAGATTGCCTGCAATCGGCCCTGCCGGGTACACTGCCCGAGGTCGCGCCCGTGATCCTGCGCGCGCTGCCACCGCCTTTGGACCCGACCAAAACGGATGATGATTTCGGGGATTTCATCTTTGCACCGCTGGGCGAATGGGTGGCCGCGATTGGGCTGGATGCGCCGGAGGATGCTCTGGACCTGTTTGAGGAACTGACCCAGAGGTTTTCCATGGAGTGGGCGATCCGTCCGTTTCTGAATCGTTGGCCCGATCTGGTTCTGAACCGGATGCAGGACTGGTGCGCACATGACAGCTATCATGTCCGCCGATTGGTCAGCGAAGGCACGCGACCACGCCTACCTTGGGGGCAGGCGATTGGGTTGGAGCTGAATGATCCTATGCCTTTGCTTGATCGGTTGCATGGCGACAAAACACGCTATGTGACCCGCTCGGTTGCCAACCATCTGAACGATATCTCAAAGAAACAGCCCGATCTGGTTCTGGCGCAGCTCAATGCCTGGCAAGGGGCGGGCAAGCAGAACGCGGATGAGCTGGACTGGATGATCGGTCACACGCTGCGCGGCCTTGTGAAGGCCGGTCATCCGGGGGCCATGACCATTCTGGGCTATGATCCTGACGCCGAACTGGCCGTTACCATTGAACTGCTGGCAGACGCGCGGATTGGAGAGGCGCTGGAGTTTTCCGTGGACCTGACAGGCCAGGGTACGCAGCCGGTTCTTGTGGATTATATCATTCACTTTCAGAGACCTGGAGGGAAGACCTCAGCCAAAGTGCACAAGCTGAAACAAGCTGCTTTGAAGGACGGGGCGTTGCGTTTGGAAAAGCGTCATAAGCTCAAGGCCAACGCGAGCACGTTCCAGCTTGTCCCCGGTGCGCATCGGCTTGAGATTCAGGTGAATGGCAAGGTGCGGGCGGGTGTTGATTTCGACCTGCTGGGCTGAGATATCGCACAGTTTTGTCAAATTGGGCCGGGTGGATTGCCCGGTCCGAAAAGTTGCACTAGCTGCTAAGCAGATATCGAACAGAGGACATCCGCGATGAATCATGAATCGGTGCAGAACTACTATGGCGAAGTGCTGCAAAGCAGTGCGGATTTGCAGACCAATGCCTGCTGCACCCCCGATGACATGCCGGATCATCTGAAGAAAATCCTATCGAAACTGCACGATGAAGTGCTGACCCGCTACTACGGCTGCGGCCTGATCGCGCCGCTTGACCTTGAAGGGATGAGCATCCTTGATCTGGGTTGTGGTGCTGGCCGGGATGTTTATGCCCTGTCGGCGATGGTGGGTGAGAGCGGACGCGTCGTCGGCGTCGATATGACCCAGGAACAGCTGGAAGTAGCTCGCGCGCATCAGGACTACCACGCCAAGGTCTTTGGCTATGCCACCAGCAATGTTGAATTCCACCACGGCTATATCGAAAAACTGGATAAGTTGGATCTGGAACCGGGTTCTTTCGATATCATCGTGTCGAACTGCGTGATCAATCTGGCGACTGATAAAGAGGCCGTCTTACGCGGCGCGCATAGGCTGCTGAAAGAAGGTGGCGAGATGTATTTCTCGGACGTTTATGCAGACCGCCGTATCCCACAAGCAATGGCCGAGGATGAGGTTCTGTATGGTGAATGCCTCTCTGGCGCTTTGTACTGGAACGACTTTCTGTCGATATCGCGTAAGGCGGGCTTTGGTGATCCGCGCCGCGTGACACATCGGCCCCTGACCATCGAAAACCCGGTGCTCGAAGAACGCGTCGCCCCGTTGAACTTCCTGTCGGCCACATATCGTTTGTTCAAGCTGCCCGCGCTGGAGCCCGCCTGCGAAGATTACGGTCAGGCCGTGATCTACAAAGGCACCATCCCCAACGCGCCCCATCTGTTCGAACTGGATGACCATCACGCCATTGAAACTGGCAAGGTCTTCCCGGTTTGTGGCAACACATGGATGATGCTGAAAGACACCCGTTTTGCCCGCCATTTCGACTTTATCGGCGATTTCTCGACCCATTATGGCATTTTCGAAGGCTGTGGCGGCGAAAGCCCGTTTGAAGCAACCGGTGCTGCACCCGCGTCCGGCGGCTGCTGCTGATCCCTTGCGCCCAAGGGGCGGGGTTGCTATCCCCGCCCAAGCCCGATGGTTTTGATCGGGAAAGGTTACGGGGTCATCGGTGACAGCAGAGGCAACTCCACCACGTTTGGAAATTCGCAACATGACCCGCCGGTTCGACGGGCGGGTTGTGGTGGATGACGTCTCGCTCAGCGTACAGGCGGGGCAGGTTACGTGTCTGCTTGGGCCGTCCGGTTGCGGCAAATCAACCACGCTGCGGATGATTGCCGGGGTCGAGATGCAGGATTCCGGCGAAATCTACGTCGATGGCAAGCTGATCTGCGATACCGTGTTTCGGGTGCCACCGGAACGGCGCGAAATTGGCCTAATGTTTCAGGACTTTGCGCTGTTTCCGCATCTGAGCGTCGCCAATAATGTGGCCTTTGGCCTGACCGGCAGCAAAGACCAGAAACGCGCCCGGGTCGAAGAGCTGCTGCGCAAAGTTGATCTGATGCGCTTTATCGATGGCTACCCGCATCAGCTGTCAGGGGGGGAGCAGCAACGGGTTGCCTTGGCCCGTGCGCTGGCGCCGCGCCCCCGGATCATGCTGATGGACGAGCCGTTTTCGGGGCTCGACAATCGGTTGCGCGACGGTATCCGGGATGAAACGCTGGCGATCCTGAAAGAGGAAGACGCCGCGGTATTGCTGGTCACACATGAGCCCGAAGAAGCAATGCGGATGGCGGATGAGATTGCCCTGATGCGCCGGGGCAAGATCGTGCAACAAGGTGCGCCCTACAACGTTTACACCCGGCCCGCGGATAAAGAGGCGGTGGCCTTCTTTAGCGATGTCAATGTCTTGCGGTCCAATGTGAACGGCGCCCTGGCAGAAACACCGTTTGGCCAGTTCTTGGCCCCCGGCATTCCGGATGGCACTGAGGTCGAGATCGTGTTTCGCCCGCAGCACATCAAGCTGGATTTCGACCGCAATGGCAAAGGCCCATCGCCCACGCCCACCGAAGGGGTTGCCGCGCGCGGCGTTGTTGAACGTGCCCGCTTTTTAGGCAATGAAAGCCTGGTCGAGTTTCGCATGGATTACGACGGTTCGATCCTCAAAACTACGGTGCCCAATGTATTTGTCCCCAATCCGGGGCGGGTTATGTGGCTGACGATCCGCCGCGATCGCTGCTTCGTTTTCCCTCTCTGACGCTCAGTTTCCGCCAAAGTGGTGCGCGAAAGCCTCAGAATGCGTGCGCGCCTTGCTTGCCGCAACGCAAGGGCCCGTCTATCAAGGGCCAAACGTGGGGATGATCGGGCAGATGCGTATACTTCTAACCAATGATGACGGGATCAACGCGCCGGGTCTGACGGTGCTTGAAGCGATTGCTGCCGAAGTGGCAGGGCCAGATGGCGAGGTCTGGGTCGTGGCCCCGGCATTCGAACAATCCGGCGTCGGACATTGCATCAGCTATACGCATCCGACCATGGTGGCCAAGCTGGGCGAGCGTCGCTATGCCGCCGAAGGCTCGCCTGCGGATTGCGTATTGGCCGGTCTGCACGACGTGATGAAAGACGCGCCGCCTGATCTGGTGCTATCTGGCGTCAACCGGGGCAACAACTCGGCCGAGAATACCGTCTATTCCGGCACAATCGGCGGCGCGATGGAGGCGGCGTTGCAGGGTGTACCCGCGATTGCTTTGTCGCAATACTATGGCCCGCGCAACCGGGATCTGGCCGATCCGTTTGAGGCCGCCGTACGACACGGCACCGATGTGGTGCGCAAGATATTGGCGGCCAACCCCGCGGATCAGACGGATTACCGGTTGTTTTACAATGTGAATTTCCCGCCCGTTCCTGCGGATGAGGTTCTGGGTGTTCAGGTCTGTGCCCAAGGGTTCAGACGCGAGACACGCCATACGGTTGAGCCACAGACATCACCTTCGGGTCGGCGTTTTCTGTGGGTCCGGGGTGGGCCGCAGGACAAACCGACCGAACCGGGCACCGATGCGGCGGCCAATCTGGCCGGATATATCTCAGTCACGCCGATGCGGGCGGATCTGACGGCCTATGATGTGCTAGAGGCGTTGAAGTCGATCGAATGAGCGGACTGGACCCGGAAACCGTCATGCAATTCCTGTTTGCCCTGCGCAAACGGGGGGTGACGGATGCGCGTGTGCTGGCCGCGATGGAGCAGGTGGATCGGGGCCGCTTTGTCACCGGGCTGTTCGCGGATCGTGCCTATGAGGATATGCCACTGCCCATCGCCTGTGGGCAAACGATCAGCCAGCCCTCGGTCGTGGGGCTGATGACGCAGGCGTTGGACGTGCGCCCACGCGATACGGTTCTGGAGGTTGGGACAGGCTCGGGTTATCAGGCGGCGGTTCTGTCGAAACTGGCCCGACGGGTCTATACGGTTGAACGCCACAGACGTTTGGTGAATGAAACCGGCCAGCTATTTCGCGAGATGGGATTGACTAATGTGACCGCGATGCTGTCGGACGGATCCTTTGGTTTGCCGGAACAAGCCCCGTTTGATCGGATCATTGTGACAGCCGCGGCAGAGGACCCTCCGGGACCGCTCTTGGCGCAGCTCAAAATCGGGGGTATTATGGTGCTACCCGTAGGACAGTCGGATGCGGTGCAGCAGTTGATCAAGGTCACGCGCACCGAGGATGGTCTGGACTATAACGAATTGTCGTCCGTCCGTTTCGTACCCCTGCTTGAGGGGCTCGGGAAGGATGAGACATAACAGGTATTGAAAGTTTGGTCACCGGAACCCCGGAAAACAGGGGCAGGTGTTGAGGGCAAACGTGATGAGAGCAGTTTCCAAATCGGCAATGCGCCGTTGTGCGACCGGGGTGGCGGCACTGGCCATATTGGCCGGGTGCGAAGGACCACTGGACTATGACCTGCGCGGTCAGATTGGCGGGTTTTCGACCACAGGGGCGGCGCAATCCGCCACCGCCAGTCGCCCGACGCCCGATGCGCGTGGTGTCATCACCTATCCGAATTATCAGGTGGCCGTAGCACGGCGCGGCGATACCGTCCGTGATGTGGCTGCCCGAGTTGGGCTGCCAGAGGGTGAGCTGTCACGGTTCAACGGCCTGCAAACCACCGACACGCTGCGCGAGGGTGAGATCCTCGCGCTGCCGCGTTCGGTGGGTGCGGCCAGCGGGGTCGACATCGCCTCGATCGCCGGGTCCGCCATCGATCAGGCCCCCGCAACGGGCGGCGTGCAGACCACGACACTGGAACCTGCAAAACCGGCGGCAGCCCCGGCACCAACGCCGACCGGGCCCGAACCAATTCAGCATAAGGTGAAGCGGGGCGAGACGGCCTATACGATTTCGCGTCTGTACCAAGTACCTGTTGAATCGCTGGCCGAGTGGAACGGGTTGGGTCCGGATTTCGCAATCCGCGAGGGTCAGTACCTTCTTATTCCGGTCAAGAACCAGCCAGCTCCTCGCGGGGCCGCTCCGGCAGCGCCAGCGGCGGGTGCGACCAATGTTACGCAGCCAGGAGAAGGCTCCCCAACACCAACGCCCCCGAGCGCCACGCAACCCTTGCCGGACGAACAGGTCGAACCCCGCAGCGAAGCACCGGAGGCCCCTGATGTAACAGCAGAGGCCCCCAGCAACGCAAGCCGCTCCGCATTGGCCTTGCCGGTGACGGGCAAAACCATTCGGACCTATGAGAAGGGCAAGAACGAGGGCATCGACATCGCAGCTGCGCCGGGCACACCTGTGAAGGCCGCCGATGCCGGAACCGTTGCCGCGATCACTGCGGATGCGGATCAGGTGCCGATCATTGTGGTCAAGCACAAAAACGACTTGCTGACCGTCTATGCCAATGTCGACGATATCACGGTTAAGAAAGGTGATCGGGTCAAGCGTGGACAGCAGATTGCCGCGTTGCGGGGTGGGGATAATGCTTATGTGCATTTCGAGGTCCGCAAAGGGTTCGAGTCGGTCGACCCAGAGCCCTATCTGCAGTGAATCAAATGGCCTGTACCGGGCCATGCCTCCGGCGGGGATATTTTTAGCCAGATGAAGCTGGGATCACGCCTGGGGGTCGTAGTCACTAAGCCGTTTGCCGGGTTCATCCGTGAAAAGTTCGGGCTGGGGCGTGACCGTTTTGATCAGGTCAATACGGAAAACGCGAAAGCCATCGCGCAGCTCGCACCAGGCGGTCAATGTCCAAACGCGGCCCCAGTATTCCATATGGAGGGGGCGGATCGTGCGGTCGGTCAACGTGCCGTCGATACGGCGATAGGACAGGTGCAGTTTCTGACGTGATTTGATCGCAGCACGGATTGGGGCCATATGGGCCAAACCGCGCGCGGCATCGGCGAAGGGGTAGACAGCGAATTTCCAGGCATCTGCCTCGGCTACGACTTGTGTAGGCAGGACCGCGTCGATCTTCTCGGCAAGGGACTCGGCTGCTGCCTTGAGATCCGGGTCGGCGGCTTCGGCGACGATGGCCATGCCAAGATTCAGCGCCTCCAGTTCGGACGGGGTCAGGTTCAAGGGGGGCAGGGTGATCTGCTCACGCACCATATAGCCCACGCCGCGCTCTCCCTCGACAGGAACGCCAGAAGCCACCAGCGTGTCCATATCGCGGTAGATCGTGCGGACCGACACCTCAAGCCGGTCCGCGATGTCCTGCGCACGGTGCAGTTTGCCGTCGCGCAGGATCTGGATGATATCGAACAGGCGATCAGTGCGGCGCATGGCGCGCCATTCTGACCGCGACTAGGCGGTCATGTTCCATAGTACATTCTCATGCCGCATCTGTAGGCTGTCTGGGTTGATGGCTGCCATCAGGGCGGGGGCAAAGTCCTGTTCCGGGAATTGCGCAGCAGCGTTTTGCGCCGCCTGCATATCCTGCCAGACCACATAGTCGGTCCAGCGCCCGTCCTCGCCCTGGCTGAGCTGGCGATGGGCAAATCCGGGGGCGGTGCGTACAAAGGCTTCGGTGGATTGGCTGAGCGCGACAAACGCCTCGGGCGAGGTGCCGTCGTTCAAGGTGAAAGTAACGATTTCTGCGACATGGGTCATGTGAGTCTCCGTTGACCAGGTTGCGATATCGCTGTTGTAGTCACATACAACTGACATATACCTGTCAGTTGTGAAAGGCGAGCCTTGTAAAATCGTATGTTTGGACCGGATTTTGGAGGCGCTACCGTGAAAGCCCCCTTTTTGTGATGGGGGTTTGGGGCGTAAACACGAGACCAGATCATATTCCCGGCGTGCTGCGCCGACGTCAAAGGAGAAGAAACATGCTCAATAATATCGGCCTTCCCGGCCTTCTGCTGATTGCTGTTGTGGTGCTGGTGCTGTTTGGTCGTGGCAAGATCAGTTCGCTGATGGGCGAAGTTGGCAAAGGCATCACGTCGTTCAAGAAAGGCGTCAAGGAAGGCGCAGACGAGCTGGAGCAGGATGCAGCCGAAGTTGCCAAGGACGTCACACCGGAAACCGAAAAAGACAAGGTCTAAGCGCAGATGTTTGATCTGGGCTGGACCGAGCTTCTGGTCATCGGCATCGTTGCGCTGATCGTTGTAGGTCCCAAGGACCTGCCCGTGTTGTTTCGCAATGTTGGCCGCTGGGTTGGCAAGGCCCGCGGTATGGCGCGCGAGTTCAGCAGTGCGATGAACGAAGCTGCGGACCAGGCAGGCGTGAACGAGATCAAAAAGGGTTTGAATGCGGCCGCCAATCCGGTGAATACCGCAATGGATGGCGTGAAACAGGCGGCTCAGGATCTGGGTAAGAGCATCGATCCCACCAAGTTCGATCCTGAGAGCGAGACGGGCAAGTTGGCCGCTGAACGGGCCGAACAAGCCAAGAAGATTCAGGCAACAAGCGCGCGCGCGACGGCCGAGCGCAAAGCCAAAGAAGCCGCAGATGCTTTGGCCAAGGCCGAAGAGGCCGAAGCCGCTTTGAACACTGAAGGCAAAACATGAGCAAGACCGACGAAATCGAAGACAGCTCAGCCCCATTGATCGAACATTTGGCCGAGCTTCGCACGCGTCTGATCCACTGCGTTGTGGCGTTTCTGATCGGTATGATCATCTGCTTCACGGTGGCCACGCCGATCTTCAATTTCCTGACGCACCCGTTGTGTGAGGTGCTGAATGAGCGGGGACAAGATTGCGGGCTGATTTTTATCTCGCCGCAAGAAGGCTTCTTTGTTGCCATCAAGGTTTCGCTGTTGGGCGGGTTCATCCTGGCCTTTCCCTATATCGGAATGCAGATGTGGCGGTTCGTTGCTCCTGGGCTCTACCGAACCGAAAAGAACGCGTTTTTGCCGTTCATGATCGCGTCGCCGTTCATGTTTCTATTGGGCGCGAGCTTTGCTTTTTATGTCGTAACGCCCTTGGCGTATGATTTCTTTCTAGGCTTCCAGCAGTTCGGAGCCGAGGGCGAGGTGGTAACCGATGGAGCGACAGCCGCACCGCTCAGCGTGGTGTTCCAGGGCTCGGCGCAGGAATACCTGAACCTGACGATCAAGTTCATCGTGGCCTTCGGTCTCTGCTTCCAGCTGCCCGTGTTGCTGACCTTGATGGGTAAAGCCGGATTGGTCAGCGCCGAAGGGCTTGGCTCCGTCCGCAAATATGCGGTCGTCGCAATCTTGGTACTCGCGGCGCTGGTCACGCCTCCCGACGTGATCACTCAGGTCATCCTGTTCGTCGTGGTCTATGGCCTCTACGAGATATCGATCTTCCTTGTCGCCCGTGTCGAGAAGAAGCGCGAAGAACAGCTGCGCGCCGATGGTTACTATGATGACGAGGCTGATGCGGATGAGGAGATCATTCAGGAGGAAGAGGGCAAGTAACCCGCTCTGAAGACAAAGATAGGCGCGTCGGGTTCGGCGCGCCTTTTTCGTTTGAGGCCCTTGTTGCATCGCTCGGATCATGGTTTGACAGCGCCACACCAAGATCCGGAGGCCCCGATGGACGACCAAGCCCTGAACCGTATCGCCGACGCACTGGACCGCATGGCCCCTGCGCCTTTGGCTGCCCCGGATTTCAACGCGGCCCCCGCCTTTGTCTGGCATGTCGGCCCGGATCGGTTAGAGCCTGTCAGACAGGTCAACCGGGTCGATCTGAACCTGCTGGTAGGTATCAACCGCTCCCGCGATACGTTGTTGGACAATACCCGTCGCTTTGCTGAAGGCTTCAAAGCCAATAACGCTCTGCTCTGGGGCGCGCGCGGGATGGGGAAATCCAGTCTGGTGAAGGCCGTGCACGGCACGCTTCAGGATGATCACCCAGACCTGAAACTGGTCGAGCTGCAACGTGAAGACATGGGCTCGGTCGCGCGCCTGCTAAACCACCTGCGCGCGGCGCCGCACCGGTTCATCCTGTTCTGCGATGACCTGTCGTTCAGCCACGATGACCAGCACTATAAGTCGCTTAAGGCCGTGCTGGATGGCGGTATTGAAGGCCGTCCTGAAAACGTAGTGTTTTACGCCACTTCAAACCGCCGCCACTTGATGCCGCGGGATATGATTGAAAACGAACGTTCCAGCGCCATTAACCCATCGGAAGCAGTCGAAGAAAAGGTCTCCCTTTCTGACCGGTTCGGTCTGTGGCTGGGCTTCCACCCATGCGATCAGGATGAATACCTGGCCATGATCGACCGCTACTGCGGTGCCTACGGGGTTTCAGTCGACCCGGAAACCCTACGTGCCGAAGCCATCGAATGGCAGGCCACCCGAGGCGCGCGCTCGGGCCGCGTCGCCTGGCAATTCTTCGTCGATCTGGCAGGGCGCACCGGCGTCAACATAGCCTGATCCCAGCTTCATCTGGCTAAAAATATCCCCGCCGGAGGCATGGCCCAGAACGGGCCATTCTCTTAAAGCAGCGCCACAATCCGCGCAGCCTCATCCGAGGTGCTGGTCAAAGCATCCCGATCTTCGCCGGGATGGAACCGGGCCCGTACGGCGGTGGGCATCGGCGCGGGTTCCACGATAGAAACGCGCGGCCCGGTGCGTTCGGTCTCGACCTGCCAACTGCGGGCCAGCGCCATTTGCGCGGCTTTGGTGGCGCCATAGATGCCATAGAACTTCTCGCCTGCTTTGGGGTCATCAAAGAACACCGCATGACCCGCCTCGCCCAGCAAAGGCGTCACATAGGGGATCAGGACCGAAGTGGCATTGGCGTTTGTGTTCATCGCCTTGGCCCATTCTTTCGGGTCGACAAAATGCGCGGGTGTCAGGGCCGAGCTATGGACGGCTGTGTGCAGCCACAGATCCACTTTGCCCCAGCGATCATGTATTCCCCGGCATAGGGTGGCCATGGCATTGGGATCAGTGATGTCCATCGGGGCCAGGGTTGCAGATCCGCCCTTGGCCTTGATCCGATCGTCCAGCTCTTCCAGCCCGCCGGTCGTACGGGCAACAGCGACGATGTGATATTCGGGGGCCAGCGCCTCGGCCAGGGCTGCGCCCAGCCCGCGTGAGGCCCCGGTGATGAGGGCGATTTTGGTCTGATCGGTCATGGCTGCGGTTTGGACCCCATCGTGCAGGCCGTCAAGAGGCGTCAGCCCCCAGGGATCGCGATCCGCCGGGTCTGGCCGCTTTGTCGCAGCATCACACCGTGCTCGTCTATCGCCACGATGGTGCCCGATCCAAGGCGGCTGCCGGTTTTCACCTCTTTAACGCGACCAGAAGACATTCGCATCAGCGCGCGCAATTCCGCCTTGGGACCAAAAATCCCAAGCACAGACACAGAGTTTTTCTTGAGCGCGCCTTTTTGCGTTGCCGCGCCTTTGACGGTGACATTGGACATAAGCTGCGGTCGGGCAGGGCCCAAACCCCTTTGGTGAGTGGTAGCAGCGGGTTGGTTAACAAAGGCCAGAAAGGAACAAAAGACTGCCGCAACGTCGCATGGCCTGACATGAAACTCAGGGTTCGCGAAGTCTTTGCATTCGCTACGATTTCGCGATCACGTCCGTGCGTCACGTTTTCATGAATGATAGCGAGCTGGCGAAAAACGCGAAACGCGATGTCTCAACCAACCCATCTGATTCGAAGCGTCGGGTTAGCCTGAGGCCAGTTTGGCCCCGTTCCACGATCCGCCCACAACCTCCATATCCTCGCGCTTCTTACTGACACGGCTGCTGTTTTCCAGACTGTCGAGGTAATCATCACTGACGCTGCCGGTGATGTAATCGCCGTTGAAGCACGAGCAATCGAAGGCCTCGATCTCGGGGTTGCCTTCCTTGGCGGCCCAAACCAGATCATCAAGATGCTGGTAGAACAGAGCATCTGCGCCCAACTCTTCGCGAATCTCTTCGATCTCTTTGCCGTTGGCGATCAGCTCATGTTTTGTGGGCATATCGATGCCGTAGACATTGGGGTATTTGACCGGAGGAGACGCGCTGGCGATATAGACTTTCTTGGCACCGGCCTCACGACACATCTGTACGATCTTCTTGATCGTATTGCCGCGCACGATTGAATCGTCGATCAGCAGAACATTGTGGTCTTTGAATTCCAGCGGTATGGCATTTAGCTTGCGGCGCACGGATTTCTGTCGCTCTTCCTGACCCGGCATGATGAAGGTGCGGCCGACATAACGGTTTTTGACCAGACCCTCGCGATAAGGGATGCCGGTGATTTTCGCGGCCTCAAGCGCCACAGGGCGGGCGCTGTCCGGTACTGGAATGATCCGATCAATATCCAGCCCCGAGTCCTGAATTTGCTTGGCCAGTGTTTGACCCATGCGCATCTGGGTTTTGTAGACGGATACTCCATCCAACAGCGAATCCGGGCGGGCCAGATAGACATACTCGAAGATACAGGGCGTCAGCTTGCCCTCGACCGCCTGGAATTCATGCATGTTGCCATCCAGATCAATCAGGATGGCCTCACCCGCGCGCAGATCGCGCAGCTTGTCGAACCCGTTGATGCCAAAGGCTACGTCTTCGGAGGCAAAGGCGTAATCATTGCCGCCGCCTTCAGTTTCACGAACGGCCACAGACAACGGGCGGATGCCGTACGGGTCACGGAAAGCCAACATGCCCACACCTGCGATCAGGCAGATCACGGAATAGGCACCCTGAACCCGCTCCATTGTCATCTTCACCCCGGCAAAGATGTTGCGAATGGGTTCGACATTGCCATTGACCTTGATTGCGTCGGCCACCTTGTCGGCCAGCACGTTCAGCAGGATTTCAGAATCCGAGGTGGTACGCAGGTGGCGGCTGTATTTGCCCGTGACCTTTTCGCGCTGCTCAGCCGTGTTGGTGATGTTGCCATTATGGACCAAATAGATCCCGTAAGGCGCGTTTACGAAGAAGGGCTGCGCCTCAGCCGCGCTGAGTGAACCGGCGGTTGGATAGCGTACATGCCCCATGCCGACTTTACCCAGTAGGGTTTCAGCATCCGTGGCGTTGAAGACATCCTTGACCAGACCGTTGGCCTTTTTCTCGCGGAAGAATTCACCGTTATATGTGACGATCCCCGAGGCATCCTGACCCCGGTGTTGCAGCATCAGCAAGCCATCATAAATTTCCGCAAACACATCATGTGTCCGGCTTGCGATCCCCAAAATCCCACACATGTACGGGCTCCAATTCCTATGGCGTTGTGACGAGAGGTTTGACCGACTGTCGGGATCGATAAGGGGATGCTACCTGCATCTTGCGCGCGATTGTCTGTGTTTCATAAGCCAAATGGCCAATCATCGATGCGACGCACGCAGATGAAAACACAAAGAACAAGACCGGCAGCTCCGATTCCGTGGCGGGTTGGCCCTCACATACTGCCTTAGGACGCCCCTGTCATCAAAGGATCACAATTACACAATGCCGCAGGTGAAATTTGTGCTGTCTCGACCGCGCAGTAAGTCTGATGACATATGAATGCAATTATGCTGACATGGTAGAAACCGGATCAAAACACGCTTGTTGAGCGGGCAAGGGGGTGTGATGTGGCAGAACAGGCCGCCGCCTAAGAAAGAAGAAACACCCAAGCGGCGGTGCCACCGGTGTCGCGGTATGGGGCGTGCACCATGCCAGATTTGCAACGGCGCCGGACAGGTCGTCAAAGGCCGCGAAATTCATGGCAAACCGATTTTCGGCCGGTGTGAAGGGTGTTTCGGATTAAAAACGATCCGATGCACCGTGTGTGGCGGAGAAGGCTTTGTCTGATCCATGAAAAAAGCCCGGACGATGCCGGGCTTCCTTAGATGCGGGTCTATTCGTAATCAGTTGCCAGTGCTTTCCGCAGCAGGCGCGGCTGCATTCGAGGTGCAGCTACCGACAAGCTCTTCATACTGTGCGGTCACCCAGCCCAAAGCGGCTTCGGGATTTTGCTCTTCGATCTGCGTGCTGAACTGTTCGAACACCTTGGCCGATCGGCTTTCATCCACAATCGTATATGACTGGCCGGTCATGACCGTGTCGTAGACAAAGAAGGCGATGGCCACCAACAGGATACCGCGGGCGATGCCGAAGAAGAAGCCAAGCGCCTGATCCAAACCACCCAGAGCCGAACGCTGCACCAGCGACGAAAACAGGGGTGTGAAGATGCTGACCACGATCAGCGCGATGGCGAATACAGCGGCAAAGCCTGTGATCACTGACAATTCACAGCTGTCACGCAGGAAATCTCCAACAACCGGGATTTCTTTGACCAGAGGCACGGCTTGTGGTGCAAAGATGAACGCAAGGACCGCAGCGGCGACCCAGCCCGCGATGGCCAGAACCTCGCGCATGAACCCGCGCGAATAGGCCAAGAGGCCTGACAGCACGATGATCAGGGCCACAACCCCGTCAATTATTGTAAAACCTTCCATGGCCCTCGCCTGTTCTTTTTCTGCCCCTCGCGGCGCGACTTTAACCTGCTCCGAAGGTTTCGCCAACAAACCCAACCAAATCAGAGGGTCGGGTGAGTGTCAGACCTGCCACAGTGCCGGTTTTGCCACCTGCCGGAGCAATTGCCGATGTGAAACCAAGTTTTTGAGCTTCTTTCAACCTATTTTCGGTCTGCGGGGCCGGTCTAAGTGCCCCGGATAACGAGATTTCTCCGAAAACAACGGTGTCAGCGGGCAGGGCTGAGTCTTCGCGTGCACTCAGAAGAGCTGCGGCCACCGCCAGATCGGCGGCGGGTTCGCTGACTTTCAGCCCTCCGGCGACGTTCAGATAGACATCAAGCCCGGCAAAGGGGATGCCGCAGCGCGCTTCGAGCACGGCGAGGATCATCGCCAGTCGCCCGCTATCCCAGCCCACAACCGTGCGGCGGGGTTGGGAGTGAGGGGAGGGTGCCACGAGGGCCTGAAGTTCCACCAATACGGGCCGTGTGCCCTCGATCCCTGCAAAAACAGCCGATCCAGGGCTGGGTACGCCGCGTTCCGACAGGAACAGGGCCGAAGGGTTGGTGACCTGTGCCAGACCTTTACCCGTCATTTCAAATACGCCGATCTCATCAGCGGGGCCAAAGCGGTTCTTGACCGCGCGCAGGATGCGGAACTGGTGGCCGCGCTCGCCTTCGAAATAAAGCACGGTGTCGACCATGTGTTCGACAACGCGCGGCCCTGCGATCTGACCTTCTTTAGTGACGTGGCCCACCATCACAATCGACACGCCATGTCGTTTCGCAAACGTGGTCAATTCATGCGCTGCGGCCCGAACTTGTGACACCGAACCCGGTGCGCTGTCCACATTGTCAGCCCACATGGTCTGAATCGAGTCGATGATGGCGAGGCCGGGCTTTTCGGTTTCCAACGTCGTCAGGATATCGCGCAGGTTGGTTTCCGCGGCCAGTTGAACAGGCGCATCTTCCAGTCCCAATCGCCGCGCGCGCATTCGAACCTGCGCGCTGGCTTCCTCGCCAGACACATAGATCGTTTTGACGCCTGCACGAGCAAAGCGTGCTGCGGCTTGCAGTAACAAAGTGGACTTTCCGATACCGGGATCGCCGCCCACCAACAGGGCCGAGGCAGGAACCAGACCGCCGCCCAGGACGCGGTCCAACTCGTCCACCCCGCTGAGTGTTCGGGGTGGCGGTGTCTCCTCGGTCGACAGGTCCGTGAGCGTGACAGACTGTCCCCGCTTGCCGCCGAGGGATTTCTTGGCCGGGCCAGATGAAAGCGGCACGTCCTGGGTGATGGTATTCCATTCCCCACAGCCATCGCAACGCCCGGACCATTTGGTGAAGCTCGCGCCGCAGGCCGAGCAGGAATAAGTTGGTTTTGCCATTGGGCTTTGGTGCCTTAGGATGGGCGGTTCTTCAAGCCCTTGTGGGCTTTCATCTCCGCCGATAGCGCGCAGCGGGCTCGGGCCCTGCGGGCCGTCACCCGCAGCGGGCGCATCCGCGCCGGGCGTCAGGTAGGGGTTTGTGCCTTTGCCTGCCGTTCGGTCAGAAGGCCCAGCACGAGCGATGCGAGTATGCAGAGCGTGAACAGGTAGAGGCCCCAGGCGGTCTCAATCGTGGCGTAAGAGATGCCCTTGGCCAGCGTGATATAGAGCGCGATCAGGAAGATATCGGCCATTGCCAGCTTGCCGAGGATGTTCAGCGCGGGCTGGACGCGGGCGTCCAGCAGGTTCCACTGAATCAGCGCGGTGCCGATGGTTTTGATATATGGGGCGAAGAGGGCGAAGATGGTGACGACCAGCGCCAGGAAGACGTCGGATTTCCATAAGGACTGGAGGCCGGTGATGACGCTGATCTCGCTGAGGCCGAAAATTGGAAGCAAGCCGGCGCGCATCAGCGGGGCAAACCACGCGATGGGGTAGAGGATCAGGAGGGAGAGAGTGGCGAGGCGGAGGGTCATATCACGCCAGTTTGCTGAAGTTTGAATGCACTCCACCCAAACAAGACCACCATGAGCACAAAGAATGTTACCACCAAAATGGCAGTTCTGCGGACGTTCGATGCTATTCTGAATAGCTCTTTGTGAAGTACAAAGGCAGAAATTGCGACACCAAGAACTGCTGGAAGTGTCACGAGCAAATTTACCGTCTCCAGGCTGAACGCGATAGCATTCGAGATCAACGCACCGGGAACAAAGCCGTACAAAAACGCTTTTATTACTGGTTTCATTACATTGAATGCGCGAACAGGAGAGAAAATCAAACCATGTATGGAGAAGATCCTGATGAACCAGACGATCAATACCGAGTTGAAGTAGATTCCTGGCAATGAAAAGATAAAAAGTTGAACTGAATTCATCACCGAACCGCCTCAATCGGCCCGTCAGCGCTGCCGCTGATGAATTGCTCCATATAGGGATCGCCCGAGGCATCCATCTGAGCCACAGGCCCCGTCCACTGGATCACCCCGCCATGCAGCATCGCCACATTGTCGGCAATGGCGCGGACCGAGCTCATGTCGTGGGTGATGGTCATGGCGGTTGCCCCCATCTCGGTCACGATTTCGCGGATCAGATCGTTGATGACGCCGGACATGATCGGGTCCAGACCCGTCGTGGGTTCGTCGAAAAAGATGATCTCGGGCTCGGCGGCGATGGCGCGGGCGAGGCCGACGCGTTTTTGCATGCCGCCGGACAGTTCGGCGGGCAGGCGGTCAGCCACGTCGGGTTTCAGGCCCACGCGGCGCAGTTTCTCGATGGCGATCTCTCGCGCCTCATCCGCCGGGCGTTTCAGTGAGCCGCGCAGCAGGCGGAAGGCGACGTTTTGCCAGACGGGCAGTGAATCAAACAGCGCCGCGCCCTGAAACAGCATGCCGAACCGGGCCAGAAACGCATCGCGGTCGCCTTTGGTGGCGTCTTTGCCGTCCACATAGATCATGCCGCTGTCGGGCTGGATCAGGCCCAGAATGCATTTCAGCGCCACCGATTTACCCGTTCCCGAGCCGCCGATGATGACCATCGAGGTGCCTTTGGGGATCTCAAGGTCCATGCCTTGCAAGACGCGGTTGTCGCCAAAGGCTTTATGTACGTTCTCCATCCGGATCATAGCGAGAAGAACACCCCTGTGAGTACGAAATTGGCGGCCAGGATCAGCACGGCTGCGGCCTCGACCGAGCCCTTGGTGGCGCGGCCCACGCCCTGCGCGCCACGGCCCGAGGACATACCGTAATAGCAGCCCATGATGGCGGCGATCATGCCAAAGGCGGCGCCTTTGACCAGGGACGAGACGATGTCGCGCGTCTCAAGAAAATCCACGGTGTTTTTCAGATAGGCCGCCGGGTTGAAGCCCAGATTTTGCGTGGCAACGGTGTAGCCGCCCATGATGCCGATGATATCCCCAACCGCGACCAAGGCAGGCACGGTGATCAGCGCCGCCAGCACACGCGGTGCGGTCAGGTATTTCATCGGGTGGGTGGACAGGGTGACCAGCGCGTCAATCTGTTCAGTCACTTTCATCGTCGCGATCTCAGCGGCGATGGAGGAGGTCACGCGGGCAGCGATCATCAGGCCGACCAGCACCGGCCCAAGCTCTCGCACCATGCCGATGGCAACGATCTGGGGCACTACAGCTTCGGCATTGAAACGCGCACCGCCTGCGTAGATTTGCAAGGCCAGCGCGCCGCCGGTGAAGATCGCGGTCAGGCCGACCACGGGCAGGGACAGCCAACCGATATTCAACAGCGCCATGGCGAATTCACGCGGGTAGAACGGAGGGCGGAAGATATGAGAGATTGCGTCCAGCGCAAACAGTGCCACGCGTCCAAACGCGGCCAGTACGGTCAGGACAGCGCGACCCAATCCGCTGAGCAGTAAGACAGGGTTCATTCCACATAACCCCGCGAATACCGGCGACCCATCGAGGTCAGGATTTCATAGCCAATTGTGCCCGCTGCCTCGGCCAGATCATCCACCGTTTGATGCCCGTTCAGGATACGCAGGCGTTCCGGGTCCTCAGGCAGGTCGGTGACATCGACCGTGATCAGGTCCATTGAGATGCGTCCCACGACGGGACAGGGCTGATCGCCCGCAAATGTGTCGATCCCGCCACCGATGGCGCGGTGCAGGCCATCCGCATAGCCCGCTGCAACCGTTGCGATGCGCGACGGGCGTCGGGCGGTCCAGCTGTTGCCGTAGCCAACGGTTTCGCCAACCTCAAGCGCGCGCACCTGGATCACCGGCAGATCGACCGTGACAACCGGTTTGGCCCCGGCAAAGGGCATCCCGCCGTATAGGCCGATCCCTGGACGGCAGAAGTCAAAGTGAAACTCTGGCCCCAGAAGCGTGCCACCGGTGGCCGCCAGCGAGCGCGGCGCGGTTATGCCATCAGTCATTTCCCGGAAGGTCTTCAGCTGTTGCTGGTTCATCGGATGATCGGGTTCGTCCGAACACGCCAGATGAGACATCACGACAACCGGGTTCAGCACCTCGACCTTTGGGCGCAGATCGGCCCAATCGGCCGGTTCAAGACCCAAGCGGTTCATGCCGCTGTCCAGCTGAATGCCAAAGGGATGATCTGGTAGCGCCTGCATATGGCGCTGGAACTGCTGGGGTGAGTTGATCAGGGGCGTCAGGTCATGGGCACGCAGCAGGTCCGCATCCCCCTCCATATGGCCGGAAAACACACAGATCAGCGGCCCCGGCCCAATGGCCTGACGCACGGCTGCGCCCTCCTCGGCGACCGCGACGAAAAACTTGCGCACGCCTTCTTCGGCCAATGCATCGCTGACCGGCCCAGCGCCCAGCCCATAGCCATCAGCCTTGACCACGGCGGCGGTTTCAACGTCGGTCTGTGCATCCAGCGCCCGCCAGTTGCTGGCAAGAGCCTGAAGATTGATTGTCAGTCGTGCGGTACTCATGGCGTTGTTCATGACATTGCGCCGTATAAGGTCAAGAGGGAATGACGCTTTTGCGACGCCGTTTCAGCGTTGTATGCGCGGCAACCGGCGAAATTTGCCAAGTTCTTGTGAATTCTGGCAGTTTGTTGCTGTGATCATGGTATGTGAGATCGCGAAGGCGCGCTGCTTTGTTCAGGTGCGGCCTTCCAGTTTTTAGCGGCAAAGCAGATGCAATGCCCGGAGGGGATCATGGAGTTTTCGAACGGTAAAGGATCAGATGTTCAGGCTGTGGTCGATCTGTTTCAGGACGTCTTTTCAGCCTCGGAGGGCGCTGATGAAGGTGCGCTGATCGGCGCGTTTGTGCAAGATTTGCTGAGCAGGACGCCTGAGGCAGATGTGATGCTTTCCACCGCGTATCAAGACATGGAACTGGTGGGCGCTGTTGCGTTTTCCAGGATCACCTATCCGCAAGACAGCCGAGATGTCTTTATCCTGTCACCGATGGCGGTGCGAACGGACCGGCAGAAATCGGGGATCGGGCAGGCTTTGATCACATACGGTCTGGACCAGCTGCGAAACTTCGGTGTCGATGTGGTGCTGACCTATGGCGATCCGAACTACTATTGCAAAACCGGGTTTCTAGCCATTTCAGAAGAGATCGCGCAGCCGCCTCTGAGGCTCAGCTATCCGCATGGTTGGCTGGGGCAATCTCTGGACGGGCGCGAACTGACCCCGCTAAAGGGGCCATCGCATTGCGTTGCGGCGCTGAACAATCCTGCCTTGTGGTAGGGGTCAGTAGCCTTCGATCTCGCCGCCCTGTTGCCAGGGTTTGACGAGATTGCCAAAACGGGTGAACTGGGCCTCGAACGACAGCTCGACCGTGCCAATGGGGCCGTGGCGTTGCTTGCCGACGATCACTTCGGCCTTGCCATGCAGGCGTTCCATGGCTTGCTTCCACTCTTCCATCTTGTCCAGCTCATGATCGCCGGGCTTTTCGCGTTCCTTGTAGTATTCCTCTCGGAACACGAACATCACCACATCCGCATCCTGTTCGATCGAGCCCGATTCCCGCAGGTCGGACAGTTGCGGGCGTTTATCATCACGGTTTTCAACCTGACGCGACAGCTGGGACAGGGCGATCACCGGGATGTTCAGCTCCTTGGCAATCGCCTTCATGCCCATCGAAATCTCAGCGATTTCGTTGACACGGTTGTCCGACATGCCCCGGCACAGCTGCAGATAGTCGATCACCAACAGGTCCAGCCCATGGGTCCGTTTCAGCCGACGTGCGCGGGCAGCAAGCTGCGCGATAGGCAGGGCCGGGGTGTCGTCGATGAACAGCGGGCAGGCTTCCAGTTCCTTGGCGGCATCCACGAAGCGCCGGAACTCGGCCTCGGTCATGTCGCCCTGACGGATCTTGTGGCTGGAAATCTCCGAAGCTTCGGCCAGAACTCGGCCTGCCAACTGTTCGGCACTCATTTCAAGCGAAAAGAACCCCACGACGCCGCCGTCAATCGCGCCTTCGCTGCCATCAGGCTTGGTGCCGCGTTTATAGGCCTTCGCCACGTTGAACGCCACGTTGGTCGCAAGCGAGGTTTTACCCATAGAGGGACGGCCGGCAAGAATGATCAGGTCCGATGGATGCAAGCCACCCAGCTGCTTATCCAGATCGGCCAGACCGGTCGAGATGCCGGCCATCCCGCCCCCACGCTGGTATGCTTCGTTGGTGACGTTGACGGCTTCGGTGACCGCCTTGAGGAAGGATTGAAAGCCCTGTTCTGTCTGGCCTTGCTCGGACAGCTGATACAGCTGCTGCTCGGCCTCGACGATTTGTTCCTTCGGTTCGCTGGACACCTCGACCCGCGCCGCCTTGTCCGAGATATCTCGACCCAACCGGATCAGCTCGCGCCGGATGGCCAGGTCATAGATCATTTGGGCATAGTCATGGACGGCAAAAGCACTGATCGAGGCCCCGGCCAGTTTGACCAGATAGGCCGGGCCACCAAGCTCTTTCAGGCCCTCATCTTCGGCCATGAAGGATTTCAGCGTGACGGGCGAGGCGAGTGCATTCTTGGCGATGCGGGTCGCCGCGACCTCGTAGATGCGCGCATGAACCGGGTCATAAAAATGCTCGGCCCCGATGATCGAGGCAACCCGATCATAGAGATCATTATTGGTCAGAATCGCACCCAGAAGCTGCTGTTCGGCCTCAATGGAATGCGGCATGGTTTCGGCGTTTTGAATCTGTGCCGCTGCCTGCTCGATACTGCTGATCTCGTTCATCTTGTCCCCGCTGCCCGTTCGGAGGTTTTACACAGGAAACACCGCCGCAAGCTATCTGGAAATACCTGTGGGTAACTTGCGGTAAGGCCTAGGGATAACTTTCCCGGCGGATTGGATGCCCGTGTATGCGCAGCCTATTATGTATGAATTGAGTGAAAAGTCACCAGATATCGTGGCTGCATGGCCGATTCTTCTGGGCTTATCCCCAATCTGCTCACAGGCAGCTTATGTGGTTTTGCGCGCGTCCTGCCACCCGCGCGGGTCGTTCAGGAAGGCTTCGACGCCGCTAAGGGTCTCTTCGTCAAAGGCCTTTTGCGCCTTGGCTTCGGCCAGAACATCCCACCAAGTGCACAGCGAATGCAGCTTCACGCCGTGATCGCCCAGTGTCTTTTCGGTCTCGGGGAAAATGCCATAGTAGAAGATCACTGCTGTGTGCCCGCAGGTCGCACCAGTTTCGCGGATCGCATCGACGAAGGACAGCTTTGACCCGCCATCAGTGGTCAGGTCCTCGACCAGCAGTACACGCTCGCCTTCGCTCATCGCGCCTTCGATCCGGGCGTTGCGGCCGTAGCCTTTGGGTTTCTTCCGCACATAGGTCATGGGCAGGCCCATCCGCTCGGCGACCATGGCGGCAAAGGGGATGCCGGCCGTTTCACCACCTGCGATATTGTCGAACGCCTCGAACCCGGCCTCGCGCATAACAGTAACCGTCAGGAAATCCATCAGGGTCGAGCGGATGCGCGGGTATGAGATCAGCTTGCGGCAGTCGATATAGGTGGGGCTGGGCAGGCCCGAGGCCAATGTGAATGGTTCGCGCGAATTGAAGTGAACGGCCTTGATCTCCAGCAGCATCCGCGCGGTCAGGCGGGCGATTTCGGTGCTGTCAGGAAAAGAACTGGGGATCATGGCGCAAACCTCTGGGCTGAAAGAGTGTTGCGGGCTGATAGCCTGTCCCTTGGGCCGGAGTCGAGAGGGCGACAAAAGAAAAGCGGACCCTTGCGGGGTCCGCTTTTTTGCCCTTTCGGGCCTTGCGGCCAAGGTGGGCTTGGCCGCTTGGGTCTTCGAGCCGGTCACGGTCTGCTGACTGATCGAGCCCGTGTTCCGGTCACCGCGTGTATGCGACCTAGGGCGATCCGTGCAACCGGTTTGATCGGTGCAAGGGGCGCAATTGACGCCAAGGCATCCATGCCATTTAGGTGAATTTCGAAAGCGCGTTATGCAACAGGTTCAGCGCATGATCGCGCGCTGCCAGCCGCACAGCATCGCGCCCGGGTGCGCCGAACTCCACAGTTTCGGTGTGGGTGGTCAGCCCCTCACCAGCCAGCCCGAAACACACACGCCCCTCGGGTTTGAATTCGGACGCTCCAGGGCCCGCGATGCCGGTGATTGAGACGGCCAATTGCGCCTGAGAGTTTCGCACTGCGCCTTCGGCCATTTCGCGCGCGACCTGTTCTGAGACTGCACCATGGGTTTCCAACGTTTTGGCTTGGACACCCAGCATGTCCTGCTTGGCGCGGTTGGTGTAGGTGACGAATCCACGCTCGACCACCGCAGAGCTGCCGGGAATGTCGGTTAGCGCGGCGGCGACCATACCGCCCGTGCAGCTTTCGGCAGTGGCGATCATCACGCCACGCGCCTTGGCCAAATCGAGCAGAGCAGCGACGGTCATAGCCCCAACACTCCGTGTGCGATCCCGGCCAGAACCATTACACCGATGGCGGCAAAGACCCCGGCGATTACATCGTCAAGCATCACGCCCATCGCGTCTCCTTTGCGATCGGCCCAGCCGACCGGGCCGGGCTTGGTGATGTCGAACAGTCGGAACAGCAGGAAGCCCGCGACCCAACCGGGCCAGAGCGCGGTGATCTCGATCCCATGTGCCCAGCTTGGATAGGAAATGGCCCAGAGCGCGATGAACTGGCCTGCGACCTCATCGACCACGATCTCGGACGGGTCGTGATCCTCTTGCCCGGCGGTCATCACTTTTGTGGCCCACAGCCCTGCGATGAAAACGACGAGTGTCGCGAGGACGAGCAGGGGGAAGCCGCCCAAAACGTGTAGGACCCAGACCAGGGGCAGAGCCGCAAGCGATCCCCATGTGCCGGGGGCAGGGCGCAGATAGCCAACGCCACAGACGGTTCCGATCAGACGCGCGATGCTCATGCTTTCACCAGACATGCGGTGGCGAGCGACGCGATACCCTCACTACGGCCTGTAAAGCCCAGACGCTCGGACGTGGTTGCCTTGACCGAGACCTGATCGGCGCGCAATCCCATGATTCTGGACATTTCTTCCCGCATCTTTTCAGCGTGAGGACCGATCTTTGGGTATTCACAGACCAGAGTACAATCAACGTTCGAGATGCGGTAACCCATGGTTTGGGCAAGCTCGACAGCGTGGCGCAGAAAAATCTCGCTGGCCGCACCCTTCCACTGCGAGTCTGACGGGGGGAAATGTTGGCCAATATCCCCCTGCGCCAATGCGCCATAGATCGCATCCGTCACAGCGTGCATGCCGACATCTGCATCGGAATGACCTTGCAGCCCGCGGTCATGTGGCACTTTCACACCGCACAGGATCACATGATCCCCGTCACCAAACCGGTGCACGTCATAGCCGTTGCCCAGCCTTACATCCATATTCAGCCCCAATATCCGTTCTGCCCGGGCAAAATCCTCGGGTCGTGTGATTTTGATATTGTCCGGATCGCCCGGCACGATGGTCACGTCCAGCCCGGCGGCACGTGCGACCTCGACATCATCCGCTGCGCTGCCCGAATGGGCCGCATGAGCGTCCGTGATCGCATCATAGTGAAAACCCTGCGGCGTTTGGGCCGCGAACAGACCTGTTCGATCCCGCGTTCCGGAAACCGTGCTCTCATCCCCGGTCCAAAGCGCGTCTGTAACGGCCAATCCGGGTGCGGCAGCCTGGCTTCTGCTCAGCGCGTGCAGCACGTTCTGAATGACGTCCGCACCCACGCAAGGGCGAGCAACATCATGAATCAAAACGTAATTTACTTCCCGGTCTGCCAGCGCATCCAGCCCGTTGCGGACAGATGTCGCTCGATCCGCGCCACCCGGGGCGAGGATCAGATCACTGTCCCGATAAGCCTCCCAAGCCCCCGAATCGTCGGGTGATAGCACGAGTACAATCTGTTCGACTTGTGTGCGAAACCTGTCGATCGTCCAGTCGGCTACCACGCGCCCGCCCAGCATGCGCCATTGCTTGGGCGTGCCTCCTCCGGCGCGGGTTCCGCGACCGGCGGCAACGATGATGGCGGCGGTTGTCATACTGACGTTTGCTCCGTTGATTTTGGCCATTGTTTAGGGGGCGGTGAATGCAGAGGCAATCACCCGCGTCAATCTGCCTAAAAATTAAGCGAGTGATGATTTTGCAGGCTTGTGGGTGGTCGTTTTGTTGTTCATATGCCCCGGATTCGATATCAAAACCCCAACTGCTCAAGGATTAAGCACGTTGACCCTGCATTTTGCTGACAAAACTCTGAACCCGCCTGTGCTGCTGGCACCAATGGCTGGAATCACGGATCGCCCGTTCCGCGATCTGGTGATGCGGTTCGGCGCAGGCATGGTCGTCAGCGAAATGGTCGCCAGCCAGGAGATGGTGCAAGCCAAGCCTGGCGTGCGCGAACGGGCGGAACTGTCGGCGGATGTCGAGAACACCGCCGTACAGCTTGCCGGGCGCGAGGCGCATTGGATGGCCGAGGCCGCCCGTCAGGTTGCCGATCGGGGCGCGCGGGTGATCGACATCAACATGGGCTGCCCGGCCAAGAAGGTGACCAATGGTTATTCCGGCTCGGCCCTTCTGAAAACGCCAGATCATGCCCTGACCCTGATCGAAGCGGTGGTTGAGGCGGTCGATGTACCCGTCACCCTGAAAACGCGGCTGGGCTGGGATGATGCGCTGCTGAACGCGCCTGATGTGGCGCGCCGGGCCGAAGGGGCGGGTATCAAGATGGTCACGATCCATGGGCGCACGCGCTGTCAGTTCTACAAAGGTCACGCCGATTGGCAGGCGATCCGAGCGGTGAAACAGGCTGTGTCGATTCCCGTCATCGCCAATGGCGATATTGTTGATACCAAAGCGGCCCACACGGCGCTGGATCAGTCGGGCGCAGATGGCGTTATGGTCGGGCGGGGCGCACAGGGAAAACCCTGGCTTCTGGCGCAGATATGCCACGACATCTACGGCACCGACGCACCTGAAATCCCCAAGGGCGCTGAATTGGTCGCGATGGTGCGCGCGCACTATCAAGCCATGCTCGAATTCTACGGCACTGATCTGGGCCTGCGCGTCGCGCGAAAGCATCTGGGCTGGTACATGGATGAAGCCGGAACACCCGCGCCCCTGCGCCGGGCTGTTTTGACCTCACGTGATACGCAAGAGGTGCTGCGCCTGCTTGGTGAGGCGCTGGATTGTGCAGCTGAGGTGGCCGCATGAATTCGGATCAGAGCATTTGGAACTCGCTACCCGTTCCGGCCTTCATCATTGACCAGGAGGATCGGATTTCCGATGTGAACTCCTCGGGCGAGGGTTTCCTGAACGCGTCGCGCAAATCGGTGATCGGTCATCCGGTCTGGGACCAGATCGCTGTGGATGCCCCACTGGAAGAGGCGTTCCTGCGCGCGCGTCATCAAGGCACGCCCCTGTTCGTCAATGATGTCGATGTCGGGTCGGGTAACCGCGCGCCGCTGCAATGCGCGCTACAGATCGCGCCGCTGGTCGGGCATCCGGGATCAATGATCATGATCATCTCGCCACGCGAATTGGCGGGGCGCATGACACGTGGCAACACAGTTAAGTCAGCAGCACAATCCGCCATCGGTATGGCAGAGATGTTGGCGCATGAAATCAAGAATCCTCTGGCTGGCATCACGGGCGCGGCGCAGCTTCTTAGCATGAATATCTCAGCGCAAGACCTTGAACTCACAGATCTTATCGTGGCCGAAAGCCGCCGCATCGTGAAGCTGTTGGAGCAGGTTGAGCAATTCGGAAACCTGCAGCAGCCTGATTTCAAACCGGTCAACATTCACGACGTTCTGGACCGCGCGCGCCGTTCGGCCTTGCTGGGGTTCGGTGCGGACATGACCATTATCGAGGATTATGATCCATCGCTGCCGCTGGCCTATGGTGATCCCGATCAAATCCTGCAAGTGGTTCTGAATCTGTTGAAAAACGCGTCCGAGGCCGCTGGCCCGAATGGTGGCACGATTCGTCTGCGCACCTATTTCGAGCATTCGTTCCGCCTGCGTCGTAGTGACGGCTCGGGTCATTCGTTGCCGCTGCAGATTGAGATCATCGATGATGGCCCCGGACTGCCCGAGGACATTCGCAGCGACATTTTCGACCCGTTTGTCTCGGGCAAGGAAAATGGAACGGGTTTAGGGCTGGCGCTGGTCAGCAAGATCATCTCGGACCATCGCGGCTGGATCTCGGCCGATTCCATTCCGGGACGCACTGTTTTTAAACTGTCGCTGCGCCGCGCACCGGCAGAGAGCATAACGAAGGAGAGCACCTGATGGATGGCACCGTTCTGGTTGCAGATGACGATCGCACGATCCGAACAGTACTGACTCAGGCCCTGACACGGGCCGGATGCAAGGTGCATGCCACCTCTTCGCTGACTACGCTGATGCGATGGGTAGGTGAAGGCAAGGGGGACGTGGTGATTTCGGATGTCGTCATGCCGGATGGGAACGGTTTGGAAATGCTGCCGAAAATCGCGCTGGATCGCCCCGGTTTGCCGGTGATTGTGATATCGGCCCAGAATACCATCATGACTGCGATCCAGGCGGCTGAGGCGGATGCCTATGACTACCTGCCCAAACCCTTCGATTTGCCCGATTTGATGAAACGCACCGCGCGCGCACTGGAACAAAAGCAGCGGTTGCAATCGGAACCCGAGGCAGAAGCAAATGAACGCCCGGATGAGTTGCCTCTGGTCGGGCGCACATCCGTCATGCAGTCTCTGTATCGTTTAGTTGCACGTGTGATGAACACCGATCTGTCGGTCATGATTTCTGGTGAAAGTGGAACCGGTAAGTCCCTGATCGCGCGGGCAATTCACGACTTCTCAGATCGTCGTACATTGCCCTTTGTAACCGCCACTGCTGCAGACCTGCGTGATTTGGAGGGGCCCGCCCGTGTCATGGCGCGCGTGCGTGGAGGTACGCTGTTGATTGATGAGATCGCCGATCTGGATGATGAGCTTCAGGCGCGCATCGTGCGCATGATGGACACCCCCGGCGATCACGTGCCGCGTTTCATGGCCACGAGCCAGTCGGATCTGGCCGAAGGTATGGAAGGTGGTCGCATCCGGCAGGATCTTTACTACCGCCTATGCGGCGCGACGATCCACGTACCGGCCCTACGCGAGCGCGTGGATGATATCACCTTGCTGGCCGAGCATTTTCTGGCCCGCGAAGAGCGTGATAGCGGCACTAAGCGCTGGCTCAGCCCGGATGCGGTTGAACTGATCCGTCGCTACTCATGGCCCGGCAATGTGCGGCAGTTAGAGAACGCGGTCCGCCGTCTCAGCCTGACCAGCCGGGCCGATGAAATCTCAAAAGCCGAGGTTGAGATGGTATTGGGCAGCCAGCCCGAGGCTGAACCTGTGCTGGGCGGGGGCGAGCGCGAGAAATTGTCCACCTCGGTGGAACGGCATCTGCGGCGCTACTTTGATCTGCACGGCAACATGCTGCCGCCTCCGGGCCTGTATCAGCGCATATTGCGTGAGGTTGAGGCCCCGCTGATCGAAATCGCATTGGAGGCAACCGGTGGCAATCAGGCAAAATGCGCTGATTTGCTTGGGATTAACCGAAATACGCTGCGGAAAAAGATCACAGACCTCGATATTCAGGTGACACGCCGTCGCAAACTGATGTAATATCGCCACACAAACCGTGGCATCCGGGTATCTCCGGGGAAACGACCACGACATATGGCGGTCAGTCGCACAAGCGACACATCAGGATGAGGGCAGACGGTGGCAACCCGAGCACAGAGCGGGATTATCCCATCGATTAGTCGATGGCGAAAATCCCGAAAACTGCGCAATTTCGGCACCTTGGGGCTGGTTCTTCTAGGGCCAGTGCTGGCGCTTGCTACCTATCTGGTCATTGGTCCCTTTGACCTGGGCGCGACCGCTCCGACCCTGCGCCTGATTCTGCTTGCCGACCTTGTTTACGTCCTTGTCGTGGCGGCCCTGGTGCTCAGCCAGCTTGGTTCGCTAATCGCAGCCAGACGCGCAAAATCGGCGGGGTCTCGCCTGCATTTGCGTCTGATCGGGGCGTTTACGCTCTTGGCGCTGGTGCCGACGGTCACGGTTGCCATCTTCGCAGGTCTGACTGTGAATATCGGCCTTGAGGGCTGGTTTTCGGACCGTGTGCGTCAGGTTGTCGGGTCATCGCTGACTGCGGCTGAGGCGTATGAGCTGGAACACCGGCAGGGTCTGACCCAGGATGCCGCTGTTCTGGCGCTGTTTCTGGACAATGCGCGGGCCCGCGATTTCTATATCTCGGACGCGGAATTGCGTGAGGTTCTGGCGCAGGGGCAGGCGCAAATCCAACGGGGGCTGCGCGAGGCTTACGTGATCGATGGCAGCGGCGAAATCCGGTCGCGCGGGGATCGATCCTACCTGTTCAGTTACGAAAAGCCCACGCCCGAACAGATGGTCGAAGCGGCAGACACCGGTTTGTTGATCATCGCCGATTGGGAGAACAACGAATTCCGCGCGCTTGTGCCGCTGCAGGCCTATCTGGACCGATACCTCTATGTCAGCCGTGAGGTCGATGGTCAGCTACTGACCCTGCTGGACGATACCAAGGAAACGGCGCAGTTCTACCAGCAGCTTGAAAGCGAACGCGGCAGGGTGCTTTTCAACTTTGGCCTTCTATATTTGGGGTTTGCCCTGATCCTTATCCTTGCCGCGATGTCTTTGGGCATGTGGTTTGCCGAACGCCTGTCGCGACCTGTCGGCCGTCTGACTACAGCCGCGCAACGCGTCGGCGCCGGCGACCTGAGCGTACAGGTCATTGAAGAGGCCAGCGACGACGAAATTGCGATGCTGGGCAGGTATTTTAACCAGATGACCCGGCAGCTTAAAGGCCAGCGCGATACGCTGCTGGAAAACACACGCCAGATCGAAAGCCGCCGCCGATTGTTCGATTCCGTGCTGAGTTCGGTCACATCGGGCGTTGTGGGTGTTGACCCCGAAGGCGATGTAACCTTCGTAAACCGCTCAGCCGAGCGTCTGCTGGACTGGTCGCGGGGCGAACAGCATCTGTCGATCGGTATCGCAGTGCCCGAATTCCTGCCGCTGTTTGAAAGCCTGAAAGAGGGCGGGCAAGAGGCCGTACAGGGTGAGATCAAGGTAACCCGCAAAGGGCAGTTGGAGAACCTGCTTGTGCGCATGTCCACGCGGCGGGGCGAGGATGGTACGCTTGAGGGCTACGTGGTGGCCTTTGACGATGTCACCGATCTGGTCAGCGCCCAGCGTATGGCCGCCTGGGGCGATGTGGCCCGGCGCATCGCGCATGAGATCAAGAACCCGCTGACGCCGATTCAATTGAGCGCGGAACGGATCAAGCGCAAGTTCTCGTCCAAACTGGATGAGGCAGATTGCGACACCCTAGAATCGATGACTGATGTGATCGTTCGACAGACCAATGACCTACGGCGCATTGTTGACGAGTTCTCAAAATTTGCACGTATGCCGGAACCAGAGCGGCGACAGGAGGATGTGGTTGCTCTGGTACGCGAGGCCGTTTTGCTGCAGCAGGCAGGGCAACCGGATGTGCAAATAGATGCAGATCTGCCGGAACAGCCGATCACGGCTGATCTGGATGCAACCATGTTGAATCAGGCTTTGACAAACTTGATCAAGAACGCAGGCGAAGCCATTGGAACCTTGAAAGAAAAAGGCGCACCCGAGAATCTGAAGCCACAGATCAAAGTGGCTGTTTCCACGGATGATGCGGGAACGATTGTCACGATTGCCGACAATGGCATCGGCCTTCCTGAGGATCGTGCGCGGTTGTTTGAGCCTTATGTGACCACGCGCGACGAAGGGACCGGGCTGGGCCTGCCCATCGTCAAGAAGATAATCGAAGAACATGGCGGAGCGCTGACTTTGGAAGACGCGCCCGTATTCGACGGACAGGACCATTTCGGCGCAATGGCAGTGATCCGTTTGCCGGGAGCAAACCTCCCACCAAATTCAGCGCCACAAAAACAGGCGACTAAAACCAACAAACTGAAAGCAGGCCAAAGATGAGCGACATTCTGATCGTAGATGACGAACGCGATATTCGCGAACTGGTGTCCGACATTCTGGAGGACGAAGGCTATTCCACCCGGCTGGCGGCAAACTCGGATGAGTGCATGTCGTCAATCAATTCTGAGCCGCCGGGGCTGTTGATCCTGGATATCTGGCTGAAAGACAGTCGCATGGACGGAATCGATATCCTGAAAGCTGTAAAGCGTGACAACCCGGATGTGCCGGTGGTGATTATTTCCGGTCACGGCAATATCGAAATCGCCGTCGCCGCGATCAAACAGGGCGCGTATGACTTTATCGAAAAGCCCTTTAACATCGACCAGTTGATGGTGGTGATCCGCCGCGCGATGGAGACCTCGCGCCTGCGCCGCGAGAATGCTTCGCTCAAGCGCAAAGAAGTCAGCAGCTCGGACATGATCGGCAAATCCGCGTCATTCCGGGCGATGCAGGGCCAGTTGGACAAGGTTACCAAGTCCAATGGTCGTGTGATGCTGAGCGGCCCGGCCGGGTCGGGCAAGGAAATTGCGGCTCGCTATATCCACGCGCATTCAAACCGCGCCAATGCGCCTTTTGTGACGGTCAACTGTGCCGGGATTGAGCCCGAGCGGGTCGAAGAGGTGTTGTTCGGGCGCGAAAGCTCTGAACGCGGGGTGGAATCGGGCTTGCTGGAAGAGGCCCATGGTGGCGTTGTCTACTTCGATGAGGTCGCCGATATGCCCCTAGGCACGCAGTCCAAAATCCTGCGTGTGCTGGTGGATCAGCAGTTCCAGCGTGTCGGCGGCAGCGACAAGGTAAGGGTGGATTTGCGCGTCATATCCTCGACCAACAAGGATCTGGACGAAGAGATCGCAGCCGAACGGTTCCGGGAAGAACTGTATCACCGTCTGAACGTTGTGCCAGTAGACGTGCCCTCGCTAGAAGACCGGCGCGAGGATATTCCGGTTCTGGCCCAGCATTTCATCGAAATGTGCAATGAAACCCAAGGTTTGCCGATGCGTGAGCTGTCGGAAGAGGCCGTAGCCCTGCTGCAAACCATGACCTGGCCCGGCAATGTGCGTCAGTTGAAGAACCTGATCGAACGTGTTCTGATCCTTGGTGATGGCACCGGCCCGATTGAGGCGCGCGAGCTGCCAAGCGATGAAGACAAAACCGAGGATTCAGGCCGGGTTGTCCTGTCGGGTGCTCTGGCGACACTGCCGCTGCGCGAAGCGCGTGAGGCGTTCGAGCGGGAATACCTGCTGACCCAGATCAATCGCTTTGGTGGCAATATCAGCCGCACCGCCAGCTTTGTCGGGATGGAGCGCAGCGCGCTGCATCGCAAGCTGAAATCGCTGGGGGTTGTGACCTCGAACAAATCCGGGGCGCGGGTGGCGCAAATAGACGAGCCGGAACCGGCAGAGTAATCTGCTGGTCACATAAGGCAGGAGTCGATGCATACAGTTCCGTCAGAACCGGGTGGTGTCAGCCTTAGGTCTCGCGCCTATCCGGGTTTCGGCAAACGCCTGAAGCGCCTGCGCCAATCTATTGGCTATAAGCAATCGCATCTGGCCGAGTTGTTGCAGGTCGATCAGGCGACCATTTCCCGATGGGAGCGAGGCGGACAAACTCCGCCACCGGAAACGCAGCAGGCGGTCTTTGCTTCGTTCGGACCGACGCGCGTAGATGACAGCGCCCTGCGACGACTGGTTGAGACCTCATCGGATTGCCTTCATCTAGTCGAGGAAGCCAGCCATAGATGCCTTGCCTATTCCGCCAGCCGGGCAAGGGACTGGAAAACCAGCCAGAACGCGTTGTTGGGCGTATCGCTCTGGCAGTTTGCAACCGAGGAGATTCAACAGGCCGAGGCTGAGCTGGATCAGGAAGGGTGGTGGGAGGCCCACACACCCACTCCAAAGTCCTTTCTGACCTCCGAGGCTGTGCATGATCGCATACGCATCAGCGCCGGAGAGATCATGTGGGAACGGCTGTATCTGTCGGATGGAACGCCCGTGCGGCTGGTCAGCGGGTCGCGGCGCCAGACCGCATAATTTATGCGTTCCCCGACATGACGAGGCGCTGTAGAAGCGCCTTATGATTCAGCTGTTTCAGGTTCTCTTACTTTGGCTGGCCGGGTTGGGTGCGGCCACGCAGTTTGCCAAGATTGCTGTGCCATTCCCCGAGGTATTGCAACTCTACCCCGATCACGCCGAAACCATGGGTTGGCTGCTGTCGATCATCAGCCTGCTTGGAGCTGTTCTTGGCGCCGTGTCCGGGTCAATCGTGGGTCGTGTGGGGCCGATCAAACTGTTGATATTCGGCCTTGTACTTGGTGGCGCACTTTCGATCTTTCAGGCGACGGGGCCGGGGTTTCAGATCATGCTCGCCAGCCGGTTTGTCGAGGGCCTGTCCCATTTGGCAATTGTTGTGGCGGCACCAACCTTGATTGCGCAGATCACAACCGGCAAAGCGCGCAACATGGCCATGGTTTTATGGAGCACCTTCTTCGGCGTGGCCTTTGCACTGAATGCCTGGCTTGGGCTGCCCTTGGTCGAAAACTATGGCTTGTCCGTCTACTTTGCGTTGCATGGCATCCTGATGATCGCCATCGCGGCATTGATCTTGATCCTTCGGCCAAAGGACATGCAGAAGGCTGAGCCCGCACCGTGGCTTTGGCGAGAGCTTTGGGCAGTACATTTGCGCACCTATCGCTCTCCCTTCGTATCGGCGCCGGCAATAGGCTGGTTTTTCTACACTCTGACGTTCGTTTCACTGCTTGCGATCCTGCCGGGGCGCTTGCCGGATGACATCAGCGCGACTGTTGCGGGTCTGATGCCGCTGGCCGGGATTGCGCTGAGTCTGGTGGCGGTGCCGGTTTTGCTAAACCTGATGTCCGGCGTCGCGGTGGTTAATCTGGGGTTTGCCCTGGGCATCCTGTCTATCTTGGGCGTTTTTGCCGGTCTGCCGTTGGAGTTGGCCTGTATCGCACTGTTTGCGGTGTTGGGCCTTGTGCAAGGCGGTAGCTTTGCAGCTGTGCCAATTCTGAACCAAACCGCTGAAACGCAGGCGCTCGGCTACGGGGCGATGGCGCAGATGGGCAATGCGGGCAATTTGCTGGGTACCCCGGTTTTGCTGGCGGTTCTGTGGCGGGTCGATGAGGCCGGTATGCTGATAAGCGTGATCGCGATTTACGCCCTTGCCATCTTGGCGCATTGGGCGCTGGCCCGCGGGCGTGCCGCTAACAGGGGGTCAGCCTGATTGACCGGGCGAAATGATCTGGAACGAGCCGTCATCGAATTTGACGAAACAGGATTGTGTGGTCAGCGGTGGCAATGTCGTCGTGCGCTGCACGGGAACACCTGATTTCACAGCGCGTTTGCAGGGTGGTAGGCTCACAGGGCGATAGCCCTTTTGGGCCATGCATTGTGCCTCGACCTTGTTGCGCAGGTTCTTGTTCACGTCGACCGTGTAGATCTGACCGGGCTCCCACCAGCCGGGCGAGCGATAGCAGGACCCACGCCCATCGCAATATGTCCTGCCTGGCCAATAGGTTGGCGGCCCTTGCCGGACCTGATTTGCAACCGGCGCATCCTTGAGCGCCTGAACCTGACATTGCGTAGTCTCGGTCTGCATGCGCGAGACGCTTTCGCCCTCTTGATAATACAGTGACAGCGGTCCACAGGCGGACAGCGCCATCAGTGAAATCATAAGGGGACCAAGCGTTTTCATGTGCTTATCTTGCCCCACACCGGTGGGGATGACAATTCAATTGACCGTATCGGGGGCATCTGTCATTCAAAGATTTCAGGCAGAAGGGCCAGAAACATGAAGGTCATCATTTGCGGTGCGGGTCAGGTGGGTTGGCAGATCGCACGGCATCTTTCCGGCGAATTGAACGACGTGACCGTGGTGGATAACAATCCTGATCTGGTGCGCCGCGCGACCGAGACACTGGATGTTCAGGGTATCGCAGGTTTCGCCAGCTATCCTGACGTGCTGGAGCGGGCAGGGGCTCGTGATGCCGATATGATCATCGCCGCGACCCACTCGGACGAGGTGAATATGGTCACCTGTCAGATGGCTCATTCGGTTTTCGCCATCCAGCGCAAGATCGCGCGGTTGCGGTCGAAATCTTATCTCGAAGCGATCCATTCCGACCTATACCGCCGCGATCACCTACCCATTGATGTTGTGATCAGCCCAGAACGCGAGGTGGCTGCCGCCGCCATGCGTCGCCTGTCGGCCCCGTCGGCCTTTGACACCGAGATGTTCATGGACGGCAAGGCGCAGCTGTTGGGCATCCGCATCGAAGAGGATTGCCCTATTGTTAATACGCCCCTGCGCCAGCTGACGGATTTGTTCTCGACCCTGAGTTCGATTGTTGTGGGTGTTCGGCGCGAAGGAACATTGTTCGCTCCGGAATCCGAGGATCAGCTTTTTGTCGGCGACGAATGCTATGTCTTTGCCAGCGTACAAGACGTGGATCGTACGATGGAGGTGTTCGGCAAGTCGCAGAAACGCCAGGACCGGGTGGTGATCGTTGGCGGGGGTAATGTTGGTCTGGAAGTCGCACATACCTTAGAAGAGCGTGAAAGCCGTGTTCGCGCGAAGATCATCGAACGTGATCGTCACTGTGCTGAAAAGGCCGCCGAGGCGCTGGAACGGACGATTGTTCTGAATGGTGATGGGCTGGATTCGAACCTGCTGAGAGAGGCCGGGATTGACCGTGCAGATGCGATGCTGGCCGTCACGGATGACGATCGCACCAATATGCTGGCGGCTGTACGCGCCAAGGCCGAGGGCTGTGCCTTGGCGATTGCGCTGATCAACGATCCGTCGATGGTGGCTTTGATGGGGCCGCTAGGCATTGACGCCTATATTAATCCGCGCGCGACAACTGTCAGCTCGATCCTGCGCCATATTCGCCATGGCCGGGTGCGGCAGGTCTATTCCATCGGCGATGCCGAGGCCGAGGTGATCGAGGCCGAGGTTCTATCGACCTCGCCCATGGCCGGACAGAAACTGCGCGACATTGATTTCCCTGAAGGCGTTTTGGTTGGAGCAATTCGCAAAGGCGATGAGCTGTTGCGCCCCACCGGCAGTCTGCGGATCGACGAAAAGGATGTGGTCGCCATCTTTGCCATGGCCAAGGATGTGCCCGAGGTGGAACGGCTGATGCAGGTCTCGATCGATTTCTTCTGATGGCGCGCGTTAAATCACAACGGGTCGGGGTATTGCGGCGGTTGCCGCTGTTTCTGCTGATCTGGGGATGCGTTTCGGTTTCGATGTGGATACCCGCGATCTTTGCATTGGTGCTGGACGACCACGCCACGTCCCGGTCTTTTTTGTATTCCGGTCTCTTGGGCCTGTTTCTCGTGGCGACTATCGCATTGGCGGCGTCCAACCGAGTGCCTCGGCGAGGTACATTGGGCCAGTTGGCGGTGCTTTTGGGATGTTTTACGATCCTGCCGATCTTTCTGGCGATCCCGTTTCACGACGCGCTTGGCAACACAACCTTTCTGAACGCCTATTTCGATATGGTCAGCGCGCTGACGACGACCGGCGCCGATTTGTTTCCAAATCCGGATCGCCTGAGTGCTCCGCTGCATCTTTGGCGCGCACTTGTGGGGTGGATGGGCGGTTTGCTGATGTGGGTTTCGGCTGCTGCGATCCTGGCACCCTTGTCGTTGGGCGGGTTCGAAGTCACGGCGCAGGGCCAACCCGGACGCCCGGTCTCGGGCGTGGCGCAAAGTGAGAAGATTGATCCGCGCGGTCGTTTGATCCGAGTGACCATGACCCTGACGCCGATCTATGCCGGGCTGACCGCCGTAATCTGCGTGCTGTTGTTGATCGCCGGAGAGCGCGAGCTGACCGCCATTTGCCACGCAATGTCGATTATGGCGACTTCTGGTATCTCTCCTGTGGGTGGGCTTGAAGGCGCACAGGCCGGTTTCACGGGTGAGGCGATCCTGTTTCTGTTCCTGTTCTTCGCCTTGTCCCGGCTGACTTTCTCGACAGACACAGCGACAAGCGGCTTTTCGCGGTTGGACAAGGACCCGGAATTCAGGATTGGCCTGATGATCGTGCTTGGAGTTGCCGTTTTGCTTTTTGTTCGCGTCTGGGTCGGTGTGAGTGAAATCGGGGGCCAGATGGAGCCCTTGCAAGCCCTTCACGTTATATGGGGGATGTTGTTTACTGCTTTGTCTTTTCTGACAACCGCCGGGTTTGAAAGTGCCAATTGGAATGATGCACAGCAAATTTCAGGGCTGGGGACACCAGGCTTGATCCTAATGGGTTTGGCGCTGGTTGGCGGCGGCGTGGCTACAACGGCCGGTGGGGTCAAACTGTTGCGGGTTTTTGCGCTGTACCTGAATGGCGCGCGCGAGATTGACCGCCTGATACATCCCTCATCGGTCAGCGGCGCCGATGGCGGCAATCGGCGGATCCAGAGTGACGGCGCCTTTATTGCGTGGATCTTCCTGATGCTGTTTGCCCTGACGCTGGCGGTTTTCAACCTGTTGCTTGCCGCAATGGGGGCGGGATTTGAACAGGCCATGGTTCTCAGCGTTGCCGCGCTGAGTACAACCGGGCCGTTGATCGAACTGGCGACCGACGTGCCGATCCGCCTGATCGATCTGTCGGCGGGGGCGAAACTGACCCTGTGCGCCGCAATGGTAATTGGCCGGTTGGAGGCTTTGGCCATCATCGCGTTGATCACCCCGTCGCTCTGGCGGGATTAAGCCAATGCGCGGTTGCGGCGTTACTGCCTGATTTTTAATCTGGAATATCTGAGCGCAGCACTCCATACTCCCCCGGAGGGAGCGCGTTGGTCCGCAGCGCGTAGCAAGAACAACGGCGAGTTAATAAAATATGGCTTCGGACAGACAGAATCTTCAGGACGCGTTCCTGAACAATGTACGGAAAGCAAAGGTCCCGGTCACGATTTTCCTGATCAACGGTGTAAAATTGCAGGGTGTGATCACCTGGTTTGACAATTTCTGCGTATTGTTGCGCCGCGACGGACAGTCGCAGTTGGTATACAAACACGCGATTTCGACGATCATGCCATCGCAGCCGATCAGCCTGTATGAGGGCGAAGACGCCTCTTGATGGAACATGAAAGGGCGCGCACCCGGGCCTGGGTGCTGCATCCTGAAATCAAATCAGATGAACAGCGCCGCGTTCCCGAACCGGCGCTGGAAGAGGCGGTGGCACTGGCTGCCGCATTGCCCGATCTGGATGTGATCGGGTCCGAGGTCGTGCGCCTGCAACGCGCCCAACCCGGGCTGCTGTTCGGCAGTGGAAAGATCGAGGAACTGGCCGAACGGCTGCATGACGCCGAGGTCGAGCTGGTTTTGATCGACGGACCGGTGACTCCGGTGCAGCAACGCAATCTGGAAAAGGCGTGGAAGGTTAAAATACTCGACCGGACCGGTTTGATCCTGGAAATCTTCAGCGATCGCGCCCGCACCCGCGAAGGGGTGTTGCAGGTCGAAATGGCGGCGCTCAGCTATCAGCGGACGCGACTTGTGCGGGCCTGGACCCACCTTGAACGTCAGCGCGGCGGATTGGGCTTTGTCGGTGGTCCGGGTGAGACGCAGATCGAGGCCGACCGGCGCGCCATTGATGAGCAACTGGTCCGGCTGCGCCGCCAATTGCAGAAAGTGGTTAAAACCCGAACCCTGCACCGCGCGGCGCGGGCCAAGGTGCCGTACCCGATCGTGGCCCTTGTTGGTTATACCAACGCGGGTAAATCGACGCTGTTCAACCGCCTGACCGGGGCCGAGGTGATGGCCAAGGACATGCTGTTCGCCACGCTGGACCCCACCATGCGACGGGTTGTTCTGCCTGACGGACCCGAAGTGATCCTGTCGGACACGGTGGGCTTTATCTCGAACCTACCGACGGAGTTGGTCGCTGCCTTCCGCGCCACGCTGGAAGAGGTGCTGGGCGCAGATCTGATCGTGCATGTGCGTGATATCAGCCATGACGACTCGCAGGCGCAGGCCGAAGATGTGCTGGCGATTCTGACCGCGCTGGGTGTTGATGATGAGCGCCCGATGCTTGAGGTCTGGAACAAGACCGACCTGCTGGAGACTGACGAGAAAGAGGCCACGCTGGCCCGGGCCGAGCGTGATCCGGCGATTTTCGCAATCTCCGCTGTGACCGGCGAAGGGGTCGACCCGTTGCTGGCCGAGATTGCGCGGAAACTGCAAGGCGTGCGCCATCAGATCACGCTGTCTCTGGGCTTTTCCGAGGGCGACAAGCGCGCCTGGCTGTTCCGTCAGGATGTGGTTCGATCTGAAGAGCAAACTGAAGACGGGTTTGAAATCACCGTCTTGTGGACCGAGAAGCAGGCCGCGCAATACGCGGGGCTCTAGGTCCCGTCCCGACCAACTTGCTTTTGATACTCTGCCAGATCAAACCACCAGCTTGAGGACCGTATCTTGTGGCTTGGGTCCAGCTCCCATTCCTCCCACCCGCGGGTCACGACCGCATTGCCTGTTTCGGTATGTTTGCCTTCCAGCGTCCAGACGAATAGGGCCCGGGGCCCGGCCCATCGCAGCATATCGCATCTCAGGTCAAGATCGGGGATCTCGGCAAACAGGTCTTGCGCCATCGAAGCAATCGCATCGCGGCCTTCCAAAGGTTCGCCGCCGTTGATCACCATCTGGCAATCCGCCGCGAAATAAGCTGCAACGGCAGCAGCGTCGCCAGAGCTCCAGGCGATGGCATAGTCGCGCGCAAGGTTGTTCAGGACGTCCCGAATGCTGGCCATGATTGCCCCCTTGGTCCCAGAAGATCGGTGTCGGGATGGTAGGGGAAATTCGTCAATCGTTCCATGACGCCCCGCCAAACAGGGCGGGGAGTCGCCGAATGGGCGGATTATTGCGGGATCAGATTGGTCACACCAACGGCGGCGGCGCGGGCCAGATCGATGTCCAGCGACATCGGGATATATTCGCCGCGCCGCCAAAGCTGTGCCTGATCATCGTAGTAGCGTGACAGGAAATGCCCGGATTGCCCGGTCGAAGTGATGAAGACCGAACTGTCAGGATCGGCGAAGTCATAGACACCGCGATAGCCTGCGCCGTGCACGTTCTGGAACGGGTCAGGCCCTTCGCCCGAGGTGCGACCGCGCAGCAATGTATTGTCCCCTCCGCTGGTCGATTGGCGGATGTTCACAAAATAGCGCAACACCGGCACCTCTCCCAAAACGGGGTGGTCGTGGGTTGCCTGATGGGCATCGCCCCAGCGCAGAGTTTCCAGCGCGCGGCCATAGTTCTCGGCGATCCAGATCAGGGCATCATCCAGCGCCAGTCGCGCCATGTCTGTACAGGTTTCAACCGGCGCACTTTGGCGCACATCACACCAGACAGAGGCGCCGTCGATATCGCGGTAGACACGTTCAATGAACAAAGGTTCGACATGTTTGTATTCGCTGGCTAGTGGGCCAAGCTCATCGGCGATCAAACGGATCTGCAGCGCGCGCAGCCAGGCGGCGTAAATCAGCGGTTCGGGCAGATGTTCATTCATCTCACCATTCCAGTCGGCCAACAGGGACAGAGCGATTTGGCGCTGACGTTCCGGCGTCCCCTCGGGGGCGGATTCGCCGGTAAACCACAGGTCAGCCCCGATCAGGGGCAGCAGTGACCGCGCCGTAAAGCTGACCGTGTCCAGTTGCGCTTCGATAAAGCTGTCGCGGGTGTGAACCTCGCGCGATTGCATCAGGCGTTCCCAACGATGGACGCGCTGGGTGTCGCCCCATTCGTATGAGACATGGTTGGGGAAGGGCCGGTCGATGATCTTGTTGTTGGTGTTGCCCAACAGCCCGCCGACCGGAGACACAAATTCCGGGTTATTGGCGTAAGGCAGGCGGCCTTGCCATCGGTTGGCCTCGATCCAGCCAGGTGTAGGGATGCGACCCTTGCTTTGATTGCGCAGGGCGCGCTGGGGCATTGCACCGATAAGCTTCATGCCAATGGTGTCCGTGTCGACCAGTGACAGGTTTTGCGAGGGTGAGATAAACAGTTCGGCGGTTTCGATGGCCTCTGATACCGAGTTCGCGTTCATCAGACCCATCGATGCGGTCATTGAAGTGTCGTTGGGGCTTAGCGCCGTCCACGACAAGGAGACGACATGACCTGGTGGTGTCACGGTTTCAAGATCGTAATGGCTGCCGGGCAGCACAGGACCATTCTCGGTCCAGCGCAAGGTCAGGGTGATTGGCGCCTCGTCTTTGATCTCAATGATTGAGGGGCGAGTGCGGAATTCCTTGTGTCCGTCGGGTGTCAGGTATTCTTCCGGGTTGTCTGGGTTCAATTGCTCGATATGCAGGTCCTGATCGTCCAGATAGGACGAAGTAAGGCCCCAACCGAGTTGATCGCTGCGTCCGCTCATGACGGCGGGAATGCCGGGGATCGTAGCACCTATCACGCCACCGTTTTCCAGCCCCAAATGGGCCAGATACCAGATGCCGGGCGCGGTGAACCCCAGATGCGGGTCGTTTGCCAATAGGGTGCCGCCGCTGGCTGAACGTGCGAGCGCTGCGGCCCAGGCGTTTGAGGCTCCCGCTAGCCCGCGTTTCGGGAAGGGCGACAGGGGCGTATCGGGCATCTCGGTGCCGGCCGCGTACCGGGGCAGGCCGGGGAACAGCTCGGCATACTCCGGCAAGGCTGCGATGCCGGCACCCGGAACGTCCGGCAAGATGTCAGCTAGGCGTGCTGGGTCGTTCAACATCAACGACGTGCGGGCGCGTAGAACTTCGTCTTGCAAGTGGCCGGAAAGCTGTAGTCCCATCAGCTTGATCACAGCGATGCTGTCGCCCGGTTGCCAGGGCGACACCGGCGCGTTGAACAGGAACATCTCGGGCGCGCCGCGCCCCAGCGCGTCTTCGTTGATTTGGCTCAGACGGGCGTTGACGCCTGCCGCATAAGCGCGCAACGCGGCTTTGGTATAGTCATCCTGGGCATCCAACGAACGATGGGCCAAGCCATACAAATCAAGGCGGCGCAGCAGCTTGTCGATGGGCACGGTACGGGCCCCGAAGATCTCGGACAAACGGCCCTGCGCGGTGCGGCGCATGACCGTCATTTGCCACAGGCGGTCCTGAGCATGGGCAAAACCCAGGCCAAAGAACACATCCGGGTCCGTTTCCCCAAGAATATGGGGGACGTTTGCGGTATCCCGTACGATCTCAACAGGGGAGGATAACCCTTGTACTTCAAGGGTTTGATCATAATCGGGCAGGGACTGGCTAGCCAGGTAATAGATCAAACCTATCGCTGCAAGCACCAGCAGGATCAGGCCTGAGGTGATGCGCACCAGCCAGCGAAAAACAAGACCCATAGTTGCCCCACTTACCCGTTCAGTTTCTGTTTGCGCAAAGACTAAAGGATGGGACCCTCAACCGAAAGAGGAACGCGGAGGGAACTTGCGTCAAACCCGGACAAAGACAAACCCCGCCGCAAATATCACGACGGGGTTGGCCAAGGGGGGTGGTGTAACTGGTTCAGGGAATGATGCGGGTGTACTTGGTGCCTTCGACCGTGGCACCGATTTGCAGACCGGCTTGCCCGAAGACGGCGGCCAGAACCGGTGAACGCAGCGTTGTGGTGTCGGTCGACAGGGATTCACCCTGATCGCTGACCACATAACCCACATCGGCCCCGGCGGTCCAACCGCTGGAACGGCGGAAATCATTCAGAGCGTCTTCGGTCATGAAGAACAGCACATGGGCGTATTGCTGGGCCCCGATCTGCAGACCCGCAGTGCCCTTGACGGCCGAGTAGTAATCAACCGTTGCATCATTGATGCGCAGTGCGCCGCGGCCATATCCACCGCCAAAGACAAACCCGGCTTCGGTGATCAAAGGCATGACCAGCAAGCCATTGGCTTTGTTGGCAATTTCAACCGTATTGGGGTAACGGCTATACATTTCGGTCAAGGTTGCATCGACGCGCGCATCAATCGTCGCAGCGTTCGAGTTGCCTACACCGTTGCCGCAAGCGGCGGTCACGGTAAGACCGGCCATGCCAAAGGCAAAGCCGCGACGGCTCAGTCGGGGGGATTGGGAACTGCTCATGTTTCCTGTCTCTTGTATTATGTGCCTGATATGTCGGGTGATCCCGATCTTATGTGCAAGAATACGCCGATTGCCGCGTCATGTCACGGGAAAGCTTTAGTCTGTCCAGCGAAGATCGGCGAAATGCCGCGACAAACTGGGGTTTTAGCCCTGCATGATGCGCGCGACTTGTGGGGCAAAATAAGTCAGGATGCCATCACATCCGGCACGTTTGAACGCCAGCAAGCTTTCCAGCATCACCTTGTCTCCATCGATCCACCCGTTTTGCGCTGCCGCCTGGATCATCGCGTATTCACCCGAGACCTGATAGGCATAGGTCGGTGCGCCAAACGTGTCTTTCACGCGCCGACAGATATCCAGATAGGGCATGCCGGGCTTGATCATCACCATATCGGCCCCTTCGGTCAGATCGCGTTCGATCAGGCGCATCGCTTCGTTCGAATTGGCCGGGTCCATCTGGTAGGTTTTCTTGTCACCCGTCAGCGCACCAGATGCGCCCACCGCATCGCGGAAGGGCCCGTAAAAGGCGCTGGCATATTTTGCGGCGTAGCTGAGGATCATCACGTTGTGGTGGCCTGCGTCCTCCAGCGCTGTACGCATCGCTCTGATCCGGCCATCCATCATGTCTGACGGCCCGATGATATCGGCCCCAGCCTCTGCCTGAGCGAGGGTCATCTTGACCAGTGCCTCAATGGTCTGATCATTCACGATCTCGCCATCCACCACATAGCCGTCATGGCCGTTGATGTTGTACGGATCCAGCGCCACATCGGTCATGACTGCGATGTCCGGCGCCGCAGCCTTGATCGCGCGGATGGCGCGGTTCGACAGGTTGTCAGGGTTCCAGGCCTCGGCGCAGTCTTCGGTTTTCAGCGTCGCGTCAGTATAGGGAAAAATGCAAAGCGCAGGGATACCAAGCGCTTGCGCTTCAACTGCTGCCTTCGCAATCAGATCGACCGAACGGCGCATGACACCAGGCATTGACGGGACAGGTTCTTCGATCCCTTCACCATCGCGCACGAAGACGGGCCAGATCAGATCATCTGTGGTCAGCGTGCTTTCGCGCACCAAAGCCCGGATTGCACCAGATTGCCGCGCCCGACGAAAGCGGGTCAGAGGGTAGGGGGCGATAGTTGGTTTCATGGCGCGTGCTCCTTGAACATTGCCGCATTGGGTGGCATGAATTCGCCAAGGGCTCAAGGGTACCAATGAACGCGCCGCTGCGATAAAACCCCTGAGGATTTGAATAAAGGGCTGGGTTTGGACTGGTACACCTCGATCTTCGAACTCATCGACATGCGCAGCTTTTCGAATCTGTGGTTCTGGATCGTCCTTGCAGTGATATGGTCGACGGCCAGCCATTGGGTGATGGGGGTGCCCTATGATCTGGTCGTTCGCGCGCGTCGGGTTGGTGGCCAGGTCGAAGTTGACTTGCTGGATATCGTGCGGATCAACACCAATCGTTTACTCTATTTCCTTGAAATGTCCGGGGTTATTATGCTGGCGTTGGTTTGCTTTGTATTTACCGGCATGGCGACGATGGGCTTTTACTATGGGGTCGAGTTTGCGCAGGCCCTATTCCTTTTGATGTTTCCAATGGCCATCGTCACGCTGATTAACATCTTTCACGCCCGCCGCTTACGGCAGCATGAATTGACCATGGACAGGGTCGCAAAGACTCTGTCGCGATGTCGCTTGTACACGCAGATCATCGGCATGATCTCGATACTGGTCACTTCGCTCTGGGGCATGTATCAGAACCTCTCGATTGGCGTTCTGGGATAGCGAAATCTGAAAGGCAAGGCGATGAAGGCTCCGAACCACGTGACAGTCGGCGGCGCCCCGGAAGGGTATGACGCGCAGCTTGTGCTGAACGAGATTGCGCGTTCCGGCGGGCCGGTCTGTCACGTCGCCCGGGATGACAAGCGGATGGAGGCGATGCGCGCCGCATTGGCCTTCTTTGCGCCCGATATGCCCGTCTTTGTGTTTCCCGGATGGGATTGTCTGCCCTATGACCGCGTCTCGCCCAACGCCGATATCGCAGCGGCGCGGGTGGCGACCTTGGCCGCCTTGGTGCACCAGATGCCCGACCGGTTTGTGCTGTTGACCACCTTGAATGCCGCGACTCAGCGGGTGCCTGCGCGGGATGTGCTGCGCGAGGCTGCGTTTACGGCGCGAGTGAACCACCGGGTAGATGAGGATGCACTACGGCAGTTTCTGGTGCGCATGGGGTTCACTCAAAGCCCGACGGTGATGGAGCCCGGTGACTACGCCATACGTGGAGGCATCATCGACATCTTCCCACCAGGCGAATCCGGCCCCGTGCGTCTGGACCTGTTCGGAGACGTTCTGGACGGCGCGCGCCGGTTTGATCCGGTCTCTCAACGCACGACCGAGAAGTTGGAGGTGGTGGAACTCGCCCCGGTGTCCGAGGTCATTCTGGACGAGGCGGCCATTACCCGGTTCCGTCAGAACTACCGCATCGAATTCGGCGCGGCGGGTACGGATGATCCGCTCTATGAAGCCGTCAGCGCGGGCCGCAAACATCAGGGCATCGAACATTGGCTGCCGTTCTTTCACGAGAAGCTTGAGACCTTGTTCGACTATCTGCCCGGCGCGACCATCTCGCTGGACGATCAGGTCACACCGGCGCGGTTGGCGCGTTGGGACTCGATTGAGGACCAATATGAAACCCGGCGTCTGGCGCTGGAAAATCGCTCGCGCATGGATACGGTTTACAAGCCGACGCCGCCCGGACTGCTCTATCTGGACGACGCGGAATGGGAGCAAGTCGTAGGCGACCGTCGGGTGATGCAGTTCAGCCCGCTGCCGCAGGCCAGCGGGCCGGGCGTCATAGATGCAGGCGGTCGGATTGGGCGCAACTTTGCCCCGGAACGCCAGCAGGAAAGCATTAGCCTATTTGGCGCTCTGGCTAGCCATATCACCAACAAGCTTACCAAAGGCCCGGTCCTGATCGCGTCATACTCCGAGGGTGCGCGTGAACGTCTGACAGGCCTGATCGAGGATGAAGGTTTGGCCGAGGCCATCCCGGTCACCGTCGGCACTCGCGTCGGCAAGCGTGGGCTGCATCTGGCGGTCTGGGCGCTGGAACACGGGTTCGAAACCCCTGATCTGACAGTGATCGCCGAACAGGACGTGCTGGGCGACCGCCTGATCCGCCAACCCAAGAAACGGCGCAAGGCCGAGAATTTCCTGACCGAAACCCAGTCGCTGTCCCCCGGTGATCTGGTTGTGCATGTCGACCATGGCATCGGGCGGTACATGGGGATGGAGGTGGTGACGGCCGCCGGGGCGGCCCATGAATGCCTTCTGCTGGAATATGCCGAACAGTCCAAGCTGTATCTGCCAGTTGAAAACATTGAACTGCTGTCGAAATACGGCCACGACGAAGGCCTGCTGGACCGTCTGGGCGGCGGCGCATGGCAGGCCAAGAAGGCCAAACTGAAAGAGCGCATCCGCGAAATGGCGGACAAGCTGATCCGCATTGCTGCTGAGCGTGCCTTGCGCAAAGCGCCGGTTATGGACCCACCAGCTCATGCGTGGGACGAATTCAGTGCCCGCTTCCCCTATCAGGAAACCGACGACCAGCTGCGTGCGATTTCTGAGGTGATGGAGGACATGCATTCCGGTGCGCCGATGGACCGTTTGATTTGCGGCGATGTTGGCTTTGGCAAGACCGAGGTCGCCATGCGCGCGGCCTTTGTCGCAGCCATGTCAGGCGTGCAGGTGGCTGTTGTTGCGCCAACAACGTTGCTGGCGCGCCAGCACGCGGCGTCGTTCAAGGATCGGTTCAGGGGCTTCCCTCTGGAGGTGCGACAATTGTCGCGTTTCGTCTCTGCCAAAGAGGCGCAGCAGACCCGTGACGGGCTGGCGCGCGGCACGGTTGATATCGTGATCGGCACCCATGCGTTGCTGGCCAAGGGTATTCGGTTCAACAATCTGGGCCTGCTGATCATTGACGAAGAACAGCATTTCGGTGTGGGGCACAAGGAACGTCTAAAACAGCTGCGCAGCGACATCCACGTCCTGACCCTGACCGCCACGCCGATCCCACGAACACTGCAATTGTCCCTGACCGGTGTGCGGGACCTTTCGATCATCGGAACCCCTCCGATCGACCGGCTGGCCATCCGCACTTATGTCAGCGAGTTTGACGCAGTGACGGTCCGCGAGGCGCTGTTGCGTGAGCACTATCGCGGCGGGCTAAGCTTCTACGTGGTGCCGCGCATCTCGGACCTGCCGGAGATCGAAGAGTTTCTAAAGGAGCAATTGCCAGAGCTGACTTACGTCGTCGCTCATGGGCAGATGGCGGCAGGTGAACTCGACGACCGGATGAACGCGTTTTATGACGGCAAATACGACGTGCTTCTGGCCACCACGATTGTGGAAAGCGGGCTCGACATTCCGACCGCCAACACGATGGTCGTGCACCGAGCCGATATGTTCGGCCTTGCGCAGCTTTATCAAATTCGCGGCCGGGTGGGGCGGTCGAAAACCCGCGCCTATGCCTATCTGACCACCAAGCCGCGCCAGAAACTGACTGCTACCGCCGAAAAACGCCTGCGGGTTCTAGGCTCTCTGGATACGCTAGGGGCTGGTTTCACTCTGGCCTCTCAGGACCTCGACATTCGCGGGGCTGGCAACCTGTTGGGCGAAGAACAATCCGGCCAGATGCGCGACGTGGGCTATGAACTCTACCAGTCTATGCTGGAAGAAGCGATCGCCAAGATCAAAGCGGGTGAGATGGAGGGGCTGTCGGATGCCGACGACCAATGGGCCCCGCAGATCAATCTGGGTGTGCCGGTTCTGATCCCCGAGGACTACGTGCCCGATCTGGATGTGAGGTTGGGCCTTTATCGACGTCTGTCCTCGCTGTCGACCAAGGTCGAGCTGGAAGGCTTTGCGGCTGAACTGATCGACCGCTTTGGCACATTGCCGAAAGAGGTAAACACTCTGATGCTGGTCGTGCGGATCAAGGCGATGTGTAAACGGGCCGGGATTGCCAAGCTGGACGGCGGACCAAAAGGCGCGACCATCCAGTTCCACAATGATAAATACGCCTCGCCCGAGGGGTTGGTTGAATTCATCCAGAACCAGCGCGGTCTGGCCAAGGTCAAGGACAACAAGATCGTTGTGCGGCGCGACTGGAAGAAAGACAGCGACAAAATCAAAGGAGCCTTCGCCATCGCGCGCGATCTGGCTGAGAAACTAATGGCCAAGAAGAAAAAGGCGAAAGTCTAGTCGCCGGTTACAAAGGTGCAAAGCTGCCAGTCGCCTGCGTCGGATTTCACAAAAGCGGCCCGGTAGCCGACCATGGACCACAGAAAATCACTGTGCATATAGCCGAATGTGCCATCGGTCAGTCGCACCAGCTGGTATTCGGCCCCTTCCTGATAGTCGGGGATCAGGACGACCTCGTGGCTGATGAAATCCACGATGGCCCCGCTGCGCGCCGGTGAACGACGCAGAGTAACCCGGTCTCCGGTGACAAAATAGGCCAGAAACGGGTCCAGCGTAGCGGGCAGACTGATCCGCCATTGATGCGGCATCCAGAACTCGCCCTGATCGTCGAAGTAACCGGGTTGGGACAGGGTGTTTTCTAGCGCGGACCAATATTCCGCGCGCATATCGTCGGCCTGATCCCGGTATTCCTCCTCCAAAGTTTCGGGCGGCACCGTCAGGCTTTCGCGAAAGGCTTCGGGGCCGCTTTCTGTGCCGTGGCTGATATAGATATCCGGGCAGGCGACGGCGATCACGGCCTCGGTATCGCGGGCGGCGACTTTGGTCAGAAGGTCTTCTCGGAACGCGGCGAGCGACGGGTCATTGCCAGCCTGATCCACGGGGGGGAAGCTTTGGCGGTCGGCCCAGGCTGGCCCGCAGATCAGGACGGCCAGCGCAAATACCAGTGATTTCATTCAGCAGCTCTCATCGCGGCTTGGGCGCAGAAACAAGATGCGCCGACAGCACCGTCAGCCCTTGCTAGTGCGAGGTCAAGCCGTTGTTTGATCTGTTTGATCTCAACCGTCTCGCCGCGTGCTTTCAGGCAGTCATGCAGGCCCTTCAGGCTCCAGACATTGTCGGGGTGGATCGAGGCGCGGCTGAGGTTGCCGCCCAGACCCAAATCCTCGCGATAAACCGCTTCTGCCTCGGCCACATGGCCCTGTTCGAACAGCAAGGCCCCAAGGGCATGGCGCGTGGGCTGCATCCAGCCCCACGGCTCATCATAGGGCAGGGTGTCGTCCAGCTCGACCGAACGGTGTAGATGGGCAAATGCCATCTCGAAATTGCCTTTGCGATATTCGATCTCACCGCGCAGCATTTCCGTTGCCACGTCCAGCAGGTCGATCACGCGGTTGTTGTGCAGCCGCCGCGCCTCGGGCACGCAGGCTTTGGCGCTTAGGAACAGCTGTTCCTCGGCCTCGGCCTGCGCCACATCGCCGGTTGCGGCATGGGCAATCGCGCGGGCGTAATGCGTGGTTGCCGTCAGCGTGCGGAACAGGTCGGGGTCTTCGGGCAACTCCAGCGCCTTGGCCTCTTCCCAGCGACCAAAGCGGATCAGGATATGAGGGCCCATCGACATGTAGCTTTCGAAGAAATCCGCCATGGGCGGGCTTTCGACGCGCAGCATTTCTTCGGGCGTGGTGTCCCAAAGCCCCTGATTGGCGTGCAGTGCGGGCTCCATCTGGCCCAGAAACAGCGCGCCATAGATGGTGAAGTGATAGTTGTGCTGGCGATAGCCGGTATAGATGTTGAACGCGCCCTCGCGCTCATAATACTTAATGTCGGCGATCGAGGCCTTTTCGTTCCAGTGCACCACGTTCTGATAGTGCCCGCACAGCACGTCGATATGGGTGGGCATATGCACCAGATGCCCGGCATCGGGGACCAGCGTGCGCAGCACGTCGCCTGCTTTCAGCGCTTTTTCCGGGGTTGGCGACATCTCCATCAGATGAACGTATAGATGCAGAAGGCCGGGATGAGACATCGCGGCGGGATCATTTTCCATCGCCCATTCCAACGCCTCTTGCGCCTCTAGTGTGGCGGCCCCGTCGGCGGGTTTGCCGGTGCTCAGGTCCCACATTTTCCAGGGTGTCAGGTTCAGCAGGGATTCGACGTAGATCGTGCGTAGGTCCAGATGTTCTGGCTGGGCGGCGAAGGCTGCGCGCATGGCGTCGGCGAAGTCGAAATCCCATCGATGCATATCCTCGACCGGGTCCCGTCGTGGGTAACGAGTGGGCAGAGCCTGGATCAGCGCCTTTTCAACTTCGTTGCATCCATCTATGAGCGCTAAGGCTTGCCGTGTGGCATCGTAAGCCTTAGCCAGCGCTTCTTGCCGCCCTCGGTCGTCCTGCAAATCCCAAGGCAGGTTATAGTTCGGCCCGGCAGCATAAGCGACGCCCCAATGGGCCATGGCGCAATTGGGATCATGTGTGACAGCCTTTTCGAAACATGCCACCGCTTCAGTGTGATTGTAGCCATAAGTCCAGACCAGACCACGGTCGAACCATTGTTGCGCTTCGGTTGAGGACGTGGTCACAGGACAGGTATGGCTGCCTAGATCATAATCATAGCTCATTGCAGAAGCTCCCCCGAATTTGGCAGCAGGGTACCGCGATTTAACCTGTCTGCACAGGGTCAGGCGGAAATCTGTTTTCGATCCGACCCATGTGAACCATCAGGCCAAAGGCCGTGATACACATGGTCAGAATGCCAATTGTCAAAGGCGTGATCGAGCCATCGAACAGCAACCCGATCGGGGCGGCAATGGCGGCGGCCAACACGGTGGCGACCGATCCAATCACCGAAGCGGCCATGCCCGCGATATGGCCCATCGGCTCCATTGCGATGGCGTTGAGATTGCCCATGGTCACACCGGCCATGAAGAAAACAGTTGTTTGCCATGCCACAAATAACGCGAAGGACGCATTGGGTGACATGGGGATTGCGCTGAGTACGATCACAAGCGCCGTGATCAGGATTTGCCCCCCAAGTGCCCATGTCACCATGCGGCGCATTCCAATACGCACCACCAACGCGGCGTTCAGCAGACTGGCAGAACCTGAGATCAATGCCACAAACCCAAACCAGAACGGAAAGCTGTCCGCGCGATCATGGATCACGTCATAAACAGGCTGCACCATGGTCAACATAGTGAACAAGATGCCCATGCAGAGGGTCTGCACCAGGATCGAGAGGCGCACAGTGGGGTGGGCAAACATCTCTTTCGTGGCAGTAACCATCAGCGGCAGGCGGAACGGGCGGCGGTTTTCTTTCGCCAGCGACTCGGGCAGGCGGCTGCCCATCCAGATGCACACGATCACGGCGAACAGAATGAACAGGGCAAAGATGCTGCGCCAGCCGAACAGGGCGATAACGCCTGCGCCCAGCATGGGGGCGACGGCAGGCACCAGCGTGAAGATCATCATTGCGATCGAGATGATCCGAGCCATGATCCGACCGGAATAGAGATCGCGAATGATCGCCATCGCCACTACGCGCGGACCTGCGGCGCCAAGGCCCTGCGTCACGCGGGCGGCCAGAACCAGCTCGAGCGACGAACTGGCCCAAGCCACGGCAGAAGCTGCGATATACAGCGCGACGCCGCCATAAATCACCGGCTTGCGCCCGAACGCATCTGACAGAGGGCCGGTGAAAAAGGTCCCAATCCCCATACCCAACACAAAGGATGTCAGGATCAACTGCGCGCGGTTGATATCATCCGGGCTGAGCTGCGCGCCGATCTCGGGCAGTGCGGGCAGCATCGAGTCGATGGAAAAGGCGATGGTCGAGAACATCATTGCGATCAGCGCAATGAATTCCCCTCGGGACATACGATTGGCCATGGGCGCTCCTTACCTGTTCGCGCTATCACGGCAGATCAGGTTGCGCCAGACCGGAATTTTGCACAGAGCTCTGTGCTTCTATGCAGAGGAAGCCTCAAGTTGAGACATGATCTCGCCAATCACTTTCTCCCACATTTCAGGGGGTTGAGCACCTGGAACGGCGTGTTGATTGGCAACGATGAAGGTCGGAACAGAACCAACACCCATTTCGCGTGAATGGGTATCGCGGTTGCGGATATCTTCGCGGTCGGCGTCGGATTTCAACAGTTTCAGCACCACTGCCGCATCCATACCCGCACTGTCGGCAATGTCAGACAGAACCTCCGGGTCGCCGATATCGCGGGCCTGAACGAAGTAAGCGTCGAACAGTGCATCGACGACGGCGTTCTGCTTTCCCTCGATCCCGGCCCAGTGGATCAGGCGATGTGCGTCCAGCGTGTTTGGCGTGCGCTTCATCCCCTCAAAGTCGATTTTGAGGCCCGCATTCTCGGCATGTTCAACCACGGGTGCATAGGCGCGCACCGCACTGTCCTTGCCGCCGAATTTCCGTTCCAGATATTCGCGCCGATCCATGCCTGCGTCGGGCATATCGGGGTTCAACTGGAACGGGTGCCACTCAATTACAAAGGGGTGGTCCGGCACCTTTGCCAAGGCTTTGTCCAGATGGGTTTTGCCGATGTAGCACCACGGGCAGATCGGATCGGACAGGATATCAAGCTTGACGGTCTGGGTCATTCGGTGGTCGCCTTGAAATAGGCCGGCAATGCGCGGCGCAGGAGTTTGCCGTTGCCGCCGGTCGGCAACTCAGGAAGGTGAACGAAGGCACGCGGTTGTTTGTAGCGTGCCAGATTGGCTTGGACATAGGCGCGCAAAGCGTCCTCGTCCAGCCTTTGGGGCCCAGTATAGAAGGCTGCTATCACAAATGTGTCCGGTTTGACTTCAACCGCTGCGGCGCCGACCTGTGTGATGCCAGGATAGTTGGACAAGACGGATTCGACCTCTACCGGTGAGACGCGATAGCCGCCTGCATTCATCATATCATCGCCCCGCCCCAGATAGGTGATCTGCCCATCCACGGCCATGGCCCCATGATCGCCGGTCAGGAACCAATCGCCCTGCATACGCTGCGCGACCTCATCCGGTGCGTTGAGATAGGTCAGCATCAGGCCTGGGTCAGATCGATGGATAGCAATGGTTCCGTCCTGTCCTTGTGGAACGGGACCGTCGGGCCCAAGGATCGCAACGCGGCGACCGGGTTGTGGCTGCCCCAGCGCTTCACCACGTGCGGGAAGCGCCGGGCTGGAGGAGATGAAGGTCGAGCATTCCGACATTCCATAGGCCTCGAAAAGGTCGGTGCCGGTGGCGGACTGCCAGCGCGTATGTAACTGCGGAGACAGCTTTTCTCCGGCGCAAAGCCCATGACGCAGATCTGGCAGATCGATCTGTTCCGGGCCTTGCAGCATCTTGCGGAACACGCCGGGTGCGGCGGCAAAAATCGTGGCGCGGTTGCGCCTTAGCAATCCGGGCAGCGCGGCGAGATCGGTGCCGGGTTCCGGAATCAGAGCCGTCGCGCCGATGGTCCACGGATCCATCAACCCCGTGCCCAGCGTGTAGGTCCAGTTAAACGCCCCGGCGTGGCAGAGGCGATCCTTCTGCGTCAGCCCATACCAGCCATCCACCATCATCTGCCGCGCCCATATGGCGCGGTGGGCGTGCGCCACAGCGCGCGGTTTGCCCGAGGTGCCCGAGGTGTAAACCACATAGGCCAGCCGCTCGGGATCACCCAATTCAAATTCGGCGGCGGGCAGGTCGCGCATCGCTTTCAGCGCTGACAGGTCGATCTGATGCGGATGTGCAGCGCAAGCTACTGATGGATCACGCAGGATGGCAGACGGGGAAAGATCGGAAAAGATGCGGGCCGTTTCCGGTTCGGTCAGTTGCGACGAGGTCGGTACCGGCACGATTCCCACCGCGATCGCACCAAGGTAAGCGATGGGGAAATCGACGGTGTTTCCCAACCGCATCAGCGCGATGTCTCCGGGGGTCAGACCAGCCTGCAACAGGCCGGCGCCCGTTCCCAGAACGGCGCGTTTCAACCGGCTGTAACTCCAATCATCCGTGTTGTTTGCGCCCAGAACGGACAGCGCCGTTTTGTCTGGCAGGCGATCCGCACGGCGCAGCACATGGGCGGCCAGATTGAACGGAGTGGGGCAGGGCACGGGTGGCCCCTGATTAAAGATCGACAACATGCAGTCTGGCTAACGCGGCGTCTGCTGCGTTGCAAGCAGGGCTGGCTGGTCCTATAGAAAGGCCATGAGCACGCAAGATCCCAAATCCCTAATCCGCATTGCCCGCGAATCCGGTGTTGAGGCAGAGGTTGAACCTCTGGACCTTGGCGTGCGTGTCCGCGAACTGCGCAAGGCACGAAACTGGACGCTGGAACAGGCCGCGACGCAGGCCGGGTTGGCGCGCTCGACCCTCAGCAAGATCGAAAACGGGCAGATGTCACCCACCTATGATGCGCTGAAAAAGCTGGCCATCGGATTGGAGATTTCGGTGCCGCAGCTGTTCACCCCACCACAGCGCGATCAGGTGATCGGGCGCATGGCAGTGACCCGGGTGGGCGATGGGACGGCCCATGCCACCGCAACCTACGAGCATGAGTTGCTGGCCGAGACGCTGACGAAAAAGCAGATGTTGCCTTACCGCGCACGGGTGCGTGCCCGGTCAATGGACGAGTTTGACGGATGGGTGCGCCATGATGGTGAAGAATTCTTATATGTGCTGACGGGTGTTGTGCGCCTGTACACCGAGTTCTACGAGCCTGTTGAAATGCGCCGGGGGGACAGTGCCTATTATGATGGCAGCATGGGGCACAATGTCGTGTCGGTCAGCGACGAAGATGCCACGATCCTGTGGGTGACGTCACTTGGCTAAGGCTGCATGCGCCAGTTCGTGGTTCAGGCGTTCGGTGAACAGGAAATCCTCGACCTCTTCATGGGCTTCATTCACCGTCAGATGATGACGTTCGGCCAGATAGGCCTCGAACCGTTCACGATTGTTCCAGACGCTGTCCATGTCCTGATCTCTCAGGTTTGGAAAACGCCGTTTTGCGCGGGCATAAGTGGCGCCCAGCTCTTTTGTAAGTTCTGCCCAGTTCAACATGTGCGAGCCTCCCTTGATCCGACCTGGACTGCTCTCCCCCACCGATAGGGTACGAAGCAGTTACAGTAACCTCAGACATGACAAAATGTCGCAGGTGGTGTGCGGGTTGTTTGCCAAAGAAAAACCCGCTGCGGGTCGTCCGCAACGGGCCTTTGGACCTGAGTTTGTGAGTGAGTGGTAGCCGGTCCGATGTAACGAGGTCAGTGTCAATGTCCTGCCTGTTTAGGTGTCTGATATGAAAGAGCTAATTTTCTGCTGATCGTGTGTTTCCCTACACTCAGGCTATATCACTAGAATATGATGAGTAAAATGAATTGATGACTATGATCGGAAACCTACCAAATTTAGCTGTCTGACACGTATGTTGCCGATCTTTCTTCGCCACCACACTAAACATGGGGCGCATGTCACCCTGTGCTGATTATTGCCGAAGCAGGATAGCAAAAGGGTCGGGGCGCGATCGGAGCCTCGCATCCAGTGTTCGGTTCAACAGGCCATTCGCTTTGTGAGGCTTTTGGTGCGACGCAAAGGGGTTTAACCTTCGTACCACCAGATCTCCGGCATGTATTGCGGCCCGTCGCCGTAGATCGGCAGCGTTTCAGGGAATTTCAGTTCCTGGATATGCGCGATACGGCCAACATCGAAATTCCAGATCGGAATGACATACCGACCTGCTGTCAAAACCCGGTCCAGTGCGCGGGTCGCTGCGACAAAATCCTCGCGAGACTCCGAGGCCAGCATGGCATTGATCATCCCGTCCACAGCCGGTGAGACAACGCCCATCAGGTTTCGAGTTCCTGGAGTATCGGCGTTTTCGCTGCCCCAGTACAAGCGCTGTTCATTACCCGGAGACAGGGACAGCGCACGGCGGAACGGGGTCATGTCAAAATCCAACTCGGCGATGCGGCCCGTATATTGCGCATTATCCACCTGTTCGGTGAGGACCTGAATGCCCAACCGCTCCAGCGCGCGGGCATAGATCTCGACCGCTGTTTGCATCTCGGTATCGCCCTGTTGCAACAAAACGCCTATCCGGAAAGGCTCACCATTCTGGTTCTGTAAAACACCGCCCTGAATGGTCCATCCGGCCTCAGCCAGCAGCTTGGTTGCTTCGCGGATATTGCTGCGATTGCGGGCTGAGCCGTCCCCTTCGGGCAATACATAGCCCTCCAGAGTGCCAGGGGTCAGGTCCTCCTGAAACGGTTCCAACAGCGATTGTACTTTGCCGGTGGCGGGTCCGGGCTGCATCGCCAGATCGGAGCCCGAGAAATATGAGGTAATTCTGGGCTGCGCGCCGCCCGTAATCGTGTCGTTGATAAATTCGAAGTTGAAGGCCAGCGTCAGCGCCTCGCGCACGCGCCAGTCATCGAACGGGGCTTTGCGGGTGTTCATGACAAGCCCGGTCATGCCCGAGGGCTTACCGTGTGGGATTTCGGTTTTGATCACGTCGCCACGCTGGATGGCGGGGAAAGCATACTGGTTGTCCCATTTGTCGGCGTTGAATTCACGCACAGCGGATAGCTCTCCGGCCTTGAAGGCCTCAAACAAAACTGTGGCATCGCCGTAGAACTCAATCCGCATCTCATCCAGGTTCATCGTGCCGCGGCGAAACGGGATGTCCGCGCCCCAATAGTCAGGGTTTCGGCGCAGGTTGACGTATCTGCCCGCCTCAAAATCATCGATCACATAGGGGCCGGTGCCGATCGGGATGTCTTGCAGCGGGGCGTCGGCAAAGCTCTTGCCCTCCCACTGAGCCTTTTTGAGGATTGGCCGCAGCCCGGCGATCAGGGCCAATTCGCGATCGGGTTCATTGAACGAAATCCGGACTGTGCGCGGGCCGGTTGCTTCGATACTATCGATCTTGGACCACAGCCCGCGGTAGCGCAGATGACCTTCGGTACCCAATGTCTGGAACGACCAGATCACATCCTCGACCGTTACCGGTGTTCCGTCGGAAAACGCAGCCTCTTCCCGCAGCGTGAATTCGACCCAGGACCGGTCCGGCGCCGTCTCAACCGATTCGGCTAACAGCCCGTAAAGAGTGAAAGGTTCGTCCCAGGACCGGCCCATCAGGCTTTCATGGGTCCAAAATCGCAATTGCCACGGAGAGGTGCCTTTTTGCACAAACGGGTTCAAACTGTTATAGCCGCCCGTATTCCCAAAAACGACCTTGCCACCTTTGGGCGCATCCGGATTTGCATAGGGCAGAGACACAAAATCCGGTGGTAGAGCCGGATCGCCATACATAGCTATGCCATGTGACGAATCTGCTTGGGCCAAAGGGGCGGCCAAAAAGCAGGCGATTCCCGCTGCGAGTGAACGAAGTGGGCGTAGAAAATCCGGGCTCATTTTGGAAACAATCCTGCTCTGGCCTTATTTTGTTGGGTATCATCGTACCGATGATTTTTCTTATTTTCAAACTTTTAGCTTGGATGAAGGCATGGAATTGCTTATAAAGGTCTCACTGCTCGATAGGTTTCTTGCCTGTATGAAACCTGCCTCAATAACTTAACGCCCGCTTCGTGCGGGCGTTTTTTTTGGCTGCGGCAAGCCGTATCAGCGCGAGACTTTATCGGCGTCTTTCCCCGTTTTCTTTGCAAGTGCAGCATGGCATGCTGCGTTTGAACAGAGGTCAGCGGAGAATGGTTATGAGCCTGTCGGGAAAAACAGCGATCATCACAGGATCGAATTCGGGGATCGGTTTGGGCATTGCACGCGAACTGGCCAAGGCCGGGGCAGACGTGGTCTTAAACTCATTCACGGATCGGGATGAGGATCATGCACTCGCTGCCGAGATCGCAAAAGAAACGGGAACCAAGGCGCGCTACATCAAGGCCGACATGTCCAAGGGCGATGAATGTCGGGGCCTGATCGCGCAGGCCGGGGCTTGCGATATCCTGGTCAACAACGCGGGCATTCAGCACGTCTCGCCCATTGATCAGTTCCCGGTCGAGAAATGGGATGCGATTATCGCAATTAACATGAACTCGGCCTTTCATACCACGGCGGCAGCCCTGCCGGTGATGCGTGCGGCAGGATGGGGACGGATCGTCAATATCGCATCGGCCCATGGTCTGACGGCTTCGCCCTACAAGACGGCCTATGTCGCGGCCAAGCACGGCGTTGTCGGAATGACCAAATCGGTTGCTCTGGAGACCGCGCAGGAACCGATCACCTGCAACGCAGTCTGCCCGGGCTATGTGCTGACACCGCTGGTTGAGGCGCAAATCCCAGACACGATGAAGGAATACAACATGAGCCGCGAAGACGTGATCAAGAATGTCATGTTGGAGCGGCAACCATCCAAAGAGTTTGCAACAGTCGAGCAACTGGGTGGCACCGTGCAGTTCCTGTGTTCCGACGCGGCGGCGCAGATCACAGGCACGACCATTTCCGTGGATGGCGGCTGGACGGCTTTGTGAGCTATTGTGGGGGCTCTGCCCCCATACCCCCGGGATATTTTTAGCCAGATGAAGAGGCGGAACCATGAAACGGATCAATCTGGCATTGCAGGGTGGTGGGGCGCATGGGGCCTTCACCTGGGGCGTTCTTGACCGAATTCTGGATGAAGAGGATATCGAGGTTGCGGCGATCACCGGAACCTCGGCCGGGGCGTTGAACGGGGCGGCGTTCAAATCTGGGATGGTGCATGATGGTCGCGACGGCGCGCGGGCGCGATTGGATGAGTTGTGGAAACAGATGGGCGCCGTGGGTGACATGCGCCTGACCAACTGGTTTCGCGGGTTGGAGCCGTCCAGCATCGCGCAGGCTATGGAATATTCGCTGCCCTATTCGGTGGGCGAGGCCTGGTCGCGGATGGTGTCGCCTTATGCCTATGGGCCGTTCTATACTAACCCGCTTGAGCCCGTTGTTGACCGGTTCAACTTTGAAGAAGTCTGCGCCGATCAGGGGCCAGGCCTATTTGTCTGTGCAACCTGCGTGCGCAGCGGCAAGATCCGTGTGTTCACGGGCAGCGAGATATCGACAGATGCTATTCTGGCCTCGGCCTGTTTGCCGACCTTGTTCAAGGCAGTTGAGATTTATGACCCAGAGACCGAGCGGATCGAAGCCTATTGGGATGGCGGGTATACGGGTAACCCGGCCTTGTATCCTTTGTTCGGTGATGACCTGCCGGATGATGTGGTGATTGTGAACATCAACCCACTGGAAAGGGATGAATTGCCCATCACGCCGCAGCAGATTCAGAACCGGATCAACGAGATTAGTTTTAATTCTTCGCTGTTTCGCGAGTTGCGGGCGATCAGTTTTGTGCAGCGCCTACTGAAAGAAGGTAAACTGAAAGCGGGTGAGATGAGCCGCGTGCTAGTGCACATGATCGCGGATAACGACCTGATGAACGGCCTGTCTGTTGCCACCAAGACGGTGCCCAACCCGGTGATCCTGCATAAGCTGAAACGGGCAGGTCGGGATGCTGCGGATGGGTTCCTGTCGCGGCATAAGGGTGATCTTGGGCAGAACAGTACCGTCGATCTGCCTGCGATGTTCGGCTGATCACTCGGGCGGTTGGGTCGGGTCTTTTTCGTTCGGATAGACCAACCCAGCCGAAATCACCAGTTTGGCCGCATCTTCGATGCTCATATCCAGCAAGATGACGTCTTCTTCTGGGAAGAACAGCAAAAAGCCCGAGGTTGGGTTAGGTGTGGTCGGGATGAATACGCTCAGCAGGTCGCCACCGGTTTCGGCCCTGACATTGACTTCGCCCTTGGCTGTAGTCGACACGAACCCGATCGCCCAGATGCCGCGACGTGGGTATTGAACAAGACAGGCTTTTTCAAAGGATCGCTCGGTCTGGGCGAATACGGTTTCCGAGATTTGTTTGATCCCGGAATAGATCGACCGCACGATGGGCATTCGGTTCACCAGGCTTTCAGTGAACGAGATAAAGGATCGGCCAAGGATACCTTTGGCGACCCAGCCGACCAGAATGGTGAAGATCAGGAAGATAATGACGCCAACGCCGCGCAGGTTGATGCCCACATATTGCTCGGGCTGGAATTGATGCGGCACCAAAGGCAACACCGCACTGTCGATCCAGCCAACGACGGACCAGATCAGCCATACGGTCAGCCAGACCGGCGCAATCACAACGATTCCCGTTAGGAATGACGCACGCAGGCGCGCGAACAGACCGGGGCGGCGATGGGGTTTTTCGTCAAACGGTGTATTCATTGCGGATCCGAGTGGCTTGCCGGACTAGTTAAGCAGTCCGGCGGGCCGGTGCAATAGGGCAGAATTACGTGCTGTTTGCCAGTGCTTTAGCGATATTCGCAGCCAGTCGTGCGTTGTTGCGGACCAATGCGATATTTGCGGTCAGCGACCGGCCTTGGGTCTTTTCAAATATCCGTTGCAGCAGATAGGGCGTGACGGCTTTTCCGGTGATGCGGTGCGCATCCGCGTCGGCCTGCGCCTCGGCGATGATCGGCGCCAGTTCCTCGGCTGGGATTTGATCGGCGGCGGGGATCGGATTGGCGACCAACTGACCGCCGGGCAGACCCAGCGCGCGGCGGGTGGCGTGGGCCTTGGCGATGGCCTCGGCGCTGTCCATCCGCAGGGGCGCAGCATAAGGGGATTTGGCCGACCAGAAAGCCGGGAACTCGTCTTGGCCATGCGCGATGACGGGCACACCCAGAGTTTCTAGCACTTCGAGTGTTTTGGCCAGATCAAGGATGGCTTTGGCTCCAGCAGCCACAACAGTGACTGGGGTTTGGCCAAGCTCGTGTAGATCAGCAGAGATATCGAACGAGGTTTCGGCCCCTTGGTGTACACCGCCAATACCGCCGGTCGCAAAAACCTCGATCCCTGCATAATGCGCTGCGATCATCGTCGCGGCGACGGTGGTGGCACCGGTACCACCGGTTGCAATGCAGGCCGCCATGTCCGCGCGTGACAGCTTGGCGACGCCCTGAGCTTGACCCAAAGACTGCAACTGATCCGGTTCAAGACCTACGTGCAGCGCACCCTCGATCACCGCCATCGTGGCCGGAACGGCGCCCGCATCACGAATATCTTGTTCAACCTGGGCCGCGACCTCGATGTTCTGGGGGTAGGGCATACCATGGGTGATGATGGTGCTTTCCAATGCCACGATGGGCTGACCTGCGTCCTTGGCGGCGCGGACCTCGGTGGAATAGTGGATGTTGATCACAGGGGAGTTTCTCCGGAAACATAGGTTGCGGCGGCGTTCAATGCGCGGGTGAGGGCCGTTTGTTCATCGGCCCCGTTTGATTCCGAAGCGATATGCGCCGCCATGAAAGTGTCGCCCGCGCCTGTGACGCGGGTCACCAGAACGGATGGGGGTGTCTGGGTCAGAACGCCTGTTGCTGATCCCACGGTCGCGGAACTGCCGCCATCGGTGACCAGGACCCGCAGCGCACCGCGATCCAGCAGGCCTTTGGCGGCGGATTCGGAATCGGTGAACTCGCGTTGGCAGAGCAACCCAGCCTCTTCCAAATTCACATAGAGCGTCGCACGGGCGTGTTTCAGGAAGGGCAGCAGGCGTTCGGCCTTGCCGGGCGAAGCCGGCGCAACCCGCAGGTCTGCCTTGGCAAAGGCCGGGCTCTGCGCGATTTCTTCCAGCAGGTTCAGTGTCAGGTTCCCATCCAGCGCAATCGGGCCTTCAAAGGGCGCGTTTTCGTATCCCAGAGGACCCTGCATCAACGGGCGCAGGATTTTGGCCCCGGCTGCCTCAAGCGAATGCGCATCGGCGATGGCGGCAATTAAGCCATTCGCCCCTTCGACCGCCATATAGCGATCAGTGGGCAGGTCTTGCGAGCGGTAGATATGCTCGGTCACCATACCGAGCCGTGCGCAGGCGTTTGCCAGTTCGTCACCTTCGGGGTCGCGTCCAATCGCGGTCAGCAGGGTCGGCGTCATGCCAAAGCGCACCAACGTCATGGCGATGTTCATCGCAACGCCACCGGGCAAACGGGTGATCCGGCCTGGCACGTCCGATCCTTGTCGCATGGCACTGGCGGATCGTCCGATCACGTCCCACAAGACGGAACCGATACACAGGATTTCGCTGTTCTGAGTCATGCTGCTGTCATGCCGCAGCACCGGGGGGCGTGCAAGAGGGTGCTCGCAGATAAAGCCGCGCGCTCAACTGTTCGGGCTTGCGATCCGAAGCATTCGGCGGGAAACTTGCCGCATATGGTTTCTGATTTGATTTTATTCGCAGAGTGTCACGCATGAGCGGGTTGGTCCGCCTTATCCTGATATTGCCGGTCGTTTTGACCTTGTTAGCTGCGCCAACTAGGGCGCAAACGCATCCGCCGAGCATTGTCGAGTTCTGGACCAAAGCAGAGAGCCTTCTGATTGAGATCAGCCTGAATGCCGAAATGTTTCTGGCCGGGCTCGACCCCGACACGCAACCGGATGTTGCGGGCAATGCGCGCTATCGAGAACTCCGCCGGCTGGTCTCATCCGAGTTGGAGGTCGAGGTGCGGGGCTTTGTTGATGGCTGGGTGGCCTCTTTGCAGGTTGAGATCGAAGGACCGGTTGGTCTTTCCTATGAAGGCGTGCGCATCCCGGTGGTTGGGGATCCGGACAAGCCCCGTCTCTCAAAGCTTTTGCTGACGGCACCCTTGCCCGAGGGGGCATCGGCGCTGCGGCTGACATGGCCTTCCGGTCACGGCCCCGTTGTGATCAAACAGCAGCGTGTCGAGGCACCCTATACCGGCTACCTGATGGCCGGAGAGACCAGCCCGCTGATCCCGCTGCAAGGCGGCGCGGCGCTGAGCGGACAACAAACGATACAGGTGTTTCTGGTCAAAGGTGCAGAGCAGATCGTAACGGACGGTATGCGTGTATTTGCGTTGGCCCTGGCTTTGGTCTTTCTGTCGCTGTCCCCAAGATCACTGGTCCTGCAATTGGTCTTTTTGTCCCTCGGCGCGGTTTTTGGGCTGGCGTTGTCAGCATACGGAACATTGGTGCTGTCGTCCGTTGTTACGACGATGTCGTCGACGGCAGCGGTTGTGGTGCTGGCGCTTTGGAATCTGATCCTGCGCGGTATTCATGTGTTTCGCCTGTTGGCGGTGTTTGCCATTGGCTTGTTGTTGGGCAACGCGCTAAGCCAATCGTTGAGTGCGATCGGTGCGCCGCCGGATCACCTGCCGCCGGCGCTTTTGGGATATGCGATTGGCTATCTGGCGGTCCTGTCAGCTGCTGCTGCGACCGCGTTGGCTGTTGTCTCCGTGATTGCGGGCGGATCCCATCGCCTGCGCAGTCGTATCTCGGTTTTGGGCTCGATCCTGATTGCCGGTCTGGGTGTCTATTGGATGATCGAGCCTTGGTTGTTTAGCTAGCTATGCACTCAAGCAGAGTGTTCAGCGCCACCAGCGGGTCCTCGGCAGACCAGATTTCGTTGCCGACGCCAAAGAAATCTGTGCAGGGGGACAGGGAGCGGATCAGGTCGGGGGTCAGGCCGCCCTCGGCCACAACGGGAACTTCGATCATCTCAGACCACCATTGAAACAGGTCTTTTTCCGCCAAGGTACCGTCACCCAGGTGAGAGGTGCCTACCGGGCCGAAGGCGACATAGTCGACGCCTGCCTCACCTGCGGTCATGCCGTCATGGCTGGAGGCCCCGCAGAAACTGCCAACGATCGCGTCGGTGCCCAATTCCTTGCGCGCAGCGCGCACCGACCGTGCCCCGTCATCCAGATGAACGCCATCCAGCCCAAGCCGCTGCGCCATCAGAACATGGTTCGAAATCACAATCGCCACATCGCGCACATGAGCCACTTCGCGGCAGGCATCAGCGGCGCGGGCAATGGTATCCTCATCATTCCCGGCCAGAGCGAGACGAATGCACGCAATCTCGGACCCGTCGAGCACCCGCGCCAGTTGGTCCGGAAAGGTACTGAGCGTGATGGTCGGGGGCGTGATCAGGTAAATCTGCGGCTGCTCTGGAGTGTCCATGTGCGCGTCCTTCGGTATTCAGTTCCTCGCGCGGTTTAGCGGATTGCCGTAGGGAAGCAAACTTTTTTGCCTGCCGAGCGGGTATTTGGAAACAGAAGAAGCATGGTGCGGCTTGCCCTTCGTCTATGCGGCGACTAGAGCAAGCGGAGTATTTCGGAGACAGCCATGCCCAGCGATACCTCTCAGCCTTCTTTCGTGCTTGTGCGCCCGCAGATGGGGGAAAACATCGGTGCCGCCGCGCGGGCGATGTGGAATTTCGGGCTGGATCGGATGCGGATCGTGGCCCCCCGCGACGGGTGGCCGAACCCAAAGGCGGTGGCGATGTCCAGCGGGGCGGGGCGGCTGCTGGATGAGGCACAGCTGTTTGACGATCTGGCCGGATCGTTGGCTAACACCACCTTTGTGTTTGCCACCACAGCGCGGCAACGCGGGTTGACCAAGCCGGTCTACAGTCCCGAACGTGCCATGCAGATCGCGGCCCAGAAGGTTGCCGCGGGTGAAAAGGTTGCTGTTCTATTTGGCCCTGAACGCGCGGGGCTTGAGAATGAGGATATCGCCAAAGCCAACGCGATCATCTCGGTCCCGGTGAACCCGGAATATGCCTCGCTGAACCTGGGTCAATGTGTGTTGCTGACCGCCTATGAGTGGATGCGTCAGACCGGTGATGTGGTGCATGAAGCCACCGATCTGGGCAAGGGCGATTGGGCGACCGGTATCGAGGTCGAGAGACTGGTTGAGCATTATGAAGACCGGCTGGAAGAGGCTGGTTTCTTCTACCCGCCCGAAAAGGCCGAAGGCATGAAGACCAATCTACGCAACCTGTGGTCGCGGATGCGGATGACGCGGGCAGATGTGCAGATGTTGCACGGTGTCATGCGTCAGATGGTCCGTTGGAAAGACAAGGGGTAAGGCTGGACCTTGCCCCTCAGTGGCCCTAGCTTGCGACGAAATCCAGGACATATGAGGACAGCATGAGCGCAAAGCGCAGCATCTTCGAAGACGTCTCAGACACCGAAAAACAACAAGCCGTTCAACCCGGTATGATCGACAAGGGCCGTGGCGGGGCGCGCAAGGCGATCCGGGCGTGGCTGATGATCCTGTTCGCTCTGGTCGTTGTGATGATCGCCGTAGGTGGCCTGACCCGGCTGACCGATAGCGGGCTTTCGATCACCGAATGGCGTCCGATCACCGGGGCCATTCCGCCGATGACCGAGGCGGACTGGCAATCCGAATTCGACAAGTACAAGGAAATCGACCAGTGGCGCATTCAGAACCAGTGGATGGAGCTGGATGATTTCAAATTCATCTACTGGTGGGAATGGGGCCACCGCCAATTGGGCCGCGTGATCGGCTTGGTTTGGGCGCTTGGTTTCTTTGGCTTCCTGATCGCGCGCAAAATCCCCACGGGTTGGACCGGCAAACTGCTGATCCCCGGTGCCTTGGGTGGCGTTCAGGGTGCGGTTGGCTGGTGGATGGTCGCCTCGGGCGTGACGCAGGGCGCGGGGATGACGGCCGTTGCCAGCTACCGTCTGGCGACACATCTCGGCTTGGCCTTTGTGATACTTGGGTTCCTCGCGTGGTATATCTTTGAACTGGGCCGGGACGAGCGCGACCTGATGCAGGCGCGCCGCGCGAAAGAGGCGAAGCTTTTCTCGCTCTCGACCGGCCTCCTGCATTTCACCTTTTTACAAATCCTCATTGGTGCACTTGTCGCCGGGATTGACGCTGGGCGGTCCTACACCGACTGGCCTCTGATCGGTGGGCAGCTCTTGCCGCCAGATGCGACCATGCTGGAACCGATGTGGCGCAACTTCTTCGAAAGCCCCGGTCTGGTGCAGTTCATCCATCGTTGCGCGGGATATCTGCTGTTCATCTTCGCCATCATCGTATGGCGTCAGGGTCAGACCAGCGCCCATCCGCAGACCCGCTTTGCTTTCAACGCAGCCTTTGCAGCCCTGTCTCTGCAGGTGGTGGTCGGGATCGTCACGGTCGTATATGCAGCCCCGTGGCAGATCGCCATTTTCCACCAGTTTATGGCCGTCGTAGTCTGGACCCTGATCCTGCGCGCGCGCTTCCTGGCGGCCTACCCAATTGCAACATCTGTGCGCGGAGTTTGATACCATGACCGCATTCAATGACCTGATGGCCTTTCAGCGTGAAACTTCGGCCTTAGCTCAGATCGCAGGGCGATTGGGTTGGGATCAGGAGACGATGATGCCACGTGGCGCTGCCGCGCAACGGGCCGAGGAGATGGCCGCTATCGAGGCTGTACTGCATGCGCGCCGGTCTGATCCACGCGTGGCGGATTGGCTGGATCAGGCCGCCCCTCAGGATGAGGCAGGCAAGGCCCAGCTGCGCGAGATCCGTCGGGCTTATGAGCGTGCAGTCAAAGTACCGGCCGATCTGGCCACCGCAATTGCCCGCGTGACGTCAGGGGCACAGGGGAAATGGGCTCAGGCACGGGCAGACGAAGATGTCTCGGCCTTTCTTCCGGTGCTGGAAGAGGTCGTCGCGCTGAAGCGACAAGAAGGCGAGGCGCTGGCGCAGGGCGGTGATGTATATGACGCCATGGTCGAGGATTATGAGCCCTTTACCACAGGCGCCCAGATTGCGGCGATCTTTGATGAAATGCGCCCACGCCTGGTGGCCCTACGCGCTGCAGTGCTTGCACGCCCACAGCCCGCAGAACTGAGCGGTCACTTCGATGAGCGCATTCAGATGCAGCTTACCCAAAAGCTGGCGGTTGCCTTTGGGTATGACCTGAACAATGGCCGTGTGGACAAGGCGGTGCATCCGTTCAGCTCGGGTAGCGGGCTGGATGTGCGGATCACCACCCGCACCAGCGAAACCGACCCGTTCAATTGCTTCTATTCAACCATTCATGAGGTCGGCCATGCCGCCTATGAACAAGGGATTGATCGCGACTATCTGCTGACGCCGCTGGGTCAGGGCGTGTCGATGGGCGTGCATGAAAGCCAAAGCCGGATTTATGAGAACCAGTTGGGCCGGTCGCGCGCCTTCACCGGATGGCTGTTTGGGCAGATGAAAGACGCGTTTGGTGACTTTGGCATTGCCGATGCTGATGCGTTCTATGCCACCGTCAACCGCGTCCATAACGGCTATATCCGGACCGAGGCGGATGAGGTGCAGTACAACCTGCACATCATGCTGCGCTTTGATCTGGAACGCGCGCTGATGGCCGGGGATTTGCAGGTTAGCGATCTTGAGGCCGCGTGGAATGACCGGTTTAAGGCTGATTTTGGCTATGCGGTAGACAAGCCTTCGAATGGATGTTTGCAGGATGTGCATTGGTCGGTGGGCCTGTTTGGCTATTTCCCAACTTATTCCTTGGGCAATGTCTATGCCGGGTGCCTCTATCAAGCCTTGCGGAAGGCGGTGCCTGAACTGGAGGCCCAACTGGCCGAAGGTGACACATCGCAGGCAACCGGATGGCTGCGCGAAACGGTTCAGCGTCACGGCGGTCTCTATGCGCCGCGCGAGATCATTCGGCAGGCCAGCGGGATCGAACCGGGGCCGGGTCCGTTGCTGGACTATCTGGAGCAGAAATTCGGGGCGCTCTACGGTCTTTGACAGGTTGCCGTCACGTTGTTGTGCGGCAACGTGGCGTTTGATCACTGGATCGGTAGAGTAGGCGGCACCATACCCGAAGGAGAGCCGTTTGTCCTTGAAAACAAATCTGAAATCCTATCTGGCAGCGGCCATCACAAGTGATCAATTCATGAATGCCCGCCGAGGGGCGCATGATTTGCGCCGTCGCCTGCGTGGTGCAGATCATGTGGTGCATTACTTCCACGATGCCGCTGATCCTTATTGTGCGCTGACCGCGCAAATCCTGCCCGCGTTTCACACAAGGTATGGGGTTACGCTATGTCCGCACCTTATCTCGGGCCCAGCATCCGAGGCCGTGCCCGAACCCGAAGCCCATCAGAAAAACGCTTTGGTCGATGCGACCCGATTGGCGTTGAAACAGGGGTTGAATGCGCCAGTGAAGCCCTCCATCGAAAGGATACGAAAGGCCAACCGTCTGTTCGCAGCCGCGTTTGGCACCCAGGATTGGGCTGCTCGATTGAGGGATGCATCTGTTTCTCTCTGGACCGGTCGCGCGCTGCCGGATGAACCGGACGTGGACCCGACCCACGCAATGGCTGCGGGGGATCGAGCCTTGGCGTCAAAGGGGCATTATCTGGGCGGTACGTTCTTCTATGGCGGCGAATGGTATTGGGGGATCGACCGCCTGCATTATCTGGAACAGCGGTTGCAGCAGGCCGGATTGGGCCAAGGGACTCCGATCATTTCGGTTCCTGATCTCTCGGCGCACACGTTTACCGGCGGAGAAAAAGAACTGGAGTTCTTCTTCTCGTTCCGCAGCCCGTATTCCTATCTGGCTTTCGACCGCGTCGTTGATCTTGCCAAGCGGCACAACGCCCGGCTGACGTTAAAGCCAGTGCTGCCCATGCTAATGCGTGGATTGCCGGTTCCCAAGGCCAAATCGCGCTACATTCTAAACGATTGCACCCGCGAGGCACGGCGCCTGGGCATCCCGTTTGGCCGGATTTGTGATCCGTTGGGGGCTGGGGTCGAACGCGGCTATGCGCTGTTCGACTATGCCGAAGATCAAGGCAAATTGGCACCATATTGCGCGGCCTTCATGCGGTCCGTCTGGTCGCAAGGCGTGGATGCCGCGACCGATAGAGGCATGGAGTGGATCGTGACCAGCGCAGGTCTGGAATGGAGCGTCGCGCGGCCCTTGCTAAACACGCAGGAATGGCGCGGTCGGGTGGAGGCAAATCAGCACCGCCTGCAAGAGGTTGGCCTGTGGGGCGTTCCCAGCTTTTGCGTCGATGGGCAAAGCCTGTGGGGGCAGGATCGTTTTTGGGCGGTCGAGGATCTGCTTATGGCACACCGCAGGCGCTAGACGGTAGGCATCAACGCAATCCGCGCGGCAACGGCGGCAAAGAACAAAACGCTGCCCACCAGAACAAACACATGCCAGATCGTGTTGTGATAGGCCATCCAGTCGGACAGGTAGAACGCCACGCCTGCGGTATACACTAGCCCTCCGGCGATCATTAGTATCAAAACGGTGGGCGCAAGCTCTGCCAACATGGATTGTCCGGCCCAAACAGCGGCCCATCCCATCATCAGATACAGCGCCAGGCCGAACCAGCGAAATCGGTTTGGGTCGAGCATCTTGAGAGCCGACCCCAATGTGGCAGAAGACCACAAGCCCAGCAAAAGCCCGGTTGCCTGTGTGCCAGATAGCAATAGGAACGGCGTATAGGTGCCTGCAATTTTTACATAAATCCCCGAATGATCAAGGCGGCGCAGAAGCTCTGTCCAATCATCGCTTTCAATCATGTTGTACAAGGCGGACAAGCTGAGCATCAGGACAAGCGTTACGCCATAGATCGAAACGCCAACAACCGCCGCCGGATCATACCGATAAAGCACGGTCATGGTGATCAACAGCGGCACGCCGATGGCTGCGGCGCATATGCCCAGAACATGAACCACCCCGTCACTCAAGCGCTCGGCTCGGCTATAGGCGGGGCGGATATGTGCGAAGGACCACATGTTAAAAAGTTAAGCAGCAGCAGGGTTTCGGGCAAGTTAACGGGCCGTTTCGATACCAATAACGTGATCCGAAACGATAAAACGCCCGCATTGCGGACGTTTTGTTTCAGTTTTGTTGTGGAATGTGAGGGCTATTCTTCGGCCTCTTCATCCCCCTGATCAGCGATCCAGGCAACGGAAACAACTTCTTCACCCTTGCCGGTGTTGAACACCCGCACACCACCTGCGCTGCGGGAGCGGAAGGATATGCCATCAACCGGCACCCGGATTGATTGGCCCTTCGAAGTGGCCAGCATGATCTGATCGTCGATCTCAACTGGGAAGGAGGCGACAAGTTCACCGCCTCGCATCGCCTTGTCCATCGCGGCGACACCCATACCGCCACGTCCACGTACCGGGTAGTCGTGGCTGGAGCTCAGCTTGCCCGCGCCGCCAGTAGTAATGGTCAGGATCAGGTTTTCAGCGGCCGACATCTCGGCATAACGTTCCTGGGGCAGAACGCTGTCGGCGTTGCCTTCGTCTTCATCGCTTTCGGTCTCATCAGTCACACCGGCCATCAGGCGTCGCATCTTGAGATACGCGGCGCGTTCGTCCGACGTGGCCTCGAAGTGACGGATCACCGACATCGAAACAACCCGGTCGCCATTGGATAGCCTAATGCCGCGCACACCGGTCGATTTACGGCCCTTGAAGACGCGCACATCGGTGGTTTGGAACCGGATCGCACGGCCCGAATTGGTGACCAGCATGACGTCATCATCTTCGGAGCAGATGCGCGCATTCACCAGTTCGACATCTTCGGGCAGATCCATGGCGATCTTGCCGTTGCGTTTGACATTGGTGAAATCGCTCAGCGCGTTGCGGCGCACGTCACCGGCGCTGGTGGCGAAGACGATCTGCAGGTTTTCCCATTCCTCATCCGGGACATCCACCGGCATGATCGCCGCAATGGACACCCCGGTTGGGATCGGCAGAATGTTGACGATCGCCTTGCCTTTGCCGGTCCGGCTGGATTGCGGCAAGCGCCAGGTCTTGAGCTTGTAGACCATCCCGTCGGTGGTGAAGAACAACAGCTGTGTATGGGTGTTGGCCACGAAGAGGTTGGTGACTACATCCTCTTCCTTGGTCTGCATCCCCGACAGACCCTTGCCGCCACGCTTCTGCGCGCGGAAATCGGCCAGTGGTGTGCGCTTGATGTAGCCGCCGGAAGTGACGGTCACCACCATGTCTTCGCGCTCGATCAGGTCTTCGTCTTCCATGTCGCCGGACCAGTCGACAATCTCGGTGCGGCGCGGCACGGCGAACTGTTCGCGAACGCTGCGCAGCTCGTCGCCGATGATCGACATGATCCGTTCGCGCGAGGACAGAATATCCAGGTATTCCTTGATCTTGGCAGCTAGTTCTTCCAGCTCGTCCGTGACTTCTTTGACGCCAAGCTGGGTCAGGCGCTGCAGGCGCAACTCGAGGATCGCGCGGGCCTGAACTTCGGTTAGGTTATAGGTGCCATCGTCGTTCATCTTGGACAGCGGATCGTCGATCAGGCGCAGATAGCCTTCGATCTCGGAGGCGGGCCAACGGCGCGTCATCAGCTTTTCACGCGCCTCGGCGGCGTCAGCCGAGGACCGGATGGTGGCGACCACCTCGTCCACATTCGAGACCGCAACGGCCAGGCCACACAGGATATGGCTGCGTTCACGCGCTTTGCGCAGGTCGTAAGCCGTACGGCGGGCTACAACGTCTTCGCGGAAGTCGATGAACGACGTTAGAAACCGGCGCAGCGTCAACTGCTCGGGCCGGCCACCATTCAAGGCCAGCATGTTGCAGCCAAAAGACGTCTGCATCGGTGAGAAGCGATAAAGCTGGTTTAGCACCACCTCGGGCGTCGCATCGCGTTTCAGTTCCACCACAACCCGCACGCCGTTGCGGTCAGATTCATCCTGCACATGCGCTACGCCCTCGATGCGTTTTTCGCGCACCGCTTCGGCAATCTTTTCGATCATCGAGGCCTTGTTCACCTGATAGGGGATCTCATCCACGACAATGGCGTAGCGATCCCTACGGATTTCTTCGACCCGGGTCTTGGCGCGGATAATGACGCTGCCGCGGCCTTCCAGATAGGCCTTGCGCGCGCCGGACCGTCCCAGCATCACGCCGCCGGTCGGGAAATCGGGGCCGGGCACATATTCGATCAGTTGTTCGGATGTCAGATCGGGATCGTCGATCAGCGCCAATGTGGCATCGACCACTTCTCCCAAGTTATGCGGAGGAATGTTCGTGGCCATACCCACCGCAATACCACCGGCACCGTTGACCAGCATGTTCGGGAAGCGGGCGGGCAGGACCGTTGGTTCCCGGTCCTTACCGTCATAGTTATCCTGAAAATCAACCGTTTCTTTTTCGATATCGGCCAGCAGGGATGCGGCGGGCTTGTCCATCCGCACTTCGGTATAACGCATGGCCGCCGGGTTATCGCCATCCATCGAGCCAAAGTTGCCCTGTCCATCCAGCAAGGGCAGTGACATCGAGAAATCCTGCGCCATCCGCACTAACGCGTCATAGATCGCGCTGTCACCGTGCGGGTGGTATTTACCCATCACATCGCCCACAGGACGGGCCGATTTGCGATAGGATTTGTCGTGGGTATTGCCGGTTTCGTGCATCGCATACAGGATGCGGCGGTGCACCGGTTTCAGCCCGTCACGCAGATCGGGGATCGCGCGGGAGACGATGACCGACATGGCATAGTCCAGATAGGATGTGCGCATCTCGGATTCGATGGAGACCGTCGGGCCGTCATAGACAGGGCGCTCGGGCGGGGTTTCGTCCATGTTTTCAGGGATTTCTGGCGTATCGCTCACGTAGGCTGCCCGTGTCTTGTTTTTGATCTATATCTTGTGGATGTACCTTATCAGACCTAGCATATAAGGTGCAAGCAGCCCGCGATGCCGCAGTAGAAATAGGCCGGTAACATCCGAGTAACATATTGTTATCTAATAATTAGGCAGTTTCGGGGTAGCCTCAAGAGACCTTGCACGAAACCGGAGGTCTGAATGGAGCAAAGCGAAACCGAGCTAATGCTGAAAGGATATGGGCTGACGACGGCAGAGTTTTTCTACCATATGCCTGACTATGTCCATGTGCTGAACACCTTTATCTGGCAGGAATACGATCTGGCCCCCGATCACCCCAAACTGTTTGAATTCATTGACTTCTGGCAGCGCGAGATTGAGGGGCCGCTACACTCGGTCAAGTTTACCCACCGAAAGATGATCGCGCCCGGTGAATGGCGCAACATGGTCGGCGAATTTCGAGTGAACTAGCCTGAACAGCTGGCCCCGCCCAAAACGCAGAACTTTGCGCAGTGAGGGTGGTTCAAATGCACATCCGCCTCGGCCTCGGCCAAAGTTTCGCCCAGCTCGAACTCAGGCGAATAGGGCAGCAGGGTGCAGGCCAGAACGGACGGACGCGCGGCGCCTTTGCGTTTCACCACCATGCGCGCGCTGGCACACATGACCGCGTCGGGGGATTTGTTCAGAATGCCCCAGCATGCGGTGGTAATTTCCGGAACCTCAACCGTTTCGTCCATTTCCGGGAAGAGAACGGTCTGCGCTGGGTTGTTTGCGTCGATGTCAAACCCGTGCGCGTCAAAAAACGCGGCATAGCCTGCACGGCTGTCTGCATCGTTGTCGCCCCACACCGTGCGCCCGGCGACAGCCATGTTAAACCCATGATCCCGCAGCCATTCCATCCCGGTCAGGGTTTTGGCAAAGCTGCCCTTGCCGCGTTCCTCGTCATGCAGTTCGGGGCGAAAATGATCGACCGAAACCCGCAAGGTCAGCTTGTCAGCATAGTCGCGCCGCAGCTCCAGCAGGCCCTCGCGCATCTTACGGCGCATCATCGGCAGCATCGCATTGGTCAGGATCAGCACTTCATAGCCGCGGTCCAGCGCAGCGCGGGTGATCTCGATCATCTCAGGGTTCATGAAGGGCTCGCCGCCGGTGAACGCGATCTCTTTGATGGGCCAGTTGCGCTGTTTAATCTGATCCAGATAGTCGCGGACCTCGGCTGCGGTGATATAGACCAGAGCGTCATTGGTGGGGCTGCTTGCGATATAGCAGTTTGCGCATTCGATATTGCACAGCGTACCGGTATTGAACCACAGGGTCTGCGGGTTTGTCAGGGCCACTGACGCGCGGGTTTGCCCGTCTGCCGTCACCAATCTGTCTTGAAACTTGCCGATATTGGCAAGCTGAGTGGCGTTGTCTTTCATTCCCACATCCGGTTCTTTGAAGTCGTTTGACTGATTTATCTGTTTGTTGTCGCTATGGTAAGGGTCTGATGGCGTTCTGACAGAGTTTTGATGAATGAGAGTTTTCCTGCCAAAAGGTTCGAAAATGATTGCGCTAACATTGGACATGTCGATGGGGGCAGGATAAGGACAAGCCATGGTTTCTCGTGTCATACCTGTTGACCCATTTGATCTGGTCATTTTCGGCGGCACCGGCGATTTGGCGCAGCGCAAGATTTTGCCAGCCTTGTTTCGCCGGTTTTGTGCAGGCCAATGGCCGGAAGATACACAGATCATTGGTGCGGCGCGATCCGACCTGACAGCCGATGCGTTCCGACAGATTGTGGCGGACTCGCTACGGCGTGGCGCGCCTGGGTGCGCCGAGAATACCGAGGCGCTGGATCGCTTCCTTCACCGGATTGATTATGTCGTGCTGGACGCAATGTCGGGGGATGGGTGGTCAGACTTGGCTGCACGGCTGACCAAGGATCGTATTCGGGCTTTCTATTTCTCGGTTGGTCCGCGCCTTTTTGGACCATTGGCCGATCAGATCAGATCTCATGGCATGGTTTCAGACCAGACGCGGATCGTCGTCGAGAAACCGTTTGGCCATGATCTCGAAAGTGCGCGCGGTCTGAATTCAACCCTGGCGGCACATTTTGACGAGGGTCAAATCTACCGGATCGATCACTATCTGGGTAAAGAAACAGTCCAGAACCTGATGGCCGTGCGCTTTGGCAATATGCTGTTCGAGCCTCTGTGGAACAGCCAGTATGTCGATCACATCCAGATCACCGTTGCCGAAACGGTCGGTGTGGATGGGCGCGAGGATTATTACGAACGCGCAGGTGCGATGCGGGATATGGTGCAGAATCACCTGATGCAGTTGCTCTGCCTGATCGCCATGGAACCGCCAGCCAAGTTCGACCCCGATGCGGTGCGCGATGAAAAGCTGAAGGTCATTCGCGCGCTTGATCCGGTCGAACCGCATCACATCGTGCGGGGCCAATTTGCAACGGGCGAGGGAGAGCCGGGCTATCGTGAGGTGGTGGACAATCCCCGTTCGACCACTGAAAGCTATGTGGCTTTGAAAGCGCATGTCAGCAATTGGCGGTGGGCTGGCACTCCGTTTTATCTGCGCACGGGCAAACGGCTGGTCGCGCGATCCTCGGTCATCAATGTGCAGTTCAAGGATGCGCCGCATTCGATCTTTGGTGAGGCTGCGGGTCGGCACGCAAATGCCTTGTCTATCCGGTTGCAGCCGAACGAAGGCATCACGCTGAAGGTGACGATCAAGGAACCGGGGCCGGGCGGTATGCGCCTGATCGACGTGCCGCTGGATATGAGTTTTGCAGATGCGCTGGGACCTGAAAACCAGGACCCACCCGACGCCTATGAACGCCTGGTGATGGACGTGATCCGTGGCAACCAGACCCTGTTCATGCGCGGTGATGAGGTCGAGGCCGCCTGGGCCTGGACCGATCCGGTCATTGCCGGCTGGCAGGCGCGCGGTGATGTGCCTAAACCCTATGACAGCGGCAGCACAGGCCCCGGCGACGCCGAGCTGCTGATGAAACGTGACGGTCGCCGCTGGCAAGGAATAAAGCCATGAGAATTCAGGATTATGCCGATCGGGACATGCTCGCCATCGATGTTGCCAATATGCTGGCCGGAGAGCTTGAGGCTGCGTTGTTGCACAATGAAACCATCGCGCTGGCGGTTCCGGGGGGGACGACTCCGGGCCCGGTGTTCGATGTTCTTTGCGCGGCTGATCTGGAATGGGATCGCGTGCGGGTCATGCCCACTGATGAACGCTGTGTTCCGGCCGACAGCGAGCGTTCGAATGAACGCCTGATCCGCCAGCGATTGCTGACCAATCGTGCCTCAGGAGCAACATACGTCCCGCTCTATGTCCCAGGAGCTGATCCCGAGGATGCATTGCCAGAAATTGAATCTCTGATCGCACCGGTTCTGCCACTGTCGGTTCTGGTTTTGGGCATGGGAGAAGACATGCACACGGCATCGCTGTTTCCAGGGATGGAGGGGTTGCAGGCGGCCCTCGACAGTCATGCTCCTACGCTCGCCGTGGCCCGCACGCAGGTTCAGCCTGAGCCGCGTATTACACTGACGGGGCCGGCTCTGGACGGGGCCTTGTCCAAACACCTGATCATTTTTGGGGCAGCCAAGCGTGACGCATTGGAGCGTGCTATGGCGCTTCCACCGGAAGAGGCGCCAATCGCTGCCGTGCTGAGTGGTATGACGGTACATTGGGCGGAGTGAGTGTGATGGACCTGAACAATCTCAAAGCGCTGGCCGCTGCGCAGACCGACCGCATCGTGGATTTGTTTGCGGCTGACGTGGACAGGGCACAAAACTTCTCGGCCTCTACGGGCGATATGGTCTTTGATTATTCGAAGACCCGGATCGACGCTGATATGCGCGACGGCCTGATCCGTCTGTGCGACGAGGCTAACCTGGCCGATCGGCGTGCTGCCATGTTTGCGGGTGAGAAGATCAACGAAACCGAGGGGCGCGCTGTTCTTCACACGGCGTTGCGCAATCTGGATGGCGATGCTGTGCAGGTCGATGGGCAGGACGTCATGCCTGATGTGCTGGCAACCTTGCAGCGCATGCGTGTCTTTGCCGAAGAAATTCGCGGAGGGGCTATAGCGGGGGTAGGCGGCAGCTTCACGGATGTGGTGAATATCGGTATCGGTGGGTCCGATCTGGGGCCTGTGATGGCGACCTATGCGCTGTCACCCTATCATGACGGGCCGCGGGTCCACTATGTCTCGAATGTCGATGGGGCACATATCGCGGACACGCTGAAGCAGCTTGATCCGACGCGGACCTTGATCATCGTAGCGTCCAAAACCTTTACGACCATCGAGACCATGACCAACGCTCGCACCGCGCGGGCATGGATGAGTGATGGCGGCGGCGACCCTGCAAAACAATTCGCAGCCGTGTCCAGTGCTTTGGACAAGACCCAAGAATTTGGCATCCCGGCGGACCGTGTCTTTGGTTTCGCCGATTGGGTCGGTGGGCGCTATTCGGTCTGGGGGCCGGTGGGTCTGCCGGTGATGATCGCGGTGGGCTCGAACGCGTTTGACGCGTTCTTGCGCGGTGGGCAGGCGATGGACTTGCATTTCCAATCGGCTGATTGGGCCGAGAACATGCCTGTCATGCTGGCCCTTGTCGGCATTTGGCATCGTCAGGTACTGGACTATGCCAGCCGCGCCGTTCTGCCCTATGATCAGCGCCTGCTGCGCCTTCCAGCCTATTTCCAACAGCTTGAGATGGAGTCGAACGGGAAATCCGTGGCGATGGATGGCGCGTCTCTGACCTTACCATCGGGCCCGGTTGTCTGGGGCGAACCCGGCACCAATGGTCAGCACGCGTTCTACCAGCTGATCCATCAGGGCACGGATGTCATCCCCTGTGAGTTCATGGTGGGGGCCGAGGGGCATGAACCAGAACTGGCCCATCATCACCGGCTGTTGCTGGCCAATTGCCTGGCCCAGTCCGAGGCGCTAATGCGTGGCCGGTCGCTGGAGGAAGCCCGCGCACGAATGGCCGAAAAGGGTTTTGAGGGGGATGAGCTGGATCGCCAGGCCCGCCATCGCGTGTTTGCGGGCAATCGGCCGTCGACCACCTTGATCTACCCGAAACTGACCCCGTTTGTGCTGGGCCAGATCATCGCGCTCTATGAACATCGTGTCTTTGTCGAAGGCGTCCTTCTGGGTATTAACTCTTTCGATCAATGGGGCGTTGAGCTGGGCAAAGAACTGGCAACCTCACTGGGTCCCATCGTGGGTGGTGAGGTAAGCGCAGAAGGCAAGGATGGCTCGACTGCGGCGCTGGTTGCTTACGCGTTAAAACACCGAGATTAACGCAAAAACCAGTGGCTTGCCCTTAGGGCAGGCTGCATTCTGATATTGTCAGACAATTAAATGCTTGGCAGGGTTCCGTCTGAGGAGAATGGAATTGACCCGTGGGGCATTGCCCCTAGGTGTCGATGACACGGCATTGGCCGCACGGGGCCAAGCCGAGAAATGGGGAGGATGTCCATGCTGGGACAGATGATGACGCAGCCTTTGCTGATCTCGTCGCTTATCGAACACGCCGAACGCTATCACGGCCAGACCGAGATACACTCGGTCGAAACGGATGGAACGGTAACGCAGACCAGTTGGTCTGAGGTGGCCACCAATGCGCGTAAACTGGCCTCGGCGCTGGGCAAGCTGGGGCTAGAGCCGCAGGACCGCATCGGAACGCTGGCTTGGAACAACCGCCGCCATCTTGAAATTTACTATGGAACTTCGGGCGCTGGATATGTGTGTCACACGGTCAATCCGCGCCTGTTTCCCGAACAGCTGACCTATATCATCAACCACGCGCAAGACCGGGTTCTGTTCTTTGATGCCACCTTCATTCCATTGGTTGCTGCGCTAAAGCCATCGTTGACCGAAGTTCGTCATTTTGTCCTGATGGGGCCGCGCAATGACGAGGCGCTGGCCCAGATCGATGGGGTCGCCTTCTATGACGAACTGATCGAAACCGGCGATGCAGGCTATGCCTGGCCCAGCTTTGACGAAAACACAGCGTCCAGTCTTTGCTATACCTCGGGCACCACCGGCAACCCAAAGGGGGTTCTGTATTCGCACCGGTCGACTGTGCTGCATAGCTTTGGGTCGAACACGCGGGACGTGATCGGCTATTCCGCCATGGATGTGGTGATGCCGGTTGTGCCGATGTTCCATGTCAATGCTTGGGGTTCGCCTTATGCCTGCGCGATGTCGGGATCCAGAATGGTCCTGCCTGGGCCGGGCTTGGATGGCGCGTCTCTGGTCAAGCTGATCGACACCTATGGCGTGACATTGGCCATGGGAGTCCCCACGATCTGGCAGGGATTGCTGGCGCAGGCGGCTCAATCCGGTAGCGAATTGACCAGTCTGGAACGCACCGTGATTGGCGGCGCGGCCTGTCCGCCGTCGATGATCGAAACCTTCCGCGACACTTACGGTGTCGATACGGTTCACGCCTGGGGCATGAGCGAGATGAGCCCGCTGGGCACAGCCAATACTCCGATGGCCAAGCACCGCGATCTGCCGATCGACCAACAACATAAGCTGCGCGAAAGCCAGGGGCGACCGCCTTACGGGGTCGAGCTGAAAATCGTCGACGATGATGGCAAGGAATTGCCGCATGATGGTGTCACCCAGGGCGATCTTCTGGTTCGTGGCCCTTGGGTGTTGGACAGCTACTTCCTAATGCAGGATCAGACGCTGTTACAGGATGGCTGGTTTGCCACCGGAGATGTGGCGACACTGGACCCAGATGGTTACATGACGATCAGGGACAGGTCCAAGGACATCATAAAATCTGGCGGCGAATGGATCAGCTCGGTCGAGCTGGAAAACATCGCCGTGGCTCATCCCAAGCTCGCCACAGCTGCTGTTGTGGGTGTCCCGCATCCCAAATGGGATGAACGGCCTTTGCTGGTGGCGGTCAAGGCCGACGGGCAGGAGCCCAGTGAAGACGAGCTATTAGCTTTCTTCGACGGCAAGATCGCCAAGTGGCAAATCCCGGACAAGGTTGTTTTTGTTGAGGCTTTGCCCCTGAATGCCACGGGTAAAGTGCTCAAACGGAACCTGCGTGCCGATTTCGAAACAGCCCTGACCGACTGATCCTGCGGATTTGAGGAAGAATGGCTCCGGCGGTAGGGATCGAACCTACGACCAATTGATTAACAGTCAACTGCTCTACCGCTGAGCTACGCCGGAACGGTTCGCGCCGTATAGCAACCTCGATTTTTGTCGTCCAGTGGGGAAGCGCTCGATTTGGGAAAAAACTTTTGCGCCTATGCGTGCCGTTGAAAGACGGCCTCGGTCGATAGCGCTCCCGCGTGCGTTACTTTGGATTTTCCAACCAGATCAACCAGATGGGCAAAGACATTCCGTTCTGCTGCGGACAGCAGCGCTTTGGGCGTTTCGGTGTAGATGCGCTGGGCCAATTGCCGGGCGGTACCGGGCTGATCTTCCAGCGCGGATAGGATTTGCGTCTCACGGCCGAGCCTGTGTTGAATCAGCCATATCAACCGTCCGGCAGGGTCGGTGATAGGTGCGCCGTGGCCGGCATGAAACACCGACCAATCGCGCTCTTGCAGCCTGTAACAAGCGGCCATGAAATCCGTCAAATCACCATCCGGAGGAGAAACCAGTGAGCTGGCCCAACCCATCACATGATCGGCGGTGAAGCAGGTCTGACCCCAGGCCAGCGCGATATGATTGCCCAGATGCCCTGGTGTATGGATCACCTCAAGTTGCCAATCGTCGCCTTCGATCAACTCACCATCCGCGATTTCAACATCCGGACGAAACTCCAGATCAATCCCTTCACCGCCACCGACCAGACCGTTCTGCGCCAGTTCAGTCATCACGGTACTGCGCCCGGCCTCCGGTCCTCCAAACGCGTGGATCCGCGCGCCCGTTCGGGATGCCAATGGTGCAGCCAGCGGTGAATGATCCAAATGGCTGTGGGTCACGAAGATATGGCTGATCTTTTGACGGGGCTCTAGTGCGCCCAGAATCGCCTGCAGATGTGCCTCGGACGCAGGGCCCGGGTCGATCACTGCGACATCCCGTGTGCCCAGCAGATAGGTATTGGTCCCACGATAGGTCATGGGCGACGGGTTGGGGGCCAGAATGCGCCTTAGTCCGGGTTGCAATTCCATCGCAAGCCCAACGGGTGGGTCGAAATCATCTGGCGCCTGCATTCTGTCCTCTTCCTCTTGCCCGGGCAGCCCGCTAGGTTTAGCGCATGTCTTCGCAATGGCTCAAACCTTATCTGCCACGCAGCCTTTACGCCCGGGCGGCGTTGATTCTGGTTTTGCCGGTGATCGTCCTGCTGCTGGTCGTTGGAAATGCGTTTCTACAACGGCATCTCGAAGATGTAACAGCGCAAATGGTCCGCACCGCAGCGCGTGAGGTCATTCTGGTGACCAGCGCGATGGAGGGCGTTGAGACCCAGCAACAGGCGCTGGCTGCTGTGCGCCCCGATCTGGCCGCGCTGGAGATGAGCGTTCGGTTCCTGGATATCAACGAAGCGCCGGATATCGGCACCGGGCGCTGGTATGATTTCATCGCCCCGCAGATTGAGGCGGATTTGTATGCACTGCTGCCTGATCTTAAGGCGGTGGCTTTACCGAACGGACCGGACGCGCGGCTCTACATGGACACGCCATTGGGCACATTGGAACTTGTGTTCGACCGCAGGCGTCTTGCGCCCACGGCACCGCATCAGTTGATCGTGACAATGGTGTTTTTCGCCATCGTCATGACTTCGATATCGTTTCTTTATATGCGCAATCAGCTGCGTCCGATCACGCGGCTGTCCAAAGCCGCCGAGGCCTTTGGGCGGGGGCGGGTGGTCGACTACACGCCCGGCGGAGCGATTGAGGTGCGCGCAGCAGGCAATGCCTTTCTGGACATGCGCGCCCGGATCGAACGGCAGATCGAACAACGAACGATGATGCTGTCCGGTGTCAGTCACGACCTGCGAACGCCTTTGACCCGGCTTAAGCTGGGCCTGTCAATGCTGCCAGAGGATGAGGCGGCTCCCATGCAGCAGGACGTGACAGAGATGCAATCTCTGTTGGATGCCTTTCTGGATTTCTCGCGCGGCGCAGCCGAAGGCGCGCCGGAAGAGGCCGACGTCGAAATCCTGGTGCATCAGATCGTTGAAGATGCCAAACGGGCGGGCCACGCGGCCGCATTGGTCGAAGTGGACGGGCAGGGCAGCGTCATGCTGCGACCGATGGCCATAAGGCGAGCGGTTGAAAATCTGATCAGCAACGCGGTGCGGTATGGAAGCCGCGCCGACGTGAGCCTGTCGATCACCCCAAAATCCTTGCGAATTCGGGTCGAAGACGACGGGCCGGGCATTCCGGCGGATCGGCGTACCGAGGCGGTAAAGCCGTTCTCTCGCCTTGATCCGGCCCGAAACCAGAATCAAGGCAGCGGCGTCGGGCTGGGTTTGGCAATTGTCGCGGATGTGGCGCGGGCGCATGGTGGGGTTCTGCGGCTCGCCAAAAGCGAGCGATTGGGCGGCTTGTGCGCCGATATCATAATCGGACGGTAGGGCGTGCTAAAGAGGTACACCCGCCAAAGAACCGAGTGTTAGAGCGCTGCCTCGAACTCAGTTCAAATCTTCCAGCAACCGCCCATGTTTGCGGGTCTCTGCTATGACCGCGCCGAAGGTGGTCATACCGCGGGCCTCGAGCATCGGCAGCATCTTCACCAATGCATCCGCCGTGGCCACCGCATCCCCCAGTGCCGTATGGCGCAGAGCTTCGGGGATGGTGATGTCCAGCCTCTCACACAGGGCGTCCAGCGTGTGCGTCTCGCTGGCGCCAAACAGAACTGCGGACATCAGCACGGTATCCAGAATCGGGTGGTTCCATTCCACCTCCATTCGTTGCGCATGACGGCGCAGGAAAGCCATGTCAAACGGCGCGTTATGGGCGACGATCACGGCATCCTGTGCGAATTGATGGAACACCCGCCCCGCCTGACCAATATCTGGCGCGCCCTGAACCATGTGGTCGCTGACCTTGTGCACCTTGGTCGAAGCCGCAGGGATGGGAATGCCCGGATCGACCAGCATATCCAGTTGCTCGCCCGCAACGATACGGCCCTTGATGACGCGCACCGCGCCGATTTGAACGATCTCATCCTTATGGGGCAGCAGGCCGGTTGTTTCCGTATCGAATACGACAAAGCACAAATCCGACAGGTTTCGGGTTTCAAATGCTTCCTCAGCCGCGCTTGTTAGCAGGTCGAAATCATAGACCAGCGGGCGTGGCGAATCCGGTGCAATGCGGGCCGCGCTATCGTCGAAGATAAGCATATATCCCGGCGCATCACCTAAGGGTTTCATCCGCGCCTGATAGCTTTGCTTGTCGTCAACGCTGTGCAAGGTGCAATCCACATTCAGCCCGGTTTTTGTCAGGCGTTTATACGCGGCCTCCAACGAGTCTGGCTTGAGATACTCAAACAGAGAAGCATTCAGGCGCGGATGCGCAATCTGGGCCAGAACTTCAGCCGCCTGCGCATCATAAAGAACGATCTTGTGCGTCGGACTTGCCAGCAACATGGCCACCGGAACTTCGGTGAGCAAAGCGGTCAGGCGTTCTTTTTCCGTGGCCAAAGCAGCGGTTTCGGTCGCCACAGCCTCGGCTATATTCAACGTCTTATCCGACAATTGATCGGCAAGCCCCGCGGCTGCGGGGGCCAGATCGCCAAGGTAGCGCGCGGCCTGCATATCCATGTCCGTGCTAACGCCGGCATGGGCACGGGCGCGAAGCTGTGCCGAAATGCGCTCAATCGGTTTTGCGATATTGTCGTCAAACAGCAGCCAAATCCCTGCGACCAGTGCCAGCAGGCCAAACCCAATCAGAAGTCCAGAGAAAACGAATGCATCCAGAAGTTCTGGCTGGCCTGCGCGGGTATAGCTGAGCCCCAAAGCCAAGGCAGTCACCAAGAGCCCGCCCAAGGCGAGCAAACAGAAGAACAGGAAAATCCTAAGTCGAAGGCTGAGGCGGGTCAGCATGATTACACTCCGCAGGTGGCCTCAATGATTGGATCACTGCTACCGGCTGTGAACCAATCGGCATCTACCAGTTGTCCGTCAGCCCCAAATTCGGCCCCGTCGGCCAGATTGGCGCGCCGGTTCTGGGCGCAGTCCACCGCAATAGGAACCATCGAACGCGGAGCCCAGCGGCCAAAGAAATAGAGGTCGATCAGACGCTGATCCGGCACCTGATCATTGGTCCGCAGCGAGACGGTGTCGATGGCGGCAAAGCGATCGACAAAGGGCACCGCATAGGTCCAGGGGCGATAGATTGCACGGCTTTCAACCTCTTGTATCACGGTCAGACTGTCAGGCAGCGTGTCGCGGGTGCGGTCGTACCAAGAATACTCGCTGGCTATGGTCATTCCGATCATCCCCAAACCTGCGGCAACAGGAGTGGCCCAACGAGGAAGTAAACCACCGGTGACTTTGTTCAGCACCATCACAACCCCGGCAAAGGCGAAGCCTGCGAATATTGTGCCGATCAACTCCAGAAACATCTGTTTCCTCCACTTTCAAGGCGCAGACGGCCCTTTCTTTTATTCATTTGCTCTATCAGAGCGTCAACAGATCTTAACCCAGCATCCCTTTGCCATGACCAACCGCAGATTGCATTGTCTTAATCACGACAAAGGCGTCGCGTAGATGGCTGCGTTCGAAATCTGACAGGTCCGAGGGGGGCAGGTAATTGTCCGGGCCCGCGCCTGATTTGACCCTTCGAACCTGATGTTCCAGACGGGTTTCAGCGATCAGGTCATAGGCATCCAGCAGGTCCCGTGCACCCGAGGGGCTGAGCACGCCTGCCGCCTCAGCCGCTTTCAGTCGCGCTCGGGTATTGGCTTCGGTCAACTGCCCTTGCAGGGCGTAGATGCGGCCCAGATCAACCACAGGCACCACGCCATTATGCTTTAGGTCCAATGTGTTGCGATGTTCTCCTGACCGAACAGTGGCAAACCCGCGAAACAGCCCCAAAGGTGGAGTATGCTTCAGCGAGTTTGCAATCATATGGGCCACAAAGATTGAATTCGAACTGGCCGCTTTCAGCGTGTTCGCCTGAAGATCGGCAAACAGTTCAAACGTGCCGCCGATGGGGCGCAGGTCAAACATGACCGAGGCCAGCATCTGTGCCTCGGGGTTGGGTTTAGCGATCCAGCCGCTGAAATACTCGCGCCAGACCCGCAGAGGCTGACACCAGCGCGGATTGGTCGCCATCATATCGCCGGGGCAATAGAAATACCCGCAGACATCCAACCCGTCCGAGACGAATTTGGCCAGAGATTGAAAGTAAGGCATGTCGTCGTCGGTGACACTGTCGTCCAGCATCAGGCAATTGTCCTGATCGGATACGCCTGTCTGTTCCTGCCGACCTTGCGAGCCACAGGCCAGCCACAGATAGGGAACAGGCGGTGGGCCTAGCTTATCCTCGGCCAGCGCGAGCAAGCGTCGTGTGGCGGTATCAGCGATATCGGTAATCAGACGCGTCACGATCTCGTGCCGGTTTCCTGCGGCCACAAGCTGGACCAGCAATTGCGATATCTCGGCCGTAACGGTTGCCATTTCAGCGGGGGAACCGGCATGGGCAATTCTGCGCACCAACTCAGCCGAGCTCACCGCTTGATAATGGGTCAGGTCGGTTTGCGTCACAATTCCGACCAACTGACCCGCATTACAAATGGGAATATGACCGATCCCACGCTCCATCATGATATGCAGCACATCAGACCCGATATCCGTGGGGGAAAGCGTAATGGGGTTTGAGGTCATGATCTCCGAAATCGGAGTGTCCGGGGGCAGTGCATCCGCCACGTATTTGCCTGAGATATCGCGCAGGGTTGCGATCCCCAACAACGCCTCGGCATCTGTCACGCAAAGGGATGAAATCTTCTTGTCGCGCATCAGGCGCGCGGCCTCGGGGACGGGGGTATCGGGTAGGCAGGTCGCGGGATCACGGGCCATCAGAACGTCGATGGCACTGGTGGCCAGGCTCTGCGGGCCGGAACGATCCCCACGGGTCCGGTTGAAAAACCGGGATACGATCTCATGCGAGGTGACCAGATCCTGTACCAGATCGGGCGGCAGGATGATCAGGATGGATGCGCGTTGCGCGGTTGCACGTGTCGCGGCTTTGCCATTGCGCAGCAAGCCCCGTTCGCCGAAGGAATTGCGCAATCCGAGTTGCGAGACAACGGCACCGTTTTCATCCGTGATCTCAACCAGCCCTTCGTAGATTAGAAACACGCCGGGCAGGGTGTGCCCCAGATCATAAAGCTGCGCATCCGCGTCCACATCCTGAATGTCCGCCCGGCGCGCAATATCTTCCAGCACGTCCTCGGCCAACGCGTCATAGGGATGGACGGATTTCAGAAACCGGGTGATCTGCGATTGGGACAGGGTCATCAGGACGCTCAATAATCTCCAAGCAAAAATCCCGCCCGGTGGAATGCCGGGCGGGAACAGTAAGTCGAAAGACGCGGCACATAGAGGTTATCCATGCACCGCATCATGCTCATTTATTCTGAGCTGCGCCAGCACCACGGGGAATGCGAACGCTTTCGACCAATTCAACGATCTCCTGCGGAGTCTCTTTGGTCATACCGGCAACGACGTAAGCAACGCCGAAGTTGATCATTGCACCGATAGCGCCGAACGAGGTCGACTTGATCGGACCCAGCAGCGGGTCAGCATCGGTGAACGAGTTGGTACCCGGAATGAACAGCCAGCCTTTGTGCAGGAAGATGTAGACCAAGGTCACAACCAAGCCAGCCATCATGCCAGCGACCGCGCCGGTGTTGTTGATGCGGGTCGAGAAGATCCCCATCATCAGCGCCGGGAAGATCGAGGCTGCCGCCAGACCAAAGGCCAGGGCCACGGTTTGCGCTGCAAAGCCCGGTGGGTTCAGACCCAGCCATGTTGCGACCACGATGGCCACAGCCATGGCAATCCGCGCCGCCAGAAGCTCACCCTTTTCAGAGATCGACGGGTTGATCGCCCCTTTGACAAGGTCGTGGGACACCGCTGACGAGATCGCCAGCAACAGACCCGCAGCCGTGGACAGCGCCGCAGCCAGACCACCGGCAGCAACCAGACCCACAACCCAACCTGGCAGGTTGGCAATTTCCGGGTTCGCCAGAACCAGGATGTCGCGGTTGAACTTGGTCAGCTCGTTACCAACCCAGCCTTTTTCTTCCGCAATGGCCTGCATCGCTTCGGATTTGTCGTTGTAGTACTGGATTTTGCCGTCGCCGTTCTTGTCCTCCCAGTCAAGCAGACCGGTTTTCTGCCACGTGGCCATCCAGTCATATTGCTGGTCATTGTCGATCTGTTCGACACTCACAGCACCACCTTCGATGCCGCCATTGGGCCACATCATTTCACTGATGTTCAGACGCGCCATGGCACCAACCGCAGGGGCGGTCAGATACAGCAGAGCGATGAACACCAGCGTCCAGCCAGCGGACCAACGGGCGTCAGACACTTTCGGCACAGTGAAGAAGCGCATGATCACGTGCGGCAGACCAGCAGTACCGATCATTAGCGACAGCGTAAACAGTACCATGTTCAGTGTGTTCGAGTGGTGGGCTGTGTATTCGTTAAAGCCCAGCTCGGTCACGATCGCGTCCAGCTTGGTCAGTAGCGGCTCACCGCTTGCGGTGTCGCCAAACAGACCCAAGGCCGGGATCGGCGTGCCTGTCAGTTGCAGCGAGATGAAGATGGCCGGGATGGTGTAGGCGGTGATCAGCACGCAGTACTGAGCGACCTGCGTGTAGGTCACGCCTTTCATCCCACCAAACACCGCGTATGCAAACACGACTGCGGCACCGATCAGCAGGCCTGTGGTGTTGTCGACCTCAAGGAAGCGACCAAAGGCCACGCCTACGCCGGTCATCTGACCGATCACGTAAGTCACCGACGCAACGATCAGACAGACAACCGCAACGACACGTGCGGTCTGGCTGTAGAACCGGTCGCCAATGAATTCCGAGACGGTGTACTTGCCAAACTTACGCAGGTAGGGCGCAAGCAGCAGTGCCAGCAGTACGTAACCACCGGTCCAACCCATCAGGAAGGTCGAGTTGTCATAGCCGGTAAAGGCAATCAGGCCCGCCATTGAGATGAACGAGGCCGCAGACATCCAGTCTGCCGCTGTCGCCATACCGTTGGTGACCGGGTGAACGCCGCGGCCCGCAGCGTAGAATTCAGATGTGGACCCAGCGCGGGCCCAGATCGCGATGCCGATGTAGAGCGCGAAGGATGCGCCAACAAACAGCAGGTTGATGGTAAACTGATCCATGGTTCGCTTACTCCTCGTCCACGCCGTATTCAGCGTCCAGCTTGTTCATGCGCCAGGCGTAGTTGAAGATCAGCACCAGAAAGACCAGGATTGATCCTTGCTGAGCGAACCAAAAGCCCAGATCGGTGCCGCCGATGGCGATCCCCGACAGAAGCGGACGCAGCAGGATGCCGAATCCAAACGACACCAGCGCCCAGATGACGAGGCTGATGTAGATGAGGCGCAGGTTGGCCTGCCAATAGCCCTTATCGGCATCGGCAGCCTGCGCGGAGTTTGATGAATGATCCGCCATGCGGTGTCCTCCTTCGCTTCCCTCTTGGGCGACGCTGCACAACTCCTCCAGTGCGATGCGCCGCTTCTTGGTTGTGCCAAACGCCCCGTGACGTCCGGCAAAACTCCGCTGTTCCGCCAAAGCGGTTCAATCGAAGTATTCGGTTTCAGGATCAAAGCCTTGCGGCCTATCTCCTCCCATTCGTGTGTCTCATCGCCCGCGAGATCCTCCAGAGCGGGCGATGAGGTCGTCTTAGGTCAGGGCCTAGGTGTTGGCCCTGTTTTCGATCAGGTCTTCAACCACTGACGGGTCTGCGAGGGTTGAAGTATCGCCCAGGCTGCCAAAGTCGTTTTCGGCGATCTTGCGCAGGATGCGGCGCATGATCTTTCCCGAACGGGTCTTTGGCAGGCCGGGGGCCCACTGAATGACATCCGGGCTGGCAATTGGTCCGATCTCGGTTCGAACCCAAGTGCGCAGCTCTTTCAGCAGCTCATCCGAAGGTTCACGATCATTCATCAAAGTGACGTAGCAATAGATACCTTGCCCTTTGATTTCATGGGGATACCCAACCACGGCCGCCTCGGCCACAGCGGCATGTGCAACCAGCGCACTTTCCACCTCAGCGGTGCCCATGCGGTGGCCCGAGACGTTGATCACATCGTCAACGCGACCGGTAATCCAGTAGTCACCATCCTCATCCCGGCGGCAGCCGTCACCGGTGAAGTAGTAGCCCTTGTAGTCCGAGAAATAGGTCTTTTCGAACCGCTCATGATCTCCCCAAACGGTGCGCATCTGACCGGGCCAGCTGTCTTTGATACACAGAACGCCTTCGACGCCGTTGCCCTCGATCTCCACCCCGGATTGCGGGTCCAAAACCACGGGCTGAATGCCAAAGAAGGGTTTCATGGCCGAGCCCGGCTTCATCGCGTGTGCACCGGGCAGGGGGGTCATCAGGTGGCCACCGGTTTCGGTCTGCCACCATGTATCCACGATGGGGCATTTGCCTTTGCCGACAACCTCATTGTACCAGTTCCAGGCTTCTGGGTTGATCGGTTCACCCACGGTCCCCAATGTGCGCAAGTCGCTAAGATCGCAATTCTCGACGAACTCAGTGCCTTGGCCCATTAGCGCACGGATCGCAGTTGGGGCGGTATAGAACTGATTGACCTTGTGCTTTTCGCAGACCTGCCAGAAGCGGCTGGCGTCCGGATAGGTTGGTACGCCTTCAAACATCAGCGTGGTCGCCCCATTGGCCAACGGGCCATAGACGATATAGCTGTGGCCGGTCACCCAGCCCACATCCGCCGTACACCAGTAAACATCGCCTTCATGATAATCGAAGGTAATCTCATGCGTCATTGCGGCGTAGACCAGATAACCGCCGGTGGTGTGCACGACGCCTTTTGGCTGACCGGTCGAACCGGAGGTGTAGAGGATAAACAGCGGATCCTCGGCGCTCATTTCAGCAGGTGCGCAATAGTCATCCGCTTCCAGGGCCATCTCGTTATAGTCAAAGTCGCGGCCGTCAATCCAAGTGGTTTGACCGCCTGTGCGCTTGACGACGAGGCATTTCACCGTGTCCTTGCAGTGCAGCAGGGCCGCATCGGCGTTGGATTTCAGCGGTGTCTTACGGCCCCCGCGCGGGGCTTCATCTGCTGTGATGACGACCTTGGCGTCACACCCATTGACGCGCGCGGCTAGGGCGTCTGGTGAAAAGCCTGCAAAAACAATCGAATGGATCGCGCCGATCCGTGCACAGGCCAGCATCGCATAGGCCGCCTCGGGGATCATCGGCAGATAAATCACAACCCGGTCACCTTTGCGCACACCCAGCGTTTCCAGAATGTTTGCCATCCGGCACGTACGGCGGTGCAATTCGGCATAGGTGATGTGCTGGGCGGGATCATTTGGATCATCGGGTTCCCAAATGATCGCGGTCTGATCTCCGCGCGATTCAAGATGGCGGTCCAAGCAGTTGGCAGATACGTTGAGCGTACCGTCTGCGAACCAGTTGATCTTGACCGAGCCGAAATCGTAGTTGACGTCTTTGACCTGAGAGAAGGGTTTGATCCAGTCGACGCGTTTGCCTTGCTCGGCCCAAAAAGCGTCGGGGTCACTGATCGAAGCTGCATACATCGCGTCATATTTGGCGGCATCAACATGCGCGCGGGCGACGGTATCTGCGGATGGCGCATATGTCTTGGCATCTGCCTGGGCAGCGGTAGTCATTTTTGAGGCTCCTCCCTCTGGACTGGATAGTTCTGGATCTTCTTTGCCCGCTGAACGGGTAATGTCGATCCCATTCCTCCCCGAGCGCAGTATTGCTGCGTTCTGAAAATAAATAAATAAATTGCCGTAATCCCTGCATTTGTTTGTCAAAAAATTTCTAATCTTGGTGTAAATATGTAAAAAAATTTCCTTCTGTCTAAAATAAATACATAAAAACAAAGGGTAGAATGTAACACGTTTCGCAGCGGTTGAAGCAGCTCTAGTCGCCGCTTGGTCTCAGAGTCAGAGTAAACCCAAGCGTGAAACACAGCCGAGTCCAGAGCTTCGGGTATCCGTTGCCGCGTCTGCGGGGTTGGCAGATGCGGGGGTTGGCGCTAACTTTTCGCCAAGCGCTTCGGGAAGAGGCGCACATAAGGGAGACATCAGAATGAAAAAGTATTTGAGCGGTGCCGCTGTCGCCGCCCTTGGGATTGCCTTTGTGACCGAGGCGGCTGCAACAGAGTGGAATGCCTCGGTCTGGGGCAAGCGGCGCGCCTTTACCGAGCATGTTGAAAAGTTATCCGAACTGGTGAACGAAAAAACCGGTGGCGAATTCACGATCAATGTTAGCTATGGTGGCCTGTCCAAGCCGCGCGAAAACCTGGACGGGATCGAGATCGGCGCTTTTGAAGTCGCGCAGTTCTGCGCAGGTTATCACCGCGACAAGAACCGCGCGATCACCGTGCTGGAACTGCCTTTCCTGGGCGTGAACAATCTGGAAGAAGAAGTTGCTGTCAGCCATGCGGTTTATGACCATCCGGCTGTGGCTGATGAAATGGCACAGTGGAATGCGCGCATCCTGATGACCTCGCCCATGCCGCAATACAATCTTGTGGGCACCGGCGATCCGCGCGATCAACTGGCCGATTTCGAAGGTATGCGTGTCCGTGCAACCGGTGGTCTTGGTCAGGCGTTCGAGGCTGTGGGTGGGGTTCCGACATCAGTTCCCGCAACCGAAGCTTACAACGCGATGGAATCCGGTGTTGTTGACACCGTGGCCTTCGCTCAGCACGCGCATCTGTCCTTCGGTACAATCAATGAAGCAGACTGGTGGACGGCGAACCTGAACCCCGGCACTGTGAATTGCCCGGTTGTTGTGAACATCGATGCCTATGAGGCATTGTCGCCCGAGCATCGCGAAGCGCTCGACAGCTCGATTGACGAAGCAATTGCGCATTATCTGGCGAATTACGGCGGTCTGCTCGAGCAATGGGATAGCGTTCTGTCCGAAAAAGGCGTTCAGAAAGTGATGATCGACGACGCGGTCATCGAAGAGTTCCGCACAAAGGCGGCTGATCCGATCCGTGAACAGTGGATCGCAGATATGTCTGCCCAGGGCCTTCCGGCGCAAGAACTCTATGATCTTGTTCAAGCCACGCTGCAGCAACAGCGCGGCGGGAACTGATCTTACTTTCGGGCACCCTTAGCGGTGCCCGTATTGCTTCACTACAAAGGATCACCGGAATGGCAGGTCAAGCCACGGTGCTGGAAGATGGCAGCCGCCTTAGCCAGCTGGATCAGCGCTTGCTGACGCTTGAAAAATTCATGGCGCTGATCAGCGGCTTCGCCGTGTTCAGCCTTATGGTTCTGGCCGTTGTCTCGGTCAGTGGTCGGAACGCCTTTAACGCGCCGCTGCCTGGCTATGTGGATTGGATCGAACAGGCGATGCCGCTGATTGCCTTTCTGGGCATTTCATATGTGCAGCGCGATGGCGGGCATATCCGCATGGACATCGTGATCTCTCGCCTGCAGGGGCGGGCCTTGTGGTTGTTTGAACTTATGTCGGTCCTTCTGATCCTTATCCTGATGCTCGCCCTGGTCTGGGGCAGCTGGTCACATTTTGACCGGTCCTTCGATTTCGGCGCTCCACTGTGGAGCCGCGACAGTTCAATCGACATTGGTATACCGCTTTGGCCTGCCAAACTGTTGGCGCCAGTGGCGTTCTCGGTGTTGTGCATGCGGCTGGTTCTGCAGGTTTGGGGATATGGGCGCGCCTTAGTGCTGGGTCTTGAGACGCCGGTTGCTGTTCCATTGATCCAAGATGCAGCCGCCCAAGCCGCTGCCGAGGCAGAACAGTTCGAAGGGCAGGACTAGCGCATGGATACGATTGAGATTGGCCTTTGGGTCACCGGAGGTCTGCTGCTTCTTGTTGTAACCGGGATGCGCGTGGCCTTTGCTGCGGGTCTGGCCGGGTTAATCGGGCTGATTTGGATTTTCTGGGCCAAGTTCGGCTACGATCCGGACCGTTTTGGCAAAGCCGTTACAGTGGCCGTGAAAACAGCCGGGCAGGTACCGCATTCCAAAGTGGCGGCCCATACGCTCAGTCTGATTCCGACCTTCATCCTGATCGGCTATTTGGCTTATTACGCCGGTCTGACGCGAGCGCTCTTTGAAGCCGCCAAACGCTGGATTGCCTGGGTGCCCGGCGGGTTGGCTGTTTCGACCATTTTCGCCACCGCTGGGTTTGCCGCAGTATCCGGTGCCTCAGTTGCGACATCTGCCGTGTTCGCGCGCATTGCAATCCCAGAGATGCTGAGCGTGGGCTACAACAAACGCTTTGCCGCCGGGGTCGTTGCTGCAGGCGGTACCTTGGCCTCACTTATCCCGCCTTCGGCGATCCTTGTGATCTACGCCATAATCGTTGAACAAGACGTCGGTAAATTGCTTCTGGCGGGGTTCATACCCGGAGCGTTCTCAGCGCTTGTTTATGGCCTATTGATCGTCGGCATCGCGGTTGTGTTTAAATCGGTGGGTCCTCCGGTGACAGGTTTCAGTTGGAAACAGCGCTTCGCCGCACTGCCCGGTGCCATTCCGATCGTGGCCGTGATCCTGATTATCATCTGCTTTGTCTATAACCCCTTCGGCGACAAAGCCTGGGGTACCCCGACCGAAGGCGGCGCAATAGGGGCTTTCATCGTCTTCTGTTTTGCCCTGTTTCACGGCATGCGCTGGCCCGAGTTCAAGTCCGCCCTGCTGGAAACCGCCAAACTGACAGCAATGATCTTTTCGATCATCTGGGGTGTCTTGATCTATGTGCGCTTTCTGGGATTCGCAGATTTGCCGGGCGCATTCTCGGACTGGATTACGTCCCTTGAGATGTCCCCAATGTTGATCCTGATCTGCATTCTTCTGGCCTATGCTGTGCTGGGCATGTTCATGGATGCCATTGGGATGCTCTTGCTGACCCTTCCAGTTGTCTACCCGGCGGTGATGGCCTTGAATGGCGGTGAAACCGTCAGTGCGGCTGACAGCGCCTTTGGCATGTCCGGTCCGATGTGTGCGATCTGGTTCGGTATTCTAGTCGTCAAAATGGCCGAGTTCTGTCTGATCACGCCGCCCATTGGCTTGAACTGTTTCGTTGTCGCCGGCGTGCGGCCTGATCTGAGTGTTCAGGATGTATTTAAAGGTGTGACACCGTTCTTCATCGCGGATGCGTTGACGATTGCGCTGCTTGTGGCCTTCCCGGGCATTGTCCTCTTCTTGCCATCCTTGGCAGGGTAGGGGCCAGCGAGGCTCTGCCTCGCGCTCCGGGATATTTATAGCCAGATGAAGCAGGGATCCACTCTCTAAACTTCCGCCCAAAGAGCTTCACCTGGCGCGGTCATCGGCATCCCTGCCTGTACCGCCTCTCTCCATTTGGTGGCTTTGGTTAATGATCCATTACTTCATCTGGCCAAAAATATCCCGGCGGAGACGCCCGAAGGGCGGCGGGGGCAGAGCCCCCTCTTTCGCGACCTCGTAAACGAACGATGCGGGTGTTACTGCGCCCGCATCAACATCCCGAACAGATCACGCGGATCGTCCGGGTCCGCCAGCATATCGAGTGGCTCAAAAAACTCCGTCTCGGCGACCACGTTCTTGATGACCCGCAGGGCCGAGAAATCTTCGATGGCAAAGCCCACGCTGTCAAACAGAGTAATCTGCCGATCATCTTTGCGCCCCTCGGCTTGTCCCATCATTACCTGCCACATCTCGGTCACCGGATGATCGTCTTCAAGCGCTTGAATCTCACCTTCGATCCTTGTCTGCTCGGGGTATTCGACGAAGATTTCAGAGCGTAACAAAATATCGCGGTGCAATTCGGTCTTGCCCGGGCAATCGCCACCGATGGCGTTTATGTGCACACCGGGGCCGACCATGTTGTCGGTCAGGATGGTGGCATACTTCTTGTCTGCGGTGCAGGTCGAGATGATCTGTGCGCCTTGAATGGCGTTCTCGGCGGTTTTGCAGGATACGACGGTCAGGCCCTTGCCTTGCAGGTTGGCGGCGCATTTGGCGGTGGCGTTCGGGTCAATGTCATAAAGACGAACGGTGTCGATACCGCACATGGTTTTAAAGGCCAGACACTGGAATTCGGACTGCGCGCCATTGCCGATCATTGCCATCGTCCTCGCGTTTTTCGGGGCCAGATACTGGCCGACCAGGGCCGATGTTGCAGCAGTGCGCAGGGCGGTCAGCATGGTCATCTCGGTCAGCAGGGTCGGGTAACCCGTGTAGACATCTGCGAGCAGGCCAAAAGCCGTGACGGTCTGAAGGCCTTCGGAGGTGTTCTTCGGGTGGCCGTTGACATACTTGAATCCGTAAGCTTCGCCATCCGAGGTCGGCATCAACTCGATCACGCCATGTGGGGAATGGGCCGGGATACGGGGGGTTTTATCGAAGCTTTCCCACCGTTTGAAATCAGCCTCGATCTGCGCTGCGATCTTGGTGATCATCTGCTCGACCCCGACATGGTGAACCAGCCGCATCATGTTGTCGACGGATACAAATGGGACGAGGGCCTTATCTGACGGCTGCATTTCTTGCTCCTATCGGCGGGACAGGTGGATGCCCGCGATCATGCAGCGTACCGATCCACCGGCAGTTTCTATTGTTGGAACCGAAAGAGGCAATAGCGTTGCGCTTTCCTCAATCGTGGCAATCTGGTCAGGCGTCAGTGCCGCCAACGCTCGGCTGGAAAGAGCCAGCACCAACCCGTTACTACCGGTTAGCTCAATCGCGTTTCCGGCGAACTCAGCGATTTGTTGATGAGACAGATCAATGACCGTTCGTCCGGATTCCTCAAGCCGGAACTTGACGGTTTCCCGCCGCTCGGCATCAGGGATCATGTCTAGACAAATCAGTGCATATTGCGTGCCAATCGCCATGAGAACATTGGTATGATACACGTCGCGATTTGCCGCGTCACGAGCTTCGAAAGCGATGGGTTCATAGTTGAAATGCGTGCAAAACCTTTCCAGTAAAACCGGGTCGGCGCGGTTTGATTTCACGGTGTATGCAATGCGGCCAACGTGATCGAGCACCATCGCCCCGGTCCCTTCCAGGGCGAGATCATCCTGTTCAAGCCCCGAATAGTCGATGACATCCTGCACCCGGTATTCGCATTTCAGCAACTCGATGACATCCGAGCGCCGTTCACGTCTGCGGGACGGAACGAACATCGGGTAGATTGCCACGTGGCCTCCGGGATGGGTGGAAAACCAATTGTTGGGGAAAACACTGTCTGGCGTATTCAAGTCTCCGTGGTCGTCAAAGACATGCACGGTAACGCCCGCAGCGCGCAGCTGTTCAACGGCTTTGTCATGCTCGTCGCGTGCCGTGGCGGATGTGGCTTTGGTCGATCGGTTGGCCAGTGTTTGAAACGCATTGTCGTCGCGCGTTTCCGGATTGGATGTAAAAGCGTGCGGGCGGATCATGACGACTGCGGAAGGCGCTTGAAGAGACAGCATCAGAAGCTCCGGGTGGGGCGGTCAAAGATCCGGCGCCCCAACAGGGATGCAGCCAGATCGACTACCAGCTTTGCGGTGCGCCCGCGTTCATCAAGGAACGGGTTCAGCTCGACCAGGTCAAGCGAACAAACCAGCCCGCTTTCATGCAACAACTCCATGGCCAGATGGGCCTCGCGCTCGGTCGCACCGCCAGGAACAGTGGTGCCAACAGCCGGAGCGATGGAAGGGTCAAGGAAGTCTACGTCCAGCGAAACATGCAGCAGGCCGTTTTCGGCGCGGACACGGTCCAGAAAGGCCATCAAAGGGGCTTTGATCCCATGTTCGTCTATGCTGCGCATATCTGCCAGCATGGCGCTTTTTTGCTCCAAAACGGTACGTTCCGCAGGGTCGACCGAGCGCAGCCCAATCATCCCGACGCAATCTGTGGGGATGGTTGCTGGAAGCGCGGGGAAGGCCTCGAACCCCGATTGCCCGGTGAAATAGGCCACTGGCGTGCCATGCAGATTGCCGCTGTCTGTGCTTTTCGGCGTATGAAAATCGCTGTGCGCATCGAGCCAGAGCACAAAGAGGGGGCGGCTCAACTGCTGTGCATGCGCGGCGATACCCGCAACCGTGCCCATCGACAGCGCATGATCGCCACCCATAAAGATTGGCGTGCCATCGGAGGCCGCCTTTTCAGCTGTTCGGCTCAAGGCGCGGGTCCAGCCGACGCATTCGGGTAGTGAGAACAGATGCGAATCCTGAGGTAGATCAACCTGATCGGGTTCGACATTGCCCCAGTCCGCAACCTTATGTCCCAGATTGGCAATTGCCTGTTCCAGCCCTGCTACGCGAAGGGCATCGGGGCCCATCCGGCATCCCTGACGCCGTTTTCCCGAATCCATCGGGGCCCCGACCAAAATAATCTGCTTGTTGTCCATAGGCTCATTTAGCCGCTCAATATATCTTGCTGGAAGCCCGCAAATTGTTCAAAATGGGCTTTGTAAATCCGAAATGGAAAGGTTCAATGGACGAACTGGATACACGGCTGATCAGCGCTTTGCATCGGGATGCCCGCGCATCTCTGTCGGAACTTGCGGAAACATTGGGCGTGACCCGCACGACCGTGCGCAGTCGAATGCAGCGATTGAAGCAGTCCGGCGAGATTGTCGGGTTCACCGTGTTGACCCGGCAGGACGAGGCACAAAGTCCGGTGCGGGGCCTGATGATGCTTGAAATCGAAGGGCGCGGTACCGAACGAACCATGGCGCGTATCGGTGCCATGCGTCAGGTGCGTGCCGTGCATTCGACCAATGGCAGTTGGGATCTGATTGCCGAGATTGGCACTGAAACGCTGGTTGAGCTGGATGAAGTTCTGTTTCAGATCAGACGGATGGAAGGGATCACCCGATCCGAAACCAACCTGCTGCTGTCAACGCGAAAGGGGCGGTTGTGACTCCGTATCTTAATCGCCCTAGTGCTTTGAACCGGAAGGAAATTGTGACACAGTTCCGCCAAAGGTGATCCACAGGCAGGGGCCAGAGCCATGACCGCACAAGACCAAGGCGTTGAGCCCAAAGCCCTGCAATGGGCTGAAAAGCTCACAGGCCTTCTGGAAAAGCCGTGGGTGCGGATTGCCATTCCAGTTGTGATCACGCTGGTCGCTTTGACGATACTGCATGACCTGTCAGCGCATGTGAAATGGTCGGATGTGCAATCTGATATCGCGGCTACCCCTTGGACCGTGTTTTTTATCGCGCTGTGCTGGACCGCTGTCAGCTTTTTGTCGCTGTCCTTCTACGATGTTTTTGCTGTCCAAAGTGTTGCAGACGGCGAGGTACCATTACCGGTTGCGGGCATGGCCGGGGCCAGTGGCTATGCGGTTTCGAACTGTCTGGGATTTTCATACATCACAGGTACCGCGATCCGGTATCGTATTTACGCTTCGCTGGGGTTGGATCTGGCACGGGTCGCAGGGGTGATCGCCACGTCCTGGGTGGCATTCTGGATGGGGCTGACTTTGATCCTGGGGGTGCTTTTGACGTTGCACCCGGATGGGATATCCAAAGTTCTGCCCATCAGTGAAACGGTAGAGACGGCGATTGGCCTGTTTTTACTGGTTGGATTGGTGGCGGTTTTTGCCTGGTTGTCCAGCGGTGGGCGCCGGTTTTCATTCGCAGGATTCGAATTCGATCTGCCCGGCGGGAAGCTGGCCAGCCTGCTGACTCTTGCAGCCTTGGGCGACCTGTTTGGCGCATCCATGGTGCTCTACGTTCTAATGCCCGATGATCTGGGTGTTGGTTTCCCGTATTTCTTCGCGATTTATGTCGGGGCCATAGCGGTGGGTATCCTAAGCCATGCCCCCGGCGGGATCGGCGTGTTCGAGGCTACTATCATCGCAGGGCTGGGCGCATCGGGCCGGTCGGATGTGATCGCGGCGCTGCTGTTGTATCGCGTTGTCTATACCTTTTTGCCTTTCGCTATCGCAAGCTTGTCGATCGCCGTCGCCTCGGCCCTGACGCAACGCCACCTGATCGGCGGAGCGGCTACCTGGGTCTATCGAGCGATCCGCCCGATTGTTCCGATGGTGGCGGCGGGTGTGACAGCGATTGCTGGTGTGATTTTGCTGGTTTCTGGCGCGTTACCATCAAATTCGCAAAACCTCAGCGTCTTGCGCGATGTCTTGCCCTTGTCGTTCATCGAAGCCTCGCATCTTGTGGGCAGTGCCGTCGGCGTATTGCTGTTATTGGTCTCTAGGGGCCTGTTCCGCAAACTCTACCGGGCTTGGGTCGTGGCCATGTTGCTGATGGTGGCAGGGTTTGCAGCTTCGCTTGCCAAGGGATTGGATACACACGAAGCCATCAGCATGTTGGGCACAATCGCGGTTCTGGCACTGTTCCGCGGGGCGTTTTACCGGGTCAGCGGGGCGTCGATCTTCCGGCTGAATATCCCGTGGCTGATCAGCGTAGTCGTTCTGCTGGCGGTGATCTTCTGGATCGGCCTTTTTGCCTATTCCCATGTCGAATACCAAAATGCGTTGTGGTGGGAATTTGCTTGGAACGGCGATGCCTCACGCTTCTTGCGCTCCAGCCTTATAGTAGCGGTGATTGTGGGCATTGTTGCGGTCACCTCGCTGTTCGGGCGCGAGATTCCGGTGCCAGAGCGCGTTGAAATCCCCGAGGTCGTGGAACGGCTGGTGATGCAGAGCGAAGACACGGAGTCCCAGATTTCGCTAACCGGGGATAAACAGTTCCTGATTGCGCCGGAGGAGACAGCGTTTATCGCCTATGCCGATACGGGCAACGCCATCATTTCCAAGGGTGAACCCGTGGGGGATGAAAAAGCAGGGCAGCAACTGATCTGGCAACTGCGCGAAATGGCGGATCGGGAGGGAAAGCTATGTGCCTTTTACAGCGTCTCGACCAAATACCTGCCGACCTTCCTCGATCTGGGCCTATCGATTCTAAAAATCGGTGAGGTGGCCCGCGTTCCGCTTCAGGAATTCTCGCTGGACGGCAAGTCCCGCAAGCGGTTCCGGCAGGCCAAGAATCGGGCTGAGCGGGAAGGCTATGTGTTTGAGGTCATCCCGAAAGAGAAGCTTGCGCCGCTACTGCCAGAACTTCGCAAAATCTCGGATGATTGGCTGGCTCAGAAAGCAGGGGCTGAGAAAGGGTTTGCGCTTGGCGGGTTCGATGACACTTATCTGTCCTATTTTGATCATGCCGTGCTGAGAAACGGAGAGACCGGGCAGATCAAGGCCTTTGCCAATCTGTTTCAGGGGGGCAATAAATCCGAGCTCTCGCTGGACCTGATGCGGTACGAACCAGACAGCCCCAGCTTTGTCATGGATGCGCTCTTTGCCGAGATGATGGTGTGGGGGTCCGAGCAAGGGTTCCATTGGTTTTCACTCGGCGCAGCCCCGTTTTCGGGTATCGAGAACCGCCAACTCGCCTCGATCTGGAACCGGATTGGCGGGTTTGTATATGAACACGGAGAACAGTTTTATCACTTCGAAGGGCTGCGGGCGTTCAAACAAAAGTTTGACCCGGAATGGAGCCCAAATTACTTGGCCAGCCCCGGTGGGTTCTCTGCGCCACGCATCCTTTATGAGGTGAACATCCTGATCTCGGGCGGTTTGCGCGGGTTGACGAAGTAAAGGTTAGTTCAGGCTGGCACCGGTTGGGGCCTGTTGCAAAAGATCACCCCAATCTGTGCGATACGCCATTTCGGCCAAAACCGTTTCGGGCAGGAATTCCCGGTTCTGGCGGATTTGCCAGCCGCCGCCCAGACCCTTGTAGACAGCGACCAGATTGCTGGACACCTCTTGGCGTGCCTCGATCAGATTGGCCTGCGATCGCAGCAACGCGGTCTGGGTGTTTAGAATGCGAGAATAGCTGGCGATCCCATCACGATACTGGCTGATCGCGATCTCTGCAGCCTTGCGCGAGGCCTCGACGCTTTGCTGATAGAACCCGACCTGCTTGCGCGCCTGTGCATAGGCGACCATGGCGCTTTCGACCTCGGAATAGGCCGTCAGCACGGTGTTCTGGTAGTTTGCTATCAAAGCCTGATAGGCCGCGTCCTGCGCCCGCACGTTGTTCTTGATGCGCCCATAATTCAGTACGTTCCAAACCGCACCCGCGCTGGCCAGACCCGTCGTGCTGTTCGAACTGAACAGATCGCGCCCGCCCGAAGCCTGCAATCCGATTGAGCCAGACAAGACAAACTGTGGATACAGGTCCGCCATGGCGATTCCTACCTGCGCCGATTGGGTGGCCGCGGCCAGTTCGGCGGCGCGGACATCAGGGCGACGGCGCAGCAACTCGGCCGGAACGCCCACGGCGACATTGGAGCGCGCCGAAGGGATGCGACCGGAATTGCCCAGAAGGCCGGTCATCCGCGAAGGTGTCGCGCCCAGCAATACGGCCAACGCATTCTTGGTCTGCTGCAGATCGCTCTCTAGCTCGGGCACCAGCGCTTTGGTGTTGTTCAACAGGGCGGTCGATTCCTGAACATCCAGTTCGGTGGTGACGCCGTTGTTGAACCGCAATTGCGTCAGATCCGCCGAGTCTTGCTGCAGCTTGATGTTTTCACGGGCAACGGCCAGCGACTCCTGCAACGCGCGGATATTGACATAGAGCGCCGCGACATCCCCGGTCAGCGTGACCAACCCGTCATCGTAATTCGCCACCTGTAGGGCAAGGTTCGACCGTGCCGCCTGCACACCGCGACGTTGTGCACCCCAGACGTCCAGCTCCCATTGGGCATCAAAACCCACTTGCGAGGTCGAAAACTCTGTATCCAGCGGGATGATCCTATTGATATCTGCAATCGGGCCAAGATTGTCACTGATCTCGCGCCGTTGCAGAGACCCGCCAAGTGCCTGCGATTGCGGATAAAGCTCACCAAAGGCGATCCCCAGCTGCGCCCGCGCTTGCAATACGCGTGCCCCTGCAACTTGCAAGCTCAGGTTCTGGGCATAGGCTTCGGCCACCAGTTTGTTCAGGGTGGGGTCATTGAACGTCTCCCACCACTTCACAACCGGCGCGCTGCGCGCGGTCAGACCGCTTTGTCCTGCGCTTGGGCTGTTGACCTCGATCCATTCTTTCACGACCGGCGAGTTCGGGCGCACGAAATCGGGCCCCAACGGCGTGCAGGCGGCCAACATTGCCGCGCACAGGGCCGTCCCTATCAAATTGCGAAAGGTGGCCCGTTTCATGGTCTGCGTCCTCAAATGTCCAGCGGTCGGATGAAGTTGGCGAAGGAATAGAGGCGAATGTTGATGCGTCTCAAGAACTCAAAACTTTTTCCCTGACCGGTATAGATGGCAACAGCAGCGTGACCGCCCGCTGGCAGGATATGTTCTTCAGGCATCTCGACCGTGATCTGAACCGCGATCCGACCCGGCAGTTTCGGCAGTTCAAAGCCGGGCAGGCGGCCCGACGGCAGATACTGTCCCTGGCGCGTGGCCCACCAGATCGCCTCGACTTTGCCGGGTAGGATCTCTCCGGGGTAGAGGTCCAGCGCGACCTCAACCTCTTGCCCAACCTCGACAAATTTCAGGTTCTGCTGACGGAACGTGGCCAGCAGATAGGGGTTATCTTCGGTCACGAAGCTGGCAATCGCGCCCAGACGGATATCGCCAACGACCAGACCGGGGCGAGCCTGTTGCGAGACGATCATGCCGTTTTCAGGGGCGTAGATCGTCGTGTTGTTCAAGAAGTATTCGGCCTCGGCCAGCTGCGCCTGTGCTTGCAGAATGCCGGTATTCACCCCATCGATCTGGGAGTCTTGTGCCAGAACCGCCTTTTGCAGGTTCGCGGTCGCCTGTTTCACACCCGCGGTATCCTCGGCCACCTGTTCGTTCCAGCGGTCCAGCTCATCCTGACGTGCGCCGCCGGCAGGAACCAGGTTTTCGTACCGGGCTTGTTCGGTCAGTGCATAGTCCAGCTGCGCATTTGCCCGCTCTACCGCTTCGGTCTTGGCAATCACGTCCTGTTCCAGAATTTTGGCATTCTGCTGCGCTGCAACCAATTGAGCTTGTGCATTGTCGACCGCGAGCGAGAACACCGTGTCATCAAAGCGATAAAGCGGATCGCCCTTTGTCACAGGAGTGTTCGGTTCAACTAGAACTTCGGTCAGGATGGTGGGCTGCGTCAGCTTCGGGACGATCTGAATGGTGGATCGAACCACATGGCTATCGACCGAGAAGGGTTGAAAGAACCGCAACGCAACAAGGAATATCAGCAGCAAGTGCGCACCCACCCAAAACGAGACGATGCCCCAGGCGATGTTGAACTTGAGCCACTCCATCTTGAAGAAGATGAACCAGACAAAAATGATGTAAAACAGCGTAATGCCGAGGGCGACGAACATGTCTGAGTGTTTCCTTTGGCCTTAGCTTTTCTGCGTCTTGTCGGACGCGGCCTGATATTCTTCTTTCACCGTTCCTCCCAGACGTTCAATGTCTTTGCGGATGGCTTCTTTTTCTTCATCCGGCCCACGGCGCATATCGACCGTGATGCCGTCATGGAATGCCCACATAAAAGCATGGACCCAAGGCACAACAGCCAGAAATCCCATCCAACCCATGATCTTCACTGCCTCGGCATGCGGATGGTTGCGTTTGATCGCAATCCGACCGGGCAGCCCCATAAGGAACAGAAAGAGGCCCATCACTGCGGCCAGAAGCAGGATCAGTGCAACAAAGGTCAGGTAGTCATAATAGCCCAGAGGTTGCCCCAATAGTCCCATGCTCGCGCCTCCTTTTCTGGACGGTGGCCCTATCCTCAGGTTTAGGCAGGGGATCGTCAATCTATTTGTAGTGGATTTACGCGGCAGTCTACGAGCTGTCGCAGATACGAACCTTGGTTTCCCAGGCGACACATTTCTGCACCAAATTCTCGGGCAGCAGCTGATCGGTATAAATCGTATTCATCTCAGCCATTGAGGTGATCCGAGCCGGTGCAGAACGATGGAATTTCGAATGATCTGCAACCAGAAGGCTCCGCCGCGCTTGTGTGATAATGGTTTGGCTGACGTGGACTTCCTGGAAGTCAAAATCTAGTAAATCGCCATCTGCATCCAGTGCGGAACATCCAATCACCGCGTAGTCGAATTTGAACTGGCGTATTGTCGAAACGGTCAGATTGCCGATCAGCCCCCCGTCCGAGCGGCGCAGCATGCCACCCGCCACCACGATTTCGCAATCCGGGTTGTCGACCAGAATATTGGCGACATTCATGTTGTTGGTCACCACCATCAGGTTCTTGTGGTTCAGCAACTGGCGGGCAACTGCTTCGGTTGAGGTTCCGATGTTAAGGAAAACCGATGCACCATCGGGAATATCCTGGGCGCAGGCCTGCGCCATCAGGGTCTTGGCGTCGGCATTCAGCGTGCGGCGATCCTCATATCCGATATTGGCCAGGCTCGACCGTAGAACCGCGCCACCATGTACTCGGTCTAGCTTGCCGGCCTCTGCCAGTTCGGACAGGTCACGTCGGATGGTCTGGACAGTGACCCCAAACCGTTCGGCCAACCCATCGACCGTAACGCGCCCTTCGGTGCTGGCGATCTCAAGAATATCAGCTTGGCGAAAGGACAGGGACATCGGAGTTTCCGTGTGGTTCAGGTATCTTCGTTTATGTTCTTTAACGTCGATTTGGCAAGTTTTCCTGCGTGTAATTCATGGCTGTGTTGCAAAACGAAGAAAAACGAGCATAAAGCTTGATCATGCGAAGGGTGCTCTGATTAATGCAGGCAACCGGATTTGAGTGGGAATCATAGGCCATGACGTCGACAAGCGATAATATCACCGACCTGTTCATCATCGGCGGCGGGATCAACGGCTGCGGTATCGCGCGCGACGCTGCCGGGCGCGGGTTGTCGGTGGCCTTGGCTGAGATGAACGATCTGGCCTCAGCCACCTCGTCAGCCTCGACCAAGTTGTTTCATGGGGGTCTGCGCTATCTGGAGTACTTCGAAATCCGGCTGGTCCGCGAGGCGCTGATCGAGCGTGAGACGCTACTGCGCGCGATGCCGCATATCAGCTGGCCGATGCGCTTTGTGCTGCCGTACCACAAGGATATGCGGTTTGATTCCGAAACGCCAACCTCAAAACTACTCAGCACCGTGATGCCGTGGATGCGCGGGCGGCGTCCGGCCTGGCTGATCCGGTTGGGGTTGTTCCTGTATGACAATCTCGGTGGGCGCAAGATCCTGCCGGGAACCAGCTCTCTGAACCTGAGCAGCGCACCCGAAGGCGCGCCATTGCAGAAAAAGTTCGAAACCGCCTACGAGTATTCCGATTGCTGGATCGAGGATGCGCGGTTGGTCGTGTTGAACGCCCGCGATGCCGAGGCGCGTGGGGCGCAGATCATGGTTCGGACCGAGGTGACATCGGCCCACAGGGTTGACGATCTTTGGGAAGTTACGGTCAGGGATCGCGACAGTGATGAAACGCGGGTCATCCGCGCCAAGATGCTGATCAACGCCGGTGGCCCCTGGGTTGGTGATATCATTCAGTCCAAAATCCATGTGAATTCGCGCGAAGGTGTGCGGCTGGTGCGCGGCAGCCATATCGTGACGCGCAAGCTGTACGATCATGACAAGTGTTATTTCTTTCAGGGTGAAGATGGGCGCATCATCTTTGCCATCCCGTATGAGCAGGATTTTACGCTGATCGGCACTACTGATCAGGATCATGCGGATCCGTCTGAACACCCGGTTTGTACCGAGGCCGAGAAGGATTATCTCTGCGCCTTTGCAACCAACTACTTCGCGCAACCAGTCACCAAGGACGATATCGTATGGACCTATTCCGGCGTGCGCCCGCTCTATGACGACGGGGCCAGCAGCGCGACGGCGGCGACGCGGGATTATACGTTGAAGGTGAACGCAATCGGCGGCGCGCCGGTGCTGAACGTGTTCGGCGGCAAGATCACCACCTATCGCCGTCTGGCTGAAAGCGCGCTAGAGAAGGTGGGCGAGCATTTCCCGGATTTGCCAGGCCCCTGGACGGCGGGTGTGGCTCTGCCTGGCGGGGATTTCCCTGTTGATGGCGTGCAGGCGCTAAGCGACAAGCTGGTTGCAGACTATCCATTCCTCGACACCGCATGGGCAGCGCGCCTGATCCGTGCCTACGGGACCGAGGCGCAAGAGATCCTGGGCGATGCAACAAAGGCTGCCGATCTGGGCGAGAATTTCGGCGCAACGCTCACCGGGCGCGAGGTTGCCTGGCTCATGGACAAGGAATACGCGCGCAGGGCCGAGGATGTGGTCTGGCGGCGCAACAAGCTGGGTTTGCGACTGAAGCCTGAGCAGATCGAACGGATCGATCAGTGGATGGCGCAGCGTCTGCAAGCTTAGGTCATCGAAGGCTTGGCTGCCGGGGCAGAGCATGTTAGCCCTTGGGCACGGTCGGCAGACACCGAGGCGTCGCTGCTCCTGCGGGAGAGCTAAACCTGCCATTCAGATTGAAACGACATCGCAATTCCTAGGGGCGTTGTTTCGTTAAGTCAGCGACCGACGAGCGTATGAAACGCCCGATATGGATGCATGATGACCAAAACTCCGATCCCTTTGCACGTGGATGACCTGACCGGGTTTGCGCGCGCTTTGAACCACCAATTGGGTGAGGCCAGCCCACCTCATCTCAGCCTGATGAACATGCTAGCCCGCGCGGCCGGGTTTCAGAACCTGCAGCATATGCGGGCCGCCAACGCGGCCAAGCGGCGTATCGAAACGCGACCCGATGCAGAGCCGCTGGACATGCGGAGGGTCGAGCGGGCGTTCATTCAATTCGACGCCGCAGGGCGCCTGAAACGATGGCCGTCCAGGCGCTCTGTGCAGACCCTTGCCCTGTGGGCCCTGTGGGCCAGCATTCCTGCGGGGATCAGCCTGCGAGAGGCCGAAGTCAATGAACGGCTTGTGCAAGAGCACCTGTTCGATGACCCGGCGACCTTGCGGCGCACTATGATCTCATGTGGGCTGCTGACGCGACAAATCGACGGTAGTGACTATCGCCGGATTGAGCAGGCCCCACCACCAGAAGCGCAGGCCGTAATCCGCGAGGTTACTTTGCGACGACGCAGCCGGGCAGAGTTGACCACCGCATAGCTGAACAGCAAAAAGCCCCGTGGCCAGCACGGGGCTTTTTCATGTTTTATCGCAGGTGATCTCAGCTGGTCTCAGTTGCCGGATCAGGATCACGTTTGCTGCCCTTTAACCATTCGCGCAGTCTCTGCATCAGGGCATACAGCACCGGCACAAGGATCACGCCGACCAGGGTAGCTGCGAGCATGCCGCCAAACACGGCCACACCGATGGCCTTCTGGCTTGCGGCACCAGCGCCGTTGGCCGCCAACAGCGGAACAACCCCAAGCAGGAAGGAAAGCGCCGTCATCATCACCGCGCGGAAACGCTGATAGGCGGCCTCGGCTGCCGCATCCTTGATCGACAGACCTTTGGCGCGCTGCTCCATGGCGAATTCCACGATCAAAATCCCGTTCTTCGAGGCCAGACCAACCAACATGATCATCCCGATCTGGGTATAGAGGTTGATATCACTGCCCACGATGGCCACTGCGGCGACCGCCCCGAAGAGGGCAACGATCACCGATAGTAGGATCGACACGGGCATCGACCAACTCTCATACTGGCCAACAAGGAACAAGTAGCCAAACAGGATGGCCAGCCCAAGGATGATGATCACCAGACTGCCCGAGGCCAATTGCTGCTGCGCCGTCCCGGTCCATTCGAAGGCATAGCCGGGGGGCAGGGCGGTGGCGGATTCCTCGGTCATCACGCTGATCGCGTCGCCGCTGGATAGCCCTGGTGCGGGCACTGCCGTGACTGTGGCCGAGCGGAACAGGTTATGCCGTTTCAGCAGAACCGGGCCCAACACGTTTTCCACATCGATCAGCGTGCCCAGTGGTACCATCTCGCCTTGCTGAGAACGCACGTAGAGGTTCGAGATATCCTCGACATTGTCCCGATAGGTTCCATCTGCCTGGATCATCACCCGATAGACCCGACCAAACAGGTTGAAGTCGTTCACGTAATACGATCCCAGTTGCGCCTGCATGGTTTGGAAAATTTCAGCCACTGAAACCTGCAGGGTCTTGGCCTTTTCCCGATCCAGATCGACAAACAACTGCGGAACGTTGGCGCGAAAGGTCGTGTAGGCTTGGCCGATTTCTGGCCGTTGATTTGCCGCGTAGACAAAGGATCCCACGGCCGAGGCCAGATCTTGTGGTGTGCCACCTCCGGTTTGCTGCACCTCCATCTCAACCCCAGCGGACATACCGAGGCCCTGAATGGGGGGCGGATTGAATGCCAGGACCGAGGCTGCGGATTCGCCGTTCGCAATCGCCAGTATCTTGGCGAGAATGGCATCAGCACTCAGATCATCCTCTTGCCGGTCATTCCAGTTGTCCAGGTTGACGAAAATCGCAGCGCCGTTGGTGGTGGTTCCATTCAGCATGGAAAAGCCGTTCACCAGAACGGTGCTTGCGACACCGGGTATCTCGCGTATCTGATCGTCCAGACGCGCGGTCACCGTCTCGGTCCGCTCCAAAGTGGCCGCATCCGGCAGTTGAACATCGACGAACAGATAGCCGTTATCCTCAAGCGGGATGAATCCACTGGAAGTGTTGGACATGATCGTTCCCGTTCCCATCGCAAGCGCTACGATCACGCCCAGGGCAACAACCGGCAAGATCAGCAACTTACGCACGATCGAGACATAGCCGTTCCGCACAGTTCCGATAAACCCTTCGAACAGAGCCAGCACACCTTTTGGAGGGCCGGAACGCGCCCGCAGAACCAATCCGCACAGCGCTGGCGATAAGGTCAATGCGTTGATGGAAGAGATCACAACAGCCGTCGAAATGGTCACCGCAAATTGCGAATATAGCTGGCCTGAAATGCCGGGCATGAAGGTCACGGGCACAAACACCGCCAGCAGAACCAACGTGGTTGCGATGACGGGGCCTGTGATTTGGCCCATGGCTTTGCGCGTGGCTTCGGCCGGGGGCAGGCCTTCGTCTGCGATGATCCGTTCGACGTTTTCCACGACCACGATGGCATCATCCACCACGATCCCGATGGCCAGCACCAATGCGAACAGTGAGATCGTGTTCAGCGACATGCCAAAAGCCAGAAGGAAGGCAAAGGTGCCGATCAGTGACACCGGAATGGCGACGGCTGGAATGATTGTAGCCCGCCAACTGCCGAGGAAGACAAACACCACCGAAATCACAAGGATGAATGTCAGGATCAGGGTCGAAACCACATCGTTCAGAGACGCCTCGACAAAATCCGTGGTGTTGAAGGGCACATCATATTCTACATCCGTTGGGAAGGAACGCGACAGCCGTTCCAACTCGGCCTGAACCCGTTCGGAGACAGCCAGCGCGTTTGCGCCCGGGGCCTGATAAATGCCAATCACGGTGGCGGGAACGGCCTGGAAATAGCCCGAGGCCGAATAGAACTGTGCCCCAAGCTCAACCCGCGCAATGTCACGAACACGCACGATCGACCCGGCATCGCCGGTGCGGATCACGATATCCCCGAATTCGGCAGCAGAGGTCAGGCGACCCTTGGATTTGATCGTGTATTGAAAGGTTTGCCCCTCGGGCACGGGTGGCGAACCGATCGAACCCGCCGAAACCTCGATATTCTGTTCCCGAATGGCGTTGATCACGTCACCGGGTGTGATCGACAGGGCCGCCATCTTGTCCGGGTCCATCCAGATGCGCATGGCATATTCCAGATTGGTCAGAACATCCGCCTTGCCCACACCCTGAATCCGCGCCAGCGCGTCTTTCAGGTTGATCGACGCGTAGTTCGACAGGAACACGCTGTCATAGGTCTCGTTTGGCGAGGTCAATGTCACCAGTAACAGCATATTGGTTGATGCTTTCTGCGTAACCACGCCAGAGGACGTTACCTCGGTTGGAAGCGAAGACATGGCCTGCGCCACGCGGTTCTGCACATTGACCGAAGCGATATCGGGGTCGGTGCCAACCTCGAAGGTAATATTCAGCGAATACGAACCGTTATCGGACGACGTTGACGTCATGTAGATCATGTCGTCAACGCCATTCACCTGCGCCTCAATCGGAGCAGCGACGGTGTTTTCCACCGTCTCGGCATTGGCGCCGGTGTAGGTGGTGGTCACACTGACAACGGGTGGCGTGATGTCCGGGAACTGGGCGACCGGCAGAACCATATAGCCGATGCCGCCCATGATCGTCAGGACCAGCGAAATGACAAGCGCCAGCTTGGGCCGGCTGATGAAGAGGGCCGAGAACATGTGTTATTCTCCCGGCTGCTCTGAGGCCACAACCGCGTCAACCGCGACGCCCGGGCGTACCCTTTGTAAACCTTCGACGATCACGCTTTCACCTTCGCGTAGCCCATCCAATACGATAATCGCAGTATCGACTGTATCGCCCGTGGTGATGTAACGCTGTTCGACCATTTGCTTGTCATTGACGACCAGAACAAATTCACCGCGCTGGTCGCGTTGCAGGGCGGCCTGCGGGATCAGTACTTGTAGTGTGGGCTCCAACGCCTCGATCTGAACGGTTAGGAAAGCGCCATCAAGGATCAGACGTTTGGAATTGTCGAACTGGGCGCGCATGGTGATCGCACCGGTCAGCGGATCGATGCGGTTATCAACAAAGACGATCTCGCCTGTCTCATCCAGTTCCGTGCCGTTCGGCAGGGTCACATGGACATTCGGGCTTTTACCGCTTTCCGCAAGCGAAGCGGCGTTTTCGTTAAACTGCTCAAGGATCGAGGTGAACTGCTTTTCGTTCAGCGAGAAATTCACATAGATCGGGGCTTCGCTGACCAGATTGACCAATGCCGGGTTCGAGGGTCCAACCACATCGCCAACGCTGGTGGTCACCCGCCCGATCCGCCCGTCAAACGGGGCGTGGATTTGCGTATAGCTCAGGTCCAACTCAGCTTGTTGAATTGCAGCATTTGCGGCTTTGACCTCGGCCTCGGCAACCAATTCGTTTGCGCGGGCTGTATCGCGTTCTGATTCAGGCGTGGCGTCGCGTTTGAACAATTCTTCTTTACGATCAAGGTCAATCTTAGCCAGTTCCAGGTTGGCCTGGGCCCGGTTCAGGTCGGCTTTGCGGGCCTCAAGCGTGGCCTGATACAGGTCCGGTTCGATGGTAAACAACAGCTCATCCTTGGTGACGAGTGCGCCGTCTTCGACATTCTGGCTTTCCAGAAACCCGTTCACCCGCGCCACGATATCGACCTTGTTGATCGCTTCGGCCCGTCCGATGAACGCCGCCTCATCTGTGATCTCTTGCGTATAAGCCGCCGCGATGGATACTTTGGGGGCTGGCGCCTCGCTTTGATCTTGCGCCAGCGCAGTATAGCTGACGCCCAAACTGGCCAAGGTGGCGATAGCCAAAGCCGGACCCTGATAGCGGAGGATAGAGTTCTTCAATGCAAGGGGCATGGCGGACGCCTCGTTCAAAAGGAATTTGCGTAATGGCGCGCGGCCATGGCGAGTCGATTGATGTCTGGGTCAGGATGGCTCGTTTAGAGACATATCTCAAGCGTCTTGAATCGTGCCATATGTTGGAGTGGGCCAGAAATTGTTCTGATTGCAGGCCAACTTAGATGTGCAACAGATGTAGATTTGGGTGCTGAACCTGCGGATAATCAGAGCGCAGAGAACGAAAAAGGCGAAGGTTGGAACCTTCGCCTCTGATCAGTTGTCAGACCAAAACAGCCTGCCTATCAGTCGCGCGTTCCGGCAAAGCGGGTTTGCCAGTCTTCGCGTTGCTCATCTGTGATCTTTGCGAACAATACGTCCGGAACCGTAAACGCGTGCCCGGCGGGCAGGGCGTTCAGCGCGTCATCGGCACTGTCGGGCCAGCTTGTATTCAGAGTGTTCATCGCACTCAGCATCCGTGCTGAGGCGTCTGGGATGAACGGCGCGCTGAGCACGGCATAGAGACGGATCAAGTTCAGGCCCAGACGCACCTGTGCGGCGGCCTGTTCCGGGTCTTCCTTGAAGGTCGACCACGGGGCTGCGGCTTGCAGATATTCATTGCCTGCGACCCAGATCGCGCGCAATTCCTGCGCCGATTTGCGGACCTCCATCGACTCCATATGGGTTTCATAGGTGCGGATACGCTTGGAGATGTCTTCGATCAGCGCAGTCTCGCGTTCTCCAAAACGTCCGCCTTCAGGCACGGTTTCACCGAATTTCGAACGGCAGAACTTGGTGATCCGGCTGACGAAGTTGCCCAGGACGTCAGCAAGGTCCTTGTTCACCGATTGCTGGAAGTTCTCCCACGTGAACTCACTGTCACTGCTTTCCGGTGCGTGGCTCAGCAGCCACCAGCGCCAGTAATCGGCTGGCAGGATCTCCAGCGCTTGGTCCATAAACACGCCGCGACCCTGAGAGGTCGAGAACTGACCACCGTCATAGTTCAGATAGTTGAACGATTTCAGGTGGTCGACCATCTTCCACGGCTCGCCCGAACCCAGAATGGTGGCCGGGAAGGATAACGTGTGGAAGGGGACGTTGTCCTTGCCCATGAACTGTACGTAACGCACGTCATCCGCGCCCTTGTCAGTGCGCCACCAGCGCTGCCAATCAGCATCCGTCTTGCCATTCGCATCGGCCCATTCCTTGGCGCAAGCGATGTATTCGATCGGCGCGTCGAACCAGACGTAAAAGACCTTGCCCTCCATCCCCGGCCAGTCCTGATCGCCTTTCTTGACCGGAACACCCCAATCCAGATCGCGGGTGATGCCGCGATCCTGTAGGCCGTCGCCGTCATGCAGCCACTTCTTGGCAATAGATGTGGTCAGGATCGGCCAATCGGCCTTGCTGTCGATCCAGGCATCCAGCTGATCCTTCATCGCCGATTGGCGCAGATAGAGGTGCTTGGTTTCACGCACTTCCAGATCGGTCGAGCCGCTGATGGCGCTGCGCGGTTCGATCAGGTCGGTTGGGTCCAACTGCTTGGTGCAATTCTCGCACTGGTCACCACGCGCGCGGTCGTAGCCACAATTGGGGCAGGTGCCCTCGATATACCGGTCCGGCAGAAAACGACCATCGGCGTTCGAGTAGATCTGTTTTTCACTAACCTCACGGATCAGACCGGCCTCATCCAATTTGCCCGCGAAATGCTGGGTCAGCTTGCGGTTCTGTTCACTTGAGGAGCGACCAAAGTGATCAAAGCTCAGGCCAAAGCGTTTGGCGATATCGGCCTGCACCGCATACATATCGGCGCAATATTCGGCCACTGGCTTACCCGCCTTGGCGGCAGCCAGCTCAGCAGGCGTACCGTGCTCGTCGGTGGCGCAGAGGAACATAACCTCATTCCCACGGCCACGCTGGTAACGTGCGTAAAGATCGGCAGGTAATTGCGAACCGATCAGGTTGCCGAGGTGTTTGATCCCGTTGATGTAGGGGATCGCCGAGGTAATAAGAATCCGGGCCATTTTGCGTTTCCACGTATCTGTCTGCGCGCCCGTCTACCTTATGTGACCGGCCAGAAAAACCCCGGCTTTCATCTGGATGACATTTTCGGCGCCACGATATGGAAAAAACAGGTTGACCAAAGGTCAGTGATTCCCGAAGTGTCGCGCGCTAAACTACCCATAGGTTGTAATATTGAATCACAACCTCTTGAATTTCGACGATGAACTCCCATCTTATTGGTATACCAAAGTATACAATAACGAGGGCTATTTCCCTATGTTCGACTTTTTGCTCGAGGGTGCTTTTGCGCCCTTTACCCTGGCGCTTGCATTGCTGTTCGGCCTTCTGGCGCTAGAACTGATAGCTTTGCTGCTGGGGGCTAGCCTTATGGCGGGCGAAAGCGATCTTGATTTGGATATGGCTTACGGGCCGGATCTGGATGTCGGCAGTTTTGACCTCGACATCGACGCGGATGTCGATCTGGGCGATTTTGAGCTGGCGGATGTCGAACCTGACGCGACCACGGTCGCCTCAGCAGGTCCTTTGGCCTGGCTGGGTATCGGCAGGGTACCGGTCATGATCTGGCTTGTTGTTCTGCTGGCCGGTTTCGGCCTGTCAGGCATGGGCCTGCAGCTAGCACTGCGCGATCTGTTGGGCTTTGACCTGCCGGGCTGGGTGGCTGCCCTACCTGCTGGAGCCTTTGGTCTTTGGTTTGCACGCGGCTTTGGGGGCGTCTTTGCGCGCCTTTTGCCCAAAACCGAGACCGAGGCGATGTCCGAGCGGATGCTGGCCCGTCGTCGTGGCTTCATCTCGCAAGGCACCGCATCGCGCGGACGCCCGGCCGAGGTTAGGGTCATGGATCGCTTTGGCAATGCGCACTACCTGCGGGCCGAGCCGCTGCAAGACAGCGACACGCTGGAACAGGGTACCGAAGTGCTGGTGCTGCGCGACCGACAGCAAGACCGGTTCGTTCTGGTCGGCCTTTCGAACTGACAAAAATTTAACCCTAAATCGGAGGATTTTGCATGGAACTTACTTTCCTGATCACCACAGTTGCGACCATTTTGGCGGTCGTCCTGTTCATCGGCCTGGTGCTGGGCCGACTTTATAAACGCGCAACCCGCGAAGTTAGCCTGGTGAAAACCGGGGCAGGTGGCAAGAAGGTCATTATGGATGGCGGCGTCATCATCGTGCCTTTGTTGCACGAGGTCAGCCCGGTCAACATGAAGACCCTGCGCCTTGAAGTGCAACGCAGCGGCGAGGCTGCTTTGATCACCAAGGACCGTATGCGGGTTGATGTGGGTGTCGAGTTCTACGTCTCGGTTATGGCCACCGAAGAAGGGATCGCACGCGCTGCGCAGACCTTGGGTGACCGGACTTTTGATGTCGGACAGCTACGTGAGATGATCGAAGGTAAACTGATCGACGGTCTGCGCGCTGTGGCGGCGCAAATGACCATGGACGGTTTGCATGAAAATCGCGCCGACTTTGTGCAAGAGGTTCAGAATGCAGTGTCCGAGGACCTATTGAAGAACGGTTTGTCGCTTGAATCGGTCTCTTTGACTGCGCTGGACCAGACACCTTTTGAGGCGCTGGACGAAAACAACGCCTTTAACGCGGTGGGTATGCGCAAGCTGGCCGAGGTGATTGCGACCTCAAAGAAAGAGCGTGCGCAGATCGATGCCGAGGCCGAGGTTGAGGTGCGTCGCGCAGCCATGGAAGCCCAGCGTCAGAAGCTGTTGATCGAAAAGGATGAAGAACAGGCGCGGATTGAGCAGACGCAACAGGTCGAAACTCTGCGCGTCGCGCAGGAGGCTGAGATTGCTGCACGGACCGAGGATTCGGTGCGGGAAACCGAACGGGCGCGGATTGCGCGGGAAGAGGCCATCCGCTCAGCCGAAATCGAACGCGAACGCAAGATCCGCGACGCGGAGATTGCCAAAGAGCGTGAGATCGAAGTGGCCGAGCAAGAGCGACAGATCATCATCGCACAGAAATCCGAAGAGGAAAGCCGCGCGCGTGCATCGGCTGACCTGGCCCGGGCCGAGGCGACCAAGGCGACCGAAGCCGTGGCAACCGCCCGTGAGGTGGCCGAGGCCGAGCGTCAGAAGCAAATCGTTCTGATCGAAGCCACGCGTGAGGCGGAACGTCAGGCCACAGCGATCCGTTTGTCTGCGCAGGCCGAGAAAGAGGCCGCCGCTGACCGCGCCGAAGCCCGCCGCGAAGAGGCGCAGGCCGAAGCCGACGCGCTGAACATTCGGGCCGAGGCCAAGAAGAACGACATGTTGGCCGAAGCGGAAGGTAAGCGCGCGATTGTTGAGGCCGACAACGCTCTGTCCGCAGCACAAATCCGCATGAAGGTCGATATGGCACGGATCGAAACCATGCCCTCGATCATTTCGGAAATGGTCAAGCCTGCGGAAAAGATCGACTCGATCAAGATCCATCAGGTCGGTGGCATCGGTGCGGGCGCGACCGGTGGGGCGGCCAACAGCGACAAGCCGGTGGTCAATCAGGCGCTTGACTCGATCATGGGTATGGCGGTGCAGATGCCCGCGCTCAAGAAGCTGGGCGAAGAACTGGGCCTGTCTATGGAAAACGGTGTTGGTGGCGTGGTGAACGGTGCGCTTGAGGCGACCCCGGAGCCAGCGATCACATCGCCAGACACTGCCGATCTGGTCGAAGACGAAACGCGTAGCGACCAATAAACCAAATGGGCCGGGATTTCCCGGCCCATTTTTCTTTTCTGAGCGTTACTTCCAGAAATTGTTTGCATGCGAGACGGTCTGAAAGTTGACGGCCACAACGTGAGAGACACCAATCAAACTATCCGCGTTATTTGCATATTCAGGGCGCATCCGGTTGCGGGCTGCATCATCGGGTTGCGCCAGTTTGACTGCCATACGGGACAATTTCACTGCAAGCTCATAACCTTCTTCTGGTGTTTGAGTTTTCAAACTGGGTAGCCAGGACATTTCACTCTCCATTTGTATCGTGCGCGACCTAAAATGCAAAGTTGACGAAACCAGTGTTTATGTCAAGGATAATATCGTGCGCGATATAAATGAGGCTTTGAATTGGACAGTTTTGATATCCCTAAGCAGGCGGATGATCTGTTTTGTTTTGGCGTTTATACCGCGTCGCACGCAATTAACCGTGCCTACTCACCACACCTTAAGAAGTTGGGTTTGACCTATCCGCAATACATCACGCTAACTTTGCTGTGGGAGCATGATGGACAAAAGATCAATACGCTTGCCCAGCAACTCGGGATGGAGACCAGCACGCTAACACCGTTGGTCAAGCGACTGGAGAACCTGGGCCACGTAACCCGGTCGCGCAGTCAAACTGACGGACGCGCGGTAGAGGTTTTCTTGACCGAGCAGGGTTTGGCTCTCAAGCACAAAGCGCCAGAGATCACCTCTTGCATGATTGAGCAAACAGGGCTGGACAAATCGGAACTGCAAAAACTGCAAACGCTGCTATTTCGACTGAGAGACGGATTGAATCGTGGCCGATGAGATGCCAATCGAGCTTACTCTTTCCCCTCGCGCGATCGTTTTAGCAGACCTCCGATTGTGAACGAGGTGCGCGGGGCATAGACGTAGTTGGTCCGCGCGTCAGGTGTTGGGCGAGACCGCATGCGGGCCAAACCAAAGCCGATCAGCCCCAGATGTCCAACGGCCACAAAGGCGAACAAAGCGCCTGGGCCGAATTGTTCGATCAATGTCGAAGACACATAGGGCGAGGCGATTGCGCCCAGCGCGTACCAGAACATCAGGGCCGCAGACAGTTCGACCCGTTGTTCGGTGGTGGCAAAATCATTGGCATGGGCGGACGATAGCGAGAAAATAGGGAAGGTGGTCAGACCAAAGAAACCTGCCGCCAGCATCACGCCCAGTGTTCCCGCCCCGCTGGCGGCCATTGTGACCCCACAGCTGAGTACTGCGGCAGCGGAAAGCCAGATCAAAACCCAGCGCCGGTCGTATTTGTCGGCCAGCCAACCCAGCGGGTACTGGGCCAGCGCCCCGCCCAAGACGAAGGAGGCGAGGAAAAAGGCGATCTGATCCAAGCTCAAACCCACTTCTTGCCCATAGACCGGGCCAACCATGCGGAAGGATGCAGAGCTCAGCGCCGAAACGATCACGCCAGCAACGGCCAGCGGTGAACAGGCCCAGGCCAGTTTGGGCCTCAGGCGTGGGGCGCTGGGGGTCTGAGGTTGGCTGGCCCGCGTTAATGTCAACGGCAGTAGCGATGCACAGCACAGGATCGCCAGCAGGTTATACGAAACATAAGATGCAGGCGGCAAAACCGCGATGATCAACTGCGCGCTGAGCGAGGCTCCCAGATCCGCGATGCGATAGGTTCCCATCGCCCGCCCGCGCGTTTCGTTCGTAACCTTGGCGTTCAGCCAGGCTTCGATGACTGTATAGCACCCGGCCACGCAGGTGCCTGACGCGATCCGCAACGCGGCCCAGACATAGGGGTTTTCGGTCAGGGTATGCCCGATCAAGCCCATCGCGCCCAGGGCCGTGCACACGGCAAACGCGCGCGAATGCCCGACGCTGCCCATCAGGCGTGGCGCCCACCAGCAACCGATGAAGAAGCCAATGAAATGCGCCGACCCCAGCAGACCGATCTGTTCGGTCGTGAAGTTCAGTGTTATGCCCGAGATCGCATCCAGTGGCCCAACGCCACCTGTCGACAGTTGCAACAGAATGACGGACAGGAAGAGGGCGGCAAAGGAAATGATCGTGCGCATAATGAGACCACGCTCTACCGGTCTTGCAGAACTTGCGCACGTTTTATCGACGCCTAGGTGTCGTTTTTTGCGAATTCTCGGATTAGTTCAGGCGTGTGATCTGCGCCATGATGTTCAGGCCAACCGTCTCATCAACTAGATCGGGATAGCCGGAGGCTCCGTATGCATGACGGTCCAGCGCACCAGTCAGCTGGATCGACAGGGCATCAAGATCATCCGCAGCGCTGCCGGGCGCACGATAAAGCGCTGCATTAAGGGTCACCGGCCGGGTAATGCCGCGTACGGTCAGGTCGCCTTTGATCGAGGCCCCATCCGAGATGCGCCCGCCTGGACCAAGCTGGATTTTGGTCGAGGTGAAGCGAATGGTCGGATGCGCATCAGCATTGAGCACGCTTTCGCCCAACATGGGTCCGCGCGCAAAGGGCAAACGTGTTCGCGCGGCGGCCACATTCAGGATGACATCGACCTTGCTGTTTTGCAGGCGTTTTGTATCCAGCTGAATGTTGGCAGATTGGATCGGCATGGTGCCCGATTGCGCCACCCCGGACAGATCAAAGGTGAACCCCACCGATGTGCCCTTTGGCGCAAGCGCATAGGGGATCATCACGGATTGTGCCGCCCCCAAGCTGGGCCATAGTGCCAATCCAGCTACGAAACTGCGTCTGGTCATTCTGGTCATGCCGATCCCTTTCGCCTGTGTTGCCCATGCCGGATGTGGTCAGATCCGCCGCTGTGCTGATATCTGCTGTCCTGACGCTAGAACGCAGGACGTAATGATTGGTTAACACGCGAGCTTGCAGTCTTATTCGCTCCGATCTCAAATCAATTGCCGTGGGTGGTTCGCCGGCAACAATCGATGAGCGCGCTTATTTGTTGGAAACGCTAGGGCGATCGCCTTGGCCCGGCCAATCACATCTTGCGTGAACGGTCTTCGTCGCTTCTCGCAGGTTGCAGATGCATCTGTGCGCGAGGGGCTGCCATAGTGGCCTGCCAACTCGCCGGGGGCAGGGCGCGGGCGCGGCGGCGGGTCAGGATCCAGCGGTTCGCCTCATCCCGATGTGCAGCGGCCATGTGCCAACGCGTTTCGACCCCCTGCGCACCACCGTCGCCGGGGGTCAGCAACAGACCCAGCGGGGGCTGCCCTATGTCACCCTGTTCCGCTGCCAGATGCAGTCGCCGCACCGGTGTCAGGCCCGGCGCGCCAGGCAAATCGCTGATGACCAGCGGAACGGCTCGGCTGCGCAGGGCTTCTTCCATGCACCACAGCAGGTCCTCGGCCCGTTTGGGGCGCGCAAAGAGAAACCTTCCGGGGTCAGCAAAATCGACCATTCCGTGGGGGTTCAGCTGGCCCAGCTCCCATGCGGGAGAAATCCACAAGACCGGGCCTTGGGTCTGCCCGGCAAGCCACATGGCGAAGCTGCGCCGGGCGGGGCCGCAGGCTTCGTGCACGCGGCCCTGTTGCAGGGTGACTTCATCATGAAGTTTGACCCCCGGCGCGGGGCGCGCGGGCTTGGCGCCAAGAAGCTGAGCAGACATGATATGCACATATCATGTTCTCACTTTGTTCTCAAGTTGCGAACGCGCCTAACGTGACAGGATCATCCGGCCATCGGTGAACTGGATGTTGGAAAATCGGTGCAGATAATCCATGCCCAGCAGCGACTGGTGCAGCTCTCCTTCGTTGATCCAGGCCGAAACATTGCGGTCCGCAATCGGACCCAGTTCGAAACTGTCCAGCCGCACAGGTGCTGTCCGAACCTCTCCATTTGCCGTGATTGCGCGCCCGAAATAGTTCAGCTGATCAGGGTCGATACCCACACGTTCCGCATCCTGCGCGCTGAGCACGATTTGGCTGGCCCCGGTATCCACAAGAAACACAATGGGTTCGCCGTTCACGGTGACTGGCAGGTAATAATGCCCGTCCTGGGCACGCGGCACCTCGATCATATCGCCGGTGACCGCCATCTGCGGGGCTGGGCTGACCGAGGATCGAATATCCTCCCACAAGCCAATGACCGCGATGACCCCCACGAAGATAAAAACCCAGGCCATGACCTGTTGCAGGGTTTTGTTCAGGGACTGACGGTTCTGGGCGACAAACCACAGCAATATGGCCGCGCCAAGCACGACCAGATACACCAAACGCCCGATATCGTCGCCATTCATGCCGTTGCCCTTACAGTTTATTCTATACTCTATATGGGGATTTACGAGGCAAACCCAAAGGCCTTGAGGCCATCCAGAATGAACTGAACAGACAGAGCCGCCAGCAGCATACCCAGCAGACGGGTCAGCACATTCAAGCCCGTTTTGCCCAGAATGCGGGCGATCAGGCCACCTGCCAGAAAGAACAACAGAACCACCGCCATGACAGCCAGCATCACGGCCACTGCCGCCGCAATTCCTTGAAGACCCGGATGCTGTCCGGACAACAGAATAATCGTCGCAATCGATCCCGGCCCGGCGACCAAAGGGATGGCGAGCGGAAAGACCGACGGATCATTGTGTTCCTCTTCCTCAGCCCGATCCTCGCGCCGTTTGGTGCGGCGTTCGAACAACATGTCCAACGCGGTCAGGAACAAAAGCGCGCCACCGGCAACTTTGAACGCCTCCATCGAGATGCCGACAAAGCCCAGAACCGCCTCACCAAAGGCGGCGAAGGCAATCAGAATGCCGGTTGCAACCAAACAGGTGCGATAGGCCGTGCGCCGCCTTGCGCGCGCGTCCATATCCTGTGTCATGGCGACGAAAATGGGCGCGGTGCCGAACGGGTCGATCACGACGAACAAGGTGGTGAAAGCGGTGATGAAGAAGGCAGCGTCAATCATGCGGCACTCTCGGCCTGTTCTAGTTTCTCGGCGGCCGCGACCCACAGCGCCTCGGCCTTTTGCATGGCCTCGGTGACTTCGGCGAATTTGCGGTTCCAGGTTTCCAGATCATCGATCCTGTCATCTTCGTACAAGGCCGGGTCCGCCAGTTTGGCCGAGAGTTTCTCGTGCATATCTGTCAACTTCTCGATCCGGTCCTCGCACTTGCGCAGATCGGCGCGCAGTGCCAGCATGGTATCCCGCGAGGGGCGCTTGGGCTTTGTTGCCTGAGGCTTTTGCTTCACCGGCTTGTCGCGGGCCAGCAGCATCGCTCGATAGGCTTCGAGGTCTTGATCGAAGGGCTTTACGGTGCCGTCCGAGACCAACCAGAGCCGGTCGGCCACCAGCGACAGTAGGTGCATGTCGTGGCTGACCAGCACAACCGCCCCGGAATAAGCGGTCAGCGCCTCGACCAGCGCCTCGCGGCTTTCGATGTCCAGATGGTTGGTCGGTTCGTCCAGGATCAGCATATGTGGCGCGTCGATAGTGGCGATCAGAAGCGACAACCGCGCTTTCTGGCCTCCCGATAGACGCCCGACCTCGGTGTCGGCTTGATCCGAATTCAGACCAAACCCAGCCAGACGCGACCGCCACTTGCCCGGAGCCTCATCTGGGCGCAGACGGCGCAGATGATCCAGCGGCGTTTCATCCACATATAGCTCATCCACCTGATGCTGGGCGAAATAGCCGATGCGCAGCTTGTTGGAGCGGGCCATCTTACCTGCCATCAGGGGTAATCTGTCGGATAGCAGCTTGGACAGGGTCGATTTACCCTGACCGTTCTTGCCCAGCAGCGCGATGCGATCATCCTGATCAATGCGCAAGTTCAGACGGCGCAGCACTTCAGTCTCGCCGTAACCGGTCACGCCACCTTCGATCTGGATAATGGGCGGCGATAGTTCTTCGGGTTCGGGGAATGAAAACGCGCGCAACGCGGCCTCTTGCGGGGTCGAAACCAACTGGATGCGTTCGATCATTTTTAGGCGGGATTGGGCCTGCACGGCCTTCGACGCCTTATAGCGAAAGCGATCCACAAAGCTTTGCAGATGGGCGATGCGGGCCTTGGCCTTGGCGTTCTCAGATTCAGCCTGTGCCAGACGTTCCGCGCGGCGTTCGGCGAATTTGTCATAAGGCACGGCGTAATAGGTGAGCTTGCGGTCTTCCAAATGCAGGATCGAGCCGACGGCGCGGTTCAGCAGCCCTCGGTCGTGGCTGATGATGATGACCGTATGCGGATACTTCGCCAGATAGCTTTCCAGCCACAGCGCGCCTTCCAGATCCAGATAGTTGGTCGGTTCGTCTAGTAGCAGCAGATCGGGCTGCGAGAACAGCACTGCCGCCAGAGCAACGCGCATTCGCCAACCGCCCGAGAAATCGGAGCAGGGTTTCAACTGGTCTTCGTCATCAAACCCTAGCCCTTTGAGGATCGACGCCGCCCGTGCCTCAGCCGACCAAGCGTCAATATCGGCCAGACGGGTTTGAATATCAGCAATACGAGCAGGGTCCGTGGCGCTTTCGGCCTCAGCCATCAGCGCGCTGCGTTCTGTGTCAGCCGCCAGAACGGTGTTGATCAGGGACACATCGGATGAGGGCACTTCTTGCGCCACCCCACCAATCCGCGCGCGTTTCGGGATCGAGATGGCGCCGGATTCCAACGCCAACTCTCCGCGGATCAGACGGAACAGAGTAGTCTTGCCGGTGCCGTTCCGCCCCACCAGACCGACCTTGTGGCCATCGGGGATGGTCGCGCTGGCCCCTTCGAACAAGGGGCGGCCTTCAACGGCATAAGTGATGTCTTCGATCCGTAGCATGAGGGGGCTCTTAGCAGAGCCGTGATGCAGCTGCCAGCGGCTTGGCATGTTCAAGCGCCGGTCAATGTGTTAGCGCTGTGTCGTTTGCTTATCTGACACGGTTTTCGACATGCGCGCGGCCCGGACGCCCCCACATCTGATCACGCTGATCTTCGCCACCGCACTTTCCGTGTTGTCGTTGAATATGTTCCTGCCCTCGCTGGCGCATATGAGCGACGACTTCGCGGTCGACTATGGCCTCGTGAACTTGTCAGTGGCAGGATATCTGGCCGTCTCGGCGGTGCTGCAACTGATCATGGGGCCGCTGTCAGATCGGTTTGGGCGCAGGCCGGTTCTGTTGATCTGCATGACCGTCTTCGTGATCGCATCAATCGGATGCACGCTGGCCGAGTCGATCTGGGTTTTTCTGGGTTTCCGACTGTTGCAGGCCGTCGTCGTAGCCGGGTCGGTTCTGTCCAGTGCCTCGATCCGGGATCGATATCCGCCCAACGAAGCCGCCAGCAAGCTAGGATATGTTGCGATGGCCATGGCGCTCGCGCCTATGCTGGGTCCAATGCTGGGCGGCGCGCTGGACATGCTGTTCGGCTGGCGCGCGGGGTTCGTTTTGTATTCGGTTCTGGGGGCAGGGCTGTTGGCCTTGCTGTGGTTCGACATGGGAGAGACCAACACAGACCGTTCATCAACCTTGGTCGCGCAATTGAAAGAGTACCCGCATTTATTTCGCGCCCGTCGATTTTGGGGTTATGCACTATGTGCCGCGTTTTCGATCGGCGGGTTCTACAGCTTCATCACTGGCGCGCCCCTGGTCGCCGCTGCGTGGTTCGACCTCAGCCCGGCGATGCTGGGCTTAGGGATCGGGATCATCACAGGTGGCTTCATGGTGGGCAATTTTGTCACTGGACGCATCGCGGCGCACACCCGGCTAACCACGATGATCCTATGTGGACGGATCGTGGCCTCGGTTGGACCGTTCTTCGGTTTATTGTTGTTTGTAGGCGGTCACGGCTCAGTCTGGGTGTTTTTCGGGTCGGCCATCTGTGTGGGATTTGGCAATGGTTTGACCAACGCCAATGCCTCGGCCGGAGCGATGTCGGTCCGGCCCAAACTGGCAGGAAGCGCTGCGGGGTTGTCCGGGGCGATGGTCGTGGCGCTTGGTGCCTTCCTGACCTCGATGACGGGTGCATTCGTCAGCCCCGAAAATGGCCCGTATCTGGTGCTGAGCATGATGAGCGGCAGCAGTTTTGCTGGCCTTTTGGCGGTGCTTTACGTCCGCAGGTTGGACAGGATCGACCCGCTGCCCCAGGCGATCTGAGCCGTGAACCATCATAACACTTTTCATAAGGCAAATACCGTGATACGCGGCGCGCGATGGATTTCGGCGCGGGCCCCGCGTCACATTGTAAGGAGAGGCCAAAATGGCACTGGAACGCACATTCTCGATCATCAAACCTGATGCAACCCGCCGTAACCTGACTGGCAAGATCAATGCCAAGTTCGAAGAAGCCGGCCTGCGCATCGTGGCACAAAAGCGCATCCACATGACCAAAGCTCAGGCAGGCAAATTCTATGACGTCCACGCCGAGCGTCCGTTCTATGACGAACTGTGTGAATTCATGTCGTCGGCTCCGGTTGTTGTTCAGGTTCTGGAAGGCGAAGGCGCCATTGCCAAGAACCGCGAAGTCATGGGCGCAACCAACCCCGCAGACGCAGCCCCCGGCACCATCCGCGCCGAATTCGCTGAATCGGTTGGTGAAAACTCGGTCCACGGGTCGGACGCGCCGGAGACGGCTGCAGTTGAGATCGCATATTTCTTCTCGGGTATCGAACTAGTCGGCTAAGCCAGCGTTTCCTGCTGATTTCGGGCCGCTCCGTTTGGGGCGGCCTTTTTCGTTCAAACCTGTTTCAGATCACTTGCGGACACGCGCACCCCGATCGCGTTCAGGTCTGAGACCAACTGGCTTTCCGCTGCGGGTTTGGCGCCGGCTTTGATCGCCTCAAACCTTTCGCGTAATTGCTTCTTCTCTTCGCCCTTACAATCGTTCCATGGGCGACCCTGAAGACCCATGACCAACACGTAGTACCCGATGAAATGTGCCTTGGTTCCGGCCTGTAACAGTCGGGTATAGGCCTCATCCGCGCCCAGTTCACGTAGGTCCTGCGCGGAGTGTATCCCCGCACGGGCGCAAGCTTCTTCGAAGGCGGGGCCAAGATTTCTGATCGAGGACACAGGTTCGGACATGGGTTTGGTTTAAACGTCCAACCAAGCGCTGTCACCCCAGCATTGACGCATTCCGGTTTTGCTTGTGTTCCGACGGATCTGAAGATTTCATGTCCTCATGAGATTAGAGACAGAGACGTTGTTTGTCCTGCGCGGCGCGTTTGATCCATCTGAGTTTGTCGGGCTGAACCTGCGATATGATCCGGAACGGGCTTCCAAGCCCTTTGTTCTGCTGGATTGTCATGACCAGTCGATCCGCGCATCCGGTCGGATGTTGCTGGAGTTCGGCGGGTCATTGCACCTGCTGGATGGCCAAGGCACGCGTTTGAGCCAAAGATGCAAGGGCCAAAGGCGTTTTGTACAAGACTTGCCAGACGGCCCGCTGCGCGACGCTTTGAAAGGATTTCCGAAACTGCGCGCGCTGATGGCAATTGCCTCGGGCGAGGTCGAGGAGGGCAGCCTTGCCGTTCTGGATGATCTCGAGAAAACCCAGGTGCGTGGTCGCGTCACGGTTTTGTCGACGGTAAACGGGCAGGCGACGATTATTCGCCTCAGTCGATTGCGGGGATATGACAAGGTCTACCTCCGCGCCTGCGACGCGATGTTGGCGGCTGGCTCGGACAGAGCTGACCTGTCTGCGATTGTTCAAGCCTTGGAGCCGGATGAGGCCCCATATCGGGCAAAGCCCGAGATCACTTTGGGACGATCAGAGCCTTCACTTCAGGTGGCTACTGATATTATCTTTACTTTTCTGAAAGTTGCGCGGCAGAATGAAAACGGAGCTATCGCTGATATCGACACCGAATTCCTGCATGATTACCGTGTTTCTCTGCGCCGAATACGATCTGTCATCAGCTTGTTCAAAGGGGTTTTCTCTGACGATCAGACCGCTACGCTAAAAAAGACCTTCTCAGATATGATGACCCCGACCGGGCGCGTGCGGGATTTGGATGTCTATCTTCTGGAAAAAGACATATATTACAGCCTTGTGCCGCACACACTTCACCCGGGACTGGATGCCATGTTCGGGCAATTCCAGAAGGAACGCATGCAGGAACTCTCGCGGCTGACCCGCAGGTTACGCAGCAAAGCCTATCAAAGTCAGATGGCAGAGCTAACGGCGCTGTTTAGCACCACCGAGGGTCTGCAACCGGGGCCAAATGCGCAGCGCGGGGCCTATGACTACGCTTGCGCCCTGATCTGGAAGCGCTATCGTAAGGTCTGCAAGATTGCGCGCAGCATCACGCCTGAAACACCGGATGAGACTGTGCATGATCTGCGGATCGATTGTAAGAAACTGCGCTATCTGATGGAGTTCTTTGCGCCTCTTTACGATGCGAGAGACTTCAAATCGATCCTTAAGCCGTTGAAAAAGCTTCAGGATAATCTGGGCCTGTTCAATGACTACTCGGTCCAGCAAGAGGCGTTGCAGCAGTTCTCCGCGCAGCAATCCAACGCCCAAGGACGCGTTGATGTAAAGATCGGTCTAGCGGTCGGTGGGCTGATCGCGGTGCTGGATCAACGGCAACGGGCCGAGCGTGACCGTGTGATCGCCAATTTCCAGCAGTTCGATGCCCCAGAAACGCGCCAGTTGTTTCGCCACCTGTTTCATCGGTCCAAGGAGTGAGGAATGAAAATCATTGCCTGTTACAGCAACAAAGGCGGTGTTGGAAAAACCGCCACTTCGGTCAATCTGGCCCACGCCTATGCAGCGGCGGGCAAGCTGGTCTTGCTGTGCGATCTCGATCCACAAGGGGCCTCGGGGTTCTATTTCCGTGTGAAACCTTCGAAGAAGCTGACGGATGCGCGGTTTTTCGAGGATGTTAAACGTTTCACCAGCGCCATTCGCGCCAGTGATTTCGAAGGGCTGGATATTCTGCCCGCGAACCTGACCTATCGTGATTTTGATGTGTTTCTGTCGCGGATGCGGAACAGCCGATCGCGCTTGAAGAAGGCGCTGATGGCTGCGGGCAGTGACTATGATGTCATCATTCTGGACTGTCCGCCCAACTTTTCGACCCTGTCCGAAAACATCTTTAAGGCCGCAGACCAGATCGTTGTGCCGGTGATCCCGACAACGTTATCAGAGCGTACCTTTGAGCAGCTGGTTGGGTTCTTCGACCAGCACAAACTGCCGAAGAAGAAGCTGAAAGCGTTCTTTTCAATGGTGCAGCAGCGCAAAACGTTACATCAGCAGACGATGGAGAAGATGCGCAAAGCCTATCGCAAGCGCTTCATGCGCAGCAGCATTCCATTTGCGGCAGATATCGAAAAGATGGGTCAACATCGCGCACCGGTGGTGACCTATGCCCCGCGCGGTGCGGCAGGGGCGGCCTATCAGGCACTTTACAACGAGTTGGAAAACGGGGTGGTTTCGACCAAATGAGCAAAGAAATCGAACGTAAGTTTCTGGTCAACAACCTGCCAGACCTGAGCGGCGCTCAAAAGGCTGTGGTGCGACAGGGCTATCTGACGGCCCCCGAGGATTCGACCGAACTGCGCCTGCGGCAAAAGAATGACCAGTATTTCCTGACACTCAAAAATGCAGGCGGTTTGGTTCGGGTGGAGCGTGAGACCGAGATGTCCGCTGAACAGTTCGAAACCTTTTGGCCCGAAACCGAGGGTCGACGGGTTGAAAAAGAACGCTTTACCAACAGTTTGCCAGATGGGCGGGAGTTCGAGCTGGATATCTTTCAAGGCGTTTTGGCACCATTGCGGCTGGTCGAAGTGGAGTTTTCCAGCGAATCCGAGGCACTTGGTTTCACCCCGCCCGCGTGGTTTGGTGCCGATGTGACCGAAGATAAACGCTATAAAAACAAGAACCTGGCCATTGATGGGGCGCCTGATTAGGCTTGGCGCGACAGGTTCAGCGTTACCTCAAGGCCCGGATCGCAGTTGCGGGCCGCGAACTGCCCCCCATGCATATGCGTGATCGCAGCAACCAGCGCCAGGCCAAGCCCGGCATTGCGCTCGGTCCGGGCAGGGTCGAGCGTGACAAAAGGCAACTGCAGGCGGGGCAGGTCTTCGGGCGGAACGCCGGGCCCCTGGTCACGCACACTCAGATGAGCAAACTGATCGTCCTCACCAATTGTGATGGTAATGGTCGTGTCCTCGGGCGCGTATCGCATTGCGTTTTCCAACAGGTTCGACAGCGCTTGTGACAGCAAGGGTCGGTGGCCCTGAACCGGTGCAGCCCCTCCTTGGACCTTGAACTGGATTTTCTGATCGGCGGCAACCGGATCATAAAGTTCAATCACATCACCAACGAGGTGCTGCAAATCCACCTGCTCAAACTGTTCGCGGCCCAGCCCGGCCTCTGCGCGTGAAATTTCGGTCAACTGCCCGAGCATGCGCAAAACGTGGTCGATTTCCAAAGTGGCTCGGGCGATATCAGCCTCGCGCTCCTGCTCGCTTTTGCCCGGGTCAGACAGCGCCTCGACCCGTTGTTTTAGACGCGACAGGGGGGATCGCAGATCATGGGCAATCGAGTTCGACGTTGTGCGCAGGTTGCTGATCAGTTCTTCGATCCGATCAAGCATATTGTTTAGCGTACCGGCTACCTGATCGAACTCATCCCCGGTGCCGCGCAAGGGCATACGCCGGGACAGATCACCCGAGACGATGTTTTCTGCGGTGCTGGCAATGTCTGACAGGCGGGAAAAAACCAACCGGGTGAACAGCCATCCGGTGAGCACGCTCAGAACCATTGCGATGACAAGGGCCAGCGCCACGGATCGCAGCAGAACCCGATCAAATTGCTGACGCGCAACAGCATCTCGCCCGACGATCAGGCGTTCCTGGCCGGGCAGGCGGATTGAGGCGGCTGAGACCGGCACGAGTTGGTCGTTGTCAGCACGGCGCAGTTCCAGTTCTACCCAGCCACTGCCTGCCGTAATATGTTCGGGCCATTGCTTGAGGTTTCCAACCAGCTTGTTGCCGAACCGATCCGTCAGCAGGTACAGCGCGTCGCGTTCTGAGGCACTGGGAAGGCGGCGTTCGATGGCTGTGATCAAACCGATCAACCCGCGGCGTTCATATTCATCGGCCAGCCCTGTCAGTTCCGCCGAAACGACCGAACGGGTTTCGGATTCAATGCTGCGATTGGCTGTGAAATAGACCAGTGCCAGTACGGTTGCCGTCAAAAATATGCTGAGCACCATACTGGCCAGAACGAGCCGTGTTCGGGAATTATTCAGGGAAAGCCGAAGGTTATCCATCAGACATCATGTAGCCTGAACCTCTGACGGTTTCAATCAACGGTGCTTCGCCACCCTCATCCAATTGGCGGCGCAGTTTCGAGATATGGACGTCGACAACATTGGTGTTCGGGTCGAAGTGATAATCCCAAACGCCTTCCAGCAGCATGGTGCGTGACACGACGCGGTTCTTGCGGCGCAGGAAGAATTCCAGAATCTGGAATTCACGCGGGGTCAGGGTGATCTCATGCCCGTCGCGGGTGACCTTGCGGGTCAGCAGGTCCATTTCAAGGTCTTTGCAGGTCAGCGTTGGTGTCTCTTCCGATTCCTGAGGGCGGCGCAATAGTGCCTCGATCCGAGCATGTAGTTCCTGAAACGAGAAGGGTTTGACCAGATAATCATCCGCGCCCGAATTGAGCCCCTTCACACGCTCATCCACCGCGCTCATCGCGGTCAACATCAAAACCGGTGTCTTCAAACCGGCTGCGCGCATGGATTTGATCAGCGACAGCCCGTCCAACCCGGGCAGCATCCGATCCAGCACGACGGCGTCGAACCCACCATCTGTCGCGTGGTACAGACCCTCGCGGCCATCGGCGGCAACCTCGACCACATATCCTTCTTCGCCAAAGCCCTTGGCGATGAAGTCCCGTGTGTCTTCGTCATCTTCAACAATCAGAAGGCGTCGGCTCATGATCGTGTTCCTTTCTATCGGAATTTAAACACAATTTCCGTATAAAGCACATGGTTTTGACGGGGCTGCCTCAACAACTCTGTGCCGGGTGCAGCCTCGCGCACCCGGCACGCCCGACGGATTGCGGACAAACCAATCCGGCCGGGAGGCGCACGCCAAATATCCCCATCATGAGGCGTGCGCGGGCTTGGGGTCAGGCGATCTCGACCGCAACGAAAATCTGGTAGCCGCCGCGATTGATCAGCACCAGTGCCGGGTCGGTTTTTTCGCTGTCCAACGCCGCTTTCAGCGCGTCAGGTGTCAGCGTGTCCTGGCTGCCCAGTTTGACAATGACATCACCACGCTGCAGACCGGCCTTAGCCGCCGGGCTGTCTGGTTGCAGATCAGTCACAACCACGCCGTCGACACCCTGTGCCACACCCATCTCGGCCCGTGCGGTATCGGTCAGCGGAGCGACGGTCACACCCAGTTGGGTGCCCGAGACCTCGGGATCGACCGGAATATCCGCCTCGGCCGATGCCGACTGATGCTGACCGATGGTCAATTGAAGCTCTTGCGTATCCCCATTGCGCAGCACGGTCAGCGTGCTTTCAGTGCCCACCTTGGTGGTGCCAACCAAAAGCGGCAGATCGCCACTGTTATCAACGGCTTCGTAGTTGAAGCTCAGGATAACGTCACCTTGTTGCAAGACGCCTTCCGCTGGGCTGCCAGCCACAACATCTGAAACCAGCGCACCGGTCGATTTTTCGATGCCAAGGGCAGCCGCGAGTTCCGGGCTGACATTCTGGATCGAAACACCCAGCCAGCCACGGCTGACCTGACCATCGTCGCGCAGGTCGGCTGCGATATGTTCAACGATGTTCGAGGTCACGGCGAAGCCAAGACCAACAGACCCGCCACTTGGCGAATAGATGGCCGAGTTCACGCCAACAACTTCGCCTTCCATGTTGAACAGGGGGCCGCCGGAATTGCCTTTGTTGATTGCGGCATCTGTCTGAATGAACTCGGCATATGGCCCTTGCGAGATGTTGCGGCCCTTTGCCGATACGATCCCTGTGGTCACGGTCGAGCTGAGCCCGAACGGGTTGCCGATGGCTACCACATCTTCGCCCACACGGATGATATCGCTGTTGCCCAGTTCGACGGCTTGCAGCGCTTCACCCGCATCAATCTTCAAAACGGCAATATCGGTCAGCGGGTCGGTGCCGATCACTTCGGCCTCAAAACTCCGGTCATCGTTCAGGCGCACGGTTACGGTTGTGGCATTGTCGACAACATGGTGATTTGTGATGATGTACCCGGCCTCATCCAGCACAAATCCCGATCCCAAACCCTGTGCCGGACCGCGCTGTGGTGCCTGGAAGCCTTCGGGCCCACCGAAGCGCTTGAAAAATTCACCAAACGGATGGGTGTCGAGGTCAAAGTCTTGGCCGGATGCAGGGCTAGTGGTCGGGTCCTGTTCGGCGATGATGGTCACGACCGAAGGGGATACGGTTTCGACCAGATCAGCCAGCGCTTCATCCGCCAGCGCGGGCAGGGCAGTGGATGCAAGCAACGCGGCGCCCAGTGCGCTTGCGCCGATCCAGCCGGATTTCTGCGGCAAAAGAAGCGAGGATTTACGGATGCTCATTTAGGTCTCCTGTGTGTTTCACGCGATTGCAACCGCGCGTTAAAGCCGGAGATATGCCGATAATCTGGGTGTTACCTGATGGTTTCGTTAAGAAAACTTAATTTTGCCACAAAGGAGCAGTTGAGTGCAGATCATCGCCGCCCGAGGATTCGTTGAGTCCTAAGTGGTCGCGTCGAAGAATCAGTGGATTGTTGCCAAAATCGGCGTCAAACAATCAAATCTATTGCATTGCCTTTCTTTTGAGGACAATGCGCACCACCCAAAATCCGAAAATTATGTGATCTTCCTTGGGTTGAGCGTCGAATTTGCTGGTGCAGAAATTCATGTACTAACCGGCTATTTTTATTGCCTTTGGGTCAATTATGCGTGCTCATAAATGGTGTTTCGTTGCAAGGGCCTGATCTCGGATACAACTTATAGTAATGTTGACAAAAGCGGGATGTTGCTCAAAAGCCAGAAGAGCAGTCCTGAACTGGTTCGTTTTGCCCAATTTTATATTGTTTTGAGAGATCAGATCGGGGTAAATAACCTTACCCAAGTGAGGGGGAGCCGAAAGCACTAGGGGGTGCCGACGGTGTTCTCAATCTCAGGTAGTGTATGTTGCATGTTAACGAGGGGGTCTTGTTTAGGTTTCGCAGCATAGTCGACCAGCCCGTTTGGCGTTAGGTCGCGCATTTGAGATTGAAGAAAGTGGTAGTCCTTTATTGGGTACGCGGCCCGGTTGGCAACAACCGGGTCGCAGCTATTTGGGGGACAGGGTATTGCCGTCCCGAACTTTTTGCCAGTTCGCCCAGTCTTCCGGTGTATCCAGGTCACACAGCGCGTTTCGACCGGGAAGGGGCACCAAGCACAGGCGCGCACCGTTCGAACGTATGACGGATTGCGCACCCGTATCTCCGGTCAATTGCGATAAGGTGGCAAAAAGGCTCTGGTCGAACAGAACCGGATGACCGGGTTTGCCGCTTTGGGTAGCACCTCGCCAGATCAGATGGTCCGGGTTCCGCTCGCGAGCGCGCAGCACCGCCTTCAGATCGTCTAGCGTCAGGTCCGGTAGGTCTGCGAGCATAATCATGGCCGCAGGCGCATCGAGGCTGACAAGGGCCAAAGCGCCTCGCAGGCTGGCATTCATACCTTCGGCTGCATCAGGGATTGGTGCGATCTGCACATCAAGCCCTGATAATGCCTCGTATCGGGGATGAGGCCGTGGCGGTAGCGCGACAATGACCGGTCCAGCTGCCATCGCGGTCGAAGCCGAGCGTCGTAACAGGGGAATACCGTCAATCTCTTGCATCAACTTGTCGGCGCCGCGCATACGGCTTGATTGCCCGGCGGCCAGCAGCAGGATTGGTATCTGTATCATGTGGACAACATGCCGCCCCAGTGGCGGTAAGTCATCCCCTCATGCGCGCGCCATCCGCATCAAACAGCGGGGTCGAGATCACACGGGCCTTGCGCAGATCCCCAAGGATTTCGATTTCAACTTCCAGACCGTCCTGCGCACGGTCAGTTGGCAGGAACCCCAGGGCGATGGATTTTTGCGCGTGGTGGGAATAGCCGCCCGAGGTGCAGAACCCCACAACAGCGCCCTCCAGCCAAATTGGCTCATAGGCGTTGACGTCCGCATCTGCCGCATCGACTTCGAAGGCCACAAGTTTGCGTGCAGCACCCGCTGCGCGGTCCGCTTCTGCAGCAGCGCGACCTATGAAATCGGCGTTCTTCGAAAATGAGATAAAGCGATCCAACCCGGTCTCAGCCGCAGTATAATCGGGCGAGAACTCCCGCATCCACGAGCCAAAGAACTTATCCAGCCTCAGGGACATCATAGCGCGCATGCCAAAGGGCGTTATGCCAAACGGCTGCCCAGCCTGCCACAAGGTCCACCACAGCTGTCGTTGGGCCATCGGATCGCAATAGATCTCATAGCCCAGATCGCCGGTGTAGCTGACCCGTTGTACGATGCAGTCCGTCATGCCGATTGTCATCTGGCGCACATCCATGAATCTGAGGTTCGAAATATCCTCACGTGTGCAGGCCGACAAGACCTGCGCGGCCTTCGGGCCCGCGATCTGGAAGCCGTTGAGTTGATAGCTGATGGTGTAGATGGAAACTCCATCGATTGCGTTTTGCTGGAACCAGCGCATGTGGAAGGCCTGACTGCCATAAGAGGCGGTCAGGCGGAATTCGGTCTCACTCAGGCAAGACACAGTGAAATCCCCGATCAGCTTGCCCTTGTGCGACAACATCGGTGTGAGCGACAGGCGCCCCGGCTGCGGAATCCGCCCGGCCATTATCCGATCCAGCCAATCCCGCGCCTGTGGCCCCGCGATCCGGTACTTACCGAAATTATGCACCTCATTGATGCCAACACCGTTGCGGACGGCGCGGACCTCGCGGCCCGTCGCCTCGAATGCATCCGAGCGGCGGAAAGAGGGGGTCTCAAAGCCCGGCTCATCGCCATGCGCGAAATAGTTCGGCACCTCCAGCCCATATTGCTGACCCCAGACCGCGCCCAGTTCGCTGAAGATGTCATACATCGGCGTGGTGCGGTTGGGGCGTGCTGCGGGCAGTTCCTCGTTCGGGTAGGCGACACTGAACCGTTTCTGGTAGTTCTCGATCACTTTCGGGCGGGTATAGCCGGGGCTGATCCAGTTGCCGAACCGGGCGACATCCATGGCGAAGACATCGCGTTCCGGCTCGCCCTCGATCATCCATTGCGCCAGCATCAAGCCAACACCTCCGCCCTGGCTGAATCCGGCCATGACACCGCAAGCGGACCAATAGTTGCGCATCCCCGGCACCGGCCCGACCAGAGGGTTGCCATCGGGCGCAAAGGTGAATGGGCCATGGATCACCGATTTCACCCCGGCCTCGGCCAGAACCGGGAAGCGGGTATAGGCGAACTCGATACTGTCGGTGATCTTGTCATAGTCATCCGGCAGCAATTCATGCCCGAACTCCCACGGCGTTCCATCCACGGCCCAAGGCTTGCAGGGTTGTTCGTAGAACCCGATGCACAACCCTCGCCCTTCCTGCCGCAGGTAGCTTTCTCCTGCAGGGTCCATCACGTGCGGATGCTCTCCGCCCGCGTCGATGATCGCCTCGATCTGGGGGATCGAGTCTGTGACCAGATATTGATGCTCCATCGGGTGCAGCGGGAAATAAACACCCGCCATCGCGCCGACCTCGCGCGCCCAGAGGCCGCCTGCGTTGACAATATGTTCGGCGTGGATCGTGCCCTTGTCGGTGACCACATCCCAGGTTCCATCCGCACGCTGGTTCGTTTCACGCACCATGCAATGGGTCTCGATCGTGGCACCGCCCATTCGGGCCGCCTTGGCATAGGCATGGGTGGTGCCCGATGGGTCCAAGTGCCCGTCCAGCGGATCATAGAGCGCACCGATGATGCCGTCGGTATTGGTGATCGGCGCGATTTTCTTGATCTCATCCGGGCCGACGATTTCGGTTTCCAGCCCCATGAACCGGTGCTTGGCGCGTTCGGCCAGCAGCATGTCGAACCGATCCTGATTGTCAGCCAGCGTCACCCCGCCCACATGGTGAAGCCCGCATGACATGCCGGTGATCTCTTCCAGCTCTTTGTACAGACGAATTGTATAGCCCTGCAGCGCCGCCATGTTGGTATCGCCGTTCAGAGTGTGAAATCCGCCCGCCGCATGCCAGGTCGAGCCCGAGGTCAGCTCGGACCGTTCTAGCAGCATCACGTCTGACCAACCCAGTTTGGTCAGGTGATACAATACCGAACAGCCAACAACGCCACCGCCGATCACGGCCACACGGGTTTGAAGTTTCATGAATACCTCCGTCAGAATTGCGGTCAGTCTGATCGGAGGGTGGTGTTCTGCATGTGAAAATACGACAAAGTTTGTCGGTTAGAGCGCATCAGTTTTTACCAATGCGCTCTGATTGGCGCTTGTTACAGTGTGGAAAGAGGTCTGATCTTCAGCTCTGTGATCCGATTGCCTTCGCGCGACGTCACCTCGAACCGGAAACCGTGGAACGAGAAGACCTGACCCACAACAGGGATCATCTGAGCCTCATGGATCACCAGCCCGGCCAGCGTGTTGGCCTCTTCGTCGGGCAGGGACCAATCCAGCGCGCGGTTCGCGTCGCGGATCGTCATCGCCCCTTCGACAAGGTATTGCCCATCCTCGGATCGGGTCACTGGCACATCTTCTTCGATATCGAATTCGTCTGCGATCTCGCCCACGATTTCTTCGAGGATGTCTTCGAGGGTGATCAACCCTCTCAGTGATCCGTATTCATCCACCACAAGCGCGAAGTGGCTGTGCATCCGCAGAAACTCACGCATCTGGTCATCTAAAGTGGTGGTTTCCGGAACGAAATACGGGTCATTTGCGACCTTGGCGATATCAAAGGATTTCAACCGATCCGCATCACCATCGGTGCCGCCAACCTGCGCATACATGGCGCGGAACAGGTCTTTGGCGTGGACGACGCCCACGATGTTTTCTGGCTCGTCCCGAAAGACGGGCAAGCGCGTATGCTGACTTTCAAGACATTGCTTCAGGATCGCCTCGGGCGCGGCATCCGCGTCGATCATCTCGATGTTCGAGCGATGAAGCATGATTTCTTCCACCACCCGGTCGCCCAGGTCGAGTGCCCCAAGAATCCGGTCGCGGTCTTCTTTCTCGACCACACCTTCGGAATGACCCAGCTGCAGGGCGCCTGCGATCTCTTCCCTTACAGCAAGGATATTGCTGTCGGGGTCAATCCGAACGCCGAACAGGCGAAGAACCCCACGCACCAACAAGCGTACAGCGGCCACGATGGGCGAGAAGACGGTGACAACGACGCCAATGATCGGCGCAACCGCCGAGGCCGCCTTTTCCGAGTTGGTGATAGCATAAGTCTTGGGCAGAACCTCGGCAAAGATCAGAACCAGCAGGGTCATGACAAGCGTCGCCAGCGCCACGCCGCTTTCGCCGAACAGTCGCGTGAACAAGGCCGTGGCCAGCGAGGCCGCCAGAATGTTCACCAGATTGTTGCCTAGCAGAACCGATCCGATCAGGCGTTCATTATCTTCGGTTATTTCCAGCGCTTTTTTCGCGCCGCGAGAGCCTTTGTCGGCCTGCGCGCGCAGTTTTCCTCGGGATGAGGCCGTGAGCGCGGTTTCCGAGCCGGAAAAGAAGCCTGACAGAAAAAGCAAAAGCAAGATGGCGCCTGTGGTAAACCAGAATGCGCCGTCGATCAGAGAGGATGTGGGTTCCATCGGTCCTTGGTTGTTCGTGTTTCTGCACCCGTTATGGGGATGCTGCCCCTATGGATCAAGGGGTTAGCCCTGATCTTTGGGGTCTTTCGCCAGCGGGTGATGCTCTAACACCAGTTCGGCCAGTCGTTCGTCCAGCACATGGGTGTAAATCTCGGTCGTGGCGACATCGGCATGGCCCAGCAGGGTCTGGATCGAACGCAGATCAGCCCCATTGGCCAGAAGATGCGTCGCAAACGCATGGCGCAACGTGTGCGGCGTGACCTTTGCAGGGGAAACGCCGCCAGCAACCGCCAGGTCCTTGACTAGAAGAAAGAAGCGGTGCCGTGTCAGGTGCCCCGATTTCCCGCGCGAGGGGAACAGGAACCGTGATTTCTGCCCGCCTTTCTCAAGTGCGCTCTCTTCAGCCTCATCGCGCTGCACCAGCCAATCGGCCAGCGCGTCGCGGGCGGGTGGGGACAGCGGCACCATGCGTTCTTTACCGCCTTTGCCCAGAACCAATAGCATACGCGGGTCACCGCGCGCCGAGGAGACGGGCAGCGAAACCAGTTCGGTCACGCGCATGCCGGTGGCGTATAGCAACTCCATCAGGCAGGTGTTCCGGATCCGGTCTGATGCGCTGCGCCCGGTCGTACGTGCGGCCTCAAGCAGGCGATCCACTTCAGCGACATCCAGCGTTTTTGGCAGCCTCTTAGATCGGCCGGGGCCTTTGATCTGAATTGCGGGGTTGGCGTCTCTCCATCCTTCTTCAAAGGCAAATCGAAAGAGTTGTTTGATCGCTGACAGACGGCGTGCGCGGGTGGATTTCGACAGGCCTTGAGCGTCGCAATCGATCAGATAGGCTTCGATCTGGTCGCGGTCTGCGTCACCTAGCGCAATCTTCCGATGTTCCAGCCATGCCGCAAAATCCTTCAGGTCGCGCCCATAGGCCAGCAGCGTGTTGGTCGCTGCCCCAAGCTCGGCCGCTTGCGCCTGTAGAAAGGTAGAAATCCACAATTCATGAGAGGCTGGCGCGCTCATCACGATCACCGTTGCAGGATCAAAAGGGTTAAGGCGGCGCGTCTTGCCGTGTCCTCCAGACCGACACGTCGAAAAGCAGCGATGGCGGCAGACAGGTCCACAAGGTTCCCACGTGCGCCATGTGCGAACATCTGCATGGCTTCCAGCAGCGCCTCACCCAACTGGCCCTGATCCAGCAAAGCGTCGATATCCGGCGGAACTGGAGCTGCCCATTGGAACCCCTGTGACACCGCATCCGCCAAGGGTGACGGAGAGAATGCACGCCCCGGATCGCCTTGCGCAAGGGCGGTCAGGAACTGCGTTTCGGTCGATGTGTCTGGCGGGGACATAGCGGCCTGTTCATAAAGCTCGGACAGCATCAGAATGCGCCACCGCAGCGCGTCTGTTGCGGGCACTGGCAGGGTTACGCGCGCCAACTGATCGGCGAACAGCTCGGCAAACGGAACCTCCAGCCCGACGCCGCGCATCTGGTCCCAGACAGGGGGCAGTGTCTTGCCGATTGCCTCAGCATTGCCGGTTTTCAGAGCGCTTTCGAATTGTTGAATCGCTGACACCCGGTCCCAGACTGCGCCCGAAGCGGCTGGCTCACGCTCGGTGTAAAGCCCAAGCAACTGGTTGGGGGTCAGCGCGCCGATCCGGGTCAGGCGCTCAGCAGCTTCGATCTGAGCTTTCCAACCAGCCACATCGCGCAGGTCCGCATTGGCAAAGGCGCGGGGCAACGGGGCCGAGGGCAACCGCTCCCCGATCGCTTCGAACAGGCGGAAGGTCAGGGGGTTCGGGTCGTCCGGTTGAGGAAGATAAGCCGCGTCTTCATAGAGTTCGGGGCTGAGAAATCGGTCCAATAGGTCCAGCTCTTCCGGCGGCAGCAGGCTCAGCGCATGTGCGGCCTCAAGCGTCAGAGCAGCGGACGCCCAATCCCCCCGGCGGGCCTTGCAGAAGATCTGCGCCGCATAGTCAGAGGACAGATGCGGCTGCGCGATCAGAGCGGTGCAGCTGCGATCCTCATCCCCGGTCAACAGCGTGGCATCGAACCAGCGCTGAAATCGCGCCATCGTGTCAGTAGGGCCGGCCAGTTGAACAAGCGACTGCGCGGGATCGGCGGCGCCAAGCTGTATCAAACGATCCAGCCGGGCCAGCAAAAGGGCCTCCTCAGCACCTGGCCCAGCAGGCGCACGGGATTCCGACAGCAGAAGCGTAAACAGCAGGCGCTGCATGGCCGGGTTGGTCTTGACCGGAACGCGCGCGATCAGTTCAGCCAGACGCGCGGGATCGCTGCCCTGCCATAGGTCGACCGGTAGCCCGGTGACCGTGGATGACACAAGGCCCAGCGGCTGAGACAGTGCCTCAAGCGGCGTCACCTCGACCTCGGGCTGAATTCCATTTTGGGTTACGGGCGGTTCCAGTAGGACTGTGCCGGGTAAGTTTTCTGGCGGTTCGGTCAGCCATTCGATCGCCGACAGGGGCTCCTGCGCGTGCGCGGCCCCGGCCAACAGCACTGCCACCGCAATGTGCTTAGTCGACATCCAGAGTAACCGGCTCACGGATTTCGCTTTGAGGGGCCGAGAAATCGGCCCCAAAGAACGGGCCGATATAGGCATAGCCAACGAGCCCGATGAAGCACAGGCAAATTATATATATTAGGAACTTGATCAGACGGCCCATGGCGTCACGCTGCCTCAATTTTTGATTTTGGCCAAGTTATAACTGGCATTTTTTCTAAGATCACGTCATTCACGATGAAATGAGCGAAATTAAGCATAACACGCGACTTGCGGATGACGGATCATCATATGATCTGCACAAAACGGTTGTGCTTGTAGGGATGATGGGGGCCGGAAAGACAGCTGTGGGCCGGGCCTTGGCCGCACGGCTGGGCGTTCCGTTCCTCGATAGCGATGCCGAAATCGAATCGGCGGCCAACATGACAATCCCCGAAATATTCGAACGCGATGGAGAGCCGTTTTTTCGTCAGAAGGAAACGCAGGTCATTGGTCGTTTGCTGGATGAGAAGCGGGGGATACTCTCCACCGGTGGTGGCGCGTTTATGTCTGCCGAAAATCGCAGGATGATCAGTGAACGCGGCGCAGCGGTTTGGCTGCGCGCGGATCTGACTGTGCTTTGGAACCGGGTGCGTCACAAGGATACGCGCCCCTTGTTGCACACCGCCGATCCATACGCCACGCTCAAGGCCCTGTACGAGGATCGCGTTCCGATTTATGCCAAGGCCGATCTGATCGCGGACTCGGATGGCGAAACCTCAATCGACAATATGGTGGACCGCGTGGTCGAGGCCTTGTTGGCTCGCCCGGATGTTTTGGAACGAAAATAAATGCATCAAACCGTACATGTAGAGCTGGGCGAACGCGCATATGATGTCGAGATTGGCCACGATCTGCTGGCGCAATCGGGCGCACGGATCGCGCCTTTGCTGCATCGCCTCAAGGTTGCCGTTCTGACCGATGAAAACGTGGCAGCGCTGCATCTGGATGCGCTGCGTGACGGTTTGGCTGCTGCCGGGATTCAGATGTCTGCGCTTGCACTACCCGCAGGTGAGGCGACCAAAAGCTGGCCGCATTTTGAACGCGCCGTTGAATGGCTGCTGGCCGAAAAAGTCGAACGCCGCGATGTTGTTGTTGCCTTGGGCGGTGGCGTAATCGGAGACCTTGCGGGCTTTGCCGCCGCCGTGTTGCGCCGTGGCGTACGGTTTGTTCAAATCCCAACCTCTCTGTTGGCGCAGGTCGACAGTTCGGTGGGTGGAAAAACCGGGATCAACGCGCCGCAGGGCAAGAACCTGATCGGCGCGTTTCATCAGCCTTCGCTTGTGCTGGCCGACACCTCGGTTCTGGGCACGATGACCCAGAGGGATTTCCTGTCTGGATATGGTGAGGTCGTCAAGTACGGCCTGCTGGGCGATGCCGCGTTTTTTGACTGGCTTGAGGCCAACGGCCCAGATGTTTCGACTGGTGATATGGCCGCGCGAGTCAAGGCGGTCACACGCTCGGTACAGATGAAGGCTGACATCGTCGCGCGGGATGAGACCGAGCAGGGTGACCGGGCGTTGCTGAACCTCGGCCATACATTCTGCCACGCACTAGAGGCCGCGACGGGTTATTCCGACCGTCTGCTGCATGGCGAAGGCGTTGCCATCGGCTGTGCGCTGGCGTTTGAGCTGTCATCCCGTCTTGGCCTGTGTTCGCAGGAAGACCCAAGCCGTGTTCGGGCGCATCTCAAGGCCATGGGCATGAAAACCGACCTGTCCGATATCCCCGGAGAGCTTCCGGATGCCAAGGCTCTGGTCGACCTGATGGCGCAGGACAAAAAAGTGATCGACGGTCAGTTGCGCTTTATCTTGGCGCATGGGATCGGTCAGGCTTTTGTCACCTCGGACGTACCGCGCGATGCGGTGATGTCGGTGTTGCAGGATGCGTTGGCAGCGCGCTGAAACGCTATTCAGCGTCCACCTATAATCATCAACTCGGCAATGTTCTCGCGTGTGATATAGCCGATCATATTCCCTGTTTGGCTCATCACCGCGACCGCAGGCGCGCCTTTGTGCAACTCGCCCAACACCGTTTCCAGCCCTGTGGTCAGCGCGACTTGGGGGATATCGGCCTCCATGATCGATGTTGCCGGGTCGGATCGCGGATGATCCCCGGCCATCGCTGCAAACAGCCGATCGCGTGTGACAAAGCCCAGCAGCGCCCCGTCAGATTCCAGCACCGGAAACTCATGCTGAGTTGTGTGGATCACGGCCTCGGCCGTTGTGTTCAAAGTATCTTGAGGTGATAGAGAGCGAAACGCGGTGATCATGGCGTCGCGTGCCAGAACGCGCCGTGCCACTGACCTAAGCGCGACGTCCTGATTTTCGGAATTGGCCGCGATGAACACAAAGACTGCGATCAGAACCAGAACCGGATTGCCTGAACTCAACCCCCAGAACCCGAAGCCAACCGCGACGATCTGGCCGCTGACTGCGGCGATACGGGTGGCGGTTCTGCGATCCATACGCAGACACAGAAGGGCGCGAAAGACACGCCCCCCGTCCATGGGAAAGGCCGGGATCATGTTGAATGCCGCCAACAGCAAATTGATGTAAGCCAGCCGCTGCAAAAGCCCAAAACTGGCCGTATCCAGATCGGCGAAGGACCCAAGCGACATCCCTGCGCCAAGCAGAACCAGCACCAGCCAGATGACGATATTCACCGCTGGGCCTGCAAGGGCCACGAGGACTTCTTGCATCGGTTTTTCTGGCATCCGCTCCAGCCGCGCCAGACCGCCGATGGGCAACAGGGTGATGTCAGGGGTTTTGATGCCAAAGCGCCGGGCCATCAGGGCGTGACCGAACTCATGCGCCACGACGCAGGCAAACAGGGCCAGCACAAAGAGCAGATTGTCGACGGCCGCTGGCCAGCCGCCGCTGGAATAGGCCGCAAACCCGACCCAGGCGAGCAGAAGGAAGAAGGTGACATGGACCCTAAGTTCGGACCCGAGTAGTCGGCCGAGCGAAAAGGACCATGTCATGCGTTGTCTCCGTTTTGCTTAGAACGGAATCTCGTCGTCGTCGATTCCGCCGGATGCCGGGGCAGGGGCATTGGATTGGCCGCCATAGGGATCGCCATAGCCGCCACCGGCCTGACCGCCGCCATAACCACCCGACTGGCCACCACCGCCACCTTCGCCACGGCTGTCCAGCAGGGTCAGTTCGCCACGATAGGGCCGCAGAACAACTTCGGTCGAGTAACGATCCTGCCCGGACTGGTCCTGCCATTTGCGGGTTTCCAACTGACCTTCGATATAGACCTTGCTGCCCTTGCGCAGATACTGCTCGGCAATACGAGCCAGCGGTTCCGAGAAGATGGCCACAGAATGCCATTCCGTCCGTTCCCGACGCTCGCCAGTATTACGGTCTTTCCAGTTCTCGGATGTGGCGATGCGCAGGTTGCACACTTTGCCACCGTTCTGAAACGACCGCACCTCGGGATCGCGGCCAAGATTGCCGACCAGAATGACCTTGTTGACTGAACCCGCCATGTATTTCCTCGTTCTGTATTACTTTGAATGCGCCGAATCTGACGCCGGATATCTCTGCGACCCTATATCGCCTGCGTCATGGTTAAAACATGATTGATCACACTATCGTTCGGCAAGAAATCCCGTCCCGGCCTTAACCAAGCTTTCATTTTTGACTGGAATACCTATACTCCGACTGATTTTTGAGCGAGCGGGATAAGCTTTGATGCGTTCTGTGTGTGTTGGTTTAACGGTTCTGGGCATTGTGCTGCTGTCGGGCACTGCGCAGGCGGATACCTTGTCGACCAAAAGTCGAATGGATATTTTCCTGAAACAATCCAAAGTGTTGGATGGCCGCGCTGCCACGCAGTATCGCGGGTCCGAACGTTTGAAACCAAAGACCCCGCAAGGCAGTTTCGCCAAACGCTATACCGGCAGCTATCGCGGCCAATATCTGACCATGGCGCGGCAAGCCGCCCGTCTTCATAGCATCCCCGAGGAGCTGTTTTTGCGTCTCGTGCAACAGGAAAGCGGCTGGAATCCGCATGCAAAGTCGCACAAAGGGGCGCTGGGTCTGGCGCAGCTGATGCCACAAACGGCTGAACTGCTGGGCGTGAATCCGCATGACCCCAAACAGAACCTGGAAGGCGGCGCGCGGTATTTGTCCTGGCAATATCGCAAGTTCAAATCCTGGCCCTTGGCTCTGGCCGCCTACAACGCTGGCCCCAAAGCGGTTGAAAAGCACGGCGGTATCCCGCCGTACAAGGAAACCCAGAACTATGTAAAAGTAATCTGGGGCGGTTAAGCCCTGATGCTGCGACGCAGAGCGCCCTATTCTTGATCTTTCACCGATGGACCAACTAACCTGAAAGGGTGTATTGCCCACCAATTGGTGAGACCCCTCATGCCTGTTGATCACCCTCAGATTCCCAAGGAAACACTGGCCAACTGGCAACAGCTTGTGGATCTGGTTGCAGAGCTGGCGGATGTTCCAGCAAGCCTGATCATGAGAACCGATGCGCCAGATCATGCGGTTTTGATCACATCAGATCATCCAGAAAACCCATATCCCGTCGGTATGAGTTTTCAGCTTAATCCGAAACTCTATTGTCACGGCGTTCTACAACGCGACGCAGAACTGGTGGTCAAGGATGCCGCCTGCGATCCGGTTTGGGCAGACAATGACGACCTTGAACACGGTATGACATTTTACATCGGCTTGCCGTTGAAATGGCCGGATGGATCGCTGTTCGGCACAATCTGTGTTCTGGACCGCAAGCAAAACAGGCGCGCGTTGTTGTTCCGCGAAGGTCTTACGCAGTTTGCGCGTATGGTCGAGTCGGATTTGGCCTTGTTGCAAGAGGTTTACCTGCGCCGCGCCCTGGAAGAAAAACTGAACGAGACACTGGCGCAGCTCGAAACCCGCGTTTCGGATCGCACCCGCGAGTTGCAAGAAACGAACACAGCATTGCGTGTTTTGTTGTCCAGTTTGGATGATGACCGTAAAAGCCGAGATCACGAAATTGTCGATCAGGTGCGTAGCCGCGTATTGCCATATCTCGAAAAGGTGCGTGCTCAGCTTTCAGAGGACGAAGCGCAATGCGTATACCTTGAATTGGCTGAGAAAAACCTGAACGAGATTACGTCATCACTCTCTGACGAACTCACGGATGCCTTCGCCGTGATGACTCCGACCGAGATTGAAATCGCACAGATGGTGATGTTCGGAAAGACAACCAAAGACATAGCCAAAGCGCTGTCGCGGGAAACGTCGACCATCGATTTTCACCGCAACAACATCCGTCGCAAACTGGGCCTTGAAGGGCGCGATAAGAACCTACGCAGCCATCTGCTCTCGATTTCGTGATGTTCGAATATGGGGTTTGTCCCCATATTTCACCCTCAATTTTCCGGTCTGAGCCCATATGCTTTGACTTGTTACCCTCTGCCGAGAGGTGCGGACTAACTGCACACAACCAACAGAGAGGTACATCAAAATGGATCGCAAAGATCTGAAACCCACGCTCCTGAAAGGGGACAGGGATCATCTGGCACCGGGGTTGTCGCGCCGGTCTTTCTTTATGGCAGCGGGCGCAGCGGGCGTCGGCGCAACAGCTTCGGTTCTTGGCGCAAAACCAGCAGAGGCGCAATCGCAGGCCTGGCTACAGCCGGGTAACAACAATCATGTGATTGATCTTCAGGGGTCCACCGGCCAGGCCAGCACCGGGGCTGTAGGCATCGATTACTACGGTCATTGTGCAATCAAAATCACTTCACCCAATGGGGCAACTGTTTTGTTTGATCCTTGGCGCGATGATCCGTCTGGTGCCTGGGGACTTTGGTTCCGCAATGAATTCCCGCAAATCCCTGTGGACATCACGCTGTCGACCCATGCGCATTTTGACCATGATGCGATTGAGCGTCCAAGCTCGACCATGGTGTTGGACCGGATGGTGGGCAATTTCGAGTTTGCCGACGTCAAGATCACGGGCTTTGCCGATAAACACGCTTGCGTTGCACCTGGATGGTATGACTGGACGAATGCGCTCGCCGAGTTCGGGGTGGAAGCCTGCCCGCCGAACAATGTCGGCCATATGGATATGGTGGTCTATCTGGTCGAAACCGGCGGCATCCGTACGTTGATCTGGGGCGACAACCGCCATAACCCGCCGCAGGAGTTCTGGGATGCTATCGGGCAGGTCGATGTTCTGACACTGCCAGTGGATGGTTCAGAACACATTCTCAGCTTTGATCAGGGCAATGACATCGTTTATAAGCTCAAACCCAAGGTCATCATCCCGACCCATTACCTGAACGAGGTCACGTCTTACACACTGACCACACTGCAATCCGCCGATGATTGGGTCAAAGGACAGCAGAGTTACCAGATGCTCGACAGCGCCAGCCTCCAGCTTGAAGCTGGTGAAATTGCCGGAATGAGCGAGGAGTTCATGCATTTCGGGAACAACGTCATGACCGGCTGAGCCGACCTCGGAAGACTTCCGCCACTCACGCATACCGATGCGTGCCGCCTGTCTCCCCACAAACCGCGGTGCGAACAGAAAGGGCCGGTCGATGACCGGCCCTTTCCAATTCTGATCAGTGGTTTACTCTGCGGCGATTTTGATCACCGGCTCCATGCGTGCCAGAATGTCCTCGGCCAGGTGGCATTTAACCTGATGACCTTCGGCCAGTGTTCTGACCGGTGGAACATCCGATTCACACCGCCCGTCCGGCACTTCGGATTTCCAGCGGCAGCGGGTCTGGAACGGGCAACCTGGCGGTGGGTTCATCGCAGATGGGATGTCTCCCTCCAGAACGATATGCGTTTTCTCGATGGATGTATCCGCAATCGGAACCGCGCTCAGCAGGGCTTCGGTATAGGGGTGATAGGGGGGCGAGAAGACCTGATCGGTTGTTCCCAGTTCAACCACATGACCCAGATACATGACCATCACCCGGTCACTGAGATAGCGCACAATCGACAGGTCATGGCTGATGAACAGCAGTGTCGTCTTGTGCTCGCGCTGAATTTCCATCAGTAGATCGGTGACCGCCGCCTGCACAGACACATCCAAAGCCGAAACTGGTTCATCCGCCACCACAATCCGTGCATCGCCAGCAAAAGCTCGTGCGATGCCCACACGCTGTTTCTGGCCGCCCGACAATTGCCGTGGCATTCGATCCGCAAAGGCGCGGGGCAGTTTCACCAGATCCAGCAGTTCCAGCATGCGCTTCTTACGCTCGGCCTCGGAATTGCCGACGCCGAAGATCTCAAGCGCGCGGATGATCTGACGCCCCACGGTCATCGAGGGGTTGAGCGTATCAAACGGGTTCTGGAACACCATCTGCACTTCGCCCACGGTTTTCGCGTCGCGTTCTTCAATCGGCACATCTTCGATATTGCGATTGTCCAACAGAATCTGTCCGTCTGTCGCGGTTTCAAGCCCCATCAGAACCTTGGCGAAAGTCGACTTACCACAACCGGATTCACCGACGATGGCCAGCGTCTCGGACTCATGTGCCTCGAAACTCAGCGTCTCGTTGGCTTTCACAACCTTTGTTTCACCGCCTCCGAACAGGGCGTTGGCTGCCACCTCGTAGTATTTCTTGAGGTTGTCCATCTTGAGAACGGTTCGGCCAATCTCGGCCTTTTCCTTCTGCTCGCCCACTGTGATCGGCGCGTTCCAGTCGATCTCTTTGAACTTCAGGCAGCGCGTGTGGTGTCGATCATTGCCGGGCACCGCCTCCATCAGGATATTCTGCGCGTCACAGCGGCCTTCTTCGAAATAGTCACAGCGCGGCCCAAAGTTGCAGCCTGGCGGGCGTTCATGCGGCAGTGGGAAGTTCCCCGGAATGGCGACCAGCGGGCGCGCGTTCTTGTCCGCGCCGGGCAGGGGGATCGACCGGAACAGCGCCTGCGTATACGGGTGCTGCATCTCGTCGAACACGTCTTTGATCGAGCCGCGCTCGACCGCTTCACCGGAATACATCACGCACAGCCGGTCGCAGGTCTCAAGCACCAGACCAAGGTTGTGCGAAATAAACAGCATCGAAGTGCCGTATTTCTTACCCAGATCTTTGACCAGTTCGACCACGGCAGCCTCAACCGTCACGTCCAAAGCGGTGGTTGGCTCATCCAGAATCAAAAGCGCCGGCTTTGACATCAGCGCCATCGCGATCACGATCCGCTGCTGCTGACCACCGGACAGCTGATGCGGGAAGGAATTCAGCATCCGCTCGGGGTCGGGCAGGCGCACATCCGTCACAACTTCCAGCGCGCGGGAATAAGCCTCTTCCTGGCTCACACCCTCATGGATCATCGGCACTTCCATCAGCTGTTTGCCGATCTTCATGGCCGGGTTCAGGCTGGCCATCGGCTCCTGATAGATCATCGCGATCTCGTTGCCGCGAATGTCACGCAGCTCTTCGGTGGTCATCTCAGACAGATCACGCCCCTTGAACTTGATCGAACCGCCAACAATGCGCCCGTTCTTGCCCAGATCCTGCATGACACCCAGCGCCACCGTAGATTTACCACAGCCGGATTCACCCACCAGCCCGACAGCCTCACCAGGCTGCACAGAGACCGAGAAATCCATAACGGCGGGAATTTCCCTCAGCCGGGTGAAAAACGAAATCGAAAGCTTGTCAATCTCTAGGATAGGTCCGTCATAATCTGCCAATTTATTCATCTGTGTTTCTCCTCGCGAGAGTCCGGGGGATCCCCTTCATCTGGCTATAAATATCCCGGGGGGTCCGGGGGGCTGGCCCCCCGGCCACAGTCACATCAGTCCTTCAGACTTTCTTCGCGCAGACCGTCCGCCAACAGGTTCAAACCCAGAACCAGTGACAACAGCGCCAACGCAGGCGGTAGGGCGGGGTGCAGATAGATCGACAGAAGCTTGCGCCCCTCATTGATCGTGGATCCCCAATCCGGGCTTTCGGGCGGCAAGCCCAACCCGAAGAAACCCAAAGTCCCCAGAAGGATGGTTGTATAGCCAATCCGCAGACAGAAATCGACGATCAGCGGACCACGCGCGTTGGGCAGGATTTCCCACAGCATGATATACCACGGACCTTCGCCACGCGTTTGCGCCGCCGCCACATAGTCGCGGGTCTTGATATCCAGCGCCAGGCCCCGAACGATCCGGAATACGGTCGGAGAGTTCACAAAGACCACTGACACGAACACCACGAGAATGCCGCCCGGAATATCGAACAGGTCCAGATAGGTGGGCAGACCCCAGATGCGATAGCTATCCGTATTGATGATATGACCGCCGGTCGAAATCAGCGACAGATACAACCACAAGGCCACACCCAAAACACCGATCAGAAGAGGTGTGCGGAAATTCGGACGCGTGTAGTAGCGCGAATTCAACAGAACACCCAGGAAGATGATCGGGAAGATGAACAAGACGGCTGCCATATAGTTCGGAACACCTGTTGCCACGATCTCGGGCGTGACCAGCAGGTAGAACAGCAGGATCACCGGGAAGGCTAGGATCAAGTTCGCCAAGAACGACAGCAGAGTATCCAGCCGACCGCCGTAATACCCCGCAGGCAGGCCCAGGGTGATACCAACCATGAAGGCAAACATCGTTGCCAGCGGTGCAATCTGCACCACGATCCAGGCACCTTTGACCATCCGGCTAAAGACGTCGCGCGCCAGATTGTCGCCGCCCAGCAGGTACCAGGCGTATTGGCCATCCTCGATGCTGGAGAGCGGAGTACCCGGCACCTTGTTTTTCATACCCGATAACTGTGCCAGCGGATCATGGGTGACGATCATGTCGACGGCCCCGAATATCCCGGTAAAGACCCAGAACATGACCAAGCCAAAGCCAATCATGCCAATGGGGCTGTCGAACAGCTTGCCATAAAGACCCAGCTTGCGTTTGAAGGCGATCGACATGGCATAAAGCAGGATCAGCGAAAGCCAGACAGGTAGAAATTGCTGAGACATGGCGCCGATGATGCCTGCGCCCGTGCCCATCACAATGCCGAGCACGATATAGGCAACTGCGATCCCGACACTGGCGAGGAAGCTATAGCGCAACGACGCGCCGATCAGGTTTCTCAAGCCCGAACTTGAGGTCAGCGTACCATCGGGGTTCACGGTCATCTGATCCTCTGGCAGCACGATGCTGGCCAGCATCCAGACCACGATTGACAAGATCATCAGCCCCAAAGCCAGGGCCAATAGCGGGTTCAGGAAGGCGATAGAGCCGGTCCAGGTTAGTGGTTCCATATCCTATCCCTCCTTATGAAATGCGGATGCGTGGGTTGAGGTAGACATAGCCGATATCCGAGATCAGCTGCGTTATCAGCACCACAAAGACCGACACGACCGAGATTGCCAGCAACAGCTGGATGTCATTGTTGCCTGCCGCTTGCACCAGCGCCCAGCCAAAGCCTTTGTAGTTGAACAGGGTCTCGACGATCACGACACCATTCAGCAGCCATGGGAACTGTAGCATGATAACGGTGAAGGGTGCGATCAGCGCGTTGCGCAGCGCGTGTTTCATGACGATGTTCGGGAACGAAACACCCTTCAGGCGCGCGGTGCGGATGTATTGCGCCGTCATCACCTCGGTCATCGAGGCGCGGGTCATGCGGGCGATATAGCCCATACCGTAAAGCGCAATGGTCAGCACCGGCAGGAAGAAGTTCTCAAAGGTCGGGTTTTCCATCGCTTGCGTGGCCGTGCCCTTGAACCATTTCAATCCAACAGCGGATGAGGTGAAGATGGCGATGAAGATCACGCCCGACACATATTCCGGTGTCGCTGTGGTGGTGATGGCAAAGGTCGAAAGTGTCCGGTCCGTGGCCGATCCTTCCTTCATCCCCGCCAGGATACCCAGGATCAGCGCGGACGGGACCATCAGCAGCATCACCCAGAACATCAACCGACCCGTCAAAGCCAGGCGGCTACCAACAACGGCTGAAACCTCATCTTTGAAGACCGTCGAATATCCCCAATATCCTTGCAGGATACCGCAGAAATTAGGCGACTCTTCGGCGGTTTTCCCGGGCAGAATGCATCGGCCCTGAACAGTGCCGTCCTCATTCGTATGCCGGTACGAAGGCAAAACCCCCAACCATTCACCGTATTTGATCGGCGTGGATTGCAGATAGCCGCCTTTTTCCAAAAAGCTCTCAACCTGCTCATCCGACATGCGGAAATTGCCCTGCGTTTTCGCGAGCTTTTCGAGATTTGGATAGAGGTTCGTCAGAAAGAAGACCAAGAACGTCAGGCACAATGCAGTCAAAAGCATGATGCCCACGCGTCTTAGGATAAATAGTCCCATGTTAACCCCTGTTGGTAGGCTGGCGTGATTGCCGTTTGGCTTCACGCGTAGCTGTTTTTATGGTCGCCGCAGTCAGGACGAAAAGGCCGCGCCAATGTGGCGCGGCCTTGTGTTTAGCGTTGGCTCAGGACAAGAGGCCGAACTTGTAGATCTGAGGCAGGTCCGCGATGTGCTTTTCGACACCCACCATGTTATCGCGGTGGTGGCGCATTGCTGTTCGCCAGTAAGGCTGAATAGTCACGCCTTCATCGATCATGATCGCCTGCAGTTTGGCCATCACCTCACGACGTCTGTCGACATCAGCGATCGAGTTTGCCTCGGCCAGCAGCGTATCGAACTCCTCATTCGCAAAGCCCGATTCATTCCAGGCAACACCTGATTTGTAGGCCAGCGCCAGAACCTGTGTACCCAACGGGCGGTGGTTCCAGTTGGTCGACGAGAACGCATATTTGGTCCAGTCGTTCCAGAAGGTCGATCCCGGCAAAACGGTATGCTTGGCCTTGATGCCCGCATCGTTCAGCTGAGCGACAACAGCAGCGGTGGTGTTCCGGCGCCAGTCGTCGTCGATGGATTGAACCTCGTGCTCGAAATCACCCATGCCCGCTTCGTCCATCAGCGCCTTGGCACCTGCCGGATCGTAAGGAATACGGGTCACGGCCGAGTCATGCTCGGGGTGCATCGGGCCCACATGGCAGTTGTCGGCTGGGATACCGTATCCAGACATACCCAGTTCCAGGCAAACCTCGTTGTCCACGGCCATCGCAAGGGCCTGACGGACCCGTTTGTCGCCATAGATCTTGTTGCCATTGCCATCTTCGGCCAACTGGTTGGGGCGGATAACGATAGTAAAGCCCGACGGAATTTCCGAACGAACCAGGCCGATACCGTCGAAGATATCAACGAATTCCCCAACCGATTCCCAGTTCATGTCGATCTCTTCGGCCTCATACGCGGCCAGGAAGGCGGCCGGGTCGGTGCCGTAGTCGATGAACTCGATCCGGTCGATATAGCCGCCCTTGCCGGCCTCGTAGCCCCACCAATCATGGCCTTCGTTGCGGACCAGAACGCCCTTTACGCCCACTTCGTGGCTTTCGGGCAGCATGAAGCCTGTTCCGACCGGGTTGCTCAGCATGTCATTGGCGTCAAAGCTGCTGTGCACGATGGCGGCTGGATAGTCGGCCATGCCCGGAATGATGGTGATGTCCGGGGCGTTACATTTCAGCTTAACCGTATGGCTGTCGACGACGGTGATCGCGCCATCGGCTGCTTTCTGTGTGTCCGCATTTGCCAGCGAAGCCATCCGTGCGGCCATCGAGTTGCCTTCGACCGTTGCATCACACCATGCGGTGATGTTGCGCGCCACGTCGTCGGCAGTGAAGTCGTCGCCATTGTTCCACTTCACACCCTTACGCACGTTCAGCGTATATTCGGTTGCGTCGTCATTGGCTTCCCAGCTTTCCAAAAGCATGGGTTTGAACGTACCGTCGTTGTTGTATTCGACCAGATACTCCAACCAACCTGCAGTGAACGTGGCGATCTGTGTCCAGTCATATGTGCGCGGATCCTTGAGCGCGCGCACTTCCATTTGATAGCGAATGGTGCCGCCGCGCGGAGGTTCTTGAGCAGCCGCAGGTGTTTGCAGGCCGATCATGCCATAGGCTGTGGGTACGGCAACACCCAGCGCGGTTGCCCGCGCCATAAACTCGCGGCGGCTGAGTTTACCGTCGCGGCATTCCTGAGCGTGCATCTCGGCCGCCCAGTGAACATTTGCTCCGGTAGTTGATTGATTTGCCATTAACTCTTCTCCCTGAGTTACAGTTTTTTTTGATGTGATGATTCAGATTACGCGGCGCATTTTGCGCCGTCAGGTAATTCTATGGGTCTCGTTTTTTGGATTCTGTCTCTCCCCATGGGCGTATTCGGCACCAGAAAAATGGCAGCGTCAATGTTCGAATTCGTCATCCAAGGTACAAAAACGACATCATTTGCCCTTCGGAACGGGCTGTTTCCGGTAACGGGCGGAGGTGATTGTTTTGTTAATAACCGGATTCAAGCGGGCTCTGGATGCCGCTTGTGTCGATTTAAGGTGACGTTTGGCCTAAGGGGCCAACATGGAAGACGCTGATTCTATCTGCGAGAAGGCCCATGACAAACTCGCGTCATATCACTTTGAGATATATAGCCGATTCCAGTTCTTCATTCGGGCCCGAAACCAGGTGCGCTGTCGTTTTGCGAATTGTCGGGTTGAGATGGTGGCGCGCTCGCGGGCTTGGTCCAAGGTCATCTGATCCTCTAGAAACGACATCAACTCGGGTACGCCGATCGCCTTGAAGGCTGGCAACGCAGGATCGAAGCGTTCGCGCATGGCCGCCACTTCGTCCAAAGCGCCTTTTTCCAGCATTTGATCAAACCGAAGGACGATCCGATTCAGCAGCCACGCTTTATCGACGTCAAAGACCAATGGGGTACAGTCCTCGATCTGCAAGACCGGCGGCGGAGTATCCGCCTGCCAGGAGTTCAGGCTGCGACCGGTGGCACGCTGAACCTCCCACGCGCGCTGGACGCGCGCGCGGTTGTTGGTGTCGAGCCCGGCCAAGGTAACCGCATCTAGGTCATTGATCAGGTCTGACAGGGGCAGTTGATCCGCCTGTTGCCGAACCTCGGGCGGAGTAGCAGGGATTTCTGCCATGCCTTCGGTCAGGGCTGTAAAGTAAAGCCCGGTACCGCCAACAATAATAGGGCGCTCATCGCCCGAAAGCATCGGCGTGACCTCACGCAGCCAATGTCCGGTGGAATAACTTTGGTCATGGGCGACGTGACCATACAGCTTGTGCGGCGCGCGCGCCTCGTCCTGAGCCGATGGTCTGGCCGAGATGACTTGCCAGCAGTCATAGACCTGGCTGGCATCCGCATTGACGATGACCCCCCCAAAGGTTTCGGCAATCCGCAACGCAAGCTCGGATTTTCCCGATGCGGTTGGGCCTGCGATCAGAACGGGTTTGCCGTCTTCGATTGGGGGCAAATCGTTCCAAATCTGTGCTTGGGTGTGCTGGGCCATACCGGGGTGTCTTATTCCTGACCAACCGCATTGAACCTGCGGAGGTTTTGCTTCATTTTGCGCCGGAAAATAAACCCGTGCCAGCCCGGAGCGCAATATGAGCCTGACCTCATCCACCGACATCACGAAACCCAAGTATAACCGCGTTATGCTGAAGATTTCTGGCGAGGCGCTGATGGGGGATCAGGGATTCGGCCTGCACCCGCCAACTGTGCAGCGCATCGCGCAAGAAGTGAAGTCGGTCCATGATCTGGGCGTTGAGATTTGCATGGTGATCGGCGGGGGTAACATCTTCCGCGGCCTCAGCGGCTCAGCTCAAGGGATGGAGCGGACAACGGCAGACTACATGGGCATGCTGGCCACCGTCATGAATGCGCTGGGGATGCAGTCGGCGCTGGAAGAGATCGGGGTGTTCACCCGTGTGATCTCTGCCATTCGCATGGATGAGGTATGCGAGCCCTATATCCGCCGTCGCGCCGTGCGACATCTGGAAAAGAAACGGGTTTGCATCTTTGCCGCCGGAACCGGCAATCCCTATTTCACCACCGATACCGCCGCGACCCTGCGCGCCAATGAGATGGCCTGTCAGGCGATATTCATGGGCAAGAACGGGGTCGATGGTGTATACGACAAAGACCCCAAAGAGCACGCGGATGCCGTGCGCTATGACACGGTCAGCTATGATGACGTTCTGGCGAAACGCTTGCGGGTCATGGATGCCTCGGCCATTGCGTTGGCGCGGGACAATAACCTGCCGTTGATCGTGTTTGGACTGGATGAGCCCGGCGGCTTCCGGGGCATTCTGGCCGGTGAGGGGACCTATACCAAGGTTCAGGGCTGACGCTGCGCGATCAATCGAAAACACATAGGGGAGGGACCGACCATGCCACCGTTGGATATTGATTTCGTGCGGGCGCAATTCCCAGCCTTTTCCGAATCCGGTTTGCAGGGGCAGGCTTTCTTTGAAAACGCGGGCGGGTCGTATACCTGCCAGCCCGTCATCGACCGGCTGACCCGGTTCTACACCCAGCGCAAGGTTCAACCCTATGCGCCGTTTGAGGTCAGTCAGCTCGCGGGCGCCGAGATGGACGAGGCGCGCGCCCGACTCGCCGCCATTCTGGGCGTTGAGACAGACGAGCTGAGCTTTGGCCCGTCGACCACGCAAAACACCTATGTTCTGGCGCAGGCCTTCCGGCAATGGCTGAAACCGGGTGAGGCGATAGTGGTCACCAATCAGGATCACGAGGCAAATTCCGGGCCCTGGCGGCGGCTTGCGGATGCCGGGGTCGAGGTGCGGGAATGGCAGATCGATCCTAACACCGGCGCGCTGGACCCTAAGGACCTTGAGAACCTTCTGGATGAGAAGGTGCGCCTTGTCTGTTTTCCGCATTGCTCCAACGTGGTGGGTGAAATCAACCCGGTGACCGAAATCACCGCGATCGCCCATGCCGCAGGCGCGTTTGTCTGTGTCGACGGCGTCTCTTATGCGCCGCACGGGCTGCCGAATGTTGGCGATCTTGGGCCGGATATCTACCTGTTTTCCGCCTACAAGACCTATGGCCCGCATCAGGGCTGTATGGTCATTCGGCGGGGGCTGGGCGAGCTGTTGCCCAATCAGGCACATTATTTCAACGGTGATGTCCTGTACAAACGGTTCACACCGGCTGGGCCAGACCACGCGCAGATTGCAGCGAGCGCCGGGATGGCCGACTACATCGAACAACTTTGTCTGCATCACGGTGGCCCAAAACAAGGCGCGGCAGAGCAAGGTGCATTTGTGCATGACCTGATGCGCGCCCATGAAGAAGCGTTGCTGCAACCGGTTTTGGATGCTTTGAAAACCCGTAACACCGTGCGTCTGATCGGCCCCTCGGATGCAACGCGCCGCGCACCGACGGTTGCACTTTCGTTAGGACGGCCAGCAGAGCCTGTTGCTGCGGAGCTGGCGAAATATGGTGTAATGGCTGGTGGAAGCGATTTCTACGCGGTGCGCCCGTTACAGGCGATGGGTGTCGATCCGGCTATGGGTGTCCTGAGGGTCAGCTTCACGCATTACACTTCACAACAGGAAATTGATCAATTACTGGAGGCGCTTGACCGCGTTTTGTGATCCACTTTCAGACCTGTTTCGTAGTGCGAAGAAAACAACAGGCTGGCTATGTCGTCACAGCACTCTCCGATCATCGTTTGGTTTCGCAGGGATTTGCGCCTGTCCGATCATCCGGCGCTGTCCGCTGCTGCGCAAACAGGTCGCCCAGTGGTGCCGGTATACATCCTTGATCCTTTGGCCGAAGCGCTGGGGGCCGCCCCTAAATGGCGTTTGGGTCTGGGGTTGGATGCCTTTTCCCAAAGCTTAGAACAGATTGGCAGCCGTCTGATCTTTCGGCGCGGCGATGCGTTGGCGCAGTTGCGCGCGGTGATTGCCGAGACAGGGGCGTCCGAGATTTACTGGTCTCGCGCTTACGATCCGGATGCGATTGCACGTGATACCAACATAAAGACGAAGCTCACCGAGGATGGCGTATGCGCGAAGTCCTTCTCAGGTCATCTGTTGTTCGAACCCTGGACCGTTGCCACCAAAACCGGACAACCGTTTCGCGTGTTCACGCCGATGTGGCGCGCGGTGCAGGGGAGAGACCTGCCAGAGTCTGATGCGGCCGTCACGCGCCTGACCGCACCGTCGCACTGGCCTCAGAGCGACACCCTGGCTGACTGGAACTTGGCGAGGCCCATGGACCAGGGTGCGCAGATTGTGCGCCCCTATGTCCAGCCCGGCGAAAGCGCCGCATTCGATCATTTGGACGGGTTTCTTGACCGTGTCGCGCGCTATTCTGATGACCGGGATCGGCTGGATATCGATGGGACCTCAAACCTGTCAGAATACCTTTCGCTGGGTGAGATCGGGCCACGGAGCGCATGGCACAGGGTGCAGCGCGCGGCAATGCTGGGGGTTTCGGGTACTGGTAGCTTTCTTAGACAACTGGTGTGGCGCGAGTTCGCCTATCATCTGATGTACCACACGCCGCATCTGCTCAGCGGTAACTGGCGGCCTGAATGGGATGCTTTTTCGTGGAACACAGACGCGGACCACCCCGAGGTGACAGCGTGGAAGAAGGCAAGAACCGGAATTCCGGTGGTCGATGCAGGCCTGCGAGAGATGTATGTGACAGGCCGAATGCACAACCGCGCCCGGATGATTGTTGCAAGCTATTTGACCAAGCATTTGATGACCCATTGGAAGATTGGCATGTGCTGGTTCGAGGATTGCCTGATTGATTGGGACCCGGCCTGCAACGCGATGGGCTGGCAATGGGTGGCCGGATCGGGCCCCGATGCCGCGCCGTTCTTCCGTATCTTCAATCCGCTGACCCAGCAGGAAAAGTTTGATCCGCAAGGCAAATATCTGGATCGCTGGATCGCCGAAGATCGTTCGAACCCAACCCCTACGGCCCTGTCATATTTCGATGCGGTTCCCCGGTCCTGGGGGCTGGATGCAAGGCAATCCTATCCGCCGCCTGTTGTTGAACTGGCCGAAGGCCGCGCCCGTGCTCTGTCTGCGTATGACAGCCGAAAAAACCAGTAAGGAACTGAAAACTTGCAAGAAACAAAAACCCGTCCTAGCCTGCATCAAACACCGCAGAGGGGAGAGCGGATGACCCTGACATCGACCGAGGGGCAGAAAGACCTGCCCAGATATTTTGCTCAAGTTTTCAAAATGCTCGGCAAGATGGAGGCCGGGCGATTGGACATCACACTGCCTGACGGGCGTGTGTTTCGGACCGAAGGTGCAAAACCGGGCCCTATTGCCGCCGTAGAAATTCATGATCCCGATGTATTTGCACGCTTGATCCGCGAAGGCGAGCTTGGATTCTCGGACGCTTATTTAGAAGGGCATTGGAGCACGCCGGACCTACGTTCTTTCATGGATTTGGTGCATCTGGGCTCGGAAACGGTTTATGACGGGTTTACGGGCAAATTCCTTGTTCAGGCCTATGAACGTTTGCGGTTCTGGTTGCATCGGAACAACCGGGCTCAGGCCAAGAAAAACATCTCGTATCATTACGATCTGGGGAATGATTTCTACGGTCTTTGGCTTGATGATACGATGACCTATTCAAGCGCCTTGTTCGAGACCGGGCAGGAGAGTCTGGAAAAGGCGCAAACCGCCAAATATGCCAGCCTGATTGACGAAATGGGCGTGAAACCCGGTGATCATGTGCTTGAGATCGGATGCGGGTGGGGCGGTTTTGCCGAATATGCCGCGAAAGAGCGTGGCCTTCGGGTCACCGGCCTGACTATCAGTCAAGAACAGTTGAAGTTTGCGCAGCAACGCATGGAAAAGGCTGGGCTTTCCGATATGGTTGATCTGAAGCTGCAGGACTATCGGGATGAAACCGGGCAATATGACGGTATCGCCTCGATCGAGATGTTCGAGGCCGTTGGGCAGAAATACTGGCCTGTCTATTTCGATACGGTGCGCGAGCGGTTGAAACCCGGAGCGCAGGCGACGCTACAGATTATCACAGTTGGCGATCACCGCTGGGACTACTATAAGAATGGCGTTGATTTCATTCAGAAATATATCTTTCCCGGCGGTATGCTGCCATCGCCTACGGTTTTACGTGAGCAAATCGATCTGGCGGGACTAAACTTGGTGCGTTCGAAAGAGTTCGGCAAAAGCTATGACCTGACTTTGCGCCGCTGGTATGACACGTTCAACGCCAAATGGGATCAGATCTCGGACATGGGGTTTGATGAGCGTTTCCGCCGCATGTGGAATTATTATTTGACCGCATGTGGCGCTGCCTTTGACACAGGCAATTGCGATGTGACACAGATCACCATAGCAAAGCCCAGTTAAGGAACGGAATACGCAATGCCCACAGCCGCTCGTCTAGTTGCCGCCCTTTGCCTGGTGGTGGTGGCCTTTCTGGTGTCGACCATGATCATCGAGAATGGCGAAGAGGGCAAAGACTATGGCTACTTCACCCTTGTGAACATTGCGCTGGCCGTTGCCTGTGGGTGGAAGATCATGGGCAAGCGCGCCGGGCGCGGATGGACGGCGGGGATCAACAATGGTCTGACCGGAGTGGCCTCGCTGGTGTTCTGGGCGTTGTTTGTGCAGGGCTGTTACGAGATGTTCCGCCTGGCCATGCGCAACCGGTATGATGGCCCCTTCGAGGCTGTAAAGGCGATCTTCGTGATCGGAGTCGATTATGGAAAGCTTCTGCTGGTGCCTGAAATCCTGATCACCCTAGCCGTTGGGTCTGTTTTGTCTGGGCTTGCAACCGAAATCGCTAGCCGCCGCTGGCGCTGACCCGTCACTCCAAATAGAAAGCCTCTCCGTGTCAGATTTGTTCTTTTACGGCACCCTTCGCTATGTCCCGCTGCTGGAGTGTGTCCTGGGCCGTTCCGCGGAGGATTTGCGCATCACACCAGCAATCCTTGCGGATCACGCTGTTCACGCGGTACAGGGTCAGGATTTCCCGATGATCCAACGCGTATCGGGTGCACAAGCCGACGGCCTGCTGATACGTGGACTAAGCGAGGTCGATCTGGCGCGGTTGTCGTTCTACGAAGGCGGTTTCGACTATGATCTGCAAACGCTGAGCGTTGCTTTGCCAGATGGAACGCCGGCAGAGGCTCAGGTGTTCTTTCCAGCGCCCGGCGTCTGGGTTCCTTCGGGTTTGTGGTCGTTGGAAAGATGGGCCGAAAGACTGGGGCCCGTTACGGCCCTCGCCGCCGAAGAGGAGATGGCCTATTTCGGCAGAGTCGACCCAAAGCAGATGACCCGCAGCATGCCCGCCATCCAAACCCGTGCCTGGGCTAAGCTGTTCGCCCGACAGCGGCGCACTGGTGATCCGCGTGACATCGCGCAGGACGTGATCGTCCACGGACACCGCCGGGCCTATGTCGATTATTTCGGAATGGAGGAGATCCAGCTTCAAATTCGCCAGCATGACGGATCAATGGGGCCGGTTCTGAACCGCAACAGCTTGCTGCAGGGCAGTGCGGTGGTCGTTTTACCTTATGACCCTGTGCGCGATGCGGTCCTGCTGGTCGAACAGTTTCGGACACCGATTTTCCTGATCGAAGACCCAGAACCCTGGATGTGGGAGCCTGTCGCGGGCATGATTGATCCGGGTGAAACACCGGAACAAGCCGCATATCGCGAAGCGCTGGAGGAGGCCGGTGTCACCTTTGACACATTGGAATTTGCAGGCGGGGCTTATTCGTCCAGCGGATCCTCGACCGAGTACCTGTATCTTTATGTCGGACTAGGGGAGTTGACCCAAACCACGGATACGGGCGGTTTGGCGAGCGAAGGCGAAGATATCCGCACCCGGATCGTGCCTTATTCCGAATTCATCGACCTTGTAGACAGCCATGCGTTCAAGGATTTGCCGCTTCTGTCCTTAGCCCATTGGTTGGCCCGCCACCGGGACCGGCTGCGCGGGTGACTATCGCGCTTGTGGTTGCGGCAGCGCGGCTGTAAATCTTGCCTGATACCAAATGACATGAGGGCGCCATGCGCATTGCACGAGACCTTGCCGACGCAGTCGGGAAAACACCGCTGATCCGGCTGAAACGCATCAGTGAAGAGACCGGATGCGAGATCCTCGGCAAGGCCGAGTTCATGAACCCAGGTCAGTCCGTCAAAGACCGCGCGGCGCTTTACATCATTCGCGATGCGGTAGCCCGGGGTGAACTAAAGCCCGGTGGCACGATTGTCGAAGGTACCGCGGGCAATACCGGGATAGGCCTTGCGCTGGTCGGTGCTTCGATGGGGTTCAAGACGGTGATCGTGATCCCCGAAACTCAATCAGAAGAAAAGAAGGACATGCTGCGCCTTGCGGGTGCGCAATTGGTGCAAGTTCCCGCCGCGCCGTATCGCAATCCCAATAACTTTGTCCACTATTCGCGCCGCCTGGCCGAAGAACTGGCCAAGACCGAACCCAATGGCGCGATCTGGGCCAATCAGTTCGACAACGTCGCCAACCGTCAGGCGCATGTGGAAACCACTGGGCCCGAGATTTGGGAACAGACCGACGGCAAGGTGGATGGTTTTGTCTGCGCGGTCGGGTCGGGCGGTACATTGGCCGGTGTGGCGGAAGCGTTGCAGCCCAAAGGCGTGAAGATCGGTCTGGTCGATCCGATGGGCGCGGGGTTGTATTCCTACTACACCACCGGAGAAATCGCGATGGAGGGCGGCTCGATCGCCGAAGGCATCGGGCAGGTGCGCATCACCAAGAACCTCGAAGGGTTTAAACCCGATTTCGCTTATCAGATGACCGACAACGAAGCCTTGCCTTATATCTTCGATCTGCTGCGCGAAGAAGGTCTGGTCATGGGCGGATCAACCGCGATCAATATGGCGGGCGCAGTGCGTCTGGCCAAGGATTTGGGGCCGGGCCATACCATTGTGACCATTCTGTGCGACTACGGCACGCGCTATCAGTCGAAACTGTTCAACCCGGAATTCCTGCGGGAAAAAGAACTGCCGGTGCCTGATTGGATGACCGAAGTTCCCCGTAAAATCCCCGGCGTTTTCGAGGATATCTAATGCTGCAACAGGTCCGCCTGTGTCTGACGCTGCTGATCTTTTGTATGTTCGGGCTCGTTGGCGCGGCTACCGCGCAACTGACCGACAGGCAGAGTGAGTATTATCAGGGTTGGATTAAAACGGCGGACCGTGCCGAGGCGGTGATTGATGCAAACCGAGCATCGAATGCCGCAATGGAGAACTTGCGCTCGGAAATTAACGGATATCGCGAAGATTTTAACAGGGCGCGTGGCGCCAACACAGAGCGGATACAGACGCTTGAAAGCCAGTTAAAGGCCCTGGGCCCCAAGCCTGAAGGCGATGCCTCAGAACCTGAAGACATCGCTGCGTTGCGCGAGCATCTCGAAAACCAGCTCAACAAGCTGCGGGTCCCAAGGATCATATCTGAAGAAGCATTCAGTCGTGCAAACGGGCTGATCGGCGAAATTGATCAGATCCTTCGCGAGCGTCAGAAAAAACAACTGCTTGAAAAAGGGCCGTCTCCGATCAATCCGGTCTATTGGGGTCCGGCGTGGGTGGACGTCAAAGAGGCCTTCCGCAGCCTCATCAATGAAACGGTCGAGAACATGCGAACAGACGTTGTTCGCGAACAGGTCACCGATCGTGGTTTAGGCATCTTTATATTGCTGGTGCTCTCCGCTGTTTTGCTGATCTTTGGTAAGCATTGGTCCGAAAAAGGCGGGGACTATTTGCGCAGGCTCGGCGGCAGGGGTGCAGGCGCATGGACCTTTGTGATTTCTCTGCTTCGGATTGTTCTGCCCTGGATCGGGGTCGTCGCCATCGTGACAGCCATCGACATGACCGATGTTCTTGGTCTGAGGGGTACTTTGCTGCTGGATGAGATTCCCTATTGGGCTGCGATCATTCTGTTTTATGATTGGATTGGCCGTCAGATCTACGTGATGAGCGCAGCGAACGACTTTAAGCGTATTTCCCCTGCCAGAATCACAGAATTGCGCATCTACATTGATCTTCTAGCGATCATGTTGATCCTGCACGAGTTGGCATTGCTGTTCGAGCAGATCGAAAACATTTCTGATGCGACCCGCGCCGTTGTCAGTTTTCCGGTGATCGTGGTCACTGCGCTTTTGCTGCTACGTGTTCGGCAAATTCGAACCAATGACATACGGTCTGAAGGGTCCGATCAGGCGGGCACAGTGCGCAGCGCCGGTTTCACCCAAGTGCTCGAGTTCTTACGCCGCGCAGTTTTCTTGTTGGGTATCACAACGCCTTTTCTGGCGATTTTTGGCTATATCAACGCAGCCGAGGCCATTGTCTTCCCTGCTGTTAAGACACTCATTCTGATCGCTGCATTGGTCATCATCCAACGTTTTATCAGCCAGGTTTATGGCTGGATCACAGGGCAGGGCGATGCCGCGCGGGATTCTTTGTTCGCAGTTTTGGTCGGGTTTGCCCTGTCGATATTGGCGTTGCCGATTTTGGCGATTTACTGGGGCGCGCGTGAAACGGACTTGCTGGAAGTCTGGTCGCGCCTCTTGCAAGGGTTCAACATCGGCGGGATTACAATTTCGCCCAGTAACTTCCTGACCTTTGTCGCCGTATTTGTGATCGGGTATGGGCTGACACGATTGTTGCAAAGCGGGTTGCGAAACTCGTTGCTGCCCAAAACCAGTATCGATCCGGGTGGGCAGAACGCGATTGTCGCAGGTTCAGGCTATGTTGGGATTTTCCTGGCGGCTTTGGTTGCAATCATGGTGGCAGGTTTTGATCTGTCATCGCTTGCTATTGTCGCGGGTGCCCTGTCTGTCGGTATTGGGTTTGGTCTGCAAACTATCGTGTCGAACTTCGTTTCGGGCATAATCCTGTTGGTTGAGCGGCCGATCTCCAAAGGCGACTGGATCGATGTAAACGGAATGATGGGCTATGTGCGCGACATCTCGGTCCGGTCAACGCGGATCGAAACATTTGACCGTACAGATGTGATCGTCCCCAACTCGGACCTGATTTCCGGCGTGGTTACCAACTATACAAGAGGCAATACAATTGGCCGCGTTATCGTGCCCGTGGGTGTCGCCTATGGCACCGATACACAGCAGGTTGAAACGATCCTGGGTGAGATTGCAAACGCACATCCCATGGTTCTGGCGAACCCAGCGCCCAGCGTCGTTTTCCAGGGGTTCGGTGCGGATTCGCTGGATTTTGAAATCCGTGCCATTCTGCGGGATGTGAACTGGGTGCTGTCGGTGAAATCCGACATGAACCACGAAATCAACCGACGCTTCACCGAAGCGGGCATCGAGATTCCGTTCGCTCAGCGTGACCTCTGGCTGCGGAACCCAGAGGTGCTGCAAGCGCAATCGCCTGTTGCCAAGCCTGAGGAGAAACTCAGACAGGCCTCTTCGAAACCCGCCGATCTGACCCAGGCGGACCTGTCTGACGGTGACGGAGATGAGCCTTAGCCCGATTTCAGAGCTGCCTGTGAAAGGTTGAGTTTTCGCGCTATTCGCCCCTTGCAAATCCTCTGACGATGGTTCAAGTATCCCGCTCACGGAGAGGTGGCCGAGTGGTCGAAGGCGCACGCCTGGAAAGTGTGTAGGCGGGAAACCGTCTCCAGGGTTCGAATCCCTGTCTCTCCGCCATCATCCCTTGCTGATAGGAACCTTCGATTGGCGTGTAGGCGGCTTTGGGTATGTGTTTCTTTCAGCAGCTTGATGCAGGCATGGTTGTCGATCAGAAACTAAGCTAACTAGTTACGGAACAATCGGTACTTGGTCCGGAGGTAGCCTATGAAATCTGACAATCCCAAACACGCAGCGCCTTTTGATGCGGCGGCGCGTCAGGCCATTCAGCCGGTCATTTGCTACCCGCCTGACAGCTTGGTGCAGCCCAATCTGAATGGGTTGAAGGCACTGCGCGAAACAGCCCGTAAATCGGCTGAGGTGACAGCTGCGCCGCGCGATGCTGCCTGTATCGACGTGCCTGCCGGTGCCTTTTTCCGGATTGTCTCGGTCGAAGGCCCGCAGGTTGGGGATTTGAACCTGTGGAATACCCATAACCTGTCAGAGCGGTTCTATTCCGGCAAAACCCGCGCGTTGCATGGCACGCATTTGTCGACGGGTGACCGGATGTGGTCCAGCTTTCCTTTCCTGCGCCCGATGGCCACTATCGTTGACGATACGCTGGATTGGTACGGGTTCGACGCTTTTGGTGGCTCTCTCCATGATGTGATTGGCACGCGGTGCGATCCGTACACAGGGCGTTTGCTGTCGGGCCATGACTACCACTATTGCTGCCATTCGAACCTGACACGCACGCTGGCCCAGCATCGTGAACTGCCCTTGCACGAAGCCGAGATGCTTGTACACGATGTACTGAACGTTTTCATGTGCACCGGATTCACACAGGAAACCGGGCAGTATTTCATGAAGGCCAGCCCGGTGCGCCCGGGCGATTATCTTGAATTTTATGCCGAAATCGACGTGACCGTTGGCCTGTCAGCCTGTCCTGGCGGGGATTGTTCGTCAGAGCATTCGTCGGACACCGCCGCGTGCTATCCCTTGCTGATCGAGATCTACGATCCGGGCGATGAAGCGCGATCAGCACATGTGCAACCTGCTGTGTCCGCATATGATCAAACACACGGAACCAGATAGGCGCTGACTCACAATTCGATGTCACGTTTTTCAGCAGATACACAGGTTGCAGGTGCATTGACCCGTTAAACGTTAACAATACCATTAATTTGATGTAGTCTCATGGTGTTATTCAAAGGTAGCACCCGGGTATTCGTGTGGCACAGACGCTTTATGAGAAATACGGTGGTTTCAAAACGATCAGCCGGGTGGTGATGTCATTTTATGAAATGGCGTTAGAGTCCGACCAGATCGGGGACTATTTCGAAGATATCGATATGCCTCGATTGATTGATCATCAGACCAAGTTTGTATCCTCACTAATCGGCGGCCCGGCTTCATTCAGCGATGACAGGATCAAGGCTGTTCACAGCCATCTCAATATTACGCATGCGGATTTTGACGAGATGGCTGCGCTGTTTGGTGAAGCTTTGGAGATGCACGGTGTATCCGCTCAGGATATCCAAACGGCCCTTGGCGCGATTGAAAACAAACGTTCAATCATAGTGGTACGGCACGCTGCATGAGCATTCATGCCATCAATGAACAACTTTTACGCGCGATCGGGGTCGGCGTAGCGATCGTGCGGGCGTCGGACCTGAAGTTTGTCTTTCATAACGGTCCTTTCTCGGAATGGTTCGGCACGCCCGAAAAGAAACAGACGCTTTTGGACCTTATCCCTGACCTTGATCTGCGTGAACTGGATGATGTGAAACAGTCCGGACTACGCTACTCTGTTGAGTTAAAGATCAAACCAAAGCGCCGGACACTGGTCTTTGCGGTCACCGTTTCGCTGACCAATGAACTGTCAGACCAACTGCTGATTGTTGAATGCCAGAACATCACTCGCATTCGTGAGCTTGAAAGCATGATCGACAGCTACTCGACCATGGTAGAGCGCAATACCCGTGAGTTGGAGCGTGAAAAAGAGAGGGTCGAGCGTCTGCTGCTGAACGTCATGCCGCGCGCGGTCTATGAAGAGTTCAAAACCTTCGGCGTTGTGACGCCTCAGTTGTACCAAGAAGTCTCGGTGGTGATGCTGGATTTTGTCGGCTTCACCGATTTCGCCGCCAGAACCGATCCAACTGTCACACTCAGCGAATTAAACGATATATTCACGGCCTTTGATCGGATTGTCGAGCAGTTCGGATGTGAACGGATCAAGACGATTGGCGATGCTTATCTGGCCGTTTCCGGGATGCCGGACGCCACGCCTGATCACGCAACCTCTGTAGCCCATTGCGCCGTGCGCTTTCTGCGATATCTCGAGCGTCGAAATGAAAGCCATCCGCATAAATGGCAGGCCCGGATTGGTCTGGGAATGGGCGCGGCTGTCGGGTCGGTCGTAGGCATTCAGAAATATGTTTACGACGTGTTCGGGCCTGCGGTGAACACAGCTGCGCGTCTTCAGGTCTTTGCAAACCCGATGCATATTGTTGCCCCGGAAGAGATGAAATACGCGTTGATTGACGAGTTTCAAGTGTCGGATATCGGGCGCGTTGCGATCAAGGGAATGGGTGACATGGACCTGATCAATGTCACGTCTGGGCTGAGTGTTCCTCAGGGCAGCGGGCGCATCTGAACCAATCAATCGTCCTGCGGGACCAGACCCAAACCTCGCAGATAGATGCCGATACCGCTTTCCAGCAAATCCTCGGGCGGGAAGGGTGATGTCGCGCCCGTGTTGCGGGCATAAAGCTCGACCACGCCGTGGCTCATGGCCCAGATATGCGCGCTGAACATCGAGGCAGGCGGGCGCTTTTCGGGCGGAATATGCTGAGACAGATCTGCAGCTGCTTTTTCCAGCACGGATTTGGCACGGTTCGCTGCCAGCGACAGCTCGGGCGTGCGGTTCAATGAGACGCCGCTTTCGAACATCGCAATATAGTGGCCCGGATGTTTTCTGGCAAAAGCCAGATAGGCGCGCCCTGTGGCCTCGAACGCCGCTAAGGCCGAAGGTTGACCCTGGTCATAGGCGTATTGCATTAGGTCCGCGAACATCTCAAAACCCTGTTTTGCCGCTTCGGCTATCAGGTCCTCGCGCCCGTGATAATGGCGATAGACAGCGGCAGGTGTGACACCGGCGGTTTTGGCAGCCTCGGACAGGGTAAAGCCAGTTGGTCCCTTTTCTTCGATCAGGGACAACGCGGCCTCGATCAAGGCTTGTTTCAGGTTTCCGTGGTGGTACCCGCGTTTCGTCATCCCGGCCTCAGGGTTGTTTTCAGTATTCCAGAACCATTGACATAGTCGACTGGCGGCTTGCCGTCCAACTACTTGGTGTGGTGTCGAATATCGATGATTTGTGCTTTTTTGTTTAAGCGTCCCATATCTCTGCCCCGCCGCAGATCTTTGGGTCAACCTTACCCAAAGCCTTGCGATCTTTTTGATCATAATCCAATGCATGCAGAACCGTCTGGATGGCCGCAATACGAGCGCGTTTTTTGTCGTCTGATCGGACGATGGTCCAGGGGCTTTTCTCGGTATGTGAACGGGTTAAGGTTTCGGAGATCGATTCCGAATATGCATCCCACTTGTCCAGACCGGCCACGTCAATCGGGCTGAGTTTCCATTGCTTTAGCGGATCGGTTTCTCTTGCCAAAAACCGGTTGAGCTGCTCGGCCCGGCCGACATTTAGCCAGAATTTGAACAGTCGAATGCCGTCATTGACCAAACCGGTTTCTAGCGGAATGACCTGACGAAAAAAGCGTTCCCGTTCTTCGTGCGTGCAGAAGCCAAAGACATTCTCAACCACCCCGCGATTGTACCAGCTGCGATCAAAAAACACGATTTCGCCTGCGGCAGGCAGATGAGGGATGTAGCGCTGAAAATACCATTGGCTGCGCTCGGCGTCCGAGGGTTTGGACAGCGCAACGTTGCGTGCGCCCCGAGGGTTTAGATTTTCGCGGAACCGCTTGATTGTGCCGCCTTTGCCCGCAGCATCACGGCCTTCGAAGATAATCGCTACGCGTTCGCCGGTTTCTTTGACCCAAGACTGCATCTTGACCAGTTCGATCTGCAGCGCATCGATTTGAGACTCATAGTCTTTCGACTTAATCTTTTGAGCATACGGGTAGGTCGGGTTCAGGATATCGCCTTTTTCGGCCGTCTTGATCAGCGTACGTACGTCCTTGGGGGCTTTCTTGTTGAAATAGGCCGTGATCGCGTCTTTTTCGGTCCGGGCCATGCCTCACCTCATGATAAATCCATAAGTTACTATGGATTAGCTGACCGTTTAACGCAAACCCGCGCGTTTTGCAGCGCGATCAATTGCTGCTGCGACCGCATCAGCTGCGACCACCTGAGGCATGTGGCCAATCCCCGGAAGTTCGATGAGTTCAGCCCCCGGTATCTGGTCAATCAGACGGTGGGAATGCCACTCCAGCCCAACGGTGTCATCCGCCGTTCCGTGCACGATCTCGGTCGGAACCGAAATTTCTGAATAGCGCGGCTGTAGCGCGGCGACTTCGTCCAGAAGATTTGCTCGCTGTTTGGCATTGGCATGCATAGATGCGCGGCGCATCGTCAGTTCGGGTCCGAAATGCGCAGCATAGCCTTCTGGCGTGGATTGCGGGGCAAAGACTTGATCCATCGCCTGGTCCACATACCAGTTTGGAACAAAGGATGTGATCAACGGCAAGGCCAGAGCATTGCCAGTTGGGGTTGAGGCTAGGCGGTTAAAGCCATCCAAAGGCGTTTCCCAGGGCATTGCGGCAGGTGCAATCAGAACAAGGGCTGAAATGTTGTCGGGCTGTGTTACAGCCCAGGCCAGGGAAACCGATCCACCATAGCTTTGCCCCGCGACAATGGGTTTCTCTGCCCCAAGCTGCGCCGCGGCCTTTTGCAGGATTTCGGCCTGTTCGATGATAGTTTCGCCATCCGGGTTGAAGCTGGCCGAATAGCCCAGGCCGGGGCGGTCGAACACGATCACGCGATACTGTTGCGCAAGGATCGGAGCCAGCGCAAAGGTCATATCACGAGTGTTCCCGCTGGAGCCATGAATCAACACCACGTCCGGCCCTGTGCCCATCACAACGGCATGCACCGCTATCCCATCAACATCCAGTATCTGACCTTCGGGGGGGAAGGCAGCCTCGGCCCGAGCTTCGATCTGGGTGCTGCGCCAAGTTGTAAAAATGGCGAAGCCCAGCAGGAGTACGGCAAATGATATCAGTATTTTAGCGGCCAATTTGATCCATATCGAACGGTGTTGTCTGGTAGATTTCGTTGATCCAGTTGCCATAAAGAAGATGCGCATGGCTACGCCACCTGTTCTGTGGCGTTTGTGCAGGATCGTCATCCGGGTAGTAGTTGATCGGCACATTGATTGGCGTGTCATTGGCCACGTCTCGATCATATTCCTGCTTTAGCGTATCGCTGTCATATTCGAAATGGTTGAAGATATAGAGCGCACGGTGCTTTTGATCTTCAACCAGGCAGGGGCCGACATCATCGCTGCCCAACAGGATGTTCAGACCCGGTGCGGCATTTATCTCAGCCTGCTTCATCTCGGTCCAGCGACTGACGGGGATGACGCAATCGTCTGAAAACCCGCGCAGAAATGGCGAGGCCGGGTTCAAATTCTGGTGCCGAAAGCAGCCAAAGGCCTTTGCATCCAGCATGTGTTTCTTCACGCCGTGGAAATGGTTGATCATCGCCATTCCACCCCAGCAAACGCCGAAGGTGGAATGCACATTGGTTTGCGTCCATTCGAACACTTCGCTGATTTCGTCCCAATAGGTGACATCGTTGAATTCCAGATGCTCAATCGGGGCACCGGTAATGATCAGGCCGTCGAACTTTTGATCCTTCACCTCCTGAAACGGGCGGTAAAACTCCGCCATATGCGCGGCAGCCGTGTTCTTGGTCCGGTGTTCCGTCATGCGGATCAGCGACAGGTCGATCTGCAGCGGTGTCGCCCCGATCAATCGTGCAAATTGGTTTTCAGTCTGAATTTTCTTGGGCATCAAGTTCAACAACCCGATGCGTAAGGGCCGGATGTCCTGCCGCATCGCCTGATCCTCGGCCATGACCATGACGCCTTCCTCAGTCAGGACATCATAGGCGGGCAGGTCAGATGGGATTTTGATCGGCATCGGTTCAGGCTTCAATAAGTGTAACGGAAACTGCTAACTAGGCTTTCCTGGGCTGAGCCTCAAGGGTGCCTTCGATCAACTCATCGAAATCAGATGCGTCACGCACGCCACCGATCTCGGCTGCAGTGAGGGCGATGCCCCAGTTTTTGGCCATCGCGGCATATCTTGGCTGGCGGTGGGCCAGCGCCTGGGCATAGGTCCAGCGGATGAAGGCGTCGGGATCGACCTCAGCCTCGGAACAGCCTTGCTGATCCAGGTATTCAGTCCAACTGCGGTTCAGGAACTCGGACTGATAGGACATCGGCTTGGGGGCTTTGTCGAAGCGGCGTATTAGCTCGGCCGTGTGCTCTTCATCACCTTTGAGCCAAATCATCAACGTGTGCTTTGACAACTCAGTCATCACCTGATCCGAAGGGTCGTCCGGGTCGACCCACTCGCAGATCGAGCCACCGGTGTCGCAGATGAAGTGAGGATAGTTATACAGGCGCTGAGCGCGATCGATAAAATATTCGGTATCCAGCAAGGCGTGAATTTCGGCCAATCTAAACTGTTCCTGGCGGCGCCGGTATTCGGGCATTTCGAGCCCACCCTTGGCCGGATCGCCCGGTTTTCCCAAATAGGCGGCCACGGGGGTTAAATTCTCGAACGAAATATTCGAGCCAATATAAATGGAATCCGACAGAAGCAGGTCCCGCAGAAAGGGCACTTTCATCGCCTCGGCCTTGGCGTTGTCGGTGATGTATTCGCCCATATATCGTGTGCCGATCCGATAATCGATCGAGTAGTGGAACCAATCGCCTGAATCGCGCAGGATGTTGGACACGTAGGTTTTGCCCAAGCCCGACATGCCGAAAAACAGCACTTTCTTGCGCGCAGCTGTGCGCCAGTCTTTTGCCGAGCCGTAGATCATGATCCGCTGTCCCTTTGTTTCGCCTTTGCTAGAACGGGCGAGGGGGCGCGTCAATCATGCTTGCCGTGGCGGTTCAAGATCAGCAGACCCAGTGCAAGGATCGCAAAGCCGATATAGGCGTTTGCGCCAAGCGCTTCGTCCCGCAAAAGCGAGCCAAGAACGATGGCAACCGGCGGGATCACAAGGGTTACCAGCATCAGATTTCCACTGCCTGCCATGGCAAGTACGCGGTAGTAGAGCAGATAGGCCGCCGCCGTTGCGATGATCGCATAGTATCCGATGGCAGCCCATGTCACTGCCGGGAGGGCAAGTGTGGGCAGCCCGTCATGTATTATACTGATTGGCAGGATCAGTAAGGTTGCCCCCGTCAGCATTCCAGCAGCCGCGAGGATAGGAGACAGACCTGACAAGTGTTTGCGGCCCCACGCGCTGGCAAATGCGTAAGAGACTGTGCCCGCCAGCACGGCCAGTTGGGCAAGGCTTTGCAGATTGAAACCGGTGAAACTGCTTAATCCGATGGCAATTGAGACGCCGAGAAACCCCAGGACCACACCGATCAACCGGTTTGGTGTCAGCCGTTCGTCTTTAAAGAACAGCGCGGCGACCAATACGCCGAAGACTGCGGTTGCGGCGTTCAATATCGCAGTCAGGCCGGTGTCGATGTAAAGCTGCCCCCAGGCCATCAGTGAAAACGGGATGACGTTGTTCAAAAGGCCCATGATCAGGAACGCGAGCCAAACCTTTGGATTTCTCGGAATCTCAATGCCTTTGATCCAGACAATCAACCATAGCACGGCCATGGCCCAGAAGGTCCGGTGCAGCACCGAAGTCATAACCGGGATAGTGTCCAGAGCGATGCGGATCGCAACAAAGGACGCGCCCCAGATCAGACCGAGCAACAGCAGTTCGGCCCAAGCTCGGGGTGAGAGATGTTTTTGCGGTTCCATTGCCTTTACTTGTCATTTGATGACAGGCGTCGCGACCCGGTTCTTGCGAAAAAGAAAGACCCCGCCGGGTGGGCAGGGCCTTAGACTTGCGATTTGGACTGATCAATTCAGCTGATAGGTAACCTGGAATCCAACGCTCCAAGCGCTGTTGCCGGTGAAGTTGGCCCGAGCGCCGGGACCAGCACCGTCAACGATTGCATCTCCGATATCTGTGTAACGCACACCGCCCGAAATCTTGGCCTTTTCAAGCGAATACGTACCACCCAGTCCGATGCTCCAGAAGCCGTTGGTCGGTCCAAGGTTGGAAACTGGCTCAGAGCCTTTAGATTCGTATCCTAGCGTTACCGCACCCGAGAATTCGTCGTTGAATTGGTAACCCAAGCCAAGCGTGTAGGTAAATGTATCATCTTCATAGTCTACAAGGCTGTTTCCAGTAAGGCCTACATAGGTTGGCGGCGCAAAATCCAGCTGAGGCCAGTCAACCCAGCGCACAGATCCGAACAAAAGTGTTTTTGGTGCTACCCCGGTTTGGAAATCGAGATTGACCGACTGCGGTGTTTCGATCTCTGTGGTCGTTGCGGCGGAGCCGGTCAAAAGACTGGTCTCGGTCTGAGACAAATCATGTGAGATTTTTGAGTTGTAGGTCAGTGCGACACGGGCTGCGATTTCAGGCTTCTCCCAAGCGACGCCAACCACATAACCAAATGCAGTATCTGCATCGGTCTGAACGTTGTAGCCAGCGACCACCGGAACGTTCACATTGGCTTCGACACGCTGAATGCGAAGCCCGGCCAGCGCACTGAACCCATTATCGAACTTGTAACGGAACAAGCCGGTGATCGCATCGGTATCCGCGCTGGCGTTCAGTGTGTCACCGGGTGCCGCTGGATTGATCGACAGAGGGTATGTAGAAGCATATTCGATATCAGCGCCAAATGGCTGATCATACATGATTGCAAAGTCGAGCTTTTCACTTAGCGAGGTCTTGTAGCCAAAATGCGGCGTAAAGAAGCTGTTACTTACATTTCCAGAATCTACGCCACCGAGCGTGCCGCTGACGCTTGGGTCAGTGTACCCCAACCGGAACTGAACCACGGAACCTTCTTCAAAGATCAGATTGATGCCTTGACCGCTGCGGTCCAGACCACCTGCATAGCCTGCCGTTGCCCCCACGCACAGCGCACATGTGGCGAGTAGTGCCTTTTTCATTGCTGTCCTCCCTTGCTTTCGATGCGGGCTTTCGTGATTAAAAACTGAGTGTGTTTGACACTGACCCGCTGATTGGTGCCCGATACTTTCTTTTCGATTAGTTTAAGGTCAACGGGTGACGGAGCGTTACTTATTGCAACTAGACTTATGGACTGTTGCTAAACTGTTACGATTTTCGGACCAGACATTCAGAAATATACCGGAAAAAATTACTGCGGCGCCCAGCATGGTCCAATGATCAATTGGCTCATGGTACAAAAGCATGCCAACCACCGCAATTGTGGGCAGGCGGGCAAAGTCGAACGGTACGACCACCGTTGCAGGCGCGATGGCTAAGGCATTGGTAATGCAGAAATGTGCCAGCAACCCGGCCAATCCAACCAGAACCAGAAACGGTGCGGTCTGGGCGTTTGGCAGTGCGATCTGACCATCCAAACCGGCCGCTGCTGCGCCGAGTGCGGCCTGCATTACCGCCAGCCAGAACATGATGCAGCCGATACTAGCAAAGCGCGTTAGCTTTTTCGTGGTAATCGTTGTAAACGCGAAGAAAATTGCAGACGCTGCAGCAGTTATCAGCCCTGGGCTTATTGGTGCGGTGCCGGGACGCGCGACAATCAAGATACCGGCAAAGCCTATAAGCGCGGCCAGCATCTTCAGCGGCGTCAGACGCTCCTTCAACAGCAGAGGCGACAGAAGGATCACCCAGATCGGTTGCGTGAATTCCAGGGCAAAGACCTGCGCCAAGGGAATCACTCCGACTGCATAGAACCACAGGTTTTGCCCGGTGAAATGCAGCACATTGCGCACCGCATGCAGGCCCAGTCGCTGGGTTGTAACCTGATGCCATTTGCCGGATACGCTCAGCACCAGAGCGACCACTACGATGCCCACAAAGCTGCGATACATCATTATTTCGAACGTGTCGTGATGCAGGCTTAACTCTCGCCCGGCCACTGCCATTGAGGAAAATGACAGAATGGCCCCTGTCATCCAAAGGGCCGCCTTGCCGATTTGAATTGAGCCCTTATCCACCCGGTGTCCTTCGCAATTTCTCGACGCTGCAACTGGAACTAACCGGATTTTTTCCGCTCTGGCACTCTGAATCTTTCCGTGTAGGAAGAAATGCCTGGATTAGTTGAGGTCCTGCGCAAAACGCCGGGCGATTTCCAGGTTTCCCTGTGCGTTTACGTGGCAACAATGATCGATATAGAAATCCTGCTGCAGGATGCCTGAATAGTCCTGAAAACAGTCGAGTTTTTGCGCCTTTTCACGGATCAGCGGATAAACCTGTTGAATCTGCGCGGCATATGTTTCGTTGTGGCTGAACGGACGGTCGGGCAGGGTATACGGGTTTGGTTGCAAGACGCAGGAGAAACGTGCCCCCCGTGAATTTACAATGGCTTCGGTTGCAGCCCAGCTGCTGACGAGGAAATCGGCGACACGCTCGGCATAGGCCGGATCACCACATTGGTTCAGATCTGCAAAGCGCTTGCTATTGTCTCCCGAGCCCAGCTTCTCACTGATCCGGCGGGCCAGCCGGTAGGTTGAGGTCGATGATACAAGCCCCGAGATGCCGCCGAACTTCCCACGCAGCTTCTCCTTAATAAACCCTTCGCGCGGATGCCCGTCGGGCGAGTTCAGGCTGAGACAGTTGTGATAGACGTCATTCACACCATCAAAAAACACGACGTTGTCGCCGGGTTGGATACTGTCCAGAGTGTTGAGAAGCCTGTTGAGGCTCTGGCGCGAGTTATAGGCTTGTTCCCCGTAGTTGATCGCTGTTTTTCCTGACAAATTGCTGAAGTGAGACGGGATTGTATTCTTATCGGAAACACTGTGCCCCCACATGGTGGAGCCGCCAAAGAAATGCACCTTGTGATCCGTCGGCGGGTTCGAATTGACTGTGATCCGACGCAGATTGTCGTCGATATTCAGCGTCTCGCTTGCGATTTGGGGCGATTGCCACCCAACAAAGGCCTTATAGGGATAGCCCTGAAAACTCTGAGCGTCGTTTTGGAACTGCCGGGTCTCTTCATCCTGATTGGGATTGTCAGAGGTTTTGGGGGCTTCATTTCCACTGACTATGTCCCGTATCGAAAACGCGGCAAACAGGACCACTTCAAGCGCGATCAGTGTGAAGATGGTCATGAAAAGAATATAAAAAGCGTTTCGGATAAGTGCCATAAACAAAGCCTTGGGCGGGACCTAGTAACAAAAAATCAATTGGCCGGGTCATACGCACCCGACAAGACGTACATAGGGTGAGTGAACAGAGATTGGATTGCAAGCCAATCCTGAGCTCAAGAAATCGCGCTCAGGAGGTAGATTGCCAATGGTGGCACTGAGGTTTTCAGTACGTCATCTGTTCAGTCTGGGATTACTCCCATTCGATCGTTCCGGGCGGCTTAGACGTGATATCGTAAGTGCAGCGATTGATGCCCTGCACCTCGTTGATGATCCGCGTGGCGGTTTCGCCCAGGAACCCATGGCTGAACGGATAATAATCCGCTGTCATGCCATCGACCGAAGTGACCGCGCGCAGGGCGCAGGCGTAGTCATAGGTGCGGCCATCGCCCATTACGCCCACGGTGCGCACGGGCAGAATGGCGACAAAGGCCTGCCAGATATCATCATAGAGCCCGTGTTTGCGGATCTGGTCGATATAGATGGCGTCTGCTTCGCGCAGAATCTCCAGCTTTTCTCGGGTGATCTCGCCGGGGCAACGGATTGCCAGACCGGGGCCGGGGAAGGGGTGACGGCCAATGAAGCTGGCGGGCAGACCCAGTTCGCGACCCAAGGCGCGGACCTCATCCTTGAATAGCTCACGCAGGGGTTCAACCAGTTTCAGGCCCATCTTTTCAGGAAGACCGCCCACATTGTGGTGCGATTTGATCGTCACCGAGGGGCCGCCCGAGAAAGAAACAGACTCGATCACATCCGGATACAGCGTGCCCTGGGCCAGGAATTCGGCCCCTTCGATGGTATCGGCATGCTTCTGGAACACGTCGATGAACAGCTTACCGATGATCTTGCGTTTGGTTTCCGGGTCGGATTGACCGTCCAACTCGCCTAGAAACAATTCGGATTCGTCGGCGTGGATCAACTGAATATTGTAATTGTCGCGGAACATGCCGACGACTTCTTCGGCCTCGTTCTTCCGCAGCAACCCGTGGTCGACAAAAACGCAGGTCAGCTGATCGCCGATAGCTTCGTGAATCAGGATCGCCGCGACCGAACTGTCGACGCCGCCGGACAAGCCGCAGATGACCTTTTTGTCGCCAACTTGTTCACGGATTTTGCGGATCATTTCCTCGCGATAGGCACCCATGGTCCAATCGCCTTTGAAGCCCGCAAGCTTTACGAAGTTCTCATACAGCTTGGCGCCCTTTGGGGTGTGGTGCACTTCGGGGTGGAACTGGACCGCATAGAAATGGCGTGTGGTATCGGCCGTGATCGCATAAGGAGCATTGGGTGAAGTGCCGTAAACCTCGAACCCTGGGGCCAACTGGCTGACATGGTCACCGTGGCTCATCCAGACCTGTTCGTCACCCTCGGCAAACCAATCGTCCAGCAGGGACAAGGCACCCTTCGGGCTGACAAAAGCACGGCCGAATTCCGCTGTGCCGCCACCGCCCGAAATTTTACCACCTTCGACCTTCCCACCCAGTTGCTGCATCATCACCTGCTGGCCATAGCAGATGCCCAGAATTGGAACGCCGTAGTCGAAAATCTCTTGCGGGGCGCGGGGTGATCCATCGCGCGTCACACTGTCGGGCCCGCCCGAGAAGATCACGGCGCGCGGGGCCATTTCTCGCACAAGGTTCATCGTGACATTTTGATAAGGGTGAATTTCGCAATAAACATTCAGCTCGCGCAGGCGGCGTGCAATCAGCTGCGTCACCTGGCTGCCGAAGTCGATGATCAGAAGGCGGTCATGGGTGTCTTGGGTCATATCCGCGCCTTAGGCCAAGCGCATCAGTTTCGCAAGAGCAACCTCTGATCCTCGGGTAAGTTCTGCGAACCAAAAAAAGGGAATTGTAAAAGTTTTGTAACGAAAATATGACAGCCCGACTGGGTCAAGGAATGCCCCGAAAAGACAAGGGACAGAAATTGCCGATTTCCATCGAGATAGCCGCATTGAACTTGGGATTGGCGCTGTTTTGTGGTGCTTTGATCGGGTCAGAGCGTCAGGTGCGCCAAAGAATGGCCGGGCTGCGCACCAATGCCCTGGTTGCACTAAGTGCTGCCGCCTTTGTTGTGTTTTCAGCGCTTTTTCCGGATGAGGTCAGCCCAACGCGTGTTGCGGCTCAGGTTGTTTCGGGCATCGGCTTTTTGGGGGCCGGGATAATCTTCCGGCACGGGTTCACGATTCATGGCCTCAATACCGCGGCGACGCTGTGGTGCTCGGCAGCAGTTGGAATGATGGCGGGGGCGGGTGCCTGGGTGTTTGCCGTCATGATGACGGGCTTTGTCATATTCGTGAACCTTGGCCTCAGGCCGTTGGTGAAGTGGCTAAAACGCACGACGCGAGCCGGGGTGCCTCTGACTCAGGAGTTCAAGGTTGTTCTGCAATGCTTGGAAGAGGCGCAGGCAGATGCGCGTGTCGCTGTTCTCAAGGCATTGGCGCAGAACAATGTTCGGATCGTGGGCTTTGAAAAAGGCGACGCAATTGAAGGCAAGCGTACAATTGCTGTTCTTGTTTCGATGGAGGATCATCCCGAAGAACTGCAGCATAAGGTTGTGGCCCCACTGATGTTAGAGCCAAGTATCGACAGTATCGAGTGGGATACGATCTCGGAAGCGTAGCGCCATCGCCGCGACGGAACAGATGGTTGCGAACGCTGCGCCCAATGTCGCTTTTCCCCCCAGAGCGCCGTAAACCATATGCCTGTGGGTGCTCAATCCTGTAACTAAGCTGTCAATCTAAACACATCAGACGGGATTTCTCATGGCAGAGGCAAGCACCCGACGCAGGGCGAGAGGTGGCGGTGGTGCCGCCCGCCGTGCCGAGCGCACCGCAGTTCGAATCGAAACGGCGAAGTATATCGAACGCAACATTCCGAATTTCGAGATCCTCAACGAAGAAGCGTTGGAGATCATCGAACACAACGCGGAAACAGTGCTGGAAGAGATCGGCGTCAACTTCGTGGACAATCCGGCTGCATTGGAACGCTGGCGCGATGCCGGCGCCGATATTGATGGTGAACGTGTGCGCATCCCCCGTGGATTAGCACGTGAGCTGATCAAGACCGCCCCCAGCGAGTTCACACAACATGCCCGCAACCCCGAGAAATCGGTGGTGATTGGCGGCCGCAATCTGGTGCTGGCTCCGGTCTATGGCCCGCCGTTTGTGCGGGATGTCCAAGGTGGCCGCCGCTATGCGACCATGGATGACTTCAACAAGTTCGTGAAACTGGCCTATATGTCCAAGTGGCTGCACCATTCGGGCGGTACCGTATGCGAGCCGACTGATATTCCGGTGAACAAGCGGCATTTGGATATGCTCAAGGCGCATATGACTCTGTCTGATAAGCCGTTCATGGGATCAGTCACCGATCCCAGCCGTGCGCAGGATTCGGTTGAGATGTGCGAGATTTTGTTCGGCAAAGAGTTCGTTCAGAACAACACAGTCATGACCTCGCTGACCAACATCAACTCACCCATGACATTCGATGACGTGATGATGGGCGCGCTGGAGGTGTATGCCAAGAACAACCAGGCCTGCATCATTTCGCCCTTTATCGTGGGTGGTGCAATGGCGCCTGTTTCGGTTGCGGGCACGCTGACGCAGGTTCTGGCAGAAGTGCTGGCGGGTATTTCTTACAGCCAGATCATTCGACCCGGCGCACCAGCAATTTTTGGGGCCTTTGTGACCTCGATCGACATGAACTCGGGCGCGCCGACATTCGGCACACCAGAGGCGGCGCATATCACCTATGGCGCAGGTCAATTGGCCCGCCGCCTGAACCTGCCGTACCGCTCTGCCGGGTCGTTCTGCGGCTCGAAACTGCCGGATGCGCAGGCGGCCTATGAAACGGCGAACTCGCTGAACATGGGTCTGATGGCTGGTGTGAACTTCATGCTGCATGCCTGTGGCTGGCTCGAAGGTGGTCTGGTGGCCGACTTTGAGAAGTTTGTCATGGATGCCGACCAGTTGGGTGTTTTGCATGGGCTGGCCAAAGGCGTGGCCTATGATGAAAACGCCCAGGCCATGGATGCGATCCGCGAGGTTGGTCCGGGCGGGCACTATCTTGGATGTGCTCACACGCAGGCCAATTTCAAAGAAGCCTTCTGGAAATCCGACGTGCTGGACTACAAGCCGTTCGAGACCTGGCAGGACGAAGGGTCGCGCGATACCCAGCAGTTGGCGTCGAACCGGGTCGAACATCTGCTGGCCAACTATCAGCAGCCACAGATGGACCCGGACACAGCCGCAGCGCTTGAGGCCTACATCGCTGAGAAGAAAGCCTCGATGCCGGATGCGTTTACCTGATCATTTCAGGGCCGAGGCGCGGTTGGCCTGATACAACTGCGCCTCACCCAACAGCGCGATCAGAAGATCCAGATGCCGCACCAGCGAATAGGCGGCATCTTCTTCTTTTCGCTGCGCGTTTACCTCTCGCTCAAGATCCATCAACCGCATAAGCGCCGCGCCTGTGCCGGGCAGCGATCCATAGCCCAGAATGCGCTGCAAATGCCTGTCCCGATTGTAATCCTGCACCCCAAGTTTCGCGGCCCGTGTCAGCAGTCGTGGGCGGCGGAGGGTTGTGATCATGGTCATCAGGTCCTGCATCTTCCGTGTTCCTTTACGCGGTTTTGATTTGGCCTGTTTGTCACACAACCTAAGCGGGTGTTGCTTGTGTTGGGCTCCCTCCGAACGATGGTTTCACGACTGTTTATCTTTTTGAATCAAATCTGGTTAGCGACCGTTGGGGTTAACGAACGAGTAACGAAAGCACCTCTAGTTAGATTTGGTTAACTCAAATTCCGCGGGCGAAAAGTGGCAGTCTGTTTTGTCGACGAGGGCAAATGAATATGGAAAACTACATGGCTTTCACCATTCCGGCTTGGGTGCCCGAAGGGGCGCAGAGATACCTTGCTCATACCGAGACCGGTCGATCGATACGAGATATCGCACGATCCGAGGGATGCCATGCATCAACTATTCTGCGACAAATCCGACGCATTGAAATGCGTCGGGATGATCCGCTTGTGGATGCCGCGTTGCAATCGCTGGCCGAAACGCATTTCTCGATCACGGAAGATCACCGGGTTGGGCAAGAGGCAGAAGACACAGAGAGTTTTGATCAGGAAGCGATGCGCATCCTGCGTCGTCTGTGCGAAACCGGATCGGTTCTTGCCGTTGCGGAAGACATGGATAAGGCGGTTGTTGTTCGGGATACCGGCGATGCTGCGGCAACCCGAACGGCTGTTGTTGATTGCAAGATTGCGCAGGCGCTTGCGCTGCAGGATTGGATCAGCTGCGACAATCCTGGTCGCATCTCGCGATACCGGATTTCGGCATCGGGGCGCGCGGCGCTGAACCGTCTGGTGGCAGAAGCAGAGAACGAGGCCCGCACCAAGAATGAATTTGGAATGGCGGAGGCTCAGATGCCGTTTCAGGCCAAAGCTTCAACGACACATACGGATCGGGCGCGCCGGATTCGCTATTGTGCCGCTGAAAGCCCCTTGGTCGCGCTGGCGCGACGCAGGGATCGCGATGGCAAACCCTTTCTGGACGAAACCCTTGTCAGCGCCGGAGAGCGCCTGCGCGAGGACTTCGAACTGGCACAGATCGGGCCGCAGGTTGCGCAAAACTGGGATCGGTTCCTGACAGGGGGTGGCCGGGGCAGCTTTGACAGTGAATCGCATGGCGGGCGTGGATCTTCGGACGCGCGAGATCGGGTTGCGCGGGCATTGTCGGATCTGGGACCGGGGCTGAGCGACGTGGCGCTGCGCTGTTGCTGTTACCTCGAAGGGCTAGAGGCAGCAGAGAAGCGAATGGGTTGGTCTGCACGGTCCGGCAAGATCGTTCTGCGCATCGCCTTGCAGCGCTTGAAACGCCACTATGAAGATCAGACGGAGCGGGACCAGATGATCGGATAAAGACCATATGCAACCCTTGCGGAATCGCCCGGTATTGATAAGCAAGGGTTATGAGTTTTACCCTCAGACAATTGCAATATTTTCAGGCCGTCGCCGAGCAGCGTAACTTTGGTCGTGCGGCTCAGGTCTGCAATGTGTCCCAACCCGCCTTGTCAGTTCAGATCAAGGCGCTGGAAGAGATTATGGGCGGTGTTCTGTTCGAAAGACAGGCCCGCGATATCCTGCTGACGCCATTGGGGCGCGATGTGCTAGAGCGCGCGCGTCTGATCCTAGGCGCCGCCGACCGGCTGGATCAGTTTGCCCGTGACCATTCTGGCGGGCACAGGTCCTTGTCCATTGGCATTATCCCAACGATTGCACCCTATATTTTGCCTGGCGTTCTGGCTGGTTTACGTTCGGGTGATGTTTCGCTGCGAGTGCAGATACGTGAGGCCAGAACCGAGCGTCTGTTGGCCTTGCTGCGTGTGGGCGAGATTGACGCGGCTGTGCTGGCCTTGCCAGTTGGTGGCACCGAATTCCGGGAAACACCTCTGTTTCAGGATCAGTTCCTTTTGGCAGGCAGTGCTGCGCGTCTTGAAAAGGTATCAGCAAGCCCGGATATGCTGCGTCCACTTGATCTGCAATCGGCTCAATTGATGCTGTTGGAAGATGGTCATTGTCTGACCGATCAGGCGCTCGAGGTCTGCGGTCAGGACCGAGGCAGCGGGCAGATCAACATGGGGGCCTCATCCCTGGCGACGCTGTCGCGGTTGGTGGCCGAGGGGTTTGGCTTGACCCTGATGCCTGAGCTCGCTGCCCATGCGGAGGCTGAGGCCGTTCCAGGCCTGCGACTATTGCGGTTTGGCAGCCCACAACCGGCCCGGACTGTCGGGCTGGTCCACCGTGCTTCAAGCGGCAAGGCCGATTGGGCCGAAAGGCTGGAACACGTGATCCGCGACGTGGGTGAACAGATCGTAACGGCCACCCGAACATGAAATGGCCCGCCAAGGGGCGGGCCAGATCGTGGGTGTAGAAGTTGGCTTAGGCCAATTCAGGCTCTGCCGCCTGTTCCAAGTGTCTCATCAGGTTCTCGGGCGAGGAAACCCCATACGGGTCTTCGGGGCAGTTATCCATCAGGCCCGGTTCTTCGAACCAAGCTTCGACCACACCGTCATTGATGATCGCTGCATAGCGCCAGGACCGCATGCCAAAACCAAGATTGTCTTTGTCGACCAGCATGCCCATCTTGCGGGTGAATTCACCGGACCCGTCCGGGATGACCTTGACGTTTTTCAGCCCCTGATCCTGCGCCCATTTGTTCATCACAAAGCTGTCGTTGACCGACATACAGTAGATGGCATCAACGCCTTTGGCGACGAAGTCGCCATGGCCATTCTCGAAACCCGGCAGTTGGTAGGTCGAGCAGGTCGGGGTAAACGCACCGGGCAGCGAGAACAGGATAACCCGCTTGCCAGCGAAGTAATCCCCTGTGGTGACATCCTGCCAGCGATAGGGGTTGGGGCCTTCGACGGCCTCATCCCGGACGCGAGTGTGAAAGGTGACATCAGGCAGTTTTGCGCCGGATTTCATGCTGGATCTCCTGTGATTCATATTGAATTGGCTTGGGAGTAAAACAGTTGATCCGGGCCTTCAATCGTAGAAATGCTGCGTATGCGAGTTATCTCTAAGCAGCAGGAAATAAACGAAAAAACAAAGCGATATTGCTTTGATTCCCGTCTTATTCTGCGCTTGCGCGGTGTGCATGCATAGCGGCTATGCAGTGCTGGCGTAACCGGCTTCACTGCACTATGCTATAGGTACACAAAGTTGACCCAATGCTAGGAAAGCGGCCCGTGCGAGATCTGAAGATCCCAGAACAACGTCATCCGGAAAAAGCTCACCGCCCGGACAATGCGCAGCCGAAAAAACCCAAATGGATTCGCGTCAAGGCGCCCGGTGGTAAAGGCTATGCCGAAACTCATCGGATCATGCGCGAAAACAATCTGGTCACTGTCTGCGAAGAGGCTGGCTGCCCCAATGTGGGCGAGTGCTGGAGCCAGGGTCACGCCACCATGATGATCATGGGTGAGATTTGTACCCGTGGCTGCACCTTTTGCAACATCGCCACCGGGCGTCCGGACACGCTGGACGTTTTCGAACCAGGCCGTGTGGCGCATGCAGTTGAAAAATTGGGTCTGAACCACGTGGTGATCACCTCTGTGGATCGGGATGACCTAAAGGATGGCGGTGCCGATCATTTCGCACAGACCATTCGCGCGGTGCGTCATCGCTCGCCCAAGACGACCATCGAAATTCTGACGCCGGATTTCCTGAAATGTGATCCGGAAGTTCTGGAGACTGTGGTGGAATCAAAACCGGATGTGTTCAACCACAATCTGGAAACTGTGCCGGGCCTTTATCCCGAGGTGCGTCCCGGTGCGCGGTATTTCCATTCTCTGCGTCTGTTGCAGCGGGTCAAAGAACTGGACCCGTCGATTTTTACCAAATCCGGCATCATGGTTGGGTTAGGCGAAGATAAGCAACAGGTTGCCCAGGTTATGGATGACATGCGCGCAGCCGATATCGATTTCCTGACCATTGGGCAGTATCTACAGCCGACGCCCAAACATCACGCGGTGGATCGTTTCGTGACACCCGAAGAGTTCGAGTCCTATGAAAAGGCGGCCTATGGCAAGGGATTCCTGATGGTTTCGGCTACACCGCTGACTCGGTCTTCCTACCATGCCGGTGATGATTTCGCCCGCCTGCGCGCCGCCCGGCAAGAGAAGCTGGGGCAGGCGTGACGCCTGACGATTTGGCGCGGCTCACACAGTTGCGCCACGAACTGCACCAACAGCCCGAACTGTCCGGACAGGAACAGGCCACGGCCGCGCGGATGGTAGATGAGCTACGGCATGCGGGCGCGGACACGGTGCTAACGGGGCTCGGGGGACATGGCGTTGCCGCTGTCTTCGATGGCGACCAGACAGGTCCTTGCGTTGCGATCCGGTGTGAGTTGGATGGGTTGCCGATACAGGAGCTTTCGGATCTGACATATCGTTCGCAAGTGCCGGGTAACGGGCACCTCTGTGGCCATGACGGGCATATGATAATGGTCCTGGGCGTGGCGTTGGCCTTGCAAGAGAAACGCCCATTGCGCGGACGTGTTGCTTTGATTTTCCAACCCGCGGAAGAAACAGGGCAGGGTGCCGAAGCCTTTCGCGCTGATCCGCGTTTTGCAAAAATCGCACCCGACTATGTGTTTTCGTTGCACAATTTGCCTGGGCTTGCGTTGGGTGCTGTCCAGCTGTGCAAAGGGCCCGCCAATTGCGCCTCGCGTGGGATGCGAATTGGGTTGACGGGCAAAACCTCGCATGCCGCTGCGCCTCAGGATGGGGTGTCCCCGGCGGGTGCGGTATCGGCCCTGATTCCTGAGCTCACGGGTCTTGGTACGGGTGGTGACCTGAGCACGGACTACGCGCTCACAACCATCACCCATGCGCGTTTAGGAGAGCAAACCTTTGGCGTTGCCCCAGGGCAGGGTGAATTGTGGGTGACGTTACGCACGGTATCTGATCAACGCATGGACAAGCTGGTATCAGACGCCGAAGCGCTGGTGCAAAAGATCGCGCGTTCCGAAGGGCTTAGCGCCTCGATCACTTACGAAGATGTCTTTGAGGCTTGCACCAATCACGCGGAAGCCGTCGATGCTTTATCCCATGCATGCGCGGCACAAAACGTTACCTGTGACTTGACCGACCAACCGCAACGATTCTCCGAAGATTTCGGACAGTTTGGCAAAGGTGCGAAAACGGCGATGTTCTGGCTTGGGGCGGGGCGCGATCACCCGCAACTCCACAATCCAGACTACGATTTCCCGGATGCCTTGATTCCGGTCGGAACGGGTATCTTCCTGAATGCGATCCGTCAGATTCTGGGCTGAACCCGCAGCTTACTCGCCTTCGGTAAACCGGACCTTGCCGATAAACGGCAAGTTTCGATTGCGCTGAGCGTAATCGATCCCGTAGCCCACGACGAATTCATCCGGAATTTCAAAACCAATCCAGTCTGACCGGAAATCCACTTCGCGGCGACTGGGTTTGTCGAGCAACGCAATGGACTTCAATCGAGAGGGCTTGCGGCTTTGAAGCAACTTGGTGACATGGTTCAGTGTGTGGCCCGTATCGACGATATCTTCGACCACCAGCACATCACGCCCTTCAATTGCACCGCGCAAGTCTTTGAGAATACGGACTTCCCGACTGCTCTCCATCGCGTCACCGTAGGAAGAGGCCTCAAGGAAATCCACCTCGATCGGCAGGTCCAGCTCGCGCACCAGATCGGCGATGAACACGAAACTACCGCGCAACAGGCCAACCACAACCAGCTTGTCAGTATCGCCAAATTCGTCAGAGATTTCCCGACATAGCTCTTCGATCCGCGCCGCGATGGCCTTGGCCGAGATCATCTCATCTATCACATATGCGCGGTCACTCATCGCTGCCCCCTTGATCTTTGGCGCGCAACATACGACATGACGCGCCAATGTCACCTTTTAATGCCTTAATGCCATGCCAATTCACTCGGAAACGCGCCACCTGCCATACACCGCGCGACAGATGTATGATCTGGTCGCGGATGTGGCCCAGTATCCGCAGTTTCTGCCCTGGTGCGCAGCAGCCCGTATTCGCAAAACCTATGCTATGGGTGAGGCCGAGGTGATGGAGGCCGATCTGGTCATCTCGTTCAAAGTGTTCCGCGAACGGTTTGGCAGCCGGGTGACTCTGTATCCGGACCAAAAGAAGATAGATACCGAATATCTGGATGGCCCGTTCAAATACATGAAATCCGATTGGCAGTTCGAGGACGCGCCCGAAGGTGGGTGCAATATCTCATTCCACGTGGATTTCGAGTTCAAGAACGCCATCCTGCAAGGCATCATCGGCGTTGTTTTTAACGAAGCCATGCAGCGCATCGTACGCGCCTTCGAAGCGCGCGCCGCCGCGCTTTACAGCTAAGGCTTTACCCGCGCTTGGCGCACGCTAGACTGCGCCTTATGTCAGATTTTACCTCAACACTGGCTGCATTTGCCGCAGGCCCGATCACGACCACCGCGCAGGCGCGGATCGTCACATCGCTTTCTGTTCTGGACTGGGTCGCCGTTGGCCGGGCTGGTATTAACGAGCCCGTTGCGACGATCGTCCGGGACATGGCTATGGACGAGGCGGGTGCAGTGCAGGCGCATCTGTTCGGTGGCGGCGGCGCCCCCTTGCGTACTGCGGCTTTGGTCAATGGTACGGTGTCCCATGCGCTGGATTATGACGACACCCATTTTGCCCATATCGGCCATCCTTCGGTCGCTGTCCTACCCGCTGCATTGGCGGCGTCAGAGTGGGATGATCGTATCCTGGTCGATCTTCTCGAAGCGGCTTTGGTTGGGATGGAGACGTCAATCCGTATCGGGCTGTGGCTGGGCCGTGGTCACTATCAGACCGGGTTTCATCAAACGGCCACAGCTGGGGCCTTTGGGGCAGCGGTTGCGCTCGGGCGCCTTCTGGGGTTCAGCGCGGGTCAGATGCGGCAGGTGCTGGGACTGACGGCGACCCGCGCGGCGGGCCTTAAGGCGCAATTCGGGACAATGGGCAAACCCTATAACGCTGGGATGGCCTCTGCTGCGGGCGTCGAGGCTGCGCTTCTGATTCACAAGGGTTTTGTGCCTAACGAGGACGCTTTGGACGGCCCGCTTGGCTTTGGCGCCACCCATCAAGGAGCTTCGGATAAGGTCGCAGCGCTGGATGGGCTCGGAGATGAATGGCTATTCGAATCCGTTAGCCACAAGTTCCACGCCTGTTGTCATGGATTGCATGCGGCGCTTGAGGCGGCACGTGATCTGGATATCGCCGAACCCGAAGTCGCTGAGATCAAGGTCAAAACGCATCCGCGCTGGATGAGCGTCTGCAACCAGATGTCACCTACCACAGGGCTGGAAGCCAAGTTCTCCTACCGCGCGGTGATCGCTATGCAGGCCTTTGGCTATGATACCGCCTTGCCCGGAAGCTACTCGCAGAAAGTCTGCGCGGACCCGCGTGTCAAATCGCTGCAGGACCGTATCGTGGTCGAAGCAGACGAGGCTTTGTCCGAGACGCAAGCCCATCTGGCCCTGCTGCGCCGCGATGGGGCCCGGCTTGAGGCAACGCATGACCTGATAACCCCGATATCCCTGCCGGATCGAGAGGATCGTGTGCGCGCCAAAGCGTCCAAGCTGATCGGCGCCGATGAGGCAGACGTGATCTGGTCGATGCTGCGCACCGGAGGTCGCGCCCGCGATCTGGCTGCAAAACTGGCGGGTTAAACCACGCGCCAGTGCAGAGGGAAGCCGGGATCGAACACCGTAACGGGGCCGTCTTCGGTTTCGATCTTGTTGGGATATTCGACCGGGTGGCCTTTGGCCAACGTGATGGTGTCCTCGTTCACCGGCAGGCGATAGAAGGCGGGTCCGTTCAGCGAGACGAACCCTTCCAACTTGTCCATGGCACTTTCACGGTCGAACATTTCTGCCACCAGTGACATCGTGTTGGTCGCGGTGAAACACCCGGCGCAACCACAGGCCATTTCCTTGTTGTCATCCGTATGCGGCGCACTGTCCGTGCCCAGGAAATAACGTGGGTCACCCGATGTCGCAGCTTTCAGCAACTCAAGCCGATGTTCTTCGCGCTTGGCAACCGGAAGGCAGTAGTAGTGCGGTTTGATCCCGCCAACCAGAATGTGATTGCGATTGATGATCAGGTGATGCGCCGTAATCGTCGCACCCAGATCGGCCTCATTGGCGGCAACATACTGAACGCCATCGCGGGTCGTGATGTGCTCCATCACTACGCGAAGGCCAGGTGTGGCCTTGCGGATCGGGTCAAGAACGCGGTCGATGAACACGGCCTCACGGTCGAAGATGTCGATCTCGGCGTCTGTGACCTCACCATGCACACATAGGGGTAGACCAATCTCGGCCATTTTCTCAAGCACCGGGCGAACCTTGTCGAAGTCTCGCACGCCCGAGGCTGAATTGGTCGTTGCCCCTGCCGGATAAAGCTTCACAGCCTTGACCAATCCGCTGGCATGGGCCGCAGCCAGATCGCTCGGGTCGGTATCCTCGGTCAGATACAGAGTCATCAGCGGCTCAAAATGCATGCCTTCTGGCAGCACAGCCAGAATGCGATCCCGATACGCGGCAGCCAGCGCACCGGTCACAACCGGGGGCACTAGGTTGGGCATAATGATCGCACGCCCAAAATGGCGTGCGGTTTCGGGCAGGACGGCCTTCAGCATCGCGCCATCGCGCAGATGCAAATGCCAATCGTCGGGGCGGCGGATCGTGATGCTTTCGGTCATGACGCCCCGCTAACATAGCGCGGGCCGCTGTGAAAGAGCTTGGAATGCGACTAAGGGACCATATCGGGCCGGGTTGACGACCGGCGCCCAGCGTGACCTTTTGGTCGGACGGAGGGATGCCATGTCAAAGATGCAGTCAATTGATGCGGTTCAGACCATGTTGGGAGAGCAGGGTTATGTCTGCGGACGGGCTTTGGCGACCGTGGTGTTCTTATCGCTGAAACTGGGTCGACCCCTGTTTCTGGAAGGCGAAGCTGGGGTTGGCAAGACCGAGATTGCCAAGGCGCTTGCCGCCGGATTGAACCGCCGGTTAATCCGGCTGCAATGCTATGAGGGGTTGGATGCCTCTTCCGCTGTCTATGAATGGAATTTCCCGGCCCAGATGGTTGCCATCCGCACGGCCGAGGCTGCCGGTGGTGCAGATCGAAACGCGCTGCAAACAGAACTGTTCTCGGATGATTTCCTGATCGAGCGCCCGTTGTTGCAGGCGATGAGGCCCGACGAACATGGCGCGCCAGTATTGCTGATCGACGAACTGGATCGCACGGATGAGCCGTTCGAGGCGTTTCTGCTGGAAGCACTCAGCGATTTTCAGGTCACGATCCCGGAACTCGGCACCGTCAAGGCACCCGAACCGCCCATCGTCATCGTGACCTCGAACCGCACCCGCGAAGTGCATGACGCCCTGAAGCGCCGTTGCCTGTATCACTGGGTCGACTACCCTGATTTCAATCGTGAGATTGAAATTTTGCAAGCCCGCGCGCCCGAAGCCGCCGAGGCCCTTAGCCGTGAGGTTGTGGCCTTTGTTCAGCGCCTGCGCACTGAAGACCTGTTCAAGAAACCCGGCGTGGCCGAGACCATCGACTGGGCCAAATGCCTGTTGGCTCTGGACGTCATCAACCTCAGCCCCGAGGTGATCGGCGACACGCTGGGCGCGATCTTGAAGTATCAGGATGACATCCAGAAACTGCAGGGATCCGAGGCGAAACGCATTCTGGATGAAGCCAAAGCAGATCTCGAACCCGCCTGATGCTTCTTCTGATCAAAAATACCTCGGGGGTTTGGGGGCAGAGCCCCCATGAACGGTAATGGCTGAACAACTCCCGCTTGATATCCCCGACAACCCGAAACTGGCGCAGAACATCACGCATTTTGCCCGTGCCTTGCGCAAGGCGGGGCTGCCAATCGGGACGGGCCGGGTGGTGGACGCGATCCGGGCAGTACAGGCTGCCGGTTTTACCCAAAGGCAGGATTTCTATTGGACCCTGCACGCCTGTTTCGTGAACCGGCCCGAACATCGCACCGTTTTTGCTCAGGTCTTTCGCCTCTACTGGCGCGACCCGCGATATCTGGAGCATATGATGTCCATGATGCTGCCCGCCATTCGTGGCGTGCAGGAGGAACGCAAGGCGGACGCGGCCGAAAAACGGGCGGCAGAGGCGTTGCTGGATGGGGTTGAGCGCGATCAGCCCGAGAGCACGAATGATGAGGGTGAGACCGAGCTCGATATCGACGCGTCACAAACCGCATCCTCCGAAGAAAGGCTTCGAAGTCTGGATTTCGAACAGATGAGCACGGCAGAGATTGCCCAGGCCAAACGCCTTTTGGCGCGTCTCAGCCTTCCTGTTAAACCTATTGAAAGCCGTCGTGGACAGCCGAGTCATGTTGGTCATCGGATAGATCGGGCCAGAACCCTGCGTGCCGCAATGCGACAAGGGGGTGAACTCCACGAAATAGCGCGGCAAAAACAGCGACCGCGTTGGCCCAACCTTGTGGTGCTTTGCGACATATCCGGGTCGATGAGCCAATACAGCCGGTTGATCCTGCACTTCCTGCACACGGTCTCGAACGCCAAGGGGGCGGGTTGGGCAAAGGTCCATGCCTTTACCTTCGGAACTCGGCTCACCAACATTACTCGTCATCTGCACCAACGTGACGTGGATGCCGCTTTGGCCGCTGCGGGGGCCGAGGCGCAGGATTGGGAAGGGGGCACGCGGATCGGAGAGTGCCTGCACGCGTTCAACCGGGACTGGTCGCGTCGCGTAATGGGGCAGGGTGCAGTCGTCCTGCTGATCTCGGACGGGTTGGATCGGGGTGACGCAGAAGCGTTAGCCAAGGAAACCGAACGGTTGCACCTGTCTGCGCGTCGCCTGATCTGGCTCAATCCACTGTTGCGCTGGGATGGGTTTGCGCCCAAGGCGCAGGGTGTGGCCGCGATGTTGCCACATGTCGATAGTTTTCGGGCCGGTCACTCGATTGCCTCGCTTGAAGACTTGGCGAACGTCATCTCGGAGCCCGGTGACATGGGTGAGAAAGCGCGGCTTATGTCCGCGCTTTCAGGCTAGGGTTTAGCCAAGTTGTTTCGCGTTGCACTCCCGCGCCATTTCCATCGCCTTATAGGTACCGGTCAGATCGACGGTGAAGGCGAACTCCTTTTCGGGGAACACGATCATCACCTGCTTCTTCGCGATGTCTTCGGCAAACTGAGGGTCATCGGACAGGACATACCCGCCGGAATAGCCTTTGGTGATGTTGCCTTTCATGCCTGTGGCTTCGCCCAGATACAGGTTGTCGCCCAGAAGGATTGCCACGGCTTCTTTCTCGCCGCGTTTGATGTTTGTCTTGGCTTTGGTGAACACACCAACATAGCCAACGCCGCGATCTTCGGTCAGGCCCATCTGGACCACGTTTTCAGCGTCATCAATGGCTTCGATCAGGCAGGATTTACGCTCATTATCGATGAAGACTTTCCAGCCTTCGACCTCACCGTAGCGTTCATATGTATCCGCAGAGGCTGCGGTTGCAGCCAACATGCCGATTGCGGCGCCGAGTGTAAGAATGCGTTTCAACTCTGTGTCTCCGTTCTGAAATTCTGGGGGTCTGCCGGATTTGATTCCAAGCATGATGACAGATTAGAAGCCGGGCGAGATAGGATCAATCTGATATCACAGCAACCCGCCTACGCTTTTCTTTGTATCATGGCTCACTATGTTGAACCGATACACCGCAGGAGGCTCTGATGCAGAGATTCGACAACAGCCCTGAAACAGCTCTGGACTGGTATCGCAGCGGGCGCGGTGCGGCCCTTGCAACAGTTGTCGAAACCTGGGGCAGTGCACCGCGGCGCGTCGGTGCGCAGTTGGTCATCGGTGGCGATGGTCGGATCGAAGGCTCTGTCTCGGGTGGCTGCGTCGAGGGCGCTGTGATTGTTGAGGCATTGGAAGCTATCGACGAGGGTGAGGCACGCCTATTGGAATTTGGTGTCAGCGACGAGGACGCCTTTGCCGTCGGTCTCGCTTGCGGCGGCACCATCAGGGTTTTGGTCGAGCCGGTGGGCGAGGTTTTGCCCGAACCCATGCTGGCCGAACTGGTCTCCGCGCGGGCAGCGCGCGAGCCCTTGGCCTATGAGGTCAATATCGACAGCGGCCACCGGTCCCTGCGGCGCAACAAATATCCCGACCGTTTGCGCATGGACCGGTCTGGTTTCGAAGAAGATGGCAAAACCTTTGTTGCCGTCCACAATCCGCCGCTTCGGCTGATCGTCGTCGGCGCGGTTCACATCGCGCAGGCGCTTGTGCCGATGGCTCGGATCGCCGGATATGATCCCGCAATTGTCGACCCGCGTGAGGCTTTCGCATCTGACGCCCGCTTTCCTGGCGAGACTATTCTCACGGATTGGCCGGATGAGGCCGTTGCCAAGCTGGGATTGGATACGCGTACCGCCGTCGTGTTGCTGACCCATGACCCGAAGCTGGATGACCCGGCACTGCAAGCCGCGCTTGAGGCGAATGTGTTCTACATTGGCGCGCTCGGTTCGACCCGAACCCACGCGAAACGGGTCGCGCGGATGCAAGCTGCCGGGTTCACCGACACACAGATCGATCTGATCCATGGACCTATCGGCCTGGACATCGGGGCGTCTGATCCGTCAGAGATTGCAGTGGCCATTCTGGCCCAGATGACGGCTGTTCTGCGGGGCAAGGCATGAAGTTTGGCCCATTGCCCGTTGATCAGGCGAAGGGAACGATCCTTGCGCATTCAGTTTCAGCAAACGGGCGCAAGCTGCGCAAGGGATTGACCCTCTCAGATGATCACATTGCGGGACTGACCCAAGCCGGGCTGACCGAAGTCACCGTCGCGCAACTGGATCCCGGCGATTGCCATGAGGATGAGGCGGCTGGTCTTTTGGCGCGCGCTTTGGTTCCCGATGCAGAGGCTGCCAATCTGCGGATCACCGAAGCGTTTACCGGGCGCGTGAACCTTTTGGCTGATGGTCCGGGCGTCGTAAACCTAGATGTCGACGCGCTGGAACAGTTCAATCGGGTCAACCCGATGATCACCGTCGCCACCGTGCCTCAGCACCAGCAAATGAGCGATGGGGGTATGGTCGCAACGATCAAGATCATCTCTTATGCGGTTCCCGAGGCTGACGTTCGGCGCGCCGCAAACTTCGCACAAAACGCGGTTCGATTGATTGCACCGGTTCACAGAACCGCTGGGCTCATCGTCACTGATATTCCCGGTGGCCCACGGAATGAAAAAGGCATCGCAGCCATAAAAGGGCGTGTCGAACTGTTGGGGATGGAGCTGAGCGACGTTCAGATCGTGCCTCACGATAGCGGCCAGATCGCTGCGGCAATCGCTCAGACGCCAGGGGACCTGTTGATGATCCTGACCGCCTCGGCAACTTCGGATGTGGATGATGTGGCCCCGTCAGCCATTCGTGAAGCCGGAGGGGTGGTGGATCGGTTTGGCATGCCGGTTGATCCTGGAAATCTGCTCTTTCTGGGGTCGTTGGGTAAGCGTCCTGTGATCGGACTGCCGGGTTGCGCGCGCTCGCCGGCTTTGAACGGGGCGGATTGGGTTTTGTCCCGTGTGGCCTGCGGGGTTGAAACCACCGGCGCCGATATCGCGGCGATGGGAGTGGGTGGATTGCTCAAGGAAATTCCCACGCGGCCCCAGCCTAGGGCGCAACGCAAACCGTGACGCCAGCGTATTTTGACCTGCTTTGCCAATGCACGAAATCATGAGCGTTACACGACGCTTGACGCATCGAATACGACAAGATTTGTGTTCTCAAACAATGGCTCCCGTGCTTAACTCGGCCACAGGGAGAAACATTTGACCGGGAGGAATTCATGACACAGGTCTCCATGACTGTGAACGGTAAGGCTGTGAGTGGCGATGTAGAGGGTCGGACGTTATTGTCTGGTTTTTTGCGGGATCATTTGAGTTTGACTGGGACGCATGTTGGGTGTGACACGGCGCAGTGCGGGGCCTGCGTGGTGCATGTGAACGGTGAGGCGGTGAAGTCTTGCAACATGCTGGCAGTTGAGGCGGATGGGGCTGAGGTTGGCACGATTGAAGGCCAGTCCAGCCCGGATGGGTCGTTGAACGTGATCCAGCAGGCGTTTCAGGATCACCACGGTCTGCAATGCGGCTTCTGCACGCCGGGCATGGTGATGAGCGCGGCGGCTTTGCTGAAGGACAATCCGCGCCCGACGGAAGCAGAGATCCGCAAGTATCTGGAAGGCAACCTGTGCCGCTGCACGGGCTATCATAACATCGTCAAGGCGATCATGGCCGCTTCGGGCCAGGACGTCAGCAGCATCGCCGCCGAATAAGCGGCCCGAGGGAGGAGAACAAGCAATGCCCAAAGACAGTGGCATCGGAGCCAGTTCCAAGCGGCGCGAGGACGTGCGCTTTCTGACCGGAGCAGGCAATTACACCGACGACATCAACGTGGCCGGACAGGCCTATGTTCATTTCCTGCGCTCGGATATCGCGCATGGCCGGATCACCAGCCTTGATACCTCGGCGGCCGAGGCCATGCCGGGTGTGGTCAAGGTGTTCACTGGCAAGGATTTCGAAGGCGTGGGCGGCATGCCTTGCGGCTGGGAGGTGACGGACAAGCACGGTGCGCCCATGCAGGAGCCCGCGCATCCCATTCTGGCCCAAGGCAAGGTGCGTCATGTGGGCGATCCCATCGCCGCCATCGTGGCCGACAGCCTGGAACAGGCGCGTGATGCGGCCGAGGCGATTGACCTCGAGATCGAGGAACTGCCCGCCGTGATCGACATGAAGGCCGCCGCGCAAGAGGGCGCGACGCTGGTCCATGACGATCTGAAGAACAACATCTGCTATGACTGGCAGCTGGGTGAGGCGGATGACGCCAAGGTCAATGAGGTCTTTGCGGGTGCGGCCCATGTGACCACGCTGGATCTGGTCAACAACCGCCTGGTGGCCAACCCGATGGAGCCGCGTGTGGCCGTGGGCGAGTATTCCCGCGCGACCGAGGACTATACGCTCTATACCACCTCGCAGAACCCGCATGTGATCCGCTTGCTGATGTGCGCCTTTGTGCTGGGCCTGCCCGAGCATAAGGTCCGCGTGGTGGCCCCGGATGTGGGCGGCGGCTTTGGCACCAAGATCTTCCACTATGCGGAAGAGGCGTTCTGTACCTTCGCCGCCAAGGCCTGCAACCGGCCTGTGAAGTGGACCTCCAGCCGCTCCGAGGCGTTCATGTCGGACGCCCATGGCCGGGATCATGTCAGCAAAATCGAACTGGCGCTGGATGCAGACAATAACTTCATCGGGTTGCGCACCAACACCTATGCCAATCTGGGGGCGTATCTGTCGACCTTCTCCAGTTCCGTGCCCACATGGCTGCACGGCACGCTGATGGCTGGCAATTACAAGACGCCGGTTATTCAGGTGAATGTGAAGGCGATGTTTACCAATACGGTGCCGGTGGATGCCTATCGCGGCGCGGGTCGGCCCGAAGCGACGTTCCAGTTGGAGCGCGTGGTGGACAAGGCCGCGCGCGAGTTGGGGGTCGACCCGATTGCCCTGCGCCGTCAGAACTTCATCACCCAGTTCCCCTATGACACGCCGGTGGCGCTGACCTATGACACCGGGGACTATCACGGGACGATGGACAAGCTTGAGGCTGCCGCCGATCTGGCAGGTTTTGCCGCGCGCCGTGCGGCCAGTGAAGCCAAGGGCAAGCTGCGGGGCTTAGGCATCAACTGTTATATCGAGGCCTGCGGCATTGCGCCCTCGAACATCGTTGGCATGCTGGGGGCCCGCGCGGGTCTCTATGATGCGGCGACCGTGCGGGTGAATGCCACCGGTTCGATCAGCGTCATGGTCGGCGCGCATAGCCACGGGCAGGGCCATGAGACGGCGTTCCCGCAGGTTGTGGCCGACATGATCGGCATCGACGAGTCGATGGTCGAGATTGTGCATGGCGACACCTCGAAAATCCCCTTTGGCATGGGCACCTATGGCTCACGCTCGCTGGCGGTCTGTGGCTCGGCCATGGTCAAGGCGACCGAGAAGGTGATCGACAAGGCCAAGAAGATCGCCGCCCACCTGCTGGAAGCCTCCGAGGCCGATATCGAGCTGAAGGACGGTCAGTTCAGCGTGGCAGGCACCGACAAATCGGTGGCCTGGGGCGATGTGACCCTGACGGCTTACGTGCCGCATAACTACCCGCTGGAGGTGGAGCCGGGGTTGGAGGAGACCGCGTTTTATGATCCGGCCAACTTCACCTTCCCTTCAGGCGCTTATGCCTGTGAGGTCGAGGTGGACCCGGAAACCGGTCAGGTCAGCATCGAAAGGTTCACGGCTGCAGATGATTTCGGCAATATCGTCAACCCGATGATCGTGGATGGTCAGGTGCATGGCGGCATTGGCCAGGGCATCGGGCAGGCGCTGCTGGAGAACTGCGCCTATGACGAGAACGGCCAGCTGCTGAGCGCGTCCTTCATGGATTACGCCATGCCGCGTGCCGATGATGTTCCGTTCTATGGCGTGGATCATTCCAGCCAGACGCCCTGCACGCATAACCCGCTGGGTGTGAAAGGCTGTGGCGAGGCCGGCGCGATCGGCTCGCCGCCTGCGGTGGTCAATGCGGTTCTGGATGCGCTGAACGCGGGCGGCAAGGCAGTGGATCACATCGACATGCCGGTGAGCCCGTCGCGCGTCTGGGCGGCGATGAACAGCTGAGTGGAGATGTTGGGGTGCGAAGGGCCAGCCCCTCGCGCTCCCCGGGATATTTTTAGCCAGATGAAGGGCGGATCCGCGCCTTTCGGAAAGGAAGACGAAATGTACAGTTTCGAGTTTGAAAAGCCCTCGACCATTGCCGACGCGGTTGCCGCGATGGGGGCCGAGGATGCGCAGGCGCTGGGTGGCGGGCAGACGCTGATCCCGACGCTGAAGCAGCGCTTGGCGGCGCCTTCTGTGCTGGTCAGCATGAGCGGGATTGCCGAGATGCAGGGCGTCTGTGTCGAGGATGACGGCGCGGTCGTCATTGGCGGGGCGACGCCCCATGCGGTGGTGGCGCGCGAAGCGGCAGGCAGCTATCCGGCGCTGGCGGCGCTGGCGGGTCAGATCGGCGATCCGGCGGTGCGCAACCGTGGCACCATTGGTGGGTCAGTGGCCAATAACGATCCGGCAGCCTGTTATCCGGCGGGTGTTTTGGGATCGGGGGCGACCATCGTGACCAACACGCGCCAGATCGCGGCGGATGACTTCTTTGAGGGCATGTTCAGTACTGCGCTGGATGAGGGCGAGATCATCACCTCGGTCCGTTTCCCAGTACCGCAAGCTGCAAGCTACCAGAAGTTCCTGCAGCCCGCCTCGCGCTTTGCCCTGGTCGGGGTCTATCTGGCCCGGTTTGCGGATGGGGTTCGCGTGGCCGTCACCGGCGCCAGCGAGGACGGCGTGTTCCGCTGGTCCGAGGCGGAAGCCGCGCTCAACACCGAATTCCGCGCCGACGCGTTGATGGGGCTGAAGGTCAACCCGATGAACATGATCGCCGACCTGCATGGCAGCAAAGACTACCGCGCACATCTGGTCGCCGTCATGACAAAACGCGCCGTCCAAGCTTGTAGCTAAGGGGGGCAGCCGAAGAAACAAAAGCCCCGGTGAAAACCGGGGCTTTTTTCTATCCGGTCAGAGTTTTTACAGTGCCGTTTCGGTTCACACAAAGAGCTGTGGTTTCATCATCGGTTCGAGAGAGAACCGTACGAATCTCTGCTTTGTTCGCGCAACAGAAGGCCGTCGACAAGGCATCCGCAATCGTTGCGTTCGACGACTGTACACTCACCGTGGACCATTGCGGTGCGCGAGCGCCATTTGGGTCCAGGATGTGTGGACCACCTGATCGAGACTGAGATACTGTTGGGCTGGACGTTGCAACTGCGCGATCCTGCAGTTGGATTGTTTCAACCAAACCATGCATCGGGTCGGAGACACCAAGAGTCCAAGTGCGGCCACCGGCATGGAACTCTCCAACATTGACCAGAACCTTTGTCCACCCGGCTTGACGCAATGCGCGTGCGACAAGATCTGTGGCGTAACCTTGAGCTATACCGTTCAAGGTCAGTGACTGGCCCTGATCCAACTGAATGCGGGACCGGGAGATGCGCACCCGATCCCAACCAACGAGCCGCTGTGCTACCTTGATCTCTTGCGAGGTGCGGGCCGTCCAAAGCGGCTGAACCGTCGGATCAAAAAATCCTCCGGTCAGTTTGTAAGCGGTGTCGCTGACCACAAGCAGAGCGTGAAAATCCGGGTCAGGGTCGCTCAGAAATCCAGTACGATTCAGCTGTGCTAAAGTCGAATCCGGACGGTAAAGGCTGAAGAGCGTCTCACACCGCTCAAGTATGGATCGCACATGCACAATCGCGTTCTGAGCTAAGTCGGGATCACCTTCGAGGGTCAGGTGAACCTCGGCCCCCAAGGCATAGCCTTGCCAATGAATGGGACGTGCCTGTGCCGGGGTCGCAAGGGCAGCGGCTGAAATGGCCAGAAAGCGGCGTCGGTTCATCATCGCGCAGCTACCCCTCGGCTCTGGCGCCGCGCTGCGATGATCAGCGGAACACAGCGGCTTTGGTCATCGTGAATGGCGACACAGTCAAGACACTGAAAGCATTCGTCATACTGGATTTCACCGGTTTTCCGGATCGCACCGTATTTGCATTTGACTTTGCATAGCTGACAAGGTGAACCGCATTCCGTGCGGCGTTCGATCCAGTTCCGACCGCGCAGCAATCCTCCGATCGCCATAAAGGCCCCCAAGGGGCAAACGTAGCGACAGAACCCCTTGAAGAGCACCATGCTCAGCACCAGCCAGAACATCGCGTAGGCCGCATAGTACCACTCGCGGATGAAGAAGGTTGTGATCGCGGTTTTGAACGGTTCAACTTCGGCTGCTTTGTCAATCTGATCCGGGGCGAAGAAAACGACGGCAATAAGCGCCAGGAGAATGGCGTATTTCAGCCATTTCAACCGATTGTCCCATCTGGGAGACGGCTCGATCTGCGGGATTCGCAACGCCTTACCAAGGTGATGGGAAAATTCCTGAAGCGCGCCAAACGGGCAAAGCCAACCGCAAAAAAGCCCCCTGCCCCACGCCACGAGGCCAGCAAGTGCGACCGCCCAAACCAAAAGCGAGAAGGGATCGTATAGCAGAAACGCAAAGCTTCCGCCTTCCAAGGCGGTGCGCAGAGACCCCAGAACCGTAACGATTGACAGCTGACCCTGCCCCCACCAGCCGATGAAACCTGTGACAATGGCAAGAACCCCAAGACGCAACGGGGTAAACAGCGGTCGAGCCGCAAACGCGTTCATCCGCAGACCTAAAACGCCGACGAGCCCGGTCAGGAAAAACCCCAATACGATCATATCAGCCTGGCGGTTCCGCAGCGCTTCCAGCCAGGGCGGCGCTGGTTTGACCTGTACTGGCCTGTCAAAAAACCGTTCGGGCGTGCTGTGAGGTACCTCTAGTGTCACCGAGCCTGTTTCGGGTTGAAACATGCCATGTTCGCGCACCGCCAGAACCTTCAGCACCCATTCGCTTGCGGGATCAAAACCCAACCTTCGATCCGTGCGCAAGATCATGGCAACCCCATCGGGCATAGTGTCTGAAAGCTCGACCAGCAGATCTGCATCGCGCAATGCGACCGGAAGCCCGCCTTGTTCTGCAGCAATCCAGTCCGGTGCAGTGTTGCGCACAAATTCATCGCTGACCAATCCATGGCGAGCTGTTTCAATCAGCAGGATCGGTTCGTCATTGTCTGAGATCTCCATAAAATTCTGCAGCTCTTTAAAACTGTCTTCAGACAAAGCTGCGCGAGCAATGGATTTGGGACCGAGATCCACAATCCAGAGATCAAGATATGGGTCTTCCGGATAATCCTTTGCTTCGGGGTCGTCATCCTCCCATAAGGTGCTTTTGAACTGGGCGTCGACTTCAGCATTGGTGATCACTTTGCGTGTCGCGATACCTTGGTCGACCAGGTCCTGCCAGGTCAAATCCTCTTCGTAGTCGGGTTTCGGAAAGGCTGGCGGCGCCGTTGCCAAGCCCTTCATCTTCTCTCGCGCAACGGCCAAAGCAGCACCCATAACCGATTCATGCGCGATCCGAACGCTGGCTGTCGCTTTTGTGACCCCGTCCAAATACACCAAAGACGACCCCGAAGCGCCATCGCCATAGGGCGTGCCAACTACGATCGAATCCGAAATCGACAGCCCGCCATATTGTTCAAAAAACTTGTGAAATGGCGCCTCTCCGAGACCCGAGACAAAGATCGGCTCATTGTGTTCGATCAGTTGGACGTCCAGAAACCGACCTTCAAGATCCAGAACAACAAGCAGGTTGATCGGCGCCCCTGAAAAGCCCGGCAATGGTGCTAAAGGTTCGGATTCAAATACATATCCCACCTCAGCCCCACCCGAGTTCAACAAACTGTAGACACCATCTTCGTTTAACGCCTCACCCAGCGACATCGGAGCCCGTACGTAGGGTTCAATCTGTTCTCGTGGCAAAGGCTCGGCCAAAGCCGAAAGACTGCCAAGAAGGAACACCAACAAACTCTGAAGTACGCGCATGGGCGAAAGACTAACTTTCCACCCTTTGACATGACATTCGACGAAAGTCCTAGGCTAGGTATCTACGACCCTAAGGCTATTGACGTGAATTGCCCGAACCTTGAGACTTCGACTATCCCTACGACCAAAGCACCATTTTCGACGGAGTGCGCGAACTGTAGGTTTTGAGGAAACACAAGCTGTTCATGGGAGGAGACATCATGACTTGGAGCACACCGAAGCTGAAAGAAGTGAACTGCGGAATGGAGATCAACATGTACTCTCCCTCCGAGGATGAAGGCCGCGAGCACGAACGCGACCTGTTTTGATCATCTGATCTCAGCGGAGGCCCAAAGTGCATTTTCTGGTTCTTGGGGCTTCTGCAGGCGGTGGACTGCCGCAGTGGAATTGTGGTTGCCGGAACTGTGAGGATGCCCGTAACGGGCTTATCCCGCCTTCCGGCCAATCTTCATTGGCAGTATCGCAAGATGGTGAGCATTGGAGCATTCTTAATGCCTCACCAGACATTCGCCAGCAAATGCTGGACAATCCCAAAATGCACCCCCGGTCATTGCGCGATACACCGGTCGTCTCAGTTTTGCTGACCAATGGCGATATTGACCATATTGCAGGTTTACTCAGCCTGCGTGAACAAACCCCGTTCACCCTGTTTGCGACCGGTGACATTCTGGAAGTGCTTTCCAACAACCGGATTTTCGACGCGGTGAACCGGGCGAAAGTAGATCGCAAACGGATTGTTTTGGAACAAGACTTCGATCTTCAGAACGGGCTTCACGCGCGATTGTTTGCCGTACCGGGTAAGGTACCTTTGTTCATGGAAGGTGACACAGTGCAAACCGATCTGATCGGGGAACAAACAGTTGGTGTAAGGCTTAGCGCAGGCGGCAAGGTCGCCTACTACATCCCCGGGTGCGCGCAGGTGACGCCAGACCTATTGTCCCAGATCGCAGACGGGGATCAGCTGTTCTTTGACGGCACGCTTTGGGACGATGATGAGATGATCCGCACGGGAACGGGTGTCAAAACCGGGCAACGCATGGGCCATATCTCGGTCAGCGGACCTGATGGGTCAATCGCTCAGCTCAAAGACATCTCGGCAGCCAAGACGTTCATACATATCAACAACACCAACCCGATGCTGCAACCCGGCGGGCCGGAACGGACTTTTGTCGAGAACGCAGGCTGGTCCATTGCTTATGACGGGCAGGAGATCACGATATGAGCCGCGAAGCGCTGGAAGCTCGCCTGCGCCAAATCGGCGCTGAACGCTACCATGATAAACACCCGTTTCACCATCGGCTTCATAGCGGGCAGTGCACACCCGATCAGGTACGGGCCTGGGTTATAAATCGATGGGCGTATCAGGCAGCCATTCCGATGAAAGACGCTGCGTTTATGTCGCGTTGTACCGATCCCGATATCCGACGCGAGTGGCGGTCACGGATCGAAGATCACGACGGTGGCGTTGACGAGGGCGGTGGTATCCGAAGGTGGCTGAAGCTCGCCGAGGCGGTGGGACTAGACCCTGACTATGTTGCGTCCGGCCAAGGTATCCTCCCGGCGACCCAGTTCGCAGTGGATGCCTATGTACACTATGTCCGCGAAAAACCGCTTCTACAGGCGGTTGCGTCCTCACTAACAGAGTTGTTTGCACCAAAAATCCACGAGCAACGGATTGAGGGACTTTTGGCGCACTACGACTTCGCCAATCCAGATAGCTTGTCCTATTTCCAGAAGCGCCTCACTCAAGCGCCCAAGGACGTCGCCTTCGGTCTAAACTGGGTGCTCGATCACGCCGACACGCCTGAAAAAGAAGACATGGCCTGTGAAGCGCTGATTTTCAAAACCAATGTCCTTTGGGCTCAGCTCGATGCGCTTTGGTGCGCCTATGTCGAACCCGGCCTGATCCCCCCCGGGTCTTGGCAGCCAGGGGAAGGTCTGACATGACACTTAAGCTACGCCCCCAAGATCGCCCCTATCTGCCACGCGGCGTGCGGGTTCAACACGACAAGGTTCGCAACCGCACAGTGCTGATGGCCCCGGAAAAGGTGATCGAACTGGATGAAATCGGCGTTGCGATCCTGAGCCGGATCAATGGCGCAGCCAGTTTAGATCAGATCATTGCGGAGTTGGCCGATACATATAACGCACCTGCGGATCAAATCGCACAGGATGTGCAACAATTTCTTCAAACGCTTCGCAGCCGATTGTACCTGATGGTGCAAACATGAGTGTTCAAGCACCTATTGCCCTCTTGGCCGAGTTGACCCATCGCTGCCCGCTCAGCTGTCCCTACTGCAGCAACCCGGTCGAGCTAGAGCGCAAAGAAACCGAGCTGGAAACCAGCGCCTGGAAAGACGTGTTCCAACAGGCCTACGACATGGGCGTGTTGCAGCTGCATCTGTCTGGTGGCGAGCCCGCATCGCGTCGTGATCTGGAAGAGTTGACAGCAGCCGCCGCCGCCACCGGCCTCTACACTAACCTGATTACCTCGGGCATTGGTCTGACGCCCAAACGGTTGGATCATCTTGAGGCTGCAGGTCTGGATCATATCCAACTCTCGCTGCAAGGCACCAACGCGGAACTGGCAGATCGGATCGGCGGGTATCGCGGAGGGTTTGACCGCAAGATGGCCTTCGCAAAAGAGGTCAGCGCGCGGGGTATTCCCCTGACCTTGAATGCTGTTATGCACCGTCAAAATCTGGATGATTTGGATCGCACTATTGAAATGGCCGTCGAGCTAGGAGCGCGCCGACTGGAAGTGGCTTGTGTTCAATTTCACGGATGGGCGTTGGAAAATCGCTCTGCGTTGCTACCGACCCGTGAGCAAACCCAGGTGGTAAAGAATACGGTCGCTGATGCCGCACAGCGTCTCAAAGGGGTTCTTGCCTTCGATTTTGTACCTCCGGACTACTACTCGGACTATCCCAAAGCCTGTATGGGCGGTTGGGGCTCAACAGGCTTGAACGTCACGCCCAATGGTACCGTTTTACCATGTCATGCGGCCCAGACGATCAAGCATATTCATTTCGATTCAATACGAGAAAAAAGGCTTAGAGAGATCTGGTACCAAAGCGAGTCTTTCAACATTTTCCGTGGAACCGATTGGCTACCGGAACCCTGTCAGAGTTGCGAACGCAAAGAGTTGGATTTAGGTGGGTGTCGTTGTCAAGCGCTTGCACTGTCTGGTGATGCCGCCGCGACTGATCCAGTATGCCAGAAGTCACCTATGCATGCCCAGGTTGCATCGGTTCTGGATCAACTTCCAATCTCGTCGGACACCAGTCTGGTCTACCGAAAAATCTAAGCTCAAGCCCCAGTCTGTCGCTTAAGGTATCATGCATCGCGACAGCAAAAGCCGGTCGATGGTGGCACGGTGTGCACTTTTTTGACCTTTGAGTTTATATACTAATGCGTCTTACCGCTCGCTGCCTTTGACACCAAAGCGGGCTCGGGCATCTGGTCGATAGGACCGCCTGCCCCGTGAACGCTGGCCAGACGAACGCCGAAGAAATTCTGCGAAACTTCTTGATTCAAGTCGTTTGCAAACGCGATGGCTGACACATGTGACGTTCAGCAATTCGCCACCCGTTCAGGACAACAGCTAACACATAGGCAGGGCCAACAGGATCACGGCAAGAGTTATACGCAACTGTCCCCTATCCCTCGCTAGGTCAAAATCAAGACGTACTTCGCTTTCCGGTTCCCAGAACTCGGACCTCCAACCAGTGGAACGCCAATGCAATCATACCCGCGACCAGAATATAGAATACAGCCAATAGAAGGAGCGGCTCATAGATGATGAAAGTATCAGAGCGCACACGTGAAGAGACGGCGTAGATATCGACAACGGTGATAGTGGCGACCAAGGGGGTTGCTTTCAACTGAAGGATGGTTTCACCACCCAACGTCGGAAGAACATTGCGGATCGCCTGCGGCAACCAGATACGGCGGAACATGGTAAGCCGCGGCATACCAAAAGATTTGGCGGCCTCAAGCTGCCCCTTGGCAACGCCCTTGAACGCGCCCCGCATGACTTCACCTTCATACCCAGCATAAGACAACGTCAACGCCAGCACCGCATATGGCCATGCCTGCCGCAGATAGGGCCATAGCTCTGAAGACCGTATCCACGGAAACTGCGGGAAGAGCGAGCCCAGCCCATAGTACAACAACCAAAGCTGCAACAGCAGCGGCGTGCCGCGGATGATGGTACAAAATGCCTTGGCAGGGGCGGCAAGATACCAGGGCCCAACCGCCTGCGCCAACCCAAGCGGAACCGCAAGCAGGAAACCAAGAACAACGGTGACGACCAACAGCCAGATTGTCGTCCAAATGCCCTGAAGGGCCAGTGGGGCGTATTTCGGGATCCAGTCCCACTGCAGCGATACGGCGCACCATATGACGATCCCGACGAAGATCAGCATCATCACGATGCGGTGTGGTTGCATCAGCGATCTGAAATCGATCATCTGCTCCCTCCCGTCAGAGAGGGTTGGCCACGACGCGCCCATTTCTCAATCCGGGCGAAGATACCGCCGGAGAACAGGGTAACCATGAGATAAAGAAAGCCCGCCGCCAGAAAGAACGTGAAATAGGCGCGCGTGCTGCTGGCAGCTTGTCGGGTCTCCAGCGTCAACTCGTTGAAACCCACGACAGCAAGCAGTGCCGTGTCTTTGGTCGCGATCAGCCACAGGTTGGCCAAACCGGGCACGGCAAAGCTCATCATCGCAGGTATTGTCACACGCCGCATGGTCATGAAGGCAGGCATCCCGTAGGATTTGGCAGCTTCGATCTGACCAGGTGGAACCGCCTGAATGGCACCGCGCAGAATTTCGGTTGCGTATGCGCCCTGAACAACGCCCAGCACCCATATGCCTGCGCCAACGCCGCTAACCTCGACCCGGCCACCGCCCATGGTGGCAGAGATTTTGTTGATGATGTCCGATCCGACGTAGTACAGGATCAGGATCAGAACCAGTTCCGGTACGGCCCGGATGACCGTCGTGTAGATGGCGAGAAGATCGCGCGTGACCTTCCCGCCATAAAGTTTGCCATAAGCTCCGAACAATCCGATCACCAGGCCCAGCGCATATGCACCAAGGGCGATCTGCAATGAGTGGGACAATCCGCGCAGCAGATTGGCCCCCCACCCCGGTGGCGACAGCGACAGAAGCTCTGCGCTCTGCGCCAATCCAAGTGAGTCCAACAGTTCGGTCACAGCGGCAGCTTAGTAGATGCTGGCCGAGAAATAGTTTGACGTGATTTCCTCGTGCGTGCCATCGGCCAGAATTGCCGCGATGCCCTTATTCAGCGCCGCAAGCAGGTCGTCCTGACCCTTGCGGACGCCAGCACCCACACCGCGGCCCAGAATGGCCGGATCGTCTGCAACGGCACCTTTGATTTCGCAGCAGGCGCCGGCATCCGAGTTTACAAAGTCAGCCATCGCGATGCTGTCGGCCTGTGTGGCATCAATGCGGCCTGCGAACAGATCCTGATTGGCCTCATCCTGGGTTTGGTAGACGCGCAGTTCGGAATCCTTGAAATATTCCTGCGCATAAGCCTGGTGGATGGTCGAAGCCTGAATGCCAACAATTTTTCCCGCCAGCGATTCGGGGGTTGCTTCGATATCCATCGATTTATCCGCGACGATGACGGCAGGTGTGTTGTAATAAGGATCGCTGAAATCAATGGTCTTCAAGCGTTCCTCGGTGATCGACATCGACGCCATGATCGCATCGATCTGCTGACCGGTCAGCGATGGGATGATACCATCCCAAGCGACGGGTGTGATCACACAGTCAAGCTCGGCCGCAACACAGACGGCGTTGATAACGTCGATCTCCCAGCCAACCCAGTTACCTGAGCTGTCCAGCGACGCGAATGGCGGGTAAGGCTCAGCTGCGATGCCGATCTTGACCTCTTCGGCACTGGCGACACCAGCCGAAAGAATGGCGGCGGCAAGCCCGGATGCGAGCAGTTTCTTGACGTTCATTTTGTTACTCCCTGTTGATTCATTCGTTAGTTTTGACTGGATCAGGCGACCGAGCTGAGGAATTGCTTCAACCGTTCTGATTTTGGGTTCCCAAAGACCTCGGCAGGTGGCCCCTGCTCTTCAATGCGGCCTTCGAAAAGATAGACAACGTGGTTTGCGACTTCGCGCGCAAACTTCATTTCATGGGTGACAAGCAGCATGGTGCGCCCTTCGGCGGCCAGATCACGGATCACGGTCAAAACCTCGCCGACCAGTTCGGGATCAAGCGCCGAGGTGGGCTCGTCAAACAGCATGACAGACGGATCGACCGCAAGCGCGCGTGCAATGGCAGCGCGCTGTTGCTGGCCACCTGACAGATAGGCTGGATAAGTATCGGCCTTGTCGCCGAGCCCTACCCTTTCCAGCAGTTCATGCGCCCGCGCAATGGCCTCTGACTTTGGTATCTTTAGCACATGCACCGGCACTTCGATTACGTTCTCTAATAGCGTGCGATGTGTCCACAGATTGAACTGCTGAAACACCATCGCCAACCGCGTTCGGATACGTTCGATCTGGCGGCGGTTGGACGGGCTGCCATCGGTATGCATCTCAACCAGTTCGCCACCTATGGTGATATTTCCCGAACTCGGCGTTTCTAAGAAATTGATGCAGCGCAGCATGGTGGATTTACCAGAGCCCGATCCCCCGATGATGGCAACGACATCCCCCTTGTTGGCTGTTAGCGACACACCTTTCAAAACCTCCAGCGTACCGAAGGATTTATGAAGGTCTTCAACCTTTATTGCCTCGTTCGTCGCGGTTGCTTCGAGTGTGGATGATGTTGCTTTGGCTGTGTCCATATCCAAGAATCTTCTGATTTCGACTTGCAGTAAGCCCCGAATCTCGCAATTATGCAAGTGTATAATAACTCGATGCCATGGATGACCGGGACGTGCAGGACGACAGCCGAAAATTTACACGTGAGTCTGCTGAAGTTCGGCGCGAGGCGCTGATCCTGGCGACATTGGACCTGATCGCCGAGATGGGTGTTCGGGGTGCTACTGTGCGTGAGATTGCAGCCCGCGCGAACGTGACCCAAGGTTTAATCCGTCACTATTTTTCGACGAAGGAAGAGCTGGTTCAGGCGGCATATGAGCACCACATGAACACGCTGACCGATCAGACGGCTGCTTCGTCGGGTCAGGGCAGCGCAGTCTCTCGGTTAACCAACTTCGTTGACGCATCGTTGCGGCCACCAATCGTTAACACAAGCGCTGTGGCCTTATGGGCCGGCTTCCTGAACAAGGTGCAGCATGATCCGAAAATGCAGCGCATCCACCAGCAAACCTATAACTATTTCCGGGATCACCTCGAGAAGTTGATCGTCGCCGCATTGCAAGAAACCGGGCGCACAGTCGCAGCATCAGAAGCAACGCAACTGGCCATTGCCTGTAACGCGGTGATCGACGGCCTCTGGTTGGAAGGAGGAGCGCTTCCGGATGCATTTTTTGAAGGCCAGTTGGCGCAGATCGGGCTGGATTCTGTCAGCGCCATCGTCGGTATTCCTTTGACCAAAGAGGTAAAACAGCCATGAAGACCACGTCAGTGACCGAACGATTGGCGGGTTTGGGGGGTGCCAAATGGGGCGTCCATCTAAAAGCGCGCGAACTTATCAAAGCCGGAGCGGATATCGTTGAGATGACGATCGGCGAACCGGATGTTCCCGTGTCCGAAGCTTTGGTCGAAGCCACAGTGACCTCGCTACGTGCGCAGCGGACAGGATATTCCAACGGACGCGGTGAAGCTGGGCTGCTTGACGCGCTTTCTGCGCGCTATACAGCCTCGCGCGGGCGAGCTTTTGGGCCCGAGAACTTTCTGTGCTTCCCCGGGACACAAACCGCCCTATTCACAGCGATGGCTGGGGTTGCTGAGGCAGGTGATGAAGTTCTGATTGGCGACCCGATGTATGCGACCTACGAAGGGGTCATACGCGCCTCAGGGGCGGAAATGGTGCCCGTTCCGCTGCATCCTGAGCACGGGTTTCGCATGCAGGCCAAAGATATCGCAGCGCGGATTTCTCCGCGCAGCCGTGCCATTCTTCTAACCACGCCGCACAACCCGACGGGTGCAATCCTGACCGCGACGGAAATTGCCGAGATCGGGAAACTCGCAATTGCCCATGATTTATGGATCATCTCGGACGAGGTTTATGAAGAACTAGTCTTTGATGGTGCCCGGTTTGTTTCACCATTAGCGAATCCGGAACTGGCGGATCGGGTCATAGGCGTGTCCTCCATCTCGAAATCACATGCCGCACCGGGGTTCCGCAGTGGTTGGTGTGTTGGACCCGCAGCATTTTGCGAAGCGCTGCTGCCGTATTCCGAGACCATGCTCTTTGGCAATCAGCCTTTCATTGCGGATATGACCGAAAAGGCAATCCGCGACGGGTCTGATGTTGCCCACGGAATGACCACCCGCTTCTTCAAGCGCGCAACCCTTTTGGCCGATCGTCTTGAAGCGGAAACGGATCTGACGGTTCACCGCCCCGAGGCAGGAATGTTCGCCCTCATCAACGTCTCAGCCACCGGGCTAGATGGTGAAACTTATGCCTGGGATCTGTTGCAAGCCGGGGTCGCTGTGATGCCGGGTTCCGCCTTTGGGGACAGCTTGAAGAACTGGGTGCGTGTCGCGCTGACGATCAACGACACAGATTTTACCACCGCAATCTCTCGCATCATCGATCACGCCAACAGCAAATCACGCGAGGTTGCATGAGCAAAATGACAATCGGCGAAGCTCTGGTTTCGAAACTTCGCCAAAGGAATGTGACCTGCGTTTTCGGAATTCCAGGCGTTCACACGGTTGAGCTGTACCGCGGGCTTGCGGCCTCGGGCATTCGCCATGTTACGCCTCGGCACGAACAGGGTGCAGGTTTCATGGCTGATGGCTATGCCCGCGTGTCTGGCAAACCGGGTGTCGCCTTCGTGATTACCGGCCCTGGATTGACAAATACGCTAACGCCGATGGCGCAGGCACGCGGCGATTCAGTACCAATGTTGGTGGTGTCTGGCGTGAACAAAACCGCATCGCTCGGCAAGGGCTTGGGGCATCTGCATGAATTGCCCGATCAACTGGAGCTATCCAAAACAGTTGCACTAATGTCGGAACAAGTCTCCGAAACCACGGCTCTGGACCCGACCTTGAGCCGGGTTTTTCGCAACCTCGCAAACGGCCGCCCCGGACCGGTGCATATCGAGGTTCCGTTGGATATCGCCGCGGCTGAATATCAGGAAATGCCTCCCGAGACGCTCGATCCAGAACCGCCGGTTAACCCGGTTTTGATCACACAAGCCTTAAAGCAACTGGTCGAAGCGAAGCAAACTGTCATTTTGGCAGGTGGCGGCGCGAAACGTGTTGGGGCCGGACTGCAAGCTTTGGCCGAAGCGCTGGATGCCCCCGTAGTGCAAACTGTCAACGCGCGCGGCCTGATGCATGGGCATGCTCTGACTGTTCCAGCAAGCCCGAGCCTGAACGCGGTACGCGCACTGATAGAAAGCGCCGATTGCGTGCTTGCTTTGGGAACTGAGCTGGGGCCAACGGACTACGATATGTACGACACGGGTGAGTTTGCGAAACTGCCAAACCTGATCCGGGTTGATCGGTGTAGCGATCAACTGGCCAGACATGCAGCAGTGCTTACCATTCAAAGTGACGTTGACGTGGTTATTCCGCAGCTGCTTGAGGCTTTGCCTCTGGACGCAAAGCAATGCGATGGTGCAGAACGTGCCAGCAATACACGCGACGCCGCCTGGGCAGAAATTGGCCCCGATTATCGCCATCAGGTAGAAATCCTGAATGCGATGCGCGCGGCTGTCCCGAACGCATTCATGGTCGGGGACTCTACCCAACCGATTTATGCCGGTAATCTTTTCTACGATCACGACCGGGCTGGTGGCTGGTTCAATGCAGCGACGGGGTATGGCGCGCTCGGCTATGGGATACCCGCAGCCATCGGCGCATCAATCGCCGATCCAACAGCCCGAGTAATCTGCATTGCCGGCGATGGCGGCGCGCAGTTTTCATTGCCCGAAGTTATGGCAGCAGTCGATGAAAACCTACCCATCACATTCGTGATCTGGAACAACCACGGGTATCGGGAAATCGCCACGTCAATGCAAGATGTGGGCGTGACCGTCATAGGGTGTGATCCCGCCCCCCCAGATTTCGCCGCCACCGCCAAGTCATTTGGCATTCCATTCACTTCGATTCCCGCTGAACCCAACGCTGTCGCGCAGGCCTTGCGCAACACAGTCGCCACGGATGGGCCGGTCATGATCGAAGTCACCGCTCTGAAATTCGAACCTCAGAAAGATTGAAACATGTCAGACCCCACCTTTGAGTTTTCCCGTGCCATTACCCGTCGCCCGGCTCCGACCATAGCCGGAGGGCTACGTGCAGAAGATATCGGAAACCCGGATTTTGATGGGATGATAGCGGCGCACAAGGCTTACGTTGCAGCACTAAAAAGTACCGGAGCGGAGGTGATCGAGCTTGATTCCCTCGACGCATTCCCTGATGCGCAATTTGTCGAGGATACGGCCCTTTGCCTGCCGCAAGGAGCCATACTGATGCGGCCAGGTGCACCGTCGCGGATGGGTGAAGTGGACCAAATGGCTCCGGCACTTCGAAATTGCTACGAAACAGTTCTTGAGATCAAAGGCCCCGGTCATATCGAGGGGGGAGACATCCTTGTCACCGGACGCGAGATTTTGGTGGGCAGGTCCGAGCGAACGGATGCTGAAGGTGTCGCCGAGCTCGCAAAAATTACATCTAACTGGGGCCACAAACTGCGCGAAGTATTTACGCCCGAAGGCGTTCTGCACTTCAAGACAGATTGCTCATTGATGGATGCCGAGACAATCCTGTCGACCCGTCGGTTGGATGCATCGGGTTGCTTTGAAGGCTACCGCGTATTGCATGTCGCCGACGGCGAAGAAGCCGCTGCCAACGCAATCCGCTTTAACAATCTGGTACTGATGGCCGCGGGCTTCCCACGCACTGCAGAGATGCTGGATCGTGAAGGCTTCCAGGTCGTTCAGATCGACAACACCGACTGCGCAAAGCTGGATGGGGGGATGTCCTGTCTTTCGTTGAGATTCTGAAGGTTTCGTTTCGGTCGCTTTTGAACATCGGTACAGGTGTGGCTGGCATCAGCGCCAATTGAATCACGTCTGATGAGACGGGTTATCGTTCAAGGCGAGGTCATAGGATGAAGCTGACACCTGCATTAATTTAGCCTGGCCAAAAAAAACGCAGTGCGCGGCTCTCAAAGCGATTGAATTGATCCGGGTCGATGACGTTTATGCAGGCCCTTGGATTTGCACGACCGCATATCAAAAAGATCGTGCATGAACTGGGCCTCGTGGGGTATGTGGTCACCCGAAGAAGACACAATGGTGTTGTTAAATTGGGCAACCCTTTTGTTCTCTCGCATTGCTACTATTGAAGAGGGTATCGTAGCACCGATGCGCAAAGCACGATGATCGCTGATTGGACAGAGCGCTTTCAGGGGACTGCGGCCTTGCCGCGCTCGGTGCGCGACCGCCTGCTTAAGGAAGCGCGGATAGTCGAAATGCCTAAAGGCGCGCAGGTATTTGGACCTGCGAATGTGCCAGATAGCCTCTTCTTTCTTTATGATGGATGCATTCGTGTCTCGCAAAGCTCGGACACCGGTCGCGATATCGTCCTCTATCGCGTAGATGCTGGAGAAAGCTGTGTTCTGACGACGGCCTGCATGCTGGCGGAAGAGGCTTACAACGCCGAAGGTATGGCAGAGACTGACATAACCGCCATCGTTCTTCCAAAGCTTGCCTTTGACAGGTTGGTCGCCGAAGAAGAAGAGTTTCGGAAATTCGTCTTCGCAGCCTATTCAAGGCGGCTGATCGACCTCCTGCGCGTCGTGGATGACGTTGCCTTTGGGCATATGGATGTGCGTTTGGCCGAGCGGCTTCTGACATTGGCAGGCGAGTTTAAGGAGATCTCGACCACCCACCAACAATTGGCGAGTGAACTGGGCACAGCGCGAGAAGTCGTTAGCCGAATTCTGCAGGATTTTCAGAAGCGTGAAATGATTGCCCAATCACGTGGCCACATTTTGTTGCTGGACAAACAAGCGCTACGAGAACGCGCTGCATCCAACTAATTCAAATTTTTGCATGTTAAGTGACAATGTCACTGAACCCCTAAAGTCAAAACTATATCCGTTCTCCAAGTTATGATGATGGAGAACACCATGAACACGAACGTTGGAACCATTGACCGCGTCCTTCGCGCTGCGCTTGGCCTTGGATTGCTTTATCTTGCCCTTTTCAGCGGCTTGCCCTTGTTTGACGGGAACGTTCTGAAATTAGGCGCGGCAGCCGTCGGTATGGTTATGCTGATTGTCTCGGCAACACGTGTTTGTCCGATCTACTCTATCTTCGGTCTTAAGACCTGCCGGTCCTGAAGCAATGGAAACTTCGTTTACTCCTTTCACCTCTTTTGGTGGTGGCTTGCTGATCGGCCTTAGCGCGGTGCTGCTAATGCTTGGCCTGGGGCGGGTGCTTGGTGCGACCGGGGTTCTGTCTGGCATAGTCTTCGTCCAAAACCGGGAAGAACTGATGTGGCGGCTCGCTTTGATTGCGGGAATGATACTTGCTCCGGGGTTCATCTATGTCGTGACGGGCTCCATGCCCGAGCTCACCGCCCCCGTCAGCCCAGCCATGATTGCCATTGGTGGTTTGATAGTCGGGCTCGGCGCAAGCCTGGGGTCTGGTTGCACATCTGGTCACGGAATTTGTGGCTTGTCGCGCTTATCAATCCGTTCGTTCGTGGCGGTGCCGGTTTTCATGGCGACAGCAGCACTAACCGTATTCCTAATCCGCCATGTGGCCGGAGGCTGAAATGAAACATCTTTTTGCCCTAGTGACCGGACTTGTCTTTGGAGCAGGAATTGCAATCTCTGGGATGATGGACCCTGCAAAGGTTCTGAACTTCTTTGACGTTGCTGGAACATGGGATCCAAGTTTGATTTTCGTCATGGGCGGTGCTTTGGTCGTGACGTTTATTGGGTATCGGCTTGTTTGGCATCGCCCTGCCCCGCTGTTTGAACACCGTTTCCAGCTGCCTGTTTCCACGCAGATCGATAACAAACTCATCGGGGGCGCCGCCCTATTTGGCATTGGCTGGGGAATTGCCGGCTTCTGTCCGGGCGCTGCCATCCCTGCATTGGGAACAGGCCGCTGGGAAGTCGCGCTGTTTCTCGCGTCGGTCATTGGCGGATTCTATTTGCGCCGCCTGATCAGCCCTATGCCGGCCAAATCGACCACCTGACAATCCCTTCGGAGGACACGATATGACTTACCCCGTCTGCATGGGCATCAAACCGGATGTTCAAGCGTTTTTTGACGAAGCCACCAACACAATCAGCTACATCGTAAAGGACCCGACATCGAATGCCTGCGTGATTGTCGATAGCGTCATGGATATCGACTATGCTGCAGGGCGCATCACCTATGAACACGCAGACCAACTGATCCACCGAATTGAAGAACAAGCACTAAAACTTGAGTGGATCATAGAGACACATGTTCATGCCGATCACCTCAGCGCGGCCCCTTACATTCAGTCGAAGCTGGGCGGCAAGATCGGTATCGGATCGAAAATCATGGTGGTGCAGGACACGTTCGGAAAGGTCTTCAACGAAGGCACCGAATTCCAGCGCGACGGATCTCAGTTCGATGCGCTGTTCGAGGATGGCGACACCTACATGATCGGCAATATGCAAGCCTTTGCCATGTATACGCCGGGTCATACACCTGCCTGTATGGTGCATGTAATGGGGAATGCCGCGTTTGTAGGCGACACCCTGTTCATGCCCGACGGAGGTTCGGCCCGAGCCGACTTTCCAGGCGGCGATTCCGGCATTCTTTACGACAGCATTCAGAAGGTGCTGTCACTGCCAAACGAGATGAGGCTTTTCATGTGTCACGACTACGGTCCAAACGGCCGTGAAATACAGTGGGAAACCACAGTTGGTGACGAAAAAGCCCACAATATTCACGTTGGCGGGGGCAAAACGAAGGAAGAGTTCGTCAAGTTCCGCACCGAACGCGATGCACAGCTTGCCATGCCAAAACTCATCATTCCTTCACTGCAAGTGAACATGCGCGCCGGAGAAGTGCCAAAAGACGTTGACGGCAATCCGATGCTCAAAGTGCCCGTGAATGCACTCTGAGGAGGTCGAAATGGATATCAGAAAAATCACTGACAAAACCTCGGTAAGCCCGCAAATCACGGTCGACGATATAACCGCAATCAAGGATGCCGGCTTCCGAGCGATAGTTTGTAACCGTCCCGACGGTGAAGGAGCAGACCAGCCCAGTTTCGAAGAAATCGAGGCTGCAGCAAAGCTGGCTGGGCTTGACGCCGTCTACGTTCCCGTTCGATCCGGGATCGTAAACGATGCAGATGTCGAGGCATTTGGTGACGCTTTGGCCCAGCTGCCACGGCCTGTCCTTGCCTATTGCCGAACCGGAACGCGGTCAGCCACCCTTTGGTCGTTCCACGAAAGCAAGAAACGTCCAATCCCCGAAATTCTCGCAGCGACGAAAGCCGCGGGATACGATATGAACGGTGTCGCCAGACGTATAGCAAACGGGGGTAAGACCCCAACGGATACGGGCGATGCAAAATTTGATGTTGTGATTGTCGGTGCGGGTGCCGGAGGTGTTTCTGTCGCTGCCAGCCTGCAATCCCGCCAATCGAACCTTTCGATAGCGATCATCGATCCGGCGGATATTCACTACTACCAGCCAGGATGGACCATGGTCGGCGGTGGTATCTTCGAGGCCAGCGAAACCGCAAAAACTATGGGCTCGCTCATCCCGAATGGAGTCAAATGGATCAAGGCAGCGGTTGCCGCGTTTGAACCCGAAAACAATGCGGTGATCCTGGATGGATGTCGTGTTGTTAAATACGATCGATTGGTTGTTTGCCCCGGTCTGAAACTGGATTGGGAAGCAGTTGAGGGGCTCGAAGAAACGCTCGGCCGCAATGGCGTAACCTCAAACTACCGCTATGACTTGGCACCCTACACTTGGCAGTTGGTGCGGGATATGAAAGAGGGACGCGCCCTTTTTACGCAGCCACCGATGCCTATCAAATGTGCAGGTGCGCCTCAAAAGGCAATGTATCTGTCAGGCGACGCCTGGTTCCGAAACGGTCGCCTGAAGGATATCGACATTCAGTTCATGAACGCGGGTGGGGTCCTGTTCGGGGTGAAAGACTATGTACCTGCTTTGGAACACTATGTGGCTAAGTACGGTGCGACGCTGAACTACTTCCACAATCTGGTGTCTGTCGATGGCCCGGCAAAGACGGCAACATTCAAGGTCGCCAAACCCGAAACTGAGCCGGAAACAGTCACAGTAGACTTTGACATGATGCATGTCTGCCCCCCTCAGGTGGCCCCTGACTTTGTCCGAGTATCTCCTTTGGCCGATGCGGCGGGTTGGGTTGACGTCGATCAGAGTACCCTCCGCCACAAGAGCTACGAAAACATCTGGAGCCTTGGCGATGTCATGAACGCCCCCAATGCGAAAACCGCAGCGGCAGCGCGCAAGCAGGCTCCAACAGTGGCGGAAAACATCGTGGCCGATATCGCGGGTCGCTCACCGACTGCAGCCTATGATGGCTATGGGTCATGCCCTTTGACTGTTGAACGCGGAAAAATCGTTCTGGCCGAGTTCGGTTATGGTGGCGTGTTAAAGCCTAGCTTCCCACCCGCACTGCTGGACGGCACCAAGCCCACACGCTTGGCATGGTTTCTCAAGGAAAAGATGCTGCCACCAATCTATTGGAAAGCCATGCTGAAGGGCAAGGAATGGATGGCCAAGCCCGAAAAACTCAAGGTCGCTGCCGAATAAGCGGCTGATAACCCGCGTAGCGGAACCTTTTCCTGGATGCGCATCATAAAAGGGTTGGCTCATGCGTGAACCGCTGAGCCCATCTTCTTTCTTCTGGACGGGGCCATGACCCAACTTCTACGCCGCTACCTGCCAGTACTGGACTGGGGACGCAGCTACGATCACAGCGCTCTTTCGAACGATATGATCGCGGCGCTGATCGTCACGATTATGTTGATCCCACAAAGCCTTGCCTACGCGCTGTTGGCGGGCCTCCCACCGGAGGCGGGTATCTATGCGTCGATCGTGCCAATCTTGCTTTATGCTTTGTTTGGGACAAGCCGTGCTCTGGCCGTAGGGCCGGTTGCGGTGGTCTCACTCCTGACTGCTTCGGCAATTGGACAGGTCGCAGAACAGGGTACAGCAGGCTATACGGTCGCGGCACTAACGCTCGCCTTCTTGTCAGGTGGATTCTTGTTTCTTTTGGGGGTGTTCCGGCTGGGATTTCTGGCCAATTTCCTCAGCCACCCGGTGATTGCCGGGTTCATCACTGCGTCAGGCATTCTGATTGCGGCCAGCCAGATCAAACACATTCTTGGCGTTCCCGCCCAAGGACATACTCTGCCCGAGATGGTTGTGGCGACAGTATCCCATCTGAATGAATTGAATTGGATCACGCTTGTCATCGGAACAACTGCAACGGCGTTCCTGTTTTGGGTGCGCAAAGGCTTGCCGCTAATGTTGAACCGTCTTGGGGTTCCGGCGTTTGTTGCAGAGCTTGCCACCAAGGCCGGTCCCGTTGTCGCCGTTATAGGCACCACTGTTGCGGTTTGGGCGCTCAGTCTTACAGACGAAGGCGTAAAGGTCGTGGGGGCTGTCCCTCAAAGCCTTCCACCGCTGACCATGCCCAGTTTTTCCCCGGACCTTATCCAAGCCCTTCTTGTGCCAGCGATTTTGATTTCGATCATCGGATTTGTTGAATCTATCTCCGTGGCTCAAACTCTTGCGGCCAAGAAACGGCAGCGGATTGACCCGGATCAGGAATTGATCGGACTGGGCGCGGCCAACCTTGGTGCTGCATTCACCGGCGGTTATCCCGTTACAGGTGGCTTCTCGCGCTCCGTTGTAAACTTTGACGCAGGCGCGGAAACTCCTGCTGCGGGGGCATTCACCGCCATCGGTCTCGCCATCGCGGCCACTGCCCTAACGCCGCTGGTCTATTACCTACCGAAGGCAACGCTTGCAGCGACAATCATTGTTGCGGTGCTGTCTTTGGTTGATCTGTCGATCCTGAAAAAAACCTGGAGCTACAGCCGCGCCGATTTCGTCGCTGTTACAGCGACGATTGTTTTGACCTTGTCGCTGGGGGTCGAGGTCGGGGTTGCTTCGGGTGTGATCATCTCTGTGCTGCTGCACCTCTACAAAACCTCAAAGCCGCATGTGGCCGAGGTGGGCCGCGTTTCCGGCAGCGAACACTTTCGCAACATCCTGCGCCACAAAGTCGAAACCGACCCGCGCGTGTTGAGCCTGCGCATCGATGAGAGCCTCTACTTCGTCAACGCTCGTTTTTTAGAGGATTTGATACAGTCTCGCGTTACCGAAGGCTGCAACATTGCCCATGTTGTCCTGATGTTCTCTGCGGTGAACGAGGTGGATTACTCCGCGCTCGAAAGTCTTGAAGCGGTGAACGCACGTCTAAAAGACATGGGTGTTGGGCTGCATTTCTCTGAAGTGAAAGGACCTGTAATGGATCGGTTAAGTCGCTCGCACCTGATTGAGGACTTAAACGGGCATGTCTTTCTATCACAAAACGAGGCCTGGATAACGCTCACGGAACGCCCACGCGCCGCTGCAGAATAGCCAAAAGACCAAGTTCAGTTTTTCGGCGCGGGCTCGAGTGAAGAGTTGACCGTAGCGACAAAATCCAGCCCGATGTCTAAACAAGGCGCACTGTGGGTGATCCAGCCCATCGAAATCAGATCGACGCCGGTTTCCGCAACGGCTCGCACACGAGCCGGGGTAATCCCGCCCGAGGCTTCGGTGATCGCCTGACCATCAATCATTGCAACCGCTTTGCGAAGGGTCTGTGGATCCATATTGTCAAGCAGCACAGCATCAACACCAATCTCGAGAACTTGCGCAAGCTGTTCGAGGGTGTCGACCTCAATCTCAATTTTGACCATATGGCCAACACTCCGTTTTGCTTTGGTCAGAGCCTTGCCAACACCACCTGCTATCGCGATGTGGTTATCCTTGATCAGCACCGCATCACTCAAGGAATAGCGATGGTTCATACCACCGCCTGCACGCACTGCATATTTTTCGAGCGCACGTAAACCGGGTGTGGTCTTGCGGGTACATGTGATTGCTGCACCCGTGTCTTTCACCCGGCGCACCAGATCTGCCGTCACGCTGGCGATGCCAGAAAGATGCCCCATAAAGTTGAGCGCTGTGCGTTCAGCTGTCAAAAGGCTGCGAGAGAGACCTTGGAACGTTGCGATGACCGCGCCGGGCACGACGAGATCGCCGTCGTTTACATGACGTGTCACATTGATTGCGGGATCGACCAATGCACAGGCCAGTTCTGCACAATCCAGTCCGGCAATACATCCAGACTGACGCGCACGAGCCACAACTTCAGAACTGTGATCCCCTGAAATGATAGCCGTTGAGGTTACATCGCCAGCAAGACCCAAGTCTTCCTCAAGGGCGCGACGGACTACAGGCTCCAGCATCATCCGGGGCAACGGGGCTAGGGGTGTGTCGGTCATAGTTCAAGCAGTCCTTAGAAAGGGTTCCTGGCAGATCGAACCTGCATGGGTGAGAATTTCGGTCAGTGTCATCTGATTGGCATGCGCCACGGATTCCGAATTTGGAAAATCGCTGCGATAGTGTCCGCCGCGCGATTCACAACGAAGATGCGCAAAGATCGCGACAGATAGCGCCACAAGCGCCGGATCAGAGGCGCACCCAGCGGAGTCAACCATGGGCAACAGGTTTGAAATGGCAGAGCGCAGCCCGGCCTCATCGCGGATCACACCTAGATGTCTTGAAACCAACTGCCTGACCAAACCAAGATCGGGATCAGGTAGCCATTCAGGCTCAAGCGCGGTCCGAGGAACTTGAATCTCACACCCGGCAATGCTGTGGGCAGCGCGACGTCCCATCACCACAGCCTCTAGCAACGAGTTACTTGCAAGCCGGTTTGCGCCATGCAGACCAGTGGCTGCGCATTCACCAATGGCCCAAAGGCCAGTCAGGGTAGTTCGGGCGTTCCGATCAACCGCGATACCACCCATGTGGTAATGCGCCGCCGGGCGTACTGGTATCGGTTCGCAAACCGGATCAATACCATGGGCATTACATATCCCATAAATACTGGGAAAATGCTGCGCAAAACTGGACCCAAGTGTTGTGCGGGTATCCAGAAATACACGGCCACCATCAGCGATGACTTGATGCACAGCGCGAGCAACCACATCGCGCGGGGCCAGTTCAGCACCCGGCATATGCGCCATGAAGCGCTTGCCGTTTTGATCGACAAGGATGGCGCCTTCACCCCGCACGGCTTCGCTGACCAGATACAAGGGCGTCTGCGGAGTATCCAAGGCGGTGGGATGAAACTGCACGAATTCCATGTCACGCAGTGCTGCCCCAGCGCGCGCAGCCATCATGACACCCTGCCCATAGCTGCCCGATGGATTGGTGCTGGCGTCGAATAAACCGCCGCACCCACCAGTCGCCATGACAACCTGAGACGTATGCAACACCTCTGCCTGACAGCCTTGTTGAACGTAAATGCCGGTGACACGCCCGTCAGTCGTTGTCAGCCGCCGAGCCTCGACATCTGTCAGGCAGGTGATCGACGGGCATTTCAGGGCTGCACGTGTCAAGGCAGATATGACCTCGGCGCCAGTGCGGTCGCCACCCACATGCAGTATGCGACGATGGGTATGTGCAGCCTCGTGCCCAAAGTCATATGCGCCATCAGCACTCCGGTCGAAGCAAACACCATAGCCTTCCAGCATGGTGATCGCCTCTTGCGCGTCGGCCAGAATGTCCGCCGCGACGGTCTTGTCGCACAACCCGTCTCCAGCTTGCAGTGTATCGGTCAAATGTTGCGCCGGATCGTCATCCGCGCCCAACGCGGCGGCAATACCGCCTTGCGCCCAAGCGCTGGAACTTTCCTGCCCCAGCCCTGCACGGGTGATCAGCACCACCGGTTGCGGGGCCAATTCCAGCGCAGCGATCAACCCGGCAATGCCACTTCCGATTATTGCAACCTGGCCATGAAGACCGTCGATCTGGATCATTTTACTGCCAACATCTGTTCCACTGAGCGGCGCGCATCTTCGGCAATGGCCGGGTCGACGGTGACTTCATAGCGATCAAGTTCCAGCGCTTCGCGGATATTGCGCAGACTAATGCGCTTCATGTGCGGGCACAGATTGCAAGGACGCACGAATTCGACGTCCGGATGGTTAAGCGCAACGTTGTCGCTCATTGAACATTCCGTTAGAAGGCAAACCCGCGCCGGTTTGTTGGCGTCTACGAAATCCGACATCACGGCGGTAGAACCCGAAAAATCCGCCTCAGCAACTACCTCTGGCGGGCATTCAGGGTGGGCCAGCACCGTCACGCCCGGCCACGCTTCGCGCATGGCGCGCACGTCGTCAGGTGTGAACAGCTCATGCACTTCACAGTGCCCGCGCCATGCGATCAGTTCGACATCTGTTTCTTTAGCGACATTCTTTGCCAGATACTCATCAGGTATCATCAGAACGCGTGGCACCCCGAGGGACTCCACGATCTTCACTGCGTTGCCCGACGTGCAGCAGATATCCGATGCCGCCTTCACCGCTGCCGACGTGTTGACATAGGTGATCACCGGAACCCCTGGGTGGGCTTGGCGCAGCAAGGCGATGTCCTCGGGGGTGATGGAATCAGCCAGCGAACACCCTGCCCCCAAATCCGGAATCAGTACGGTTTTCTCAGGGTTCAGTAGTTTGGCGGTCTCGGCCATGAAATGCACACCCGCCAAAACGATGACGTCAGCATCGACCTCAACGGCTTCGCGCGCCAAAGCCAGACTGTCACCCACAATGTCGGCAACTCCGTGGAAGATTTCTGGCGTCTGATAGTTATGTGCCAGAATGACCGCGTTCTTTTTGCGCTTCAGTTCGAGGATGGCTTCCAAATCCTCTTCGAACAGCATCCACTCTGGGGGCGGGATGACCTGCTTAACCCGATCATAAAGATCGGGAAGGCGAAAATCTTTCATTGGACTCTCCATTTATACTCGAATCGAGTACATTCTGCATCTACTTATTCTCGTTTCGAGATTATGTCAATGGATTGTTAGGGTCTGGAGAGCGGCAATCTGACACCCGACAGCATTCGGGCCTCAAGAATGGCGGGGCGATATCGGAACAGCCGCGCCGGACGGCCGCTGGTGCCGCTGGACATTTCACCGGTTTCTTCAACCAGTTCTTGCTGGTCAATCTGGCGGCGGAAATTGGGTTTGTGCAGGTGCAGACCGGACAACGCTTCGACCGTGCGCTGCAATTGAAGCAGAGTGAAGCTTTCGGGCAAAAGTTCAAACACCACCGGAGAGTATTTGATCTTGGCCCGCAGGCGCGAAATGCCTGTCGCGAGGATGCGACGGTTGTCGGCTGCCATGGGTACACCGAATTCTGGCGTATCGACCAGCCCGGCCTCGTACATCAATTCATAGCGTTGCAGAACAAGCTCTTCGTTCCACGGTTTTCCATTTAGACCGAACAGATAATCGACACGCTGGACCTTTAGCGCATCCGCCGCTGCCCAGGCTGTGAGGCGGTCAGTGATAAGCGGAAGTTCCTTGGGGCTGTGGTCACGGCGATGATCCTCCCAGGGAAAGTACCGATACCAGCTGCGCCATGTCGGGCGTCTGGCCCCGGCTGCATCCTGCTCACGCACCAGCCCGAGATAGCTGATCGAAATACGCTGCGAGCTGGTGACCTCCTCAGATCGTGGATCACGATCCTTATCTGCGAAAGTATAGAGTTGCTCGAGATAACCTACTGGATGGCCGGTCTGTGCCTCGATCCAAGCGCGCAATCCGCTTTGCAAACTGCGATGAGAGGATTCGAAAGGCCCGGACGGCAAGGCCTCGCCACCCCGTAGGGTCATAACCCGCGGCTGATCATCCGTTACCGCCGTTAAGATGGCGATCAGTTCGGCAGGGGCTAGTCCACTTGGCAACGAAATTCCTGTGTATTGAATGTCTGACCACATTGGCTTCAATGTGCGTTCTAACGCAAATTCAATACCTTTGCTTGTGGAAAATGCCCGGCGAAACGTGCTCATTCAGAGAATTCAGCTCTGACCCAAGTGCTCGCCGAGCGCAGTTAGAAGCACCCAACAACTATCACCTAAGGCGGTTTCGAAAAACGGCTTCACGGGCAATTTTGTTTCAGGATGCACGAGATTAGCAAACCAGCGAGAGGTTATGTCATCGACATCAAGCAGCGGTACATTTGATGAGCACAGAACAGAAGAAGCCACCTAGCGACGCCCTCTCAATGCTACTGCAATCGGCAGCCGAGCTGCAGCCATTGCGGGTACGACACCACCTATGACTCCGATGGCAAGACCAACCAATGCGGCCTCAACCATAACATCTCGACCAACCACAAGATGGAAGGCCAGCTTTGTGCCATTTGCGCCGATCGTACTTGCCTGCCAGCCGTTTATTGCCAGCCATGATGCGGCAATGCCCAAACCAATGCCCAAGGTTGAAAGCAATACAGCCTCCAACCAGGTCGCTACACAAGCCGATAAGCGGCTAAACCCCAACGCCCGGACGATGGCGATTTCGACGGTTCGATCCGATACCGAGCTCATCATGGTATTCAGCGCCCCAGCGGTTGCGCCAATCGCCATCAATATCGCCATTGGCCATCCAAAATACCGGACGAGTCGCGCCGTTCCCTCGGCCTGACCTGCGTAGAGCTGAGCCTCGGTCAAAACCAAAAGTTGAGCTGTATTGAATTCTGAGGTGGCGCGGATTAGCCCTTCAAGCTTGTTGGCCTCCGTGAGAGAGAGCCGAAGACTTTGCACCTCACCCAAACGGTCGAACGCCGCTGCCACAGCATCAATGTCGCCCCAAATCTCTGATTCCAAAGCACTTCCTTGGTTAGAGAAATGTCCGACAACCGTCCAATCAACCGGACCGAGCCGAACTCGATCACCGACGTTCAAGCCAGGATAGCGGGCGGCCAGTTGCTCACCTACCATGATCTCACGCGCACCGGCTTTTATCGAGCGGCCGGAAACGAGCGTAACACCCGCGCGAATGCCCGGGCCAGTTTCATCCATACCGCGTAGTGCCAGTGTTTCAGGTACCGCGTCGGGACTGTGTCGAAACTCGACGGGAACCACCAGTTCGCGCGACAGGACGGGTACATTTCGATCGTCGCGCAAGACGCCCAAATCGACGCGCGTTGCCAGAAGTGCTCGCACAACTTCATTTGGGATATCAGAGTTGCCTTCCTGTCGTGTGCCGCCCCCAAGGATAACAGCCACGTCTGATGATCCCGCGCTTTGCAACGTGATCTCGAACCCCCGCGCCATGGCAAGAAAGCCGCTTAGAACGCAGACCACAAGCGTGATTGACCCGACCATAGACAAGGAAATGGCCAGCCTGCGCGGAATACTGAGAAAGGTTGCACGGCTCATTGCAATGATTTGTCGAAAGGATGAAGGCATCGGGCTTACCTCGTTCTGAAAGCGGAAAGGATTGGCGTTCGCATGGCGGTCAGCGCGGGCAGCGCCCCGGCGACGAGACCAAGCAGGAAAACCAGTGCGGCTGCGCGCAACAGGACACCCGGATCAAAAACCAGCCCCAGAGCGGGCGGCAAGGCCAGGCTGGCAAGCTTCGCAAGTCCCAATCCGATGGTACCGCCGAGCAGGAATATGAAAAGGGCCTCAGCCAAAACCATCAGCAGGATAAGGGATTGCGAAAACCCCAGGGTTTTCAGCACACCGACCTCAAAACGACGCTCGCGCAAGGCGAAGACCATTGTGTTGATCACGATCATCAAAAGCGTCACGAAAGAGGCGCTCACAACCAGCGTTACAACATGTTTGATGTCTGCATATTGGCTGAGGAACGCACTGAGGAATTGCTTTTCTGACAAGGTGCGCGTGGGTGCCGCAGAGTTGGCGAACAACGCGTCTATACCCGGTGCCAATTCCTGCGGTGCAACTCCTGGTTCTGGACGAAGCGCGAAGGTGGACACGGTATCTTTGCCGCGTGCGCGGCCTTCGTTGATGTAGCGATACTGGGCAAGGATAAAATACGTATCTGTGCTGGCACTTTTGCCATTAAAGATTCCGGCAATCTCAAACGGCCAGTCACGGCTTCCATCACGTCTTTTAGTGCGGAAGGCCGAAACCGTCAGTCGGTCTCCGACCTTCCAGCCCTGAGCCTCGGCAAGGGCGCGCCCAACAAGCACCCTATCCCGCCCGGAGCCCAGCGCATCAATCATAGACTGGCTCAGCCCGAGATCACTACCGCTGACGGCCAGTAACTTGTCGGGCTGACCTGCGCTGACCGCGACCACATTGCGCTCATCGCGAACGCTGCCGCGCAACCGTGTGATGGGGCTGACTTCTGCAACACCTGGCACCGCAGCGATGCGCGGTAGATAGGCCACGGGCAAGGGCTGACTTCGACCGGCTGAGTGCATTACACCAAGCAAATCGTCGCTGGCGGCGGCCGTGCCCTGTGATCCGGCAATAAAACTGGCGGTCAGACCGTAGATGAAAAAAGCCACTACGACGGAAATGACCAGCAATATGGAACGCAGTGGTTTGCGTAGCGCGCTTTTGCGAGTGAGACCAAAGAATGTCATGCCATCACCCGCTCACGCTCAAAAAACACGCCTTTATCAAGATGCAGTGTACGGCCCGCGACCTCGGCAGCTTCAGGGTCATGGGTGACCATCACGATGGTCTTGCCAAGCTCGCGGTTCAGGTATTCTAGCATTGTCAGTACTTCATCGGCGGATGCACGATCCAAATCCCCGGTCGGCTCGTCGCAAAGTAAAAGAGTTGGATCAGACACAATTGCGCGTGCGATTCCGACGCGTTGTTGCTGCCCACCGGACATGCGTGCAGGATTTTGACGTCCGCGCCCGGCCAGACCCACGAGATCGAGTATTTTCTCAACCCGCACGCGCCGCATAGATGCAGGGATCGGTTTCAACAGCAGCGGAAGTTCCACGTTTTCTTCGGCGGTTAGCATTGGCAGAAGGTTGTAGAATTGGAACACGATCCCAAGATGGTGCGCACGCCACGCTGAACGGGCGGCCTCGCCCATATGGTCCAGCCTTTGGCCTGCGATCCAGATCTCACCAGTATCTGGCCCGTCAAGACCTGCCAGAAGGTTGAGGAGCGTTGATTTCCCGGAACCCGATGGCCCCATCACAGCGACAAATTCACCTTTTTGGATGGTGAGATCGAGGTTTTCGAATATTGGAACGCTCGTGCCACTGGTTTGAAAGGTCTTGCCGATACCGTGCAGTGTGATGAAAGACTTGTTGGTTTCTGAATTGGTACTCATGGGTTAGCTCCCGGTTCTATTTGGGTGTGCATCGATGATGAAGGCAACGTGATGTTGACGCGTGCTGCCATGCCTGGCCGCAGCCCGGCTGGCGGATCGATCGGTTTAAGGCGCAGCTCAACCGTTCCTTTGGCGGCATTCACCAATGGCGCTATGCGTTGAACCGAAAAAGTGAAGGGTTGATTGGGAAAGGCGTCCAGAACCGCCTCACCGATGAGATCATCGCTTAGGTCAGTAATCGCTTTTTCTATCACATCAGCATCGATGACCAACTGGCCCAGATCAGCAATTTTCATCAGACCGATTCCGTCATGTATCGCATCGATACGGTCCAGAACGGCATCGCCTACATGAGCGGAAAGATGTGTCACAGTTCCCGCGATCGGCGCACGCACGGTCAGATCGGCAACGCGTTCTTCCGCGACGCGTACAGCGAACTCGGCCCTGTTAAACTCGGCTTTGGCGTGTTCGACCCGGTTGGCCGCCATGCGCGCAGCCGTTTGTGCATCTTCCAACCGACTACTTGGAACCGCCCCCCTTCGGCTGAGCTCGGCCTGTCTCTGCAGTGTCGCATCAATCTGCGCCCAGGAAATACGTGCAGCAGAAAGCGCCAGTCTGGCGACATAAAGTGAAAGCTGCGCGCTTTCCAACGCAAATCTGGCGTCTTTGTCCTCAATAACAAGTACCGGTTGGCCCAAGCGAACCATGTCTCCGGGTTCAACAAGAATATCCGCGATAAGCCCACTATGTTCCGCATAAACAACGGCTGAGGATTTTGCGGCGACGTAGCCGGAACCAGTGATTTCTCGGATCATGGGTGCTGGAGAAGGCGCAGGTGAGTCCAAGACGAAAGGCTGCGGCGCAGCTCCAACTGACGTATTCGGCACATCAGGCTGCAACAAAGTGCGCTGCGCGCCATCAGGCAGAAGAGCAAATCCCAGACCGGCCGCAAACAACAATAAAGATGTTAAACTTGCCAGAGACAGCTTGGAAAAGCGCCGAGATGACCTGCCCGCTGTAATTGGCGCCGGGTACGCTGAAAGCTCTCTCAGCGTCTCGGACATTTTACTGTTTTGGTCGGTGACTGTTTTCATGTCACCAGAATTTGTCGCATCCCGCGAACCCGCGACCTCTAACGCGATCTAGGACGTTCGAAATCGCGATTCAGTCAATTCCAAGCGAGGTCAGCGCGTCTCTTTTGATGTGGGCCCTTTTGATTTGCGCCATTCAAGCGGCGTTACGCCTGTCACACGTCGAAACTCTCTGTTGAAATTAGATTTTGTCTCAAAACCAACTTCGAACATGATCTCCGTTACCGAACGTGTGCTGTTCTCCAGCAGTTCGCAAGCCTCAGCGATACGGTAGCCGTTGACGTATTGTGAGACATTGTTTCCCGTCATCCGGTTGATTGCCCCCGAGATTTGCCTCGACGGGACAACCGCCCGGCGGGCGAGGCGCGCAAGGTTTAGATCGGCGTCCCGATAGATATGTGTTTCGCTCATCAAACTCTCGATGTTTGCCATGATCTCTTGATCATCAGCAGAACCAGAGAGTGACGATGGCGCAGTTGTTGGGGCGTGTGTTGAGCTTTCACCCGTGGCTCGACCACGACTGGCCACTGCGGTGGCCATTGAAAGAAAGAGCAGAGTTGCGACATTACCAACCGAGACGAGCTGCGGCAAATGACGGGCATTCATGATCGCGATGTCAACAGTGATAAGCGTGTCAACCACTGCAGAGAATATCAAGACAAGTGCCGCAAAAACCAAAGCACGGTGAACCAGTCCCGCAGATTCCAGCGCCGTCACCCGAAGTGCATCTGCCCCGGATCTCAGCAGAAAAAGTATAAGAGCTGCATAGACAAGGAACGTTACGATAATAATCACGTCCAGCGCAGCGGGCCAGAAAGCCATCGAAAACAGGACCATCAAAAGTGGAAGACTGTGCGGCGCAATCGGATAGAGTTTCCCAACCCGCCGTGGGCCGACCAGTTGCAACGAGCCGAAGTAAACCAATGGGGCCATTACGGTCGCCAGCAGTGGCGAAAGGAAGCGGACCCATTCAACACCATACCCGAAACGCAATCCGATCAACATGGACTGCAAAGCCGCACATATGATCAACAGCATAAATGCTGAGTTCTTGGGTTGATCATTCTCCCGCCGGGCGATGCTGACAAAAAGCAGTACCAGTAAGATTGTGACAACAAAAGGCAGCGGTACAAAGATCATAGCGCAGAGATAACTCGTCATGCTTGAATAGAATGATTGCTGACAAAAGATGAGGCACCCAGCGCCAATGGTCTAGACCTCAACACAATGTTTCATGACGATGCTTCAGATCTTGGCAACTGTATTTTTCAGACTTCTCGTAAACAAAGCCCATTGGGATTGATCCAAATTCACAGACTCTTCCTTTGTTGGGTGGCTATTTTTGTAATTATTTTGGCGAAAAATGCTAAGTTTCGTTCCACCGCTTCAATATCGTTTTTTCAAATCCGGGAGGATGAATTGATGGACATCGCGGCAATTTCAGATGGCTACGACGACAATCCAGCGCGTTCGAAATCTTTGAGGGTAGAAGCCTATACCGAGCCAAGATGGTTCGACACTGACCTAAAGTCCGTGATCGGCAAGACTTGGCAATGGGTCTGCCACGTTGAAAAAACACGTGATCCGGGGGCCTATGTCACAGTTGAGATCGCGGGCCAGCCAATTGCGGTTGTACGTGACAAAACTGGCGTACTGCGTGGGTTTTATAACGTCTGTAAACACCGTGCTCATGAACTCCTTTCAGGCGAAGGCACCACAACACGGATTATGTGCCCTTATCATGCATGGGTCTACAAACTGGATGGGCAGTTGGTGCGCGCGCCACATACCGAAAATCTCGTCGATTTCGACGTGAACGAAATTTGCTTGGACGAGGTGCAAGTTGAAGAGTTCTGTGGCTTCGTTTTCGTCAACCTAGATCCAAACGCCATCCCGTTGGCAGAGCAGTCTGGCAATCTTGAGATCGAAGTGCGCCATTGGGCCCCTGATGTAGATCAGCTGACCTTTGGCCACCGACTGACATACGACATCAAATCGAACTGGAAGAATGTCGTCGATAACTTCCTGGAATGTTACCATTGCCCCACCGCGCATAAGGATTTCTGCGATCTGGTAGACATGGATACCTATAAGGTAACAACCCACTCCATCTATTCCAGCCACATGGCCGATGCAGGTCAACACGCAAATTCAGCGTATGACGTTGCCAATGCCACAGTCAAAACCCACGCGGTGTGGTGGCTCTATCCAACGACCTGCCTGATGCGATATCCCGGGCGGTCCAGCATGATCGTCCTTAATATCATTCCAGTTGGGCCGGATCGGACTTTGGAAACCTACGATTTCTTTCTGGAAACGCCCGAGCCTGACGCAATGGAGCTTGATGCCATCCGATATCTGGATGAGGTTCTTCAGGTCGAAGACATCGGTCTGGTCGAAAGTGTGCAGCGCGGTATGAGCACGCCTGCCTTTACCCAAGGGCGCATCGTGCATGACCCTGATGGATCGGGAAAATCCGAACATGCGGTGCATCACTTTCACGGACTGCTTCTGGATGCCTACACCAAAGGTGCCGCGTGACGCAGCCCAACATACTCGTGATCATGGCAGACCAACTGGCGCCACACTTCACCGGAGCTTACGGGCACAAAACCTCTAAAACGCCGCATCTCGATGCGCTTGCTGCGCGTGGTATGCGGTTTGATGCGGCCTATTGTAATTCACCTCTTTGTGCGCCCTCGCGCTTCGCCTTCATGTCAGGTCAGCATATCAGCCGTATTGCGGCCTATGACAACGCGTCAGAGTTCAAGGCATCCATCCCGACCTTCGCCCACTATCTGAAAATGTTGGGATATCGGACATGCCTGTCAGGCAAAATGCATTTTATTGGCCCTGACCAGATGCACGGGTTCGAAGATCGCGTAACCACTGATATCTATCCATCGGATTTTGCCTGGACCCCGGACTGGGAAGCACCCGATGAGAGGATCGACAAATGGTATCACAATATGCAGACCGTCAAGGAAAGCGGCCTGGCACATGCAACATTTCAGATCGACTACGACGATGAGGTCGCCTTTGCCGCCAAACGGTGGCTCTTTGATGCAGCGCGCGACAAGGCGGCGGGCAACGCGGCACCCTTTGCGATGGTGGCCAGTTTCATTCACCCGCATGATCCTTATGTTGCCCGGCCCGAGTGGTGGAACCTCTATTCCGACGACGATATCGAGATGCCGGACTTTGTGCCCGCGCTTGAAGATCAGGACCCGTTCTCACGCAGGCTGTTGGATGGGATCGAGGCGTCTTACGTACCACTGACGGATGAGGAAGTGATCCGCGCGAGACGCGCTTACTTGGCCAATGTCAGCTACTTTGACAGCAAGATCGGTGAACTTGTTCAGACCCTCGAAGAAACGGAGGAACTTGAAAATACGATCGTGATTGTGACCGCAGATCACGGCGACATGTTGGGTGAACGTGGTCTTTGGTACAAGATGAACTTCTTTGAGCATTCCGCGCGCGTGCCGCTTGTCATGGCAGGCCCTGGCGTAGTGATTGGGACGGCTCAGAACGCGGTCTCGCTTGTAGACCTCCTCCCCACCTTCATCGACATCGCAGGTGGCGATCTTTCAATGCTGGGCGAACCGATAGACGGGCGCAGCTTGATCCCTTTGATGAGGGGAGAAGACGATCCTGTGGACGAGGCGATTGGCGAGTACTGTGCCGAAATGACCGGCTATCCCGTGATTATGATCCGGCGGGGGCTGCTCAAATACATCCACTGCGACAGTGACCCCCCTCAGCTTTACGACCTTGGCCGCGATCCCAAGGAAACGCAAAATGTCGCGGCAGACCCGGGTTACACAGATGCCGCAGCTCGCTTTGCCAAAGAGGTCGCTGATCGATGGAATGGCGAAACGCTTCGAAAGCAGATCATAGCGACACAAAGGTCACGTCGGGCTCTGCACGCTGCTATGGAAGCCGGAGCTTGCGAGGCTTGGGATTACAACCCGCCCTCTGACGCCAGCCAGCAATATGTGCGCAACCACAAGGATTGGACGCTTGCGGCCAGCAGGTATCGCTTCCCACCCCGGAAGGACCAAGATCAATGATGTTAAAAGGAAAAATCGCACTGGTGACGGGTGCGCGCGGTGGAATTGGCCGCGCGATTGTAGCGCGGTTCTTGAAAGAGGGTGCGACGGTCTACGCGGCCGACCTGACGCCCCAAGGGTCACTGGACAAGCACGACGACGACGGCAGTCATTTTGTGAAACTCAATGTCACCCTGGAAGCGGACGCGATCGCCGCAATGGACATTGTCGGCGCGGCCCATGGCAAATTGGACATCCTCGTAAACGCGGCGGGGATCGAAATCGAAAAGACAGTCGAGGAAACCACGCTTGAGGAATGGAACCAAAGCTTCGCGGTGAACTGCACAGGTACATTCCTTACCTCAAAATACGCGCTGCCTTTGATGCGAGCAGCAGCAAAGTCTGGCAGCAGTGCCAGCCTTATCAACTTTGGTTCATATGACGGGTTCATAGCTGACCCTGGTTTGGCTGCCTATTGCGCGACCAAAGGGGCCGTCCATGCGCTTACCCGCGCCATGGCCTGCGATCACGGCCCTGAAGGCATTCGGGTCAATGCGGTTTGCCCTGGTTACATCGATACACCCATGTTGCAAAGTTTCTTCAATGGGGATGGTTCGGGCGGTGGCGGTGGCAATATCGAAACCCTGCAAAAAGCAGTGCGCGACGTGCACCCGATGCGCACCTACGGCACACCGACGGATATCGCCAATCTAGTAAATTGGCTTGCCTCGGACGAGGCGCGCTATGCGTCAGGCCAACTATGGGTGCTGGACGGGGGTCTGTCGGCGCAAGTCCAACAGATGAAGCTCTGATGCCCAGGCCTGTTATCATCACCTGCGCACCGACCGGTGGCATTCACACACCGTCGATGTCGCCTCACCTGCCCATCACGCCAGCTCAGATCGCAACAGCAAGCATCGAAGCGGCAGAGGCCGGTGCGTCGATCATCCACCTGCACGCCCGTCACCCTGAGACGGGTAAGCCCGACCCACGGCCGGAGCTGTTCGGCCAGTTCCTGCCTGTCATCAAGCAAGCGACTGATGCGATCATCAACGTTTCGACCGGAGGCGGGCTGGGAATGTCTATCGACGAACGGCTGTTGGCTGCCACGTCTGCGAGCCCAGAGATGGCTAGCCTGAACATGGGTTCAATGAATTTCGGGATCTTCCCGATGCTTCAGAAATACACCGAATTCCAGCATGATTGGGAACGTCCATTCCTTGAGATGACCGAAGACTTCATCTTTCCCAACACGTTCAAGACGATCCGCTACGCTATCGAAAAACTCGGCGGAGATCATGGCACGAAGTTCGAGTTTGAATGCTACGATCTTGGCCACCTCTACAACGTTAAATGGTTTGTCGATCAGGGGATCATCAAACCGCCATTCTTCATTCAGATGGTGTTTGGAATTTTGGGCGGCATCGGGGCTGACCCCGACCATTTGGTCCACATGCACAACACAGCCGACAAGCTGTTCGGATCAGAAAACTACGAATGGTCCGTGCTGGCCGCTGGCCGCCACCAGATGCCATTCGCCACGCAAGGCGCCATGCGTGGCGGCAACCTACGCGTCGGGCTAGAGGACAGCCTATTTATTAGTAGAGGCGAACTGGCCAAATCGAATGCCGAACAGGTGGCACGGATCCGCACGATAGTTGAAAGCCTTGGCCTCACAGTTGCATCCCCTGCAGAAGCGCGCGCACGGCTTGCCCTCAAAGGTGGCGATCAGGTCGGGTTCTAGGGAGGACAACATGCAAACGAAAATGCTGATCAATGGCGAAATGGTGGACGGTACGGGCGAGGCGCTTGATGTCGTGAACCCCGCAACGGGTGAGGTCATCGGGGCCGTGAATGAAGCCGGGTCAGAACAGGTCGAAGCGGCTGTTCGCAGCTCTGCCGAAGCCTTCGACAGCTTCGCAGGCATGCCTCCTGCTGATCGCGCCGCCATTTTGCTGCAGATCGCTGATATCCTCGAAGAACACAGTCAGGAACTAGCAGAACTGGAAAGCCTTGATGTCGGCAAACCATGGCCCTCGGCCCTTGATGACGAAATGCCGCTAACCATCGATGTCTTTCGTTTCTTTGCCGGTGCCGCACGCACAATGACGGGCTCGGCCGCCGGAGAGTACGTGGCCGGGCATACATCGATGATCCGTCGTGATCCCGTGGGTCCGGTCGCCGCCATCGCACCATGGAACTATCCTTTGATGATGGCCTCCTGGAAGTTGGCGGCCCCTATCGCCGCCGGTTGCCCGGTCGTCCTGAAACCGTCCGAGATAACCCCTCTGTCTACCCTTCGCATGGCGGAGCTGCTGCAAGACGTCCTTCCCAAAGGGGTGTTGAATGTGATCCACGGGCGCGGCCCAACTGTTGGCGACGCCCTCATCAACAGCCCGCAAATGGAAGCCATCAGCGTCACAGGTTCCCCCGCAACGGGCATGGCGGCGATGCGGGCAGCTTCGCAGCAAATCCGGCATGTCCACCTTGAACTGGGCGGGAAGGCACCTGTGATTGTCTTTGATGACGCTGATCTTGAGGCCGTAGCCGAGACCATTCGCTTTGGGAGCTATTTCAACGCCGGTCAGGACTGTGCCCAACCCTGTCGGGTGATGGTCGCTGCCAAAGCTTATGACAAGCTCGTCTCAGCCATTGAAGGCCAGGTCAGCCAAATTCAGATCGGCGCTCCAAAGGCGGAAGGCACCGAAATGGGGCCATTGGTCTCTTTGGCGCAAAGGGATCGCGTTGCAGGCTTCGTCGAACGTGCGCGCGGGGCTGCTGAAATCGTGACCGGTGGTGCCGAGGGCGGCGGACAAGGTTTTTTCTACCAACCAACCGTCATCGCCAATGTCGACAACAATGCCGAGGTCGCCTGCAAGGAGGTATTTGGTCCAGTTGTGACAGTTTCGCGGTTCTCAGATGCGGACGATGCTCTGAGGATTGCAAACAGCGGTTCCTACGGTCTCGCATCCTCGGTCTGGACGCGTGATGTCGGCCGGGCCATGCAGATGACGGCGAAACTGCGCTATGGCTTCACTTGGGTGAATACGCATGGGGTTGCCACACCGGAAATGCCTTGGGCCGCGATGAAAGGGTCCGGCACTGGAAGCGATATGTCCGTTTATGCGCTGGACGCCTATACCGCGATCCGCCATGTGATGGTGGCGCACTAATGCGGCTGGCTGGCAAACGCGCTTTTGTTACGGGCGGCAAGCAAGGGATTGGTCGCGGAATTGTGGAGGCATTTCTGGCTGAAGGGGCTGCTGTTACGACCTGCGGGCGCGGCCCACAACCTGATGATCTGCCGGAGAATGCAATTTGGCACACGCTAGATGTGTCCGACCCTGACGCAATTGCACAAATCGTCTGGACAATCGGGGGCACTGATATCCTGGTCAACAACGCGGGCGTGCAGGTCGAAAAGACTGTAGTCGATAGCACAGACGAAGATTGGAACCGGGTGATGGGCGTCAATGCGCGCGGCGTGTTCAACTGTTGTCGGGCCTTCATCCCACACATGCCTTCGGGGTCTTCAATTATCAATATCGGTTCGATTTCTGGCAATGTCGCGGACCCATCAATGGCACTTTACAATGCGTCCAAAGCCTTTGTGCATGGGCTGACCCGCTCAATCGCTGTCGATCATGGACCCGGGATTCGCTGCAACGCCATCTGCCCCGGCTGGATCGAAACGGGCATGCTGGATGCCGGTTTTGATTTGGCAAATGATCCAGCACGAGCCAAACAAGACGCGCTCGCCCGGCACGCGGTTAGACGCTTTGGCAGACCGGCTGATATCGCTGCTATGGCTGTTTGGCTCGCCTCTGATGAGGCGGGCTTCGCAACCGGGCAGCTGTTCACTGTTGATGGCGGCATGACCGCAGCCTCACCCCTTAATCCGGGACTATTCTGATGACAGAGATTAATCATACCGCCGTCCTTGGGGCTGGCGTTATCGGTGCAAGTTGGGCCGCACTCTTCCTCGCTGCGGGTCGTAGTGTCACTGTCTTTGACCCCAGCCCAACCGTTGAATCTGACGTGCGTGACTATATCGAAAAAGCATGGCCCGCCCTTGAAGAGCTTGGATTGACGACGCGTGCAACACCCGATGCCATTCGCTTTGTTGCGAACGTAAAAGAGGCTGTGCGCGACGCGCAATTCGTTCAGGAAAACGTCCCGGAACGACTGCCCATCAAACACGCGACCTACAAAGATATCGAAGCCGCTCTCACACCAGATGTGATCGTTTCCAGTTCCACCTCGGGTTTGACGCTCGAAGCATTGCAGGAAGGCTGGCAAGATCCGAGCCCTCTGATCCTTGGCCACCCATTCAACCCACCCCATCTGATCCCACTGGTGGAACTCACTGCTAACACCGCGACGAAAGCGGATGTCTTGGACCGAACAGAAGCGTTCTATGAGGATATCGGCAAAGTCACGATCCGAATTCGCAAAGGTCTTCCGGGCCACGTTGCGAACCGCTTGCAGGCCGCTGTATGGCGCGAGGCAGTACATATGGCCATCGAAGGCGTCGCCAGCGTCGAAGACATCGACAAAGCCATGTGGGCAGGACCCGGTTTGCGTTGGGCCGCAATGGGCCCGACAACGCTCTTTCACCTCGGCGCGGGCGAAGGTGGGCTCAGGGCCTTTTGCGCGCATTTCAAGGACACGTTCAACGGCTGGTGGGATGATCTTGGGGATCCCAGACTCAATGACGATGTTATCGAACTTTTGGTCGATGGAATGTCAGCACAATCCAAGGGCCAAAGCACCGCAGACCTATCTGCTCAACGAGATCGAATGCTCACTGCGTTGCAGACAGCGACCCGGCACCTTCGCTCTTGATGTCAGGCTGGTACATGGGCCAAGCACGGAACTCGAACGGCACCCGCCCAGCCACCCGATCCGCGCTTGGTGCCAAGCCGAAACGTTGATGATAGGCCCGGCTAAAGTTCACTTGGCTGTTGAAACCAGAGGCCGCAGCAATCTCACTTAGCTTCAACTCAGTCTGTGTGACCAAACCACGTGCCCGATCCAGCCGGATATCACGATAGTAAGCCACGGGTGATCTATGTACATATTGCTGAAACAGGCGGCTGAGTTGCCGCTGTGAGGTTTGTAAACGCTCCGCAATCTCGGGGATCGACAGGGTGTTTTCCAGATGGGCTTCCATCAAATCAATGGCGGCGCGGACGACGCCAGATGTTACATAGCCCATGGGTTCAACAACCTTCGGGTTTTGTGACTGATCTTCACCCCTGACATTGTGATGAAAAAGGTAGCGTGCTGTCGCGTTGGCGGCGCTTTCACCCGCAACGTTGTGCACGAGTTTCAGCCCCAAATCCGTCGAAGCTGTTCCGCCGCAACAGGTGAATATGCGACCATCCAGTACAAACATGTTCTCAGAAACCGTGGTGTTGGTTGCAATTTCGATGAATGCATCAATGTGCTCATAGTGAACTGTTGCAGTCTTACCCTTAAGCAATCCCGCCATTGCCAAAATGATCGCGCCGGTGTCCAAACCACCAATGATGACACCCGATCCAGCCCATCGTTGAAGCAGTGTGCGAAGTTGGCGCGACGCGTGCCGTTCGGGTGTCCAACTGGAACTGACCAGCATCATCCAGGGCTCGGATCGTTCGACCTCTTTCAACGGTTTGGTGCAAACGACCATCCCATTGCTGGCTTCAACTTCGCCACCGTCTTTGGAAACGAAAACCCAATTGAACTTCGACGCTCCGCTCAGATAATTCGCGATGCGGAACGGATCGATAAATGCAGAAGTCGCCGAGACATTAAAATGCGGCGTTACATAAACGATGATCTCAAGCTGGGCACCTGACATGGCCATTTTTGTAAAGCATCGTCCGAATTCGTCAAACGAACTTCCATGGAATGAACTGGATCATCGGATCTGGCTTTGACGGCCCAAAATCGGCTTAAGTGCACCGACCGTTCCATTTCATCTAGCCAGAAAAGCACGCGAAAGACCGATCATGTCTTTGCAGCTTGCTCGGTCATCGATTGTCCGTCGGCATCAAAGAAGTGTGTTTTGTCAGGTGGAAAGACCATGCCAATTCTTGCGCCGCTTCTTAGATCAGTATCCCCGTTCAGACGCACCGTGACACGTTCATCGTTGCCGCAATCAACAATCAGAAACGAGTCTGCCCCCAGATACTCGACCACCTCGATTGTCCCGTCCGATTGACCGGCACCGGGGTTTGCGATCTCAATATGCTCGGGGCGTATTCCGACTTTGGTCGCTTCGCTGGTCAGGAGAAACCCGCCTGAACCGCCATTGTCCAGATGATATGCGCCATCCCGCGTCGAACATGGCAGGATGTTCATCTTTGGGCTTCCGATGAACTGAGCAACAAACAGATTGGCCGGGCGCTCATACAACTCGCGTGGTGTCCCCACCTGCGCGATCTTGCCGTATTCCAGTACGACAATCCGATCCGCAAGCGTCATGGCCTCGACCTGATCATGGGTCACATAGATCATCGTACGCTTTAGGTTCTGGTGCAGTTTCGCGATCTCGTACCGCATTTCGACCCGCAGGGCGGCATCGAGATTCGAAAGCGGTTCGTCGAACAGGAAAGCGGTGGGATCGCGGACGATCGAGCGTCCGATGGCAACACGCTGACGTTGTCCCCCCGATAGATCCTTTGGTCGGCGTTCCAGAAACGGCTCTAGCTTCAGCACTTCGGCGGCTTTTGTAACCTGTTCCTGAATCTCAGCCTTGGGCACGCCCGCTACCTTGAGTGAAAAGCCCATGTTTTCGCCCACGGTCAAATGCGGATAGAGCGCATAGGACTGGAAAACCATGGTGAGCCCACGCTTGGATGGCGGGTGGTCGGTGACATCGCCGTCATTGATCAGAAGCGCACCGCGCGAGATATCTTCTAACCCGCCAATCATGCGAAGAAGTGTGGATTTCCCACAACCCGACGGGCCGACGAAAACAACAAATTCACCTTCTTCGATCTTAAGATCGACGCCCTTGATGACCTGTGCGCTGCCGAACCATTTTTCGACGCCTTTGAGTTCAATACTGCCCATCAGTTCCTCCCAGCCCAATGCAGCCAAACAGCGGCTGTCCAGGTAAATGCCTTGCCGCCTGCGGGGCTGCCCGTCATTGGGTCAAAATATTCTGCAAAGCCAAAGGTTGAGATCAGATCTGCTGTTTTACTGCGTAACAACTCTGCCTCTACCTTGTGGCCCATTTCGTCCAGACCGAACCCGGCCAGCATGTTCATGATCGCCCAGCTTGGCCCTCTCCAATATCGGCGGGGATCGAAGCCCGGCATTGACGGGTCATAGCTTGGGAAGGGGTATGGTACGGTTTCCAATACCGACCGTGCGCGCTGCAGCATTCCCTTAGAATCCACACCTGCATACCAGCACAGGTAAGATGCGTTTGAAACGCTACCGGACCACTCGCCAGTGTGCGCATCGCGAGAATCAAAGGACCCCAGTTCATCATTCCAAAGCGATTGCGCCCCGGCTTCCAATTTTGCGATGTCCTCGGTCAAACCGTCGGCGGGTAAACCCAATGCTTCACTGACGATCAACAGATCCCGTGCAGCGCGCAAAGTGGTGAACGACATGGTCGGATCGGCAACCCGGAATGGATTGTCATCGAGCAGCTTACGCTGATCCCAATGCACGTTCCGCCCGATCTGGACCAGCTTTATATAACGGTCGTAGTCGTATTTGGTCGGGCGGTCATCGCTGTTCACGTGCTTTGTGTCACGACGCTGATATTCGCCCACGTCCGAGGCATCCATCCGCGCCATCGTGTTGTCCCAATCCGGTGCATTGTCCCGGCCAGCCTCCCATGGATGGGTAGTGCAAACTGCGCCGTGGTCATCAAGGCGCCACGTCATGATCCACCGGTGCCAGGCCAGCAGCGCCGGGAACAATGAACGCATCCGCGCTTCACCGGCTTCGGGGTCTTTTTCCCAGATCTTGCGGGCCATCGTTGCGGCGATCGGCGGCTGGATTATACCTGAGGAGGGAATTGGCCCGTTGCAGCCCCAGACGTCAGGGCCCGGGAAATAACCCTCATCCTGCTTATGAAACAGGATATGTGGCACCATACCGTCATCCCATTGGCCTGAAAACAATGTTTCGATTTCGACCCATGCGCGGTCGATGTCGAACTCGGCAAAGCCCAGCGCAGCGATGGCACTGTCCCAGTTCCATTGATAGGGGTACAGCCCCTCGGTTGGGATGGTGTAACCGCCGCGATCGTTGGCAATCAGAATGTTGCGTGCCTCGCGGTCGGGGTTTGTATGTTGGTTCATCTCGGTCATCCTTTGACAGACCCTGCCGTCAGGCCTTTGGTCATGAAACGTTCAAGCCCCAGGAACAGCGCCATGATCGGAACAGTGGCGATCACCGCGCCGGCCATAAGGTGCTGTCGGGGAATTTCCGAGGAGTTCAGCATGGTGACCCCTCGGGTCAGAGTGAATTTCGACGGATCGTCCAGCAACATGAAGGCCAGCAGGAACTCGTTCCAGGCAATCATGAAGACATAGAGTGAGACCGAGGCTAGGGCTGGCAGGCTGAGCGGCAACGTGATCTTCCAGATCACCGCCAAGCGCGAGAGGCCATCCATCAGACCAGCCTCCTCCACCTCGGTCGGGAGTCCACGGAAATACCCCTGCAGCATGTAAAGCGCGACCGGGATCGTCGTGACCGGATAGATCATAACGATGCCCAGGATAGAGTTGCGCAGACCAGTCAGCGAGAACGCAATATAGATCGGCAGCGCCAGAACGATCATCGGCACCATGTAGATCAGCAGGATTGAGCGAGAGAACGCCTTTTGCCCCTGAAACCGGAAACGCGCGACCGCATAGGCACCTGGAACGCTAAACGCCAGTGTGATGAAAACTGTCAGGACCGAGACATAGAGAGAGGTCCAAAGATAGGTGCCGAAGTTAAAATCGCGGAAGAGTTCCGTATAGCTACGAAACAGCGCCCAGCCCTGCGAAAGGTCCACCGAGAAATCCAGCGGATTTTGTAACAGCGCCTGTTGCGATTTCAGGCTGGTCATTACCATCACATAGAAGGGAATGACGACAATGGCGGTAAAGAAGATATAGCCGAATCCGGTGCAGAAGCGGATCACCGCATCCTCGAACTCATGGCGGGTTAGCTCTCCGAAAGGCAGTTCCTTCAAGATTTCTGCCATTGAAAGATGCATCACCAAAGCCATGGCGATGACGGTAATCATCGTGGCCTGCAGCGTGGTGTCTGACCCGACCAGAACCGGACCAAAACCTGTCACACAGGACAGGCCCAGCAGGGCCGTCACACCCAGGCGTGCCGGGGCAAGACGCGCCGGAAAGCGAACGTAGGTCAGACCAACCACCGCCCCCCAGATCAGGCTCATCAGAACCTGCGGACGAAAGGCTGCGCCCGTCGCGAAAGACATGGTCACCGCGACGGTTGTGGAAATGACCACCAGCCAAAGTGCACCCAGAACAGGTCCAGTGATAAATCCATTGCGCATCACAAACCCTCCTCACGGCTGATGAAGCGGAAGAAGACGAAGCTGAAGGTGATCAGGCACATCAGGATCACAACAGCAACGGCAGCGCCTGCACCGATATTCGAGATCGCAAAGGCTTGCTCATAGACGTTCACGGTCAATGTGCGGGTCCCCGCATTGCCGCCGGTCAGCAGGAAGATGTCGTCGAATTTATTGAACGTCCAAATAAAGCGCAGCAGGAACAGCACCGACAGGATGCCCAGCAATTGCGGAATGCTCAGCAGCCAGAACTTCTGGAAGGGAGAAGCGCCATCCATATCCGCAGCCTCATACATGCTGGAATCGATGGATTGCATCCGCGCCAGAATGAACAGGAAGGACAGTGGAAAATAGCGCCAGATTTCGAACACCGTGACCATGATCAGTGCCAGTGGTCGTTCACCGAAAAAGTTGATCGGATCATTACTGAGCCCCATTTGCACCAGCAACGCATTGGCCGAGCCAGAAAAGGGGTCAAACAGTGTGACCCATGTGAAGGCCACGGCAATCACGGGTGCGACATAGGGGAATAGATAAAGACCCCGGATGAAGCCCTGACCTCTGAAGCTTTTGTTCAGCAGCAGCGCGGCAAACAGGCCCATGACCAAGGCACCAATTGTACCGAAGACGGTGTAAAACAAGGTGACCCAGAGAACGCCCCAGAATTCTGATCCGTCAAAGACACGAGCGAAGTTTTCCAGACTGAAGTCCAGACTGGTCAGAACGTTTGGTCCTTTGCCGGTAATGCCCGGTTCGGATCCTTCCACTAGATCTTCAAATGTGTCCTTATCGCCATCCAGGGTGACCGGAATGCGAATACGTTCCCGTTGACCACCCTCCAACGTACCGAAATCGCAGAATAGGTCTTGTCCATTCAGAATGCAGGGAGTGGCGACCTCACCCGCGGTGACACCATCAGGCAAAACATCGCTGAGCGTTACACCTTCGACAGCGATTTCCTGACTAGAGTTGCGCAGTCGATATTCGATACGCAGATCGTCACCCGATCCTCGCAGGCTCTCGCGTACAACGGGCGCAGGTGGACGCAGGTCTGACAGCGAGAAGGGTTTGAAGCTGATCCAGATGATTGCCAGCAATGGCAAGATCACAACCAGCGACACGCTTATGATGGTTGGAGCCAGCAGCGCCCAGGCCAGACGCGCCTCGCGTTTGGCTAAGGCCCCGGTTCCGGTCGGTGGGGTGGCCGAAGTCATGAGGTACCTCGAGGGGTTGGGTGCAACGGCGCGAACGCCGCTGCAGATGCCAAAGAGAGGTCGCGTTATTCGACCTTGGCGAGTTCGTCATTCATGGCGGCAACCGCAGCTGCAGCGTCAATTTCACCATCAATGTACTGACGAACGACCCGATTGATCGCTTGGCTGTTGATCATCTTCGACGCTAGTGCCAGCTGACCTTCAGCCACGCCCCAGCGCTGGGCAACGTCCAGACCGCCAACGATTTCATCGATCATGGCCTGTTCATAGAGATCTCCGAGCGGCGCTTTGCGATCGACACCAACGGGCAGTTCAGCCCATGCTTCCGCAAAGGCAGTCGGGTTATCGGCGTTGCCACGACGGACGGGGAACTTGCCCTCTGGTGCGATAGCCAAAGTTTGGGTGTAGCCATCATCCATAGCAAACTTCACAAAGTCGATCGCCGCATCGGTATCCGCATCGCTGGTAATACCGAAGTAACGCACATCACCCCAAGCAGCTCCATCCGGGTTCGAGGGGCCGGACAGCTTGGTCACGATACCGGTCTTGCTGGCCAAATCGCGCGAGGTCGGATCATCGTTGATGGTTGGCGGCGCACTGTCGCGCAGACCGGCCAACTCGTCCAGAATGAATGGGGACCAGATGATCATGGCGGCTTTGCCGTCGAAATACAGCTCACGCGATTGCTTCCAGTACAATTCACCCGGAGGCGAGGCCTGAGAGATCGCTTTGTAGAAGTCCAGAACCTCGGTGGTCTTGGCTTCGTCCAATGGCTGGAAGCCGTCGGAACCTACAGGGCTGACGCCATTGGCGAGGAAGACATGCTCCAACACCTGGCTCATGAAGTTTTCATCAACCTTGGTCGCGGAAACAAACCCGTACATTTCAGGTGGGTTATGCAGCGCATCCAGCGCTGCCTGAATGTCAGCAAAACTGTTCGGTGCTTCCAGACCCGCCTCATCAAACAGGTCCTTGCGATAGACTACCATCTGGGTCCAGCCGTCGACCGGAACCGAAGCAGTTTCATCATCAAAGGCAGCCATGGACAGAGGGCCAGGGGCAAAGGTATCAGCGCCCAGATCCTCGATCACTTCACTTGCAGCCCCGGTGTCCAGAATACCAGCTTCAGCCCAGGGAAGGGCATATTGCAGTGGGTGATAAACCACGTCCGGCAGATCGCCGGCAGCAAAGGCGGCGGTGGCGCGGGTGCCAAGATCGCTTTCGGTAACCGGGATCACCTCAACTGTTGTACCGGTCTGGGCCTTGAACTGATCAGCCATCTCCTGCTGTCTGGCCAGACGCTCCGGTTGTTCTTCGGTTGTCCAGAAACGGATCGTGTCCGCCTGTACGGATAAGGCAGTCAGCGCGAGTGCAAGCGACGAGCCCAGCATAAGCTTGGCCGCTTTGGGTGTAAGTTTCATTGATAGGTTCCTCCCAAGATGTGTTCATTCGATTTCGTGATCTTTTCCGCCAACTCCTCCGAGGTCAGCGATGGCGGGCCGTCAGAGGCCCTTTCGGTCAAAGATGCTTCGCCAAGCTCGCGCAAAGTGTCAGGGGCTTCTCCCCGGATTTGGCGGATTAGCAGTGTTGCAAGGCGTGCCCCCGCAGCGTGGCTATCGACGTTAAAAGTCGTCAGGCCTGGACGGGCATAGTGGCATTCAGGGATACCGTCGTAGCCAATGATCGAAATATCCTGTCCGATCTTCAGCCCCAGATCGGTTGCGACCCCGTAACATCCCAAGGCCGCCAGGTCGGTGGCAAAAACGATCGCGGTGGGTGGCCGATCCAAACGCAAAAGGGACCGGCTTTCGGCGGCTCCCTCTTCACGCGTTCGGGCGCCGTTCCGCACAAGCTCTGGATCGAAGGGCAGCCCAGCGATACCCAGCCCTTCAACATAACCATCGCGGCGGAGATGGCTGTAGTTGAATTTTAGATCACTGCCGACATACCCGATGCGGGTATGGTTGTGACCTGCAAGCCGAAGCACCGCCTTGCGGATGGCTGTCTCGCCCGAGATATCGAACCACGACGTATTTGCAGGCGGAGTGGCGCATCCATATCCAGTGCGACCATATAGGATGAACGGCACGTCCAGATGCCGTAAAAATCGAATACGCGCGTCATTGACCGCAGTTCGAGGCAGGATAAACCCATCAGCCTTGTGCTCTTCCACAAGACGGGCAAGAACCTTGAGCGTGTCCTGCTCGGATCTTGCGGTTGATATCGTCATGGTCCAGTCAAATCCGCTTGCGGCCTCGCAAGCTCCGGCTAGGAATTCCTGCAAAAATGGGTTGTGGCCATCCGGCTCGTCAGCGTTGAGCACCATCGCAATGGCGCGAACACGTCCGGTTCGAATAGCTTGTGCATGGCTAAGGGGACGGTACCCCAACTTACGTGCCATGGTTTCGACGCGCTTGCGCGTGGTTTCGGAGATATCGGGATATCCGTTCAGCGCGCGCGAAACCGTGCTTTTCGAAAGACCAAGCCGGGCTGCAAGATCATGGATCTTAACACGGCCAGAAATCTGCTGATTTTCAGCAACAGATACATCCAACCGATTTGTAAGATTCGCTCCCATCTTTCCAACTTTCGGTTCCGAAACCGGTTTCGGCAACAGATTTTGTAGAACTTCTGTAGCTTGAACCTCTGCTGGCAGAGCCAACTTGGTTCCTGGAAGACGCCTAAAACTCTAATATCCGAAGAGACACTGTCGCGACGATCTCGGGTCAGGATTCACAACCAGTAGATAATGGTCGTTACGAGGGCGACTGAGGAGAGGAAGACCTTGGATAGCGATCACAACGTAACGCCACTTGTGTCCAATTCTTGAGCCAGACAACATTCCAAATCACCGCAATGCGTACTGAAAGCGGTATCGAACTTTGTATTGAAGATGACGGGCCCGGCATTCCGGAAGGCGCCCGAGACGAAGCCCTTCGGTCCGGCAGTCAGCTGGACACCTCAGTAAGAGGAACTGGTTTAGGCCTGTCTATTTCCGTTGATTTACTGGCTGCCTATGGTGGGAAGCTGGAACTTAATACATCGGAACGCCTAGGTCGCTTGGCTTGTGAGGTAACGCTTCGTACGTGAACAAAGCGCTTTGCTTATTGCGCCAGCGGTCACGGCGCAGCCTCTCCCTATCTGCAATCATCGTCTGTATTAACGCCAAACCAGGCTTTGACGCGCACCAAAACACGTGTTCCTATGAGCTTAAGCGATCCGTCAGTTTCAGGCGATCAGGGCAGAGTGCCGGCCCAAACGGGGCACCTGGCCGACTACCTAGACGCTGCAGTTGTGGCGAAAGTCCGGTCTTGCAAAGCTGCGTGGCAGCGCTTGAAGGCCTAAGCCAAATCCTCAATCCGGACTTGCCCGGCAGTCACACGGTAGGCCCGGCAATCGGTCATACATACGAGCACGGCAGTAGTGGCCACGAATAGCGTGACATGCCTAGTCGAAAATCTCTAGCAGATTGTCGAACATGCCGCCCCGCTTGCGGCGTTTTGGGTAATCCTGCGGCGTGCGCTGAGGGCTTTCGTGATAATGCACGTCGGAATATGCATCGTCAGCGGAGACGCCGCTATCGATGAGCGCTTCTTCGCGGATGGCCATGATGATCTTTTCCAGCTCTCCACGATCCAACCATATGCCACCCGAAGAGGGACAGATATCCATCTTTACACCATAGCGTTCCACCTCACGCATGGGCGAACCGTCGATTGGAGATGTCATCAGGGGCATGTGCGATATCCTTTGCTAAGCGTGATTTACCAGTGGGCAGACCTTACCTAAATTGTAGTTGAGCGATGCCTTTACAAGGCTGAGAACTCCATTGGATCAGCGGATATCTTCAAAGGATTGGTTCACTGCGCCCTGGATAATGTGGCCCGATGTGCTCCAATTGATGGACCAATGTTCCATCACGGCCTAGTCGGCGAACGCGCAAGATAGTCAGCACGGATCGAAGGCAGTGCGCCGCCATACCGACAGATTGGCGTTCGTTACATATCGCAGATGAAATAGGCTTGCACCAAAATCACAATTGCGCCGTTGCTTCGATTTCGACCTTTGCCGCGTCTTCAACAAGACCAGCAACAACCACCATCGACATGGCCGGGAAATGTCTGCCAAAAATCTCCCGATAGGCCTGACCAACTTCGCGTTGAGCGGCCAAATATTCAGCCTTGTCGGTGACAAACCAGGTCAGGCGCATCACATCCTCGACTTTGCCACCGGCCGTTTCGACAATTGTGCGGATGTTGAGCAGCGCCTGACGCATTTGACCGATGAAATCGTCACTCACAAACTCTTTGTTCGCGTCCCATCCAATCTGGCCACCAATATGAAGCGTGCCATCTTTAGCCAGTATTCCATTTGCATAGCCCAGCGCCGGCAGCCAACCTTCGGGGTGAATTACGTCATGCGGCATCAGTGGGCTCCTTCAAGTCTTGCAGTCGTTGTGCGATCCGTTCCGGCCAGGGCGCTGCACGTCCTGTCGCGTTGATGTGAACCAAGGTTGCCTCGGTTGCGAATCTAAGCTCTTCTTCACAATACGCAGTCAGGCGAAACGTCATTGATCGGCGGCTGACGGCAGAAATCTTCAATCGCAATATCAGCTTGTCCCCGTGTCGACTTGGGGCGACAAACCGCGTGTTGATCTGTGCCGTCGGCACGCCGCTCTGACCATGAATGTCTTCGAACGGCCAATCCAGCACGTCCGCGAAAAAACACTCGACGCAGTCGTTAATCATCTCGAAATAGCGTGGGTAGAAGACAATCCCGGCAGGGTCGCAGTGTTTGAACATGACCTTCTGTGTAAGTTCAAAGCTCATCACACACCTACATATTGCGCGGTCAATTCGGGCGTCAAAGCGTCCATTTTGCCAGCCCAAACCGTCTTGCCCCGCGCCAAGATGACGGCGTTGTCGGCGACCGAGGACAGCTCGCGCAGGGATTTATCGATCAACAGGATCGACATGCCGGTTTCACGCTTAATCTGCGTGATCGCTGCCCAGATTTCTTGACGGACAATCGGGGCCAGGCCCTCAGTGGCTTCGTCCAACACCAAAAGCTGAGGATTGGTCATCAATGCCCGTCCAATTGCGAGCATCTGTTGCTCTCCGCCGGAAAGCGAGGCCGCGCGTTGGCCCCTGCGTTCTTCAAGTCGGGGAAAAAGCCGGGCGACGGCTTTTAAGTCCCAAGCGCCGGAGCGTGCCGCGGCAATGAGGTTCTCTTCGACCGTCAGGTCCCGAAAGCAACGGCGCCCTTCTGGCACCAATCCAACACCCAGCCGAGCCACGTTATGGCTCGCCATCTTATGCAGGTTTTTGCCACCAAACGTGAGGCCGCCGGATGAGTCGATCATTCGGCAGATCGCTTTGACTGTGGTGGATTTTCCCATACCGTTCCGCCCCATCAATGCGCAAACCTCGCCTGCGTTCAGGGTCAGATCAACGCCGAACAAAGCAGGCGTACGACCGTAGGATGCTGTCAGGTTTTCAACCTCGAGCAAACTCATGCCTCCTCCCCCAAATAGGCCTCTCGGACCTCGGGCGATGATCGAATTTCGTCGACCGTTCCGGACGCGATCACCTGGCCATAGACGAGAACGCTGATCCTATCGGCCAGCGAGAAAACCGCATCCATGTCATGTTCAACCAGCAGAATCGGTGCCTCGTGGCGCAGTTTGTCCAGAAAGCCGGTCATTTCCTTCGACCCCTCCGCACCCAATCCCGCCATCGGTTCATCCATGACAAAGGCCTTAGGGGACAGGGTTAAGGCAACGGCGACTTCCAATTGCCTACGTTGCCCATGGCTGAGATTGGCAGTGGTTTGGCCTGCGGCACCGTCCAAGCCAACGCGGATAAGCGCCTCCATAGCCCTGTCGCGCAAGTCGGTGTCCCGGCTTGCCGCGCGCCAGAAACGCCAAGGGTTTCCGGAATGTCCAAGCGCGCCCAGCAGCGCATTTTCAAGCACGGTGTCTTCCATCGCAAGTGCAGAGATTTGGAAGGTTCGCCCTAGACCGGCCCTGGCACGCTCCTGTGTCGATAGGGACGAGATGTCCTGATTGTCCAAGTAGACGCGGCCGGAATCGGGCCTCAATCCTCCACAGATTTGGCCAATCAGCGTTGACTTGCCAGCGCCGTTCGGACCGATGATGGCGTGGATTTCCCCAGCCCTCAAATCAATCGAAACGTCTTGCGTGGCCTTGAGCGCGCCAAAGCTTTTGTTGAGGTTCTGCGTGGACAACACAACGTCAGACATGGGGCCCCTCTTTGCCGGTTAAAATGCCCAACAGGCCACCGCGGGCGAACAGCACAATCAGAAGCAGGATCACCCCAAGCCAAACATGCCAGAAATCGGTCAAACCGCCCAGAAAATGCTCGAGCATCACAAATAGTGCGGCCCCGCTGACAGGACCCATCAGACGCCCAACGCCACCAATGATAATCAAAACAATCAACTCGCCCGACAGTTGCCAACTGAACATCGTCGGGCTCACGAAACGATTTAGATCAGCAAAAAGAGCACCCGCTAGTCCGGTCACCGCTCCAGAGATGACAAAGGCCAAAAGCTTCAGACGCATCGGATTCAGCCCGACCGTTTCCACGCGTTGCGGCACCTGTCGTGCTGCGTTCAAAGCCAAGCCGAAAGGAGATGCACGAAGCCGCCAGTGGAGCAGCAGCGCGGCACAAAGCGCCGCGAAACACAGACCGAAGAACTGGATCGGGACTAGCGTGTTCATGCCTGGAAATCCGTTGCGCACGTAGATCGACAGGCCATCTTCGCCGCCATAGGCGCTCCAGGAAATGGAGAAAAAAAAGAACATCTGACCAAACGCGAGCGTGATCATGATGAAATAGACACCCGTTGTACGCAGAGACAGTAGCCCGATCAACAACGCCGCCAGGGCGGAGATGACAATCGCCGTCAACCATATCACCGGCATGGATTTTGTGCCTTCGATGCTGAATGGTCCAAGCTCCAGCGCGGTATATGTCTGGGCATGATGGGCGAGAATGCCCATCGCATAGCCGCCTAGGCCAAAAAACACCGCATGCCCAAGGCTCACCAAGCCGCCAATCCCAAGCGCGATGTTCAACCCCACCGCGGCCAGTGCCAGAATAACGGTCCGTGTGGCCAATGTGATAGTGAATGGTTCATCAACCGCAAGAGCCCAAAGCGGCACGACCGAAAGCCCGGCCAGCACGACCCAATTGACATAATGTTCCTTGATCATGCCCGCACCCCAAACAAACCGGTCGGGCGCCAGATCAGAACGATGCTCATAAGGATATAGACAGCCATCGACGCCAAGGCAGAGCCGGTTTGCGTCGCAGCGCCTGCTTCCATGAACAATTTGAAAACTTCCGGCAGGAATATTCCACCCAGTGTATCGGTCAATCCGACCAGGACAGCCCCGATGAACGCCCCTTTGATCGAGCCGATTCCACCGATCACGATCACCACAAAGGCAAGTATCAATACAGGTTCTCCCATCCCCACCTGCACCGATTGGATGGCGCCCACCAAGGCACCTGCAAACCCGGCTAGGGCCGCGCCAAGGGCAAAGACGATCGTGTAGAGTTTCGAGATATCGACGCCAAGCGCTGCGATCATCTCGCGGTCATTTTCTCCTGCGCGGATCTGGATACCGATCCGGGTACGGGCGGTAAGCCACCACAGCCCCAGGGCCACCACAATACCCACGCCAATAAGGGTCAAACGATATAAGGGATATTCAATACCACCCGGTAATGTGATCGGGCCTGACAGGTAATCGGGGATGTCAAGAAACAGAGGGAAAGACCCAAAGACCCACCTCGTACCTTCGGAAAAAATCAAAATCAGGGCAAATGTCGCCAACACCTGATCCAAATGCGGAGCATGATAAAGCCGTCGGATAACGGTCATTTCGACAATCGCGCCAGCACAGGCCGCGGCAGCCAGCGCCGCCACAAGCGCCAGAACGAAAGAGCCTGTGTATCCGGCAACGGCTGCGGCCGCGAAGGCCCCAACCATGTACAGCGAACCATGGGCCAGATTAATCAACCCCATAACACCGAAGATCAGGGTCAGGCCTGCTGCCATCAGAAATAGCATAACACCAAACTGAAGCCCGTTCAGAACCTGCTCAATAATGAGAATAGCTGACATTCAATCGCCTCGGAAACAAACAGGCCTGCCGTGCACACCACGCGCGGCAGGCCTGCCATCGTCACTACATTTTGCAATCACCCGCGTAGGCGTCGGCGTGGTTTTCGAGGGCAGCACCAAGAATTTTGTTGGTGAAAACGTCACCTTCCTGGATCACCTCACGGGCATAGATCGTTTGCACCGGGTGATGGTTATCGCCAAAGGCAAAGTCGCCGCGCGTGCTGTCAAACTCGGCTGCTTTCAGAGCCGCACGGAACGCGTCGGCATCGTCAACACTCGTGGTGTTCAGGGCCGATAGGATCAGGTTGGCCGTATCGAACCCCTGGCTTGCATAAAGCGAAGGAAGACGGCCGTATTCAGCCTGAAAGCTCTCGACAAAGGCGGCATTTGTCGGATTGTCGATATCCTTGTTCCACTGCGATGTGTTCACCACGCCCAACGCGGCGCCCCCCACCGCTTGCAGGATACCTTGGTCAAAACTGAACGCCGGACCGATCACAGGCAGATCAACACCGCTATCTGCATATTGCTTCAAGAAGGAAATTCCCATTCCGCCGGGCAAGAAGAAAAACACGCTATCTGCGCCCGAGGCACGAATCTGCGCGATCTCTGCGGCATAGTCTGTTTGGCCAAGTTCGGTGTAAAGCTCGCCGGCCAACTCACCTTCAAAGAAACGCTTATATCCGGTCAAAGCATCTTTCCCGGCCGGGTAATTAGGGGCAAGGATGAAGCTGTTGGCGTAGCCCGCACCATTTGCATACGCGCCAGCAGCCTCGTGAAGATTGTCGTTCTGCCAGGCAACGTTGAAGTAGTTTTTATGGCAGCCTTTGCCAGCCAATGCCGAAGGTCCCGCATTGGGCGACAGATAGAAAACGTCTTGGTTTACGGCCGAAGGGACGACAGCCATGGCCAAGTTTGACCAAATGATTCCAGTCATAATGTCTACTTTCTCGGACTGGATCATCTTGTCTGACAGCTGAACCGCGATATCCGGCTTGCGCTGATCGTCTTCGATCACAACCTCTACATCATCGCGGCCGGATTGTTTGATTGCCAGCATGAAGCCATCGCGCACATCAATCCCCAACCCGGCACCTCCGCCTGAAAGTGTCGTGATCATGCCGATCTTGGTCTCGGCCACCGCTCCGGTAGCGGCAAGCGCAAGCGCTGTCGTCATCGCAAATATTTTTTTCATTGGTTTTTCCTTTCCCTGTTTCGTTTCGGGACGGTTAACTTGTTCCCACTGTAAGCGTGGCTTTGTCCTCTCGATCCCGCCCAAATCGAGGGGACAATTGTCCGATAACGCTCATGTCGACCCTTGTCCCGGAATTGCCTCTTTCAGTCTGAAGCGTTGAATCTTTCCTGTTGGGGTTTTTGGCAGGTCATCCCGGAAAATGATAGAACGTGGATATTTGAAGGGCGCAACGGCCGCTTTCACATGGTCCTGAAGAGCTTGGATCAGCTCGTCGGATGGTTCGACATTCTCAGCAAGAACAATATGGGCTTGAACAATTGACCCGCGCGCCTCGTCTGGCGCACCAATGACGCCACATTCAGCAACGGCTTCGTGCCCCAGAAGGGCCGCTTCAACCTCGGGCCCAGCAATATTGTAACCAGAGGAGACTATCATGTCGTCATTGCGGGCAACGAAATAGAAATAGCCATCCTCATCACGGCGAAAACTGTCACCCGTGACGTTCCATCCATCCTGAACATAGGTGTCCTGACGGTCGCCCCGCAGATATCGGCACCCTGTGGGGCCGCGCACGGCCAGCCGCCCCACCTCGCCAATCGGCGCTTCGCTGCCGTCAGGTGACAGAATTTTGGCCTCGTACCCCGTTACAGGCTTGCCAGTACAACTCGCACGGTGATCGTCAAAACGGTTCGAGATAAAGATGTGCAGCATCTCAGTCGCCCCAATCCCGTCCAGCATCGGTTTGCCGGTTTTAGCGATCCACTCCTCATAAACCGGTGCAGGCAAGGTCTCTCCTGCGGACACGGCAGCCCGAAGACTGGAAAGGTCAGCCCCCTCTTCCATAGCGCAGAGCATCACGCGATAGGCGGTTGGTGCTGTGAAGGATACCGTCGCCTTATATTTCTGGATAATGTCGATCATATTCGGCGGTGTTGCGTCTTCTAGCAACGTTGCGGTTGCACCGAATCTGAGGGGGAAGATCGCCAGACCACCCAAGCCGAATGTAAACGCCAATGGCGGTGAACCGACAAAAACATCTTCGGGCACCACCTTAAGAACCTCACGCGCATATCCATCGGCAATCATCAGAAGGTCGCGGTGGAAATGCATGGTTGCCTTGGGCGCACCGGTGGAGCCGGAGGTAAAGCCCAGTAAGGCGACATCGTCACGACCCGTCTGAACTGCATCGAACGTCACCGGTTTTTCCAGCGCCAGTCCATCGAGCTCGGCATCATGGTTCATTGTCCCGTCAAATGCCACAACGCGCAGAGAAGGACAGTCCTTTGCGCAAAGGTCCAGTTCATCCATCAGTCGGGTGTCGCATAGCGCATGCGTGATCTCGGCCAGTTCGATGTATTTTTGCAATTCGACCGCACGCAACATCGGCATTGTGTTGACCACCACAGCGCCTGCTTTCGTAGCAGCGAGCCAGCAGGCCACCATGGCCGGATTGTTGGCCGAACGGATCAACACACGATTTCCTGGTTTTACACCCAGATCGTTGACCAGTGCATGTGCCAGTCTGTTTGTCCAATCCGTCAGTTCTTTGTAGGTCCGCTGCCGACCATTTCCGATCAGCGCCGTGTGATCTCCGAACCCTTTGGCCACCATCGCATCAGTCAGTTCCACACCGGCATTCAGATATTCTGGGTAATCAAATCCAGCCGTCAAGAAATCAGGCCAACTGTCCTGCCTAGGCAGGTTGTCCCGCGCGAAACCATCACTATGCGCCGTCGGTCCGAGCATCAGGCACCCCCCTCGAACACGGTCATGGTCTGGCGCGCTATGATGATTTTCTGAACATCGCTCGCACCTTCATAGATGCGCAGCGCCCGGATTTCGCGATAGAGCGTTTCCACTGAAGACCCAGATCTTACGCCGTCTCCACCAAAAAGCTGAACCGCCTTGTCTATCACATGTTGCGCCTGATCCGTGGCAAACAGCTTTGCCATCGCCGCCTCGCGGGTGATGCGCGGGGCACCCCTGTCGCGCATCCATGCGGCGCGGTAAATCAACAAAGCCGCCGCATCGACATCCAAAGCCATGTCAGCGATATGCCCCTGAACCAGTTGTAAATCAAACAACGGAGACCCTTGCACGTGCCGGGAGGAAACGCGCCCAAGTGCTTCATCCAGCGCGCGGCGCGCAAAGCCCAAAGCCGCCGCTGCCACGCTGGCACGAAACACATCCAAGACAGACATTGCGATTTTGAAGCCTTGCCCCGGATTCCCAATCATGCTGCTTGCGGGAACACGGCATTCCGTAAACCGCAAGGTCGCCAAAGGATGTGGCGCGATGGTATCAAGACGCTCTGCAACATCAAAACCCGGCAAGTCTGGCGTGACGATAAAGGCCGACATGCCCTTGGCACCCGGCGCTTCACCCGTGTTCGCAAAGACCGTGTAGACATCAGCAATCCCGCCATTCGAGATCCAGGTTTTCTCGCCGTTAAGGATGAAATGATCGCCATCGCGCGTCGCAGTCATGGTGTTGGCCGCAACATCTGAACCCGATCCGGGCTCGGTAAGGGCGAAGGCGGAAATCGCTTGCCCTGCGCGCGTCTTGGGAAGCCAGGCGGCTTTCTGTTCGGGCGTTCCAAACAGCGTGATCGCTCCAGTCCCCAGCCCCTGCATGGCAAAGGCGAAATCGGCCAACCCGTCATGGCGTGCCAGAATTTCACGCGACAGGCACAGCTTCCGGACGTCGAACACGCCGTCGTCATTGGACGTCGGCGCAAGAACGCCTGCCTTTCCAAGCTCCGCAACCAGCGCCCGGCAGGCCGCGTCCGTATCGCCGTGATCTATATTCAGCCCTTGCGCAAACCCTTCCACATAGGCCGCCCAGTCGCGGTGTTCGGCATCAAAGAAGGGCCAGTGGAGAAAGGTTTGATCCGCCATCAATCGCCCCCGAACACTGGTTTTTCTTTGGCAATAAAGGCTGCATAGGCACGCGTAAAATCCTGGCCCTGCATACAGATGGCCTGTGCCTGTGCCTCGGCCTCGATCGCCTGATCCAGGCTCATATTCCATTCCTGCGCAAGCATCGTCTTGGTCATGGCATTGGCAAAGGTCGGCCCGGTGGCAATCCGTTCGGCAAGGGCAATCGCCGCCGCCGCAAGCTCTCCAGCGGAGGTTACAGAGTTGAAAAACCCCCAGCGTTCGCCCTCTTCTGCGCGCATGGTACGCCCGGTATAAAGCAATTCCGCAGCGCGCCCCTGCCCGATAATCCGAGGCAGCATCGCGCAAGCCCCCATATCGCAGCCTGCAAGCCCGACCTTGTTGAACAGAAACGCAACTTTTGTGTCCGGTCCGGAAATGCGCAGATCAGACGCCATGGCCATAATCGCGCCTGCACCCGCGCAGACCCCATCAACGGCCGCAATGATCGGCTTGCCGCAATGGATCATCGCCTTGACCAAATCTCCGGTCATGCGCGTGAAGGCCAGAAGCTCTTTCATGGTCATCCGGGTGAGCGGCCCGATGATGTCATGCACGTCTCCGCCCGAACTGAAATTGCCACCGTTTGGCAAGATCACAACCGCGTGGACCTCGTCCGAATAGGCAAGGGCACGGAACCAATCGCGCATTTCAGCATAGCTGTCGAATGTAAAAGGATTTTTTCGATCTGGTCGATCATGGGCAATACGGGCAATGCCGTCGACAATTTTGCAGCGAAAGTGCTTTGGCTGGGGCAGGTTCATCACGTGTTCCGATCATCCAGGGCTTTGTTCAAAAGACGGGTCAGGGTTTTTGCGTCCTCACGCGTCAGGTTGCCCAACATATCGTCTATCCATTCTTCATGGTGCTCCGCCAAATCCGCGAATGCTTTGGTGCCTTTGGGTGTTAAGCGCGCGATCATGGCACGCCGGTCTCCGGGCACCGCAACACGAAGCGCAAGGCCTTCTTCCGCCAGGCGGTCGATAATTCCAGTAATGTTACCGTTGGAGACTTTCAGATAGTCGGAAAGCTCGCTCATTTTTAACCCGTCAGGATAGCGCGATAGGGCTGCCATCACATCAAATCGCGGAAGCGTCGTATCATGATTATCTCGGAGCCTACGGCGCAGATCTGCCTGGATCGAAGACGAAAGCTTCAAAATCCTGAGCCAAAGGCGCAGCCGTTCCTTTGACAGCGGTTCCTGGTCGGGTTGCGGTTGTGGATTCATATCTCACCTCCCGACATTGACAATGCGTGACCGTTGATCGCGGCGGCTTGCTTAGACGCCAAAAACAACGCGGTTGCGGCCACTTCGCTCGGGTCAATGAGTCGTGCCTGGGGGTTGCCCGACGCAACCAGTGTCGTCGCTTCACCTCGGTTCATATCAAACCGTTTCATCAGCCCGGATATGGCCTCATCTGTCAGCGCAGTATCCGTAAAGCCGGGACAGATCGCGTTGCACGTGATCCCCGACTTCGCAACATCCAAAGCGATGGATCGAACCAGCCCGACCACACCATGTTTGGCGGCAGAATAAGCGGGAACCGATGCATTCCCTTTCAGGGCGGCAGTCGACGCAATTGCAATCAGGCGCCCGCCAGCGCCCATCGTGTTCAAGGCCGCGCGAAAGGTCAGAAATGTGCCTGTCAAATTGACCGACAGAGTCTTTTCCCAGGACGCAAGCGACGTCTTTGAAACCTTACCAGAGGAACCGCCCCCGGCATTTGCAATCACCACGTCGTAGGGCGCGTCAAAAAGCGCTTCGACCTCTGATTCTTTTGTGATGTCAGCGGTCTGCCAAGTGATTGAACGCCCAGCGCTGGCGTCTTCAAGCATATCGCTTCTTCGGCCTGTAATCGTGACGGCATCGCCCGCGTCAGCAAAGGCATGGGCAATCGCACGCCCGATACCTGTACCTCCGCCCGTGACCAAGACCCGTCTCATACTTTAAGCATCTCCGCTTCGCGATCTGCCAAACGCCACGCCTGATCCCGCCCTGCCAGATAGGGAAGTGGCCAATCAGGAGCCGCCCTGTCGCCGATGCGTGCAGCCTCGTGCAAGGTCCAGTATGGGTCCGCCAGATGTGGACGTCCGACCGCAACAAGATCAGCGCGCCCAGCCATGAGGATCGAATTCGCGTGATCAGCTTCATAGATGTTGCCGACTGCCATCGTGGGTATACCCGCGTCGTTGCGAATACGGTCACTAAATGGCGTCTGGAACATGCGGCCATAGACCGGCTGAGCCCCAATTGTGGTCTGCCCCGCCGACACGTCAATCAAATCCGCCCCCGCCGAATGGAAGGCTTTTGCGATCAATACGGCTTCCTCAGGTGTTACACCCGCGTCTCCAACCCAGTCATTCGCCGAGATCCGAACAGATATCGGCTTGGCCTCTGGCCAGGCTGCACGCATGGCGGCAAATACCTCCAACGGCCATCGCAGGCGGTTTTCTAGTGCGCCACCGTATTCATCGGTGCGGGCGTTCGACATGGGAGATATAAAGGACGAAACAAGATACCCGTGCGCCGCGTGCAGCTCGATCATGTCGAATTCGGCCCGATCAGCCATGCGTACGCTTTCAACAAACTGGTCCTTGATCTCGTTCATCTCCGCTCGGGTGATTTCGCGGGGAGTTGCGTTGTTTGGCGACCAAGGAAGGGCCGAAGCACTGACCAGGTCCCAATTCCCTTCCGCAAGCGGCGCGTCCATGACTTCCCAACCCAACTGGGTCGAACCCTTGCACCCTGAATGCCCGATCTGACAGCAAATCCTTGCGTCGGTGTGTTCGTGCACAAATCCAGTCAGCCGCCGCCAGGCGGCCTCGTGTTCCGGTGCGTAAAGTCCCGGACAGCCGGGTGTGATCCGACCCTCTGCGCTGACGCAAGTCATTTCAGTATAGACCAGCCCGGCCCCGCCTTTGGCCCGCTCTCCATAATGCGCCAAATGCCAATCCGTCGGTGCGCCGTCCACAGCCTTATACTGCGCCATGGGCGACACAACGATCCGGTTCTTGAGTGTCATCTCTCTCAGCTTAAACGGCGTGAACATCGGAGAGCGCAGGGGTGCGTCCTCTGGCATACCTGAACGCGTCATGAACCAACGCTCGGCGCTTTCCAACCAATCCTTGTCGCGTTCGCGCAGGTTTTCATGGCTGATCCGCTGGCTCCGGGTCAACATGGAATAGTTGAGCTGCACGGGATCCAGATCGAAGTAGCGCTCCACAGTTTCAAACCACTCCAGAGAGTTGCGCGCCGCTGATTGCAAACGCAGCACTTCAAGCCTCCGATCCTCTTGATAGCGCGCAAGGGCAGCGTCCGTATCCACCTCGCTATGCAGCAAGTCGGCCAAGGCGATCGCCGACTCCAACGCCAGCTTCGTGCCAGAGCCGATCGAAAAATGCGCCGAGGCTGCGGCATCGCCCATCAACACGATATTCTCATGATGCCATTGTTCGCAAAGCACGCGCGGAAACCGTAGCCAGGCAGAACCACGGATATGATTGGCATTCGTCATCAAAGCATGCCCTCCCAGGTGATCTTTGAAGATGTGCTCACAGACGGCGATGCTTTCGTCTTGGCTCATCTCGCCAAAGCGATACGCGTCGAAAGTGGATTGCGAACATTCGACAATGAAGGTCGCAGTCTCATCATCGAATTGATAGGCATGGGCCCAGACCCAACCTTTGTCGGTTTCCTCGAAAATGAAGGTAAAAGCGTCATCAAAACGCTGATGCGTGCCCAGCCAAACGAACTGACAAAGCCGTTCGTCGATCTCGGGTTTGAATACATCTGCATAATGTGCACGCGTTTTGGAATTCAGCCCATCGCTGGCCACAACAAGATCGAACTCGGCCGCGTAAGTTTCGACGCTTTCGATCTCGGTTTCAAAACGCAATTCGACGCCCAGTTCTCGCGCGCGGTCCTGAAGTAAAAGAAGCAGCGTCTTGCGTCCGATACCGCAGAACCCATGGCCCGACGATACCAGTCGTTCACCTTTGAAGTGCAAAGCCACGTCATCCCAATAGGCAAAGTTTGCACGGATTGCCGCAGCGCTTATGCTGTCATTTGACGCGAGGTTGTCGAGCGTTTCATCAGAAAGCACGACGCCCCAACCAAAGGTGTCGTCCCTCTTGTTTCGCTCCACAACGACAACCTCATGGGTAGGGTCGCGCAGCTTCATCGAGATCGCGCAATAAAGCCCTGCCGGGCCGCCACCAAGACAGGCGATACGCATACAATCCCTCTCCTTGCCCCGATTCTTGAACTAAGTCTGCGGGCAACTCATTTTTATTTCAAGCTTGAAATTTTAAATAAGAACAGTTTGACTCCGAAAGAATGGCTCGGTTGCGAGGGAAAAGAGGACCCTCATGCCAGACGGCGTTTGCGCTACGACGCGAGCAAGCGTGAAGCCTGCCCGTCTTGATTGCGGCCACCAAGCCGGACTGGCCTGCCGCCTGGCAATATACTCTAGATAACACGCAGTTCGACAAACCGCTTGCGCAAGCGTGAGTTTTTCAACGAAATACTCCCTTACTTCGGACAACGATCGCCTTGAGCCAAAAATGATTTGTCAGAAGGCATTGTTCCGACCCTCATTCCGCCGCGAGCGCAACAACTGGATTGTTTCGGTCAGATGGTTGGTGGTTGGCTACCCGCCGATTTTTGAATTTGCCACGATACACCAACGCGAACACCGGTGGGGTGAAGTAGAACGACACTACGGTCGACAACAGAACACCACCGGCGATCGCCACTGCAAACGGAGGCCAAAAAGCCCCTCCTCCTAAGATAAGGGGCAGGAAGCCACCGAAAGTCGTGATTGTTGTCGAGATGATGTGTCGGCTGGAACCAGTAACAACGCGCGCCATCGCCGCCCGATCACCCTGGCTGGCCTGATCGTCCTGTTGCAACCCGGTTAGAATTATGATCGCCGCGTTGATCGAAACCCCAATTGAACCGATGACTCCGATAATTGCAGTTATGCCAAACGGGAATTGCATGACGGCCAGTGACAGCATTGAAAGGCCCGCAGACAACACGCACACGAACAAAGTCACAAGGGTCAGCCGGAACGAGTTGAAGGTCAGCACAATGGTCGCGATGGAGAGCGTGACAATCAACCCGACAGAGGCGAGCAAATTGCCCACGGTGTTGGATCGGGCATCACTGTCGCCGCCCAAGGACATAGAATAGCCTTGCGGCAACACAAACCCGGACGCATCAAGCGCTTCTAGAACGTCCTGCAAAGCCTCTTCGGGCAAAACACCGGGCACGATAAACGCTTGTATGGTGTTCTCGCGCACGCCATCCGTTCGGGTTATGACGCTCTCTGCAGGTTCGATCACCGGTCTGGCGAGTTCCGACAAAGGTACAGCGGGGAACACTCCGGTCGCGGATATGGCGGCAGCGTTCGGCAACAGAATGGGCATACTGACAATGGCGCTTAGGTCTGATCGCACCTCGTCACCCAAACGAACACGCACTGGCAACTGCTCGGTCCCTTCGATCAGTGATCCACCAGTGATGCCAACAAGCGCCGTGTCCAGCTGACCCGCTATATCCGCCACGTCCAATCCCAGCAGACGGGCTTTGACCTCATCAATCTCGAACCGGATTTGAGGGTTGCCGCCGTTCACGCTGGCGCGCGCTTGCGTCACCAAATCGAGATTGGCCATAACGGACCTCACCTCGTCGCCCAGATTACGCAGAACCGTGATGTCCTGCCCCTGAATTTTAACCTCAACCGGTGCCGCAACCGGAGGGCCCTGCACAAGATTGCGAACGATGATCTGCGCGTCAGGAAAGTCGGTATCCAGACGACCCTGCAGTGCTCCAACAAGGCGGGCCGCGTCATCGGCCGCGTCAGTTGTGATCATGGCTTGTGCAAATCCGGGCTCGCGTGAACGGTTGCCAACGATGTTGTAGTAGAATGCGGGGCCGGATTCTCCGACCGTCCAGTAGACACTTTTGACGCCTTCATCAGCCAGTAACATTTCATCGATCTGGCGCGCAGTTGCTTCGGTGGTGGCAATTGATGTTCCACCCGGCATGTCGACCTCGATATAGAATTGGTTGCGGTCGACGCCCGGGAAGAATTGCGCAGTCAGCGTTGGAAAGGCCGCAAAGCCAAGCACGGGCAAGACCAACGCCAACGCGATGGATCGCACTGGGTTGGCAACGGACAATCGGATTGAGGCCTCGAACATACGGGCAAGCGGCGGTATGCTGACACCGCGGCTCAACATTCCTGCATCCGGGCGATCGGACAGCAACCAGCCAGCAATCGCCGGAGTCACCGTCAAGGCCACGACCAGGGACCAGACAAGCATAAGCACCACAGCGATCGCGATGGCACCGACAAAGTCGCCTGCGGGCCCCGGCAGCAAGATCATCGGCGTGAAGGCGAGCGCCGTTGTGACAGTCGATGCCAGTAACGGCGCGGCCAACCGGCGAACAGCGTCTCGCACGGCTGCAAGTCGCTCCATCCCATCCTGCAGACGGCGTCGAATTTCATCGGTCATCACGATGGCTGCGTCAACGAGCAGACCGAGGGCAACAATCAGGCCCGTCACGGACATCTGATGAATGGGCAATCCAATCATGTTCATCGTCGCCAAAGTGGCCAATGAGACGACAGGCAGCACCAAAGCCACAATCGCGGCAGCCCGAACCCCCAAGGTGATGAACAAAACCGACACCACCAGCGCGACGCCAATGGCCATGTTAATCCCGACCTCTGACAAACGATCCGTCGTATACTGGCTTTGATCAAACAGTAGTATTTCCTGTATGCCCAGAGGTACCGATGCGGCGCCTGCCGCAAGCTCATCCCGAAGAAAACCAGTCCAGCGGTCGATCTGCACGCCGTCCTGCGCCAGAACCCCGACCAGAACCGAAGGTTTTCCGTTGGCAAACGCGATTGAGGACTGCGGTTCGCGCCCACCCCGGTCTACGTTGGAAATATCTCCGAGCTGAACCACGGCACCATCTGCGTTTTCACGCAGGACGATGCTTCGGATGCGGTCCAAAGTCTCAATCTCCCCGCTGATACCGATGGTCAGGTCGACATCGGACTGCAACCGCCCAGACTGAACCTTGCCATCTGCTTCGGCGATCCGCTGGGATATCTCGGCCGCGCTAAGCCCAAGCGCAGCAGCCTTGTCCATATCGACGCTTACAAGCACCTCTTCATCCGGCTGACCGAAATAGTCCACTGCTCGTGTCGCAGGTATCGCACGCAATCTGTCACCCAATGCTTCGGCATGACGTGACAACAAAGTGAGCGGGAAGTCGGGGTCCTCGGCCGCAACAGCAATGACAGCGGAATAGGCAGCAATACCCTCGGCATCAAACTCTGGCGGCAAAACTCCTGCCGGGAAGTTCTGGCGCGCATCTTCAACGGCATCGCGCGCTTCGGCCCAAACCTGCTCAATAGTGGCTTCATCGAGCGTTTCCAATAACTCGACCGAAACAACCGACACGCCCGAGCGTGAGACAGAACTGATCTCATCGACTTCGGAGATTTTCCGCAGTTCTTCTTCGATTTCTGCGGTGACTAAAGCTTCGACCCGCTCCGGGTCTGCGCCCGGGAACTGCGTCGTCACGGTTGCGAAGAGATTGGTAATCGTTGGGTCTTCCTGCCGGCCCAACGATAAGAACGAAGACAGGCCTGCAGACACAAGCACCAAAATGATAAGAGCAACCAGTCGGGGGTGGCGAAAAGTAAGGGTTTCCATCAAATCGCTCCGTTACTCGCCCGTGTTGAAGGCGACGCGCTGGCCAACGGTAACGCGCTGTGGCCCTTGGTCGATCAGAACAGTGCCTTCTGGAAACGCGCCACGTACGAAAACGCGGTCATCTTCAGCGTGCAGAACTTCGACCGTTGCCAGGCGCACAATCTTCTGCGCGTCAGCAACCAGAAGTGTCCATTGCCCACGTGTACCTTCCTTCAAAGATGTCGTGGGCACCCAGGTCCCCGAACTCTGGACGGGATCCAGTACATGCACACGAGCGGTTTGTCCGAAGGCAATGTCGGGTCGGTTCCTCAGATCAAAAAGTGCGGTTCTTGTGCGGGTCACCGGGTCAATATCGGGCCGCAAAGTTGCAAGTTCAGCCCGATAGCTTTGTCCCGCGATCTCGATTTCAACATCTGACAACAGCGCCGGGTCAACGTCCAGCGGGATACCGATCCGTACTTGCGGTGACACAACCTCAACCATGCCAAGCACCAACTCGCCCGAGCGCAGAGTTTCACCGCCATCCACGTGTCGCGCGGTTATTTGACCGGCAAATGGGGCCTCGATGCTGGATTTCTCGATCCGAACGGTCACATCACGCATGGCCGCATCCAGTTCGCCAATTCTCGACAACAATTCATCTTGCTGAGAAATGGCCTCGTCCAAACGGGCTTGGCTGGTGAACCCCTGTTCGATGAGTTTCGCGTTTCTCTCGACCGTTTTCTTGGCAAATGCGAGCTGGGCTGAGATGGCATCGCGTGATGCGGTCAGACGCTCACGTTCGACCTCCAACAGAGCAGTGTCCAGCGTCGCCAGAAGATGGCCCTTGGCAACCTCGTCACCCTCGTCCACCAGAATCTGATCTAGCGTTCCGTTCAGCTCGAATGAAATATCTGCCGAACGCTGTGGTTCGACCTGACCGATGAACACACGGTCGACTGTATAGGCGCTCTCCGACGTGATTGGCGTTGCCGAGACCGGCGTTACTGCCGCAGCGTCCGGTGAAGGAACAGCATCTGCCCGGCGTGTGAGCTCGGACGCACCGAAGTAAACTGCGGCCGCCGCAGCGGCTATAAAACTGACGGTCACTCCCAGACGCACTGTGCCGCGGAACACACGTGCAAATAGGCTCGGTTTGGTCGCTTCAGTAGAAGAATTCGCAGGATTCGGCATTTGGGGACCTCATCAAGTTAGTATCTCTAACATATGTTAGAAGTTCTCACTTTGACAAGAGATACGTGATCTGGCACATGTTGGATCATGAGCAGCACAGAAAAAATTCACCCTTCAACTCGCCAGGCGACCGGTCATGCTGTTAGCAAGAAAGCCTATCATCACGGCGATCTACGCGCTGCATTGATCGAGGCAACCCGACAGCTGGTTGAAGAAAAAGGTCCGGATAGATTTTCCGTGTCTGAGGCGTGCAGACGGGCGGGCGTTTCGACCGCGGCCCCCTACAAGCACTTCAAAGACAAGACAGAAATGCTGGTTGCGACTGTTCTTGAAGGCATGGAGCGTCACCGAAGTAAAATGCTTGCCGCACTGGAGGGCGTTCCTGAAGGATCGACCGAGCGCATCACCGCAATTGGGATGGAGTATGTTGCTTTCGCCCTCAACGAGCCGGGAATTTTCAGGCTGAAATTTGGTGGCTTTACGGATCGCATCGCAGATCCCCGACTTGAAGAAAGCGGTCAACAAAGCTTTGGGATTCTTTTGACTGAGGTTGCAAAATGTCTCGGAGAACCGGGAATCACTGACGAGGTACGTAGACGGGGGTTCTTATTGTGGAGTTTTGTGCACGGGCTATCCTTCATTCTGCATGACAAAGGGCTTGCTGAGAAAGGCGGAGATTTCGAGCTGTATGCCCTACTCGAAGATATCTCTGAAAGAATGCTGCGTTGATCTCTCAACATAGCTGTGACTTTTATAAGGGTTATCGGGATCGCAGGTTCTGTTGCAATCTTTGCCCCACCCGTTAGATCGAAAGCAGTTCTGGTAACGCGGATGTGTCGCAAATATTTGGAACGGTCAAAGTCAGCGACTTAATGGATACACCTACCCTGCAATCTCGGCGAATAGCTGGAAGCCAGATGTCTTATTGCCGGGAATTGCCGCTTCCGGATCATCTTGGCGAGCTCGATGACGCCCAGTGTAGCCGAAGCGGATCTGAATGATTTGAACCCACAAATGTGCCGTAAGCGGCGCTTGATAAATCGATAATCCTGTTCGATCAGGTTATTCATATACTTGGACCTAACCGTTTGGATTTTGGCTAGGCAGCCAAGCCGATTGCGGATTTTGTTCACCTCTCGAATGCCCGCCGCTTTGGCGCCACTTTTGCCGATGACAATCTTGCTCGGGATTCCATTTGAAGCCAGCGCATTCGCAAAGAACCGTGTGGCTGCTGGACGGTTCCTACTCTCAGACAGCATGAAATCAAGAGTATTCCCTGCTTTATCGACGGCCCGATCGAGGTACATCCATTTGCCGCGAACACGAATACAGGTCTCATCCATACGCTATGAATTCAGCGTTGGACGCTTCTTTGATTGCGCACGAACTGCGACGATCAGCGAGTATTTAACAACCCACCTATTCAGTGTTGCATAGTCAACTCGCACACCACGCAAAGCCATAATCTCTTCCAAGTCACGATAAGACACTGTGTACCGCAGATAGCAGTAAACAGCTTAGAAAACTTCATCCGTGGGTAAATGACAACCCTTTAATGAGATCATGCTCAATTAACCTGTTCGAAATTTTTCGACCAGCAAAAACCTTAGATCACGCAGAATCGTCAACTAGACCCTAGAGTTTGCGACACATCCCAAAACAGCGGGCTGGTTCATCGTCGTTATCAGAAGCGCAGATTTGCTGCGCATGAGCGGTTTGCCGCGTATCTGACAAGAGGTGAAACCACGTTTTCGGCGGAAGGCCGCGTGTCCTTCTGGTTGTGGTTTGCCTGTCTATTCGCGCCGGATATCTGTGGGCGAGACGATTCATATCTGTGAACAATATCTGGTACAGGGCATGACGTTGCATCTTGCACGATCCGGTCTCGTTGGCATTTCGCTATTGATAACCTCTGGTGTAGCGGCAGAGGAAGATGGCTCGTTTTTTGATCCGTTTGACGAGCTGATGAAAAGCCGCTGGTTTGTCTCAAGCGGTTGGGCGAATGGCGATCATCAGAGCTGTCTTTGGCACAAGGACCGCGTGAAGGTTGAGGATGGGAAACTGCTGTTGTCCTTAACTGATCATGCAAAAAAAGACCGTCAGTTTAGTTGCGGTGAAATCCAGACATATGCGCGCCTCGGATACGGAACCTTTGAGGCGCGGATAAAAGTGCCATATGCACGCGGTATGAACGCAAATATGTTCACCTTCATTGGCCCGCCGCAGGACCGGCCACATAATGAAATCGACTTTGAGTTTATTGCGCCGAATAATCCGGTACTCCAGACGAATGTCCACTTTCGGGGCGACAGCGAAAACACAGAGCTGATCGCACGACCGGATGATAACGCATTCCATGACTATGCTTTTGTTTGGGAGCCTGGGCGCGTTCGCTGGTTCATTGACGGAGAACTTATCCGGGACCTTCGCGGTGATGCTTTACCGAATGAGCCGCAAAAGATGTATCTCAGCCTGTGGTCGACCGATACGCTAGTGAGCTGGATGGGAAAGTTCGACGCCGCCTCTGCGCCACAGGAACTGGAGGTCGAATGGGCCGCTTATACCAAGCTTGGGCAGGGCTGCGCCTTTGAGCATTCGCTGTTGTGCCAGGATGGGATTGATGTGCCCTGAGCCGGCCTATGTTCGTTTTAAATGTGAGCCCAAGGTGCTCTCGGCTGAGGTAGCTTGTTCATTTTTTGGGCAAGTTACGGCGATGTTGGCGCTGGCTTTACGGGCTTTTGTTGTTTTGCGCGCCTCAATGCGGCACCTGAGACTACGCCATACCCTTGGGTTGCACATTGCACAGCGCGTTTTCACCTCCTGGAATCAACGGGAATTGGCTAAGACCGTATGAACGTCAGATTGGCCTCAATCATCGACCCTGAACGGAACACAGCTTATGTCGTGCCGGCCATCGTGGCGTCGATGGTCACCTTTGCCTATTCGGTGAATTTCGGCCCTTTGGTGATCCTCGCCTTCTACGGGTGCTGGATTCTGCCCTTTGCACTTGCCCCGCGCATTTTGCTGGCGCGTCCGGGGCCGGTGGTCCTACTGCTTTTGGTTCCGTTTTTCTTTGCCCTGTCCGTATTTTGGAGCGATGCGCCGTCGACCACTCTGCGTGCGTCAATCCAATACGGCATTACCTTCTTTGCAGGCCTTGTCGCTGCGCGCATCACGTCTGTCGCCAATCTGGCGCTTGGGGGGACCATCGGTAGCCTGCTGATCCTGACATATTCGGCGATGAATGGCGGCTACTCCTATGACTATATTGATGGGAGTTATGCTTTTAACGGCGCCTTTTCATCAAAAAACCAACTGGGGTATTTCGCCACGCTCGCCATAATTTTCTCGCTTTCGTTGATCTGGGTTTTTCGGACGCGTGGCGCATTGATACCGATCTCGGCCCTCACCGGTGCGATGGGGGTCGTCATGCTGTGGATGTCAGATTCAGCAACATCGTTGCTATCCGCCTTTGCTGCTTTTTCCGCGATCCTGTTTGTTGGCTTTGTCCTGTTGCTTGCGCCCTGGCTGCGGCGGGCCGCAGTTTTTCTGGCTGTGACCGGAGGTGCTGCGATGGCGGTGGCATCTTATCGTTTGGGGGCATTCGACGCCGTGCTTGCAGCCTTTGGCAAGGATTCCAGCCTGACGGGTCGCACATATCTTTGGAGCAAAGCATTTGAATTTGGCGCTGATCGGCCGGTTTTGGGCCTTGGCTATAACGCTTTCTGGACACGCGGACGCCCCGAGGCTGAGGTGCTTTGGCAAGAGTTCTACATCACCGGCCGAACGGGGTTCCATTTCCACAACCTGTTGATTGAAACCTATGTGGGTACCGGGTTGGTAGGGTTGGGTCTTGTGGTTGGACTTTGCCTTTTGCTGATCCTGATGCCGCTTCGCGCCGCATTGGGCCGGGGCGGCGTAGGATCTCTGATGCTGATCTCGGGTCTGTCAGTGCTGTTTGTTGTCCGTTCGGTCGCCGAGGTTGATTTTGTTACGCCCCACACTGTCGGAACCTTTCTGGTCGCCTTCGCGCTTCTGCGGTTGTTCGATCACAATCGGAACGTCCGCCACGCAACGCGCCTTGCCATGCCAACGCAACGCCCCCGACACGCAACGGAGATCCTGATATGACCGGCCCGGTACAGGAACGGCGCATCCATTGGACCAAGGACAACGCCCATCTTCTTGCCGGTTATCGGGACGAACCGCGTGTCGATTTCGGAGCGATGATACGTGCAGTTCGGCGACAAACGCTGTTGGTTGCGGCTTTTGCCATGATCGGTATCGCCATTGCCGTGACGATGATACTTGGATCGGTGCCAAAATACACAGCTGTAGAAACGGTGTTGCTGGATGAAGAACGCGCCGAGTTGCTAAATGAGGTGTCGCCCCTGCCCAATGCCGTCCGGTCGGATACGGCGGTGCAAAGCGAGATGGAAATCATCAGATCCGGAGCTCTGGCCTATCAGGTGGTCGATTTGTTGCAACTGGACAAAGATGCCGATTTTCTGTCGCCGCCGGTTGGCTTGACGGAAAAAGTCAGTAAGGCGATTTCTTCGGTGACACGTCCATTGGCCCGACTGCTGACACCGGAACCGCCCGCCCGCGCGAACGATAATACTTCGGTAGCGGGCGAAGCTGGCCCGGATGACAACGCAATACCCGACTTTGATCTGGAATTGACGGATCGGGATCGTGCGGTTCGGATTCTGCGTGATCGGCTGTCGGTTTCACGATCGGGACGCAGCCTGGTGATTGAAATTGCGTTTGCGGATTTTGATCCGATGCGCGCGGCGCAGATCGCACGCGGCTACGGCTCAGCTTATGAGAGCTTTCAGCTTGTCACGACAAACGAGGTGGCGGCCAAGGCCGAGGAATGGCTGCGTGAACGGCTGGACGAGCTGGAGCAAAAAAGCATCGAAGCCGCTTCGGCCTTGCAGGAGTTCCGCACTGAAAACGATCTTGTGCAAGTGCGGGGTGATCTGCTGACCGAGCAGCAGCAATCTGAACTTGCCAGCGAGTTGATGACAGCCGCAGCGGCGGCGGCAGAGGCAGAAGCTTACCTTGAAAGCATGGAGTCGCTGAGCGCCAGGGCGGCTGATGGTGATCAGATCATCGCAGTTCCTTTGGTCGAAGGACTCGCGGCCGGGATCAGCGAGGAACTGCGGCGTGACTATCTGAATGCTCGCCAGAGGCGGCAAGAAATTATCAGCCAATTTGGGGCGGATCATCCGCAGGTACAGCAACTCAATGGCAGTATTCAAGTATTGGAGAATGCCCTGAAGATCGAGTTGCAGCAGGCGACTGAAGCCGCGCGTGTTGCCTACAATATTGCACGTGGCCGAGAGCAGTCGTTGCGGACCGATCTGGCCGCGATAACAGGAACAACGGATTGGAACGTGGCCCTGAGGGGCCGGTTGCAACAGCTCGAGGCGATCTCGGAAACCTATGCTCAGGTCTATCGCGACTATCTGGCGCGGCTAGAAGTCACCATGCAGCAGCAGGACTTTCCGATCGCGTCGGTTAAAATCATATCTCCGGCAGAAATTCCGCAGGCGCCATCCAGCCCGCAGAAGAAGGCAATGCTGTTTGCGGGGCTATTTCTGGGTGGTCTGCTGGGGGCGTTGATAGGGGCCACTCGCGAATTGATGCCTAAACCCGTGCGCACCGTCTCGACCCTGCGAGAGGAGGTCGGAGTAAACTGCGCAGGCTTGTTGCCCGGCCCCAAAAGCCGCAACGACGCGGGTGCGGAGCGGGCTCAGACCCTTACAATGGAACGTCTGGCCGGAGCTTGCGAAACCATTCTACAGAAACCAACAGGCGCGTTGATCGCAATCGCACCGCTTTCATCAGGTCTAAAAGCCGAGGCCGATTTGCCGCTGGACCTTGCTGAGCGCCTGTCCTGCGATGGGACTCGGAAGGTATTGGTGATCTATCAGGATGTGCTTGCGCAAGCGCTACCGGTAAGTAGATCAGCAGCTGTCGAAATCGCGAGCTTAGGGCAAGTGTTGGAGACTGTTTTCGGGCACGACCAAACACAACTACAGAGCGTAGACCTTACGGTGTTGGTCAGTGAATTGCGCAGCAAATTCAGCTTTGTTCTGTTCGCGCTCAGGCCTCTGAGCCAGGCCACTGCTTCCGATACTCTAGCGGAAGCGTGCGATGCCACGATGCTTCGCATCCAGTGGGGTAAGGCGTTGCCCAGCTTTATCTCTGACGCGTTAATGGATCATCCCCGCTTCAGGGAGGCCTTGATCACAACGGTTCTGGAAGAGGCCAACCTGGCGCAGGCCCGGCGCTATGTCGGCCCCGGCAGCTATGAGGAGCTTCAGATCAATGCTTAGAAACCGGCATTTCCGCATGATTGTTTGGCTCGTTTCATTTGCTATGACGCTTAACGCGACGCACCTTAGTGAGGCTGTCGCGCAATCACAGCCCGAACCTCGGGCGGGCGCAGAAACAATTGGTCCGCAGCAAACGCTTGAAATCCGGATCGGGCGATGGGACCCGGTGAATGAAGTTTTTGCATCCTGGGAGGCGGTTGGTGGCTCATATCCTGTCAGCACGACCGGCGTGGTGACCCTGCCGCTGATCGGGAGTGTTCAGGCAGCAGGCATGACGCCCGATGATTTGGGCGCCGATGTTTCGCAGCGAATACAGGATCGGATGGGCTTGCGTAGCGATGTACAGACGATCGTTACGATCACAGAATTTGCGCCGATCTATGTTATGGGCGATGTGCGGACACCGGGTGCTTACCCGCATGTGCCAGGCATGACAGTGCTGCAGGCACTGAGCCTATCGGGCGGGATCGACACACCGGCCTCCGCGTTGGTGCGCGGAGAACGCAATGCGCTGAGTGCCCTTGGCACCTACCGCGTCATGGAGCTTGAAAAGATGCGGCGGCTGGCCCGGCTGGCCCGGCTGGAGGCTGAGGAAAGCGGCACCGAAATCCAGACCCCGCCCGAGCTCCAGTCCTCACCGCTGGGGATCGAACTGCTTGAGCAAGAGCGCCGGATCATGGTGTCGCAGAACTCGGCCTTTGCGTCTAGTTTGGCCCAGATCGACGAGCTAGAGGCCTTGCTGCTCGACCGGATTAATAGTCTGAAACAACAGGCCGATCTGCGTGAGCGGCAATTGCAGCTGCTGAATGAAGAGCTTGAAAACGCAAACAGCCTTGTCGAGCGCGGCTTGTCCACCGTTGTACGAGGAAGCAATCTCCAACGCGCGGTTACAGATCAACAGGTCCGGCTTCTCGAAGTCGAAACCGCGCGGTTGAACGCGGAACAACGGCTGAATGAGACGCGCCGCGACAGGCTCGACCTGACCAACGCGCGTGACCGCGAACGTGTTCAAGGATTGCAGGATCAGCGCGCTGCCATTGCTGAATTGGGTGTAAAGATGGAGACAGAAGCCGCGTTGTTTTCTGAAGCGGCACGCACGGGCAACGGGCTGGTCGAGCTTTCGGACCTCGTATCGCCCAGATTGCAGATCACCAGAACGGGTCCCGAAGGGACGACCACTTTCGCGGCAAATCGAGATGACAAGATTGAAGGTGGAGATGTTCTGGAAGTCGTTCTCTCAACATCTGCGCCAAACGATATGATACCCGTACGCCGTCTGGCACCCGATGCGTTCAATAACACATTGCCTTTTGACCCGCCTCAGGCCATTCTAGGGGAAGCGGCTGGCGAGGTGCCTCCTTCCTGACAGCGGTGCGTCCCGTCCAGCGGGATGGGTCGGGACAGAATATCCAGCAATATATCAATTTGACGCTCCGGTCTCATCTCGGGCCTTGCGGCATGATCGAGCGCGGCCTGCGACGCTGCCGAATAGACCTGTTCGTCGTTCCAGAGCATACGCACAGCTTTTGCCCATTCCTCAACCGGGGCATTACGTTTCAGCAACATCCCCCCCGGCCCAACAGCCTCGGGCAGTCCTCCAATTCGGGAAGCAATGACCGGGATGCCGCTGATCTGCGGCTCGGCGGCGATACGGCCAAACGCTTCTTCCCATTGGCTGGGGGCAAAAACGATGCGGGCATCTTTGTAAATCGTGCGCATGTCGTTTGTGGATGGTCGCAACGTGACGTTGGGCAGGCGGGCAAGGCTGGTTTGAAGGTGCGCCTCTTGTTCGGGTGTCAAACCCCAGCCACGTACAAAGACAAATGGAATTTCAGGGCAGGCTTCGGCCACCTGCAGCGCGATATCGACGCCTTTGTTTGGATGCGGGTTGATAAAGGTCACATTGCTACGGGAAGAGGTCACGCGGTATTTCTCCGCTTCGATCATCGGATAAATCACATCGGCATGAATGCCTTCTGTTTCGGCAAATCGCCGCGCGGTGAAGTTAGAGTTCGCGATGTATCCCGTTTTGGTTAGGTCGCTCGGCGATCCGCCCAGATCCTCATCTTCAACATTCCGCAGATAGATAAAGGTGCGTGTTGCTTCCCGGTTGATCGACTGGGCGAGTTGTACCGGCAACCGAGATTGGAAGATCGCCACATCGGCCCCAAAATCAGTTACAACACGGTCCACGACCTCTTGAGCAAACCACGCGCGGAACACAGGATAACCAAGCCCAGTGTCGCGTACATAACCGCGCCGATGCAACTTGAGCTGCGCTCTGCTGCGCAGACCCAGCCAGCCTTCGCCTGTCAGACCTGCTAGAACTCCAACAGTGTTCCCGCGTGCGCGCAGACGTTTGACAAGCTCGTGCGTACTTGTCTGCGCTCCGCCATACATCTGCGGCAAATACGGATGAGCACTTCCAAAAAGAATGCGCATGGACAGGTTTACCTCATTTTCAATCTTCAGCAGCGGAGCTTATGGCATGTGGTTACGGGTCGATCAGATGCATATCTTGACAAGAACTTCACCGGCACGCTGATGGTGAATCGGACCCGATGATTTCGGAAGGCGGAAACGACTGGATCACAAGACACCAGAGCCACCTCGTCAGTATGCGGCTCGGGAACGATTCGTTCTGAGCATCGGTTCGATCCAGCTTTCATGAATTTACTGCTCTTTGCTTGCTTTGAGCACACTCGCATAGCGTGAGTCAGATTCGCGCATCCCGATTGTATCGGAACACGAAAAGTTCCGTAGCTGCCTCGAATTCAGGCAGCTCGCACAGCCGAAGTCAAAAGATACTCGGCAACCGCGTCAATATGTGCGGATTCCACGTTAACGACCCGTTATCCGTAGGCAATGCTTCGCTCGCACGGATAATCGAGTTGCAATCGCAGCAATTGTCATACCCTTCTTATCTACAGATGCGAGAAGGAACTTTGTAATGAGGACACTCTGGTAGAGATCACTTTCGCCTGCATCGGGTGATGCGTGTTGGCGATCGTCTTTTCAATTTAAGGGGGCATCGGCGCTGATTTGCAGCGTTACGCAACTGGGAAATGAGGATGTGATGTGATGAAACCATTAGAGACAGAACCGGCTCCTGCTGAGAGCATTATGGTGTCAGCGCTAGGCCCAGCGCAGGCGATATGGATCCGTCCGAAGCCTCATAACGCCCCTGTTGGCGGGTTGGCAAAACGCGCACTCGACGTAACGGTTGCATTGGTCATGCTGGTCGTGTTCTCGCCGCTGATGGTTGGACTGGCTTTGCTGGTATTGACAACCTCGCCAGGTCCAATCCTGTATCATCATCGTCGCGTGGGGTATCGCAAACGGTCATTTGGCTGCCTAAAGTTTCGGACAATGGTGGTGAATAGCGACGAGGTCCTTCAACAACATCTAGAAAACAACCCGGAGGCGCGGCTGGAGTGGGAGCAGACCCAGAAGTTGCGTGATGACCCGCGTGTCACGTCGGTCGGTCATGTTTTGCGTAAGCTCAGTCTCGATGAGCTGCCGCAGTTGATCAACGTGCTGCGTGGTGAGATGAGCCTTGTTGGTCCCCGCCCGGTTTTGTTTGATGAACTGCGCCGCTATGGCCCTTCGAGCCGCCACTATCTGCGAGCGCGCCCGGGCATTACAGGTTTGTGGCAGGTTAGTGGTCGCAACAATACGACCTACAAACGCCGCGTTGCCTATGACCGTGCTTATGTCACCAATGTGAACACCGCGACGGACATTGCCATCCTTGTGCAAACTCTGCCAGCAGCGCTGCGGTCGGATGAAACGGCGTAATCCTCGCGGGTTAATGTACCGGTGCGCAGCTGTTCTGTGCGTGGTTTGAATGCACCTGGGCAACGCGCACATGAAAGCAGAACCCTCACCCCTGATTGCCGATGGCCCTGCGGAGGCCGGGGTGGCCAGGCCACTGGTTTCGGTAATCATGTCGAATTACAACGGTTCCGCCTATCTAGCTGCGGCGGTGCTTTCGGTTCTGAATCAATCTTATTCCACTCTGGAGTTGATTGTTGTTGATGACGCCTCAAGCGACGACAGTGTGGCGGTATTGCAAATACTGGCAGCCTCAGACAGTCGGCTTACAATCATTGCATTATCGAACAATTTAGGGCCTGCAGGAGCCAGAAACCGTGCGTTGGAGGCCGCAAATGGCGATTGGATTGCCATCATGGATGCGGATGATGTGATCCATCCCAAGCGGATTGCTCGCCTGCTGTGCGCCGCTTCGAAGCTAAACGCAGATATGATCGCCGATGATCTGCTGAGCTTTGGATCGGCGAATGTTGCAGGTCAGACCTTGCTTGGAAAAGCTGCGACGGATGCCGCTAAACGCATCACCGCCGTCGATTTGGTCAAAAGTGACACAGCCAGTTTAGGGCTGGCATCGCTTGGTTATCTTAAACCAATGATCCACCGCGATGCCTTGCGTGCGCTGCGCTACGACGAAACGCTTCGGATCGGAGAGGACTTTGATCTATATTGCCGCCTGCTGATCGGCGGCGCCACGTTCTGGGTAACACCCGAGCCAACCTATCTCTATCGACGGCATTCGGGGTCTGTGTCACACCGTCTGTCCGTGCCTGCGCTAGAGAACTTGATTGCAGCTCACGACTCGGCAGCGACGCTGTCGAAATCGGTGGGCGATGAAGGCTTGTACGCAGCGCTTGCAACTCGGCGACAACGTCTTATACGCACCTTATACTATCAGCATCTGGTAGTTGCGATTACAACGCGCGATACACTAAGCGCGTGCCGCCAACTGCTGCAGCGCCCCAAGCTTGTGATGGATCTGGTGGCCAGTCTGGCAGACCGTTGGAATCGCCGCCGACACGCCGCGTCGCACCGACACATCTCGGAACCTAGAACCGTTGTGCTTGCCTTGTCCGAGCAGATTTCGTCTGCTGAAGCACCTGAGGATGCGGTAAGCGTTCCGGTCGAAGCTTGGTCTCCATCTAACGAGTCAAACCGATATGCAATGGCGTGCCGCCTGACAGAACTGGCCGCAAAAGGCCCGGTCCACATTATCGCAATAGGTTTGGAAGGTTTGGATGGGTTGGGCTACGTGCCTGACTGGAACTCAGCGCGGATAATTCTTACCGCAGAAGAAGCGAAGGCCGCTAGCATTCCCTCAAACGCGATGCTGGAGATCTTAGAGTCCCGGGATGGGAACAGCTCTGTCAGGGCTCAATAGCAACCGCGCACCGGTCTCGGGGGCAGCCTCATCTGCCATTTTACTGAGCCCAAGTTTATCTCGTGCGATTTGGTGTATGACGGGCCAGGCCCTGTCGCGCGCATCCAGAAGATATTGGATTGCAGCGGCCGAACCCTGTGTGCGACGCAGGTTAAGAAAGACCCTGTGATCATGTTTTTGACGAACATCTTTTAGATGCGCCCGCATCGCGTTGGTCAGGTCGGGTGCGTGAGGTCCCATAAGCAAATGCGCCTCCAACGCTTTCTGGAACTGCTCCAGCTCTTGAGCGCCATGCTGTGCGCTCAACGAATTTGACCGCACAACTGCGGCATATCCCGGCCTGTGCGTTAGCTTCATTCGCGCGCCGGCGAGCAACATTCTTACGTAAAGATCATAGTCTTCGCCCAGCCTGAGCGCTGGATCATAGCGCAAGTTATGTTTGACTAGAAACGCGCGCGAAAGAATGGGTTTCAAAAACCCCAGCTCTCCGCGCGATACACCGGGCCTGCGTAAGTTGCCGAGCACAAAATCGACGGTTCCAAGTGAAGAAAACTCGGACGCGATTTCCGACCAATCCTGAGTTGTTGCCGCTTCCAGTTGTGCCGGCGCGACAAACGCTATGTTGTCAGCGATCACCTCGCAGTTTGTTTCTGACGACAACCGCCTTAACCGCCCTGGCAAGAACTGGTCGTCCGAATCCAGAACAGCCACGAAATCGGAAATGGCGACCTCTAAGGCTCGATTGCGTGCGGCCGCAGGTCCTTGGTTTTTGTCCTGACAGATGAGCTGAACACGCGGGTCTCGTTGCGCTTCGAAAGCGGCAATGGCTACGGTTTCGTCTTGCGAGGCATCATCCACCACGATCACTTCCGCCGTTTCCGGTTCGGCAAGTGCAGATTGGATCGCCCGTGACAGCGTGTCTTGCGCGTTGTAGGCGGCGATTAGGACAGCAACGCTGGGGCGCATCGAGACTGGACCGGTTTGAGCAAAGTCGAAAGGCACCGAGGACGGGTACTTTGATGTAAAAATCGTATGCGATCTGCCGTTTGCGTCCAAGCGCCATTTAAGTCTGCGCTGGCGTCTCGGCAGTCGACCGCTTGCATTGCTATAGTTTTGAGCGTTTACCTACAAAGAGCGATCTTGGTATCACGCGTCAGTCTCTTGAGGCACTTGTGCCGTTGGGGCGGATGGCGTTTTGCCTTCTTTGTCCTGACGTTTGCGCTTCTGGTTTGCCGCCAGCAAAGCAACAACCGCGACATATGCCAGCTGCAAAACAACCGCTACGGCAATGACAAATAGGATGAGCTTTCCGGTGCTGAAGCCAGCGGCCATACCAATCGCTGCTGCCACAGCAACAGAGAAAAAGAAACCCGCTATGAAGATCGGCAATCGCATCGTTTTCACCTGCAAAACGGACGCAGATTGAGGTTCAATTCGCCCATTGTTCGACAAAGCCTACAGCAAAAGTCCGCGACCCTGCTACAGTGTTTTGCTCAGGATCGTCGCTTGTTGCCTGACATTGCATTCTATTCTGGACGTCAATTGAGCAAAATCGAGGAAATTTCTAGATACCTGTACACGGGATTCCTGGCGGGAATCCAGGTCAGATTCTAGTTACGCGACCCTTGCTAGAGGATGATCCGTATATCGCGATTTCGCGAAAGCCGATCAGTGACGCAATTGTGCCCATGTGCAACGCACCCCGCAAGAGGTTGGCGTTGCGCCGAGCAGCAACCGGGATAGTTACAAGCGCCAGACCCATACAATATGCCACTTTTGCAAAAGCGAGCGGCAGCATGACAAAACGCCCGTGGTTTCCGTTTTCTTGACGCAGGAGATTCCCATGGGTTTGCCCCATCCGAAACCGGCGCTTCAGCAGCCATGAAATCGTTGCCCTCTCAGGGGGTACCGGTTCGTCCAAACACGCAGTTGGTGCAAACGCGATTTGCGCGCCGTCCTGCATCGCCGCCCTGAAAAAGGCCGTATCCTCGCCGCCAGATACTCCACGCTCAAGATCGAAACGGCGTCCTGTCAGCGCATCACTCGCAAGATTCATGATCACATTACAACTGTGTCCGGCGATGGGTCGTCCGTCTGCGTCTGTTTCAGGTTGCGTGTCATGGATACTGAGATGCTGCATCCAACGCGGCGCATCAGTCGAATAGATAGCCCTTACCGGTCCGACAACAACATCCGCATTCGCGTTTTTTAGCCGGGTTATAAGCGTGTTGAGCCACTCGGGTGGTGCGATCTCGTCATCATCAATGAATGCGAAGACGCTTAATTCGCGACGCTCGGCCTCTTCCAAGGCTGCGTTTCGGGCAATCGAGATGTTACCGGAGGGGGCGAAGCGATAGATCACGTTGTGCTGCGACTCAGAGGCGAAGCTCTCGACCATGTCACGCGCCGTGGGAGTATCGTCATTGTCAACGACAATGATTGATAGGCGGGTTCCGCATGGCAGTACCTGGCCTTCCAATGAACGCAAAGTCCCGAGCAGTTCCGGTCGCCGATGAGTGCAGACCCCGACGGCGACATGGTCGATTGAGAGTGGTGCAGTCTCTGGGGGGTGAGCCAGCGCGAGGCTAGAGTGTGATTTGGCTGGGCGCAGAAGAATCTGCCGCCAGAACCCGAGAGACCATCCCAGATGCATCATGGCAGCAATTGGCGCTGTACCAAGCGCACTTGGATCGCTGCGCCCGACCGCCAGCGAGGTGCCACCAATCAGACAGGCAAGCAACCAAAGAGCAGCGGGAAGGGCGAAGAGCACCCCAAACGGGGTCAGAGCTGCCAAAGCAACCGCAGGGGCGACAGATATCATTGCAAATTGCCTAAGCCGTGGCCTCAGCTGGTGCTTCAGAACTGTACGCGCTCGCCCTCGACCGAAATTTAGGTATTGTCGGAAAAGTGACACAAGAGATGGGCGCGGAAAATAGGTTAACCTCGTGCGGGATGTCAGCCAGATGCGATATCCTGCCTGCGCCAGCTGCAAGTCCAGTTCCGCATCTTCATTATGCGAAAAGCTCTCATCATATCCACCCACTGACCGGAACGCATCCAGCCGCATCAGGGCGTGATGCCCGTGATCGACAAACCGTCCCGTTCCGGCGAGGCGATGGGCCGATCCACCATTGCCCAGCCGAGTGTTCTGGGTGAGTGCGATGATGCGCTGCATTGGGGTCGTGCCAACCGCGTTCATGGAAACTACGACGCTTGCCACGCTGTTTTTTTGGGCCTCATCCATCAGAATATCAATGAAATTGTCAGGATAACTGGAATGCGCATCCAGGCGCAGCAGCCAATCCATATCATCCCCAAACCGGGCGCAGGCGGCGTTGATCCCTGCACTCTGGATGCGGGCAGGATTAACCAAAAGCCGAATGTCGAATTGCGAAAAAGCGGCGATCCGGTCGCGGACGATCTCTTGTGTGCCATCTGTTGATCCACCATCGGCAATCACGAGACGCACCAGAGCACCGCGACGCAGCCTGCGTTGCAGAAAACCCGCCAATCCATCGATGACAGCTGCGATATGCGCGGCTTCGTTCAATGTCGGCACAACGATCAGAACCGCGTCCTGCGACGTATCAACATGTTGCTCGGCTTTTTTGCCTGCTATTGCGTCTACAAGGTCGCGGGCCTCTTGATCGGTTGTCCTCCAACTGCTGAGGGGTGCGGTGTGTTGGGCATGGCGTAGATGCTCGAGGGTTTCAGACGACAGTTTATCCATCATATTGATGACGGCATCGTTATCCGCTTGATCCAGGATCAGCCCCAGTTCCAGTTCGTTCAGACGTCGCGCAGTTTCGGTCCCGGCCAAGGCAATCGGTGGGACTTGATTGATCCCGCTTTCATACATACGGTTTGGCAGAAGCCAGTCGGAGTTGCTTCCGGTATCATATCGGTCGATCAACCATGCAAGATCGACTCCGCTATAGATGCGCGCCAGATCGTCCGGATACATATAGGATCCTTCGAACTGCAGGTCCGGGTTGGCCTCCACGATCCGGTGAAAATCGGGTAGAGTGTCAAGGGCCGGGCGTCCGCGCAAAATGACCTGATAGCGGCCCGGCCGCGCCCGTGTCAGCGCATCGAGACTGTGCAGCGAGAAAGGGCACCTGAGTATCCCGAACCAGCCGATGCGCAACGGCGCGTCCTTACATTGGTGCTCGCTGGGCTCGGGTATTGGGGAAGCAGCATTGACCACTTTGTTTTCAACTAGAAAGACCGGTGCTTGGCACTGCTCATAGGCCTCGAAATGGGCGCGTAGGAAGGCCGGAGACGATACGATCAGGCCATCGATTCCCCGGCACAGGCGTCGCTCGATCCAGCGCATCGCTCGTGCAGGTTTCGACGGGCCAACCATCAGCCGGTGAATATCGAGAACCTCATAGACAAGCGAAACGGGCCGACCCTTCGAAAGGTTACGACGCAACGGGACGGCCAATGCCAGCATCTCAAGGTTGCGGCACAAAATAGTGTCGGGATGCGGGATGTCCGAAAACGATGCCTTCAAGCGCATGCGTTGTTGCAGCACAGACAGCACGCGTTGCAGCATTCTGGCGTTGTAGGTTTGTCCCAGAATCAGAGCATTTTCCGGCAAAGTACCGGTGCGGCGACGAAACCCGGCAACCGTGACCTGCGCACCGCCCAGACGCAGCATGTCAACCCGACGCCAGATCGCGGCGTCATCCAGATCATGGGCCAGATAAAGGATACGCCTCTGTCCGTCGGAGCTCCTGCAACATGCAGAAAAATTATCATGATACTGGTGGCTCTGAGTCATCATCGGTCGATCATCCCACCACGGATGCAGCTATGGGTTGTAGCTAGGCGCGCGCTTTGGCGATTGTCAAAGCCGGAGTCAACGGCAGGCGAAACAGAGCCGATGTCCGGGTTGAAATGAGCAGGAAACCGTCGATGTGCGGAATCTTACGGCAATAGTCGAATGCTGTGCCGGCTTAGGACGCAGATGTCCGCTTTAAATCTTTCGCGTTGGAAATAAGCGGGTTTGCCACTTTGTCGGGCACCCGTATGGCGGGAATTTGCTAAAAAGGATGCTGCAACTGCAAAGGATGGGCGAGTCACATCCGGCTGTGCTTAGGTCGCCCCAACGCACGATGTCGGATTGTCGGAAAGAACCTCGCAATGGCTCAACATGGACTTCATGAGGCAGTCGAAACTGTTGCTCATGACAGTTACAAAGGTACCGTTCTGCAGGGCAGCTTTTACACCGGGCTCAGCCAGGGTGTGACAGTCGGCTGTCAGATCGCTTCGGTCCTCATTCTGTCGCGCCTGCTGATGCCTGCCGACTTTGGCCGTATCGCGATGATTGGTCCGGTTGTCGCCTTCTTGTCGATGTTCAAGGAAATGGGTCTGCTGCAAGCCGTTATTCAGAAAAAGTCGCTGACATACGGTCAGCTCAATTCGCTGTTCTGGATCAATATGGGCGTGAGCGCTGTCCTGACGATTTTCCTGATCTTGATGGCACCGTTGATCGCACAATTCTACAATGAACCAGACCTGATCTGGCTGATCCGAGCGATGGCGCTTGGCATGATGCTGACCGCCATTGGGGCGCAGCATTTTGCGCTGCTGAACCGCCGAATGATGTTTGGGCGGATCGCGATAAACAGCGGAATGGTTGCGCTGGCCACCCTTGCAACATCGATCCTGTGGGCTCTTGGTTCGCCCTCACCCTGGGCTCTGGTCGCTGGTACTTTAGTGGGCGGGTTTGTCGGGTCTATGATGGTCTGGGTCTGGGTGGACTGGCGTCCCGCAAAACCCGGCCTTGCGCCGGGGACCGCCGACCTGTTGGGGTTTGGCGCCGGGATCACCGGCTTCAAGCTGGCGAATTTTCTGTCGCGCAATCTGGATAGTATTCTGATCGGTCGGGTCTGGGGCAGCGCGGCGCTTGGGTTTTATGACCGCGCCTACAAGCTGATACTGTTTCCGCTGAACCGGGTGGCTCAGCCTCTGTCGCAGGTCATGGTGCCTGTCCTTTCGCGTATGCAGGATGAGCCTGAGCGCTATGCCCGTGCATTTTTTCGTGTCTTTGGGTTGATGCAGCTCGCGATCCTGCCCGGCGTCGCCGCGATGACCGGTATGGCAGAGACGGCGGTTCCCTTTCTTTTAGGCGCGCAATGGGCCGACAGCGCGCCAATTTTTGCGGCTTTGGGAATCGCTGCTCTCGCTCAACCGCTCGCTAATCCAACGGGCTGGCTGTTTGTCAGTCAGGGGCGTACGACCGAGATGGCATTTTGGGGCCTCGCGTCAGCCGTGGTGACCTGTGGGTCCTTTCTGTGGGGTGTGCAATACGGTGTGAGGGAAGTTGCAGTGGCTTATGCCGCCGTCACGGTCCTGAAGCTGTTTCCGCTTTGGGCTCTTGTCAGCCGAAAAGGACCAATTGGTCGAGACAGCTTAGGCAAGCATATCTTGCCGGTTTTTTGCGCCGGGCTTGCCGCCTATGCAGTCGTTTGGGGCAGCCACCACGCGCTGCCCGATACTGCGTCGCTGAAACTGCTGATGGGGACTACGCTGAGCTATTTGGTTTTTGTGGTTGTTTTGACATTCAGCTCCTACGGGCGCGAGATTCTGGTCGAGGTGAAGCAGCTGCTCATTCAGGCGGCAAGAACCCTCCGTCGGCCCAGATCGGGAAAGCACGCCTGATGCGAATAGGAACTCCATATCTCGTCGAACAGCGTGCCACTCACCGTTGGATGGCGGGGGAACTGCGTTGACTTATCTAGAACAGATCGGAATCCGGATCAGCTGGCAGGTCGCGCCCGGTCTGATGATTGCGCGGTCTCATCCCAAACCTGATCCAAACCTTGATGACGTCTATATGAAACGCGGGCTGATTCTGATTCATATTCCCAAGAACGCGGGCACCTCGGTCGAGGATGCGATCTATGGCTATCACGTTCGTCATCGAACATGGCGCGAGGTTCAGGCGCTTTGTCCGCGCGCCTGGCAATCTCTTCCCAAGATCGCGATATTACGTGATCCGGTGGATCGGTTCCTATCGGCATTCGATTATCTCAAATCTGGCGGACGGAACGAGCAGGACAGACAATTCGGTGCGCGTATGATCGGGGATCGCTCAATTGACGCGTTCCTGAACCGGTTCTGCAATAACCTGTCGTTTCGGGCTACCTCCATGCGGTATTTTCACTTCCGCCCCCAAAGCGACTTCATCTCTGACGGTGATGTCGTCAAGGTAGATCATTTGATCCCGTTTCACAGGATAGCGCAGGGGCTGGAGAAATTTGCCGGTGTGGCCCCTAGTGCCCTTAAACATGCCAATAAAACAAACGGGCGGCGCTCGGAGCTGCCGCAATCAGCGGCCGATCATCTGCGCAGTATTTATGCGCAGGACGCCGCTCTGTTCACACAAACCTGCCAAATGTGGAAGGCGGAATCATGCCAAGAATCCTGCACATGAGTTTTCCTCAGACGTCACTGAGCCCGCTGTTTTCATACGAATCTGGAAGGTTTTGACAATGCGAATTCTGTTTGCCGGCGGGAATAGCTGGTTGCCCGAAGCCAGCGGCGGAACCCAGAACAGCACCGATCACCTGATCAGACAGAGTATAGCACAGGGCCACGATTGTGCAGTTTATTGCGGCTTTTCCGGGCGCGGGGTTTTTGGTTTTCGAATGCGCGTGCAACGCAAGATGACAGGCCGACCGTTCAGTATCGACCAAAGGCAAGGTTATGAGGTGATGCGTACGTGGGAGCCGACCGATCCGCATCGGATCGCCGCAGCTGCCCGGCATTTCCGGCCCGATGTCGTTGTGATCCAGACACGCCATTCGGCCCATCTGGGGCATGAGTTCGCAAAGATGGGCCTGCCCGTTGTGCTTTATCTACGAAATGTAGAATTCAATGAGAATGATGGCGATGTCAGCGCCATTCCGGGTGCTAGTTTCATCGCTAATTCTAACTTTACGGCCGGAGCATATCGCGACGCTTATGGTATCGACTGCACAGTTATCACCCCGACCATAAACTTTGAAGAATACAGCTGCGATTCGACAAAAGAGTTTGCGACACTGATCAACATCCACCCCAAGAAAGGATATGAGGTGGCTCGCGACATGGCGCGCGCATGTCCCGATATTCCTTTCTTGTTTGTCGAGGCCTGGACCTTGTGGGACGGGCTTTTCAAACAGATCATGGCTGAGATCGCCGAGTTACCGAATGTAACTTACATGAGCCGAACCTCGGATATGTCGAGGGTCTACGGCCGCACAAAGGTCCTGTTGGCCCCAAGCCAGTGGGAAGAAGCCTGGGGCCGCGTCGCGTCCGAGGCCCATTGTAGTGGTATCCCTGTTGTCGGCTCGGACAGTGGTGGGCTGGGTCAGGCTATTGGACCTGGCGGTATTGTCCTGCCCCATGATGCACCGACCGAAGACTGGGTCGCCGCGCTGCGCAAACTCTGGTTCGATGACATCGCTTATGCCGATCTGTCCGAAAAAGCGTTGGCCTACGCTCAACGGCCCGAGCTGAACTTCCATCGCCAGCATGACACTTTTATTTCGGTGCTCAAGCGCGCAGTGTCTGAGCAAGATGCCCGCGTTCCAGCCTGATATGCGGACTTCGATCACCCAAGGAAGCGGGCTATGAAGATCTGCTTTTGTGTCACCAGCTTTCCGGTTCTGTCGCAAACCTTTGTGACCTCGCAGGTGCTTCACGCCTTGCGGCAAGGGCACGAGGTGATTGTCGCGTGCAAGACGGTCGGCACGGACGTTGCTCTTTCAGAGGAACAGGAAAGCTTGCTAGGCTATGTGAAGACGATCATCTGGCCACGCGAACAGCCACGTATCCTTAAGGTTTTACCGAGTTCGTGGTCTCGCCGGATCGCCGCACAGCTGGACCGAGCTGCGTGGCGACGTCAGATCGATGCCGATGTTGTTGTTGCGCATTTCGGGTTTCGGGGGAGGGCGGTCGCTCGGGCACAACGTGGCTGGAAACATCGCCCCCCGCTTGTGACCGTTTTCCATGGTCGCGATGTCAGCGTTGAATACCAGCGTGATGCTTTGGCGGGCTATCGTGACCTTCTTGCCGAAGGAGATCTGCACGTCACCGTAAATGAGCAGTTTGCCCGGCAACTTGTGGAATGCGGCGCACCGTCAGATCATGTTGAAACCCGGCATCTCGGTATCCCGATCTCGGAATACGAATTTTGCTCTCCATCGTTCGGAACAACACTACGCTTTGTTAGCGTGTGTCGGCTGGTTGAGAAAAAGGGCTTAGAAACAGCAATCATGGCGCTGAAACTGCTGCGTCAGAGGCACCCTGAACTGGATTGGCGTTATGACATAGGCGGCGATGGCCCTCTAATGGAGCGACTGCGCGACCAGGTGGAAGATGCAGAGCTCGGGGATCGCATAGAATTTCTAGGCTCGTTGCCGCACATGGATGCGTTGCATCGGATAGCGGGTGCGGATGTTTTGTTTGTGCCAAGCCTGACGGCCAGGGATGGTGATCAGGAAGGCATCCCGGTCACACTGATGGAAGCAATGGCATTGGGGACACCGGTTTGCACCACGTACCATTCCGGGATCCCCGAGCTTGTGACCCACGGTGAAACCGGTTTGCTGGCGGATGAGCGCCATGCAGAAGGGTTCTACAAAAACATCGTCCTTCTCGCTCAAAACCCCGATCTGGCCAAAGCCCTTGCCAAGGCAGCACGGGAAAAGGTGGAGAGCGAGTTCAACGAGGACCAGCAGAACATCCAGTTCCTGGATCGCTGTCAGGCCTTGCTGAAACAAGCGCCGGCAATTGGACCTAGAAGCACCCGCACCCCCATCAAGCTGTCTTAATGCCTGAACGATTGGCCATTTTGGAGTCGATGACTTTGGAAACACCGGATTTCATTATCGGAGGGGCACCGAAATGTGGAACGACCTCATTGCATCAGGTGCTGGATCAGCACCCTGGTGTCTGGATGGCCAAAAACGAATTGTACTTTTTTGATGCCGATGATCCGATTGCGCATCGCGATTTCTTTCAGATGGACGGTGAGGATCTGGTCTGGCGTGATCCGAAGGCTCCGGCTTTGCGCGATTGGTATCACAGCCGGTTCTCAGAAGCCCCTGACGGCTGTCTTATAGGCGAGGACACGACCACATATCTGATGTCTGATGTCGCTGCCTTTCGTATCGGGGCGGCGGACCCCGCGGTAACGGCCCGGGTTCTTCTTCCATACATCGTTTGATATCAGATGCTTGTCGAGATCACGGTGATCACGACTGTGAGAGATACTGGCCGACCCGTTGCACAGGCTTCGTTTGATCAGCAACACGGTTGCCGCCGTCCAGGAACGGTGTGACGCCACCCAATCCTCATCTGCTGCGAACCCCAGCCACGCGCGTCCTAAGACGTTCCTCTGACCGAGAGGTGAGTTCTTTATTGGTTGCAACGTCAAGAACGGCGAACACCTCGGCCAATGGGTGGTTGGCTGACAGATTAGGTTCCAGATCAGCAGCAACAGCGAGAAGCCGCGACAGATCATTGATGTCAACGCAGAGCTCCCACTGGGTCGCCATTTCGCGTGCGAACGGCCAACGTTCCGAGCGGAAAGGCTTGATCAAAGCCACAATACTTGCACGAAGCTCATCACCCGTTAGATCCTCGTTCTGAACCAACCCATAAATCTCGGTAACCAGTGCCTGCAAAGGTGATACCTGCCGCGCGGCAGTTCGGATCACCAGTCACGGACACGCCGGACAATATCACTGACAAGGTGATTATAAAGTTCGATCGCGCCGTTGGTCAGAACCCCAGTGCCGGCCTCGCGAAACCCGGTCAGCTCAACAGCCAGTTTGCGATGTCGAAGTTTTTATCGCTCGCATGGTCTCTGTTAGCGTTCAATTCATTGCGCCAGGCCAACTTCATTGCCTGTGACCTAACTACCTCAGAACCTAGTTGCAAAAGTAGTTCTGGGCCGAACTAACATCGCTCAAGCATGTAGGGTTGTTAAAAGTATTAGGTTGTCTTCCGCAGGCTTGCGGGCCACGTCCAGTTTCGTAAGTTAGGCGCCAGCATCAGAGAGGGCATGGAATGAGCTGGACCGAATATCTCGACACACACCAATCGCGCTTTGTTGAAGAGCTGTGCGACTTCATTCGTATTCCATCGGTTTCAGCCAAACCCGAAAACGCGGGCGATGTTCGAAAGGCCGGGCAGTGGGTGGTTGATCGGTTGGTTGCGGCGGGAATGGAAAACGTTCAGATGATGGAGACTGCCGGTCATCCGGTGGTCTGTGCCGATTGGCTGCATGCCGGGCCTGATGTGCCTACGATTCTGATCTATGGCCATTTTGACGTGCAACCAGCCGAACCATTTGAGCTCTGGTCTTCGCCTCCGTTCGAGCCGACGATCCGCGGAGATCGGATTTATGGGCGTGGGGCGACCGACGACAAAGGTGCCATGTTCATCCCGATCCTTGCGGCTGAGGCTTTGCTGGCGGAAACCGGGAAACTGCCAGTCAATGTGCGGTTTTTCTTTGAGGGCCAGGAAGAGATCGGATCGCCCGACCTTCCGCCCTTTATCGAGGCAAATCTCGACCGGCTTCAGGCTGATATGATCTTTTCTGCCGATGGTAGTCAGTGGGATACCGAGACGCCGCAACTGGTCCTTGGTCTGAAAGGGCTCACTTCGCTTGAGATCTCGGTTCAGGGCGCGAAATCCGATTTGCATTCCGGTATGCATGGCGGCGGTGTCGCAAACCCGGCGATGGCGCTGGCCCAGTTGCTTGCCAGTATGAAATCGACCGATGGTCGCATCACGGTGGATGGTTTCTACGACGATGTCGTCGAGCTGACAGATGAAGACCGCGCGGCAATTGCGCGGGTTCCCTGGGACGAGGCGGCCTATCTGGTCCAGACCGGAGCGCCAGCAACCTTGGGTGAGCCGGGATATTCAACACGTGAAAATCTGTGGGCGCGTCCGACGCTTGAGGTCAACGGGTTGACCAGTGGTTGGCAAGGGGAAGGCACAAAGACCGTTTTGCCTGCGGTCGCTTCGGCCAAGATCACGTGTCGCTTGGTCGCCAATCAGAACCCCGAAAAGATCTTTGATCTGATCTCGGCCCATGTTGAGGCTCATTGCCCGCCGGGTGTCACTGCTGAGGTATCGCGCAACCCTGGGCGCGCGGACCCGTTCCTTGTACCGGCAGGACACAACGCAACCGCAATCGCGGGACAGGTTCTCGAAGAGGTTTACGGCAAACCGGCGTACAAAACCCGCGTTGGTGGCTCGATCCCTGTCATGTCGACCTTGCTGGATGAGTTGGGTCTGCATGCGGTCATGTTTGCCTTTGGACATGAGGATGAAAACCAACACGCCCCGGACGAGTTCTTCCGTCTGCCAACCTTCAGACGTGGCCAAACGGCTTACGCCCGGTTGATGGAACGGTTGGGCGAATAGTGCTAACAGCCAACATCGGTTCAACCGTTTTCACACGCTTCCGACATCACTGCATAGGTGCGATCTATGACATGCCGCACCTCAGCAAGAAACCGATCTTCATGATGCGTGACGAGCCATTGATCATGTTCCAGATCGTCGATCAAAGGTGACACTGGTATCAGGCCCGGCTGTGTGTTTCCAATGAAAGTTGGCAGAACCGCTCTGGCAAGACCTGCATTTGCAAGCTCAAGCGCATTCTGTGGCGCCGTAACTTCGATGGCGTCGTCCTCTTGCGAATGTTCTCTCACCCATCTGGCCGAGGGTGTTTTGGACATGACGCGCACCCAGGTCGAAATGCCTTCTTCCGCAGCATAGACCGCAAACCGAACCCGCCCGATCTTGCGACCGGCCAAGCCGATCTCTTCTGGCCGGTGGTTTCGAATGCCGATCGCGGCTTCCCGGTGTCCGATGTTCAATAGGTCTTCTGACGAGATGAAACGCAGCCGGACTGGCATTGATCCCTTAAGTCTTGCGAGAGCGCCAATCAAAATTCTTGTTACCCAGGTCCCGGCCGAAATTTTGACCAACGGTGGTGCAGTAGCAAGTCTGCTTTCCGTGACAGGTAGGACACGCGCTTCGATGCTTTCGACTTTTTTCAACAGCGCTTGTCCGTCCTCAGTCAGATCATACCCTCGCGGATTACGGTGAAACAGCTCGCTTCCGAGGTTGCGCTCAAGCTCAATCATGCGCCGACCCAAGGTGGGTGCGCTCTTGCCGGTCTGTTCAGCTGCTGGCCCAAGCCCGCCCGCTCTGGCAACCGCAAGGAAAAGCCGCAGGTTGTCCCAGTCAAAGTCACTTTCATCCATGAAATAAAGGTTACATTTTGTGTTGTTGATGAAAAGGCTGTGATGGCGTTTTTTCTGAAGGATCAGCTAGGAGATCCGCAGATGAACTTTCTCGAAACCGAAATCTCACCCCTTGGCATGGGGTGCTGGCCGATTGGTGGCAAAATGTACTGTGGCGAGCAGTCGTTGGGTTACACCCGATCGGACGACGGTGCCTCCATTCGTACGATCCACGCGGCACTGGACGGTGGGATCACACTTTTTGACACTGCCGCCGCCTATGGCGCTGGGCATTCGGAACGTTTGTTGGGCAAAGCGCTAAAGCATCGACCCGACGCCCTGATTGTCACAAAGATCGGGGTTGGGATCGATGAAGCGAGCAGACAGATTTCATTTGACCCCTTCACCCCGGATCAGGTTGGCCCTGCTCTAGATGGGTGCCTGTCGCGGCTGGAACGGGATCGAATCGATCTCTTGCTGTTGCATGTGAACGATATGCCAATTGACGAGGCCGAGGCGGTGTTTGACGAACTGGATCGGCTAAAAGAGGCCGGAAAACTACGTGCCTACGGTTGGAGCACTGACTATTCCCAAAACGCTCGAGCAGCCTCGTCGAGGGATGGTTTCAAGGCGGTTGAATACGTGATGAACGTCTTCTTCGATGCGCCTCGCATGCAACAGGTTGTCCAAGAGGAAGGATTGTTGTCCCTTATCCGCTCACCCCTTGCGATGGGGCTGCTTACAGGGAAATACAATCGGAATACCATTATGGCGTCTGATGATGTGCGCGCATCCGGCGAAAGCTGGATGGAGTACTATACGGATGGCAGGGTAAATCCAGATTTCATGCGAAAACTCGATGCGGTTCGCGATTTACTGACCACAAATGGCAGAACGCTTGTGCAGGGGGCTCTCGGGTGGATATGGGGCCAATCTGAAACATACATACCGATCCCAGGCGCACGGACAGAAGAACAAATTGAGGGTATTTCAGCAGCACTGACCTTCGGTGCTTTGCCGGATGAAGTAATGATCGAAATTGAAAGCTTGATTGCGCGCAACACCAACGAACCAGACCGCCCTAGGTAGTATTCAGAACAGTATCAAAACTGTGTGCTTGCCGCGAATGTCGACAACGCGGGCTGCTGACGCTGCATCTCCGTTTTCTGTTCAAGGTCTGCTATGGGCCGTCCTTGCACGACCAACCGCAGCGACGCACGCTTCGCACGTATTTAGGCCAACCGCAGCATTTGGCACTCTGGGTTCAAAGCAGCGCTTGGATGCACCGCCGTTCTGAATGTCTCCGCAATAACACCCATGTCTGATGTCGGTGATTTCGTACGTCGGCCCAAGTACTGAATCCTCGAATTGAGCGATCTCATCTGGCGCCAATGCAGACTGGTCTATTTCAACCGGAAAGTATGCGTCTCCGGAAAAGCTAGGCATTCCTACCAGACCTGTTTCACCGACAGCTCTGACAAGCGCTTCAATGACTGTTCTTGGTCCACTAACAACTGGGCCAACCGCTTTCATTGATCCGTGTACCAAGATTCCGTTACCTTATTGAACGTCAAGTGAAAAGAGATCACCGACGAGGCTCTCTAGTGTGTGAAATTTTGCATCCATGCTGTTGACTAAAACCAATTCTGGGAATGAAATCGGTAACTTTGGGCTCACCGCCGACCTCAGAGCCAGTGTAGCATTGTCAGCAAGGGACCGTCGCGCGCTGCAGTAATCGGCCCTTCCCTGCCGTTCATCCAACCAGAGCCAAGTTGCGGTGTGCTCGTCAAATCCGCCATTTGCTGCGTTCGCGATAGTGGGGTCACTTGATCCGGGAAAGCAGTTGAAACACCGGCATTAGTTCAGCCAGCTTGGTTGCTGTTCGTTCCGTTAGGTTTGGTTCGTGGGCAAAGTTAGAAGACATGGCATCCATCCAAACCGCAAAGCCTTTGCGCCGCAACGCTTCCTCATAAGGATGATTTTTGTCAAAACCAGGCGGGATGCGCTTCAACTCCGGGTCACCGACCCGGAAACCCTGTTTTCGCATCTCTATGGTGGTCTGGGTCAACTCTGCGCCCAGAGGGCCCGCCATCGCATCGCGGAAAACGCCCAAAGCCCCTTTTTCGTACTGGAACACCCCACAACCGAGCGATAGCCTTTCTGGGGAAAAGCCAAAGAACCACATTGGCGGCTGAACCGCCTGTCCTGTCGGTAGGAACGCAAGGTGCAGATGCGCGTTATAGGGTGTCTTGTCTTTGGAAAACCGAACATCGCGATGAATCCGAAAGATTTTGCTGCTATGATCCTGCCCGGTCAAGTCGCGTAGCGCCAACTCCATATCTTCGGCGAAAAGCTTGCTGGGTGCTTTAATGTGAGTCTCATACGTCGCCTTGTTCGCTGCAAACCAGTCCTTGGTATTGTTGGCCTTCAGTTCTTGCAGGAAGCCTACTGCCTCGGCAGCAAAACAATCGAATTGGGCCATAAGATCCTCCGTTCAGTCTTTCTTGGGCAACACCGCGGCATGTTCGAGGCAGAAGTGCAGCCACCGTTGCAAGACTGCGTCATCGCAATCTGATGCGTCAACGCGAACAAAACCGCCCAGCTTGCGGATGCCATGAATCACAGCGCGGGCCGTGGGGTCTTGCAATGCCGTGGGCTCGTTCACCTTTCCCACCCTGAACATGAACCGACCCACGCCATCCTGATGTCTGCGCGCACCACAAAGCATGTTGCCGTTCAAGAAGAAGCACGTACCACCCATCATTCGTTTTTCGGAAATGCCCACATGCGCGGCCCGAGCGTCTCGCATGCGGGCGTTGAGTGTTTCATCCACGGGCATCAGATGCCGGTCCAAAGCTGCCAGAGGATTGCCAGCGCAAGCACCAGCATTGCCATAGTGGTGAGCGCTGCGCCAATCGCGCGCCCCTTGCCATTCACCGAAGTGCTGAGGCTGAAATAGTGGATAAGACGGGCAAGCAGCAACACGCCACCGCAGGTAGCGACCAGCCAGGGTGCAGTTCCCGCAATCTCAGCCCCTGCAAGAGCCAGCAGCGCAAGCGGCACGTATTCGATGAAGTTTCCATGCGCCCGCATCAGCCGCAGGAGGCTTTCATCTTCACCGTGAAGCAAAGAAATTCCCGTCTTGGTGCGACGTACACCAACGGCAATCGCCATCGGAATGCTCATCAAAACAAACACTGCCGTAACGGCCAGCGCGATCTGCGGAAACTGTTCCATGTGATGCCTCCTCTTTGATCGCGCTTAAGACGCCATGCTCTCATATGTGATGAGCGCAAACCGAGCCCCTTGCGGGTCAGTCAGAGTGGCCATGCGGCCGACCCCCGGCATATCCATCGCCGGCTGAACAACTACGGCCCCTTTGGCCTCAGCCTTGGCGACACTGGCCTCCACGTCGGCAACCGTAAAAAAGATCGTCCAACTGCCGTGATCTTCCGGCATCGGGGAAAATCCGCCAATCGCGGTTTCTTCCACGACGGCGGCGGAATAGCTTGACCCATCCTGCATGGGCATGTCGTTGATCGTCCAGCCTAGCACCTCTTGATAGAAGGCCTTGGCTTTGCCCTGGTCGGGACCGGAATGTCCGATCCAACCGGAATTCCCGACAGTGGTCATCTCAAGAATACTCATGTGCTTCTCCCTTGGTTGCGCCCGCCAAATACGGGTCTGATCCAAGGACGCACAACGCACCGCGATCCCTACACGCTGCGTAAACTTTCTTCGCTGATTGCAATTTTCTCTGCAATTGCATCACGTTCGAGAGCCGTAGGGCCAAGTGCAATAACGGTTTCAAACGCAGAAATCGCCGCGCGGTGATCACCCGTTTCCTGCAACAAGCCACCGCGCATTGCGTGGAACCAGCGATACGCAGACAAATCCTGTTTCAGAGGCTCCATCGCTTTCAGCGCGTAATGCGGGCCATGCAGCCTGGCCTGCGCTGCAATCTGGTTAAGTCGGACGACAGGCGTTGGTTGCAATGCGTAAAGCGCAGCGTAGTGACTTTCAATCAATGACCAGTCGGTGTCATCAACCGAGGCCGAATGGGCATGGGTCGCTGCGATTGCAGTCTGAATGATATAGACACCATGATGTCCTATCCGCTGGGCCTTTTGCAAAAGACCCGTCGCTTCGGCGATGTTCGCGCGATCCCAAAGACTGCGATCCTGATCATCCAATGCGACAAGCTTGCCTTCTGGATCAATGCGCGCATGTCGCCGCGCGTGTTGAAACAGCAATAGTGCCAGCAAGGCGGCCTGTTCCCCCATCGCCGGAAACAGTGCCGCAAGCAGACGTGCCAAACGGATCGCCTCTTCACACAAGGTAAGCTTGATTTGCGTTGGACCGGCCGAGGTTGACCATCCTTCATTGAACATCAAGTAAACCATCAGAGAGACCTCACCCAATCGCGCACCCCGTTCTGCTGGGCTGGGTGTTTCGAAAGCAACCGGGTTGCTCGCGATCTTTTTTTTGGCTCGGGTAATCCGCTGTTCCATGGTCTTGGGCTTGATTAGAAAACCGCTCGCGATTTCATCGACGCTCAACCCCAGGACGACCCGCAAGGCAATGGCTATCTGATCTCGATGTTCCAGTTCGGGATGGCAGCAGATGAACAGAAGCCGCAAAACATCGTCGCGCAATTCGTCCGGGTCTGGGGTTTCGGCAGGCATCGGCTGAAACTCCTCACCGTGGCGCGACAGGATTGCCGCGCGGCGCTGCGATTTGCGCAAATCATCAAGACCCGCGTTGCGCGCCGTCGTCAGCAACCACGCCAACGGGTCACGAGGTGCTCCGTCTTTGGGCCAAACCGTCAGAGCTTTTAGGCAGGCGTCGGCAAATGCTTCTTCCGCCATATCGATATCCCGAAACAAACGGGTCAGGGCTGCAAGCGCACGCGGTCGGTGCAGAGTGAAAGTGGCCTCGAGCCAGTCCGACATGTCCTATTCCGACGAGATCACACCGCCAGCCCAGGCCACTGGTCGCACCTCAAGCCTTGCTACAGGGGATGAGATCATTTTTGCGTATTCCAACGCCTCATCAAGGTCTTTGAATTCGGCAGCATAAAACCCGAGGAAGTTCTCCTTGGTCTCGGCAAATGGGCCGTCGGTGATCAATGGCGCTGTGCCTTCGGTTGGAGCGGGCTCGACCATCACGGCAGAGGTCGGCGGCATCAACTTCATCGATACGAACTCCCCGCGCTCAGATAGCGCCGTTTGCAACGCGCCGTGGCCTGACATCACTTCGTTCTGGCGATCTTTAGGCAGCGCTTCGAACACGCCCGGCTCCCCATAAATCGTGATTGCGTATATCATTTTCGCCTCCATGCTTCATTCGCATGGTGCAAGGACGCGGGAGGATATGCAAATCCGACAACTGATCCACAATACGAGATCGCAAGATGGCCACTTAGAACACCGGGACGCTAATCGAATGCTAGGCGGGTTTCGTGACCGCAGAAACAGCCGCATTCCGGATGGACAACGATGGCCTCAGGATATGATTTGAAATTCTAGCACTGGTCGTTGTGGAGCTAGGGTTGATCACGCCACCCGTTGGACTCAATGTTTTCATCATCTCATCCCTGACGCGCGACACACCTATGTCGACAGTCTTTCGTGGTGTGATACCCTTCCTCGGAGCCGAGATCATTCGCGTTGGTCTGATCCTGATGATCCCGGCGGTAGCGCTGGCTGTGCCAAACCTTATTGGAGGCTAAATACTCGTCGCTTACCTCGAAGGTAGTCGCGAATTGGCGTACGTATGCCACATAAACTGCTAAATGAAAACAAGACGATCGCCCCCAAGAATCGGGCGTGCTCAAAACGAATGTGTGACGCTTTCACATTGCCAATGCTGGACATTCTAACATTGCTTCTTCAAGCCGATGACTTTTGCGCACGCGGCCCAATTGTATGTGCCAGCTGCTGTTGGCAATTGCTTTCTCGCATGTTCTCGGAAGTCGCTCATATGTATGCGGCCTGTTGATCGGCACGCGGGCAGTGGCGTTGTTGGGTTCTACTCAGTGCCGCCCAAGCAGGTCGAACAGAACCCCAATGGGCGCGCCGCTTTTAAGCCACGGACAGGCTGACCTGGTATCGATATCTTTGGTGCCGATGGTTTTCTTACATACGCAGGCTGAGAAAGCCTCCTGCACGTCAAAAAGAAAGTCCTTCTGACAAGAGCTCTACAATGAGCTCCGCAAACACTAGCCGCGGGGTAGTGCGATGTCGTTGCTGCCTTCAGGCTCTGGTCCAAGGCCATAGTCCATTCGGTGCATCTGATCGATCACACGTGACATTTCTTCATTCGACAAAACCGGCGGTTCCCCAAGCGGTAGCGCCTGCACATAAAGTCGCGACAAAGTCTCGACCTCTGTCGCCAACCAAAGAGCCTTGTCCAGTGTCTTGCCGATCGCGATCTGCCCGTGTTGAGCCAACAGACACGCTGTTCTGCCTTTGAGCACCGCCAGCACCGCCTCAGATAGCTCCTGCGTCCCAAATGTAGCATATTCGGCACAGGGGATGGTCGTTCCGCCAGCCACTCCGACCATATAGTGGAAAGCCGGGATCTGGCGGTGATGGCAGGCAAGCGTCGTTGCGTAAACCGAATGGCAATGCAACACGACATCGATATCCGGACGGGCTTTCAGAATATCGCGATGGAAACGCCATTCAGATGATGGCCTGCGCCCGACATAGGTGCCTTCGAAATCCATTTCTACCAAATCGTCGGGGATCATCTTGTCATAGGGCAAAGACGACGGTGTTATCAGGAACCCATCCTCGAAACGGACCGACAGATTTCCGGCCGTGCCCTGATTGATCCCCGTGGAGTTCATTTTCAGACATGTCTCAACCATACGCTCGCGTAGATCTTGTTCAGTCATAAGATTGGCCTCCTTGTCGATTTGCGGCCTCGCACCATTGCGTCGCGTATTCCGTCAGACCCGGCAGTACAATAGGTACGACCGGTTCAAGCGTCAGAGGCGTCGATGGGCTACCCGACGCCCTGCATGCAAGTTGCAACGCACCTGCGACAACACCATGAGTTTCATGCGACGCTTCTGTGCGAAGGCCCGGACGCAAGGCCGCGACGATTTGCGCGTACATTGGGTCCTTCAGAAACGTGCCATCCAAGATGAGCGTTGAGCCTCCGTTCAAGACATCAGTGCAGGTGACTGTCAGCAATGCCGAATGCAGAACCGCAAGCGCCGCGCGCTCAGCTTGGTTTTCGGGAGAAGCGCCAACAATATAACCTCGTCTGGCTGAGCCGGGAAACTGCCCGTCATTGTCACCAAAACTCGGCATGGCCATCGTACCCCGTGCGATCAGACGCGCCACGACCTTTTGCTCGGCAACTTCATTGATTGTATCTGCTCCGGCAATGGCCGAAAACTCTCGCCCACCCATCGTCAGTGCCCCACCGATCGGGTTGCCATCCATATCTGCGTTAATCGTGGTGCCACGTGACTGATCAAGTTTTCCGGTTTCAACGTCACGCGACAAAGCGACAACCCAGGTTCCGGTAGAAACCAGTGTAAAATCCTTAACCTGCGCGGCCAGATAGCGAAAAAAGTTGGCCGTTGAGTCATGTGCTCCTGTCAACACCACCATGTCCTGAGGTAAGTCAAATCGCTGCACAAGGTCCTCGCGTACCGGTCCGAGAGGGTTCCAGGCCGCCTTGAATTCTGGCATAAGTGTTTCCCAACCTTGCTCCAGAACAATCGGCGTCCACCGTCGCTGCGGTACATTCCACAGATGCGACTGCGCCCCCATTGCCGAGTATTCAGAGGCCGCGACTCCGGTCAGCCACCAACCCCAGAATTGCGCGATGTTCAAAAAGTGCCTTGCCTTGCCAAACTGTACCGGGTTTTTGCGTTCCATCCAAAGCAACTGACGCGCCGCATGCGTGGATGCCATCATCACCGGGCTACCGCGATCCTCGAACGTTCCCGCTTTTTTGCGATATTCTGCATCAATGTCAGCAGGGCATGCCTGCTCATAATCGATCATCGGCAAGGCTTGTCCCGCACCGGCGCCGTCTGGGTCCGAGCCCACAAGTACCCCGCCTGACCCATGCCCGACCGGAATAATCGTCCGGATTGGATGCCGCTTGCAAAGCTCTGCAAGCGTTGTGATCAGCCAGATCGAAGTGCCTTCCAGGTCATGGTATCGCCAGGTCTGACCGTCCAGAACCGTGTTGGGGGTCGACCGACTCTCAAGCAAAGTGCCGTCTTTGCTGGCAACCCAAAGCTCGATGTTGGTTTTGCCAACATCGATAACAGCGATATCACCTTTTCCAGTCAAACGCTTGGCACGTCAGCTTTTACACCGCCCCTATCATCCCCAATTGAACCGGCTGCCGCACTCATATGAGGCGGTACTGGGCCGCTTTGTTCCTGAGGAACGGCAACCCCTTGTCCATAACGTCTTCGAATGAAGGGGCAACAGGCCGCCACACAGCAAGACCGTACCCAATCTGAGGGGGCATGTTGATGAAACTTTCCATCGCAAGCCCCCCCTTGAAGCCGATCGCGGCCAGCGTGGAGTAGATTTCGTCCCAGTCACAGGTCCCCTCGCCTGGTGTGCCACGGTCGCTTTCCGACAAATGAATGTAACGCAAGTGATCTCGTGCATCGAGGATACCGTTGCCCGCGCCCTTTTCTTCGATATTCATGTGATACGTATCGAGATGGATGAAGATGTTGTCGGCTCCGACCTTTTCGATCATGTCGACCGCCTGCCAACCTGTATTGATCAAATGGTTCTCGTAGCGATTTACCGGCTCGATACCAAAGGCGATCCCAAGGGTCTTGGCATGTTTCGCGGCCCCCTCCAAAGCCCGAGCAATATTATCGTATTCCGCCTGCGTGGGTGGGACGCCTGTGCGTTCACCGATGCCGCCATATGTGACGCCGGAAAGGGCCTCGGCACCCATCTTACTGGCCATGTTCATAGCGTCGACAAGGTGCTCGATTGCGCCATCTGGATTGACTGACGCCCAGTTTTTTTCAGGCAGTCCGAGCGAGCAGACTGCTCGCATTTCGTGTTTTTCGAGCAAGTCGCGCGTGTGAGTCGCATCCACAACGCCGGTGTCCAGCAAGGCAATTTCTATGAAATCCATCTGGTAGGCCGCCGCAGCGGGTATCGTCCGCTCGGCCCCATCACGATCCCAATGCATGGTCCACATGCTGGTATGTACGCCGAAACCTTCCATGATCATGTCCCTCTTCGTCGTTTGTCTCGCCACCGTTCACCAACCCAGCGCAGCGCCATCACGCCAATCAGAAACAACCCCCAGACAGCGGTCGACAAATGCTGGTTGGCACCGATCAGGTTCAGACCCGATGAAAGTGCTTGCAGGATAGTCAAGGCCAGAACCACCGGTAGAACACGCCCAAACCCGCCAAATGGATCGATACCGCCCAGGAAACAAGCCAGCACTGTCACCAGCAGTAGGGCCTCGCCATGGCCAACTCGGACAGAATTGAAACGCGCCGCCATCAAAATCCCGGCAACGGCGCATATCACGCCCGAAATCGCGTAGATCAAGACAAGTGTCCGGCGCGTATGCAGGCCGGAATATTCAGACGCCTGGATATTCGAACCGATCATGTAGACCGAGAACCCGTGTCGTGATCGTCTTAGCATGATATGCCAAATGAGCGCGGCCACCAGAAAGACTATCATCGGAACTGGAACGCCCATAACGCTGCCGTGGCCCAGTACGTTCATGTACTCTGGAAATCCCGATATGTCCCCTCCACGCGTCAGGAACTCACCCAACCCTCGCAGGAAGATCATCATGGCAAGCGATACCAGAATGGGATGTGCACCGACATAAGCCACGACGACGCCCATGACAGCGCCCGAAGCAGCACCCGCCAGTAATGCAAGCACCACACCTAGCACAAAAGCCCCCAGTCCGGCATCAGGCCCCCCGAATTGTATCAAAACCCAAGCAAGTGCGAGACCCGAAATGTTGGCTTGAAAGATGATGGCAAGGTTCAGCCCACCCGAAAGAATCGGAACAAGCATTGCCAGTGTCAGCAACCCCAAGACCGGCATCTGAAACGCCATCGAGCGCAGGTTGGCACCGGTCAGGAACAAAGGGGTCGCAAAGGAAAACGCCAGAAAGACCAGGCCAAGAAAGACAAGTAATGGCAGGGTTTCCGCACCAACTGCCGTGTTGAGTTTGTCACGCAAGCTCATGTTGTGCCCACCTTTGCGACAGCTGTAGCGCCGCGTGGGAGCCGCCCAAAACTCAGGTTTGATGATGAGATGGCCAGCAGGATCGCCGCGCCGATGATCATTTGGAATGCAAAGGGCGAGATTCCAAGAAGGTTCAAACCGTTCTGCGTGATCGCAACAAACATCACCCCAAGGATGCATCCAAGAACAGTGCCTCGCCCACCACCAAGTCGAGCCCCACCGAGGACCACCGCAGCCAGCACGTCCAGTTCCCGACCGTATAGCGCATTTGGAACAACCTCTTGGGCAATGTTCACCTGCATCAGCCCCCCTATGCCGGCCATCATCCCGCACCAACCAAAGGCGACAATTTGCATCTGCCAGATATTCACGCCCGCACGCATTGCTCCCTCGGGGTTGTCGCCAAAGGCATAAAGCTGGCGGCCCAGAGTGGTCAGACGGATGAGGCCCCAAGTCGCGACGACGCAGACGATCATGACGGCAACTGAAAGATTCAGTTCCGACCAGGTTCCATCCGAGGCTTGTCGTTCAAAAATGAAAATACGATCAGTCCACCAATCTGGCAGGTTGTAGATGTTTCGACCTTTCGTGAAGAACATCAGCAACCCAAAGAACGCGTTGAAGGTGGCAATGGTGATAACAATAGAAATCACCCGAAACCCGTGGATCAAAAGAGCATTGATCATTCCAAGACCGATCCCAAGCAGACCCGCGACCAAAAACCCCACCGCCCAGTTTCCGCCCCCTATGCCCATGAAAACCTGCGCGGCCACATACTGAACGACCGAAGCCGCGACCGCGAAAGAAATATCGATGCCGCCAGCAATCAGGACGGCCAGAAGGCCCACCGCCCAGATCAGGTTCACCGCGTTATTGTTCAGCAACGACGTGATGTTGCCCAATGTCAGGAACGTGTCCGTACCAAGCGACAAACCAAGGACCATCAACAGCAGCACAACGCTGAGGCGCGCCTCGACGGGATAAGTACGAAACAAGTCACGCATAGATACGTGCCTCAAGTTCGGGAACGCTGGTCGCCCGTGGATCGTACTCGCCCACAATACGCCCATCCGCCATATGCAGCACACGGTCCGCATTGAACATCGCTTCGGTCACCTCGTCCGAAATCAAAAGGATCGCCAGCCCTTCTTCGGCCAAATGCCTAACGATGCGAAAGATGCCCGCACGAGCCCCGACATCCACACCCACGGTTGGGCTGTCGAGGATCAACAGCCGCGGCTCGGTTGCCAGCCATTTTGCCAGTACAACCCTTTGCTGGTTGCCGCCTGACAGCGTCGAGACAGCATCCTTAGGCTGCCCAATCTTGACTGCAAGTTCATTGATCCAGTGACAAACAAGATCGGCTTGGCGTTTGGCGGATAACAATCCGATCCCATTGAGAATGCGATCAAGCACTGAAATAGACGTGTTATCCGCGATTGATTGCGGCTGAATAAGCCCCAGGGACAGTCTGTCTTCCGACACATAAGCGACACCGCGCGCGATAGAGTCGCGGATCGAGGCAAATCGAACAGACGACCCTTCCATCCGGATTTCACCCGCATCGGGTGGTTTCATACCAATTAGTGCAAGGGCCAGTTCCGTGCGGCCGGCTCCGATCAAGCCCGTCAAACCCAGAACTTCACCACGCCGGATGGTAAGGGAAACATCGTAGAACTCTTCGTGCCGACTTAACCCAACGGTTTCCAGAACCGGTTCCGCCTGAGAACGGTCCTGAGCGCTGACCGTGTTCTCCAAAAGCGCCCCGGTCATAAGCTCGCCAAGACGGGATTGCGTCATACCCTCGGTCGGATAGACGCCGACAAGCTTGCCATCGCGCAGGACTGTGACCCGCTCTGAAATGTCGATCACTTCTGCCAATCGGTGGCTGACGAAGACGACAGCAATACCTTGTGAGGACAGCGTGCGAACGACCTCTAGCAATGAATCCGTTTCGCTTTGGGTTAGCGACGCCGTCGGCTCATCCATAAACACCAGACGTGCGTCGCCCATTAACGCCCGCGCAATCGCAACGATCTGACGTTGCGCAATTGGCAAATCACCCAGTCGTGTATCCAGGTTCAACGGCACCTTCAGGCGATCAAGCACTGCCTGTACGCGGGTCTTATAGCGACGTCCGAACGTCAGGCGCGGCACCAGTCCAACCATCTCATCAAAAGCAATGTTTTCCGCGACGGTCATATGCGGAAATAGCGCAAGATCCTGCCAAATAACCGCGATCCCCAACGCTCGGGCTTTTGTCGGGGAAATCGTGTCAACTGGCTGACCAAACAGTTGCAATTCCGCGCCAGGGTCAGCTGTATACACACCAGTAACAAGCTTGATCAGTGTGGACTTGCCACAACCGTTTTCTCCGGCAAGGCAATGCACCTCTCCCGAACGCACTTCGAAATCAACGGATTGCAGCGCCTTTACGCCACCGAAGGTTTTCGAGACGTTTCGAAGCCTCAGCGCCGGGGCTTTGTCTGGATCAGTTTTCATGTGTGTTCTTAGTCTGAATGGAGATCCGCGATGCGCGGAGCTCCAAATCAACATTAAATCGTATCAGAGCCCCTTGGCAGCCAGCTCGTCAACAGTGCTCTTGTTAATCTCCAAGAGGTTATCGGTGATGATGTTGCGGGTTGCGGCATCCGGACTGACAACACCCAATCCCTCGATCTCGGTTCCTTCCGAGATTTCTTCGCCGTTCACCAGCATGTCGCCTAAAGTGACAAACACGCGGCCCGCCTCAGCTGGGTTCCACATGAACCCGCCAGAAATGACATCTTCTTTCAGCAGCTTCTGGCCCTGACCGGGTGAGAATGGCCCAAGCACATGGACCTTGCCGCCCAAGCGACGTTCCTCGATCGCGCGCCCTGCCCCGATCGGACCTTGGCTGCCAAACGCAAGGAAGCCACGCAAATCAGGATTGGCTGCGATCAAGTCAAGTGCGGTCGAACGGCTGTCATCAACACTTTCTGCAACGCCATAACGATCACCCACCGGCTGCAACTTGTCGGAGCAGTTCTCAGCCAGCCAGGCGATGCCAGCATCCGCCCAAGCGTTGTGAAGCGGTACAGTCAGTGAACCCACATAAACGGCATAGGTACCCGGCTCTTCGGTTTTCTCACAAAGAAGCTTGGCATGCGCTTCACCGAATCCATCTGCAGAAGCCAGTTCGAAGTTCCAATCCACGTTGTTCAAACCGGGCCCTTCGTGCGCGATCACTTTGATCCCGGCGTCCATGGCCTTCTGCAACACGGGTTCAAGCGCCGCCTCATCGTTGGGCACCACGCCGATGACATCCACACCCTTCGCAATGAGATCTTCAATCGCACGAACCTGAAGGGCCGGGTCGGCTGAGGTCGGTCCGATCATCTCGGCGCTGACACCCAGCTCACCGGCACGTTCCTTGATTCCTTCTTCCATAGCGTTGAACCAAGGGATCCCTCCAATTTTGACGACGATTCCCATAGTAGTCTCAGCAGCGACATTGGTTGCACCAAGAGCAAAAGCGCAGACTGAGGCTGCGAGTATCGGTCTAAGTTTCATAGTTTCCTCCCAGGTTGGCCAGCGCCGAAAAGACAGCGCACAGCAGAAATCAAACTGCACCATCGGTTGTTCTTTGTTGCGCAATCGATGGTGCAAAGGCTATATGGAACACACTAATCTTGTCAAAGGGGAATCTTCGGTGTCGACAACCGAGACTAAGAAACAGGTCACGATTTACGACATCGCCGACCGGGCTGGCACCTCGGCCAGTACTGTTGGTGCTGTTCTGAACGGCTCATGGCGCAATCGACGCATCAGTGAAAAGCGCGCCAAGACGATTCAGCAAATCGCAAACGAAATGGGCTATGCACCCAATATGCAGGCCCGCGCCCTTCGCAGCGTCAGGTCAAGCATGATTGGCATGATTATTCCGATGTACGACAACCGTTACTTCGGCGCGATCGCCGAACGTTTCGAAATGGCGGCCCGTGCCAGAGGGCTTTTGCCCATGACCTCTTGCACACATCGTGAACCAGAGCTGGAACTTGCGACGGTCAAGCAGATGCTGTCGTACAATGTAGACCGGATCGTCTGTGCCGGTGCCTCTGACCCCGATACCATCGCCCGGATTTGCAAGGCGCAGGGCGTTCCAACGATCAACCTTGATCTGCCCGGTACAGTAGCGACTTCCATCATTTCCGACAACTACACAGGCGCATATAGATTGACTGCAGCCCTGATAAAACATGCGCAAGCAAAAGGTCGGGATTGGCAGAACGAGTTTCTGTTCCTGGGCGGCCGCCCGACCGATCACAACACAAGCGAAAGAATACGCGGTTTCCGTGATGCGGTCTCGGACGCAGGGGCTAGACCTTTGGACGAGAACATACTGGCCTGCGGCTACGCAGCCGCCAAGTCTAAGGCCGCATTTGCCGCAAAGTTGAAAGAAACGGGCCGAATGCCGACTGCGATGTTCGTAAACTCGACGATATCGTTGGAGGGTGTATTTGATTGGTTGGCGCAGAATGACAGGGCCGCACTAGACACAATTCTGTTTGGAAGCTTTGATTGGGATCCGTTTGCTCAGTATATGGCGCAGAATCTGTTCTCCGTTCGACAGGATGTCTCGGCGATGGTGGACACGATGTTCAGGATTATTGATGGTGAACCACCCCATGAGCCTGAAATCATCCAGATTGCGCCAATTGTCATATCTGACAAAACAGGCTGCGACACCGCCTCCTCGTCACAGATTTAGCGAATAGTTCCCAGTTCGCCGTTTGGGCTCAAATGCTGTGCCGAAGAAGTTCAAAACTATTTCCGGAACGCGATGTACGTAGCCCTTAAGGTGCTGCCAATTCCTGACGTAGACGCCGTTCAACGTCTTGCAGACCCTTAAAAGCCTCGTAACGGGCATCATGTAGTTGTGCGGTCACGCCAGATTTTGGTGAGAACCGCTCCTTTTCTGACGACATCCTCGCCATTGCCTCCTCAAGAGACGTTTCTGGCTGGCTTGCCACAGCACCTAGCATGGCTGCACCCAACAGAACCGGCTCAGGTGAGGTTGTCGATAGAACAGGAGCGCCGCTAGCATCTGCCAAAAGTTGCTTGATCGTGGCGCTTTCCCCTGCCCCACCACTAATCGCGACGGTCGAAGGATGAACACCATGTGCGGCTTGCGCCTCCATAATCTGGCGCATCCCATAACCTACCCCAAGTACTGCAGCGACATAGGTTGCAATGAGGTCATCGCTATCATTTGCCAGCGTTAGGCCAGAAACGATTCCGGTTGCGTCCGGGTCGGCATAAGGTGCCCGGTTGCCCAGAAAATCCGGGACAATTATCCGGGACCCTGCCAGTCGGACCGCATCGCTTGCATCTGACACGCGCCGTTCGACCTCGCGCAGAAGAAACGATTGCAGTGACATCCCCTTTGCTTGCGCGAGGGAGGTTGCGTCGCTGCTTGATGGATGGCTCGTGATTAGGTGCGCGATCGCTTCCCCGGCCGTGGATTGCCCCCCTTCTGACAACCACATTCCCGGCACCATGGCCGAATAGTATGGCCCCCACACACCCGGAACCTTGTGCGCAGTCTTTGAAGTCGACATCGTGCAGGCGGACGTTCCGAATACATAGGCCATCGTCGACTCGGGTCCTGTTTCGGGATTAGCGCCTACGGTGCCGATACCCCCGGCATGAGCATCAATCAAACCTGCGCCAACGGGTGTACCTTCAAGCAACCCCATGCTCGATGCGGCTTGAGCGGTCAATCCCTGTGCCAGAGGTGTCCCGGGGGCCACGATCTTCTGCCCGATACGGGCATACTCCTCAGATGGCAATTCTGACAGACCAATCTGGTTGAAATAACTGTCATCCCACCGACGTTCATGTGCCAGGTAAGTCCATTTACATGTCACCGTACAAGCGGAGCGATCCAGTGACCCAGTTGCGGCCCATGTCAAATAATCCGGCAGGTCAAAGAATTGGCCGGCGTTGCGGAAGGAGTCCGGCATATTCTCTTTAATCCACAGCAGCTTGGGCGTCTGCATCTCAGGAGAAATCCGCCCGCCAACATAGTCCAAAACGGGGTGGCCCAGTCCATTGATACGCTCGGCCTGATCCTTGGCCCGGTGGTCCATCCAAACGATTACGTTGCGCTCGGCCTTACCCGAGGCGCTGATGCTCAGCGGTTGCATGGTTTGGTCCAGGACGACCATTGAACACGCCGCATCGAAACCAACACCTTTGACCTGCGAGGCCTCGATTCCACTCTCCTCAACCGCGCCTCGAACACAGGCACACACAGCCTGCCAGATGTCTGTCGAAGACTGCTCGGCTATATCGCCGGTGTCGCGCCACATTTGAATGTCTTGCTTTCGGCTGGCAAACAATGTGCCGTTGCTGTCGAAAACACCCGCCCTGGCACTGCCGGTCCCAACGTCTACGCCTACGAAACAGCTCATAGGTCCACCGCGTTTGGCAGGATGACAAGATCCCGGATCGTGACATTCGCGGGGCGGCTGAGCATGAAAACCACGCAATCGGCCACTTCTTTGGGTTGCATCAGACTCCCCTCGGCCAATGCTTGTTCCATTTTTTCCTTCGGCCAGTCATCCAGCAAAGCGGTCACTACAGGACCCGGCAAAACAGCGCCAACCCGCACACCATGCTTGGCAACCTGCCGTCTGACAGAGTGGGTGAAGGCCTGCACCGCATGTTTTGAGGCTGTATAGATGGGCTCCCACACGACGGGAATGACACCTGCGATGGAACTGGTCATGATGATATCACCCGACCCCTGTTTGGCCAGATATGGCAAAACCGCCTGCACCGAGCGAAACGCCGCATTTATGTTGAGGTTCAAAACACGATCCCACGCATCCGGATCGCCTTCCAGAACGTCCCCACCAATGTAAGCGCCAGCATTGGCGTGGAACGCGTCCAGACGCCCCGCTTTTCCGAGGATTTCTGGCAGCATCTGGTCCACGCTGTCAGGACTCGCAACGTCTGTAACGATTGAAAAAGCGTCGTCCCCCAAGTCATCGCAAACTGTCTTTAGTGCCGCTTCGTTCCGATCGACCAAAGCAACCGTGGCCCCTGCCGCGATACACTCTTTGGCACAAGCCAGCCCAATCCCCGACGCAGCGCCCGTTATCGCGATCACCTTGCCCGCCAGATCAACCATTCAGTTGCCTCCTCTACATCAAACCGTACCGTTTTTCCTCACCTTCCGGGAAGTCTCCGCAGTGCCGAAAACAGATCGACGGGCCAATCCCAAACCCAGAGGGTTGGTTTGCAAAACGCGTCATATGCTTGAATACCCCCCTTCGATCATCATGATCGCACCGTTCACCAGATCGGATGCGGGGGCAGCCAGATACAGGGCCATATCTGCGATCTCGACAGGTTCGCCAAAGCGGCCCAAAGGCGTTCGCTCGATAAACGGATCTTTCTTTTCCGGCGCCGACCATAGCTCTTTCCCCATTTCGGTTAGCACGACGGTTGGGCAGATCGCGTTGACCTGTACGTTGTACGGCGCAGCTTCGGTCATGAGCGATTTCGTCAGAGAATTGAGCGCCCCCTTGGAGGTGGCGTAGGCCGCGTGATCGGCTAGGGCAATAACGCCCGTCTGCGATGAAATGTTGATGATCTTGCCCTGTCGGCGTTCCATCATGCCAGGCAGTACCGCGCGGGATAGGATAAAGGGCGCTGTTAGATTTACCGCCAAAGTGCGCTGCCAATCCGCCAGATCATAGTCAACAACCGGCCCGGTCAGGGCAATTCCGGCAGAGTTAACGAGAATATCGACCCGCCCAAAAACCTCCAATGCCCTGGCTGCGACCAAGGCCGTTTCTTCGGCATCAGCCAAGTCTCCGGTTATTGCTGCAAAATCTCGCCCCAAAGCTTGAACCTCAGTTCCCAATTGCGCAAGCCGGTCCTTGTCGCGGCCATGCGCCGCGATGTCCGCTCCTGCATCCGCAAAAACCTGTGCAATTGAGGTTCCAATCCCTGAAGATGCACCGGTGATCAGCGCTTTCTTTCCCTTCAAACTGAAACGGGTTTCCCAGGGCATGAGCTATTCCAAATTCGTGTGATTGGCGCGCATATCCTCGGGCGTGACGGCCATCCTGTCGCGCAGGTCCAGCACAAGAAGCTCGAAGAACAGGAACATGAGCACCTCATAGAGCGACCCCATCGGCAGCACAGACGTGGCATCGGGACCTTGGTCTGCGGCCATGGTTTGCGCGGGAAGGTGAACGGTCAGATCCACAGCCTGTGGCACGGCACCCTCGGGTTCTGCAGTGATGCAGACAACTTTGGCACCGGCCTCCCGCGCAACGCCCACCAACGCCGCCACAGTCGAAAAATGCCCTGGTCCTGCGCTGACAAGCAGGATGTCCGATGCCCCGACCGGTGGCGCCGTCATGTCGCCGACCACATGGGCGTCACACCCCAAGTGAAACAGCCGCATCGCCAGCGCTTTCATCATCAGGCCCTCGCGACCGACACCGTAGCAAAGGATCTGCCGCGAATTGGCAAGAGCCTCAGATAAAGGCGCGATCTGTTTCAAAACGTGACCGGACAAGCCCGGTCGTAGTTCAGACAGGACCTGTTCGGCCAAATTGTCCAAAACGTCGGTCATGTTCGGTCCAACCGAATCTGGATTTTGACATCTGTTGGTCGCGCCTCAACTGCACGCTCGAACGCTTCGATGCTGTTCTCAAAGTCAAATGTTTTAGAGATTAGAGGTTTCACATCCACTTTACCCGACCCAAGCAATGCTATGGCCCGGTCATACATATTGGCATAGCGAAACACCGTCTCCATCCTGATTTCCTTGGACTGAGCCAGAACAATGTCGACCGGCACTGGATCGACCGGCATGCCTACCCAGACTACACAGCCCGCAGGGGCTACGGCATCGAGAGCGGTTTGAATTGAGGTGGCCGCGCCGGCGCATTCGAAAACCACATCCGCGCCCCATCCTTCGGTCGCGTCGCGCACAACGGCTGAGGGGTCATCGCGTCCGATCAGAACAGGTTCGATATTGTCATATTGCGCAGCAACCGACAGCTTTTCCTCAACCAGGTCAGAGATATAGACCTTGGCGCAACCACCGGCCAGCGCGGCCAGAGCCACCATTATGCCAATTGGCCCTGCACCGGTGACAAGCGCCACATCACCCGGTTTGATCTGCGCTTTGGTTGCTGCCTGCATGCCAATTGCAAAGGGTTCGACCATTGCCCCTTCGGCAAAGCTGATGTGGTCGGGCAAGCGATAGGTGAACGCCGCAGGATGTACGACCGAGGAGGTCAGGCAGCCATGCACCGGAGGCGTGGCCCAAAACTGCACAGATGGGTCCACATTGTAGGCACCAAGCTTTGCGGCCTTGGACCGGGTGTTGGGTATGCCTGGCTCCATACAGACCCGATCACCGACACCCAGGTCCGTTACGTCTGACCCAACCTCGGTGATCACACCTGCAGCCTCGTGTCCTAGCACCATAGGCGCGTTCACGACAAAGGGCCCAATCTTGCCATGGGTGTAGTAGTGAACATCGCTGCCGCACACCCCAACCGTATCTATCGCGACGCGGACATCCTCAGGGCCCAATGTCTTGGCCAGCTCAATCTCGCGCAGCGCAAGGCTGCGGGCTTTTTCCAGAACCAGAGCTTTGGCCATCCTACACCTCCCTTATGTTCTGTTGGTTTCAAGCAAAGCGGCTGCCGTGTTCTCATCCGTAACAAGTGTGTCGACAAAACCGCGCTTCAGGGCCGCAGCAATGATCGGCGTTTTATGAAGGCCACCAGCGGCCAGAATGACATTGTCTATTTCGGCCATCTCATCCAGCGACAGGCCAATGACGCACTGGTTCAACGGATGATCAATCAGCTCACCATCCGCATTCAAGATGTGCCCGGTGATATCGCCTACGCCGCCTTTGGCGACCAGATCGGCCGGATCGACCCCGTTGGGCAAGGCATCACGCACCAGCAGCGAACTCTCCAGATCCCCCGTAGCCAGCGCAATTGCACCGCAAGAGCGGATCTTTTCCAGCATATCCCGGATCACGTCCTGATCCATGAACAGTGCCTGACTCTCCGGGCTACCCGCATAAAGCGGCGCGGTGAAAAAGCTGTGCTCGGCGTTGCATAAATCAGCCAGCCGCGTGGTGATCTCGTACCCGTTCACGTCTGATCCGCGCGAGACACCGCCCATGATCGACACGATCTCAAGATCAGGACGGTCGAGCGGCTGCATGTGGCGCGTCGCAAGGTTCAAAGTGTTGCCCCAGGACATGCCAAAATGAGTCAGTTTCGGGTCGCACAAGACTTCGCCCAAATGCGCACCTAGCCCCGCAGCAACCAGCGGGGTGACTGACACACGGTCCTCAGGCGAAGGCACCACAACTGCGCGGGTCAGTTTGAACTGCCGCTCAAGCTCCCATTCAAATTGCGCCGCTGCCGCAAAAACGGAATCCACACTGACACGCAAAATGCCACGCCGCCGCGCCTCGCTGAGCGCTTTGTTGACACGCAGCCGCGTTGTTCCAAACCGCTCGGCCGCGTCGGCCTGTGTCATGCCCTCGACCTCACAGGCCCAGCACAGCCGCACCAATAGCTGTTCTTCCGGGTCGATCTGGTCGAGTTTGATATAGCGTGACATGGATGTCCTTTCCTTTTGGTTCCGTTCTACCGCAACGAAACGGGAAAGGGAGTGGTCGAAGACTTCATTTCACGGCTCCCATCGTCAGGCCACGCACCAATTGCTTGGAGGCGATGAGCGCGAAGATCAGAACCGGTATCACGATCAGCGTCGATGTGGCCATGATCTTACCATACGGCAAGTTGTAGCCTTCCATGAAAGACACGGCCATTGCGGGGGCCGTTTTGGCTTCGGTCCTGGTCAGGATCAGACCGAACATCAGTTCGTTCCACGAAAAGATGAAAGAAAAGATCGCCGATACGGCTACACCAGGCATGGCCAATGGCAGGCAGATTTTACGCATGATGGTAAACTGCGAGGCCCCTTCCAGCCGTGCGGCCTCGTCCAGATCATAGGGTATGCCTCTGAATTGATCTGTCACGATCCAGATGACGATCGGCAAGTTGAAGGTCAGGTATATCAGGATCAGCGTGATGTGTTTATCCAGCAGCGACAGGTTACGGGCGATCAGAAAGAATGGAAGAGCCAGAACAATGGGGGAAACCATCCGATTGGTGATGAACCAGAACCAAAGGTCTTTTTTTCCGCGAAACTCGAACCTGGCCAGCGCAAAGGCGGCAGGAACGCCCAGAACTAGCGCCAGCAGCGTCGTAGAGATTGCAATGATCAGCGAATTGATCAGTGTCCGTAGTACCCCGTCTTCGAACAGGGCCTCACGATAGTTGGCCAGTGTCGGTTCGAATAGCCACACGGGGGGCGATTCAAGCGCTACCACCTGCGTTTTTAAGGAAGTCGTGACCATCCAGTAAAACGGGAAGACGCAGACCAGAATGATCAAAGCCAGCAAGGCAATCTGAGACCAGTATGAGCGGGTCGTCATCATGGCTCAGACCTCTTTGTAGAAGACGCGGATATAGATTTGCGCCAGTATAATGGTGATGATCAGCAGGATGATTGCCTGCGCCGAGGCCAGCCCCTGATCGAAGCCGCGAAACCCGACCCGTTGGATCATCAGCGAAATGAACTCGGTCGACGATCCCGGACCGCCACGTGTCAGCGTGAACACCATGTCGAACAGCTTCAACGTGTCCGCTGTCCGCAGGATCAACACCGCAACCAGACCCGGCACCAGAAAGGGCAGTTGCACATGGCGCAGAACAATCCATTTGGACTTGGTTTCCAGGCGCGCGGCCTCTTCCACTTCGCCCGGCACCATGGTCAGACCTGCTAGAAGAACCAGCGCTACAAACGGTGTCCATTGCCAGACGTCCCAGAAGACTATCATGGCAAAAGCGTTCTGGGGATCACCGATCCAGTTTATGTCGGCCCCGCCCAAAAGCTGGTTCACTACGCCAAATTTCTGGTTGAACATCACCTGACCCAGCAGACCCACAACCGCGTAGGTCGTGGCCATCGGCAGAACGAGGCTTAGGCGCGCCAATGTTTTTACCAGTGTCAGACCAGGTTGATGCAACACCAACGCAATGCCCAGACCGAGTGCGATTTGCAGCGGCAGGGCCGTACCCAGCAGGAAAAACGTGCGGCCCATCGCCTGCCAGAACACTTCATCCGTCAGTACGGTCCAATAATTTTCGAAACCTATGAACTCGACCCGTTTCAGCTTTGTAAGGTTGTAGAAATGCGCTGAAGTCCAAGCCGCGTAAAGCAATGGCGCGATGCCCACCGCGGCAAGACCAATGACCGCTGGACCGATGAATGCAAATATTGTTCTGCGGGGTACTTGGCCGCGCATATCCGTCCTCCAGCTGACCCTCTCGAACCGGGTACAGGGGCGCCAAATATGCGCCCCTGAATCTATGTTTTACTGAGCCAGCGGCTTGTCGCCAGAATAGTATCCGGCTGCGTCCAGTACAGCCTCCATCCGGGTGCCGATTTCTTGCGCACCTTCCTCGGTCGAGACCTCACCCAGCATCATTTTTGTGCCCCATTCCTGAACGATCTCGGTGATCTCGGGCCATTCCGCGAAACGGGGGCGGAATTCCGGCACGCCGTCTTGCCAGCTCTCGACCAGCGCGGGCACAAACTTGAAGTCTTCCAGACCGTCTTCCTGATAAACAGACTGTCGGGCCGGAACACCACCGCGCTCAAGGTATTCCCGTGCGTTGGCTTTCGAGGTTGCCCACTGGATGAACAAATAGGCTGCCGCTTGTTCGGCTTCGTCTGCTTGCGAAGCTACTGCCAGAGAGAACCCACCAAGTGCTGGCTTACGGCCCGCAGGGCCTGTGGGCTCGGGTGCGATTTCAACGCAATCCGCCACTTTCGATGTCTCGGGCGAGACGACCGACGAATAGAAGGCCGACCATTCGGTGATCATTGCGATGTCGCCTTGACTGAACCCATTCACGGTTTCGGCATGGTCATAAGCCACGATACCGTCAGGCATGTATTCCATCAGTTCCTGACGGAACTTTAGTCCTGCCTGGCTTTCGTCACTCATCAGATTGGACTTGAATTCATCGTCTAGGAACGAACCGCCAAAGGGCCAAAGCATCCTTGCAAAGCTGTCGGCAGACTGGGTTTCATTCCGCTTGGACTGCAGCGCAAAGGCGTATTTTCCGTCTTTTGTCAGCGCCGGGCCATATGTGTCCTTCAGCTCTTGCCAAGTTTCCGGTGGGCCGTCGAACCCGGCTTCTTCCAGCATGCAGCGATTATAGAACATCAGGCCGGAATAGTTGTCGAACGGCAGGCCATACAGCGTGTCATTCCATCCACCAAAGGCGTTCAGCACCAGCGGAAAAAAGTCATCGATGTCCAGATCTGGATCAACTGCGTCAGGGAACTTTGCCTGCACATCCGCCAGCGGAATGATCCAATCGTTCTCTGCAAAGTTGCCTATCCAAACAAGGTCAATCAGTGCGATATCCAGATCACCGCCAGCCACAAAATCCCGCACCTGTTCACCCAGAGCGTTCTCATAGGGATGCTTTATGACGTTTACCTTAATTCCCGTTTCCGCTTCAAACTCGGGCAGCATGGCTTCGATCGCCTCATAGCCCGGGCGCAGCAGGAATACGACGTCAATGGTTGTGCCCGCATAGGGTTCGGCAGCCTTTTTCAGGCTCCAGTCATCATCTGCAACGGCCGCACCGGTCGCGATGATGCTGGCGACGGCTGCGGTACTCAGCAAGTTTCTAAGAGTTTTCATTCTCAGGTCTCCTCCCAGTTCAAAATTCTTTTGCATATTAGTTAATACAAAAGTATTTTTCCGACTTGAAAGTCAATACATTTGTTTCTACTGATAAACAAAAGATAATTTGCGGACCGCAGCGTTCGCCGTTGGGGAGGGGTTGCCTTGGCTGGCATCAGGATTGAAGGACTCAACAAATTTTATGGTGAAACACAAGCGCTCTTCGATGTCGGTCTGGACATCAAGGACGGAGAGTTTGTTGTGTTCGTTGGGCCATCGGGTTGTGGCAAATCAACCCTTTTGCGAACACTGGCCGGATTGGAGGGTGCTGACTCGGGGCATATCGAGATTGACGGGCGGGACGTGACGCATGCTGAACCTGCCGACCGCGAGCTAGCAATGGTGTTCCAGTCCTATGCCCTCTACCCGCATATGAGCGTGCGCGAAAACATGGATTTCGGCATGAAAGTCAACGGATTTGCGCCTGCCCTGCGGCAGGAACGGATCGCCGAAGCAGCCCGTATCCTACAGCTGGAAGATTATCTTGATCGCAAGCCCTCACAGCTGTCGGGTGGTCAGCGCCAGCGTGTGGCCATTGGTCGGGCCATCGTCAAAAATCCAAAGGTCTTCCTGTTTGACGAGCCGCTGTCCAATCTGGACGCAAAACTGCGGGTGCAGATGCGGGTCGAGCTGGAAGGCCTGCACAAACAACTCGCCGCAACGATGATCTATGTGACCCATGACCAGGTTGAAGCCATGACAATGGCCGACAAAATCGTTGTTTTGAATGGCGGACGCGTCGAGCAGGTTGGAACTCCGATGGAATTGTATCATTCACCCCGGTCACGCTTTGTTGCCGAGTTTATCGGTTCCCCGGCCATGAATGTGTTTGCGCCCAGTAACACAGTGAGCGGATTGACCATCAAGCCGGAGGCGGCTTTCGTCGGCTGCCGCCCCGAACATCTTGAGCTGGTGCAACAAGACGCGGGCAATACCGACGCCATGGTCAGGGTCAAGGAACAGCTGGGAGGCGAGAGCTTGCTATACCTCACACTCCCTGACAATAGCGAGATCGTAGCGCGCGTCGGCGGTGACGACGATACACCTGTTGGTCAAACCGTAGGTGTTCGAGTCCCCGAAAATCGACTGCATCAATTTAGTGCCGACGGGCGCGCATTGTAACGGTGCGCGCGATGGCAGGCGACAACGCCAAGGGTTCCAAGCCGGATGCGCAGCCTCCTATATCGCTTGAGGCGTTCGATCTGATTATTTTTGATTTTGATGGAGTTATTGCCGATAGCGAGATCATCTCGCTGTCCACATTAAAAGAAACTCTGACAGAGTATGGTATCGACCTGCAGGCACAAGAGGTCCGAAGCCTATTTCTGGGCAAATCTCTCTCGACAATTGAAGCTTTTGTTGCTGAGCACAGCACAACCTCTGCCAAAGGCTTTGCGCATACATGGCAGGCCAAGTTGTTCCGACGTTTCAAGCGGGAACTCTCACCTATTGCTGAAGTCAAAGATTTTTTGGGGGTGTTGACGACGTTGAACCTTCCGTATTGCATCGCCTCCAGCGGGACGTTCGAACGGATCAGTGTTGCCCTGACGGCGATGCAGATGACCGCGTTGTTTGATAACGTCTTCAGCGCCGAGCAGGTTGAGCACGGCAAACCAGCACCAGACTTGTTTCTATACGCCGCTGCTCAGGTCGGTGTTCCCCCCAGAAACTGCCTTGTGATCGAAGACTCACCTTATGGCGTGCGCGCTGCCAAGACGGCTAACATGTATTGTGCCGGATTTGTGGGTGGGGCGCATCTACGTGGTATTGAAGACCAGCATGGCGAGTTTCTTAGTCAGCAAGGAGCTGATCTGATCATATCATCCTATGAATCACTTGCGCCCGCCCTATTCAGGTAGCGGGCAAAAAAAGTAAACGATTTACAGGCACCAATGGGGGGCAACGTGGCATGAGCTACCTTGGCATTGATCTGGGAACATCCGGGCTTCGCGCCCTGCTACTGGCAGAAGATGGCAGCGTGATCGGATCGGCCGAGCAGTCTTACTCATCCGAACACAAACACCCCGGTTGGAGCGAACAGAACCCGGCGGATTGGATCACGGCGCTTGAAATGGCGGTTGGCGAATTGCGCGGTAGTCACTCCGAGTTTACCGACCTCCGCGCTGTCAGCGTCGCAGGACATATGCATGGCGCAACTCTGCTGGATTCTGCAGGCGACGTGATCCGGCCTTGCATTCTGTGGAATGATACGCGCTCGGATATTGAGGCACAGCATCTGGATGCCATGCCCGGCGTTCGTGAGATTTCAGGCAACATCGTGTTTCCCGGTTTCACGGCGCCCAAACTGCTCTGGGTCAAGGCTCATGAGCCTGAAAGTTTCGCCCGCGTGGCCAAGGTCCTGCTTCCTGCGGCTTATTTGAACTACTACCTGACCGGCGACTATGTCGCCGATATGTCGGACAGTGCCGGAACATCCTGGCTGGACGTGTCGGGCCGCGCGTGGTCCGACACCTTGTTGACCGCCGGGCAGATGAGCGAAACACAGATGCCGCGGCTTGTCGAAGGATGCCAGCCAGCAGGCACCTTACGGCCCGATTTAGCGGCAAACTGGGGCGTCAGTGGCAGCGTCGTTGTTGCGGGTGGTGCGGGAGATAATGCGGCAGCTGCCTGTGGCCTAGGGGCTTTGAATGAGGCTGATGGCTTTCTGTCTCTCGGAACCTCAGGCGTTCTTTTGGCTGCGCGGGATGGTTACTACCCTGCCCCTGATTCCGCACTGCACACGTTCTGCCACGCAGTTCCTGATCGCTGGTACCAGATGGGAGTCATGTTGTCGGCAACAGACAGCCTAAACTGGCTGGGTCAGATCACTGGCAAGACTCCATCCGACCTGACGCGCAATCTGGGCGACACTTTGTGTACGCCCGGTCGCGTGCAGTTCTACCCCTACCTGTCCGGAGAACGCACACCCCATAACGACGCCAGCATTCGCGGCAGCTTTACCGGGCTGGGAAAGGATACCGACCAGAGCGACCTTACCTGTGCGGTGCTCGAAGGCGTCGCCTACGGATTGAGCGACTCGTATGATGCACTGGCGCAGACTGGAGCCCGCATAGACCGTCTGATCGGCATCGGCGGTGGAACGCAATCGCGGTACTGGGTAAAACTGATCGCAACCGTTCTGGATGTGCCCATAGAGTTGCCGCAGGATAGTGAGTTCGGTGCCGCACTTGGGGCAGCCCGACTTGCAATGATCGCTGGATCCGGAGCGTCGCCAGAGGACATCCTCAAACCTCCCAGAATCGGTGAGCGGGTGCTTCAGGACAGTAATATGACAGAGGCTTTCAACGCGGCAAAAATCCGTTTCCGCGCGGCATACGAACATCTTCAGGAAATATCGTCTAGGCGGCGATAGACGTGCTTGGCAAATAGTTCTGTAAGACAAACTCAGACCAGTTCCAATTACGCCAATAGTGCGTTCCTATGTGCCGCATATACTTCGCGCCACTCGGAAAAGGCAGCGGAACTAGGGGAAGTCGTCCCCCACCCGAAATACAACTAGACAGGGCCGTGTCCTCGGCGAACGCCTGTGGGCCGCACCACCCTGTCGAATTGTGTTGCACTTGCTATCCCCCTACTCTCTTCGGGAGCAGGTTTTGGAGGCGGGCACCCTGAAGGGCTTCACTCAAATCCAGCTTTTAGGGGGAAAAGTGCACAACGTAACCGTTTGGCAGAAGGCCAAGCTATGCGGCGCAAAGGAAAAGTTCTGTCGCAAACGGCAAAACTATTTGTCGCCACATAAAAACCCTGTGGAACGTTACACATCGTTGACTCAATCGACGATCAAAACCTCGATAAATCGGTCAACTACGTCATTCATTTCTGACCCAAACGTCAAGCAATTCTGACCCAGAACAATTGAAACATACAGATGACCAACAAACCGAAAGGTCCCCTGAGGCAGCACGCATTGAACAACGTCCGCCCCAAACTTCGTACGGGCTTCACAAAGCAATTCAATCTCTTGTGTTTTTACAGGCTAGACCGGTCAGAGAAGTCATCCCGCGCTACAAATCAACCGATCAAGCATTTCGAACTTCTGCTTTATAAACTCAAGCACGCGGTTTGACGAAGCCGGCATGCTTCGGGCGCTTAGTGTAACGCAACCCAAGTGCCGGTCGGGATCACCGATTTTTATCGGCAGTGCTGTCAGAGTTTTTTGCCGTTGCATCATAAAGACCACAGAAAAAGGCAAAACGGTAAGGGAATCTGAACCCGTTAGAACGTTCACAACCGCACTCAAAGACCCGCCTGTGAAACTGATTTTGAGATCTCGCATACCGATACCGTCCAGCGTGTTTCGCAAGTCACGAAACAGCGGGCTGTTTGCAGGTGGCGCGATCCAGGAAAACTCGGTGATATCTTCCAGCTTAACCTCTTTTTTGCGCGCCAATGGGTGACCAATGCGGCACGCAATGACGTTTCGGCCAGGCAGGATTTGACGAAATTCGTACTCATCAGACACGTCTGCCGGGCGCATAGGAAGAATGGCCAAGTCCAGAGTTTCAGCGGACAACTGGGACAAAAGTTCAGTGGGGTACCCATAGGATTGGTCGATCCGAATATTGGGGTACTCGGCCTGAAACTCCGCAATCACGTTTGAGATGACACCGTCCATGAAGATCGGCGTACCCGCAACCCGCACAGCACCAGCAATGCCTTGACGGTGCTCGTCCACAACACGACTTGCATGGCGACCTGCGCTTAGGATTCTTTGACCTTCCTGAGCAAGCGCAAGACCAAGCTCAGTAGGCTGCAAAGGTCTTCGGGTCGGCAGGAATAGGGGCTCACCCACCCTGTCCTCCAAGAGAGAGACGCTTCTGGAGACACTGGGTTGAGATTTCCCAAGTAAAGCAGCGCCTTCGGTCAATCCTCCGGCCTCAACAATGGCCGCGAGGATCTCGAGATATCTAGGATCAAGCTTCATAACCCAAAGTTATATTGATGGTCGATAATTCGATCAAGAGGGCTGTCTTTGCCTGCTAGCGTTTCATCCAGACCCGCAATCCATCGCTTGTCAGGAACGCGCCCAATGGCTCTTAGAACCACCAGCATCAATGGTCAGAAAGTCCGGTTCGGCGCAGGTTTGCGCAACGACATCTGCGCGGAGTTGGCGGAGCTGGGATCGAATAAGGCGCTGATCCTATCGACGCCTCAGCAAGTCGATATGGCAATGGAGCTTGCGACAACCGTTGGGGATCGTGCTGCAGGCGTGTTCACTCGGGCAACAATGCACACTCCGGTCGGCGTGACCGAAGAAGCGGTTGAACACGCTTTGTCAGTCCATGCCGATAGCATTGTTTCTATCGGTGGAGGTTCGACGATTGGCTTAGGCAAGGCGATTGCCCTTCGGACCGGTTTGCCACAAATCGCCATCCCGACAACATATGCCGGCAGCGAGGCTACTCCGATCCTGGGCCAGACTGAGGATGGCATCAAAACTACCCTGACAGACCCGAAGGTTCTGCCGCAGGTCATTCTGTACGATCCCGAACTTGTGGCGTCATTGCCGCCTGCAATGACCGTAACAAGCGCCTTGAACGCAATGGCTCATGCAACTGAGGCGCTTTATGCCAAGGATCGCACGGATCAGACCACGGAATTGGCGATCGACGGCCTGAAGGCGTTTGCAGAAGGCCTGCCGACCGTTGTGGCAAACCCCGACGATCTGAAAGCCAGAGAAGAAACACAGCGCGGTGCTTGGGCCTGCGGCACGGTACTTGGTCTGGTCGGAATGGCCCTGCACCACAAGCTCTGCCATACGCTGGGTGGATCCTTCAATCTGCCGCACGCGGAAACCCACGCAGTCGTTCTGCCCCATGCCATTGCCTACAACGCGGCGGGTGTACCGGAGCTGCTGGCCCCGGTGTCAGATGTTCTCGGCGGTTCTGGACCCGGGCAAGCCCTTTGGGATTTTGCCAAAAACATGGGCGCCCCAATGGCTCTTAGAGACTTTGGCCTCTCGGAGACCGATCTGGATCGTGCCACCGAAATCGCACTTAGAAACCCGTATTGGAACCCGCAACCGGTCACTGCTGATGGGCTGCGGGCGCTTCTTCAAAACGCGTGGGCGGGCAACGCCCCAAGCGTTTGACTTCACCGTGTCAAGGGAGGGACACATGATCACACGACGCAAATTGCTGCAATCCAGCGCTGCAACCGGCCTCGGCCTAGCCGCCGGCACGCTCGCTGCGCCCGCTATCGCTCAGGGCGCCAAGATCAAGCTGGGCTATGTCAGCCCGCAATCAGGTCCTCTGGCCGCGTTCTCTGAGGCCGACAAGTTTATTCTCGACAATTTCGCCGCGTCCGACGCCGGTGCGAATTTTGAAGTCATCGTCAAAGACAGCCAGTCTAACCCGAACCGTGCAGCAGACGTGGCGGGCGAGCTGATTGTGGACGATGAGATCGACCTGATGCTGGTCGCTTCGACGCCAGAAACGACCAACCCCGTTGCCTCCACCTGTGAGGCGGAGGAAATACCGTGTATTTCCACTGTTGCGCCATGGCAGCCGTGGTTCATCGGCCAGCAGGGCAACCCCGGCGATCCAGCAAGTTGGGAACCGTTCTACTACGCCTATCACTTCTTCTGGGGCCTTGAGGATGTGATCTCGGTCTTCACGGCGATGTGGGGCCAGTTGGAGACCAACAAGCAGGTCGGTGCTCTGTTCCCGAATGACGGTGATGGCAATGCCTGGGGCGATCCGAATGTAGGTTTCCCGCCGGTTCTATCCAAGTTGGGATATAGCCTGACAGATCCCGGACGGTACCAGAACCTGACCGACGATTTCTCGGCCCAGATCAATGCGTTCCGCCAGGCAAATGTCGAAATTGTAACCGGCGTTCCGATCCCGCCTGACTTCACCACCTTCTGGAGCCAAGCCAAGCAGCAAGGCTTCACCCCTAAGGCGGCGAGCATCGGCAAAGCCATCCTATTCCCGCAGGCCGTCGAAGCTTTGGGCAACGCAGGCAACAACCTGAGTTCCGAAGTGTGGTGGTCACCGACGCATCCGTTCTCATCGTCGCTCACCGGTGCGAGCTCAGCGGAACTGGCTCAGGGTTACATGGCCGCCACCAGCCGCCAATGGACCCAGCCCATCGGCTTTGTGCACGCGCTGTTTGAAATGGCCGCCAACGTCATGGGACGTGTTGATGACGCAGGTGATGGCGATGCCGTAGCCGAGGCTATCGCAGCGACGCAGCTGGACTCGATCGTTGGCCGGATCGCCTTTGATGGAGCAGGCCTGCCACCCTTCGCCGCGCAGAACGTTGCGAAAACACCCTTGGTCGGAGGGCAGTGGCGGCTGCTCGACAATGGCAGCTATGACCTCGTGATCGTCGACAACTCTTCAGCACCCGAAATCCCGACCGCAGGTGTGATGGAAGAAATCTCCTGATCGCAATGAAACCAGCGTCCCGGACCCGGTCCGGGGCAGGAACACCGGTATGACCATTCTTTCTCTCAAAAACGTCTCGAAAAGCTTCGGCGCGCTCACCGTCACTGACGATGTCAGTTTTGATGTCGCGCAAGGGCAGGCCCTTGGAATCATTGGTCCAAATGGGGCGGGCAAGTCGACGCTGTTCAATCTGATAACAGGCAATCTGACCTCTGACGCGGGGTCGATCCATTTCGACGGGGCTGACGTGACGCGCGTGCCGCCCATGCAGCGCTGCTTGTCGGGTATTGGGCGCTCGTTCCAGATCCCTCAGCCGTTTGATCATCTGACGGTGTTCGAAAACCTGCTTGTGGCCGCGACCCATGGGCAGAGCAAATCGGAACATGAGGTCGAACAGGACTGCGCCCGCATTCTTGAGCAAACGGAATTGCTGGACGTGGCCAATGACACGGCCGGTGGTTTGCGGCTGTTGCAACGCAAGCGGTTGGAGTTGGCCCGCGCTATGGCAACCAATCCAAAGCTGTTGCTGCTGGACGAGATCGCCGGAGGCCTGACCGACGCGGAATGCACCGCGCTGATTGACACGATCAAAGGGCTGCATAGCAGCGGCGTCACGATCATCTGGATCGAACACGTCCTGCATGCGCTCACCTCGGTCGTCGAACGGCTGCTGGTTCTGGATTTCGGCAAGGTCATCGGCCTCGGTGATCCGGATGAGATCATGAACAGCCGGGAAGTCAAAGAAATCTACCTGGGGATCGAAGTCTGATGAGCCTGTTAGAGACCCATTCACTGACCGCCCACTATGGCGATTTCCAAGCCCTGTTCGGCGTGGATATTCGGCTAGAGGAAGGCGAAACGGTTGCCATCATCGGGGCAAACGGAGCCGGGAAATCGACCCTCATGCGCTCAATCTCGGGCGTTCTGACCAACGGGTCCGACCAAGTGCGCTTTGATGGGCAACCTATAGGAAGCCTGGCCGCCGACGAAATTATGGCGCGCGGAGTGGCCATGGTGCCAGAGGGGCGTCGACTGTTTCCTTCCCTAAGCGTCGAGGAAAACTTGCTGATCGGAACCTATGGCCGCAAGGTATCTGGCCATTGGTCATTGCAAACAATCTACGACCTGTTCCCGATCCTGAAAGAGCGCCGCAACCACCCGGGCACGGCCCTGTCTGGCGGACAACAGCAGATGGTTGCAATCGGTCGTGCGCTGATGAGCAACCCCCGTGTTCTGCTCTGTGACGAGATCAGCCTTGGTCTCGCGCCAGTGGTCATCAAAGACATCTACGATGCCGTCCCCCGCATTCAGGAGGCAGGAGCCAGCCTGATCGTGGTGGAGCAGGACATTGGTCAAGCGATGAAAGTCGCAGACCGCGTCTACTGCATGATGGAAGGCCGCGTCACGCTGGAAGGCACCGCAGACACGCTCAGCCGCGAGGCCATTCACGACGCCTATTTCGGAGGAGCCGCCGCATGATCTGGATCGACACCATCATTCAGGGCGTTCTTTTGGGCGGGCTCTACGCGCTGTTCGCCGCAGGACTTAGCCTTGTGTTCGGGATCATGCGTTTGGTCAATCTGGCCCATGGCGATCTCATCGTCTTTGCCGCCTATCTGATCCTTCTGCTGGTCTCGCTGCTTGGGCTTTCACCGTTTCTGGCTGCAATCATTGCCGCACCGATCATGTTCGGCGTGGGTTGGGCTTTGCAGAGACATGTGCTGAACCGCGTACTCGGTCCAGATATACTGCCGCCTTTGCTTGTGACATTCGGTCTGTCGGTCGTCTTGCAAAACGCTCTGCTCGAAGGGTTCTCAGCCGATAGCCAACGTTTGCCTGCGGGCGAAATCGCAACTGCGTCCGTTCAAATGGGCGGGCTGAACCTCGGCGTTCTGCCGTTGCTGACCTTTGCCTCAGCAATCCTTGTCATCGTCGGTCTGAATCAGCTTTTCTACCGCACGGAGCTGGGCCGGGCGTTCCGCGCGACCTCGGATGATGCGGTGACAGCGGGTCTGATGGGTATCCGGCCAGAACGTATCTTCGCCACTGCGACCGCGATCGCAATGCTGGTCGTGACCTTGGCGGCGCTCTATCTGGGAATGCGGGCGAATTTTGACCCGAACATCGGCCCAGCGCGCCTGATCTACGCTTTTGAGGCTGTGATCATTGGTGGCCTCGGCAGTCTGTGGGGCACTCTGATCGGAGGCGTCATCATCGGCGTCGCTCAGACTGTCGGCGCAGCAATCAACCCCGAATGGCAAATCCTGGCCGGTCACCTGGCGTTTCTCATCGTGCTTCTGATCAAACCCAGAGGCCTGTTTCCAAGGGCGGTGGACTGATGACAGATACTTCGATTTACCGCGTCCAAACGCAGACCCGCGCGTCCTATAGTGCCGGAGCCGTCTATATCGCTCTGATTATCCTGTTCATCCTGCTGCCGACATTTGCCAGCAGGGGGTTGATTCAAGACCTGTTCTTCATCTTCACCATGCTGGTGCTGGCGCAATTCTGGAACTTGCTGGCGGGGTATGGTGGCCTTGTGTCCGTCGGCCAGCAAGCCTTCGTGGGCATGGGCGCCTACGCCATGTTCGGCGGTGTCATCCTTTGGGGTATGGACCCGGTTCCGGCGATCCTGCTGGGCGGCGTTGCAGCCCTGATTGTCGCCATACCCACGGCTTTCTTCGCCTTCCGGCTGCAAGGAGCTTACTTCGCCATCGGAACATGGGTCATCGCCGAGGTCATGCGCCTGCTGGTAGCCCAATGGAAAGTGCTCGGCGGCGGCACCGGCACCTCTTTGCCGCGCACAGCAACGCGCGAGATGTGGGCGACCGAGTGGATCCAAACCACGTTTGATGTTCGCGGTGCGGCGGCACGCGATATCCTGACCTACTGGCTGGCCTTGGCGCTGGTGATCGCAACGGTTGCAGGCATCTACTGGCTGCTCAGAACAAAGCGTGGGCTGGCACTGGCTGCGGTACGGGACAATGTCGAAGCAGCGAAATCCATCGGCGTCGATGCGGTGCGGATGAAGTGGTTGGTCTACCTCGTCTCAGCCGCCGGGACCGGGCTGACCGGCGCTCTGATTTACGTTCAAAAGCTTCGGATTTCACCCGATGCCGCATTCTCGGTCACCGACTGGACGGCTTATGTGATCTTCATTGTGGTGATCGGGGGCATCGGTACCATCGAAGGCCCAATCCTGGGCGTGCTGATCTTCTTCATCTTGCAAAGCCTGCTGGCCGACTACGGCTCCTGGTACCTCATGGTGCTTGGGCTGATCGGGATCGCCGTCATGCTCTTCGCACCGCGCGGCATCTGGGGGCTGATCTCTGAAAAAACCGGGCTTCAAATATTCCCCGTGCGCCGTCGTCTGGTGATTGGCGCGCAGTCGAACAAGGAGGATTGAACCATGAGAGCACTCGCATTTACGACCGCCGTCGCAGCATTAGGAACTGGAGCATTCGCTGGCAACTCCCTGCCGGGAATGACGGGTACAGACCATGTGGGATTTACAGTCCCGAGTGTCGATGAGGCTGTCACCTTCTTTCAGGACGTTATCGGCTGCAATGTGTTTTACCCGTTGGGCCCGTTCTCGGGCGGTGACAGCACCTGGATGGCGGACCATCTAAACGTGGACGCCAAGGCCGAGATCCCGACGATGCGACTGGTCCGCTGTGGCAACGGCGCCAATTTTGAAATCTTCGAATACACCGCGCCGGATCAGGATACGAAGCTGCCGCGTAACTCGGATATCGGCGGGCATCACATCGCGTTCTATACCACCGATATGGACGGTGCCGTCAGCTATTTGCAGGACAAGGGCATTAAGGTCCTGGGCAACCCGACAACCATGACCGAAGGCCCAAGCGCTGGGGAAACCTGGGTCTATTTCCTCGCCCCCTGGGGCATGCAGCTTGAACTGGTCAGCTACCCGGACGGCAAAGCCTATGAGGCCGAATATGACGGTCGCCTCTGGGATCCGCGGTCCTAACAATCAAAGAACAAGGGAGAGAGCTTATGGCCACCATCACAACGGATGTCCTGATCATCGGGACCGGCCCGGCGGGGTCTGCAACGGCGGCTTTGCTGTCGAGCTACGGCGTCGAGAACATGGTCATCAACCGCTATCGCTGGCTGGCCAATACGCCACGGGCACACATCACCAACCAACGCACGATGGAGGTTTTGCGCGACCTTGGTCACGAGGTCGAGGCCGAAGCCTACATGCACGCCGCGCATCAGGATCTGATGGGCGAGAACGTGTTCTGCGAAAGCCTGGCCGGTGAGGAAATCGGGCGCATGAAAAGCTGGGGCAATCATCCTCTATCCAAAGCCGAGCACCTGCTGTCCAGCCCGACCATGATGAACGACCTTCCGCAGACATTCATGGAGCCGATCCTGTTCGGCACCGCTTGTCGCCGTGGGACTCAAGCACGTATGAGCACCGAATACTTGCGACATGAGCAAGACGCAGATGGTGTGACGACGACGTGTTTGGATCGCTTGTCGGGCGAAGAAATCACGATCCGTTCAAAATACCTGGTCGGTGCGGATGGGGGCAATTCACTAGTTGCCGAACATGCCGGTCTGCCATTCGAAGGTCAGATGGGCGTCGGCGGGTCCATGAACATCCTGTTCCGGGCCGATCTCAGCAAGTACGTGGCGCATCGGCCATCGGTCCTCTATTGGGTGATGCAACCGGGTGCGAATGTCGGTGGCATTGGCATGGGTCTAGTCCGCATGGTCCGCCCTTGGAACGAATGGCTCATTGTCTGGGGCTATGACATAAACCAACCCGCCCCCGAAGTTGACGAGGCCATGGCCACGCAGGTGGCGCGCCAACTTGTTGGCGACCCCGAACTTGAGATCGAATTGATCAGCGCCAACACCTGGACCGTCAACAATATGTACGCGACCCATATGCAAAAGGACCGCGTGTTCATCATGGGCGACGCAGCGCACCGACACCCTCCGTCAAACGGGCTGGGTTCGAACACCTCGATTCAGGATAGCTTTAACCTCGCTTGGAAACTGGCGGCAGTCCTGAAAGGCCACGCCGGAGAGAACCTGCTGGACAGCTATAGCGAAGAGCGCGCGCCGGTAGCAAAGCAGATCGTCACACGAGCCAATCAATCCATCGGTGAATTCGGTCCTATCTTTGAATCTCTCGGAATGGCAGAAGGTGTCGACCCAGAGGTCATGCAAAGCAACCTTGAGGCACGCTCGGGATCAACGCCTGAAGCTGCGGCACAAAGGCAGGCCATTCGCGAGGCGATTGCCTTCAAGAAATATGAGTTCGATGCGCATGGCGTTGAAATGAACCAACGCTACGACTCCTGTGCGATTGAACCGGATGGTCAACCCAATCCCAGTTTTGATCAGGATGCTGAGCTGCATTACCAGCCCACGACTTGGCCCGGCGCGCGCATCCCACATGTTTGGGTGTTTGATCATGATACTGGGAACAAACATTCCACTCTGGATTTGTGCGGTCGCGGAGAATTCACCTTGCTGACCGGAATTGGTGGCGAGGCTTGGTTGACGGCGGCCGAGACCGTTTCTCGCGAACTGGGCATGCCCATTCGCTGTCACGTCATCGGTCCGCGCCAGACTTATGTTGACCACAACGGGGATTGGGCGCGCGCGTCGGAGATTTCGGATACGGGCTGTTTGTTGGTCCGTCCCGATCAACATGTGGCGTGGCGCTCAGCCGATATGGCTGCGGATGCCGAAGCCGAACTGCGTCGCGCGCTGACCACAGTCCTTTCGCGATGAGCCAATCTGGAGCAAACTTACACAAGTCAGGAGGCCAAAATGGACTCGCATGAGATGGGATACTTCACCGAGGAAAACTCGGCCGAGGTTGTCACTGCACGCAACAAAAACGCAGAAAGCGAACGGCTTAAGCAGGTGATGGAGGTCATCACGCGAAAGCTCCATGAGGCCGTGAAGGAGATTGAACCGACGCAACAGGAATGGTTCGAGGCGATCATGTTCCTGACCAAGGTTGGGCACATGTGCGATGACTGGCGGCAGGAGTACATTCTTCTGTCCGATGTTCTGGGCGTGTCGATGCTGGTGGATGCCGTGAACTCACGCCGCCCCACCGGGGCTTCTGAGAACACTGTTCTGGGACCTTTCCATGTGGGAGGTGCCCCGGAATACGAGATGGGACACAATATTTGTCTCGACCAAAAGGGCGAGGACATGGTGGTGCGGGGTCGTGTCACCGATGTGGACGGCAACCCGTTGGAAGGCGTCAAGATTGATGTCTGGCAAGCCAATGATGACGGGTTTTACGATGTACAACAGAAAGGCATTCAGCCTGATTTTAACCTGCGCGGCGTCTTCACGACCGGTGCTGACGGGATGTATTGGTTCCGTGCGGTGCGGCCAAAGAACTATCCAATCCCGGATGACGGGCCGGTTGGCGATCTGTTGAAGCGTCTTGGTCGACACCCGTACCGACCGGCGCACCTACACTACATTGTCTCGAAAGACGGCTACGACGACCTGACCACGCATATCTTTGATCCCGATGATCAGTACATCAACTCGGATGCTGTATTTGGCGTCAAAGAAAGCCTGATCGCCGAATTCAACCGGGTTGATGATCCGGCGCGATCTGCGGAAGTTGGCTTTGAAGGTCCCTATTGGGATGTCGAATTCGACTTTGTCCTCGCACCGAAAGAGACCTGAAATGTCCGACCCCTGCATCATCTGCGTTGCAATAACCGGGTCCTTGCCAACCAAGGCCAACAATCCGGCTGTGCCCATAACAGTCGAAGAACAAGTCGAAAGTACACAGGCTGCTTTTGAGGCGGGCGCGTCCATCTGCCATGCCCATGTTCGAAACGATGATGAAACGCCTTCGAGCGACCCGGAAAAGTTCGCAAGGTTGAAAGAGGGGCTCGAGAAACACTGCCCTGGCATGATCATCCAGTTTTCGACGGGAGGGCGATCGGGGGCGGGTAAGACGCGCGGCGGCATGTTGCCGTTGCGACCGGATATGGCTTCGTTGTCGGTAGGGTCGAACAACTTCCCCACGCGCGTCTACGAAAATCCACCCGATCTTGTCGACTGGCTCGCGGCTGAGATGGCAACATATGACGTCAAGCCAGAGATCGAAGCCTTCGATCTGAGCCATATCCTGAAGGCGGCCGAGATGCACAAGAAGGGTCAAATCAAAGAAACGCCTTATGTGCAATTTGTCATGGGTGTGAAAAACGCAATGCCTGCGGATCGGGACGTATTCGATTTCTACGTGAAGACTATTGATCGACTGTTTCCCGGTGCGCCCTGGTGCGCCGCAGGCATTGGTGCGCAGCAGGAGGTTCTTAACCATTGGGCAATTTTGTCAGGTGGCCATGCGCGTACGGGTTTGGAAGACAACGTGCGACTGGATCGCAATACGCTTGCACCATCAAACGCGGCTCTAGTGACCCGGACAGCTGAAATCTGTGACCAGTACAATCGCCCGGTTGCGACAGCCGACCAGGCACGAAGTATTTTGGGCCTCTAGACGGGGTTTGCGCACCGGCCTTGTTGCAAAGTCATGAGCTAGCCGGACTGTCTTGGCGAACGCGACGAAGCTAGGCTCACAGTTCAGCTAATTGCTTATACGGGCAGAGTCCGGGCCGAATTGGCCCTTTCGGCTCATGTAACACCTCGATGCCAGTAAGTGTTGCTGCAGCCCAGGCAAAGCTCTTGAAACCGAGCATCGGGCGCGTTCGTCTTTTGATGAAACGATAGTCTTGTTCGACGATGTTGTTCAGATATTTGCGCCTCAACATCTCAATCGGGATCAGGCAGCCAACGCCTTTCAGCATTTTGTTGATCGCCTTAGTGCCAGCAGTGCTGGCTCCGCTTATGTCGACAACGATCTATTTTGCGGCAGACCGTTGACCTCCAGTGTCCGAGCTAAAAATCTTGTAGCAGCCGATTTATTTCGGCGCTCCGACAGCATGAATTCAAGAGTTTTGCCGTGCTTGTCGACGGCACGGTAAAAATAAACCGATGATGTGTCGCAAACTTTGGGCCTGGATTGACGACAGGACGCGGCAATACAGCCACGCGGAACGCGAGACCTTCGGCGACTACATCCGCGTGCAGGGATTCATCCTTACCTAGGCAAAGACGATGGTTGGCAACGACAAGTCATGCAACGCAGGCCACGCTCGGCGAAGCATGGCCCTGGTGAGACGCATCAAGACAGATGGCCCAACTTTAACCAACAGGCTTGTGACCTACAGCCCCCCTGCCCTATCACTTCTCCATCAAAGCCCGATACCTGACCCGTGTGGGGCTTGCACATTTTGGGACCCGGCGCGCACCACCTGCGTCATTGTTCAGAACAAGGAATTTGAAATATGCCGATCGTGACACAGCCCTGCACCGCCTTTGCGGGCCAAAAGCCCGGAACCTCGGGACTGCGCAAAAAGACGCGGGTGTTTATGGAACCGGGCTATCTGGAGTGTTTTGTCCAGTCGATCTTTAACGCCATTGACGGTGGCGCGGGCAAAACGCTGATCATTGGCGGCGACGGTCGGTTCTTCAATGCCGAGGCCATCCAGATCATCCTGCGCATGTCAGCGGCCAACGGCATCGCCCGTGTTATCGTCGGCCAGAATGGTCTTCTGTCGACACCGGCCGTGTCGAACCTGATCCGAAAGCGAAAGGCCGAAGGAGGCTTCATCCTTTCGGCCAGTCACAATCCCGGTGGCATCGACGCGGATTTCGGTCTGAAGTTCAACGGCAGCAATGGCGGCCCGGCCTCGGAAAGTCTGACCGAAAAATTCTATGCGCAGTCGCAGACCATCACCCAGTATCACACGCTGACAAAAGACGATGTCGACCTTAGCCAGATTGGCACATCTGTGCTTGAGGGGATGCAGGTCGAAATCGTCGACCCGGTCGCCGATTATGCAGAGCTGATGCGCGAGCTGTTTGATTTTGACGCGATCAGATCGCTTCTGTCCGAGGGCTTCTCCTTACGCTTTGACGCGATGCATGCGGTGACGGGACCTTATGCAACTGCGATCCTTGAACAGGAATTGGGCGCGCCAACAGGTTCGGTGCTGAACGCAATTCCCTCGGTTGATTTTGGCAAAGGTCATCCCGACCCCAACCCGATCTGGGCCAAGCCTCTGGTCGATCTGGTCATGTCCCCTGATGGCCCGGATTTTGCCGCAGCCTCCGACGGCGATGGCGACCGCAACATGATCCTGGGCAAAGGCATCTACGTTACCCCATCGGACAGTCTGGCGGTACTAGCCGCCAATGCGCACCTCGCTCCGGCCTATGCAAAGGGGTTGTCCGGCGTGGCCCGATCCATGCCCACAAGCACCGCTGTAGACCGCGTGGCCAGCCATCTGGGCCTTGACTGCTATGAAACCCCAACGGGCTGGAAGTTCTTTGGCAACCTGCTCGACGCCGGTCGGATCACCTTGTGCGGAGAAGAGAGTGCAGGGACCGGATCAGATCACGTGCGCGAAAAAGACGGATTATGGGCAGTACTCCTGTGGCTGAATATTCTCGCAAAACGTCGGGTTTCCGTCCGGCAGATAATGGAAGACCACTGGCAAACCTATGGGCGCAACTATTACTCGCGCCATGACTACGAGACCGTGGACAGTGCCAAGGCCGATCAGATGATGTCAGAGCTTATCGCACGGCTACCAACCCTCCCCGGCAGCGGTATGGGAGAGCTCGTGGTCAAGACCGCAGATCAGTTCTCCTATCACGATCCGGTCGATGGATCGATGAGCCACAATCAGGGCATTCGCATCGTCTTTGAAAACGGCAGCCGCGGTGTGATCCGCCTCTCTGGCACAGGAACGGACAACGCCACAATCCGGGTCTATCTGGAAAGTTTCACGCCAAAGGACGGCGACCTGGGTGCTGATCCGCAAAGCGCCCTGAGTGAGGTTGCCGACGCTATCGCCGCCATCACCAGATTGCAGGAGATTTGCGGCAGAACCTCTCCGGATGTGGTGACCTGACCGTCCGGTTGCCGCTGCCAAAACCCGCAGCAACAACCAGATCTGCTCCGTTTTTAGCCAGAGCGCCCTTGCACCCCAGATTGCAAGGGGCGCGCAGAACCTTTCGGGTATTTTTGATAATCGCCACCACCGTGGTGGACTATCAATAGCTTACTTTGAACGGCTGCAGATCAAACACACGAATAAACAGAACCGGCACCCGCTCAGAGACGACTCCATTGGTCCTACAGGAGGAACCTCATGACGACGTCACCAATCGGGACACCGGAACAACTTCGAGACCCGAATTACTTTCCTGCCATCTATCGCGCGGTACCCTTGGGTATTCAGCACGTGCTGGCCATGTTCGTATCAAACGTGACCCCGGCCATCATCGTTGCGGGCGCAGCCGGGTTTGGCTTTGGTTCGAACAGCCCTGATTTTCCCGAACTGCTGTATCTGATTCAGATGTCGATGTTGTTTGCGGGTGTGGCCACGCTATTGCAAACCGTCACTCTCGGGCCTGTCGGGGCCGCGTTGCCCATCGTTCAGGGCACGTCGTTTGCATTTATTCCCATCATGATCCCGTTGGTCGCCGGGAAAGGCGTGGATGGGCTGGCCGCTTTGTTTGGCGGCGTACTCATTGGCGGCCTGTTCCATGCGCTTCTGGGCACGGTAATCGGCCGGATACGCTTTGCTTTGCCGCCGCTGGTGACCGGCCTCGTCGTTACCATGATCGGTCTGGCGCTGGTCAAAGTTGGTATCGAATACGCAGCTGGTGGTGTTCCGGCCAAGGCGTCGGGCGCGGAAAGCTATGGCTCTTTGTCCAGCTGGGCCCCTGCCCTGATCGTGATCATTGTCACGCTAGGGCTGAAGTTCTTTGCTCGCGGGATGCTGTCGATCTCGGCGGTTTTGATTGGTATTCTAGTGGGTTACGTCTATTGCATCCTGGTTGGAAAACTGCCACTCGATGCGATTTCTGGCTCGTGGGAACGCTCTGCCGCCTTCGCCTTGCCGCAGCCTTTCAAATACGGGTTCGAGTTCTCTTTGGCCGCTGTGATCGGCTTCTGCCTCATGGCCTTTGTATCGGCGATCGAGACCGTTGGCGACGTCTCAGGCATCACCAAGGGTGGTGCCGGGCGCGAAGCCACCGACAAAGAGATTCAGGGCGCAACCTATGCTGACGGTTTCGGCACAGCGCTTGCCGGTATCTTTGGAGGCTTTCCGAATACTTCGTTCAGCCAAAACGTGGGCCTGATCGCGATGACGGGCGTAATGAGCCGCCATGTCGTCACCATTGGCGCTATTTTCCTGATCATTTGCGGGCTTGTCCCCAAGGTCGGCGGCCTGATCCGTACCGTCCCGATTGAGGTTCTGGGCGGTGGCGTGATCGTCATGTTCGGTATGGTTGTCGCGGCAGGTGTCTCCATGCTGTCAGACGTGGTCTGGAACCGCCGGAATATGGTTATCTTTGCGGTGTCCCTGTCCATAGGTCTGGGTCTTCAGCTTGAAGTCATGAACGTCGCACCGGGCTCAGCCAATGCGCTGCAGCATTTACCGGATACGCTGCGCATCCTGGGGGCCTCGGGGATCTTGCCGGCCGCGCTGATTGCAATTGTTTTGAACCTTATCTTGCCCGAAACACTGGCCGATGAGGCAACCGAAGAAGTCTCAGGCGGTCTGGCAGGACATGGCCGGGGCGAGCTGGTGAAAGACGATCACGTCTAAGCAAATCGATGCGGCGGGAGACTACCGCATCTCTGCCTTCGATCAAGACTACACAATAGAGCTTGATCGAGGGCCCATTCCCCGAGCATCTCCGGACTATTCCGATGTTTCAAAGCGCAGCCTGCGTATGTCCGGATCAACCCGGCTGTAAGCTGCCAGCAACCGTGCGCTCCATTTCTGGGCAATGTAATCAGCCATAAAGCGCGAGGGGGCGATCAACGTGGCCACGCCCCCTGCCCTGTCGGCCTCGCTTAGATGTTGGAACCAACTTGCCCAAAGCTCAGGGTCCCGGCCATGCAAAATGGCCTGTACTTGCGTCCAGACATCATCTTCGGCCCCGTCAGGGAACGCCGCTTTGACCTTGAATGGCACAATATTTGTAACCGCTTCGGGTTCATTGGTCATACGCGCCTGGAAATCCGTGCCAATCACAGGCCAGACCTCTGAGGTATCCAACATCAGCTGCTTTAGATCCAGCTCGTATACCGCCACGCGCCCTCGGGCAGCCGGTCGTTTGACCACAACCCAGCCCATCGCACGAAATTTAGCCATTTCTCGTTTCACCGTGCGTTCATTCACCGACCACAGCCGCGAGATTTCTTCTCGTCCAATCGAAAGCTCATTGCTGCGCCAGTTATACCGCGTGGTGATCAGGGCTAAGATGCGTAGAATACTGCGCTGACGATGCTTGTCGCCCGACAGCGCATGCACTGTCAGCGCCGATAGAATATCGTACTTGAGGGCCGGTGCATTTCGCCCGACCGGTTTTGCAAGCTGCATCCTCGTTCTCACCGCTCTGGTCTGCCTCATGCGGTTCTTACCGCCGTGTCACGCTGTTTGCCAACGCTTTTCATCATCTTGCAGTGATTAGCGTCCAAAGCTTCGATTCTGTCAAGCAGAGTCTCATTTCAGGCCAGTTTGGGCTTGGGTTCAGATCAATTCAATAAAAGAAATTTGGTGAAGTAATGGTGATGGGGGACACACAGGATGACCCCCTATTTGGCCATTCTGTCCCCCTAAATGGGGTTGGTCGCCTATTGGTGGCCCCCTAAATGTGGGCGGAGCAGCGATGCGCTACCGCGGATTTCAGTACCCTTGTCTCCGAATCGCTCAGCGTTGCGCTGGCCCTTGTTTTCTTACCCACGGGTAAGTTTCATCTTCATGATATTTTCTTTTGCGTAAAGTGCAAATCGGGCGTAAATAGAAAAAAGATAACAAATAGCGTCCGAAGGAACGAGAGCTGAGGCATGTATACGCACGAAGATCTAAACGCATTGCGCAATCAATCGCTGAAACTGCAGGGCTGGATACGGCAGCAGACCTTCAGCCCCGAGATGGAGAAGACGCTCCGCCGCTTCTCTAGTTGGGAAGTGTCCGAGCTGATCTTTCGGATCAACCAGTCGACCTTCCGCGGTAAGCTTGCCGCTGATCCTTCGCTGCCGGGTGGTGAGGTCGAGCCAGATGGCCGACAGCGCTGGTTCAGCCTCGAAGAGGTGAACGAGCTGCGCCGCAGGCTCAAGGTGAACCGCAAATCCCTGATGCCGCCCCGCCCCGCCGGCAAACGCGCCATGCGCGCGGCTGTTGCCAATTTCAAAGGGGGTGCCGGGAAGTCGACCGTTGCTTTACATCTGGCGCACGCGGCTGCGCTGGATGGCTATCGTGTACTAGTAGTGGATTTCGACCCGCAGGCGACCCTGAGCCATTCGATGGGCCTGACGGACGTGGCCGAAGATTTCACCGTTTGGGGTATCATGGCGCGCGATCTTATCCGAGAAACAGAGCGGATGAACAACCGCCCTGCCGCTGCCGAATCCGGCACCGCCCTGCCCCGCCGCGAGCTGCCACCGTCGATCACCGGTATGGGCCTGGGTGATCTGCGGGTCGCTGACTTTATTCGGCAGACCTCCTGGTCGACGATCGATGTGATTCCGTCCTGTGCGAACGCTGCTTTTGTTGAGTTTGCGTCGGCCCAGTACCGACACCTAAATCCCGAATGGTCGTTTTTTGCAGCGGTATCGCGCTACCTGGATCAGATCCCCGACGATGCCTATGATCTGATCCTCTTCGATTGCCCGCCCGCGATTGGCTATCAGTCCATGAATGCGGTCTTTGCGGCGGACATGCTCTATATCCCCTCCGGGCCAGGATATTGGGAATACGACTCGACCACCTCTTTCATTGGTCAGCTGGCCGAAGCGCTCGAGGATTTGGCCTATGGGTTCGACAAGACCTTACCCACGGGTAAGATCGGTCTTCCCAAAACCTTCTGCGAACTTCGTTTCCTGCTGACGCGATACGAGCCGGGCAACGCTCTGCACCTTGCGATGTTCGAAGCGTTCCGCAAAGTCTTCGGCGACAACGTTGCGCAGCACCCGGTGGAAATGACCCGTGCCGTAGAGCAATCGGGCCGTTTCCTAAGTTCCGTCTACGAGATGGATTACCGAGAGATGACGCGCGAGACCTGGCGGCGCGCACGATCGACCTTTGATAACGTCTATGAGGAATTCCGGGATGTCATGCTGACGGCCTGGGATAAGCTGGAGGATGACGCATGAGCCGTAAACGCAGAATGTTTGACATCGATATGCCGGCAATGGAGGACATCCCCGTCGGTAAAGTTCCAGACAAGGTGCTGGAGAAAAGGCGCGGTCCGATGGCTGCAGCGATCTCAGAGAACGCAGATGCCCTGCGCGACCAGCAATCAACCGAAGATACGATCCGCGCCGAAAATGACCGATTGGCGCATGAACTGGTGCGGCTACGGTCTGAAGGTTTGGTGACCGAGCGTGTGGCGCTTTCGAATGTCGTCACCGAAAAGCTGACACGCGATCGGAAGGCTGGTCCGGATGACGAGTTGGATGAATTGAAGGATTCGATCCGCGACATTGGCCTGTCGAACCCAATTCGGTTGGAACGTCGCTCGGATGGTCGATTTGATCTGATTCAGGGCATGCGGCGCTTGTCTGCTTATCGCGCCTTGTATGAGGAAACCGGCGATGAGATTTATTCCGAGATTCCGGCAGGCATATCTGACGCCGCGGATATCAACGACAGCTACCGGCGCATGGTGGATGAAAACCTCATCCGCAAGGATATCTCATTTGCGGAAATGGCTACCCTGGCGCGCGCCTACGCAGAAGATCCGGCAAATGATTGTGCAGATGTAGATAAGGCGGTGGCAATCCTGTTCAAATCTGCCAGTTACACAAAGCGCAGTTATATCCGCGCGTTTGCCAGTTTGTTGATGATGTTGGACAAGGTGCTGATGCACCCAAATGACATCCCGCGTAATCTGGGGGTCACGCTGAAACGCAAGCTCGATGCTGATCCTGGTTTGGTACGTCAGGTGAGCACCGCCGTGATGAGCGAACCGGAGCGGGACAGCGCGCGCGAGATGGCGATCTTGCGGTCGTTTATAGAGGTTCAGACAGGAGCCGAAAAGAAACCGGCACCCAGCAGTTCAGGAAAAACGCGCCGCGCGAAAACGACGTTTCAAGTGTCGGGAAGGGCAGGGGTCGCCCGATGCTCGGCTTCGAACGGGCGCATAGAGCTGAAATATGATCTGGATTTCACGCGTGTAGATCGCAGCAAGCTGGAACAGGCTGTTGCGGTGCTGCTTGATAATCTTCAGGAAGAGGATGATCTTACCCACGGGTAAGAAACTGACATCTTAGACCAGACCAAGCACCGGGCTATCAGCCCGGTGTTTTGCGTATAGAGCGTTTGCGTATAGAGCGAGTGTCAACACATTCATCACAAGGCCATCTGCAAGATCTACGCAAACCCGTTGGATCTGTAACTGGATCCAGGCGCTGGTTTGTTTCAACTAGGGCGTGCCCGCTTGCAAGGCGAGCTACTTTGTCCAGCAAGCTCCCGCCAGGATGTTACGCTCCGGTCCAAGTCGAGCCCGGACGGGCAGGCCAGTGTCTTGCGCAGGCTTTGCGCGACTGAGAACATTGTTGTCTGGCGCCGTTGTTCTTGTTTGAGATGCCGCCGAGGCCGCGAGGGCCGGAGGCAATCAAGTCCAACGCCATCGCCTTGTTCACGGGCCCAGCGGCCATTGTAGGTGTACACAGATCAAAGACCATTCCACGAACTTATTGTGAGAGGGAAGGGGGGGCAGGGCAGGGAGCTAAGGTGCTTCGGCTTAAACGCCGATTCTGCCTTCAACTCCTGACGGAGTTCGTATTAGACCGAATAAGGGATACTTATCGGGTATGATGAGGGTTTGATGCTGCGGCAAAAGTAACGATCATTACTGCCAAATTATGAGCACAAAGTGGGTAGGGTGGTTTCTATTAAACCCGAAATCAAAGAGTCTGCTGTAAACTCTTTCATCAATTCCTACGCGAACGCAGACATTCCCCAGTTCTTGAGTTTTGCGTGTCCAATCTGAATCGGGGACGAGGGCGGGCGTTGATTGAAACGAGCAGTTTCCCACCCATGCGACAGAAACGTAAGGCCGCCTTTGGTTGACCTCTCGTGTCATACTCTTCACTCTTGTGAGTATCTTCAGCCGCGAGGCCGCAATGATTCAAAAAAGCTTGCTTGTTATCCTTCTTATTTATTCCTGGATCGGGTTGCCCGGTTCGGTCGCCGCTCAAACACAAGGAACATGTGTCATAACGCGTATGGAAGGGCAGGCGGTCGTTTCTGCCCGAGGAGCAGGTGCCCAACCTGCAGTCATTGGTTTGGGTTTGGGGTTGAATGCCAAGCTGCGCACGGAAGCCGATGCAAGGGTTACCATTGCCTGCTATGTTGGGCTTGAAGTTGTTATAGGCCCGGAAAGCGAGATCGACGTGCTTGGTCTATTGGATCATGAAACGCGCCCCTTTGGACTGCGTCTGATCGATGGCGTCGCCGGGTTCCTTTTTTCCTCGGAAGAGGGGAATGGCGTCCAGGTCAGAACCCCTTCTGCTGTCGCCGCGGTCCGTTCCACCGAGTGGGCGATGCGAGTCGAAAACAGGGCAAGCGCCATCTTCACACGTGAAGGCACGGTGTTTGTTTCTGCAGATGACATCGTTGCGCAACTAAGCCCGGGCAAAGGCATTGATGTATCCTCCTCTGGCGAGCTTGGGTCGGTCACGGATTGGGGATCGGCGCGCATAGAGGAATTCGACGTACTTCTCGGGGCGGAATGGTAGCACGCGACGGGTTTCGACGCGCACGACGCATTACCGGGGTGATCGTGCTGCTGTTGAGCCTGTTGATCGCGATCTGGCACCCAGGAGACCGAAGTACGTTTTGGCAGGGAGTTGAAGGCAGACTGCTCGACGCCAGATTCTTTTGGCGCGGCCCGGTGACACCCCCGGATGGTGTCGCAATCATTGCATTTGACGATGCTGCCATGGCACAGCTTGAAACGTTTCCGCCGTCTCGATCAGCCTTGGCAGAGGCGGTGACGATTGCCTCAGAGGCGGATGCCGCAGCAATTGCTTTGGACTTTCTGTTGATTGATCCGCGTGCGGGTGACGAAGGTCTTGCTGAGGCATTGGCAGGTGCAGACGCAGTACTTGGGGTAGCCGAGGCGCCCGCTGATGCATCTCTGCAAGATCTCCAGAGCGGCGATTTTTTAGTTGTGATTGCCCCTGAGTTCGACAACCCGCTGCCCGCGTTGGGACCGGCTGAAACTCTGCGCGGTGTGGTATCGATCGGACATGTGAACCTGCGCCATGATCCCGATGGAGCAGCACGTCGGCTTATTGCTGCGCAGTATCTGGCAACTAAAGACGGCAACGCATGGTATCCGCCGCTCGCCCTTGCGGTCCTCAAGGCGGCGGATGATAAGCTGGACCTACAGTTGCGGTCATCCGAAACAGGCGGGCACCTGACAGTTGGGGACACCTTGGTCGCGCTGGACAGGCAGGGCGCTATCCCCCTGAACTTTTACGGGCATGAAGGGACGATCCCGACCTATTCTTTCGCAAAGCTTGGGGAGGCAAACCTGCGGGGCAAGATCGTGTTTGTCGGGGCCACCGCAACCGGGTTCGGAGACCGGCACGCGACGTCCTACGATGCCACCTTTCCCGGCGTTGAGCTGCATGCAACTTTGGCTGCAAACGTTATCGAGCAGCGTTTTCTGCGTCGTAACGCGCTGTCATGGTCATTGGACATCGCAGTGGCACTAATGGCGACTACGCTCGGATTCTTCGCGGCAAGAATGGACCGGCCCTGGCTTGGGGTTCTCGCGACCACAGCGGTATTCAGTGTTGTGGCTCTTGTACTGCAAGCCGCATTCGTCGTCGGTTGGTGGCTGGATGGGGTCACGGCGGTTTTTTCGCTTCTATTGGGCGCTTGTGCCGGCGCCGGGCTACGGCTTGTACAACATCGTCGACGCGCGGCGAATCTCGCGCTCTATCAGTCGCCCCTGCTTGTTGAGCGGTTGGCAGATGCAACCAACCCTCGCTTCGAAGCCTCGGCAAGACCTGCCGTTGTCTTGTTTGTCGATGTCGCTAGCTTCACGACACATTCCGAGAGGCTTGGCCCCGAGGGCACCGCCGATTTTTTGCGGCTGTTCCACGGGCTTGTCGAACAATCCGTGGAGCCGCAGCACGGGATCATCGCACATTTTGCAGGAGATGGCGCGATGATCGTCTTTGGGCTGCCAGAACCCAGTCCGGACGATGCTATGCGCGCGCTGTGCTTCATCGAGGCGCTGTATGCGGCGGTTGGCACAAGTCCGGACTGGCCTGGTCTCGGGATACGGGTCGGTGGGCATGCGGGCCCGGTTCAGACCAGCATCATCGGTGGAAAGCGTCACAAACAACTTGCCGTGAGCGGTGACGTGGTCAACACAGCTAGTCGCCTGCAGGAGTTCGCCAAATCTCAAAACGCCGCCATTGCCCTGTCCAGCGCACTTCTGGAGCCAGATCCGCGAACGCGCGAACGAGCAGAGAAAATGGGATTGCACCCAGCCGGCCAACATACGCTTCGTGGTCGGGTGGAGCCGATTGACATCTGGACAGGACTGCCTCCAGGTACAATCCAAACCTAGCCCAGCTGTCACTGTACCCTAATGAATCAGATTCTCGTCTGAAATTTTCTCGCGATTTCAATGGTGTTTTGTACCTTTAATTTTCATACCGTACCGTTAATTCCAGTACTGCACCCTTAATTGCCGGACGGTCAAAACTGTGGAAGACATAGGCGCCTTTTGTGGCGCGCAAACGGACGCAGGCCTTCCAGGGTAGGCGAAACGTTGAGTGGCACCCTGCAGAAAGTCCTGTGGAAATATTGCAATTAAGGGTACAACTTTGCCCCAAATCGCTCTGAATCCGCAGATTCTGGTATATTAGGATACAGTGGCAGCGATTGTGATATTTCCATGATCGCAAGCGTCTGGGATCTGGATCTCACCCTAGCCTGTTATTCCAAGGGTGGGTCACGCTCGGTGGTTTCGATTTCCGGGCTTTACTCAGCTTGAAAATTCCAAAATCACCAACTTGCCGAGATATACTGAGTTTCCATGAATTCCAGCATACCCTCGTGGCCGCCTTCGCGTCCGAGGCCTGATTGTTTAACACCGCCAAACGGTGCTGCCGGATCGCTTACCAGTCCTCGGTTCAGGCCAACCATGCCGTATTCCAGTCGTTCACACACCTGTAATGCGCGTTTGAAGTCATCCGAGAACACATAGGCCACAAGGCCGTATTCCGTGTTGTTTGCCCGGCGGATCACATCCTCTTGGTCAGTGAAGGTCTGTATGGCGGCGACTGGCCCGAAAATCTCATCATGCACGCAATCGGCGCTTTCCGGCACGTTGGAGAGGACGGTCGGCGGGTAAAAGAACCCGGTCCCGTCAGGCGTGGCACCACCACATTCAACACGGGCCCCTTTTGCGACCGCATCGGCGACAAACCCGGCCACCTTGTCACGCGTGTCAGAGTTGACCAATGGGCCGACATCAACGGAAGGGTCGGTGCCATCGCCGACTTTCAAGGCGGACATTTCATCAGATAGGCGCTTCGTAAACTCCTCGGCGCGGGAGACGTGGACATAAATGCGGTTGGCGGCCGTGCATGCCTCACCCAGATTGCGCATCTTGGCCAACATCGTGCCTTCGATTGCAGTTTCCATGTCGGCATCTTCCAGAACGATGACCGGGGCGTTGCCGCCAAGCTCCATCGCGGGTTTCAGCACTTGATCTGCCGCGCCTTTCAAAAGCTTTCGGCCCACACCAGTAGAGCCGGTAAAACTCACAACGCGCACGCGCGGATCATGCATCATGTGATCCACCAAGGCGCCAGTGCGCCGTGATGGTAGCACGTTGACCAAACCGGGTGGAACGCCGGCCTCTTCCAACAAAGGCATCAATGCCAGCATGGTCAGCGGGGTTTCCGAGGCGGGTTTGATAGTGACGGCACAACCGGCCGCTAGGGCCGGGGCGATCTTGCGCGTGCCCATGGCGGCGGGATAATTCCAGAATATCCTCAAATATGTAGCACTCGCGTTCGCCCAAATGCGGAATGACCAAAGGCCTCATCCAAAAACTCCGCACCTCGAAGTATCTGCCCCTATCGCATGCGAGTTTGAGGTTGTGTTGCAAACTTTTGACCATTGACTTTTGTAGCGTCAGCGCCTGTGTGGCGAACGGCACTATCCAATTAAAGGTTGGTCCATGATTTCTTTCAAAAGCGCTCAGTATCCGAAAGACGTGATCTTGTTCGCGGTCTTCTTTTATGTCCGCTACGGTGTTTCCTATCGGGATCTAGAAGAAATCATGGCCGAGCGCGGTGTTTCGGTGGACCACACCACACTGAACCGATGGGTAACACGGTATTCCGGCGCGATCGCTGAAGCAGCGCGTCGCCGAAAAGGGTCATGTGATCGTTACTGGAGAATGGACGAAACTTATATCAAAGTGAAAGGTGCGTGGGTTTACCTCTACCGGGCCGTGGACAAACACTGCAAAACCCCTGATTTCATGCTTTCTCGACGTCGTAACAAACCTGCAGCCACAAACTTCTTTGCTCGAATGTTGGAGATCAACGGCCTTCCGCGAAAGATTGTCATCGACAAAAGCGGCGCAAACACAGCAGGTATCAAAGCCATCAACAAAATGCTGAAGGGCTTTGGATGTCCGATTCCAATCGAGATGGTGAGGCAGAAGTTCCTAAACAACATCGTCGAACAGGATCATCGGTTCATCAAGAGACGCACTCGACCAATGCTGGGGTTCAAAGCTTTCGAATCTGCTACAGCAACCCTCGCTGGAATCGAAGTCGCGAACATGATCCGCAAGGGCCAATTCACGCGCGCGAACTAGGTCATCTCTTTGTCCAATCAAATCAGAAGCGACCCGCGCATCATCACCCTTGCCCGGCGGATCGCAACCTGCAATAGCAATCTGAACCGAGATACTTGATTGCAGAAAGACGGATAGCATGAAAACGGCCCTTGTTTGTGGTGCAGGTGGGTTCATCGGATCGCACCTTGTTAAACGGCTGAAACGGGACGGTTTCTGGGTCCGGGGAGTGGATCTGAAGTATCCTGAGTTCGGGGAATCACATGCAGACGACTTCGTTATTTATGACCTGCGCGGGCGGGCGGAATGCCAAGCGTTGTTCGACTGCAAATTCGACGAAGTGTATCAGTTGGCTGCGGATATGGGCGGGGCCGGATACCTGTTCACCGGCGACAACGACGCCGATATCATGCACAATTCCGCAGCCATCAATCTGAACGTTCTTGATGCATGCAGGCGAGCCGATGCCGGACGCGTGTTCTACAGTTCGTCGGCCTGTGTTTATCCCGAATACAATCAGGAAGATACAGCCGCCCCGGTCACTCGAGAAGACAGTGTCTACCCAGCCTTGCCGGACAGTGAATATGGGTGGGAGAAACTGTTTTCCGAGCGCCTGTTCCTGAGCTTTAGCCGCAATCACGGCATGGAATGCCGGATCGCCCGATATCACAACATATTTGGCCCGGAAGGCACCTGGACCGGGGGGAAAGAGAAAGCCCCCGCCGCGATGTGCCGCAAGGTGGCTGAAGCCGAGGATGGTGGCACGATCGAAATCTGGGGTGATGGCAAACAGACGCGCTCGTTCCTGTATGTAGACGACTGTGTTGAAGCCACTGTCCGTCTGACCCGCAGTGATACATTTGCCGGGCCGGTCAATATTGGTTCGGAACAGATGGTCTCGATAAATGATCTGGCGAAGATGGTTGCCGGAATTGCCGGCAAGACCCTGCATATCCGCAACGTGCCCGGGCCCGAGGGCGTGCGCGGCCGCAATTCCCACAATGAACTGATCCGGAAAGAGCTGAATTGGGAACCGGTGACGGATCTTGCCGCCGGTCTGGCCCGAACATACCCGTGGGTGCGCAGTCAGCTAGAGCACGCCATGGCCGTCACCGCCTGACCACAGCCGACGGTCAGATCCGGGTCCAGAAAATATCGGCCCAAGGGTGATCCGGATCGCCCTTGGCTGCCAGATCCCGGCGCCAGATGCGCACGTGATAGGCCGAGATCAACGCACCCGCATCCAGCCCGATCCGAGTTTCAAGACGCCCCGACCCTGACTCGGGCACATCGAAGTCAATGCGGGCGGTGCCGATTGTTTCCGGTTGAGCTAGAATCGCGCATTGCCCCAGTACATCGCCATCAAAAACCGAGGCTTCAAAGATGCCGATCTGCCCTTTCTGCTCGGGCAGGGTGAGATAGGAAAACTCCACCGCATAGGGGCCGGGAGCGTCGATGGGCACATAAGGCCCATAGATCATGTGACCCGGCTGCCCGTCGGAAATTACCCCACCCAGATCGTGTCTGAAATCCCGGGTCTGCGGCATGTCCGTGCATTGAAACATATGCCGTCGCAGATCAGGTTTACCCGCCAGCACCACTTTTTGCCGGGTCTGCAGATAATCCGACCACAATGGATGTTGTGTCTGACTCGAACTCGGGAACACCAGAAGATAATCGGAGACTATCTGGGTATGAGCCCAGTTCCGCTCGGAGCAAGCCAGCCCGACATAAAGGTCACCGTTATGGATGAAAAAACAGGTTGGATCTATGATGCCATATCCCAGCTCGACAAAAGACTGGAATAGTTCAGTGAAGATGATGTCGATATGCAGATCATCATCCAGTGACCAAAAAAACGGTGTATGATGGACCCGGTTTGCAGTGGTGCGGCCCAGCCCCACAATGTCATTGCCCAGAGCCATTGCGTTGGCGCCGCCACGAAACAACGGGAACGGTTGATAGGATGCAGTGAGTTTGAAATCGAGCTCACGCTCGGCAACACAGATCGCGTGGCCGGACGTGGTATCAATCTTCAGCACCCGTATGGGGGCCAGCTGATGAACAGCAAACAGCTCACCGCCTCTCAGGAAAGGCTGCCAGTTTTTGCCAAAGTCAAAGTCGTCGTCATCCACCGTGATCGGAACACGGCGATCCGCTGCGAAATCATACAAATAGACTTTGGCTGCGGAGAAATAGGTGCCTAAAATCAGGGCAAAGGCCTTTTCCCCGTCGCTGACCACGCGGGGATCGCCGCCAAAACCAAGATCACGCTGTTCGACAATCTGATATCCGTCTTCTGACCGGGTGTACTGGGTCAGTATGATCTGATCGTCGTGAAAGTCGGGCTGCCCGATCCTGTCAAGTGTTGCAGTCATATCCCTTGCGTTCAGCGAATAGAGCGTATCGCGCCAGAATGCGAAGGAATAGAAATAGTCGTTATAAGCGCCGAACTTCGCCACGCGGTCGTAGTGCCATACCAGCTGCGCTGGTGTGTTGCGCATGTGCCGGGCAATGGCAGACAGGGATTGCAGCGCGCTGCAGCCGAGATGTCCTACAAGATCGTTCAAGGTCCAGGCCTTCGCGCTGTTGCGTCTGCCCGGCATTTAGCAGAAATAGGTGGCGAAGGTAAATCAGGCCAAGCTATGGGCGTTGAGATCATCTATCAGCAGGCTCGGTTCTCGGCACTGGGTGAGCAGGCCGAGGCCTTTCGTGCCTTTGCGGTGCTTGGCGATGAGGTAATCTCTGTGCATCGCCGATTTCGACTGCACAGAACCGATCAGTTGTTTCAGGGTGGATCCCTGGACAGCGAAGTTGTCCTAACCCGGCGTGTGTTGAGATCAGGCTGGTTCAAGCCTGCGCGAGAAGAAGTGCTGGGACAGGGCATCGATCCCCGAATTGTGTCGGATCGTAGCCGTGCTTTTGTGGTATATGCCGACTACTTGAGTGATGACGGATTTCGCGGGGTGTTCCGCGTGGTCGAACTGCCCTCTCGCCAAAGCCAGGTCTATGAACATACCGACTTCCCGATGGGCAAGAACTGGCAGCCGTTTTTGCGAGATGGCCGATTGTTTGTTTTGCACAGCTTTGCTCCGGCGCGGGTGATCGAACTGTGTCGGGACGGGCGCATCGAACCTGTGACCGAACTTCAAACCAACTATGACCAACCCGCGCCGCATGATGGCTATTCCATCTATCGGGGCGGATCAAACGGTCAGGCCGGACCCGATGGGGATGTCTATGGCTTTGGTCATTTCACCTATTCCAACTATTGCCACGCCCCGTTCCCATGGCTACTGACACAAGATGGCAAGGTTCAGTGTGGCGACGCCATGATGTTCCCGACGTTTCGCAAACAGGGTTTTCATCTGCACGATGTCACCTCGTTCTTCATCCATGAGGGACACGCCTATCTGGGTCTGTCGCTCAGTGAGCGCGACTGGTTTCATGCGCAGCGCATGGTGAATTTGTTGCTGCGGATCTCGGAAGATGATTTTGCCAATATGTTCGAAAACCCCGATATCTGGATCGATGATGGGCTAAGTCTGCGTGACACGAAGCGCGTTCAGACGATTTTGCCGGCAGATCAGGACTTCGATTGCCCGGTCGAGGATCATCTGGGATCGAGGCACAGTCTGGGTGAACCGGGTTTTGCACTAATGAGTCGGGATGTTCTTGAGACCAGCGCCGGTCGTACGTATCGGCTTGAGGTCACCTATCGTTGCCCCGGGGCTCCAGATCCCAAGGTCGGGTTTGTGCGGCTGAGCGGATATTCAGGAGCGAGGCTTATGTATCCGCCACATATCACCGAACTGCATCAGACAGCCGATGGCGAGGCCACAGCAATTATCGAGTTCACCGCAGATGAGGGGACTGAGCGAAAACTGAGCATCTGCACCTTTGGTCCGCAGCTGTTCATCCTCAACATCCGGTTGTCCGAGCTGTAGGATCAGATACTCCGCCCTTTAAGCAACACAAGATCGACAAAACCTCGGACCGATCCGTCCAGTAGGTCAGCATTCCAAATCGGCACAACCGATCCGTCATGCTTCAGTTTATAAATGGCAAACCCGGCCTCTTCGATCATGTCGATAAAGGCGCGCGCATCGATAGGCTGGTTTTCATAACGCGCTGGTGAAAACTCCATTACCACAACACATTGATCCGAACGGTCCAGCAAGGGGCGCAGACCTTCCCAGACCTGAGGCTCAAAACCTTCGACATCCATCTTGATGATGTCAGGCGTCAGTCGGCGTCCCAGCGTCTTTTCCAGTTTTGCAACTTCACTATGAGCGGCCACCACCGACACGTCTTCGAACCAGTCCGTCGGCTCGGAAAAGGACGCGTCACCCATGAACTCATCTTTGTGATAGAGCCTCAAGTTCTCGTCGCGGTTTGACAGACCTTTGGGAACGATATGCAGATGGCTGTCAAAGCCGTTCACGTTGGCGGATTTGCGCAATAGATCGACCATGCGCGCCTGTGGCTCGAAAGCCAGAACATATCCGTCTGGCCCGGCATGATGCGCCGCCAGAAGGCTGTAGAAGCCGCAGTTTGCACCAATGTCGAAAAACACTGAGCCGGGTGTAAGAACGGTCTCCAGATACGCGCTGACCCACGGCTCCCACCGGCCATCGGTTAGCAGATGCGGTGTGATGCTGATATCGCGCGTATCAACAAAGATCTTCCGATCAAAATAAGTGTAGGTCAGGGCCGTATAGTCACCCAGATAATGCGAGCGGTTCATGCTGTGACCTCTATCTTCTGCGGCGCGTTACGCGTCCGGATCGATGCGGTGGTGATTGATCTTATTCCGGGTGGGCTGGCCCACTATGTCGGGACTGATTTGAGATCGCAAACAGAAGGTCATCTGCCACATCGGACCAGCTGCGCAACGAGGTCTCTGCGATCTTTTGTTCCAGCGCTTGCCGGTGCTGCTGGTTAAGGAGCTTCTGAATCGAGTCCGCAATACTGTCCACATCCTCGGGCGCGCAATAGGTGACAAGATCACCTCCAACCTCGGGCAAAGACGATGCGCGAGACACAACAGCCGTCTTTCCATAGGCAAGGGATTCGCCAACCGACAGCCCCCACCCTTCGGACAGGCTGACTTGAACCGTGAACAGACATCTTCGATACAGCAGATCAAGCGCCTTGTCAGAAGGGCTGGAAATGATCTTGACAAGCCCGTAGCAATCTCCGGTTCCTTCCAGAAAGCGGACAAAATCATAGGGCATGTGACCGCTGTGACCTGCAAAAACCAAAGTAGGCAGATTGCGATGCCCGGCATCGAACAGTGCCTTCCAAGCCATCGCGATGCGCCGGACGTTTTTGCGGGCCTCGATCGTGCCGACGCACAGAACAAAAGGCTGGCAGAACACCTCGGTAAAGACCCGGTCCTGTCCGTCCAGATCAAAGGCGGCCGGATAGTTGATCGCAAGGTTTCGCCCTGCCGGGTCGTGTTCCAAAGAAACCTGCGTCCCAAGCGGTAGCGGGGCCTGAGCAAGCGGCAGTGTTCTGATCGGTAACCGATGGCCAATCAACTTGGTAAAGTGAGACAGTATTTCATGTGTGAAATTGGAATTGGTCAGAAAGAAATCGGAATAGTCGGCTGCCCAGTTCATCCAGTTCCAGAAGCTTCTGGCGGTTTCACCAGACACAAATTCCGGGGTCTCAAGCGGTATCAGATCATGGATCAGATGGTATTTCGTCACCGGCAGATCACGCAAAGCGTTCAGAATGTTCTTTTGCCATTCCTGCGTCACCATATCCAATTGGATCAGATGATCCCCGGGACGGCATACATCCCTAAAGTCGCGACCCCTCAATTGCTCGGGGCTGCGGCGCCGTAGCCTTTTCCACTGAGCACAGTCTATATTCACTTTTCTAAATCTGGCCTCAAACCCCAGCATTGCGGCCAGATCATAGCGCGCGCGATGAAACAGGTACTTGACCGGGCTACGCTGATATCTTCCGAGCACCGCGCCAATCGGGCCATCGAAGGCATCCGTATGAAACAACCGCCACAGGGTCCGCGTATCCAGTGGCCTTCTCTGGGCAATAGCCTCATACGGCGCGCATCGATAAGCGTTTCGAGCCCTGTCGCACCAAGAAAGATACAACCGATCCGTCGGCAGTTTCCCGGCCATCTCAGCCGCGAGAGTTAGAACGACCCTTTGAATGCCGGACAGTGCATCATGGGTTGCAACATGTTCCACCGTCCCCGAGATATCGAGAAAATAGGTAGACCCATCATCGGCGGATTGGCTCTGCGGTATGGAGGTCATTGGCAGACTGCTCTGGTCACTTTCCCGCACGCCCCTGTTGGAGCTGGGTCGGTTTTTCTGCTGTGATCAGATGTTCCAACAGGTCATCTGTCACATCCTCCCAAGATCGCAATCGCGGCTTTTCCGCAGTGATACGAGCTCGCAAACCCAGGCTGTGGGCCTTGTTCTGCGTCAACCCTGTGATGTGGGTGGCCAGAGTACTGGGATCGTCAGGATCGAAATACAGCGCGAGGTCGCCGCAAACCTCCGTCAACGCCGGGACATCCGTGCAGATGACGGGCGTACCGCACCAGAGCGCTTCCCCAGCCGGCAACCCCCAGCCTTCCATCCGCGACGGCAGAACGAGGGCACAAGCACCCCGGTACAGCGCAATCAATTCAGCCTGCGTTGGCTCATTGCAGATCTCAATGAACGGACGGAGCGAGGCCAAGCGCGGGCTTTTTAGAGTTTTTCGGGTGGTACGCCGCAAGCTTCCGGCCAGCACCAAGCGAGGTACCGGTTTGCCCTGGCTCTGCATCTGCAACAACGCTTCGAAGACTACCTCGAGGTTTTTGCGGCCCATCGTCAGCCCGACGGTCAGCAAGTAACCCTGCTTGGGCAGAGTTTTAACGTTTTCACCGGTATAGTCCTTGCATTCATGCGCCAGTTGGACGGTGCGAATATCCGGGCCATTGGGCAACAGGCCCTGTTGTGTAAAGTGCAGTATCTCGGATTTGGTGAACTCGGAATTCGCCAATACCAGACTGGAGCAGGCAAGGATGGTTCGGTTGTCGTCCAGAAACTTGCCTGGAAAATACGCCGTCTTGTGACCGAACTTTTTGTGCAACGGGATCAGGTCATGCAGCAATGGAACCACCGCTAGCATAACACCTTTTCGCCGCAAGGTTTGGATCGCATCCGAAATGATCTTGGGACGAGACGCTGACACAAGGGTTTTGTCGGTCATATCGATCGTGTCCGGCGCAAATTTGGCCCGCCGCCAGTTTGCCTGGTTGCGCTGTTGCATCAGGGGCCGCAATGCTTTCAGTAGCTTCCGGGTCACAGATCCGTATTGATCATGGGTTGACCGAATGCGGTACTCGGAAATCCCCAAGGGCACCGCTAGATCGACCTGCCCATTTTGGTCCGTCTGGGGTTGTATCTCGATAAATCCTTGATGAGCATAGGAAAAAACCGCGAATTGAACAGGGTCATTGCGTCGAGCCAGGACCTGAGCAATCTCCTCAACCACGCGTAAAATTCCATACATGCGGAATCGCCCGGTTGAGGCGCGAAACACCTCGGTCAGATCAAACACCAGTCCACTCATCAATTATACGCTATTCCTAAAGATGCGGTCCGCATTCTGCGAATATCTAGATTCAGATTGCCTATGGTATCCATCTAGATTTCAGCACTGGTTCGTTGTTCAAGCCTGCAGGTTTTGAAGCAGTTTTGAGCGTTGCTGCGCAGGTTGAGTATAAGCCTAACTTCATGTCGAATTCAAAGCCTGTTAGTTGTGTCTCGGAATTCCAGGTTTTGTGACACATCAATGCAACTTTTGCGCCTGAGAGTTGTTTGTGCCCACGGCCTTCAGCAAGTCTGCAGCAACATCACCCCAGTTGCGTAAGTTGTAATCGCTTATCTTGCGCTCCAGACTGGCGCGATGATCCGGATTCAACATCTTTGCAATAGCGCTGGCAATACTGGCGATGTCCTCCGGATCGCAATACTCCACCATCTCCCGGCCTACCTCCGGCAGAGAACTGACGTTTGAGACAACCGCCGTCTTGCCGTAAGCCAGCGCCTCGCCGACGGGCAGCCCCCAGCCCTCATAAAGCGAGGCCATAACCGTGAACATACATCGCCGATATAGCAGATCGAGCAGCACATCATCCGGTGTTTCGACAATCTGTGCATAGCCATAAAGATGACCTGTCGCCTGCATGGCCTGCTCAAAATCATCCCGCATGATCCCCGGTTTGCCAGCAAAAACGATCTTAGGTAGGTTGCAACATCCACTGTCCAACAGCGATTTCCATGCCATCAGAATACGCCAGTTGTTCTTACGGGCTTCAATCGTGCCAACGCACAAAACAAACGGCCCTGCCAAAATGGTGCGGACTTCATCCGCCAAGTCGCGGCAGTCATATGCGTCTGGATAGGTGCCCACGAGTTTTGAGGGCTGGGGCAACGGATCTGCCTGGTTGGGAATACTCAGTTTAGTTTGCGCCAGAGGAACAATCCCGACTGGTACCGACACCTCATGACGATCAACAAAAGTGCTGAGGTCCCTAAATGTCGCCTCGGAATTGACCAGAAACTGATCACTGATTCTCGCGGCACCTTCGAGCCAGTCAAAAAACAAGGTGGGCGCGTGATCAAAGCAAAGCTGCGGCCGGACCAGCGGTATCAGATCATGGACGAAAACAGAGATTTTTAACCCGAGTCTCTTTGCCTCGCCATAGGCCTGAACGTGCCGGGGGTGGTTTGAGAAATCCAGCACGATGAAACGATCGTCCGGAGTCGCAATGTCTTGCAATCTCTCGGTTCCGGCCGCTGAGACACCCGCAGTTTTTTGCCGAGTTCTGATGCTTCGCCAGTCGGCGGCCGTTATCCCGTATTTTCGGAGCTTGTCGTCTTTTCCGAGCCACCCCAACACGTCCAATCGCGTGCGATGAAACAGGTATCGTGCTCTATTCCGGCGGTACTTCCGTAACGGTGCTACGGGTTCAATCGACGTACGGTGCGGATGAAAGAACCGGCGCGCCTTAATTGGATTCGTGAAGGTATTTGCAGTCAGAGCGTTAAAAGGCATACACTTCAACGCGCCGCTTTTACCTTCACAATAGGTTAGATAAACTTGATGCGACGGCGCTATAGTCGAAAATCCGCTGACAATTTCGGTCAGGGCTCTCTGAATCCCAGAATAATGCGCGTTGCGCTGCAAAAAGTCGACCAAACCTGAAACATCAAAGAAGAACTTTATGGGCGGCCCTGACGACATATTGGCGGCGAGTTCACGTGTTTTTCCACGCTCGGACATAGACAACCTGCATCGAAACCAAAGCTGCTGCCACTAAACACATTTGACCCTGCAGTGACAATCGGTTCCCCGAGGGGTTCCGTCGCAAACTTTCGGCCATTGACGAGTGAATGACTGTCTGTCGTATCAAGTCGAAAGCCCGCTCATGATTTCCTTCAAAGGTGCACAGTATCCGAAAGATGTGATCCTATTCGCGGTATTCTTCTACGTTCGATACGGCGTTTCCTACCGCGATCTGGAAGAGATCATGGCAGAGCGAGGTGTTTCCGTCGATCACACAACGCTGAACCGCTGGGTGACACGGTACTCTTGCGCAATCGCTGAAACGGCACGCCGCCGCAAAGGCAAATGCAACCGCTCCTGGCGAATGGACGAAACGTATACTATAGTAAAGGGATCATGGGTTTACCTCTACCGAGGGGTCGACAAACACGGCAAAACTTTCGATTTCATGCTTTCACACCGTCGGAGCAAGCCTGCCGCCACCAAATTCTTCACCCGGATGTTGGAGCTCATTGGTCTACTGCAAAAAATTGTCGTTGACAAAAGCGGAGCCAAAACAGCTGGTATCAAGGCGATCAACAATATGCTGAAAGGCTTTGGCTGCCCGATCTCGATTGAGATGGTGAGGTGGAAATACCTGAACAACATCTTGGAACAGGACCATCGTTTCATCAAAAGACGCGTCCGGCCAATGCTAGGGTTCAAGGCGTTCGCTGCAGCGGCGGCAACCCTCGACGGAATCGAAGTGGCACACATGATCCGCAAAGGTCAAATCACGCCCGGAGTCTGTCCGTTTCGGCAATTTGCAAGAGCTGGCCGCTTAGCCCGCCGGTACAATGCTATCGCTGCCGCCAGTCAAAACTTCGCAACAGATCCCGGTTTGCCCCTGTCTTATCCGAGCGCGCGTTATCAAAACCGCAGTCGGAATGACAGTTGGGAGCAAAGTTTGCGACAGAATGGGCCGTGATCAGTTGCATCGGTTCCTCGACCAGCGTTCGAAAGATGACGCCCTGAGGCATCACCGAGGGTCTGGTAACCAGAGCTGCATCCAAATTTCCGCGCGCGAGTTCCGCCAATAGCGTACCGGTGAGGCCGGGTTTCAGATGCAAACCCAGTTTAGGTTGTTGCGCCTTCAGTCGGGCCATGGCCTGCGGGGCCAGACCTGTCAGCGTGGTGCGCAGGACGCCAAGCCGTATGGTACTGGCTAGCTCGCCTTGTTCATGAAGTGAGGGCACCAAACTGTCGTAATCCGCGATGATCTTGCGGGCTTTTTCGACCACTTGATGCGCGATCGGGGTCAGCTCGGGCGTGCGGGTGCTGCGATCAAACAGGGTGACCCCAAGATCAGCCTCAAGCACTTGCATCTGTTGGCTGACAGCGGCGTGGGTGACATGCACCACATCTGCCGCCGCGCTGAAGGTTTTGGTATCTGCAATCGCCACAAGTGTGCGCAGCATTCGGATGGTCACAGTCGGCATCTTTGAACTGAGAGGTGCCAACAGGTTAACCTGTTTTGGGGCCGTTTTGAAAAGGCTTGTATCTAGAGAATGGCGCGTTCCGCCAGCCCGGCCTCGTCGGCCATCCGCGCTGCGACCGAGGCGACGGCCAGGTCTTGAAGGCCCACGCCGGTGCCGTCGAACAGCGTGATCTCGTCATCGCTGCTGCGTCCCAGATGATCGCCGTTGATGACGGCCCCGACGGGCGTGATCTGATCCTCGGTCAATGTGCCGTTTGCGATGGCATGTTGCGCCTCGCCAATGGTGATGGACTGTGCGACCTCGTCGGTGAAGACGCTGGCCGAAGCGACCAGAGCGGGGTCGACCTCCTGCTTGCCTTTGGTGTCAGTGCCCATGCAGGCCAGATGCGTGCCGGGTTTGATCCAGTCTTTCATCAAAAGCGGTTCAAAGGCCGAGGTGATGGTGATGATCACATCTGCCTGTGCGCCCAGGTCTTCTTGACTGACCGCCTCGAAACCCAGCCCCAGCTCGGTCGCGACTGCGCCTAGGCGGGGCAGCATCTCGGGGTGCGGGTTCCAGGCGACGACTTTTTCAAAGTCGCGCTGTTCGGCGGCTGCGCGCAGCTGGAAGGTGGATTGATGGCCTGCGCCAACCATTCCCAGAACCTTGGCATCTTTGCGCGCCAGATGGGCGATGGAGACAGCTGAGGACGCGGCGGTGCGCACGGCGGTCAGGTAATTGCCGCCGACCAGCGCCGAGAGCCGCCCGGTATCGGGATCGAACAGAAAGACGGTGGACTGGTGGTTGGTCAACCCCTTGTCCATGTTACCCGGCCAGTAGCCGCCGGATTTGACGCCCAGCACCTGACCGGCGCGGTCGAAGCCGGATTTAAAGCCGTAAAGCGCGTCGGCATAGCCGATGGCCTCGCGGATGACCGGGAAGTTATAGGCGTCGCCGCGCGCCATGGCAGCGAAGACGTCTTGCACAGCTTCGAATGCCTCAGCGCGGCCAACCAGTTGCTGGCAGAGGTCTTCTCCGACGATCAGCAGGGGTTTGTCAGTCATATCTTTCATGATCCTTTCCCCGGTTCAGAAGGCTTTGCCGCGCGCGGAGACCGGCCAAAGCGCTTCAACTTTGCCGTTCCGAACACCCACATACCAATCATGCACATTGGCGGTCGGGTCGCAGTGACCGGGTACCAAATGCAGCTTGTCATTGACTTTCAGAATCCCGTCCGGGTCCGACACGACGCCGTGTTCGTCCGAGCATTTGATGTATTCCACATCCGAGCGACCAAAGATCACCGGCAAGCCGCTGTCGACGGACTGGGCTTTGAGACCGGCATCTACGATGGCCTTGTCGGCCTTGGCATGGCTCATGACGCTGGTCAGGATGAAGAAGGCGTTCTCCCACTCGCCCCGGTCGATGCGGTTGCCCTGTTCATCGAGGATGCGGCCATAGTCGGCATCCATGAAGGCGTAGGAGCCGCATTGCAGTTCGTTATACACGCCCGAGGTGCTTTCGAAGTAGTAAGACCCGGTGCCGCCGCCGCCGACGATGTCGCAGTCCAGCCCTTCGGCCTTGAGCCCGTCTACGGCGTCTTTGACCTGTGCCACGGCGATGTCGATCTTGGCTTTGCGATCCTCGTAGAGGTCCATGTGCTGCATCGCACCCTGATAGGCCTGGATGCCAGCAAACTTGAGACCCGGGGCTGCGTCGATGGCTTTGGCGATAGCGATGACCTCGGGCGTGGTGGTCACGCCGCACCGGCCTGCGCCGCAATCGATCTCGACCAGGCATTCGATCTGGGTGCCGTGGCGCTGCGCGGCCTCGGACAGGTCGGCGACATTGTCGATATCGTCGACGCAGCAGATGGTCCGCGCACCCAGCTTGGGCATCCGCGCCAACCGGTCGATCTTGGCCGGGTCACGCACCTGATTGGACACAAGCACGTCCTTGATGCCGCCACGGGCAAAGACTTCGGCCTCGGACACTTTTTGGCAACAGACACCGCAGGCGCCGCCCATCTCGACCTGCAGCCGCGCCACGTCGACGGATTTGTGCATCTTGCCATGCACCCGGTGGCGCATGCCGTGGGCTTTGGCGTAATCGCCCATTTTCTTGATGTTGCGCTCTAGCGCGTCCAGATCCAGCACCAGAGCCGGGGTCTGGATGTCGGATGCGTCCATGCCGATGGCGGCGGGGATGTCAAAGCCGACCTCAAGCTGGTCGATGTTTACAGGCTTGTTCATGATGTCCTCCTCAACCCTTGATCCAGGGCAGTTTGTCCAGATCCACATTGCCGCCGGTGATGATCACGCCGACACGTTTGCCTTTGAAGACCTCGGGGTGTTTCAGGATGGTGGCCAGCGGCAAGGCGCAGCTGGGCTCCATCACGATGCGCAGGTATGTCCAGGTGATCTTCATCGCCGCGATAATCTCGTCCTCGCTGGCGGTGTGGATGTCGCTGACGAAGTTCGACACGAAGTGCCAGGTGTTTTCCTTCAGTGGCACTTTCAGCCCATCGGCGATGGTGACCGGCGCGTCATCGGCGATGATGTGACCCGCCTTGAAGCTGCGATAGGCGTCATCGGCCTGTTCCGGTTCCGAGGCATAGATCTGCACCTCAGGCGCCAGGTTCGACAGGGTCAGGCAGGTGCCCGAGATCATGCCTCCGCCGCCGATGGGCGCAACCACCGCGTCCAGACTGTCGGTTTGTTCCAGCAGTTCTGCCGAGCACGTCGCTTGCCCCGCGATCACGCGAGGATCGTTATAGGGGTGCACGAACTCACCACCCGTACGGGCCTGCACTTCGGCAAATACCGCCTCGCGCGAGGTGGTTGAAGGCTCGCATTCGGCGATGATGCCGCCATAGCGGCGTACCGCGTCTTTTTTGGCTTGCGGCGCTGTGCGCGGCATCACCACGTTGCAGGGGATGCCCCGGCGGCCAGCGGCATAAGATAGGCTGAGCGCATGGTTGCCGCTGGAATGCGTGCAGACACCGCGCTGGGCGGCCTCATCATTCAGGCCAAAGACCGCGTTGCAGGCGCCGCGCACTTTGAAGGCCCCGGCCTCCTGAAAGTTTTCGCATTTGAAGAACAGCTGCGCGCCTGTCAGATCGTCCAGATAGGCCGAGCGCAGCAGCGGTGTGCGGTTGATATGCGGCCTGATCCGCTCATGCGCCTCGCGCATATCGGCGATGGTCAGGCAATCGGCAGTGGTCATCGCGTCAAGCATCGGGGCCCTCCTTACGCTGCGGATTTCATTGGGGCTGCGTGGCTTGCACGGAAGTATTCCTGTGCCGCCGCAACACCGCTGCCCAGCTTGATCGGATAGTCCAGATCGGCCATGGCCATTTCGATTGTGGCCAGACCGGACAGAACCATCACATCTGTCAGGCTGCCTAGATGGCCGATACGGAAGGATTTGCCGTTCATCTCACCCAGACCGATGCCGAAGCTGACGCCATAGGCGTTGAAGGCATGATCGGTCAGCGCATTGCTGTCGAAGCCCTCGGGCACATAAATCGCGCTGACGGTGTCTGAGTAGAGATCAGGTGACTGCGCCACCAGATCCAACCCCCAGGCTGAGATGGCTTTGCGCACGCCTTCGGCCAGGCGGAAATGGCGGGCATAAACATTGTCGAGCCCTTCTTCGAACAGCATCTTCAGGCTTTCGCGCAAGCCATAGATCAGTTGCAGTGGTGGGGTGTAGGGAAAGCCGCCCGAGGAGTTGGCCTTCATCATGTCGCGGAAATCAAAGAAGGTGCGCGGCAGTTGCGCGGTCTCGATCGCCGCCAGCGCCTTGGGGCTGACACACAGGATCGCCATGCCGGTGGCCAGCATGAAGCCCTTTTGCGAGCCTGACACTGCGATATCAACGCCCCAATCATCAAACGCGAATGGCATTGAGGCCAGAGAGCTGACGCAATCCACAAACAGCATCGCGGGGTGACTGCAGCCGTCCAATGCCTTGCGTACGGCGGCGATATCCGATCGCACACCGGTGGCGGTTTCGTTATGGGTGACCAGAACGGCCTTGATCTCATTGGCTTTGTCGACGGCCAAAGCCTCGGCAAACTTATCCGCCGGCGCGCCGCTACCCCAGGCGCATTCTATGATCCGAACATCCAGCCCATGACGTTGGCACAGGTCGATCCAGCGGTGGCTAAACATGCCATAGCGGGCGACCAGAACCGTATCGCCGGGGCTGAGCGTGTTGGTCACTGCGGCCTCCCACCCGCCAGTTCCGCTGGCAGGGAAGGTAATGATCTGTCCGGTCGTGGTGCCGAAGACTGTTTTGGTGTCTTCCAGAACCGGCGCGAAGGTCTCAACGAAATCCGGAGCGCGGTGGTCCTGAGTCTGTACCTGCATCGCCAGGCGCAAACGGTCGGGGATGTTGGTGGGGCCGGGAATAAAGACCGGGTTCTGGTTGGACATTGTCGCTTCCTCCGCTTTGAGAAGAGTGTCCTATCCGGTGGTCAGAACTGCAATTTTCTCGAAAATGTTTTTTGGGAGGATAGGAAGTCGCGTAAATCACTGGAAATGAAAGAAAGCTTAATTTTTCATTTTGATGGGATAAAATTGAGTGAATTAAAAAATGCGTGTGAGGCGAGCAAATTTTAGAAAGTCTGCGCGAGATTGATCTCGGATTCGTTCGTGATGTTTGTGGTTTGATAGCTGTCGCGTCCAATGTCTTTTTTGCGCAAGAGCAGTTAGGGAAGATAGGCGGGGCCGGGGCCCCGCCTAAGCGCTTTAGGCACCGATGATGTTGTGGCCGGGGCCATACGGGAAGCCGGTGATGTTTTCGGCGCCATCGTCGCCCACGATCAGAATGTCATGTTCGCGATAGCCGCCCGCGCCGGGTTGGCCTTCGGGGATCCACAGCATCGGCTCGATCGAGACGACCATGCCGGGTTCCAGCACTGTGTCGATATCCTCGCGCAGTTCCAAACCGGCCTCGCGCCCGTAGTAGTGGCTGAGGATGCCGAACGAGTGGCCGTAGCCGAAGGAGCGGTAGTCCAGCAGGCCTTCCTGAGCGAAGAAGCGGTTGATCTCGGCGGTGATGCCAGAACAAGTTGCGCCGGGTTTGATCAGGCTGAGGCCAAGCTCATGCGCGGCCACGTTGGCCTGCCACAGGCGCAGGCTTTCGGCGTCGGGCTCGCCCAAGAACAGGGTGCGTTCCAGTGCGGTGTAGTAGCCCGAGATCATCGGGAAGGTGTTCAGCGATAGAATATCGCCCTTTTGCAGCGCGCGTTTGGTGACCGGATTGTGGGCGCCGTCGGTGTTCAGACCTGACTGGAACCAGACCCAGGTGTCGCGGTATTCGGCCTGCGGATAGGCGCGGGCGATTTCCTCTTCCATTGCGTCGCGGCCTGCCATGGCAATCTCGATCTCGGTTGCACCTTCGCGGATCGCGGCGTGGATGGCGGCGCCGCCCACATCGGCGGTGCGCGCGCCGCCTTTGATCAGCTCGATCTCTTCGGCGGATTTGACCATGCGGGCGGCCATGGTGTCGGGTGCGATATCCACCAGTTCAGGCGCATCCAGCATGCGCAGGGCGGTATCGCGAGCGGCCAGCGTCATGTGATCGCCTTCGATGCCGACGCGTTTCGCGCCACCGATCAGGCTGGCCACCGCGCGCCAGTAATTGTCGCGCTGCCAGTCGGTGTAGATCACATTTTCATCGACCGAACGGCGCCAGGGCTGACCCGCATCGATATTGGCCGACACGGTTGTGCAGGCATCCTGCGTGACGACGCAGCCATAGGGGCGGCCAAAGGCGCAATACAGAAAGCCCGAGTAATAGGCGATATTCTGCATCGAGGTCAGCAGCACGGCGGGAATGTCCCGTTGTGCCATGACGGCCCGCAGCTTGGACAGGCGGCGGTCGTATTCACCTTGGCTAAAGGGCAGGGGGGCCTTTTCACCATTGTGGCAGGTGAAGAATTCGGGGCGATTGGATAGGTCTTTCATCATACGGTCTCTCATCTATGCCGGGAAACGCAAGAACCCGGCCACATGTCCCGGCGTTCAGGACAGGCGGTCTCGGGGTCCGAGAGCCGATCACCCCCGTAAGTGCCGCGACGCCATCGCAGCGGGGGTGAACAGGAAAATCGTTAGATCAGACCATGCGATCCGTCAAGCGGGGGAAAGCCCCCGCAGACGTTCCGAACGACGGCGCAGCAATTCGACCGTGGTCAGCAACGCGATGGACAGCACCACAAGGATCGTGGCGACCGCCAGGATGGTCGGGCTGATCTGTTCGCGCAGGCCGGTGAACATCTGCCAGGGCAGGGTTTTCTGGCTGGCGGAGCCGACGAACAGGACCACCACAACCTCGTCAAACGAGGTTATGAAGGCGAACAGCCCGCCCGAGATCACGCCCGGCAGGATCAGCGGCATCTGGATCTTGAAGAACGTCCGTACCGGGCCCGCACCCATATTTGCCGCCGCACGGGTCAGCGAACGGTCAAAGCCCACCAGTGTTGCGGTCACGGTGATGATGACAAAAGGAATGCCAAGTACGGCATGGGCTAGAATGACCTTCAAATAGCCCACGAAGTTCTTGTTCATGCCCAGCGTGCCTTCCAGAAAGCGGCCAATGTCGCTGTAAAAGAAGAACATGCCTGTGGCCGAGATGATCAGTGGCACGATCATGGGGGAAATCAGGATACCCATGATGGCGCGTCGTCCCGGCACGTGGGATTGGCTGAGACCGATGGCAGCCAACGTGCCCAGCGTCACGGACAGAACCGTCGCAATCGGCGCGATGATCAGTGAGTTCTTGAAGCTGCGCTGCCATTCATTGTTGGTGAAGAAATCGCGGTAATGCTTGAGCGAATACCCCTCGGGGTCGAGCCGCAGCATCTCCGGCGTGAAGGTAAAGAAGTCCTGGGCGTTGAACGACAGCGGCAGAACCACAAGGATAGGTGTGATCAGGAAGACGAAGATCGCACCACAGATCACACGGAACAGGTAGTGATAGAACACCTGTTTCGCGGTCAGGTATGGCAGCAACTTCTGGCGATACCGGCCTTCATACAGCCAATAGGTGAACCAGGCAAAAAACCACCCGCCCAGCAGGCCCAGGACGCCGCCAAGGGGTCCGGCAAGCAGGAACCCTCCGATCCCGAAGCCCAGGATGTTGATCCAGCGGGCCAGTTGTTCGTTTTTTAGGACAGTGATGTAGACCCAGGCCAGCGCGGCGATCAGGGCGGCGCCGATCAAAATACCCAGGAAAATTGACCCATTGCCTGCGCCGACAAAGACGCCGGCAAAAGCCCCGGCCAATGCCAAGCTGGGCAGGACCATCGAAAGCGGTTTGCGGGATATCGGAGTAAGTGCGGCCATCTTGATTATCCCAGCTTCACGTTATCAATGCCCACGATCTTGTCGTAGCACCAGTAGAGCAGCAGCACGACCGCGAGAAGGATGGTCCCAAGTGCCGCGGCCAGTCCCCAGTTCAGCGAGGACGAGATATGGTAGGCGATCCGGTTCGAGATGAACACGCCCTTGGTGCCGCCCACGATTTCCGGCGTGATGTAGTAGCCGATGGCCAGAATAAACACGAGGATCGAGCCCGCGCCAATGCCCGGAATGGATTGCGGGAAATAGATGCGCCAGAAGGTTGTCCAGTTGGTGGCCCCCATGGATTTCGCGGCGCGGGTGTAAGAGTGCGGAATGGTCTGCATCACCGAATACATTGGCAGGATCATGAACGGCAACAGGATATGCGTCATCGCGATGATCGTTCCGATTTGGTTGTTGATGATCACCAGCCGTGCGTCATCGGCCACCAGACCAAGCCAGACAAGGGTTTCGTTGATCACCCCCTGTTGTTGCAGCATGACCTTCCACGCTGAGGTTCGCACCAAGAGCGACGTCCAAAACGGCAGGAGAACCAATATCATCAATATGTTCGAAACGCGCATCGGCAGGGTCGCCAGCAAATAGCTAACCGGGTAGGCCAACAGGATGCACGAGGCGGTGATCACCAGCGACATGAACAGGGTCCGGCCGAACAGCTTGATCAAGATCTGCTTGTCTTCGGGCTGGGATTGCGCGCCCTCGGGCGTGCGGCGCATATCAACCGCATTCAGAAAATAGCCATTCGTCACTGCAGGCGAGTGCGTCTTGATGACCGCCCAGGTGTTGGGCTCTCCCCAGCCGTCGTGGATTTCAATAATCTGATCTTTGAACGGCCCGTCTGTTTCGGGGTCCAGCTTTTTGATTTGACGACCGGACCGGCGGAACATCGAAGACATGCCTGTTTCTTCGTAGTTCAGACGCGAGCCCAGACGGGTATGCGTTTTGTTGTCGATGGCGACAACCATGTCGCGGACAAAGGCGTCATAGACGGCCTCGTCCGGCAATTCACCGGATTTTTCATCCCACTCGTTCAGGGCCTGAACCGTCAGCGGCAGGGTTTCGGCGACAATGCTGTTTTCGACCGAACGAAACAGCATCGAAGCGATAGGAACGATGAAGGAGAACATGACAAACAGAAGCAGCGGGGCGATCAGCATCAAAGCCCTGAGCTTTTGCCGTCGCAATGACCGCGCCAGTGACTGTTTCAGCGGCGTACCGTCTGCAGCCAGCATTGGCCCTGCGTTTTCGCTTGCGTCCGTCATCATTGTACCCTGTTTTGTCTTGGTCTGGGGGCGGCGCACCGCCCCCGACGATTTTATGACGTCAAGCCCGGCTTATTGTGCCAGCCACGCCTGGAATTTGGCGTCGATGTCATCACGGTAGTCAGCCCAGAACTCGTAGTTATAGAGGAACGTGTTCTTGGCGTTTTCCGGATCGGTCGGCATATGCGGTGCCATGTCGATGCCCAGATCGGCATGCTGACCAACCAGCGGCGCCGAGGAGGCGCGGGCCGGGCCATACGAGATGTATTTGGCCTGATCTGCCAGACGCTGCGTATCGGTCGCGAACATGATGTAGTCCAGAGCCTGTTGCTGACGCTCTTCGCTTAGACCGGCGGGAATGATCCAGCCGTCCAGATCGAACACCTGCGCGTCCCACAGCATGGCGACGGGCTGGTTCTGCTCTTCGATGACGCTGAACAGACGACCGTTATAGGTCGAACCCATCACAACCTCGCCATCGGCCAGCAGCTGCGGTGTATCAGCACCGGCAGACCACCAGACAACGCTATCTTTGATGGTGCCCAGCTTGGCCAGCGCCTGGTTCTGACCTTCTTCGGTGGCCAGAACGTCATAGACGTCATCCTTGGCGACGCCGTCACAGATCAGAGCCCATTCCATGTTGTTGATCGGACGCTTCTCAAGCGAACGCTTGCCCGGATAAGTTTCCAGATCGAAAACCGCGCAGACATCAGTGGGCGGAGTGTCGCCAACCAGGTCGGTGCGATAGCCGAAGGTCGTCGAGTAAACGATCTGTGGGATAAAGCAGTCGCTGACCAGCAGGTCACCGAAGTCTTCCGAAGCAGGTGTGCCATCGGGTGCCGGTGCCAGCATTGTGTCGGGGTCGATTTCCAATGCCAGACCTTCGTCGCACAGGCGGATCGCGTCAGCGGCAACCACGTCCACCACATCCCATGTGATGTTGCCCGCTTCGTTCATGGCGCGCAGTTTCGCGACCGCTTCGGCCGAGCTGTCATCATTCAGGATGGTGACGCCGGTCTTTTCCGAATAGGGCTCGTGATACGCTTTTAGCTGAGACTTCGAATAAGCACCGCCCCACGAGACGATTGTCATCTCTTGAGCTGAAACGGCACCAGCAGCCGTCGCAAGCGCGGCCACAGTCAGTAGTGTCTTTGTCGGTTTCATATGATACTCCCAGTAAGTCCCGTTTGTTGTAGTGTCAGCTGGCGCACGGGTTTTCGCCAGCCGGTCCCTCGGTGAAACCGCGCTTGTACTGCGCGGTTTGGTCTATGCGTCAAGCGCACGACAATCCTTTGCCAGCCAGCCAATGTCGATCTCTTGGCCGGGCTGAAGGCGAATGGCATCGGGGGCGTTGCGCGTCTTGACGATGAACTCGTCATTCCCGGCAACCGACATGCGGAAGCGGAACACATCACCCATATAGATGAACTCCTTGACCGTTGCCTTCAGCGTATGTGCATCGGCATGCAGGCGGTCCTTGTTGAATTCGACGCGTTCGGGCCGGATAGACACTTTGGTCCGATCACCCGGAGCGTTCACATTGATTGGAACCGCATCAATCTCGGACCCGTCATCCAATTGCACAACGCAGGTGTCGCCATCAATCGATTTGATCACGCCTTCCATTGTATTGTTTTCACCAATAAACTGCGCAACGAAGCTGTTTTCGGGTTCCTCATACAGCTGATCCGGCGGGGCCAGCTGCTGAATGCGGCCATCATCGAACACTGCGACGCGATCTGACATGGTCAGCGCTTCGGTCTGGTCGTGGGTTACGTAGACCGTCGTGATGCCCAGCTCATGTGCAAGGCGGGTGATTTCGAACTGCATATGCTCGCGCAGCTGTTTGTCCAACGCGCCCAGCGGTTCGTCCATCAAGACCAACTCAGGCTCAAACACCAGCGCACGCGCCAGTGCGATCCGCTGTTGCTGACCCCCGGAAAGCTGCGCCGGACGGCGGCCGCCAAAGGCTCCCATCTGAACCATATCCAGCGCGCGTTTGACCTTTTCCTCGCGCTCGGACTTGCCCAGTTTGCGCACCTCAAGCGGGAACGAGAGGTTCTCGGCCACGGTCATATGCGGGAACAGGGCGTAGTTCTGAAAGACCATGCCGATGCCACGCTTGTGCGGCGGGATGTTGTTGATCGGCTTGCCGTCCAGAAGAATTTCACCATGGGTGGCGGTTTCAAACCCGGCCAGCATCATCAGACATGTTGTCTTGCCCGAACCCGAGGGGCCCAGCATGGTCAGAAATTCACCTTTTGGCATGGCGAGGTTAAGATCTTTGACGACGAGGTTTTCGCCATCATAAGATTTTTGAACGCGTTGGAATTCGACAAACGCGGCGTCGTTCATAGATTCGGTCACAAGACCCCCTGTAGCGTCAAATGATTATCCGCGTTTTGCGGATTTCATTGATCTGTCCGAAAGATTTAAGACCAAGGCGGTTACGTAATGCAACAACAAATCTTGGATTGAATGGGCGTGATCGACAAATGTCGACCTCGCGAACAATTTAGTCAAAAATCTTTTCTTTTGCGAATAATTACTACGCTTGGTGAGTCGAGTACTGCTTATTGCGGTGGCAGTCTAGGCACTGTTCGCGTCCAACGTTCTTGTTCTTTCTAAGTGTTGTTTTCTAAATGTAGTTGGTGTTGTTCCAGTTTGATCCCGAAAAGCACGGTTAAACGGGCCGAGTGAGGAAAAGCCCACATCAAAGGCGATGCTGAGCACGGTGCGGCCCTCCATTTCGGGTTCGATCAGCAGTTTCTGCGCTTCGATAATGCGGAACGTGTTGACGTAGCCTGGAAAGTTCCGGTGCCCCATGCCCTGATTGATCGCGGCCCGGATGCGGTGCTCTGGCGTGTGCAGATGCGCCGCAAGCTGAGCCACGGTCAGCCCCTCCTGACGCCACAACCCTTGTTCCATGGCGTGTTGAATACGTTGTGCCAAAGCTGCTTGGGCCGGGTTGGCCGGTATGTTTTCCGAAGCGTTGCGTGGTGCGGTGCGCCAAATATCCGGGCGCAAGTCTACCGACCATCCAAGAAACGCCGCCGCGGACAGAAACATGATGCCCGCTTGCAGGGCAAATAGCCCGCGCGGCATTGTGCGGTCCAGTTGCAGGATCTCAACGGCAGTGATGACGCTGGCAAGACCCAGAACCCAGACCAAGAACCACCGCCTGAACTGGCGGCGCTGGGCGATCAGGTCATCCGCATCCCCGCGTATCACCACACTGAGCATGTGTGAAAATAGCAAAAGCGCAGCGAGTCCACGCAGTGCTGCGACCCAGACATGCAAATGCGAAAACCAGGCCGAGGTGACAATCAGCACCGCAAGCCCGATCTGCCAGGGCTTTACATTTACATGATCCTGAAAAAGCTCAAGCGCAGCCCAATACAGCAGAACCGGCACCAACGCGGCCACCCAGATTAGCGCGGCCTGCGCCATCGGGTGCAGCGGGATATCTGGTGTGGATACGATCAGATAGGGGCAGAGGCACAAGCAGAGCGCTGCCACAGAGAGGCTTTTTCTGTTCACGCGACTGCTGACGAAAATACAGGCGCATAAAACAAGGGCGCCTAGGGCGGCACCTCTGAGAAAGATATCAATCAGCGCAAGATCGGGCATTCTGATCCCAACAGAACGGGCGTTTCCTGCCCGGGTCAACGGTTTGGGCTGGTCGATTTCAGAAAACCCTCGCCGATTCTGAAGAAAACCCGCCGGATTTTGAAATCGGCAGGTCATGTGCAGTGGCGGGTGCCAAACCTTCGCTCGTATCTATTCAGACGACGGAGCGTATTATGTTGACCCTTTCGAACATCATGACCCTTTATGCCGAGGTGTTTGGTGCAGACCTTCTGCGCTATGTCATCGGTGCTGGGGGCACTTATCTGCTGATCAATCTGTTGCTGTCACGCCGGTTAAGTCAGCAAAAGATCAGGCCCACGGACCCGCCCAAGGGGCAAATCAGGCGCGAATTGCTGGCCAGCCTGCGCACGGTTCTGATCTTCGCGGCTGCCGGGACGTCGATCGCGTTGGGCGCGCGGGCTGGTTTGATGACGATATATCCCGAGGTCGCAGATCGCGGGTGGTGGTATTTTCTGTTCAGCGTGGCCGCGCTGATCATCTTGCACGACGCATGGTTTTACTGGAGCCATCGCCTGCTGCACCATCCGCCCCTGTTCCGGCGGTTTCACCGGTTGCATCACAGGTCGCATCAGCCGACGCCTTTCACCTCGTACAGTTTTGACGTGGGCGAGGCTGTCGTGAACGCGATCTACCTTCCGCTTGTGTTGATCATATTGCCCGCGCATCCCGTCGCGTTGTTCATCTTTGTGACCCATATGATGCTGCGTAATGCGTTGGGGCATTGCGGGGTCGAGGTATTCCCGGCCCGGCCCGACGGGCGGCCAGTTTTTGGCTGGCTGACCACCGTCACGCATCACGATCTGCACCACGCTCATGCGCGGTACAATCTGGGCCTGTACTTCTCATGGTGGGATCGCTTGGTGGGGACCGAGCACCCGCAATATCACGAGTGGTTCGCCCAAACTGCGCCGCGTTTGTCGCGGGTACGGCTGGGCATGGTTGGTCTGATCGTTGCGCTGATTGCGGGTTTCCTGGCCAGCCGGGCGCAAGCCTTTGACCTGAGCGGTAGCTATGCCTCGCCGGGTTTGGGCGTGGTGGTCCGGTTTGAGAACTGCCCCTCAGATTCGGCTGCGACCTGTGGTCGGTTGCTTTGGGTCTGGGATCAGGCCGATACGCCGCATGCGCGGATCGGTGATCTGATCCTAACCGGTTTGAAGTTCAACGGTGATGTCTGGGAGGGTCAGTTGCGCGACCCGGAAACCGGGCGTGTGTATCGGGGAACGATTCAAAGCGCCTCGGCTGTCAGCCTGAAGCTGCGCGGCTGCGCGGGCATCTTCTGCGACAGTCAGACATGGCACTCGACGCGACATCTTCAAAGTGTATTGGGTCGCCTCGATCCCTGACCTGAGCCTTGATTAGCTGTCTTTTGGGGTGAAGTCCTGAGACACCGGCCCGCGATACTTTTCCATCAGCTCATCTGGAACTTCGGTCCCATCGACCAGAAACGGCAGAATGCCTCGGCGCAGCGAGCGACCGCGCATCGCATCTAGATCGGCGTCGGACCGGGTGACCCGCTGCGCCATGCGCCGCCCCCATGTCGCCAGCATGTCATACAGGCGGTCGATCTGATCTGTGTGGCTGTCTGTTTTGGCAAGGTCGTTGAACTCGTCCGGATCGTTTTGCAGATCGAACAGCATCGGGCGGAACCCGCCTTCGGCATGGACCATCTTGAAACGTCCGTCAAAGACCATGAACAACCGCGCATCCGGGTTCGAAAGACCAAGCGCCTGACGCATCGGTGTGAGGCAATAGTCATATTCGCTGATCACAAAGCCGCGCCAGTCAGGTGCTTCCCCACGCACCCACGGCATCAGGCTGCGGCCTTCGAGAATGTGACCCGCCGGTTCCCCACCTGCGACCTCAAGGAAGGTGGGGGCCAGATCAATCTGTTCGACCAGCGCATCACAGATGGTGTCGCGCGTTCCGTCTGCTTCGGGACGCGGATCGTAGAGGATCAGAGGCACTTTCACGGATTGCTCGTGGAACAGATCTTTCTCACCCAGCCAGTGATCGCCAAGATAGTCGCCATGATCCGATGTCAGCACGATCATCGTGTTCTGCATCTGGCCCGTGGCTTCTAGGTGGTCCAGCAGACGGCCAAGGTGATCGTCGCATTGCTTGATCAAACCCATATAGGCCGGGATGACCTTTTGCCGGGTCTCTTCCTTTTGGAAGGCGGCGGCGATTTTGTTGTTCATGAACGCGGCGTAGACGGGATGGGGGTCGTCCCGCTCGACCTTGGCCCGCTTGGCCGGTGGCACGTGGGCCGGTCCGTACATGTCATGATAGGGTGCGGGTACGATATAGGGCCAATGCGGTTTGATATAGCTGACATGGGCGCACCAGGGCCCCTCGGCTTGATCGATGAAGTCAATCGCCCGGTCGGTCAGCCAGGGGGTTTCGCTGTCTTCCTCGCGGATATTGGCGGCTTTGTCGGCGTTTTGGAACAACCAGCCGCTGGCGATCTCACCATCTTCGACCCCTGCATTGGCATGATTGGCCCAAGGGTTTTGGGCGTCATAGCCTTTGGATTTGAGATAGTCGTTATAGGGCGCGTGTTTTTTGTCATAGAACCCGTCGGGCCCCTCGGCCCAAAGCCCGTCATCGCGGACCCAGACGTCAAATCCGCATTCAGCCTGCCGTGCGCCAATGATGCTGTCGGGCGACAAGCCCAAACGCGCCATTCCGGCAGCGTCGGCTTTCATATGGGTCTTGCCGATCAGCCAGCACCCCATACCCGCGCCCCTTAAGTGATCGCCCAGCGTGACCTCGCCGACGCGCAGCGGATACCCGTTCCATTGCGCACCATGGGACGAGGCATAGCGCCCGGTGTAACAGCTCATCCGGCTGGCCCCGCAGATCGGCGATTGCACATATGTGTTGGTGAAACGCACGCCCATCCGTGCAACCCGGTCAAAGTTCGGTGTGTCCAGATGAGGGTGCCCGGCGCAGCTGAGATAGTCGAACCGCAGCTGGTCATACATGATGAACAGGATATTCATGGCAGCCTTCAATGATCCTCTCCTTAAATCCTGCCAGATCAGGGGGCTGGTCTTTGCAATGAGGGGTGATAAGCGGGTTATCAGATGATCCTGGCCTGGTCAGTCGAATAATTTTCCCATTTCATGGATTTCTGGATTTACCTTCAACGCCTTCTTCGGCCAAGTTGGCCGCGATAGGAACGCCCTCGATGTCGGACTGACGCGAGCGTTTCACAAGACGGTTCGAAGGAAAAGCCCGAGATGACAGAACGGAACGGTGGCGTTGTGCTGGTGGAATGCTTGCAGGCGCTGGGCGCCCAGCACAGTTTTGGTGTGCCGGGTGAAAGCTATCTGGCGGTGCTGGATGCGCTGCATGATACCGGCAGCGCACGGGCAGGGGCAAATGGTGCGCTGGATTTCATCCTGTGCCGGAACGAGGGTGGCGCGGCCTTTATGGCAGCAGCCTATGGCAAACTGACCGGACAGCCCGGTATCTGTTTCGTCACACGCGGCCCGGGAGCGACCAACGCGTCGATCGGTGTGCATACGGCGATGCAGGACAGTGCGCCGATGATCCTGTTTGTGGGTCAGGTGGGCACGGATATGAAAGGGCGCGAAGCGTTTCAGGAGATCGACTATCGCGCTTATTTCGGGACCGTCGCCAAATGGGTGACCGAGATCGAGGGGGTAGATCGTATCCCAGAAATCATCGCCCGCGCCTGGACCACGGCTATCTCGGGCCGCCCCGGTCCGGTCGTCGTTGCCTTGCCAGAGGATATGCTGACTGCCGTCACCGATGTGCCCGCTCTGACAGGCCCGGCGGTCGTACATGAGCCCGGCCCGACGCCCGAGGCCATCGATGGTGTGATGTCGGCCCTGTCCGGTGCGGATCGCCCGTTGATCCTGATTGGCGGCGGGGGTTGGCGCGCCGAAGGCAGTGCCGCGTTGCAGCGTTTTGCCGAACGCTCTGACATCCCCGTTGTGGCCGCGTTCCGGTTTCAGGACCTGTTTGACAACCATTCCCCCAGCTATGTCGGCGATGCCGGAACCGGGATGACACCGGCCACGCGGGCGCAGATACAAGGCGCGGATGTGATCCTGGCCATCGGCGTGCGGTTCGGAGAGATGACAACCGAAGGCTACACTTTGCTGAGCGTGCCCAAGCCGGAACAGAAGCTGATCCATGTCCACGCCTCGGACCGAGAGCTTGGCAAGGTCTACATTCCCGATCTGGGTATTCAATCCGGTCCGAATGCCTTTGCAACCGCGCTGTCCGAGCATGTGGCGAGTGGAGGATGGGCAGATTGGCGCGCACAGGCTCGTGCGGATTATGAGGCTGGTTTCGACCTGCCCGACCTGCCCAGCCCGGTGGATATGGGCAAGGTCTCGGCCTATTTGCGGAATCGACTGCCCGATGATGCAATCCTGACCAATGGCGCAGGGAACTTCACCGTCTGGCCAAACAAGTTTTTCAAATACGGCCCTCAACAACGCCTGTTGGCCCCGCAATCCGGTGCGATGGGGTATGGCCTACCCGCAGCCGTTGCCGCCAAAGTCGCGCATCCAGAGCGAACCGTTGTTTGCTTTGCCGGGGACGGGGATTTTCAGATGAATTGTCAGGAGCTTGGGACCGCCATGCAGGCGGGTGCGCAACCCATCGTGCTGATCCTGAACAATGGCACCTACGGCACCATTCGAATGCATCAGGAAAAAACCTATCCCGCCCGCGTTTCAGGGACCACGCTGGATAACCCCGATTTCGCAGCACTCGCCCGGTCTTATGGCTATCATGGCGAGCGAGTTGAGCGGACCGAGGATTTCGAGGCCGCGTTCGAAAGGGCGTTGGCGTCGGATACAGGGGCTGTTCTGGACCTGAACATTTCGCCTGAGGCGCTGACCCCAAGGCAGACACTCAGCCAGATGCGCGAAGGGGCGCAGAAGGCGGGGTCGTAGGGCTTGTTTCACTCGCGAAAGGCACGGTTGAAATAGTCGGCCATCGGTTTGACCAGATAGGACAGGGGCGTGCGTTCATCGGTCTTAATCATGGCCTCAACCGGCATGCCGGGCAGAAGAACCTGACCGTTCAGCCGCTCGACCTGTCCTTCATCGGGGACCAGCTCGGCCCGGTAGAAAGTGAAACCGGTTTGTTCGTCGGTGAATGTATCGGCCGAGACGTTGATCACATGGCCGTCAAGTTCAGGCGTTTCGCGCTGGTTGAAGGCGGGAAAGCGCAGGGCGACGGGCTGACCCACATGCAGTTGGTCCACATGGATCGCATCTACCCGTGCGGCGACCAGCAATGGCGTGTCCTGCGGCACCACATACATCATCGGCTCAGCCGGCTGGATTACCGATTGCAGGGCAAAAACCTGACTGCCATAGACCGTGCCCGAAACCGGGGCACGAATGTCTAGACGGGACAGGCGTTCCGTCAGAGACAACCGCCGTTCTGACAGTTCCGCGACCTGCGATTGCACGTCGCGAAGGGTGGTAATCGCCTCTTCCCGTCGGGTGGCGTCCAGCTCAACGATCCGAATTTCGGTCGCGGCGATTTGGCCTTTGAGCCGGGCGATGGATGCCTCAAGACGCCCGATCTCACCGCTCAGGCTGGCCTCTTCCCGTTGCAGGGCCAGGACCCGGCTGGCCTGTGTCAGGCCGCGGCTCAGCAGGCTTTGTTGATCTTCAAGCTCCTCGCGGATCAGCTCGACCTGCAGGCGGAGCGAGACCAGCTGCGCCTCGGTGCCGTCAATCTCACTTTCGGTTTGAACCAGCTGTTTTTTCAGCTGATCGGTTTGCTGAGTCATTGTATTCAACCGCGCCTCGAACAGGCGTTGTTGACCTTCGATCAGGTCGCGCTGGATGCCATGTTCGTGCTGAACGCCGTCCAATTGAATGGCCAGGTCTTCGGGGGTGGCGCTGTCCCGTTCTGCTTCCAGCCGGGCACGGCGGGCGAGAAGTTCGAACAGCTGCGCCTCGACGATGGTTTTTTCCGAAGACAGGAAGGTATCGTCCAGCCGCAAAAGCAGATCGCCGCTGGACACGACCGCACCGTCGCGCACAAAAATCTCGCCTACGACGCCGCCATCCGGGTGCTGCACCACCTGACGGTTGCTTTGCACCTCGATCGAGCCTGAGGACACAATTGCACCCGCCAGTTGGGTGTATACCGACCAGATACCAAGACCGCCGACCAGAATGGCAAGGGCCAAGAAACCCACTAATGCGGGCACGGTAATCCGCCAGGGTGTGCGCCCGTTGGTTTTCGTCTGCTCGGTCATCCGACGTTCACCTGATTGAGGTTGCGTTTGATGGCACCTGCGTTTTGGACCATCGCGTTCAACACCTCGTCACGGGTGCCGAACTTGACCAGCTGTCCCTGTTCGACAACCGCCAAAGTATCACATTCCGAGATGGCCTGCGGTCGATGGGTCATGATGATGGCTGCTTTTCCCGCCTCTTTCAGCCCGCGCACTGCAGCGTTCAGCGCTTCGGTCCCATCCGCATCAAGGGCAGAGTTCGGCTCGTCCAGGATCAACAGCACCGGGTCGCCATACAAGGCCCGCGCCAGTGCGATGCGCTGTTTCTGACCGCCCGACAGCTGGCTGTCATTGCCTTCCAGAAACGTGTCATATCCCTTCTCCAAAGTCAGGATCAGCTCATGCGCGTTGGCCTTTTTGGCCGCCTCGACCACAGCCTGCGGATCGGGGTTTTGTGACATGCGGGCGATGTTTTCCGCGACCGAGCCGTTAAACAGCGTCACCTGCTGTGGCAGATAACCAATATGCTGACCCAGATCGGTGGGGTCATATTGATCCAGTGTCGCGCCGCCCAGCCGAATTTCCCCGGCGGCAGGGTGCCAAAGGCCCAGCAACGCCTTGGCCAGCGTGGTCTTGCCTGATCCGCTTTTGCCGATCACCCCAAGCGCCGTTCCGGGTTCCAGATTCAATGTCACATTGCGCAAGGTCGGTGCCGCCGCGCCCGGTGGGATCACTGTCAGCGCCTTGGCAGCCAGGCGTGCCTCAGGCGTGGGCAGCTTGGTGCGGTTGGGTTCGGGCGGGGTTTGATCCAGAAACAGGTTGAGTGAGGTCCAGGCGGTGCGTGCCTTTTCGATCATAGACCATTGCCCAACTGCCTGTTCGACAGGGGCCAGCGCCCGACCCAGCAGGATCGACCCGGCGATCATCGCACCGGGCGACAACTCGTTCTGCAACACCAGCCAAGCGCCAAGCGCCAACATGGCCGATTGCAAAAACAGCCGCAGCGATTTGGTCAGTGAGGTGAAGCTGCCTGTCCAGTCACTGGCCGCAATTGTCTGACGCAGCGCATCAGTGCGCTGGTTCATCCAGCGCAGGGTGACATCCTGTTGCATCCCCTGGGATCGAACAACCTCGGCCGCTTGTCGGGCATGTTCCGAGAAGGAGTTGGCCCGCGCCGATGCAGCCTGCGCCTCGGCCACCTTGCGGCGGGTCAAGCCCTGGTTCAGCAAGGCAATGACAATCAGAAGCCCGCCACCTGCAACGGCCAGCCACCCCAGAAGCGGGTGGAATATGAAAATCGCTGCCAGGAACACCGGGGTCCACGGGATGTCCATAACTGCAAGCAGCACAGGCGACGAGCACAGGTTCTGGATCGACTCAAGATCGCGCAATGCAGTGGCTGGGGCCGAGCGTGCCTGCGGGTTAAGTGACCGTCGCAACGTGGCATCGAACACCCGTTCATCCAGCTTGGATTGAAACCGCGCGCCAAAACGCGCCACGATGCGACCGCGGGCAAAATCCAGCATCGCCATCAGCGCATAAAGCAGCGCAACAAGGATAAACAGGGCTGTCAGCGTCTCAACCGCACGCGAACTCAGCACCCGGTCATAGACCTGCAACATGAACAACGGTCCGGTCAGCATCAGAAGATTGACGAAGATGCTGAACAGGAAGGCCAAAGCCAGAAAAGTTATCCCCTGATTGCGCACGATGCGCAATTCATGGCGTGGGGCGGGCGACATTCTGTGTTCGGGTCTCAAGCTGCATTCCACATCAATCAGGTCCGGCGGTGCGGGCCTCTGACTTAGAAAGCCGGGCCTGCATTGCCAAGAATGCTTCTCTTTTCCAGCAAGAAACCGCGAATAACAAGGCAGACACGAGGCAGTTTTCAGCCATACGTGTCCTGAGCGTGTCTATCGTAGTGACCGTATTGTGGGTCTTTGGCTGGGGTTCAGCCTTCGACTATGCGCTCAGGTCAGGGCTGCGATCTGATCCAAAACCTCTTGGCTGGCGGTGATGCCATTGGCCTCGGCTTCGGCGCGATTTTTAAGCCGACCGTCGCCAGGCACGCGGGCATCACCATTATCCTTAATCTCAGCGCAGATGCGGGTGATGTAACCGGCGAAGGCGTCGTTGCCAAAGCGGGCAGGATCCAGGGCAATCAGCGTCGCCCCGCCTTTGATGTTCAGCGCGCCATGTGCTTCACGTTCAGCATTGTCGACGGATAGGGTGCCGCCAGCCAAAGCTGCGCCCAGAACCTCGACCAAAAGGGCAATTCCCGCACCTTTGTGACCTCCAAACGGCAATAGGCTGCGGGTTTCCAGAATGGCGTCCGGATCTGCTGTGGGGGTCCCATCGCGATCCAGCCCGGCGGGTTGCCGCAAATCATGCCCTTCTGCAGCGGCCATCTTGATGTCCATAAACGCCACGGCGGACGAGGCCTGATCCCACACCAGGGGCGCGGCCCCGTCGCGAGGGCAGGCAAAGGACATCGGGTTGGTGCCAAAGACTGGGCGCACACCGCCTTGTGGCACCACAAGTGACAGTGAGTTGATAACGGCGATGGCGACCAGCCCGGCCTCGGCCAATGGTTCGGTGTCAAAACGCAACGCACCTAAATGGTGACAATTGGCACAGGTGAAGGCGGCGATGCCGTTTTCACGGGTCATGTCGATCAGTTCGTCGCGCGCCGCATGGGCCGCGATCTGGTAATAACCATTATCCGCATCCCCGCGCAGAACGCCGGGGGCAATGCGGCGAATGACCGGGTTGGCCGTCGGGTTGGCGTAGCCGGAGGTGAAACTTTGCGCATAAATTGGCAGATTGCGTAAACCGTGGCTGCGCGGCCCATCCCGTTCCGACCGCATGATGATATCGGCCAGAATATCGCTTCCAACCTCATCCACCCCCACCCCTTGTAGCGTCGATTTTGCAAGCGACCGCACATCGGCGAGTGAGAGGGTTTGCATGGACGGGTCTGTCACGGGCATGTCCTTTTGGTCTGATGCGCGGGGTGATCCGGTCCCAATCGACGGGGCTCCGGTTGGGTTTGCGCCTGACTTTTCTGGTGTAGGTTTAAGCCCGAGGCTTCCGGCTGAGCAACCCGTATTTCATTGCCCATGATCGAAATGACCGACGTTTGCGCTTGTCTTTCTTCAGGGCTTGCTTCGACTGGGTTCCACCTTTGCGATTGAACTCATAGACGTCGATAACACGCTCGGCGCAGCCACAGGCCTCACCCATGCCCACCTTGGCGAAATAAAACTTTTCGAAACGCTCCGGTTTGTGCATGCCGATCCCCTTGCTGCCCCGATTGAACACTTTTTGGTGGGCGCATGCCAAGCTTCAATATCAAGCCGTTGGAAAAGTGATGGGGCTTTCGGACACCTTGCCGCGCTATTTTCCCTTGATCTCCAAGGTGTATTGGCGTCGTGCCGAAGGTGGCGGGACTGGGAACGGGGCCGCAGCACGGATTTGGGCTAATGCGACCTGATCGAGCTTTTTTGACCCCGAACTGCGCGAAACCTGCGCGGATTGAAGCGTACCGTTGTCTGCAATGTGGAACGTGATCAGGACCGATCCTTTGATGTTCACGCTTTTGCGTCGCGCCCGGAGGATTCTGCGCTTGACCTGACCGGCGTAGTTGCTGGCCTCTGCATTGCCCTGGATCGAGGTGGGTCGCGTTGCGCTTTGCGCCGTAGCTGCACCCTTTGCTGTCTTGCCCGTTGCCGCTCCCTTCTTCCGGTCTTGCTCGGCGTATCCAGCCTTCGCTGGAGTTTCGGCGGTTTTTGTTTTCTCAGGTTCAGGCTTTTGGACGGGTGGCGTTTTCGGGGCTGTCACTGGTTCGGCGATGGGCTTCTGGACCAAAGGTTTCTCGAGAGAGCGTGGGGTTTGTGCAATTGCTAGGTTCGGCTTAGCCGGAACTGCCGCTGTGACGGATGGTGCCGCGCTGCTTACAGATAGCGTCTCAGGCACTGCTTTTTGAGCTTGCCGGTCTGGCTCGACCGGTTGTTGCTGCGTCTCAGCCGATGCCGAGGGGGCGGTTCCGGCGACGAAATCCTTGAAGGAGGATCCAAGCGCGGCTGTTTCAACAGATCCACCGCCTTCTACCAAAACGGGCTCGTCCGTGCGAAACTCATGCAGCGCAAGGCTATGCGTAGCGGCGGCCAACAGAATTGCGAGCGCGGCAATGGCGCGGGATCTGGGGATCATGGCAAACCTCGCTTTGTCACGACGTAGATTTTCGTGGCTCCCAAGGTGCGCAGGGCATCGCTGACCTCTTTCAAGCGGATTGCAGGGACCGATCTGTCGGGCACGAGGCGCACGTCATCGAGCGGAAAGTCGATGGAGGCGCGTTCAACATAGGCCTCGGCATCTGTCAGCTCGGCCCCGCGATATTCAAGCACTCCATCTGCGCGAATGACCAGAGCATCCGGGGGCTCTCGCCCCTCAAGTTCCTGCGTTTCGACCAATTGAACCGAACCGTTCAGCGGCGGGGCGAGCGTTCCCGCGATCATGAAGAAAACCAGCATCAGAAAGACGACGTTGATCAGGGCAATCGTCGGTTCTCGCATCTGCTTGGCTTTGGGTTTCAGCTGCATCATCCGATGACCTGCGTGCGTAGCTGTGCAACGGGGCGCAGCGCTGTCAGAAGGTCGATCAACTGCTGCGCCGTTGCATCCTGACTCAGGCTGATCAGCGCCAATTGCTCGGCCTCGCCGTCGAACAAGGCGGCAACTGCACCAAGCTGAACCTCGGACCCATCGACCAGAATGCGATCCCTTTCAAGTTTCACAAATCGCATGGGCGCGTCTGAAGCTGACCCGCCAGGCGAGGTGGTGGCGAACTCAATCTCTCCGAATTTCGAGAAGGTTGAGGTGAGCATGAAGAACAACAACAGCAGGAAAATGACATCAATCAGGGATGTCATCGACAGGCGTCTGCGCCGTTTTCGGCGGGTCTCAAGCGACATGCGCTGCGGTGACCTCAGGCAGGGTGCCGGTATGTTCCTGGGCTGCATGGCCAGGGGCAAAGACCGTGCGCAACGCCTGATTGGCAAAGATGCGTTCACGGGTCATCCGCGCTTCGAACCAGGTGAGCACAAGCGAGGTTGGCATGGCGACTGCAAGCCCTGCGGCGGTGGTCAGCAGGGCCACCCAGATACCACCGGCCAGAAGCGCAGGGTCAACTGCATTACCCGCACCTTGCAAGGTTTGGAACGCCTCGATCATGCCCAGGACGGTGCCGAACAGGCCCAGAAGTGGCGCAAGTTGCGCGACCATGTCCAGCACGTTCAAGCCCCGTTCAAGCTGGGCAAACCGCGCCTCAGACTCGGCATCGACGCGATCCGACAAGGCGGTTCCATCGCCGCCGAGAGACATGGCAATCACCGGGGCCAGATAGCTGCGGCTTTTATTCAGATGCGCCATCGCGTTGGCACGATCCTGACGATCCCAGGCCAGAATGGCGCGGGACAGTTCGATATGTCGGCCCACCCCGGCTGCCCGATATTGCCATAGCTTGTAGAGGATCAACGACAGCGTCGCGATTGATGTGACGATCAAGATCGCAACAACGGGTCCGCCGAGTGCCAGAATACCTTTCAGGTTCTGCAAGATCGCATCCATTTGCCTATCCAATCATCTCGGTTTCGAGGCGGCTTTTTAGCATCAGGCCCGACATACAGGCGTCTGGCATATCTCCCTGATGGGTGCAGTCCTGCGCCCCGTTGATCAGAATGCGGCTGATCTGGTTGCAGGCCATTTCGGCAAACTGAAACTGACGCACGCGCGGGCGACCGGCGGGCAGGTCTTGGAAATCCAACAGGGTCAGCAAGGCAACTTTGCCGTCAGCACCGAACAGCACAGTCTCATAGACCGCGCCGTCGATATCTATGTCGTAGGAGTTTTCGACCAGAAAGCTGACCATGCAGCTTTGGTCCTTGTCTTCGGCCGAGCTGAGCTCGATCGAGATGCCCTTGGGCTTTTCCGGCTCTTCAGCACTGGCAAACCCTGCCCCCAGAATTGGGAGCAGGGTCAGCAGGACCAGCCGAGCATTTCTATATGATGCCATTTTCATGATGGTCCTTTCGTTTGTCAGATCAGAAGGTTTTGGCGACGGTGAACTTGAAGTTCCGGCCGGGTGCGCGGCGCGACGAAAGGCTGCCCTGATAATCTTTGTCCAGGATGTTTTCGATCCCGGCATAGAATTCAAAGCCTTTGAAAGCCCCTTCTTGCGGGAAGTAGCTGGCGCGGAGCGTGTTCACGCCGAACCCACCCAAAGGATCGCCTGACGAATCGAACCCGGCACGGGATCCAAGGATTTCCCAGCTGACATCCAGCGTTTCACCAAAGCGCTGGCCGACAGTCAGACGAGCCGTGTCGGCAGGTTCGTTCCTCCACCGGGTTTCGACACCGGCATCCGACTCGGTTGCGTGGACGATGTTGGTATTGAAATCCATGTAGAAACCACCGGCATTTGCGTATGAGGCCTCAACTTCCACGCCGCGAGCTTTGACATTGTCCACGTCGCGGTAGGATGTGATGTCCCACAAGGTCGTCTCATAGGCATTTACCTTGGCGCGCACGACATCGCCCGTGGCAAATACATCACCCGCATTATAAGAAAAGCCCGCTTCCCATGTCCGCGCCTTTTCGGACTGATTCATCAGCAACGGCGTGCCAAGGTCATCGATGATCGGAAGGTTTTCTGTGTAGGCTCCGCCGCCAAAGATCGCAAAGCCATTGCTGAACTCATACCGCGCAGACAGGCCGCCCATCAGTGCATCGTTGTCATAGCTTGCGCTCAGCGGTGGTGTCGCATCTGAGTCGCCAGAGATATCTTGTTTCTCGTAGCGTATGGCCGGGGTGAGGGTCAGGCTGTCGCCGATCCCGATGTCATCAACCGCAAACAGTGCGAAACGACGATCTGTCCCGCCGGGGGCAGCATCACCGCCATCCAAGCGATCGCGATCAATGAACTCGATCCCGGCGCGCAGATCATGTGACGCGATACCGGTTTGGAAATAGGCCGTGTTCTTGATTGTGAGTTTCGTCGTCTCGTACCGCTGTTCGGCCTCGGCAAGGTCCAGAAGCGATGGGAAAAACGGAGACCCTTCCAGAGGGGATGAACCCGCGATGTAGGTGTTGTCGATCCTCTGGTCGGAATAGCTAAGGTTCACATCCAGATCGACCAGATCATTTCCAGCCGGTTGATATTGATACCGCAGTATGGCAACCCGGTTTTCAATCCGTCGATCCACATTGCCAAAGGCGTCTGCCGTGACGCTGAACGAGTCGTAAGGCACGTCTTTCTCGTCCGAGGTCGAGTTGTTCCAGGACGCGGTGATCGAGTGTTCCAGATTGTCGCCAAAACTGTACTTACCTTTGATCAGATAGGACGGAAGCGTGAATTCACTATTGCCGATGGTATCGCCGTTACCATCTTCCTGATCGTCCTGATCCCGATAGGTGTAGCTCAACAGGAACTCGGTTTGTTCATTTGGTTGCCAGGCCAGGATCGAGGACGAGACAAAACCATTTCCGCTCGTAGACGCTTCGAGCAGTTGGCGCAGTTTGACGCCGGGAACGCCGCCTGTGAAGTCGGATGCATCCTTAGTTTCCAGCTGAACCACACCGCCGACAACGCCCGAGCCGAACTCGAACGATCCAACGGTACCGCGGATCACGGATACGCTTTTGTAAAGCTGCGGATCAGTGAACAACTGGTTGCCGATCCGATACAGCTCTTCCGCGCCGGTGGTGGCGCCGTCGACAAGGATCAGAACTTTCTGATCTGTGCCGAAGGTTCCGTTGGCCCCAAAACCCCGGATGTTTATACCAGACCCTTGCGGGGTCGAGCCGTTCACCAGTGTCACGCCGGGTACGGTATCGATCAGTTCGGCGACTGTGTTGGCCTGACGGTCATTGATCTCTTCCTGATCGATATTGGTGACCGGCACCGCCGTGTCAGTCTGGATTTCCCGCTTACTTTCGCCCAGCTCCAGCGTGCCCAGGAAACCGTCATCCTCTTCCTGCGCCCAGGCGGCGGCTGTCATCAAACTGAGGCAAGAGGCAGTGCCCATCAGGCCTGCCATATAGATTCGTGCACGCATATCTGTCCCCCTATGCATGTGTAAGGACTGGAAATGCTTGCAAGCCGCTGGCTTAGTCAGTCTTTTTTAGTGTCTTTCAGAATCGTCATTCGGCGATGACTTGTGCTCGTTAATAAAGCTTACTAAAACAGTCAACAAATTTCGTGACTGTTTATGCAGTCTTTGCCAGCGGGTCACTGACGGCGTCAGTGACCGGGCCAGCATCTTCAAAACCACCAAAAGATGGGAAACCGACTATGGAACAGGTGCTTATGGCCCCTCAGGATATCCGCGAGGCCTATGTCAACAAGGCGGGTAAGCGGGATCGGGACTTGGCGGAATCGCTCGGCTTGACCGAAGGACAGCTGGTTGCAGCTTTTGTGGGGCAGGGGGCGACCCGGATATCGGCCAATCTGGATGATTTGTTTGGTCAGTTGAACGGTTTGGGCGAGGTCATGGCGCTAACGCGCAATCCGTCTTGTGTCATTGAAAAAGTTGGTCAATACGACAACTACCATTCGGGTTCTCATGCTGCGATGGTGCTGACCGAAGCAATTGATTTGCGGATGTTCCCCAGCCACTGGAAACATGCCTTTGCGGTTGAGCGCGAGACCGACACGGGAACGCGTCGCTCGATCCAGGTGTTTGATGCGGCGGGCGATGCCGTGCACAAGATATTCCTGCGTGAAGGATCGGATGTGGATCACTGGGCCCATCTGACGCGGGCTTTGGCGTCAGAGGATCAATCGCAAACTTTATCGGTCGAGCCGCGCAAAGCGACCGAGACACCTAAGGCCAACCCCGAGAAAGCTGATATCCTGCGCGGCGAATGGGCCAAGATGACGGATACGCATCAGTTCATGCGCCTGACCTCAAAGCTCAAGATGAACCGGCTGGGGGCTTATCGGATCGCAGGCGCACCGCTGACGCGGCCACTGCAAACCGATATTGTCGCCGGCATGTTCGAGCAGGTGCGCGATCAGGGTCTTGAGGTGATGGTTTTTGTCGGCAATCGGGGATGCATCGAAATTCACGGTGGTCCGGTTGAAACGCTGAAACAGATGGGTCCGTGGTTCAACGTGCTTGATCCGCAGTTCAATCTACACCTGCGCACCGACCATATTGCCGAGGTTTGGGCCGTGAACAAGCCCACGCAGCGTGGCCCGGCCGTATCGGTCGAGGTGTTCGATGCCGAAGGCGGGCTCATCTTCCAGATCTTCGGGCGTCGCTCGGGTGAAACCGATCACCGCCCGGCCTGGAACGCTTTGGTTGATGGGCTGCCTACTTTGTCGGAACAAGAGGTCACGAAATGAGAACCCTGATCGCCTTTATCGCGGCGCTGATCCTGTCTGCCGGTACCACACTGGCCGAGGACCGGCGCGTGATTGCCATCGGTAGCTCGGTCACGGAAATCATCTATGCGCTGGGCCAGCAAGACAGGCTTGTCGGCCGTGATCGAACTTCGACTTATCCGAAAGCCGCGCTTGAATTGCCGGACGTGGGCTATCGCCGCGCTTTGTCGCCCGAAGGCGTGCTGTCGGTTGAGCCCGATCTGATCTTGGCGCTCGAGGGGTCCGGCCCGCCGGATGCGATCAAAGTCTTGCAAGAGGCAGGGGTGGATTATGTCACGGTAGCCGACACCTTTTCGCGTGGTGGGGTTGTCGAGAAAATCCTGACCATTGGCGCCGCTTTGGGGGTTGAGGCTGAGGCCGAGGCGCTGGCCGCCCAAGCGTCTAGGCAGATGGCGCTGGCAGAAAACAATGCGCAGAACCTGGCCGGGCAGGATCGGCAACGTGTCCTGTTCATATTGAACGCACGCGACGGAGACATAACTGTCGGCGGTGCAGGCACGCAGGCGGACAGCATCATAAAGATGGCCGGTGGTATCAATGCCGCCGCCGCGGTTGAGGGGTTCAAACCCATCACGCCCGAGGCGCTTGCCGTCACCGCCCCGGATGTGATCCTGATGATGGAGCGTCAGGGAAATCATGCGGTTTCGGACGAAGACCTGTTTTCCCTGCCTGCGATCCAGTTGACACCGGCAGGTCGATCCACCTCTTTGATCCGGATGCCGGGCGCGTATCTGTTGGGCTTTGGTCCGCGCACTGCCGAGGCAATTGCAGATCTTTCAGCTGCGTTGCGGGATGTGAACGGATCATGACCTTGGCTCTGGATGGCGCGCCAGCGCGTGCCGAGTTTCAGGATCGCCATGTTCGCGCCAGACGTATCACCCTGGGTCTGATAGCGGTGCTGATCGCGACCAGTGCGATCAGTGTTTCTGTCGGCGCATCCCAAGCCTCTTTGATCACGGCCGTTTCGGACTTGATCCAGGGGCGTCCCCTATCCGATCTCAACAGGGTCGTCCTGTGGGATGTGCGCCTGCCACGCCTCGCAATGGGCGTCTTGGTCGGAGCGGCCCTAGCTGTCTCCGGGGTGGTGATGCAGGGATTGTTCCGCAACCCGCTGGCGGACCCTGGTATAGTAGGTGTCAGCGCGGGGGCTGGGCTGGGTGCGATCACGGCCATTGTCTTTGGCGGCTTGCTTCCTGTCACATTGCTGGCCTGGGTCGGGGACGGGCTGATCGCACTTGCCGCGTTCATGGGCGGTTGGGCATCTGTCCTGATCCTTTATCATGTCTCAACCCGGCAGGGGCAGACTTCGGTCGCAACAATGTTGCTGGCAGGGATCGCGCTGGCTGCATTGTTCGGAGCAGTGACAGGCGTCATGGTTTATCTGGCCGACGACCAGCAACTTAGGGACCTGACTTTCTGGGGTATGGGGTCGCTTGCCGGGGCGACCTGGGCCAAGGTTGCAACGGCAGCCCCGATCATTCTGGCATCCATCATTTGCACACAGTTCTTGGCGCGGGCGTTGAATGGTCTGGCGATGGGTGAGGCGATTGCCCATCACATGGGCATCCCGGTGCAGCGCAGCAAAAACATCGCTGTTTTGACGGTTGCGGGGGCCATCGGGGCTGCGGTTGCTGTGTCGGGGGGTATTGGGTTTATCGGTATTGTTGTGCCGCATCTGCTGCGGCTCAGCACCGGACCTAATCACCACCGGCTATTGATGAACTCGGCCCTGTTGGGGGCAACGCTGCTGCTATGTGCCGACATGATCAGTCGGGTTATCGTCGCCCCGGCAGAGCTGCCCATCGGAATCGTCACGGCGATACTGGGCGCGCCGGTCTTTTTCTGGATTTTATTGCGACGCCACGGGCAGATGGGGATGTAAACCATGATGAAGGCGAAGAACATTCGTGTCTGTCTGGGACGCAAAGAGGTTCTGCACGGCGTGGAATTTACAGCCCAACCCGGGCAGGTCACGGCAATCATCGGTCCGAATGGGTCGGGCAAATCAACCCTGCTGAAGACACTGAGCGGTGAGCTGGTGGGCACTGGAACCGTTTTGCTGAATGGCCACGACATTGCAGAGCTACGCCCTTGGGAGTTGGCGGCGATGCGGGGTGTGCTGCCGCAGCAAACGACGGTGGCTTTCCCTTTTACCGTACACGAAATTGTGCGGCTTGGGCTGTCCAATGGCTTGGCCGCTGCGGAAGAGGATTTGCCATCGCAGGCCTTGGCACATGTCGATCTTGCCGGGTTTGAAAACCGATCCTATCAGAACTTGTCGGGCGGCGAGCAGCAGCGTGTCCAACTGGCCCGCGTGTTGACCCAGGTCTGGGAGGCAAGGGATCAGGACCAACCCCGTTGGTTGCTGTTAGACGAACCTGTCGCCAGCCTGGACATCGCGCATCAGTTCACCGTCCTGGGTATCGCGCGCGACTTCGCGGCCAAAGGCGGCGGCGTTGTTGTTGTAATGCACGATCTTAACCTGACGGCGCTGTTTGCCGATCTGGTTTATATCTTGTCCGAAGGTCACATGTGGATGTCGGGCACAGTGTCTGAGGTTCTGAACACTGAAACCATGAAGCAGGTCTATGGCATCGATCTACCCATCAACACTCTGCCGCCAACAGATATTCCTTTCGTGTTACCGCAGGCGCTATCGGGCTGATCTATGGCCGGTCCAGAACCGAAGATTTCAGGTGATCGATGAACAATCGTAGCGGAACCATGTTGCGGTATTCTCGGGGGAAATAAATGTAGGTGCCGGGCGTATTGCCCAAGTGATCCTGCAACACGGGCACCAATGTCCCTTGTTTGATCTGATCTGCACAATAATCCCTGAAGGTGAATATCAGCCCATGACCCTTCAGCGCCAGATCAACGACTGCTGGTAGTGTATTGACGATCAACGGCCCTGTGACCTCGACTGTGTAGTCCTGAGATTGGTCAATGAATGTCCACGGTGCGATTTGACGCGAGGTGGGAAAACGATAGCGAATACAATCATGTTTGAGCAGTTCGGCTGGTGTATTTGGAATTCCGCATCGCTCTAGATATGTCGGACTGGCCAAAACGGCGAGCGGTTCAGACTGGCTGAGCCGGACCGCGACCATGTCGGGGGCGATGCGGTCTCCTAAACGGAAACCCGCATGCAGTTCTTCTGACAACAGATCGGTCAGAGCGTCGGTAAACGCCATCTCGATTTCGATGTCAGGATAGGTGCTTCGAAAGCTTTCCAGCGCATGGCTGACATAGAGCTCGTAGACGAAATCGGTCATCGCCAGGCGCAACGCACCGCGCGGGGCATGACCGACAGAGCGGGCCGTCTCGACCGCGTCCGCCAATTGATCAAACGCCGGGCCAGCGCCGCGCAGCAAGGCTCGGCCAGCTTCTGTCAGACTTAGCGACCGCGTGGTGCGGATTATCAGCGCTGTACCCAGTTGCGCCTCGAGCGTTTTGAGCTGATGGCTGACCGTCGAAGGTTGCAGCCCAAGCCGGTTGGCGGCGCCCTTGAACGAGCCTTCGCGGGCGATGGCATCAAAGATTTCCAAGGTCGGAAGAGGCAGTCTCATTATTCGATTTCATACACTATAGTGGTGGTTGATAGCTATATTATCACAGTTCATGTGAACAGTTACATCTCTCATCAACAACGGCCTTGATGGAGAGACCCAATGGCGACGATCAACCTACAAAACCAACCTGATCGAAAAGGCGTGACATCCCAAGCAGTCAGCTTTGACAGCAATGGTGCGACGCTTAAAGGCATTTTGTACCAACCCGCTGAAAAGGTGGGCACGCTACCCGGGGCGATCGTTACGGGGGCCTGGACCACGGTAAAGGAACAGATGCCAGGCACCTATGCCCGTGAATTGGCGGCGCGCGGTGTCGCGGCGCTGGCGTTCGACTTTACCGGTTGGGGCGAAAGCGAAGGCGCGCCGCGTTATGTCGAAGATCCGGTGGTAAAGACAGCCGATATCAAAGCTGCGGTCACGTTCATGGCCAGTCGGGATGACATTGGCAGCGTTTCAGGCTTAGGAATTTGTGCGTCGTCTGGCTACATGGCCGAGGCGGTCGCCGACGATACTCGGCTTTCGAAACTCGCTCTGGTCGCGCCTTGGCTGCACGATCCCAAAATGGCCGAGGGTATCTATGGTGGCGCAGATGCGGCCATGGCGCTGATTTCTGCCAGTGAGGCGGCGGATGCAGCCGACACCATTTTGTTGGGTGCCAGCTCGACCGATGAGACCGCAGTGATGTATCAGGCGCCATACTATACCGAAGAAGATCGTGGCCTGATCCCCGCTTACGACAACAAGTTTTCTGCCCTCAGCTGGAAACCTTGGCTGACTTATGATGCTCAGACCTCGGCAGATCGATTGACCAAGCCGATCCTCATGGTTGGCTCGCCTTCAATCGCACTGCCTGCCGGTGCCGCAACCTATGAGGCACGCACGAAGGCACCGTTAGAGAAGCTTTGGTTGGCCGAGGACGTCACCCAGTTCGACTTCTACGACCGTGGCGATGTGGTCAACGCTTCGGCAGATGCCGTGGCAGATTTCTTCAAAGCATGAAGGGCAGAGCAATGATGACGGATATTGCCAATACCGTTTCGCGGTTCTTTGCTGCGGTCGACCGTGGTGATTGGGCCGCAGTGCAAGAGCTGATGACCGATCCATTTCATGTCGACTATTCGGCTTATGGCGGAGGACCGGCATCGGACGTAGCACCCGAAGCGCTGACAGAGGCCTGGGCAGGGCTGCTACCTTTCTTCGATCACGTTCATCATCAGATTGGAAATCTGATCATTGAGCAGAATGGGCACCATGCTGAGGTTCAGTGTCATGGTATGGCGACGCATTTCATCGCTGACCATCCAGGCGGTGATCTGCAGTTCATCGTTGGGACCTACGCGTTTGATCTGATCCGCGAACAGCAAAGCTGGCGGCTGTCATCCATGCGCTTCAATTTCAAATACGCGTCGGGAAACCCGGACCTTGCCGCCGAGGCAAAACGCCGGGCCGCAGCTTAAACTCAGGAGGAGACTTATGTTGAAATCAATCGTTGCCGCATTCGCCGCTATGACGCTTACTTCGGCTGCTTTTGCAGACCTGACGGACGAACAGCAGGTCCTGAATGCCATCAACAACGTAGGTTACTATGCCGATCAGGGCGATTGGGATCAGGTCGCAGCACAATTTCATCCCGAGGGTACAGTTCTCGACTATACCTCCTATGCCAACGCCTCGGCGGGCACCTCCGCCGATTTGCCTAAGTTGTTGCCATCCGAGATTGTAGGCGCGTGGCAGACGGTCTTGCCGGGATATGATCGTACACATCACCTGATGGGCACGGAATCTGTGGAAATCGATGGTGATACTGCAACAACAACGGCCAATATCTATGCCACGCACATTCTGGAAAATGATGGCGAGGATACATGGGTTTTTATCGGTGACTACCAGCATGAGTTGGTAAAAACCGAAGTTGGCTGGAAAATCACATTCATGCGCGCGAATCTGCGTGCACAACTGGGAAATGAGAACCTGCCTGCACTTGCGGCGGAACGCGTTGCCAGCAATCAGAACTGATCTTTGCCTAAGTTGGTTTCAGATCTCGTGAGTGACCTTTTGGACGTCCGAAATATAACACGCACTTAAACGATGTCATGCAGGAGGTTGGGATGAAGCGTGCACTTGTTACCGGGGCCAATCGCGGGATTGGTCTTGCGATCGCAAAAGGTCTGAAAGCCAAGGGGATGGAGGTGCTGATTGGATGCCGGGATCTGAATGCTGGTCAGGCCGCAGCACAACAGGTCGGCGCGACGGCTCTTCTGCTTGATGTGGCAAACCCAGCGAGTATTGCCGCCGCGGTCGAGCAGGCCGGCCCAGTAGATGTGCTTGTGAACAACGCTGGTATCCTCGGGTCTGGCAATCTTTTGAACGATCCTACCGATTTTGACATGTCGATGGCGGCAATGGTTCATGGGCCGTACCTGCTGATGCATCACTTGACCCCGCATATGGTGGCAAGCGGGTATGGCCGGGTTGTAAATGTCTCATCAGGTTGGGGCGCGTTTTCTGAAGGCTTGGCCGGGCCCGCTGCTTATGGGGTGGCCAAAGCAGCATTGAATGCCATCACACTGGCAAGTGCCAGAACCTTGCCTGAGACGGTCAAGGTCAACGCCATGTGTCCTGGCTGGGTGCGGACGCGAATGGGTGGAGCCGGTGCAAACCGATCCCCCGAGGACGGCGCAGACACGGCAATTTGGCTTGCCACACTACCTGAAGCTGGTCCGACAGGTGGGTTCTTTCGGGATCGAAAGAACATTGACTGGTAGGCGTGAACAGTTTCTGACCATTTACGCATATCTACTTGCCTGACTGGGTTTACGACGCTAGGTGAGAGATACACCCGCAAGCATCGACGGGTGATGGAGATTTTATGTCTACGATTGCGGTCCGCTGCTAAGGCCCACTGGATTGGGCCAATTTGAACCAAAGGACTTCCAAGTGCGATGCTGGAAGCCTTTTGTGTTGCCATAAACCCAAGAGAGACTTTGTTGAGAACCTCAAAACACCCGCAGAGTGTTTTGCCTGTTCGGACCTTAAGTGGAGCGATCCAGTCTGGGAATATGCCGGACGGCAATTCACCCTGCAGGGATAGGCGAAAGACAATCACTCAACAGATCCGGAAACAGACACCGCAGCACATCGAGACGCTGCCAGTGGCCTGTGTTCTGACCATGATAATCGATAGGACAAACACACAATGGAAAATGTAGTCATCAAAGAAACACAAGACGAAGAGATCCCGGCGCTTCAACAGGTGTTGGACGCGACAGAGCTGTTCCCAGCTGAACTGCTGCCCGACATGCTGGCCCCTTTTCTAGCACAACAAACCAGCGCTTTCTGGTTGACCTGTCACCTGAATGGCAAGGCTGTTGGTCTATGCTATACCGTCCCCGAAGAACTTGCGGACGGTACATGGAACATGCTTGCCTTAGCGGTGCATCCGCAGCATCAGGGTCATCAGTTGGGCACCCATCTGGTCAAAGCCGCGGAGCAGCATTTGATCAAAATGGAACAACGTATGCTGATCGTCGAAACCTCGGGAACCGATGACTTCGCAGCCACGCGCAGGTTCTACGCAAAAAATGGCTACGAGAAGGAGGCGCGGATACGCGATTTCTGGGCTGAAGGGGACGACAAAGTGATCTTCAGAAAGGCGCTTTGAAACAATACCCCTACCATCGGCCAGCATAAGATCGCTGGTGGTTGAAAACAGTGCACGGGGTTTTTCAACGCCCCGTGCACAGCATTTGGTTCAACTGATGGATGGTTTGCTGCTTTCATACGCAGGAAGGGTGCGCATGCCTCTGACTTTCGGTGTTTCTCAGGCAAGGTCGAGACGCGTGATGTAATCCGGCAAGAAAGCTGTGGTCGGTTGAGCGCCTCCGGCCGCTTCCTCACTTTTTCACCTGCGCCCATCTGTCGCCGCGTGTTCCGTTGCCTCAAAACACAGCGAAGGTTACGCTCACCCGCGCGCAGAGGCACTTCTTAATGGCTCAACTGAATTCGATCGCGACATCAAACAGTGATGTCCTTCTTATCCCCGAAGGCTTGTATCAATTCGCAGGCGCGCAGACCGTTATGGCAAGCGGTCGGGCTGGAATCTTTCACAAGCTTCTGCACCAAAATGCCTTCGGTACAGAATTTTTTTCGAACGCACCCTGCCTTGCCTATGTGCTAAAGGGGCAAGAGACGTTCTTTGACCCGGATGGCGAGGAGACGACGGTCAAACCTGGAGACACGTTATTGGTTCCCAGGCATCATCATATGATTTCAGACTTCTCAGATGCGCATGGCCCGTTGGAAGCTTATCTATTTTTCTTTAGCGACGCGGTGATTGCCGACTATCTCGCGGCAACGTCCAAAGGTCTGACACCCGCGCCCAAAAGCAAGACAGCACTATTTGCAGGTTCGCCTTCGCTGCAGGGATATGTGGATGCGTTACCAAAAGTATATGATGATCTGACTGTCCCACCCGCGCTTATAAAGGCAAAGCTTCTGGAGCTACTTTTGCTGCTGCATTTGCATGATGATGGGCAGCTTTATAGCTTTCTGGTACATGAGAATGCCAATCGTGCCCGCCGCAATATCAAGCAGATCATGCGCGCGCATGCGTTGACCGATTTGTCGATTGCAGACTACGCGACTTTGTCGGGACGTTCGGTTTCGACCTTTCAGCGGGATTTCAAGCGTGAGTTTGGTGAAACTCCAAGTGTCTGGCTTAGACGTGCACGGCTTGAGCATGCCCGTGACAAAGTTGTCAACAGCCGGGATACGATAGCAGATATCGCTCTGCAGGCGGGGTTTTCGGATACCTCGCATTTTATCAAAGCGTACAAAGGCCTGTTTCACGAAACACCCAAACAGCATCGACTGCATATCGCGTGATCCAGTCGTCGAAATTGACCTGTAATCCCGATTTCCTTGGCGCGTTTTCTATCGCGGCTAAGGGGTTTGGTGTCAGCATCTCCGCATCATTGAAGGAGATCAACTATGACAACCTGGGTCACGCTAGAAATGACAGTGAAAGAAGGTGAGTTTGACTTACTGTCTTCATTCCTTGCGGAAAACTTGCCGAACGTGCGCGGCTTTGATGGCGCGCTAAGCGTTACACTTTATTACGATCCCGCCTCGCGCGCTTTCTTAATTCACGAAGAGTGGATGAGCCGGGATCATCATCAGGCATATATCGCATTCATCGAAGAACGCGGTGTGATGGCTGCCTTGCTGGGGTTCATGGAAGGCTCGCCTAAGGTCACTTACTATGACCGCATGGTGATGTAATGGCGGAAACTGTTTCTGTGACACGGCGTTCTGTGATTGCCGCGGTTCCGGCTTTGTGTCTGGCAAATCAGCTTGCCGCATGGCCGGGCCCCGCCACAAGCGTCTTGGCTGTGCCAGTTTTGCAAATCGTACAGGTTCGTACTGCGCTACAAGCCGCAGATCTTGTCGGCAAACTTCGTCAGACACCGGGTTGTATGAAGGTGGACGTTCTTCAGCAAACCGATGGAGGAGTCTCTGTCTTTCAGCAATGGGTTTCAAAAGAGGCAAGCGCACGTTTCTGGCGAGCGTCCGAGCCAAAGCCCGCAGCGAATGTATACACAAGGCTTGAGTTCTGATCGGATGCCACATGTCATTCCCTTTGGTCGCGGCTGTGGCGTACCTGTGCGCTACCCTTGGCGTGTGGCACCTGAAATCCAGCGACAAATCAAGATTGTGGGCAAAACGCAGAATGAATGTAGCTGCGGGAGCATGATGCTATGACAGTATTGGCTCTTGCCGTTGCGGGAATCCTTTTTCCGATCGCATGTTTACACTTGGTTTGGGCTTTCGGTAAGCCATGGCCCTTCGCAACCGAGGATCAGCTCGCGCGCGCGGTAGGCGGCCCAGCATTGGATCCTAAGATCAGTCAGGGTGCAAAATTTGTCATCACCATAATGGCAGCCGGTGCTATCGCGGCGGCTGGGCTCTTGCCCTTAGTGAAAACCGAAGTGTTGCCTTCACCCTTTCCTGCCCCGATCACTTTCTGGCTTCTGGTCTTGCAAACCATCGTGTTTCTACTTCGCGGAGCTCTTGGGTATACAGATCTCGCACCCGCCGGCATCTATGAGCCATTTCGCACCAACAACCGCCGCTACTATAGCCCTCTGATCCTGACTTTGGGGGCAATGTGCGCGTTGATCCTGTTTCTATGACGTGAGGCTTTAGATGCTTGTTATCGCAGCCGTACTTCTTGTTGGTGTTTCGCTGATGCACTCGGTGCTGGGTGGGATCAGCTTGATCAACCCAATCTGCCGCCGCAGTGATCTGCCAATCATCTTGGGCAGCCGCCGAAACACCGTTCTAACATTGCAGTTTGGGTGGCATGCCTTGTCGCTGTTTTGGCTCGCACTTGCCGTTTTGTTGGTTATACTCGAGACGAGGCCCGAGCTGTTTATTCCCGCCTTCCTGCTGGGTGGCGTTGGGCTATTTGTGCTGATTGGTTTGATCGCCCTTATCGCCGGGCGGGGGCGCCATCTGTCGTGGGTGTTCTTCCTGACGATAGGATGGCTATTCTACGCGGCCTATCAAGGTTTGACCTAAATGATCCAGGCGCTTTCGTTCACGCATCAATGCAAGATTTGCGGGGGCTTATTCACAGCGCTGAGTTTGGCACTCATCTTTGCACCAGGTGTTGTCCTTGAACTGTTTGAACTTGGCGCTTCACAAGGGTCAGCGGTGATCGCTCGGCGCGCTGGCATCATGTTTGGAGGTTTAGCCTTCCTGATGCTGGCAATCGCAACACATCCACCAAGCCCGACACGACGAAGCATCGTGTTGGCGATTGTATTCCTGCTGATTGGTCTGGCTATTCTTGGTGCTATCGAGTTTGCACGAGGTGAGATTGGTCCTGGGGTGTGGCTGGCGATAACCACGGAAACTTTGGTGGCGCTGCTTCTTTGGCGCGCTGAGAATGCGAGAAAAAGGTAATCCTGAACCAAGTGTTTCTTGCTCTGTTGCACAACATCAGGGCCCACAATTGGGTCGCCTCGAATTGGTCATGCGGCTTTCAACATCTGGATTTAGAACCTTGTTCGGACCTCATCCCGGCATAAATTGGGCGTAAGCTAAAATAGCAATTGTTAGGCAGCCTTAGCGGGCCGCCTCATCTAATTGTGCCAGTTCGATTGTTGGGACTAGAACAACATGCAACCTAGTCGCGTATATCATCAAACTGAACCGCGTGGCTCACTGTGCGGATCAGGCATTCAATCGTTCAGATTTCTTACGAGTCATACTCAGGCAATTTAGATAAGGCTGATTTCAGCGCGTCACCCCATCCCTCGGAAATTGTGCGAAAGTAGTGATCGTCAGGTTCGAACCTGGATCGTGTACCACCTGCAAGACTGTCTTCATCGTAGAGAAGCAGGTCAAGCGGAGCCCCGACTGATAGGTTTGCCTTGATTGTAGAGTCGAAACTCACAAGCAAGAGTTTAACAGCTTCTGGAAAGTTCATTTCTGGATCATAGGCGCGTACCAGAATTGGGCGACCATACTTTGTCTCTCCGATCTGGAAGAATGGGGTGTCTTCTCCGGCCTCGATAAAGTTACCTTCAGGGTAAATCAGAAACAGGCGAGACGGGCCGCCGTTGATCTGTCCTCCAAGGATGAGTGTCGCGTGAAAGGCGCTGTCGGCTTCCTGACCGGATCGGGCGTGCTCTTCGATAACGTCGTTCAGCGTGGCGGCCACCAATTGTGCGACTTGGAACATTGTCGGTGCTTCCAGGATCGACGGTGAACGATCTGCCGGTGCTTTTGTGCGTTCTTCCAGCAGGCTTATGGTCGCCTGAGTGGTCGCCAGGTTTCCGGCCGTCAGAATTGTGATCGACCGGTCCCCTTCGACTGTCCAGTTGAACATCTTGTTAAAGGTGGAAACATTGTCGACGCCTGCATTCGTGCGTGTGTCGGACATGAACACCAGCCCGCGATTCAGCCGCATGCCCACAGCATAGGTCATCAATTTCTCCGTTACTGCTGTGCGACTTGCAATTGCACTGTCAATTGCTCGCCTGCTGTCCCTATTCTGTTCCCTATTACCGGTGCGGCTTGTGCATAGTCCAGACCGGTTGCGACACGTACGTAACGATCATCAGGGGATATTCCGTTTGAAACGTCAAACCCGACCCAACCCAGCCCGTTCAGATACACTTCGGCCCAGGCGTGGGTCGCGTCCTGCAGTTCCGTCTCGTTCATCATCAGGTAGCCTGATACATACCGTGCTGGCAGACCGATCTGTCGCGCGCAGGTAATGAAAATATGCGTGTGATCCTGACACACACCGCGTCCAGCATCGAGGGCATCCTCCGCACTCCAGCCCGGATGCGAGCTTCCAATCTCGTACGCGACCCGAGTTCGAATACCTTCAGACAGGGCATGCATCTGTTCTAGCGGTTCACCTTCGGGCAACGCTCTGATCAAGTCGGTAACGCCTTTGCCTGGCGTCGTCTGCGGGGTGCTTCTTTCGAAAAGCCATAATGGTGTGGATCCTTCGTGACGCCCCAGCACGCCATGGGTGTCTTCCACCTCGACAACGCCTTCGGAAATCAACGAAATGCTTTGGGTATTGGCTTCGAAGCTGATCAATTCCACAGTGTTGCGGTGGCAATCTTCAAATGTCAGTTCTTTGCGCCCGCCTGTGATTTCGGTGTTCCAGCTTTCAATGTTCTGATTTCGGAATGACTTTGGTGTCTTCCTCAGCTGTTGCAGACCAAAGGGAACTGGCGCGTCAAAATCGTATCGTGTCTCGTGTCGAATGTGCAGTTTCATTGGCTACTCGTAAAACCGGTAATCAATCTCGATCTGACGGCTTAAGCCAACGAGATCGTTAAGAAAATCTTGAATGTACTCATGGAGGCCAAGCTCAAAGATATCGGAGATTTTCTGATCTAGGTATTTTTCGTAGAGAGCATTTGATGCCTCACACGAAGGTCCGGCAAAGCCATAGTCCTTCTTCAGATAGGACAGGTTCTCTTGCAGTTTCCTGCAACAAAAATGAAGGCTGCGTGGCATACGTTGGTCCAGGATCAGAAACTGCGCTATATCAGAAGGCCGTGTTTTGTCGCCATGGGTCATTCGGTACCCGCCGCCAGCACCTACCGAGCGCAAGATGCTTTCCCATTGGATGTTGTCCAGTGATGAACCGACCGAGAAGGCGGTAGGCAGAAGTACGTAATACTTCACATCCAGAATGCGCCCTGTGTTATCGGCGCGCTCGACAAACGTTCCGAGGCGAACGAAGTCGAACATGTCGTTGCGCAACATAGTCCCCAGTATTGCCCCGCGGACCAAGGCCGCCTGATGCCGAATAAGTTCCAGCGTCGCAGGCAAATCCCTTTCATTCACGCGCCGCTTCATAGCCTCATCCAATTGCATCCAGGTCGAGTTTACCGCACTCCAGACATCATGTGTCAGGGCAGTTCGAACGAGGCGTGCATTGTTCCGTGCCTGTTTAATCACCGACTTGATCGAAGATGGGTTATCCGCATCGCGTAGCATCCAATCCACAGCATTGTCTTTTGAGATGTCTTCGTATTTCGCATGGTACCCATCCAGAACTCCGGCTGTTTTCAGAACCGAGCCCCATTCCTCGGCTGAGTTCTTGGTGCGGGTCAAAGCCATCCTTTGCCCTGTTTCAAGCAGTCTGGCCGTATTTTCAGCACGCTCCAGATATCGAGCCATCCAGAACAGCCCACCGGCAGTTTTTCCCAGCATGGTCAGTCCTCCAGAACCCAGGTGTCTTTGGTCCCGCCGCCCTGGCTTGAGTTCACGACCAACGATCCCTTCTTGAGCGCCACGCGGGTCAAACCGCCAGGCGTTATTTTGATCCCCTCGGGAGACACTAAGACGAACGGTCGCAGATCGACATGTCTGGGCGCCAGCCCAGAGCGTGCGAAAATCGGAACCGTCGAAAGCGACAATGTCGGTTGGGCGATATAGTTTGCTGGCCGCGATTTGAGTTTGTCACGGAAAGCCGAAATCTCTTTTTTGCTGGCCGTTGGACCGATCAACATTCCGTAGCCGCCAGACCCGTGCACTTCTTTCACGACCAAATCGGACAGATTGTCTAGCACGTAGGACAGAGACTGGGGCTCGCTGCAGCGCCAGGTGGGAACATTTTGAAGCAGAGGCTTTTCGCCTGTGTAGAACTCTACGATCTCGGGCATGTAGGAATAGATCGCCTTATCATCGGCAATGCCTGTTCCAGGCGCGTTGGCGATTGTGATACCGCCTGCGCGATAAACGTCCAGAATACCCGGCACGCCCAAGGCGCTATCGGGGTTGAAGTTCAGCGGATCCAGGAAATCGTCATCGACCCTACGATAGAGAACATCGATAGGCTTGTAGCCTTTCGTAGTGCGCATACAGACGCGCCCGTCGACAACGCGCAGGTCATGCCCTTCGACCAACTCGACAGCCATCTGATCCGCGAGAAACGCGTGCTCGTAATAGGCCGAGTTATATATGCCGGGTGTCAGGACCGCGACAGTGGGTTCACCCTCTGCGCAAGTTGGAGCGCAGGCCGCCAAAGACCGCCTGAGACTACGTGGATAGTCGGAAACGTTCCGAACATTTGTGGCGCTAAAGAGTTCGGGAAACATCTTCAGCATCGTTTCCCGGTTCTCGAGCATGTAGCTCACCCCGGACGGTGTGCGCGCGTTATCTTCCAGCACGAAGAACTCATCCGGACCGGTTCGCACCAAATCGACACCAACAATATGCGTATAGACCTGACCGGGTGGTGAGACGCCAAGCATCTGCGGGAGGAACGCTTCGTTTCCGGCAATCATCTCAGCCGGTACGCGCCCGGCCCGGACAATTTCCTGACGGTGGTAAATGTCGTGGAGAAAAGCGTTGATCGCGCGGACCCGCTGTTCGATGCCGCGTTCCAGCCGTTGCCATTCCCGCGCGGAAATGACCCGTGGCACGATATCAAATGGGATCAACCGTTCCTCAGCTTCGGCTTTGCCGTAAACGTTAAAAGTGATCCCTGTCAGCCTGAAAACTTCTTCGGCTTCGCGCTGTTTAGCCCGCAATCTTGATGCGTCTTCAGCGTTGAACCAACGGCCGATTTCTTCATACGGACCTCTCAGCGATCCGTCGCCGTTGAACATCTCATCAAAATATTCACTCATGAGAGAAGTTTCACGATCTAGCCAGAATGTTCAAGCTATTCACACGCGTTTGATTGATCCGCTCAATCGGAACGTCTAATTTTCGGGCTGGTTGAATGACGTGAAGTTCTTAGAAACGCATTAGTTGGAAGTGCTTGGGGCAATCGCAAAGCTCCGAACCTTTTCAGGTTCGGAGCCATTTAAAGGGTTTGCTGGGCAGGCTGCGTTTCACCTTGTGTCGCACTTAGGCGTTTCCGCGTACCTGTAGCTGATCAAGGTCGAAGAACAACTTGAATACCGGGCTATCGTTTTGCCTCCTACTGCGAACCAAAACTGCGGGCAAAGTGAGGACAGCATCACTTAGATAGCAGGGTAACGATCCAGTTCCATTGGTCGGAGTGAGAGGATTCGAACCTCCGACCCCTGCCTCCCGAAGACCGGTGCAGAGGGCCAAGTTATTGATTTTTAGTCAAAGGAGCCCTGTTTTCCGCGCGTTATCGCCAATCAAACCAGCCAAGTTCAGGTTCGGCAGGTTCATTGAACCTAAGAGCACTGTCTACATGGTCCGCTAGTTTTCTTGGTCTATGCTCAGTGCTAGTTTGTTCTCTACATTATTGCCCAGGTCCAGCCCACTTATGCACGGTGAAGAGCCCTGCCATGGGTCAGCCCATTCACTTTCTCCAGAATAGCGTCTGCGTCAATGCAGTGGTGGCGATATAGATCGCCGATTGTTCCGGTCTGACCAAAATGCTCGACGCCCATGGGAATAGTCTGATGTCCAAGCACTGCCCCGAGCCAGGATAGAGTTGCAGGATGACCATCGATAACGGTGACAAGCTTGCAGTGTGGCGGAAGGTCGGACATCAGGGTTTCGATGTGAGAGCGTGCCGCTCGATTACCACGCGAACGTGCTCGTTGAGCGGCGGTCCATCCGGCATTCAGGCGATCTGCCGATGTCACGGCCAATACACCTATGTCGCGACGGCCTTCGCCAATCATACCGGCGGCCTTAATTGCCTCCGGCGCGACTGCTCCTTGATAGGCAATTACAACTTCGCAATTGGGCCCGGGTTTTCGTAGCCAATAGGCCCCATCGATGGCGCCATGGCGGAACTCACCGTCGACACGTTTGCCGGGCTGTTCAATCGGGTTGGTGGTCAGGCGCAGGTAAACAGACCCTCCAGTTTCATCGCGCAGCCATGTGCGTTCGTCGGGCTGTCCTTCGCCGTCGCGCTGCATGTAATCAAAGGCCCACTCCATGATCACTGCCAATTCGTCGGCAAAGGCGGGTTCGAAAGCGGCCAGCCCGTCTTGGCTCATCCCGATCAGCGGTGTTCCAACGGATTGGTGCGCTCCGCCTTCGGGGGCCAATGTAACGCCCGATGGTGTGCCAACCAGCATGAAGCGCGCGTCCTGATAACAGGCGTAATTCAGCGCATCGAGGCCGCGGCTGACAAATGGATCATAGACGGTGCCAATTGGGATCAGCCGCTTACCGAACAGGGAATGCGACAGACCCGCCGCTCCCAGAAGCAACATGAGGTTCATTTCGGCGATACCAAGCTCGATATGCTGCCCTTCGGGCGTGAATTCCCATTTCGCCGTCGAAGGGATACGGTGTTCTATGAAGGCGTCGGATTGTTCGGATCGGGCAAATAGCTTGCGCCTGTTCACCCAAGGACCAAGGCTTGTCGTGCCTGTCACATCTGGGGAGGTCGTCACTATGCGTTCGGCCATTGGGCCGTCGCCTTTGGACAGATCGTCAAGGATCTTGCCAAACGCCATCTGGGTCGAGATTTCGCGGCTGGTGTCGATTTCGATTGGCGGCACTTCCAGCTTGCCATCAAAATAGCGGCGCGGACCCTTGGCAAAGAAAGGCGTATTTGCAAGGAAATCCTTGAGCTTTTCTGGGTCCTGCACTGTTGCAAGCGGCTCCCATTCTTCGCCCTTCGGCACACCCATATGCGACTGCCACGCGGCAAACTGGCTATTGTTCATCAGCCCGCCGTGATTGTCCTTGTGGCCCGCAATGGGGGTGCCCCATCCTTTGACGGTGTAGGCTAGGAAGCACGTTGGGCGATCATGATCGATGGCGGCAAATGTCTGGGCCATGGTCTCGACGCAGTTGCCGCCGAGGTTCTCCATAAGGGCCGCGAGCTCCGCGTCCGTGCGCCTTTCGATCAGAGCGGTCACATCCCCCTGATCCCCCAGATCGTCCATGAGACGCTGTCGCCAATTCGCACCACCCATGAAAGTCAAAGCGGAGTAATCCTGGTTGGGGCAAGCATCAATCCAGTCGCACAGTCGGTCGCCGCCGGGCTCTTCAAAGGCCGCGCGTTGAAGAACCCCATATTTGACACGAACGACATCCCAACTGAACGCATCGAAGATTTTCTCGATCCGTTCAAACAGTCCTTCCCGGACGATACCGTCCAGCGACTGTCGGTTGTAATCGATGATCCACCACGTGTTTCGTAGGTCGTTTTTCCAGCCTTCTTGTAATGCCTCATAGACGTTGCCTTCATCCAGCTCGGCGTCGCCTACTAGGGCTACCATACGACCCATTGGCGCATCTGAACCCCAGCTTTTGACCCTGATGTAATCCTGAATGATTGAGGCAAACGAGGTGATCGCGACACCCAGACCCACTGACCCGGTCGAGAAATCAACATCGTCGATATCCTTGGTCCGGCTGGGATAACTTTGCACACCCCCGAACCCGCGAAAATTCTCCATCTTCTCGCGCGTTTGATTGCCCATGAGATATTGCATCGCGTGAAAAACTGGCGAGGCATGGGGTTTGACTGCAACCCGGTCTTCTGGACGCAAGGCCGAGAAATAGAGCGCGGTCATGATCGACACCATCGAAGCAGACGAAGCCTGATGGCCACCGATCTTGATCCCATCCACCTTTGGTCGGACATGGTTGGCATGGTGGATCATCCAATGAGACAACCACAGCAGGCGCTGTTCGACGATCTTCAGTTGGGTGGGATCAATGTGCATGGCGGTCTCCGGGTTCAGGCGGCGCTGCGAGCAGGGTAGGGCAAAGCCTGTTCTAGGTCTGCAAGGATATCTTCGACATCCTCCAGCCCGACGGACAGGCGGATCAGGCCATCGCTGATCCCATGCTCGGCCCGCTCTTCTGGGGTATACGTCGAATGCGTCATAGATGCAGGGTGCTGGATCAGTGTTTCCGCGTCGCCCAAGGACACTGCGCGCTGAATCATGTTCAGGCGGTTCATGAACTCAATCCCACCGGACAGGCCGGACTTAATTTCAAATGCAATCATAGCGCCGGGTTGGGACATCTGGCGCTGTGCGACATCATGCTGGGCGAAACTCTCAAGACCGGGGAAATAAACCTCACCGACGGCGGGGTGCGCTTCGAGGAATTCCGCGACGACCTTGGCGGACGCACAGTGACGATCCAGACGTAGGTTTAGTGTTTTCAGCCCTCGCAGGATCAACATTGCGTTGAAAGGAGCCATCACTGCACCTGTCATGTCCTTCATCCCAACAAGGCGGATTTCAGCAATCTGTTCGGCAGTTCCGACAACCAGACCGGCGACAACATCGCCATGTCCGCCCAGGTATTTGGTAGCGGAGTGCAGAACGATATCTGCACCATGCTCGATCGGGCGGGTCAGATACGGGCTGGCATAAGTGTTGTCGACGACAACCGTCGCACCGACCGAATGCGCAATCTCTGCGCTGGCGGCGATGTCCACCAAGCGCATGTTCGGATTGGCCGGTGTTTCGAAATAGACAACGCGGGTTTTGTCAGAAACGGCCGCTTTCAAGTTCTCAGGATCTGTCATGTCGACATGCGTGATCGTAACACCCCATTTCGCCAAACCGTGGCGCATGAAGGCGAAGGTGCAGCCATAGAGCGTTTTGTCCACGATAACTTCGTCACCTGGCGACAGCAGCGTCCAGAGCACTGCCGTGATCGCCCCCATGCCGCTTGATAGAGCTAACCCGGCCTCGGCCCTCTCAAGCACGGCAATGCGTTGTTCAAGAAGGTCGCATGTGGGGTTCGAAATGCGGCTGTAGATATGACCTTCACGCTCGCCGGCGAACATCTCTCCACCAGCCTCTGCGGTTTCAAAGGTAAACGTGGACGTCAAATGCAGCGGTGGTGTCAGCGCACCATCATTTTCCAGTGGGTTGTAAGCGTGGTGAATGGCGCGGGTGGCAAATCCGGTTGAACGAGTCATTGCAAGCTCCTGAATCATGTTGGAGCCAGTTTGCGCCTTTACATTGAGCTAATGGTTGCTAAATATGCCAACTTGATCGGCAATATTGGCATAATCTGCCAAGAAAGAGGGTGAAATGGACGCTAAGGATAGGCAGATTATTCGAGCGCTGCAGCGGGACGGGCGCATGACGAACCAGGATCTTGCCGACGAAGTGAACCTGTCTCCCTCACCGTGTTTGCGTCGGGTCAAAAACCTTGAAGCCAACGGAGTGATAAAGGGATACAGCGCCGACGTTGACGCTGCCGCGTATGGGATGGCCATTACCGTCTTCGTTCGTATCCGGTTAGAGCGACACAATGAAACGGACGTTCAGAACTTCGAAAAGCGTGTTCGGATGATTGATGAAGTTCTTGAATGCCACGTGTTGACCGGGGCGATGGACTATCAGTTGCGGGTTTTGGTATCGGATCTCGAGGCCTACGAGGAATTTATTCGTCACCGAATTCATCCGATCGGTGGGATAGCTTCGATCGATACCAGCTTTGTCTATGGAACAGTGAAAAAGACCGCTGTTTTTCCGCCCGGATAGATGGGCCGAGTTAGAATGAGTCGTTGCCAATCGGCTAAACATTTTAGTTGATTGATTTTTTCCTCCGCAATTTCCCATTCTCACCGTCGCTATATCAAAGACATGCAGCGCGTGCTGCATCACTTATGAGAGGATAGCGATGAAAAACAAACCGTATGGAGACACCCGGATGGCGAAGTATGTCGAACGGAGGGTGCTCGAACTGAAACCTACCAAGAGCCAAGCCGAGATCGCGGCGCAGGTGGGATACGTCAACCCGAACATGATCACGATGATCAAGCAGGGTGGTTCCAAGGTAGCATTGGATCGCGTCCCGGCTTTGGCGAAAGCTCTGGAATGCGACGCTGCCTACCTTATGCGCCTCGCAATTGAGCAGTCGATCGGCCTGACTGCAGCCGAGGCAGTCGTCGAGGTGTTCGGAGAACCTATCACGTCGAATGAACTTGGCTGGCTGAAAGCAATACGCAAGGCCTCCAACAACACCGATCCTCGGTTGACCAGCCGGTCAGAGACGGCGATCAAGACTATCTTCGGGAGGTAGGAGCCATGTATGACCAGAAAGATGTCCTGACATTGAATGAGCGCGCCTGGTTGCGGTTCCTGCGCGACGTTAGCAACGGCAGAGATCCTGAACCTACCTTACAGAGAGTGCAGCTATTGAGGCGCCTTTGTCGACCTCACAAAGAAAAATGGAATGGGTTTTCGAGATTGCGGCGAGGAATGGCTGGTGAACCCTGCCTCGCCGGGTCCCTCGCTGATTGAACTGAGGTTGCACAAGGTTGACAAAGGTTTACATTCGCCTTCCCGGGATCGACGGAATGTAAACCTTTCGACCTAAAAAACACCTCAAATCAGGCCAAAAGGTTTACACTAAGTTTACATTAAGTTGACAAATCTGGACCGGAATCAGGTTTTTCAGACCAAAATGTAAACCTTTGAACCAGAGAAACCCAATAAAACATGGCTCTCTGAAAACAACACATCCGAACCAAGGCCAGAAAAGCTCACCAGAGAGCGAAACACAGGCCAGACGACACCAGACACACGTAAGAGAAAGGATAGAGCTCAGGCCAGCGTAGAGAGCTCCTGAGACAAAACCTCATAGAGAGCAAACACACCCGATCAGGCCAGGCAGTATTTCGAGCTACTCCGGAGACGAAATACCGACGATTGCTCATAGACAGGAAATAGATGCACCTAGAGAGAAACACCCTAAGAGAACGGACACACGTAAGAGCACCCTAAAGAGCGACCGATAGAGAGAATGCGTGTAAGAGGTGCGTGTGTGCCTAGAGAGAAGAGATGCGCGTGTGTAGAGGGGTAATCGTAGGATGTAGTGCTCAGCGGCGGCACCCAATTTGCGCTTGTGTTTACCAGACCTCTTGTATGCTCCGTTGCTTCTATGCGCTCATTGGAGAGCCGGTAACTTGCGGTGCAGCGTAAAGAAGGCAGTGCTTCGATTGTATGTGCTGTTATTCCTTTGGAAGATCCTATTGCGACTTCAGGAGAGCAGCTTCATTGAACCCTTGAGGCGTCGTTCCGCATCTTTTGCAATCGCCATGAGTCTTTCCTGTAGAGTTGGCTCACTAACAGCGTCGCTAACTGGTATGGGCCTGCTCTCGACAGGGCGATCCGACTTTTCATTGTTCGACCGGCTTGGAACGTTTTTCGGTGTATGCGGATTCTTAGATTTTGCCATTGCCACTAACTCCTAGCCTCGACGAAAATAGACCGATGATTGTTTCCTGACAACCGCCCGGAGATCAACGCCAGCACCACAGGCGCGTCGCCCCTTCGCACCAGTGACGCAGTCGTATAACTTGCAGTTCGTTACGCCCAACTGGGCGGCTCAAAAAACTGCTCGGGGGCCTGGAGTTGGACAAACTGTCAGTCATGCAAGCTTTTCGCCGTATCGTTGAACGCGGTAGCTTTACCCGTGCGGCGGAAGACCTTGGTGTTTCTCCTGCGCTTCTCAGCAGAGAAATCAAGCTTCTGGAAGAAAGTCTGGGAACCGTCCTACTGACCAGAACGACCCGATCCATGTCACTGACCGACACCGGCAGCCTTTATTACCAGGACGCAATTGGAATCCTCGACGCAGTCGAAAAAACGGAGCAAACCATTAGGGAAGGTTCAAAAGCGATGCGTGGGCACCTTCGGGTGAATGCGTCAAGTTCCTTCGGCCAAACTGTTATCGCACCAATGCTTCCAGAGTTCTTGGAAACCTATCCAGATCTGCGATTTACTCTTTCGATGGACGACAAGGTGATCGATATGGTCGAGGGCGGGTTCGATTTATCGATACGTATCCGCGCTGCCATGCCGGATTCGGCACTTGTTGCTCGACGGATCGGCGTGATGCGGCAAAGAATATTTGCATCTCCTGACTATTTGGAGCGATGCGGGACGCCGACCCAGCCGGCGGATCTGAAAAACCACGCAATCATCGGCTTTTTGCTTGCAGATCATTTGACGAGCTGGAAGCTCTCGGCCGCTGAAGGTGTCACAGCACTAGAGCTTGATCCGCGCGTGCGGGTCGGCAACAGCCTCGTATTGCGCGATCTGCTGATAGCGGGACAGGGTATCGGAACTCTGCCCGAGTTCGTTTCTGATGCTCCTGAAGCCAGCGGGGCCTTGGTGAGAGTTCTTCCTGACCACGAACTGCCTGCGCCGGAAGTATTCGCTGTTACAGCATCTCGCTTGGGAATGGATGCAAAGGTCACAGCCTTTCTTGATCATCTGCGTCGGGCGCTCAGGTCGTGACATTATTCAATCCAGGTTAAGAGTGATGTCAAAGAGCGCGACTTAACTGGCGGCGGAACAAATTCCATTCTCTTAGGGAACAAGTCACAGCCCTGAGAGGTTCCTTATGTCACGTATTCTCGTTCTCTACTATTCAAGCTATGGCCACGTCCGCACATTGGCCGATGCCGAAGCTGACGGTGCCAGAAGTGTTCCCGGCACCGAAGTTGACGTTCGGCGTGTGCCCGAAACTGTCCCTGAGGAAGTCCGCCAGCAGGCTGGCTATGTCGTGGATGATACGCCTGTCGCCTTGCCGGCTGATCTAGAACACTACGATGCAATCATCATTGGAACACCGACCCGATTTGGCATGATGGCTGGCCAAATGAAGTCCTTCCTTGACCAGGCGGGAGGGCTTTGGGCCAGGAATGCACTGGTTGGTAAGGTCGGAGCGGTCTTTGCATCAACAGGTTCGCAACATGGCGGGCACGAGGCCACCCTTCTGACAACGCAAGTCCCTCTTCAACACTTTGGGATGCTGATTGCCGGAATGCCCTACACATTTGCTGGCCAGACTACATCAGAAGATATCATTGGCGGCGCACCGTATGGTGCCGGAACGATCGCCGGTGCTGATGGTTCCCGCACACCTACCGAAATTGACCTGGCCGGAGCGCGGTTCCAGGGCGCTCATGTTGCAAGGATTGCAGCGTGCCTCGTTGGATCAAACCTCCAAGCGGAAGCAGCGTAACCCGCGCGCCTCTGACGTCTCACTCAAATTCTCAAACGCCTTAGCCGGGAGACATACTATGTCACGCTCAACCGATGTTCTTCTCACCTCACTCGCCCCAGCGGTATGGGGAAGCACTTATCTGGTAACTACCGAAGCGCTCCCGGCTGGCTATCCGATTACCCTAGCTGCGTTACGAGCACTGCCTGCTGGCTTGTTGTTGCTTGTAGTGACGCGCCGCGTTCCACCACGCGAATGGCTTGGTCGAGTTTTCGTCTTAGGCAGCCTCAATTTCGCTCTGTTCTGGGTGCTCCTCTTCGTTGCTGCGTATAGGTTACCCGGTGGTGTGGCCGCCACCCTAGGATCGTTGCAAGCGATGATCGTGATTTTAATGGCGTGGGGTTGGCTGGGAACCCCAATCCGACTTGGTGCTCTCGGCGCCGCCGCGACTGGCGTAATGGGCGTTTCCCTGCTGCTGATCGGACCAGAAGCACAACTTGATTGGATCGGTATAGCAGCGGGTTTGGGAGGAGCCGCGTCAATGGCTGCTGGCACTGTTCTCAGTCGGAAATGGCAACCTCCGGTCTCGGCGCTGAGTTTCACAGCGTGGCAATTAACAGCCGGTGGTTTGATACTGCTGCCAGTCGCACTGTTCCTTGAGCCGCCTCTCCCTGCGCTCAGCGCGACAAATGTCGCCGGCCTTATTTGGCTTGGCTTGATTGGTGCTGCAGCAACCTATGCTCTTTGGTTTCGTGGCATTGCGCGCCTGGAGCCCAGTGCAGTCTCGATGCTCGGCATGATGAGTCCTGTAACAGCTGTCGTGCTCGGCTGGTTATACTTGGGACAAACGCTTAGCCTCACTCAGTCTATAGGAGCAGCCATAGTTATTGGCTCTGTTGTGGTCGGCCAGAGCGTGAGTCGAAGGGGCAATTCGGGTTTGAAAAAATGGACACCAGCAACAGCTGGATCTGTCTGATGGGTGCTGACTCGCAAACAATGGGCCCGATCACTCAAGTGAGTGAGGAATGGTTCAGCGCTTCGCTTTAGACCGTTCGCCAGAGCCCAACAATATCGATGTCCTAGGTTTCCCGGCGCATGATAAAGGGGATGGGTTCTGGCGCCACAGCGTTTGGATGGTCCAAAACTCCCATTAGCGATTTGGCATTTTGGAACAACAAACCAAACGCTGAACACGCTCAGCGTGCATGTATCATTCTGTGATTGGCAAAATTCAGGTGACCCAATTTGATTGCGAAAGCATGACAGTTGTCTGGTCCATGGGGACGATTGCTACCTGTGACTGCAGACGGTAACCTAATGTGCTTTCTAGAAAGCCCTTCAGTAGGTCTGGCGAGTTTCCCGATTGCTCGGTCAGTTCCGGCACCTCGGGATGTGGAAACTTTTTGTCTGAGGTTGCGCATCCCGAGAACGAGCTTGCTATAATTTTATATAGAACAAAATCATCCAAGGAGCCAAATACATGAAGGACTGGGCAGTTTGGGACGAAAATGGCCGCAGCAGGTGCCATTCCCTGCATCAGCGCATGCGCCGGGAGCTGCGCACCAAATTGCTCGACTACGATTTCACCCACTTCATCACGCTAGCATCTAATTACCAACCCTTGGGGTATACGCAAATGCGTGTGTTGCTGAAAGAGTGGGATGCACGTGTAAACCGCGAGATTAATGGGCCAAAGTGGGGCAAGCGCCCGGACGAGCGACTGGTATGGTTTGCCTTCCCGGAAAAGTTGGATGTGAACCCCCACTGGCACATGATTGTGCAAGTGGATCCAGACATCGAGTCTTCCGCACGAGCCGCTCGCACCGAGCGCTTGCCCGAGATCGGGAATATGCATTGGCTGAGCCTAGTGCGTCAGGGGTCTTTTGACTGCCAGAGCATTGAATCTGCTGGAGTTATCCGGTATATTACGAAAATGAACGCAGAGGAGACGCACTTCGAAAAATTCGTTGTGTTTCGGGAGTTCATGAACATCTAGGTAACCGCCAGGGGCCTGTCTGCAACGCTGCAGGTGACCAGCTACTTCCCTTTCAAGCCATCTTAATGCGACCTGCACTTGGGTCGTAATGCTTTTCTATCGCTTGGAGGAAGGGAACGAGTTGCCAGCAATCAGAACTCTATAGCTAGGAAAGTGACTTGGCTGAGCGCCGACCGAAGGGAGGTGCTCATCGGACCGAGAGAGGCCGAAGGCCACGCGAGGGAGAACGCGATCGGAAGGAAGGAGGCTGCTAAGAATGAGAGATCCGCGTCTACAATCTGTTTAGGTTCGCCTTTGCGTCGTTTGAGGGGCGCAACTCGGAGGTCGTCCACAAGAAACTAACCGGCCAAACTAACAATTGTCCTAGCAATATCTGAAACGCGTTTCGGCAAATCCCGCGCCTCAATCAACGGGTCAATGAACAACTAATAAGGAACTTGTTCGGGACAAACTCAGTCCGGTTAAGAAGCATGCACTCTTTGATGCACCATCTGACTAGGGAACAATACATCCCGGCGATTCAACTACCAAGCGTTGCACATTTCGTCATTTTCTTGAGGGTGCGTATCCCTGCTCTCGCGCCCGCTCCATAACTGCCATCGCCTTGACCGACTGCGCTTCTGACAAAGGTCGCAGCCGAAGCTGTGTAGCCGCCTCTAGGATACCATTCTCGGTGGGAGTGAGACGCATGCTGGAACTGCGTGCCCAGTCCCGCAAAGAAGCCCATTCATGTGATCCAATTTCTGCAACTGTTGCCTGCGCTTGAATTCCGTCAACCATGCGTTGATCGCGACGGCCTTCCGAAGCTCTTTCGCGACGTTCCGCAGTGCCTATCAGAAAGTCCGAAATGTCGCTGCGGAAATCGAGTTCGATTTCCATCGCGGCCTCGACACACGCCTTCCGTTTGGCCCATTCCGTCGGATTACTGCCACCAGTCGGAGGAGACAGGAGATGCATGTGCATGGCTTCTCCGTATTGATCGAGAATATCGATCAGCGGGTCGGGTAGGTCCTGTGCATTCCAGATCTTCTTTAAGTCGATCGACTGTTTCTGCTGTTCGATGTCACGGACAAGCTTCGATATCGCGTAGCAAACCGTGTTCGCGCGGAGGCCACCGGTATACCATGAACCGGCTGCATCCGAGACGATCCGTTCGGTCTTGCGAAAGAAAATCAACTTCGATACCGCGTTGCGGAACCACTCTTCCGAGAAAGCCTCATCGCTCTTGTCCCATTCCTTGCCGATCGCGTGCGCGAAATGGGCGAAGTTCTTCTGCGCGCCGAGGCTCACGATTTCAGGGCGGCCACGCCATGCCATTTCGGCCTTGGCGAGATCGGTCTTAGTGAAGAGTTGTGCCCTAGGATGTTCGAGGTCGAACTTACGCCGCTGAGCCGGTGTCAGGCGGGAGCGGCGGTCTGCGAACTGGCCGCGCGCGCGTTCATAGAACCATCGGCTCTGCGTGAAATTGCCGTCTTTCGCAGGGGCGTAGAGCCGGCGCGATATTTCCTCGATTCGGACGTGGAAGGGGTGATTGGAAAAGAAGTCCGCTGCCGCGATCCGATTTTGACTGTTTGCATATCGGGAAATGTCCGGCACGATCTTTTCGGCCTTTTCCGCATCGACGATGGACAACTTCATCTGGACAAACGTCTTTGACAGATCTGTCCCGGCGCGTAGAGCGGCGTGGATGGATGCGCTGGTCTGCCCTCCATTCACAATCTGCAGATTCGTCAGGCGGGTCATTAATGGGACGCCGTTGCGATGTTCGATCTCGACAGCCTCGGCTGTCGCCGTGATCCCGTTATTGTAGGCGAAAAACATGGAAGGATCTTCCTCGATCGTCTTTCGAATGCCCTTGTTTACGTTGCCGCGCGCTTGCAGAAACACGCGCACGTTCTGTTCGAGAAGGCGAGCTTCCCATCGATCATAAATCGAGGCGAGAACCGATCCGGGAAGTGCGGCGAGATATGCCTCGTAGGGGGAGTCCGGCATATGAGCGGGAAGCACAGGGATCGCGCCTCCATGCTGGTCGAGTTCCACGATAATGTCCTCGCGCCCCATCGCGGAACTCTCGATACGCTCGAGGCGGGTCACATCCCAAACGCTGTAACTGACCGGACGTTCTAAGAACTCCGTCATCTCACGACCATCGACGCGGCTGCTGAGTTTGCGGTCGGTGAGGAGGAGAAGCCGGATCTTCTTTACCGTTGACCAACGCGCTGCGATCATGTCGGCTAACTCGAATCCCGGCGATGTCTCCTCGAGCCGATCTCGCCAATCCTCGTCCAGGGCCGCCTTCAAATATCGGAGAGGCCGCTTGAACTGGTTGTTCAATTCTGTGCCAGTCAACGTCGGCGCATTCGGATCGTCAGCATGATCAACAACGAGAAGAGTCAATTGCTTCGATTTGCGCGGGTCGCCACCCCAACCGTCCACCCGGATACCGGATTGCGGTGTGCCCCGATGGTGAAAATACTCTAGGGTATCGACCTCGCCTGAACCGGTTATCGTATCGGTAACCCGTGCGAAAAATGCCTCTTCCATCGACGTCCCGTTTGCTTCGGACAGAAGCCGGACGTCTTCTCGTAGCATATCGGGATATTGATCGACATCGCTCATGTTGTCATGCTCCCGCTATAAGACGGGCGAAATCTGCTTCGCCCAAAAGGAATGGACCCAAGTCCGCCAACGGGAGGTCGTAGGCTACCTCGATCGGGCCGTTGGGGTATACACCGGGCACGATGCGCGGAAAGCCGTGCTCGACCATGTAGGCGTCTACTGCGCGATGTAGCACCCTCATTTCGTATTCGTGTGTGCCGTCGTAGCCTGCTTCTTCGAGGGACATTTCGAATGTCTTCGAAACCTGGGGGGCGTTGGAAGCAATGGTGGCTCGGACTTGCCGAACGATCTCGTGCAGATCGATCGCGCCAACGTCATCCTCAGCTGCAGAGGCAAAGGTGTGAACGAGTAGGATCAAACTGTGACCGGGCACATCGGCTAGTTGATGTTCCGACGTGATCCGGATCTTGTTGCGCGCGGCTGCACCACGCGCCTTGCATTCTATGCATAGATCGGAGAGCTCGAAGTCCTTCGGGGCTCGTTGCGAGCCTCGCCATCCTTCAACTGCCGCGTCCAACCCCCTTACTGGCACAATGACATTCAAGATCGTCCAAAGCTCACCAATCAAGCCGAGTTGCGCTTCTCGGCTCAACAAAGTTTTCCGCGCGCCTTTCAAAAGCGCATGCCATTTCCACATCCTTCCGATGAAAGACTGGACCGCTGTCGACTCGTCACCCGCCTTGGCGACCGTTTCGATGATGTCAGCCGAAAGGCGTGTGAAGATGTCCGCGTCGTCCGGGCTTTCCAGGGCGACCGAGAGAATTACCTTGTCGTCTTCAGAGCGCAGCCGTGCCTCGATATCCAGCCCGGCAATTTTCGGGAGAGCGATACCAGAGGTCGCGGCCGGTTCGTGAACAAGAAATAAGATGCGCCGCCCGCGATGGTCGAGCGCACGAAAAACCTCCCAAGGTCTACTTTCCGCTACTAATCGCCCATTCAGACGCGTGCCGGCTGGCGAAGTCGGAATTTCCGACCACGGATCGTCACTCTTCTCGGTCAAGCGCCTCTCCAACTTCCTCGTCGATCTCGCCGCGGTTCTGCTGCCACCAGATCGTATTAACTTGATAACTCACAGTCTTTCCCTTCTTACTCGATGTCGGGAAGCCGATGGTCCACGCCGTCACAGGTGGTTCTTCAAGCAACTTCCCGGTATCCTTGTCCTGAAGTGCAATGATATGAACCGCGAGAATCGGTCGCGACCGTTTGGCGAGATATGCGCTGTCCGCGATGTTCTTGGTATTTTCATTCTTCGCTTCCTCGCGCACGGTGGCCAATACTTCTTTGTTCATACCGAACCGGACCACCCCGCGCGAGGAGAAGCGGCGACTGGTCGCGACCACCTTGCCGTCCTCGCGGGAGGCCGGCGTCCGGCGCTGCGTGCGCATGGGGTAGCCAAAACCGTGCCATGTAGCCGCATCCGGCTTTTCACTACCTACAAAGACGACGTCCCATTTATCGAGATTTTCGTCCTCTCGCTCCTCGATGTATCGGATGACCGGTTCTGTCTGTGTTCGTTCGGCATCTGAATGATTTCGGAAATCCTGAAGGTAGTCCTTCACGATATCCGAGGGGACTGCCTCGAAAACCCTGCTCTCGCCGTCCATCCTTGAGGGACGATCAGCAAGGCGATCATGAAGTCGGATCGCCGCTTTCCGGTTTTCTTCGGCTTCGTCACCGGGGTGGTTGTCATGGATCACGGTAGTCTCGATGCGGCTCCGCGATAAACTGACATCAACAATGACTTCTTGGCCGCTACCTGCCTTGTTGCGCGCCGTTACCTCCAAGGCCGACGGATGACGCTGAACGCGCAGACCGAAGTCTCGCGGACTTGCTCCTGATGCCGCCATGTAACGCAGATCCTGACGCAGCTCTTCGGAAGCCTCAGCAATATGGGAATACCAGCGCCGGGCCTCATCCTTGATCCAAATGCGGCAAAGATCCTCATAGCCGGGGCGGTAGCCGAACCAGCGTGCCATCTGCAGAAGCGTATCGTAGGCCTTGGAATTTCTAAGGAAATAGCTGATGGTCAACCCTTCGAGCGTCAGACCACGCGATAGAGAATACCCTCCCACCGCGATAGCGGTGACTTGATCGTTTTCCGGGTCCTTTATATCCGGATACTCCAGCTTTTCGCCCGATTTGCTATTGACCTCATAGACCGCGGCCCGTCCGGCAACCCGATCAAGGAGTGGCAGGACGTCGTCCCACTTCACCTCTGCATTTGCGTATTCCTCATCGAAGATCTTTCGCATAGCGGCCACCTCGGCATTCGCCTCGGCTTCCTTAGTTGAAAGCGAACAATGCAGATTCAGTGCCGGGCGAATGATCTCGTTGAGGCGATGACGGATGAGATTCGCAACGTCAGTTTGAACTGCCGTCAAATGCGAAACGTTCACCAGCATCGAATGATGCTTGTCGCGTTGCTTGCGGAGATCGCGTATTGCGCCAACAACTATAAATGTTCGGATAGCCGTCATCAGGCTTTCGGGAAGATCACGGACTTGATGTCCTTTAGGCATTTTCAAAGGTAGATGCGGTTCGTTATCCTCGATGTCGCGTGTCGGGCGATCAATTTCATCCTCGGGGTCGCCTAGGAAGACCTTTTCTGCACCGTAATAGTTTCCGGGTCGGTCAAGCGCTATGAGGAAGTGTTCCGGGAAAAGGTCGCGTCCAGCCTTTTCGTGCTGAAGGTCAGGATCAATGAAGATGTTGGCAAAAGGCGTCGCGGTAAATGCGACATAGGAACTTTTGCTGAAGAGATTTAATAGGGCGCGGATCTGGCCGTTGATCCGCGAGACTGCCTCCGGCCCTTTCGCGACGTTTATCGAGGCATTGTCGGCCTCATCGTCGATCAAGATCATGGGTTGATTGATCGTCTCACCGCCGTGGGAAAGGTTGAATGCCTTCAGCCAAGTTAGGAAGTTCTTAAGGACGCTGGCATTCTTCTTGATGACGAAGACGATTGGCTCCTTTTCCATGTTCACAAGCGGAATACGCTGATCGGCCTGTCCCTTCCGGAAATCCGCTTGTCGCGTAGTCATGGCACTCGGTTCCCGAGAGGGATTGATCAACCCGACTCCCACACGGCCGTCGTCCCGGATGTTCTCCAACCTCGAGACATCGCTATTTCGCCCAATTAGGCCTTCGTCGATGCGCGTCTGGGTCTGACTTCGCAGATTCTCATGAATCCCAGCGATAATGATGATTACCTTATAGCCTACATCGGCGGCTTTACTGACAAGCGCCGTGTAATTTCCAGTCTTTCCGGCCTGCACATCGCCCATCACCATGCCGCGGCGATCAAAGGGAGCGTCCCCTTGCGGATCGCCGCAGAGCTCGATGACCCGGTTGGTTTTCTCGTTCATGGCTTCAAGAACCGGTCCTGGAAAGCCGGATTGTGCGAGCTGTGTCCGGTAACGTTCCCAGTAGAACCAGTCTGTATTCTGACGCCGCTTTGCGTCGAACCATGGCGTGAAACCCGGAGCCACAAGTGCCGCTCCCGTTTCGACGAGAACGCCATGACGAATACGCATTTCATCGTAGAGTTCGTCAAGATCCTCGCGTTTCACCTCGTCACGCGCGAGCGGAGCATATTTCTCGATCTCGGTCCTCAATTCCTCTTGGGTCCGGTAAGCCTCGATCATAAAATCTCGGACTAGACCGCGGATATTGTCCAGCGTCAGGATGTTCATGGTGCTAGTTTCTCTTGCTCGAGTAGTTCAGTTATTATCTGCTCGTTTCCCGCATAGGGCGGGACAACCTTCAACATTGCTGCGATATCTTTGTTTCCATGTCCCATTTCCCTCAGCTGATCGATCAATTGTCGGCCACTTGACCGAAGCTCGTTCTCATCGAGAATTTCCTGTTTGATATCCGAAAAGTGCTCGGCCATGTCGTGATAGAGCGCCTCGATCGGCAATCCCGCCGCGATAAGCCGCAATATTTCTCCAAATGCGTTCTCCTGCGCTTCCGTCAGGCTATCTGCGAATGCCGCCATTGAAGGATGATCGCCATTCAACGCATAGCTGATCCGATTGTCTGTCTTCGTCCGTTGCCAGAGTGGAAGCGGATTCTCATCTGTCAGCTTTGCGCCTCGCTTGCGATAAACTCGCTTGGACTTTCCGCCGAGACCCTCGATCAGTCTTCTGAGATAATCCCGTAGCGCCGGTGGTGGTGACGCGGAGGCCTTGAGCACATCGATCTTCCAAGCCGCGTCGCTCTCATTTCCAATGTCGACCCGGACGCGCGCGAGCTGGGTCAACCGGTGTTGTGGCGCCATCCGGAACCAAGTCGCATGGCGGATCAGGCGCTTGTTCCTGTATAGGTAGAAGCCCTGCGACTTCATGTGGCCTTCTGAAAGGCCCATTCTCTTCCATTCCGCTTCTGAGGAAACCTTGTTTCTGTGCGGCAGTATAAACGGCTGGATCGTGACCGTGCCGCCTGCGATCCGACGGTCCTCCGCCTGCCTGATCGTCGCATCATGCCATTCCGCAAACGGGTCGACAGGCACCAGTTTTCGTCCGTTCATGTTGATGCAAACGGCTTTTCGCCCATCTTCGGATTTCATGAACCGATGGAACACTAGCTCAAGGTGCTTCGAAGCCTCGTCCATTATACGTAAGAAGTTCTGACTTCCCAGTTCCAAACCGACCCTGTCGAGCTTCTCCCATAGGATGAGCGTGCCGTCGTTTGTCAGCAAGTTGGCAAAGCGAATGGTCTCAGCCGACGCGCGTGTTTCGACAACCCACGCATTTCGGGCGACGACAAGGTCTAAATCCCAGATAGCCACTGAAACGGTATCTTCACAGCGGGTCACCACCGTCAGGCGACGACACTGGGAGAATGACGCTGTCTTTAGACCGAGCCCAAACCGCCCCAGATCCTCGGTATTCCGCGTTTCCGTGGGCGATCGGGACCCCGGACGCATCGCCTCGAGGAGTTCCGCTCGCGACATGCCGTTCCCATTGTCGACGATGCCTATTGCGGCATCCTCCGGGTCGGAGTGAACCCGGATCGAAATTTCGGTCGCTTTGGCGGTTAGCGAATTATCAACGATGTCAGCCAGCGCACTCGACATTGTGTAGCCGATGTCTCGAAGGCTCTCGATCAGCGCCCCGGCGTTCGGGCGAACCTCGTGATATGAGGCATCTCCGTCACCAAACCGATCGGTCATGCAGGTATCGTCACTTTCCCTAATTCCCGGGTAGGCTGCGCGGGCGCGTCGAAAACCTTTGCCAATACTGGGTGCAACGCCGCCGCGATCTTCCGCGCGAGGAACGGCGGCACGGCGTTGCCGACTTGGACATATTGCTGAGTCCGGTTCCCCTTGAAGTGATAATTGTCCGGGAAGGTCTGTAACCTTGCCGCCTCGCGGACGGTCATGCTCCGACACTGAGCTGGGTCGGGATGAATGAAATAGTGCCCATCCTTCGACAGGTGACAGGTCACCGTGGACGATGGAAGGTCCCACGGCTGCACCCGGAATCGGTCGTTAAACTTGCCCGATTTCCAATTGTTATGCTTCGGGGCAAGTTCATCCGGGAAATCCCGTGCCTTCGGCGAAATACCCGTCGCCATGGCCCATGAAGAGGCAAAAAGATATCGCTCTATGTCATTAACCATGTGTCCTCGGGTCTCATGAAGTGAAAGGCGGGTTAAGCGACTGTCCTCCAGCCACGATCGCAGATCGTCAGGGCAGGTTTCCGGCAACAGCGTTCCGCCTTTCGTTCCCTTGCGTTTCTCGACGGTTATCTTTTGCAATCTGTCAACGGCACCCAGAGCCCTCACAAATTTTTCTGCGGAATCTCCTTCCAAACCGTGCGACATGGTGGCGATCTTCGTCGCACTTCGCGCGACTGTCCGCTTCCAACCCATGAGATCATCTACGTATCCGCCCCGAGTGCTTATCCCGCTTCGGAGGGGTGGCATTTCAGAGAGGACATCGCGAACTGAGGTTCGCCGTGGAACGCCGTCCAGCCTAGGCGCTTCGAACTCATCCATACCCGAGATAAGGTCACGCCTTAGGCCGACGATGATGACCCGATGACGCGCCTGCGGAACGCCGTGGTCCTCCGCCGCGACAACGAAATCCTTCGGCTGCACATGTCCATGCCGGTCCGCGCTCCCGGACAATGGGAACAACTGATATTCCGCCGCACCGCCACCTGACCTCAGGTCGTCGGTCACCAGGTCAAAGACCTTGCGCTTCTCGATGCTGGACGAAAGCATGCCCTTGACATTTTCCATCACAAAAGCTGCCGGGCGCAGCTTCCTGAGCACGTTGATGTATTCTTGGTAGAGAAGATGGCGATTCTCATCATGCGCGACGTAACCCAGATCACTCGGCTTCCTGCCCCTGCCGGCGAGAGAATAGGCTTGGCAAGGCGGGCCACCGATCAGCACAATGCGATCACCGCGTCGTTTTCGTATTTCGTCGATACGTTGGTCCAGTGCGACGGTGGTTTCCGCGTCCCCCAGCGTGAGATTTAATGTCTCCCGTTCGGCCAGCGCCCATTCCCGCGGGTAGAGGTCCGCCCAGTCCGGCTCAGTGCCACTTTGGTTCATAAAGTCAGTGTATTCGGGCGGGAAGCCCCCATCGAACTGACGCAGGAAAGCCCGCAACCGTAATGTTGCGTGTGCTACCGGGTCCTTCTCTACGGAAACGTCAATTTCGAACTGCCGGCAGCCATGGCTTCTATAGGCGCAAAAGCCCTCTCCAAGGCCGCCGGGCCCCGAGAACAGATCGACAATTCCGAATATCTCTTTCATTTTCCAATTACTGGACCACATGATCGCAAAAGGAAAGATGGGAAAGGAGGTAGTTTCGTGGCAGATATCGTCAGTCCGGATGTCAGGTCTAAGATGATGGCCGCGAACAGAAGAAGGGATACGAAACCCGAACTACTGGTCCGCCGATTTCTCCATGCACAAGGCTTCCGCTTCCGCCTTGATGTCCGCAAGTTGCCGGGCAGCCCTGACATCGTCCTAGCCCGCCATCAAGTGGTGATCTTCGTCCACGGTTGTTACTGGCACCGACACCACGGATGCCGGTTCGCAACGATCCCGAAGAGCAATACCGAGTTCTGGCAGAAAAAATTTGATAGAAACGTCGAGCGCGATGGCCGGGCGAAGGTTGATCTGCTCGACTTAGGCTGGCGTGTAGCGATCGTCTGGGAATGTGCACTTGCGAAAAAAATGCTCGCTGACAACTTGTCTTGCCTAGCGTCTTGGGTCCGGTCCGGCAAAACTGTGCTGGAATTGCCCAATGCAGGCGCTGTGGATTTGGAGTAGAGACACTATGCGCAGAATAGCGTGATCAAGCGTGAATGATTGGTCGACATTTCAATTGCTGCTTAGCCCGGTTCTTGAATATCAATCCTTAGGCTATCAACGAAGATGCAAGTAGCCTGCTGGTTATTGCCCGTTCATTGGCAGAAAATCACAAGAGTATTTAGCGGGATCAGACGGGGTTAATCGTTCAGCGGAACGGTTTCTCCCATGCCGATGTTCGAATTTCGTGTGCACTAGACGCAATTTTCTTTTGTTTTTTAGCAATGGGTTAGAAGATTTTTGGAAATCCCAAACGCATCCCACGTCGAGAACGCTATAGGGTAAGAAGTTTTGCCAAAATGAAGGAGCGCAATTTGTCCCCGCCGTATACCCCCAAAACTCTCGCAGAGCGTTGGAGCTGCAGTTCTGAGACTGTGCGTCAGCTCTGCAAATCCGGCCAGCTCGGATATTTCAGAGTTCAACGCCAGTTTCGCATCCCGGCACACAAGGTTGAGGAATATGAGCAGTGCAGGAATATAGTATTGGTCGGCTCAACGACCGCTTCGTCGTTGTCTGGTATGAGGAAGATGGACGCAGACGCCGGTATCGTCTTGACGCGGACACCCTCGAACGCGCGGAGGCCGAAGCTCGTGATGTCCTCCTTGCCCAGACAGCAGGAAAGGATGAGCTGACCGTGGCGACGATTTGGAAGGCGTATAGTGCAACAGTCGAGGGTCGACCGGCGCATGAAAGCATGAAATACACCGGCCGTTCTGTGCTGCCTTGGTTTGGAGCCTTTCGTCCGGATCAGATTAGCGTGCAGGATTGTAAAGCTTACATCGTCGATCGGCGGAAGGCAGGTATCCAGGATGGCACAATCTGGACTCAGCTCAGTAAACTGAGGACCTGTTTGAATTGGGCTGAGAAAACCGGTCTCATTGATAGGGCACCCTATATTGAGCGCCCCAGCAAACCGGCGCCCAAGGAAAGATTTCTGACGCGTCAGGAGATTTCACGGCTCTTGGCTGTCGAATGTGCACCGCACATCAAGCTCGCTATTTGGCTGATGTTATCTACGGCGGCTAGGGTAACGGCTGTGTTAGAACTTACATGGGATCGGGTGGATTTCCATCGCCGTCAGATCAACCTCCGCAATGGCGAAGGACAGAGGAAGGGCAGGGCCATCGTCCCCATGACAGAGAGCCTGTATGCTGTGCTTTTGAACGCTCAGAAAGCGGCCTTGTCTGACTATGTCGTAGAATGGGCAGGAGGATCGATAAAGTCGATCAAGAAAGGCTTCAAGGCGGCCGCAGTCGCTGCGGACCTACCTGATGTGTCACCGCATGTGCTGCGGCACACAGCTGCAGTTCATATGGCTGAGGCTGGCGCCTCGATGGATGAGATCGCCCAGTTTCTCGGCCATTCAGACTCACGTATTACCGCGTCCGTCTATGCGCGCTACAGCCCGGATCACTTGCGTAAGGCTGCCAATGCGTTGGAGTTCGATTAACGTTCAGGTTCAATGAACCTCGGATCACTGTCTTGCAAACAGCAAAGGCGCCCTTGGGCGCCTTTTTTATTTGGTCGGAGTGAGAGGATTCGAACCTCCGACCCCTGCCTCCCGAAGACAGTGCTCTACCAGGCTGAGCTACACTCCGACCGTGGCGCGGGGTCTATACGCGGTGAGGTGGATGTGCAAGGGGCATTGTGAGACATGCGCAGGACGTATGTTCAGGGCAGGGGACCGGTTTGGTAGAGCTTCACTTTGGTGCCGCCATGATCGACCACGGGGCCGGCTGACAACTCGGGCAGGCGTGTAGCGCGAGCAAGAGAGGGGTTGCTGGTGACGATCCCGACGCGCCAGCCCTGAAAGCGGGACATCAGGGTTTTGCCCAGGCTGCCGTGAAGCGCGCGCAGGCGTTTCTCATCACCTATGCGGGCACCGTAAGGTGGGTTTACGATCACAAGGCCGGGCTGATCGCCGATGGGCTTTATGTCGCTGACAGTGCGGTGGGCGAACCGAGTGACATCTGAGACCCCTGCCTGAGCCGCGTTGGCACTGGCAGCCTCAACCGCGCCGGCATTGCGGTCCGAGCCGCGAAAGATCAGAGATGTCTCGGTGGTGGGCCCGCCTTGACACAGCGCTTCAAATGCAGCGGCATCAAAGCCTGCCAGATACTCGAATGCGAACCGCCGAGATCGACCGGGCTGCAGACCAAGGGCGATTTCTGCCGCTTCGATTACAAACGTGCCCGAACCGCACATCGGGTCCAGCACTGGCTCGGATCCGTCAAAACCGCAGGATCGCAGAAACATTGCGGCCATGGTTTCGCGCATCGGAGCCTTGGCGATTGCGGGTTTGTGTCCGCGTTTGTGCAAAGGCTCTCCGGAGGTGTCCAGTGACAGGGTGCAAACATCTTTCTCGATCCGTAGCATGACGCGTAGATCAGCGTCCGAGGCGACGGGTGCGCCCAATGTCTCGGTGATTGCGCGTTCGATCCGTTGGCGCGCGGCCCCGGCGTGATAGATACGAGACTTTCGGCTGGTGGCCTCGACCTTCACGGGGATGTCGGGACGCAGGAAATCGGCCCAGGGAAATTTGCGTGCCCGTTTGTCTAGCTGTGCAAGATGAACCGCTGGGAAACTGCCGATGCGCACTAGAACCTTGTTGGCCCCGCGTAAGGAAAGATTGGCGCGCCAGACCTCGGCCCAGTCTCCCCTGCAGCTGACACCACCCGCAACGCGATGGGCATTCTCGAATCCATTCTCGACCGCTTCTTCGCAAAGCGGTGCCTCCAGGCCTGGGGTGGCCACTAGGAAAATTTCGAACATACCGGGTGTTTTCATGGGGGTTGCTTACACCGGATACAAATCGGGCGCGATACGGTTTTTTTGTGCTAGATTGCCCTTGAATTGGTGGACTGAGCAGAAAGTGAAGCGGTTGTCGGGTTTTTCGGCGGTAACAGGTTTGCGTTTCGTGCTCGGCGCGCGTAAAGGGTCCCTGATCGAAAGCACGCTGGCGGATTGCATTGGGGATTTGGCGCAATCGTTCTCCCTCAGGTGACGTGGTTCGTGTTATCTTGGCTCCGAACGAGCGGGCAGGATAGTCGGCGCAGGAAAAGAGGCTTGGAAGACCGTAGCGACATGCAAACTTTCAAACTGAAAAAAGGGATGGAATTGCCGGTTCAGGGTGCACCTGAGCAGAAAATCCATCCAGGGCCGGAGTTCAAAACCGTGGCCGCGCTGGGCGCAGACTATCTGGGCCTCAAGCCAAAGATGCTGGTACAGGAAGGCGATGCGGTTCAACGCGGCACGCCCTTGTTCTGCCACAAGGATGCGCCCGAGGCGATGATGGTGGCGCCGTTGACCGGCAAGATCGTGGCGATCAACCGTGGTGCGCGCCGCGTGCTGCAAAGCGTCGTGATCGAGGTGTCGGACGCCAATGATACGGGTGTCGATTTCTCGGGCATTGGCGATGCCGACAGCGCAGAAGGCGTGACCGAGAAGCTGTGTGCCGCCGGTCTGTGGACCGCGTTCCGCACGCGGCCCTATTCCAAGATGCCTGCACCGGGTACAAAGCCGGCAGCCATCTTTGTCACCGCGATGGAGTCCGAGCCGTTGGCCGGGGATGCCGCTTTGATCATTGCAGATGCAGGGGATGCGTTTGCTGCGGGTCTTGCAGCCATCGCAAAGCTGACTGAGGGCAAGACGTATCTGTGCCACAAGGAAGGTGACAGCGTTCCCGGTGCGGATGTAGCCGGTGTCGAAGCGGCCGCTTTTGCAGGCCCGCACCCGGCAGGTCTGGCCGGTACGCATATCCACTTCCTGGAACCTCTGGCAGGCGACAAACAGGTCTGGACGATCGGCTATCTGGACGTGATCGCCATCGGTCGTCTGGTGCAGACTGGACATCTGGACCCGAACATCGTGATCGCGATCAGCGGCCCCGGCGCGCGTCAGCCGCGTCTTATCCGTACCGTCATGGGTGCCTCGACCGACGATCTGACCCGGGATGAGGTCAATGTCGACGGCACGCCCCGAATTATCTCAGGCTCGATCCTGTCGGGTATGCAGGCCGATGGGCCGACTGCCTATCTGGGTCGGTTCGCGCGGCAGCTTTCGATCATTCGCGAGGATCACGACCAGATTCCGTTGGGATGGATTCGTCCGATGCCATCGAAGTATTCGGTCCAGCCCGTGCTCGGGTCCGCTTTGTCTAAGAAACTGTTTCCGTTGACGTCGAACCTGAATGGGGGCCGTCGCGCGATGGTGCCGACCGGCGTGTTCGAACGGCTGATGCCGCAGGACTACCTGCCAACGCAGTTGTTGCGGGCCTTGCTGGTGATGGACACCGACACCGCTCAGGCATTGGGCGCACTGGAGCTGGACGAAGAGGATCTTGGCCTTGTGGGCTTTGCCTGCCCGGCGAAATATGAATACGGGCTGGCGCTGCGCGACTGCCTTGCAAAGATTGAAAAGGAGGGCTGAGCCACATGGGTTTGCGCAGCTTCTTTGACCGGATCGAGCCGAACTTTACCAAGGGCGGCAAGTACGAGAAGTACTTCCCCATCTACGAGATGGTGGAAAGCTTCATCTACACTCCGAAAACTGTAACCACCGTCGCACCGCATGCACGGTCCTACATCGATATGAAGCGGATCATGACCTACGTCGTGATCGCGACGATCCCTTGTATCCTGTGGGGGATGTATAACACCGGTTATCAGGCGAACTCGGCCATCACCACATTGGGGCCTGACTCGGCGACCGGTTGGCGGATTGCGCTGTTGCAGATGTTTGGGATTTCGCTGGACCCCAACAGCATCTTTGCCAATGTGATGCACGGGCTGATGTATTTCCTGCCGATCTACATCGTGACGCTGGTTGCAGGCGGTATCTTCGAGGTCATCTTTGCCACCGTGCGAGGGCATGAAGTAAACGAGGGTTTCCTTGTGACATCTATGCTTTACACGCTGATTATGCCGGCAACTGCGCCGTTGTGGCAGGTGGCCTTGGGCATCATCTTCGGCGTCGTGATCGGGAAAGAAGTATTTGGTGGCACCGGCAAGAACTTCCTGAACCCGGCTTTGGTTGGTCGTGCGTTCCTGTATTTCGCCTATCCGGCGAGCATGTCCGGTGACACGGTCTGGACACCGGTTGATGGCTTCTCGGGCGCAACCGCGCTGTCCGTCTCCGCGTCGCAGGGCTTTCAGGCGCTGGCAGCTGATGGCATCACCTGGTGGAATGCGTTCTTCGGCTCGATCCAGGGCAGCTTTGGCGAGACCTCGACGCTTGCGTGTATGATCGGTCTGGCCTTCCTGTTGGCTACGCGGATCGCCAACTACCGGCTTATCGTCGGCTGTCTGGCGGGGACCATCGGCTTTACCCTGCTGTTGAACCTGATCGGGTCGGACACCAACCCGATGTTTGCGATGCCTTGGTACTGGCATGTGGTCATTGGTGGGTATGCCTTCGGCTTGGCCTTCATGGTGACCGAGCCTGTTTCCGCCAGCCACACCAACATGGGTCGCTACATTTACGGTGCTCTGATCGGTGTCATGGTTGTGATGATCCGTGTCATCAACCCGGCCTTCCCCGAAGGCATGATGCTGGCCATCCTGTTCGGCAATGTCTTTGCTCCGCTGATCGACTATTTCGTCGTGCAAGCCAACATCAAACGGAGGGCGCGTCGCCATGTCTGATCCGCAACCTCAAGAACCCAAAGGCGCGATTGCCCGGTTCCTGGCTGCTTCGCCAGACTCAGTTGGCAAGACGATCTTTATCGCAGTCGCGGTTTGTCTGGTCGCCTCGATGGTCGTATCCGCCGCAGCCGTCAGCCTGCGCCCGGTGCAGGAAACCAACCGTCTGAAGGACAAGCAGGTCAACGTTTTGCAAGTGGCGGGAGTGTTCGAGCCCGGCATCGACGTGACAGAAGCCTTCGCCGCGTTTGAACCTCATGTTTTGGAACTGTCCACAGGCGATTTCGTCGATGACCAGTTCGATCCGGCCACCTTCGACGACATCGCCGCCGGCAGCGATCCTGAGCTGAGCGTCGCGCTGGACGATGACCCGGCAGGCATTGGCCGCAAGTCGAAGTATCGCGTAATCTATCTGCTGCGCGACGACGCGGGCGGTCTGGACAAGGTGATTTTGCCGCTGCACGGCTATGGTCTGTGGTCTACGCTCTATGGCTTTATCGCGTTGGAGAATAACGGCAACGATATCTACGGCCTGCAATTCTATCAGCACGGTGAGACCCCCGGCCTTGGGGCCGAGGTGGACAACCCACGCTGGAAGGCTCTGTGGAACGGTAAGAAGCTGCGCGATGACAATGGTGATCTGCAAATCACCGTGTCGAAATCCCAGCCTGCTGCCGGACCCGACTTCTATATCGACGCGCTGGCGGGGGCGACTCTGACCTCGGTGGGTGTCGATAACCTGGTGAAATTCTGGATGGGCGATGCGGGTTACGCACCGTTTCTGGCCAAACTGCAAGCAGGAGAGCTCTGATGTCCCAGACCAAGAAAGAGATGCTGGTCGACCCACTTGTCGACAACAACCCGATCACCTTGCAGGTGCTGGGCATCTGTTCGGCGCTGGCGGTGACCTCGTCGCTGCAGGTGTCGATGGTGATGGCGCTGGCGGTGATCTTCGTGACCTCATTCTCGTCCTTCTTCATCTCATGCCTGCGCAATCAGATTCCCGGCTCGATCCGGATCATCGTGCAGATGGTGATCATCGCCTCGCTGGTGATCCTGGTGGACCAGATCCTGAAAGCCTACGCATTTGAGATTTCAAAAACCCTGTCGGTCTTTGTGGGCCTGATCATCACCAACTGTATCGTTATGGGCCGCGCCGAGGCGTTTGCGATGAAGAACCCCCCGGTTGCGTCCTTCATCGACGGCATGGGCAACGGCATGGGCTATGGCCTGATCCTGCTGCTGGTGGGCTTCATTCGTGAGCTGTTCGGTGCCGGATCGCTGTTCGGTGTCACCATTCTGGAGACCGTCAACAACGGCGGCTGGTACGTGCCCAACGGCATGTTGCTGCTGCCCCCGTCGGCGTTCTTCATCATCGGTCTGATCATCTGGGCCTTCCGCACATGGAAGCCGAACCAGGTGGAAGAGCGTGAATACAAAATTCAGCAGGTAGAGGCCCACTGATGGAAGGTCTGATCTCACTGGCCGTAAAGGCCATCTTTGTCGAAAACCTTGCGCTCAGCTTCTTTCTGGGGATGTGTACCTTCATCGCCGTATCCAAGAAGATCTCGACCGCGCTGGGTCTGGGGATTTCGGTCATGGTCGTGCAGGCCATCACCGTGCCCGCCAATAACCTGCTGCTGAACTACCTGCTGAAACCGGGCGCGCTGGCCTGGGCCGGGTTCCCGGATGTGGACCTGACTTTCCTTGGTCTGATCTCGTATATCGGCGTGATCGCGGCGATGGTTCAGATCCTCGAGATGGTTTTGGATAAGTATTTCCCGCCGCTCTACAACGCGCTGGGGATCTTCTTGCCGCTGATCACGGTGAACTGCGCCATCTTGGGTGGTTCGCTGTTCATGGTGGAACGCGACTATAACTTTGCCGAGGCGACCACCTATGGCCTGTCTTCAGGCTTTGGTTGGGCACTGGCGATCACCGCGATGGCGGGTGTTCGGGAAAAGCTGAAATACTCGGACATCCCCGACGGCTTGCAGGGTCTGGGCATCACTTTCATCACCGCAGGACTGATGGCGATGGCCTTCATGTCCTTCTCGGGCGTGAAACTGTAAGGAGGGCGCAATGGAAACCTTTGGCTTAGGTGTAGCCCTTTTCACCGTTATCGTTCTGGGTCTGGTGGCCGTCATCATGGCAGCGCGGTCGCGCCTTGTGTCGACCGGCAATGTCAACATCACCATCAACGGTGAGAAAACCGTTTCGGTCCCGGCGGGTGGCAAACTGCTGCAAACCCTGGCGGCTGAAAAGCTGTTCGTCCCGTCGGCCTGTGGCGGCGGTGGCACCTGCGCGCAATGCCGTGTGCGCGTGCATTCTGGTGGCGGCTCGATCCTGCCGACCGAAGAAAGCCATATCACAAAACGTGAGGCCGCCTGTGGTGACCGCCTGTCCTGTCAGGTTGCGGTCAAGCAGGACATGGATATCGAAGTCCCCGAAGAGGTCTTTGGCGTAAAGAAATGGGAATGCACCGTGCGTTCGAACGAGAACGTGGCGACCTTCATCAAGGCTCTGACCCTGGACCTTCCCGAAGGTGAGGACGTGAACTTCCGCGCTGGTGGCTACATCCAGATCGAAGCCCCTGCGCATGCACTGAAATACACCGATTTCGACGTGGAAGAGGAATATCGCGAAGACTGGGATCGCTTCAATCTGTGGCAGTACGAGTCGGTTGTGAACGAGCCGATTGAACGCGCCTATTCGATGGCCAACTATCCGGATGAAAAAGGCATGATCATGCTGAACGTCCGGGTTGCCTCACCGCCTCCGGGGTCCGAGGGTATTCCGGCGGGTCAGATGTCGTCTTACATCTTCAACCTGAAACCGGGTGACAAGGTGACGATCTCGGGTCCGTTTGGTGAGTTCTTCGCCCGCGATACCCAAAAAGAGATGGTCTTCATCGGCGGTGGCGCGGGCATGGCGCCGATGCGCAGCCACATCTTTGACCAGCTTAAGCGTCTGGAAAACCGCGATCGCAAGATCAGTTTCTGGTACGGTGCGCGGTCTAAGAAAGAGATGTTCTTTGTCGAGGATTTCGATCAACTGGCCGAAGAGTTCGACAATTTCGATTGGCACGTTGCCCTGTCGGACGCACAGCCCGAGGATGATTGGAAAGGCTATACTGGCTTTATCCATAACGTTCTGTTCGAAGAATACCTCAAGAACCACCCTGCGCCCGAGGATTGCGAGTTCTACATGTGTGGTCCTCCAATCATGAACCAGTCGGTCATCAACATGCTGTTGGATTTGGGTGTGGACCGCGAAGACATCATGCTCGACGATTTCGGCGGGTAAGAGACCAAAAAAACCGGCGCAACATGCGCCGGTTTTCATTTGCGGAACTGAGTCAAAGCCTCAAGTCGCTTGCGTCTCTTGGCAGGCAGGACTTGATGTCGAACACCACGCTGTTGGCTTTGCCGTAGGCGCGGAATGTGGCAGGGTCGAGGTCTTTGTATTTCTGATGCGCGACTGCCAGAACGACCGCGTCATAGGTCCCGTCCTGAGGGACCTCTAAAAGCGAGAGACCGTATTCAGCCTCGGCTGCGGCGGGGTCGGCATGGGGATCGTGGACATCAACGCTGATGCCATAGCTCTGCAATTCCTCAATGATATCAGCGACGCGCGTATTGCGTAAGTCGGGACAGTTTTCCTTGAAGGTAAGGCCCAGAACTAGGACCCGTGCCGCACCGACATTGATGCCGTTGCGGGTCATGCGTTTGACCAGTTGAGATACCACGTAGCTGCCCATCCGATCGTTCAGCCGCCGCCCGGCCAGAATGATCTGGGGGTGATGGCCCACGGCCTCGGCCTTGTGGGTCAGGTAGTACGGGTCAACGCCAATACAGTGACCACCAACCAGGCCCGGGCGGAAGGGCAGGAAATTCCATTTGGTGCCTGCGGCGCGCAGGACGGCCTCGGTATCGATGCCCATGCGTCCGAAGATCATCGCCAGTTCATTGACCAGCGCGATGTTCAGATCGCGTTGGGTGTTTTCGATGACCTTTGCCGCCTCGGCCACGCGGATGCTTTCGGCCTTGTGGGTTCCGGCGGTGATGATCCGGGCATATAGCGCATCGACCAGATCGGCCACTTCGGAGGTCGAGCCAGAGGTCACCTTGCAAATATCCGCAATCCGATGGGTCTTGTCGCCAGGATTAATGCGTTCCGGGCTGTAGCCTGCAAAGAAATCCGTGTTGAATTTCAGGTCCGAAGCGCGTTCCAGCACCGGAACGCAATCTTCCTCGGTCGCGCCGGGATAGACGGTGGATTCGTAAATCACCAGATCGCCGGGTTTCAGAACACCGCCGACTGTTTCCGATGCCGCAAGCAGGGGCGAAAGGTCAGGCTGTTTGCCAGCCGTGATCGGGGTGGGCACGGTGACGATATAGGTGTCACAGGCCGCAAGATCTGCGACATCGGTGGTGAAGGTCAGACCCGTTGCGGCGGCTAGATCTTCCGGTTCAACCTCGTGCGTGGCATCTTGGCCGGCGCGCAGGGCGTCGATGCGGGCCGGGTTGATGTCGAACCCGATGACCGGGCTGATCTTGCCAAAGGCCACCGCCAAAGGCAGGCCCACATAGCCCAATCCAATGACAGCGATCTTGCGGGCATCGGGGTTCGTTTGCAGCATTCAGGTCTCAGTCTTTATTTGCCGTGATAGTCCCGGAACCACGCGACAAACCGGGCGATCCCATCTTTGAAATCGGTTTGCGGGCGGTAACCAGTTAGCCGTTGCAGCAGATCAGTATTGGCCCATGTGGCGGGGACGTCGCCCATCTGCATGGGCATATAGTTTCGGATGGCCTCTTTGCCTATCGCTTCTTCGATGGCTTCGACAAAATCCATCAGGCGCACCTTGTCGCCATTGCCGATATTGACCACGCGATAGGGCGCAACGGGGGACAGGCTGTCACCCTCTTCAATCTGGTCAGCGCTTTCGGGGCGCACGGGCGGCACATCGATCAACAATCGGATGCCACGGACCAGATCGTCCACGTTTGTGAAATCGCGATACATGTCACCGTGATTGTAGATGTCGATGGGCCGGTCATCCAGAATCGCATCCACGAATTTGTACAGCGCCAGATCAGGCCGTCCCCAGGTGCCATAGACGGTGAAAAACCGGAACATCGTTGTCGGCAAGTCCCAAAGATGCGCGTAGGAGTGGCCCATCGCCTCATTGGCCTTTTTGGTGGCCGAATAGATGGTCAGCTGGGTGTCGGCCTTTTCGACCTCGGTAAAGGGCATCTCTTCATTGGCACCGTAGACCGATGAGGTCGAAGCCATCAGCAGGTGTTCGACCTTGTGGATGCGCGCGGCCTCCATCACGTTGAACGTACCGACAACATTGGAGTTTATGTAGCTGCGCGGCTCTTCCAGGCTGTATCGGACCCCGGCTTGTGCTGCGAGGTGAACGATAATCTCGGGCTGAAACTCATCAGCGACTTTCATCAGCTGTTCGTGATCTTCCAGCATCGCCTCGGTCGCGGTGAAACCTGGGGTCTGCATCAGCATCTGATGGCGGCGCTGTTTCAGGGTGACATCGTAATAGTCTGTCATCCCGTCATAGCCATGCACCCGGAACCCTTCTGACAGCAGGAGCTTTGCCAGATGGAAGCCGATGAACCCTGCGGTCCCGGTGATCAAAACACGTTTCATAAAACCCTCGAACACAATAAAACTCTGCGCATCAGGGATACTTTCCCCGCTTCGAGGTCAAGCAGATTTTCCCGTTTTGCGGCTATTCGGCCAAGCTGGTCGATTAGGCACACGCCGAAAACGCCACTGGGAATTGCCGATTGTCGCCAAGGCTGAGCCGGGGTAGGGAGGGCACGTGATGGTTAGGGATTGGATCAAAGGGCTGTTCGGTAAACACGACGCGCAAGCGCCGTCGCCCATAATGCCCGAGATCGCGCCCGATCAACCGTTCATCGCCATTGGCGACATTCATGGGCGGCTGGATCTGTTGCAGGATTTGCTGCCCCGGTTGGACGACAGTTGCCCTTGGGTTTTTGTTGGCGACTATGTAGATCGCGGTGCCTACAGCGCTCAGGTCTTGCATCAGTTGCGGCATCTCAGCGAATCTTCGGGCGGACGGGTCACCTGCCTGCTGGGCAATCACGAAGAGATGCTTTTGCGCTTCGTTGACGATCCAAAACGGGTCAGCCGCCTGTGGCTGCAAAACGGTGGCGTTCAAACGCTCGCCTCGTTTGGCATCACCGGTGTGGCCGAGGCCATTTTAGGCGAACCGGCGGTCGAGATTGCTGAAAAATTGCAGCGGGTTATGGGGGAAGACCTATTGAGCTGGCTCAGGGATCGTCCCCTGACCTGGACCAGCGGCAATATCACTGTTGTGCACGCGGCACTGGACCCACGCCATCCTGTTAATGCGCAACCACGCGATATCTGCCTGTGGGGGCATCCGATGCTAACGCGCGAGCCCAGAGAGGATGGTCAATGGGTCCTGCACGGCCATACCATTGTTGATCAGGCGCGGGCAGAGAACGGAGTTATCTCAATAGACACCGGCGCGTTTGTCACCAATCGCCTCACGGCGGCAGAGGTGTTTCATGGCGGTGTGCGCTTCACCTCGACCTGAACGCGATCAGCCTACGATCATCTGCTTCATGCGCAGCGCTTCGTATTCCAGTTCCTGTAACCGGAAATGCACCACATCGCCAATAGTGATCACGCCGCACAGATTACCGTCGCGCAAGACGGGCATATGGCGAAATTTGCCTTCGGTCATCGTTTTCAGAACGTCATTCAGATAATCGTCAGGTGAGCAAGTTTTGACATCGCGTGTCATCAAGTCTTCGACCGATTGTGGCAGGGTCTGGCCAGGCGTATCTGCCATGCGGCGCACAATGTCGCGTTCCGATAGAATACCCTGTAGCGCCCCGTTCTGATCCGTCACCAGAACTGCCCCGATCCGCTTTTCCTTGAGCGTGTTGACTACGGAATGAATGGTCTCGTTCGGGCGCACGGAAAACACATCATCTCCTTTACCCGTCAACAGTTTTGCCACTGTTGTCTGTGCATGCGACAGGTTCGATTCCGCAGACTGGCTGTAGGTCGACTTGTCAGCCTTATCGCCGCGCGAGGGGGACTGATACGAGGTTGGAGCCATAGGCATTCTCCTTCCGGGGTATTGTGTGTCTTTCCCTTTCACCTTAGCGCAGCTAAACGACCTGTATAGGGTCCAATTGTCCCGATCGGCAAAAAACCGGACCCCGAACAGGAGCCCAAAGACGTGAGCGATCTTTACCTGACACCGCCAGTTGCTGCGTTGATTTTCTTTGCTGTGGTCGTTTGCGGGCATAATTTTCGCCTGGCTTGGAAACAACAGGCCGAAGGATGGCAAAAGCGGGCTTGGTTGTTTGGCGTACCTGCGGGTGTTGGCCTTTTGATGCTGGGCTTTTTGCCGCTAAAGCTGTGATGCTGGTTTGACTCCGCCAATGGTGGCTGGCATATGCCGGGCACTGATTTTCCCGGAGACTACCCCATGCGTCTGCTGCCTGCATTGGCCCTTTTGACCGCTCTGACCGGTTGCCTGTTCGACAAGGAACCCGAAGTTGTTCGCCTGTCTGGCGAGACAATGGGCACAACCTTCAACATCACTGCGATTGGTGAGGATTTGGACGAGGCGGCGCTGGCCACAGCGGTCGAAGAGACTCTAGCTCAGGTCAATGCCAAGATGTCGAACTGGGATCCCAATTCCGAGGTTTCAACTTTCTCGGCCTCGACCAGCACGGACCCTATGGCGGTGTCGGAAGAGTTCGCATTGGTACTGGCCGCGGCCAACGATGTGCACGCGAAAACAGGCGGGACGTTTGATGTCACGCTCGGCCCGCTGATTGAGCTTTGGGGCTTTGGCCCACGGAAACCCGAAGATCCGGTGCCATCGGATGAAGATATTGAGACAGCGCTAAGCGGTGTTGGTCAGGCCCGGTTGCTGACATTGGACGGCGCTGCCGGTACTTTGGCGAAATCCGATCCAGCCGTGGGGATCAACCTGTCCGCAATCGCAAAAGGTTATGGCATCGACGCGGTGGCTGGGACCCTGCGTGAAGCAGGGATTGAGGACTATCTGGTCGAGATTGGTGGTGATCTGGTCGCCAAGGGGCAAAATGACAAAGGTGAGGCCTGGCAGATCGGTATCGAAAAGCCCGAAGCCGGATCGCAAACCGTGCAACTGATCGTGCCGCTGAACGATCGTGGCATGGCCAGCTCGGGCGACTACAAAAACTTCTTCGAGCAAGATGGCGTGCGCTATTCGCATATCATCGATCCGGTCACGGGCCGTCCGATCACCCATCGGACAACCTCGGTCACCGTTCTGGCGGAAAACGCGATGATGGCCGATGCCTGGGCGACCGCGATGCTGGCCTTGGGGCAGGAAAAAGGGTTGGCGCTGGCGGAAGAGCATAAACTTGCCGTGTATTTCATCTCGCGGGATGTGACAGGCGGCGATGATGCCTATATTACGGTTCACAGCAGCGCCTTCAAAGACGCGTTGGGAACCGACTGACGGTAGGAACTGAGATGAGCACTTTCATTCTGGCTTTTGTTCTTCTGGCACTTGTCATGATTGGCATGTCACTGGGTGTGATGCTGATGGGCAAGACCATCAAAGGCAGCTGCGGTGGTCTGAACGCAATCTCGGGTGCGGATAAATGCGTGGTTTGCCAGAAAGATGTCGACCCGAACAGCCCGCTGCGGGATCAACTGCAGTGCAAACGCGCAAAGAAGATGCTGGAGCAGATGGAGCGGCAATCCTGATTGTCAGGCTCTAACTACGCCGCGCTTTCCACTGCACATACCGGGCCATGCCGCGTTCCAGCAGGTTTGGCGCTTTGCCACTATCCAGATGCAAACCCCCGCCCCCTGCGCGATACATTTCGGCGAATACATCCAGCACTTTAGATTTGACCATCCCGCGCAGTGGGACATGCGCCATCATGCCATAAGTCGCGGCGCCGCCGGTCTTGGCCAGATCGGGATTTGCCCGCACGGTGGCAACCGCCTGTGCCACATCAGCCAGATATTCATCAGCCACATGCAGATGTTTGGCGGTGACCATACAGTGAATGCCATCGGGATTCTGGACGCGATTGATGCTCCAACCCGCGCGTTCCAGCTGATCCGCCACCGCATAGATGTTGAGTTTCGGGTCGGTCGAACCATAGGCCAGCAAGGGCCCCTGCGGGTTGCCCAGGATGCGCAGGCCATCGATTGCCGCGATGCCGGATTTCAGCTTTTCGACGGCTTCAGTTGTGTCTTTGGCAAGTTGGCAATAACCTTCGACCCCCAGTTTCTGCATGACCGCCCAGGCAGCGGCATAGGCCCCACCTGGCCGGGTGCCTAGCAGGGCGGGTGAGGCAAAGACGCCTCCGGGCCAGTCCTGACAGATGAACATCTGATGCTTAAGCAGGTCGAGATTGCGGTAGAGGATGGTCGAGGCCCCTTTGGCCGCATAGCCGTATTTGTGCAGATCGGCTGAGATCGAAGTGACCCCCGGAACGCGGAAATCCCAGTCGGGCAGGTCAACGCCGTTGCGTTCCATAAACGGCAGGATCAGCCCGCCGACGCACGCGTCGATATGCAGGGGAATACCTTTGGATTGTGCAATCGCCCCCATCTGGGCAATGGGGTCGATGGTGCCGTGCGGGTACTCGGGGGCCGACCCTAGGATCATCACCGTGCCCGCGTTGATCATGCGTTTCAGCCGGGAAATGTCTGTCGCATGATCCGGTGTCATCGGCAGCAGGCGCGCTTTGACCCCGAAATACTCAGCAGCCTTGAACCAGGCCACATGAGCGGTCTTTGGCAAGATCATATTGGGCCGCGTCACCTTGCGTTTTTTGCGCGCCATATCCCGGTAGGTTTTGACCGCCATCAGGCAGCTTTCCGTCCCGCCAGCCGTGACCACGCCGCACGTGTCCGGCCCGCCATGCAGCAACCCTGCCATGGTCGAGATGATCTGGGTCTCCATCCGTTTCAGGCTTTGAAACGCGGCAGGGTTCAGCCCGTTGGCCGAAGAAAACGCACTGTAGGCCTTGGCGGTGAAGGCGTCGTGCGCGTCATCCAGGTGGTAGACAAGGCTCCACGTGCGGCCCTCTCGATAGTTCGGGTCATCCTCGGCAAAGGATTTGAGCTGATCCAGTATCTCATCCTCGGGACGACCCGCCGCAGGCAGTTTCTGATGATCCATATCCTATCCCCCTCTGGTCAGCAGCAGCGCCAGTGAAATGCCCAGATAGTTCCCGATCGCAAATCCCAGAATGCCGGTAGCCATGCCCGACATCAAGATCGCGGGGTTGCGCAGACTGCGCGAGATCATGGGGACAAAGGCGGGCGACATGACGGCGGCGACCGAGGTGATCAGGAATGTGTCCCGGTCGATCCCTGCGAGCCGGGCGAACAGCGCGTGCAGGGCGAAACTGCCGAATGTGGCGATCAGGACAAAGCCCAGCACCGTCAGGTCCATGTCCTGCAACTTGGCCAAATCCATCGAAGCGGCAACACTGAATGAGAATATGTAAAGTAGGAACATGCCCATTTCAGGCGCGGCTCTGTTTTGGTGCAGCGACGGCGTCAGTGATCCCAAAAGGCCAAGTGTTGTCAGCAAGATCACGATGACTACGGGCTGAGCGGCAAAGCTGAAGGTCGGCGCAAAGATCAACGCGGCCGCAACACAAAGCGACGCTGCAAGGAACGCGATGATGCCGTGCAGATATAAGTTTGGCTTTGTCGCCTCGCACTCAGGCGGGAGGTCTGCGTCACGGTCGCCCATGAAGGGTTTCAGGAACAGACCAAAGACCACAGGTGCTAGGGTCAGGACAAACAACAGATAGGCCGCGCCGACGACCGTGTCGACGGTTGCAAACAGCAGATAGCGGCCTTCGGGGATATCTAGCGCCAATTTGATCGCGCCCATGTTCGCCAGACCGCCGGAATACATACCGACTGCCATACCCGAAAGCTGCTCGGCCTGTTCGGTGCCTGTGGCGCTGAAGGCAAAGAACAGCCCTGTGGCGACAAGCCCAACCGCAAGAACAGCCAGTGCCATGGACAGCAACGCAGACCCGGCCACGCGGCCCCAGGCTCGCAGGTTGACGCCAAACAGCAGCAGGGGTAGGGCCAGTCCCAGGCTTGCTTCAATCACGGATTCCCTAAGTTGCTGTGCGGCTTCGGGTTGCAGCCCGGAAACCCCCAAGGCTAGCCCGGCCATGTAACACAGAACAATCGGCCCGATACGCCCAGCCAACGCCCAGTGCCGGGCCAATAGCATCAGTGCGGCGGGCGCCAACACATAGATCAGGGCAAAACCCGAAAGTCCTGTTTGCATGACTGTCCTCTTCCTCAGGACCCGAGACTAGGCGGCCCGGCCCTGATCACACAAGAGGACCTGACGTAAGGTTCTTCTGCGCTGACGGTTTGATTAAATCTGCACCAATTCCTGCAAAGGCGGTTCACCCCCCGGCGACCAGAGGCTAGAAGATGGGGCAAGAGCAGTTACCGGAGATCGAAATGGCCACGCCCAAACCCGTAGTCTTGTGCATTCTGGATGGTTGGGGATTGTCCGAAGACACGCAGGCGAATGCGCCTTATCTGGCTGAGACGCCGACCTTTGATGCGATTATGAAAGGTCCTCATGCTACGCTGATCACCCACGGCCCGGATGTGGGCCTGCCCAGCGGGCAAATGGGTAATTCCGAGGTCGGGCACACCAATATCGGTGCCGGTCGCGTTGTCGCGATGGACCTGGGGCAGATTGATTTGGCGATTGAGGATGGATCCTTCTTCGACAATGACGCGTTGCAGGCCTTTGTCGCCAAGGTGAAAGCCGCAGGCGGCACGGCGCATCTGATGGGTCTGGCCTCGGATGGCGGCGTACATGGGCATGTGAACCATATCTTAGCAGCGGCCAAGGCGATCACAGATGCCGGTGTTCCTGTGGCGCTGCACGCTGTGACCGACGGGCGCGACGTGGCCCCGAAATCGGCCCCGACCTATATCGCAGAGCTGGAGGATCGCCTGCCTGAAGGGGCTCGTATAGTCTCCGTCAGCGGGCGCTATTTTGCCATGGACCGCGACAACCGGTGGGAGCGGGTCTCACAGGCGTATGATGCCGTGATCAAAGGGCAAGGCCGCGCGGCCGGCACGGCGCATGGGGCGGTGGATGAGGCCTATACCCAATCTGAAACGGATGAATTCATCATCCCGACGGTTCTGGATGGGTATGAGGGCGTCAAAGATGGCGACGGGTTCTTTTGCCTGAACTTCCGCGCCGACCGTGCGCGGGAAATCCTGCGCGCCATTGGCGAGCTGGGCTTTGCTGATTTCGATACCGGTCCGCGCCCGATTTTGTCGGCGCTGTTGGGGATGGTCGAGTACTCGGATAGCCACAACGCCTATATGACCACAGTGTTCCCGAAACGCGCTATCATAAACACGCTGGGCGAATGGGTGGCCAAACAGGGCTTGCGCCAGTTCCGGCTGGCCGAGACCGAGAAATACCCGCATGTGACCTTCTTCCTGAATGGCGGCAAAGAGGTGTCGGAGGCAGGCGAGGATCGTTTCATGCCCAAGTCGCCCAAAGTGGCGACCTATGATTTGCAGCCCGAAATGTCCTCGGCCGAGGTGACTGAAAAATTTGTTGAGGCCATCGAAGCGGGGTATGACCTGATCGTCACCAATTATGCCAACCCGGACATGGTGGGTCACACCGGCGACCTGCAGGCCGCGATCAAAGCCTGTGAGGCGGTGGATCAGGGCTTGGCGCAAGTTGTTGAGGCGTTGAACACCGTCGGTGGCGCGATGATCGTCACAGCCGATCATGGCAATTGCGAGGTGATGGTCGACCCGGAAACCGGCGGGCCGCATACCGCGCATACGCTGAACCCGGTTCCGGTGGCTTTGGTTGGGGGTCCCGAAGGGGCCGTGCTGCGCAGCGGGCGCTTGTCCGATCTGGCACCAACCCTGCTAGACCTAATGAACCTGCCTAAGCCGCCTGAAATGACGGGCGAGAGCTTGATCTCATGAGAGTAATGGCCGCTGCCATAGCTCTGTCTTTGGCTGGTCAGGCCATAGCACAGAACCCGTCGCGGGCGGCGCTTGACGCAGCGGAGATGCTGGAGCAGGCCTCGATCTCGCTGACCGAAGCGGACAGCGCGCGGGATCGGGTACGGGCTTTGACCCAGACCATTCAGGCCTATGAGGCGGGCCTGTCTGCGATGCGCGATGGCCTGCGCATGGCCGCAACGCGTGAGGCTCAGCTATCGGCAGAATTACGAACACGGGAAAAGGATGTGGCGCAGCTCTTGGGGGTTTTGCAGACAATCGAAACCACTGCGCCACCGGTTCTGATGCTGCATCCTTCAGGCCCGCTGGGCGCGGCACGGACGGGCATGATGCTGTCCGAAGTCACGCCGGGCCTGAACGCCAAGGCCGAAGATCTGGCACGTGACCTGCAAGAGGTTCAAACCCTGCGTCTGCTGCAACAGGACGCTGCTGAGACTCTGACCGAGGGACAGAGCGCTGTGCAATCCGCCCGAACCCGCCTGAGTGAGGCAATTGCTGATCGAACCGATCTGCCCAAGCGTTTCGTCGAAGACCCGATCAAGACAGCAATCCTGATCTCATCCACGGAGACGCTGGATGGGTTCGCCAGCGGATTGTCCGAAATCTCGGAAGGCGAAATTGCTTCGACCGATGCTAGCGTGGCCAGCCGCAAGGGAGACGTACAGCTTCCGGTACAGGGTATCTTGCTGCACCGTGCAGGAGAAACCGATGCGGCGGGGGTGACGCGCCCCGGACTGGTTTTGGGCACACGGCCCCGCGCCTTGGTCACCGCGCCCACCGCGGCGACGATCCGCTATCGCGGGCCTTTGCTTGAGCTTGGGAACCTGATCATTCTGGAACCCCAGCCCGGACTTCTATTCGTTTTCTCAGGTTTGCAGGAGGTATACGGCGATATCGGACAGGTGATCCCCGAAGGCACACCAGTTGGGCTAATGCCCGGTGCGGCGCCCGAAATCGGCGCTATTTTGTCAACAAGTGGTGATGGCACTGGAACTGACCGGTCAGAAACGCTCTATATAGAGGTAAGAGAAGACAATAGCCCCGTGGACCCGGAATCGTGGTTTTGGACCAACAAGGATGGATAGACGAGTATGAAGAGATTTGTGATGGCCGGTCTGGCCGGAACCGTGGCAGGGATTATCGCAACCACCCAGATTGCAGGCCCGCTACTGGCGCAGGAAGCCGAGAAAAAGGCCGATGTGTATCAGCAACTGGACCTGTTCGGTGACATTTTCGAACGCATTCGCGCGCAATATGTCGAAGAGGTTGAGCCCGAGGAGCTGATCGAGGCTGCGATTGACGGCATGCTCACATCGCTTGATCCGCATTCCAGCTATCTGTCGCCCGATGACGCTGAGCAGATGCGCGTGCAGACACGCGGTGAATTTGGCGGCCTCGGCATCGAGGTGACGCAAGAGGAAGGCTTTGTCAAAGTCGTCTCGCCCATCGATGATACGCCCGCCGCGGCAGCCGGGATCGAAGCCGGGGATTTCATCACGCATGTGGATGGTGAAAGCATTCTGGGCCTGACGCTGGACAAGGCGGTTGACTTGATGCGCGGGCCTGTGGGCTCCGAGATCATCATCACGGTTGTTCGCGAAGGCGAGCCTGAGCCTTTTGATGTCACCATAATCCGTGACACGATTAAACTGACCGCTGTGCGCGCACGTACCGAAGGCACCAGCGTTGTGTTGCGTGTAACCACGTTCAATGATCAGACCTTCCCGAACCTGCAAGCGGGTCTTGAGGAACAGATCGCCGAAGCGGGCGGGATCGATAAGGTCAACGGCGTTGTGCTGGATCTGCGGAACAACCCTGGCGGTTTGCTCACTCAGGCGATCCGCGTGTCGGATGCGTTCCTGAACGAAGGCGAGATTGTCTCGACCCGAGGCCGTGATCCACAAGATGGTGAGCGGTTCAACGCCACCCCCGGCGATCTGGCCGAAGGCAAGCCCATCGTGGTGCTGATCAATGGTGGTTCGGCCTCGGCCTCGGAAATCGTTGCGGGTGCCTTGCAGGATCATCGTCGTGCGATCGTTGTGGGCACCAAGAGCTTTGGCAAAGGCTCGGTCCAGACCGTGATGCCGCTGCGTGGCGACGGGGCGATGCGACTGACCACATCGCGCTATTACACGCCTTCGGGTCGTTCGATCCAGGCGCTGGGCGTCAGCCCGGACATCATCGTGGAACAACCGCGCCCGCAGCCCGAAGCCGAGGAGGACGAGGAGAACCCCTTCACTCGGTCCGAGGCCCAGCTGCGCGGCAGCCTGGACAATGACAGCCTGAGCGAGGATGAAATCCGCCAGATTGAAGAAGATCGCGCCAAGGCCGAAGAAACAGCCGAGCTGCGGGAAGAGGACTATCAGCTGGCCTATGCCATCGATATCCTCAAGGGCCTGTCCGCCTTCAATCCGAACGGGCCGTCTCAGTAAGGCGCTTGCCCAAAGGAAACGAGGGTCGCGCAGGGCGCGACCCTTTTTTTATTCCTCGATCTTATGCAGCTTGCTTTCGTCCAGCATCAACGCCAGCAGGATGCCCACGGATACCGAGACTGTGGAAAAGATAAAGGCCATGTTCATTCCGCTGTCAAACGCGCTGGCAATCGCGGATTTCAGGGTTTCGACTTGATCGGTATTCAGTTTGGCCAATACGGCGTGGGCGGATTCGGTGTTGAGCGTTCCGCCGTTGATGGCCCGCTGATCGGCGTCAGTCAGGGGGATGTTGGCCGCCGCCAGCTTGTCGCGCAGGCTGGACAAAGACACCACATACATGATCGCTGTAGCGCAGGCGACCGAGATGGCGCCATACACGAGATGGGTCATAAAGCTTAGCCCGCCCACAAGTCCGGCGCGTTCGGGTTTAACGGCACAGACCGCAGCGGTGCCCGATGGGCCAACCGTTAGCGTTGCACCCAGCCCGATCATCGCCATGCCGGGCAGGATTTGAAAATATCCGAAACTGGCGGGAAGAACCACGATACTGGCCGCGCCAATCGTGGCGATCAAATAGCCCCAGAACAGCAGCCGTTTGGGGCCGAAATCATTGTAGAGCGTGCCCGAGACCACTGACCCAACAGCCAGCAACAGGGTAAGCGGTGCCAGCCCCAGCGCAGATTCAAAGGTCGACCACCCCAAAACCTTTTGCATGTATTGCGGGAAATACAGCAGGCCGACAAAGGCGGCAGACACATTGAACATGTTCAGCCCCAGCGTGATCCGAAACTGTTTGTTCTGCATCATCTGAGGCAGCAGCAGCGGTTCGACCACGCGTTTTTCGACCTTGGGGAAGAGAAAGAACAAAACCGCGCTGACGAAGAACAAAAGCAGCAGGGGGACTGAGGTCCAGCCCCAATCGGCACCAACATCCAACCCGTATAGCAACAGCAGCACGGCAAAAGACAAGATAGCCATGCCTGCGTAGTCGATATGTTCACCCTGTTTGTGCTGGGTCTCGCGTTGCATCAGCAGCAGCGCGGTTGCCATGGAGATGCAGGAAAAGACGATGTTCGCCAGAAAGAAATACCGCCATTCTCCGAAGCTAACCGCCAGCCCGCTGATCATGGGGCCAAAGACATTGCCCGTGGTCACACCGGCCAGGATCAGGCCCATCACCAATGCGCGGTGTTCCGGGCGTGAGACTTTGGTGGCCCCAAACGCCAGCGTGCAGGGCCATACACAGCCCGCGCCGATCCCCTGCAGGGCCCGCGCGCCAATCAGAAAGTCCAGGCTGGGGGCGACAAAGCACATCACGGATGCAAACAGAAAGATCGTCAGGCCGATTATCATGATCTTTCGATGACCGTACATATCGCCCAGGCGGCCTCCAGCGACCATGGTCATGGCAAAAAACAGGGCGTAGATGTTCAGCACCCATTGGGTGCTGGTAATGTCAGCGTCGAAACTGTTTTCGATTGCGGGCACCAGCATCAGGGCACCGGTGAAATCGATACCGATGCCAAAACCCGTCACCATCAATGCGGCAACTTTTACAATGCTGCTGCGATCCATATCCGCATCCTTCGTGATCCAAATGGGTCAATGATGCATGAATGAAGCCAAAAAGATAGGTTGACGGACTATTGGCGGTCAGTCGTCGCCCCGGCAAATCTGGCGAAAAGCGCGTTTGAGCATCTCCAGCTCAGCGCGCAACAATTCGACCTCGGTTCGCAGATCATCTGCGGCGGGTTCGCCTGCGATCACGGTGAAATTCCCCAGTTTTTGTGTAGTCGTCGTATCAACGATGACAAAACAGTGTACGCCTTCGGATAGCGCCGCAGCAGGCACAGGAACGGCCAAGGCCCACCCATCCTGGGCTTCTGTCAATGTGACCTGGGGCAGGGGCTTGCCCAGATAGCGCACCTCAACATTTGGTTTTGTTTCGGCCTCAAGATGGCCTTGCCACAGGCCGTTTTCGAACCGAAGGGGGATCAATCTGGGGTGCGTCATGGTCTGGCGTCTCACAAATCGGCGCGATGGCGGCGGCACAGGGTCAGATCGCGCAGAAGAATGCGGTTCATGCGCGGGTTTTCAAATATCACATCCAGCCAGATCTTTTCGATCCGCTGTTCATTCAGCGGCAGATGCGCCAGATCAAAATCAACAGCGCTGGGCGTTTTCGACAGATCGATCTGCCGCAACACCTGTTCGGTGTTGGGTCCGTGCTGGATATTGAGTCGCGCGAAAATTCCGGTGTCCTGCTCGCTGTTTACCAGCGCATCCAGCCGCAGCAGGTGCTGTAGGGTCAGATCGCGCGCGGCGTCGGCTGGCAATTCGATCGACAGGGACAGGAAGGTCCCTGCAAAACTGAATGCCTCAACCGACAGGCTGAACGGCGCAAGATCGGCTTCGTCGCGGTTGCGGATTTGGCGCACGGCGATCTGGGCGCGCGGACAATCGTGAAACAGGGTCACCTGCCCATCGATACCCGCCTTGCGCGGAGCTGAGGCAAGCCCGGGTTGCGCCAGTGGTCCACGCCACAAATCGGGCCGCCAGGCCCAATCCGTGCCAACGGGTTTTGGAAACTGGGCCGATCCGATCTGAGGTCGGGTCAGGCGGCTATCTGCAATATGGATCAACTTGTTCAGACTGGCCCGTAAGCCGCGCGCCTGATCGCGTTGCAGGCGCAACGCCGATTGCGGGGCATCTTGCGCCTGTTCCGCCACTTTGCGCCATCGCTGCAACGTCTTGCGGTGTATGTAGCGATCCAGAATCCTGCCCATTGTCCTATCGTCCCAAGTTGCACCTCTTTAGTCAAAGACGGTGTAGGGGACAAACCCGGAATGGCAGTATGGGGGTGAATAGTCACAAAATCCTGAAGACCCGTTGGTGCGGATCTGAATTCGGCGTGACAAAGACCCGTTGCATTCTTGTAATCAGCCGGGTCAATGCTTACCGTCTGGCACCGGGCTGAGGGTGGGTTTTCCTCGGAACCTCCGCGCAACAGATTAAGCACAGATAAGGCCAGTTCATGGAACCCACTCTGTTTTCATTCATATGGAAATATTCGAAAAAGCAGCAGCTTGTGCTGTTGGGTTTGACGGTTCTGTCTTTTCCGTTTCTCTATGCTTCGCTTGAGCTGCCCAAGCAGATCATCAACGATGCCATCGGTGCGCCTGGCGATACGGTTGCCGTCTGGGGCATCACATTCACCCAGGTGCAGTATCTGCTGATCCTGTGTTTCGCCTTTCTGGCCACAGTCATCGCCAGCGGTGTGATGAAAATGCGGATCAACACGATGAAGGGGGTTCTGGCCGAACGGATGCTGCGACGCCTGCGATTCACTCTGATCAACAGGTCGATGCGCTTTCCCAAATCGTATTTCGCGACCACCAGCCAGGGAGAGCTGGTGTCGATGATCACATCCGAGGCCGAACCGATGGGCGGACTGATGGGCGATGCCATTGCCCAGCCCGTGTTCCAGTTTGGTCAGATGATGACCATCGTGACATTCCTGTTCATGCAAAGCGTCTGGTTCGGGCTGGCCAGCATTGCGCTGATCCCGTTGCAGGCGTGGCTGATCCCCAAGCTGCAACGCCAGATCAACCTGCTGAACAAGGACCGCATTCAGGAAGTGCGCAGCCTAAGCTCTGAGATCGGCGAAAGTGCCGCCGGCATCAGTGATCTGCGGACCAATGGCGGCTGGCGCTATCGTCTGGCGCAATTCAGCCATCGGTTGGGCACCTTGTTCGAGATCCGGTTCAAGATTTACAACAAGAAATTCTTTATGAAGTTCCTCAACAATCTGATCACTCAGATGACGCCGTTTTTGTTTTATTCGGTCGGTGGCTATCTGGCGATCAAAGGCGAGATCACGGTAGGTGCCCTGGTCGCGGCACTCGGGGCGTACAAAGACCTGAGCGGCCCGTGGAAGGATCTGTTGACCTATTACAACCAGGTGCAGGATATGTCGCTGCGCTGGGAAATCGTGACCGAGCGCTTTGCCCCGGACAACATGATCCCAGAGGAGCTATTCGACGGTGAACCCGAGACGGTCCCGCATTTGAATGGCGATATTGAGTTGCGCAATGTGACTGTGCGGGATGGTGACGGCAAGACCATTCTTGAAGACCTTGACCTGAAGATCCCGAAAGGCGCGCGAGTGGCGATTCAGTCGACCAATTCGGCGGAGCGTACAGCGCTTGGCCAATTGCTGACGCGAGAGGTGCTGCCGGTTCAGGGCGAGGTGATCATGGCCGGGCATGATCTGCGCAATCTGCATCAGGCGGTGATTGCCGCGCGCATCGGCTATGCCTATTCGCGGCCCTATCTGTTTGATGGCACGTTGGGCGACAACCTGATGATGCCGCTGCGAACGCATCCGCAGATTGATGAGGCTGGTGTAAAGGCCCCGACCCGCCGACAGATCGAATCTGCGCGCTCGGGCAATCCGACAGATCTGCTGAGCGATGAGTGGATTGATCCCGGTTTGGCAGGGCTGGACGATATCGACGATATCCGCGACTGGTGGTTCCAACTGGTCGAGGCGATGGGTATTGACGAGTTCATGTTCCGCCGAACGCTAGGATCGTCTTTTGACCCGAAACTGCATCCGAACTTGGCGCAGGACATTGTAAATCTGCGGGATACGATTGCGAAGCGTCTGCGCGAAAAAGGCTTGGACAAGTATGTCCACCGGTTTGATCCGGAACAGTTCAACCCAACCGTTCCGCTGGGTGGAAACCTGCTCTATGCCGCGCCGACCCGCCAGATTTCACCCGAAAGTCTAGCCAATGACGGGCATTTTCTGTCGATGCTTCGGGCGCATGATCTGGCAGAGGAAGCGCTGAATATATCGAACGCTGTGCTGGATACGCTCAGCCGGACCTTCGGCCGGGATGGCACGGATCACCCGTTGTTCCTGCGGTTGGGTATGAGCAAGGAAATGTATCACCGCTGGTTGGACATAGATGAGCGGCGCAAGGCCAAGGGCGACGCGGGGCTCAGCGATGAAGAACAGGCCCTGCTGCTGACCGTTCCCTTCCTGTTGACCGCCGAACAAATTGGCTCGGATTTCCCGGATGAGTACAAGGACAAGATTCTTGCAATTCGGCAGGGTCAGGCCGAACAGCTACGTGGGGCGATGAACGGAATGTTTGTCCCGCTGTCCCCTGACACATATTTCCCGATACTACCCGTGTTGGTGAATGCGCTATACGGCCGGGTCTCGGTAACGGCGGGCGCGCATCTGGATGAGATTGAGGATGTAGTTGCAGAAGCCATGAACGAGGCGGGTCTCAGACGCCGAGCTGCTGCGATCATCTATGATCTGCCAGCCGGTCTGGGCGGCAACAATCTGGCCACGGTCTTTCAGGAACGCGCGGCTTTTTCCCGGGCTGGCATCAAGCGGCCGGATGTTCTGATCCTGGACAAGGCGCTGGCCAGCCACGATTCAGAAAGCCGCCTGCGGACACGGTTGAAACTGCGCGAGTTGCTGCCCGACTCGATAATGATCTTCATGGAAGATCACTTCGCGCATCCCGAAGCCTATGACCTGTTCATCGAGATCAAAGATGGCCGGATTGATGGCGTCTCACGCACACAAACAAAGCATGAGGAAAGTACCTCGGCGGATCTAAGCCGCAAGCTCGAGATCATTTCTTCGACCGAGCTGTTTTCTGGCATCGATGCGCGTAACCAGCGCTTGTTGGCGTTTTCCGCGCAATGGTTTGATGTGGCGGCGGGGCAGCAGATATTCTCGCGCGGGCAGGCCGCTGATGCGGCCTATCTGTGCATCAAAGGCACGGCCAATCTGAACTGGGTCGATGACGAGGGCGGCAGTCGTACCATTTCGGTCGTTGAATCCGGGCGCCTGATCGGGGACTTATCCATTATCACCGGCGAACCCCGTCAGCTGGACCTGACTGCGGTGTCAGACTGTACGTTCCTGCGTATCGGCGCCGAGGAACTGCGCGCAGTCATTGAAAACGATGCAACCGTTGCAGTTCAATTGTTGCAAACGGTTGCGGGCTATCTGACCACGTTGGCGACGCGGATCAACACAGCCCAGACCCCTTCGGAAATCTTCCCGGAGGTGCCTCAGGCAATTTCGGACAAAAGCGTTGCCAATGACGCCTGAGCCCGGCGCGTATGCAGCCCATGAGGCACTGATCGCTGATGCACGTGCCCGGCCTGAGCTATGGCGGTTTTTGGCTGGTCTGGTCATCGTCGCTGTGCTTTATATGGCGCTGAATTCGGTGATCTTTGCACTCATCGCCGGCCTGATCCCGCCTGCGCAGGCCGAAGGGTTCTTTCGCGGATCGACTGCGGCAGGCACGTTGTTATTGCTGGTCAGCTTCGGGTTTTTGATCGTGGGTGTCGCGGCGGCGGCGCGGGTGATGCAGCACCGATCTCTAGGTCACATCCTTGGGTCACGCAATTTGGCCCTACAGCAGTTTGGGCGTGTGTTTCTGGCCCTATTGATATTGGGGTTGGTGATGTTTGCTTTGCCACCCTATGGGATGGGCGAGCCGCTGATCCAAAACCTGGCACTGCCAGTCTGGCTGATCCTGCTGCCCCTCGCTGCGTGTGCAGTTTTAATTCAAACCAGCGCCGAAGAGATCCTGTTTCGCGGCTACATTCAGCAATCGCTGGCGGCCAGATTCCAATCGCCCCTTATCTGGATGGGCGTGCCCTCGGCCCTGTTTGCAGCAGGCCACTATGCCCCCGAATTGGCCGGGGACAACGCACTCATCGTGGCTGTCTGGTCCTGTGTGTTTGGCCTTCTGGCCTCAGACCTGACAGCGCGATCTGGCACATTGGGTCCGGCCATCGCCTTGCATTTTTTCAACAATCTCATCGCGCTCGTGTTTATCTCGTTGCCGGATTCGCTGAGCGGTTTGGCGCTCTACCTGCTGCCTTTTGAGATGTCAGAGACCGATACGCTGCGCCAATGGCTGTTCGTGGATTTCGCAACGATGCTGGTCTGCTGGCTAACCGCGCGGATTGCACTCAGGCGTTGATTGCATTTCCTTCCGTTGCGTCTTATTTGACGTCAAAGCCGCACAAGCCAAGGTTCCGATATGAACTGGATCACAAATTACGTCCGTCCCCGGATCAACTCGATCTTCTCGCGCCGCGAGGTGCCCGAAAACCTATGGCACAAGTGTTCGGAATGCGGAACCATGCTGTTCCATCGCGAGTTGGCAGAAAACCAGAATGTCTGCACTCAGTGCGGCCATCACATGGCGATCACCCCGCGCGACCGATTCAAGCATCTGTTTGACGGTGGCATTTTCACTGAGGTCGACGTGCCTGCGCCTAAGGACGATCCGCTGCATTTCCGTGATCAGAAGAAATATCCCGATCGCATGAAAGCGGCGCAGAAAAAGACGGGCGAGAAAGAGGCGATGTTGGTTGCGGTTGGCGAGATCGGGCGCACCCCGATTGTGGCGGCAGCGCAAGATTTCTCATTCATGGGCGGGTCGATGGGTATGTATGTTGGCAATGCCATCATCGCCGCCGCGCAAGAGGCAGTGAAACTGAAACGCCCGCTGGTCCTGTTTTCCGCCGCAGGCGGCGCGCGGATGCAGGAGGGTATCCTGAGCCTGATGCAGATGCCCCGCACCACAGTTGCGGTCGAAATGCTGAAAGAGGCGAACCTGCCCTATATCGTTGTGCTGACCCATCCCACAACCGGCGGGGTGACCGCGTCTTATGCGATGCTGGGCGATGTGCATATCTCGGAACCCAACGCGCTGATCTGTTTCGCCGGGCCGCGTGTGATCGAGCAAACGATCCGTGAAAAACTGCCCGAAGGCTTCCAGCGCGCTGAATACCTTCTGGACCACGGTATGCTGGACCGCGTGACCAAACGAACCGAAATGCGGGATGAGCTGATCACCATTACCCGGATGCTGATGAACCAACCCCCGGCGATACGGGGCGATCTGCCAGCGCCGGAACCGGACGAGGCCAAGGCAGACGCGACAGCTGACGATACGGATCAGAAATGACCCCCCAAACATCCGACGCCATCCTCGACCGGATGATGGCGCTTCACCCCAAGATCATCGACCTGACCTTGGATCGTGTCTGGCGTCTGCTGGGTGCGCTGGACAATCCGCAAGCCAAACTGCCACCCGTGATCCATATCGCGGGCACCAACGGCAAGGGATCAACCCAGGCCATGATCCGCGCCGGCCTCGAAGGGGTCGGGCTGTTGGTCCATGCCTATACCTCGCCGCATCTGGCGCGGTTTCACGAACGGATCCGTTTGGCGGGCGAACTTATCTCGGAATCCGATCTGACGGCAGTGCTGGATGAATGCTACGCCGCCAATAGCGGTGAGAATATCACCTATTTCGAAATTACCACCTGCGCGGCCCTTTTGGCTTTTGCACGCGCGCAGGCCGACTACACGTTGCTTGAGGTCGGACTGGGTGGACGTCTTGATGCCACCAATGTGATCAATACTCCGGCGATAACGGTGATCACGCCGGTTTCCATCGACCACGAACAGTTTCTGGGCAACACGCTGGCCAAGATCGCGGCTGAAAAGGCCGGAATCATCAAACGCGGTGTGCCTTGCGTCGTTGGTCCGCAACCGGAAGAAGCGATGGAGGTCATTGAACAGACCGCTGCCCGCCTCGGCGCGCCGCTGATCGCCTATGGCCAGCACTGGCATGTGGCCGAAGAAAACGGACGCCTGATCTATCAGGACGAAACCGGCCTGCGTGACCTGCCGCTGCCCAACCTTCTGGGTGCGCATCAGATTCAGAACGCTGGCGCGGCGCTGGCCGTTCTGCGGGACCTCAACCTGGGCGATGCCGCCTACGAGGCCGCTGTCACCCGCGCCGAATGGCCCGCGCGCATGCAGCGGCTGAAAACGGGCCCTCTGGTTCAGGCCGCGCCGCAAGCCGAGCTGTGGCTGGATGGCGGCCACAACGCCGCTGCTGGTATCGCACTGGCTGATGTGCTGTCGAACCTGCCAAAGCGGCCGACCCATATGATCTGCGGCATGCTGAACACCAAGGATGTCACCGGATACCTTGCGCCGCTGGCCACCCAGGCGAACAGCCTGACCGCCGTGTCGATTCCCGGTGAAACGGCAACTCTCAGCGCGGAAGACACCGCCGCTGCCGCCGCGAAGGTCAATCTGCACGCCACAACCGCCGCTAACGTTGGTGATGCACTCAGTTCCATCTTAGCTCAGGACCCACAGGCCCGCGTGCTGATCTGTGGGTCGCTCTACCTTGCTGGCCATATCCTGCGCGAAAACGGCTAAGGGCATCCGCCCGCAGGGCTTCATCTGGCCAAAAATATCCCGGGGGAACCGCCAAAGGCGGTGGGGGCAGAGCCCCCTAAACGCCCCAGTCTTCCGCCTGCATCTCCCGCAGGCGCGAGGCGGTGCGCTCGAATTCAAACGTCCCTTCACCTTCGACATACAGCATCTCTGGCTCTGCTGCGGCAGAACAGATCAACCGCACCCGCGCTTCATAGAGCGCATCGATCAGAGTAACAAAGCGCTTGGCTTCGTTGAAATTGTTCCGCGACAGACGCGGGATGTCTTCCAGCACCAAAACCTTAACCGTTTCGGCAATCGACAGATAATCCGCAGGTCCCAGCATCCGGCCGCACAGATCATAAAAGGTCGCCCTGGCAATACCGTTGCGGAACTGAGGCAGCTCAACCGCGCGCCCATTGACCTGCAGCACCAGCGGATCAGCCGAACCACCGGCCAAATCGGTCCAGACCGCGCGAATACTCTGGCGGGCTTCGGGGCCAATCGGGGTGAAATAGACCGGCGCGCCCTCCAACCGGTTCTGCCGATAATCGGTGGGCGAGACCAGTTCCCACACCTGCAGCTGCTCTTTGATATGCGCGATAAAGGGCAGGAACAGCTGCCGGTTCAGCCCGTCCTCATACAGATCATCCGGATGCCGGTTCGATGTCGTTACGACCACCACACCGCCTGCATGCAACATGTCGAACAAACGCCCAACGATCATCGCATCGGTGATGTCGGTGATCTGCATCTCATCAAAGGCCAGCAACCGGACGGATTTGACCACATCTTCCGCCACCGGTGCCAGCGCATCCTCAACACCGTCCTTGCGCGCTTTGTGCATACCTGCGTGGATTTCCTGCATGAAGGCATGAAAGTGAACGCGGCGCGCGGGAATGCCCTGCAAACTGTCGACGAACATATCCATCAACATGGATTTTCCACGCCCAACACCGCCCCACAGGTATAACCCTTTGGGCGCGGGCGGTGCTTTGCGAAACAAACCACGCTTTACAGGGGCTGCCAGCGCTGCACGGATCCGTTCGAAATGCGGCAGCACGGCCTCTTGCGCATCGTCGCGGGTCAGTTCGCCGGCGTCGATGCGAGTGTCATAAAGCGAGATCAAATCCGTCATAAGTCAGAGCCTTACCGATGAGACGGCGACTTGAAAAGCAAGCAGTTCTGCCGATACATCAAAATTCCTTATCCTCGACCGCAAATCTGTTGAATTGACGGGCAGAGTGAATCCGGTACCGTCGGCAAACACTTATTGGACTGAGGCCCCAATGCAGCATTCTGCCCGCCTAATAAATCCAATCCTGATCGTAGGATGTATCATCATCACGGTCAGTTTCGCTGTGCGTGCCTCGTTCGGGGTATTCCAGATCCCGATCGCGGATGAGTTCGGCTGGCTGCGCACGGATTTCTCGCTTGCGATTGCGATTCAAAATCTGGCCTGGGGCATCGGGCAACCCATCTTCGCCGCGATCGCCGAAAAGATTGGGGATCGTAAGGCAATCATTCTTGGGGCGCTGACCTATGCGGCAGGCATGGTTTTGTCGGCCTGGTCTATCACCCCGTTTGGGCATCAGATGTATGCTTGGCTGGTGGGGTTTGGCATCGCGGGAACCGGGTTCGGCGTGGTCCTTGCGGTGGTTGGTCGGGCCTCATCAGACAAGAACCGGTCCATGTCTTTGGCGATTGTAACTGCGGCTGGCAGCTTCGGCCAAGTGATCGGCGCACCAACCGCCGAATGGCTTCTCACCTTCTTGCCTTGGCAACAGGTCTTCATCGTTTTCGCCATCGCAATCCTTGCCCTTGTGCTGACACTGCCCTTCATGCGTGCCCCGCAGCCGGTCAGCAAAGCCGAGTTGGAAGAAAGCATGAGACAGATTCTTGGAAAAGCGTTCCGAGATCCGTCTTATGCGCTGATCTTTCTGGGCTTTTTCAGCTGCGGTTATCAACTGGCGTTCATCACCGCCCATTTTCCTGCCTTCGTGACCGAGATGTGCGGCCCGATTCAACCCGGAGGCGTCCTGCACTCCCTGGGTATCACCACCACGTCCGCCTTGGGTGCGGTTGCGATTTCGTTGGTAGGTTTAGCCAATATCGGCGGCACGCTACTGGCCGGTTGGGCGGGCAATCATTTCCCCAAGAAATACCTGCTGGCCGCCATCTACACGGCCCGAACCCTCGCGGCGGCGGCGTTCATTCTCATGCCGATTACACCAACATCCGTGATCGTCTTCTCGATTGTCATGGGGTCGCTGTGGCTTGCCACGGTGCCTCTAACCTCGGGCCTTGTCGCACACCTCTACGGCTTGCGCTACATGGGCACGCTTTACGGTTTCATCTTCCTCAGCCACCAGATCGGAGGGTTCCTCGGCGTCTGGTTGGGCGGACGGATGTACGATGTCTATGGTGACTACACAATGGTCTGGTGGATCGGCGTCGCGGTCGGAGCCTTCAGCGCCATTGTTCATTTGCCAATTCGCGAGAATCGAGGCGCGACACCCGCTCCAGCCTAGCGGGCTTCGTCAGAGGTCAGCAACCTCTCGGCCACCAGTCGATCAGCCCAGCCTTGCGGGCCTTTGAAGTGATGCGTCTGCCATCCACGCCCGCGTGCCGTTTCGATATTGTCGATCCGATCATCTGCAAACAAAAGTGACGCGGGCGGCAGGCCACAATCCGCTTCGACCTGCTCATAGATCGGAACATGAGGCTTCACCATCTTCATCCGGCCCGAGACATATTGCCGGTCAAACTCGTTTAGAAATGGGTAGACGGTGGTGGCATAATCGAAATTTTGCACCCCGAAATTCGTTAATGCGAACACCGGCACGCCTTTGGCACGCAACGTCCGCTGCAACCGGACCGAATGTGGAATCTCAGGCGCAGCAAGCTCGATCCATTTGTCGTGCCACATACGGATCTCATTGCGCCATTCGGGGTATTTCTCGGCCCAGTCGTAGATCGTATCTGTGAAGTGATGACCCTGATCCACCAGATCGTTCATGCCATGCAAATCAACCTCTTCGAACATGGCTCGACGGCGATCTTCGCCGATCACGCGATCATAATAGCGCTCGGGCTGCCATTCGATCAGGACATTGCCGATATCAAAGATGACTGCTTGAATGGACATGTCGTGACCCTGCGCTGAATTCGTTCTGCGCGACAACTGAACCAAGCCAAGCGCGTAGGTTCAAGCGCAAACGTAGCGCGCAGCGCTGCCTGGCCCAACCGGAGAAGATGCATCTGTGATGCGTCGCCGCCGGGCGGGAGCCTTATGCCCGTTTTGCAGCCCTGAGTTCCCGTTCCAACGTATCCAGAAACCGGGACCGATCGGCTTTGCCAAATGGTTTACCGCCACCACCTGCGCCCAAAGGGTTGGCCGCGCGCAGATCGGCCATCAGGTCGCGCATGGCCAATTGCTGGCCAATATTGGCGGCTGTGAAGGCCTCACCATTGGGGCGTAGCACGCGGGCCCCGGCGTCAACACATTTTGCGGCCAGCGGGATGTCGGAGGTCACCACCACATCGCCCGGCCCGCAACGCTCGGCAATCCATTTGTCGGCTTCATCGGCCCCTTCCGAGACGATGACCACCTGCACCAACGGGTTTGCCGAAGGCCGCAGCCCGCCATTCGAGACCAACGCTATTGGTACTTTGTGGCGGGTTGCGACCCGCTCGGCCTCGGCCTTCACAGGGCAGGCGTCGCCATCGACATAGAGCGTGGTCACGCTTTCTTGGCCTCTTTGGCTGTTGGCTTTTTCTTTACCTTGAATTCTTCCGGGATCGGCATCCGGTTGAACGCGTCCAGACCGGCGATCTTGTAGGCTTCGGCCAGCGTTGGGTAGTTGAAGGTGTTCTGGACAAAGTAGTCAACTGTGCCTTTCAGGTTCAGCACAGCCTGAGCGATATGGATCAACTCTGTTGCCCCTTCACCCACAATCTGCACCCCCAGAACCCGGCGGGTTTTCAGCGAGAACAGCATCTTCAGCATGCCATGTTCCAACCCCATGATATGCCCACGCGAAGTTTCGCGGAATCGCGCCACGCCAACCTCGTAGGGAATGCCGCGCTCCTGTAATTCCTCTTCGGACATGCCACAGGTGGAGATCTCGGGCACCGAGTAGATGCCATAAGGGTACCAGGGGCTTTCCGGCAGTGTCGGCGTTTCCAGCGCGTGGCAAGCAGCGACACGGCCCTGCTGCAGCGATGTTGAGGCGAGTGACGGATGCCCGATCACGTCACCTGTCGCATAGATATGCGGCACGTCGGTCTGATAGGTCTTGCGATCCACGTTGATCCGGTTGCGATGATCTGTCTCCAGCCCGACCGCGTCCAGATTCAGGGCAGAAGTTGCGCCCATGCGACCGGCGGCAAACAGCAGCATTTCGGCCCGAACATGGCGACCGTTGTCCAGCGTGACCTCGACATGTTCACCCGCATCCTCGATTGTCTCAACAGCAGAGCCGAGGCGCAGATCGACACCGTTTTCGCGTATCTGATGGGTGAATTCATGGATCAGGCGGCTGTCAATGAAATCCAGGAAACTGTCGCGTGGTTCGATCAACGTGACCCGTACGTCCAGGGCCGAGAACATGGTCGCGTATTCCACGCCGATCACCCCGGCACCGATCACGATCAGTGAGCGTGGAATCTCTGCCATTTCCAGAAAATCATCGCCATCCACAACGGTCTTGCCGTTGAACGGTACATAGTCGGGGCGATAGGTCTTGGTTCCGGTCGCGATCAGGAATTTGGCTGCAGTCAGGCGGGTTTTTTCGCCCGCATCCGTCGCGACTTCGATCTCGTGCGGGCCAGTGAATGTTGCCAGCCCGTTCAGGGTTTCCACATGGTTGCGGTTGAACTGATGTTCCAACACGTCAACTTCATGATCCAGTGTCATGTGCAGACGCGCCTTAAGGTCCTCGGCGCGGATCTGGTCTTTGACCCGGTAGGAACGACCGTAGAAACTGCGTTCACGCCAACCAGAGAGGTTCAGCACGGTTTCGCGCAGGGTCTTGGATGGGATCGTGCCCGTGTGGACCGAAACACCACCAAGCCGGTCTTTGCGGTCGATCACCAGCACACGACGCTTCAGCTTACCTGCCTGGATTGCCGCAGACCGCCCCGAAGGGCCCGACCCAATGATGATCAGGTCGTAGTCATATTTGCTCATGCGTTACTCTCCGTACAGCGCTTCGGCGTGGAAGGTAATGTGGTCTTCCATAAAGGTAGAGACAAAGAAATAGGAATGATCATAGCCCGCTTGCAGGCGATAGGTGGCCTGCTGGCGGCGTTCTGCAATCGCAGTGGCCAAAGCTTCGGGGCGCAGCAGATCAATGAATTGGTCATTTGCGCCTGTGTCGATCAGGATCGGGCCGTCAAACCCAACCTCTTTCATCATCAGGGATGCATCGTGCTTTTTCCAAAGCCCTTCATCCTCACCCAGATAAGCAGCCAGCTGTTTGCGACCCCAATCCGCACCGGTTGGGTTCGAGATCGGTGCAAAGGCTGAAACCGAGCGGAACCGTCCCGGAAGGTTCATCGCCAGCGTCAGGGCACCATGGCCACCCATTGAGTGACCGGTGATGGCCTGACGATCCATGTCGATGGCGAAGTTCTCGGCCAGAAGGGCGGGCAGTTCCTCGGCTACGTAGTCCCACATGTTGAAATGCGGGGCCCATGGGGATTGCGTTGCATTCACATAGAACCCGGCGCCCTGACCCAGATCGTAGTCTTCGTGATCGGCCACGGCTTCGCCACGGGGCGAGGTGTCAGGGAAGATAACTGCAATCCCTTGCTCGGCTGCCCAGGCCTGTGCCCCGGCTTTGGTCATCGCGTTTTCATGGGTGCAGGTCAGGCCGGATAGATACCACAGGATCGGAACCGGGCCGTCCTTTGCCTCGGCTGGAAGGAACAGGCCAAAGGTCATATCACATTGGCAAGCTGTTGACGCATGGCGATAGACGCCTTGCACGCCACCGAAACAGGCGTTCTCCGAAACGGTTTCCATCTGGTCTTATCCTCGCATTAGGGTCGGCTAAGGGCTAACGATCCAAGGGCTTCACGTAAAGCCCGGGTGCGTTCGGCGCACGTATTTTTTAAAGGATGAAAATCAGAGCGCAGTGACCCAAGCAATTACAAGCGGTACGGTCAGGATGCTGGCTACGGTCGACAACAGGATCGCTGCCGAGGCGCGATGGGGTGCGACGCCATAATGGGCGGCCAGCATGTAGACATTGCCCGCCACTGGCAGGGCGGCGGCGGCAATTGCTACGGCAGCCGGGAACGTGTCGATGGGCACCAGCCAGAGTACCGCAATCGCGACGCAGGCCGGGTGGACTACCAGTTTACAAAAGCTCAACCAGGCAGCGACCTGAATGCGCTCGGCAGATTTGCCAGCCAGAGACGCCCCGATTGCAAACAGCGCGCCGGGCGTTGCCGCGCCGCCCAGAATGGTTAGAAAATCGTTCAACGGACCTGGGACTGGTACCTGAAAGGCGGACCATATCAGACCGGCGGAAATCGACACGATCATGGGATTCTTGAGCAGCCCTACTCCAATCAGGTGCAGAGTGGCTGGGGTCAGTTTACCATCTCGCCCCCCATTGATCAGGATCACGATGAGCGAGGAAAACACCACAAGATCAACGGCCAGAACCAACATTACCGGTCCAATAGCAGCTTCGGTCAGCAGTAACGCCAGCATCGGCAGGCCCAGAAACCCGACATTGCCGATTGCGGCGCATTGTGCCTCGACCGCTGCTGTGGGGATGTCCAACCCTCGGAACCAGGCGATCAAGGTCGCAATCAGATAAACGGCCAGCGTCCCGATCAGATAGCCAATGATCAGGCGACCATTGAAGATCTCAGCAAATGGCAGGGTCGCGGCAAAGCGAAACAGCATCGCCGAGAGGGCAAAGAAGAACACAAATTTGGTCAGATAAGCCGTGGCTTCGGCGCTGAAAAACCGGCTGCGTCCGGCCCAATAGCCCAGGCCGATGATCGCAAAGAAGGGCAGGGTGCGCAGAAAGATCTCGACCATGGCCTGTCCTAACATGGTTTCGGCCCGTCGCAAGTACGGACATTTGGTTTGCCGCCCTTAGTGAAGCGGGTCGTGCAAGGAAGTGTTTCAACAGAATTGTGAGGTCAATTCACTTGAGCATGCCGAGAATCCTTGTATCTAAACTGAACGGTTTATAAACTCGGAGCACATCAGACTAGGAGACGACATGACCCAGACCGCTACGATCCTGCGCACAGGCCGAAAATTTGAACAGGTTCTGAGCGGGGCCCGAGAGGTTTTTATGGCGGATGGGTTTGAAGGGGCCAGTGTGGATGATATCGCTCGGGCGGCGGGCGTATCAAAGGCAACGCTGTACAGCTATTTTCCCGATAAGCGCCTGCTGTTTGTCGAAGTGGCGCAGACCGAGTGCAGCCGGATGGCAGAGCGCGTTATCGCCATGGTCGATGAGACCAAACCCGTACGTGAGGTTCTGACGATTGCGGCAACTCAGTTGGTCAGCTTTTTTGTTTCCGATTTCAACCAACAGGTCTTCCGGGTCTGCGTTGCTGAACGTGATCGTTTCCCTGAATTGGGCCGGGCGTTTTATGAGGCCGGGCCACAAAACGGGCAACGCAGGATGGCCGAGTATCTGGATAAGGCTGTGGCCAAGGGCGAGCTGGCGATCGAGGATATTCAGATTGCCGCAGAACAGTTTGCTGAACTATGTAAGGTACGCTTGTGGCTGCGTGCCGCTTTCGGGATCCAGAAAGAGTTCAGTCAGGACGAGATTGATGAGGTTGCATTGCACGCGGTCGATATGTTCCTTGCGCGCTACGGAGCCTGAAAGCTAAACCGGCATCAATATTTTGTCCGCATCTGATAGCCCTGATGAAATGTCATCCTGACAAAGGTCACGGGTTTGTTCTGAAACCAAGTGGTGCGTTCCAACTGAAACAGAGGCGTTCCGTGCGGCACTGACAGAAACTCCTGTAGCTGGCCCGCGGCAGGTACCGCAGAGAATGCGATTTCTGCGTTTGAGAACGGAATTTCGGATAAAAGCCATTCGTTCGGGCCGACAGTCAGAAAATCCTGATCGACCACATGGGGCACCGTATCCGTGTTGATCCAGCGTTCTTCGAACTGAAAAGGGCGGTTGTCCGCGTGATGCATGCAGTTCAGATGCAACACCTGTGCCCCCTCTTGCAGCCCCAGCTTGGCCTGCAGCCAGGGTGGGCAGTTGATCATATTGCGACTGACCAGAGCATAGCGGTATTCCGCATTCATATCCTCGATGGTCTGGCGTACCACGGTGATCGGCAGTTTTGCCTGTTTGACTGGGGTGGTCACAACACGGGTACCACCTTTGCGCCGACGCGTGATGATGCCCTCATTGGCCAGTTCGCGCAGGGCACGGTTGACAGTGGCGCGGGCACAGCCAAACTCGGCCGCGAGTTCCAGTTCGGTTGGTAACAGACTGCCCTGTGGCCAGATGCGTGTTTGAATGCGGTTCAGCACCTCATCCCGAATATCCTGAAATCCCATGTTCTTTTGTGCGCTCACAGCTTGTTCGGTCCTTAGTGATATTCATAAGTAATTTATGTCTGTGTATTTGCATAGGCAGAGAATTTGGCCGTCAATTGCCTAAAGCGCAGCCAAAAGGGTGCGCATCGCGTTGCGGTAGTTCGCGATGATCCTGTCACGTTGAACATGCCACCCGCTTTGAACCTGATGTCGACCTGCGGACCACAGGTCAGTGACAACATGATCTTTGGCGGCAAATACCAAACCATCCAACAGTTGATCAGGCCGCAGCGCGCAAAGCGACGGATGCTGGCTGTCAATGGCGACCAGATCAGCCAGATTACCCGGTGCGATCTGCCCTGCATCACGGGCAAGCGCTTGCGCCCCGCCTAAAGCGGCTTTGGAATACAGCGACTGCCCGACCGATCCTTCGCCCGTCACCAACACATTGCGTGACAGATCGCGCAAGCGTTGCGAGTACTCCAGTGTCCTTAATTCCTCGGTCAATGAGATCAGCACATTCGAATCCGAGCCAACGCCAAATGCACCATCCGCTGCCAGAAAGCTTGGGCCATTGAAAGGCCCGTCGCCCAAATTGGCCTCTGTCACCGGGCACAGCCCGGCCACAGCGCCGGACCGGGCCATGGCCTGTGTTTCGGCATCGGTCATATGGGTGGCGTGGATCAAGCACCAGTTGGCATCAACCGGAGCATTGGCCAGCAACCATTCGACCGGGCGGGCGCCTAGCCCGGCCTGTACTTCGGCCACTTCTTTGGGCTGTTCAGCTATATGAATATGGATTGGGCCCTGGCCCTGCGCCTGCAGGACTTCTGCCAGATCGCGCGGGCTGGTGGCGCGCAAAGAGTGTGGGGCGATGCCAACCCGGCAATCACCGGGCAGGTTCGTGGCCGCCGCGTGCGCCTGATCGACCAGTGCGCAGAACCGATTAACATCATTGCCAAACCGTTTCTGGCCTTGCTCCAAAGGGTGCCCTCCGACGCCTGCATAGGTATAGAGCACGGGCAGATGAGTCAGGCCGATGCCTGTTTCTTCGGCGGCAGCCATGATGCGGTCGCTTAGCTCAGCCAGGTGATCATAGGGTTGGCCATCCGGCTGATGATGCAAGTAGTGGAATTCGCCGACTGCCGCATAACCGGCCTCTTGCATCTCCAGATAGACAAGTGCTGCGATCGCCTGAACCTGATCCGGGTTCAAATGTGCAGTAAAGCGATACATCAGATCGCGCCACGTCCAGAAGCTGTCGCGCCCTGCGAGCCGGTATTCGGTCATCCCGGCCATGGCGCGTTGAAACGCATGGCTGTGCAGGTTGGAAAGCGCAGGCAGCAGAGTGTCGACACACGAGTCGCCAGCTTGCGGCGTGGTGTCCTGCGTTAGCGTTCTGATCCTTCCATCCTTGATCTGCACCCTCAGATTTCGGACCCAGCCCGAACCCAGCAAGGCGTTCTGTGCGAAAACGGCAGTCATGAGACTCTCCTAAATATGGATAGACAATAAACATAAATGCATATACTGGAAAAGAGAGAAATTGTGATGTGAGAGTCCCATGCAGCCCCAGGATCATCTTTTGATTGATTTGCGTGCCGCGACGATGTCAGGCGCGGATGCCTATGGGTTGATTGACGATGCCGCGATTGCCGTTCAGGCGGGAAAAATCGCTTGGGTTGGTCCGCGAGCGGATGTGCCAGATGCCTATGCGGCACTGCCTCAGCGCGCGCTCGAAGGTCGATTGGTAACCCCTGCGCTGATCGATTGTCACACTCATGTGGTGCATGGCGGCCATCGCGCGGTTGAGTTTGAGATGCGCCTGAACGGGGCCAGCTATGAAGAGGTTGCGCGCGCGGGTGGCGGTATCATTTCGACCGTGACTGCAACCCATACCGCCAGCGTTGCCGATCTAATCGCGCAGGCCTTGCCGCGCGTGGACGCCATGATGGGCGAAGGTGTGGCGGTAATCGAGGTTAAATCAGGCTATGGGCTGGATCGAGACACCGAACTGAACATGCTGCGCGCCGCCCGTGCATTGCCGCAGCATCGTCCAGTGAGGGTTGTGACCAGTTTTCTGGGTGCACATGCTGTGCCAGCAGAGTATAACGGACGCCCCGACGCCTATATTGCCGAGGTCTGTATCCCGACGCTGCGTGCGGCCCAAGCCGAAGGGCTGGTGGATGCGGTGGATGCGTTCTGTGAGGGCATTGCCTTTCAACCTTACCAGCTGGTGCCTTTATTCGATGCGGCGCAGGAGCTTGGCCTGCCGATCAAACTCCATGCCGAGCAGTTGTCCAATCTAGGCGGGGCTAAGCTGGCAGCCTCAAATGGTGCTCTGTCGGCGGATCACATTGAATATCTGGACGAAGACGGGGCGCTCGCCATGGCCCAGGCGGGCACCGTCGGTGTGATCCTGCCCGGCGCCTTCTACACCCTGCGCGAGACGCAGGCCCCACCCATCGACTTGCTGCGCAAACACAATGTGCTGATGGCCCTGGCAACGGATTGCAATCCTGGCTCGGCTCCGATGACCTCGTTGCTGTTGACCATGAATATGGGTTGCACCCTGTTCCGCATGACACCCGAAGAGGCATTGCGGGGTGTAACCACCCATGCCGCCCGTGCCTTGGGGCTAAAGGACTGCGGCCAGATTGCCCCCGGCTTGCGCGCAGATCTGGCCGTTTGGGATGTGGCCCACCCGGCCGAGCTGGCCTATCGCATCGGATTTAACCCGCTTCATGCCCGCATCATCGGAGGTGCAGTTTGACCACCCTGACACTCACGCCCGGCGCTGTTTCACTGGCGCAGCTGGAACAGGTCTATCGCGAAGAATGCGCTGTCAGGCTGGACCCGGCGTGCCGGCCTGATATCAAAGCCGCCCATGCCCGCATTGCCGATGCGGCGGCGGGTGAGGCGGCGGTTTACGGGGTCAATACCGGCTTTGGCAAACTGGCCAGCGTCAAGATCGCGGCCGAGGACACGGCGACCCTCCAGCGCAACCTGATCCTGTCGCATTGCTGTGGCGTTGGGCCTGCCATCCCGCGGGCGCATGCGCGGTTGATGATGGCACTGAAACTGCTCAGTCTTGGGCGCGGCGCATCTGGCGTGCGGCTGGAGCTGATCGATCTGCTGGAGGCGATGCTGGACAAAGGCGTGACCCCGGTGATTCCCGCGCAGGGGTCGGTCGGTGCTTCGGGCGATCTCGCCCCGTTGTCGCATATGGCGGCGGTCATGATGGGTGCGGGTGAGGCAGAGTTTGACGGTCAGGTCATGGCGGGCGGTCCGGCATTGGCGGCTGCCGGTCTGACGCCGGTGGAACTGGGCCCGAAAGAAGGTCTGGCGCTGATCAATGGCACCCAGTTTTCGACCGCGTTTGCACTGGCGGGTTTGTTTGGAGCATGGCAGGCGGCGCAAAGCGCGTTGGTCACGTCGGCGCTCACCACCGATGGCATCATGGGCTCGACGGCGCCTTTGCAGCCCGAGATTCATACTCTGCGCGGCCATCGCGGCCAGATCGAAGCAGGGGCAACCATGCGCGCACTATTGGCTGGATCGGTGATCCGCGAAAGCCACCGCGAGGGCGATACGCGCGTTCAGGACCCGTATTGCATTCGCTGTCAACCACAGGTCGTCGGCGCGGCGATGGATGTGCTGCGTCAGGCCTCTGTGACGCTTGAGATTGAGGCGAATGCAGCCACCGATAACCCTCTGGTCCTGTCCGAGGCTGGTCTGATCGTTTCAGGTGGTAACTTCCATGCGGAACCGGTGGGTTTTGCTGCTGACATGATCGCGCTGGCCGTGGCCGAGATCGGGGCGATTGCCCAACGCCGTATCGCGCTGATCGTCGATCCGGTACTCAGCTTTGATCTGCCGCCCTTCCTGACACCCAATCCGGGTCTGAACTCGGGCCTGATGATCGCCGAGGTCACCACGGCGGCCCTGATGAGTGAAAACAAACATCTGGCCAACCCCTGTGTGACGGATAGCACACCGACCTCGGCCAATCAGGAGGACCATGTCAGCATGGCGGCCCATGGCGCGCGGCGCCTGGGGCAGATGGTGACCAATCTGGAACGTATTCTGGGTGTCGAATTGTTATGCGCCACGCAAGGGGTCGAGTTCCGCGCGCCTTTGCCCACCAGCCAGACCTTGCAGGGCGTGATGGCGCGGCTGCGCGCCTTAGTGCCGCCGCTTGGTGAGGACCGCTATACCGCGCCCGATATCGAGGTAGCCTATAGACTGATTGCCAGTGGTGAGATTGCACACAACACAGGCGTCGATATGCCGGAACTGGGCGCATGATTGATCCAGTTGCGGTCACTCAAGGCGACAGCCCCATCGTGCTGGGCCTGCCTCATACTGGCACTTATGTGCCGCCTCAGATCGAAGCCAAGCTGAACAACCAGGGCAGGGGGCTGGCAGACACCGACTGGCATATTGACCGGCTCTATGATGGGCTGATCCCCGATGCCACGATCGTGCGTGCCACATTCCATCGCTATGTGATCGATGCCAATCGCGATCCGGCGGGCGTGTCGCTCTATCCCGGTCAGAATACCACAACGCTGGTGCCGCTTACGGATTTTGACGGCCACGGCATCTGGGATCAGCCGCCGTCCGAGCCTGAAATCGCCGAACGCAGGGCGATGTTCCACGCGCCGTATCACGCCGCCCTTGAGGCTGAGCTGGCGCGGGTCAAGGCGATCCACGGGGTGGCGGTATTGTATGACTGCCATTCGATCCGCAGCCACATCCCGTTCCTGTTCCACGGCACTCTGCCAGACATGAATCTCGGCACAAATGGCGGCGTCACATGCGCGCCGCAGATTGAGGCCATTGCCCATGAATTTGCCGCCTCGTCCCCCTATGGCACCGTCCTGAACGAACGTTTCAAAGGCGGGTGGACCACCCGGCATTATGGCCGCCCTGCCGAGGGGCTGCACGCCATCCAGATGGAACTGGCCCAGTCCACTTATCTGCGCGCCGAAACGGCACCATGGAGCTATGACACCCAAAAAGCCGACCGTCTGCGACGTTGGCTCAAAGACCTACTCGACGCTATCCACGACACTGCATTGGAGCTTGCCCGATGACCGACCCTCGCAAAAACACCCGTGATATCTATCCGCCCACCGGGTCTGAGCTGAACGCCAAAAGCTGGATGACCGAGGCGCCCCTGCGGATGATGATGAACAACCTGCACCCGGATGTGGCCGAGAACCCACATGAGCTGGTGGTCTACGGTGGCATTGGCCGCGCGGCACGGACGTGGAAGGATTTTGACACCATCGTCGCCAGTCTCAAGGATCTTGAGGAAGATGAGACGCTGGTGGTGCAATCCGGCAAACCGGTGGCCATTGTGCGGACGCATACGGATGCGCCTCGGGTGCTGATCGCCAATTCAAACCTCGTGCCGCATTGGGCCAACTGGGATCATTTCAACGAGCTCGATAAGAAGGGTTTGATGATGTACGGCCAGATGACCGCTGGCTCGTGGATTTACATTGGCACGCAGGGCATCGTTCAGGGCACCTATGAGACCTTTGCCGAGGCCGGGCGTCAGCATTATGACGGCGACCTGACCGGCAAGTGGATTCTAACGGGGGGTCTGGGCGGCATGGGGGGCGCGCAGCCGCTGGCCGCTGTATTCGCCGGTGCCTGCTGTCTGGCGGTCGAGTGCAACCCGGACAGTATCGATTTCCGTCTGCGCACCAAATACCTGGATGAAAAGGCCGAGACGCTGGACGAGGCGCTTGAGATGATCGACCGCTGGACCAAGGCGAGTGAGGCCAAATCGGTTGGCCTGCTGGGCAATGCCGCCGAGATATTCCCCGAGATCTACGCGCGGATGCGTGCCGGTGGCATGCGTCCCGATATCGTCACCGACCAGACCAGCGCACATGACCCGGTCAACGGTTATCTGCCCATCGGCTGGTCCATGGCGCAGTGGAAGGACAAGCGCGAAAGCGATCCAAAGGCTGTCGAGAAAGCCTCACGCGCGTCGATGAAGCGACATGTCGCCGCCATGGTCGATTTCTGGAATGCAGGCGTTCCGACTTTGGATTACGGCAACAACATCCGGCAAGTGGCGCAGGATGAAGGTCTGGAGAACGCCTTTGCCTTCCCCGGTTTCGTGCCCGCCTATATCCGCCCTTTGTTCTGCCGAGGCATCGGTCCGTTCCGCTGGTGCGCGCTGTCGGGTGATCTGGAGGATATCTACAAAACCGACGCCAAGATGAAGGAGCTGTTCCCCGAGAACACCCATCTGCACAACTGGCTGGATATGGCGCAGGAGCGGATCGCCTTCCAGGGCCTGCCAGCGCGTATCTGCTGGATCGGATTGGGTGATCGTCACAAGGCCGGATTGGCCTTCAATGAAATGGTTCGGAACGGGGAATTAAAAGCACCCGTGGTGATTGGTCGGGACCATTTGGACAGTGGCTCAGTCGCCTCGCCCAACCGCGAGACTGAGGCGATGAAAGATGGCTCGGACGCAGTGTCGGATTGGCCGTTGCTGAACGCACTGGTCAATACGGCCTCGGGCGCGACCTGGGTCAGCCTGCACCATGGCGGAGGGGTCGGTATGGGCTTTAGCCAGCATGCGGGCGTAGTGATCTGTGCTGACGGCACCGACGCAGCAGCAAAACGTCTTAAGCGGGTGCTGTGGAATGACCCGGCATCCGGCGTGTGGCGCCATGCGGATGCGGGGTATGACATCGCCAAGGAGTGCGCCCGCGAACATGGGCTGCGTTTGCCGGGTATTCTGGATTGATCACATGCAAGAGAGCCGGGCTGAGCCAGGCCCGGCTCAAGTGATCAGACCGACGACAGCGCCGCGCGGCACCAGACGCAATCGTGGTCGGAAAGCGGTGTTCCCTCATCCGAGATCGAGGTCAAAAGCCCCTTCTCTTCACATCGCAGATCGCGACCTGCCAGCCAATCCAGCTTCATCACACGCTGAGGATGTGGGGTGATCAGGCTGGGGCGCGTGGTCGTTCCGTCGATTGTGAAACCCCAATTATAACCGCGTGTTTCGGCCAGACCAAAAAGACTCTCGTTCTGCCAGTTAAAATCCGGCGGCAGGTGGTTACCGGTGTTCAAATCCCCACCGATCAGAACCGGCAGTCCCGGCGCGAAGCTGTCGATAGCACCTAGCAAGACATCGAACTGCGTGTGGCGATGCGCTGCGTCGGCGTTGCTTTCCAGATGGGTGGAAACGACGCAAACGGGGCCACTTTCCGTTGGCAAAACAGCAGCAATGGCCATTCGGCCACCAACGCGCGGCTGGTCGGGATCTGCGGCACCTTCGTCGCAGGAAAACCAGTGGCCATGATCGTCCAGCCGGATCAGAGCGGTGCGTTCAAATGGCACCGAAGACAGGATCGCGTTGCCGTGCCATCCCAGTGTATTGAAGTCGTCTTTGCAGAAATGGCGCTCGGTCGGGCCGCCCAGATCAAGCTCATGAAACTCGACCCCAAAGGCGTAGACCATTCCAAGGGCATCTGCCATCGCCTCGGTCGTGTGCCGTTGCGATGTACGCGCCATGCCGTGGTCGACCTCGGACAGTAGAACAACATCGGGGCTGATCTGACCAAGATGTGCGGCGGTTGCCTCGGGGAACAAGCAGCGCTCCACATTCCATGCGGCCACGGTGAACCGTGCAGGCAGCATGGTGGTCTGTGCCCGCCCGCCAAGCTGCAGCGCGTTCATTGCCGGAATATCGTGCAGCAACTTCCGATGCGCCGCAGCGGTTCGCGGGGCGGACAGGATGCTTGCCCGCTGATCCGGTGTCACAGCGGGAAGCACATCCAAAACGTCTGTGATCAAATGACTTTTCCTGTTTCCACATCAAACAGACGCAGCGCGTCGGGTTTCAGGGTGATCTGGGTCTCGCCTGTTTGGGCCGCGTGATCTTTGCTGACCAGAACGGTGAAGGGCTGGCCACCAAGCTGACCGTGCAGCAACCGATGCGCCCCCAGTTCTTCAAGGATATCCACCTGAAACGGCACGGAACCCTGACCATCCAGTTCGATATCTTCGGGTCGGATACCGAGTGTCACCGGCCCATTGGCAGATGTTGGCGCGGTCATGATCCCGTCATAGCCGTTGATCCGCACCTGGCCTTGATCGACCTGTGCCTCAATCAAATTCATCGGCGGCGCACCCATGAATGAGGCAACAAAGGTCGAGGCCGGGTTGTGATAGATTTCCGAAGGCGTGCCGATCTGTTCGATCCGGCCGGCGTTCAGCACGATGATGCGGTCTGCCATGGTCATGGCTTCGACCTGATCGTGGGTCACATAGACGGCCGTCGTGCCAAGGCGGCGTTGCAGGGCCTTGATTTCGATCCGCATCTGGTTGCGCAACTTGGCGTCGAGGTTGGACAGCGGTTCGTCAAACAGGAACAACGCCGGATCGCGCACAACCGCGCGGCCCATGGCGACGCGCTGACGCTGGCCACCCGACAATTGCGCTGGTTTACGGTCCAGATATTCGGTCAGGTTCAGCATCTTGGCGGCGTCTTCGACCTTGGCTGCGATCTCGGACGCGGGCGTGCCGCGGTTCTTCAGCCCGTAGCCTATATTCTTGCGGACCGTCATATGCGGATACAACGCGTAGTTCTGGAACACCATCGCGATGTCCCGGTCCGCCGGGTCCACGTTGTTAACCACCCGGTCGCCGATTTTCAGCGTGCCCTCGGTGATATCCTCCAGCCCAGCGATCATCCTCAGCAGGGTGGATTTCCCACACCCAGAAGGGCCGACCAGAACGACAAACTCGCCATCCTGAATGGTGAAACTGGTGGTCTCAACCGCTTTGAAGCCATTGGGATAGACCTTGCGGATGCCCTCTAATGATACCTGAGCCATGCCCGTATTCCTTATTTATCGGATTCTGTGAGGCCCTTGACGAACCAATTCTGGAAGAAGATGACGATCGCCACCGGCGGGATCATCGCAACGATAGCCAGCGCAAGCGCCTGTCCATGCTCGGGGATCTGACTGTCAGTATAGGTCAGCACGATCTGTTTGATGCCCCGGACCAGCGTGAAGAAGCTTTCATCTGTGGTGATCAGCGTTGGCCACAGATACTGATTCCAGCCAAAGACAAACATGATGATGAAGATCGCCGCGATCATCGTCCGGCTGAGTGGAACGAGGATGTCGACAAAGAACTTCCACGGACCTGCACCATCGATCCGCGCAGCCTCGGCCAATTCCTCGGGGACGGACATAAAGAACTGTCGGAAGAAGAATGTACCGGTGGCCGACGCGATCAGGGGAACGATCAGGCCGGTGTAGGTGTTGGTCAGGCCCAGCTTCTGGATCGCCTCATACGACGGCAGAATTCGTACCTCAAGCGGGAGCAGGAGGGTGGTAAAGATGACCCAGAAGGCCAGCGTGGCAAAGCGCAGACGGAAATAGACGATGGCATAGGCGGCCATCATCGAGATGATGATCTTGCCGACTGCAAAGCCGATGCCCAGGATAAACGAGTTCATCAGCATCAATGTGCCGTCAACGGTTTGAGTAAATCCGCCTTTCTCGAACATGGCGGCGTGGAAGTTCTTGCCCAGATCGTCGCCAAGGCCCGCCTGAATGCCCTGTCGGTGGATGGTCACAGCATCATGGCTGGCTGTGGTCAGCGCCAGCAGGGGCGGCAGGATCATCAACAATGATCCCAGGATCAGCACAAAGTGATCGCCGATGGTTTCCCAGCGGATTTTGCGGGGGCGGCGGGCGGTTTCGGTCGTCTCAAGAGTGGTATCAGCCATGGTTCGCCCCCTCACGTATAGTGAATCCGGCGTTCAACGAGCCGGAACTGAAAGACGGTCAGGATTAGAACCAGACCCATAAGAATGACGGATTGCGCAGAAGAGCCGCCCAGATCATTGCCTCGGAACCCGTCCAGATAGACCTTGTAAACCAGAGTCATCGGATTATTGCCCGGCTCACCCTTCATCAGCGCGTCAATCACGCCGAACGTGTCGAACAGCGCATAGGTGATATTGATGATCAGCAGGAAGAACGCGGTGGGGGCGAGCAAAGGGAAGGTGACCTGCCAGAATCGCCCCGTGGCCGAGCGGTTGTCGATCATTGCTGCCTCGCGCACCGAGCGCGGGATCGATTGCAGGCCCGAAAGGAAGAAGATAAAATTGACCGGGATTTGCTTCCAGACCGATACGATGATCATCGCGGTCGCGGTGGCGTTATAGTCCACGCCCAGTTTGAAATCCCAGCCAAACATCTGGAAGAACTTGGTCATTGGACCGGTGCTTTGGTCAAAGAACAGGATGCCCAGAAACCCGGCAACCGGCGGCGCAATCGCGTAGACCCACATCAGCAGGGTTCGATAGGTCTTGGCGCCGCGCAGAACCTTATCGGCCTTGACCGCCAGCAGCAGCGCGATGGCCAGTGAGAAGAAAGTAACCAGAACCGAGAAGACAATCGTGAACCAGGCAATGCGCTTATACTGATCATTGCCAATTAACGACGTATAGTTGTCGGCCCCGACAAAGGTTGACCCAAATCCGAAAGGGTCTTGCAGAAAGAAGGACGATTGCAGCGCCCATCCAGCAGGCCAGTAAAAGAAGATGGCGATGATCATCAACTGTGGCAGCAGCAAAGCCACAGGAAGCCAGATATTATCAAAACCCGCGCGTTTCATAGGTCTTCCAGTTGCAGAAATGGGGGATGGCCGCACCCGAAGGCGCGACCATCCTGGGGGTGATCCCAGGGATTAACCCTGAGTCTTTGCAAAGCGGGCCAGCAATTCGTTGGCTTCTGCTTCGATGTTCTGGAACGCGGTTTCCACGTCGGTTTCACCGGTCAGGATACGGCCATATTCGCGGTTCATGATGTCGCGGATCTGGACGTAAAAGCCCATGCGGTAGCCTTTGGTGTTGTCGCCAGCCTTAGCGGACAGTTGGTTGACGCCAACTTCGGCTGCCGGGAAGCGGTCATAGTGGCCGTCTTTCTTGGCGACTTCGTATGCAGCTTCGGTGATCGGCACATAACCGGTTTCTTGATGCCAGAAATACTGGGTTTCAGGCGCGGTCAGGAAGTTGAAGAACTCGGCCGTTGCCTTGTTTTCTTCATCCGACTTGCCTGCCATGGCGAACAGGGCCGCACCACCGATGAAGGTCTGTGTCGGCTCGGCTGTCACGGCTTCCCAATAGGGCAGCTCGGTCGCGCTGAACTCAAATGGCAGGTCTTTCTGCAGCAGGCCGCCAAACGAGCCCGAAGACCCAAGCCACATGGCAACTTTGCCTTCTTCGAACGGCTTGGCATTGTCGCCCCAGCCGGTGCCGTACCATTCAAACAACCCGTTTTCTTTCCAGTCGCTCACAGCCTGGAAATGGGCCTTGATGGCGTCGTTGTTGATCAGGATTTCGGTGTCGGTGCCGTCATAGCCGTTGTTGTTGGTCGCAAACGGCAGGTTATGACGCGACATGAAGTTTTCGGTGAAGATCCAGGGCAGGTGCGACTGGCTGAGCGGGATATAGCCTGCTTCTTTCAGCGCCGGAGCGGTGGTGGACTGGAACTCTTCCCATGTCTTCGGGGGTGTAACGCCTGCGGCTTCCAGTGCGTCTACGTTGTAGTACATGATAGGTGTTGACGAGTTGAACGGCATGCCGATCATCTTGCCATCGCTGTCTGCGTAGAAGTAGCGCACGCCAGCGATATAGTCATTGATGTCGAAATCAACGCCATTGTTGGCCAGCAGGTCCTGAACTGGGATGGTCGCACCCTTGGCACCGATCACTGTGGCGGCACCGGCGTCAAACACCTGCATGACGTTGGGTTGTTCGCCCGCGCGGAATGCAGCGATACCGGCGGTCAGCGTTTCTTCGTAGCTGCCCTTGTAGACCGGAGTGATTTTGTATTCGTCCTGCGAGGCGTTGAAATCCTCTGCAATTTTGTTGACGGTCTCGCCCAGCTGGCCGCCCATTGCGTGCCACCAGGTGATTTCGGTTTCGGCAAAGGCTGCAGTCGCGGTAAAGGCGACGGCGGCAGCAGTTGCGCAGAACTTAAGGTTGGTCATTTTGATCCTCCGGTTCGGTCTCGGGCACTTGCAGCGAAGCACCCGATGGCAGGTTTCTGCCAGGTTGTTTTGCAGGGCCCCCCTGCGGCGTGTCTCACGCGCAGCCTCCGACCCGCATCACGTGTCACGCGTGGATTCTGCACACGTGGTCACATACTGTTAACGTATGACAGTTCAGTGAAAGATTTCTAGCAATATTGACAAATTCTACCAAATCGAAGGACAGGATGGGCGTGGCTCAGGATCATGATAAACCTGCCGATAGGCGCCGCCGGGTGACCGCGCAAGCCGTTGCAGATGCGGCTGGTGTGTCGCGTTCAGCGGTTTCACGCGCTTTTACGCCAGGTGCGTATCTTGATGAAAGCAAAAGAAAAATCATCGAGAAAGTGGCCCATCAAATGGGCTATCAGCCAAATGCATTGGCTGCCGGGTTGAAGGACGGGCGCTCGCATCTGGTGGCCGTCTTTGTCGGCAATATGCGCAGTACATATGATTCCGAATTCGTGAGCGCCTTGGTCGGAAAACTGAACGCTTTGAACAAATGGCCGATTCTCATCGATGGCGGGGATCAGCGTGCAGAAGACGCGATCGAACAGGTTTTGCGTTATCCTTTGGACGCCTTGATCCTGCGCGGTGGCAGCATGCCGCGCGCATTGGTCACGCGGTGCACCAAGTTCGGTGTGCCGATGATTTCCACAGGCCGAATCGTCCAGGCACCGGGTGTCGACAATGTCTGTTGCCGCAATGCCGACGGTACGGGGCTTGCGGCCCAGGTGCTGGTCGACAAGGGGCGCACACGGTTTGGGTATCTGGGTGGCGCCCCCAGTTTCTCGTCATCGGCCGAGCGTAGATTGGGTGTGATCGGTGTTTTGGACAAAGCGGGGTTAAAGCTGATTGCCGAAGCCACAGGGGATTTCACTGTCGAGACTGGGCACGAGATAGCGCTGAAACTGTTTGCCGAGCACAAGTTGGACGCGTTGGTCTGTGCCAACGACGCCAGTGCGATCGGCGCGCTGACCGCCGCGCGTGAGTTAGGTTTGGACGTTCCGGGTGATCTTTCACTGATCGGGTTTGACGATATCGAAATGGCCAGATGGCCAAATTTCGATCTCAGTACCGTCAACAACCCCATTGATGATGCGGTTGATCAAGTTATTGCGTTGCTTGAACGCAGGCTGGCAGAGCCGGGCAAGCAAAGCGAAACCATTATGATCGATCCGTTTTTCGTCCCGCGTGGAACGCATTAGGTCAAACGTTTCGCGCCGATTTGAACAGGTACAGGAATACGAAAAGCGACCCGATCGATGTGGTCACGATGCCGACTGGTAACTCCTGAGGGGCCAGCAACAGTCGGGACACAATGTCAGAGGCGGTCAGCAGGATGGCCCCCACAATGGCCGAGGTGATCAACAGGTTGCGATGGAGCGTTCCCGCTATTCCACGCGCGATATGAGGGACCATCAGACCGACAAAACCGATGACACCCGCGACTGACACGAAGCTTGCCGTGGCGAGGGCTGCAACAAAGAACATACGAAAGCGCAGGCCCTGCACCGGGATACCCAACGTGGCGGCGGTGAAATCTCCGGTCAGAAGGGCGTCAAGCCAGCGGCTGCGATAGAGTGCATAGCCCAGGATCAGGGCCAGCCCGATCAAGACCAGTGGAAACGTCTCCCACCGGGCAAGGCCCAGTCCGCCCAGCATCCAGAAGATCACCGAATGGGCGGCGCGGTTGTCTCCGGAAAAGATCAGATAGTTGGTGATGGCGGAGAACAGGAAAGACACGGCAAGCCCCGCCAGGATCAGTTTTTCCGGTGCACTTGTGCGCAACCCCTGGACCAAGGCCAGCACGATGCCTGATGCGATCAGGCCGCCGCAAAACGCAGCCAGCGGTAGGGTCCATATGCCCAGCACATCGCCGGTGACCGTGATGACCAGAACAGCGCCCGCAGCCGCGCCCGACGAGAGACCGAACAGAAATGGGTCGGCCAAGTCGTTGCGCGTGGTGGTTTGCAGAACCACCCCCACAACACCAAGCCCCGCACCGATGACAGCGGCGAACAGCGCACGCGGCAGGCGCAGATCAAACACGATCCGATGCAGCGGCGACATCTCGCCTTCTGACAGACCTGTGCCCAGGCCGATGGCGGCAATGACATCCGCCACCGGGATCGGGGTTGTACCGTAGACTGTCGACAGCAGCAAAAGGGCGGTCAGAACGACCGCCCCCAGCACAACTATCCGGCCCGTCTGGACCATATCAGTTGGTCGCCGTCGGGTGCATCGCATCCGCCATCTTCTGGATCGCGTCGATATTTGCCGGTCCCGGTGTCAACTCTTCGTAACGCAGACCGATCCAGCGTTCATTTTTGACCGCATCTGTTTGGGACATCACTGGGTGCTCTTGCAGGAACTTGAACGTGTCCTCTGCCCCGTTGCCGGTCTGATAGTCAAGCAGCACCAGAAATTCCGGGTTCGATGCAGCAACCGCTTCCCACGAGGTGCGGCCCCAGCTAGTGTCCATATCATGGGTGACGTTTTCGCCGCCAGCCGCTGCGATCATCGCATCGGGGATGGCGAATTTGCCAGCGGTAAAGGGCGCATCTGCCGGGCCGTCCAGTAAGAATACACGGGGTTTGGCCAGATCGGCGGTCTTGGCTTCGATGGCAGACAGCTGTTCTTTCCAGCCTGCTACCAGTTCCTCGGCCTTTTCCTTGACATGCATGACCTGACCCAGACGCAGCACATCGTTGAACAGCAGGTCCATGCTGGCCTCAGGGCGGTCCTTGTCTAGATGCACGCAGCTTTCGGTCAGGATCATTGTCTTGATGCCGAACGGGGCCAGAGTGTCCGGGGTCACGTCGCCGCCGGGCTTCATGCCATAATACCAGCCCGCGAAGAACAGATCGGGCTCGGCCGCAACCAGGTTTTCGACGGTTGGGTATTTCGGCGCCAGTTCCGGGATGTCACCGCGCAGCTTATCGAAATCAGGGCTGGTCTTATACCAACCTGTGATACCGGTCAGGCCAACGATGTGTTCTTGCAGGCCCAGCGCAAAGGCCATGTCTGTCATGTTCATGTCATGCACAACCAGCCGTTCCGGCTTGGCGTCGAACACCAGCGGTTCGCCGCAATTGTCCACGGTTACTTCATGGGCCGCCGCGCCGCTGGCCAAGCCGGTGATCATCAAAGCTGACCAAATTTTCTGTTTCATCAATGTCTCCTGTTAAGATGAAAGCGTTCGTTTTCGGATATCCAGCGCCGGGATCACGCGCCCTTCGTGCTGGAAGCACAGGTAGTCAACACCAAACGTGTCGCGCACATGATCCGGCGTTAGTATCTGGTCGACTGGCCCAAAGCCCGTCATGCGTGTGGATTTCATCAGCGCGACATGGCTGGCGAATTCCGGGATCATGACAAGGTCGTGCACGATCATCACCACCGTCACGCCCAGTTCGGCCACCAGCGACAGCATGTGCCCTTTGGCATCGGGGTCCAGATGATTGGTGGGCTCGTCGAGAAACAACAACGAGGGGTTCTGCGCCAATGCACGCGCGATATGAGCGCGTTGGCGTTCGCCGCCCGAGAGCCGCTGCATCGGCTTGTCCGCCAGATGGGTTAGCTCGGTCGTGCGTAGAACGCGCGCAAGATCCATCTTGTGGTCTTCTGCCGAGCGGTTGCTTTGAATGGGAATCTGGCCCAGCGCAATGTAGTCGCGCAGCTTTAGGCGGCCATCGGGCAGTTCCTGCTGACCAACAACCGCAATGGTCCGGGCGCGTTCCTGCGCAGACAGGCTGCGCAGGCTTTGACCGTTGATCCGTACGTCCCCCAGCGCCAGACGCTCGACCCCACAGAGCAGGTTCAGCAGCGTTGTTTTGCCGGCACCGTTCGGACCGGCGATGGCAAGGATCGCCCCTTCTTCCAAAGAGAACGAGACGCCTTGTAGCAACACATCGCCATTCAGGGCGTAGTATTCCAGATTCTCCGCGACCAGAAAGCTCATGCCTTACCCGCCTTTGGAAGACGAGGCAGACGTGCTAGAGTTTTGAACAGCAAGGCGGGGGGGCGATCCGTTGCGCTGGTCCAACCGCTCTCGCTGTCGCGGTACTGATGGGCGAAGGTGGCGATCGCATCCAGATCGGCGGTGCTTTGAATATCGCCAAACAGGTATTGCGCCTTGCCTTCGGCTTGCAGACCGATGGCCATGGGACGTTCGCATCCTGCCATGCACGGGATCAGTCGCGTAGCGAACCCGTCTGGCAGCGACGCGTCCAGCAGAATTTGGGCGGCGCTGGCTTCGATCTCACCCTGGCAGGTCGAGCAGATCAGCACAAAGTGATCAGCGTTGCGGTTCATTGCCACCCTCAACGCGCAGAACGCCCGTGTCGAAAGTGCCAGTCCCCAAAGGGCGCAAATATGCCATCAATCCTCCTTCCAGGACGCCCCGTCCCGGGTTGGTTTCACAGGTGATGGCAGGTCTCCTGACTTGCGGGTCGTTGCTTGGCCAACCTTCCCGGCCTTCTCGGGCCAGTGGTGATTTGGCGTCGCTCTCCGCTTACAGTTGCGGGGGCAGTTACGGACTTGGCCTGTTCCGATATTCCGGGGGCCGCACCGTATTCCCATTTTCATCCCGCACCCAAAGCTGCGGGAACCATCACAGGTCAGCTATTCTGGACAAGACACGCTTGTCAAGCAATCGCTGAGAGGCTCGGGTCAATCTCGGGGTAGATCAGTAATCCGCAACCAACAGGAATTCGGCCTCGGTATCTTCTTCGATCGTGGCAAAGCGGGGGATGGGTTGTTCGAACACGTTATCGGTGCGGTCGTCGTTTACGGTTGAGACCTCGCCGATCAGGCAATCCCCGCGCTCGGCCCAGAAGGCGTGCCAGATTCCGGGCATAAGGGTTACACTTTCGCCGGGTTTCAGGCGCAGCAATTCGCCCGGAGTGATGGTGATATCGCATCCGTCGCTGGGCACCACAACCGGTGTGTCGCGGTCTACGCTGCCATCGGGGTTCGAGGCATAGATCTCCATCACCAGATCGCCGCCGCCCCGGTTGATGATATCCTCGGCTTTGACGATATGACGATGCATCGGCGACAGCTGCTTGTCGCGCGAGATCAGCAGTTTTTCTGCATAAAGCATCCCACGACCCTGGCTCAGATCGTTCTCATCCCCATTGCGCAGGGTGAACAGGAACAGGCCAAGCTCATCAAATTTGCCTTGCCCGTAGTCGGTGATGTCCCATCCCAGTCCCCGGGCGCGGATCGTGTCGGCCTTGGCGCTGCGCATCTGATCCGGAGACCAGTCGGCAAAGGGGGGCAGGATGAAACCGAAAGACTGGATAAAGGCCTGTGCATCGGTCTTGATGTGGTTGATGTCGGAACGTTTCATGTGACTTCCCTTTTTGGGACTAGAGCTCGTGCGCCCAGGGCGGGTTGGCCCCGGCACGCGATACGGTGACTGCTGCAACATCTGCACCCAACGCTAAAGCTGCACGCAGGCTTTCTTTTGTCAGATCGCGCAGCCCGGCTTTGGTCAGATGTCCGGAACGGTGAAGTTCCGCCAGCACGCCAGCGTTGAACGTATCGCCCGCCCCCACCGTATCGACAACCTGAACCGCTTTAACCGGTATCGTGGTTTCCGAGCCATCGCGTAGATAACCCGAAGCCCCCTGGCTCCCACGTGTAACAATCACAACCGCGGGACCGGCTTGCAGCAACAAAGGCACTTTCTCGGCATGGGTTTCGGGCCCCGGAATGATCCAGTCCAGATCTTCATCCGAGACTTTGAGGATATCGGTCTGCGCAATCATGGCATTCAAACGGGTGCGGTATCTGGTCTGATCCTGGATAAACCCCGGTCGGATGTTGGGGTCCAACATCACCGCTCGATCCGTCCCGTGATGGCTTAGCAAGGCAGCATAAGCATCGGCGCAGGGTTCGCAGGCAAGACTGATACCGCCTAGATACAGGGTCGAGATGGCGGGCAGTTGGTCGGGCAGATCCTCGGGCTGAAGCATGCGCCCGGCGGTGTTCTCGTCAACGAAGTTGTACGATGCATGACCATCGACCAGTTTCACAAACGCCAAAGTGGTTGGGCGGTCGCTGGTGATCACATGGGAGGTATCCACATGGCTCGCTTTCAGCGTATCCGCCAATTGTTCACCAAACATATCGGACGACAGGCCGGTCAACATGCCAACAGGCGCGCCCAATCTCCCCAACGCGATCGCCGTGTTGAAAATTGCACCTCCAGAATGGGGTACATACCCTTGGGCACCCGAGACTGTAGGCTCGGTGATCATATCGATCAGCGCTTCTCCGCAGCACAGGATCATCCCGCGTTCCTTCATTGAGAATTGTCAGGCGGTTCTACCGCATGAGGGCATTTTTGCAGAAGTTGTTAGCGCCAACAATGCCAAATTCGACCTGTTCTGAGATATAGAGATCCATTCCGCGCCGCAGCTCGCTGAACCGGCCACCATTGTTGAAGGCATCCAGAAAACTGTCTCCGAACAGCCAGCGGTTTTTTTCCGCCACGCCACCGACCAGAAAGACGCCGCCTATTGGCATCAATGTGACGGCCATATCCCCTAGCAAAGCGCCCAGATGCGTTGTGAACAGCGATGCGGTTTGAACCGCGTGCCGATCAGTGCCGGATCGCGCATCCTGCAGGATATCCCGCGCCGGGCGCGCGGAGATATTGGTTTGACCCGCCGCCATTGCCACTGCTCGATACAAGATCGGTAATCCGGTGCCGCTGAGGAACATCTCAGCTTCCAAACTCAGGCTGTCACCAAAGAAGCATTCGGGTGCAATACGCCGGGCCGCGTCAAAGATATCAACCTCATCCCGGTGGCGCGGCGCAAGGCCGACATGGCCTCCTTCGCCCGAGACGGTGTGATAATGCCCTTCGGAATACAGCAACGCCCCGACGCCCAGCCCAGTTCCGGGTCCGACCACCAGCCGCGTGCCGAGTGGAGGCGTGGGCGCCCCCTGCAAGACGGTAACATCATCGGACGTAACCTCGGCCACCGACCATGCAGCGGCGGTGAAGTCGTTGATGACATAAGTGTGCCGGGCACCGGTGGCTTCGGCCAGCTCAGCCTCGGACAAGTCCAGATTTGCGTTTGTGAGTTGAATCACGCCAGCCTGAACCGGGCCTGCACCTGCGGCAACAACTGCCTGAGGATCAGTTCCGACGTCATCTCGCAAACTGTGAAATGCGTTAAGTAAGTCGGACAAGGAGCCGGTTGGATGTTTGCGCAATTCTGTCAGCGCACCGTTCTCGACAACCCCAAGCCGGGTATTGGTGCCACCGACATCGGCCACTAGGTTCCAATGCTCGTGGACTGACCCTGCTGGCTGCGCGAGTGGCAGGGCAACAGGGTTCCCTTTGGCCAGCGAGGCTTTTAGGGCGAGATATGAGGCTTTGGGTTTACGCTCCAGCGTCTCGAAGTCCACATCGACCAGACCGAACCGCTTCTCATACCCAAAGGCCCATTCGTAGTTGTCGAGCAGAGACCAGGCAAAATAGCCTTTGACTGGGGCGCCCTGATCCAATGCATCCTGAACGGCCGCAAGATGCTGGTTTAGGTAGTCGATCCGATCATCGTCCTGATCCCGTTTAGGACTGGCCATGCCGTTTTCGGTCACAAATAGGGGAAGGTCGCCAGTGTATTCCTGCGCCGTTCGGGTCAAAAAGCGGGTGAGGGCGGCTGGTTCGATCTCCCAGTCCATCTGGGTTTTGGGCAAAGGTCCGGGAACCTCTTTCAGGCTGGGCCAGGCGGTATCAGACGGGGCAATCAGCTTACGTGTGTAATAGTTCAGCCCGCACCAATCGACAGGTGCGCCGATGGTGTCAAAGTCGTCCTGCCAACCCGTGGGCAAATGAGGCGCGAGCCCCTCTAGAACATTCGCTGGATAAGCTTTCTTGAACGCACCGCCCAGAAAGAACCGGTTATAAATCCCATCATACAGATCCGCGGCCTTGCGAGCCTCGGGGCTGTCATCGGCGGGTTCGGCCCATTCCAGATTGAACACCGCACCTAGATTGGACATTCCAAGCCCGCGCATCGCCTGAATGGCGCGACCATGTGCCAGCAGCACGTGATGCATGGCCCGCGCAGCAGCTCGGATATCGCGCATGCCGGGGGCGTGGTGGCCTTCGAAATGGCTCAGCCAGCTGACGCACCAGGGCTCGTTGATGGGGGCGACGCTATACATGCGATCCCCGATCCGGCCCATGATGATCTCGGTGAAATCTGCAAACCACCCGGCGATATCACGGTTGCGCCAGCCACCCAGATCAGCAAGGGCCGAGGGCAATTCCCAGTGATAAAGCGTGGCACAGGGGCGGATATTGCGCTCTAGCAAGGCATCGGTGAGGCGGTCGTAATAGTCCAGCCCGGATTGGTTCACCGAGCCGCGTCCATCGGGCAGCACCCGAGCCCAGCTGGTGGAAAAGCGGTAGCAATCGAAACCAGCCTCGCGCACCAGATCGAAATCTTCCGGAAACCTGTTCAGATGATCACAGGCCAGATCACCGTTTTCCTGCCGCACGACATTACCGGGCGAGGCGGCGAAGGTATCCCAATGGGTCTGACCAGCCCCACCTTGGGCGTGACCTTCTATCTGATAAGCAGAGGTTGCCACACCAAAGAGGAAGTCTTTGGGAAAGTCAGAACGAGTATATTTCATTGCTAGTACCTGTTGGGCGCCGGGCCTGTTGATCTGCCTACTACCAGTTCAGCTTCCAGCAATCTAGTTTTGGTCGGCGCATCCGGGGATTTGATACGTTCGATCAGCATATTGGCCGCTATCTCCCCGGCCTTGCGAACAGAGGAGCGGGTGGCGGTGAAGATCGGAACATCTTGCCCGTTCTTGAGATAGGACAGGTCATCGTCATGGGCGATGACGGATATATCGCGCCCCATTTGCAAGCCCGCTTCGTCAATCGCGCGCCGAACGCCGATAGCAGAAATCATCGAAGAAATCAGGATTGCGGTTGGCGGATCATCAAGGGCAAGCATCGTGCGTGTTTCGTGGTGACCATAGACTTCGGTCATCTCGGCGCTGCGCATCAGATTAGGTTCAGGTGCGATCCCTGCCTGCGCCAGTGCAGCAAGATAGCCATCACGGCGGCGCTGGGCGAAATCCATGTCTTCAAGGCCGTTGATCAATGCGATGCGCCGATGGCCCAGATCCAGCAGGAATTGGGTCGCCCGCAGGAATGAGCTTTTGTTGTTCACATCAATCCAGTCATAGGGCAGGTCAACACCGGTCGAGCGGCCATGTACAATGAACGGAACTGACATTTTGCTGAGAACGGCAATACGGTGCTCATTCACCTTTGGGCCCTGGAGCACCACGCCATCAACTGCACCGCGCTGGAACAGGCTGCGATAGGCCTCTTCGATCGAGGTGTCATCGGCATTGGTGAACATCATGTCGTAGCCATGCTCGGCATATGTTTTTACGGCCCCGGCGACGAAATCTCCAAAGATGGGGTTCACCATCTCGTGCTGAGACGAGCTGGGGATCACATGACCGATGACCATGGATTTGCCTGTCGCCAACCCTTTGGCGCGGCTGTTTGGACGATAGCCATGTTTAGCAGCTGCTGCCTGAACGCGCGCGCGCGTGGTCTCATTCACTTCCGGATAGCCGTTTAGGGCGCGACTGACAGTGGTCGGCGACAACCCAAGCATATCCGAAAGTTCTTTTAGCGTCATAAGGTGCTCATATACTGCAAGCGCTTTGAATTCTTTGAATTCGTCTGTTGCGTTTTGCCATACTCATAAAAAGAGCCATAAAAGTAAAGGTTATTGAGTGATAAATCCAAGAGTATTCGGAATCGTTGACTTTGATGCGTAAACGCGCAACTTTACATCTATCCAAAGCGCTTTGGATTGCGGTAGTAAGCTATATTGCCGTGATTCTCGTGTCGGAACGCGTGGCAGGTAAGTCGCGGATCGGGTCGGGCCCGAACAACTAAAAGCTTGATAAGCTGTGGGAGGACATCATGAAGAAGTCGTTTTACGCCAGTGCTGCGGCATTGGCGCTGAGTGCGGGGACGGGATTGGCGCAGGCTGATCTGGCATTCACGCCGGGCGAAGGCCCGTTCAATTGGGACAGCTACAATGCCTGGGCAGAAAGCGCGCCGGATCTGAGCGGCCAGACCGTTACTGTTGCGGGGCCCTGGCTTACACCGGAAGATGGCTACTTCAACAACATGACCGCCTATTTCGAAGCAGCCACTGGCGCGGATGTGATCTACACCGGCTCGGACAGTTTCGAGCAGCAGATCGTTATCGATGCCGAGGCAGGTTCGGCCCCCAATGTTGCAGTATTCCCGCAGCCTGGTCTGGCCTCGATCATGGCGTCCAAAGGACAGCTGTCCCCGCTGGGCGACGACATGGCTGCCTGGGTTGGTGACAACTACGCTGCAGGTGATTCCTGGGTCGATCTGGGCACCTATAAAGACGCTGATGGCAACGACAAGATGTACGGCTTCTTCTACAATGTGAACGTCAAGTCTCTGGTTTGGTACAACCCCGAGAACTTCGAAGACGCCGGATATGAAGTGCCGACGACCATGGAAGAGCTTAAGGCTCTGACTGAACAGATCGTCGCCGATGGTGAAACGCCGTGGTGTATCGGTCTGGGGTCCGGTGCCGCAACCGGTTGGCCTGCGACCGACTGGGTCGAGGATATGATGCTGCGCACCCAGCCGCCGGAAGTCTATGACCAATGGGTTACCAACGAGATTCCGTTCAACGACCCACGCGTTATCGCTGCAATCGACGAATTCGGTTGGTTCGCGCGCGATGATGCCAAAGTCTCCGGCGGTGCAGGTGCAGTTGCCTCCACCGATTTCCGCGACAGTCCCAAGGGCATGTTTGCCTCACCGCCTGAATGCTACATGCATCGTCAAGCGTCCTTCGTTCCGGCCTTCTTCCCGGAAGATGTCGAGTTTGGTCTGGATGCAGATTTCTTCTATATGCCGGCCTTTGCTGACAAGGACTTGGGCAACCCGGTTCTGGGTGGCGGGACATTGATGGCTGTGAGCAACCCCTCCGACGCGACAACCGCGTTCATGGAGTTCCTCAAACAACCTATCGCGCATGAGATCATGATGGCGCAGACCGGCTTCCTGACACCGCACAAGGGCGTCAACACCGAAGCTTACAAGGATGACACGCTGCGCGGTCTCGGCGACATCCTGCTGGGCGCGACCACATTCCGTTTTGACGGGTCGGACCTGATGCCAGGTGCTGTCGGTGCAGGCACGTTCTGGACTGGCATGGTTGATTATACCGGTGGCAAATCCGCCGAAGAGGTCACGGGTGAGATCCAGTCATCCTGGGACGCCATCAAATAATCTGACAACCCTTTGGGCATCCCGCACGCCGGGGTGCCCATGCCTGTCGCCGCGAGGGAGGATAGCATGCATCCGGCAATACAAGGCCTGCTGACGATCGCCATTGGTGTGTCGGGATGTGTGGGCTACTTCTACCTATCCAACCAAGTTCTGGATAAATTTCTGTTTCCAGCGCGTGGCCCAAATGCAGGGCGCAATATCAACCGCGCCAACATGATCCGGCCCTGGCTGTTTCTGTTGCCCGCCTTGCTCGCACTGGGTGTGTACCTGGCCTATCCGGTTGTTGAAACCCTACGCCTGTCGCTGACAGACCGCGTTGCGGGTGGCGGCTATGTATGGGCCGGATTCGACAATTACGTGCAAATGGTTGCCGAACCCAAGTTCTGGGAGGCGATGCGCAACAATATGCTATGGCTGATTGTGGTTCCGGCCATGTCCACAGCATTTGGTTTGCTGGTTGCACAGCTGACCGACCGCATCCGCTGGGGCAACGTCGCCAAATCGCTGATCTTCATGCCGATGGCAATTTCATTCGTCGGTGCCTCGGTGATCTGGAAACTGGTCTACGATGCGCGGCCCATCGATCAGGATCAGATCGGCGTCCTGAACGCGATTTATATCTTCTTCGGTGGCACCGAGACGCACACCTGGCTGACGCTTCCGTTCTGGAACAATTTCTTCTTGATGGTCGTTCTGGTCTGGATTCAAACCGGCTTTGCCATGGTGATCCTGTCTGCCGCCCTGCGCGGTATCCCGGAAGAGACCATCGAGGCCGCCATTCTGGACGGGGCCAACCCTTTCCAGATCTTCTTCAAGATCAAAGTGCCGCAGATCAAAACCACGATCATGGTTGTCTGGACCACAATCACAATCGTCGTTCTCAAGGTCTTTGACATCGTCTTTGCCATGACCAACGGTCAGTGGGAGACGCAGGTTCTGGCCAATTACATGTACGACAAGATGTTCCGTGCCAATGACTGGGGCGTGGGGTCGGCCTCGGCAATGGTGATCATGTTGCTGGTCACTCCGATCCTGGTCTGGAACGTGCGCAATGCGCGCAAAGAAATGCAGTAGGAGGTTCGGGATATGAGCGATATTGCGGGAACCCGGCCAGCCCTTCGCTGGGTTGTACATGCCTCGGTGGTGTTTCTTGTCGTGCTTTGGGTGTTCCCAACGCTGGGCTTGCTGATCTCGTCTTTCCGAACGGGGGATCAGATTGCCAGCAGCGGCTGGTGGCGGGCTTTGTTTCCGTCAGAACAGAACCTGACCCTACGCGCCGCCGGGCCAGACACGCAGGTCTCAACCGACGGGATGTATGTCATCGAAGGCAATGTTTTTGACGGTGAGAAGGCCTCGGACATCAGCAGATGGGGGGTCAACTCTCGGGCCATCGATGCCTTTGCCCCCGGCGAAACGGCCGAGCTGCGCCGCGGTGGGACAATAACGGTTCAGGCCAACGGCGACTACCGTATGGAAAACACCGAAGCGTTTGAAGGTAGTCGCGGTCCTCGAGTGTTTGTGACCACCACCCTGCCGCCCGAGTTCACGACCGAGAATTACGCTCATGTGCTGTTCAACGCGAACAGTTCCGACAGCATGGCTAAGGCGTTTTTCAATACGTTGACGGTGACGATACCGGCGACGATCATCCCAATCCTAGTTGCGGCCTTTGCGGCTTACGCGCTGGCTTGGATGGATTTCCCGGGGCGGGCATTGTTGATCGCTGCCGTTGTTGGTCTGTTGGTGGTGCCGTTGCAGCTGGCTTTGATCCCGCTGCTGAAACTGCACCTCAATATCGGGATCGGCAAAGGATATCTGGGGGTTTGGATGGCCCATACCGGTTTTGGGATGCCATTGGCGATCTACCTGTTGCGCAACTACATGGCCGGATTGCCACGCGATCTGATCGAAAATGCGCGGGTAGATGGGGCGACTGAGTTCCAGATTTTCACCAAACTCATCCTGCCGCTCAGCTTTCCGGCGCTGGCGTCCTTTGCGATCTTCCAATTCCTGTGGACATGGAACGATCTGCTGGTTGCCAAGGTATTCCTGATCGACTCATCCGGTCAGACAACGGTGATGACCAACCGCATCGTCGAGCTGCTGGGCACACGCGGCGGTAATTGGGAAATTCTTGCCACGGCGGCCTTTGTTTCGATTGCCGTTCCGCTGGCTGTCTTCTTCGCAATGCAAAAATACCTGGTCCGGGGCCTGCTGGCCGGATCTGTCAAATAGAGGCGTCTGATGAACGTGCAGAACACCACAGAACTTTCCAAAGCTACCAAAGTGTCGTCCGAGTGGTGGCGCGGTGGGGTGATCTATCAGATCTACCCGCGCAGCTTTCAGGACAGCAATGGCGATGGTATTGGCGACCTGAAAGGCATCACGCAACGGCTCGATTATATCGCGTCGCTTGGCGTGGATGCGATCTGGATATCGCCGTTCTTTAAATCTCCGATGAAGGATTTTGGCTATGATGTCAGTGACTATCGGGACGTGGACCCGATGTTCGGCACCTTGGCTGATTTTCAGGAGCTTTTGGACAAGGCGCATGCCAAGGGACTGAAGGTCATGATCGATCTGGTCCTGTCGCATACGTCGGATCAACACCCTTGGTTCAGTGAAAGCCGTGCCAGCCGAGACAATCCGAAATCCGATTGGTTCGTCTGGGCCGATCCCAAGCCTGATGGGACGCCGCCGAACAATTGGCTGTCGATCTTTGGCGGTTCGGCCTGGCAATGGGATTCTCGCCGTCTGCAGTATTACCTGCATAACTTCCTGACCTCACAGCCCGATTTGAATTTTCATTGCCGTGAGGTACAGGATGCCCTGCTGGATATGGCACGGTTCTGGTTGGAACTGGGGGTTGATGGCTTCCGTCTGGATACGATCAACTTTTACTTTCACGACAAAGAGCTGCGGGACAACCCAGCCCTTTCGATCGAGCAACGCAATGCCTCGATCGCGCCAGCCGTAAACCCCTATAATCACCAAAACCATCTGTATTCCAAAAGCCAGCCGGAAAACATCGCGTTTCTGGAACGCCTGCGCGCCTTGACGAATGAATACGAGGGCCGTGCCTGTCTGGGTGAGATCGGCGACGCGCAGCGTGGGCTTGAGATTATGGGAGAATACACCACCGGCGATAAGCGGATGCACATGTGCTACGCGTTCGAGTTTCTCGAAAAGCGGGCACTGACCGCAAGCTATGCCAAGCAGGTTTTTGACCAATTATCCGCAAAGGCGCGGGATGCCTGGCCCTGCTGGGCGTTTTCGAACCACGATGTTGCGCGCCATGCGTCGCGCTGGGACCTCAGTGAGGCTGCGGCCCGGCAATATGCGGTGCTGATGATGTGCCTGCGCGGTTCGGCCTGCCTGTATCAGGGCGAGGAGCTGGGCCTGCACGAAGCAGATGTTCCATTCGAGAAGCTGCAAGACCCTTATGGAATCGAATTTTGGCCTGAATACAAAGGACGTGACGGCTGCCGCACACCGATGGTCTGGGTGTCACAGGATGAGCAATCCGGGTTCAGCGCAGGCGAGCCTTGGTTGCCGGTCAGCGCTGCACAGGCCGAACAGGCTGTTGACCGGTTAGAAGCTGATCCGCACTCGATGCTCAACCATTATCGCCGTGCCATTGCTTTGCGCCACGCGCATCCGGCCCTGGCGACCGGCGCACAGACACAGATGGAGCAGACCGGAACGGTTCTGACCTTCCTGCGCGAAAATGAGACTGAACAGGTGTTTTGCGCCTTCAATCTGGGATCGGAGGCTGCGGAAATCTCGCTGCCTCAGGGCCAATGGCACGCCATTGGTCAGGATCTGGGCGCGGTCGAGGGCGAAGGTCAGATCACACTGGATGCAGCGCAATTCTGCCTGATGGTCAAGGAAAAGGGGTAAACCATGTCTGAACTCAAACTGACGGATGTTGCCAAATCCTATGGCCCCATTGATGTCCTGAAACATATCGATCTGGATATCGATCAAGGCGAGCTGATCGTTTTTGTCGGTCCCTCGGGTTGCGGGAAATCCACGTTGCTACGGATGATCGCCGGGCTGGAAAAGATCACTGGCGGCACGCTGGAAATTGAAGGGCAGGTCATGAACGATGTCCCGCCCGCGCAGCGCGGCATTGCCATGGTGTTTCAAAGCTACGCGCTTTATCCGCATATGACGGTGCGCGAAAACATGGCCTTTGCCCTGAAGATCGCCAAGATGCCCGCGTCGGAAATTGATGCCTCGGTCGAGCGTGCCGCGCAGATCTTGCAGCTTGAACCGTTCCTGGATCGTCTGCCCAAGGCCCTGTCGGGTGGTCAGCGCCAACGTGTTGCCATTGGCCGTGCGATTGTGCGCGACCCAAAGGTCTATCTGTTTGACGAGCCGCTTTCGAACCTTGATGCCGCGCTGCGCGTAGCCACCCGGATCGAGATCGCGCGCCTGAAGGAGGCGATGCCCGACAGTACCATGATCTACGTGACCCACGATCAGGTTGAGGCGATGACGTTGGCCAGCCGCATCGTTGTGCTGGCTAACAAGGGTATCGCACAGGTCGGTACGCCGCTGGAGCTTTATGAGACACCGGACAATGAATTCGTCGCGCAGTTCATTGGATCGCCCTCGATGAACCTGCTTCCGGGTAGGATTACCGGCACCGGGGCAACCACCACCATCGCTCTGGCATCCGGCGGCACTGCGGTTTCGTCGATCCCGACTGAGGCCAGTGATGAAGGGCGAGAAGTGAATATCGGCGTACGTCCCGAAGATTTTGTGCTGACCGAAGAGTCTCCGATTCTGACTGGTACCGTAGACTTCACCGAAGCGTTGGGTGAGGTGACATTGCTTTATTTCGAGAAATCCGAGGGGGTCGAGTCTGTCATCGCAAAGCTTCCCGGCGTGCAGCGTAATCTGCGTGGGCAGTCCGTTTCGGTAACAGCGGCACCGGACAAGGTGCATCTGTTCCACAATGGCGTGTCGATGCGCCGGCATTCAGCCTGATCTTGTAACGCATCGCGATGGCGCGCTGATTTGTGGGGTGCCGACGCTTTTTTATAGTGCCAGATCGAGCGCATGGGAGCGAGCTGTTGGCACGAGACTTCACGGTCGATTTCAAGCATGTGCCCACTAAAGCTACCAATATATGGTGAGCCACCACACTTGAGCGCTTTTCGCGTGAATCGATTCGAAAAATCGGTGCAGATTGAGGCATCTGGCCGCAGCGCTATCAGACTATAGTATTTACCCATTTATTTTCAATGGTTTATATGTCGGGGCAGCTTGATGGTGGGATGGCCCGCGCGAGTGCCAGACCTTTATCAAGGCTGCAATACCCCTCATTTTTTACAACACATAAGTATCTTGTTGGTGCTTTCACAATCACAGCCTAAGGTGAGGCCGTCCGGTGTATTTTCATACTCGGAAGCGAAAGAAGCAGGACGGGGTTGCAAACTGGACTTATTAAAATTTCCAACTGTCACTTTTGAGTAGACAGCTCTGCCGCGAAGTTCTGGCCTGCAATCAAAACAAAAAAATCTAACGACTAACCATGGGAGATACAAAATGGTCGATCGGAAAAATCTTTCCAGACGTACGGTGCTGAAAGGCGCAGGCGCTGCTGCTTTGGCTGCCCCGCTTTACAGCAAATCTGCGCTTGCATCGTCGGGCGAAATCAACATTCTGATGTGGTCGGACTACCTGCCGCCCAGCTTCATTCAAGAGTTTGAAACGCTGACCGGAATCAAGGTGAACTATACCGGTATCGGATCGAACGAAGAAATCATCAACAAGATGAAGGCCACCAAAGGTCAGGGCTTTGACATCGTGTCGCCCACCAACAACCGCTCGCTTCAGTGGGAGCCGCTGGAGCTGCTGCAGCCATTCGACATGAATAAGGTGCCGGTTGATCTGGTGAACCCGGCGATGGCGCAAATTGGTACGGATGCGTGGAACTTCGGCGACAGCGGTGCGCATTGGCTGCCGCATATCTGGGGAACGGAAGGTATCGCTTACCGCACCGACCTGTGGCTGCCGGAAGGTGATGCGCCATCTTATGGCGATGTCTGGTCCGAAGCGAATGCGGGCAAAACCATGGGCCGCGCGCATTCGATGATGCTGGGCGCTGGTCTTTACATGGAGCGCGCGGGCGAGATGGAGCCTGGTTCGGTCTGGGCGGCTTATGGTGACGAAGACACCATGCGCAAGGTCTGGGGTCAGATCACGGACTGGTGCGTTGCCCGCAAGGATCGCATCAAACTGATCTGGAACGACGCCGATACCCAAAAGAACGGCCTACTGAACGAAGGTGTGGTCGTTGGCCAGACCTGGGACGGACCGCCGCTGGCGTTGAAATCCGCAGGTGAGCCTGTGCATTATCAGGCACCGGTCGAAGGTGCAATGGCCTGGGTCGATGGTATCTCGATGCCGACCGGTGCACAGAATGTCGAACAGGTTTATGCCTTCATCGATTTTGCCTATCAGGCGAAACCAGCAGGCGTTGCGATTGATAGCCACGGCTACAACTCGCCTGTTCTGGGTGCCGACCAGTATTCGGGTGACACCTACAAGAAGAACTTTGCAGAAGCCTATCCGGGTGACTCACTTGCTAACCTTAACCCGTGGCCGGCCGAAGCACCCTGGTACGCAGAAACGCGGACCGAGTTCGTCAACAAGTTCAAAAGCGCCTGATTGCGTAACATCTGGTCCCTCGCCATTGGGCGAGGGACTAACCCCTGAGCGTCGCAATGTCGCCTCAGGCCCTATCCGCGTGCCAGCACGACGCGCGCCAGTCGGAGATATCTAAGATGAGTGCAGGGGTCGGAGTAGATCTGGAAAACCTGTGGATCCGTTTCGGTGATTTTGTCGCCGTACGTGATGCCAATGTGAATATCAACGGGGGCGATTTCTTTTCGTTCCTTGGCCCCTCGGGTTGTGGCAAGACCACGATCCTGCGCGCGGTTTCGGGGTTTTTGGACCCCAGCGAAGGCAAGGTTCTGATCGGTGGCAATGACATGCGCGGTATCGGGCCAAACAAGCGCCCGACCGCTCTGATCTTTCAGAACCTCGCGCTGTTTCCCTTGATGAAAGTCTGGGAGAACATCACCTTTTCGATGGAGATCAATGGCGCCAGCGCCGCCGAACGCCGCAAGCGCGCGGATGAGCTGCTGGACATGATTGCTCTGCCGGGGCAGGGCGACAAGCTGCCAAGTGAGCTTTCCGGTGGTCAGCGCCAACGGGTTGCCATCGCGCGCGCGCTGTGCGCGGAACCTGATGTTCTGCTGTTGGACGAACCGCTTTCTGCGCTGGACCTGAAGCTGCGCCAACATATGCGGACGGAGTTGCGCGAAATTCAGCAGCGCGTCGGCATTACCTTTATCTATATCACTCATGACCAAGGTGAAGCGCTGACCATGTCTGACAATATCGCCGTCATGCGTGCCGGAGTGATCGACCAGATCGCAGATGGCAAGACCATCTACAACGATCCCAACACGGCTTTTGCGGCCTCTTTTGTGGGCGAAAACAATGTGTTCCGTGGTAAGATCAAGCAGGTCATGGGCAATGAGGCGATGATCGCAACCAACCGGTCCGGCGATCTGGTGGCCCGCATCTCGACCGCCAATCAGGGCAAGCTGAAAGAGGGTGACGAGGCAATGATGTTCGTCCGGCCCGAGGCGTTTGCTATCGCTCCTGAAGGAAGCACCGGCAATCATTTCGTGACCGCGCAAGTGAAGCATGAAGAATTTGAAGGCAATGTCTTCAACATCTTCACCGAAGGCGATGGTGGTAAAGAGATCAAAGTCTCGCTGCCCAACCTCGGCCAGTCCTTCGAAGATCACACCGGCCAGATGATCACGCTGGAATACGAGACCCGCAACGCGGTTCTGGTTCCAGCGGGTGAATTGGCAGCAGAGTAAGGGGTCAGACAGATGCCCCAGTTTCTGAAAGAATTCTTCAACCGAAATGGCACCGGCATGGGGTTGTTGATCCTGGGCCTTGTCCTCTTTTGGACCATCGGCCTGATCATTCTGCCTCAGCTATCGATGCTGGACTTTTCATTCCGTCCAAACCTGCCCCCGCCCGAGATCGGTGGGCCCAAGGACGTTTATACGCTGGAGAACTACAAGTACCTGATCTACGGGCCAGAAGGTGGCAGCCAGGATTACAACGCAGTCGACCTAAGGGTGTTTTTCCGCACGCTGCTGGCGGCGGTTTGCGTGACGATCTTTAACCTGATCATCTGCTATCCGATTGCCTATTATCTGGGTCAATCCAAAGGTAATCACATCCGCATATTTGCGATCATGCTGATCATTCCCTATTGGATCAACGAGATCCTGCGGGCCTTTGCTCTGCGTATCATCTTTGGTGAAACCGGCGTGTTGAACACTCTGTTCATGGGTCTGGGCATTTGGGATTTGCCGTTTGATTTCATCCGCAATGACATCGCGCTCTATGCAGGCCTTGGCTATGCATACATCCTGCTGATGATCTTCCCGATGTATAATGTGATCGAAAGCCTCGATGGTAACCAGATCGAGGCTGCGCGCGATCTGGGTGCACCCTGGTGGCGGATACATTGGCGTGTAGTCATTCCTTATGCCAAGCCAGGGATCAGTTCGGGCTGTACGATGGTCTTCATGCTAAGCGCCGGTGCGCTGGCCGCACCACAAATCTTGGGCGGGCCGTCCAGTCTGTGGTTCACGCAACTGATCTATCAGCAGTTCAACGACAACAATGACTGGCCGCAAGGGGCCGCCTACGCCATCGTGCTGCTGGTGACCTGTATCCTGTTCGTGCTGGCTGTGATGCGCCTGTTCAAGGTGAATATGGGGGATATCGGGAAATGAACAATTCCTTCCTCCGCATAAGCATCTGGGTCTATCTGGCCATCTTCTTCCTGTACCTGCTGGGTCCGCTGGTGATCATGTCGATCACAGCCTTCAACTCTCCCAGCTTTCCAAGGATGACCCCGTGGGAATGCCTGACCTTCCAGTGGTTCAGTGAACTGTTTCAGGATCAACGTATCCTGAACGGTATCAAGAACTCGCTGATCATTGGGGCCGGGACAGTTGTTCTGTCGGTGGCGATGGGTCTGGCGGGCGCGTTGATGTTGACGCAGATTTGGCCCAAGCTGCGCGCGACCTATTACACGGTTATCATCGCACCGATCCTGATACCGGGCGTTGTCTTGGGTATCTCGACACTGGTCTTTTGGGACCGGATCAACCGGATGCTGGGGCTTGGGGCGGATAGCTTCCTGTCCAATGGCATCTTCCTGACGGTGATTGGCCAATCCACCTTTATCGCCAGCTATTGCATGCTGGTGCTGGTGGCGCGGCTGCAGCGTTATGACATCGCGCTGACCGAGGCGGCCCTGGACCTGGGAGCCAGCCATGCGCAGGCGTTTCGCAAGATCCTATTGCCTTTCATGCGCCCGGCGATTGCATCGGCGGCGGTGCTGGCGTTCCTCGCTTCGTTCGAGAACTACAACACCACCACATTCACCTTTGGTGAATATCCGACGCTGACTATCGAGCTGGCTCAGAAGGTGCGGTATGGCATCACGCCCTCGATCTCGGCCTTGGCCTTTATCATCGTGGCGCTGACCGTGTTCTTCGCCTTGCTGAACGAAGCCAAGCTGAAACGTCAGGAACTGGTGGCAGCAGCGCGCAAAAAGGCCACGGTGGAAGAACTGGCAGGCAAGATCAAATTGCCCGGCTTCTTCTCGGGGAATATGGCTGCGGTCCTGGTTGTGGTGTTTGCGGTGGCGACGATCACTGTGGTTGGCACCGCCACCGCCTATGATCCGGGCCAGTGTATCGCGGATGTGCGCGCGCAGAAGCAGTTGGAGGCCGAACAGCGTATCCAGCAGCTGCGTCAGGAACGCGAAGAGCGTCGCAAACAGCGCGAGGCGGAAGAGGCCGAGCAAGGCGGCATTCAAACCGCACCGAAGCCGTCAAACAACAGCGGTTTTGGGAATGTCTTTGCCCCCAACACGCTGGGTGGGGATGATGAGGCGAGCGGTGACGAAAGCTCGGACACTGAAAGCCAGCCGTCGAACAACAGTGGGTTTGGTGGGGTCTTTGACCCCAACAGTCTGCAAAACGACTAGGTTTTCGCCTAAGAAAACTTGCTGCCGCCCGAACGGATTTAGCTCTGCTCGGGCGGTATGCGTTTCAGGATCGCCACGTCGCAACCCGCGATTTTGTGCCCGTCCCATTCCACCGCATCGGAATTGTAGTTGATCAGGAACGTGTGTTCCGACGTGTCGCGGCGGCGCAGCCCTTCCGGCATGGGCGTTAGGATCAGGCCGGTCTGCTCAGCGGCCATTGCTAAGATGCGGTCCCAGAGCTCTGGATCAGGGAACCCGGCCAAATACCACAGACCACCTTCACCCTTTATGGCGGGTGTCCCATCCTCGAAACTCAGCACATCAGGGGCGCTGCCTGTCATCCGGTCGATCCAATGCTGCGCGGTGCCGCTTCCGGTCACGGGGCGGTTGATGTTGGGCGGAAGAGTTTCGACCAGTGCGACGTCGCAATTCAGACCGGCCAGTCCGGGTCGTCCGGTTGTTGGGATCTGAAAATCATGGGTAATCGCGCCGCTGCGCGGGCCAAGAATGGCCAACTCACAGGCATTGGTCAGGCGCTGTTCCAGATCACCTTCCACTGTCGCCAGACCCGGTGCCAGGATCAGTTTGTAGCCATGTGGAATGGCTTTTGCCGACACAATATCCACCGACAGCCCTGCACGCCGCAGCGCACGATAAGCCGAGAACACAAGCCGGAAGTAATCAAACCCAGCCCCCTGAGGTTGTGTTGTCCAGGCCCAGTCCGAGGCATAGTCGAACAGGATGGCAACCTGCGCCTGTTGCTGTTCCAGCGCACCCAACGCCGTGAGATCATCGGCTGTTTGGCGCGCTTCGGCCATCGCAGGCGCATCCGCATTGTTTGAGGTTAACAGGCCCGCATGCATCTGTTCCTGCGCAAAGGGGGCCTGCCGCCAGCGGAAATAGCTGACCACCTCGGCCCCGTGCGCCACAGCCTCAAGCGACCATAGGCGGACCATTCCGGGCAAGGGCGCGGGGTTGTAGGGGGCCCAATTCACAGGGCCGGGCTGTTGTTCCATCACCCACCAGCGCCCGTGCCCGACTGTGCGATACAGGTCATGGTGAAACGCTTGCATATCGGGATCACCCTGTTGCAGATATCTGGTCTTGTGGTCCAGATCATCCTCCAGCCGATCCGAAAGGAACCCAATCGGGTAGCTGTCCCATGTGGCGATATCCAAATCAGCCCCGACATCAAAATGATCAAACTCCAACACGCGGCCCATGTAATTGTGCAGCAAAGATGCATCCGTTAGCGGCCTAAGCACATCCACCTGAGCCTTGTTGAAGGCCACAACCTGATCCGAGCTGAAACGGCGGAAGGCGAGCACATGAGCCGGATTTGGGTCGGTCACGGTCAGGTTGGGCAGGTCGATCTGGTTGAAGTGGTTATACTCCATCGACCAGAACACATTGCCCCACGCCTCGTTCAGCGCTTCGATTGTGCCGTACTGATCTGCCAGCCATCGCTGAAACGCACCCAGAGCAGACGCGCTGTAGCTGAGCGTTGTGTCATGGCAGCCATATTCATTGTCGATCTGCCAGGCCGCGATATGCGGATTTTGCCCGTAGCGTTCACCCATGATCTGGGCAATGCGGGCGCATTCGTCGATATAGCCCGCATGGCTGAAACAATAATGTCTGCGCGACCCAAATTTACGTGGCTGACCTTGTACATCGACCGCAAGCATGTCGGGATGTTTGTCCAACATCCAGCGGGGTGGCGTGGCCGTCGGTGTGCCAAGAACCACCTTCAACCCTGCCGCGCCCAGTGTTTCGATTGCGCGGTCCAGCCAGTCGAACTGAAGATTGCCGGGCTGCGACTCCATCCGGCTCCAGGCGAATTCTCCGATCCGGACCCAGCGCAGGCCGGTCTCAACCATGCGCGCGGCATCTTCGGCCCAAACAGCCTCGGGCCAGTGTTCGGGGTAATAGCAAACGCCAAGTTCGGGTTTCATAAAAGGACTCTGTGCTCTGTCTGACCTCGCCCTGCATTCGGCGCAACGAAGGTCATTCCGTTTCTGGGTTGGTCTCGAAGCGCCTCGGCACTCAGCCCCTCGCGGGCCGTTGTGCAGAAAAGCGTGCTCAAATCATCGCCGCCAAAGGCGGGGCACGAAGTATGCGCGGCGTCAAATGTCACCGCGTGCTGAAACCGCCCCGAAGGATCATAGCACGCAACCCGCGCCGCGCCCCATTGTGCGATCCAGATATGGCCCGCTGCGTCGACAACTGCGCCATCCGGGTTCAGGGCTTCACTACGGAGATCCAGAAAAACCGAAGCCTCACCCTCAGGCCAACCGGTTTCAGTGTCTAGCCCCCAACGCATGACCTGCTGTGTCGTCGTATCGGTATAGTATGCGCAAGAGCGGTCGGGCGCGAAGCAGATCGCGTTTGAGATCGTGACGTTTGGAACCAGACGGCGCAGCTCGCCCCGCCAGAACCGATAGATTGATCCGGCATGTGGTTCGGCCTGCTTGCCCATGGTCCCGATCCAGAACCCGCCCCACGGATCAGCACGCCCGTCATTGGATCGGGTCGCCGGGTTGTCAGCTTCCAGCGGGCAGACGGGTTTCTTCTCGCCGCTGGTTAGCGCAAATCGCCATAAACCGGTCTCGGATGCGATCAGCAGAGTATCTTTGTCTATCCAACCCGCTGCCGACACATGTTCCGCGAAATCCCAGCTGTTTTGTTCGTCCGCCTCGCGGGTCATCAGACGTTTGTTGTTGATATCAAACCAGAAAAGCTGCTGCCGTTCCGGGTGCCATAAAGGCCCTTCCCCCAAATCACAGGGGCGGTTGTCAAATACCTGACTCATCCGATGGCCGTGTCATAGGCGCTGACGATCTGCTGCGCGCGGTCGGCAATTTCTGAGATACTCATCCCCGGTTTATAGAGCGCCGAGCCGATGCCAAACCCATCCGCACCAGCGGCGATCCAGTCGCCGAAGTTCTCAGGACCCGCACCGCCGACAGCGTAGACCAGCGTGCCTTTTGGCAAAACAGGGCGCAATGCGGCCAGGCCCGTTGTCCCGGCCATCACGCCGGGGAACAGTTTCAGCCCGGTCGCACCTGCCTTCAGCGCCGCAAAAGCTTCGGTGGGGGTGAAGACGCCCGGCCAGCTTTGCATGTTCAATTCTACGCTACGCGCAATCACTTCGGCATCGTAGTTTGGTGAAACAATCAGTTTGCCGCCCACACGGGCAACGTCTTCGGCCTGTTCGACAGTCAGGACTGTCCCGGCGCCAACCAGCGCTGTGTCTCCGAAGGCTGATGCCAATTGGCCGATGCTTTCAAGCGGGTCGGGCGAATTCAACGGTACCTCGATCTGGTCGATACCCGCATCGATGATAACGCGGCCAACCGCTTCGGCCTCGGACGGTTGCAATCCGCGCAGAATGGCGATGATAGGGCGGCTCATGCGGTTTGCCTCGTCAGGTTGCGGGCCAGAGCCAACCCGGCCAGGGTGACCTCTGTGGCATCGGCGGTTTCCACAAACGCGCCCTGTTGGTTCAGGGCTTGTGCATAGATATTGGCGATATGATCGGCGCCGATAATGGCCATTTGTTGCCCCAGCCAATAGGCTCGTGTGGCAGCCAGTTCAGCGCCGATCAGCAAGCCTGACAACCGCGCTCTTGCGATTGCCCCGTCTTGCCCTTGCAGCAGATCCGCAGCACGCAACCCAAACAGGCGACCCGCAAGGTTTTCGGGCTTAGACAGGGTGTCCGCCAGCGCTTCGGCGAAGGCGGCATCATCCCACCCTTCACCGACTGAGTGCCTCAGAACGGATTGCCCGCGCAGCAGTTCAAACATCTCTCCTGTCATGAAGGTGCGAAAGCTGACAACCTCACCCGCGCTGAGTTGTACCCATTTGGTGTGCGTGCCGGGCAGGCACAAAACCCCATCCCAATTGGGTCGCGCAGCCACAAAACCGACGATTTGTGTCTCTTCGCCGCGCATGACATCTGGCGGTTCCGTCTGTTTCAGGCCGGGTACAACAAAGGCGCGAATGCGGGGATCCGTGTCCGGCACCCGCACTGGAACATTGGCCACCGGTTCTGACGGTACGGCGGCATAAGGTGCCTCGACCCAACCTTGCCGCGCGCCGACCATGCCGCAGGCGATGACGTCCACCGGAGCATCGCCCAGCCATGGCTCGACTAGAGACAGAAGTGCAGCCTGAAACCCTCCGTTGGCCACGCGCGACATGCCCTGATCGGACTGCGCCTGATCCACTGCTCTGTCGCCCTGCATGGCCCAGGCCCGCAGGTGAGAGGTTCCCCAATCGACAGCAATCCATTCAGCCTTCATATCCTCACCCCGATACGACCACGCCACCATCAACGGCCATACACTGACCGGTCATGGCGCGGCTTGCGTTTGAGGCCAAAAACAGCGTTGGTGCAATAATGTCCTCTGGTGTCAGATGTTCTTTCAGGCACTGGCGGTCCAGATGGGCGGCCAGATCCTCGGGCGTGGCCCACATATCCAGCTGTTTCTGCGTCAGGACCCAACCGGGGGCCAGCGCGTTCACGCGGATGTTTTGCGGGCCCAATTCGCGCGCCAGCGACCGTGTCATGCCCGTGATGCCCGCATTCGAGGTTGTGTAGATCGGATAGCCCGCATTGCCCATGATATAGCTGATCGAGCTGAAATTGACGATCGCACCGCCTTTGTCCTGCATCTGGCGTGCGGCTTCCTGGCAGGCAAAGTAATAGGCTTTGAGGTTCACCTCGATCATCCAGTCCCAGAACTCGGTTGTGGATTCGTCTAGCGAATGACGTTTGTCGTTGGCGGCGTTGTTGATCAGAACGTCCAAGGGGCCATGCGCCTCGGCTGCCTTTTGCATCGTGGCATGCAGCAGTTCTGTGTCGGTCATATCACCCTGCATAAACAGCGGCGCGCGCCCGTGTTTCTCGCGCATCTCCTCAACAAAGGCGCTGGCATCCGAGCGGCCGATAAAGGCCACGTTTGCACCTTGCGCAAGAAACCCATCGGTCAGCGCCGCACCAACGCCCGAGCCGCCGCCAGTGATATAGACCGAGACCCCGTTCAGATCGTGGAATGTAGCGGGTTGGGTCATCAGTGGCTCTCTCTGGTCACAAGGCGGGTGTCTTTGCCGACAAGGAAATCAAGATCAGCGCCCTGATCGGCTTGCAGAACGTGGTCGACATAAAGTTTCGCATAACCGCGGGTATAGTGAGGTTCGTCCGGTTGCCACGCGGCGCGGCGGGCGTCCAGTTCCTTTTCATCGACCAGCAGTTCCATCTCGCCCTTGCTGGCCGAGATACGGATGCGGTCACCGGTTTTGACCAGCGCCAAGGTGCCGCCCGCCTGCGCTTCGGGGCTGACATGCAGGATGACGGTGCCATAGGCAGTGCCCGACATGCGCGCATCGGATATGCGGATCATGTCGCGCACGCCTTCTTTCACCAGCTTTGCCGGGATCGGCATGTTGCCGACCTCAGGCATGCCGGGATAGCCCTTTGGGCCGCAGCCTTTTAGGACCAGAATGGTCTCGGGTGTCACCGGTAGATCGTCGCGGTCGATATTGGCTTTGAGGTCTTCGATGTTCTCAAACACATAGGCCTCGGCCTCTGTTTCGAGCAGTTCGTCAGTGGCTGCCGAAGGCTTCACGATGGCCCCGTTGGGTGCAAGGTTGCCGCGTAGAACACGCAAGCCTGCTGCAGGTTTTACCGGATCGTTGAAGGCGCGGATGACGTCGGTGTTGAAGCATTCAGCCCCATCGTAATGGGCCGAGATGTCCCTATTCAAAACTGTCTTGGCCGGTCGCAGGAAGGATTTGAGCTCGTTCAGAACAACTGGCACACCGCCTGCATAGCAGAAATCCTCCATCAGGTATTTTCCCGAAGGCATGCAGTTGACCAGCAGTGGGATTTCCGACCCAATTTCAAAGTCTTTCAGGGTTAGATCCACACCGACACGACCCGCCAAAGCCAACAAGTGGACCACAGCGTTGGTCGAACCGCCCACAGCAGCGTTCGCCAGAATGGCGTTCTCGAATGCTTCCTTCGTCAAAATGTCCGACGGTTTGAGGTCTTCGTCCACCATCTCGACAATCCGTTTGCCGGTCAGATGCGCCAGCGCCATACGGCGCGCATCGACGGCGGGCAGGGCGGCGTTGGTGGGCAGGGACATGCCCATCGCCTCGACCAGCGAGGCCATGGTGCTGGCTGTGCCCATGGTCATGCAGACACCTGCACTGCGGGACATCCCGGATTCGGCATTCATGAAGTCCTGGAGGGTCATCTCTCCGGCCCGGACGGCCTCGGAAAACTTCCAGACATCGGTGCCGGAGCCTATATCTTGCCCACGATATTTGCCGTTCAGCATCGGTCCTGAACTGACAACAATCGATGGCAGATCGACTGACGCCGCGCCCATCAACTGCCCCGGTGTGGTCTTGTCACACCCGCCCAGCAGAACCACACCGTCGATCCCATAGGCGCGGATCGATTCCTCGACATCCATCGCCAGCAGGTTACGAAACAGCATGGCGGTGGGCTTCATCTGGGTTTCGCCTAGCGACATGACCGGGAATTCGACCGGAAAGCCTCCGGCCTCCCATACACCGCGTTTGACGCCTTCGGCCAGATCACGCAGGCCCGAGTTGCAGGGGGTTAGCTCCGACCAAGTATTGCAGATGCCTATAACTGGACGCCCGTCAAAGGCGTGGTCGGGAAAGCCTTGGTTCTTCATCCACGATCGGTGGATGAAGCCATCCTTGTCGAGTTTTCCGTACCAATGCTGTGAACGGCGTTTCTTCGTCATATGCGGGGCCTTTCAAGCGGCGCGGGCCGGGCGGCACCAATCAGGCAACCAGTCGGCATGAGCTGTCAGCAGGTCGGTGACAAGGCTGCGGATTTGCCGCAAGTCCAGTTCGGCGGCGGTGTGCGGGTCCATCATTGCGGCGTGATAGATGTGTTCTGGGTTTTGCTCAACCAGTGCGCGCACCGTCAGTTCCTGCACATTGATCTGGGTCCGCATCAGGGCAATCAATTGAGGCGGGATATCGGTAACCACTGAAGGCTGCACGCCGTTGCTGTCTACCAGACAGGGGGTTTCGACCGCGGCACCCAAGGGCAATTGTGGGATTTGGCCAGTGTTGGGCAAGTTGCCATAGGCCACATAGGGCGCGTCGGTGACGATGGCGTTCATCAGGTCGGCGGCGAACTCATGGCTGCGGCAGACTTCGATATCCCGACCATCGGTCAATGTCTTGGCTTGTTCTTTCCAGCTTGCAACCTGCTCGATGCAGCGGGTGGGGTATTCGTCCAGCGGGATCGAGAACTGCTCGATCAGATCTTCGCGTCCGTCCTTGATGAACCACGGAACGTATTCGGCAAGATGTTCTGAGCTTTCGGTGCAAAAGTAGCCAAGATGATCCATTACCTCGTACCGCACCTTGTTGGGGCAGCGGGGCATCAACAGTGGAGCTTTGGGCAAGCGCCCGCTGGCATATCCTTGTCGCAGAGCCGGGTAAAGGTCGCGGCCCTGATGTTCCAGTTTCAGGAAGAACGCGACGTGATTGACGCCCGCGACCTTGTAGCGGAATTCATCCTTGGGCAGGTCCAGGTCATGGGCCAGTTCTTCGACGGTATTCTGGACCGAGTGGCAGAGGCCAACATGCTTCAGGGTCGGGAAACGTTCAGCCAGCGCCCATGTATTGATCGCCATCGGGTTTACATATTGCAGCAGTGTCGCGTTGGGGCAGAGCTGCATCATGTCGCGCGCGACGTCCCACAGAACCGGAACCGTGCGCAATCCGCGCATGATGCCACCAATACCCAGCGTATCAGCGATAGTCTGGCGCAAACCGTATTGTTTTGGGATCTCGAAATCGGCGACCGTGCAAGGCGTGTACCCGCCAATCTGGAAGGCGGTGATCACAAAATCCGCCCCGTCCAGCGCCGCGCGGCGGTCGGTGTGTGTGGAAACGGTCGCACCCGTGCCGACCGAGCGGATCATAGCGCGGGCCACGGATTCGCTTTCGGCCAGACGTTCTGGATTGATGTCCATCAGCGCGAAATGGCTGTCGGCCAGCGCAGGGGTGAGCAGCGCGTCGCCCACGATATTCTGCATGAAGATCGTGGAGCCCGCACCAATGAAGGCGATCTTTGTCATTGAGGCAAACCTTTGGTTTGACGTTATTTTACGGCACCGAGGGTCAAACCCGCGATGAAGTGTTTCTGCATCAGGAAGAACATGGCTACCGGCGGCAGGGCCGCTACGATAGAACCGGCACTCATCAATTGATAGGCGGCGCGGAATTGCGCGTTGAAACTGGTGATGCCTGCGGTGACAGGTTGGCTTTCTGCCCCTTGGGTCAGCACGACAGCCCAGAAGTAATCGTTCCAGATGAAGGTGAAAATCAGCACGCTAAGCGCGGCAATTGCAGGCTTCATCAGCGGCAGCACAACGTACCAGAAAATGCGCCATTCGCTGATGCCCTCGACCCGTGCGGCCTCGATCAGTTCAAAGGGCAGGGCGCGGATGAAGTTGCGCATAAAGAGGGTACAGAACCCGGTCTGGAAGGCGATGTGGAAAAGCACAAGCCCGGTTTTTGTGTTGTAGAGACCCAGCTCCAGCGTCAGGTCGCGCACAGGTACCATCAGAATCTGGAAGGGCACGAAGTTGCCCGCAACAAACATGAAGAAGATCCAGAGGTTCGATTTGAACTTGTAGATCCCCAGCGCAAAGCCGGTCATGCTGCTGAGCGCGACACATCCGATCACTGTTGGAACGGTGATCAGGAACGAGTTCATCAGATAGCGTGGCATGTCCGAGTTGAAGAAAACCTGCCCGTAGTTGAACGCGCCTTCAAAGCTGGAGGGCATACCCCAGTAGTTTGCGTTGGTGAAATCCGCGGCGGGTTTGACCGAGAACAGGGCAACCGCCAAAAGTGGCCCTAGCCACAGTAGCAACGCCAATGGCAGCATGGCCTGATAGGTAATCTGCGCCGCTCGGGGTTGTTTTTCGATGGGTTTGGGAAACATCTCAGTGCCCCTTTTCTTCGCGGTACATCGACCAGAGGAAGTAGGCGATGAAGCAGAGCATGATCAGGAACAGGATCACCGCGATGGCAGCGCCATATCCCATGCGGAAGCCATATTCGGATAGGGCGACTTCGAACATGTAGTAGGCCAGCACGCGAGACGATCCAAAGGGACCGCCCTGGGTCATGATCGAGATCAGGTCGAAAGACCGCAATGCGCCGATGATGGTGACAACAAAGGCGATGAAGGTCGCAGGGCGCAGTTGCGGAAGGATGATATGCCACAGCATCCTGCCGCCTTTCGCACCGTCCAGCCGTCCGGCCTCGATCTGTTCAGGGTCGACGGCATTCAGACCGGTCAGGTAGAGGATCATACAATAGGCCGTCTGCGGCCAAAGACCTGCAAAGATGATGCCGTATGTCACAAACCTCTCATCGCCCAGTACGTTGAGCGGGCCCATGCCAAAGAAGCCAAGGAACTCGTTCAGCAGACCGAAGGTTGGGTCGTAGAACCATGTGAAAACGAGGCCGACAACGACCTGAGAAATCACGAAGGGGAAGAAGAACAACGATTTATACAGACGGATGCCCCAGACCGTCTGGTTCAGGAACAGGGCAATGAACAGGCCCGCCGGGATTGCCAGCAAGTAAAGGAGCAGCCAGATCAGGTTGTTTTTCAGCGAGATATAGAATGCATCCCGATCAACCCATTCCCAATAGAGGTCCTCGTAGTTGCGGAAGCCCACATATTCCGCCGCGCCCAGCCCGTCCCATTCATAAAGCGACAGGTTGAAGGACTGGAAAACCGGGATGATCACATAGACCATAAAGAACAGCAGACCCGGGGCCAGAAACAGCCACGGCGCGATGCGCTGTTGGTTGCGGTGGAACCAGCTTTCCTGTTCTGGAGCGTCTGCGGCGATGGTCATGTCGGCATTCCGGGCTTGTTGTGGTGAAGGCGGGCCGACGCCCGCCTTGCGATAGCATTTTGGGTAGGCCGGGCTTCAGCCCGGCCTGATCCGTTTAGTTGTCGTAGATGCGCTGGCGCGCTCGTTCCAGTTTGGCCAGAACACGGTCAGCATCGTCCGGCTTGACCATGAACTCCTGGAAACCTTCCATCGACACTTTGGCCATTTCCGCAGGCGCGTCACGATCCCAGAACTGAGCAACGCCGCCTGGGCTGTTCGACGACAGCATGGTGAAGCCCTGCTGCAGGAACTTGTCGTCATCCACCGAGGATTGCGCATTCACAGGCAGCTGACCCAGGTTTGCACCATTGTTGATCTCGGTCTGTTCATCGGCCGAAACAACGAAGCGCAGGAACTCGCGCGCGGCTTCCTTGTTCGAGGCGTTGGCCGGAATGTGGAAGGTGTCGGTCGGTGCGTCTTCTGCCAATTCGACATCGGGGTTGATGGCAACGAACTGATAGAAGTCCAGTTGATCATCGGTCAGACCTGCTTCGCGCAGCGGCGCTACAGCAAAGTTGCCCATCAGGTACGCAGTGGCTTCGCCGTTGACCATGAAGGGCAGGGCCTCTTGCCAGCTATAAGTCTGGTGGTTGTCGATGAAAGCACCCATGTCGATCAACTGCTTCCAGTTGGCGAAGGTCTGCTTGACCCGGTCGTCTTCCCAGCTGATTTCGCCATTGGCCAGCTGATTGTGGAAGTCATAGCCATTGGTGCGCATGTTCAGGTAGTCGAACCAACCACCGGCGGTCCACAGGAACTTGGTGCCAATGGTATAGCAGGCACGGCCGGAGTCGACGATCTTCTGGCAGTTCGCCAGTTCTTCTTCCCAGGTGGTCGGCTCGCTCAGGCCCAGCTCATCAAAGATATCTTTGCGGTAGTAAACACCCCACTGGTAGTAGGTATAGGGTACGCCCCATTGCTTGCCGTCGATGGTCATCGCGCCTTTGGTCGAGGCAAGGTTATCAGCAATTTCAGGCTCGGCCCAAAGGTCCGAGACGTCTTCGAACAGACCAGCTTCGACGTAAGGCTTCATGCGGTTGGCCGCGTACCATGTTGCCACATCAGGCGTGTCCGCCGTCAAGAAGTTGCGGATTTGGGTCTTGTAGGCTTCGCGGTCGATCACGGTGGTCTCGATCTCAAGCCCCGGGTGCTCGGCCGCAAACCGCTCGATCATCGCTTCCATGGTCGCGCGAGGCGCCGGGTTCGATGTATCGAGGAAAATCCGCAGCTCGCCGGTCAGCTCGGCCGCTACGGGCGCAGCAAGTGCCACACTAGCCGCTAGAGCAGCCGCAGTGCGCTTGAACATGGAATGCATGGTTTCCTCCCTTAAGCTTCCATTTTGGTTTCATATATTGAAACCTAGTTTTATATATTGAAAACTACACATCGACTCGGCTAGTCTTGTCAAGACCCTCGTGAGGATGGAGAGGGTCAAACGGAGGAGATCACGCACCCGTGGCAGGTGACGGAACAATAGGCAAAGCATGTGATGTGCTGGATCAGGTGGCGTCGTTCGAACGCCCGGTTCGGTTTGCGGAACTGCTGGACCGCAGCGATTTCCCCAAGGCGACGCTGTACAGGTTTCTGCAAAGCCTCACCAATCAGGGCATGCTGTCTTATGACCCGGATCGGCAGACCTACACGCCCGGTTTGCGGCTGGTGCGTCTGGCCCATGTGGCCTGGACGCAAAGCTCTCTGGCCCCGATCGCGCGGCCATTCCTGGATTCGCTGAGCCGGGAAACAGGCGAAACAGTTCATCTGGCACAGCTCGATTCCAGCCAGGTTTTGTATGTCGACAAACGCAACGCCGCGCAGCCGGTCGAGATGTATTCGCAGGCCGGCAAGGTCGGACCAGCCTATTGCACAGGTGTCGGTAAAGCGATGATGGCCTTTCTAGGAGAAGAAGCGCTGAACAAGGCGGTGTCCCAGCAAAGCTATCACCGTTTCACCGACAAGACGTTGACGTCCGAAGCGGCCCTGCGCGCTGATCTCGACCGTATTCGCGCGCGCGGTTTTGCCGTCGATGACGAAGAACATGAGCCTGGCATCATCTGTATCGCTTGCCCGATTCTCACGACCGGTGGGCGGATGTTGGGTGCGATTTCTGTGACCGGCTCAACCGACCGTATGAATTTCGAACAATTGGAAGCCTGGGTTCCCCGGGTTCGGCGCGTTGCCGAACAGATCGGGGCCGAGGCACAGGCGTGGCGGTTCCCCGAGACCCGCCCGAACACTCTGGACGACAGGATGCAAGGGACATGACAGGTGTAACTCTGAACCAAACGATCAAACGATATGGCCAGACTCAGGTCATTCACGGCATTGATCTGCAGATCGAAGATGGAGAGTTCTGTGTGTTTGTCGGCCCCTCGGGCTGTGGCAAGTCCACTTTGTTGCGGATGATTGCGGGGCTTGAAGAAACGTCCGAAGGTCAAATCCATATCGGTGCGCGTGAGGTGACCCATATGGATCCGGCCAAGCGCGGCGTGGCAATGGTGTTTCAAACCTATGCGCTTTACCCGCACATGACCGTGGCCGAGAATATGGGGTTTGGCCTGCGCATGAACGGTGTGGCCAAGGGTGAGATCGACAAGAAGGTTCAGGAAGCCTCGAACATCCTGAAGCTGGATCAATACCTGAAACGCAAACCCAAGGCCCTGTCCGGCGGTCAGCGTCAGCGCGTGGCCATCGGACGCGCGATCGTGCGCGGCCCCGAGGTGTTTCTGTTTGACGAACCACTCTCAAACCTAGACGCCGAATTGCGGGTTGAAATGCGCGTGGAAATTGCCCGTCTGCATCAGGAAATCGGGGCCACGATGATCTATGTGACCCATGATCAGGTCGAAGCGATGACCATGGCCGACAAGATCGTCGTTCTGCGCGACGGCCGGATCGAGCAGGTAGGAGCCCCCATGGACCTATACCGCGATCCCGATAACCGCTTTGTTGCCGGTTTCATTGGCTCGCCCGCAATGAACTTCCTAGTATGCGACTATGCCGATGGCCATGTCACGCACCCCGCACTTAGCCAGCCTTTGCCGGTCTCCGCATCGGTTCCCGCTGGTCTGTCCAAGGTGACATTGGGTATGCGGCCTGAACATATCCAGATCGACCGTTCAGCCGAAACCTGTACGGTTGATCTGACCGAGGCGCTGGGTGGGGTCTCTTATTCCTATTTGCTGACGCCAAATGGCGACAAACTGATCGTCGAAGAACGCGACGACCAGCGCAGCTCCACCGGTGAGCAGGTTGGCATCACGGTCGATCCCGAGCGGGTTATGGTGTTTGATCCTGAGACGGGGCTTCGGTTTAGGTAAGCAGCCGGCCCGTTGCCTGCATCCGACATCCTCCGCGACGTGATCCTGCCACCCGTGGCAAAACGCGCGCCCATGGGTGATTGATTCCAATCCAAACCTCATTTATGGGAGGCCCTGTCAAAACAGAGTCACCCAGGGGCGATAGCATTGATCTGCCCCTCTCGCGCCGCGATGATGTGGCCACAACTCTTGGATCGCACGCCCCGAAAGGCTTAAAAAAGGTAAAAGAATATGGCAGATAAATCGAACTTCGACATATTGTATACCATTGTAGACGAAGCGCCCGAATTGGCCAGCGCGTCGTTTCTGCCCATCATTCGCAAGTTTGCCTCGGCGGCGGGTGTCAGCGTTGGCACCAAGGATATTTCGCTGGCGGGCCGTATTCTAGCGACGTTTCCCGAGAACCTGACAGACGCGCAGCGCATCACCGATGATTTGGCCGCTTTGGGCGAGCTGGTGACGACGCCGGATGCGAATGTGATCAAACTGCCCAACATCTCGGCTTCGGTCCCTCAGCTGGTGGCGGCCATCGAGGAACTGCAGTCGCAGGGCTATGACATTCCGAACTACCCCGAAGAACCCTCAACCGACGAGGAAAAGGCGATCCGTGCGCGCTATGACGCGATCAAGGGCTCGGCCGTGAACCCGGTTCTGCGCGAAGGCAACAGCGACCGCCGCGCGGCGCGGGCGGTGAAGAACTATGCCCAGAAGAACCCGCATTCGATGGGCGAGTGGTCCTCGGACAGTAAAACCAAAGTGTCGTCCATGCCGGGCAACGATTTCTATGCAAACGAGAAATCGGCCACCATCACTGCCGCTCAAGCCGGCGATGCGAAGATCGAATTTGTCGGCAAGGATGGCAGCGTGACCGTTCTGAAAGACGGCTGGCCGCTGGCTGAGGGCACCGTGTCCGACGCGACCTTCATGTCGGTCAAGGCCTTGTCCGCGTTCCTGGCTGACGCTATCGAGGACACCAAGACAGACGGCACCATGTTCTCGCTGCATATGAAGGCCACGATGATGAAGGTCAGCGACCCGATCATCTTTGGCTATGCGGTCAAGGCTTGGCTGGCCCCGGTGTTCGAGAAATTCGGTGCCGAGCTGGACGCGTTGGGCGTGAACCCAAACTCAGGCCTTGGTGATCTGCTGGAGCGTGTTCAAGGCAACGCCGACATCATGGCCGCCATTGACGCGATCAAGGGCGACCGGCCATCGATGTATATGGTCGACAGCGACAAAGGCATCACCAACCTGCACGTCCCGTCGGACGTGATCATCGACGCCTCGATGCCCGCCGTGATCCGCGCGGGCGGCAAGGGCTGGGACGAGACCGGTGCCAAGGGCGACACCAATTGCGTGATCCCCGACCGCTGCTATGCGCCGGTTTATGATGAATCCATCAAGTTCTTCAAAGCCAACGGCGCGCTGAACCCGGCAACTGCCGGAGCCGTGGCCAACGTGGGCCTGATGGCGCAGAAGGCCGAAGAATATGGCTCGCACCCGACCACATTCCAAGCCCCTGCTGATGGCACCATCCGCATCGTTCTGGCAAATGGCGAGACGCTGCATTCGCACGACGTCGAGCAGGGCGATATCTGGCGGTCCTGCACTGTCAAGAAAGCCCCGATCGAGAACTGGATCCAGCTGGCCATGGACCGTCAGCGCCTGACGGGGTCCGAAGCTATTTTCTGGCTGGACGCCAACCGCGCCCACGACGCCGAGCTGATCAAATACGTCAAACCCGCGCTTGAGGCGGCAGGCGTGGCTGACAAGTTCCAGATCATGGCCCCGCGCGAAGCGACCCGTCAGTCGCTGGAGACCATTACTGCGGGCAAAGACTCGATTGCCATCACAGGCAACGTGCTGCGCGACTACCTGACCGACCTGTTCCCGATTTTGGAACTGGGCACTTCGGCCAAGATGCTGTCGATCGTCAAACTGATGAATGGCGGCGGTCTGTTCGAAACAGGCGCCGGCGGCTCGGCCCCGAAACACGTGCAACAGTTGGTCGAGGAAAATCACCTACGCTGGGATTCGATGGGTGAATTCTGCGCCTTGGGTGAATCGCTAAACTTCCTGGCTGATAGCAAAGGCAACGCCAAGGCCGGCGTGTTGGGCGCAGCGGCCGAGGCTGCAACCCAGGGCATTCTGGATAACAACAAGTCGCCCAGCCGCAAAGTTGGCCAGCCTGACAACCGCGACAGCCATTACTGGTTCGCCCGCTATTGGGCCGAAGCGCTGGCAGCGCAAAGTGACGATGCCGATCTGGCCGCAGAATTTGCACCGGTTGCCAGAGAACTGGCGGCCAAGGAAGAGCAGATTCTGGCCGAACTGGCAGCGGCCCAAGGTGCTGCGGCTGATCTGGGTGGGTATTATCACACCGACCCGGCAACGGCGGCAGCTGTAATGCGCCCCAGCGCCACGCTGAACGCTATCATTGACTAAACAAACAGGCCCGCGCCAAACCGGTGCGGGCCTTTCCAAACCTGCCCTAGAGCAGGCGATTTTTGTATGTCATAGTCCCGACCAACAAGACCCCAACAAAGGCGGGGCGTGATTTGGACGCGTGGACGTGATGACGAACGAAACTCAGCAAAAGACCCATACCAATGGCGCCAAAGTCCTGTTCTTTGGCCGCGAGAATTGTGAAGGCACCCAAAAGGCGCTGGAATTTCTGAACTTTGCAGGCTTTGACGTCAGCTATGTTGAATCCAAAGGTCTGGGGCAGGGCCTGCCGACCTGGGTGCGTGACTGGCGGGGTGAGTATATCTTTTGTTTTCGCAGCTACTTTATTCTGGATCAGGCGATGATCGAGGCGGCCTCGGTCGCTGCGATAAACTTCCATCCGGGCCCGCCGGAATACCCCGGCAGCGGTTGTATCAACTTCGCGCTGTATGAAGGGGCGGATCAGTATGGTGTGACGGCCCATCTGATCAACACCAAGGTCGATAACGGTACGATCATAAAAGCGTTGCGGTTTCCGTTATTGCCAAAGGATGGGCTGCGATCTGTTCTGGCGCGTACGCATCTCTATCTCTACCACCTGCTGCAAGAGGTGATTGGTGGGGTCGCAGCCGGTGGCGAAACTTACCTCGCGGATCAGATCAAAGCCTCGGTCAACGAAGCCTGGCGCGGTGAGGCGCGCAGGATGAAAGAGCTTTCAGCCATGCAGCAATTGCCGGTGGATATTGACGCCGAGGAGTTCGAGCGCCGCCTGCATTCTATGCATCTGCCGGAATACCCGCTGCATATCGTTTTGCATGGGCGCAAATTTGCGCTGCAGGGTGAAGCTGATGAGGCCTAAGGGCAGGCGACATTGGCTGGATCGACATGCATGCGATCCACAAATTCAGCATCCGGGGTAAACGCGGCAACGTTGCTGTCCTGAAGGAATTGGGCTACCAGATTTGCCACTGCAAAACTGCCAATTTCCCGCAGATGGTGGTCCGGTGTGCCGTACAGCTCTGCTGTAGGTAGGTTCAGATCTTCGGATATCTCTATAAGGCCCGGTTTCAGGTTCAGATAGGCAAATCCGTTCTGTTCAGCCGCCTCCGCTATCAGGTGACGCACCGCGTCAGAATAGCCAACCGGGTCATCCCGGAAGGTGATTGTATCCTTGCCCAGGAATTCCGAGATATCGGGCAGTGAAAATACAATCAACTCTGCGCCTTGATCTGCGACGGACTGCGAAAGGTCCGCAAGGGATTGAAGCAAAAGCGTCTCTTCCATCTCGTTCGGTACCGACGGGTACAGGTTCTGATCAAACAGCGCGTTTTTGAAACTCAGTACCAGTTTGCCGACGTATAGCTTTGCAAAGGCCCGCTTCAGTCTCTGTGTAGCCGTCGGCTCACGCGAGATCGGCTTTGGGTTTTGCTGCCACTTTTGGAACCGTATGTTGTCGACCAGATCATTGCGATTGAAGATGAACAATAGCACCGTTTCATGCTGTATTTGGCTTTTGAACTCATCATAGGTCAGCGCGTGTTGCAGCGTGCCGTGGCCGCCGGTGCCCAGATTGACAAAATGTGTATCTGCAGACCATTCGGACAATAGGGCAGGGATGGTTTCCGTCTCGTCAGATAAGCTGCCGCGAATGAAGGAATCCCCAAGCACGATCACACGCTCTTGCCCATCACCTGGGTCGAACACACCGCGAAAGCCCTGTTCGTTGATCTTGACGAATGTGGCGATTTCGTTGCGGAACTCAAAATAGGACTGGTTGGGCGTTTCGCGTGAGTACACCACCGGATGCGGGATCAGACGCTTTGGCCCACCTGTGCAGAAATAATTCTCGTCATTGACCAGAGGAACATTTGCCAGATCGCGGCTGACATGCGGTTGAAAACCCAAGGGGTCAAAAAGGCGCAGTGCCACTTCAAGCACCGCCAGACTGATCAGCGTACTAAGGCAAATGAGGAAGAAGTTTTTAAACACGAACGGGTTTCCCCAACTGATTAATTTAGTTCAACTGACAAACGGCGTATTCAAGTGGATTAAGCGTACTCGCGTGGCAATATCTGAGTTTTATAGCGGTGAGACTATTTCTGCAAAATCTTTCTCGAAATCAGAAAGTTGATCGTCATCCCGGCAAGTGTCGCAATCGCCAGCGCGATGATCGGATAGGTATTCGCAAACTCTGAGATATAGAGCACTATAAAGAACGTGGTGAAGTTGGTGATCAGGCCCAACTGCATGCCGCCCAGATAGCTGAGAAATTCAATGAAACTGGGCGGGGTTTGGGTTTTAAACGTGAACGTCCGGTTCAAATACCAGGTGAAGGTCACAGACGTCAGGATGGACATGCAGCGCGACAAAAACGTGCCAGCGCCAAGCGTATCCAAGGCCGTAAACACCCCTGCGTCTACGACGAAGGCCAGTGACCCTACGATCGCGAAGGTCAGCATATGCCGGTAGGTCTCATTCGAAATCACGTGCTGGCTCCGCCCAAAATTCTTGTCCATATCCTGCACCGATACGAGGTGAAAGGGAAAGCCCGGAATCCTCGAACTTGCGTCCTGGTTGGTTTGGAAACGCAGTGAGTTCAAAGCGAGGGGGCGGGAGTTTCTCAATCCGATCAATTCTTTGCTGGAAAGTGCCGATGTAATAGGTTTGGGGTGTTAAACCTGACAAGCTACGCTAGGGTCTGTTCCGGAGGGTTGAACAATCCTTTGTGTTTCATATTTCGGTTTCGACATGATTAGGTCCAGCATGCATATTTTCCGCAGTTTCCACCTTAAGTTTCTGAGTTTGCTTGTAGTGATATTGCCGATTGCACCCGGCGCGATAGCAGATGATGCCGACAAGGGGCAGATCGCGTTTCCCGGTGCCATCGGATACGGAAAATACGCCAACGGATGGCGCGGCGGCAGCGTGTACTACGTGACCACTTTGGCCGACTCCGGACGCGGCAGCCTGAGGGAATGCGTGCAGCATCCCGGTGTCGGGCGTGTCTGTGTGTTTGCTGTCTCTGGCACCATCGTTGTCGACAAACAACTCCGTGTTTCGCCCAATACCTATATCGCCGGGCAAACTGCGCCAGGACAGGGGATACAGCTGCGCGTTGGGAACGTGCAATCATCACCGTTGATGGTGTATGATTCACATAATGTCTTGCTGCGCTTCATGAAATTCCGTCCGGGTCCTAGCAAGAAACCCTCGCCGAGTGTTGACGGGCTGGGCATTGAAAGCAGCACGGATGTTTATGTCGACCATGTCTCGGTCTCATTTGGTGTGGATGAAAACCTTGGGATCGGCAGCGAGCGCTATGCCAGCCATGATATCACCATCGCCAACACCATCCTGGCCTATGGTCTGGACAAATCGAGCCATACAGAGCGGCGCCATTCCAAAGGCGCCTTGATTTGCTCGAAGGATGGGGCGGTCTCGGACTGTGGGCGGATTACGCTGACGGGGAACCTGTTTGCCCATAACCGCGACCGCAATCCTGATGTATCTTCAACCGCTCTGGGCCCCGTCGATATTGTGAATAACGTGTTTTATGATGCATCCTCGCAATTTGGCGAGTTTCGGAACCTCTATGGCGACACATGGATCAACTATGTGGGCAACGTGATCCTGCCCGGACCGAGTACACGAAATCGCCCGCGCCCCGCTGCGATCGAGGTGTTTCCGGTTGAGCCCAACAACAAGCTCGAGGTTTTTGCCGACGATAACCTCTATCTGGACAATCGACTGGACATCCTGTGTGATAGGTCGAAACAGGGTCGTGTGGTGGATGTTGCGGCCCGTCCCAATATTGTCTCAAACCCCGCGTTCCCGTTGTCGGTCACTCCCGAACCTGTCTCGGGTGTTTTGGAACATGTGTTGAGCAATGTTGGCGCACGTACGGGGCCGGATCGGGAATTGGACAGTCTGGACCGGTCGATCATTGAAAACGTGAGGGGCTGTGACGGGCACAGGATCAATCACCCGGATGAGGCCGGAGGCTGGCCAGACCTGCCCGAGATATCCGCACTTAATGACCGTGATCTGGACGGGTTGCCGGATGACTGGGAAGAGGCTCGTGAAGGCTTGGATCCGGATGACCGCAGTGACGGCTGGAAAGACCGCGATGGTGATGGCTGGTCAAACCTTGAGGAATATCTGAGCGTTCTGGCAGGCGATCCGCTGCCTTGAAGCCCTTCCAGTTCATATTGAATCACCAATACCCTGCCGCACTTCGCGCTCTCGGGACATTGGTGATAACGTGATGCTTCAAAAAACTGGAAGTGCCTTAGGCCATCCATTCCCGCTGCCAAAAATGGTACATCAGAACCACCCACAAATGCGGGCCCCAGTTGCGGCTGCCTGACAGATGCTCGGACCAGCGTTTTTTCAGCTGCGCCCGGTCTACCGCATCGAAAGTACCATTGTTTGACGCAAAGACATCACTGGCAACGGATTTCAACGGCCCCCGCAACCAATCGTTAAGCGGGATGCCAAAGCCCTGTTTTGGCCGGTCATACAACGCCTTAGGCACACGTTTGTCCAACATGCGGCGCAGGGCGACTTTGCCTGATTTACCGTCATATCGGAGCGTATCCGGCGCGCGCCATGCGGCCTCGACCACGCGGTAATCCAACAGGGGTGCACGGATCTCAAGCCCGACTGACATCGAAGCGCGGTCGGCTTTGACCAGAATGCTCTCGGGTAGATAGAGCTCGGAATCCAACAGCATCATTGTATCGACCGGACCAAGCCCATGCGGCAGGGAATGTGACTGGAAAAGGCCTTGTTCGGACGCAGATGGCGGCGTCCAGAGGGTGAACAGCGCATCATAGCGGCTGCGGAAATCCGGGTGGCGCGCAATTGCAGCAACCTTGGACAGCCGATCCGGTGTGATCTGATCCCGCATCGAGGCCGGGGCCAGCGGTTTCAGCAGCGTCGCCGCTGCCTGCGTCACAGCTGCAGGTGAGGCCGCCAAAACCGAGGCTGCTGGACCGGGTAGTTTCGCACTGATCCGCTCCATCGCCATCATGCGGGCATAGCGTTCATAACCGCCGAACGACTCGTCTCCACCGTCGCCTGACATCACCACTTTCAGCTTTTTACTGGCCAGTTGCGATACCAATAGCGTCGGGAAGGCAGACGGGTCGGCAAAGGGCTCGTCATAGACTTGTGGCAGGGTCTGCAGCAGATCAAACGCCATCTCGGGCGTCGCGGTGACCTCGTGATGGTCCGTGCCCAGATGCTTGGCAATGGCGGCAGCGTAATCGGCCTCGTTCGTCGCGTCATGATCGAAACGGACGGTGAAGCTGGTGACTTTGCGCTCGGATTGCTGCTGCATCATCGCAGTGATCAGGCTGGAATCGATGCCGCCGGATAAGAACGTGCCGACGGTCACATCAGCCACCATACGCTCGCCTACTGCCGACATCAGCGCGTCTTCGATGCCTTCCAATGCTTGCGCCTCATCCGTGTATCGATTGGCCTGAGAGGTTTCGACCCGTTCCCGCAGGTTCCAGAACCTGTGCAGCCCTGTCACCAGATCCTCGGCCGAGGATGGGGGTGCATCCAGCTGAACCTCGACCAGCGTACCCGCTGGCAGTTTCATCACGTCGCGGTAGATCGTCAAAGGGGCCGGGATAAAGGCATAGCGCGCATATTGTTCTTGCGCGCGGCGGTCGACCTCGGGTGTTCCAAAAGCCGCATGGGCGCGCAGGGCTTTGAGTTCTGAGCCGAACAGCAGATGGCCGCCCTTCACGCCCAGATAGAGCGGCTTCTTACCCAGCCGATCCCGTGCAAAGACAACCCGGTTTTGTTGCCGGTCGAACACCGCAAAAGCGAACATGCCGTGGGCCAGTTCCAGAGTTCTACGTATGCCCCACTGATCCATCGAGGCCAGCAAAACTTCGGTGTCCGAGGTGCCCCGGAACGTAACGTCCAGATCAATCAGCTTCTGGCGCAGGTCGAGGAACCCATAGATTTCCCCATTGTATACAATGCAGTAGCGCCCGCTGGGCGAACTCATGGGTTGCGCGCCGGTCTCGGACAGGTCGACAATGGCCAGACGGCGATGCCCCAGGGCCACGCCCGTTTCAGGGTCTACGAACATGCCATCCGCGTCTGGGCCACGATGCGCGATGCTGTCACACATCTGCTTCAACGCAGCAGTGCCCGCGTCACGACCGATTGGTTTGAATGCAAGATATCCGGCAATGCCGCACATGGCCCTGTTTTCCTATCCGGTATGCGGGGCGGTCGACGTCCCGGCCTTTGGTGTGGTGCCAAACAAAACCGCATCATAAGACGCAGCGATCGCGGCGAGAGAGTATTGAGAGGCGATGCGATCCCGGGCCGCCACACTGCGCTGCGCGTAAGTGTCGGCGCTCCAGTTCGCGGCATCTGTCAGGGCCTGTCCAAGCCCTTCGGCATCACGGGCTGCTACGACATAGCCTATATCGCCTGTGACCTTTGCCGCGTCTCCGACGTCAGTGGTCACAACCGGGCGACCATAGCTCATTGCTTCGGCTATGACATTCGGGAAACCTTCGGTGCGCGAGGACAGGACGAGAAGATCAATGCTGTTATAAAACGCGGTCATGTCGTGCAGATCGCCGCACAACGTTACGCTGTCTTCGGGTATACCCGCCTGGGCCATCAGCGCGCGTAGCGCTTCGTTCTCGCTGGTCACACCATCCCCGGCCAACCGCGCGGTCAGGTCTGGGATGGTTTGACGCGCGATGGCGAAAGCGCGGAAAAATGTCTCAAAATCCTTTTGTGGATGAAACCGGGCCGCCAGTCCAACCACGCGTGCGGGGCCAGGTCTGGGGGTCGGCGCGTCGGGCAAAAGAAAACCGTTCGGCACGACCGAGGCATTGCTTTGTGCAAATCCGTACTTGCCGTGTTGTTCCAACGCGCGGGTCGAGTTGTAGATGATCCCATCGCAATACCGTGACAGTTTTTGGGAAAGGCGCACGGCGATCCGGGTGCTGCGGGTAAAGGCCGCCGGGTCGTCCAAAGCCTGCCGAACGGTCCAGATCACCGGCACATGGCGCAGTGACAAAGCCTGCGCGATCAGGCCAACAACCATGGCGTGATACATCCAGCACAGCACCACATCGGGTTTGTTGGTCCGGATTAAACGCGCAATCTGCCAGATGGCGCGGGGAAAAGACAAAGGCGACCGGGCCCGCAGCGAGATATACTCGACCTTTTCATTCCCTGCCATCGCGCGGCACCGTTCGGACACTTCAGTCAGCGCCACCACAACTGCGCGTTCGCCGGAATGTGACAGCAGTCGCGCCAGCATTGCCTGCGCGCCGCCCTGGGTCGAGAAATCCGTGACCACGTGCAGGATCATCTATCCCGCCTTCTGCCCAGCCAGGGCCTGGTTGCCTACGTCAACGATGACCTGTGCAAGACGCGCGATGTCTTCTTGCGACCAGCCCGGATCAACAAGAAACGCCAGACTTGTCTCACCCAACTCGCGCGCCACCGGCAGGCGTTCTGCCGGGCCGAGCCCATGTTTGCGGAACGTATCTTCAAGGTAGATTTCAGAACAACTGCCAGAGAAGGCGGGGAACCCCGCCTCCGAGATCTCGGCAATGATGCGGTCGCGCGACCAGCCCGCGGCCAGGGCCTGCGGGCGTACGAAGGCGTAGAACCGGTAATAGGCATGGGTCACGTTGTCCTGTGGGCTTGGCACCATGAACGCAGGGCAGGTGGCCAAAGCTTCGCCCAGTATCCGGGCATTGGCCGTGCGATGGGCGCGCCAATCGTTCAGACGTTGCAATTGAACGCGGCCCAAAGCCGCCGATGGACCAGTCATACGCAGGTTTGTGCCGGGCCCGGAATCGTGCAACCAGCGGAACCCCGGGGGATGATCGGTGTTAAACACCGTATCGTAACCCTTGCCATGATCCTTGTAGCTCCAGACCCGAGACCAGAGTTCGTGGTCATTCGTGGTCAACAAACCACCTTCACCGCCCGTGGTCATGATCTTGTCTTGGCAGAACGAGAACGATCCGAACGTGCCGATGGTGCCCACGTGGCGGTCGCCGATCATCGCACCATGGGCCTGCGCGCAATCTTCGATCACCCATAGATCATGCGCTTGCGCCAGATCCATGATCGCATCCATATCGCAAGGCCAGCCGCCCAGATGTACCGGTATGATCCCGCGCGTGCGCGACGTGATCAGCGGCGCGATGGTTTCGGCGGTGATGTTCTGGGTGACCGGATCGACATCCGCGAAGACCGGTACTCCACCCTCCAGCATCACGGAACTGGCCGAGGCGATAAAACTGCGCGGGGTGACAATCACTTCGTCCCCGGGTTCAAGATCCAGCACGTGCAGGGCCGCGTCCAGTGTCACGGTGCCGTTGGCCATCGCAATGGCATGCGCAGAACCGGTATAGGCGCGGTATTCGTTTTCGAACGCGCGTACATCCGGTCCGGTCCAGGCGTTGACTTTGCCCGACGCCAGAACCCGGCTGACCGCATCTATCTGTTCCTGATCGTATATGGGCCAAGATGCCATTTCGAACTCTCCTGTCAGACCACAGTTCGGACCAGAACAAACCCCTCGGCCGCGTGCCGGTGGACGGTTGCACCGCGCAGGGTCGCCAACGCGCGCAAGCTCTCGACCGAGCGTTCGTGCGGGGCTTGCTTTGCCTGGCTTTCGAACATCGCAAAGGCCGTCAACTTGCGTTCCAGCGTGTCCGAGATATCGACAAAGATATTCGGAACAAAGGGCGGCGTCAGATACGGCGCGTTCCAGTTGGTCTCGGACAATGTCTCATAGGCTGCGATAGTCGCCGGGTACTTGTCCTGATGCGGACGGCTCGCCACAAGGCTTGACAGAAATGTCAGCTGGTGATCCATGTGAATATCGCCCGGATGCGGCGCAAGGATCAGATCGGCTCCAAGATCACGCACCAGCTTGCCCAACGCGCCATTCAGATCCGAATGCGGTTGTTCCGATAGCTCAGCCGCGGTGAAATCCATCCAGTGCGTCTGTGTCACGCCTAGATAGTCATGAGATTTGCGCGCCTCGGCCCTGGTGACCTCGGTATCCTCATCCCGGAATTTCGGCGGCTTTGCACGCGTCACCACAACCACGTGCACGTCGCGGCCCGCATCGGCAAGCCGGGCGATCGTACCACCCGCGCCCAGCACCTCATCATCTGGGTGAGGGGCGATGACCAGGGCAGGTCCGGCCCCGGCGCTGATGAGATCGGTGGTTATCATGATGTCTTTCCTAATTTCGAATGCATGGCCGGGGGGATATCCGCCCCGGACCATTCCAGAATATCAAGGCACCGCCCATCCCCGCAGGCGACGGTAAAGTTTTGGCCATCAATGTCCTGCACCTGACCGGGCAGGCCGATGTAGTACCCGTCAGGTTCCGAGAATTTGGCTTGTGTGATCACGATCTGCCGACCGTCCGACCCATGCGTGAACGCCCCCGGATAGGGCGGGCCCGAGGCACGGATCAGGCATTCGATATCCTCGGCTGAACATGTCCAGTCGATCAGCCCGTCTTCGGGCCTGCGGCGTGCGCACATGCTGATCCCGGTGGTGGGTTGAGGTTCGCGGGGGATGTCCCCGACAGCGATCTGCTCCAGCAGCGGGGGCAACAGTCCCGAGATGGCACGCAACGAGCGATCATAAAGCTCGCGCGCGGTGACGCTGTTCGGATCAACCGCATAGCGCGCCTGGGCCGCAATCGGGCCATCATCAGCACCTTCGCCGAGCCAGAACAGAGACGATCCGACATTTCTTTCCCGCAACAGCACAGTCCAGGGTATTACGCCACGTCCGCGCAGCTTCGGCAAGGCCGAGGGGTGAAAGCCGATGCACCCCAGCTTGGGGATGGCGCGAAAGGCCGGGCCGCAGATCTGCGACCAACCGATAACCATAGTCAGGTCGGGCTTCAGGGCCTCGATCTGCGCGATGGTCTCGGGTGCGTTGGTTTTCTCAATATACTCAACGGGTACGCCATAGCGATTGGCCACGACGCTGAGATCGACAAAGTCGGAATGCCGATGCGACAGGTGAGGCGGCAATGTCATGACCAAATCGGGTGCATGCCCGGCGGCACAAATTGAGACCAACGCGGCGTGGGAGGTTTCGACAGCCCCGACAAATACTGTTTTCATGCGGGCGACCCCTGAAACGAAGATTTTTGTGGCGGATGTTGCTGCAACCAATCCGCGGCGGTCTTAATCCGGTCTGTGCGACGATTCTCGCCGCGCAGCGCAACACCGACGGTTTCTGACATGATCTGCAAATCCAACGCCAATGACCGATGTGCCACATACCACAGATCAAGGCTGAGCTTTTCGGAATTGCTGAGATTGGTGTTGCCACTGACCTGCGCCCAACCGGTCAGGCCGGGCCGAACCGAACAGCGGTACTGCCCTTCGGGACCAAAACTTTCAATCGTCTCGGGCAGCAGGGGGCGCGGACCTACCAGAGCCATGTGACCGCGCAGGATCAGCAGCAATTGCGGGATTTCATCCAGACGCAAGCGACGGATCAGGGCCGTCGCGCGGGTCTGTCTTTGATCATCTGGCAACAACGCGCCATCCGGGCCACGTGCTTCTGACATCGAGCGGAGTTTGAACAGATTGAATTCGCGCCCACCCAGACCACAGCGGCGCTGTGAAAACATCAATGGCAACCCGACAGAGGTTGCAACAATCAGACACGCGACAAGAAAGAAGGGCAGAGAGATAAGACCCAACAGGATGCAGAGTAGAATTTCGGGTACTCTATTCACAGTTCAATCCAACTCAGAACACACGCGGCGCGCCGCAACACTTGAAATCAACAAACAAATCACACGCCAGAGGCAATAGCTAAATCGCCTGGGCAGAGACCGCCTCAATCTGTTCGAATTGGATGTGTTTTGCAAGAAGTCTGCGGCGCTTTGATCGAATCGTGCCGCTTGTGCAGAATGCTGGGAATTTAACGCCGACATCGCAGCTGGTTTCGTCAACGGTTTGGCTGCTAGTGGAGCATTGTTTCGGATTTGGGGCGAGGAATAGGATTGCCGCAACGATGGGCCGTTTCTCTTGTCACGCAATACAGGAGTGCTTAGCTTGATTGCGCGGGCTTGTGCAGGTTTGAACCGGGCCCGAAGATTTTTTGACGTACAGCTAATAAAGCTTGCGTTTCTTGTGTATCGAAGATCACAGAACCACCAGTTTGGTTTGTAGTACAGATCGTAGAGTTAGTGAGTTGGGAGACAGAGGTTTGAAAACCTGTTTCAAAGTGATGTTGGTGATGTTCACTCTGGCGGCAAGCGCCGTTTGGGCCGAGGGATATCGCCTGCTGCCGCAGGATCGGCTGTCTTTGAAAGCGATGCGCTGGGATGCGGATTCAACAACTTACCTAAGCTGGACAGGTGTAACCGGCGAATACACCATCACCGGTGACGGTGATCTGATGATTCCACTTGTCGGCCAGGTCGAAGCAGAGGGTCACACCCCGGCTGAGCTGGCAGCGGCGCTAGAGCTGAAATTCCGCCGCCAAATCGGCATGGTCGAACCACCGCGCATCGCGCTGGAGGTGATTGGCCATCTGCCGGTTTATGTGCTGGGCGACGTGAATTCCCCGGGCGCCTACGATTTCCACGTGGGTATGACAGCACAGCAGATTCTAGCGCTGGCCGGAGGGCCTATCCGCCCACCGATTCAACTGGCAACCGGCAATGACATTCAGGTGCTGCGCATGGGTGGCGAGATTCGCCTGTTGGCCACGCAGATTGATGAGCTGGAACAACAGCGCCAGCGGCTGATCGCGGATCTGACCGTTCTGGAAAGCGATGACAAAGGCGCTGATCTGGCAAACGCGCCCGAAGGGCTGGAAGGCGAAATCCTTGAGGCAACATTGGCCGCACGTGAAGGGCAGGGTGAACGGATCAGGGACCTGCAAGCCCTTCTTAAAGAACAAATCGAAAGCCTGACACAGCAGCTTGAATTGCGCGACACGCAGATCGCTAACGTCTCGAAAGAGCTGGAGAATCTCAACTCTCTTAGGGAAAAGGGGCTGACTGCGTCGAACCGAGTTACCGCGATGACCAATGCGCTGAACGACCTGGAGTCGAAGCGTCTGGATCAGGAGGTTGCGTTGCTGGTCGCGCGGCAGGACCTCAACCGTGCGCAGCGAGATGAGTTACAACTGGATGACACGGCGCGTTCAGATGCATTGGTGAAACTGAATGAGGTTGAAAGCCAACTCGCGTCGCTGAAGACCCGGTTGCAAACCGCGTCGACCCTGCATGGTGAACTGGCTGCCGCCGGGTATCTGAGCGAGGATGACATCGCCAGCGAGACAACCATTGAGTTTATTGTTACCCGTGGGGGTAATACGCAAACGCAGCGTGTAAAGGGAACCGATCCGGTGCAACCGGGGGATACAATCGAGGTTGTCAGGAAAACGGTTATTACGTCGAATTGAGTATAGAAACTAAGTGGGCCTCGGTCCCAGGGAATTTAGTTAACGAGTTTCATCATGACATTGCCCGCTGACAGACCGGTCGATTTTCTGATCATAGGTGCTGCGAAATGTGCGACCACGTGGTTGCAGCATTCGCTGACACAAACCCCGGCTATCTATATGCCAGGGCCCGAGCTGCATTTCTTTTCAAGAGAATACGACAAAGGATTGGCTTGGTATCGGGATCAGTTCGATGGATGTGAACAGGCGCCGCTGATCGGCGAGAAGTCGAACTCTTATCTGACAGTGCCCGAGGCCGCGCAGCGCATTCGGGATTTCGCTCCGAATGCGCGGCTGATCCTGCAAATGCGTGATCCGGTGCAGCGCGCATATTCGGATTATTGCATGCTGTTCCGTCGTGGAGAGGTTACGGACCGTATCGAAGACTATCTGAATCCCGCGTATGCGGCGGACCAACGATTCCTGTCCGATGGGCGTTATGCGCATCATTTGGCACGGTTCTATGATCTGTTCCCGGCCGAGCAAATCCTATTGCTGGCCTATGAGGATATTCGCCGCAATCCAATTGGGAACCTGGAAAAGGTACGCGCGCATCTTAATTTGACCGGCAAGCTGGAAGCGCCGGTTAAGAAAAAGGTAAAGGACAAGAATGCTGCTATGGTGCCTTTGCCGTTGCGCAAGATCCTTGGACCGGTTCGTTCTGTCATTGATCCTGTTCGTCACACCTGGCCGGTTCGGTCTTTGCGCAATGCGGTTGCCCGTCAGGTACAGTATCCGCCGCTGTCAGAAGATCTGTCGCGCCGCCTTGCTGAGTTCTATAGCGAGGACATGACCAAGATCGACGAGATTGAACCCGGAATCACTGAGGCCTGGGGCAGTGCCAAACCGCTTGAAATGGCTCGAATCAATTGAGCTTTGTTATGTGCCATAAGTCACACTACGTTTCCGGTCTGGAAACAAAGACGCCAATTCGTGGGGCGCGTCTTGTCCGATCAGATGTTTACAAAAAGTTCTCAAACAGACCGAATGCTGTGCGAACATTGGGAAATAGGGCATTTCTTTGGTCAAACGATGCCGGAAACGTGAAAAAAGCGTTTTGCTCTGGTGTTGGCTATGTTAGATTTTAATCATATTGAAACCTTAGTGGCCATGTTGGCTGCTGAATATTGTAGTTTGGTTCGTACGAGTGAGAAAGGGTTGTGGCAAAGGGTCTGATGATTTTCAAACCTGAGCCGGTCTAGGGGGACCTTACAAAAATAATCGAACTTGCCGGCAAGTGGTTTCTGCTGGCGTGTGAGTGCGGCTTTGACGGCTGATCGGCTGTTTTCGATCTGTCCTGCTGGGTCGGGTAGTAGTGGGCAATTTATACGCCGGAGTACTGAGTATGTATGAGCGTGAGTTGGTTAAGCTCAAGAATGGATCTGTTAAAGATACTGCGATCGAACCCGATCTGAAATTGGGCGACATCGGATCCACATTGAAGCAAAAACTTATTGAGCTGAGCGCAAACCGTCGCTTGGTGATTGGTGATGTTGTAGCCTCGGCCATTTCCGTTGTGATGGCTGTGGTGTTGGCCAACGGGGGCACGTTGCCTGCGGCAGCGTCTGCGGCACTGATTCCTTTGGTATTGATGTCCTGCCTGATCGCGTTGGCGATCCTGCCGATGTCAGGCATTTATAAGCGTCACACCCGGTCCACGTCGCTACGTGATGTGGTACTGATCGTGCGCGCGTCGTTCTTCTGTGTTGCAACGCTGGCCCTGTTTGGCATGGCGGCTGCAGTCACATCCCAAGTTCCGCTTGCAGTCTATGTCATTCAATTCTTCCTGATCGTGCCTGCACTGGGCAGCCTGCGCATCATTGCCCGCAGCACCGAGTTCAAGCGCAAGGTTCAGGGCTGCACCGCAAGTGACAATGGCAAAATCCCGGTGATCCTTGTTGGCACCGGTGCCAGCAGTGACCTGTTTGTTCGTTCGCTGCGCAACACGGAATCAAAATATGAACCCGTTGGCATCATTGATGACGCCCGCAACACGCAAGGCCTGTACTTTCACGACGTAAAGATCATCGGCTCGCTGCTGGATGCAGACGCCGTGATCGAGCGGCTGAAGTTTGATGACAACTTGCCTCAGCGTATTCTATTGACTGAGCCGGTTACCCATTTCGAAAGCGATGGTATCCGCAAACTGACCCGTTGGGCCGAAGCCAACAGCATTCCTGTGTCGCGCTTGACCGGTTTGGAAGAGTTGGGCACCGAAAGCAACGGTATCCGGACCGTGAACCCCGAAGACATCTTGGATCGCCCACAAAAGGCGGTCGAGCGTTCTATGCTGCGCGAGATGTTTAAGGATCGCCGTGTTCTGATCACCGGTGCTGGCGGATCGATCGGCAGCGAACTGACCCGTCAGATCGCCTCGTTCGAGCCGGCGGAAATCGTCATGATCGAAAACACGGAATACAATGCTTACTCGATCGACATGGACCTGAGCCAGAACTTCCCCGAAGTTTCGCGCCGCATCTATGTTGCCGATATTCGAAGCGCTGACCGTGTGAACAAGATCTTCGAACGTCACCGTCCCGAGTTGGTCTTCAACGCGGCTGCATTGAAGCACGTACCGATGGTCGAGCTGAATCCGTGCGAAGGTGTTCTGACCAACGTGATCGGTACGCGTAACGTCGCCGATGCTGCGCGCAACGTAGGTGCCATTGCGATGGTGCAGGTTTCGACCGATAAGGCCGTGAACAGCACCAGCGTCATGGGCGCAACCAAGCGTGTTGCGGAATTCTACGCTCAGGCGCAGGATCGTGTAACCAACGGCACTGATGAGGCCACGCGCTTCTTCTCGGTCCGGTTTGGTAACGTTCTGGGCTCGTCGGGTTCGCTGATCCCACTGTTCCAGCGCCAGATTTCGGAAGGCGGCCCGCTGACGGTCACTGATCCGAAAATGGAACGCTATTTCATGACCATTCGTGAGGCCGTGCAGTTGACGCTGGTTGCGGCGGCCAAAGGATTGAATCTGGAAAACAGCCACGGCGAAATCTTTGTTCTGGACATGGGGCGCCCGGTGAAAATCGTTGATCTGGCCGAGCGTATGATCCGTCTGGCGGGGCTGGTTCCTTACAAGGACATCGACATCAAGTTCATCGGTATTCGCAAAGGCGAAAAGCTGTATGAGGAGTTGTTTGATGTGACCGAAGAGCATCGCGAAAGCGGCATCCCGGGTGTGGCTTCAGCGATCCCCGAAGGTGTCTCGGTTGCGCGTCTGCGTGCTATGATCCTCAAGCTGGAACAGGCTGCACTGGATGGTGATGATCTGGGCGTCAAAAAGCTGCTGAAAGAGCTGGTGCCAGGTTATGGCGTCAACGGTCTGCGTCCGATTGAAACAAAAGATCTGATCAAACCTCGGACCAAGTCGAAGATCACCGCGATCCCGACCGAGAAGATGGTCGGTGCCTTTGCAAACTCCGATGCTTTGGAAACCGTCGGTGGCCGCTAAAGATATTGTTTGAATTTATTGTTGTGTCGGCTTTGACCCAAGCCGTGTGTGTTACGAGTAACTAAGGGCTCTTACGAGCGTTTCATAAGATGTCAGAACTGAGTCAATCTGGCGTGATCACTCCCACCCAGCACGGGTGGGACCGGATTCTGCGGTTTATCGGGGCCGGTGTGATCAATACGCTGTTTGGATATGCCGTATTTTCGATACTGGTCTGGTTTGGCGCTCACCCTCAGGTGGCGCTTGCCATCCAGTTCATAGTCGGGGTTCTTTGGAACTTTCAGGTCCATGGTCGCTTCGTGTTCTACGTACAGGGCTATGGGCGGCTGCCGCATTACGCGGTGTCCTATGTCATCGTCTATGCGTTTAACGCAGCGCTGCTGTGGGCTTTGCTACAGTTCGGGTTTGATGCTTATCTGGCGCAGGCCATTGCGCTGGGGCCGACGGTTGTTTTGTCATATGGTCTGATCTCACGTGCTTTGCGTCCTAACCCGCAGAAAGATGAGCAATGACCCATTCCGTTGACCCAGGCCTGAGCGTAGATTCGGACATCCATGCAACGGTGCGCTCTGGTGGTAGCCTGTTGATGCGGGTTGTAACCATTGGCGTTTTGGTCGTCCTAATTGCGGCACTCTACGGGCGTATCATGGGGTATGGCCTGCGCCGGGACGAACTGATGTTCGTGCCCCCAGCTGAACTTTTGGGCTATTGGAGCCTCTACAGCGATTTCTTCTATAACCATGTTCCCAATTCTGCTTGGTATTACAGGGGGTTCTACCTGTTGTTCGGGGGCGAAGGCCTTCTGGCCTCGGCTCGTTTCGGACAGTTCTTTGCCTGGTTGCTACTGGCCTCGGGCATCGGCTGGGCGACCTGGAGGATTTCCGGCTCGCGCCTTCTGGCGGTTTTCTTTGTTGTGGCCCTCATGGTGAACGAAACGCTGCAAGCTCAGGCCGGGATGGCCGCCAGCAACAACTTGTTGCCCTTGCCCTTTGCCGCTTGGGGGCTGGGCCTGTTCATTGTTCAGACTCTAAAGGATCGTCCAGGATTCCATTGGTTGGTATTGTCTGGTCTCTGCTTGTCAATTGCGGCGGGCATGAAGGTTAGTGCTGCGATGTTCATCCCACCGGTTGCAATCGCCGCGTTCTTGCTGCCCTGGCATCTGCCGTTAGCAGCTCGTCTACGCGGGGTCGTTCTGCCGGTGCTGATCGGCGGTTTGATCGGGGCCATTCCCTTGTTCTGGTATCTGGCCTCTGACCCTTCGGATTTTCTGGCGCATATACTGAAATTTCACACCGGCCCGCACGTGGCCTATTGGCAAGCCAACGTCGCGTCCGAGCCTGGGCTGGCCATGGGGATCGGTGGCAAGGTCCTGTTGGCCTATGCCACCTGGTTCGGAGGTGCGGCGTTGGTCGGATTGATGGCCGTGTTCTTCGTTGCCGCATTGGCTGGCGCCAATGCAGTGCGTCTGGGGCATGGAACTGGTCAGATCATACTGGTTCTGGCCCTGCTGGGCATAACGGCGCTGTTCAGCTTTGTGCCGACTCCCGGTTTTCCTCAATATTATATCCAGCCGCTGATTGCTGTTCCCCTTTTGGGGGCTTTAGTCTATCGCCTTGTTCCCGCTGAAAAACGTACGGCTATTGCACCTCTCTGTGCGGCGGGTTTCGCATTGATGGTACTGCTGGGAGCACCGAGATTGGCACCGGGGCTGCTGAATCTTGCGAAACCAGACAGCTTTACGGCCGCGCGCATTGAAAAAGGCGCTAAAGCCTTGCAGGACGTGGTCGCAGACAGTGCGATCCCGGATGGTCCGGTCGCGACGCTGATGCCGCTTTATCCACTGGAAGCCCACCTGCCGGTCTATGCTGAACTGGCCACTGGCCCCTTCGCTTATCGTATCGCGCCCTACACAGACCCGGAACTGGCGCAGCACTATGTCATGGCTGGTGCAGATGATCTGATCGCCCTGTTTGATTCCAATCCGCCCTCCGCTTTCCTTTTGGGATATGATTCCACACTTGAGGCACCATTGTTGCGATATGCGCAAACAAATGGCTACGCCGCGGTGCCAAAAGACGGGTTAAATAACCGTTACGGAAAAGGTGTGATATACTCCAAGCACGCGGGAGTGGCCGATTGAACGCATGCACCACCCACCCCGCCCGAGCAACAATGGGCAATCCGCCTTAACCCCGACGTAACATTGAAATTTAGTTAAAGGTATTTTGAGGGAGTAGCACAGATGAAAACAGTACTTCTGGCAGGAGGATTGGGATCGCGTTTGGCCGAAGAAACGGTCGCGATTCCGAAGCCAATGGTTGAGGTTGGAGGCCGCCCGATCATCGCGCGCGTCATGGATATCTACAGCCATTTCGGCCACCGTGATTTTGTTGTTGCCGCAGGGTACAAAGCCCTTCTGTTGAAACAGTTTTTTGCCAATTATCACCTGATCGCAAACAACATTTCGGTTGCTTTGGATACAGGTGAGCTGAAACTGGTGCCGTCGGCACCGGGGGGTTGGAATGTGTCGGTTGTTGACACCGGCGCGCACACCATGACCAGCGGGCGTATTCGTCGCCTGAAAGAATGGCTGGACCCCGGTGAGACATTCATGTGCACCTATTCGGACGGTCTGGGTAATATCGATATCAACGCCTTGATTGACTTCCACAAATCTCACGGGAAGCTGGCAACCGTCACAGCAGTGCAGCCGCCTGCGCGGTTCGGCAACATCGAACTTAAAGGTGACCGGGTGGATGCGTTCACCGAAAAAGTGCGCCGCCGCGAGACCTGGATCAATGGCGGGTATTTTGTGTTCGAACCGGGTGTGATGGACTACATGGTCGACGACAATGAGCCGCTGGAACAGTCGCCTCTGTCGCAAATGGCCCGGGACGGAGAGCTTATGGCGTATCGTCATGATGGGTTCTGGCATCCGATGGACACGATCCGTGATCGCAACGCGCTGAACGCGCTCAGCGAAGAGGAAACGCCACCCTGGATGCAGTTCGGCGATCAATCTTCAGCCGAATACCCGGTTGCAATCTGAGGGCAAAATGACTGCACATCAGCATCAGATGTTCGGCGGCCAGTTCAATGGCCGCCGTGTCCTTGTGACCGGCCATAGCGGGTTCAAGGGCGGCTGGATGTCGTTGTGGCTGCAGCGATTGGGCGCGCAGGTGACGGGATTGTCGCTGCCGCCCGAGCCCGGCCCATGCTTCTATGACAGCTGCGATCTGGCTCAGGCCACCGACAGCCGGTTTGCCGATATTCGCGAGCCTGATGCTCTGTCCAGCACGCTGGACGGGGTCGATGCCGAGGTCCTGTTCCACATGGCGGCACAACCGCTGGTGCGCAAATCCTATCGGGAACCGGCAGAGACCTTTGCCACCAACGTGCAGGGCACGGCCAATGTGCTGGAGCTTGCGCGCAAGATGCCGTCGCTTAAGGCAGTGATCGTGATCACCAGCGACAAATGCTATGATAATCGCGAGTGGGTCTGGGGCTATCGTGAAAACGACCCGCTGGGCGGCAAGGATCCCTATAGCGCCTCCAAGGCCGCAACCGAGCTTGTTGCCCAGTCCTATGCGCATTCCTTCTTTTCCGATCCGAGCGGCCCGCAACTGGCGACCGTGCGAGCCGGGAACGTGTTTGGTGGCGGTGATTGGGGCGAGGATCGCCTGGTCCCCGATATCATTCGCGCCTGGGCCAACGGCGAGCCAGTTGTCATCCGCAACCCCGCCAGCGTGCGCCCGTGGCAGCATGTTCTGGAGCCTGTTTCAGGCTATCTGCGCGTCGCCGAAAAGATGCTGACAGACGGTGCGCCCTATGCCGGGGCGTGGAATTTCGGCCCGGATGTCTCAAGCACCGTAGATGTGCGCCAGTTGGCTGACATGATCCAGCGCGCCTGGGGTGATGGAGCACCTATGTTCAGCTTCCCCGATCAGATCACCGATGCGCCGCACGAGGCCGGTATCCTGCGACTGGACAGCACCAAGGCTCAAACGCGCCTGAACTGGCGTCCTCAGTTGACGCTACAAGGGGCCATCAACCTGACCGCAGATTGGTACAAAGCCCATGCTGCGGGGAAGAACATGGCACAGGTCACCGCGACACAGATCGAATACTTCGAAACCCTGACAACATCTGAAACACATGACGCGACCCCAGTCGCCGCACAGTAAACTGCGTATTTTTGAGGAGTGCCTTTTATGAGAGTGAACTACGGGCAAACCGTCCATGGCCAGGAAGAGATCGACGCCGTTGTCGAGGTTCTGAAAACATCGACCCAAATGGGCCCCAAGGTGCGCGAGATGCAGGCTAAGGTTGCCAAGCTTTTTGCCAAGAACCACGGCATCATGACAAACTCGGGCTCGTCCGCAAATTATCTGGCGGTTGAGATTCTGGACCTGCCGGAAGGCAGTGAAGTCATTACGCCCGCCCTGACATTTGCGACGACCGTGGCGCCGTTGGTGCGCAAGGGTCTGATCCCGGCATTCGTGGATGCCGCAGTGGGCACCTACAACATCGATGTGGATCAGATCGAACGGATGATCACGCCGAACACGTCGGCCATGATGATCCCATCGCTGATCGGCAACCTGCCGGACTGGCGCAAAATCCGCGAGTTGGCGGATGCGCATGGACTGAAAGTGATCGAAGACAGTGCCGATACGTTGGACGCGCAGATGGATGGCGCCAGCACAGGCGTGTATTCCGACGTCTCGACCACCAGCTTCTATGGCAGCCACGTGATCAACGGGGCCGGCAATGGCGGAATGCTGTGTGTCAATGATGACGAACTGGCGCGCAAGGCGCTGCTGATGCGGTCTTGGGGGCGTAGCTCATCCCTGTTTGTTGAATCTGAGGCGATTGAGAACCGGTTCAACGTGCAGCTGGACGGCATTGATTATGATGCCAAGTTCCTGTTCGAAGCTCTGGGCTTTAATCTTGAGCCATCGGAAATCAGCGCCGCATTTGGCTTGGTGCAGTTGGGTAAATTGGACAACAATATCCGTCTGCGTGAAGAAGCGTTTGCTGCACATCTGGAATTCTTCAAGCGATATGAAGAATGGTTCATCCTGCCCAATCAACTGCCGGGGTCGCGTACAGGCTGGCTGTCCTTCCCGGTTACGATCCGCGATGGCGCGCCCTTTACCCGGCGCGAGATGCAGATCTTCCTGGAAACCGCCGATATCCAGACCCGCCCGGTCTTCACCGGAAACATTCTGCGGCAACCAGCCATGAAAGGTGTTGAATACCGCACCGATCCTGCGGGTTACGCGGTCTCAGACGAAGTGATGCGCGGGGGTGTTCTGCTTGCCTGTCACCATGGTTTGACGCAAGCGCATATCGACTACATGCATGAAAAGCTGACAGAATTCCTGCAGCCTCATGTTGCCGGGCTCTCGCGGGAGGCGTCCTGATGCCACTGGCCCCGACTGAGGCGATCCGGGATCTGATCCGGGATGATTTCAAACAGGGCACCGGCCCTTGCGCTGTTAATGGCGCTGTGCCGGTCTTTGTGAACTATGAAACCTCGGTCATCGAGCCGCCCAAGCCCACGGATATCGAAGTGGAATCGCAGATTCACCGGCGCAGCTATCGCGGGCCGGTGAAGCTGTTGAAACGGCTGGCGTCGCCTATCAAACAGGTGACATTGCGCAATGTGGATCGGTTCTTGTCCGAAATTAAGTCACTGAACCCAAACCCGCGCGTTCTGATCGTGGGTGGTGGCAGTGTCGGGCAGGGGATGGGGAAACTCTACGAAGACCCCAACGTTCAGATCTTTGCCTTCGACATCTACCAGTCGCCGAACATCCAGTTCGTTGCCGATGCCCATGACATCCCGATGCAGGATGACGTGTTTGATGGCGTGATCGTTCAGGCTGTTTTGGAACATGTGCTGGACCCACGCCAGGTCGCGGCCGAGATTCATCGCGTGCTCAAGCCAGGTGGGTTGATCTATGCGGAAACCCCGTTTCTGCAGCAGGTCCACGAAGGAGCCTATGACTTTACCCGCTTCACCGAAAGCGGCCACCGCTATCTGTTCCGCGCATTCGATCGGATCGACTCGGGTGCCAGCGCGGGGCCCGGTGTGCAGTTTATGTGGTCCGTCGATTATCTGTTCCGCGGCCTGTTCCGGTCACGTACGGCGGGCAAGATTGCCAAGCTTTGTGTCTTCTGGGCGCAATATCTGGATCGCTTGATCCCTGAACCCTATCGTGTTGACGGGGCCAGTGGCGTGTTTTTCCTTGGGCGTAAGTCCGATGCGATCCTGCAACCGAAAGAGGCGGTCTCGCATTACCGAGGCGCACAGTAGTCATGATGCGTGTGCTCATCACCGGCGCAAACGGCTTTATCGGTTCGCATCTGGTGCGGGCCTGCGTTGCTCGTGGGGATGAGGTGACCACATTGGTCCGCCCGGGATCAGGCATTGATCGGTTGGCTGATGTGGCTGCGAATATCCATTTGGCTCGGGTAGCGTTGACCGACACTGCCGCAGTCGCGCGAGCGTTTCACGAGGCCCAGCCAGATCTGGTGTTTCACGCGGCTGCAAAAACCCGCATTCCGAATACTCCGGATCTGAGTGATGCGTCCGCTAGCCTGAGGGAAAATGTCGACAGCATTCTGTCAGTTTTGAGTGCTGCAGCGGAATGTGAATCACCCCCGGGTGCATTTGTACGTTTGGGCACGATTGCAGAATATGGGGACAACCCGGTTCCCTATCTCGAAACACAGTGTGAAAAGCCTCGTGACAGCTATGGCACTTCGATGCTGACCGGCACAAAATATCTTGAGATGTTGCAGCCCCGCCTGCCATTCCCGGCAGTGACGGCGCGCTTGTCCCTGACTTATGGCCCAGGTCAAACCGGGCAGCAGCTGGTGCCTTACCTGATTGAAAGCTTGCTAACCAACAAACCAGCCCAGATCGGCCGCCCCGACGATGCGCGCGATTTGCTCTATGTCGATGACGCCGTGCGTGGGTTGTTGATGCTGGGGTCTGACCCGAAGGCCGCCGGCCCGGTCGTCAATATCAGTACAGGTGTGGCGACAAAGGTACGGGATGTGGCCAAGATGGTGCAGGGCCTCTCGAACGCGCCTAAGGATTTGCTACAGTTTGGTTCTCCCACTGGTGCGCCAATCGATTTGATCAACCATCCCGGTCTGATGCAATCCAGCTATGACTGGGGGCCCGAAACCAATGTGCAGGATGGGCTGAAGCAGACGGTCGAATGGGCTATGCGCGCGCAGGCGACACTGACAGGATCGGTTTCATGACACTCGTTTCTATACTCATCCCGGCCTATAACGAAGAAGACAACGTGCGGACGGCCTATGACCGAGTCATTCAGGTGTTTGACGGGCTCGACGGGTATGAGCCCGAGATCATCTTTACCGACAACCATTCGGAAGATCGTACATTCGAGATCCTGTCCGAGATCGCCAAAGAGGACCCGCGCGTTCGTGTCATCCGATTTGCGCGAAACATGGGGTATCAGGCGTCGGTCCTGACCGCCTATCGCTCGGCCAACGGAGCTTGTGCGGTGCAGCTGGACTGTGACATGCAGGATCCGCCCGAGTTGATCCCGCAGATGCTGGACCTTTGGCGGCAGGGCAATCACGTGGTTTACGGCATTCGCCGCAGCCTGCCGGATGGCCCATTGGTGGCCTGGGCCCGGCGCGCCTTTTATGCGTTGATCGACATGATCAGCGATGATGATCTACCGCGCAATGCGGGTGAGTTTCGCCTGACCGACCGCCGCATTCTGGATGAGCTACGCCGGGTCGATGACCGCTCACCCTATGTCCGGGGTCTGATCAGCGGTATGGGTTTTAATCAGGTCGGATTTGAATATGATCGCGTGGCGCGTACCGCCGGAGAATCCAAATTTCCGTTCCGAGCGATGCTGTCCTTGGCCGTTGATGGGTTGATCAACCACTCGTTGTTGCCCCTGCGGCTGGCGTCGATGATCAGCCTGACGGTCGGTCTTTCGATGTTCCTGCTGATGGTGGGTTATCTGATTGCCAAGCTGGTTTTTGGTGCCGAATGGCCAGCTGGTTTTGCGACCACCACGATCTTGCTGCTGTTATCGATGACGTTGAACGCCATGTTCCTGGGTATTTTGGGGGAATACATCGGTCGTATCTTCCTGCAATCCAAAGATCTGAATCGCCCTATTGTCGAACATGAACTCAACAGACCCGGACCCAGCGATCAGCCTCTGACACAGCCCCTGCGCGAGACCGAAGAACCGCGCAAGAAGATGTCAGGATAACACCGCGTGAAGATCCTAATCATTCAGGGTGGTTTCGGCGCCGGCGGAGCGGAGAAGATCGTATCCATTTTGGCCGCGCATCGTGCTGAGCGTGGGGATGAGGTTCACGTGGCTGGGCTGACCATGCCACCAGGTGGGTCGTATTTCCCGTTTCCCGACGAGGTTACGCTTCACGTCGCACAAGCGGGTGGCGGGCAATTGGATCGGTTGCGCCACATCCGATCAGTGGTCCAACAGGTTGCCCCAGATGTCATCATTAGCTTCCTGACCAAGATCAACGTGCTGACCTTGATTGCAACGCTGGATCGTGCGACCCCGGTAATCATATCCGAACGAAACAACCCGCGCGCGCAGACCGCCAATCCGGTCTGGCGTCATGCTCAGAACCTGCTGGCGCGGCGGGCCCGCGCGGTTGTAATGCAAACACAGCGCGCCAGCGAGGATTTGCCCCGCGCGATACAGCGCAAGGCGCGGATTATCGCAAACCCGTGCGCATTGCCCACCGGCGCGCGCGAACATCTTGGCACAGGATCGTCAAATCTTGTCGCGGTGGGGCGTCTGGATCACCAAAAAGGATTTGATCTGCTACTTGATGCCATGCCGCAAATCCTGGCGGGCAATCCCGGTGCAAGACTGACCATCTATGGCGAAGGCCCCGCGCGCAAAGCGCTGGAGGCGCAGCGGGATAGGCTGCAGCTTGGAGATGTCGTCTCAATGCCAGGCTCCAGTGCTGCGCCGGGTGAATGGATGGACAATGCCGACATTCTGGTTTTCTCATCGCGTTATGAAGGGTTCCCCAATGTGCTGGCCGAAGCCACAGTCACGGGCTTGCCGCTAGTTTCGTTCGATTGCCCATATGGCCCGCGCGAGTTGATACGGCCCGAGGAAAACGGATTGCTGGTTCCGCCCGAGGATGTGGATGGTCTGGCGCAAGCCGTTTTGCGCCTGTCCTCATCGCCTGAGCTGTTGAAGAAGATGCGCGATGCGGATTTGGAAAGCAGGGTCTGGTTGGCCCCCGACAACATCCTTGCAGAGTGGGACGAAACAATTGACGATGTGGCCTAAGGCCAATTCTGCGCACTGACACAGCGAAGGCTTCTCCGGGTGAGTTATTTCAGCACCAAATCAACCAAGACCAGCCTGATCGTCACATTGGCGGATCGGAGTGTGCCGTGTTGCAAACTGTGAATACAATGACAGCTGAACAAGACGCTCCGATGCGCAAGATCGCGGTTGTGGCCAATCTGACCTCGTCGCTGATCAATTTTCGCTATGATCTGCTGCGCGAGTTGTCGATGCGCGCCGAAGTGATCGCCTGCGGCCCGGAACGTCACGCGCCCAGTGAAGAAGCGTTGCACGAGATCGGAGTGAAATTCGTACATTTCCCGCTGGCACGAACCGGGATGAACCCGATAGCTGATCTGAAAACGCTGCGCAGCTTGCGCCAGATCTTTGCCGATTTCGCGCCAGATACCGTTTTTGCCTATACCATGAAGCCGATCATCTATGGCTGTCTGGCCGCGCGCCTGGCTGGGGTTCCGCAGAAATACGCGATGTGCACAGGCTTGGGCTATGTGTTCAACGCGCAGAACACCAGCTTGAAACGTCGTGCCGTCCGTGCCTTGTCTGCCAATATGTACCGACTGTCCTTACGGGGTGTGGATGAGCTGTTGGTCTATAACACCGTTGACGAGCAGGAGTTCAAAGATCGTCGCATGGTCGGGCAGGGCACACGGCTGAGCGTTGTGCCAGGGTCGGGCGTCAATCTTGATAAATACGCGGCATCTGATCCACCAGATGGCCCGCCAGTCTTTCTTATGATTTCGCGCCTGCTGAAGGAAAAGGGCGTTTTTGACTACGTCGAAGCTGCCCGGCTTTTGAAACGCGACTATCCGCAGGCGCGGTTCCAGTTGCTGGGCCCTAAGGATGCCAATCCGGATTCTGTTGGGCAGAAAGAAATCGATCAATGGGAACGGGAAGGCGTGATCGAATATCTGGGCGAAACAGATGACGTCAGACCTTACCTGCGCAATTGTTCGGTCTTTGTGCTGCCATCGGCCTATCGCGAAGGAATACCACGCACGATCCTCGAAGCGATGTCGACAGGGCGTGCGGTTGTAACAACAAACGCGCCTGGATGTGCCGACCCGGTGATTGAAGCCGAGACCGGTTTTGTGGTTCCGATGCGTGATCCGCAATCGTTGAGCCAAGCCATGGCACGTTTTTTGAAAAGCCCCGAGTTGATTCCGCAGATGGGGCAGGCCTCCCGCAGCCGGGCTGAGGCCGTTTTTGATGTCCGGCGTATCAACACCATTCTGCTGCGCAAAATGGGTCTGCTGCGACCGGATCAACAGCTTTACTCATCTTCCGAGTGAACATCTGACCTGCGCGTAAAGTCATACGGAGTGCTGTAAATAGTTGACTATTTACAGCATGATAATCGGTTTTTTTGGGGAAAATCATCAAACCTACGGGATTCCCCTAATATCCGCGGCCCACAAGCTTTGGTAAGTTAGGTTCAACCTGAGATAAATACCGGTGGCGCCTTCGGGCACTATCACTCACTCGAAAAAATGACCAGCATTTGGGGTGCTGGTCATTTGCTTTATCAGGGGTTGGATAGGGTTAGGTCTACTGGCGATCGGGCATCTGATACCCGTATTGGCCAAGGCCCAGCCCTGTCAGTTCTTGCAAAGCAGCGTTGGACTCGGCGAAGGCCCCATCAAACTGTTCAGCAGCATATTTGGCCGTGCGCCGTTCGATCATAGTATCCAGAGCGGTTGGGAAAATCCGGCTGAGTGGGCCACTGAGCTTGCCGAATCTACGGGATGCGTTCGGCAAAGGAACGAATGCTCCGGCGCTGAGCTGGTTTCGGCTAAGCGTCCGATTAACCACCCGCTGAAGCACCTGAAAGCTTTGCGATCGTTTGGTGTTGGTACGGTCGAACTGCTGTTTTGGGGCTTCAACACCCAATCCGCCGCAAAGCTGCGCAACAAACGCGTCTGAATCCCGGACGAACTGTTCATATGTCAGCCCATGCACACGGTCTTCTCCGAACAGCGTTTGATAGTATTTGAACAGGCGATGGTAGTGATAGAATTCCGGGCTGAACATGGGCACGCGGCGCATCATTGGTTCGACCTGAGCGATGTATCGTTTGAACGATTTATGCCCGCCATCGGTGATGTACTGGCTGTACATCGACAGGATGCTGGAGAGTTGTTCGCGGAAGACGATCAGCACATGCGCATCCGGGAATGTCTTCTTCAGGCGTTCAGCGATCATCGGGCTGTCGAATCCGCCGGTCGCCGGATAGCCAGAAAATCGTTCGTGCGAGAACACGGCGACTTTTCCTGATCCGTGGGCAGTATCCAGAAAATCAGCGTATTGTTCACGAACCGCGTCAGGATCAAATGTTAAAGGTTGCGGTAATACGAATCTATTCGACAAGACATATTTTGGCTCACCCGGCGGGGTGGTAAATGGCCCATCAGCTGCCGAAAACAACTGCTTTTGCAATGCAGATGTCGCGGTCTTGTGGTACCCAATGTGTATGAGAACTTTTGCTTGTTCCATATGGTGTTAATCAATACCCAAATTCAAATCGCAACCAAACGCGTTCGCACCAAAAAGGCAAGTCTTCACGACTTTTCCCCTCTGCATTCACCGGCCCCTATTGTAAGCTCTCTTTGTGGAAAACAGGATTCCAAAAACAGGACTGGATTTCGTTATCAAACTTCGCTTTTGTAAAAGGATACAAGTCCAAAAAACAAAATGATAGAACAAGTAACAGTTTGGAATCGCCAAAATTTGAAATTTAATGAGTGATGAAAGGTATTTGACCTGAGACGAGTGCCAAGGTTGTTTTGCACCATGTTAAGTTCAGGTGCCCGGGGCAACACCCGGAAGGAACATCCATCAAGACCATGATCCGTTTTGACGCCAAATCCCTGATCGGGCGGCTTGCAAAGAACATGTCCTGGTTGTTCTTGTCCCAGATACTCATCGCGGTGTTTGGGCTGCTGACTCTGATCATCACCGCGCGTGCGGTCGGCCCTGCTGCAGTGGGGATTTTGGCTTTGGTTGATGCTTATGTGCAGGTTCTTGACCGGCTGTGTCGGCTGGAACCGTGGCAGGCCGTGATCAAGTACGGCAGCGACGCGCTGACCGAGGAGGATACAAACCGCTTTGCGCATCTGATCAAACTGTCGGTTGTCATAGATATTCTGGGAGGCCTTCTGGCAGGCGCAATCGCCATCTTGCTAGCGCCGTTTCTCGCCCCGCTGATCGGCCTGCCCGAAGACGGCGGTTCAACCTATATCGTTCTTGTAGCCTTGGGATTGTTCCTGTCGCTGCGGCCCACCGGTATTGCAGTGTTGCGCGTTCATGACCGGTTTGATCTGCTAGCTGTGTCAGACATGGTGGTCGCCGGTTTGCGCCTTGTGGGCACGATCATTGTGTTCCTGCTGGATCTGGGACTTTGGGCGTTTCTGGCTCTGATGCTGATGCATCAGGTTTTGACTGGCCTTGTTGCCTTCTGCCTTGCGCTGCGCGAACTGAAACGGCGGGGGGTACACAGCTTTATGCGGTTGAGCCTCAGAACTGCGCTAAAGCAGAACCCCCGGTTCCTGCGGTTTTTGTGGAATTCGAACTTCAACGTGGTGCTGCGGCAATCAACCCAACGGCTTGACGTGCTTGTCGTGGGGGCGCTGCTGGATGTTACCTCGGTTGGTTTCTATCAAGTAGGCAAACGTATCATGACGAATATCGTGCGTATCGGCGGCCCGATCCGACAGGTCCTGTACCCTGAGATGACGCGGCTATGGTCCGCGGAGGAGTTCACCAAGTTCTGGAAACTTGTGCGCTATGTCTCGCTGGTGATGTTGAGCGTGTCGCTGGTGATTTCGATCCCGCTGGCATGGAAAATGTCTGATCTCGCGGTCTTGCTGTTCGGGGCCGAATTTGCGGGCGCTGCTCCGGTTATGACAATTCTGATGTTTGCGGCGGTGATCTATCTGGGCGGGTTGTCGTTAAATCCAACCATGCTGAGCATGGGGCTAGATCGGGCTTTGGTGCGGACAACAATGGTGGCGACCGGCATATTTGCGCTGTCGTTCATACCGTTGCTTTATGTCTTGGGGATCGAGGGTGTTGCCCTGTCCCATGTGGTTTTCAACATCGTCTGGACGACGGGATGCATCTTTGCCATCCGGTCACATCTGGCGCGGCAATAGGGGATCGCCAACATACTAAGAAACCACGTTTGAAAACCCCGCATTTACCAGTGATTTAAGATTAACGAGAAGACAAATGCCCAAACGAATCCTGTTTCCTTTTGAAGGGGACACCGTCATCGGTGGAAGCCATGTCTCGGCCATGAAGCTGGCCGCAGGCTTGGACCGATCAAAATACGAACCTTATATTATTGTGCACTATCAGGATGGTCTGGCGGGGGAGTACGCCAAATCACTGGGACTGGACTATGAGGTACTTAAACAGCCTGCTCTAATGTCACCCGGGCAGATCAAATATGACGGGGATTGCGGGCCCGTGAAGTATTTGATGTCCAGCGTCCCGGGGTTCATCTCGGTTCTGAAGCGGATCAAACCGGATATCGTCCATACGAACGAAGGTCGGATGCATTCAAACTGGGCGCTGCCGACGAAACTGTCCGGTCGTAAGCATATCTGGCATCACCGGCAGGACCCGACCGCTTTTGGGATCAACAAGCTGGCCCCGGTCCTGTCGGACCATATCATCAGCGTTTCTCATTTTTCGAAACCCAGCAAGCCGGTACGGTCGGTGGATAAGAAGTTCACCGTGATCCGCAGCCCGTTCGATTTTAATCCCAACCCGCCCGATCCCGCGCAAGCACGGCAGGACGTGTTGGCCGAACTGAACCTCCCGTCCGAGGCGCTATTGCTGGGGTATTTCGGAAATTACGTTCCGCGCAAACGCCCTGATCATTTTGTCAAAGCGGTCGCTGCAATTCAAAAGGCCATGCCCGATGTGCCGGTGCACGGCCTGCTGTTTGGCAGCGTCGGCGAGCGGGGCGGTGAACTGGAGAAAACCTGTAAAGACCTGGCATCCGAGGCTTGGATGGATAGCCAGATTCACTTCATGGGCTTCCGCCAGCCGATCGACGGTTACATGGCCGCGATGGACGCCAATCTGGTCACCGCATTGGATGAACCCTTTGGACGCACATTGATTGAAACCATGTATCTAGGCACCCCTGTGGTGGCCACGCGGCACGGCGGCAACGTCGAGGCGATTGTGGAGGGCGAGAACGGGTTTCTTGTTGATCCCTTCGACGCCGAGGCGTTTGTCGAACCTGTTAAACAGATGCACAGTGACACAGCGTTTAAGGAGCGGATCATCGACGCCGGTCAGCGCTATGCCAGAGAGAATTTCGGGATGGCCATTCACATTGACGGGGTGTGCAAGATCTATAACCAGCTTCTGGGCTGAACCTGCACTGCACCCAAAGTCACTCTTTGGGTGCGTTTGTCTGAGTGACACCCGGGAACTGCAGATAGGACAGGCGCCGAATCTCGCGCCGTCCGCGCGCCAAGGAATCCAGGATCAAGGCGCAGACAACCGACAACATAGCAGCCACAAACCCTGCAACCGCCACAATCAGAGATGGGAACCTGCTGACGATCCCGGTTTGCAGGAACTCGTTCAAGACCGATAGGAACACTGACAACGATGGAAGAAAGAAGATCAGAGCCAGCGACATGAAGAAGACCATAGGTTTTTCTTCTTTGATCAACAGACTGATCATCTTGAGAATGCGCCAGCCATCCTTGAAAGTCGAAAGCTTCGAGGTTGATTCCGGCAGGCGCGAGAAATAGCTCGTTTGAACTTCGCCGATGGGCATGCGCATCTGCATGGCATGGACCGTCAGTTCCGTTTCGATCTCAAATCCGTTCGATAGGGCGGGGAAGCTTTTCACAAAGCGACGGCTGAACACGCGATAGCCCGACAGCAAATCGTTGATCTTGTCGCTGAAGAAGAACTTGACCAAGCCAGTAAACAGCGCGTTGCCGAACTTGTGTCCCCGCCGATAGGCCTCGGTCTCTTTGTTCACACGTGCGCCGTTCACCATATCCAGGTTCTGCGACACAAGCAGCTGAACAAGCTGGGGCGCGGCGGCGCTGTCATAGGTCGCATCCCCATCCGCCATCACATAAACATCAGCCTCGACATCCGCGAACATCCGGCGGACGACATTGCCTTTGCCTTGCAGATTTTCGGTGCGAACCACGGCACCCGCCTCGCCCGCGACCTGCGAGGTGTTGTCGGTCGAGTTATTGTCAAAAACATAGATGGTCGCGCCGGGCAGCGCTGCCCGAAACTGCGCGATGGTTTCGCCAATGGCAACTGCCTCGTTATAGCAGGGCAGGATCACCGCAATCTCAAGCTCTTGCAGCCAGAGCGCTTCGCCGGTGCCAACTTCATGTTCGGCTTTCGTCATAAGCATGACGCGCCCCTCAGCTTAGTTAAGTTGAGGAAGTGTAACCGCAGGGCAGGCCGGTCGGCACGTCGTTAATTGCCCAACGTGTTCAAAAGAGTTCCATCTGTTGTACGGATGACCTCGGTCAGGTTCAGTTCTTGCGTTAACTCGTCCTGAGTGGGCAGGTAGAACCGCCATGTCACATCATCGAAATAGGCAACGACAGCTGTTCCATTTGCCAAACCTTCCCGCATTTCACCTAGCGTTTTGGCATAGGGCCGCTCGGGGATTTCGAACCCCGTGCGTCGGTTGAATTTCATTGGTAACCAGGTGGTTTTGTACCCTGTGACCAGATGAACCACGTCCGGGGCATTGGAATACACAAATGTTTCGGGGTCCAGTTTGCTAATCTCAGCCGCCAGCGGCGATTGATACCATTTTGGACCTGCGAAAAAGATGCCCTCTTCCCGAAACTCGGTAATCAGATTTCCGGTTCTGGCTATATTTGAGATCAGAACCAACGCGCCGAGCCCTAACAGGGCCAGCCCGGTCCAGCGCTGCAAGCCGTCGCCCGCCACAAAGTGTGCGCAGTAGTGGGATCCCATGATAATCAGCAGCACATAGACCGGCGCAAAATACGAGGGTTTCAAAGGTAGATTTGGCTCGATCAGGATCGACAACAGCAGCAGCGCGAAATGACCAAATATATAGACAGTCGCCAACAGCGGGAACGTGGCAAACCGGTCATCCGCATCCGGCGCGCGCCTGACCACACGGGTCATGGTTTCGTGCCAGACAATCCAGATCAGCAGACCGATCAGAACCAGGCTGACAGCGATCTTCAGGATATCGGGCACCACATTCGGGAAGAACGACACCCAGATCGAGTTTGCGCCCTGTATCAGAATGGCCCATGTTGCGTTGCCCAGAAACGCAAACTCTCGCCCAAGTCCCGATCCACCGGCTGCGGCTTCGATGTATGACCACAGCATCAGCGGGGCGATCACCGCGGCCAGAAAGGCTCCGGCATGCAGCAAGCGGGTTTTTATACCCTGTGGTCCCAGAAAAAGGGGTGTCAAAACCCCCACGACCCAAATAGGCGCGCCATTGAAACGGGTCAGGAACACCAGAACCGACACAAGCCCGGCCAGTATTAGAAACCGCACAGCACCCGTGCCAACATAGACGCTCAGCAGTGCCAGTGTCAGCAGCATCAGAAAGATGAACATCCCTTCGGACAGGACGGTCACATGTAGTTCAAACACCAAAGGAGACGTTACGATCAAAAGCGCCGCAAAACCGGCGATCAGACGGGATGTTCCCAGCCCGCGCGCCAGTGCAAACGTCATCAAGGCGTTCAGGCATAGGAAAGACAGGTTGACCACGGTGGCCGCAGTCAGCGGGCCCATTCCAAGGCTTTCGACGATATCGATTGCCCAGATGTATCCTGGCGAATGCCCCTGAAAATAGAATGGAAAGCCAAGGTATGAGGCCGAATCCGGACGGACTCCGATACCCCACGGGGTCGCGGCAAAGAACAATACCACCGCAAGCAGCACTATCACTGCGCACCACATGAGATCGGGTTTTTCTACATGAATAGTATCGGCCGTTCTCATTGCCGGCCTCCCTTGATACGTGCTGAACACAGACTCATTACTCTTCATCACAATACTCGGAATTGAACTGTTTGTCCGGATGCCCGAACTTAGATACCTTCAACCGTCGATAATCTCGTAAAACGTGTTTCCTGCTACAAAACCATCCAGCCCGACCTGCCGCGCATAATGCGCCAGATCGCTGGAGGTGTTGATAAACCCGGAGTTTCGGAAGTTCAGTGAAGTATTGCACAGAACTCCGGTGCCCGAGATCGATTTGAACTCGGCCAGCAGGTCATAGAAAAACGCGTTCTGGTCACGCCGAACGGTCTGCACGCGGGCCGAGCCGTCCACATGTGTTACAGCTGCCAAATTCGGATCGGTCACCTGATGAAAGCTAAGCATATAGGGCGAAGGGCCTTTCATCGCGAAATGCAGCGCGGCGTCTTCTTCCAGGCAAGACGGGGCAACGGGGCTGTTTTCTGCGCGTCCCTTGATCCGGTTCAGCCTGGCGCGAGTCTCTGCGTTGAACGGGGCAGCGAGTATCGACCGATTGCCCAACGCGCGTGGGCCGATTTCACAATTGCCGCGCGTCCATCCAATGATTTTTCCGTCGTAAAGCGCTTGCGCGACGGTCTTCAGGTTGAGTTCCGAGGCCTTTAGCCCCTCCAACTCAACCTTGTCGTCAGTGAAAGACTGACCAGCATAGACCGACCAATCCAGTTTGGCTTGCCCCGTATAGTGCCGCATTGCATCGACAGCCGTACCAATTGCACAGCCGGAATCCCCTGTGGTGGGCGGCACAAACACCTCCCGGAACAAGCCGCTGTTCTCCCATTGTGCGTTCCAATTTCCGTTCAGGCCGCAGCCGCCGGCGATCAATAGTGGCAAACCCTCTTTCAGGTTCTCTTCCGCGAACTGATGAAAACGCGAGAATATGGCGTCTGACAATTTGGTTGCCAGATTCTTGAGCCGCTGGCTGTCGGTGCCAATATTAAAAAACGGCGAGTTTACGAATGAGCTTTTGCGCAACGGGTGCGTGGTTAGGTCGACTGACAGGATCTGATCGATCAACGCCTGTTCATCTTCGTCCACCGGACCAGCCGCGCCAAAGGCGCAAGCGGCCATCAGGCGACCTGGGTCCGACGGGCGCATCTCACCGCCCGAAATCGGAAACTCGGGATCGGCGAGAGCATAGAGGAACGCGAACCGGCTGCCTGGTGCGGTCATCACTTGGCCCCGATGATGAATGTTCAGATTGCGGTCGATTTCATAGAAATCGCCTAAGGCGCCTTCCCACAAAAGCACGTAGCAGGGCTCACCCTGTGCAAAGGGTGACAGCGCATAGCTGCACCAGATATGAGCCCGTTCATGCGTGGATGAGTAGTAGTCGACCGTTTTACCAAAGAAGGTACGTTTGCCCACGCTTTCCGAGCCCTGGCCTATGCCGAAGTACCCCGCACCAGAGGTGGTGACATGATCCATTCCGCTGCTGGACCAGCCACTGAGAGCCAAAATCTCTGGCAGATCCTTGAACCACAGCCCCGCATCAATGAACGTATCCGGGGTCACCGGCGTGTATCGGGGAAAGCTGTTCTTTTCGGCCTCATACGAGAACAACAGGCTTTTGTTCGTACAATCGATTCCCGCCACGGTGCCGTCATGGCCAGATTTGAACGACAGAATCTTCATCCCTTGCACCTCGTAAATCGGGTCGGTATCTCATTCATCAGGATGCGCCGCCTTTACAGGCAGTATTCGGGCTATCCCCGTCATAACAGTTTGTTCTTGCTGCGCTCTTGCCATGATCCCGCAAAATCGAACGGGCTGAAACATTGGCGAGATTGGAACATACGCAAACCTGAAAATCGAAAACCAAACCAAATGCCAAACTCAACGGCTGCAACCTAACAGACCGAACAGGGGTGTTGTAAACACTCTTTTCCGAGGGCGTGGTGTTTGATCCTGTGAGGGTGGAAATCGTAAACGGATTCGACAAAACCAGGGGATTGTTCGCAGTTCAAAACCAGTCAGCGCAAAGAGACATCTGCAGCGGATTGCACAATACCTCAGACAAATACGTTGATTTTCAGACCGTTCAGCCAGTTTACGTAGACTTGCGTAATTTCTGTGGCGCTTGTGTGATCTACATCCTTGCACAGCGAATACGAAGGCCGTTACGGTGTGCGCGTTGACGGCAGTTTATTTGGCCAAGGGTGTTTTAGGTTATGTCAGTAATTTTGGGTTTGGCAACGATGAACAACAGCGCAGCGGCGTTGTTTGTAGACGGAAAACTGGTTGCCGCAGTTGAAGAAGAGCGTCTGACTCGGGTCAAGAACGACGGTGCTTTTCCCCATCATGCAATCTCGGAAGTGCTTCGGATCGGCGGTTTGAAATTCGCAGATATCGACGAGGTCGCCGTGTATTGGCAGCCCTGGCGCATGGCCGGGCGCGGAATGGGCACGGTGCGCAAGATTTTGCAAAGCCCATCGGCGGCCAAAGGCGTGACAACGCGAATCGGCGCGTTGTTCTCGTCAGGCAGTGGCGGAGAAACGCCGCAGGACAGCGGCTGGATGGACCTGTTCAAAATCCGCAAGATTCTGACCTCGGAACACGGGCCTTGCGATTTCAAATTGCATTACATTAATCACCACCTGACCCATCAGTTGTACGCCGAAGCGATGCGTGATTGGGACAGTTTTGTATCGTTGTCTTATGACGGCGGTGGCGAAGAAAGCTCGACCATTGTCACTACGATGCGCCATGGCAAGCGTGAGCAGATCGCCGATCACCGCTGGCCAAATTCTCTTGGTCACTTCTATTCCGCTTTCACCGGCTTTCTGGGCTTTAAGATGCTGGAAGGCGAATACAAGATGATGGGGCTGGCCCCCTATGGCAAACCCATCTATCGAGACGCGATCTTGAAAGAGATCCTGCTGTTGGAAGACAACGGCGGCTACCGGGTGAACACAACGCTGTGCGACTATCACTCGGCGCTGCGCGGTGTGTTCCACCCCCGTTTGGAAGAACTGTTCGGCAAGGCGCGCGAGCCCGGAACTGTGCCAAATGAGCGTCATATCGATCTGGCCGCTTCGGTTCAGGCAGCATTTGAAGACGCGCTGCACCACGTGCTAGAGCCGGTCCGCAAAGCCAATCCCGACCTGCGCAAACTGGTTATCTCCGGCGGCTGTGCGCTGAACGTGACGGCAAATGGCACATTGATTTCGAAAGGGACGTTTGACGAGATCATCATCCCACCCGCACCGCATGATGCGGGTTGTGCCGTTGGCGCGGCACTGGCTTGTATCCCGCATGATCAGGTCGACATGGCGTCAGTCCGCAATCCCTATCTGGGTGCCGAATGGGATGAAGCGTCGATTACCATGGCGCTTAACGACTATTGCGCGCAGCCTCAAACCGCGCTGCCGCAGGATGAGTTGATCGAACAGGTCTCGAAACTGCTTGCCGATGGCAAGATCATCGCCTGGTTCCAGGGGCGGGCCGAGTTTGGGCCACGAGCTTTGGGCACGCGGTCGTTTTTGGCGGATCCTCGGCAGGACAGTATCCGTGATGATATCAACGCCAAGATCAAAAAGCGTGAGCATTTCCGCCCCTTCGCACCCAGCGTCGCGGAAGAGGCTGCCGCGGACTTTTTTGAGATCGACCAAACCAGCCCTTACATGAACATCGTGGCCCGCGTGCGCGATGACCGGGCAAAAGACATCCCGGCCATCACCCATACGGATCAGACAGCGCGCGTGCATTCGGTTTCGCCAACGGCCAACCCGATCTACCACGCTTTGCTGACGAAGTTCGGTGAAAAGACCGGGGTGCCGGTTCTGCTGAACACTTCGTTCAACATTCAGGAACCGATTGTCTATTCGCCACTCAATGCCTGCGCGACCTTCGCGGCCTCGGGTGTAGATGCGCTGGTCATCGGGGATTTCGTTGTGCTGCGTGAGGCGTTGAAAGAGGAAAGCCCTAGCAAAGCAGTGGCGTGACCACGTGTATCTGAGCATTGATTTCGAGGATTTCGCCCACGACCTGAAGCGCGATCTTGGTATCTGGGAAACCGGTCCATTGCGCGCAGAGGCCCTGTGGCAGAGCTATGAACTGATTGATGGCTTTTTACAGGAAAACGGTGGCCTCGACGGAAGCAAGGCTACCTTCTTCTGTACAGGCGTGATCGCGGAGCGCGCCCCGGACCTGATTGCACATATTGCAGGGCAGGGGCATGAAATCGCCTGCCACTATCACTATCATGACAGTATGAACCGGCAGTCGGTGCAAACCGTCGACGCCATGCTGGCGCGTGCGAAAGATCAATTACAAACGGTGGCGAATACTCCTGTTAAAGGTTTTCGCGCACCGAAGTTTCATGTGAATCGCGAAACGCCCGAGCAATACCAGTTAATCCAACAGTATTTCGACTATGACAGTTCGTCTTTCTTTGGGTCCCCGGATCAATGTCGGGACTTTGCGGATAAGATGCGACTGTCAACGCTGCATGTGTTGCCGCTGTTTTCCTCGCAATACAGGGGAAGGGGGCCGCAGATACGTCTGGGCGGAACTTACCTGAAACTCGCACCAGATAATGTGGCCAGGGATCTGATTGAACAGGCTAAATCCAACGGGTTGGCCCCACATATCTATCTGCATCCGTATGAGATATCAGGCCATCAGGCGTTTCGCGTATCACGACAGGAACTGGCCGCCTTGGGGGCGAAAACTGCTGCCTATTGGGGACTTCGGCAAAATCAGTGGCTGCGGTTGGGTGGCAAGCGGTTGTTGCGCAAGATTGCCCGGCTGTTGCCTCCCGAAGGGCTATCCGGTCGATTGGATCAACTGATCCCTCAATAAAAAAGGGCCGATCAAAGGATCGGCCCAGTTTGTTCGGATGAACCGAGGGTTAGTTCGAAGCTGAATTCAGCTTCTCGTTCTGCTCGCGCAGAGAATCCGAAATAATCGCATACCATTCGCCGGACTGACGCATTTCGTTCAGACCTTTGTTCATCATCGCGATGTATTCACGGGCAAACGGGTTGCTGCGATGCGCCAGGAAGGCCATAGACGACAGTGTCGAAACGAACGGGTTTTCGACAATGTCATTCGAGCCAAGACCCATGTCGTTCATGGTAGATGCGAACAGGTCGACCTCAAACGCGGCCACATCTGCGGAACCGGTCAAGACCGCATCCAGACACTCACGCGCCGAATTGGGATGGACCAAAGTCAAGTTGTCGCTGTTCAGACCAACTTCTTCCAGAACGACCATGCTCCAGCCCGCCATACGGCAGAGCGTTGCGCCCTCTAGATCTTTGAAATCCGTCGCACTTGCATATTCGCTATCAGGCAGGGTGAAGAAACCGCCAACGATGTCATATACCGGAACCGATGCGACAAACTGCGTGCAGCGGGCCTCGGTGGCCGCCGACCATTCATAGGTGCGGTTGGTACAGTCGGGTACGGTCCAGGCAATAGAAATGTCAAACGCGCCAAGAGGCAACAGTGTGTCCAGGTGCGAGGACCAATCATCTACGAAGCTGACCGAATATTCACGGCTGTTCCCTGCACGCTGCAGGCTGGTGGTGGCCAGACGGGTCATGATGCCGCCGCCGCTCAGGTTTTCAGTGGTGAACGGCTCCCAGCCGTTACCCGCGACCATCTTGATCGGTGGGGCATAGACATTCGAGCGTTTTACGCTGGCAGCACGCTGTTCTTCTGCTGCGATGATGTCCTGCGCGGACTGGCCGTTCGGCAGGCTACCATCTTCACAAGGCAGGGCCAGAACAATGCCGGGCTCAAGATCGTTTGGGTTGCTGATGATGTTGCGGTTCGCGTTGAAGATTGGCTGGTAGTTTGACGTGCCATATGCCGCGATCGCGATGGTCGCCATCGTGTCGCCATCCGAAACGGTATAGTTCGTACAGGCCTGCTGCGCGGCTGCTGCACCAGCGCTTAGTGCAGTGACGGCAGTGGCCGACATCACCACTTTCTTAATATTGAGTTCAAACATGTCCACTTCCTCCAGACTTGTAGGTTTCTTAGGCCGTGCTGGGCCTTATCCATTTTCCATTTGATGTCGCAGAGCGGTCGACACGATATCGCGCCACTCTCCGGATTGCTGCATGATTGCCAGTCCCTGATTTAGCGTCTCAAGGATCGCTTCCCCATCAGGGTTATCTTTATGGGTCATGACGTTAAGCGACTTTACCGCCGCTAGGTTGGGGTTCTCGATAATGCGGTGCTGGTAGCCTAGACGCGAGATCGCCTCGACCGCGAGATGGGCCTCGATGGCAACGATATCGGCGCGGCCTTCGATCACGGCGTGAAAGCAATCATCGGGGTCGACCGGGCGCAACAGGGTGACAACCGGCTCGTATAGGCTGACGGCATCCATATGCGATAGCGACCAGCCTTCGGGGCGGCAAATCGTTGTCCCGGCGAAATCCGCATAGCTCAGTGTTTGTTCATAGCCCGAGCCTTCGCGTGCGAAGAATGAATCCACAACTTCATAAAACGGGTTCGAGAAGTTGTAGGTTTCGCACCGGTTCCGATCGCTTTCAGACAAGGCTTCTGCCTGTTCGCAATTTGGGCGCGACCATGGGAACGTGCCATCAAACGCCAGCGTCGGCATCAAAAGGTCCAGATGAGAGGACCAGTCGTTCACGAACTGGATTTTGTAACCCTGTTCAGGTGCGGCGCGCAGCATCGCGGTTTCTACCAGGTGGGTGTACAGCCCGCGGTTCGGCAGCGATTCATCAGTGAAGGGCATGAAACCACCGCCCGTGATCAGCAGAAGCTGCCGGTCGCGGATCTCGGGCCGTTCACCGGTTTGTGCCTGACGGATCAACGCCGCACCTTCGGCGCGCGCCGCTTCGATCTCATCTTTGGCCGCAGCCTTTGCGGCAATCACTGCATCTTCACTGGCTTTTTGGGCTTCGGCTTCAGCGGCGGCCACCCGTGCCTCGGCTTCTGCAATCGCTTTTGCGGCACGTTCCTCCGCCGCTTTTACAAGCTCAGCCGCCATTTCAGTCGCCAGACGCCCTTCTTCGGTGTCCACAAGGACTGAGGTGCGGCCGATATCTTCAAGGCAGGGCATTGTCAGCACATCACCAACACGGATGATGTTGGGGTTGGATCCGATTACATCACGGTTGGCATCATAGATGACGCGGAAATCCTCGGTTGAATAGACCTGAATAGACAACTCACGCAGGCTGTCGCCGCGCTGGATTTCATAGGTTGAACACGCTTCTTGCGCCCAGGCCGCGCCGGTGGCAGCGGCAAGTGCAAGGCTTGATATTATAAGGTGCTTTCTCATGATCTGGTTGCTTTGCCTGTTATGATTTGTTTGGTTTCGCGACCGCGATTGTCAGGTTGTCCTGATCGGGTTTTGCCTTGGCCAAAACGGCCTGCAGCAAGGCATCGGCGATCTCCTGCGCCAATGCGTTCTGGTGTTCAGCCAGCACATCCTGGATTTCGCTGTCTGAAAGGGTCTGCAACCCATCGCTGCCGAGGACAACGATGTCAGCCGCGGATAGGTTCAGCGGCTCTTCGGGGCAATCGACCTTTGGGATTGCACCGCCCATAACAACCGATGTCAGCTGATTTCGATCCGGATGCGCACGGGCCTGTTCTTCGGTCAGGGTCCCCTGCGCAACTTGTGCGTCAATCGCAGGTGCCATCGAATGATCTTCGTTCATCTGTGATAGCGCGCCGTCCCGGAACAGATAGAACGGGCTGTCACCGATCGAAATCCAGTAGACGCGATGGCCCAGCAAAAGCACACCCAGTAGCGTTGAGCCCATGTTAAAGCCCAAGCCCTGTTCTTCGTTGTGGCTGGCAATGGATGCATTGGCCTGCATCGCAGCAAGCGGCAGCGCATCAACAAGTGAGCGTTCTGACAGCGTTTCGACATCCAGCTCATCATCCAGCGCATCGCGCCAGGCATTGATCACCAGCTCCGAGGCAACCTCACCCGCCTCGTGACCGCCCATGCCATCGGCGACTGCAATATAGCCCGCATCGACTGCATCGAAGGTCCGCGCGGCGACGGCATCTTCCTGCGAGTCGCGCTGACCCTGATTCAGGATCAGGGCAATGTCATATGCCGGAGTCGCCAACATCAGTTACGAATCCCGCCAGTCAAAGCCGTCATCACAGAAGGACATGAAGCGGATCGAGGTTTCGCTGATACGGATCAGATCACCGTTGGTCAGGGCGATGGTGCTAAGCACGGGTTTGCCGTTCAAACGCACCAGGTTCGCCTTGCCACCGTGACCCAGATAGCATTTGCGATCCTCCGGGTCATAGGCGATCACCGCGTGGTTTTCGCGAGAGATGCCAGTGTCGCCGAAATCTAACTGGATCGCCTGATCGTCGTTCCGGCCGATTTGCATCAGGCCTTCGGTCAGAGTTATGCTGGCCCCGCGACCAGGTCCGGCAGTGACGACCAACCAGCCAACCGGGAAGGTTTCCTGCGCGGTTTCCGTCTTGGTGACGGGATCGGCAGATTCCATCATGTCCTGAACATGGGTATCTGCGCGCTCGAAACCCAGGAAGGTTGTTTTCACACGCGCTCGGCGATCCGTGGCAGGCGCAGCAGCGGGTGTCTGTGCAGACCCTGCAACCTCTTCTGCTGGCGCCGTGTCTTCGATTGGCGCTGCTGGAGCCGGTTCTTCGACCTCTGCGGTGGGTGCTTCGGGCGTCTCATCGACCACGCCCACACTGTCCTCGGTGCCAAGGCGTATTGTTACAACCGGATCGCCTTCGGCAGGGGCTTCTGGGGACACCTCGTCGTTCTGCGTGCCACTATGATGGTCTTCTTGAAGCGGTTGCTCGACAGGTTCTTCGACCACGTCTTCAGGCGTTCCAACTGCAGCCTCTTCGGCGAAGTCCGGCATCTTTTCTTCCGGCATCAATTCATCCGAATCCTCGTAGGTTTCGGATGTCGCGTTGCCGCCAGCCAAAGCTTGGCGCAGTGCGTTGAAATCGGCGATGGGTTCCGCAGTCTCCTCGGCAGGTGCAACGCTTTCGGCAGCGTCTTTTTCTTCTGTTTTGCCCGCGCCTTCTAGAAGCCGGCTCAGAGGGCTTTTGTATTTGAACATGGCGTCGACACCTTCATTTGAACGGCACACAACTTATGCGCCTTGGGACCACAACTTACCTCTGCGCGGTGGGCACATCGGCACTTATCATTTTGGAAAACCACTGGAACTTGTAACTCTCTGCGACGGTCCGGCCCCCGTCAGAATGGACTTTCTCAAATGCCATCCTCAGCAAACACAACACTGGCAGATCACTTGGGAACCGGTCTGATCACTCCTGTTCAAGCTGCATCGTTGCAGCTGTTTCAACCCCGCCGCGCAACACAGTGAAGCGCGCTATGGGTTTGTTTTCGGACACAAGCGTAGCAAGCGTTTCATCCAAGCTTTCTGCGGTATTCAGATTTGCTTCGGTCTGGGCTTCGCTCAGCAACACATCTCCGTCGCGTAGATCGCCCGCCGAATCTGAGGGCACGTTGGATACAACGGTTTGCCATCCGTCCGCTCCATCGCTACGCACAGTGAATTCATACCCATTCTGCAGCCCGAGGGCACGGATTGCGGGCAGAGCCATCAAGCCATTCTGGACACGGGTTTCACCCCGCAGGCGATACCGTGCTGCGACGCGGATGTATCCGTCGGGATCAACATTGAAGCCGTCCAGAACCTGGCCCGCAAAAGATGCGTCAGAGCGGATTTGGTCACCGTTCAGTGTGAACATCGTTGCGCCACGCTGGATCCAGTCACCAATAACCGACATGTCCTGACCCGGATTTACGGCGGTTACAGCAAACGTGTCTCCGGTAACCGCACGACGGCGCGAAACCGAGAACGGGATGTCAACATCCCAATGCGCGAAGGCAACCTGATCCTCAGCAAGCACACCAGGAATCGTCGGCTCTGCCGAGGCTGAAACTTCGGCCGAAGCTTCAGGTTCAACGGTCGCCACCTCGGTGTCAGTCGCGTCAGCAGTGACTGTAACCTCTTCTGCCACGTCGGTATTCGGTTCTGCGGCGGCTGCTTCTGTGGCAGCCGGTCCCGCAGGAACGGAGGTTGCCTGCTCGACAGGCGCCTCTGAAGTCTCTTCCACTGATGGCTCAGCGGTGGTTTCCGGTGCAACAACGGCGGTCTCTTCCGCTTGCGTCTCGGGCTCTGCCACCGAGGCTGTTGCCGTCGTTTCGGCCGCTTTGTCGCCACCGGACATTACGAAGTAACCACCCGCGGCAATCGCCAGGGCCACAACTGCTACACCTGCAAGCAGTTTGCCGTTGCTGCCCGACCCGCTTTGCACAACGGTATCCACGGCGACCGGAGCGTCTTCCTTTGTAGTAAACTTGGCCAGTTCGTCTTCTTTTTTGTCTTCATTGCCAAGTGCGATGTCAGAGTTGCCAGCCAGCAGCGCGGTCACAACGGCTTCGGCGTTCTCGGTCTCTGCTTTGATCCGCTCTTTCTCTTCTTCTTTGTCCTTGCGATCCATGCCCACGATCACTGAAACTGGGCGATAGGCAAATGTGTCAAACATAACACCTGGGCCACGGAACATCCGCAACCAATCCAGGGCGGTTTGCAAGCGATCCGTTGCGTGGACTTCCATCGCCTTGTCGATCGCTTCCAAAAAGCCTTCGGGATAACCTTCGAAGCGACCGGTCAGTGGTTCATAGGGGTCGTCCTGACCATTGTTGAATGCGCTCAGCCGAGATTGACCGTCGACCGGGCGTTCCCCGCTGATCGCGTGGTAGAGCGTGGCAGCCAGAACGTAGAGGTCACTGCTTGGGTCTTGCTCGGCCCCGCGCACGTAGAATTCATGCGGTGAATACCCGTCTTTGATCACCCGCAGGGTCAACAGGGCTGCGGATTTGTTTGCCGCTTGTTCGCGGGCGGCGCCAAAGTCGATCAGGACCGGATCACCGTTTTCGTCGATCAGGATATTGTCGGGCGAAATATCCCGGTGCAGCATGCCGCTTTGGTGAATGAATGATACCGCCGACAGCATCTTTTCGGTCACCTGAACGATGAAGTCAGGGCCGCTTTCGGTGTCGGGATTTTCTACATAGTCCAGCAGGTCGCATCCACGGATAAGATCCATTGCGATGTAGGCTGTATCGTTGTCCTCGAAGACCTGATGCACATCGACAATGTTGGGGTGCACAAGGCGGGCATGGTTGCGGGCTTCCTGAATGAACAGGTCAATAATAGCGCGCAGGTCTTCTTTGAGTGCGGGATCGTTTGGCTCAACCAGGTCACCGTTGCGGCGGCACAAGGCGCCCGGGAAGCACTCCTTGATCACCACATCCCGTTCAAGGCTATCCCGCGCAAGGTAGGTAATGCCAAACCCACCATTGCTGAGAAAGCGAAGGATTTCGTACTGTCCGCGCAACAGCTTTGCGCCGGGTTCCAATCCTTCGATATGTGGTTCGTCGTGCGATGCACCGACTGCCTGGTTGTGGCTCATTTCAATCCGCCCGTTCTACACATTTTTGCGGTAAAACAACCGGGCAAAGCGCCCGAAACTGACAACCCAAAACAACCGCAGGTCACTTGAGAACGGTTAGACGTTTCAAATTAGACTTTATTGGGGCCGCCCGATGGCTTCACTATGGATCGTTTCGGACGTTTATCAACATATTGATTACTAGGATATCAGAGATCAACATATTGATTTTTAAGATCGTCAATCCAAAGCTTCTTACCCGGATTGGAGCGTTCTGGTCGACGATTCCGAAACTGTTAAGAATCGGATTTGGGCGACAACGAATCGCTGCGATGCAGCTCAATCTTCGCGGGAGTCGTTTAGGTGCCGGTTTTTGTCTGCGCCGTGACTACAGTGCTACCTGCCCAGGCCAGGTTGTCGCTCAACTGAGCCAGGATGCTGATAGCATCTTTCAGCGGTGCGTCGCCGCTTTCGAATTGCAGCAACAACAGAAGGTCTGTGGCTTTCTCGAATTCAGCCGGAATCCAGTCGGCCTCGGGGTCGATTTCGCCGCCCTGTTCCAGACGCTCGGCAAAATCCTCGACAATTTCCTGGCAGCTTTGCAGGAACGTCGCTGGTTCCATATCCGCGTTTTCTCGCAGATCCTCATAGATACTCGCGATTGCGGCAAGCCAGTCTTCGAGGATGGGATTGTTCAACGGGGGTAGAACCGCGCCCAAAGTCGATTGCATATCCGCGTTTTCTGTTCCGGATGCTTTCGGTTCAGACCCTTTCAGAGCTTCAAGGAAAGGCAGAAACTCTTGTTCGATATCCTTTCGCGCGGCGTCCAGATCACTTTGACGGCGGCTTGACGCAACTTTCAGCACGTGTTCAGCTAGCGTTTGGCCACCACAGGTTTCCCACAGAGCAAAGTCCGGCTCGGGCTCTTGCGCCATCGCGCGAACAGCCACGGGTGTGCCAATCGGGACAACAGCACGGAACATCCCGTCTTTTTCTTTTTTCAAACGTGCCAGAACGCGGTCGATTGCCTCTTCAACAGGCGGCAAATCTGCATGGGTCACCGCAAGCAGGCTATTCTGGCGCAGCTCAGCGGGTACCTGCGCCCACAAATGGCGTTCTGTTTCGCGCCAGGCGTTTGTGCCGTTGGTGCACCAGATCGCACAATCCACGAATTTGAGCAGGTCCAGGGTCTGCTTATATGTATCGTCTAGCGCCCCCGATCCGGGCAGATCGAACAGCGAGATTTCTTTGAGCGCTGGGGTGTTCAATCCAACCGAGATGAAATCGGGCTCATCAGCGGCTGCTTTTTCCAGTGCGATACCCGAGTAGGTCTTGGGCTCTTTGTTCCACCAGCCCACTGTGGTTTCGGGCGTTTCGGCATAAGCAACTATCACCAAAGGCAATTTTAGATGTTGTGGGCCAGTGGGCAGGATGTCTGCACCAGCCAGCATATTGGCAAGGCTAGATTTGCCCGCGCCAAATTCCCCTGCGAAACCGATGTTCACCGCGTTCGAAAGACGTTCGGCATGGGCCAATGCGCGCGCGCGCAGATCCTCTAGCGCGGCGTCCGCCTCCATCTTCTCTGTCGCGGTCAGGAAGCGTTCGAGTTGACGCACTTCCTGCTCGGTCCCTGGAAATTCAATCATTCAGCAGCCTCTGCCAGTCTGTCTTCCTGATGTCCGGTGCCAAAGATAGCCCCAAGATCATCACTGATACGGCGTGCACGGTCGAGCGCGTCCTGTGCTATCGCCTTTGCGTTGGTATCATCTGTACCTGCGCGATGCTGCAGATGGCCTGCCAGCAAAGCCAGATAATGATCCAACACGGTGTTCAGCCGTTCCAGCAGATCGTCACGCGCAGTGTCGATCAGATCGTCACCCATCAGCTCGAATTCCTGCGTGATCATCCGTTCCGCGCGCGAGACAACGCTGTTGCGCGAGATCAGCCTCGACAACCAGTTTACACGCAGTTCGACCGTGATGCCACGGGTTAGCGCCGTGGTGTCCGGGCGGAACCAGCGCACGGCACTGGTGTTCATGCGATTATCCACCGGTTCCTGCCAGCCGGGTAGGGCCCGCAACGCTGCGTTGCTTTGCATGTCGATTGTGTAAAGCTCGCTCAGAACCCGTTGCCGCACCACTTGCGAGGCGCCTTGAACCAGTTCCCGCATGCGATCCCGCAGAGGCGTGAAGTTTAGTTCGGTATCCCCCTTGGCCAGCAAGGGAGACTTTCCTTCAGGACCGCGCACAACAGCCGAGACGGCCTCGGAAACGGTGTCATCCATCACCCCGCGTAGATTGGACAAAACCTCGTCCATTTCATGGGTAATAGTCTGTTTCTTCTCGGCAATCAGCGCACGCAGATCCTCAAGCGTCTTGTCGTTTTTCTCGACGCTGACAGCTGTTTCTTCTGCATCAGCCTCGAGGACTCGCAGATCAGCCTGCGACCGTTCCAGTTCAGCCTGGGCAAAGCTGTTCAGGTGCTGCCAAGCCATGCGCAATTGTTCGTCATGCGGCCCTTCGATCAGGGCCTGCGTCACATGACGGCGCAGGTCAGGCAAGCCTGAGGCGATCATGGCGGCGAACCGCAGCACAGCCTCGCGGCTGATAGGGCCGGGGCCCTGCTTGATTTCTTTCACACCGTCCAGATACTGCCGCATTTGTTCCGGATGCGCCCGCAGCCAGGACAACACATGGTCGTGATTCACACCTGTTTCATCGCCCGTCAGCGCATAATGTGCCCATTGCGCACTGCCCATTAGCACGTCGATATTCGAGTTGCCCAGGGCCTGTTCCAACCCATTCAGAACATCGGCGCGCACTTTTGTCGCGTCCTCTGCACCATCGCTGAGTTCGTCCACGCGGTTGATGAAAACCACGATCTGTCCAAGCTCGAGCGCTTGCATTAGTCGGAACAGTTTCAGGTCAGCACGAGAAAGCGCCTGATGCGCCGACAGAACCACCACAAAGAAATCGGATTCTTTCAGGTACTGGCGCGAGATTTCTTCGCGGATCAACAGAGGGTCGTTAACTCCCGGCGTGTCTGTCACCGTCAATGGGAACGGGAAATGGCCGATGTCAAAATAGACCTCAGCCTTGCGGGTGATGTCGCTGTAAAGCCCCCGGTCGCTGCCGGGGTCCAACGGGCCATCTTCGGTTGGGTCGTCGCCAGCACAGACGTAGCGGGCCAGATCGTCCGAATTCAGTTGTTCCAGATCGTGATGCTGCCCCAGCAATTGTTCATAGCTGTCGCCCAGACGCCGCTGCGCGCGCGTTTTCATCGCCTCGACCTGCTCTTCGATCATCTCGCGCTTATAGCTGTCCTCATCATCAGGGAACATATTGCGCAACTCTTCACCTTCGGCGATCAGCGACTGCCATTGGTGGTTGTCGAAGAAATGAAACTCTGCCCCTTCGGTCCGCCCTGAAGGATGCCCGAAATGCATGTCGGTGATCACCGTTGTCCACGGGTTCACATCGGATGGCAGGTATTCTGCCTGACCGGTGAAGCCATTGATAAGGCGGGATTTGCCGGCCTTGATCTGCCCGACAAAGGCAATGGATGGTTTCAGATTTGAAAGATCGCCGACAATGCGCGAGATGAACTGACGGGTTTCGTCATTGCTCGTCTCATTCATGTCCTCGGCTATGCGGATTAACTCACGACGATTGGACTCACTCATACTGGGTATCCTAACAACTCTCTACTCAAACAATTCGGTGGTTTAACAACATAGAAGGCAGTCATTCTTCTGCCTCCTGCAACGTGGTCCACAAGTTGACCACGGCCCCCAGTTTGCGCGCCTCGTGTACAGCGAAGGCGATGCTTTGGCCGTCATTTACAACGGCCAGTCCTGCGCCCTTTCCACCAGAAGGGCGCATTACGATCAGTTGGGGCAAGCCCAACCCTGTCTTTGTATCTTTGTACCAGCCAGCCAGATCAGCCGCAAAGCGAGTCAGCAAATCCTGATTGGGATGCAGTTTGGCATCTGGCGCGCACTCCTCAGCGGCCTGTGCCAGTGCCCCATCCTGTGCGGCGGCCAGAACGCGCCCCTGTGCAAAGCGATCTGCACCGTCAAAGAAAGCTTGTGCCAGCGAAGCATTGGCATCGGTTCTTGGCGCGATTTCAGGTGTTTCCGGCGCAGGCTCTTGTGGTTCCGGCACAACCGAAATTGTGGGTTCAGCGGTCAGTTCAATTGCGGCACATGCGGTTCTGATCTCACGCAGGGTGACACCCACGTCATCCGCTTCGAGCACGTTGTCGGGTTTCAGAGACAGCAATTCCAGCGGGGCAGGGGCAAGGGCGATATCAGAGACAAGCTGTGCCAGATTGTCGATCAATTCCTCACGCGGGGCAGTTTCGAAATCCGGGACGGCACCGGATACAACGCGGAACACATCCGTCACGCGTGAGCTGTTCACTTCAAGCGCCAGACAATCCCCATTGGCTGCGGTGAATTCCAGTCGGCGAGGCAATATCGTATTGCGAATCACACGCAGAACCTCGGTCCGACGCAGTTCGGGCGTGTCGCCTGCAATCACTACAACCGGAGACAACCGAGCGACAGACTTGCGCCCGATTTCATCAAGCATCTCGAGTATGTCTGTATCCATCATACCGTGACCCTCATTGCTCTGGTTCAGACCGCAGCCGTGATCGACGTAAGGCTGAGGTGTGACTTTGTGAGGGCAAGACCCACATTTGCGCTGTTGCGGCAGACATAGCAAACCACGTGATCGGGAAATTCACGCGTGCGCAGAAAGATGTTCATTCGGTCGTTCGAAAACACCGCGATCTCGCCGAACCCATCAGCGTCAGAATCTGCATCCGTTTCGCGCAACAACGCTTCAAAGGCGGAAACGCCGCGCCCCTGGAACAGGTTGGCCACCGCAATGGCCAGTTCATCCAGATCAATCGCGTCGTCTGACTCTTTGATGCCGGTTCCCAGCAACATCCCCGTTTCCATGTCGATATACCCGGCTGCAAGGCAGTCGGGTATTGTTTCAATAGCAGCGTTCAACGCATCATGTATCGACATGTAACTAACTGTTTTGCTTCGCTAATAGCCGGTTATCCGGATTTGGTTTCGATTACAAGACATGCCATTCCATCCCGCTGTTTTCGTTGGATTTAGGGATCGAACGCAACGCTTCGTTGGTCTGTTTTTCACTATGCTCGGAAGATATCTGATCGAATTCCTTGAGGAATGCATCGAACACTCTCATCAACTCGCGCGGGTCATCGGGCAGAACTTCGTTTTTGGTGACTTCAGTCCACATCGCCAAAGCGCTCAGCGATGTGCCAGGATGGCCTTCTGAAAGCGCGTCCAGCTCAACAACTTGCGGCTCGGCGGTTTCTTGAGGGGTAGTGGCAGAAGACAGTTCGACCAACCCGTTCGTTTCGGGCTCGGGTTCATACTCATCTGACGTTGCCTCGTGCTGCTCAGCCATCAACGCTGCAATGGAAGAGGTCGTTGCCTCGCTTACGTGACCTTCGGCTTCCAGAGGTTGTTCAACTTCAATTTCTTCAGACGTGTCTTGCGTCTCATGAAGCGAAGTGCTCAGCGATGTTAGCACATCGTCAGAATCAGGTTCGTCTGTTGGATCTGACGATCCAACCTCAGCATCAGAGACGATAAGGATGTTTTCGACTTCATCATCAGTGTCTTCATCATCCAGAAGGTCGTATTCGTCGATCTCAGATGTCCGATCCGAAACCGCATCAAATTCCATTGGATCTTTGGCGGTATCACGGAAATACGCGCGCAGTTCGTCCTCTTTTGTCTCTGCATCCTGGGGGCGTTCCTCAGATTCATGTGTCATCTCGGCCCGTAAGCGATCTGCTTCGGCAGAGTCGATACGGGGGCGCTCGTCCTCTTCAGCACGTCTTTCAACACGCGCTGGACGGACGGGGAAGCTGGTTACCACAGAGGTGTCGCCGTCCGATGCGTCCACAGGATTTACCAGTTTCAGAGGTGCCGGTGTCTCGGCATCTGGTCGGGTCGCCGTGGGGGACTCGGTGTTTCTTGAAGGCCGCAACGGCTGAACCTTAGGCCCGTTTGAAAGGCCTTTGTCGATCTGATACCGCGCAAGTTGATCTGCTCGTCGGTCCATGATGTTTTCAGTGATCTCCAGGAAGCTGTCGATCATCTTGCCGCCACCGCTGCGCGACCACATCTCGGCATCACCGGTCTTGTCGCGGGCCTCAATCGCATCACGGGCCGAAAACAAGATTGAGCGATTAAACAGATGACCGGCTTCGCGGTTCACGCGACGCAGCACTTTTTGCCGGTCTTTTTGACCCAGCGCATCAGCTCGGGTGACCAGCAGCAAAGAGTTGTGTTGCAGCCGTTCCGGCAAAGAGACCCAGGTTGCACGCTCGGTTTCACGCCAGGCTTGCGTGGCATGGGTGCACCACAAAACGCCATTGGCCTGACCAACTGCGCGTTGCCAGACATCGGTCGAAATTTTCGGATCGGAAATACCCGGTGTATCGATCAGATCGACCGCTTCTAGAATATCCGCTTCCAGAAAGATGCGAATGAACTGCGCATCATTCACACCTACTGTTTCAAGCTGATCCAATTCGATTAGATCTTTGCTGCCATCATGGCGCTTCACATAGGCTGACTGATTTCCCCAGCTGAACCAGACGGGTGGCAATTGCGTTGCTGTAACCTGCGTTGGCAGCGTATGGGTGCGCAGCAGAAAGTTCATCAGGGTGGATTTCCCGGCGCTGAATTCACCCATAAGGGCGAAAACGGGCTTCCGGCGTGACCATTGCTCGATACGCTCCCATGCCTTGGGGGAAACGAAACGGTTCTGTGTGTCTTTTGCCATTTTTCTTCTCACGCCGCTTCGTTGCTAAGGTTTTTCAGGATGTCGCCCAGAATCTCATCGCGCGACTTCTGCAACTGCAGATTCGCCGCCAGAGCGGGGGCCTGTTTGTTGCCATTCTCCGCTGAGGCCGAAATATTCAGCAGCGTCTCTTTCTGCTCGCGCATGAAATCGGTCAGCCCGGCTCGGACGTTTTCCAGAACCGCTGCGACCTGATTTTCCTCGATATCCTTGGTGATCGAATTCGCTTCGGATGCGATCAATCTTGTGTAATCCGCCGCATAGGCTTCGAAGCCTTTGCGCTTTTGCCACCACCTGCGCCACCATGTGCTTTGTAGGTCCAGCGCAATGGTGCGCCCGATCCCCAAGGGCGGCGGGACACGCGGAACGATGGGGGCTTCGATGCTGAATTCGCCAAGATGGTTACCTAACAGCTTGTGATAGAGCGCTTCCACGTCAGCTGCAGCAGTGGTATAGAGCGCGCCCGCCTCTTTCTTCATCGACCGGGCAAAGCTGAAATAGGCTGCCTTTTGGAGGGTTCGCAAACCCGCCGGATCATAGTGCCAAGTGCCCTCTTCGCCATTCTCCTCGAGATGAGCAATCAACGAGTCGGTGGCGCGTTTGACAAAGTTTGCCTCGGCTGAATTCAAACGCTCGATTACCTTGTCGCGCAGAGCAGCGGTCAGTTCGGCGGCCTTCTTCTCGTATTCGTCTGAAACAGTCGAAATCGCTTCTTCCGGCGACGCGCCACCTAGATCTCGGACAACGCCTTCGTTGCCGGATAGGGTTTTGGCAACGGCCGTTGCGCGAATTTGGCTAGCAATATTGCGTGCACGGTGGCGGACGCGATCTAATAAACGTGCGCCTGCGCCATCTGCTATCCGTTCGTTCATCGCCAGCAGCAAATCAGGAAGCCCGGACAGCGCCCAGATTTTGTCCAAAGAGGCGGCCTGATCGCCAAAGCCCGCCGCCAGATAGAAGGTGTTCAAAACCTTGCGGGATTCATCGGTCAGGATGTCTGGATTGCCTGTCAGAGCGGCCTCGGCCCAGAGTGCGCTGCCAAACACGATGCTCGTATTAGCATCGATATTGTTCTGCTTCAGAGTTTCTTGGATGCGATCGCGTATTTCTGGGACCTGATTGACCGGATCAGCCAGTTCATCAATCCGGTTCACGAACAAAACGATCTGCCGGTTTTCGAACTGCGCAATGATCCGCATCAGCGCCATATCCATCGTGGTCAATGCTTGGCTTGCCGCCAGAACCACCACACAGACCTCGGACCCGCGCAGACTGCGCAGGGTGATCTGCTCACGCACCATGAAGGTATCGTTTACACCAGGTGTGTCACACAGCTTCAGCGAGATCGGATATTGCGGAATATCCATGAATAGTTCCGCGGATTTCGTCACATCTGCAAAACGGCCGGTTTTTGGGTCGATATCCGGGTCGTCTTCGTCGCCCAGACAGACATAGCGCTGAATCAGCTCTTCATCGAAATAGTCATATTGGTGGCTTTGTCCCAGGATCAGATCGAAATGCTTGCCCAGCCGCTCCTCTGATTTGGCTTTCATTTCTGCGACCTGACGGCGGATGTCTTCCATCTCATCATCCGCGCCGGCGCGATTGGCCAACTCACCAAGACGTCCACCGCCAACCATCAGGTTGTCCCATTCTTCTTGCTCGAAGAAGGTGAACTTGGACCGCGTATCGCCCGGTGTCCGGGTGTTGATGTTCAGCGTGGTCACAACCGAAGTCCATGGGTTCACATCCGAGGGCAACAGGGCAGGGCGAGCGGCTAGGATATTCACAAGCGAGGATTTGCCCGCTTTGACCTGCCCAACCATGGTGATGCTTGCAGAAAAGTTCTCGATCCGCGTTTTCAGCGTCGCAAGCCGGGCCGTTGACCGCGCATCGGCCACTTCTGTCAATTGGTCGATCTGAGTCGTTAATGACGACATTGCCGACGTCATCGGGGCAAGCGCCTCGTTTCCGACAGACAAAAGGTGGTCGTTGCGCGCCATGTGTTAGCCTCCGGTGCCAGTCGCAGCGATTTGCTGGGCCTGCGAAACGCAGCCTGCGGGCATGTTGGTCAGGGTGTCGATACGGGCGATCAGATCCAGAGCATTACCCAGAATTTCTGCCTCGTCCCGAGGAGAGATGGTTTCATATGCGTGGGAATCAGCCAGCACCTCAATTGCGCTGAAGCGATCCCCATTTTCGAGGCAGGCCAAACGCCGACCTGTTGGAAACCCGTCCGATTTAGCTGCTGGCAGGGGCATACGTGCGTTTGCCAGCAGGTAATGTTCACCCGAGTGGGTGCGAAGAGAGATACCAAAGCCTGTATCAGGATAGTCCCGGTTCAAAGACTTCAGCTCACCTATGAAGCTTTCGCGAGCGAAGAAGACAGCCTCTTGCTCGGCAGCGGCGGAGTTGTTCATGCTGGTCACATCAAAGACCCTTGTTACTGGAGTTGAGCGGAAGACTCGTACAGGTGCCAAAACGGCGAAAAAGGACTCATTAACTCCTATGACCAAGAAGCCCGGCCAAGGCGGTGTTATTTTGACGCGAATAAGATATTTTGGTGCTTGAATTGTGGCGTAAATATGAAGTGGCGTGCATAGGAATGCCTCAACCTTGAGGTGTATGATTAACAGGTGCGCAGTGTTTTTGGGTTTGAAGATTGAGCGAGTGTCGCATTGAGCGCATTTCACAGACTGTCTGTTGCGGTTTTTGAGATCGCGTTAACACTTTGTATTTGCCATATTATTTCCGGTACCGCTGGTGCTGTTCTGTGAGCGATCTGGATTTTTTGCCAATGGCCCGATTGCAGAAAAGGTCGAACTGACAAAGCCAGCTCGACACGTTTTGAACTTCGCGGTCCAACCGATACAACGTAAGCGCGTTTTTCTTGCTGGCCGAGAAATCTCTGTCTCATCGAGCGAATTGGTACCCAATATCCGGGTCTCGGATCGTGTAAGTCTAATCCCGAAAAATCAGCCTTCCAGCACTCATACTATATGAGCCGAGACATCCCGACGCTGGTGTTTTGCCAGCGACTTTGCCCAAGGGTAGGGAAATCGCGCGAAACCTGCCGATCAAAATCTTGAGCCGGGGTGAATTTTACCTCTCGCGTCCCGAGTAAAGCTTTGTTATGGAGCGCTCCAGTCCGGCACATAGGTGCCCGGTTGCGGGTGTGGCGAAATTGGTAGACGCACCAGATTTAGGTTCTGGCGCCGCAAGGCGTGGGGGTTCAAGTCCCTCCACCCGCACCAATTATATTTAACATAATCATCATTATGAGTATTTACACAGCCTCGAGGTTGCCCAACAGGATGGATGTCATGTCCGCTTCGATCACGCCGTCGATTGCGACAACATCAATTCCCGTATCATAATCGACATTGGACGCGGTGATCCCTGACAAATCTGCATTAGCGTCCAGAAAAACCCATTCGGCTTCGTGCGTAGGTGTCTGCCCAACGGCCACTTGCAAGATTGCCAATGCGTCTAGTGCGTTGATTGTACCGTCTTGCGTGATGTCCGCAGCGATGAGGTTTTCCGGCGCAGCGGGCCCGAAGGTCGGGTCCAACCCAACCGCGATCCGCAACACTTGCAGTGCGTCAAGTGCGGTGATCTCGGCACTTACCGTCGAATAGGATTTGGTGATGTCCAGATGCCCGGAGTAAGTCCCCGAGGGCAGGCCGAGATCGAAATTTCCGTCTTCGTCTGCGGTTGTGGTAATCGGGCTGTTACCGTCTGGTGTGAATTGGATTTCAGCATCCCCTAGACCCGGATTACCGGTCTCGGAGCTGATCGAGATATCGCCTTGTATCCCACCTGAACTGGGTGGTTCGGACACACCAAAATCACTGAAATCAACAGGAATATGGTCGGCGCCGCCAAATCCTGCGCCAAAGATCTCGGTGTTGGTCAGTGGTCCTCCGGTTGCAGAGGTGATGTGGATGACTTCGTCTCGATAGGTGATATCCGCACCGTCTGCCGTGCTGGTAACGGTCAGCTGGGTTGGCGATCGCAGCAGCAAGTAGTCAAACAGATCAAGCCGGTCTGTTCCTGCCTCAAAATCTGTGATGGTTGTAACGCCGCTGCCGGATTGCATCACGAATATATCCGCCCCTGCCCCCCCCGTCATCGTGGTGGCCCCTGCCCCGGCAATCAGGATGTCATCCCCTGCCCCGCCCAGCAGGTTTGAATTCAACACGCCACCACTGAGCATATCATCCAAAGCGGTGCCCGTGACGGTGCCGAAGCCTTCCCTGACATCCCCCAGATCTGCAACGTCGACGGTCAGAAGGTTCACGCCTGCATCAATCTGGCTGGTCGCCAAAATCTGCAGCTCATCGCCGATTTGGGCCACGCTCAGGTTTTCGACATTTTGCAACCCGCTCAGCACCGTGTCCGCGAAACTATCCATATGGATCAGTTGTCCGTTCGGGCTCATGGTGAAAAGCGTGATGCCATCATCGCCACCGCCAGCGACCACAAAGACCCGCCCGTCGACTTCTATAACCGCGATGTCCTGTACGTCTTGGAACCGGGTGTCCAACGTATCCAGCACATGATCGGACGGAGAAAGTGTACCATTACTGTTCACTCGCATAACGCTGAGCGAGTTGCTGCCCGATCCGGCGACCACGATCCAGGATTCGCCATACGCCTCGACAGTTTCAACCGCAGTTGGAGTCGAAATGCCAAGGGTTGCAATGGCGTCGCTGTTGTCGACCGCACTGAGCGTCCCGTTTGCCGGATCGATGTGATACACAGTGATGCCGTCGCCTGCTGCATCTGTTCCAACAATAAACTGCCCGGCACCAGACTGAATTGCCTGCATCGAATCGGCTGTTCCGGTGATGAGCCCGGCTAGCGACAAGCTGCCGTCACCGTTGACGATATAGGTTCCGATTTGGCCGGTATCTTCATGCGCGAGCGCCAGATAGTTGGTCGATGCGACAGAAAACTGGGTCACGGCAGACAGATCGCCACCGCCGCTCAGCGTTCCGGTTTCCCGCAAATCTCCGACCGTGCCGTCGGTGTTCAGATCATAACTGACAAGTCCAGTGGCCGTATCGATATCAAGTACCAGATGATCTGTGCCCGCCAGCGAAACAGGCGTTCCCGTGTCGCCCACCTGAAACATGATCGACCCGCTGTAATACTGGGTATCCACCAGTTGCGGGATTGCGCCGTCAACCAGCCTCCATACCGCGATGCCCCCGGTTGGGCCGGTCAATGTGTAGAGATACGTGTCCCCGTTAAACGTTTTTAAAGCCGTATCGCCGATACCTGAATCGAGCGCCGTGCTTCCCGTTGCAACCAATGTTTCGAATTGCAGCATCATAGTCATTACCCCACCGCCACCCCTGGCGTTGAGCTCAAAGATGATCCGATGCCCAGACCGAAACCATAGCAAGAATGTGGTGAAAACGAGGAGTTCGGCTTGAGTTTAGTTCAATTTTTTCGGGTCCGATCGCCGACGCAGTCAAAGGGTAAGACAGATGAGCAAAAGCCTAAACGGTGCGGATTGTCCCCATTCCAAGATCGCCGGCAATACATGTGAGGGTAAGATGACCAAAGCACCTGAGACCAATACGAATCCTGCAGCGGATCAATCAGAAACGGACCGCTCGCGCCGCATTCGCCAGTGGATAGATCGCAAAATGGGCCGCTGGGCCGGGCGTGGTTTGGCAGGTGGGCTGGGGTCATCTCTGTTGGCGCTGCCCGCGTTTGCTCAGGCCACGATTGAAGAGCTGTATGCCTACCAGTTCGCTGAAACTATTCCCGGCGTGCAATCGGCCAAGCTTCTGAAAAATGGAGATGTTCTTCTCAAGATGACCGATGGGCGCAGCATGATTGTCGCGGCCGAGAATATTCAGGTTCTGGACAGCGGCGCCATCATGATCGCCGAAGCGGCGGTTGCCGAGATCGCGCAGTTCAGCCTGGCTGAAGCGGGCGCTGCTGCTGCAGGCGGTGTCAGTGGGGCTGGAGCGGCCTTGGGCGGTTTGGGCCTGGCGGGGGCCGCCGCCGCTGCTGGTGGCGGTGGTGGTGGTGGCGATGATGCCAGCCCTGCGCCGACCCCAACACCTCCACCTGCTCCAAGCCATCCAAGCCTGAACCTGGCTCAGTTACAGGGAACAACGCTCAGCAGTTCGACCATCAATTCCGTCGCCCCAGCGGGCACCGACAGTGTCGAGATCACCATTGGATCAGTGGTCAAAACCGTGACCCCAGACTCAGATGGGAACTGGAGTGTCTCTTTGACCCCGTCAGAGGCCAGCGGCGTGCCTCAGGGCGTGACGGACATCACCATTCGACATCTCGATGACATGGGGGATGAGCTGTCGGTTGAAACTGTTACATTCGACATTGATACAGTACCCCCGACCCTGGCTATCACCAGCTTCTCGGATGGGGCGGTGATGAACACTGCCGAACAAGCAACAGATTTGATCGTCACCGGAACAACCGATGCCGAGAACGGGCAAACTGTCACCGTATCGCTCAATGGTCAGACCTATACAGGCACTGTCTCGGGCGGCAATTGGAGCGTGACTGTCCCGGCTGCTGATCTTGCCTCATTGCCGGATGGCACAACTATATCGGTTACTGCCGATGTTTCGGATGGGGCCGGCAACCCTGCCCCCCAAGCAGGTAGCAGTTTCGATACCGATTTCGGCGCTCCGTCCATTTCATTGGACCCGGTCGCTGGCGGTTCGATCGAGCTTATTGATGTCAGCGGCGATTTGATCCTGACCGGCAACACCAGTGCCGAAGATGGGCAGACCGTTACGGTTACGATGGATGGCCAAACCTTTACCGGCACCGCTTCGGGTGGCAGCTGGAGCGTGACAGTCCCAAACGCTGATCTTTCGGGTCTGACAACCGGGACGCCTGCGGTGATCAGCGTCACCGTTGATGATGCGGCAGGAAACCCGGCTATTGCCGCGACGTCTGCGGTACCTGTCGATCTGACAGGCCCTTCGATCAGCATTGCACCTCCTACAATAGGTTCGATACTGAATGCGGCCGAGGCAGGGTCGGATTTGACCATTTCCGGCACCACTGGAAATGTGCAGGACGGTCAAACTGTCACCGTCACGCTCGATGGGCAAACCTACACTGGGACCGTCTCGGGCGATAGTTGGAGCGTCACTGTTCCAGCCGGTGATCTTGCGGCCCTTGCAGATGGAGGCAGCTTCTCTATCACGGCGGACGTTTCAGATGTTGATGGGCTTGCTGCTCCTCAAGCAGATACGCCCCTCACCAAAGATGCCAGCGCACCCACACTCAGCATCGATAGCTTCTCGGATGGCGCAGTCATGAACGCTGCTGAGCAAGCGACTGATCTGACGATTACCGGCGCAACGTCGGCTGAGGATGGGCAGGTTGTTACGGTTGAGGTGAATGGTCAAACCTATACCGGAACCGCCAGCGGCGGCGGCTGGAGCGTCACTGTCCCCACTGGCGATCTGGCAGCATTGTCAGATGCGTCCACCATATCGGTGACAGCTGACGTGTCAGACGCTGCAGGCAACCCGGCTATTCAGGCAACGAACAGCTTTGATACCGATTTCACCGCACCCAGTGTCGCTATTACCAATCTATCGGACGGTGCGGTGATGAATGCGGCTGAACAGGTTACGGATCTGACCATTTCAGGCACTTCAGATGCACCAGACGGGACGGTTGTAACGGTCGAGATTGCGCGGCCCGATGGAACGGTGGATGTCACTGGAACCGCAACCGTGTCCGGTGGCAATTGGACCCTTACCGCACCATCGTCTGATCTGAGCGGGCTACAGCCTGACATCACATATGATGTCAGTGCATCCGTAATCGACAGCGCTGGCAATAGAGGTCAAACAAATACCAGCTTTGACACCGACTTCTCCGCACCATCCATCACAATCGATGCCTTGCCTGTGGGAGTGGTTCTAGATGTCACCGAACGTGACAGCGACCTTGCAATCTCTGGAACCACAACCGCCGGGGATGGGCAAACCGTATCCGTCACATTCGGCGGGCAGACCTATGTCGCCACTGCCTCAGGTGGGACTTGGACAGTCACTGTCCCGACATCTGATCTGGCCGCATTGTCAGACATGACCAGCTATCCAATCTCGGCCACCGTTCCGGACAGCGCTGGAAACATTTCTCCTGCGGCAACCACTTCGGTTACGACAGATTTCCGGCCCACGCTGAGCATGCGCGCAATTGGAACGAATGAAGCGATAGCCCTAAGCGATGCGCAAAGCTCTGGCGTGGTTGTCAGTGGCAGCTCAGCGGGTCTTAGCACAGGCCAAGCCGTTGATGTTCTGTTGAACGGCAACTCGGTCGGTACTGCAACTGTTGGCCCGGATGGAACATGGTCGTTGACAGTTTCGGCGTCTGAATTTGCGGGTGCCGAAGCGGGTGATGATCTCGACTTCACTGCGCAAGCCACCGTCTCGGGTGGGCCAGATCCGCTGCCTGTCACAACAGAAACAGCAGCCTATGTGCCTGCAGCCTATGTGATTTCCGAGATTGCGCAATCCGGCTCGACGATCACCTTCGCAATCCACGCCGATTCTGATCGGGATATCTCATCTGGTTTGGCCATGACAGCTGAGTTGGAATACGACTCCTCCGTGGTCACGTTCGATGTGAATTCTGACACAGAAAATGGCGAATTCGATCTGTTCTTAGCCAACACCGGACCTGGCGATGTCGTCAGTTTTGCGGGTGCGGCGACGACCTTCACAGACCTGTCCCAACCTTTGGTTACGTTCACTATGACTGTACAGGATTCCAACCAGCCCATTGTTTTGACGATCAAGACACCGGACGGAGGGCCAATGGTGCTGCACCTGGGAACGGATGGTGATGACACGCTGACGGCGTCTGATGTCGATACGCTGGTGCGTGGCGGCGAAGGGGATGACACGATTGACCTGAACACAGCCGGGCGCGATGTTGTTGTCTTCGAAGCTGACCCGACAATAAACGGCGTTGATACGATCACCGGCTTTACACTCGGTCCGGCAACAGACGTGACGGATGCGTTGATGTTCAGCGGGTTAGATGTCAGCACATTGCGAGGCGACGGAACCGGATTTGAAACCCTGGCAGTTGGTGACGCGTTGGGTCTCGACACTGGCTTTGTCGGTCTGACGACAGTACTGACCGATCTCACGGCAGCGTCGCTTGAAACGGCTGTCGAAAGTCTCACGGGCGCACAATCTGGTGATGCGGTCTATGTACTGGCGACTGACGGTACAGACAGTGCGTTGATCAGGGTGGACTATTCAGGATCGAGTGACGCGAATGTTGAAACCGTGGCCATTTTTGACGGGCTTGATGATCTAAGCGCGCTGTCCACCGACAACATCCTGCATACCGATCCAACAGGTGCGACGGCGTAACCCGACTCGCAGTCATGCATTTGGATTCGACTTTTTAATCAGACAGCGTGAGGGGAAAGCTATGCTACAGAACGGCCTGACACCGGTCTCTTTCGAACGGCATGGACATCGCTTTTGGCGGCGGTTCACATCTTTCGAGTTTGCTCGACATCTGACGGAGTGCGCTGTTGTAGAAGCGGAAATCCTGCAGGTCGCCGCCATGTTTCCGATCGCTTTCCGAATGACCCCGGTGGGTTGCCAACCCGTTGCTCTGTTGTCGATGCAGGTCGATTCCACCACTCCTTTTGTCGCCTCAAATGGCACTTGGTTGGCGCGATATTTGCCAACTGCGCTACGATGCCCACCCTTTGGTGCGGGCCCTGCCTCTTCAACCTCAGGGCAACAGTTTCATTTGCTTGTTGATGAAACCATGGGGCTGGTCACCGATAACCCCGATGATGTTCGTTTCTTTGATGATGCAAAGAGGCTGAACTGCGATCTCATCAAAGTAAAATCGTTTCTCTTTCAGCGCGCAGCAGCTGAGCATGAAACGTCGGAGCTGTGTCGCCTGATCCGTGATTTGAATCTACTCTCGCCGCTGGGCGAGGTTTTGAAGGCTGATGGCCCGCATGGTCTTTTTGGCATTCATCTTCAGGCGATACATGGTCTGCGGTCCACTCACCGGGCGCTTTTGAACAATAGCCGAGGCATGCGCCTGATTCATGCGCATCAGGTTTCACTGTCGCACGTGCAGTGGTTGAGACAAATACAGGATCAACTGGCCGATAGATCGCAGCTCCAAACCTCCTCCGAGGTCTCCGGGTTTCTGGATGCTGTCGTGAACGCGCAGCTTGAAGAATTACCATTCAACTATGATAAGCAAGGGGGCGCTTATGCATATGCTTAAGGCTTTCGCATGCATTTTGGTGTTCGTGCTCCTGGTTTCAGGGTGTCAGCAACCGCCCGGGTTGTCCGGAATCCAGGTTTCATTCTCCAGCGGAACAGCTGGTGCCGGCGCAGCGCCGCCTGCTCAAACGCTGACACAAAGTGCATTCGGCCGCAAGATCCGTCAGGCCGTTGAAACAAGTCCGAACCTTGCTCAGAGTGAAACAAGATTGGAGGCTGCAGCGGCAGACCAGGATGCTGCCAAAGGCGCTTTTCTGCCGCAGGTCTCCCTGGGCATCAACGCCCGGTCTGAGCGCGTAGACTCCGATGTCTCAGATGTGTCGCCCTACCTTCGCGTTTCGCAACTGGTCTACGATGGCGGTGCGGCATCAGGTGAACTGGCTGCCGCCGAAGCCCGTGTTTATGAAAGCCGAGGGGATCAATTGCAGACTGCGGCCGCAACTGCATTATCCGCGATCGAAGCTTATGTCGTTGTGTTGGACAGACGCAAGATCCAAGGGATCAACGCGCAGAACGTAGCAGCGCATGAAAAGCTGGTACGGCAGATATCGGATCGAACTGCCAGCGGGGCAGGCTCAAATGCCGATCTGCTGACTGCACGCTCACGCATGGCGGATGCTCAAACCCGTTACGCCGATGCGATTGCGCAGGTCGACCGCGCCGAAGCGCGCTATCGCGAAGTGTTTGATTCCGCACCAGACGCCCTTCCGCAACCAATCCCTGCTCCGAACCTGACCCGAAGTGATGCCCAAATCGTCATGAGCAGCCCTCAGGTGCGTCGCGCTGATGCAAGCCTGGTGGCTGCAAAGGCTGAATGGAGCGCAGCTCAGGCCCGCAGGCAGCCTGATATCCGAGTGGCGGCTTTCGCCAATCAAGATACTGATCGGGATGCCAATTTCGGTGTGGACTTGTCGTTTAATTACGAACTTGACAGTACCGGCCAAAGACGCGCGGCAATCGCCGCCGCACACGCGCGGGTGAAGGACGCCCAATTCTCCCGCGAGGCGCTGATCCGCGAAATAACCCGAGAGCTTGGGTTTATCCGTTCTGATCAAAAAGCCGGTGCTGAAAGACTTCGGGCCGCAAAATTGGCAGTGCAGGCCAACGCTGAAAGTGTCGAAGCCGCTCGTGCACAATTTACTATCGGGCGGCGCAGCCTGATTGAAATTCTGGACGCTCAACGGGACTTTGTGAACGCGCAGGAGAGGTTAATCTTGGCTGAACAGAGCTTTTTTCTGACCAACTATGCCGCATTGAGCCTGACAGGTGATATCCTTGATCTGCTTGGCTTGTCGGTCGGCACCTGGAGCGCCCAGCAATGACGGCAGGTTCCCCATCTTCCGATATTCAAATCTCGGCCTATGAAGCCTGTTTTTTGAACATCGCCAGCAGTCTTGAACGGCCCGTTACGCTCGCCACTTTGCAGTCTGCTCAGTCGGGTGTGGATGGAGATTTGACCGTTCGGGACATTCTTGCGTTGGCCCAACACACGGGGTTGCGGGCCGGATATGGCGCACGACCGTTGAAAGATTTTGACGATGCTCTGGTTCCCGCGATGCTTTTGCTGGATGGTAGTAAGGCCGTCACTTACCACGGGCGCGCACCCGATGGAGAGATGTTGATCTTTGATCCCGAGATCGGCGGTGGGCTTTGCGAGATGTCTGAAACAGAACTCAGCGACGTCTATGCGGGCTTTGCGATCCTGTTTCGCCGAGATCATAAGGCCGAAGTCACTAATGATGGGCAAGTTCGAAGCGGCCACTGGTTTTGGTCTGCGCTATCCGCCAACCGCTGGTCCTATGTCCAAGTGGCACTGGCCGCCGCGCTTGCCAACCTGCTGGGCCTTGCGACATCCGTGTTCATTATGGTGGTTTATGACCGCGTCCTTCCGAACGAAGCAACCGAGTCTTTAATCGCTCTGACTTTTGGCGTTGGTATTGCTCTTGTCTTCGATTTTATACTCAAGCTTCTGAGGGCTGGCTTTATCGATCGCGCGGGTCAAAACGCTGATATGTTCATGGGGCGCCGTGTCTTCGATCAGTTGCTGAATATTCAGATGAAATCGCGCACCGGCTCGACCGGTGCGATGACCAGCACGGTACGTGAATTTGAAACCCTCCGAGAGTTCTTTACCTCGGCAACATTGGTTGCCGTCGTAGATTTACCCTTTATCGCGCTGTTCATCTTCGTGATCTATCTGGTCGGCGGCGATTTGGCTCTGGTCCCGGCCCTTGCTGTACCGGTTGTTTTGCTGGCTGGTCTTGTGGTTCAGCCGATCCTGTCGCGTATGGCCGAGAAAAGCCTGGCTGATGGTCAATCCAAACAATCGGTGTTGGTTGAGGCGGTTTCGGGCCTCGAGACGATCAAAACAACCTCTGCCGGTCGACAAATGCGCAATCGGTGGGAGCAGGCGATCGAACGACAATCCGCCCATGGCGCGCGCAGTCGCGCCGTGACCCAGTTTGCCTTGAATTTGACAGGCTTTACGCAGCAGGCAGCGCAGGTTCTGATTGTATTCTATGGCGTGTTTCTGATCACCGAAGGTCAGGCCAGCATGGGTGCGCTTGTGGCTTCGGTCATGCTGACGGGGCGTGCTTTGGCCCCGTTAGGACAGCTGGCCCAGACCCTGACCCGCGTCAATCAGGCACGCAGCGCCTATCGCAATTTGGACGCCTTGATGCAAGCTGAAAGTGAGCGTCCTGAAGGCCGAAGCTGGATCACGAGGGCGGGTTTCAAGGGGGCCATTTCGTTCAGCAACGTGCACTTCGCCTATCCAGATCAGAATGAAGACACTCTGAACGGTGTATCTTTTACGATCAAACCAGGTGAAAAGGTGGCCATCCTGGGTCAAATCGGATCGGGCAAAAGCACAATCGCCAGGCTGTTGTTGGGGCTCTATTCGCCGCGGGTCGGATCGGTCATGCTGGATGGGCTGGATATTCGTCAGATTGATCCGGGTGATCTGCGGCGCAATATCGGCTCAGTCCTTCAGGATATCTGGCTGTTTTCAGGCACTGTTCGGGATAATATTCTCAGCGGTGCGATAAGGCCACGCGACGAAGATCTGATTGAGGCTGGGCGCGCCGCAGGCGTTGAAGATTTTGTTGCCCGACATCCCAGTGGCTACGATCAACAATTGGCTGAACGAGGCGAAGGGCTGTCGGGTGGTCAAAAACAGGCGATAGCGTTGGCGCGGGCCCTGATTGGTCGGCCTCCGGTTTTATTGCTGGATGAGCCAACCAGCGCGATGGATGTCAAAACCGAAGCGCAGGTGATCCGGCGTTTGAAAGAGGCAACGACAGACACCACGGTCGTGGTGGTGACCCATAGAACCAGCCTGTTGGAACTGGTCGATCGTGTGATTGTAATCGAAGGCGGGAAGATTGGTGCGGATGGCCCCAAAAGCCTGTTGACCCAACACGCGCGCAGATCAGGAAGGCATCTGAATGTCGCGGCATCCTGATCTGAGCCAACTTGCGCGTGAGATGCAGGGGCGGGCACCGCTGCAAGGTTCGCTGTTGTTGTTTGTTATATTGGCCTGTTTGTTAAGCGCGGGTGCTTGGGCCTACCTTACAGAACTGGATGATGTCACCCGCGTGGAAGGCCGGATTGTGCCGTCGGGGGATGTGCAGGTGATCGAAGCGACGGAACCTGGAGTTTTGCAGGTTTTGCATGTACGCGAGGGTGAGTTGGTTGATCAGGGTGCTGTGTTGATGGAGCTGGATACCACCCAGATTGACAGCCAATTGAGCCAGGAACAACAAAGGGCCTACGGTCTCATGTCGCGCGTTCAGCGCTTGCAGGCTGAAATTGATGGAACGGAGCTGAGCTTTGACACAACTCTGATCAAAGGCGCGCCAAATGTCGTGCGTTCGGAAACTGCGCTCTATCAGGGGCGGCAAGCTGAACTGAGCGCCGAGATTGCCATTCTGGAGCGGCAGAGACAGCAACGGCAGCGGGAATACGAAGAGGGGTTGGTTGATCAGGTTACCGCTGATGAAACTCTGAAGGTTCTCGCTGAAGAGCGGGCCATTATGGCTCCGTTGGTTGAACAGCGCATGGAACCCGCGACCACACTGTTGGCCTTGCGCCGTAGCGAGGCTGAGTGGCAAGGCCACAAGGTACGTGCCGAGGCCGTGACCAACCGCATAAAGACGGGCCTCGAGGAAATCGATGACCGTATAAAGGCCACACGCAACCGTTTTCGGACCGCAGCATTGACGGATTTGGCCCTTGCGACCGCCGAGCTTGCGGCACTTGAGCCTGCCCTGCCCGCTTTACGCGACCGTGCCCTGCGCGCGCAGGTGAAATCGCCGGTCCGAGGGATAGTGAATCGGATACACCGGACAACAATTGGCGGGCTGGCCCGAAGTGGCGAGGACCTGATTGAGATTGTGCCATTGGACGATAGCTTGCTGGTCGAAGCCTATGTCAAACCCGAGGATATCGCGTTCCTGCGTGCGGGCCAGCCGGTAAAGGTGAAGATCACAGCCTACGACTTTGCTCGCTATGGTGGGTTGGACGGAGAAATCCTGCGCATCGGCGCAGATACCATCACCCGGTCCGAAAGAAATGATGAAGAGGTGTTCGTCGTTGAAATTCGCACCAGCAATACCATGCTCGATGGGCAAGGAATTGCAGTTGAAATCATTCCAGGCATGATCGCAGAGGTGGATATCTTATCCGGCAAGAAATCGGTGCTGGACTATATCTTGCAGCCCGTTGTGAAGATCAAAGACCAGGCCTTACGAGAGTAGCGGGGGCTACCCGATCGGCCAACCTGTACGCAGCCTATTTCCAAGCGACATCGCCGAGAAAGATGTAGCCCGCCCCGTATATCGTCTTGATCAAGCGCGGGTTCTTGGGGTCTTCACCAAGCTTGGTTCGTAGCCTTGAGATGCGCACATCCATGGCGCGGTCGAAGCTGTCCCCCGCTGCGCCACCCAGAGAATCCTGCATTTGTGCGCGGCTGATCAGGCGTTTGGGGCTTTCCAGAAACAGGCGTAAAACCTCTCCTTCGGCGTGGCTGAACGGTGTTTCGGCCCCCGATTTGTCCTTCAGAAGATACCGATCAAAATATGCCGTCCACCCGTTGAACTCGGCGATATTGGTGTTCGAGGTTTGACCGCGCGGCGCGCGTAGCCGAGCACGAATACGCGCCACAACCTCGGTTGGATCAAAGGGTTTGGTGATGTAGTCATCCGCTCCCAATTCCAGCCCGGCCACGCGATCCTGAACTTGCGCGCGGCCCGACACAATGATCACGGCCGCACCTTGTTCCAGCGCCAGTCGGTGTACCAGGGCCAGGCCATCCGTATCCGGCAGGGATAAATCCACCAAGCAGACGTCAGGTGTGATCTGGTTCAGTGCGGCCTCGAACTCGCGGGCCCGGGAATAGCTTTGGGTTCGAAACCCAGCCTCTTCCAAAGCATCTGTCAGGATATGCCGAATCTCGGGTTCATCATCCAATATGGTTACCAATGGCTGGGTCATCAGGCGGCCTCGGTTCGGACAAGGGCGGATAACTGTGCCTTGGAAAAGGGTTTGCTCAGCACAGGCGCCATGGCCAATGCCTGTCGGTGCAGAGGATCGGTATATGGTAATGATGTCATGAGTATGCAGGGCAAGCGAGATTTGAGTTGCGATAACAGATCAAGCCCGGTCGCCGTGCCCTCAAGTCGAATATCGGACAGCACCATGACAATCCCTTCAACGTTCTCAGTCAGAGCCAGTGCTTCATCTGTCGAGGTCGCCTCGATCACCGAAAAGCCAAGGTCGATCAGCATATCCCGAAATTGGCCGCGCAGATCGTCGCTGTCTTCGACCAATAGCACAAGCCCTTCTTGTGCGGGGGGCGCGGGGCGATAGGGCAAGCGCAAGATCACCGATGCGCCTGAGGGCGTATTGCGCAGGTTCAGGTCACCGCCCGCCAGCTTTACGGTGTCATAAACCATCGGCAAACCAAGGCCCGATCCATCACTGCCTTTCGTTGTGAAAAAGGGGTTCAAAGCCTTCTCCAGTGCCTCAGACGAAAAGCCAGAACCGGTATCGGAAACTGTGATTTCGATCCAGATATCGCCGATTGCATGTGCACTGATCGTCACCTGCCCGGTTGTGCCACAAGCATCGCGTGCGTTCAGAACAAGGTTCAACAGCGCATCCTGAAGCATCCCTGGATCGAGCATAAGCGCCTGATCCGGCAAAGTATTCACGACAGACAGCCCAACACCGCGTGGCAAAGACGGGGTGGCCACTATCCGCAAATCCTCGAGCAAGCGGCGCAGATCGGTGGCTTTCGGCTGAGGTGTGCGATGGCCGGTCATATCCGCAATCCGGTTCAACAACTGACCACCACGCCGCGCTGTTTTTTGGGTTGCCGCGATCAGCGCATGTGCGTCTTCTGGCAACGCCATCTTGTCGAGCTGGGATTGCATGCCCAGGATGATTGTCAGCAGGTTGGAAAAGTCATGCGCCAGGCCATTTGTCATCTGTGCAGCCATTTCACGGCGGCGGGTTTGTTGCAGGGCGACACGGGCTTGGGTTTCTTCGGTGATATCTACCGACATCACATAAACGCCCCCTGCCCCGTCAGGTGTGAAAGACACGCGGATGCGGCGCGAGTCTTGATCTTCGGTGAACTCGAACACCGATGTTTTGCCACTATAGGCGTTTTGCAGATGAGCACTGACCCGGGCAAAGGCGTTTGACCCCAGCGCTTCAGATATGTGCAGGCCCAAAATCTCAGATGGTCGCCCCGGCATGACAGAACTGAGCCGCCGGTTCGAATAATCGTATCGCCCCTCGCTGTTCAGATGCGCGATATGGGCCGGCATCATCTCGGTTGTCAGACGGGTCCGGGCTTCGATCTCGGTCAGCTCGCGCTTGGCCTCTTCCAACGCGGTGATGGTTGCTGCCAGTTTCCGGTTGGTGGCCGAAAGCTCTTCGGCATGGGTAAGCAGCTGGCCTGACAATTCCTCGGACCGCGCGCGCAGCAGGTTTTCGGCGCGTTTTGCGCTGGTTATGTCTGTATAGACTGCCACCCAACCACCCTGAGGCAGCGGTGCGCCTTCGATCGAGATCACCTGACCATTTGCACGCTCGCGCTCCATGTAATGTGGCTCGAACGCCAGCGCCTGTTCGACACGCACTTCGACCATGTCATCGACACTTCCCTCGTCACCGTACTCTCCACGGCTCGCCAGAAAGTGGATCGTGTCCCGAAACAACGCGCCAGGTTGCACCAGTGCATCGGGAAGGTCAAACATTTCTTGAAACCGTCGGTTGCTAAGGACTAGGCGCAACTGGCTGTCATAGATGGAAAGCGCCTGGCCGATCAGGTTCAGCCCGGCGGTTGTCATCGCCTTGATCCGTTGTTCGGTGATGCGCAAATTCACCCTCCCCTATTCTACCCGTAGCACCTGACGACCAGCAGGTGTAGAGGGGATCAATGCCGCATGCGCATCTTGGGCCCATCGGGCGTATTGGAATGCAGTGACAGTGTGTGGTCCATGTTCCGCATTCGATGGCGCAACATCTGCCTACACAGGCGCGCAAGGTCAGCCGCAAAGGTGGGATTTTCTGCGACGTTCTCGAATTCACCTTTCCCTTGATGATCGAACAAAAGCGGCGGCAAATCGGCGGCAAATTCAACCAGGGTGAAGCGGTCATCGCGCAGGATACCCAGACAGGACTCGCTGTTTTTGGTGCCAAGACGTTGTTGCCATAGGGTCGGGTTTTCCGGCTCAGCAAAATCCAGTTCGCTGAAAGAGTAACCCCTCCAATCTTTGGGCACTTCGCCCTGCAACAGGGGGATCAGAGACCGGCCATCCATCTCATTTGGGATCGACTGCCCAGCCCAATGCAGGATCGTCGGAGCGATATCGATGGATTCCGTCGGCACGGTGATTTCGGCCCCGGCCTGCGCTTTATTGCCGGGCACCCGGATCATCAGCGGCGTATGATAAGCCGCATCATAGACAGTCATCTTGCCCCAACTGTGACGGTCGCCCAGCATTTCGCCGTGATCGGCGGTGACAACGATCAGAGTGTCGTCATACTGCCCGCTGTCTTTCAGAAACTGAACGACGCGGCCGATGTGATGGTCGACCTCGGTCGCCAACCCAAAATAGATCGAGCGCAGGATCTGAATATTCTCGTCTGTCGACTCGACCTCATCGAAACCGTGAACAAAATCAACTGCTTTGTAGAGGTCGAGATTCGGATCAAAAAACGGGTGCTGCGCTTTTTCGGCCTCGGGTGTCCCCAATCGCCGCGGCAAAGGCAAAGTGACGGGGTCATACATCCGATTGTAGGGTGCCGGTGCAACAAGCGGTGGATGCGGGCGGATATAGGTTAGATGCGCAAACCAGTTCTGATCTTGGTAAGGCGCGATGCCGTCGAGAAACGCGTCGGTCAGAAAGGCGGTGTCGCTGTCCTCAGCGCGATAGAGCGCTGGGTCGTTCAGCTTTGGCGCCTCCCCAGAGGGTGAAACCGGTTTATAGACATCCATATAGGTGTCGAACGCATAGCCCTGTTTCATCAGATGCGCCCGCCAAGGATAGGATTCCTCCAGCCGCATCTCGATGACCTCAAGAAATCCATCCATTGATTGCTCATAGGATGTTAGCACGGGGTCATTCAAATCGTGAACACGCGGGTCTGCCGAGGTGTCGGTGTAGCCAAACAGCATTGGCATATAACCTGCTTTGCGCATCTCGGAGGCGATATTGGGAATGTCATGGCGCAACGGCGTGCCATTGCGGACGGATCGGTGGTTCATCGCATATTGGCCGGTCAGCAATGAAGCGCGCGAAGGACCGCAGGGATTTGTCACAGAGTAGTGACGTTTGAACGAGACAGATTCGTTCATGAACGCGCACAGATGCGGTAGATCAACATGATCTGCCAACGCGCCGAACAAGCAATCTGCCCGTAGCTGATCGATGATAATGAACAGAACTTTTCCGGCCTGGCCCATGTCGCGCACTCCGAATCCGCACCCGAGTTTCAGGTGCGGACTGTGTCGCGGAACGGCTACCCTCGCAAGGGTTTAGTCCAGTTCGTACTTGGTCTCGTAGTTTTCCTTGAGCGCGGGGTCCTGATCTTCTTTGCGCAACAGGCAGTTGCCGATCGACAGGACCTCGATATCGGTGCCCATGAAACAGCGGAACGCATCCGTGGGCGTGCAGACAATTGGCTCACCCCGCACGTTGAACGAGGTGTTCACCACCAGCGAGCATCCGGTCAGGTCTTTGAACTTCGAGATCAGCGCGTGATAGGCCGGGTTCGTGTCTTCATGCACTGTTTGGATACGGGCAGAATAGTCCACGTGCGTCACAGCCGGAATATCCGACCGTTTGACGTTCAGCTTGTCGATGCCAAACAGGGCATTTTCCTCATCCGTCATCTTGCGGCGGATTTTGTCCTGAACATCGGCCACGATCAGCATATAGGGGCTGTCGCCATCCAGCTCGAACCAGTCGGCTACGTCTTCGCGCAGAACAGATGGTGCAAATGGGCGGAAGCTTTCGCGGTATTTGACCTTCAGGTTCAAGGTCTTCTGCATCGACTCGGATCGTGGATCGCCTAGGATTGAGCGCGCGCCCAAGGCGCGTGGTCCAAACTCCATCCGGCCTTGGAACCAACCAACAGCCTTACCGTCCGCCAATGCCTGCGCGGTTTGGTTAACCAACTCACCGTTTTCGTAAGTGGTGAATTTGGCTCCGACACGGGTCAGTTCATCGGCGATTGCGCCATCTTCGTAACGCGGGCCAAGATATGACCCCTGCATCTGATCGCCAGGGGTGACCTGACGCGGATTGCCCAGCTCCTGGTGCCAGGCGGCATAGGCCGCCCCCAGTGCCCCGCCTGCATCACCGGCAGCAGGCTGCACCCAGACATTGTCAAACGCACCATCGCGCAGGATTTTGCCATTGGCCACGCAGTTCAGTGCTACGCCGCCCGCCATGCACAGATTACGGATGCCGTGTTCTTGCGCCAGATTGCGGGTGATGCGCAGCATGATTTCTTCGGTCACGGCCTGCACGGATGCGGCGATGTCCATATGGAACTGTGTCAGCTGATCGGTTTCAGGTTTGCGCACGGGATGGCCGAACAGGTCCTCCAGCGCTTTGTTGGTCATGGTCAGACCGGCTGTATAGTTGAAGTATTTCTGATTGAGGCGGAATGAGCCGTCCTCTTTCAGGTCGACCAGATGTTCAAGGATCAGGTCCTTAAATTGCGGCACGCCATAAGGTGCCAAACCCATGACCTTGTATTCACCGGAATTCACCTTGAAGCCGGTGTAGTAGGTGAAAGCAGAATAAAGCAGCCCCAGCGAGTGTGGGAAGTGCAGCTCTTTCACCATCGTCAGTTCGTTGCCGCGCCCAATCCCGACGGTTGTGGTGGCCCATTCGCCAACACCGTCTACGGTTAGAACAATCGCTTCGTCGAAGGGCGAGGGATAATAAGCGCTGGCGGCATGGCTGACGTGGTGTTCCGAAAACAAAATCTTGTCGACGGTGAAATCGGGATCAATCCTACGAAGCTGTTTGTTCAGCAAATCCTTCAGAAACAGCTTTTCCCGCAGCCAGACCGGCATCGCCATTCGGAACGAGTTGAAACCGCGTGGAGCAACGGCGATGTAGGTTTCGATCAGGCGTTCGAATTTTAGAAACGGTTTGTCATAGAAGACAACATTGTCCACGTCCGCCAGGGTGATCCCTGATTCGGCCAGTACGTATTCAATCGCCTTTTCCGGGAATCCAGGGTCATGTTTCTTGCGGGTAAAGCGTTCTTCCTGCGCGGCGGCAATGATCTTGCCGTCGCACAGCAGTGCTGCTGCGCTGTCATGATACAGCGCGGAAATGCCCAAAATGTAGGTCATGTGATCAGAACAGCGTATAGATGAACGGCGCGATTGCCGAACCTTGGCTGAGAACGATCAGGCCACCGAAGATGCCCAGCACCACAAGGATGGGCAGTAGCCAGAACTTTTTTCTGACCCTCATAAATGACCAGAGCTCGGAAACGAATGTCACGTCTGGTACTCCCTTCTTTAAAACTGTTGTTTCATGCTGCCGGGCTGATCCTTGCGAACAACCCAATAGCTTTCTGCGGAACTGTCTAATTTCTCAGACAAAAGGTCTTTTCCCAACAGGCGCGCCACCAGTCCGAAGGGCACGAATGTCGTGATGAAAACCAGAAACATGACGATGGGTGCTACGATGGCCCCCAGCAACATTCCAAATTTGAACCAAAGCCGATTGGGCTTGGTCAGAACCTGCGGCGCAAGGAAGGTTACCGCAAGAATGGCCCCCGCGATTGCCAGGGGTATCCACCGCACAGAACCGCCGCCCCAAAGGGGCCAGAGTGCGATGATCAGAAAGACTGCCGTGAAGACAAAACCGAACCCTCGTTCAGACCCGATTTCGACATCAACATTGGCTTGATGGTCAGACATGAAACACAACCGAATAACAACAAACAATTACGTCCATAAAGATACCATTACCTTTGGTTGAAACAAGTGAATTAGGTCACTCACCTTCGGGAAATTCGCCCATTGGCGCTAACCAGTGTCACACGGGTGCCATTCCGACCGGTCAAATCAGGGCGCAAATACACAAACCCGTTGCAGCCGATCTTCTTTTTCCGTCACATGCAGGCATGACTCCGCCTCAGATATCGTCTTCGCAGGAAAGCGACCGTACGGTTGTGCATATCTCGGGCGCATTGCTCACGCAGTCAGTGGAACACGTTGAGCGCGGCTTTAGCGCCATTCAGCCCGTTGGCGGCGATGTGACGTTCGACCTGACCGAGATGGAAGCGCTGGATACCAGCGGCGCGTGGCTCGTGGCAGACTTGTCACAGCGGTTCACCGCTCAGGGCGCGCAGCTCCAGTTTCTGGGCCTTAAGCCTGCGCATGCCGCCTTGATTGATACTGTGTCGCATAGCATCCCCGAACAGCCCGGTCGGCTGGACCCGCCCAGAACCTTTGCAGATTGGGTCGAAAGTGTGGGTCGCGGCACATTCGGGGCGTGGCAGGACACAATGTCGATCCTTGGGTTCCTAGGGCTGACCCTGCACCGTCTGGCCCGAACCGTCGTTATGCCCTGGAGGCTGCGCCGCGCCGCGCTTGTGACGCATATGGAGGAAACCGGTTTCAAGGCGCTCCCGATTGTGGCGCTGATGGGTTTTCTGATCGGCGTTGTGTTGGCCTTTCAGGGGGCCACGCAATTGAAACAGTTCGGGGCTGAGATTTTTGTGGTCGAGTTGATCTCGATCTCGGTCCTGCGCGAACTGGGCATCCTGCTGACTGCCATTATCGTTGCAGGCCGGTCCGGGTCGGCCTTTACCGCGTCGATCGGCTCGATGAAGGTGCAGGAAGAGATCGACGCCATGCGCACCCTTGGCCTGGACCCGATCGAGGTTCTGGTCATTCCGCGCGTTTTGGCCCTGCTGATCATGCTGCCCATTCTGGGCTTTGTGGCCGATATGGCCGGGTTGTTCGGTGGCGCGTTGATGAGCTGGATTGATCTGGGCATCAGCCCGGGCATGTTCCTGACCCGCCTGAACGAAAGCACCAGCGTCTGGCAACTGGCCATCGGCCTGATCAAGGCGCCGTTCTTTGCTCTGGTCATTGGTGTGATAGCCTGTTGGCAAGCCATGCAGGTCAAGGGATCGGCCCAAAGTGTCGGGCAGCGCACAACCGCCTCGGTGGTTCAATCGATCTTCATGGTGATCGCCATTGACGCCCTGTTCTCGATCTTCTTCTCGCAGATGGGGATCTGAGATGGACGGCACGGTACAGCATCAATCAGCCCCGGCAGACACGCAGCGAGAGGCCGTGATCCGAGTGCGCGGATTGCGCAATCAGTTTGGCCCACAGGTGGTGCATGACGACCTAAACCTCGATGTTTGGCGCGGCGAGGTTCTGGGCATTGTTGGCGGCTCGGGTACCGGCAAATCTGTATTGTTGCGGACTATCGTGGGTCTGAACAAACCGGCTGCTGGCAGTATCGAGGTTCTGGGCGTTGATGTCTTGAACGGCCCTGAACAGGATCGTCGGCGCATCGAACGCCATTGGGGCGTGGCGTTTCAGGATGGGGCGCTGTTTTCATCTCTGACCGTCTTGCAGAACGTGATGGCCCCGTTGCGCGAGCATACGGGGATCAGCGAAAAACTGATGGAGTCGCTGGGTGGCCTCAAGATCAGTCTTGTGGGGTTGCCGCAGTTGAGTTGCGGTAAGTTCCCATCGGAATTGTCAGGGGGCATGCGCAAGCGAGCTGCTTTGGCGCGCGCCTTGGCGCTGGACCCCGAAATTGTGTTTCTGGACGAACCCACGGCCGGATTGGACCCGATCGGGGCCGCCGCCTATGATGATCTGATCCGCGAATTGCAGCAGGCGCTGGGATTGACCGTTTTCATGGTGACCCATGATTTGGACAGTCTTTATGCGATTTGCGACCGGATCGCTGTGCTTGCAGAAAAGCGCGTGCTGGTTGAAGGTCCGATAGAAGAGATGACCAAGGTCGATCATCCTTGGGTGCAGGAGTATTTCACAGGTCCCCGCGCCCGCGCGGCGCAGGATAAAGGGCAGGACAGGTAGAGGCGATGGAAACCCGAGCGAATTACATTCTGATCGGCGCGTTCACTCTCGCGGGGATATTGGGTGCTTTTGGCTTTTTTCTTTGGCTCGCGAAGTTCGAAGTGACCCGCCAGTACGCATATTATGACGTGTTGTTCGACAACGTTTCGGGCCTGTCTGCGGCGGGTGGTGTCAGCTATAATGGCCTTCCGGTCGGGCAAGTGATCTCGTTGAATCTTGATGAAGATGATCCATCGAAAGTTCGGGTCCGGATTGAGGTCGACGCCGACATCCCTGTCACAAAGGAAACCATCGCTCAGCTGCAGTCTCTGGGCGTGACCGGCGTTGGCTACGTGGAATTGACGGGCGGGTCCAGCACGGCTGAGCGGTTACCCAATGACAGTGTGATCAAAAGCAAACGCAGCACCATTCAATCCCTGTTCGAAGGGGCCCCCAAAGTTCTGGACGAGGCCGTCAGCCTGTTGCAGGAGCTGAACTCTATCGTTGATGAGAAGAACCAAAAGGCTGTGTCTGACATTTTGGCCAATCTGGCTTCGGCCACGGGACGACTGGACAAGACACTTTCAGACTTTGAATCCGTCTCAGGCAATATTGGAGAGGCCGCCAAGCAAATCGGTGATTTTACCACAAAGCTGGATCCGCTAATCAGCGCTGCGGAATCCACGTTGCAGACGGGTAGTGAGACGCTGAAATCCGTCAAATCAGCGTCCGACACCGCCAAAGAAGCGCTGGAAGAGGCGAAGGTGACATTGGCAACCACGAACCGGACCATCGAAGAAGATGTGCGCCCATTTATACAGCGCGGGTCGAACCTTGCGGATCATCTGACACGGTTGTCGGAAGAAGCCAGCGTGTCACTGGGCGTGATTACGGAAACGGTTGTGAATGCCAATACGACGTTGGGTTCGATCACCGCAGCGATGGATTCGACCAAAGGGGCTTTGGCCTCGGCCGAGCGCGCCTTTGACTCGGCCAACCGTATTATTGAAACGCAAGTCGGCCCGGTTGCCCAGGATATCAGCCGCGCCGCCAATCAGGTGACCGAAACCGTCTCGCGCATCACCGTCAAGATCGACCAGATTTCGGATGATGTGCTAAGCGCATCGAATTCTGCGAAAGAACTTCTGGGAACCATCGACAGCATCGTTCAGGACAATCGCCGGCAGGTTTCAGATTTCCTGCGGGTCGGGTTGCCGCAGTTCGTTCGGTTTGTTGAAGAATCCCAGCGTCTGGTCATCAGCCTTGACCGCCTTGTCGACAAGGTCGAACGCGACCCGGCACGCTTTTTGCTGGGCACCCAAGCATCGGAGTTCCGTCAATGATCAGGCCTTCCTTTCTTACTCTGATCGCTGTGGCCCTTGGCGGTTGCGCGGGTTTGGGCACGTTGCAGCAAGCCTCGAAACCCAATGACCTGTATCTTTTGACACCCAAAAGTACATTCGCCTCCTCGCTACCGCGTATCCAGATGCAAATCGTGGTGGAAGAACCCACTGCAACCGCTGCCGTGAATACCGACCAGATCGCGGTTCAGCCCACCCCATTGCAGGTTCAGTATCTGCCCCGCGCCCGCTGGGTTGATCGCGCACCGCTGATTGTGCAGGCTCTGTTGGTCGAAAGCTATGAGAACTCAGGCAAGGTGGCCGCAGTCGGGCGGTCGACCGTAGGCCTGCGCGCAGACTATATCATCGTGCCGGATTTGCGTGAGTTTCAGGGCATCGTGACAGCCGAGACCGAGAACTCGAAAACCGTGCGTGTTGACGTTCGGATGAACATCAAGATCGTCGATGCGTTCGAGGACAAGATCATCGCCTCCAGTTCGTTCCAGGAAAACGTGGTTTCAGCCAGCGATCAGACACCGGATCTGGTCAATGCGTTTGACCTTGCCCTGGGTCGAGCAATGCGGGATTCAGTGGAATGGAGCGTGCGTCGGATCAATACGCATGCCAATAGTCAGCCCAGATCGACGATCAATTGATGCCACTAGAAATGCGCGGCTGACGCGCGATCCCATTCTGCTGTGTAGTTGTCCGGCGCTTTGCCAGACAAAATTGCGCCTTCGTCGACGAAAGTGTAGATTTCGGCATAGGAACGCTCAGTCTCATCTGCCATGCGACGGCGGATATCGCCGGGATGCAGATCCGAGACTGTGGCTTTGCCCATTGCGCCCAGCAGTTCCCGGAAGCTTTCGAGTGTGGCATCGTGATACCGGTGCACCCGCTGACGTTTTTGCGGTACGTTGACCGCCCTGCCCCGGATCGGGTCCTGGGTGGCCACGCCTGACGGGCATCGGTTTGTGTTGCAGTGCAAGGCCTGAATACAGCCAACGGCAAACATCATCGCCCGGGCGGCATTGCACATATCCGCACCAAGGGCGAACTTTTCGATCATGTCGTAGCCTGTGGCCACTTTGCCTGCGCAGATGATCCGTATTTTGTCACGTAGCCCAACCCCCAGAAGGCAGTTATTCACGAAGACCACTGCCTCATTTACGGGTAAGCCCAGGCGGTTGGTGAACTCGACCGGGGCGGCGCCGGTGCCGCCTTCGGCGCCATCGATGGTAATGAAGTCGGGTAGAATACCGGTTTCCAGCATTGCTTTGCAGATCGCCATGAATTCGGATGGGTGGCCGATGCACAGTTTGAAGCCAATGGGCTTACCACCTGACATTTCGCGCAAGTGCTGCACAAACTCCATCAGCCCGGTTGGACCGTCGAAAGCCGAATGAATGGGTGGTGAGATCACATCCTGATGCTCTGGCACGCCACGGATTTCGGCGATTTCTTTGTCGACCTTTGCGGCGGGCAAAACGCCGCCATGCGAAGGTTTCGCCCCTTGGGACAGCTTAATCTCAATCGCCTTAACCACATCCTTCTTGGCCTTCTCGGCGAACAGGTCTTTGTCAAAGCCTCCGTCGGGTGTACGACAGCCGAAATAGCCGGTACCGATCTGCCAGATAATATCTCCACCCTCGGCGAGGTGATGTGGGGACAATCCGCCCTCACCTGTGTTATGCGCAAAACCGCCGTCCTTGGCTCCGCCGTTCAGCGCTCGGATTGCATTGGCGCTGAGCGCACCGAAGCTCATGGCCGAAACATTCAAGCGCGATGCGTTATAGGGCTTTTCGCATTGCGGGCCGCCCAGCATCACCCTTTCTTCGCTCTTGTCCACTTCTTTTGGGGCCAGAGAGTGGTTGGAGCGATGATAACCTACGGTCGTGATATCGTATTGAGTGCCAAACGCCTGTGTGTCGACCTGGCCCTTGGCACGGGAATAGACAAGGCTGCGAATGATCCGATTATACGGCCGCCCGCTTTCGTTGGTTTCGACGAAATACTGGCGGATTTCGGGGCTGACAAATTCCAGCATATAGCGAAAATGCCCCAGCACGGGGTAGTTGTTCAGTACGTTGTGCTTAGTGGTCAGCATGTCATACATCCCAACCACGGCGTAAGGGATTAGCAGAACCAGAAGCCAATGCGCGGGAGACCAGAAAAAGCCCCAGACGGCCACCAAAGGCAGACAGACGAAACTCAGAAAGTAATATAGCCTGCGTACAACCATTTCTGATCTCCGTGGGTGAAGTATGTGCCAAAGGTGTTGAAGCCAAAGTGAAACAGCTTGGCCTTTGATTGCAAGCCCTTCGGCCCATTGAAATCAAACCGGACGCGAATGTGAAACCTTGTTAAGGCGTTGATTGATCCCGCGTTTCGCAGGCGGTATTCGGATCATGCCAAAGCAAAAGGCAGCTAACTTGACGAGACCAGACACCAAACGCGGACTACACGAACAAGCCCTGATGTTTTTTTCTGTGTTTGTTGGCGGCGCGCTGGGGTCGTTACTGCGTGAGGCGTTCGCATTCGAGGTCTCTGGCGCGCCTGTGCTGACCGCAACATTTGGCATAAATGTGTTTGCGTGTTTCGTGTTGGGCTGGCTCTACGCGATCCGCCATCGGGTTCATGCCCATGTTCTACATCTGGGCGCGGTAGGGTTTTGTGGTGGCCTTTCGACCTTTTCTTCTTTCGTGGCCGAGCTAGAGCGTTTAGCCGAAACCACGTTTTGGACTGCACCTGCCGCTGCTGGGCTGGAGATTGCATTTGGTCTGGCCGCAGCCTTAGCAGGCGAAGCGCTCGGCCGACGGTTTCATGCAGGAAGGAGCGGTAGTGACTGATCTCTACCTGCACGCAATGTTTGGCCTGGGTGGTGGTCTGGGCGCAGTGTTGCGCCATTGGCTTGCATTGCGGGTTACGCATGCGTTGCCACTGTCGACCCTGATGGTGAATGTAATCGGCAGCCTGTTACTGGGCCTCTGGATCGGCTATTTGGGCGGTCCTGTTGAGATGGGGGAAGAGCAGAGGCGCCTGGTTTTTGGCTTTTGTGGTGGGTTCACAACATTCTCAAGCTTTGCCTATCAAACGCTGGAATTGCGCCGCGAACGCACGCTTGCACTGGCGGCTGGCAATATCATGGTCAGTCTTGTTCTGTGCTGGGGTGCTTTGTGGCTGGGGTTGGAGCTGATCCGATAGCCGAACGGGCCACGTTTCCTACATCGGATGCATGTGCATGCGAACCGCGAGGTTGCCCAAAATCCAGACCGTGCCGAGGATGATGATCAATAAGACAAGAGTTGAGAACAGGATCAGGTCCAAATCCTCTCGGCTGCTGCGTCTGCGGTCGATATGTAAGAAATAGACCAGTTGAAAGATCAGCTGAGCGAGCCCAAGCAGGCCAATGGTTAGATAAACACCGGTTGTTTCTATCCCCCAGCGATAGGCCACTCCGAACATCGCGAAAGTCAGCAGTAACGAACCGCCATAGCCGATCACGTAACGCCGCCGCTCGCGCCGGTGCATTTCAGAGCGTTTATCCATAGGTTAGCCCTCCGAAATAGACGATCGTGATGATGCCGATCCAGATCAGGTCAAGGAAGTGCCAGAACAGCGCCAGCCTGACCACACGTGATTTGACGACATCGGTCATGCCCATAACCCGCAGTTGGATACCCAGCACAATCAACCACACGCATCCCGCAGCAACATGTAGACCGTGTAGCGGCACAAGGCCGTAGAAGGCCGAGAGGAACCCGCTGCGCTGCGGGATGCCGCCCTTTTCGGCCATGGCCATGAAGTCTCGGATCTCCAATACAAGGAAACTGATCCCCAGCAAGAGAGTCACCCCAAACCAAAGGATGATCCGTGGTCGCGGCAGATTGTATTTCAGGGCCAGCATCGCCAATCCAACGGTCAGGCTGCTGGTCAGCAGGATCATGGTTTGCGCAAAGATGCTGGTCAGGTCGAACAGCGCATGTGGCCCTGGCCCGCCGGCCTGAGCGTCGATCATGGTGATATAGATGGCGAACATCAGGCCGAAATAGACCAGATCGCTCATCAAAAAGACCCAGAAGCCGAAAGTTACGACCTCAGAAGCCTTATGGGCGCTGGCATGGCGGTCACCGAGATTGATGCCCGGATAGCTGTGGGTTGGTGCGCGTTTCATGTCACCACCTCCATGTCTGGGCGCGCGAGGCCGCGGTTTTCCGGGGCTGTCTCATGTTCGCGGTCCACGGCGGATTCGCTACGTACCAATGCCAGCCAAGCCTCATGATCGCGCTGGACTTCTTCTGCCGGGATGGTGATTTCGGTACTGGTGTCGAAGGTCCAGAGGATGAAGGCCAAGATCATAACAACGGTCATCAGCGCGGCCAGCCACCAGACCCACCAGACCAATGCAAACATCCAGATGCCACTGGCCACACACAGGATAAATCCGATACCGGTGTTGCGTGGCATCTCGATATCCTCATAGGCATCAGGGGCTGGATAAGCCGCGCCGCGTTCCTTGGCGGCGGCGAAGTCGTCGCGGTCAGTGACCTGCGGGATGATGGCGAAGTTATAAGGTGGCGGTGGTGCTGGGATAGACCATTCCAGCGTGCGCGCATCCCATGGATCACCAACGGGAACACGGGTTTTATCGCGGTTGCGGATGCTGACCCATAGCTGCACCAGAACTGAAAACAGCGCCGCCGTGATGACCAACGCACCGATGACGGCGACAATCATGTAGGGGTGAAAGCTCGGGTCCTCCCAGCTGAAGGATCGCCGGGGCATACCCATCAGGCCGACAAAGTAAAGCGGCATGAAAGTCAGCATAAAGCCAACTGTCCAAAGCGCGACTGTTATCCTGCCCCAGCCTTCATGCAAGCGGAACCCGAAGGCTTTGGGGAACCAGTAGTTATAGGCGGCCAGCAGGCCAAACAGGACCCCAGGCAGAAGCACGTTGTGGAAATGCGCCACTAGAAACAGAGTGTTATGCACTTGGTAGTCAATGGTTGGATTGGCTAGGATCACGCCGCTTAGGCCACCGATAACAAACAGCATAAGGAAGGCGAGACCGTACAGCATGGGAACTGAGAAGCGGATGCGTCCCCGCCACAGCGTCGCCATCCAATCATAGACTTTCACGCCCGTCGGGATGGCGATCAGCATTGTTGCGATGCCGAATACAGCATTGATCAGAGCGCTTTGGCCCATGGTGAAAAAGTGATGGAGCCAGACGGTGAAAGACAGCACTGCAATCGACATGGTTGCAATGACCAGCGAGGTGTAGCCGTAAAGCCGTTTGGCCGAGAAGGTCGCGAAGATTTCGGAATAGATGCCATAGGCGGGCAGAACCAGCAGATAGACCTCGGGGTGGCCGAAAAGCCAGAACAGGTTGGCGTAGTTCATCATATTGCCGCCAAGGTCGTTGGTGAAGAAGTGGAAGTCGAGATAGCGATCCGCTGCAAGCAACAGCGCTGCAACGCCCAAGGGCGGCATGGCGAAGACGATCAGGATAGAACTGCAGATGATCGTCCAGCAATACATCGGCAGCCGCATAAAGGTCATACCCGGCGCGCGCAGCTTGTAGATCGTGACGGCGAAGTTAATCCCCGTCAGCGTTGTCCCGATCCCTGAGACAACGATGGCCCAGATCCAGTAGTCCGGCCCCACGCCAGGGTTGAACGCAGCCCCCGTGTAGGGCGGATAGGCCGTCCAGCCCCCAGTCGAGAACTCTCCGACCACCAGCGAGACCATCAGCATCATACCGGACGATACCGTCAGGCCGAGGCTGATCTGGTTCATCACCGGAAAGGCCACATCCCGCGCGCCGATCATCAGCGGAATAACATAGTTGGCGATTCCGAACACAAAAGGTACGGCGACGAAGAAGATCATGATCGTGCCATGGGTGCTGAACAGTTCGGCAAAGTGTTCGGCCTCGAGGAAACCGTCGCCCGGTCCGGCGGCTTGCTGGGCGCGCATAACAACGCCCTCCAGAACGCCCCGCGCGAGCATCACGATGGCGAAGACGATGTACATGATGCCGATTTTCTTGTGATCAGCGCTTGTTAGCCAATCGCGCCACAAGGGCCCCCAAAGCCGAAACCAGGTTAGCAGACCAACCACGGCGACTGCCCCTACGATGACAATACCTGCGGCGGCATTGGCTACAATCTCATTAGCGTTGGGGTCCTGAATCAGGCCGGTGATCGGCAATGCATCCCAGCTTAGGCGACCAAAAAAACCACTTTCTGATGTCATTGGTCGACCTCCTGCCCATATGCAACTGTTCCGGGTTGTTGATCCAGTGGCAGTGCTTTGCCGCCATGGTATCGGTGGAGAATGGTATGGAACAGATCCCCGTCATCCAGTTTGAAATACACGGCACGGTCTGGCATCTCGGGCGTGCCAAGCGCGGCCTGAACCTCATCCCGGTCGGTGCGCATGGCAAGGGTTTTATACGTTTCCGCGTCAAGCACGATACCGCCCTGACGGACCTTGTTGACCCAGGCCTCGAAATCCTCAGGGTCCATCGCAAGCGTTTCGAACTTCTGCTTGGTAAACCCGCGCCCGTTATACTGGGTGTTTTCGCCTTGCATTACCTTGGGTTGGTCCGCAACCAGATGCAGCTTGGTTGTCATGCCTGGCATTGCATAAATCTGCCCCGCCAAAGCTGGGATCATGAAAGATTGCATCACCGTATCGGTGGTCAGTGTCATGGCGATCTGTTGTTTGGTGGGAATGCCAAGCTCTCCGACTGTGGCGATGCCAAGATCGGGATAGATGAACAACCATTTCCAGTCGAGGCCAACAACCTGCACTTGCACGGCAGGCTCGTCACCGAACGGGGCTGAATACGGGTCGAGCCGATACGTGGTTTTCCACAGATAGAAAGACAGGATTGCGACGATGGCCACCGGGACGCCCCACATCAGCATCTCAAGACGGGCGGAAAAATCCCAATCGGGCCTGTACACCGCGTTCCCTCCTTTTCGACGTCGATAGCGCAGCGCGATCAACGGAACCAAAATCAGAACAGGGATAACGGCAATAAGGATCAGCCCTGTCGCCCGCAGCAAATGCGTTTTCTGCACTGCCGCGATAGGGCCCTGAGGGTCCATGAAGCTGTCACTGGCCCCTGCCAATTGCGTCGACGCGACCAGAATTCCGAGGGCTACCAGAACCACATTTGTCGCAAGGGACATTTTGTTCGTGGTCATGCCTGCCCTCTTTTGCTGCTGCATTGGTCACAACTATCGGCAGAGACCGCGCATTTCTCAAGGTTTTTCGACCGCAAGGCGACATGTCGCAGAGGCGATTCAATCCGATGGATTTTGATTCGGGTTTCGGTCATCCTCAGATTCAATGACAACGAATTACCCAAACAGGCTCAGAGCAGGTGATTTCAGATGCGCAGGGTGCTTTTTCTTCTATTTTGCCTAAGTTTGGCCAGCGGCGTGGCCGCACAGGATCGCGCATCAATCGAACGGCAGTTCCAATCCTGGCTAGATCAGACCGTTCGGCCACAGGCTCGCGCTAAGGGTGTGTCGCGCAAAACTATGAACGCGGCCTTTCACGGTGTAACATTGAATTGGGACCTGCCCGATCTTGTCCCGCCAGGAAGCAAAGCAAAGACACCCAAAGCCCAAAGGCAGGCAGAGTTTGGCTCTCCCGGGAGGTACTTTAATGTGGGGTCCGTTCAGGGGGCCACATCCGTGGGTCGGCAAATGGCGCGCCGCCATGCGGCTACCCTGTCTCGTTTCGAGGCGCAAACAGGGGTCCCAGCCCGCATCATCTTGGCGATCTGGGGCCGCGAAAGCGGGTATGGTCAGGTTCCAATTCGGCATGATGCGTTTCAGGTTCTGGCGACCAAAGGGTTCATGAGCACCCGATCTGAGTACTTCACAACCGAGTTGATCGCTGCGCTGCAAATCGCCGAGGCGGGTCATGTGCGCGAAATGAAAAGCTCTTGGGCTGGTGCTTTGGGGCAGCCACAATTTATGCCGACCAACTTCCTGACTTATGCAGCAGATGGAAATGGAGATGGGCGGGCTGATATCTGGGGCTCCGCCGATGACACGATCGCGTCGATTGCCAACTATTTGGACCGGCACGGCTGGGTCGCGGGCCGGGACTGGGGGTTCGAGGTGACGGTGCCAACCTCGCTATCCTGTGCGCTTGAAGGACCAGACCAAGGGCGTCCCATACAGGATTGGGCCGCACTAGGTGTCAGTCGCGTTTCGGGCAAACCCTTCCCGAACCATGAGCTCAAAGGTGAGGGTTATCTGATGATGCCAGCTGGTCGCAACGGTCCAGCGTTTCTTGTGACACCAAATTTCTACGTTCTGAAGGAATACAATAAAAGCGATCTTTATGCCCTGTTTGTGGGCCATGTCGGAGACCGGATTCAGTATGGTGTCGGAGACTTCCAGGGCCGTTGGGGCGCGGTCGGGGGCCTTTATCGATCAGACATCGTAGCAATGCAGCGAGCGCTGGAACAACAGGGGCACGATGTCGGCGGGGCCGACGGGCTGCCGGGGTTCAAAACCCGCCGATCAATCGGGCGATGGCAGGAGGCCACGGGCCAAGACCCTACCTGTTTCCCCGAGAAAACTATGAAATCGCGTCTGAAAAACTGACAGTGATCGGGATTTCGCCCATTCGGTGAACAGTGCGTGACAATTCAGCCAGATAATAGATCGGATTTTGACTCTGCCTCCACAAGATGGCACGATTTGACCTATTAGTACCCGAATTGTTGGGCGTTATTGATTGATCCGGTTTCGCAGCATATGAGGACACACCGGTCAGGCTGCAATCCTCCGGTTAAGTTACGATTTGAGAGGCACCATGACACGCAAGGTCACCAAAGCGATTTTTCCCGTTGCCGGACTGGGCACACGATTCCTGCCTGCGACGAAATCTGTTCCCAAGGAAATCATGACCTTGGTTGACCGGCCCTTGGTGCAATATGCCATCGACGAGGCGCGCGCCGCCGGGATCAAGGAATTCATCTTTGTTACCTCGCGCGGGAAATCTGCGCTTGAGGATTATTTCGATCACAACCTGGTTCTGGAACAAGAGTTGAAGAACAAAGGCAAAGATGAACTTTTAGCAACGCTGAACGCGACCAATATGGAAAGCGGAGCAATTGCCTATATCCGTCAGCACAAGGCGCTGGGACTGGGGCACGCTGTCTGGTGTGCGCGTCGTCTGATCGGAGACGAGCCCTTTGCCGTGATGCTGCCAGACGACGTGATCGCAGCCGACAAACCCTGCCTGCAGCAGATGATCGAAGCTTATGAGGAAACCGGCGGTAACATGGTTGCCGCGATGGAAGTTCCGCAGGAAAAAACAAGTTCCTATGGTGTGCTGGACGTGGGTGACAACGTGGGCACCGTGGTGCGCACGCGTGGTATGGTGGAAAAGCCCAAAGCGGATGAGGCACCCTCTAACCTTGCCGTCATTGGGCGCTATGTTTTGGGTCCGTCGGTGCTTTATAATCTGAACTCGATGAAATCCGGCAGCGGTGGCGAGATTCAGCTGACCGACGCGATCGCCGAAGACATTCGGAACGGTGTCCCGGTATTTGGTTACAAATTCGATGGTCAGCGCTTTGACTGCGGCTCAAAAGCCGGGTTCCTGCAGGCAACTGTAGCCTTTGCACTGGCGCGTGACGATTTGCGCGGCGATCTGAGCCAGTATCTGAATGACATCGTTGCCACGGGAAAAGCGGCTCAGTAGGCGCTGGCCCTTCCCCTTAACGGCGAATAAGGCGATACATTCAGATAGCTGAAGCTCAAAGGCATGCGCATCATGAATACCGTCTATCCCGTCATTCTCTGCGGTGGGTCAGGAACCCGTTTGTGGCCGCTGTCCCGCAAAAGCTATCCCAAGCAGTTTGTGCCTTTGGTGGGTGAGACCAGTTTGCTGCAGGATTGCGCGGTGCGGCTTCGCGGGCCGAAGGCTGCACCCTATGCTAACCCCTTGATACTAACCAATGAAGCCTTCCGCTTTGTGGTGCCTGAACAGTTGATGGGCGTGGGTGTTGATCCTGGCCCGATCCTAATCGAACCCGAAGGGCGCAATACCGCGCCTGCCGTTCTGGCCGCCGCCCTGCAGCTGTCAGACAGTGACCCAGAGGCCATCATGCTAGTGGCCCCGTCTGATCATGTGGTTCCCGACACAACCGCCTTTCACGCAGCAGTTTCACGCGGGATCGAAGCGATTTCTGCACGGAGTGATCTCGTCACGTTTGGCATCACGCCCGACCGACCTGAAACCGGGTATGGCTATTTGAAACTCAGCCAGACGCCAGACGCCTCTGGTGCGGCCATTCCATTGGACCGGTTTGTCGAAAAACCTGATCTGGACCGCGCTGAGGCGATGCTGGCGGATGGCAGCTATCTGTGGAATTCGGGCATCTTCCTGTTTGCCGTGCGAGACATCATCGGGGCCTTCGAACAGCACGCGGCCGAACTGATCGAGCCGGTCCGGCAAGCGGTGGAGCTGGCCCAAAGCGATCTGGGCTTTTTGCGCCTGGATGCCAGCGCCTGGGCCGAGGTCGATGATATCTCGATTGACTATGCGGTGATGGAAAAGGCGGCAAACCTGAGTGTTGTCCCTTATGCCGATGGCTGGTCCGATGTGGGCAGCTGGACCGCCGTGCATGAGCTGAGCGCTCCCGACGCAGGCGGTGTGGCCACGACCGGAGAAGTTACAACCATCGATTGCCAGAACGTTCTGATCCGTTCGGAATCTCCGGCGCAAGAGGTGGTTGCCATGGGTTTGGAAAACATCATCGCAGTCGCCATGCCCGATGCGGTTTTGGTGACAAGCATGGACCGGGCGCAGGATGTCAAACAGGCGGTAAGTGCGCTGAAGGCTAAGGGTGCGCGGCAAGCAGAATCTCTGCCTGTCGACCACCGGCCGTGGGGGTGGTTTGAAAGCCTGGTGATTGATGACCGGTTTCAGGTCAAGCGTATCCATGTAAACCCTGGTGCAGCGCTGAGCCTGCAGTCTCATCACCATCGCTCGGAACATTGGATCGTTGTCAAGGGCACGGCCAAAGTCACGATTGATGATGAGGTTCAGTTGGTCTCGGAAAACCAGTCGGTTTATATCCCGCTAGGTGCGGTTCACCGGATGGAGAATCCGGGCAAAATGCCCATGGTTTTGATCGAGGTACAGACCGGCAGCTATCTGGGTGAAGATGACATCGTCCGGTACGAAGATATCTACGCGCGCAATTGAACATAGCTCGTTGCACGGGGCGGGGAATCACGCCTGCAACCTCTGTTTTGTGAACGTGCTGCGCCATATCGTACTATTGTCCATGTTTTGGAAACAAAGACCTAACATTGGGTAAATCGGGCGATCTGCCCGGTCAGACGGGATTCATGCGCAATACGGCAGGGTGGCGCGCAACAGAAATGTCTGACCGACAGCCATAGGAGGATGCGCCCCGTGTCACAAAACTCACCCCGATTGAACCTTCCTTTCCTGCAACCCTCTCAGGCGCAGAAACACGTCACCCATAACGAGGCACTGCGCCGTCTGGATCTTGTGGTGCAACTGACTGTCGCCTCGACCGATGCAACCACGCCTCCGGCGGTGCCGGAACAGGGTGAGATACACGCCTTGGGCGCAACCCCAACAGGCGATTGGGCTGGTCACGGCGGAGAGTTAGCAGCCTGGCTGGACAATAGCTGGCATTTCGTCGCGCCAGATACGGGTTGGCGCGCCTGGGACTTGGCGGCTAACCTGCAGAAGGTCTGGGATGGTCAGGCTTGGATCACACCTCCGATCCCGACGCATAATCTGGATGGGGTTGGTGTGGGCACCAGCTCAGATGCTACCAACCGCCTGTCCGTCCGCAGCCCGGCCACATTGCTAAGCCACGATGGTGGTGGTCATCAGTTGAAAATCAATAAATCCGATGCTTCGGACACCGCGTCGCTGCTGTTTCAGTCCAACTGGACCGGCCATGCCGAGATGGGATTGAACGGTAGCACGGGTTTCTCGATCAAGGTTTCCCCGGATGGCGGCAGCTGGACGGATGCGCTGAGCATTGATCCAGCCACCGGTACCGCCACAGGCGCGGCGGTCCAGATCAGTGCGGACGACACAACCGCCGGACGCCTGATGCGCGCCGATTATGGCTATAGTCCGGGCAATTTGTTGGGGACTGTTTCCGAGGTTTCGGGCACCCCGACAGGGGCCGTGATCGAACGGGGCAGCACCGCAAATGACGACTACATCCGCTTTGCAGATGGCACGCAAATCTGTACCGCCGCCTTACCCGCAACGGATTGCACAACTGCCGAAGGTGCGCTGTTTTCAAGTGCCGTTGCCACCTGGGCCTTTCCTGCCACATTCGCAGATACCCCTGCCCTCAGCGGTAGCGGCGGGGCCACAGCGCGCTTTGTCGGGTTTGATGCGCCGTCCGCATCTCAGGTCAGCTACAAGGTGCTGTCGGTCGCCTCTGACGCTTCGACACTATCACCGACGGTTACCGCCATAGGCCGCTGGTTCTGATTGAAGTAGCTCGCGCGCAGGCCAGATAAGCAAGCGCAAACGCCAGTGTATTGGCCCGTCTAAGATCAAACGGACAAGGCACCGCTGCCGGGCTGCGCCTTGTCCGGTAGCCGTAGCAGATCGATTCGCTGCAGGTCAGCAATGTCCGCCAGATTGCGATAATGCATGCGGAGATTTGGGTTTGTTTCGCGTGCTTCCCAAGATATCTAGCGCAAGCGGTTCGTGCCAAACGAAGGCGCGCGCTGCTTGAAACCATGAACTCATGCTTCTGATCCAATAGGAATTCGGCCAGATTGGCCCCACTCTTTCCATGTTTCCGCTCATCAGCGCGGACTGTTGGGTGTGGCCTACGGGGTCGCATCGTCTGATTCCGTCTCAAAAATCAGCAAGAAACTGTGTAATGCAGGGGCAGTCCTGAGTCAGGCATTGAATCCCTTCGCAGTTTCTTTGATTGTATGCGCGCCGCAGGCGGTAATTGGTGAGAAGGATTTTTTAGAATGCGTATTGCGATGATCGGCACTGGCTATGTGGGCCTGGTGTCGGGCGTGTGTTTCTCAGATTTTGGCCATGACGTGATCTGCGTGGATAAGGCCGAAGCAAAGATCGACATGTTAAAGGCTGGCGACGTTCCGATTTATGAGCCGGGCCTTGATGTGCTGATGGCCAAGAACGTGGCCGCTGGGCGACTGAGCTTTACCACCGATCTGGTGGCCGCCGTAGACGGTGCGGATGCCGTGTTCATCGCGGTGGGTACGCCGACGCGGCGTGGCGATGGTCATGCGGATCTGACCTATGTGATGGCCGCAGCGGAAGAGATCGCTCAGGCGGTGACTGGTTACACCGTCGTTGTCACCAAATCGACCGTGCCCGTGGGCACCAATCGCAAAGTGCATTCGGTTGTTTCCGCAGCCAATCCCGATGCGGATTTCGATGTCGCCTCGAACCCGGAATTCCTGCGCGAAGGGGCCGCAATCGACGATTTCATGCGCCCTGACCGCGTCGTGGTTGGCGTTGAAAGTGACCGCGCGGCTGAGGTCATGGCCGAAATTTACCGCCCGCTCTATCTGCGTGACTTCCCGATCCTTACCACCGATCTGGAAAGCGCTGAAATGATCAAATACGCAGCCAACGCGTTTTTGGCGACCAAGATCACTTTCATCAACGAAATCGCAGGATTGTGCGAGCGGGTCGGCGGCGACGTGAAAGAGGTCGCACGCGGCATTGGTCTAGACGGTCGTATCGGCAACAAGTTCCTGCATGCCGGTCCAGGCTACGGTGGGTCGTGCTTTCCCAAAGATACTGCCGCGCTGGCGCGGATCGGGCAAGAGCACGCGTATCCGATGCAGATCACCGAAACCGTCATTCGCGTGAATGACGAGATCAAAAAGCGCATGATCGAAAAAATCCGCGAAGCCTGTAGCGACAGTTTCAACGGTAAAACCGTCGCGATGCTGGGTGTGACGTTCAAGCCTAACACCGATGACATGCGCGATGCGCCATCGCTGACCATCGTCCCTGCCCTGATCGGCGGTGGGGCCAAAGTGCGTGTGGTGGACCCTCAGGGCAAATCCGAAGGTGAAGCGCTGTTGCCCGGCGTTGAATGGTCTGATGATCCCTATGCCGCAGCTAAAGGCGCCGATGTGGTCGTACTGCTGACGGAATGGAATGAATTCCGGGCGCTGAATCTAACGGATCTGGCAGAAGCGATGAACACACCCCGCATGGTCGATTTGCGCAATATCTACACTGAAAGCAAAGCGCTGAAATCTGGCTTTGAGACCTATGTAGGTGTCGGGCGCTAAGCGCCTGACCCTTCTAGCTTACATCTTGGTATAAAGCGGAACGGAGCTGTCCGCCCCTTCGGCCAACGCTTTGCTTTGGTCCAACCGCACTTGTTCGTACAGCGCCAGAGCTTCGGGCGAAAACAGTGCGACTGGGGCCTGGACGGGTACGAAGTTGCTGTGCGCATCCGATCCCCGCGCCAACATGGCATAATCACGATCTGCCACCAGTTGCTGTGCCCCGGGGCTGAGATAGCGGATCGCCAACCCGATCCGCCGATCATTTGATGCGTTCGGGCCAGAGCCATGGATTGTCAGCCCGTGATGCAGTGACATCTGGCCGGGTTTCAGTTCGATATGAGTTTTATCGTCCTCAGAAACGTCGACGGCCACCTCCTGACCGCGCGACAACAGGTTTGTCTCGGAATAGGTGTCGATATGCGGCAGGATCGGGTTCTTGTGGCTTCCACGTACAAAATCCATGCATCCACTTTGAACCGTGGCCGGTGACAGTGCGATCCAGGCCGTCACCTGATCAGGCGTCTCGCCCATGCCCCAATAGGTTAGATCCTGATGCATCCCAACCGTGTGCTGTGTTCGTGGTTCCTTGATAAAAAACTCGGCGGACCAGATCATGATATCTGGACCCAGAACACCTTCGACCGCGTCCAGAATACGCTTGTCTTGAGCGATCCGGGCTGCAAGGGGGATCACCAGATGGGCGTTGACCCGTTTGTAGGTGTTCAGCGGCAATGGCAGGTCTGCCGCCAGCCAGTCTTTTTCGACCTGTTCCAGTTCAGCACGGAACTCCGCAGCTTCGTCTTCGGAAAAGACAGAAAGAGGGAACAGAAATCCATCCTGCCAATACCGGTCAGACTGTTCTTGGGTCAGTTCATGCGCATTTGACATCTAGGCACCTGTCGCTGTGTTTCGAAAGAAGCCACGCTGGGGCATGGCCCGAAACAGTGCTTCTTGACTGTAAGGCTAAGTTTGGTTCGGCCCTTATGCCTAGCGCTTCAGCGACATTATGTTGCCTGTAACAACCACGCGCTTAGAACCGAAACTGTCTTTGTCACGGCGCGCAGTGGCCGCTTTCCGGCAGGAGTGGCTGTTGGATCACAGAGCCGCTGTCCAGACGCGATACCGCCCCTGCCCTGTCACTTCGCGCAGCAAGCCGCGGCGACTGAACCGGTCGATATTGCGTTGTACTGTAGCACGCGACGCTTTTGTGAGTTCCTCGGCCAACGGGGCCGAAACCATAGGCCATGCAGTCAGGACATCAATCAGCAGAGGCGGGGTGCGACCTGATAAACCTTCTGTTGCTTCGCGGGCCCGCACCTCCCATGCATTGACCCGATCAAGATGCAGCAATGCGGCTAGGGCCGCCTGCCCTGCCCCGGTGATCCATGCCGCGAGTTTCTCTTCGGGTTCGCCCATCCCGCGCAGCGCGCCGGGCCCGGATAAGGCCAGCGGCATGAACATGGCCCCGCCACGACCCATTGATGCGGCATGCCGTGCGGCGATAATCGCAGCTTCGGTATCCTGTCCGATCCCGTCCGAGACGGCGCGCCAGGCGTGAAAGGCAATCGCGGCCTGTGTCACCGGATGCAAGCCTTCCACATTGCCCATGACCTCGGCCAAATCGGCCACGGCCTCGGGTACCTCTTCGATCCCCTGGGCCATTCGGTCCAGAAATGCGCCTAACCCGGCCTGCCATCCACCAACCGACGGACCCGCGCCCGAAGTCAGGCGGCGCACGGCCCACCCCGCCCGGTACAGGGCTTGTGCGTCATCGCTGGTCGCCCCAATGCGCAAGCCTGTCCACAGGGCCAGTCGGTCGACACCGATCCGGTCGCCCGTCCACCAGCCCAGATCCGAGACGTCCATCAATGCCAGACGGTGGGTCCACCCATCGGGTCCCGCCCGCAAGCGTTCATCCAGCGCGCCAAAGGTTAGGGCCAGATCGGCCAGCTCAGCGGAGAGTGCCGCCTGCGCCGCCCGCCAGTCGCGCGGGTCGAACAAAACCCGATTGTCCTGCCGGGGGCCGGGCGGCAGAAAATCCTCTGCTGCGTCCTCGTCGTCAGGAGACAGAAACCAAAGGTCATCTTCGTCGGATGGATCAGAGTCATAGATGCTTGGCGGTGTGGCCTCTTCGGCCTCATCCTCGGGCAGCGGTATGACAGACTTGGACTTCATGCCCGTATTCTTTGGACATTTCGGGCGGTTCACAAGTGGATTTTTCTAACCCGTAAATGTCTGGGACAGAGCGTCCAGTTCACCACTCAGATCGGTTTTTGGATTGCTGCCCAAAAGCATGTAGCCAAACCCATCCTGAGCCCATGTTACTGTGGCCAAACCGCTTAGAACCGCCGATTTGGCTGGTTTATTCGGGGCATCAGGTCCTTGACGGATCACGCAAAAGGCCAAGGGTTGCCCTTGTTCATCTGCAAAGACGATCTGGATCAGCGGCTTACCTTTGAACGACAACACCTGCGCCCGCCTCAGCTCAAGCCCCGGCAATGCCTCCAACGCATCTCGGTTCAAGGAACGGCCCAGCTGTTCTTCGGCCATCGCAAACTGCTTGTCCAGTGTTTCGGTCGACGCATCCAGCGGGGCGATTGTGTCTGGCACATAGAGTGACTGATAAATCGCGGCCTGTTGCGCCCAGCCCAAAGGTGCGGGTCGCATGGTCCACCAGGTCGCAGACGCGGCGATAACCGCAACACTGGCTGCTACAGCGGCAAGCCGCATCAAACCTATGCCAGCAGGCCCGGAGGTTTGAGCGGCGAGCTCAGGAAGAACAACTTCGGGCGCTTGCGCGGGAATGGCTTCGAAAACCCCCTGCACCATACTGGCAAACGGGTCCAGCGCCATCACACGCTGTTCAAGCTCTGGGTCCGCCTCGACCGCCTGCTCGATCTGACGGGCCTCGGCCTCTTCCAAATTGCCTTCCAGATACGCCAGAAGCGTCTCGTCGGAAAACGTCATTTGCCACTCCGTTGTGCGGCGTTTGCCGCATCTTGCTGCATTACGGTTTTCAGTTTTTGCCGGGCGCTGGACAGCCGACTCATGATTGTGCCGATGGGAACCTCCAGCAACGCGGCGGCCTCGCGGTAGCTGTAGCCTTCGACAAACACCAGCATGACCGTTTCCCGCTGCGCTTCTGGCAGTTGCATCACTTGGGTAAACACTTCAGTGGCGAAAATATTCGTTTCTGAATCCGGACCTGTTGCAACCAGTTCGGATTCGGGCGTTACCGACAGCGCCTGTGCCTTGCGTACAGCGCGAGATCGGATCTCGTTCAACCAGATTGATCGGCAGATTGTCATTAGCCACGAATCCAGTCGATCGTGCGATGTCACCTGATGATGACGCTCAAGCGCGCGCAGGCATGTGGCTTGAACCAGATCATCGGCCACGTCCGACGCACCCGACAGCGCCAAAGCAAAACGCCAGACGCGTTTGGAATGCGTCTGCACTGCGGTTCTGACCGCCTGTTCCGAGCTTATTTCACCCGCCATCGAATAAAATACGACCTGTGTGTGTTTCATGTTCACGGACCGGGCCCGCGCGCTCAGGACTGGCATAACCCGAGGAGGAATGAAATGAAACATCTGATACATGCGGTCACGATCGCGTCGGCAATTATTGCAGGCCCTGCCCTGGCCGAAGGCTGGACTTTGGTTCCAGACGGCTCGCACCTCGCTTATGGTAGCATCAAGAAAGACAGCGTGGGTGAGGTCAACAGTTTCACCTCACTGAGTGGGACGGTTAACCCAGACGGCCAGGCAATGATTGAAATTGATCTGTCTTCGGTCGAGACCAATATCGATATCCGCAATGAACGCATGTTCGAATACGTCTTCCGCAAAGCGGGCACTGCGACATTGACGGCTGAGATCGACATAAGCGAATTGAGCGCGCTTGAGGTCGGGCAAACCGCAACGGTTGATAGCGAAGCGGTGCTTTCCCTGGCTGGTGCAGATGTTGAATTTGACGCTGAACTGTTCGTGGCTCGCCTGTCGGAAAAGTCGGTTTTGGTTACAACCAATGATATGGTCTTTATCAGCACCGAAGATGCTGGTGTGAATGCCGGGGTCGACAAGTTGATGGAACTGGCCGAGCTGCCAGGTATCACCCGCACCGTCCCTGTCACCGCGCGGCTTATGTTCGAACTGGAGGGTGAACAGGCGAGTGTGGCACCCGAGGCTGCAACCGAGGTAGCCGCAGTGGCCGTGGACGGAGATGCTAAGGCTGGTAAGAAAGTCTTTCGTAAATGCAGCGCCTGCCACAAGTTGAAAGAAGGGCGCAACGGTGTTGGTCCGACACTGTTTGGTATTCTGGGGGCGCAGGCAGGACAGGTCGAAGGATTCAAATATTCGGCGGCACTTAAGGACTCTGGTATCACATGGGACATCCAAACGCTCTCTGGGTTCCTTGCCGATCCACGCGGCACGGTTCCAGGCAACAAGATGCAATTCCCGGGCCTAAAGAAGGACGAAGACATCGTGAACCTGCTGGCCTATTTGCTGGAAGAAGCGCAAGGCTGAGTGCTCTCGGGCCAACCATCAATCGGTTGGCTAAACTTTGCTGACGAGCCTGCGAAATGTGCGTGTCGGAGCGGGAATTAAACCCGTTCTAGGCCTCAGGCTGAACGAATAAATCAATCATAATAGTTATTTTGCGACAGAATATTGCGCATTGCTTCGGTTCGTCGCGGATTGTGATGGGGATTAGCTTTCCTCAGGACGCATCGCCTCATATTGTCATAATTTAGTCAACTTTAGGACCCACTCATTTGCATTGATCTGGGCAGTCCAAAGCAACCGGTGCGTGCGTGCAACATCTCGTACACGCGTATCCGTATTCTGGTTGTTGCGAATGGACCATGTAGGGTCCAGAAGTTAATCATTGGAAAACAGAATTAATTTTCGATTTTATCAAGGGTCACTGCGGAATGTCAGCAAGCGCACACAATCAGATCGCCGACTATTTGGTATATGGCGAGGACAGTCGGCCTCGAAAGTGGGATTCCAATACAATCACGGTCAACTATTCGCGTGTCGACCCCAGTGTCCAATGGATGGTTCAACTGGCACTGGATACTTGGGAATCTGTCACAGGGATCGACTTTCAGCTAAGCAGCAGCTCCAGGCCTGATATTCTATTTTACGACGATTTCAGTGGGGCTTATTCGCAATATGGCTGGTACAATAGCAGCACATTGCGCGATATGGCCTATGCTGATGTGAACGTAAGTACGAATTGGATCGCAAACTACGGGATCGGTGTCGACACATATTCGTTTCAGACCTACTTGCACGAAATTGGACATGCCATAGGGCTTGGCCACCCCGGTCCCTATAACGGCGCTGGTGTAACTTTTGGAAACAGTGCGATCTTCCCAAATGACAGCTGGCAGGCCTCTGTCATGTCATATTTTTCTCAAGGCGAGAATCCGAATGTAAACGCGTCAGACGCGCTTGTGATCACTCCGATGATCGCGGATGTGCTGGCCATGTGGGAGCTTTACGGCAAGCCCAACGATCTAAGGACCAGTAACACTACTTATGGCGTGGGGTCGAATGCTGGCGGAGTTTACGATCAGATCGCTTCCCTCGGCTACCGCGTCGCCTTCAACATTGTCGATGATGGTGGCTGGGACATAGTCAACTTCGCTAATGATACAAGAAACCAATACGTCAACCTGAACGCAGAGACCTATTCGAACGTTTATGGGCTGATCGGCAATATGGCGATTATGCGCGATACGATTATCGAACAGTATATCGCGGGTAGTGGAAACGACACCATCATTGGCAACACTGCGCAGAACACCATTAGCGGGAATGGCGGGAACGATACCATCCGCTCGTCCTCTAACGGGTCCAACAACAACAAGATCTTCGGTGGCAGCGGCAATGATGTCATTCATGTCGCTAATGGCCAAGGTGAAGATACGGTCTACGGTGATGCGGGCAATGACATGGCCATCGTGACCAACAACTCTGGCTCGTTTTCGGGTGGATCTGGCACAGATACAGTCCGCTTCATCAGCGGTTTGGAAAAGTACCTGTTCTTGAACAACGGTGGTCAATACGAGTTCCTGAACGTTCTTACACGCCAGACATTCACTGTAATGAATGATGTGGAACTGTTTTGGTTTCTGAATGGTGCCTATCGATACAACCTTTCGCAACTGACTTCGGCCACGCAGATCACGACAATCGAGTCCGCGGGCACGATCCTTCAACATGCAGAGCAGGGCTTCTATCTGGTTGGAGGTCCAACGACCAATATCGCCGTTACCCTGAATGGGAATGTTGTAGGTGAAGACACTATCGACGGCTGGACTGCGATCAACGTTCAAGCGCAGATCTTTGGTGGTTACCGTCTGATGTGGAAGAATGACGACGGAGAGTTCTTCGAATGGATACTCGACAGCCAAGGTGCGCAAATCAATGGTGCGCTGGTCACGAATATTGTGGATAGCGAAGAGTACTATGGTGCTGACTTTAACGGCGATGGTACAATTGGGCATACAACAAGTGTCGTCGAAAACACAGGTAGCAACACGCTTACAACGACGACAGAAGGCCCTAATGGTACGATTTATCTGATTGATGGTTCGACACAAATCAAACTTAACAACATAGCGATGGGGCCGGACTCTCTTAGCGACTGGAGCGCAATACATGCCGAAGCCGATGGCGGCGGATATCGCGTGTTGTGGGAAAATGTTGATGGAAGCTACTTCGAATGGATTCTCGACAGCCAAGGTGAACAAACTGGCGGCACGCTCGTCGACAACGTTGTCGACCTTGAGCAGTTCTACGGGTTCGACCTGAACAATGATGGCACAATTGGACACATCACTAATTCAGTAGAAAGCACCGGATCAACCACGCTGGCGACTTCGACTCAGGGGTCGTCGGGCGTAACGTATCTAATCGATGGGACAACAGAGATATTCCTGAATGGCGAGGCCATGGGGCCTGATTCTCTGGCGGGCTGGAGTGCGATCCACGCGGAAGCAGATGGCGGCGGATATCGCGTTCTGTGGAAACATGACGATGGTCGCTACTTCGAATGGGTTCTAAATGGCCAGGGCGAACAAATCAGCGGCGTGCTAGTCGAAAATATTGTGGATATTGAACAGTTCTATGGTGTCGATCTGAACAATGACAGCACTGTTGGTCATACGACATCTGCAATCGAAACAGACGGATCGACCAATCTCGAGCTATCGACGCGCGGTGTTTATCTGATCAACGGAACTACCGAAATTACCCTTCGGGGCGAAGCCATGGGGCCAGGTTCTTTGGCTGGCTGGAATGCAGTTCAGGCTGAAGCCGATGGCGGCGGATATCGTGTACTTTGGAAACACGATGATGGGCGCTATTTTGAATGGGTGCTTGATAGTCAGGGTGAGCAAATCAGCGGTTCTGCTATCGACAATGTTGTCGACGTTGAGCAGTTCTATGATGCTGACCTGAACGATGACGCTAGCGTGGGTCATACGACATCTTCAGTCGAAGCGGACGGATCGACGACGCTGTCGATTTCGACACAGGGCTCGCCTGGCCTGACTTATCTAATCAATGGCGCTACCGAAATCACTCTTCGGGGTGAAGCCATGGGGCCAGAATCGTTGGCGGGCTGGAGTGCAGTCCAAGCCGAGGCCGTTGGTGGTGGCTATCGCGTACTATGGAAGCATGACGATGGCCGGTATTTCGAATGGGTGCTTGATAGTCGGGGCGAGCAAATCAGCGGCTCTCTTGTCGACAACGTTGTGGATCTTGAACAGTTCTATGATGCCGATCTGAACAATGATGCGACTGTTGGGCATACGACCTCTTCGATCGAAACAGACGGATCGACCAATCTCGAGCTGTCGACGCGTGGCGTCTATCTCATTAACGGAACTACCGAGATTACTCTTCGGGGTGAGGCGATGGGACCAGACTCTCTGGCTGGCTGGAGTGCCGTCCATGTCGAAGCAAGCGGTGGTGGTTACCGTCTGCTTTGGAAACACGACGACGGCAGGTATTTTGAATGGGTCTTGGACAGCCAGGGCGCTCAACTGAGCGGAGCGCTGATCAACGATGTCAAAACCGTCGAGACCTTCTATGGCGCTGATATTGATGAAGATACCTATATTGGCCCGGTTATAAATAATATCCCTTTGTCGCTGTCAGCAAATCAGAATCCAGCACCTGAGTTCGCCCAGACGTTTGCACTCGCATTGAGTGAAGATGACTTTGCCTTTTCAGCAGATATTGCTCTGGTAGCGGGCAGCAGTTTCGAAGATCATCAGTATAACCTGTTGGGAACCCGAGACGCATCAGACTCGGTCGTCGGAGAGAATTCAGCTGTGGTGCAGGAGCTAGACACCGAGATCGCTTTGCAATCACTTCTGGAAGATGACGTATTCATGCTCTAGGCAAAAGCTCAATCAGTACAAAATACCTCGTTCCCCTCTAAGGGACCGGAGTGTTCTTTGGTTGAATACACCCTGCCCCAAACTGGACAACACTAAGAAGTCTCTATGCACTCAAGTGGGTGTGGCAATGCATCAGGTGAGACTAAGAAACAGACATCTATTCGAAGCGGACGCTCACATCCCATGATCGCGCCTTAACCCGCACAACATCATCGGGTCCGACTGGAACCGCCGGGCTCAGCCCCCCGGTGGCAATCCATTGGCCGGATTTGAGCGACACGCCATAGCGAAGTGCAAGACGTAAAAACTCATCCGCCGCCCCCAATGGCCCACCGACTAGATTGTGCGATCCCCCTTGAACAATTTGACTACTGTTCAGTGATGCCTCAGAGGTGAACTCCTGTTCCAAAGCTGCCTTATTGAATTCTTCAACGCCCGCTATCCAAAGCGCCCCTGCCCCTGCTCGATCCACGATCTGGCCAAAAAGGCTTGGTTTCAATGCCTCTGGAAGCACACTCGCCGGGATTTCAAAGCCAATGCCCATACGAGAAAATGAGATCTGCTGATCGGATCGATCCGGAACCACCAGCTCAAGCATGATTTCGGGCTCGGCGAGTGGTGCGTTCAGCCGATTCAATGGGATAGCATTATCGCCGAAATGGACTTCGTTCTGGCCTAGCGGCCCAAAAAAGCTCTCGGTGTTTTTGAATACATTCCGCGACCAAGGGTTGGCTCCTCCGATCTTCCATGCGGCCACGTTGGGGACTTGCGACAAACCTATTTCATAGGCCTTTGTGATTTTGGTCGGTAAATCGTCGCTATTCAGGTCGGCCGCTCGACCTTCGTCCCTGGCTTGCGCCAGTTTCTCTAGTAGTATCATCGCGCTATTTTTTTAGTCCCTAAGATGTGTACCAAACTCTATCTCTCATTAGCGCTGGCAGCGTTTTGTTAAAATGCAGAATCCAATGGCACGCGAATTCTGGCCTAGAGGAATAGTATCGGCTTGCACCCAAAACGGTGATAGCTATGTTACCGAGAACTTGAGACTCTAGGCTATTGCGCCGTCTGACGGTCATGCAGACAGCATGCTGACCAGAAAAGAGAAAACAGACTATGACTCTGCGCGTGGCCATTATCGGATATGGGAAGATGGGCAGGATTCGCCACGAGGCGATGAACCGCCATGGCGGCTTCGACGTCGTAGTTGCCTGTGATACAGCAATAGATCCTGCTGCAAGTATTCCGATGGTCACAGATCCATTGGCGGTGTACGATCATAACCCGGATGTCATCGTGTGTAGCGTCCCCAATCTCATGATCCCAGACGTCGTCTGTGAGGCCCTATCCCGAGGCAAGCACGTGTTCTCTGAGAAACCACCAGGGCGCAATTCAGGCGATGTGCAGCGTATGATTGCCGCTGAGAAAGCCTCGATGGACCGTGTGCTAAAGTTCGGTTTCAACCATCGTACGCATGATGCAATTGAAGAAGCCAAAACGCTGATTGATGCAGGGACCATGGGTGAACTCTACTTTATGAGGGGTGTCTACGGCAAAGCTGGAGGTCCTGACTACGCGCAAAACTGGCGGAATGATCCTGCCTTGTCGGGTGGAGGAATCTTGATCGATCAAGGCATTCATATGCTTGATCTGTTCCTGATGTTTGCTGGAAAGTTTCGCGATGTGCGCAGCTTTGTCCAGCGTAATTTTTGGACTGATACGCCAGTTGAAGACAACGCTTTTGCACTAATGAAAACGCAAAGCGGTGTGGTGGCATCTGTCCATTCCTCGGCGACACAATGGCAGCATACGTTTCGCCTGGAGCTCTATCTGCGCAACGGTTTTATCTCGGTTGACGGTATTCTTTCCGCCTCCGGCAGTTATGGAACCGAAGTCTTGACCGTTGCACTCAACCGACTGGACAAAGGCGGTAACCCTATCCCGAACCCCGAGAGCCAGGAATTGCGCTTTACCGAAGACCGGTCCTGGGACAAAGAGATTGCCGAGTTCTACGATACAATCGTCGAAGGCAAGCCACTGCAGTGCGGCACTTCGCAGCAAGCGCTGGATGTCATGGAATTGGTTGAAGAAATCTATGCTGCTGATTCTGATTGGTTGCAGGAACTCAAGGGGCGCGCCTTTCAATCAGATCAGGTCTCATGACCATGCAAACACCAGTATTTCTTGATCACTTACCCGATATCGATTCAATTGCCGGCGAAAAGCCTGCCAGATACCGCCTTGTTCGAAACAAGGCACTGCTTGATCTGATGCTGGACGATAGAGCGATATGGACTAACCGTACAAGTTGCCCAGCTTGCGGATCTGCAGCTTGTAAAAGCCGCAACTTTTCTCAGACGCTTCTCGGGTCTCTGCGCTGTACGGAATGCAATACGATTTATGCTCAACGTGTGCCGGAACAGCATGTGTTGGACACTCTAAGGCTTGAAGTGATTGAAACGCAAAACAATGAGAAGCTGAACCCGGACCGAGAATTTGAATTCACTTCTTTGTTGAATTGGGTCAGCCTCACGGAAGCGCGTCTGAAGAAAAAGCTCGATGTTGTGACTGATATCAGATTTGCGTCACAGGCATTGGACTGGCCGGAGACAACAGAACGACTAAGCCACAACCGACGGTGGGAGTTTCTACCCCTGACGCCTGAGACAATCGATTTTGATCACATTCGGCAACAACTGGTTCGGATCGCACCGAAGGCCGTTCTCATTCCTGCTGAACTTGATCGTGTGGCTGATCCAGAGGCCCTGATGAAAACCATCAAGCAATCAGTGGCCCCAGGCACAATCATTTTCATCGCTAGTTCCTGTGCTGATGGGCTAGAGTATGAAATACTGGGTGCGGACTCTCCTAGCTTCATTCCTCTTGACCGGCTGACTGTGTTTTCGATCAAGGGATTTCAGCTTTTGTGCGAGCGTCTCGGTTTTGACGTGCTCGAAGTCTCAACCCCAGGGCGATTGGATGCGGTGATCTTGGATCGATACTTCACAACAACTGAGAACGCGGATATGCCATTCTGGTCCAGTTTTTTCCGTGAGGCAGACAAAAATAGGCTGCGCGACCTTCAGATTCTGTTACAGCGCAGCCTAAAGTCCGGCGTTCTGAGATTTGTTCTGGAAGCTTGAACACCCTCTTCTAAGGATGAACTATCTATGCAAGACCATTTCCCCAGTACAGATTTTGAATCATGCGAGGGTTTTGCCGGCGCATATTTTGCGACGTTCGCCGAAGCTACCAAATCGAGTAACCTGAGCGCACTAGACGAAGTTGCGCTGGCTCTGACAGATACGATAAACGCAGGTAAGTTTATCTATATCTGCGGAAATGGCGGATCGGCAGGTATCGCTAATCATTCGTTGTGCGATTTCCTAAAATGCGTGCGCACGGATACTGATCTGATGCCGCGTTTTATGTCTTTATCGGCGCATACCGAAATGAACTCGGCCCTGGCGAATGACATTTCATATGATCAGGTCTTTGCCTATCAGTTGCAGTCTATGGCCCGCCCCGGCGACCTACTCTGGACGGTAAGCTCATCTGGTGACAGCGAGAACATTGTGCAGGCCCTAGAGGCGGCTAAATCGATTGGTTTAAAAACCATTTCCTTCACAGGATTTTCTGGTGGACGATCAAGATCGCTGGCGGACATCAACGCTCATGTGAATGCGAATAACTACGGTATCGTAGAAGATATCCACATGGCCTTCATCCACATTCTGACTCAGTATTTGCGCATGTCAAATATGGACAAATCCCTGATTAGAAATCGTAAATTCTAATTATGGAAGCTGCGTCCTTCCCTTCTGAACTTCGCGCTAGCCTGTGTTCTGCCTTACCTGTTTGGGTGAGCGATGTATTTACTCGACAGGCGGATGTTCGAGCAAAGGGGAACGATGGGTTGGACCTTGTGACAAGCCTGGATTTCGAGATGCAAGCCAAGCTTGAGCGCGAACTTCAAGCTTTGCTGCCAGGGTCCACCGTGGTGGGAGAAGAAGACTATAAACCACACAGCAACTCTGGACCAGTTTGGCTGGTAGACCCCCTAGACGGGACAGTCAATTTTGTAGCCAATCTGCCGGTTTTCAGCGTTGCTGTTATTCTGTTAATTGACGGTGTTCCCATTCTGGCCGCAGTACATGATATCCCACATGGCGATACATTTTCCGCACAGAAAGGCAATGGCGCCTTTCTGAATGGAACATCGCTGATGCCGCATTCGCACAAAGCGAAGCTGGCTATCGTGTCGTCGGGCCTGATAAGAGATCTTTCCGAAACCTGCCCCGAGGTGTTGGGTGAGTTACTTTCTCAACATAAGCTTCGAAATTTTGGCAGTCAGGCGCTTCACCTATGTTATGCGGCTTCAGGTAAAGTATGTCTTGTAGCCAGTCGCGAAGCTAAAGCTTGGGATGACATGGCTGGTGCGCTGATCGCAAACGAAGCAGGGCTACAATACGGTAGCTACCAGACACAGAGTGAAGCTGCAGCGTTCGATCAGGACCAAAGAAGCCTCTGCTGCGCGCCGGAGCTTTTTCACACCTACCAATCTCTTTTTGCCCGCAGCCTGCCTGTATTGGACTAGAACAGGACACGAATATGAAAACAGTTGCCATGATCCCGGCCCGCATGGGCAGTCAGCGCCTAAAGAAAAAGAACCTTGCACCACTCGCTGGGCAACCCTTGATCACGCATGCAATAGAAAAATGTAAGGCAGCAGGCTGCTTTGATGCGGTTTATGTCAACTCAGAAAATGTCGAGTTTGCCCAGATCGCCGATGAGTATGGTGCCAAATTCTACCAACGTCCGGCAGAGTTAGGGAACTCGGTCGCTACATCCGAACAATTTGTCTACGATTTTCTGCGAAACGTAGACTGTGATCTATTGATCCAGGTACATTCTATCGCACCGCTTTTGACAGCAGGCGAGGTCAAGGATTTTGCCGAGGCGTTTATAGCGTCAGATGCAGATGTGATGTTGTCTTGTATCGAGGACCAGATTGAGGTCGCCTACAAGGATCAACCGATCAACTTTACATTTACTGAAAAGACCAACTCGCAGGATCTCGTGCCGACCCAGCGTGTGACATGGTCGATCACCGGTTGGCGCGCAAAACCATATGTAGATGCGGTCGAAGCTGGCCGAATTGGAACCTACAACGGCAAGATTCAATTCTATCCAGTCGGGGCAATATCAGGCCATGTGATCAAAACTCAGGAAGACCTTGATATCGCTGAGGCGCTGTTGGGTGTTCTGAGCAAGCACAAAACTGTCTAGGGGTCTGACGATGCAGGTACTGGTATCCAATATCATGATGATCAATGAAAAAGATCGATTTGATGCGGTGTTGAAGCAAAACGGCCTGGTCCCAATCTGGCCCAAAGTAAACCAGTTTATGTCAGAGTCTCAGTGCCTGGATTTTGCTGGGCAGATTGATGGATGGCTTGCTGGCGATGACCAGATAACTGAAGCAGTTCTTTTGGCCTGCTTGCCACGGCTCAAGGTGATCTCGAAATGGGGTACTGGAGTTGACAGTATCGATCTGATGGCTGCTGAGCGTCTGGGTGTGCCTATCTGCAACTCCCCAGGTGCATTCCGGGATGCGGTAAGCGAGTATGCAATTGGCTTGCTTTTGGCAGCGACACGTCGCCTAGCCCGTACTGATCGCATGATACGTAAGGGCGAATGGCCCAAGGGACGCTTTCCGGGCATGACTGGCAAGACAATGGGAATTGTAGGCTATGGTGCGATTGGACAAGGAGTGGGTCAACGGGCTCGCGGCCTTGGGATGGCTGTCGTTGCGCATGACCCAAACATAAAAGAGTCGCCAGATGGGACTCAGATTATTTCGTTCGCTGACCTTTTGGATCAAGCTGATGTGATCTGTCTCTGTTGCAACCAAACGCCTCAGAACTATCACCTGATTAATGCGGAAACGCTGCAGAAAGCCCGCGACCAGGTGATCATATGCAACGTGGCTCGGGGAGGTCTTGTCGATGAACAGGCTTTGATCGATGCTCTGAATAGCGGCAAGGTTGCAGCTGCCGCTTTGGATGTCTTTGAAAAAGAACCCCTGCCAGTTGATCATCCGCTCCTTGGCTTTGAAAATGTCGCCGTTTCCAGTCACAACGCAAACAGCACTGTTCAGGCGATAGAATATGTGCACGACAACACTCTAAAGAACCTCTTCCAACACTTGGGTGTGTGACGCCTGGCTTTGTATTCGAGTTACTTTACCTGACACCCTGTGATCTGAGGCTATGATATCATGCAAAAGACAGCTCAGATATTTGACGATCGCGTCTGTTTATTGGGCGAAGGCCCGTTCTGGCATCCTGAACGCCAACAGCTGTATTGGTTTGATATCTTAAACTGCCAACTTTTGTCGCGTGATGGTGAAACAGTTTTATCTTGGCAATTTGATAGGAATGTCAGCGCAGCGGGTTGGATTGATCAGGATAGTCTTCTGATCGCAAGTGAAACGGGCTTGAGCCGGTTCAACCTTGAGACGGGTTTAGAAATCATGTTGTGTCCAATCGAAGCGGACAACATGGCGACGCGATCGAATGATGGCCGCGCAGACCCTTGGGGGGGGTTTTGGGTTGGAACCATGAGCAAAACCGGGGAGCTATATCAGGGCGCGTTGTATCGATGGATGCCGGGCGCCGACGGCCAAAACGAGTTGCGCGTGTTGGAACAGGGGATGACCACACCCAACGCAATTTGCTTCGATCCAGACCGCAATCTGGCCTATTATGCTGATACAAAAGAGCGGAGAATCTGGAAAATGGCCGTCGATCCAAACTCTGGGTGGCCGCTTGGAGCGAAAACTGTTTTTGTCGATCTTAATGCGACCGAAACCACTCCGGAATACAAGCCAGATGGGGCTGTTACTGACATCGAAGGGTGCGTATGGGTTGCCCAATGGGGCTCAGCGCGCGTCGCACGCTACAGCCCGGATGGTGAATTTCTGTCTTCTGTGACCTTTCCAACCGGACATACATCGTGCCCGGCTTTTGGGGGTGCGGAAGCGCAAACCCTTTTTGTGACGACTGCACGTCAGAAACTACCCGAAACACGACCAGACTGGTTTGAAACGGCTGGATGTACTTTTTGTACAACTGCAAAAGTGGTTGGGCGTAAAGAACCTAGGATCAAACTTGTCTAAGCAATGAACAGGAACACTATAGCTCTTTGCATGAATTAGTGCTTTAGAGTCATGCAATCTAACGGGCGGTAGTTTGGAATTTGGAAGGAACAAAGAGTTCATGTTCAGAAGGCTAAGAAAAATTGAAAAGAAACTGGATGTAACGATCCAAAAACTGTCAAGCATAACTCAAAACACATCCCGACCTTATCCTGTTACCCCTCCACCCCCAAAAGTAAGTGGTTGGCTTGACACACCCCCAAACAGTAATCTGGCACTATTTAAAGCCATATCCGAGAAGGCCTTAGAACGTACTGTAGCGATCGTTCAAAAAGAAATGCCTGATGCGATGGTTTTCATTGAGACAGATGATTTTTTGAAATACACGCTTGAAAAAGCAGATCTTCAGGGCGCCCATGCTGAATTTGGTGTGTATTCAGGGCGTACAATTAATCTGTTCGCAAAAGAACGTCCCGACGTAGTTTTCGACGGTTTTGATAGCTTCGAAGGACTACCTGAAGAGTGGGTTGGATGGCAGCCATTTGACTTTGATCGCAAGGGCTCGTTCCCCGAGGTTGAGCACAATGTAAAACTTCATAAAGGGTGGTTCTCGGAAACACTTCCAGACTATGCAGCGAAAATCGATGCGTTGAGCTTTATGCATGTTGATTGCGATATCTACAGCTCGACGAAGACAATTTTTGATACGTTGAAGAAGCAGATCCGACCTGGTTGCGTCATCGTTTTTGATGAATACTTCTGTTACCCAAACTTTGAAAAACATGAGAGGCTCGCGTTTTCAGAGTTTTTGGATGACACTGGTTACAAGGCAAACTGGATTGCAGTATGCGGACAGCGAGCTGCATGTATAATCAGCTAGTTTGTGACCTGCTCCCCTGAAAGGACCACGACATTAAGCTAGCTCGTTCTCCAACTCGAACCAAAAAATATTCGCTAGCCCAGCGAGAACTCGATCAGTATCCGGCTGGGCTAGCTACGAGAGCATAGATTAGTCAGTCAGGTTAGGTGATCCTCCCCCACTGAAGTGGTCTTCCGCTATGTTTAGGAAAACGGAGGAGACACATGGCCAACAAGCGACCAAAGCCGGAAGAGATTGTCACGAAGTTACGGCAGGTTGAGGTTCTGACGGGGCAAGGGATGCCGCGTCTGGATGCGATCCGCCAGATTGGTGTGACTGAACAAACATTCTACCGCTGGAAGAAGAAATACGGTGGAATGGGCACGGACCAATTGAAGGAACTGAAGCGCCTGCAGAAAGAGAACGAGCGGCTAAGAAGAGCCGTATCGGATCTGACGCTGGACAAACTGATCTTGGCGGAGGCAGCAAAGGGAAACTTTTAAGCCCCGCTCGCCGCCGAGCTTGCATTGACCGTGTTCGTGCTGAGCTGAATGTCTCGGAGCGTCGCGCTTGCCGCGTTCTAAGACAACACCGATCCACGCAACGCAAAATGCCCGTGGGGCGTTCTGACGAAGAGCGTCTTATCGCAGATATGATCGAGCTGGTTCGGCAATATGGGCGGTACGGCTAAGCTCAACTCAGGCAATGTCATCGACGTCTTGAGTGATCTGTTCATCCTGCGCGGCATCCCGTCATTCATTCGCTCAGACAATGGCCCGGAGTTTGTTGCTCAGGCCGTCCAAGATTGGATCAAGGCCGTTGGCGCGAAGACCGCCTACATCGAACCAGGGTCACCTTGGGAAAACGGATACTGCGAAAGCTTCAATGCCCGGTTCCGAGATGAGTTCCTGAACGGCGAAATCTTCTACAGCCTGCGCGAAGCACAAATCCTGATTGAGGAATGGAGGAAACACTACAACACCAAACGACCACACAGTGCTCTAGGCTACCGGCCGCCGGTGCCTGAAACCATCGTCCAGATGGACCAAAGGCCGATCATGCACTAACAATCAAATTGGACCACTCAAGTGGGGCTGATCATAGGCTCTGCTTTGATTTCTTGAAGCGTTTCTTTACTAAACGCAGTGTGTCGCGCAAGTCATGCACAGAACGAACCAATCCCGGAGCCTTCTTCTTGAAGAACCTAGAGGTACGCTTTCGCAGCTTCTTGCCTTTGCTCCAGTCTTTATTGATCGTTTCGACGCGCGGCTCCGGATTGTATGCCTGAAGAGGGGGCTGCGGTATCTCACCGTTTAGCGCGGACCTCGCAAAATCGACCTTTTCAGGTGACATGTAAGAAAACATTGAGGCTAGCTCATCGCGCTCAAAATATTCCGTGTCGTCTTGCAAGAATAACGAGGATACCTTTGCCAAATAGTCTTGTTTCAGCTCTTCGGGCAAACGGGTCCAGGCAAAATGCAACAGGTGCATCTTGTAGGGCACGTAGCTGCTCTGAAACTCTTCATAGCGACCGAATTTGTTGTAAATTTCGTTCATCAATCGAACAGCATCGATCATCCCAGTTGCACGCGCGTTCACCGATTGCGTCATCGAATTCTGATTAATCCGGAACCGATACAGCGCTTTGTTCAAAACTTGAATGTTTTGACAGGACAACAAAGCTCTTAGGTTGTGTGGGTTGTCATCAAAATTTGAGCAGTCCAAATCAAAGTATAGTTCGTTTTTCCGAACAATATCTGTTCTGAAAAACTTGGCCCATGGGAAGGGGTACTGCGCAAACAGGTGCTTATGCTTTTCTTCCATAGCAAAAAGTTCTTGTTCAGGCAGATAGTTCTTAAACTCACAATGCCGAGGTTTGGCCGTTTGCGGAACGCTGCGCAGTTCATTGAAGAAGAAATAGACAACATCAGCATCAGTCTGTTTCATTGCCGAAATGAGTTGAGCATATGCATCGGCGACTAGCAGATCATCGCAATCCATGAAATGCAGGTATTCGCCTTTGGCTTCCTGTACTCCGAGATTGCGGGCGGATCGTTGATTTGCTTCGGTCTGATAAAGCGGTTTCACCCGCGCATCTTGCCGCGCAAAATAGTCGATTATCTCCTGCGATCCGTCAGTCGAACCATTGTTGACACATATCAACTCAAAATCACTAAATGTTTGCGCGAGAATAGAGCTGATACAATCGGCCAGATACTGGGCGCCGTTGTAGACAGGCATCACTACGGAAAGCTTGGGCTGCGCACTCAACGTCTGCTTTTGTTTCTGATAATTTGCTAACGCATTTTGTTCAACTTCCAGGTGCTTAGCGGCATCAGAGTTCAGCAATGACAAGATATCTTTAGTGACCTGTGCTTGTGGCCGTCCGAGCGTCTTGCCAGACACGCCATACAGATAGTACTTCAGCAGCCGGGCAACGTGGTCTTGGAAAGCGACCTTCTGCTCAACCGTGAGGCCGCTCTCGAGCGCTTTGAATATGTCAGACCTCAAATCGTCTTTGCTACTCAACTCGTAGACAGCTCCAGACCCATTAAGCTGATTTCTTCCAAGCATCAGTACTGGGATATCGCGCAGGAGAGATTCGTAGTTCCCTTGCGAAACCTTCACCACCGCGAGATCGGCGATGTCGAGGCAGTCGCCAAGGTTTACGTCGCTTAGTACGGTTACGCCAGGATACTCTGTCCACAAATCAAGACCGCGTGTTATAGTGATTGGGTGGGGCTTGTAGATCAGCTGAATATCCGGGTCATTGGCAAACGCTTGGGATAGATTTCTGACGACCTCATCATTGTCGACATAGAATGGTGAATGAAACTTCTGCGCAGCCTCATCGTAAGGGACATGACCCGAAAACGCGCAATTGCTTCCAATATAGACAACAACTTTCTTACCGGATGCCTTGATACGGTCGAGTTGAGTGCGCGCGGAAGCAGACACCTTTAGTTTCTTGTTGCGGGATGGTTTCTCTCGACGTGCGTTTTCCAGATACTGGGCCGCCATTTCCTTGTCGGTCTGGGTCAGCGGAAGCTGATTAAAGTCTTCGGATTTTTGAGAAACCCAGCTTTCCCCCATATGTCCCAAGCAATCGAACGCAAGGGTTTGAGGTAACACACCAAGTTCCATGGTCAGGAATGGAATACCCTGTTCCTTACAGATCTGCTTGAGGATCCGCGAGCACAGCAGATATGTACCCCATGCGACGATTACGTCCGGTTTGTAGAAAGAGACGGTTTTGTTAAGGTAGATATATGCCGCGTTGGCCACAGCGCGCGCGTTTCTCTGCGAACACCCATACTCTTTGACAAGCGCCGCAATAGCACTGCCTATGGCCTGCTCGGGCACATCATCGTGTTTGTATCCAAAGCTGCGGCCAAAATAATTGTCGTGGACTGTGCTTGAAACCTTGGAAAGCAGATCAGGCAAATCCTCAAACTGCAACCCGCTGTGGTCCAATGCTTTAACGTTGCCATCGACGACAGCAAGATCAAAATCTTCACTACTAAGAAAATCTGAAAGCGTTTCACGCAATGGCTGGTGGCTGCCTGTATCGAGCCAAGTGAAAAACAGCATGCGTTTCTTATCGCTGCCGTTCGTTTGCGTCATCCAGTGCTTTCGCGCCGTTTCTTTGGTAGCGATATTGTGTGCAGAAATGTACTCGGATTCTGTATCAAAAGGGTCGAAATCAGTCAGGCTGCGTATCGCATCGAACCTTTCCGATTGTTCTTCCATGAAGAAATAGTTTTCATGATCGACGTTGTACGATGCAGAAATTGATTGGAACGGCTTCCAAGCCCCTCCGGCGAAATGCACTATGTAGGGTTTTTCGCCGGTTTTCTTGTGATAGAACTCTTGCGGACAATATTCGCTGACCAGTGTTTGGCCGCCATTGCACAGATGCAATACATCGCCTTCTTCGAAAAGGCGGAAGATCTGCGGATCCTGAGCACGAATGACTCTCACGAGATCCTGATCGTGCCATTTGCAGTCCCGAAAAAGTTCAATGTTGCAGCTTGAAAAGAGGCTGTTAACTCTCTGAAATACGTGTCGCATCAGATTTGGCGAAGAAATCACAAATCCGATGTTGATTTCGTGTTCGCCGAAATCCATTCCGTCAGTGTCGTGCAAGCGTGTGTAGTGAAAGTTTTTCTTCCAAAGATTGGTGCCGGGTAGGTTCTTGTTTTCTTCCTGCCAGTACCACAGCACGTCCGAGTCGACCTGTGCCGATTTTTCAAACAGCTCGTTCACATCTCGCTGGAAGTAAAGGTCGTTGTCGCATAGCGCTAGCCCATCGTAGTTTTGCCCGAACTTCTCAACCCAATCACAGATAATCAGCTTGCTCATACGTTTGTTGCGGTAGAGCAGGAATGCGTCATCCTCGTTCAGGCTTCCATCCCGAAACTCAGGTTGTGAACGCGCGATCTCAGTGCGGTAGTTCCACTGCTGAAAACTCATTAGAGGGTTGATCAGATAGCGAATGCCACGGCTGTCCAAGTATCGTTGGCACTGGGCGCTCAAATGCGTTGAGATCACCCACAAATCGCCCTGGAAGTTCCCTCTTTCTGGGTCAAAAAGGGAATCAATCATCAAGTTTGCCTGCGCCACGTGCATGGTGTTCGCAGTGAAGACGATCGCATTTCTAGTCATTCAATATACCTTTGTATGGGCGGCGCCGTTTGCTATGAGGGACCTCTTGCAAAAGGAATTCTATGTCCTTGTCTAGGATCAGAGAGGCGCGACAAAAAAGGCTGGAGCACGCTCGCCCTTCTCGGCGATACCTTCAAAACTACGAGCAGTATCCAAAGCCTCTCGGATGGTGACATCCATGTCTAAGTATCGATAAGTACCCAGTCGACCTACAAACGTGACGCCGTTGGTCGCGTTAGCTAAATCGACATACGCACTCAACAGTTCCTTTTCCTTAACTTGTCGGATCGGATAGTAGGGGATGTCATCAACATCGGCTGCGCGCGAATACTCGCGGTAGCACACAGACCTGTCGTGTTGTTCCCAGGGAGAAAAATGCTTGTGCTCGGTTATCCGTGTATAGGGCACATCTTTTTCGCCATAATTCATAACGGCGCAACCCTGGTAGTCGCCCTCATACTCAAACCGCTCAAAATCCAGGGTGCGGTATCCCAAGCGCCCCAACTCGTAGTCAAAATACCCATCCAGAGGGCCGGAATAAAAAACATGATCATAGCCAGATCCCATTTCACGCGTAAAACGGGTATTCAACTTAACAGTGATATTGGGATGCTCCAAAATGGCTGCAATCATGTTGCTGTAGCCATTTTCAGGCATTCCCTGATAATTGTGAAAGAAATAGTTGTCGTCGTAATTGAATCTTACGGGTAAGCGCTTCAAAATCGACGCGGGCAATTCCGATGGATGCAGGCCCCACTGCTTTATCGTATATCCCTTGAAGAAGGCCTCATATAGGTCCTTCCCCACAAAGCGCATGGCTTGTTCTTCGAAGGTTTGCGGGTTGTCAATTGTAGTGTCGGCCTGCTGTTCAGACACAAACTGCTTGGCCTCATCTGGCCCCATTGTTTTACCGAAGAACTGGTTAATCGTGTGTAGATTGATTGGCAGAGAAAACACGCCGCGCGACCCATCTGGGTATTGCGACGTTGTCTTTACTCGGTTTTTATAAGGCAAAAACGTCTCGAAGCGATTGACATAATCCCATACTTCTTGATCATCGGTGTGAAAGATGTGTGGACCGTAGGTGTGAACCATAACGCCCGTGTTTTCATCACGTTCAGTGTGGCAGTTGCCACCAATATGTTCACGGGTGTCGACAACAACAACATCGTGACCTGCTTCGGCCAGATGACGTCCAATCACAGCGCCGGACAGACCGGCCCCCACCATCAAATATTTGTCAGACATTCTTAGCCTAGGTTACCTGCATAAATTCGGCAAAGCACTATCGGATTGCCTAACCCGTTGCAACACGGCTTTGTTTCATGTCGATACACGGATGTGAAAGGCGCGCGCCCCCATTTTTGATCGAATAGGTCACATGTCGCAGCGGTTCGGCCGACCTAGAGCAAGCACTGTCGCCCCGGTTTTCGCGTCGCATGTCCGCGGTCGTCGCGACACAACAAACTCTGCATTAATCCTCTAATGTTCTCAAAGACAAACACCGCTGTCTCAAAAGGTCTTCATTGTGACTGCTTACCGATCCAGCATCGATTTGCGAGGCCACATAACCTGCCGGACGGACCCAGTTTGGCGCAAATCTTCACCGCCTTCGCCAAATGCAGATGGTTCGACGGTTTCGGTTCCATGAGCGGTTCTGGGAAAGCCAAACGATAGACGAGCAAGAACTCGCTCATCTATTCCGTGTAAGTTGAGACAAATGCACAAGTGTTGTGCAGGCTTCGATCGAAGCCCATCGGCGGTCACGCACAAAGTCTCTCGTTTTAGGCGCGTGGACAAGTGTTCAAGTCTTGTTGTAAGTCAGTCGGTAGGCCCACACTACAACGGTCGGTTTCGCCACCCGATGATCTTGCGACAAATTTAAGACCGTATGATCAAGTACATTAAGGACTGCAAGAAGCATGATTCCTCTTTGGAAAATAAAACGAGAGATCAAAAGGGCGTTTTCATCAAATTACCGGGAACAAATTTTCAGCGAGATTGGGAAAACCGATAGGAAAATACTAGCGCAGCTTGCAAACAAGTACGATGGCGAGAGGTGTTTTGTTATTGGGAATGGGCCAAGCCTGACTGTTGCGGATCTTGAACTAATTAAGGGCGAAGTCTCATTTGCTTCCAACAAGATATTTCTAATTTATGACGAAACAGATTGGCGCCCGAATTTCTATTCTGTTGAAGACAGGTTGGTATTTGAGCAATGCCTCGACGAAATCAAAGAACTGCAAGGCAGCCAAAAGCTCTTTCCCGTACAGATGTTTCACAATCGTGAACCCTTATCAAATGTGGTGCAGTTCCCAATATTGCCACCTAACAACTGGGACACTCCATTAGAAGATCCGGACTTCCCCAGTTTCAGCCCCAGCTTTGAAACCGGAATCGCGTGGGGATCGACAATCGTTTATACGCAAATACAAATGGCGATAGCCATGGGTTTCAAAGAGGTCTGCGTATTGGGTCTAGACCATTCATATACGCTGGGTCGTACAGTGGAGGGTGAACAGGGTGTAATGGTTCATGATGGTGAACAAAACCACTTTCATCCAAAGTACAGGAAACCAGGTGAAAAATGGCATTCGCCAAACCTTCACGTGCTGGATGTCTCGTACGCGAAGGCTCAAGCCGAAACGCAGGCTTTGGGCGTGCAGATTATCAATTGTTCTAGAAAAACTGCGTTGAACACGTTCCGGCGTGAAAGCCTCGAGAGTGTTTTGGCGCGTGGGTCAAAAGGCGCGAGAATGCCGTGACCCGCTCTGCTTTATTACCTCGGTGAACTAAGTGAAATAGCTCCCATCTCAAGCGGTTTGCTCAGCTGGCGGCGGGCGATTTTGAAGATTCCTGCGCGGGCCTCGCTTTTGCTTCGGAAATCCGACAACATCGCCCACCACGCACGGCACATACGCCAGCCAACCTGCACCCGGCCCGAGATTGGCTGGCCACCGTTCAAGACGCCAGCAAATACAATCGGAACCGTGCGGCGTGAAAGATCGAACATTTCTTTCAGAACCGCCTCTTCCTCTTCCGAGCTTTGGTTGCCGCTTGCGGCCATAGCGGATTTGAGGTTCTTGCCGACCGGGCGGGTGTGATGCATAGCAATCTCATCCAGAATGGCTGTGCGAAACGCACCCGCCTCTTGCCAGCGGCACCAGATGTAATCCAGGCCGTAACCACTCATGGTGGACTGAAACAAGGGCAAGGCCTTTTTTAGAACATCGCGATGAAGGCAAGGGGCCATGATCTCGATGTAGTTGGTGTATCGCAGCACAAACCCGGGGCATTGGCTGAAGACAAAATGCGAGAAATAGCTTTCGGGTGTCAGTGACGGTTGTGCGATCCTTAGCCCATGGGAATCCATAGCGTTGAACAGGTCATTCACATTCTGGGCTGCAATATCCAGATCGTCATCTGGCAGCCAAACATAGTCATACGCATCCAGGTCCCGGCCCGAAAGTGTCAGAAACAGACCATCCCATTTCCCGCCCTTGACCAGAACGGCCTCGACCCCAGGTTCGGGCTTGAACGCAGCAAATGCCTCATCCGAGAAAAAGCTGATCAGCAGATCATAGTTGCGATCTTCATACGAAATCTCTTGCCAGCGCGGATGCAAGGATTTTCCGCCTGCCCGGACAACAACTAGGTTTTTCTTCATGATCTGTCCTGAGCCCCGCTTCGGTTGTCTAGAAGGGGTGTTAGTCCCGCAATCTCGGCAGGTTTGAGCGGATGACTAAGCCGCCCATAACTGTATCTGATTTGGTATAGCGCATTGCTTAGAAAGCGCCCCAGAGAAGAACCGGCTTTCTTGCGGTTGCGGTTCGCCTCGATTGTACTGTCAAAAGTTCCGCGTTCTGCAACCATTTGATGCGCCAACGTCAGAATTGGCACTTGGTGTTCCCAGTAGAACTTCAGGTCGATATCGACGGGGCGGGCAAACGGGGCATGGACAGCTGCCAGATGCGCCGCCGCTTTGCGACCAATGACATAGCCTGTTGTCCTAGGTGGCAGTCGATCCGTCAGGATCAGGCTTTGATCTGTCACCGAAGCCAAAACCTGCCCACCATTGCCCGCCATACCATCCAGTTTGATCATAACATCTTGATAACGCTCCGATGACTTGGACAATGCATCCAGAAATGGCATCGGATTCTGAAGAAATGTCGCATCATCTTCCAGCACAAGGGTCAGGGAATCTTCGGCCTCAGCGATTGCTTGCCAGATTTTCAGATGGCCCAAGGCACAGGCTACTTCATTGCGGCTAAGCGGTCTTTTGAACGCGCGCCGGTTCCTTTTGGCATCGTAAACGCGCGATACATCCGCGTCTGACAGTTGATCGCCGTAGATGGCGTTGAAGAAAGAGTGTGACAACCCCAGCTGCGTACATTCCGCTTCACATGCGTTGCGCCGATCAATGTCCCTTGGAAGGCTTAGAATGACGGCTTTAATCGACACGGGTGGCTTACCTAAACGAAATCTGGCAGGGTTCTAGGGGTCAAGTATAACAATCACAAGCCATAAACGCAGGGGAAACCTGCGCAAATAACTAGCAGGGCTCTGGTGGCAAATAACCGCTCAGGTAAGAAAACTGTGAATGCTCTCAAGGATGTAATGGTTGGGACTAGGAGGTTCGTGGCGTCGGATCGCCATCATTCTTCTTGCTTACTGTTGTATAACACTTGGATCATACTTACCTGAGCACGCTAAAGCGATGGCGTATTACCGTCGTCAATACGCGACCAATTGAAAGTCACTCAGTCACGCTTGGGTATCTGCCCTTTTGGCCAAAATGATTTTAGGTTATCTGAGCGAGCGCATGGTTTCATGATCTGGAGAATGCAATGATTAAGCGCGCCTGGAATAACTGGCGGTCCGGCTATATGGGCCGCCTGATTGGCGAAAGCTTCTATGCACAAGGCTGGATGTACGGGATCGCAATCGTAGCGATGATACTGGTCGCCGCCACGACTGCCGGCGCGGCCTATATGATGGAGTATATCGTCGATGCCATGACCAGCCCCGAGATGCGTGGCTGGGCGCCGTTGATCGCGCTATCTGTTGTAGGCCTGTTTCTTGCAAAAGCGGCGGCAACTTACATACAGGCTATCTATTTGGCACGGGCTGGAAACCGGATTGTCGCTGCACAACAGGACAAGGTTTACCGCAAGCTTCTTCGGCATGGGGTCGACTTTTTTGGCCAGAACGAGTCATCCGAACTGTTGATGCGCACGACGCATGGTGCGCAAGCTGCCCGCACCTTGATTGATGTGCTGGTAACAGGCTTTGTAAGGGATTTGCTAACGCTTGTTGGTTTGATAGCGGTAATGGTTTACCAGCAACCGCTTCTGTCTGTTATGTTTTTAGTTGTCGGCCCCGTGGCGCTACTGGGGGTTCGGTACCTGTTGAAGAGCGTCCGAAAAATCATGCAGGCGGAGTTTACATCGCTTGCCGAGATTATCCGTGTTCTCCAGGAAACCTCTGCCGGTATCAAAGTTATCAAGGTCCTCTCGCTCGAAGAACTGATGACTAATCGGATGGATGTGGCAATCAGGAAAGTTGAGGCGCGATCCAACGATATCGCGCGCCTGCAAGCCATTGCCAGCCCGCTGATGGAGTTTCTGGCCGGTCTTGCGATCGCGGGTGTTTTGGTGGTCAGCACGTTGGGGATTGCCGGCTCCGAGCAACCAACGGCAGGCCAGTTGATGTCTTTCATTACTGCGCTATTGATGGCATATGAACCCGCAAAACGGCTGTCGAAAATGCGCGTCCAGATCGAAGCAGCGATGGTTGGCGTAAGCCTGGTGTTCGGTCTGCTGGACCAGGAAGACACGATGACCGAAAGCCCAGATGCTGAGGATATTCCAGATGGTCAGGGTGAGATCACGCTGCGCAATGTGACCTTTGGTTATCAGGGTTCAATCTCGGTGATTGAAGACATGAACCTGACCTTTGCAGCGCGGCAAACCACTGCTTTGGTCGGCCAGTCTGGGGGCGGCAAGTCAACGATTTTTGGGTTGATCATGCGGTTTTATGATCCCAACGAAGGGTCGGTCGAGATCGATGGCCAGGATGTACGCCAGGCGAGTTTCGCGTCGTTGCGCAAGAAAATCTCTTACGTGGGCCAGGACACCTTCTTGTTCTCGACCACAGTGATGCAGAACCTGCGCTTTGCTGCGCCTGATGCAACGGATGAGGAAATTTATGACGCGGCCCGAGCCGCACATGCGCATGATTTCATCTCCGAGTTGCCAGATGGGTATGACACACTTGTTGGTGAGAACGGTGCCTTCCTCTCCGGGGGTCAGAAACAGCGTCTGGCCATTGCGCGCGCGATTTTGCGAAAGGCTGAGATTCTGTTGCTGGACGAAGCCACCAGCGCTCTAGACGCAGAATCCGAAAACCTGGTGCGCGAAGCGCTGGATGTGCTGACAAAGGACATGACAGTGGTTGTCATCGCGCACCGTCTGTCCACGATTCTTGAGGCGGACAATATCATGGTGATTCAGGACGGGGCCGTTGTCGAACAAGGCAATCTGGATCAGCTGATCGCCCGCAACGGCAGCTTCCGCAGACTTTATGACCAACAGTTCAAAAAGGGTGCTGAAAAAACTGAAGTCGCAGAATAAAAACCGGGGCAGCGGAACGATCCCGATGCCCCGATCTTTTGGGGATTGTTCACCTGTTCTAGGGCAGATCGTCCAGCAACATGGGATACAACAGATTGCCCGCTTGTGGCCCGGCACCCAGATAATCGACCCACTGATCCGTCGATTCATTGTAACGGCGATAGCGTTCAATCTTGTCATAAAGGCCGTTGACGATGGTCTGCTGTTCCGAAATGGGCAGGCGTACCCAATCATCTTCGGTAATGGCCATGATCTGTGATTTATAAGGTAGATCCGCCAGATACTCGTCCAAAGCCACAGCCTCGGCCAGACTTGGATCGGACTGGCGTGACACCTGGTCGGGTCGACGGCTCATATCAGCCGCCACACCGAGTACTTGGGTAAAGAACTGATCAGGATTCACCACGTTCCGTTCAGCCTGATCCACGATGATCCGCAACGCCTCTTCCAGATTGCTCAGGTCGGCTTTGGAGATCAGTAGACGGATAGACAGTGGTTTCAAACCGGTGCGATCAAAATCCCGGTCGGCCACATAAGCCTCGAACAGATCGGGCGCCTGCGCGCCTTCGGTCCGGCCCAGATAGGCCAGTTGCATGGTGCGGCTGGCGGTATTGAGCCCGCTGAACAACCCGCCTTCGGCCTCATCGACGATGGCATCTTCATCCAACAGGGCGTCCCCGTCGCTGCCGCGATAAGACGACGCCTGTTGCGCCACGAACTGTCCCAATTGGCGGGCTGTGTCCTTGTAGATGGTGGGGTCACCGTTCTCTATCGGGAAATACAGCGGGGCCGAGTTGGGGAATGCGGTCAGCTGCTTATAGGCGGCCTCGGCCGAGGGATGATCCTTGGCGCCGCGTGCGGTCCGCAGATGCATGACGGCCATGGCGCCCCCGATCCGCTCGCGGATAAGGCGGTTCAGGCTTTCTGCGCTTAGACCGGTCGAGGAATATTCATCATCAAATTCGCGCGGGCCCGCATCGGTCACCAGAACGATAAAGCGGCTGCCAAACTCGCTCCAATCCATATCCTGCAGGGCATGTTCGATCCCGCGATAACTGTCTTCGCGGAAGTTCTTACTGCTGGCCTTCGCTTCCTGCATCTGGTCGATCCCGGCCAGAAAATTCTCGACATCCAGCCCCTGCTGCAAATCCACAAAGGTCTTAACGTCATAACCCAGATCAGGCGCGGCTTGCAGGCTGTCACGATAGCCCACAAGGGCAAAGCTGACCGCATCGGCTGCATCCGAGGAGGCTGCCTCGCGGTACACTTCCTGCAGCGCATCGCGGGTGGCGCGAATGTAGGGCTCCATGGAAATGGTCGTGTCGACGACAAAAACCACCCCGGTTTTCAGATCACCCGCAGCCTGACCACTTGGGGCGGCTGGTGGGTTCGGTGCGTTGGCGCTGGCGACGGCGACTTGCAATAGATTGACAAAGGGCCCGATGTCGAACACCGCCTCTTCGGTCGATAGGATCGGCATGACGTAGAGGTTCTGCCGTTGATCAATAGTCTCACGCGGGCCAAGGGCGATCACGGTTTCCGATGGGTCTCCCCCCTGCTCAGCCGCCAGCGCTTCATCCCGCGCATCCGCAGCCAGATCCGCGGGATTTTCGCTTTCGATGATGTCGTAAATCGGGTCGATATCGTTGAAGAACAAAACCCGGCCCACATTGTCACTGCCTTCTAGCGTCGCAACGATGTTTTGGTTCCAGTCGACCGTCGCGGCCTGAGGCACCCACATCAGGTCGTCTCCCTGATCAGTGGCGCCAATCTGCATCCAATCGCCATTGCGGTCATAGACAAAGAACACCTGTAGCGGAGACAGGGCCGTGCCGGGGCTTTCGCTTTCCGGCTCAGCGCGCGCTTCGATCCGTTCCCGGATCAGCACGCGCTGGAACAGGCTGGTTTTGCCCTCGATAGGCAATGGTGATTTCGATTGCGCCAGCAGCGGCCCGGCCAGCACCAGCGCCGTTACAAGAAGGAGTATCCGTCTCAACATCATATCCGTCTCCTCACTCGCCCAATCTGTTCAGGGCTTCGCGCGCCGGGTCTGATCCCAGATCAGCTGCGCGCTGATAGTATCGCCGCGCCGCCGAGGGGTTGGGGCGCGGAAAAGGGGAAGTCACTGTACTATGGGTTTCAGGGTCATACATTTCAGCAATCAGGATATTGGCGTCTGCCCGGTCCTGTTCCGACAGTTCTTGATCATTGCTGATGGCAATCAAAGCGCCCAGGGCCGCATCCAGATTCTGAGCCCCACCCGCCGCCAGCAAATCGCGCGCCGCGGTCAAGGGATTGTCTGCTGCGACCGCCTCTTGTGCAACGACAACGGATTCATTGACCTTGGCCGACTGACCACCGGGGCCGACAAGAAAATACCACGCAGCGCCTACTATGACGGCCAGAGCGACGATTCCAGCCGCGATCATGGGCATATTGTTGCCGCCAGAGCTTTCCTCGGACGGCACTGCATCTTTAGGCTGGGCAGCGCCTGCTGAGGGCTTCTTTTTTACCTCGCCGTTCAGCGCTTGACGGAACAATCCGGGCAGGTCGGAGGGGCGATCTTTTGGGTTGGCTTTCAGCAACTGCTCCAGCGCCCATTTCAAACCGGGTGCAACCTTGGGATCGGTGATTTTGACATCCGCCTTCCGGTCTTCAACGGCAGCGAACCCTTTGCCTTCACCGGGTAGCTCCAGCCCCGAGGTCCGCATTAAGACCAGCCCCAGCGCATAGGCGTCTGTGGCGGTAGACACCTCATTGCCGAACAGGCCCAACTGTTCCGGCGCGCAATAGCGCAGCTTACCTGCAAAACTGTCGCCGATGATGGACTTGTCCGTCCCAACACTGTCTGAGGCCAACCCAAAATCGATGAACTTGGCCTGATTGATATCATCATGCGAGATCATCACATTATCCGGCGCCACATCGCGGTGCACGATGCCCAGCTTGTGAATGGCTTCAAGCCCTTGCGACAGGCGCAGACCCAGTTTCAACACATCATCCGAGGACAGCCTTGCCCCCTTTTTCAGGTAGTGCGCCAATGGGTGACCGGGCACAAATTCCATCACCAGGAAAAGACGACCATCCTTGTCCAGCATCGAGGTTTCGAACCGTACCACGGCATCGCTGCGCACGGTGCGCAGCAGGTTCGCCTCGCGCCGGAACAGATCAACGGCCTTTTGGTTCTTGGCAAAGCTGGGCGTCATGACCTTGATCGCCACCTCATGCCCGCTGGCGCGGTTCAGGCCACGAAAGGTAGCCCCCATGCCGCCCTCGCCCAGCAGGGATTTGATCTCATACGTATCCTGCAGAACGCTGCCGGGTTTCAGGCCAAGTACCGAGTGTTCCATGGGTGTCCTTACCTCCGGTTTTTCAGGCTGATGGCGCTGTGCTTGCTAAAGGTGCGGATATCCATGATTTGAAAGCAGATGCCCGCAAATACCAGCGAGGATGTGATCCCGAACACCACCGTCAGGAAAGCGGCGATGATCGTGGTTGTATCCGGACCCAGCGGCGACAGGCGCAGCATGGTCACAGCGGTGAAACAGAAAAAGATAATCGACAGCGCGGTGGTGATCCAAACCAGAACCTCCAGCGATTTGTTCAATACATCCCGCATTCTTCAACCTTTCCAAGTCAGTCTTCCATGAACGATAGAGCCAGCCCCTGAATATCGTCCGCGATTTGATCCAAATCCGAATAGCCCGCGACGCTGCGCGCGCCGATGTGATCTTGCACCAGTGCCAGGCAGTTTGCCCGTTCGCGCCCCCGGCTTTCTTCGGTGGGGTAGATGAAATCGATCTGTTTGCGCAGCAGCACGGGCGAGTATTGGTCGACCAGCCCTTCGATCAAATTGGCATATTCAACCACATCTGCCTTTGCTTTCTCTTCGATTTCTCTGAGTTTTGCGGCGGCCTCTTGCCGGGCGATCTCGATTTCTTTCAGCAGTTCCTGATCCCCGGCGGCCCGCGCCTCGCGTTCGAGGGCATCAAGCTCGGGTTGTATCGTCAGCATTGAAATCAGCGCGTTCAGGTAGCGGCGCAGAGCTTGACCGCAGACCAGAACGCCCGAGGTGAGGATCAGGCGGACCGACTGATCCCTTTGTGCGTTGCGCTCAACCCGACCCCTGTTCAACGTGTCCTTGATCACCGCCAATTGCGTCTTGGTGCGGTCCGACAGGGTTTCCGCTGAAATCTCATCCAGCAGTTCCATCGCCTCTTGCTCGCTGGCGGCCGAGGCCAGCCCTTCATCCGGGCGCGCCAGTTGGTCCAGCCCGTCCTTCAATGCCTGATCCTGATCCGCCGAAGTTATGGCCAAACCCTGCAACACCAGCCTTGTGCCGGTGAAGCGATCCGCCGAGGCAGTGTTTGACAGGATGTCAAAGGGCGGAACCTCGAACCGGGTCGAGGATGTGATGTCCGCCAAAGGCGTTCGGGCATCGCCACCGCGTTTCACGAACCCCCCTGCCTGACCGTGCAAGCGCCCGTGACGGACCAGAGCAAACGGATCCCCCACGATCTCGGCCGCGTTGCCCAGCATGTCATGCAGACCCAACGGGTTGGGCTTCAGAGAACCGACCACCTGCAATTTGCCCCCCGCAGAAGCCGTGCCGCCATGGGCGATGTATTCATCCTGTGGCGTGCCTTCCGGCACGGGCGGCAGAGGAGCGCGGAACAGGGATTGATCCACCGCTAAACCACCACGGGCGGAATACTCCCATTCCTCCTCGGTGGGCAGGCGCAGATAGGCCCGCGTATCGCCGACGCGGGGCAGGCTGTCGGGTGCATTCTCCATCAGCCACAGGGTGTAGGCCTCTGCAAAGCGCTGATAGTCCAGCTTGGTATTCCCAACCGCCGGAACAAAGCCACGGCGACGCGGCTCCTTGTCGGGGCAGCCAACCATGACCACATCCCACTGTGCCTGCGCCAGCTCATACTTGGCCATGTAGAAATAGCCCTTGGCCGCACCTTCGGGATCGGCAAACGCGCCCGAGACAAAGGCGCGGCGCAGGCCGTTCAGATAGGGTTGATCGCTGCCCTCCTGCCCCAGCACGACCGAGACATCGCCGATCACGCCATCTGTGTTGGGCGTTGCCACCTTGCGGAAGGTCATCGCCCCGCCGCAGGGCATGGGCAGGGACAGGTCCCCATCCGCAGGCTGCGGATTATAGTATTTCTCGCGCCAACTGATGTCTTGTGCCTGCGCGGTTGCGGAGAAGGTCAACAGACCGATCAGAGGGGCCAGGGCAAGGCGGGTCAATTTAGGCATGGGTCAAGACCTCCTGAGGTTCGACATTGCGCACGGCAAATACGGCCCAGATCGCTGCGGTTACCGCCGTCACGGCGCCCAGAACCAGTGTTGCAAACACATCGCCCGCATAAAGGCGCGCAACAGATTCGCCGGGGGCGGTTTCGAACGTGGCGTTGATGGCCAGCAGGAAGGGCAGTATGATGATCAGCGTTGCGATCACGCCGCCCAGCACCAACGCAAGGCTTTGGACCACCGGGATTACACAGCGCTGCCGGTCGGGCATGGTCAGCATGGAAAACAGACTGAAAATGACCCGCTGCCGCTCGACCATTCCGCGTAGATTGGCGGACATCGCGGCCCAGAAGCCAAACATGGCCAGCGCGGCGATAGCTGTGAACAGTATGTTCAGATTGCGCCGGAAGGATAGCAACAGGGCCGCGTTTTCAGCTCGAGGACGCGATTGCAGCCCCTGTTCGGCCAGATTGGCAGACAAGGTTCCGATATCCTCCAGCGAGCGCGCATAAAGGCGGAAACTGGCATAGGTCTCGGGCTCGGCCACCGGATCGGTCCAGTTTGCGGGGGTCGAGGTCAGATCGTCGCGAAACCGCTCGACCGCCAGAAGATCGGGCAGCGACAGAAAGATGGCAGGACGCGGCCAAATTTCGGGGGGCAATACGCCAATCACCTGCAGATCGCGACGGGCGTTTTCGCGTTGCCCATCCACTTCGCGCCCGATGATCATGTCAACTGTATCCCCGGCCGAGACCGAAAGGTCCTGCGCCAGTTTGTCCGAGACCCACACGCGACCCGGCGCAACGGGTTCGCCGTCGATCAGCGGATCACCCGCAGCCGATGGGATCAGAGGCACCGCGCGCTCCAGTTTGCGCTGCGCCTCATGCCGCACCGCGTTGGCGGATGTGTTGATCGAGCGGGTGGCGGGAACGATGAACCCGACATCCTGCCGCGCGCCCAGGGCGGCGAAGAAGGCCGCATCATGCTGCTCGGCCCCAATGGCCAGGATTTCGCGGTTCGACGGGTCCTCGATCAACCGGCCGACCATGGTGCCTATGATCCCGTTCTTCAGCGCCAGAATGATCAGCAGAGGGCCAAGAACGCCGGCCAGGGCGGCGACAAAACACAAAGCCGACTGCCAGTCATGGCGCAATTCGCGCAGGGCCAACATGGCTGGTATCCGCACCATCACGCCACCCTCGCCGCCGCGCGGCCTACTGTCGAGAAAATCGAATAGGATTGCCCTTGATGATCCAGAAGTCGGTGATCGGCACGGGGGGTGTCCGCAAACTCACCCGTTTGCGCCTGATGGCTGGCCAGTACGACGGCCGACCCGGCCTCGGCAGCAAGATGTACGATCAACCCTTCGACCTCGGCCACATTGGCGGGGTCGAGGGCCGAGACCGGCTCGTCCAGCAACAGCAACGCGGGCTGCCCCAGCAACGCCCGCGCGACCGAGGCGCGTTGGCGTTGGCCCACCGACAACTGACCCGGTTTGCGGGCGGTCAGGTCCCTTAGCCCCATAGCGCGGATCAGGTGATCCTGCCATTCTGCATCCGGCACCTGCCCGGCGACACGAACGGGCAGTTCAATATTCTCCTGCAAACTCAGATACGGCACCAGCGTATTGGTTTGCAGTACAAAGCCCAGCTTGTCGGGCCCGGCAAATTCGGCCCTCGGGGTGTCCGGCGTGACCGTCACCCCGCCGATCACATGCAGCATATCCGGCAGGTCCGTCAGCGGCAGCGCCCCGGCAATCAGCCCCAGCGCTGTGCTTTTGCCCGCCCCGCTGACCGCGTCCAGAACGATGGTCTCACCTGCGCTCAGTTCCAGCTCTTCGATCACCACAAAGAAACCGGGCGCGCGTTCGATCCCAAGGTTGCGGATCGACAGAACCGTATCAGGGACGTCTGAGGACAAGCGCAACCCCCCCAAGTTCGACCTTCGATTTGGTGTTGATCTGCACCGGATCATTCGGTTTCAGACGGCGGCCATCGACCTTAGTGCCGTTGGACGAGCCCAGATCCGTCAGCATCATCTTGCGCCCCTGCAACGACAGGCTGGCATGGCGGCGGCTGAGATTGCGATCGGTAATCGTCAGTGTGTTCTCGCTGGCGCGCCCGATCGTGACACCCGATTGGAGTTGGGCGGCGCTGAACCGCTCGGATTTTCCGTCCATGCTGACGGCCAGAATGGCCCGACCTGTGGATTTGGCCGACCCGCCCCCGTGCGTGGATTTTGATCCGCCATCGGCTTTGCTTTGCGAAACTACGAAATAGATGCCGCCGATCACGGCTGCACTGGCGCCAGCCAGTACGGCCAGGATGATCAGCAGGCTGTTGTCTTTCGCACCACCGCCTACAAAGTCCGGGTTGTCTGGATCACATTCCTGCTGATGCGCGTTAAAGGGAATGCCCGCATCCCGCAAAAAACCGGATATTGGGTTCGCTGACGAGGCCCAGAATGTGTTGTTCGTTGGCGTGCGACCATCCGAGTTCCAGACCGAGATGACGGTGTTGATACCCAGTACCGATCCGCAATAGTCGATCAATGGTCCGCCCGAATTGCCGGGATTGACCGATGCTGTGTGCTGCACAATTTCGAGGGTCCGCCCCGTTTCATTGAATGATCCCGGAGCAACCTTACTGATCGCACCCTGGGTCAACGTCGTTTCAAAAAAAGGCAACATATCCCGCCCGGCATTGATCTGGTCCGAGGAACCGGGATAGCCGATGGCAGCCACCTGTTCACCCTTCAGTGCCTTGCCTTCGCGCAGAGACAGAAATCCGGGCCTATGTCCGCTAGGTTCCTGCGGGACAATGCGCAGTACGGCCAAATCCAGTTCGCGCGAGGCATGCAGAACCTTCGCATCATATAAAAAGACCCGGTCATCCTGTTTGAACCCGACCTGTATGTTCAGGCCACCGTTAATCACATGATGGTTGGTGATGTAGTAGTAACCGCCACCTTCGGGCAGTTCTGACAGGACGAATCCTGATCCAGTTGCTTGCCCGCCGCTGACGTCCACGACCGCTCGTCCAACCGCCTTGTCCGTTTCCGCAACGATATCCGGCGCGATTTGCGCAGCGGCAGCGCAGGCCATACCGAACAGCCAGGCGGCCGTAAAACAAAGGGAACGAGTTAAAGCTACAATCTTCACATCAGTATTCCATATGCAATGACGGCCGCTGCCACGATCAGGATCAACAGCAACACCAATATTGAAGCCTTGCGGCCTCCGGTTTTTTTCTTTGGGCGCGGCCTTGGGCGGCTAACAGGTTTCGCGCGAGGCTCTCGTTCTGGCCGGTCAGGACCGGGCACCGCTCCGTGCAGATCAATGCCCGCGAGCCGCGCATAGTCACGCGCTGTGCGGATGCGATCACTCGGCAGCAACCTGCAGCCAAGATCGATAGCATTCAGCAAGGCATCATCATATTTTTCCTGAACACGATTGCGCTTCAGGTTGTGGCGTACCGGGACGTAGGGGTCACGACCTGTCGCCCGTTTTTCTTTCCAGCGTTCTTCGGCGTTGGGCGGAAGGCTTTGCGAAACCATCTCATACAGGATGACCGAAAGGGCAAACAAATCGCTCCAAGAGCCTTCCTGAACGCTGCCGGTCAATCCGGTTTTGTCCGCCGGAAACTGCTCAATCGCCGCGTATTTGCGCGTGAACATTGACGCCAGACCGCTGGATTTGCCCATCAGGCGAGCAGCGCCAAAATCGATCAGAATGGGCTGCCCGTCTTTACGGATCATGACATTTGCCGGTTTCATATCGCGGTGGACCACACCGACATCATGAACCGCATCCAGGGCATTCAGCATCGAGTGAAGGAAAGTGGTGACAAGATCGGGCGGGACCGATCCGCGGGCATCAATCATGCGCGCCATCATCCGGTCCAGTGGATCGCCGTGAATATACTCCATCACGCAATAGGCTGTGCCGTGTTTTCGGAATGCAGCCCGCACGCGCATTAGGCCCTGCTGCTGTGGCAGATCACGCAACAGATTGGCTTCTTGCAGAAAGGCCTCTAACCCCATGTGAAACAGCTGCCGCCCCTCGGACGTGGGCGAGACAGCGTTGTTGGGGCCTCGGTCTGCATAGTCAGCCGGGAAATACTCCTTGATCGCAAAACGCTCGCCGGTTTCGCGGTTGCGCGAACGGTAGGTGATGCCAAAGCCCCCCTGCCCCAATACGTCCCCGAGAACGTAACCGGCAAAGGTTTCTCCTTTTGGCAAATGCACCGACACCGTCAGAACTACCTTCCTTCGCCACTAGGATTTTCTACAGAAACATCATCTTCTTCCGGAGTTTGCGCAGGCGTTGCCGGCTCCACCGGCTCTGTGCTTTCTGGTTCTTCGGGCGCAGACGGTTCGGTGGGTTCTGGGGTCGTTTCCTCGGGTGCAAGGGGTTCTTCTGGCTGCGATTCTTCAACTTCTGGCACCTGGCCTTCAGGCTCTGTTAACGGCTCCTCGTCGCTATTGGGGTCGGACGCAATTGGGTCATCATCGACAGTGCTGTCACCAATACTGCGTTCTTCTTGTGATGGCGGATTTTGGACGGGCTCAGGCTCTGGCGTGACTTCGACTGGATCAGGCCGCAGCAGCCATGCGCCAGCTGCCGCAACAAGGGCCAAAGCTCCAAGACCAATCGCTGCAAATTTAAGCGTATTCCCATTGCCGCCGGTGTTGTGAAACGCCCATTGGCTTCCCCGCAGCATGCTGCTCATGCCGTCCTGGACATGAGCATAGGCGACGACGGTGGTGTTGTCTTGTTTCGGCTTTCCTTTCGCCTCGACCGCGTTCAACAGATCCGAGGCGACACCGCGCATATCGCGGCTTTTGCCACCTTGCAGGATATCCCGGATTTCAGGCTGCGACAGTGTATCCAGCCCGTCCGAGCAGGATAGAACCACATCGCCGGGTTTCAGGCTGATGGCGTTGACATCGGTCAGAGAAATCCGATCCCCCATCAACGCCGAGCGCAAGGCATTGCGACGCGGGTGGCTGTCCGCTTCTTCCTGCGTGATCTTGCCCGCAGCAACCATCTGCAACAACTCACCGTAAAGCGAGTGATCTGCGTTCAGCTTTTTCAAGCGTCCGTCGCGCAACAGAAATAGGCTGCTGTCACCAACTGAAACCCAAACCAGCCGATCCCCCAGCTTGAGCGCTGCGATCAGAGTGCATCCCATGCCTTTCAGGTCGGGCTGGCTGGCAATGCGCTGGCGTAAAGCATCATTTGCTGCCGTCAACGACTCCTGCAACCGGTCCCGCGGGCGCGGCGCCTCCGAGCCCCCGATGAAATGCTTCTTGAACGCCGACAGGGCCAGGTTGGATGCAACCTCGCCCCCTGCATGGCCGCCCATCCCATCGGCCACCAGCATCAGGATGTCGGATTTCGGGTCGCGTTCGTTTTGATAGACGAGATCGAACGCGTCTTCCTGATTTTCGCGCTGGCCCAGGCTTTGTTTGCCGCTGATGATTGTCATCGGGATCAGTCGTCAGAGCTTTCGGCCAGCTCCGACCAGTCAAAATCCTCGTTACAGAAGGCAACAAAGCGCACATGCGTCTGTTTCGACAGCTCGATCAGTGCGTAGTTTTCCAACGGCATGGTGGTGGCCACGATCTGACCGTTTATACGGCTGATATTGCGCCCCGTGCCGGGGGCAGCAAAGAACACGCGGTTGGCATCGTCAAAGATCACCCGCAGATGGTCCTTGCCGGAAATCATCTTGTCACCGAAATCCAGCGAAACACGCTCACCGCTGTCGCGGCCTAATGTGTTCATGCCCGAGCCCAGATTGACCGACTGGCCCAACCCCGGCCCTTTGACCACAACCAACCAGCCGGTAATCGGGTCGACCATCGGATCAAACTCGGCCTTGTCCGAGAAATTCTTGGACATCCCGCCATGGTAAATCTGTGTCTTTTCGTCTTCGACATATTCAGTCGGCGCTTCACTGAAGGATGATCCGCTTGGCATGGCATGCGTCGCCTCGTCATCCGAGGGCGAGATGCTTTCGGTGAACCCGTCATCTGCTCCAAAATCCAGATCGTCGTTCAGCTCTTCGTCGTCCTTGTCGAACAGCCAGCTTGTCTTGTTGTCGTTGCCCATGTCTTCACCTTTCCTGTGTGTATGGTCCCGGATTATGCCCGGACCAGTTTCAGGCGAACGGACCCAAGGCCCACTGTGTCACCCACATTTACTCTCTGCGCGCCTTTGATCTTGCGCTCATTGATCAGCGTTCCGTTCAGACTGTCCAGATCGCTGATGGTGAATCGTCCGTCTGGCGCGCCGCTGAGTTCCGCGTGCACACGCGACACACCGCCATCGGGGATGACCACCCCGTTAGTGCTGCTACGCCCGATGGTCGAGCGTCCCGCGGGCACCGGGAAACGATGCCCGTTGTCGACCCGAACCAGAAAGGCAATCGGGGGAGGTGCGGTTGCCACCGTACGTGTCTCATCTTGCGGTGGTGGCATACCTGTTGCGTCGCCATCGTCGAAATCGCCAGCCTCCAGATCATCCTCGGGCTCACCCCCCGAACCGCGCCGCGCCAGTAGCACCGCCAGCAGCAGAAGCAGCAGCAACAGAACGCCACCCGCGATGTAGACATAAAGCGCCGGGAAACCGAAAATCTCGTCCTCCGGTTCTGGCTTAGGCTCAGGTTCCGGTTCCGGCGTCGGATCAACCACTGGCTGGAACTCGGCGGAATAGCTCTTGGTTTGGGTTTGTCCCGGTTGGCCGACAACCGGTTCGATCATTTCGATGGTAATGCGAGCGGGTGCTGGATCTCCGACCGGCACAATCAGGCCCGAGCCTTTGACAGAATTTCCATAGGATCGGATGAAATCTGACACCACGGTATTGGCGTCAGACTGATTTTGCAAAAAGACCTCTTCCATCAGGCCATTTTGCGGGTCCGTCAGTCGTTTCAGTACGTCAATGCCACGCGTGGTGCGGGCGTTGCCCTGTGCCCGCCAGAACATTCCAAGGGCTGAGACCGAAACGCCTTCGCGCTCGGCGGCCTCGGTGATTTCTTCAACCGTGGCCAATCCCTCCTCATCCCCATCGGTGATCAGGATCAGGTTCTTCAGCAGGACATCGTCTTGCTGGCTTAACAATTCGATCGCTCTGGTCGCGTTGGCGACCAGACGGGTGTTCTGTTCCTTAATCTCAAGACCCTCAACCACGTCTTCTGCCTGAGTGCGGTTGGTCGAAAAGGGCGACAACTCAACAATATCATTGCCGAAGCCATAGATTGCGACTTTTTCATCCGTCGGTAGGTTGGTCACGACACGCGAAATCAGCTCACGCTCGCGGTTCCAGCTGCGCACACGCGCGCTGCGCTCACCGACCGACAGGTCAATCAGAACCATTGTCGCCGAAAGGGTCAGGTTGCCTGGGATGTCGTCCAGAGATTTGACAAACTCGAAATCGGCTTGCGCGTCACCAAGCGAGCGGAAGCTCATATCGCCACGCTGATTGCCAGACGGAACGCGAACGAGGCAGCTGTCCTCGGGTGCGGGATCGGCGGGCGCACAATCCAAGATTGCCAGCCCGGTGGATGGCGCGCGGGTTTTCCCCTCTTGCGCGTGGGCTACGCCCGAAATGACCAAAGCGGCAGCAAGCGCCACCATTCTGCGTGAAAATCCGTAGGTCACGATCCCAAGACCCCCCTCATGCAAGACGTCCCGGTCGTCGCATGTGCCGACAAGCGCCGACCTGACGTGATTAGAATTATATGGACAGCGCGCGATACGCCGACTTGATCCGGCTCAGTTCCGACGAGATGGCGGCGGAACTTGCACCGCTGTTAACGTCACGCTCGACCGCGTTCAGCTGATTGTCCAGCGCCTGAACCTGCTGCAATTTCACAGGGTCCGAGGCCGAGGCGGCGCGCGCCTTCGCACCCTGAGCCTTTACATCAGCAATCTGCCTGCGCAGCGAGTCGATTTCGGCTTTGTTGGCATTGCTTTGCGCCGCCAATTGCGCATTGCGCTGCTCTGCCGCTTTGTTCTGCGCAATAATAGCGTCCGCCTGCGCTTTATTATTGGCGATCTGGCGGTCGTATTCACCGGAATTCAGGTTAGCAATATTGTCAAACAAAGTTGCCGTTGTTGGATCTGTTGAACCAGTACATCCCGCAACAGCGGTAACGGCGACAAGGGCGAAAGGTCTTGAAAAACGAAGAAGATCTGAAGTCATTTTCTCACTCTTACCAATTGAAAACCCGCGCCCAAGGTTAGGCGCGGGTTATTGAAACTTATAGCAGGTTGATGGATGCCCGCGTCCGTGCCAGCCGGTTCTTGTTGCTGACCGCAGCATTTGTTGCTCCGCCCAAGCCGGGTTGGCCTTTGCTTGACGCTGTCTTCAGCTCCGAGATGGTGTTGTCCATGTTCTTTTCGCTGCGCTTCAACTCGTTCGACACAACCTGACGGTTGGATTTGATCGCGTTGACGCGCTGATTGTAAGCCGACTGAGACAGCTGCCCGCCGTCCAGCTGACGGCGCAGCGATTTCAGTTCTGCATTTTGCGAGGCCAATACCGAACGCAGGTTTGCTTCGACCGAGCTCAGCTGTTTGCTGACATTCGACAGGTTTGCCAGAACCTGCTTGCTGTTGACGATTTCAACATTCTTAGCAGCGGCCTGACGGCCGACCTGGTTGCCGCCGACACCACCGATCAGGCCACCTGCGGCGGCACCAGCCGCACAATCCCCGGCGTCGCCGCCCAGCAACAGGCCGAGACCACAACCGACAACTGCGCCAGCCAGCGCACCCTGAACCGTATTGTTAACAATGATGTCCTTGGACACCTGATCCAGGCTTTTAACCTGCTTTTCCAGCTGTTTTTCCTGTTGGGTTTTTCCAGCTACTGAAGATGATGACGCAGATTGGAAAGCCTCATCGGTACATGCTGTCAGTAGAAGGGAAATAGCAGCAAAAAATGACACTGCAACTGTACGCATCTCGTTACTCCGTAAAACAATTTTTCTTCTTAGTTGATTAAGAACTCACATATTTTTTATTTTCAATCAACGATTCGCAAATGACCTGCAAAGATAGAATACTGATTCGATTGGCATTCGACCAAATACTTTTGAACATTCGATCATAGGATGAGTTTTAAGATGAGATTACCCTTTGGTTTACGGGACAAGATGGTTCTGGCGAATGAGGTTTTTGCATTTGCCGGAAATATCGGCGCCGGTATTGGCGCGTTATTGGCTATTCTGGGTGTTAGTTCCAATTTCGCGAACAATACCTCTAGGGTGGTCTTTAATGTTGAGGTGGCAACACTTTCGCTGCCCGTTCGTATGATTTTGGTGATTCTCATCGCCGCCGCATTGGGCTGGGGTTTGGGGGCGTTGGTAACTTGGCTCAGCCGTTCCCGGAATGAGGCGTTGAGCTTTGCTGTCTATGTTGTTGCCATTCTGTGGGGTGGATTGATTGTGGGTGCTGCCGACTGGTTGGCGGTTGCCATGAACCGGCAAATCCTGTCCGAGACCTTGCTGTTCACCATTGTCGGTATGGGTCTTGCCTTGTGGGTCGCCGGGTTTCATTTTCGCAACTCTAACGCAGCCGGGAAACATGCGCTGCGGCTTCATTGTGATGCGCTCATGCTGTGCTCAATCGGAGCAGCGCTGTTCATGATTCTGACGATGCTGGGGGCACGGTGATGGCGATCGGGGGCCCTTTGGACGACAAAAACGCCGCCCGCCTGCTCAGCGCGGCTGCGCTGTTCGATTTCATGTTTCTGGCATTTGTTTGCGCTACTATCGAACCCGTGTTGCGGCAAGAGCTTGGGCTGCTGCGTGCAGGCCCTGCCCTGACGGCGGGGCTTTATCTGGCGATGGTCCTCATCTACTGGCTGATCTGCGAAGGCGTGCTGAGCGGCGCAACCCTTGGCCGCTTTGTCCTGCGCCTGACGATGCGTGACAAAAGCGGCAAGCCGGTTTCACCCGTGCGCCGGTCCACACGCGCCATGAAAAAGATCATGACGCTGGGTCTGATGGGTCTGAACCCAAACACCGCCGCACGATATGACAGGGCTGCTGAAATCCGCTGGTTCAGCCCGATGGCGCCGCGTTCGGTGACTCTTTGGCGGCTACGTGTGCAATCCGGGCCGGATCGCGGCAAGAGCCTGGTCTTCAATCAGGTAAAGGGCCTCAAATCCTCGCGGCAGATCAAAATCGGGCGCGATTCCGGCTGGGCCGATCTGGCATTGACACGCAGCAAGGGCGCGTCGGGCAAACATTGCATCTTGCAGATTGCCAAGGGCAACCAGCTTCAAATTCGGGATATGGGTTCTTCGAATGGAACCTGGGTGCGCGGGCGGCAAATTGCACCGGATAAACCTGTCCGGCTTGGCTCTGTCAGTCAGTTCCGTGTTGGGGATGTCTGGATCGCGATCATTCGTTAAACGACAAAACCGAGACATGGCGCCACACCTGCTACTCTTGCAACTTGTGCGCTTTTCGTATACCGCCGCATACAAATTGAATGGCGAGGTAAAATTCACACCTCGCGCTCTCGCCCAAATCGTCGGAAAATGCCATGAGCCTCTATACAGATTACCTGAGTGAAATCGAAACCCGCAAAGAGCAGAGCCTTAGCCCCAAGCCTATTGATGATGGCGCATTGGCGAAAGAGATTATCGATCAGATCCGCGACCGTCAGAACGAATATCGCGCCGATTCACTGAACTATTTCATCTACAACACGCTGCCCGGTACAACGAGTGCCGCCGGTGAAAAGGCTCGCTTTCTGAAAGAGATCATTCTTGGCGAGGCGGATGTCGAAGAGATAACGCAGGAATTTGCGTTTGAGTTGCTGTCGCATATGAAAGGCGGCCCCTCAGTCGAGGTGCTGCTGGATCTGGCCTTGGGCGAAGATACAAAGATTGCTGGCGAAGCGGCTGAAGTTCTTAAGACGCAAGTGTTCCTTTATGACGCCGATACCGACCGTCTGAAGGCCGCCTTTGAGGCCGGCAATCCGATCGCGAAAGACATTCTTGAAAGCTACGCCAAAGCTGAATTTTTTACCAAGCTTCCCGAAATTGATGATGAGATTGAGGTCGTCACCTATGTTGCCGCCGAAGGTGATATCTCGACCGATTTGCTGTCGCCCGGCAATCAGGCGCATTCGCGTGCTGATCGGGAACTGCATGGCAAATGCCTGATTTCCGAGGCAGCGCAGCAGGAAATCGAGGCGCTGAAGCTGCAACACCCCGGTAAACGCGTGATGCTGATTGCGGAAAAAGGCACGATGGGTGTGGGTTCGTCCCGTATGTCAGGTGTGAACAACGTGGCGCTATGGACCGGCAAGCAGGCCAGCCCCTACGTGCCCTTCGTCAACATCGCCCCGGTCGTGGCGGGCACCAATGGCATCTCGCCGATCTTCCTGACAACCGTGGGCGTGACTGGCGGCATTGGTCTTGACCTGAAGAACTGGGTCAAAAAGGTCGACGAAGACGGCAACGCGATCCTGAACAATGACGGCAATCCGATCCTTGAAGAGAAATACTCGGTTGCCACAGGTACGGTGCTAAAGATCAACACCAAAACCCACAAGCTGCTGAGCGAAGATGGCGAAGAACTGGTTGATGTGCCGGCATCCTTTACGCCGCAGAAGGTCGAATTCATGAAGGCCGGTGGCTCCTATGCCATTGTCTTTGGCAAAAAGCTGCAGACCATCGCGGCCGAAACACTGGGCGTCGAAGCCCCGCTGGTTTTTGCGCCGTCTAAAGAGATCAGCCATGACGGTCAGGGCCTGACCGCAGTTGAGAAGATTTTCAACAAAAACGCTCTGGGCACCACGCCGGGCAAGACCCTGCATGCCGGGTCTGATGTGCGCGTCCGGGTCAACATTGTTGGCTCACAAGACACCACCGGTTTGATGACCATGCAGGAACTCGAAGCGATGGCTGCGACAGTGGTCTCACCTAGCGTGGATGGGGCATACCAATCGGGCTGTCACACGGCCTCTGTGTGGGATGCGAAGGCACAAGCCAACACCCCACGCCTGATGAAGTTCATGAATGATTTCGGCCTCGTTACCGGTCGTGACCCTAAGGGCGTCTATCATTCGATGACCGATGTGATTCACAAAGTGCTGAACGACATCACCGTAGATGACTGGTCGGTCATAATCGGCGGCGACAGCCACACCCGTATGTCCAAAGGCGTGGCATTTGGCGCGGATTCGGGTACTGTGGCGCTGGCGCTTGCAACCGGCGAAGCCTCAATGCCGATCCCTGAATCGGTCAAGGTGACCTTCAAGGGCAACATGGCCGAGCATATGGATTTCCGCGACGTGGTGCATGCGACGCAGGCACAGATGCTGGAACAGCATGGCGACAACGTGTTCCAGGGCCGCGTGATTGAGGTGCATATCGGCACGCTGCTGGCGGATCAGGCCTTTACCTTCACCGACTGGACGGCTGAGATGAAGGCCAAAGCTTCGGTCTGCATCTCAAATGACGAGACCCTGATTGGTTCGCTGGAGCTGGCCAAGTCGCGCATCCAGATCATGATCGAAAAGGGCATGGAGCATGAAAACGGCATGCTGCAAAAGCTGATCGATATCGCAGATGCACGCATTGCCGAAATCAAGTCGGGTGAAAAACCGGCGCTGCGCCCTGATGACAACGCAAAGTACTTCGCAGAAGTTGTTGTCGATCTGGATCAGATCGTCGAACCGATGATCGCCGATCCGGATGTCAACAATGCTGATGTGTCCAAGCGCTACACCCACGATACGATCCGCCCGATCTCGTATTACAATGCTGAAAAGTATGTGGATCTAGGTTTTGTCGGGTCGTGTATGGTGCATAAGGGCGACATGAAGATTGTCGCTCAAATGCTGCGCAATCTCGAAAAGGGCGCGGGTAAGGTTGAGTTTAATGCGCCACTGGTTGTGGCCGCACCGACCTACAACATCATCGACGAGTTGAAAGAGGAAGGCGATTGGGAGATTCTCCAGCGCTATTCCGGGTTTGAATTCGACGATCTGTTCCCCAAAACGCAAGCCCGCACAGAATACGAGAACATCCTGTACCTTGAGCGTCCGGGCTGTAACCTCTGCATGGGCAATCAGGAGAAAGCGGCCAAAGGCGACACGGTTCTGGCCACCTCGACCCGCCTGTTCCAGGGCCGCGTCGTGGCGGATGCGCCTGACAAGAAAGGTGAAAGCCTGTTGGCCTCGACCCCTGTTGTGGTCTTGTCGGCCATTCTGGGCCGCACCCCAACCATTGAGGAATACAAGACGGCGGTAGATGGCATTGATTTGACCAAATTCGCGCCACCGATAAAGGCACCTGCGACGACCAATTCCGCTCATTTCTAAAGATGTGATCTGAGTGTAGATAAGCCCGGCCCATTGGTCGGGCTTTTTTCATGCGCTCAAGCTGCCATGTCTTTCAAGACGGCTAGCAATTGCGCCACTTCCTGTTCGGTGTTGTAGTGACACAGTGAGATACGGATGCAATCCGACAGCCCCAGCGGCGTCAGTACATTGCCCGAATAATGGTCCGCTTTGCGCACATGGGTACGGATGCCCTGCTGGTTGAGTGTTTCGACGACTTGTTCGGACGGGACGCCATCCACCACAACCGACACCAGACCTTCGCGCGCTGTGTTGTCCGTTCCGGCCAGAATGCGAATGTGATCCATATCGCGTAGACCCGGCAGGTTGCCGACCCCGTTGATCATCGCATTGGTCAGGTGGGTCTCATAGGCGTGGATGGCGCGGCCTGCCGCCTCGATTCGTTTCTGCGGTTCTGCCTCGTCCGATACCTCTCCACCAAGCCAGACGAAATATTCAATCACATCAGACATTGTGGCGTAAGAACCGGCATCACGGGTGCCGAACTCCCACCCCGTCGCGGGCGCGTCGATCAGCATGTCATGGGGCAGCGCGCTTAGCTTATCGGAGATCCACGCGATGCCATAGCCGTGGCGCGAGAACACTTTGTAAGGTGAGATCGCATAGCCATCGACATTATACGCATCCAGATCCAACTGCCCGTGCGCCGCGTGCTGGATACCATCTACGATGATCAGACAGTTGGGCGAAACCGCGCGGATCGCGGCGGAAATCGCCGCCACATCCATCCCCATCCCCGTGACGGGTGAGGCGTGCAGGATCGTGGCCACTGCCACGTCCGGGGTCATCAGCGCGGCATAATCCTTGGCCGTGACCAGCCCGGCTTCATCGTCATGCTGAACGTTGACATAGTCCAGCCCGGCAATCCCAGCCCAACGGCGCGCGGCGCTGCGGGTGGCGGGGTGTTCGATTGAGGACCCGATGACCTTTGCCCCTTTCGGCACAACAAGACAGGCGGTGCGGATCAGCCGGAACAACAGCTCGGTCCCGCTTTCCCCCGCAAAGAACTGACCCGAGCTGGCATTCATGAATACGCCCAGATCGGCCTTGGCCTTGTTGATCACATTCTGCGTGCCCTGCCCGGCCGGATTGATCCGCCCAGGATTGTCAGGGATCGCAGCATAAAACGCAGAGGTCTCAGCCACTTTTTTCAAAGTCAGCGCACCGCCTGCGTTTTCAAAGAAGATACGCTCTCCCTGAAACGGGCAACTCTCGACATGGGCGAAACGGTCGCGGATGGCCGCGATCAGATCGGGATTGTCTTTGATCATTTGGGGTTCCTGTCGCTGCTCATGGGTGGGCCCATAAGGTACTAGCACACCCGACCAGTTTCAGTGGTTTATTCCACGACATTTTGCGTGGGGAAAGGGCCGCAATCAGTCTTGGCCCACCTTAACAACAATGCTGATTGCCCGTGAGGCGCAATTTTGAACTGCATCTCTCGAAATCTGGAGCAGATCGCCTTATTTGGAACGTGACAACCACAAATCCAGCTAGGGGCGATTCCTTGGCCCCTATTCAATGAGTAGTCTTGATGAGCAAGAAAGTCCCTTCGCCCTGTATCGACGTCTGCAAATTCCGGCGCGAGGGTCATTGCATCGGCTGCTCGATGACCAAATCCCAGAAGAAGCTGTTCAAATCGATTAAACGAGCGGATCAGCAAGAGGCTTTTGTGCAGATGCTTGTCTGCCAGCAGGAAAAAATGGGCCGGTACACCCATTGGGGACCGGCCTATCTGAAAAAGCTAAAAAAGAAGAAGGCCAAGGTTGGTATTCCCCTGGCCAACTAACTTAGCGCAGCATGGCGCGCAGGAACCACGCAAATTTCTCGTGTGTCTGACCACGACCGATGCACAGATCCTCGGTCAAGGTGTCACCGTGCTCGGCCGCCAGTTCGCCTGCACCGGCCAGAGTGGCCGCCAGTGTTTCCTGAGCGTCCAGCATGAGCTTGATCATTTCTTTGTCGGTGGCCTGGCCGTCATGTTCTTCAACTTTCGAGCGCCTGAGCATCCCTGCCAGCGTGCCTTCGGCATGGGCACCCAACGCCTTTACACGTTCTGCCAGATCATCTTGTGCAACAAAGTGATCTTCGTAGATTTTCTGGAACAGTTCATGCAGCGGGCTAAAGGCCATGCCGGTTACATTCCAATGAAAATTCTGCGCCAACATGGTTGTTACGGCTGTTTCAGCAACTGACTGGTTCAACGCATCTGCGATGGCGGTGCGGGCGTCGGTGGTCAGATCAACGGCTGTTTGTGTCATGGAAGTCACCTTTTTTCCTGGGGTTCGAAATGTTTTTGTCGATCAAGAACAGGGATCTTACCTCTATCTAAAGGATCAGGCAGAGATTCCAAGACCTTTTTAGAATTATTCTAAAGAAGCTAAAACTGGTCCGAGACAGCCCGAACCAGAAAAGCCAAGTTTCGTTGCCGCCAACGTGAAACGCGGGACTGGATCAGAAACCGGAAACTGTCATCATCCTCGCGCTCGATGGCATCGAACAACTGCGCTAGCCAGGCCTCATCAAAGGACAGTTCGGACGAACCCGGACGATGAAAGATGGGGCGTTTTTCAACCGCCTGACGGAAGCCGCGCATCAAAGTTTCCGCATGCCGCATCTGTGCATCTGCGGGATCAGACAACAGCAAGGCACAGGCCTGATCCAGATCGACCCGCTCAGCAGAACGGCAGCGCAGCGCAACCATTCGCAAGTGGTTGATGATCGCCAAGGGCCGATCCGCCATTTGCTGGGCTGGCGCAAGGTGCTGTTCTTCAACCGCATTGTAAACGACTGCGTGCATAGTTGCCTGAAACCTGTTCGTCTGCGTGAGTGAGTTGCAGATTTAAACCTGACAATAGTAATAAGGATTGCCGATCACAAGAGGTCCGACACTGACTTTTTGCCACATCTGCGTCAGAGTCGTCGCGTTTCCAATCAGATGAGATCGAACAAACGACCGGGAAGGCCGTGATGCCGTGGCAAATCCAATGCCCTGACAAGCGCAAACATCATCGCCTGGTTCGATGTGACCACTGGTTTGCCCAGTCGGTCTTCGATCCGCTCAACCGCCTCAACCGCGCGCATGTCGGTGCAGCTGAGCACGATGGCTTCTGCTTCGGGGTGATCTGCGCGACAGGCAAGATCAAACACCTCATCTGGTGTCAGTTCACCCTGCCCATAGTTTCCCAACGCCCGCCCGATATCTGCAGAATGCACCGTCGTGATGTCATTCTGCGCCAGAAAATCTGCAGCCTGCGCGTTGATCTCACCCAAATAGGGTGAGGCGAACCCGACTTTGCCCACACCCAGTGCTTTGATCGCCTGTACCAGTGCCCCGGCTGCGGTGAAGGTGATAGCACCAGACGCGGCCTTGATATCGCGCACCAGTTGCGCGTCAAAAGATGGCCCATGGGTCAGCGTGGCCGAGGTGCAACCGTACAGAACCACATCAGGCCGAACGCCAGCGATCATTCTCAGGTCATGGCTTATATCCGAGGCCCCCAGCCCCGCCATCTGATCAGAGCCGGGGATTTCGTCCACGTCATACCCCCCCATGCGCTGAAAATGCACTGTCGTATTCGGGCACCGCATCAGCATCATGTCAGCTTCCAGATTGGTGTTGGTGAAGGGCACCAAGACACCGATCTTTGCTCGTGTGCGGGTCTCGTGGGTCATGACGTTATCTTTCTGAGCACGGCCAAACAGCGATCCATTATCTCCTGCGGGCAGATCGTTGCCCGTAGACAATCGCCCAGCCCATAGCCGCCCATGCCCCGCATTAGCAAACCTTCGGCCAGTAGGGCGTGATCAACTTTCTGAGCGGTTTCGACATCCGCGAACCTGATCAGCACAAAATTCGTATGGCTGTGTGGCACAGCCAGGCCGAGCGCCCTGCACTCATTGGCAAAGCGATCTCGGATCGCAGCCGTTCGGTTCACCGTTTCCTGCATATGCGCCTGATCCCGCATCGCTGCCGCTGCCATGGTCTGAGAGGGAATCGATACGTTGTTCGGGTTCAGGACCTTCCGCACCTCAGATGCAATCTCTGGGGGAAAGACACCCCAACCCACACGTGCGCCCGCTAACCCATATGCTTTTGAGAACGTGCGCAAAACCACCGTATCACCACGTTTCGCCAAGGCGAAAATTTCAGCCGGGTTGTGGTCTGCATCCGCAAACTCCGCATAGGCCTGATCGATCACCAGCAGCACATCGTTTCGCAGGGCGTCGCGAAGACGGATGATTTCAGGATTCGGGATCAGAGTGCCTGTCGGATTGCCTGGGTTGCAGACAAAAACAATCCGCGTTTTGGGTGTGACAGCGGCCAAGACATCATCTACCGAAACGGTCAGATCGACCTCACGCGCCTGCACATAATCCGCCTGCACCTGCGCGGTGGCAGACGCCACATAGGCATAGCCGTAATCCGTGCCCAACACCCGGTCCCCCGACCCGGCATAGGTTCGGATCAGGCAACCGATCAACTCCATCGACCCTGCCCCACACAGGACCATTTCAGGGTCGAGGTTATGCACCTCGGCAATCGGTGCACGCAAATCAGACCAGTCCGGATCAGGATAAAGCGGCATCTGATCCAATACCGCCTGACCCGCTGCAACAGCCATTGGGCTGGGCGGAAAGGCGCTTTCATTCTGTGCCAGAGAAACGGTGCCTGCGTCTCCGAGATCGGCCAAAGCGTAAGGAGCCATCGCACGGATATGATCGACTGCCCGGATCATGGCTTAACACCGTAGGCCTTGGCCCCTTCGGGTGTTATCAATCCGCGCTTTAGATCCAGCGCCAGCGCGTCCGGGTCCCGATCTGCCGGATCGCCGAACCCGCCACCCCCGGGCGTGTCGAAGATCAGACGGTCTCCGCCTTCGACCCTTAGCTCACCCTTGCCGGGAATGTCGCTGACCCCGTCCCGAAACCGGATACGCCCCGGCGCGCCGGGTTGGCCGCCCATCCGGCCCAAGGCGGGGAATTTCAGCCGCTCAACCGACAGGAACACTATGAACGGCGCACCATTGGACGAGGTCATCTCGATCCTCTGGCCCAGCCCGCCGCGATATTTGCCCGCACCGCCCGAATCCGGCAGCAATTCGCGCCGCCATATGATCACTGGCGCAACGCTTTCGGTGATCTCGACCTGAGAGCCGAAGACACCCGAGGGGTAGGCCGTGGCCGACAGCCCGTCCGCATGGGGTCGCGCGCCGGTGCCGCCGTTGTGCACGGGCTCGATGGCAAACTCACGCCCGCCATTGGCCGTAACCTCAGGCGCGTGGCGCATGGGCAGATCAAACATGCAGCTTGCACCCTCGGCCGGAACCTTATCGGGCAGCGCCTGATGCAGGCACCCCAATACCAGATCAGGCGTCACCTGCCCCAGCGTATGGCGCATCGCCACCGGCACCGGGCGCTGCGCATTGAGGATACAGCCCTTGGGACCATCAACCGTGAACGGTCCCAGCGAGCCCGCATTGTTGGGAATATCCGGCCCGACGATGCAACGCAGGGCAAAGACCGTATAGGCCGTGGCATAGTTCAGCGGTACGTTGATGCCCTTTTTCGAACAGCCCGATGTGCCGGCGAAATCCACATGCATCCCGTCCTTGGTGACGGACAGGGTGGCATGCAATTCCAGTTCATTTTCATAGCCATCCATACGCAGCACGTTCTTGAAAACACCCTCTGGCACCTCAGCGATGGCCTCCAGCGCGCCTTGGCGCGAGGTCTCGATGATATAGCTGCCCAAACGGTCCAGATCGTCGATCCCGAACTCATCCATCATCGCCACCAATCGGTTCACCCCGGCCTCACAACAGGCAATCAGGGCGTAGATGTCGCCCTCATTCACTATCGGCTCGCGCGAGTTGGCGCGGATGATGTCCATCAGCAGCGCGTTTGGTGTGCCTTCTTCAACCAGTTTGCAGGGCGGGATCAGCAGGCCCTCGTCGTAAATATCCGACCCTTCCGGCCCCATGCCCAATCCCCCCAGATCGACCAGATGAGAGGTGCAGGAGGTAAAGCCAACCACCTTGCCATCCTTGAACGCGGGCATCATCAGTAAGAAGTCGTTCAAATGCCCGGAAGCCAGCCACGGGTCGTTGGTCATGTAGATGTCACCGGGTCTCATGTCCTGAACGGCAAAGCGTTGGCGCAAATGCAGCACCGCCTCGGCCATGGTGTTGATATGTCCGGGCGTTCCAGTCACGGCTTGGGCCAGCATCCGACCATTGACGTCGAAGATCCCGGCAGAGATGTCGCCGCATTCTCTTACAATGGGCGAAAAGGCAGCGCGGATCAGGGTCTGTCCTTGTTCCTCGACGACGGCCAGCAGTCGGTTCCACATGACTTGCAGGCGAGCGGGAGAAAGCTCGGGTTTCATCATACGCCTCCTTTCTGATCTTGGATCAGCACTAGATTGCCAATTGCATCCATATGGGCTGAGAAATCTGCGGATACGAGCGTGGTGGTCTGAGGCTCATGGATCAACGCCGGGCCGGATACGTAGTCACCGGGTTCCAGATCGGCACGCGCGATGAATGCCGCGTCTTTTGTCGTGCCGTCCACATCGCAGGTGATCGGGCGTGTCTCGGTTGCGTTGAACATGGTGCGTTCGGGCGTATCGAGCACAGGTGCAACTGTGTTGTCCAACGTCTCTACCCTAACGGCCCAGTTCAAGATCTCGATCTGCATCCCAGGTACGGGGCGCGAGAATTGCTTGCGGTACTCCTCCTCAAACGCGTTGGTCAGCGGGGCAATGTCTTCGAGCGTCACCGCACGGTCCGGCAGAGGAATTTCGATCTCATGCCCTTGCCCGTGATAGCGCATGAATGCTGTGCACCGGGTTTGAGTTCGCGCATCGCCCGCCCCTTTGGCCACGACCTCTTCCGCCTCGGAAATCATCGCATCAAACAAGGCATTCACCCCATCCAGGTCCATGCTGTTCAGCAGCGAATAGTGTGAGCGCACAATCTCGAACGAGACCGGCGCGAACAGGAAGCCCACTGCCGACCCAACGCCCGGATTGGGTGGGATCACGATGCGAGACACGCCGGCAGAACGGGCGACGCGACCGGCGTGCAACGGGCCGTTTCCACCAAAGGCTATCATCGTGCGTGGGCCGAGGTCTTTCCCCGACTCGACCGCATGCATTCGCCCGGCGCTGGCCATGCTTTCATCGACAATGCGGCTAACCCCATCCGCGGAACCGACCGCATCCAAGTCCAATCGCTCCCCAATTGTACGGGCCAACGCTGCCTTGGCGCTAATCGCGTCTAACTGGATATGCCCTTCGGCAAAGGTATCCGGCACTATGTAACCCAATGTAATATCACTGTCGGTTACCGTCGGTTCCGTTCCACCACGCATAAAAGCCACCGGCCCGGGCTCTGACCCTGCAGATTGCGGCCCAACAGTCAGGCGGCCCAGACGATCCACCCCGGCAATCGAGCCGCCGCCCGCGCCAATCTCGATCATCTCGATCACCGGAATTCGCACCGGCATACCCGAGCCTTTGATGAAACGCGCGGCGCGCGCGATTTCGAAAGAACGTGAAGTCTGCGGCCGTGCATCGTCTATCAGGCACAGCTTGGCGGTCGTGCCGCCCATGTCAAAGGATAGAACTTGATCGAGTCCCGCTTGCGCGGCGATGCGTGCGGCCAGAATGGCCCCTCCTGCCGGGCCGGATTCGACCAGACGGATTGGAAAGCGGGCTGCGGTTTCGACCGTACACATGCCTCCGCCTGCCGTCATCATCAAGATCGGGCATGTCACACCTTCGGCTGCGAATTTCTTGGCGAACCGGGCCAGATAGCTTTGCATCAGGGGTTGGATGTAAGCGTTTGCGACCGTGGTGCAGAGCCGGTCGAACTCTCGGGCTTCGGGGCTAACATCGGATGAGATCGAGACGGTTAGGTCTGGACGGCGCTCAGCCAGCAGATCCCGCAGGCGCCGTTCATGCGCCGGGTTGGCATAGGCGTGCATCAGGCAGATCGCCACCGCCCCGGCCCCACTTGCGTCCAGTTCGGCCAGCAAGTCATCGACCTGCGCCTCATCCAATGGGATCAGCACAGCGCCTTCGGCGGACATACGTTCGCGGATCACAAAAGACCGCTCTCGCGGGACAAGAAGATCAGGCTTTTCCAGATTGATATCGTATTGGGAATAGCGCCTCTCATACCCGATATCGAGGATATCACGGAACCCCTCGGTGCAGATCGTCGCCACCACGGCCCCGCGCCGTTCGATTAGCGCATTTGTTGCCAGCGTGGTGCCATGGATGAACCCCGTCACCTGCGGCAGAGATCGCCCGCTTGCGGCCATCACCCGCCGCGCGCCCTCCATCGCCCCATCTGCCGGGTTCTGATGGGTCGTCAGGGTTTTGTCCGAGGCCAATATGGTCTCATCGCCTTCAACCAGAACCGTGTCGGTAAAGGTGCCGCCAATATCTATGGCCAGGCGCAGCGCATATGTCATGTTTCATCTCGTTTTGCATGTGACTTCGACCAATCAGAACGCCCCTCGGGCTTCTATTGGCACATCACAACGAGATCACAGCCGGTTGCCCGGCGATCCAATGGGTTGGTTGTCAAAACATAGCGCATGGCCATTTGTTGCGCTGGATAACTGCCAGAACTAGCGCATTTGCGACACATATGACCCGGAACGACATACCCAACGGGGTATCCACCACTTACCTTGCTGCTGTCGACCAACTCCCCGTGCTGAGGCTGTTCGGTGAATATTCGGTCAATTCCGCACGAAACGGCAACGCGTCATGTATCCGAATGCCGCTGACCAACTCAAACCGCCAGCCACGTTGTGCACCATCAAACCCCGCGATTTCCGGGTGCTGTTCCGCCAGAACTCTGACCGTTCCTGTCAGCATCAGTGCATCGCCGGTTTGATAGTCAGGAAATAGTAAACCTGCACGCGGCGTGACAAGAAAGTTGCCCAGCGTGTTGAAGAAGTTGTTTCCTTGAAAGTCCGGCACCAGAAGGCTGTTGCCTTGCACCTTCACAAACCCCGACCGCCCACCGCGATGCGAAACGTCAACGCTGCGACCCGTATTGGTGTCTGCATAGCTTGCGACATAGAATGCGTTGGCTGAGGCGACCATGTCACGCGCGGCAGTGTCCAGTTCATTGAACCGCTCGATTTTTGAGCGCTTCGCTTCGCTGCCTGGCTCTCGGATGAAGTCAACGACATGCGTTTGAATGTATTTCGGACAATTCCCGAAAGACTGGGTCACATCCAACAGTATGTCGGTTTCTGATACTTCGCCAATTGTTGCATTCAGACGATTTCGTCGCCGCGTAGATAGTTCGAGCCCCAGCAAACCCAGTGGCGTGTTGTGTACCAGAGCGTCAGCCAATGGATCGTTGGGATGAGGCCTGGCCTGTACCCTCAACTGTCTTTCATTTGGTGAGGACAAAAATCCAGGCTTGCCGGCCAGGATCGATGCCCAGGGCCAGCCATCCTGATCGACACTGCCCAGAAAAACAAAGGGCAACTGTGCAAAGAATTCACGATGCTGGTCCGGCATGAACGGGCGGATCACCGTCCGACCTATCTTCTCCATTCTGTCTTGTTTTCCGATGCGGCGCTGCATTTCGCGCTCGCCGCGGTGAAACGGAGAATGCTCGGTTTGAAGGGGCGCGTTCATGGCGGACCTCGCGGTGTCTTTTGGGTTCAGATGCTGCTTTAGGCGGCGTTTAGCCCGGCTGCGGTTTTGGGCATTGGTACAAACCCTTCCAAAGCTTCGATATTGGCTAGCAGGCGCCGCACATTCGGGTAGGGTTCCAACGAAACATCGCCTTCGGGAGCGTGGGCGGTGTAGCTGTAGATGGCCACATCAGCGATTGTGGGCCGATCACCGACAAGCCAATTACGCCCGTCCAGATGTGCATCGAGCTTGCCCAAAACTTTGGCTGCTGTTGCGTGGGTAAACGCCATGTCCAAAGGCGCGTTGAACACATTGATCAACCGGGCGGCTGCGGGGCCAAAGGCGATCTCGCCTGCGGCAAGGGTCAGGAATTTCTGAACCTCAGCCTCAAGCACCGGATCATTGGGCAGATAGTCTGGGGCGTATTTGCGGGCAAGGTAAACAAGGATTGCGTTGCTGTCGCACACGACAACATCGCCGTCCTCTAAAACCGGTACTTGCCCTGCAGGGTTCAAGGCCAGAAATGCATCCTGTTTGTGCGCCCCGCCCGCCAAATCCACATCAACAATGTCATAAGGGATATCGGCCAGGCTGGCGAACAAAACTGCCCGGTGAGCGTGGCCAGACAGTGGAAAGCTGTGAATGCGGAGGGGATATGTCATCAGATGGCTCCTTCTTTTCGATTGCATTGGAGCCAGAGATAACTTGCTTACAGTCAGGCGATAATATACTCACTTATTGAATGACTATGAACGTGGCGTAGATAATGGACACCATCGCAGGAATGCGGGTTTTTGTGGCTGTCGCAAGCCACGCATCGTTTACTGACGGTGCCCGACAGGTCGGCATCAGCACGAAACTGGCCAGCAAATACATAGGGCAACTTGAGCAGCGTCTGAACGCTCAGCTTCTTCATCGCACCACCCGCAGTGTCACCCTGACCGACACCGGCAAGGCCTATTTCGAACGCTGCTTGCCGCTCTTGGAACAATTCGATGAGTTGGAAGGGCTGGTCCAGCAACGTCAGACCGAGCTGGCCGGACGCATCCGGATCACAGCCCCGACTGGTTATGGATCGGCCGAGTTAGTTCACCTGCTCAAACCCTTTCAGGATGAACATCCAGCCGTTTTGATCGAACTGCATTTGTCTGATCACCATGTGTCCTTGGTGGATGAAGGGTTTGATCTGGCCATTCGCTTTGGGGCGCAGAAAGACTCCTCGCTGGTGGCGCGTAAGTTGACCGATATGCGTATCGTTTGCTGTGCTGCACCGGATTACCTGGGCCGAATGGGAGCCCCCAAAACGCCAGAAGATCTGTCATGGCACAACTGCCTGCTGCAAACGACGGGCAATCTGATCGACAGTTGGGATTTCAAAATCTCGGATGGAAAACTGTTTGTACCAGTCTCGGGCAACTTCCGCGCCAATTCGCCTCGCGCGGTCGCGAACATGGCCGCTGATGGGTTGGGGATCGGGCGGGTGCCTTTGTACACTGCGAAGCCGTTCTTGGCGGAAGGACGGCTAAAGTTGATCCTTGAGGCATACGAGGCCCGGATTTTGGGCCTTTACGCCACTTACCCGCCCAACCGGCACCTGACCGCTAGAATTCGCGCGTTGATCGACTATCTGGTCACTGCTCTGGCGCATTCATAGCGGTTTTGATCGGTTAAATGCCTAAAGTACAACAAAAAAATCGTTGTTCAAAACTTGGTGTTGAAATCCGCCTACCTAGTAGTAGATAGTTATTGCGAAACTTGTATGCCAATCTACCTTTCCCGAGAAGGAACGTCCTATGGAACTGAACTCTGATTTCTCCGCCCGCGTCGTTGTCCACTCGGATCAGTTAGACTGGTTGCCCTCGCCAATGAAGGGCGTTGACCGTCGGATGCTGGACCGGATCGGAGGCGAAGTGGCCCGTGCCACCACCATTGTGCGTTATGCACCGGGCAGTTCGTTCTCGGCCCACACCCATACCGGAGGCGAAGAATTCATCGTACTGGACGGGGTATTTCAAGACGAACACGGCGATTTCCCTGAAGGTACCTATGTGCGCAATCCACCAACCTCGTCTCACACACCCGGTTCAGAGCCGGGATGTACGATCTTTGTCAAACTCTGGCAGTTTGACATGGAGGATCGAACGCAGTTTCGCAAAACCATGGCGGAGGAGCTTAGCGCACCAGTGAAGGGCGTTGCGACAGCGCTACTGTACGAAGATCCCCGCGAACGCGTCACCTATAGCCATCTTGATCCGGGTGCGGAACTGACCTCGGATGCAGCTGGTGGGCATGAGCTGTTGGTCATAGGTGGCCAGATCACTGCGGGCGGGGATGCGCTGGCTAAGAATGCATGGCTACGGTTGCCTGACGGTGAAAACCTGACAGCTGTGGCAGGTCCTGATGGTGCAAAGGTCTGGATAAAGACTGGCCATCTGCCCTATGCCAAAGCGCCTACGGCTTGATCGCGCCGTGCACATGAGCTCTCGACCCAGACAACGGACGCAGACCCTGATCATCGGGGGCGGTCTTTCGGGCCTGAGCCTTGCGGCAGAGCTCACGCGACAAGGGCATGACTTTGTTTTGGTTGAGGCTCGGGATCGCCTAGGCGGTCGTATTCTGACCCGGCATCATGGCGATAACGGCTACGATCTGGGTCCGGCCTGGTTCTGGCCCGGTCAGCCAAGGATTGCAGACTTGATCGGCCAGCTTGGTCTATCCTGGTTCGAACAGCATTATGCAGGCGAGCTGACCTATGAGGACAAACAAGGCCGCATGTCGCGGGGCCTTGGGTTTTCATCCATGCGGGGATCACTGCGATTGGACGGCGGCTTTGGTGTGCTGATCGACGCTTTGGCGGCAAGCGTCCACCCGGACCGGGTTCAGCTGTCAATGCCAATACAACAGATTGCGCGTGGCGAAAATGGTGTGATTGCAACAGCTGCCGACGGCCGGAGCGTTCATGCTGACAGGGTTGTGCTCGCCCTGCCACCGCGGGTTGCTGCGCAGTTGTCTTTTGTGCCCGCGTTGCCTGACAACTCGCTGAGTTCGATGCTTGCGGTTCCCACTTGGATGGCGGGTCAGGCCAAGGCCGTTGCAATCTACGCATCACCCTTCTGGCGCGACGCCGGACTGTCCGGCGACGCGATGAGCCGTCGGGGACCGATGGTTGAAATCCACGATGCCTCGCCCGCCCAAGACGGGCCCTATGCGCTATTCGGCTTTGTCGGATTGCCGCCGCAGGCGCGTAAAGATCGGGTGCGTCTGCGCCAATTGGTCTTGGATCAACTCAAGCGGCTGTTCGGGCCAGAGGCTGCACAGCCGCTGGACCTGTTTGTCAAAGACTGGGCCAATGACCCGTTCACGGCAACATTGGAAGATCAGCAACCGCTGTTCAGTCACCCAACCTATGGCCTGCCCTCACCCCTGAAGGGTCTTTGGGACCAGGCGCTGATTTTCGCTGGGACCGAGGTTGCCCCCCAGTTCGGTGGATACGTTGAAGGTGCATTGGAAGCCGCGGAACAGGCCGCAAGGCTTATCATTTACCAAAAGATTGAGTTGTTATGATGACCGATACGAAAATAGCCCTTCTGAACGTCGCCGAGCAAGCCGCGCGCACCCGTGGGTTTGATGGGTTCAGCTATGCAGATCTGGCCGATGCGGTCGGCATTCGCAAAGCATCGATCCACTATCATTTTCCGACCAAGGCAGCACTAACTGCCGCGTTGATGGATCGATACCATGACGCTCTGAAGGCCGATTGTGATCGGATCGATGCCGCCTGGCCAACTGCGGGCCAGCGTCTGCTAGCGCTGATCGATATCTACCGGGATGCGCTAGGCGGTGGCAAAACGTTGTGTCTGTGCGTGGCCTTGATCGGCAGCCGCGAAAGCTTGTCGGATGAGGTGATCCAAAAGATATCTGAGTTCCGAGCTATGATGGTGAACTGGCTGATCCGAGTGTTCGAACTGGCGGCGCAGGATGGGTCCATTTCATCTTTGGGTGCCGCCCCAGCCGAGGCCCGCGCGGCCCTTGCCCTGTTGGAAGGGGCACATTTGACCGCACGGGCCGAAGAAAACACCTCGAGCTTCAATCAGGCTGTTGAATTGCTTGAGGCGCGGTGTTGAGTGCGGTTAACAGCTGAGGATCAGAACGTCGCGCGGGCCTGCATCGCGTTGACCCCATCATGGCGGCGGGCCCAAAGGTCCAAACCATCTTCACTCGCCCTGCCTTGAAGTTGAAATGGTGCCATCCCTGTGATGGGAGACAGGCCTTTGAATGCGAATGTTTTCAGCGGTTTGTTGACGCTCCGACTGGCCAGAGCGGCCAATAGTGTCGCTGTCAAAGGGCCGTGAAAAACCAGCCCACTGTACCCTTCGACGGTGCGGGCATAGTCCACGTCGTAGTGGATGCGGTGGCCATTGAATGTCAGGGCCGAATAGCGGAACAGCATGACCTCGGACGGCGTAACCATTTCCGAAACCTCTGCGTCGGCAGGCGCGATAGGTTGCGCGGGTTTTGATGCGTTGGGCTTTGGATCTTCGCGATAAACGATGTCATGTTCTTCGGTCAGGGCAAGCGTGCCATCTTCGGCCAGAACCTCATGCACCACCGTGACAAAGCAAAGCTCCCCGCTGCGCCCGCTTTTTTCAGTGATGGCTTTGATGGTCGAGCGTTTCTTGATACGCGCCCCCAGCGGCAAGGGTGTATGAAACGTAAATCGACCCCCTGCCCACATGCGCCGAGGCAATGCAACAGGCGGCAAAAAACCGCCCTTCTTCGGGTGCCCGTCCCGCCCCAACTGATCCAGAGGTTTGGCATCGAGAAAGTAGAGCCAATGCCATAGCGGGGGGAGCGGATCGCCAATGCCCAAGCCGGGCTCTTGCCCCAGCGTGGCCTGCATGAACCGCGCTGGTTCGGGGCGCAGGATGTCACCGTGGCTTTCGCTGCGCCCGATCCAATTGTCGAAAGTATTTGGCATACTACGCCCGAAGTTTACGCCACTTACGATCCGTGGCAGTTCGGGGCAGCCTAGGATTGCTCAGTGCCAACGACAAGCCGAACCGCGCGAAGATTTGGATCAATCAACAATAGAAATTGGCTGGCCCAGCGTGTCAGCATCGGGCGTGATACCCAAACCGGGCCCCTCGGGCGGAGTGATGCTACCATTCTGACGCACGGGGCAATCCGGAGCCAATCGGGGCCCGACATAGTGGCTCAGGTCGCAAGTGTTCAGGATGCCACGCGCGGGTGTCGATGCTGCCAGATGCAGCACGGCCGCTGTTGTGATATCACTGCCCCAAGTGTCTTCGATACACATCTGGGTGCCCAGCGTCAGACAAAGGTCGCGGATTTGCCGCATGGCGGATAGGCCACCCATTTTCGACAGTTTCAACGCTGCCGCTTGCATGCAGCCCAATTGATGCGCCTCAAGCAACGAGGTGATGTCATGGGCGTTTTCGTCGATTTTCATCGGCAGGCCGGTTGTACGCTGGACATGGGCGCATTCATGCAAAGTGGCGCAGGGCTGTTCCAGCATTACGTCCAGATGAGATGCGGCCCGCCCGACCCGGATGGCCGTCAGCGCATCGCAGCCGCAGTTCCAATCGCCGTAAACCAGGGGACCTGACCCAACGGCTTCGCGCACCCTTGCCAGACGTTCCACATCCGCTTGCCAGTCGTCGTCCGCACCCAGCTTCACTTGAAACTGGCGCATACCGTTGTCATAAGCGTCGCGTGCCATTCGGGCCATTTCATCCGGCGCGACGCAGGTGATCGAGTGATAGAGCGGCATGTCCTTGACTTGCCGCCCGCCCAACAGGCGATGCAGCGGCAGGTCCGCCGCCTGCGCAGTCAGATCCCACAGGGCCATATCGACGGCCGATTTGGCATAGCCATGGCCGTGCAGGTAGGCGTTCGCACGTTCCATCAATGCCTCGGGGCCAACCGGGTCGGCCCCGATCAGAACCGGGGCCAATTCCATGACGGCAGGGATGACGCCCTTGGCATAGGCCGGCAAGTAGTGGGGAATGGGGCAGACCTCACCCCATCCTTGCAGCCCGGCATCCGTATCGATTCGCAGAACCACAGAGGTGGTGGTGTCGCAGGTTTTTCCATCAGCCATATAGTAGGTCTCATGGCTGGTCAGGGGAACTTCCCACAGCGCGATGCGCGTGATCTTCACGTCAGGCTTCCTCTACTTGCTCAAGCTGTGGGGCGTCGGTGCGCGGCAGAAGGCTGGCCGGGTCATAGGCTGGTTCAGCCAGGATGCACCCTTTGCGCGGCGTGCCCGCAATGATGACCTCGATTTCGGTGCCCGGCACATGGGCGTGCGGCTTGATATAAGCAAAGGCCAAGATCTTGCCGACCGTGTGGCCATAGGCGACCGAGGCCGTTGCGCCGACAATTTCACCATCCACAACAACAGCTTCGCCGCCATGGCCGTCCTCAACCCCATCCGGTTCGATCTCCAGATAGGCACAGATCCACGGCATTTCGCCCGTCTCGGCCTGTTTCGCACTGACACGCGTGGCTTCGACGCCCAAATAGTCTTTGTTCAGCTTCATGAAGCGGCCTACATTGGCCTCGGGCAGCGTGACCTCGTTGGTCAATTCGCCCGCACCGGGGAAGGCCTTCTCCATCCGCATCGCGTTCATCGCGAAGGACCCGTAATTGACGATGCCGTACGCCTCACCCGCAGCCCATAGCGCGGAATAGACGTCAACACAAGCCGCGTCGGGCATGTGTAGCTCCCAACCCAATTCGCCCGCATAGGACATCCGGAACGCCCAGACCTTGTGGCCTGCAACGGTGATTTCCTGCGCCGACAGCCAGCGGAAACCGGCATTCGACAGATCCGCATCGGTGCATTGCGCCAGAACATCGCGCGATTTTGGGCCGTTCAACGACAGGGCCGACCATTCGGCAGACAGCGCCGTGATGGTTACATCCTCATCGGCGCGGTTGTGGTTCAAATGGTCCAGCAGGCGCTGTTCGAAGAAGGCGGCACAGACCAGATAGAACCGATCATCCGCCATGCGCACCAGCGTGGTTTCCAACTCGACCCGACCCCGGCGGTTCAGCATATGGGTCAGCGTGATCGAGCCGGTTTTCTGCGGCATCTTGTTGGCGGTCAGACGGTCCAGCAATGCGTAAGCGTCCGGGCCCGAAACCTCGACCTTGGTAAAGGCGGTGACATCCATGATGCCGACGCCTTGGCGCACGGCTTTGACCTCGGCCCCGATCACATCATGCACAACGTTGCGGCGGAAGCTGTAGTGGTCGCGCTGCTCGACGCCGTCCGGCGCAAACCAGCGGGGGCGCTCGAACCCGTAGACCTCTTCATACACCGCGCCCTTGTCCTTGAGAATTTCATAGAGCGGAGAAGGCTTTATCGGGCGCCCCTCCAAGCGGTTGAAATGCGGGAACGGAATTTCATGGCGCAGTTTGTAATCCTCATGCGCCTTGATGACCTGCCAGTCCTTCTTGGCGTAGCTGCCAAAGCGGCGCGGGTCGTAGTCGCGCATCGAAATGTCAGCCGCTCCGTGGACCATCCACTTGGCCAGTTCGCGGGTCAGGCCGGGCCCCCAACCGATACCAATCTGGGTCCCACAGCAGCACCAGTAGTTCTTGACGCCCGGCGCAGGACCAACCATTGGGTTGCCATCGGGCGGATGGCTGATGGCACCATGTACTTCGCGTGTGATGCCCAGTTCAGCAAAGATCGGCATACGTACCAGCGAGTTCTCCAGCCAGGGCATGACGCGGTCATAATCAGCCTCGAACAGCCAGTTTTCGTACTCCCACGGGCATTCGTCGTGCCAAACCGAGTTCGAGTTCTCTTTCTCGTAAATCCCGATCAGGCCCTTTTTCTGCTCCATCCGGATATAGCCCGAGACCATCTTGTCATCGCGGATCACCGGCAGTTCAGTGTCCAGATTCTGAAATTCGGGCACGTTTTCGGTGACGAAATAGTGGTGTGTCATCGAGGTCATGGGCAGCTGCAGTCCCGACCATTCGCCCATCTGGCGCGCGTAGGTGCCGCCTGCATTGACCACATGCTCACAGGTGATTGTGCCCTTTTCGGTCTCAACCACCCACTCGCCCACATCGTTCTGAGTGATGTTGGTGGCGCGGCAGTGGCGGAAGATACGCACCCCTTTCTGACGCGCGCCGATTGCCATCGCCATGGTCACGTTCGAGGGGTCCACGTGGCCATCGTCCGGGGTGTAAAGCGCGCCCAGAACGCCATCCAGATTGTAAAACGGGTGCTTTTCTGCGATGAAGTCAGGCCCGACCAGCTCGATGTTAAACCCCAGCGAACGACCCACGGACAAGGTGTGGCGCAACCAGTCCATCTCATCCTCGGTATAGGCCAAACGGAACGAGCCGCAGCCATGCCAGGTGACGGCTTGCCCGGTCTCTTCCTCAAGTGTTTTAGAATACAGGCCAATATTGTAATCGACCATCCGCCCCAGCCCGTAGGAGCTGGTCGAATGGGTGATCTGCCCGGCTGCGTGCCATGTCGATCCGCTGGTCAGTTCAGCCTTTTCCAGCAGGATTGTGTCTTCGCCCCAGCCTTCATGCCCCAGATGATAGGCCAGGCCGCAACCCATGACGCCACCGCCAACAATGACGACCTTCGCACGCTGCGGCAGTTCTGTTTTGGACATCACAAAATTCCTGTTCGAGAGTCGCAGATTTCTGTGGATTTGATATTCAAACAAATGTACCACGGTCAATGATAAATGATACAAATGATTGCGGCATGGGTTTTTGAGACCAAACTTGCCGCCTATCGCTAAGGCTTTGTTACGAGGTCAGAGAATGAGTAAACCGCTCACCCATTCGCTGGAGGCCAGCTATTACACCGATCCAGCCGTCTTCCAGAATGAGATGAACGGGCTGTTGTCTCGTACCTGGCAATTTGCAGGGCATGCGGCAGATATTCCAAATGTGGGCGACTATTTTGCCTTTCAGATCGCCGGTCAGAACCTGTTTGCCATTCGTGGCCGGGATGAGGTGATCCGCACGTTCTACAACGTCTGTCAGCATCGCGCGCATGAGATGGTAACTGGTACAGGCAACACTCGCGTGGTCGTGTGCCCCTATCACCAATGGACCTATGAGCTAACCGGCGGATTGCGCGCGGGGCCGAACATCAAAAAGGTTCCCGGATTTGATCGTGAGAAAATCTGCCTGACCGAGGTTCGGACTGAAATTTTTCTGGGCTTTATCTTTGTAAATTTGGACAAGGATGCCGCGCCAATGGACCACTGGTATCCCGGTGTGCGGGAAGAGATTGCCGCGTTTGTTCCCCAGATTGATGAGTTGGCACCGTTGGAATGGGTTGAAATCCCGGAGCATTGCAATTGGAAAGTCTCGGTCGAGAATTATTCGGAATGCTACCATTGCCCGACCAACCACCCGACATTTGCGGAAGGCGTAGTGAAACCCGAAACCTACGATATTCAGCCCGATATGGGCGGTGGCTATGTTTTGCGCCACACGACCGAGTGTCAGAGCCTCGAAAAGATGACTTATCCCATCGACATGTCAGTGCCACATGCGAGCGACTACCAGTCTTGGTTCCTGTGGCCGATGTTCTCGTTCCAGTGTTATCCAGGCAATGTATTGAACACCTATCACTGGCGCGCTGAATCCGTTGATACCTGTACGGTCTGGCGCGGCTGGTACACGACCGGCGGGCATGAAAGCGATGTGATCCGCGGGCTGGCGGTTCAGGATCGCGAGACAACCGTGGCCGAAGATATCCGCCTGGTCGAATCCGTGTATCGCGGCCTGAAATCCAAAGGATATGTTCCCGGGCCTCTGGTTCTGGACCCTGATGGCGGGGTGATGAGCGAGCATTCAATCGCTCGGCTACAGCAATGGATGCGCGACGCAGTCGATTGATCTATGTGAAAATCTGGAATTGTGATCTGGTTGCGGGCATAGGGTCGCGCCATCATCAAAGCATTGAAACAGGAGAGAAATGATGGATGAAGATCTGTTCGAAAAAGGGTTAGAGCAGCGCAAGGCGACACTGGGGGCAGATTATGTCGAAAAGAACCTGGCCGCCGCCGATAACTTTACCCGCCCGTTTCAAGAGGCGATGACCGCCTGGTGCTGGGGTTTTGGCTGGGGTGATGACACGATTGATGCCAAGACCCGGTCGATGATGAACCTGTCCATGATCGGCGCGCTGGGAAAGATGCATGAGTGGGAAATTCACTGCAAAGGCGCTTTGAACAATGGTGTCACCAAAGAAGAAATTCAGGCCATCATCCACGTGATTGGCATCTATTGCGGCGTGCCGCAATCGCTGGAGTGCTTCCGCGTTGCCCGGAAAGTGCTGGAGGAGCGCGGTCTACTCTGACCTGCTGCCATCAGTTCAGTTCAGATTGCGCGGCAGCTCCTCAGACCAATGTTGTTCATGGACAGATTCGGTGCCTTCAAAAGCGCGCAAGGTTGCGGTGATCTGCCAGTTTTGCGGCGAAGCAATCATGCAAACTTCGGTCTCGGTTCGGATCGACCAATCGCCGCGTGACATCTGGTAGACCCAACGCGTCTTGCCTTCTGCGCCTGCCGGGTTTTGGGCGGAAGCGCTAAAGACTTCGCGGCCTTGCACCTCGATCTCAAGGCCATTTTGCACGATCCTGTAGCGGCCCGTCTCATGTTTTGTGTCGACGGTCACAATATCGCGGACCACATCATGGGTGATGCTTCGGCCGCCTGCACCTTCCGCCAACGTCACTGTTTCAAGCGGTGCGGCTTGCACGGGCCCAGGATAGGCGTGAAGCGTTTCATCTAGCGGACTTGGTTGCCGGTCTGGCAACGTCAAACAACAACGATCCAGATTGAGCGTCAGGGTCGCGGCTTCGGGTGTGGGCCAGATCAATGGGAAATAGCTGGTGGAAAGCGCAACACGGATGCGATTGCCGACGCAGAACCGGTGGGCGATGGCGCGTAATGGAACCTCGATCTCATAGTTCTGTCCTGGCACCAAAACCTCGGGCGTTTCGTGGCTATTGCGGTGGGTCAGGTTCAAAACGGCATAGGTCACGCGAGATGATGACCCGCTGGGTAAAACTTCGTTCAAGCGCACGGCGATTTGTGCAACGGGCTTGTCGGATGAAAAGGCCAGTCGCAGCACCGGTTGGCCGACAATGTCGAATGAATCCGAGAGCGGTGCGCTGTCAAAGCAGGCCGACAGCGCGTCGTCACGCCGCTGATCGCCGGGCAAGTCGCCATCGCTGGCAAAGGCGCACCAGAACCCAGCATAGCCACCCGACATGACAGGTGAGTTAACCGATACGGTTCCCGATCCGGGGGCATCGGTCGCCAAGGTACCTTCGGCGCTTGGGTACCAGTCAGATGATCCTATGGTTGGCGATGGCCAGTTGCTTTCCGCCACCCAATGCCCGTCGCGATGGGTCATCGCCTCCTTCGGCTCGGCGCTGTGCTGCATGTAAAGGCGCAGCATTGGCTCATCCATGATGCCGGTGTCATGCCCTTTCAGCCAATGATCCCACCAACGCAGAACCTCTTGCAGGAACCCCATCTGAGGACCGGGCAAGCCAGCATTTGGCATCAGATGTGCCCAAGGCCCGATCAGCCCTTTGCGCGGTCCTTGCAGATGTTCCATCATGCGAAACACCGCCGGATAATAGCCGTCGGCCCAACCTGAGACTGCAAAAACCGGGATTTTGATGCGTGAGAAGTCTTCACATACCGATCCGTGTTTCCAGAACGCATCGCGGGTTTGGTGCTGCATCCAGGTTTTCAGCCAAAGCCCCGAGCCACGCAGGCGGTCCAACCACATTTCGCGCCAGCGTTCACCCACATTTGCCGGGTCTGGCGGCATGGTGTTCTTGCCAAACATGATCGAGGACCACGTCAATTGCTCGCCCAGCACGCAGCCACCAGAGTAGTGGATATCATCGGCATAGCGATCATCGGTTGAACACAGGGTCAGGACGGCCTTCAACGCAGGCGGTTGCAGAGCTGCGATCTGCAACCCATTGAACCCGGACCACGATTTGCCGGTGATCCCGACCTTGCCGTCGCACCAGTCTTGTTCAGCGATCCAGGCGATCACTTCGCACCCGTCTTGCAGCTCCTGAGGGGTATATTCATCGGTTAGTACGCCTTCGGAATCGCCGCTGCCACGCAAATCGACACGGACAACCGCATAGCCGTGCCCCGCGAGATAGGGGTAAAGCGTCACATCCCGCTCGGCCATGATGTCATTCTTGCGATAGGGCTGAAACTCGAAGATCGCAGGCACTGGCTGTGACGGAGCGCTTTGGGGCATCCAGATGCGCGCACCCAGTCGGCAGCCATCCGACATTGGAATCTCGACGTGATAGATTTCTTCAACAGAATTGGGGAATTGCGAGACAATCTTCATGTTTGAACCAGCCTATCCGTGGATGACAGAGGCAGCATAGCCCCGGTTGATTCATTACAATCCGATATACGTTGGCATGTCATCCCAAAACCTGTGCCGGGTTCTGGCCAAACGCCTTCGTAGTGCTGTCAGCCGAGCGCTTTTGTCGTTTGTCGTTGTATCAGGCGGACATCTGTTCGGGTTTCGGCCTCGGGCATCTCGTCCTTTTGCAGCCAACATAAGATCGTATCTGCCACTTGTCGCCCAAAGGCCTCGACGCCGCAGTGAACCGAGGATAACGCGGGCCAACACTCAGATGCCTCGCGAATATCGTCGAACCCGATGATCTGAAAGGAATTTCCGATCTCAACGCGGGCCTCGTGGCAGGCGTTTATCATTCCGAAGGCCACCAAATCGTTGAAACACAGTGCCGCATCGCAATCGGGGTGGTCCCTGAACAGGTCAATCGCTGCTGAATGCCCAAACGCGCGACTGGTTTTGCCCGTCATGACAATCGGGTCCAAACCGTTTTCCTGTATAACCTCGAGATAGCCTGAGAAGCGTTCCTGAGTGACTTGCCGCCCCTCGAGCCCGCCCACAAAGGCAACCCGGCGTGCGCCGGCGTTCAATAGGTGCTGGGCCGCGGCCTGCCCGCCTGCGCGGTAGTCAGGGGCGATGAAGGGGTGTTTATCCGTCTCGTTTTCGACCTGACGCAGGACCTGCATCATCGGGATACCAGCACGCTCAACAGCCTCAAGTGTTTTTGAGACATCCCCATAAGCAGGGGACAGGATCAGGGCTGAAACACCGTGCTCCAACATCGCGGTGACCACCTGGTCCTGAATACTGGGGTCTTCATTGGTGTTTGCGACCACCACCGCATAGCCCCGCGACCCCAAAGCCATTTGCAGGGAGGTGGCGAATTCGGTGAAAAACGGGTTGGTCAGATCGTTGATCACCAACCCGATCAACGCGTTCCCGGTTGACCTCAGATTGGCCGCGGATCGGTTATAAACATAACCGATCTCTTTCATCGCTGCGTGAACCAGCGTTCGGGTTTCCGCTTTGACCTGCGCGCTTCCCTGCAACACAAGGCTGACCGTGGATTTCGACACGCCCGCCTTGTTGGCGACATCTATGATCGTCGGTCTGCGCATTCAGTCTATTGATCTACCCCATGCAGGTTCAGCAATGTTGTCATCCGCGCTGTAGCCCGATCCGGGTCCGAGAGCAAACCTGCCTGATCTGCAAGCCGGAACACTTCGGCGTAATGACAGATGTCGCGGCTGGATTGGAACCCGCCGGGCATGATGAAATGGGACTGCGCCCCGTTCAGCCAGGCCAGATAGGCGATCCCGGCCTTGTAGAACCGCGTCGGGGCACGAAAGATCTCGCGGCTGAGCGGCACGGTCGGGGCAAACAGCGCGTGGTAACGATCCATGTCGTCCTGCGCCAGGGCCTCAAGCGCCTGAGAGGCCGCCGGAGCAATCGCCGCAAAGATGCCCAGCAAGGCGTGGGAGTAATGGTCCTCGTCCCCGGCAATCAGATCGGCATAGTTGAAATCATCCCCGGTATAAAGGCGCACACCGTCCGGCAGGCGCTTGCGAAACGCCTCTTCATGCGCCTGATCGAGCAGTGAGATTTTGATGCCATCGACCTTGTAGGGGTTTTCAGAGATCAGAGACAGCACAAACTCGCTGGCCTGATCCACATCCGTGCTGCCCCAATAGCCGGTCAGGGCCGGGTCGAACATATCGCCCAGCCAATGCAGGATCACCGGTTCCGCCGCCCCGTCGATCAGTGCGTGGTAGACATCGTGATAGGTGTCGGGTCCTGCGTTGATGGAAGGGAAGGCGCGTGAGGCCATCAGGATCAATTGACCACCGGCGGCCTCGATCGCCTCAGCTTGATGTTCATAAGCGGACAGGATTTCCCCTGCCGTGTTTAGCGCGCTCATCGGCACATGATCCGTCCCGGCCCCGCAGGCAACGCGTGGCGACAGGGGGTGCGTTTTGGCGGCCACCATCGTGCGCTGGATCAGTTCCAGCGCCGTCTCCCAATCCACGCCCATGCCGCGTTGGGCGGTGTCCATCGCCTCGGCCAGCCCAAGGCCCTGATCCCACAGACCCTGGCGGAAGTTCAGGGTCGCGTCCCAATCTACCGCCGGTCGGCCATCCCACGGGTTTCGCTCGGCCAGCGGGTCCGAGACCACATGTGCGGCGGCAAATGCCGTGCGCGTCAACGGCACCTGCGGCGCGCGGGGGATCAAGGGCGTTCCGGTCAGAGCATAAGGTTCCAACTGACCGTCGCGGTTGGGCAATATCAAAGTCATTGTCTCAGACCTCCAGATCCAGAACCAGAATGCCGTCGATCCCACCCACGGCGTTTGCGACCAGTTGCGCACCACAGGCTTTGTGATCTTCATTGTCCTGATAGGTCGCCAAAGCGTCCCAATCGTCGAAATCGATCACAAACCCATGCATATAGCCGCGCTCGATCTGTTCAGGGCTTTGGCTGCGGCCCCCGGTGAAACCTTTGGCACCGGGCAGAGCTTCGGCCACCTTGGCCAGCCCGCTGTAGATTTGGGCGACCGTCTCCTCGGTCACATCCGGGCGGAATTTCGTCAGAACGATATGACGGATCATTGCGTAAATCCTTGATCTTGCTTGATCATGTCGGCGGCTTTCTCGCCGATCATGATCGTGGGCGCGTTGGTGTTCGAAGAATTAACTGTTGGCATGATCGAGGCATCGGCCACGCGCAGCCCCTCTATCCCGTTGAAGCGCAGGCGCGGGTCCAGAACGGCCTCGGCATCATTGCCCATGCGGCAGGTGCCCGCGCAGTGGTGCGAGGTTTTGGAATGCACGCAGATGAAGTCGAAATACTCCTGCTCGGTCTTTACAGTCGGACCGGGCAGACGTTCCGCCAGAACATATGGCTTCAACGCATCCTGCGCGAGGATGTTCTGCACCAGTTTCAGACCCCGGATCGACATCTCTCGGTCATAGGGATCGGCCAGATAGTTCGGATCGATCAAAGGCATTGCCGTCGGATCGGAACTTTGCAACCGCACCGTCCCCCGAGACCGGGGCCGCAGGAAACAGGCGTTCAGGGTGACGCCGCCATTGGGCATCGCTTCGACCCCGGCCTCGATCCCCGTACCCAGCCCCAGATGCATCTGAATGTCGGGCGAACGGGCGTCGGGGTCGGCGTACCAAAAGCCGCCGGTTTCAAACAGGCTGGACGCCACCGGCCCCTTGCGGGTGAGCAGATATTGTAGCCCGGCCCAAGCCGACAGGTGCAGCTTGGCGAAGCGGTCGTAAGTGTGCGGGCCGGTGACCTCGCAAATCGAATAGAGATCGAGGTGGTCCTGCAGGTTCTCACCAACCTGCGGCTGGTCATAGACTGCCTTGATCCCGAGGCTTTCCAGATTATCCGCCGGTCCGATCCCGGACAGTTGCAGCAGGCGGGGTGAGCCGATTGCACCGGAGGACAATATCACCTCGCGCGCGGCAGTGATCTTTTCGCCACTCATCATCTCAATACCGGTTGCCCGACCCTTTTCGACTGTGATCCGGTGGACCTGTGCGCCCATACGCACGGTAAGGTTCGGACGGGTCCGGTTGGGTGCCAGAAACGCCATCGCGGCCGAGGATCGGCGTGCGTTGCGTTGGGTCAGCTGGTAGTACCCTGCCCCGTCCTGTTTTGCGCCATTCACATCGCGCGTTTCGGGGATGCCAACCTGCCCGGCGGCCTTGATATAGGCATCGCAGATCGGCAAAGGCGCGGCCGGCATCGACACGCCCAGCGGGCCGCCTTTGCCGTGGAACTCATTGTCGTAGCTGTCGTTATCCTCGGACTTCTTGAAATAGGGCAGGATATCGTCATAGCCCCAGCCCTCGCACCCCATCTGCCGCCAGTCGTCATAGTCCTGCGCCGCGCCGCGCGTGTAGATCTGGGCATTTATGGCCGACCCGCCGCCAATCACCTTGGCTTGTGTGTAGTTGAACACCTTGTTCTGCATGTGCTTCTGCGGCACCGTCGACCAACCCCAGCTGCCAATGCCTTTGGTCATCTTGGCAAAGCCTGCAGGCAGGTGGAAAAACGGATGCCGGTCCGAAGACCCGGCCTCAAGCAGCAATACCTTGGCCTCGGGTTCCTCGGAGAGGCGCGCCGCAATGACCGAACCTGCCGAGCCGCCGCCGATCACGATGAAATCATATCCTTCAGACATCTTGTCCTCTGAGTTCCTTACAGGCGCGAGATCGAAAGCCCGCCATCCACGGGGATCGCGGCACCGGTGGCGAATTGCATCTGGCCGTCCACGATGGGAACGATGACCGTGCCGATATCTTGCGGCTCACCCCATCGCGCGGCAGGGACCAGCCCGCCTTCGATCCGGGCGGTGTATGTGTCACGCACGCCCGCCGTCATTTCCGTGGCGATGATGCCGGGGCGCAGTTCGAACACGCCAATCCCATGCGGGGCCATCCGCACCGCAAACAGCTGCGCCATCATTGCGGCGGCGGCCTTGGACACGCAGTATTCGGCCCGCTCAACGGACACCATCTCGGCGCTGACCGATGTAATGAATGTGATAGAGCGATAGCTGTCCTGCGGGTCGGCCAACATGCGCCGCGCGACCTCTTGCGTCAGAAAGAATGCGCCGCGTAGATTGATGTTTTGCACGAAATCCCAGTTCTCGGGCGTCAGTTCCAGCATATCGCCGCGGACCGGCGCGCCGACGCCTGCATTGTTGATCAGCGCGGTGACCGGGCCTAGCTGTGCCTCGACCTGATCCAGAAGTGCGGGCACGTATTTGATGTCAGAGACATCATGCTGCAGGTAGATTGCATTCGGGCCCAGATCCGCCAGTGCCTTTTGCACGACCGGGTCTTCTGGGTTCACATCCGAGGCAAGCGCAACTCTGTGCCCGGCGGCGATCAATGCGCGTGCGATGCCGAGGCCAATGCCCTGCTGCCCTCCGGTGACCAAAGCGACTCGGCTCATGCCGCTAACTCCGTTTCAATAATGTGACGACCGGCGCGCAAGGCCAGCGCCGCGATAGTCAGGGCGGGATTGACGGCAGCCGAGGTCGGCAGGACCGAGGCGTCAACGATGAACAGGTTCCGGTGGTCATGGCTGCGGCAGAACGGGTCCACAACACTGCTGGCCGGGTCCTGCCCCATCCGCGCGGTTCCGCATTGGTGCGAGGGGGTGCGCCGGTCGAAGGGCCGGGACAGGACAATTGGAAACCCGGCCCGTCGCAGGTGCTGTTTCAGCTTGGCCACCAGTGCCTCATGCGCCTGCCAGTTCGAGCGTTTCCAGTCCAGCCGGATCTGATCACCTTCGATCGTTACCCGGCTGTCGGGGTTGGGCAGGTCCTCGGACATGGCGTAGAAATCGAAGCTGCGGTTTGCGATCAGCGCAGCTATTGAGCCGGGCAGCCCGGTCTGAGACGCCAGGATCGGACCAGTGATCTTGCCCAGCATTTGAATATTGCCCAAAGGCGCGCCGCCCTGCCCGTCAGTGTTGTAATAGTCGTTGAACATCAATGTCTTCTGATAGACCGAGCGGTTACGGCGCAGCGGATGCAAAGCCAGAACCGCCGAGCAATTGTGGTTCATGAAGTTGCGCCCAACCTGATCGGATCGGTTCGCCAATCCGGCGGGGCAATTGTCATTGGCGGATTTCAACAACAGCGCAGCGGACTGAACCGCCCCAGCAGATAACACGATCACCGGCGCGTGCAGGGTACCATGCCCCTTGACCTCAACGCCTGTGATTTGCCCGTCATTGTCGCTCAGCAGTTTTTCGGCAGGTGCGTTCGTCAATAGTTCGACATTCTCGTGCTTCAGGGCGTCCGCCAGAGCGCAGGTTTCGGCATCCATTTTGCCACCGCAGGTGTTCGGAAATGCATCCCACGTGGTTTGCCCGGCCAAGAGCCAGCGATCGATATCCACCCCCAAAGGGACCGATGCAGGCGACAGGCCCGCCCCACGCAAGCGCGCGCGCAGATCCGCGATGTCAGGCTCATCGGCCACAGGAGGATGCGGGTAAGCGCCGCTATGCGGCGGCTCGGTTGGGTCCTCATCAGCAGTCCCACGCACCGTGTACAGCTGCTCGGCTGCCGTGTAGTCCGGTTCCAGATCGTCGTAACGGAGAGGCCAGCCGGGAGAGCGACCCCCCATGTGCTGTCGCGGTTCAAAATCCTCGGCCCGGTAACGGATCAGCGCAGCACCGTAGAATTTCGAGTTGCCACCGACGCAGTAGTAGTTCCCCGGATTGAAGGGCTGCCCTTCGCCATCCAGCCATGTTTCATCGGGGCGGAAGCGCCCATCCGCAAAGATCGCATTGGTGTCCCGGTCCACGGGCGAAGGGCGCAGATAGTCGCCGCGTTCTAGGATCAGAATGCGACGGCCCGTGGGGGCAAGTGCTGCGGCTAGCGTCGCCCCTCCGATCCCAGATCCGATGATTATGACATCCGGGTTTGTCACGGAACAATCCGCATCTCGCTTTCCGGGTCAAAGGCCACGGCCTTTTCCATATTGACGGCAAAGTCGAAATCCTGTCCCGCCGCAACCTCAGCGTCAGAGCGCATCCGGGCAATCACATCGCGGCCCCCCAATTGCATCGAGACAAAGGTGTCCGACCCGGCGGGTTCGGTAACAACAATCCGGTTGGTCATCTGCGCGATGTTCGTGGATTTCCGGTCTGCACCATCCATATCGGTGATGGTTTCCGGACGGATGCCGAGCAAGATGTCGCGCCCATCCCATTCGGCCAGATTGTCCTGGCTGAACGGCAGTTGCGCCATCGTTCCGTCATGGGTGGCAACCTCGGCATGAGGACGACCGTTCAGCACGGCCACTTTCGCAGGCATCACGTTCATCGCGGGTGAGCCCATGAAGGTTGCGACGAAGATATTGGCCGGGGTGTCGTAGATTTCCTGCGGGGTTCCCAGTTGCTGCACATACCCGCCGTTCATCACTGCGATCCGGCTGGACAGGGTCATCGCCTCGATCTGATCGTGGGTGACATAGACGATGGTGGTGCCAAGGTTCTGGTGCAGTTTTTTGATCTCGGTCCGCATATCGACGCGCAGCTTGGCGTCGAGGTTGGACAGAGGCTCGTCAAACAGGAACACATCCGGTTCCCGTACCAGTGCCCGGCCCATGGCAACACGTTGACGTTGACCACCGGACAATTGACCGGGCTTGCGGTCCAACAACTGCTCGATCTGCAAAAGCGTGGCGACCTCGTGCATCGCCTTGTCGCGCTCGGGTTTGGGCACTCCGTGCATCTCAAGCCCGAAGGTGATGTTCTGCCCGACCGTCATGTTCGGGTAGAGCGCATAGCTTTGGAACACCATGGCGATGTTTCGGTTCGACGGATGCACCCCATTCATCACCTTCTCCCGGATGCGGATCTCGCCGCTGGTGATCTCTTCCAGCCCCGCGATCATGTTTAGTAGAGTGGATTTGCCACAGCCCGACGGGCCGACGAGTACAAGGAACTCTCCCTCCTGCACCGAGATATCGACCTTGTGCAGAACCTCGACCGACCCATAGGATTTGGTCGCGTTATCTATGTCCAGAAAACCCATAAGGCTTTATCCTTTCACGGAACCCGCCATCAGGCCGCGAACGAAATAACGTCCGGCCACGATGTAGACGAGCAGAGTTGGCATGGCGGCCAGAATGGCACCTGCGAAATGAACGTTGTATTCCTTCACGCCTGTTGACGACTGAACAAGGTTGTTCAGCGCTACGGTCATCGGCTGGCTGTTGGCATCGGCGAAGGAGGCACCAAACAGGAAGTCATTCCATATGTTGGTGAATTGCCAGATGATCGACACCACCGCGATCGGCCCCGAACTGGGCAGAAGGATGCGCCAGAAGATCTGGAAGAACCCGGCCCCGTCGATTTGGGCGGCCCGGATCAGCTCGGTCGGGAAAACGGCATAGTAGTTCCGGAAGTAAAGCGTTGTGAAGCCAACCCCGTAGACCACATGCACCAGCGCCAAACCCCAGGTGGTGCCCGCCAGACCCATCAGGCCCAGCATCCGGGCCATCGGGATCAGAACGATCTGGAACGGAATGAAACAGGCAAACAGCATCAGACCAAACAGGATCGTGTCGTATTTGAAGCGCCATTTGGTCAGCACATAGCCGTTCAGCGCGCCTAGAACGGTCGAGACGATGACGGCCGGAACCACCATCTTGATCGAGTTCCAGAAATAGGGTCGCAGCCCTGTTGGCTCGACCCCGATCTGAGCCGAGGACCATGCTTTGATCCAAGGTTCCAAGGTGAAGACCTGCGGCAGATTCATCATGCCGCCGCCAGTGATCTCCTCCAACGGTTTCACCGAGTTTGACAGCATGACGTAGAGCGGCAGCAGGTAGAACAATGAGAAGAGGATCAGCACGACATAAATCAGCGCACGCGTGATCCGGCCTGTTCGAATTGCGGTATCCTGAGTTGCCTGCGCCATCAGCGTTTCTCCCGCAATTCAGCGTACAGATAAGGGATCATGATCGCTGCTATGGTCATCAGCATGATCGTGGCCGAGGCCGCACCGATCCCCATCTGGTTCCGGGTGAAGGTGTAGGAATACATGAAGGTCGCCGGTAGTTCCGTGGCCCGACCCGGTCCTCCTCCGGTCAGGGCGATCACAAGGTCAAACGTCTTGATCGCAAGGTGGCTGAGGATCACGAAGGCCGACAGGAAGGCCGGGCGCAGTTGCGGAATGATGATCCGGCGATAGAGGTTCCAGTTCGAGGCCCCGTCCATCTGCGCCGCCCGCAGGATTTCGTTGTCGATGCCGCGTAGACCGGCCAGAAACATCGCCATGACAAATCCACTGGTCTGCCAGACAGCCGCCAGAACGACGGTGTAGATCGCGTAGTCTCGATTTTTGATCCAGTCGAACTCGAAACTGGTCCAACCCCATGTATGCATGACGTTTTCCAGCCCGATGCCCGGGTCGAGGAACCATTTCCACGCGGTCCCGGTGACAATGAAACTCAGCGCCATTGGATACAGGTAGATCGGGCGCAAAAGCCCCTCACCCCGAATTTTCTGATCCAGGAAGATCGCCAGACCCAGCCCGATACAGGTGCAGATCACGATATAGAGTCCTGCGAAGATCCCCATATTGATCAGCGAGGTCTCCCAATGGCTGAGCCGCCAGAGCTTGTCGTAGTTTTCCCAGCCGACCCAGCCAAAGCTTGGAAGAATGCGGCTGTCGGTAAAGGACAGGTACACCGAGAACAGGATGAACCCGTACACAAAGACCAGCATCATCGCCAGCGACGGCGACAGGACCAGTTTAGGGATCCAGTTCTGAAGGCGTGTCTTGAAATCCGCGTCGGCTGAACCAGCCATGGCGCGCCCTCCTGCAAGTGGGGAAGTGTCTGAGGCGCGGGGTATGCCCGCTGGTGACAGGGCGGCACGGTCGCCGCCCCGTCGGGAGGATCAGGTGATCACTTGGCGATGGACACGGCGTCGACCAACTCGACTACAGCGGTTTCGCTGTCGTATTCGCCGTTGAAATGCGCCGTTACGACGTCATAGACCGCGTTCTTGACCGATGCAGGCGCTGCGTGGCCATGGGCCATTGATCCGAACAGGTTGCCCGAGGATGCGGCCGCCGCCAGATCCTTCATGCCCTGTTTGCCGCAGTCATCAAAGTCGGCATCGCTGACATCGGTCCGCGCAGGAACCGAGCCCTTCACCACGTTAAAGGCCGACTGGAACGACGGGGACAGGATCGCGCTGGCCAGCGCTGCTTGTTCCGCCGAAACCGAACCGCCCTGATCGAACATCATGAACTGGTCGGCGTTGAAGGTGACCTGATCAGCCGTACCGGGGAAGCGGAAGCACAGGAAATCCTGACCCGGGACCTTTCCGGCGTTCAGAAACTCACCCTTGGCCCAGTCGCCCATCATCTGGAAACCGGCCTCACCATTGATGACCATCGCAGTTGCCAGGTTCCAGTCGCGGCCCGAGAAGTTTTCATCAACGTTGTCGCGAATGAATGCCATGCGGTCGAACGCCTCTTTCATGGCATCGCCGCCCAGCGTGTCTTCATCCAGATCGATGAAGGCCGCTTTGTAGCCATCCGGGCCCAGCGTCGACATGGCCACGGCATCAAACACAGTCGCGTCCTGCCAGGCCTGACCGCCATGGGCAATCGGTGTCACGCCGGCGGCCTTCAGCGCTTCAACAGCAGCCACGAACTCTTCCCAGTTGGTGGGCTGCGCGATGCCGTTTGCATCCAGAACCGCTTTGTTGGCCCAGACCCAGTTGGTTGAATGCACGTTCACAGGGGCCGAGACCCATTTGCCGTCATGCTTGGCAAAGGCCTTCAGCGCATCCGGCACGACCGCGTCCCAGCCTTCCTTGGCGGCCACATCGTTCAGGTCGGCCAAGGCCCCCTGTGCGGCCCAGTCCTGAATGTCAAAACCCAGACCCTGAACGGCGGTTGGAGCGTTTCCAGCAGTCACACGGGCGCGCAGAACGGTCATCGCCTGCTCACCGCCACCACCGGCAACCGGCATGTCAGTCCAGCCAACGCCCTGACCGGACAGGTCATCTTTAAGGACGTTCAGCGCGGCAGCTTCACCACCCGAGGTCCACCAGTGCAAAACCTCAACCTCTTCCGCCTGTGCCAGGCTGGACGTGCACAGAAGCCCGACCACAATGACCGACTTTGTTTTCAGCATGTTACGCATTTTCGTTTCCTCCCTTAATGCGATCTTTGTTATTCCTGCGCCGCGTGGCGCGTATTTCAATCCTGTGGCACCCAGGGCGCCCGGCTGTCGCCGATGCGCATCACCACGGATTTGACCTCAAAAAACTCCTCGAACCCATATTGCCCGATCTCCCTGCCCTGGCCGGATTGTTTGTAGCCACCGAAGGCGACCTCGGGGAACCCATCCATCCAAGTATTGGTCCAGAACGTCCCCGCCTGGGCGCGACGGGCAAAGTCGAGGCAAGTATGGACATTCTCGCTCCAGATCCCTGCCGAAAGACCGAGAGCGCTATCATTCATGATCTCAATGGCTTCGTCCAGCGTTTTGAACGTCAGTACAGACAGCACGGGGCCAAAGACTTCGTCGCGTGCGATGGGCATATCAGGTTGAACATCGGTGATAATGGTCGGCTGATAGAATTGGTTGCCCAACCCCTCAACGTTCAATGGATCGCCGCCCAAGGCAATTGTTGCGCCTGCGGATCGAGCCTCTTTGACATAAGCATCGATCTTGGCGTTGTGTTCGGGCGTGACAATCGCCCCGACCTGCGTGCTCGGGTCCAGCGGGTCGCCAAATTTCACCTTCCGCGACAGCGCGATCACCTTGTCGGTAAAGGCTTGCGCGATATCCTCATGCACGATGATGCGACTGCTGGAGTTGCAGCACTGACCGACATTGAAATAGACGCCAAACACCACTGCATCCGCGGCTGCATCCAGTTTGGCATCGGGAAAGATCACCTGTGGGTTCTTGCCACCCAGCTCCAGCGCAACTTTCTTCAGAGTATCCGAGGCGGTCTTGCTGATGGTTTTGCCCACTGTGGTTGAACCAGTGAAGCTGACCATGTCTACGGCCTCATGGCTGGACAGTGTACTGCCGACCGGTTGGCCATAGCCCAGAACAATGTTGCAAACACCTGCTGGTAAGCCGGCTTCGATCAACAGTTCACCTAGCATCAAGGTGGTCGAGGGCGTCATCTCGGAGGGTTTCACCACCGCTGTGCACCCTGCCGCCAGCGCGAAGGGCAGTTTCTGGCTGAGAATCCAAAATGGGAAGTTCCACGGCGTGATGATAGACACGACACCGATGGGTTCTTTCAGTACAACGCCCATGATATCTGCGCCCAGCGTATTGTGGCTGTCACCATGGATGCTGCGGGCCAGCGACGCTGCATAGCGCCATAGATCGGCTGCACCTCCTACCTCACCCTTGGACTGGCTGATCGGCTTGCCGCTTTCCAGTGTCTCGATCAGGGCGATGCGGTCGACGTTTTGTTCGATCAGATCGGCCACTTTCAGCAGCACCTCGGCACGGTCTTTGCCCGAAGCGCGGCTCCAGACGCCGCTGTCAAACGCTGCGCGGGCGGACAGGATCGCCGCTTCTGCTTCGGCCTGACTGCCCGAGGCCGAGCGGCTAACCACATGTCTGTGCGACGGCGATATCCGCTCGAACGTTTCGCCCGACGCGCTGTCCTGCCATTCACCATTGATCAGGTGGCGGCCCTCAAACAATTGGGGCAGATCGAAGGGGATCGCAGGGTTGATCGTGAGGTCTTTCATATGCGTCAAAGCCCTGAAAACTGAGGGTTACGTTTTTCCATGAAGGCCGCGACGCCTTCGTCACGGTCGGCAGAGGCGGCAGCGGCGGCACTGCCAAGCGCCTCGATTGCCGCAGCCGAGTCTTCGCCGACCGGTGCATGAATCATGTTCTTGGCTATCTCGGTTGCACGCGGGGACAGGGCCTGCGCCTCGGTTGCGATCTCAAGAGCGCGGGCCAGGACATCGTCGGCCATTTCGGCGGCATAGCCCAGGGCAACCGCGCGGTCGGCACCAAGGCGACGACCAAACAAAGCCATCTCCTTTACGGCCCCTTCCGGCATCAACCGCGCCAGACGCTGCGTCCCTGACCAACCCGGAACGATCCCGATCCGTGCTTCAGGTAAGGCCAGAGTTGCACGAGGGGCCATCAGGCGCAGGTCGCAACAACTGGCCAGCTCGAGCCCACCGCCAAAGGCATGGCCGTTGATCGCGGCAATTGTTGGTTTACCAAGCCGTGCGAGGCGGTCGAAAATCCGGTGCCCGTCCCGCACCCAATGGCGTGCAAACTCTGCTGGGCTAAGACCCCCCCAGGCACCGATATCCGCGCCGCAGCAGAATGCCTTGTCCCCGGCCCCTGTCAGCACCAGAGACCGGATCGAATTGTCCCGCTCAACCTGCTGCACATGCGCCTCAAGCGCATCCAGCATGTCGATGGTCAGCGCATTCAGCTTGGACGGGTTGTTCAGCGTCAGGACAGCCGTCGCCCCGTCGATATGAAAGCCTATCCCGCTCATACCGTCAGTCCCATTGGGCCTTCGCTAAACAGCGACTTTGGCATCAACGTCGCGTTCTCGGCGACTGTCACACGACCCTCAGACGCTGCCACGATATCCTGCTGCGCGTTGATGCCCGGCATGATCTCGGTCGCGACCAACCCCTGATCGGTCAGGCGGATGACACAGCGCTCGGTCACGTAGATAACATCCTGCCCAAGCTCGCGCGCCCGGCGGCCCGAGAAGGTGACGTGTTCCACCTGATCCACCATCTTGGTGAACTTGCCAGGGGCCGCGACGCTGATCCCGTCCGAACCCAGGTCGATCTTGGCGCCAGCCTCGAACCAGCCCGAAAACACGATTTTTTTCGCGCCTGCGGTGATATCGACAAACCCACCGCACCCGGCGGTCAAATAAGGCTTCTTGCCCAGTTTCGAGACATTCACATTGCCGTCCACGTCAACCTCAAGGAAGGACAGGAAGGACATGTCGAACCCGCCGCCCTGAAAGTAGATGAACTGCTGCGGCGAGGGTACATAGGCATGCGCGTTGGACGCACAGCCAAAGGCGAAACCGGTCAGCGGAACACCCCCGACGGCCCCTTGTTCGATGGCCCATGTGACGGCCTTGGGATGCCCTTCCTCCAGCAGAACGCGGGGCACCATGGCGCTGATGCCAAAGCCCAGATTTGCGCTCATCCCCGCGCGCAATTCCATCGCAGACCGGCGCGCAATTACCTTCTCAACCCCGTGTTCGGCCAATGAGAAACTGTCCCACGGGCGCATTATCTGGCCCGAGATGGCGGGGTCATAGGGCGTTTCGGTGGTCTGTTTCTGATCCGGGTCCTCGACGATCAGATCCACCAGATGGCCCGGCACGCGCACGTCATGCGGACGCAGGCTGCCTTCAGCGGTCACCCGCTGAACCTGAGCGATCACCAGACCGCCGTGGTTGCGCACGCAGATGGCCTGTTCCAGCCCGCCCAGATAGGCTCCTTCATGCTCATAGGTCAGGTTGCCGAATTCATCCGCCGTCGTGGCGCGCAGGATGCAAACATTTGGGATGATGTTCGGGAAGTGCAGCCAGGTCTGGCCGCCAAACTCGGCGCGCGCGACGATGGGCGAAGCGGCCCCGCGCGCATTCATCGCGCAACCCTCGCGGATCGGGTCCACGAACGTATCCAGCCCGACCTGAGTCAGAACGCCCGGACGCCGGGCCGCAGCCTCGCGATGCATGTCGAACATGATCCCCGAGGGCACGTTGTAGGCGGCCACGCGATCTTCGACGATCATCTTCCAGATCTCGGGCATATCAAGGCTGGATGGCCCCGATGGGTATGATCCGGCCAGCACACGGGTCAGCAACCCGTCCTGCGCCAGATATTCCATGCCCTTGACGCCATACATATCCCCCGCGGCAATCGGGTGCATCGTTGTGATATTGCGCGGATGCCCCTCGGCCCGAAACCTCTCACCCACGGCTTTCAGAACCAGATCGGGGCACCCCAAAGCTGACGAGGATGAGACGGTAACAATCGCCTCATCCGGGATGCGGGATACGGCGTCGGATGCAGAAACAAGCTTGGTCATCAGAAGCCACCATAGTTGACGTAAACGCGCTGACCGGTTGCCGCCGCTTCGCGCACGCTCAGCGCGACGGACAGGGATTTGACCCCATCCGGGCCATCCGCGGCAGGGCGTCCTTTCCCTGCGGAGGCGGCGACAAATTCGGAAACGCCCTGCACGTAAAGGTCATGGTTGGAGTATTGGATACCCTCGCTGCCTGCTTCCGTGACGAGGGTTATTTCACCAACCGGCTGCTGCGTCATGACACCTTTGGCAAAGATCGATCCTTCGGTGCCGTGTACCTCAAGCCCCGATCCCGCGAAGGGATGGGTAAAGCTCTCATGGCTCATTACCATAGCGCCGGAGGGCATGGTCCAGACCGACATGCAGGAATCCTCGACCCCCTGCCCCATGCCAGAACTGATCATTTGCGCCACAACGCTCGCCGGGTCTTCCTGTAGCAAGAACCGGGTTACGTCCGCGTCATGCACGACGATATCAGGAATTACTCCGCCGCCAGCACCTGCGTCGTTTATCCGCCAGCCCTGAAGATGACCCGGGAGGTGAACCGCGTGATGAATGCGCAGTGAAAGTACCTTACCAACCCGGCCATCTGCGATGAGATCACGGATGGCGCGGTGGGTGCCCGAGCAGCGCAGGTGGTGGTTGGTGCCAAAAGTGACACCAGCGGCTTCTGCCGCACGGACCATTTCGACAGCTTCAGCCTGTGTCATGCCAAGAGGTTTTTCACATAGAACATGCTTGCCGGCGGCAATCGCAGCCATAGCCTGGGCATGGTGCTTTTCATTGGTTGATGAGATGTAGACCGCCTTTATGCCCGGGTCAGCGAGCGCTTCGGTTAGACTGGTCGTGGCGTTTGCAATGCTGTGATCCTTGGCCCAGCCCCCCACCCGATCAGGTGATGTGCTGACAACCCAAGTGACATCATTGCCAGGCTGCTTTCTCACCGCGTTCAACATATGCTGTGACGCAATCGTGCTCGCCCCCACAAAAGCCCAGTTCATTGCAATCCTCATCACTGGAACGTTCCAGTAATATGTCTACTGGAACGTTCCATAATGATCAAGTTGAATCTTGAATCCGGCTCTTTTGGTGTAAGTTTCGTGTCGCTTGCAGTCTGGTTTCTTGTTGGTAGGTCTATGCTTCTACCAAATACCGCTCGGACAAAGGTAAACTGGCCGCACCGAGCGATCGCGCATTCGGACCCACGGTACCAGCTGCAATCACAGGCCGCTCTAAACCAGTAAGGTTGAGGCGCAGGATTTGTGATTCGACCTTTGCAATCAGCTGCTCTTTGACATCGGCGGGCATCCAGCCATCGATTTTGACACATTCAAAATCGATCAGACTGCACGATGACACAATGGCATGGGCCAGCCCAATCGCCGCATTGTGGAGCCAGCTGTTCAGCTCTTCCTTTGGGATGTCCCAGTGATCGGTTGTCTCCCAAATCAGTCCGGCTGCTTGACCCGCACCCGCAATGGTGCGTTCAAGGGTATAGAGGCTGGCGAGGTCGATCAAAGGCTTCACGTCACCGGTCCCGATTGAAACTGGCATCGGACCCAAAGCACCCGCATTTCCACGGCCCGAATAGATAGCGCCATTCAAGACTATGCCGCCGCCAATGAAGTATCCGACATAGAAATACAGAAAATCACGTGGGCCACCCGTTGGCCCAAATACAAGCTCGGCCCCGCAAGCGGCAGTGGCGTCGTTTTGTAGAAACACCGGAAAATCATAGATATCCGCCAGTTCCAACTGGATGTCGGCTGTGCGCCAAGGGTCCATTTCTTCTTGCGGCACCTGCAACGTCTGGGCCCAATCCCACAGATAAAACGGCATGGCGATTCCCAGCCCGGCGATGCGGTCTTGGGCTTCGCTTGTCAGCGCGGACATCATCTGGTCCAAGGCCTTTTTGGCAAAGCTCAACGTTGCCTGTGGTTGCGGGTATTCATAGGTTTGCCGCTCATGCATGAGCACCCGGCCCAGAAAGTCGATCAATACCAGCTCAGTGCTGCGTCGCCCGATTTTCAGCCCGAAAAACAGAGCCCCATCCGGGTTGAGTCGCATCGGGATTGATGGCTGGCCTACCTTGCCCCGCAAAGGCTCGCCCCGCAGCAAGAGCCCGTCTTTTTCAAGCTGCCGCATGATCACCGAGACGGTTTGTGCGGATAAGCCCGTCATGCGCGCGATTTCAGCTTTGGCCAAGGCCTCATGCCTGCGCACCAGGGTCAGGACCAAACGCTCATTACGAGCCCGCATCCCGCTTTGGTTGGTCCCACGCACTTCGGAAACCCGATCCGAAGGCGTGCTGCTTTGTGACACCTCGACTGACACGGCTATTCCTCCCCTGCCAAAGGATGAGAATAGGTGGTCATTCTGTCAATAATAAATAAGAGTGATTTATTTATTGACTCATTTTGAGATTCTTGTGATGGTTTTGGGGCACGATCAGGCCCGACCCGGCCGATTGCGCATATGCCAACACGGCATGGGAGAAACTGGGAGGATATTTCATGAAACTTGCGACTTTCGCAGGCGCGACAGCTTTGGCGTTGACCGTTACGGCGGGCGGTGCGTTTGCAGACACCACCGTATGTTTGATCACCAAGACCGATACCAACCCCTTCTTTGTGAAGATGAAAGAGGGTGCAACTGCCAAAGCGGAAGAACTTGGCATGACGCTCAAAGCCTTTGCCGGCAAGGTGGATGGCGACCACGAGACCCAGGTTCAGGCGATTGAGACCTGCATTCTGGACGGCGCCAAAGGCATTCTTCTGACGGCCTCTGATACCTCATCGATCGTTCCCGCCGTACAACAAGCGCGGGATGCGGGTGTTCTGGTAATTGCACTGGATACCCCGCTGGAGCCTATTGATTCAGCGGATGCGACCTTTGCTACTGATAACTTCCTGGCCGGGCTTCTGATTGGTCAATGGGCCAAAGCAACGCTGGGCGATGCCGCAAATGACGCCAAGATCGCCACATTGGATTTGGCTGTAAGCCAGCCTACTGTGGACGTGTTGCGCAATCAGGGTTTCCTGCAGGGGTTTGGTGTTGATCTGGCCGATCCCAATGTGATTGGCGATGAGGATGATCCGCGTCTGGTTGGCAGCGACGTGACAGCTGGTAACGAAGAAGGCGGTCGCCGCGCGATGGAGAACCTGTTGGCCAAAGATCCGACGATTAATGTGGTCCATACGATCAACGAGCCAGCTGCCGCGGGCGCGTATGAAGCGCTCAAAGCCATTGGACGTGAGAATGACGTGCTGATCGTTTCTGTCGATGGCGGTTGCCCTGGCGTTCAGAACGTGGCGGATGGCGTGATCGGCGCAACATCGCAGCAATACCCGCTGCTGATGGCCTCGCTTGGTGTCGAGGCTGTCAAGAAATGGGCCGATGAGGGCGTGAAACCTGAAAACACACCGGGCAAGGACTTTTTTGACACCGGCGTGGCGCTTGTAACAGGCGAAGCCGCGGATGGGGTTGAGTCCATCACGATCGAAGAAGGCATGAACCTCTGCTGGGGTTAACTTGACCAAGCAGGAGGCCGTACCGTGGCCTCCTGCCATCTCATCACACTCTTACCCAAAAACTTGCTAAAGTGGTCCGCAGAGGGGCTCTTGACGCTTGGGGGAACCATTTATGTCCGATACGCCACGACACTCCGATGATTTCGAATCTGCCGCGCAGGGCAGCCCGGAGCAGGTTGCTGAGTTTGAAGATCATCACCGGGGTTTTGTGGGGACGGTCCAGCATTTCCTGCACGTGAACCCGTCACTTGTTCCGCTGATCGTCCTTGTGGTTGCCATTATCATATTCGGGTTGCTTTTGGGGTCGAAGTTCTTCTCACCCTTCGCGCTGACACTGATCCTGCAGCAGGTTCAAATCGTTGGCATCGTCGCCGCTGCGCAAAGCCTTGTCATCCTGACCGCCGGCATTGACCTGAGCGTGGGTGCGATCATGGTCATGTCATCGGTGGTGATGGGGCAATTCACCTTTCGCTATGGACTGCCACCCACAGTCGCGATTGTTTGTGGCCTGGCGGTAGGGACGATGATCGGCGCGATCAATGGCTATCTGGTCAGCCGGATCAAACTGCCGCCTTTCATTGTAACGCTGGGCATGTGGCAGATCGTATTGGCAGCAAATTTTCTGTATTCTCAAAACGAGACAATCCGCTCGCAAGAGATTGAGGCAAACGCGCCAATCCTTCAAATATTTGGCGAAAAGTTCAACATAGGCGGTGCCGTCTTTACGGTCGGCGTGGTCTTCATGTTGGTGCTTATATTGGTGCTGGCCTACGCGCTCAGGCATACGGCGTGGGGGAGACATGTTTACGCAGTGGGCGATGATCCTGAAGCGGCTGAGCTTTCTGGCGTGAATGTGCATCGCACCCTGATGTCCGTCTATATGCTATCCGGTTTGATCTGCGCCTTCGCGGGCTGGGCCTTGATTGGTCGCATCGGTTCCGTATCGCCGACCTCGGGCCAACTCGCGAATATCGAAAGCATAACAGCGGTCGTAATTGGTGGCATCTCTCTGTTCGGCGGACGTGGCTCGATCTTGGGGTCGCTATTTGGGGCGCTCATCGTTGGGGTGTTCACGCTGGGTCTGCGCCTGCTAGGGGCAGATGCGCAATGGACCTTCCTGTTGATCGGTATCCTCATCATTGCAGCGGTCGCGGTCGACCAATGGATCAGAAAGGTATCAGCCTGATGGAACCCATTCTCAAAGGACGCAACCTTGTCAAACGCTACGGCAAGGTCACCGCGCTGGACCATTGTGACTTTGACCTGATGCCGGGTGAGATCCTGGCGGTGATCGGGGATAACGGCGCAGGTAAATCCACGCTGATCAAGGCGGTTTCGGGTGCGGTCACTCCAGATGAAGGCGATGTTTGGTTGGATGGGCAGAAGGTCCAGTTTCACTCGCCCATTGACGCGCGCGAAGCCGGGATTGAAACGGTTTATCAGACGCTGGCCATGTCCCCTGCCCTGTCGATTGCGGACAACATGTTCATGGGGCGCGAAATTCGGCGCAAGGGCCCGATGGGGTCGCTCTTTCGCATGCTCGATCGGCCCGCGATGGAGAAATTCGCACGCGACAAGCTGAGCGAATTGGGCCTGATGACCATCCAGAACATCAATCAGGCGGTTGAGACGCTGTCGGGCGGCCAGCGTCAGGGCGTCGCCGTAGCACGGGCCGCAGCCTTTGGATCGAAGGTCATCATTCTGGACGAGCCGACAGCGGCACTTGGCGTCAAAGAAAGTCGCCGGGTTCTGGAACTGATCCAGGATGTGAAATCGCGCGGCATTCCGATCATTCTGATCAGCCACAATATGCCCCATGTGTTCGAGGTCGCCGACCGCATTCATGTTCATCGTCTGGGCAAACGGCTTTGTGTTATTGATCCCAAAGACCACACCATGTCGGACGCGGTGGCCTTCATGACCGGTGCCAAAGAACCCCCGCGTGAAGGCATGGCGGCGTGAGCAACGGCAGCTCTAGCGCGCTAACACTTGCGCATCGTATTGCCGAAGCGGTCCGGGCGCTACCACGGTCTCAGACACGAGATCTGGTCGCCATCGCCGGTCCGCCAGGGGCAGGGAAGTCAACTGTCGCTGCGTTGACGCGTGACCTTTTGCAACAACAAGGGATCGCCACAGGCCTCGTGTCGATGGACGGGTTTCACTATGACAACGCCATTCTTTCTGCTCGCGATCTGCTTCCTCGCAAAGGGGCGCCTGAGACATTTGATGTTGCGGGGTTTAAAGCCTTGTTGCAGCGATTGCTGGCCGAGGGCGAGGTCGCCGTCCCGGAGTTCGACCGCGAGATCGACAAATCCATCGCCGCCCGTGCATTGGTGACACCTGGTCAGCAGCTTATTCTGGTCGAAGGCAATTATTTGTTGCTGCAAGAACCCGGCTGGTCCGATCTGTCCGAGCACTGGGCGCTGAGTGTTTTCCTCGATATTGATCTCGAAACTCTCGAAATGCGACTGCAACAGCGTTGGCTGGATCATGGTCTGCCGCCAGACGCGGCCAGAGATCGGGCATTCGCCAATGACATCCCGAATGCAAAACGCATTCTATCAAACTCGCGCCGCGCTGATCTGGTTCTAAGCTAGGTCGCCTTATGTCAGTGAATTCCGGCGGTTAGGGTCCGCACGAGCTGGCGCTGAACCAGTAGCAGGATAATGGCCGGTGGCCCCAAGGCCATCAAGGCCAGTGCCATTCCGGATGGGCTGCCCACCCCGGCATAGGTCATCCCGCTGACCAGAGTGCTATGTGTCAGGCTGGTGGTCGTGATGATGATTGGCCAGGCGTATTGGTTCCAGCCGAATACAAACAGGATCGCAAACAGAGCAGCAATCATAGGCAGGGACAGGGGCAGAACCGTATCGCGAAAAAAGCGCATTGGCCCTGCACCGTCCATTCGGGCAGCCTCCATCAATTCCACAGGAATCTGCCGCAGGAACTGGTTCAGAACCAACACGCCCAGCCCGCTGGCGGTGACGGGCAGGATCATCCCGGCGTAGGAGTTAAGAAGTCCCAAATCGTTGGCCACCGCAAAAGTAGGTAGCATACGGCTTTCGATTGGAAAGAACATAGCCAACAGGATTGCTCCGAAGATCAGGTTGCTCCACCTCAGGCGAAAAAACACCAAAGCATAGGCCGCCAGCATGGAAACAACGCATTTCAGAATGGCAACGCCAATGGCCACAACCAACGAGTTCCACAGCATTGCGCCGGCGCTGATCGCATTGCTACTGACGCCGTTGACCCACAGATTCGTGAATAACACGCCCAGCTGTTCCACACCGACGCTGGCCACCAGTTGCCAGCCCAAAACCACAATTGGACCAGTCATCACAACCGCGCCGATCATCAGGATTGCATGGTCCAGAAGGCTGATTTTGTTCAAGCGATCGCCCAATTTCTTTGTATTTGCGTCCTTCGGCCTAGACGGGATAGACAAACCGGCCTGCGTGGTCAACGCGCGCGATGGTTGATTTCCAAACAAATTGTCTATATATAGACAATATATCCAAGATTGGACACTGAGCCATGGAAATCGCAACCCTACCGCAAGATATTGCAACAGCCCCGCTACTGATCCCGGTTGGCACGGCTGATCGCGCGCGTCTCAGCGGGCCAGGGCTGCGTACATTTCGTAACATCGCCGATGCTTGGGGGCTGAGCGAGGCACAAAGGATCGCGGCGCTGGGGCATCCTGGTCGGTCGACCTATCATGCGTGGATCAAGAAAGCTGTGGATCACAAACCGATTTCTTTGCCCTTTGACACTCTGGTGCGCGTTTCAGCTGTTCTAGGAATCTACAAGGCCCTGGCGATCTTGTTTCTAGATCAGGATCAGGCCGTGAAATGGCTGAGCAGCCCGCATCAGGGCACGATCTTTGCCGGGTCCTCGCCGCTGGACCTGATCGTCGGCGGCGGGCAGGACGGAATGATGAATGTGCGCCGGTATCTGGATGCCTGGCGCGGGGGTGAAATGGGTCATGGTGCGCCCGAGGGCAGTTTCGAGCCGGTTACCGAAGACGATGTGGTCTTTCTGTGAGTTGGGATTTGACCGCCTATCCCGGCGCGCAAGCCCCAACATCAACCCGTCGTATCATCCCAACCCGGTTTCCCCCTGTTCCAGCCTTCGAGGCCGTGACCAGCGAGGACGATCTGGCGGATATCTTTGAGCTTGAAGGTTGGACCAATGACCGGCTGGTGGCCACGCGACTATCGCGGCTGGATCGGTCACAATGGGTCTATGGTCGACCGAATGCCAGCATTGTCATGTCCTCGTTTCTGCACGGGTCGGTCACGGGCATGCGCTTTACCTCAGCGGTTTTGGGGGCATGGTATGCTGCAACTGATCTGATGACCGCGGTGCTCGAGGTTGCCAATGGTCTGCGCAAGGAAATCGCCTTGTCTGGTCTGACACACAAGCGCGAAGCCTATCGGGAGTATGAGGCACGGTTGGTTGGAACCTTTGTCAATGTTTTCGGTCGACACCCCGAGTTTCATGACCCCGATGATGCGACCTATCCTACCCCTCAACGTTTTGGCGAATATGTCCGCCAGACAGGGCCCACAATCGAGCGCGTGGGTATCCGGTACGAAAGTGTACGCCGACCGGGCCATGAGAACTGGGTTTGTTTTGTGCCGCCCGCCGTGCAGGATGTTGTGCAAGCCCGCCATTTTGAGATCGATGTGCGGCCAAGCGGTAAAGTCACCGTTGAAGAACTGCGGTAATTGTCACGTCAGACTGGACTGATCGAGCACGTTTGAAAACCGCAATTCCCATGTAAATTCAGCGAGAATCCTATTTACTGAGCGTCGCGGCCGGTGCACATTTAGGCATGCCTTATTTTGAGCGAAAACCCTATGCCAGCATGATTGACGCCGTCGCCCCGACTGCGCCTGTGTTGGATCAGACACCGATATCTGAACTGGCCCGGCGCGTATTGGATGCTGAAAGTGGTCAGAAACTGCCGCTGGACGGGCCGTTTCAATGCCGCACAGTTTGCACTCCCGGCAGCAAAGGAACAATTGTTTTGTCGGTTGCCGCCCCTGCTGATGGTGAAACGGTGGAGTTGCGGTTTGAACCCGGTGACCTGACCAATGAGGAAGGAGCTGTGATCCCTGCAGACCGGCTGCGTGTCGACCCACCAGCGGTGCGGATTGCACCGGGCGAAGTGGGTGAAGTGCGCGTCATACTGACGGTGCATGATCTGGCCGAACCGGGCCGCTATCACGGGCGTGTTCACAGCTTCGGGTCAGAGACGTCTGCCATGGTGGTGATCTTCGAGATTGTTGACGGGTGATCTTGCCCGCTAGACCTGTCTTGCGACAAGGTAGTCCATGAACTGACCCAGGAATGCGCGCGGCCCGCCCTCAGCTCCATCAAAGACATGTTCGAATTCCTGACGGGCGGATTGTAACAGATCATCTGCGCCACGTTGCGCATATTCGACGCATCCATAGTGATGCATCCGATCCAGTACCCAGTCTACATCATGGGGTGACCTGTTTTGCCTGGGGTTGGACAGGAATTGAGTCAGCCGGTCTTTCTCGCGCGTTTCACCATGCTGGCTCAACTGGCTCAGCATCAAGGTCCGTTTGCCTTCATAGATATCGCCGCCGATTTCCTTACCATATTTGTCCTGACTGCCGACAAGGTTCAGAACATCATCCTGTATCTGAAAGGCAGCACCCAGAAAGAAGCCAAACGCGTTGAAATCGTCCAGATTGAGCTTGCCCGAGGCGACATCTTCCGGTCGTGCGATCAGCGCCCCAATCCGCATTGGGTGAATGAAGCTGTACCAGCAGGTCTTTTTCAAACACATATTCAGATAGTCGGCCGGGGTCACATCCAGCCGGTTGTCGCGGATCCAGCCCAGTTCAATCGCCTGACCCTCAATGGATTGCATCAACAGGTGGTCGAATTCGTCCAGAACCCGAGCCGAGGTTTCGGGGCCTAGGGGGTCAAGATTGTCGCGCAGCAGGCGTAAGGCCATCGCCTGCATACCGTCGCCGGTATTGATGGCCATCGGTACGCCAAGGCGTTTATGCATGCACTCCCTGCCCCGCCGAAAGTCGCTGACATCTTCGATGTCGTCATGGATCAGAAAGGCGTTGTGCAGCAGCTCGATCACCGCAGCCGAGACCATAGCGTCGTCGGTTTTACCGCCAAACGCCTCGCATGTCGCCAGCAGCAACGCGGGGCGCAAGCCTTTGCCCGAGGTCTCGATATAGTCGCGCATCGGGCCGTAAAGATAATCCTGCGGCTCGGTCATGGGCAACCGCGCCAGCAATGCCTGACGTGCCTGAACCCCATATTGGGTCAGCTGTTCCAGAAAGCCCTGCGTTGCTGCCGGATCCAATTGCGCGGTTGATGCGCCCACGGGTTCAACCCTTCTGCGTAATAGTGACTTTGCGACCTGAGGTGCCACCTGCGCGGCCGCCCTTCGGGTTAGACTTTGAGTTCAAAGACGTTCCCATAACGCGATTGACCCCGGGCAAAGACGAGGGTTCGGCACTATTTCCGACGACATCCAGGGCCGCTGTTTCAGCCTGTTCAGCACCGGGTATCGGAATGTCGACGCCGGGCACATAAGACGCCATCAGATCGTATAGTGCTTCTGGTGGGCAGACCATACGCAGCGCGTCTGCCACGGCAGGTTCTTCGACAATTCCACCAGGTTTCGAGTACTCACCGGCCGCTGGTCCCACCGCAGCCAACGGTCCCTCGCCACCGCCGGTCGTGCCGGTAGTATCCTGTGCAGACCGCAACGAGGCTTGAACTGCCTCTGAAAACCTCTCATCCCACGGTAAGCCGGCCTGATACCGCGCGTAGTCATAGGCACGCAACGGGCGCAGGATGTCAGGTTCATGCAGATCCCAAATTTTGCAGCGTTCGGCATCCGAACCGCTGCGCCGCAATATGCCGTTGACCGCCCGCCGAGCTGCCTCGTTCGCGCCTTCCATAGTGGCGAGATCGGTATAGGTACGCACATAGTCTGACGCCAAAAAGAAATTCTGGATCAGCGTGGCCGCGTTCGGGCGTAGGCGCCATGTATTGATACGGTTGACCAGTAATGGCTCGACATTGGTCATGCGAGAGGGATGTTCCGGGTCGGCCACAATATCGGGATCGAGGAACCAATAGTGCATATCCTCGTCCCGCAGAATGGTCTGGCCATCCACATTGAGGCTGCGCTTGAGTTGGGCCCAGACCTCATCCGCAATTTCGTCGCGGGTACAGTTGCGCGCGGTCTTGCCGTTCATCCCGGGCCTATCCCACTCCGAGATATCGATGGACAGCAAGCCCTTGGTTTTACCTTCGGCCCAATTCTCGAAGTTGATATCGGGCCAGAACTGTTTTTGCGACACGGCGGTCAAAGCCCAAGGACTGTCGATAAAGATCACATGACCATGAGTCAGTTCGACATCTTTTGTCAGGTAATACTGGATGCCATTCATCCACTGCACGTTTTCGGCCAGCAATTTCAACTTGGCCAAGGCGGGATCAATGGCTGTCATGGCAGGGGTCACAAGTGGGGCGATCCGTTCGATCGGCAAGGCGCTAATGAACCAGTCTCCGGTCACGGTTTCCTGCCGCCCATCGCGTTCGACCGTTGCGCTGACAACGCGCCCGTCTTGGCATTCGATCCCAGTTACTTTCGAGTCGAACTTGTAGACCACCCCTTTGCTTTCAAGGTAGTTGAGCCAGGGTTGTATCCAGACTAGATTGGTCGGCCCATTCAGCAGCCTGTTACAATGAGGCTCGGGTGTGGCAATGCCCATCTGCAATTGGATGGCGATATCACCGACGGTCTTTGTGCTGGCCGTGTTCGCCTTGGCCGCCACCAGTGATCGCGTCAGGCCGATGGCCAGGAATTTCTGATACGCCTCTGACCGTTCCTCGGCCCCTATGAAATCCCACCAGCCGGTGCGCTCATATTCGTCATCGCGGCGCTCTTTGCACGAAGTGGCGATCCGCCACATGCAGCTAAGGAAATGCTCGACATCTTCGAAACCAATCTGGTCTCGAGGCGAGATCGTGTAGGCGAACGTCTTAAGCGCGTCGGCGAATTCTTTCAAAGATCGTGGAAACCGCTCGGGTACGATGATGCCGGGCTTGTCAAACTGGCAGACAAGAACTTGGGTTGTCGGCATTAGATTGTCGTAACAGGTCCCCTTGTCGTAGTAGGGCGTGCGCGCCATCGTATCGGTGATATGCCGGTAGAAATTTGGAAAGAACCGGAACCCGTGCTCCCCAGGTAGCCATGGTCGTTTGACGCCGGGCGGGAAATCAGCGCCATCCATATCAACCCATTGCTGCAGCGCTTTGATATGCTTGGCCTTTGATCCGCGATCATCTTCGCTTTTCATCACGGGAATGCTGCGAGCCTTGCCGCCTGCAATCAGCTGACGTTCGTGAACCTCAACTTCAAAGCCACGTTCGATCAGCTCATGCGCGGCGCTCATCCCGCCCACGCCTCCGCCCAGTATGACGACCTTCTTAGTCATCGGATGTTCCTTTCGCGGAATAGACGTCAAAACGTAGAGTCACATCAGACAGGCTGGCCTGTCCAATCCCAAATCCCTGCACCCGGTTCAACCAGGTATAGCGCGCGTTTGACGTCAGATATCGTGAGGCGATGCGCACGGGGGCGGTGGCGGGCAACTGCCCCTTGCAAAGCGCAGCGAACCCAGATTGCCCAAAATCACAGATGCCGCTGTCATCGAACATGATCGGCGCGCCACCATCTGAGGGTTTGATCATCGCTTTGGCATGCAGGCTCCCAACACCGTCTGGTCGGACCTGCATCCAATCACCGCCAACGGGTTCTATTGTGCCGTTCAGCTTTAGGCCTGTTACGGTGCCCCCTTCGCGGATGGCAAAATGCAGCCAAATGCCATCCGGAGTTTCGCCCGTTGCATGGAAATTCGCCTCAAAGGGCACAACGAAATGCGCAATATGTTCCAGAGACGGTGACGGCTGATCGACCTTTGTTATCTTGGCAGGTTCAGGCTTCGTCATCGTTTGTTGGCCCGGGTCGATCTCTCGTCCACTCGCGGTTAGAACCGGTCGCCACGCCAAAGGGTGCCCTTTCATAGCCATTGGCAAAGCTGCCGCAAATTGCTGCATTCCAGTCTGCGGATCACAGCCTACAGGCCACCCCCGGACCGCGCGTTCAGTCCCGCCGTTTTCTGAGAAGATCAGACGCAGCGTGTCATGCGATGACACGGCGGGTCCGGCCTCAACCAGAACCCGTTGTACACCACTGGCCACCTGCGTGACCGCCTCGGACCAACGCAGAGTAACCCCTTTATCGGTGAACTCGCGCATGACCATGTCCAGATCAGAACGAGATTGTGGTGACGGCCTCGCCTTCTTTGACCCTCAGGCGGAACTTCTGCTGGACACGGAAGATATTGTCACCATCGGCCGAAGTTTGCAGATACTTCACCGAGATATCCGATGGCACGACGATCTCAATCGGTGCACCTTGCAGCGAGACCAGAATGGCCTTGTCCTCTGGAATAGCGCCCGAGCGCAGCAGTGGACCATCCAGGAACGGCAGAATGCTGTCGCGCGGCAAAACCATCGAGTTTGGCAAAGGCGTCGTGACCGCCCGGAACAGAGTGTTGCCCATCACACAGGCAAATGGCCCCAGATGCCCTTCGGTCTCCAGCTTGTTGATCCCGGCAACAACCGCCTGAAAGACTTCGTCCCCAGTCGGGGTGGCCCCGGCTTTGGTGCCTGTGGTCGGGTTTTTTACCCCTTCCTGCAGCAGGCCATCATACTTGCCGCCACCGCTGACCGTATAAACTTCGGGCAGCTTTTCGGGACCTGCCGGGGTCGGGCCTTTACCGGTGCCGGGTTGGCCGTTGAAAACAATCTGATCTTCTACGCGGGCAACTACTGCGGCAGCGCGGCGGAACATGATCTGAGCTGCCGACAATTCAGGATCCGACATCTGGGCGTTTTTAAGATAAACATTAACTGACACTGTCGACAGTCGGGTTGTGTCGTAGTCATTCACGACAAAGCGCTTCGCCGCCCCACCCGGCGATGCGGCAAGTTCAAGACTGTTCAAGGGAACAGCTTGAGTGTCGGCAGGCAGAGGCCCATAGAGCGGCAGGAAGCTGGCCGCAACACGCGCGCGCAGCGCTTCATCGTGAACAACCTGACTAACAGTGCTCCACTGCTCTTGACTCCAATCAAGTGCTTCGGTCATCAAAAATCCCTCCTGTTGGGACTGCTCAACTAATATTGGCAGCTTTATCAATTGTTGTTTCAGCGCTCAGCGTTTCCAACAGCCGCCGGGCACGATCTTCTAATACAATGGCACCAGTATCTTGGGCCAATTGTAGCGCAGTTTCCGCTTCGGACATAGCTTTGTCTATATCGCCCAGAGCGGCAAAGGCCTTGGCCCGGACGCGGTGATATTCAGGCTTGTTCAACAGCTCACCACGGGTCCATCCGGGCTGGCAAACACGTTCAAGCCGGTCCAGCGCCTGTTCGATATTGCCCTGATCGATTTGCAGTTCTGACAAAACGATCTGGTTTTGCGGGAAGGTAAAATTGCCACCCGCGTTCGAGACCATGTCCATATAGGTCTCAACCCGCGCTGCACCGCCGTCGACATCGCCCATTCCCGCCTGCGCAAGGCCCATATAGATGTCCTGCATCGCGTGCAGATACAGAAACCCTTCTTCATCCGCTATCTGACGGGCTTCTTTCATCGTTTTGTCCATCCGTTCCCATTCACCCGCATAAGGCAGGAACATCGAACAAGCGCCCATGATGTAAACCAGATTGGGCGCGTGTTTCAGGGATCGGCTAATCTCGATAGATTCCAGACGGGCGGCTTCGGCCTCGTCAAACTGGCCCAATTGCCACAACAGGCAGCCCCGGATCGCATGCAGGGACGCGGCGGTCGAGGACTGCGTCATTGGAAGCGTCGCAGCATCCAGTTCCGGCGAGATCAGATCAAGCCCCCGTGCGACCTGAGCCTGGCACGCTTCGAAATCACCTTGAAAGTAGTGTGTGAAACTCAGTGCGCGCGCCGCAAGAACGTTGGTAACGGGGTCCTTTGCCACGCTTGCCATCCCATCAAGCGCCTGCCCCATTTCCATCGCGCGATTCATTTCGCCAGCCACGAAGAAATGGGTCCAGCGGCAGAAGGTGGCCGCAAACAGCGTTTCGCCGTCGCCAAGCGCCTGCGCTAGTTCCATGGCGCGTGCGGCGGTTTGGGCAACCTGATCCGAGGACCAGCCGTAGATCGCCATATAGGCAGGCAGTACGTTCATCTGAACGCGCAATTCCAGCCCATCCCGTTCGGCGGCGCCGGGCAGCGTTTCGATGTTCCGCAGTGCGGCCCGGAAGGCCGATATGGCAGGTAGGTTCGCAAGCCGCGACAGCGCCTGTTCCCCGGCGGTGACCCAATGCGTCACCGCTTCATCATTCAGCCCGCCAAGATCGCAGTGGTGGGCAACCGTATCGGGGGCGGGTGTGCCAAAGGCCTTGTTACCGTCCAACAGAGCCCGAGCAATCTTCAGATGGATCTTCTCGCGGTCATCACGCAGCAACGAGCTATAGGCGGTATCCTGAACAAGCGCGTGATTAAATGTATATGTGGCGGTGCCTGCCTTGCTTGTGGCCAGCACCAGCCCGGCGGCCATCAACTGGATCAGAGCCGCATCCACATCGGTATCATCCGGTGCAACAGCACGGATCATCGGCGCGGTGAAGCTGCGGCCGATCACCGACCCAAGCTGTGCAATCGGTTTCGCATTTTCCATGCGGTCAAGACGTGACATCAGCGAATCTTGCAGGGTCGTCGGGATGCTCAGTGCATCCAGAACAGCGGTATCGATCGGCGCGTCCTGTGGCAGCTGATCCAGAACGGCCTTGGTCATTTCCTCGATATAGAGCGGAACGCCATCCGCCTTCTCGATGATCTGCCTGATCAGGATCACCGGCAGGCTGCGCGGTTCCGCTACGCGGCGCACCAGTTCAGATGCTTCGGTTTTGCCCAGCGGGGTCAAGTCAATGAACTCTGCCCGACCAGTGAAATGCTCGGGCGGTTGGTATTCCGGGCGGTGTGACATGACCACAAGGATCGGGAATTGTTCCAAAACGCCGAACAGCGCATCCAGCGCGTCTAGTGTTGTGGCGTCCGCCCAATGCACATCTTCCAATACCAGCAGCATCGAGCCGTTGTAGTCGCAGATGCTGGCCGTGCATCGGATCAACATGTCCAACGACATGCGCGCCTTTTTCATCGGGTCGGATTCGATTGGTGTTTCCGTAGTAAGTCCCGCAAGGTCCACCAACAGGGGAACATCTGCTTCGGTCAGCCGGGACGAGCGTTCAGCAAACTTCGAGATCGCAGCGCGAACGTCTGTTTCGTCAGACCCATGGCGTGACAGGCTGCGCAGCTTTCCCTGAAGCGGATGTAGCGGCAAACTGGCCAGATGGGGCACACATTGCAACGTAATGGGTTCAGTGCCCAGCGTCTCGGACAGTGACTTTATCAAACGCGACTTGCCAATTCCTGGCGCACCGCCAACAAAGGCCAATTGACCGGTGCCAGCCTTGGCGCGCTCCCACAGGTCCGTCAGTGTCGACAGATGGTTCTGTCGAGAAACAAGCGTCACAGCCGATGGCCCTGAACGCGCATCAAAGCGGCTGGATGACAGTGTCTCGGATACCACGCGATACACGGTGCGTTCGTTCTGAAACCCTTTGAGTTCGTGACTGCCGCGCGGCTCGAATTCGAACGTGCCTTTGGTCAGCTGCTGCGTTTCCGAAGAAACGATTACCTCGCCCGGATTCGCAAGCCCTTGTAGGCGCGAGGCCAGGTTTGCAGTTTCACCGACAAGAAAATCCTCTGTACCCAGGCTTTTTGAGGTGACGACACCCACAACGACAAGGCCCGTGGCAATCCCGGCGCGCAGATTCAGGTTTTCGCCAAACTTCGTATCCAGATTCTGCACAGCTTCGATGGTTTCCAGGACGGCCCGAACCGCGCGTTCGGCATCATCTTCCATCGCTTTGGGGTAGCCGAAATACATCATGATCCCATCGCCCTGGCGATACGCCAGATGGCAACCATGCCGTTTCATCGTACCGATGGCCGTATCCAGATACAGCGTCATGATTTGCATCAGTTCTTCTGGATCATAACGCTGAGCCAGTTGGGTTGACCCCACCAGATCGCAAAATACCAGCGTCAACTGGCGCCGTTCGGCCACGCGAGAAACCTGCGGGTCATCCGCAATATCCAATGTTTTCAATGCGATCTGAGCTTGGCGAAAGCGCTTTCGCTGACCAACCGTCAGGCCCAGATCGCGCAGATCAGGGTCGGTCAGATCATCGATAATATCATCCGAGACTTCTTCTTCGGCAAATCGGGGTAAAAACTCTTCCAGCCCAGCCTGGGCAAGGACTTTGCCAAGACGGGTTGAATGGGTGACAAGTTTTGTCATGACCCCTCGCCCATGTTAGTGTCCCCCTGCTGACGCTCGCTCTTTGCGCCAGAATATCGGCAATACCCCACCGAATCCATATTTTTGGAAGAGCGTATTTCCAAACGTGTCGACGTATCTTGCAGAAGTTACAGGAAATTTCCAGACTTTAAGTTACGCGAACGTCAATTCACTAAATATTAGTGACTTATGTATCGACGTTACTCGATATTTCGGGATCGATGCCGATTCTTCGGCAAGTCCGGTTCTGGATGACAGGGTTTGTTCTACGCCGGACCGTCTTTCCCAACCTGCACGAAACCTGCACGAAAGCCCCCCGATCCCTACGCGCACAGATCGGTAAAGCTGCATTTGGCATGGGCAGGTTTGCCAACAATCAGACTGGCAAACAAGGGGCAGAACATGAGGCAAGAGCTGATCATCCAAGGCGTTCCCGACCGCATCAAACGTGATGCGTGGTGGTTGGAAACGATCACCACAACGCAGCAGGATCACCCTCGCAGCACAAAACCAAACGGCCCATTGCTTAGCGCGGTTCGTATTCAGCACGCGATCCCGGTGTTGGCGGCGCTGATCACATTAGCGGATTGGTTGTTTTGGAAGCAGCCACTGGGCATTTCGATTGCGGTGTTTGCGGTGGTTCTGTCAGCTGCGATCATGTTTGCCAAACGCGAACGGCCCAGCAGATCGGAATGGATTTGGGCAATCGGATTTACTGCGTTATGCAATCTGCCGGTGGCGATTGATCTTCAATTCCTGTCGGTGCTGTTCAGTCTGGGCGGCGTTATCTGTCTGGCGGTTTGGGTTGTTTATGGTGGAAAGTCGAATGAAGGCGCAGCAGTGCGGTTGGCGTTCCGCTTGCCGACTATTGGCGCTGCTATGCTGATCCGAGACGTCCTGTCGGAAAAACACGATGTCAATTTGGGCACGGGTCTGCGAAGCCACGCAGCGTCATTGCTGTTGCCGCTGATCATGGGGGTGGTGTTTCTGGCCTTGTTGGCCATCGCAAACCCAGTGCTTGAAAACGTGATTGAGGCGCTTGATCCGGGGTATCTGCTTGCAAGCGAGTTCTGGTTTCGCGCCTTGTTCTGGGGCATATGTGCCTGTCTGATCTGGCCTTACCTGAACCTCAGCGACCCGTGGCTGGGTCCAAGGACCCGCCAACCTGTTGCTCCGATGGCCGGGCCTGCCCGATCCGCTTTCTTGATCAACCCGGCGTCTGTGCGCAATTCGTTGATGCTGTTCAATCTTCTGTTTCTTGCGCAGACGGTCATGGACCTTGGCATCCTGACCGGTGGCGTCGCGCTGCCCGAGGGAATGAGCTATGCGACCTATGCCCACCGGGGCGCCTATCCCTTGGTCGTGACCGCCTTGCTGGCAGGGTTGTTCACCTTGGCAACCCACTCCATGATCAGAACCGACGCAACGCTGCGGGCGCTGGTCTATTTGTGGCTTGCGCAGAACGTGTTTCTGGTGGTGACCGCAGCCTTTCGATTGCAATTCTATGTTGAGGCCTACGCACTGACCCATTTGCGGGTCGCCGCCTTCATCTGGATGGCGCTGGTGATGATTGGGCTGGTTCTGACCCTGTTGCAAATCCACCTGGGTCAAACCCGTGTCTGGCTACTGCGGCGGTGCTTTGTGGCGACGCTGGTCACATTATATGCCTGTTGCTTTGTAAATTTTGCTGAAATCATTGCCAACTACAACCTGCGTCACGGAGATGTTGCTTCACGCGATGGTTACTACATTTGCAACCTGGGCACTGACGCTTACCCCGTCATCCACGCCTACGAGCTTGAGACCAACCAACAGCTGTGTGGCAGATCTATGCGCTACGCCCTAAACCGAAACCGTATCGACACATGGCGCGAATGGGGCTTTCGGAGATGGCGAATCCAAGCCTATTATCAGCAACACATCTAAAGGACCGCGTTTGATGCCCTCTCGCATTCTTGTCGTCGATGACGACCCCAATATCCTGGACGTGACCGGGATCGCGGTTGAAAAAGCCGGTTATGAGACCCTGTTTGCCACTGATGGCGTCACAGCGCTTCAAAGCAGCCAAACAGAAAACCCTGACCTGATCGTTCTGGACATTGGTCTGCCTGAGAAAGACGGGTTAGAAGTGTGTCGCGAAATCCGCAAAACCTCGGATGTGCCGATCCTGTTCCTGACGGCGCGTGATGATGAGGTTGACCGGATTGTCGGCCTGGAAATTGGTGCTGATGACTATCTGACCAAACCATTCTCGCCGCGGGAGCTTGTGGCGCGCATCCGGGCCATCCTGAAGCGCACTGGATCGTCCAGCGCTCCGACGGAACAGGGGCTGGTGCACGGTGATCTGGCGCTTGATCCTGACCGGCATCTCTGTCGGTTTGGCGCGACTGACGTGGCGTTGACCGGGTCGGAATTCAGATTGCTGGCGACGTTGATGGCCCGTCCCGATCATGTTCTGTCGCGCGCGCAATTGGTGGACGCGCTTTATGGCTATAACATTCACGTCTCGGATCGGACCATCGACAGTCATATCCGCAACATCCGGGCCAAGTTGACTGCTGTCGGATGCGCCGAGGGGATCGTGACGGTGCATGGTGTCGGCCTCAGGATGGGTTCATGCACCTCCGGTTAGCGCGCAGATGGCGCCCCCGCCTTTGGACCGTGGTTCTGCTGGTGCTGGCAATAGTCCTGTGTTTACCGTTTGCCGGGTTGATCCTGTTCCGGTTCTACGACAGTCAGCTGGTACAACAAACCGAGGAAAGCCTGCTGTCCCAAGCGGCGGTGATGTCTGCCACCTTTGCCGAGCTTTATGCCGAGCAAACAGGGTCGCAAACGTCCGACACGGGGCCAGGCGCAAGCTATGACCCGGTCTTCCCGTCGCTGTCGGTCAATCGAGAGACGATCCTGCCGCCGCGCCCGGATGCGACGCAGGTTTCTGCGTCATCCGGACGGGTATATCAGGCGATCGCTGCGCCACTGACCCGTATCTCTGACGCGGCACAGGCGCGCACGCTGGTCGGGTATCGGTTTCTGGACACCGATGGCAATGTTTTTGCCGGTACCGCCGAGATCGACAAGGGACTGGGCCATGTGGCTGAGGTGCAGCTTGCCCTGTCTGGCGAAACGGCCTCGGTCGCGCGGACACGACTGCGCGAGGACCGGCCCCCTGCCCTTTATACTCTGAGCCGCGGCGCGCGTGTGCGGGTGTTTGTTGCCATGCCGGTATTCAACGGCGAAACGCTGATTGGTGCTGTCTATCTCAGCCGGACACCGAACCATATTTTCCGTTTCCTCTATGGTGAGCGGTTCAATCTGATCAAGGCGGCGGCCTTTGTCGCGCTGTCGACCGCGCTGATCGGCTATGTTTTCTGGCGCTTCATCACGCAGCCCATTCGGCTGTTGATTCAGCGCAGCCAATCCGCCGGGTACGGAGGCCAACCGTGGGAGCCGCCCGATCAACTGGGCACGCGTGAGCTTGAGGATCTGAGCCGCAGCTTTCAGTCTCTGACTGAGCGTCTGCAAAGTAAACAGGATGCGCTGAAAACCTATACGGCCCATGTGACCCATGAGCTGAAATCGCCGCTGACTGCGCTGAAAGGCGCGGCTGAGCTGTTGCGCGACGACGGTTTGCCCAAATCCCAAAAGCACAGGCTCTTGGATGCTGTGGACAAAAGCAGCACGCGGATGGAGGATTTGCTGTCAAACATGCGCGCCTTCAGCCTGGCCGATCAGAGCGCCCTGACCGGAACCTGTTGTCTGGAAGATATCGCCGCCGAGTTGAGGCAGGCCTTTCCGCAACTGACGCTGGAGATTGAAAACAGCACTCAGTCTCTGCCGGTCGATAAAAGCACCCTGTCGATCATGCTGACCCACCTGTTGCAGAACGCGCATCAACATGGCGCAGGCCGTGTGCGCCTGAGTATCAATCAGGCGGGTCTTAGAATCGAGGATGATGGTCCGGGGATCAGCGAGGGGAATGTCGAGAAGGTGCTGCAACCCTTTTTCACAACGCGCCGGAACAGTGGCGGCACCGGCATGGGCCTGAATATCGTCAAAGCCACCGCCGAGGCGGTTGAGGCAGAGTTGAGCGTGGGTCCAAGCCAGGAAGGGGCCTGTTTCCTGATCACATTCGATCAGAAATCTGCCTGAAAGTGACAGAGGCATTTGGGCGCATTCGCCATCAGCGCATGACAAACGGGTCCGGGATCGGGTCGTCGCTGGTGCGCAGCCAGACGGATTTGATCTTGGTATAATCCAGCGCCGCTTGCAGGCCGCCCTCGCGCCCATGACCGGACAGGCCGTGGCCTCCGAACGGGGCGATGGGGCTGACGGCACGATAGGTATTGACCCAGACGATGCCCGAACGAATGGCGCGGATCATGCGATGCGCACGTGTCAGGTTCTGCGTGAACAGGCCCGAGGCCAGGCCGAACTGTGTATCGTTGGCAATGTTGATGGCTTCGGCCTCGGTCTCGAACGAAACAACCGACAAGACCGGGCCGAAGAATTCGTTTGTCAGGCTATCGGCGTCCGGCACGTCCGAACAATCCAGAATAGTGGGTGGAAAATAGAACCCATCCCGGTCAATCGGGTGCCCTCCAGTGATCAGCATGGCCCCCTGTGCGATTGAGCGCTGGATCAGGTCGACCGCGTGATCGCGCTGGCGCAGGGTGCAAAGCGGGCCAATCTCTGTGCTCATGTCATCGGGCGCGCCGATCACGACCGCTTCGGCTTTGGCCTTGAGCCGCGACAGGAATTCGTCCTTGATCGAGGCCTGCACCACCAGCCGCGAACCGGCAACACAGCTCTGCCCTGTTGCCGCGAAAATCCCCGAAACCTGCGCGTTTACGGCGCTTTCGATATCGGCATCTTCGAACACGATGAACGGTGATTTTCCACCCAGCTCCAGAGAGGTCGAGGCCAGGTTTTCAGCCGAGTTTCGCACGATATGGCGCGCGGTCTCCGGCCCGCCGGTAAAGGCAACATGCGCCACTTTCGGATGGCCGGTCAGGGTGGCGCCGACGACCGGCCCGCCGGTGATGACGTTCAGCACGCCTTTCGGAAAGCCCGCCTGATCGAAGATGCGGGCAAATTCCAGCATCGGGGCTGGCCCCTCTTCCGAGGCTTTCAGAACAACCGTGCAGCCTGCCGCCAAGGCAGGGCCGATCTTGACCGCCGACAGGAACAGTTGCGAATTCCAGGGCACCACAGCCGCCACCACGCCGATGGGTTCGCGGCGCAGCCAGACCTCCATATCCGGTTTGTCGATGGGCAGATGCGCCCCTTCGATCTTGTCGGCCAGTCCGGCGTAGTAGCGATAGTAATCGGCGACATAGGCAATCTGGGCCGAGGTTTCGCGAATAATCTTGCCGGTATCGCGAGTCTCCAGTTCGGCCAGACGCGAGGCGTTTTCTGCGATCAGATCAGCCAGCCGATACAGCAATTTACCCCGAGCAGTGGCTGTTATCCCCGCCCAGTCAGGTGCGCAAAACGCACGATCTGCGGCTTCGACAGCCTGATTGACATCTTCCGCTCTGGCCTCGGGCATTTTTGCCCAAACCGCGCCGGTTGCCGGGTCCAGACTGTCAAACTGTGCCGCACCGTCCGATAATGCGCCATCAATATACTGTTGAAACCGCTGCATTTTTCGGCACCTCTTTATTGAAACGTCGGCATGACGTCTTTGATAAACCGCTCAAGCGAGGCTTTCTTGCGCTCGAACGGCATGCTGGAATCGATCCAGAACGAGTATTCGTCATACCCCAACGCCTGATAATTGCGCAGACGGTCAATAACACTGTCAACCGTGCCGATGACCAGATCGCGCTCGATGTTTTCAGGGGAATAAAACGGATGCGCTGCGATCTCTTCCTCGGTCAGCGGATCGATCAGGCCTTGTGTAATCTCGCGCTTGTTCATGAACCAGGCACCGAAATAGTTGTAAAACCGGTTCAACTCGATCGCCGCCTGTTTCACATCCGCCTCATCGCTGGCCACATAGGTGTGCATCAGCAGCATGATACGCGGGCGCGGAATGTCGGGGAATTTGGCGCAGGCGTCGTTGAATTTGGACATCAGGCTTGTGACCTCTTCATCGCCGTTCCACAGCGGGGTCACCTGCACATTGCAGCCATTTGACACTGCGAACTCGTGGCTGTTCGGATCGCGTGCCGCAACCCAGATCGGGGGTCCATCCTGTTGCACCGGCTGCGGGGCTGAGGTTGTTTTTGGGAACTCAAAGAACTCACCTTTGTGTGCGTAATCCCCTTGCCAAAGGTTCTGAACGGTCGGGATCAACTCGCGCATCCGCTGCCCGGCTTCCCAGGCATCCATACCGGGCATCAGCCGTTCATATTCAAAGCTGTAAGCGCCCCGCGCGATACCCAGATCCAGACGGCCATCCGTGATGATGTCCGTCATTGCCGCTTCACCCGCCAGTCGGATCGGATGCCAGAACGGGGCGATGATCGTACCCGTACCAAGCCGCACGTTTTTGGTATGGCGCGCCACATCGACCAGATTCAGGAACGGGTTCGGCGCGATGGTGAAATTCATCCCGTGATGTTCACCGGTCCAGACCGCGTGCATGCCACCATCATCAGCGATTTTGCACAGCTGGATGAACTCATCATAAAGCTGCTTCTGGTCCTGATCTTCCGAGATCCGTTCCATATGCGCAAAGAGCGAGAATTTCATGCGCCTTTACCTCCTGCCGGACAGCGGCTTGACCTCACCGCTGACCTCGTTGCCGTAATACACCCCAAAGTTCCCGAGCGGGCTTTCCGCCGCAAACCGCTCCAGCATGGTACAGAGTGCCGGATCAGAGACATCCATCAGCGTCGAGGCTGTGATCTCGGTGAACACACCGTTTGCCGGGTCGCCGCTGTCTGCCTGACACAAGAACGAGATATGTTGCTGTTTGCGCGCTTCATCCTGAAAAACCGAGTAAATGAACCCGGGCTCGGCGTGGATGCCGCTTTCCCGGATCAGCTGCGCGAGTGCAGCATTTGCACCGCCCGCCACATCATCGGTTTTGGGAATGGTCAGGTGACCATTGCCATCATCTTGCAACAGGATTTCGCCATCCCTCTCGATCAAGGCGGAAACCACCATGTCAGACCGTTTGCTGAGTGCCCGCGCCTCGGCCGCTGGTGTGACATAGGCGCCACGCGCATAACCCAGACCCGGCGCGATATCCTGATCAAAAGCTTTGACCTGACCAATCAGGATCAGGTGATCGCCAGCATCAACGGTCTTATGCATGACGCAGTCGAACCAGGCAGAGACATCGCTCAGAATGGGCGAACCATGGGGTCCCGGCTGCCAGTCAACGGCTGCAAACCGATCCTCGACCGGGCGGGCAAAGGTGTTGGACACCTCGATTTGTGCCTCGGACAGGATGTTGATGGCAAATTGCTTGGTTGCGGCGAAGGTTTCGTAGTTGCTGGAGGTATTGGCCAGACAGACCAGAACCAAGGGCGGATCCAGAGAGACTGAGGTGAACGAGTTCGCGGTGAAGCCCAACGGTTCCCCTGCATCGTCATGGGTGGTGACAACAGTCACCCCTGTCATGAAACTGCCAAAGGCGTTGCGCAAGGCACGCGGGTCATCGAGTGTGATTGGGTTAAATTCAATCATGTCAGCACGTCCTGCTCGGTGGGCATATGCAACCAGTCGGTCAGGGCTGCGTTGACCTCATCCGGTGCCGTGAGGTTTACCATATGTCTGTGGTTTTTGATGATCACGGCGCGGCCATTGGGGGCCGCACTGGCCATCGCATGCGACATTGCGGGGGTGGAGTTCGGGTCGCTCTCACCGGTCAAAGCCAGCAGAGGGCATGTGATCTTGTCAAACCGTTCCGCATAAAGCACATCGCCACGGGCAAACGCATCGTAGGCTGTTGCGTAGCCGGCGATATCCACCTCCGACAGCCACCCTGCCACATCCTTTCGGGCCTGTTTTTCCATGGGGGTATCCCCAAACCAGCGTTGCAAGGGTGTTTCCAGATCGAACGATCCAGCCCTGATCTGTTCAGCCCGTGCGACGACTGAATCACTGGCCGCTGTGTCGCGACAGAATACGCCGTTCAGCAGTGCAACGCGCGCAACGCGATCGGGGTGGCAAACTGCAAAACCGCCTGCAATCAGGGCACCCATCGAGTGACCGGTCAGGTTCACCTGCTTTAGCTCAAGCGCATCGACAACGGCGCGCAACCAATCAACAAAGACCGGAAGCTCCGAGCCTGCGGGGATCGGGTCGCTGCCCCCGTGTCCCGGCATATCCAGAGCGACCACATGGTGCGTCTTCGACAGCGCTTGGATCTGCGGGGTCCAGGCCGCCGACTGCATGCCAACCCCGTGGATCAGCACAACGGGTGCGCGGATCCCCGCATGGGCCTGCCCGGCCTCGCGGTATGCGACCTGTCCGAACGGCTCAGACAGCTGCAGGGTTGTCAACGTCATGACCGAGTTCCTTCAGATCCTGATACCGGTCACCAATGCGGTGATGCGGGCGGCCCCCGATGGAGGCCCCTAATGCGATCATGATCTCATCAGGTGCGGGGGCATCCGCCACCTGCAGTTGAATGGTCAGATAGTGACTACGCCGCCCGCCATCGTTCTTGTCCATCAGCGGGATTTGCATCGCCGCATTGGCCGGACCGCGTGTGTTGGTGAACGCCAGATAGGATTTCGCGCCTACAGCCTCGCGGTAGAAATTGCCAAACCGCAGCGTGTGGATCAGGGCCGAGCCGTGCTCGACCTCGCCATTCACACCAACGATGGCGGCTTTGCCATAGCCTTCGACTTTGTCGCCACCGCCAGCAGCCTCCAGCACCATGTCGGTCAGCATCTTGCCTAGACCCGGCGCGCAATCGTGGATTTCGGGCTTTAGGTCGTCAACAAAACCGCGCCCGGCCCAGGGGTTTCTGATGACTGCAACGGCAGCAATCATCTTAAGCGGAGTTTCCGCCACCTTCCCCCCTTCGATCAGGGTGTTTTCAACATGCAGCAGGGTTTTGCGGATTTCGGCGGGCATTTGGCAGGTCCTTGCGATTCGATATAGAAGAAGATGGTATACCATCATACAATCTGTCAATCATACCTTGTGCAGAAATCACCAAACCGCTACTGCTTTGGCTATGGCAGCATCGAAACTGACGAAGATAGATCACCCTCCGGCCACCTTGCGCGACATGGTGCAAGAACGGATGCGCGAGGCGATCATCGAAGGTGCGTTCGAGCCCGGCGAGCGGCTGGTGGAACGTCCGCTTTGTGACCAGTTGGGTGTCAGCCGGACGGTGGTTCGCGAGACCATCCGATATCTCGAAGCGGAAGGTCTGGTAGAGATTCTGCCGGGACGCGGACCGATCGTCGCGATCATGACCTGGGAGGATGCGCGCCAAATCTATGATATCCGCCGCATGCTGGAAACCGCAGCCGCCGAGAACTGCGCACGCAACATGACCCCGGATCGTGAAAAGGCACTAAGGCATGCTCTGGACCGCCTTAGACGCGGGTTCAAGGGCAAAACCTCTGGCGCCGTGTTTCGCGCCACGGCGGATTTTTATTCCGAGATTTTTGACGGCGCGGGGCATCATATCGCCTGGGACATCGTCCAGCGCCTGAATGGGCGGATCAGCCGCCTACGCATGATGACCCTGTCGTCTAAAGACCGAGATCAGCCCGGTATCGCGCATATGGAACAGATTTGCGAGGCCATCATCTCGGGCAATCCTGCCGCCGCCCGCAAGGCGGTCGAGCGGCATCTGGATGACACCACGAGAATCGCGGAACGGCTTTTCGCGTCAGGTCCATGATCCACAGCCATTGGTTTGGATGATTGGTGCGGCACGCTTCTGGTCAGATATCCAGCGTATGCTCTTTCTCCCAGCGAGAGAAATGGCTGACGAATGAGGTCCATTCCTGATGTTTCATCTTCAGGTATGCTGCAGAAAACTCTTCGCCCATCGCGGTTTTCAAATCGGCGTCCCTGTCATACTCGCGCAGAGCATCCAGCATGTTCAGTGGCAATCTTGGTGCGTTCTCGACTGTGTGACCTTCGGCATACATGTCGATGTCATAGCGCGGTCCCGGATCGGCTTTGGAGCGAAGACCTGATAAGCCTGCCGCTATGATGACCGCCTGCAGCAGATAGGGATTGGTGGCACCGTCAGCGAGGCGCAGTTCGAACCGGCCCGGACCGGGCACCCGGACCATGTGGGTGCGGTTGTTGCCGGTCCAGGTCACGGTATTGGGGGCCCAGGTCGCGCCCGACATGGTGCGTGGGGCGTTGATGCGTTTGTACGAATTCACCGTCGGGTTGGTGATCGCCGCCAGAGCGCTGGCGTGCTTCATGATACCGCCGAGGAAGTGCTTGCCTTTCTCGCTGAGGCCAACCTCTCCCGTCGGACCGTCGCCCTCACCCGCAAACACGTTGGTTTTCGAACCTGCCCCCGGCGCGTCCCAGACCGAGATATGAGCATGGCAGCCATTACCGGTCAGCCCTTCGATAGGCTTGGGCATGAAGGTGGCGCGGAAGCCGTGCTTTTCTGCCACAGATTTGGTCATGAACTTGAAGAAAGAATGCTTGTCGGCTGTGCGCAGAACGTCATCAAATTCCCAGTTCATCTCGAACTGGCCATTGGCGTCCTCGTGGTCGTTCTGGTACGGGCCCCAACCGAGGTCGAGCATGTAGTCGCAGATCTCGCGCACCACGTCATAGCGGCGCATGACAGCTTGCTGATCGTAACAGGGTTTTTCGGCCGTATCGAACGGGTCACTGATTTGTTCACCATCGGGGGTCAGCAGGAAGAACTCAGCCTCGATGCCGGTTTTGACATGCATACCTTCGGCAGCGGCCTCATTGATTAGGCGGCGCAGCACGTTACGCGGGGCCTGGGCGACATCCTCGCCTTCCATGACGCAATTGGCGGCGACCCAAGCGACCTCGGGCTTCCAGGGCAGTTGGATCACTGAGGTCGGATCGGGCACGGCCAGCATATCCGGGTGCGCGGGGGTCATGTCGAGATAAGTGGCAAAGCCGGCAAAACCTGCGCCCTCTTCCTGCATCTCGGCTATGGCCTGTGCCGGAACCAGTTTGGCCCGCTGCCCACCGAACAGGTCGGTGAACGAGATCATAAAATATTTGACGCCTTTTTTTGCGGCGAAAGCAGCCAGATCTGTCGTCATGGTCGGCTTTCCTTTCCCTGTTGGATCAAAAGAAGAAAGGCGCCGCCCGTTGGGGCCGCGCCTTGGTGTTTGTTCAATCAGAACCCGGCCTTTCCGGGGTACCAGTCGGTGCCCGCCAGCGGCACCTTTGCCATGGCCGCTGCCTCCATCGTCAGGGCGCAGAGGTCCTCGGGCTCCAGATTATGCAGGCTGTTATGGCCACAGGCGCGGGCAATGGTCTGCGCCTCAAGGGTCATGACGTTCAGATAATTGCGCAGCCGTCGCCCAGCCTCGACGGGGTCCAGCCGTGCGGCGAGGTCCGGGTCCTGCGTGGTGATGCCCGCCGGGTCCTGCCCTTCATGCCAGTCATCATAGGCCCCGGTGGTAGTGCCGAGCTTCTGATACTCGGCCTCCCATTTGGGATCGTTGTCGCCCAAAGCGATCAGGGCCGCTGTGCCAATGGCCACCGCATCAGCGCCCAGAGCCATCGCCTTGGCCACATCTGCACCCGAGCGAATACCGCCCGAGATCACCAGCTGGACCTCACGATGCACGCCCAGATCCTGCAGCGCCTGAACGGCGGGGCGGATACAGGCCAGCGTCGGGATGCCGACATGTTCGATGAACACGTCCTGCGTGGCAGCGGTACCGCCCTGCATCCCGTCCATCACAACCACATCGGCCCCAGCCTTCACCGCCAGTGCGGTGTCATAGTAGGGACGTGTCGCGCCGACCTTGACGTAGATCGGCACCTGCCAGTTGGTGATTTCGCGCAGTTCAAGGATTTTGATCTCAAGATCATCCGGCCCGGTCCAGTCCGGGTGACGACAGGCTGAGCGCTGGTCGATCCCCTTGGGCAGTGTGCGCATCTCGGCGACGCGGTCGCTGATCTTCTGACCCAATAGCATGCCGCCGCCGCCGGGCTTTGCACCCTGCCCCACAACGATTTCAATCGCATCCGCCTTACGCAGGTCGTTGGGATTCATGCCGTAGCGCGAGGGCAGATACTGATAGACCAGTTTCGAGGAATGACCGCGTTCTTCGGGAGTCATACCCCCGTCGCCGGTCGTGGTGGACGTGCCTGCCATCGACGCGCCACGGCCCAAGGCTTCTTTCGCGGGGCCGGACAGCGCCCCAAAGCTCATACCCGCAATGGTGACGGGAATGTCCAGTTGAATGGGGGTCTTGGCAAAGCGCGTGCCCAAGGTGACCGAGGTATCGCAGTGTTCGCGATAGCCTTCCAACGGATAGCGGCTGACCGATGCGCCCAGAAACAGCAAATCGTCGAAATGCGGCACCTTGCGTTTGGCTCCACCGCCGCGAATGTCATAGATACCGGTGGCTGCTGCACGCCGGATTTCAGCGTTGACCTCATTTGAAAACGTCGCCGATCGGATCGGCATGGTACGCGGGGTGTTTTGATCCGTGTCTTTCATTCCGATCTCCTTAATAGGCGTTGTCGAGGTCAAAGTTATAGAGCTTGCGACCCGAGCCATAGCGCCTGAACTCTTCGGGCTTGGCGTCACTGCCTGCGCGGTCCAGCAAATCCTTCAGAATCTCCAGATGTTCAGGACGCATCTCTTTCTCGACGCAGTCCGCGCCCAGGCTTTTGACCGAGCCACGAACGAACAGCCTTGCTTCATAGAGTGAATCGCCAAGCGCATCGCCCGCATCACCACAAACCACGAGGTTCCCCGCCTGCGCCATGAAGGCCGACATATGGCCGATATTGCCATGCACCACGATGTCGATGCCCTTCATCGAGATCCCGCAGCGTGAGCTCGCGTTGCCCTTGATCACCAGCAGCCCGCCATGCCCGGTTGCGCCCGCATATTGGCTGGCATCGCCGTCAATGATCACGGTGCCTGACATCATATTCTCAGCGACGCCCGGCCCTACAGAGCCCTCGACCAAAATGGTCGCCTGCTGGTTCATGCCCGCGCAATAATATCCTGTGGACCCTTTGACCGTGACCTCAATCGGGGCATCCAGACCCACCGCAATAGCGTGGCTGCCCTTGGGGTTCTGCACCTCCCAGCTGGTCTGGTTGGTCTCAGTGCTTTGTGCCTGCAAGGCCGCGTTCAAGCCGCGCAGACCGCTTTCTTCGACATCATAGACCTGCATGCTAGTGGCTCCAGAAATAGACGGTTGCGGGTTCAGGCTCCCAGACCTTGGCGGCTTGGATGCCCGGCAAGTTTACCAGCGCGCGATATTCGCTGCCAAAGGCCACGTATTGATCGGTCTCGGCCATCACTGCAGGTTTGCACGCGATCGGATCGCGGACGACACCAAACCCGTCCTTGGTTCCAACAACAAAGGTGAAGAACCCATCGAGGTCTTGCAGACTGCTTTCCAGCGCTTCGCCCAGCGTTGCCCCGTTCTGCATCTTCCAGGTCAGGTAGGCCGCGCCAACCTCGGTATCGTTCATCGACTCGACCCGCACGCCTTCACGCTTCAGCTTTCGGCGCAGCGCGTTGTGGTTGGACAGTGAGCCGTTATGAACAAGGCACTGATCTGCGCCCGTGTTGAAGGGATGGGCCCCTTCCGTGGTGACGGCGGATTCGGTGGCCATACGAGTATGCCCGATACCGTGGCTGCCGCCCATTTTTGTAAGCCCGAAACGATCCGCAACATCCTGAGGCAACCCAACCTCTTTATAGATCTCAATCGCTTCGCCGTCCGACATGACGCGCAGGCCCGGACGCAGCTCTCGCACGGTTTGGCGGGCCTGTTCGACTTTAGCGCTCTCAAGGCTCAGAACCGCATGAGTGTCATTCGCCCGCAGCGAGATATCGGTGCCGATTGCGGTACCAAGATCGGCGGCCAGGGTTGGAAAATCCTGATCAGGTACATCCGACTGAACCGTCAGCTTTGCGCGCCCATCGGCCTCGGTTCCGTATATGGCGATACCGGCACTGTCCGGGCCGCGGTCGGTCATTGTGACCAGCATATCCGTCAGCATTGTCCCCAGCTCAGGTTCCAGCGTTTTGTCTTTGAGAAACAGACCGACAATTCCGCACATCCGCTTGATCCTCCGAAATTCTGTCGAACGGAAGATAGCAGCGCGCCTCACTAATAGCAACACCAAGAAATTAATATTCCTGACAGGAATAATTGAGTTGCTAAAATCTCAGACGCTTCAACGCGATCCACGAAAATTGAAGGCCGGATTTAGCCGGTTTGAGGATATGAGATGATCGACAGATATTTCGCGGGTAGTTTCACCAGAACCTCCGGCCCATGAGGTGCATCGGCATCAAAGAACAACGTATCGCCGGGTTTGAGTGGGTAGATTTCATCGCCATGGCGATAGTCGACCTCACCCTCCAGCATGTACAGCATCTCGATCCCGTCATGCTGAAAGGTTGGGAAACGGTCTGATTCCTCGGTCAGCGTAATCAAATAGGGTTCAACCACAACGCCGCTGCCATTCGCGCCCAGATGTCCCAGCAGGTTATACTGATGCCCGGCCCGCGTTCCGGCCCGCTCGGTCTCGGCCCCCTCGCCTGCTTTGGTGTGCACGGCGTTTCTGGTTTCCTCGTAGCGGCGAAAGAACGACGTAATCGGGGCACTCAGCGCATCTGCCAGTGCTTGCAATGTGCTCAGAGAAGGCGACGTTGCCCCGTTTTCAATCTTGGACAGCATACTGATCGACAAGCCTGTCAGGGCAGATAACTCGGATATCGTAGTTCCCTGTTGCAATCGAAGCGCTTTGATTTCGCGGCCAATCGCGGTTTCGAGGTTCTTCTCACCGCTGTCGCGCAGCCGGTGCGGATTCTGCGAAAGGGTCGCGTTGTCTTCGCTTATCTTAGCCAAAGTTATTTCCGCTCCATTGATGTTATTTGTTAGCCACGCCCAACCATGTCACATAGTGGTCTACCTTGGGTAGATGGTCTTGAGGGGAATATTTTTTGCATCTAGGTATAAAGCCGACACAGTCTTGTGACGTTTAGGCCCAGACTACGAGTAACGGAGGCTGACATGCCCCAAACAGCGCCACCCCTGAAAGACCTGGGCCTGGAAGGGCGCGAAGAGATTTCCGTCGGCTTTCTTCTGCTGCCCAGCTTTCCGATGGCCTGTCTGTCATCAGTGATCGAACCGTTGCGCGCGGCCAATGAAATCGCACAGAGAAAACTGTTTGTTTGGACACTGTATTCCGAGGATGGCGCGTCGGTTGATTGTAGTGCAGGCATTCAGTTTCAAGCTGGCGGCGCGTTGAACGCTATAGAAAGCGTTGATTTTCTTGTTGTCTTGTCCGAACCCGACGGACAGTTTAATGCGCCAAATGACGTGTCCGCCAAGCTGCGCTACCTGTCGCGCCACGGCACCAGGCTATGCGCAATCAGCGGAGGAGTCTTTCCACTGGCCAAGTCCGGTGTGCTGGACGGACAAACCTGTTCGGTCCATTGGCTTTATCGCACCGCGTTCGAGCACGCTTTTCCTCAGATCGAGGTCAGCAATGATGTGATTGCCGTGAACCAACGCAGCTTTACCGCTTCAGGCGCGGCAGCGGCCTTTGATCTCACGTTGCATATGATAGAAACCACTTTGGGTGATGCAATCATGACCGAGGTTGCGTGCTGGTTCCAGCATCCCGCGATCCGCAGCCCGAATATCCGCCAGAAAACCCCGACCTTTCAGACCGATGAAACCGCTGATCATCTACCAACCGTGGTCTCACATGCGGTTCGACTGTTTTCCGAGAACCTTGAGTTTCCGCTGACAACGCGCGAAATCGCGCAGCAGGTTGGCGTATCGGCCCGCCATCTTGAGCGCAGCTTTCGCCAAGCGGTGGGCCAAAGCCCTGGTGAATACTATCGGCAGCTGCGCCTGCGCGCGGCACGGCAACTGGTGATCTATACGCAGGATTCGCTCACATCCATCGCGCAGGCGGTTGGCTATACCAACCCGACCTCGATGTCGCGGCAATATGCCGAGCAATTTGGCGCCTCACCCCGCCAGGATCGTCAGGCGCGTAATCAGTTCCGGCATACGCGCGACAGCTTCCTGCACTGAATGCGGTTTAGCGCCCCCCGATCGACTGCGCCGCCTCTTCCAATGCGTGATACAGCGAACCTGCCGAGGACCTTGGCCCCAAAACCGCAAAGCGTGTTCCGGCTTCGATGCACCACAGGTAGCAGCCAATGTGATGAATGGCGCAACGGGTCGCTTTCTGGGCCTGCATAACGCGAATATCTACGTTGCACAGCCGCTCGTACAGATCGCAGACAGAGGCGCCTGCTACATCAAACCGGCACCAGCCATCGGTTTGTTCAACCACCGAGGCCGTGTCCTGCAAGGCAGATTTGAGGTCTGCGGCAATGGCGTGATGTGAAGCATAGCTCGCGTCGATCATCCAACTGTCAGGACCAATCCAAAAGGCGGAGTACGGCGAACCGACCTCTGCGCCCCCAGGGTTAGGGAGTTCGATCCCTAGCGTGTCTTTTGCCCGTTTGGCGAATTTGGCATCCTGACCCAATCGCATTGACACGGAAGCCAAAGCGCGGTCGGCAACCTCGCTCAGGGTGATATCGCCAATGGTCGACACCTTTGGTTCACGCGCACCCAGTGCGGTGATGGCTTTCAGTTTATGCACGAAGACGCTCCCCTTGCGGATCAACAAAATGGGCGCTGACGACCTCAACCTCAGTCTCGGACCCTTCCAGAGGATTAACCAGACGGATGACTTCTCCTATCCGGTCAGCCCCGTTTTTCAGGAAACCAAGCCCAATCGAGGAACCCAGGTTTGGCGAATACGCCGCCGAGGTGACATAGCCCTGATCATGAGCTGCATCGACCGGCCCATCCTTGTTCATCAGATGCCCACCCGCAGTGACGGGTTGTGTGGCATTGACCGGTTTCAGCCCCACCAATCGCAACGCGTCCGGTTCATTCAACCCGCCCCGTTCGCTGAGCGTATTGCCGATACAGTCTTTCTTCTTGCTGACCATCCGCCCAAGGCCGAGGTTCAGCGCCGTTGTCGTGCCATTGATCTCATTGCCTGTCGCGTGACCTTTTTCGATCCGCATAACACCCAGGGCTTCGGTGCCATAGGGGGTCACATCAAACTCTTCTCCTGCCTCCATCAGCGCCCGGATCAGGGCGTCACCATAGCGGGTCGGCACCGCGATCTCATAGGCCAGCTCACCGCTGAACGAGATACGGAACAGCCGCGCGCGGCAGCCGCCGCAGACCGTGATTTCGCTGCAGGCCATGAACGGGAAGGCGTCGTTTGAGATGTCGAACTCGGCATCAACCAGTTTTTGCAGCAGCTTGCGCGAATTTGGCCCGGCAACAGCATATTGCGCCCAGGCCTCGGTGGTTGAGATCAGTTGAACATCCAGATCGGGCCACAGACATTGCCGCGCAAATTCCATCTGGCGATAGACCAAAACTGCGTTTGCCGTGGTTGTGGTGACAACGAAATGATCCTCGGAAAACCGCGCGGCGGTGCCGTCGTCATAGGCGATCCCATCCTCACGCAACATCAGACCATAACGCACCTTGCCGACAGGCAGTTTGGCGAAACCGTTCGAGTAGATCTTGTTCAGAAACTCCGCCGCATCCGCACCTTGCACGTCGATCTTGCCCAGCGTGGTCACATCGCAGATGCCGACCGAGTTGCGGGTCGCCAGAACCTCGCGATCCACCGACTGCCGCCAATGGGTTTCGCCCTTGCGCGGATACCACTGCGCACGCAGCCAGTCGCCCGCTTCCGTGAATACCGCGCCCTGCTCGACTGCCCATTTGTGGCTTGGGGTCTCGCGGGTTGGATGGAAATGCTTGCCAATGGCGCGTCCGGCTAGCGTCCCCATGGCCACCGGCGTATAGGGTGGTCGGAAAATCGTCGTCCCGGTCTCGGGGATCGACTTGCCGGTCATCTCGGCCATCACCGCCAGACCGCCCATATTCGAGGTCTTGCCCTGATCGGTTGCCATCCCAAGGGTCGTATAGCGTTTCAGATGCTCGACCGAGACATAGTTCTCTTGATGCGCCAGTTTCACATCCTTGACGGTCACGTCGTTCTGCTGGTCGATCCAGGCCCGGCCTTTGCCGTCTTTCACATACCAGAAGGGCTCCAGGTTGACCGGCGCATCCTCGGCTTCCGGCAGATCGCCCGGCGTGGTCTGAATGCCCAGATCAGCCAGCGCCTCGACTGCACGGGCGGCCCCGGTTTCCAGCGCGCCATGGGTCGACAGTGCGCCTGCGGCTGCACCAGCCACAGACAGGCCAACCGGAAGAGATTCACCCGGCACAAACGCAGCCAGAGCCTCGTTCCACTCAGGCCGCCCACGCTGATGGCACGTCAGATGAACGTTCGGATTCCAGCCGCCCGAAACAGCAAGCGCACCGCAGATAACATCCGTGGTAAAGCCTTGCTGCGTTTGGATCGTAATGGTCTCAAGGCCGAGCCGCCCTTTGCTGCCAATGACCTGAGCCCCGGCAAACAGCTCGGCACCCGTGACCGCTGGCGCATCGGCTCGCGTGTCGATCACCGCGGCAACATTAACGCCCTTTGCCATAAGGTCCGCAGCGGTGCGATGCCCGTCATCGTTATTGGTGAAGACCGCCACCCGTTCATGCGGCGTCACCGCCCAGCGATTGGCATACGAGCGCACAGCAGCCGCCATCATGATGCCTGGTCGATCATTGTTCGGGAAAGCGATGGGGCGCTCGGTAGCACCTGCACACAGAACCGCCCGTTTCGAATAGATCCGCCAGAAGATCTGACGCGGCTCGGCCGCTCCGGGCTGCGGTTTGTGGTCCGCGATCCGTTCAACTGCGCCGTAGATGCCGTGGTCGAATGCCCCGATCACCGTGGTGCGCGGCAACAAGCGGACATTGTCCATAGACATGAGTTCGGCCACGGTTTGAGCCGCCCAAGCTGACCCCGCTATGTCACTGATGGCAAAACTCTCGGAGTTCAGCCGTCCACCCAGGGCAAAATCTTCATCCGCCAGAATGACCCGCGCCCCGGCACGGCCTGCCGTCAGGGCGGCAGATAGACCCGCAGGACCTGCGCCGATCACGAGCAGATCGCAATGAAGGAAGCCTTTGTCATATAGGTCTGGATCATCTTCGCCCGACACGCTGCCCAGCCCGGCGGCGTGGCGGATGATGGGCTCGTACAGCTTCTCCCAAAACGCCTTGGGCCACATGAAGGTTTTGTAGTAAAAGCCCGCCGTCAGGAAGTTGCTGAACAGATCGTTGACCGCCATCACGTCGCGTTGCAGTGACGGCCACCGGTTCTGAGACTGCGCCTCAAGCCCATCATATAGCTCAGCCACAGTCGCGCGTGTATTTGGCTCCTGCCGCCCGCCTTGGCGCAGTTCGACCAGCGCGTTGGGTTCTTCTGACCCGGCGGTCAGCACACCGCGCGGACGGTGGTATTTGAAGGATCGGCCCATCAGGCGCTCGCCATTGGCCAGCAAGGCCGAGGCCAGCGTATCGCCTGCAAGCCCCTGATAGTTTTTGCCATCAAAAGTGAAGCTCAGGCTCTGCCCGTGGTCGACCAGACCACCCTTCAATCGATTGATCTGTCTGCTCATCTGCCGCGCCCCTGTGCCCGGGCCACGTCGCGGGCCAGTTCAACTTTGGTAATTTCATGAGTCAGCGTGTTGCGCGTGACCACCAGCCACGACCGGTCACCTTGTTCATGATACCAAAGCTCCCGATGCTCACCCGCCGGGTTATCGCGCAAGTAGAGATAGTCATGAAACGCTTCGTCCGCGTTATCGGCCTGCCAGTCGGGTCGGTTGATCAACGCCGCGTCGCCCAGATACACGAATTCCTGCGCATCGCGGGGGCCGAGAAGAGGATGTTCGATAATCATATGTCGGCTCCCTCAATGCAGGTTGGGCTGCGCGCCCGCCCCTCGTTCATCAATCATGTGCCCGGTGCGGAACCGATCCAGACGATAGGCTGTCGCCACCTCATGCGGGCGGTCTGTCGACAGCAAATGCGCAAAGCACCAGCCCGAGGCTGGCGTAGCCTTGAAGCCTCCATAGCACCAGCCGCCATTGAAATAGAGCCCATCGATCCCGGTGCGATCAATGAATGGTGAACCATCCATCGACATGTCCATCACACCGCCCCAGGCCCGCAAAAGACGCACCCGGCCCAGGGCCGGGATCAGTGAGATGCCGCTTTCCACGACATGCTCGATCACCGGAAGGTTACCGCGTTGTGCATAGGTGTTGTACATGTCGATATCGCCGCCAAAGACCAGACCGCCCTTGTCGGATTGGCTCAGGTAGAAATGCCCGGCACCATAGGTGATCACACCCGGGATTATCGGTTTCAGCCCTTCGGACACAAACGCCTGCAGCACATGGCTTTCGATGGGCAAACGCATCCCCGCCTTCTGCATCACCCGACTGGACGAGCCCGCAACGGCCACGCCGACTTTCTTGGCCCCGATATACCCGCGTGAGGTCTCAACCCCCAATACCCGGCCATTTTCAATGCGAAAGCCCGTGACCTCGCAGTTCTGAATGATATCCACGCCACGCATATCTGCGCCGCGCGCATAGCCCCAGGCCACCGCGTCGTGGCGCACTGTGCCGCCACGCCGATGCAGCAGGCCACCTTTGATCGGGAACCGCGCGTTGTTGAAGTTCAAGAACGGGTACATGGCGCGAACGCCTTCGGTGTCCAACAACTCGGCATCCGAGCCGTTCAGGATCATCGCATTGCCCCGCCGCCGCGCCGCATCGACTTGCGCGTCGGTATGCACAAGGTTCAGAATACCGCGCTGGCTGACCATGGCATTGAAATTGAAATCCTGTTCCAACCCTTCCCACAGTTTCAGCGAGAATTCATAGAAAGGCTCATTCCCATCCAGCAGATAATTCGAGCGGATGATGGTTGTGTTTCGCCCAACGTTGCCGCCGCCGATCCAGCCTTTTTCCAGCACGGCGATCCGCGCCTCGCCGAATTCCTTGGCCAGATAGTAAGCGGTGGCCAACCCGTGGCCGCCGCCACCCACGACGATGATGTCATATTCGCTTTTGGGCTCGGGATCGCGCCAGGCTGATCGCCAGCCTTTGTGCCCAGTCAACGCTTCTTTGATGATCCGAAATCCGGAGTATTGCATGGCTCACTCGTGTCAGTTTGAAAACAACATGCGCGATTCGAGAGAGGATGGCTTAGATGAAATGCGGTCTAGACTTGTCTTTTTGCGACCTGATGTCGGATCGCCGTGTTAGCGTCTCAGCCCAGTTTTTGGCTTAGAATGAAGGCGCTGCATTCGTTGGTCAGCTGTTTGAACCGTGATTTTTCTTTTTTGTACAGATACACCTGTCGCTTGTCCGGCAGGTCAGACAGCAAGCGGAACGCTGTGGTTTCCGGGATGAAGCGCGCAACGGTTTGGGGCAATATGGTGACCCATTTGCCAGTGCGAACCATGGTGATCAGCGAATGGGTGTTGTGAATGGTGACCTCGGCGTCGGCAATGGCCGTCACAAACTTTGGCGTCTGGATCAGATCGCAGAGTGCATTGCGAACGAATGAGGCGGCAATCACATCCTCAACAGTCGGCAGTTCAGGTTGCGCCATCAAGGGATGGTCCGAGGCGCAGACCAGACCAAACTGGTCTTCGAACAAGGGGATCGCGTTGATGCCTTTGAGCGGATGGAAGCCCGATGCTATGCCTATATCGGCTTTGCCTTCCGATAGCGCGTCCAGGACCTGTTGCGTGTCTGTATCCCGCAGCTCGACCTTCACGCCCGGAAACCGCTGTGTCATGTGTTCGAGGACCGAAGGGAAGATCAGCGCCGCAACCGAAGGGACCGATGCGATGCGGATCAACCCGTGAGAGGCATCTGCCGCGGCCTCGATCGACTGCACGGTCTGGTCGAACTGGCGCACCTGTTTCTGGGCAATCTCGAATACCTGCTCACCCAGTGCGGACAGGTGGTTTTTACGTTCACCGACAAACAGCTTCTTGCCCAGATGGCTTTCGAATTGCTTGAGGGTCATCGAAACAGCCGATTGCGTGCGCCCCAGCCTGTCGGCGGCTTCGGACAGGTTGCCGGTTTGCGCAACGGCACAGAAACAGCGCAGCATTTCAATTTTTATGGCCATATTTCAGCTTTTCTGAAGTCAGGTTAACTTATTTGAGTTTGACTGATGTTGCCCGCCGAGTCCATTCTGCATCAAACTTTCTTTGAGCTGGGGCCCATTGTGACCAATCTGAACCTGATCGCCGGCGAATGGCTGGCCGGCGAAAGCGAAATCGAAAACCGCAACCCGTCTGATCTGTCCGACGTGATCGGACACTACGCACAGGCCAGTGCTGATCAGCTGGAAGCGACGCTGGACCAGGCGCGTGTAGCGCAGGCCGAATGGGCCGCCTATGGGCTGGAGCGCAAGCAGACCGTTCTGATGAATATCGGCAATGAACTGATGGCCCGCGCCGAAGAATTGGGCACGCTTCTTAGCCGCGAGGAAGGAAAGCCGCTCGCCGAAGGCAAGGGCGAGGTATTCCGGGCCGGTCAGTTCTTTACCTACTATGCCGCCGAATGCCTGCGCCAGATTGGTGAGAACGCCGATTCCGTGCGCCCGGATATCGAAATTGATGTGCGCCGCGAGGCCGTTGGCGTCGTCGCCGTGATCAGCCCCTGGAACTTCCCGACCGCAACCGCGTCATGGAAGATCGCCCCGGCGCTGTGCTATGGCAACGCTGTGGTCTGGAAGCCTGCCAACATCACCCCGGCCTCGGCCGTCGCCCTGGCCGAAATCATCAACCGTCAGGACATTCCCAAGGGCCTGTTCAGCCTCGTGATGGGCTCGGGTCGGTCGATTGGTCAGCGGTTGGTCGAAAGCCCCAAGGTCAACGCCATCTCGTTCACCGGTTCGGTTCCGGTGGGCAAAGGAATCGCCTCGGCAGCCATTCAGAACCTTACCAAAGTGCAGATGGAGATGGGGTCCAAGAACGCGCTGGCTGTGATGGATGACGCCGATCTCGACCTTGCCGTCTCGCTGGCTTTGGGTGGGGCTTTTGGGGGCACCGGCCAAAAATGCACTGCATCGTCGCGACTGATTGTGCATTCGGCCATTCACGATGTCTTTGTTGAAAAACTGGTCGCTGGTACACAGGCGATGAAGGTTGGTCATGCGCTCGAAGATGGCACCCAGATGGGCCCGGTTGTCAGCGAACAGCAGCTCTCAGAAAACCTGGCTTATGTCGATCTGGGTAAAGCCGAAGGGGCTGAACTGGCCTGTGGCGGCCAACGTTTGGACATGCCCCATGACGGCTATTACATGTCACCCGGCGTGTTCCTGAACACAACCAATGACATACGCATCAACCGGGAAGAGATGTTTGCGCCGCTGACATCGGTCATCAAGGTGGGTAGCTATGATGAGGCACTGGCCACCGTCAATGACACCAATTTCGGACTGACCTCAGGCATCGTCACGCAGAACCTGGCGCGTGCCACCCATTTCCGCCGCAACGCGCTCACTGGCGTGGTGACCGTGAACCTGCCCACCGCAGGCACAGATTATCACGTGCCCTTCGGTGGCCGTGGTGATAGCTCGTATGGCCCCCGCGAGCAGGGCAAGGCCGCGGCCGAGTTCTACACCACGGTCAAAACCGCTTATATCAGCGCTGGAAAGCCGATGTGATGCGGATCGACGGGCTGCAATACGCCAATTGGTCCGAAAAGATCTTTCGGCAGTTGCGCGAAGGTGGCGTGGACGCGATCCATGTCACCATCGCCTATCATGAGAATTTCCGCGAAACGGTTCTGAACTTTGAAAAGTGGAACCGCTGGTTCGAACAATACCCGGACCTGATCATGAAAGGCCGCTGGGCCAGCGATATCGACATAGCGCGAGAAACTGGCAGGACGGCGGTTTTCTTTGGCTTCCAGAACCCCTCACCCATCGAAGATGATATCGGCCTGGTGGAAATCCTGCATGATCTAGGCGCGCGGTTCATGCAGCTGACCTATAACAACCAATCCCTGCTCGCGACGGGTTGCTATGAAGCCGAGGACACCGGCATTACCCGCATGGGCAAGCAGGTGATCAAAGAGATGAATCGTGTAGGTCTTGTTGTCGACATGAGCCATTCTGCGGATCGGTCGACCATCGAGGCTGCCGACCTGTCCGAGCGTCCCATCGCCATCACTCACGCTAATCCGCACGAATGGTCACCCGCTTTGCGCAACAAGCGTGACGAGGTGATCCGTGCGGTGACAGAAAATGGTGGGATGCTCGGGTTTTCGGTCTATCCTCATCACCTGAAAGACAAGTCTGACTGCACGCTGGAAAGCTTTTGCGAAATGATCGCACGGACGGCTGAGAAGTTCGGCGCCGAACATTTGGGGATCGGCACGGACCTGTGCCAGGATCAGCCCGACAGCGTGGTCGAATGGATGCGCGTTGGACGCTGGACCAAAGAAATTGACTATGGCGAAGGGTCGGCAAGCAATGCAGGTTTCCCCCCGATGCCACACTGGTTCAACGACAACCGTGACTTTGGCAATATCGAGGACGGGTTGCGTGCAACCGGCTTGAATAGCGACGAAGTGGCCGGGATCATGGGAGGCAACTGGTACCGGTTCTTTGCCGAAAACTTCGTCGCTCAGGGGTGATGGGATGGAAACTCAGACCGAGACACAGATCGAAAGACGAGACCCAGCAACGGTCATGCGCCTGTCGCGGCTGGGGTCGCTGCATCAATGCCGATTAAGCTTCATGCGACAGCTGACGCGCCGTCTGGCGCAGGAGAATTGGTCTTTCACACGTCCGGTTTTTGACATTGACGCCAATGGGGTTGGCCGTGCCGTCTATACAGCGCAGGGGCCGGAACGGGCCTATTCTCTGGTGGCCTTTGCCCATGATCTGCCTCCGGAACAACGATCCGACCGCGTAATCGCCGAAGCCTGGGACGCCACCTTCACCCTGTTTGATGGCATCCCGACCCAGGCCGATATCGACCGTTTGTCTCGAAACGTGCCCTTGCAAGAGGCCGGACGCGTCAGCGAGAGCGAATTGTCCCTGTCCCGCGCCAACCGGTCTGTCCGGCTGTGGAAACATGTTGTGGATGCCCTGGCAGCTGGGCAGCAACCCGATTTGTCGCAGATACATCAGGTCGGTTACTTGATGCGTACAACTGCTGTCTACGGATCGGGCAAATTCGGCGCGGCTGATCGGGAAAGGGTCGCCAATCGCCCCGAGGCGCAGGCACCGTTTCAGGTTGAGATGCTGTCCGTGTTTCTGACCCGTACCTTTGTGCGTGATCTGGTACAGCATATGGCCAATGCCAAAGGCGGCGATCAGGCCGCGCAACTGGACCCCGAGATCGCGCGTTGGCTGGGGATCGGGAACTCCACCGGGTTGGGCATGGCCCCCTTCATCGTCAACCACCCGGTTCTGTTCAACAACTGGATCATGGCACGGGAAGAGGCGATCGCTCGTGTCCGCTCGGTCGCTACAGCAACGCGGGACGAAGTAGATCAGTTCCGCAACCTGTTCCGTCGTAGCCAGCTGTCGATTTCATGGTGGCAGTCTGAACATCCGATACAGATCAAAAAACTCGCGCATTTGAACGCCGATCTTAAGGCGATTGCGGCCTATCTGGACGATGATGACCTGAGTGGCGTTAGTCCGTGGGATCGACTCGTCAGTTGGTCTGAAACCGCGCTGAGTGAGGAAGGGCAGGAGTTTGTGGCTTCGCTTATCCTCGAACCCTATCCGGGTCTTGTTGACGGGTTGACATCCTGCATGGCGGACAGCCGGACCGAGGCTTTTGTGATCAATGGCAGAATGTCCATCGGCCAAGCCTGTGGTCTAATCCAAGAAACATATGGATGGGCGCTTGATCTGGATTGGACGGCTCGGGAACACTGTGCCCGCGCCTGGTACGTGTCCGAAGAAAAGCTGGAACCCCGACTGGGTGAACGGTTCGAAGAACCTATCGAGGCGTATGAACAACCCCTTGCCCCAGCGCGCGATGCCGCTGCGGCTTATGCAGCGCTGAACGATTGGGATGACAGCCAGACCATTGCCGAGTTTTTGCTGCGCCACCCCGAACACCGCCACACGATCCGTCGCGCGCAACTGGCGCGTTCCACACCGTATGGGGAAATCCGCGACAATACGATCGGAGACGCAGTGTTGCCCATCGATATGTTGCGGGCCAAACTGTCTTTCTTTGGCGCGACGCATTTCGATCCGCGCTCGGATCGGTGGGTGCGCATCTGCATGTATTCCGGCGCGCCTTATCCCGAAGAGCTGACGGCTGAAAACGCTGATCTTTGGGTTTATCCGCAGGAACCTGCATGAGCTTTTCACTGAACGAGATGGAGGCGACCGCCAAACGCGCCACCCGTGGCGCGGGCTATTCTTGGGGTCAGGCCGAGGAAGCGGCTAAGGCGACAAGATGGCTTTGTGAAAAAGGCCTGGATGGGGCCGGATCGCTCGCAACCTTGTTGTGTCTTGGTTACGCATTCAATCCCGATCTACACCGCCCTAAGCAAATCGAGGGTGTTTGGGCAGGCGACGCAGCCCTCTGTCCGCTTTCAGTCGGTCCCTTGCTTTCAGACTGTGTTCACATGTTGGACGAAGGCCCGATTGAGATTCATGATCTTGCAGCCCCTGCCTTGATATTGCCTTTTGCGTCTTATGCCGCACGAGCGCTGAATTGTGTGATCGCGGTTGAGATTGATCGGGTCCACTCCATCACAGATGGCGCTGCTCTATCGGCACTCGACATGCCTGCGGCCCCGGCACAACGCGTTATGGTTCAACGCAGCACAGAACCGGTTTCACACCGCGATCCGCATACGCGCGCTGTTCCGACCCAAAAGGATTGGGAGACGCTACTTACCTTCGCCCACCGCACTTATGCCCCAGCGACCGAGGAATCCCGTTTGCTGGGGGCCGGTGCCGGGCTTTCCGACAATGACTAAAGAGAGATACACGTGACCGAAACTCGCACCCTGACCCTCGCAGAAATCGAAGACCTGTCGTTCCGCGCCCTTGTGGCAGCCGGGACCTCTGAGGCGAATGCCCGTCCCCTGGCGCAAGCCACGGCAGCGACCGAAGCGGATGGTGTTGCCAGTCACGGGCTGGCCTATATCCCGATCTATTGCGAACATGTGCAATGTGGGAAGGTCGATGGGATGGCGGTGCCGATATTGTCGCGTCCGAAACCGGGTGTTGTGGCGGTAGATGCCGCCACCGGCTTTGCGCATTCCGCGATAGACACGGGGTTCGGGGCGCTGATCCCTGCTGCCCGCGAACAGGGCGTCGCGGTCTTGGCCATTCGAAACAGCTATAACTGCGGGGTTCTGGGCTATCATACGCTTCGTCTGGCTCAGGCTGGTCTAGTTGGTTTGGGCTTTACCAACGCCCCGGCATCAATCGCGCCATCAGGAGGCTCAAAACCCGTTGTCGGCACCAACCCGTTCTCAATCGCGGCACCGGGCCCAGATGGCCAGCCTGCATTATTGATCGACCAAAGCGCCAGCACCATCGCCAAAAGTGAGGTGATGAAACACGCACGCGAAGGCAAGCCGATCCCGGTCGGCTGGGCGCTGGATTCCGACGGCAATCCAACCACCGATCCAGAAGTCGGCCTCAAGGGGTCCATGGCGCCTTCGGGCGGCTACAAAGGCGTTGGCGTCGCGCTGATGGTCGAGCTTCTGGCCGCCGCAATGACAGGCGCCACACTGGGCATCAACGCCTCACCGTTTTCAGGAACCGCAGGCGGCCCGCCAAAAACCGGTCAGTTCTTTATAGCGATTGATCCTGTCGCAACCGCAGGTGGCGCGTTCGATGCCGGGATCTCAAATCTGATCGAGGCGATACGGTCGCAAGAAGGAGCGCATCTGCCAGGGGACGGTCGCGGTTCAAAACGTATCGTCGCTCAGACCGAGGGTGTTGCGGTGAACGCGGCAACACTGGCTAAGGTCGAAGCAATTCTGGGATGAGCAAATGGTGCTGAGCGGAGGTTGGACGCTCTAGCCTCTGCACTAATTGGGAGCAAACAGCAGCTTCAGATAAGTTCTGAACAGCATGATTTGTTCCGAGGCGTTGTTGTGTTCTCGCAAGGCCCGTTGCAGCACAAGCCCTCCCTCGACCACGCCAGAGACCATATCGCCAAGCGCATCCATGTTGACGGTTTCACGCGGCTCGTAAATCTCGGCAATCTCTTCGAACATTGCCCGAAACCGTTTGCGCCAGCCAAGGATGGCCTGACGGTTTAGCTCGCGCACGCCCTCATCGAACAGTCGATCCTGATAGGCGGTTGATGCAATAACGCATCCAGGGTGACCGGATGGCATTTCTTCCAGCATCTCCGCCAAGAGTTTCAGACCAATCAGCATGCAATGCAGCGGGTCGTCGTTCAACTCGCGCGCGCGGGCGAACAGATCATCATAAAGCTTGTTCTCGACTTCGATATAGCGCTCCAGCATGGCCCGCGCCAAAGCGTTCTTATCCTTGAAGTGATAGAAAAACCCACCGCGCGAGATCTCTGCACCGGCGACGATTTCTTCGATCGAGGTCGCCTCGAACCCCTTTTCCAGCACCGAAGCCTCAGCAATGTCGAGGATTCGGCTGCGTGTGTCCAGTTTTTGATCCATTGCGCCCCTCCCTACTGTACTGCGAGTCCAGTTCACTGGACCTTCAAGCTTGGCCTGGCGGTCACATTTTGGGTTACTGCCTGAAATGACAGCAAAAAATTAGCCACTGCAACCGAACCACGCGGCAACTATCAGCCCGGTCGGGTTCAAGAGTACCACTTTCGCATCAACGGACAAGGATTGCTTCGATGCGACTGAACGCTTTCAAAGACACGCAACGCTTCTTCCTTTCAGATGGAGGGTTGGAGACTTTTTTGATTTTCGACAAAGGCTATGACCTGCCCTGTTTTTCTGCTGCCGTATTGTTGGATACAGAACAGGGGCGTGCGGATCTGGCCGCATATTTCACCCGTTTCATCGATATTGCGAAATCAACTGGGCGCGGATTCATTCTGGATGCGCCAACCTGGCGTGCAGGAACCGCATGGGCCGGACCGCTGGGTCAGACGCTGAAACAGGTGATGGATACAAATACCCGCGCGGTTTCCTTCGTATCCAACCTGCGCGCGCGGCACGAGACCGAGAGTTGCCCCATTCTGATCAACGGCTTAGTTGGGCCAGCAGGCGATGCTTATGCGCCAGATACCGAGATTTCGGCGCAAGAGGCGCTGCTGATCCACGCGCCTCAGATTCAGGTTTTGGGCAAGGCCGGGGTCGACATGATCAGCGCGATGACTTTGACCCACGCCGCTGAGGCCATCGGGATCGTGCAAGCTGCAAAGGAAATCGATCTACCTGTCGTCATCGCGTTTACGCTGGAAACGGATGGCCGGCTGCCATCCGGACAAAGGCTGCAAGACGCGATTGCCGAAGTGGATGCGGCAACTAACGAGGGCCCGCTTTACTACATGATTAATTGCGCGCATCCGGACCATTTTCGCGACGTGCTCGATGCGGGTGCAGACTGGGCGCTTCGGATCGGTGGCGTTCGCGCCAATGCCTCTCGTCAAAGTCACGCGGAGCTCGACGCGGCAGAGGTTCTCGACGATGGCGATCCGGTCGAACTGGGCCAGCTGAGCGCCGATCTGTTGGCGCAACTTCCGAACATCCGGGTTTTGGGCGGCTGCTGTGGCACCGACCACCGGCATGTTGGTTGCATTGCGGGGCATGATCCATCGCGTCCTGCGGCCTGAGCTTTCTCAAATCTACCTCCCTGAAAGGAAAACCAATGTTTAAGACATTTCTAACCTCGACCGCGCTGATGCTGTCGCTGGCCACCTATGCCAAGGCCGAAGCGCCCATGGCCTTTGACGTGGCCGAGGATCACACACGTATCCATATGGCAACTGCGCCTTTGCACGAAAACGGCATGCCTGCACATGGCAATGCCTTTGTCAGCCAGGGCTATATCTATCCTGCGGGCACGCTTGCCGAAGGCACTGTTGGTGTTCTTGAAGATGGCAGCCCTGCCTTTCCCGATCTGGTTCTGGGCACTTGGACATGTGACGGGTATTTCGTTGGCGAAGGTGCCAATGCCACCACCGGAGTCTGGATCATCAGTCGCCAAACCTTTTCCTTCGATGATGGCGCAACAGTCGTGACCCAAGGCACCGAGATCGCGGATATAGGGCAGCCCAACCTGCGGCCTGTGACCGGCGCGACAGGTGAATTCGCCAACATCGATGGTGGGTTGATCCAGACAACGCTTGGTTTCAACGATTTTTGGGGGCTGAGTGCGACCTATGTGTTTGAAGACCGCACACCTGATCCCGCATCGGGGCCGGATCATGCCAGCTATGGCACTGACCAGATTGATAAAACGGATCATCTGGAATGGGACTCAGGCCTGCCCGTGGGCCCAATCTTTGACGACCGCCTGAGCCCATCGACCTAGCCTTTCCAAAAAGAACGATCGGGCCAAATGCCGGCCCGATTTAATCTATTGTTTCACAATGAGCGCTAAGATGAATATTCAAAATCAAACCCTTATCCGCCAAGCGGATGTTTCTGATGCGGAACACCTCGCCAAGCTGATCAACCTTGCGGGCGAAGGTATCCCTAATTGGCTGTGGACCCGTTCCTGCATCGAAGGGCAAACACCGCTAGAAGTTGGTATCGAACGTGCCAAACGCAAAACCGGTGGCTTTTCCTATATAAATGCGCTGGTTGCGGATCGTGTGGGACAGACCCTAGGCATGGTTCTTAGCTACGCGATTGCCGAGGCGCCAACCGACAACCCAGACGACCTACCTGCCCCGATTGCGCCGTTTGTGGCGCTTGAAAAGCTATCGATCGATACCTGGTTCATCAATGCGCTGGCGGTTTTCCCTGAAGGACGAAACCAGAGCATTGGGACGCAGCTGATGGCCGCAGCCGAAGACCAGGCGAAGAGGCAAGGGTTCAGCAAGATGAGCATTCAGGTTTACGCCCAGAACACGGGCGCGGTTCGACTGTATGACAGGCTGGGATATACGCTGGTGGCGCGCGAGCCCGTGCGTCTGCACCCCTGCCCGCCTTACTATTCTGGGGATGTTCTGCTGTTGATGAAAAACATCTAGGTCATGACTTGTGTTTGGTTGCCCTGGCGGGCCCAAACCGCGAACGTGTTGCCGGGACCTATCGGAGCTTCTAGATTTGGTACGCTCCATTTGATCGCACCGGTATGGGTCGCAGACCGGTTCTATTAGCCAAGTCATTAGGCGGAGGTAGCACGCTTGACGCATCGAAAGCTTTATCTAGGTCCCCTGACAGACAACAGGCGCTGGGATATGGTCAATATTCGACCTGATGATGTGTTTGTTGTGACACCCCCGAAATGCGGCACAACCTGGATGCAGACCATCGTGGCCTTGTTGCTTTCGGGCGATTCCGAGGTCGAAACAGAGCTGTCGATCAAGATGCCTTGGGTCGACATCCGCCTGCGCGAAATGCCCGAGATTGCCGCACGGCTTGAGGCAATGACCTGCCGCCGCAGTATGAAAAGCCATACTCCACTGGATGGCCTGCCGCTGGATGATCACGCGCATTATTTCTGCGTGTTCCGGCATCCGCTGGACGCGCATTTTTCATTCCGGAATCACATTCGGAACATTCCCATACCGTGGTTCGATCACTGGTATCCTGAACATGATGACGACGGTATCACATTCCGCCGGTTTCTGGATGGTGGTGCCGAAGGGTTCGATACAGACGCCATGCCGCTTGCGCATATCCTGCAACACTACAAAGCGGCAAAGGCCATGTCTGGTCGGCCAAATGTCTCTTTGTTTCACTATTCTGATATGAAACGAGATTTGGCAGGTGTGTTCGCGCGGCTTTCGGAACTTCTGAATACGCCGCATTCAAACTCGGTGATGCAACAGCTCATCGCGGCCGCGACATTCGACCATATGAAAGAGAATGCCGAACGGTATGCCCCCAGCGGGGGAAAAGGCTTCTTCAAGTCAGATACAGAGTTTTTTCACAGCGGTTCCAGCGGTAAATGGCATGGCCAACTATCGGATCAGGAACTTGCCGCTTACGACGCCATCATGGACGAACACCTGAACCGGGAAGACCGGTTTTGGCTTGAAAATGGTCAAGGCTGATCTTCGGAAACCTGACAGAAACTTCGCACCAGTTTCAAATCCATTCTATGACGTGGCACGACCAGGCTGGTTTCGTAGTACTTCTCCAACTCCCGGATCGGGACCTGAGTCAGCCCGGCCTCGGACCCTGCGCTGTTTTCCAGAAAGATGCCAACGCCCAATCCGGCCATGATCGCCTCTTTCATCACCGGAAATGTGGTGGTTTTGACAATCCGGCGCGGTGCCAGTTGCAGTTTGTCCAACGCCCTGGTTACGACCCTTTGCGTTAGCGATCCGCTTTCTGGTAACAAAAGCGTTTCATCCACGATCTGGGTGAGGCTTAGCACTTTGCGCCGCGACCAGTCATGCGTTTCCCTTACATATAGCACAAAGCGAGATGTGCAGAGCGGTTGAAGATACCACTCCGTGCTGATTGTAGGTTCGGTGATGACGCCAAAATCCACCTTGCGTTTCTGTAGCAACTCAATGGCGCTGCTCCAATCGCATAGCGCAAAGTCGATATCGACATTGGGGTATGTGTCGGCGAAGCGGGCGATCAAACCCAATGCTGGTTGCGGAGCGTTTGCGATTATCTTCAGATGGCCGCGTTCCAGTTCCGAAAAGCCCTGAACCTTTTCTTCTATGATCGTGTGCAGCGTCGCAAACCTGTCGGCGAGATCAAAGAACTCTTGCCCTGTTGCGGTTAACTCGATCCCATCGCGAGCCCGCACCAGCAGACGTGCACCCACATGTGCCTCAAGCTTGGCAATATGCTGTGAAACAGCGGATTGCGACACACCCAGCGCGCGCGCCGCGTTGGTCAGGCTGCCTTCTCGCACGACATAGGCGAAGGCTTTGAACTGATACGGATTTATGTTCATGTCGCCGCGCAGTTTAGCCTGCATAAGCAACACTTATATGTCGTCACAGAATCGAGACATGAACTTCTTAAGCTGCGCGCGGTCAGTTGGGGTAGCCGCGCTATGGGTCAAATTAGCCTTCAAGGTATTCAGAAAACATTCGGGCAAACACCTGTGCTTCAGGGTGTCGATCTCGAAATCGAAGAGGGTGAGTTCCTGACCCTTGTGGGACCGTCCGGCTGCGGTAAATCCACCTTGCTCCGCATTCTTGCGGGGCTCGAGGCTCCAACGGCGGGCCAGGTGATGATTGACGGGCAGGAGGTAACCCGGATGCGCCCGGCCAGCCGTAATCTGGCGATGGTGTTCCAATCTTATGCGCTCTATCCGCATTTGACGGTTGCGGAAAACATGATGACCCCGCTCAAACTGCGGGACATCGGGACAGCCGGGCGATTGCCTGTGCTGGGGCCCTTGATTGCCCGCTCGGCTTACCGCGGGCTTCGGGCCAAGGTCAATGAAACGGCTGAAACTTTGCAGATCCAAAACCTGTTGGATCGCAAACCGGGCCAGTTGTCGGGTGGTCAACGTCAGCGCGCGGCTTTGGGACGGGCCATGGTGCGCAATCCGGTTGCCTTTTTGATGGATGAACCACTGTCCAATCTGGACGCAGCCTTGCGGGTTCATATGCGGGCAGAACTGTCTGATCTGCACCGCCGTCTGAAAACAACCTTTGTCTATGTCACCCATGATCAGGCCGAGGCGCTGACCATGTCGGATCGGATGGCCGTCATGATGGATGGTCATATTCTGCAGCTTGGCAAACCAGATGATATCTACCGCAATCCACAATCCTTAGCCGTTGCCCGCTTTGTCGGATCACCCGCAATCAACACCATGCCTGCCGAGATCGACGGCGCCGGTGCATTGCGGGCACTTGATGTCAGTTTGTTGGGCACCAACGCCCAGGCAGGTCCAGTCACACTGGGTATCCGGCCTGAACACCTAAGCATTGATCCCGCAGGCGCGTTCTCTGGGGTCGTGACCCATCGGGAAAACTTAGGCTCTGATCTGTTCATCCATCTGGGTGTCAACGGGCTAGAGCAAAAGATCGTGGTACGGGCCGCTCCGGACACGCGCGCTGAGATTGGGCAAACCCTCCGGTTTTCTGCGATCCGGGACAAAATCATGATGTTTGACGGCAGCGGTGCACGACTGCCTGAGCAGACAATGCTCGAGGTCGCCTGATGCCCGGTTCGCGCGCTTATCTTTGGTTCATCGCCCCGGCATTGATCTTGATGATCGTGATCCTGATTGTGCCTATCGGCATCGCGGGTGTGCTGAGCGTTACCAATTACTCGTTGGGCAATGCAGGCATGGACTATGTTGGATGGGAGAATTTCGAGAAAATCTTCACCCGGCGTAGCTATGAAAAGATGTTCGGGGCTACGTTCCGATACGTCTTTGTTGTTGTACCACTGACAGTCCTGCTGGGATTGGGTGCAGCTCTCCTAATCCATTCGCTCACCCGCTTTGGGAACCTCTATAAGACGATCTACTTTCTGCCGGTCATGGCCGCGCTGATCGCCATGGCCATCGTGTGGGAATTTGCCCTGCACCCGACCATCGGCATTGTGAATGCCACGCTGGAAAAAGGATGCGGCACCTGGCTTGAGGCCTGGGGCTGGTACGCGCAAGGCTGCGCCAAGACCTTCCCGCTTTGGCTGACTGATCGGGATTATGCGATCTGGACGGTTGCGTTCATCGGCGTTTGGCAGGGTTTCGGCTTTAACATGGTCTTGTATCTGGCCGGGCTCAGCTCGATCCCGCCATCGCTTTATGACGCGGCCGAAATGGATGGCGCACCCACTGGGTGGGAGCGTTTCCGACTGGTGACCTGGCCGATGCTGGGCCCCACAACAGTGTTTGTCGTCACAATCTCATTCATCCGATCCTTTCAGGTCTTTGACACTGTCGAGGCGTTCTATCCGCAAGGCGGTGGGCCGTCGAAATCGGTCTATGTGATGATGTTCGCGATCTACGAAAAAGCGATCCAGCAAAACCTGATGGGGATCGGCGCTGCCATCACCGTGGTGTTCCTGGCTTTTGTCATGTTCCTGACGCTGGTGCAGCGCTGGCTGGTGGACCGGAGGACCCATTATGTCTGATACAACTTCCACCCCCACCACCGCCTTACCCGAGATCGGGTTTCGGTTTTCCACCGCCGAGACGATCAAACATGTCATCCTGATCCTGGGTGCAATCGTTGTCTTGCTGCCCTTCTACGTGATGGTCAGCTACTCGTTCAAAGCGCCGCATGAGATCATGCAGAACCTGGGTGGTTTCTTAGGTAGCCAGCAACCGTTCCGGGATGATTTCTGCGTCAAGCTTGGCAATGCTGCGGCGGATTGCATGGTCAATCCAACCATCTACAACTACACAACCGCTTTCGCCAAAGCGCCTTTGCTGCGCTATTTGGCCAATGGAATCTTCGTGACCCTGTCGATCTTTCTGATCCAGGTTATCGTCGCCCTGCCCTGCGCCTATGCTTTGGCCAAGCTACGGTTCTGGGGGCGCGAGGCGGTGTTTGCGCTGGTGCTGTTCTGCCTTCTGATCCCTGTGCACGCAATCGCCTTGCCGCTGTACATCATGCTGGCCAAGGTGGGACTGACGAACACCTATGCGGCGCTGATTGTGCCCTGGACCATCTCGGTCTTCGGGATCTTTCTGATGCGCCAGTTCTTTATGACCGTTCCGGACGATCTGATCGATGCCGCCCGGATGGACGGGATGAGCGAATATTCCATCGTGTGGAACGTCATGCTGCCTACGGCCATCCCGGCCCTGTTGGCCTTTGGCATCTTTTCGGTTGTCGCGCATTGGAATGATTATTTCTGGCCCCGCATCGTAATCACCGGCAATCGCGAGCTGTTCACGCCACCGCTGGGCCTGCGAGAATTCAAGGGGGATGCGGATGGCGACAACTTTGGCCCGATGATGGCCACGGCCTGCATTATCGTAACCCCGCTGATCGTTGTTTTCCTACTGGCGCAGCGCCGCTTTATCGAAGGGATAACACTATCCGGAATGAAGTAGGGCGGGAAATTCCCGCCCCACCACGACATCCCAAATCGGGATACCCACCAGGGGCTGCCAATCGCCAAACCGTCAGACCCCTCAGTTCAACTGGAGAGAGTAATGAAAACCCTCACAACTGCAATGGCTTTGGTACTTGCCGCAGGGGCAGCCACCGCTGAAGACAAGATCGTCGTCGAGTTCGCCTATCCCTATAGCCATCTCTTTGACGTCACTTACGAAAAAATCCTGCCGAAATTCTATGCTGAAAACCCGAACATCGAAATCAAGATGCGGGCTACTTACGAAAGCTATGAAGACGGCACCAACACGATCCTGCGCGAAGCCGTTGCCGGCACGCTGCCAGACGTGACCATGCAAGGCCTGAACCGTCAGGCGATCCTGGTGGAAAAAGGCATCGCAAAATCGCTAGAGCCTTTCATCGCGCAAGAGGCCGACTTTGCCAAAGACGGCTATCACAAGGCGATGCTGGACCTTGGCACTTTCAACGAAGATGTCTACGGCCTGCCCTTCTCGATCTCGCTGCCGGTTGGCTACTACAACATGGAGACCATGGCCAAGGCTGGCTATGACGAAACCAACCTGCCCACAACCTGGGCCGAAGTGATCGAAGCCTGTGGCCGCCTGAAAGAAGCCGGTGTCGAAAACCCCATGTTCTGGGGCTGGAACATCACCGGCAACTGGTTCCTGCAAGCCATGATGTGGAGCCAGGACAAACCCACCGTCATGGGCACCGACTTCACTCTGGACGAACCCGAAGGCCTGCAAGCCTTGAACACGATGAAAGACCTGTTTCAGGGCTGCGAAATGCAGAACCTGGAATGGAAAGGCGCGTTAGCTTCTTTCTCGGCCGGTGAGATTGGCATGATGTACTGGTCCACATCAGCCGTTGGCGCGGTTGAGCGCGCGATGGGTGATTTCACTCTGGTAACGAACGAGTATCCGGGTTTCACAGCCGAGGGGCCAATGGGTTTGCCCGCGGGCGGAAACTCGGCCCTGCTGGTGTCGACATCTGAAGACCCAGCCCAGCTGGAAGCCGCTTGGAAATGGCTGAAATTCATCACATCGGGTGAAGGTGCCGCCGATGTGGCGCGGACCACCGGTTACATGCCACCGAACCAGGCCGCCAATGAGATCATTCTGGCCGATTTCTACGCCGAGAACCCGGCCAAGGCGACAGCTGTACGTCAGCTGCCCCTGCTGCGTGAATGGCAGGCCTATCCGGGCGACAACGGTCTGGCCGCAACGCAGGTCATCTATGACGGGATCGAAGGCATCGTGACCGGCGAATATGATGACATGGAAGAGTTGCAGCAAGACCTGACTGAAGAAGTGCAGGATCTGCTGCCCTCCGGGTCCTAAAACTCAAGGCCCGCGCCATAGGCTGGCGCGGGCCACTTCTTTTTACAATATCACTTAAAAGGCGCCAACTATGAAGCTGCTTCAGTTCACCGATATCCACCTGACAACGCCGGGCGATACCATCAGCGGCCGCGATCCATTGGCCAATCTGAACAAAGCGCTGGATCACGCGATGCAAAGCCACAGCGATGCAGAGGCGCTGTTTATCACGGGTGATCTGTCCGATTGGGGCGAAGCCGCTGATTATGCCTTGCTCAAGGAACGGATAGGAAGCATCCCACTTCCGGTCGAGCTGTTGATCGGCAACCATGACGACCGTTCGACCTTTCTACGCTGTTTCCCTGAACTGGAAGGGGAAGGCGGATTTGTGCATCGCACTGTCCCGTTGAGCCTGGGCCACGCGGTGCTTTTGGACACCTGGGGCCCGAACACGCATGCAGGTCATTTCTGCGCGAAACGAGCGGATTGGCTCTCTCGTCAGTTGGCAACCTTGCCAGGTCCGATCTGGATTTTCATGCATCATAACCCGGTTCCAATCGAAGTTGCGCCGATGGATGAGATCATGTTGCTGGATGCAGATTTGTTTGCGGAAACGATCGCGCCGCATAAGGCTAAAATCCGGCATATATTCCACGGGCATTGCCATTTGCCGCTGACGGGGTCCCTGCTGGGTGTGCCTTTCTCGGCCCCCCGAGGCACCAATCACGCCGGATGGGCTGATTTCTCGGCGACGCGTTTTCTGTCGTCTTCGGACCTGCCGGAAAGCTACGCGGTGATCTTTGCAACCGAGACCACAACGATGACCCATATGGTTGAGTTCGGATACGCGGGTGAGATCAAGGGCGAAGGCACCCCCGATTATGCCGATTGGAATAAGCTCACGATGGTGCGGTAATGGGCTGATAGTCGGTCGGTGATCGACCCCTGAAAGGGTCGATCAAGCCAGAACCGGCTGGGCCGCCGACAAATCCGGCGCGATCAGGATCATGTGTGATAGGTCCATCGATATCCTGTCGCCCTGCTTCGCAATGAACTGATGCGGCACGCTGGTGGCTGCGGCCAAAGCCTGTGGCAATGGGATATCGACCTGTTCAGTTAGAACCTTCACCGCTTGCGTCAGACACAGGTCGGCCCCGGCCAGAGTTCCATCCTGCAAGGTCAGCCTGCCATCTCTACGCTGAATCGGGCGGCCTTCCAACTGGAATTCTGTCAGATCTGTCCCTGCAACAGCCATCGCGTCGCTGACAAGAAAAATACAGCCCGGCCCCTGCTTGGCAGCCCAGGCGGCGCGCATGGTTTCGGGATGAACATGCACGCCATCCGCAATTAACCCCGCTGACATCGCTCCACTGGCCAGGGCGGCACCGACCAGGCCCGGCTCTCGGTTGCCAAGTTGGCTCATCGCGTTGAACAGATGTGTGGCACAGCGCGCGCCTGCTTTGGCATAAGCCATGCAGGTGTCAAAGGACGCATCGCTGTGGCCGAGCGAGACAATCACGCCAGCCTGCGCCAGTGCCTTGACTTGTTCAGGCGTTGTCGTTTCGGGGGCAACCGTAACCATCAAAGCGGGCAAATGTCCTGCCGCATAAACGATGGCTTCAAGATCAGTTTGCTCCATCGGGCGGATCAGGGCTGCGTCATGCGCCCCTTTGCGCCGTTCCGACAGATGCGGGCCTTCCAGATGCAGGCCAGCGATACCCGGAACACCCGCCTGAACGGCTTTGATTGCGGCCTCAATTGCAGCCCGCGTTTTCTGGGCCGTATCCGTGATCAGGGTAGGCAGGATACGGGTCGCGCCCAATCCACGATGCGCCTTTGCGATCCGGCTGAGTGTGTCAACGGATGGATCGTCGTTGAACATGACACCGTCACCGCCATTGACCTGCAGATCCACATAACCGGGGCTAAGGATGCGCCCTGCCAAATCCTCGATTTGGTCTTCGGTGGCGTGCGCCTCGGGGATCAATGCGTCCAACACACCGTTGCGGAACCGCGCAGCGTAACCGACATGCAGGTCGCTTCCGTCGAAGATCGGGCCGCCTGAAAAGGTGATCGAAGCGTCGGTCATACCGTTTCCGTAACTTTCTTCAGGTGGCGTGGCATATCGGGGTCGACCCCACGCCGGGTGGCCACGCTTTCGACCATTCCATAGAAAGACGCAATTGTGGGGATCGGGTCAGTCATCCAATGCGAAGTTCTGACATGCGGAAGCACCGTTGCTTGCTTTACGCGGCTGGTGGTGGCGAAAACTTCCGCCCCTTTAGCGGCAAGCTTATCCGCAACCTCTGCCAGATTGGATTCAGCCGCATCCCCTGAGGACAAGGCCAGCACCGGAAAGCCCTGATCGACAATGGAAACAGGGCCATGCAGAACTTCGGCTGCCGAATAGCTTTCAGCGTGAATCTGGCAGGTCTCTTTGAATTTCAAAGCAGCTTCGTTCGAGATCGCCAGCGACAGGCCGCGCCCCAGCGTAAACAGCGAACGGCCATCCACCGCATCAGCTACCGCGCTCCAATCACATGCAATCGCCGCTGACAGGCTGTCCGGCAGGCCATGAATGGCGCGCAACAATGGCTCGTCGCGTTTCACCTGCGCGATCAGCCACAGGCCTGCGACCAAAGAAGTGACGAATGTCTTGGTTGCAGCAACACTCAGCTCGGGACCCGCATGGATCGGTAGCGTCGCGGTGGACGCTTCGGCCAGAGCGGAGGCCGTGTTGTTGGTGATGGCGACCGAATAGGCACCGCCGGATGTCACGGATTGTGTGAGCTGTACGATGTCGGGGCTTTGCCCGGATTGTGAGACCGCAATGCAAACTGAATCCTCGCAACGCATATCGACGCCGTAGATCGATTTGACCGATGGCCCGACCGAGGCCATGGGCAAGCCCAACAGCAGCTCGGATGCGTATTTCAGATAGCTACAGGCGTGATCCGAAGACCCCCGCGCGACTGAGATCAGGAACCGTGGATCACGGGCCCGGATTTCGTCAGCCGATTGTGCAATCCGGCTTGCGCCTTCGGTCAGAAGGCGATCAACGGCGTCGGGTATCTCGTTGATTTCCCGTCGCATTTGAGTGGTTTTGTCAGACATGATCCCAGGCTTTCAATTAGACAGGCGCAATTCGGCTACAAAGTCGTAGGCGTCGCCGCGATAGATTGAGCGAGTCAATTCAGCGACCCGCCCGCTTTCCAGATAAGAGGTACGTTGAATCCGAAGCCCGGCGGTGCCTTCGGCAACATCCAGCAGCTCGGCCTCGGGCGCTTCGAGGTTGATAGCCGAGATTTTCTGGATCGCGCGCACCGGTCGAAACCCGGTTTGTTCGAGAACAGCATAGAGCGATCCGGTCACCTCGGTCGGATTTGGAAGGATGTCCAGCGGCAGCGCCGCGCGCTCCAGCGCCATTGGCCGCCCACCCGCTGCGCGCAGGCGGTGGATGCGGGCAACCTGTTCGTTGGTTGACAGGCCAAGGGCCATCATCTCTTCGGGCGATGGCAGGAAAATCCCGCGCTCCAGCCAGGTCGAGGTGGTCTTGAGGCCGCGCCTTTCCATGTCTTCGGTGAAAGAGGTCAGATGAGACAGGGACTGTTCGACCCGCGCAACGGGTTCGCGCACGAATGAGCCCGAACCTTGCCGCTGTTCAACCGCACCTTTACGCACCAGCTCCTGAATGGCCTTGCGCACGGTCACGCGCGATAGGTCGGTCAGTTCAGCAATCTCTCGTTCGGGCGGAAGTGAACTGTTAGGCGCTAGGATACCATCCTGAATACCTTGTTCCAATCGTTGGCGTAGCTGCACATAGCGCGGGCCTGCGTTTTGGCCCAGCCATCCTTCGGGTCTTAGGAAATCAGCTACATTCATGTTCGATCTCCTCCTGAAAGGCACGCGCCAAAGCCAATGCGCCAGACAATGGATCGCCCAAAGGCTGGGTCAGCGCGGCTTGCATGTCCTGAGGCAGATAGGATGCATAGTGCGGTCCGATGCCCCCGGTCAGACAAACTGGCAGACCCGGGCGCCAGCCCATCTTTCTCATCATGCCTGCCAGATAATCGGCGCCGTCCTGTAAAAGTGCGACCGCAAGCGCATCCTTGTGGCTGGCCAGTTCCGTCACCTTAGGGGCGATTGCGCCGAATTCGGTTGGCGTCATCTGAGCCGCTGCTTTGACCAACCCCGGTGCGCCCCCGTGGTGAGATAGTAAATCCTGCGCCAGCTGCGAAGATGTACTTACGCCATCGACATGATCCAAAGCCTTGGACAGCGCGCGTTTTCCGATCCATTGCGCCGAGGCCTGATCACCCAGCACCGGCCCCCACCCTCCGGCCAATCGGACTGTGCCAGCCTGTTGAGTCGCGATGAACGACCCCGTTCCGCAATGCGCAACAAACCCGTCTGCCGGACCTAGTGCCCCGCGCAAGGCGGCGCCGCGGTCATCTTCGATACGCACGTGGCGGCAAGGCAAAGCCGACGCCAGTTTTTGCGCGATCGCATCCCCCGTGATCCCGGCCAGGCCCAGATAGGTTGGCGCGTTCATGATGTCATCAACGGAGAGGCCGGACTGAGATATCAGGACCTCTAGTCCCCGCCGCAATTCACCAAGGGCGGCGTCGAAATCAGTAGACACATTAGCCGCGCCAACCTCGACCTTGTGGCGCGTTTCCCCGTCGCAAAGGGCAAGGCGACAGCGTGTTCCACCCCCGTCGGCAGCCAGAATCAGAGATTTTGAAGATCGAGTCATATAAAGACCTATATAATACCTATGTCCAAAAACAAAGTCCCAATTATAACCAAACGCGCAATTATGGCCAAATAATACTTGCAAACAGGGTAACAAAATAAATGGTAGACTAATGGTATTTAAAAGGTATGATTACGGGAACTCTTGGGGGAGAATCACGTGAACACGCCAGTAACGGAACAACTGCATCAGGATGCACGCGGGCTGGATACCCGTCCGCTGATCGAGGTGGCAAATCTGCTGGCAACTTCGCAGGCATCGGCGGCGAAGGCTCCGTTGGAGGCCTTGGCGCCATTGTGTGGTGGCGCACAGGCGATGGCTAATTCCATCCGGTCGGGCGGTAAGCTTCGCTATCTTGCGGCGGGGTCTTCCGGCCTGATGGCCGCGTCAGATGCGTTGGAACTGGGGGGCACATTCTCAATCCCAGCATCACAAATCACCATCCATATGGCCGGCGGCCTGCCGACAACGGCTGAAATGCCCGGTGACGTCGAGGATGCGGTTGATGCGCTTGAAGATGAATTGGCCGACCTACACGAAAATGACACTCTGATAGCGGTGTCGGCCAGCGGAACGACACCCTATACGATTGCCGCGGCCAAGATGGCGCTGGCCAAAGACGTGCCAGTCATCGGGATTGCCAATAATGCGGGATCACTATTGCTGCAACTGGCGGATCATGCCGTGTTGCTGTCTACGCCGCCCGAATTGATCTCCGGCTCAACCCGAATGGGTGCGGGAACCGCGCAGAAAATCGCGCTGAACATGTTGTCGACACTGATGGCTGTGGAGCTTGGACATATTCAGGACGGCATGATGATCAACCTGCGTGCAGACAATGACAAGCTGCGTGCTCGTGCCAATGGGATCGTCTGCCAGTTGACGGGCGTGACATCTGAACGCGCCGGTGCGGCCCTCAGATCCACCGATGGCGCGCTGAAAAGCGCCGCACTTGTTGCTGCCGGAGCCGGATCGATCGAGGCCGCAGAGGCGTTGTTGGAGGAAACAGGGGGCCATTTGCGCCCTGCCATGAACCGACTGAAGCAAAATGATGAAACTATCAACCTGGGAGAATCCAAATGAAACGTAATGCCCTAAGCCTTGCCCTGATGAGCACCGCGCTTGTCGCAAGTGGCGCTTTCGCGCAGGATGCAACAATCACGATTGAAAGCTGGCGCAACGATGACCTTGCCCTGTGGCAGGAAAAGATCATCCCAGCTTTTGAAGCCGCCAATCCCGGCATCAAAGTCGTGTTTTCCCCGTCGGCCCCCGCGGAATACAACGCTGTTCTGAACTCGAAGCTCGAAGCCGGCTCTGCCGGTGATCTGATCACCTGTCGCCCGTTCGATGCATCGCTGGCGCTTTACGAAGCGGGTCATCTGACTGATCTGTCCGATCTGGACGCGATGAGCAATTTCTCGGATGTGGCGAAATCTGCATGGCAGACCGATGATGCATCGGCCAGCTTCTGTGTTCCGATGGCGTCGGTGATCCACGGCTTCATCTATAACAAAGATGCGTTCAATGAGCTGGGCATCGAAGTCCCGACCACCGAGGCCGAGTTCTTTGCTGCCCTCAACAAGATCAAGGAAGACGGCACCTACATCCCAATGGCGATGGGGACCAACGACCAGTGGGAAGCCGCCACCATGGGCTACAACAACATCGGCCCGAACTACTGGAAAGGTGAAGAAGGTCGTCTTGCCCTGATCAAGGGTGACCAGAAACTGACTGATCCCCAGTGGGTTGCCCCCTATGCGACGCTGGCCAAGTGGGCCGACTATCTGGGAGACGGATACGAAGCACAAACCTATCCCGACAGCCAGAACCTGTTCACGCTGGGCCGCGCTGCGGTTTATCCTGCGGGCAGCTGGGAAATTTCAGGCTTCAACACGCAGGCCGACTTCGAAATGGGTGCATTTAAGCCGCCGGTCCAGAATGCAGGCGACACCTGCTATATTTCGGACCACACCGATATCGGCATCGGTATGAACGCGGCCAGCGAAAACCAGGAAGCGGCACGCACATTCCTGGCCTGGGTCGCAAGCCCTGAATTTGCCAGCATCTTCGGAAACGCCCTGCCCGGTTTCTTCCCACTCTCCAGCACTCCGGTTGAGTTGGAAGATCCGCTGGCAAAGGAAATTGTCGGTTGGCGTGAGGAATGTGAAAGCACCATCCGTTCAACTTACCAGATCCTGTCGCGCGGCACGCCGAACCTCGAAAACGAGACCTGGGGTGCATCCGTGGCCGCTATCAAAGGCGCCGAAACACCAGAAGCACTTGGTCAGAAACTGCAGGACGGTTTGGCCAGCTGGTACGCACCGCACCAGTAAGCTCTAAGCCACTCACTCTAACCGGGCGCGGCCCGCGTCGCGTCCGGACCTTTTCCCGGAGAATCTCATGCAAACCCGCCGCATTCGCTGGCACATCGCCGTTTTCCTCGCCCCTGCGGTGCTGGTCTACACGGCGGTGATGATCTTCCCCTTGTTCAATACATTGCGCCTTGCACTGTTCACCGAGGTTGATCAGACGCGCGTCTACGTGGGCCTGCAGAATTTCCGCACCTTATTCTTTGACCCGATCTGGTCCGAGCAATTCTGGAATGCGTTGGGCAACAATTTCTGGTTCTTCCTGATCCACATGCTGGTTCAGAATCCCATCGGTATCGCTCTGGCAGCACTACTTTCGCATCCCCGCCTGCGGTTTGCGGCGCTCTACCGGTCTGCGATTTTCATCCCGACGATCCTCAGCTTTGTGATCGTGGGCTTTGCCTGGAAACTGATCCTGTCGCCACTGTGGGGTATCGCGCCTTCGATGCTGGACGCTATTGGCCTTAAGTCGTTGTTTGCGCCATGGTTGGGCAAGGAAGAATACGCCCTCACCACGTTGGCGCTGGTCTCAGTCTGGCAATTCGTTGGCATCCCGATGATGCTGATCTATGCCGCCCTGCTTTCGATCCCCGAAGAAATCCTCGAGGCCGGAGAAATCGACGGCATCACCGGAGCCTCAGCCTTCTGGAAAATCAAGCTACCGCTGATCATCCCGTCGATCGGGATCATCTCGATCCTCACTTTCGTGGGCAACTTCAATGCATTCGACCTGATATACGTCTCGCAAGGCGCGCTGGCGGGGCCGGATTTCTCAACCGACATCCTTGGTACCTTCATGTACCGCACCTTCTTTGGCTTCCAGCTGCAACTGGGTGATCCGCACATGGGATCGGCCATCGCTGGGGCCATGTTCGCGATCATCCTTGTGGGGGTCTGTATCTACCTCTTCGGCATCCAGACCCGGATGCGCCGGTATCAGCTGTGAGGGCGAACGGATGAACAAAGCACGCCATAACCCGCTGAACACAGCCGCCATGCACGGGGCGCTGATCCTCTACACGTTGATCGCCTTGTTCCCGGTCTTTGTGATCATCATCAACAGCTTCAAAACCCGCCGCTCGATCTTTCGCGAGCCTCTCGCCCTGCCCGACGCTGAGAGTTTCTCGCTGATCGGTTATCAGACCGTGATGAAACAGGGGGATTTCTTCCTCTACTTTCAGAACTCGCTGATCGTCACCGTTGTATCGCTTGCCTTTGTCCTGCTGTTTGGGGCCATGGCCGCCTTTGCGCTGAGCGAGTACAAGTTCAAGGGCAACACCCTGATGGGCCTATACCTAGCGCTAGGGATCATGATCCCGATCCGCATTGGCACCGTTGCTATCCTCGAGATGATGGTGGCGACTGGGCTGGTGAACACGCTTTGGGCGCTGATCTTGGTCTACACCGCACAAGGCCTGCCGCTGGCCGTGTTCATCTTATCCGAGTTCATGCGGCAGGTCTCGGACGACCTGAAAAACGCGGGCCGTGTCGACGGACTGTCGGAATACACGATCTTCTTCCGGCTGGTCCTGCCGCTTGTCCGCCCCGCCATGGCGACGGTCGCCGTGTTCAACATGATCCCGATCTGGAATGACCTGTGGTTCCCGTTGATCCTTGCCCCGGCTGAGGAGACCAAGACCCTGACACTGGGCAGCCAAGTCTTCATTGGCCAATTCGTCACCGACTGGAACGCGGTTTTGTCGGCACTATCCATGGCGATCCTGCCGGTACTGGTGCTCTACGTTATCTTCTCGCGCCAGCTGATCCGGGGCATCACGTCAGGAGCTGTCAAATGACCCGGGTTCTGGTCGCCGGTCTCGGCAATATGGGCCTGAGCCACGCCCTGGCCCATCACCACCACCCGGACCCGCAGATCGTAGGTCTGGTGAACCGTTCCGGTCACGTGGACCATCCCGATCTTGCGAGTTATCCCGCGTATTCGGATTTTCAGGCTGCTCTGGCCGATACAAACCCGGATCTGGTGGTTGTCGCCACCTATTCCAACAGCCATGCCGATTTTGCTTGCGCCGCAATGGAAGCCGGCGCACATGTCTTTGTTGAAAAACCACTGGCGACCACGGTGGCTGATGCCAAACGCGTCGTCGCGAAAGCCATTGAAACCAAACGTAAACTGGTCGTCGGCTACATCCTGCGTCACCACCCGTCGTGGATGCGCCTGATCTCCGAGGCGCGCGACCTTGGCGGACCATATGTGTTCCGCCTGAACCTGAACCAACAATCGTCAGGCGCTGAGTGGGAGACACACAAGGCGCTCATGGAGACAACCTCACCCATCGTCGATTGCGGTGTGCACTATGTCGACGTGATGTGCCAGATCACCGACTCCGATCCCGTGCGCGTGCATGGCATGGGCCTGCGCCTTAGCGATGAGATCGCCGAAGACATGTATAACTACGGCCAGTTTCAGGTGGTCTTCGAGGACGGCTCAGTCGGCTGGTACGAAGCAGGCTGGGGTCCAATGATGTCGGAAACGGCGTTCTTCGTGAAAGACATAGTGTCGCCCAACGGATCGGTCTCGATCACCGATGGCAATAAGGGCGCATCGGCCGATATAGACGGTCACACCAAGGTGGGCGGCCTTCTGGTCCACCGCCCCGAGGGCGACCAGACAATCAACATGCCCGATGAACCCGGCCATCAGGAACTCTGCGATGCGGAACAAGCCTATATGCTGCGCGCCATTGCTGAAGACATCGACCTGACCCGCCACATGAACGACGCCGTGCAATCGCTGGCCATCTGCCTCGCTGCAGATGAAAGCATCCGCACCGGCCAACCTATTTCGCTGAAAGAGGCACGCCCATGACCGCCCTGACGCTTACAAACGTGAACAAGTCCTTCGGCACTGTTGAGGTCTTGAAGGACATCAATATCGAGGTGGAAGACGGCGAATTTGTCGTTTTCGTCGGCCCATCGGGCTGCGGCAAATCCACCCTGCTGCGCGTGATCGCAGGGTTGGAGGATGTGACCTCGGGCGAAGTGCGCATCGGCGGAGAGCTGATGAACCTAACCCCACCTTCAAAACGCGGCATCGCGATGGTGTTCCAAAGCTACGCGCTCTACCCCCACCTGAATGTGCGCAAGAACATGTCTTTGGCTTTGAAACAGGAAGGTCAGAGCAAGCAGGTCATCGAAGAGCGTGTCTCCAAAGCCAGCAAGATGCTCAACCTTGAACCCTATATCGACCGCTACCCGTCCGAGCTGTCTGGCGGTCAACGCCAACGGGTGGCCATCGGTCGCGCCATCGTTCGCGAACCCAAACTGTTCCTGTTTGACGAGCCGCTATCCAATCTGGATGCCGCCCTGCGCATGAACACAAGGTTGGAAATCGCCAACCTGCACCAACAACTCGATGCCTCGATGATCTACGTCACCCATGACCAGACCGAGGCGATGACGCTGGCCGACAAGATCGTGGTCCTGCGCGACGGGCGTGTTGAACAGATTGGCAGTCCGATGGAACTGTATAACAATCCGGCGAACCAGTTTGTGGCTGGTTTCCTCGGCGCGCCGTCGATGAACTTCTTCCCAGCCAGCCTGATCGGCGAGGGCGCGGATGTGACAACGGGTATCCGGCCTGAGGATCTTTTCTTGTCAGATGACGGCCCGGTTACCGCAGATGTCACCCATGTCGAGCATTTGGGCGGCGACACCAATGTCATCGCGATGATGCAAGACCACCAGATCACCGCGCGCCTGTTCGGCCAGCACCAGGTTGGTGCAGGTCAAACGATCCGCTTCGGATATGAACCCGGTCGAGTTTATCGCTTTGATGCCGATGGTGCGCGCCTTATGTGACGCGCACTGTTTCGGTTTCAAACGAACCGATTGACGTAGTTTTCCAACTTCTCCTGACGCCCGGACCTTGGGGCCGGATTAACGCCATCAGACAAAACACGCGCGGTGATGTCGTCCAGAGTACTGGTCAGCATGGCTTGGGCTTCGGGTGCGTCCCAACCCGCATATCTTTCGGACAAGGCCGCCTCCAGCCCGCCATCTTCGAGCATCGCAGCTGCGGCCTTCAGGCCGCGGGCACAGATGTCCATCCCCCCTACATGTGCGGCAATCAGGTCATCGGCATCGATAGATTGACGGCGAATTTTAGCGTCGAAATTCGTACCACCCGAAGTGAACCCGCCTGATTTCAGGATGTAGTAATAGGCCAACGCAACTTCGGGCGTGTTGTTGGGGAACTGATCCGTGTCCCAGCCTGACTGATAATCATTCCGGTTCATATCGATGGAGCCCAACATCCCTTCTGCCGTCGCAACTGCAATCTCGTGCTCCAAGCTGTGACCGGCCAGAATGGCATGACCCTGTTCAAGGTTAAGCTTCACCTCATCTTCGAGACCATATTTCCTTAGGAACCCGATACAGGTGGCCGCATCGTAATCATACTGATGTTTTGAAGGTTCCTGAGGTTTGGGCTCGACAAGGATCGCACCTTTGAACCCGATCTTGTGCTTATACTCGACCACCATGTTCAGGAACCGGCCCATATGGTCCAGCTCGGTGCCCATGTCGGTGTTCAGCAGGGTTTCATACCCTTCGCGTCCCCCCCACAGCACATAGTTCTCTCCGCCCAGTTTGTGGGTTGCATCGATGCAGGATTTCACTGTGGCTGCGGCAAAGGCAAACACCTCAGGATCAGGGTTCGTGCTTGCCCCCGACATCCAGCGCCGGTGGCTGAACATATTGGCGGTCCCCCACAGCAGCTTCGTGCCCGACGCCTGCATCTTTTCACCGATATAGTCCGTGATCTCTTCAAGCGTTCTCAGATTATCGGCGAAATTCCCCTGCTCGGGCCTGACATCTGCATCGTGCCAGCAGAAATAGGGCTGACCAAGGATATCAAACATCTCAAATGCGATGTCCGCTTTCAGGCGGGCTCGGCCCATATCGTCCTGCGGGTGCCAGGGTCGTGTGAAGGTAGCGCTGCCGAAGGGGTCACCGCCCTCCCAAGCAAAGGAATGCCACCAGGCGACCGCAAAGCGAAGGTGATCTTCCATCCGCTTGCCCAGGACAATTTCGTCTGGATTGTAGTGACGGAAGGCCAGCGGGTTTGTGCTGTCCGGACCACCAAACTCAACCGGCCCGATCCCGTCGAAGAATCCGCTTGTCATATCCTTCACCTCATTCTGCCTTTTCGCCGGGTTTCTTGCCCAGAATGATCATCGACAGCAGATCGTCATCGGTGACATCCGCAATATCCACGGTTCCGACCAGCTTGCCGTTCTTCATAACCGATGCGCGGTCGCACAGGTCCATGACTGCATGCACATCATGGTCAATCAGGAAAATCCCGATCCCCTGGGCCTTGAGCTGGTGGATCAGATCGGCCACCATCTGAGTCTCATGCGGACCCAGTGCGGCGGTCGGCTCGTCCATAATCAAAATACGAGCATTGAAGTATACAGCGCGCGCGATAGCCACGGATTGACGCTGCCCACCGGACAGAGCCGAAACCGGATCGTTGAACTTCTGAAAGTTCGGGTTGAGCTGCGCCATGATCTTGCGGCATTCTGCTTCCATCGCCGCGTCATTGACCAGACCCAAAGGCGTTACCATTTCACGCCCAAGGAACAGGTTTGAGGTGGCATCCAGGTTGTCGGCCAAAGCCAGCGTCTGGTAGATCGTCTCGATATTGTTGGCCCGCGCGTCCCGTGGATTGCCGATCTCGACGGAATTGCCGTCAATCAAAATCTCACCGTGGTCCATCTGGTAAGCACCGGACAAAACCTTGATCAGAGTCGATTTTCCGGCCCCGTTATGGCCCAACAGTCCAACAACTTCTCCGGGATAAAGATCGACCGAGACCTGATCGACAGCCTTGATCCCACCGAACGAGATGGAGATATCCCGCATCTCGACCAAGGGTGCGGCACCGGATCCACGACCGGTATTCGGGGTCGTTTTTTGCGTTTCCTGAGCTTGCATCACTTAGCCCCCAATCGCTTGCGATAGACGATGTCGATATAGACCGCCAGCACCAACACGCTGCCGACAACGATGTTTTGGAAAGGCGCATCGACGCCCACCATGGCCATGCCAGACTGAAGCGCCTGCATGATCAAGGCCCCAAGAATGGCGCCATAGATGGTACCGATCCCACCAGACAATGCCGTACCTCCGATCACGGCGGCGGCAATGACGCGCAGTTCATCCAACGTGCCGATATCATTTGAGTGGTTTGCCAGCCGGGCCGAGGCGACGACCGCCGAGACGGCGCACAGAAACCCCATTAGGGCAAAGATTTTGACAGTCAGCAACCGGGTGTTGATACCGGAAAGCTCGGCCGCGTCCGGGTTGCCGCCGGTGGCAAAGATGTATCGACCGAACCGTGTTTTGCGCGCTACTACAGTCAGGCTGACCGCGACGATGATCAGAATAAGGACCGAGATCGGGATGCCATATCCAACAACCAGCCCCTCTGGCATGATCTCTCCGCGTGCTTCGAACATACGCTCCAGCCTGCGGGTCGGGATGGCATAGCTGTTTACGATGAACACATATCCCAGAATGGCGATGGCAATGATCGCAGCGAGGGTTGATTCCGCCCAGACTGGTTTGACTGGGAACCCATGCGCTGCTTTGGCGCGACGCCCGCTCCACAAGGCCCAAATTGCGATGACAGTTGCAAACAGTCCGAACAGCCAACTGACAGTCGTGCCCAAGGTCCCATTGGTTCCGCCAAACATCAGGAAGGTGCTGTCCAGCGGTCCGATGGTCTGGCCACTGGTCATGTACCAAGCCACGTTTCGCCAAACCAGAAAGCCGCCCAGTGTTACGATAAATGCCGGTATGGTCAGATAGCCAACCATCCATCCGTGAAAAGCACCGATCAGCGTACCTACAAGAAGCCCAACAACGATCGTAATCGCCCATGTCAGCGGGTTGTTCAGCCCCAACCCCAACATATGCGGCAACAGCTCCGTCTGGGTCATTGCCATTACAGCCGAAGTTGTCGCCAGCAGCGCACCGACAGATAGATCGATATGGCGGGTCACGATGATGAATACCATGCCGCAGGCCATGATGGCGACCGAGACGGTCTGAATCGACAGGTTGAACAGGTTTCGGGGTGTCAGAAATCGCCCATCCGTGACGATGTTGAACCCGATACACAGGATGACAAAGGCGCCGATCATACCCAAAAGCCGCATATCCAGTTCCAGTTGCTGGAACAGGTTGGGCTTGTTTTTTTGGGGTACCGGCTGAGACGAAGTTTCGGTCATTTCCGATCTTTCAATATCAGCAAAGGTCCCTGGCCCAAGCAAAAGGGCCAGGGAATTTAGGTTTAGTTACAAGGTGCAGGTCCGTTCTCGACACCCTGGCATAGGGCGTCCTGCGAGATCCAACCGGCGTCCACAACAACACTCAGATTGTCTTTGGTGATCGGAACCGGGGCCAAAAAGACAGATGTCATTTCGGTGCCACCGGGCGAGGTCCAGCTAACTGCGCCGTCGACATCCCCAGCGCTAGTTCCGCTGCTGAGCGCAACAGCGATTTCACCGGCTGCTTTACCCAGCTCACGGGCGTCTTTCCAAACTGATACAGTTTGTGTGCCCAAGGCAACGCGGTTTAGCGCAGCGTGGTCGCCATCTTGACCTGAGACAGGGATACCTTCCATCCCTTGCGCTGTCAGTGCCGCGACAACACCACCAGCAGTACCGTCATTCGAGGCGACGACCGCGTCAACGTTGTTCTCGTTGGCGGTCAGGATTTGCTCCATGTTCCGCTGCGCGTTTGCGGGCAGCCAGCCATCTGTATAGGCCTCACCCACGATCACAATGTCACCGCTGTCGACAGCCGCGCCAATGATTTCTTGCTGACCGCCACGCAGGAAGTCTGCGTTTGGATCGGTCGGCGAGCCTTTGATCATGACATAGTTGCCCTTGGGCATTGCCTCGAAAACCGCGCGTGCTTGCATCCGACCCACTTCGACATTGTCAAAGGTTAGATAAAAGGCGCGATCATCTTCGATCAGTCGGTCATAGGCGATCACAGGAATACCTTCATCGGCGGCGGCCTGAACGGCGGGGCCGATGGCCTGTGCGTCCTGCGCCAGAATGATCAGAGCGTCTACACCCTGAGCGATCAGGCTTTCGATATCAGACAACTGTTTTGCCGAAGACGATTGTGCATCAGCCGAGATGTATTCAGCACCACCGGCTTCCAACGCCGACTTGATGGCAGCTTCGTCGGTCTTCCAACGTTCTTCTTGAAAGTTGGACCAGCTTACGCCGACAACCGGTTCAGCGAAGGCCGCCGATCCCATCAATGCAACCGCAGCCGAAAGGCTGAGAAGTTTTTTCATGATTTCCTCCCGTTTTTCCAAGCCATCTCGAAGTCGATTCGTGGCTTTCAGAATCGGGAGTAGCATATTTATTTCAGTCAGTAAAATATTTAGTCTGTTCGAAACTCAAAAATGCCCATAAATTGATAGGAAGATCAGATTCGGATGGGCAAGATGCTGAAAAGCAAAGCTTCTCAAACTTCGATAGAACAGCGAAACACGACCCGCATGCGGGTTCTCGACCATATCCGAAGCCGGGATTCAGTCTCGCGCATCGATATTGCCAGTGCGCTTCAGACCAGCCCTGCCACGGTTACATCAGCCACTGCAGACTTGATTTCAGCCGGTTTGATCAAAGAGGTTCCAGGCGATCCACCCTTGAAATCGTCCAAGCGGGGCCGCCCGCGGGTTTTGCTGCAACTGGATGGAGGATCTTACCTTGTGGCGGGGCTCAAGGTTGCGCGTCATGCGATGTCGGTGATCCTGGTTGATTTTCAGGGCACGCCTTTGGCTTCGTACAACCATCCGCTGGCCGACGCACAGATGGCGCCCGAGGTTTTTGTCAGGACTATTCGCGACGCACTGCAAGAAGCCAGCGCACAAATTGGCAAAACGCTAGAGGATTTGTCCGGGGTCTCAATTGGCGTTGCTGGGCTTGTTGATGCAGAAAACAACTTTGTCCATTGGTCGTCATCCCTGACGGAAAGAAACATCGATTTCAGTCAGATCCTCCCAAAGGAGATCCCCTGCCCAGCCTTTATCGAAAACGACGCCAATCTTGTCGCCAAGGCCGAACAGCATTTTGGCTACGGCAAAGGCTTAAGGAACTTCCTTGTCGTAACCATCGAACATGGTGTGGGTCTTGGCATCGTTCTAGATGGCAAGCTCTATCGCGGAGAAAGGGGCTGCGGGGCGGAATTCGGGCATGCCAAAGTGCAGCTAGACGGTGCGCTATGCCAATGCGGCCAGCGCGGGTGCCTTGAGGCCTATGTAGGCGACTACGCACTGATCCGCGAGATGACAGTTGTGGATCAAAACCAAAGCCCAAAGACTGTTGCCGATATCTACGACAAAGCGCGAAGCGGTGATGTAATGGCCGCTTCGGTTCTTGGACGTGCGGGCCAGATGTTTGGCCTGGGGATTTCCAATCTGATCAATCTGTTTGACCCCGAATGCATCATTCTGTCTGGCGGTCAAAAAGGGCTGGAGCATCTCTATTCGGATGAGGTGATGGCCCGTATCCGCAGCGGCGTTGTGAATGTGGATACCCCTCTGCCCGAGATCAAAGTACACCATTGGGGTGATCAGATGTGGGCCAAGGGCGCAGCGGCCTATGCGATCGAGCAGGTCTCGATTCTCAAGGTCAAGGACATCCCTGCACATGCGTCCTGAGCTGTTTGTCCTTCTGATGTTGCCCTCGGCACTAGAGGCGGAGGTGCAAACCCCGCATTTCACACCGGTCGAGATTGCAAACCATATCTACGATGGCGGGTGGGAGCATTTTGTAGGTGGCGGAGTGGCCGTCGTTGACTGCGATGGGGATCAACTTCCTGAGCTGTTCGCAGCAGGGGGCGAGAACCCGTCGCAGCTGTTTCGAAATATTTCATCAGGCAGCATTTCATACGATGCCAATACGCCCGAAGAACTGAAACTAACGGGTGTAACTGGCGCCTATCCGCTGGATATCGACAGCGATGGCATTCTGGACCTCGCCATACTGCGAGTCGGCCCCGATCTGCTGTTGAAGGGCGCGGCGGATTGTCGATTCAGCCCTTTCACCACGCTTGGGTTCCAATCAGACGATCATTGGACAACCGGGTTTTCAGCGACTTGGGAGGATGGGCAAAGCCTACCAACCCTTGCCTTTGGCACATATGTCGACCGCAGCAATCCAGATGGTCCGTTCGAAGCCTGCGGCCCAACGGTTTTGTACCGACCACAGGGCGACAGCTATCTGCCACCGGCGCATCTGGAGCCGGGCTATTGTTCTCTATCAGTTCTGTTCTCCGACTGGTCTCGGGCCGGACGCGCGGACCTGCGTGTCAGCAATGATCGCCACTACTATGTAAAGGGAGGTCAGGAGCAGCTATGGGCAATGGAACCAGACCCCACACTCTACTCTGCCGAGGATGGGTGGTTGCCCTATTCAATCTGGGGCATGGGCATCGCGTCGCGTGATCTGACCGGAGACGGCTTCCCAGAAGTCTATCTCACCTCAATGGGTGATCAGAAATTGCAGATGTTCGACCCCGAAGCCAAGGGGCCGACCTGGAGCGACGCGACCTATGATCGAGGCACAACGGCCCATCGGCCCCATACGGGTGGGGATGGTCGCCCTTCAACCGGATGGCACGCACAATTCGGGGACGTCAACAACGACGGACGGGATGATATTTTCGTGGCCAAAGGCAATGTGGAACAGATGCCCGATGCGGCTCTGAACGACCCAAACAACCTGCTTCTGCAGGAACCGCAGGGTCAGTTCGCAGAAGCGTCGGTGGCGGCAGGCATCGCCTCGATGGCAAAGTCGCGCGGTGCGGCTTTGGCGGATCTCAACATGGACGGCTGGCTAGATCTGGTGGTTGTCAATCGAGGCTCGGCGCTTGAGCTGTATGAGAGCCAAACCCAGAACGGAAATTGGCTATTGGTCGAGGTTTCTCAGGACCGTTCAAACCGGTTTGCTGTGGGGGGGTTTATCGAGATAAAGACGCCTGCAGGCCTACAGACCCGTGAAATTACCGTCGGCGGCGGGCATGCCAGCGGTATCGCCGGACCGCATCACTTTGGTCTGGGCGCGACCAACACAGTCAAAGCGCGAGTTATCTGGCCAGATGGGCAGATCGGAGACTGGCAAGCGTTTGAAGCCAACCAGAGCATTCGGATCGAACGTTAGTCAGCGGTCGACTGGCAACCCGCTGGGTACCTGATCCGGGATACCGAGCCGCACCGCAGGGTCCTCAAGACTGGTCAGGAAGGCCAGAATTGCATTGAGCTCCTCATCCGTCAGGCTGACCTCTGCCAATTCATTTGCGCTGGCTATCGCGTCTACGTGGTCCGGGTCCAGCAAAGCCTTTTGATCAGACGCCCCGGGAAACGTCGGCAGCAGAGCCATATCAGCCGAGTAACTGCGCAAGGCTCTTTCCGGATCAAGGTGGTGACGCACCACATCTTCGAGTCGCGCATAGGCACCGCTATGACCATAAGGTGCCGTCAGTGTCACATTGCGCAGCGACGGCGTGCGAAAGGCGAAGGCATCACTTTCGCCCCCTGTGACACGTAACCGACCGTCATCGCGGACATGGCTTTCAAATCGCGCGCTTTTTCCAGGCCCGATCTGAGGCATGGCAATAGCATGAAAGCTGTGATCCGTTTGAAACCAGCCCGCGTGGCAGGTGCTGCATCCTGCCTGACCGTAGAAAAGATCGGCCCCCAGTTGCGCATCTGGTGTCAGAGGTTCCTCACCACGCATGGCCCGGTCAAAGGGGCTGTTGTCAGCGCGCCATTCGAAGGCGATGAAATTCGCGATCACATTGGCGATGGCGGTGAAGGTGATTTCCTCTCCGGGCGACACCCGATCAAACCGCGCCTGATATTCTGGTATCGCCGCAACGCGGGCTGCGATCAGGTCCCACGCCCCGCCTTCCTGAGTTATCAGGCCAAGACGCACAGCCTGACTGACATCATTCTCAGAATAGTGACCTGCCATCTCATCCGGTGACAGCACAGGAAACATCGCCTGCGCAGCCAATGCCGATTGGAACCCGGGTCGCATATTCGTGCCCAGTGGAGTGCGGATGCCGTTTGGCTGAGTCAGATCAGCCTCAAGCCGACCATCATGAAAGAACGTCTTGAATTCGGCCGCGCCGAGGTTCCAAAGCGCGGGCGAATTTCGTGGAATGCGCTGTTCGGGTAAGTTGTTCGGATCAAGCGCGCGTTCGGGCCCTAGACCCACACCCCCTTCGCCGATCCCCAGCGACAAACCATCGGATGTTCCGAGGTCAGGATGATGACAGGTCGCACAGCTTATGTTTCTATTGCCCGACAGGATCGGGTCGTAGAACAGTAGTTGGCCCAATTCGACGGCTTCGAGACCGGGTTCAACAAATACTGGGCGCGGACCCAAATCGAGCGATGTTGCGTTTGCGGCTGATGCGAAGACAAAACCCCCGACAGCCAGTGTTGCGATCAATCTCATGCTGCGCCCTCGGTGATTTCTAAGGTCAGGGTCTGTCGATAGGGGCGTTCTGGAGTACATAGGATTGACGGAAAGGCCGTAACGTTCGGCGCATTGGGGTATCCCGATGGCTCGATACACAGGCCCGTTCTGGGAGCGAAAGGGTCAGACAGACCTCCGCCGGTGTAAATCTGAGCACCGGGCTGATCGGACCAGAGCTTCAGTTTCAAACCATTCGGCGCGGTGACTTCGGCGACAGGTTGTTTGGCGCCCGTTCCGAACACAAAGAAATGATCCAAATCTACCCCCGCTTCCTTGATAGGTTTGGCAGAGCTGAAATCCATCGCTCCCCCCACGGTTTTAGACACCGGACCAAACGCTATTCCCTGATCGTCGGTGTCCAGATACCGATCTGAGGCCAATTTTAGAAGGTGATCGGAAACGCCAGTTGTGCTGCCCAACGAATAGTAATTGTGCTGCGCGATACTGATCGGTGTTGGACGATCCGTCTGAGCGGTTACCGAATAGGTCAGACGTGGATATTCGAGTGTGACGCGCAGTTCGAATTGCACCTGCCCCGGAAAGCCGCAATCTCCATCAGGTGAGTTTAGGCACAACACTGCCTCATTCTCGGCAACCTGAGTGAGGGTCCAATGTTGATGCGAAAGGCCCAAGCGCCCGCCATGCAGAGTATTCCGGCCTTCATTCGCATCCAGCGCGAACAGCCCCTTGTCTAACGCAAATGACGCGCCTGCGATGCGGTTGGCAACGCGACCGACGATGGCGCCCAGATAGTTACGATCCGACAGGTAGTCCATCGGATCATCATAGCCCAGGATCATAGGGATGCCCTTGTACCACCAGCCTTGGGTGATCGCCCCATAGCTCAGCAGGCATGCGCGCATTTCACCACTTTCGAGAGTGACTTGCTGGATCACTTGTCCGGTCATCTTTGCGCAAGCGGAGCCAGCGCTGCATAATATTGGCGATAGCTTTGATACGCCTGCTCGTATGCGGCAAATAGATCGGCGCGTGGTTCGATAGTGCTGCCCACCTCGGGCGGCGACATAACATCGGTGGGTTCAGAACCACTGGCTGCACAAATTGCAAGGCGTGCAGCCCCAATTGCCGCGCCGAATTCGCCCCCACGTGGCAGAGCCAGGGGTATTTGCAACACGGTCGCCAGTGTTTCCAGCCAATACGGGGATTGCGCCCCGCCGCCAACGGCCATCAGGCTGCTGGGCTCGGTTCCCGTGCTTCTGAGCGCTTCAAGGCAATCCCGCATAGCAAAACCGACGCCTTCCATAACCGCCTGTGTCAGATCAACGGGTCCCGAGGAGACATCAAGGCCCAGAAAAGCGCCTCGGATGGCGCTGTCATTGTGGGGCGTTCGCTCTCCGGACAGATAGGGCAAGAAACGCGTCGCGGATGGCCCTTCCGGGGACTTGGGCAACGCGCCGGCCAGGTCAGTTACGGATTGCCCAAGATTTCGAGATAACCAGTTCATGCAGTTGGTCGCAGACAGAATGACCCCCATCTGAATCCACCGGTCGGGCACTGCGTGGCAGAAGCAATGGACCGCCGTCTCGGGCTTGGGCGCGTATCTGTCGCGGGCCACCAACAAAACGCCCGAAGTGCCAAGCGACAGAAAACCCGCCCCATCTTCAACGCTGCCAATCCCGCAGGCCGCGGCCGCATTGTCTCCTGCCCCACCGGCAACAACCACCTGCCCCGAAAGACCCCAGTCTTGCCTCAGCTCTGACCTGAGTTCTCCGCCCGCTTCGCTGCCTTCAACCAGCCGGGGCATCTGGTCCAAACGCATATGGCTTAGCCGCAGTGCGGTTTCTGACCAGGTGCGGGTGCTGACATCCAGCCATGACGTGCCGGCGCTATCAGACATGTCACTGATGCACTCACCAGTCAGCCAAAGCCTTAGATAGTCTTTGGGCAGGAGCACCTTAGCTACTCTGGCATAGACATCCGGCTCATGCGTCCGCACCCAGTCCAGCTTGGGCGCCGTAAAGCCCGGAAAGACAATGTTGCCGGATATGGCCCGCATGTCTGCGATCTGGTCCAACTTGGCTGCTTCCTGCGCGGCACGCGTGTCGTTCCACATAATACAGGGGCGCAACACATTCAGATCGTTATCCAACAAGGTTGCCCCATGCATATGACCGCTTAGGCCAATCCCGCGCAGCTTGGAAAACTCAGTTTCATGCTCTGCCCAGATCTGGGCAATCACCGCTCTGCAGGCATCGATCCAATCCTCAGGCGCCTGCTCGGACCATCCGGATTGCGGATAGGAGGTAGCAATCTCGTGTTCGGCACTGCCGATGACGGTGCCAGCCTCCTCAATAAGAACACCCCTGAGCCCTGAGGTGCCCAAGTCCAGACCGAGATACACGGCGATCTCCCCCTTATTATTTTATTAACTAAAATTATTACCTATGCGCGCGTTGTCAACATCGGTCTTTGACAGATGCTATATCGCATGCCGACTACGACAAGCCTAAGCTTTTGTTGCGTATCAACTAGCATCAACCGGTTTCAGGGCGTTCGGTTCGAACATTCACAAACCGGTTTTTGATCATATGGCAAACAAAGCTTGATCTCGGTGGGTGATGTCTCGTTAAATGAGAACGAGTCTCACCATTCGATGGTATCCCGACTATATGCACCTAGAGCGTTTGATCAGCTTGCTAGAAACTATCGCCGTCATCGGTCGGCCTGTTTCGGTTGCTGAGGTGCAGATGGCCAGCGGCCTTCCCAAACCAACATGCTACCGGCAGGTACAATCGCTTTTAGACCAGGGCCTGATTGAGGATCCAATCGGAGATGGGCGCTATGTGATTGGTGATCGCCTGATCCGCATCGCGTTGCTCGGCAAGTCCGATATCGATGTGCGCCGCGTGTCCGCCCCGGCATTGCGCGCGGCGGCTACGACCTTCAACGAAACGGTTTTTCTGGCCCGATTTCGAGACAGCAAGATCGAAATCATCCATGTCGAAACCCCAGAAGACCCGGCCCGTGCATTTGTGCATCCTGGCCTCGGGGAACGCCCTTTGCATGCGTGTTCCTGCTCGATGGCGATAGCGGCCTTTGCCGAGCCGGGTTTTCAGGACACCATCCTGAACGGCGCGCTCAGGGCCTTTACAGATCATACCAAAACGACGCGCGAAGAGCTGATTGAGGCGTTCAAGGTGATCCAGCAACAGGGTTTTGCCGATTGCGACCAGGAAATTGATATTGGCATCGCCAGCGTTGCGGCCCCAGTGGCTGTTGGCCGGATCGGGGTCACATTCAGCGTCGGCGCCGTTGGGCCGGTACGACGATTTGGAACTGACTACAGACAAGAAATTGGGGAGCAACTCAAAGACCTAGCCACAAAGGTCAGCGGCGCGATCCAACTGTGCAATGTTGGAGGTGTCTAGAGCAGAGATTCATCAAGACCTACAGGCGAACCCCAGTGAGGTGGGGTAAACAAAAGGGAGGACTACCATGAACTTACGACCAGATCCGACGTTTCACGCGTCACCCAAACTGGCGATGGAAGCGCCGGTCGAAAATTTTGCCTTCACCATTATGCTGGGCAAAGACGCCAGCCATCACGATGGGCTGGCCGTGATCGATCTTCGAAATGGCTCGGACACTTATGGACAAATTGTGCATACGGTCATGACGCCCACGACCGGAGACGAGTTTCATCATTTCGGCTGGAACGCCTGTTCTTCGTCCTTGTCCCCGCTCTCAGGTCATGCCTTTCTGGAGCGGCGCTATCTGATCGTGCCAGGTATCAGATCAAGCCGCATCTACATCTTCGACGTCAAAGAGCCGCTGAAGGCCAAAATTCACAAAATCATAGAGCCCGAGGAAGTCTTTGCCAAAACCGGCTACTCGCGGCCCCACACGATCCATTGTGGTCCTGAGGGGATTTATGTCTCAACCTTGGGTGGCGCTGGCCCCGATGGCATAGATGGACCTCCGGGCATTTTCATCATGGACTGCGAAACCTTCGATATCATCGGGCGCTACGAGATGGATCGTGGCAAGCAAGATAAGCACTATGATTTCTGGTGGAACCTGCCGCAAGACTACATGGTCAGTTCAGAATGGGGCTTGCCGCCACAGTTTGAAGGCGGCGTTGTACCCGAGGATTTGCTGAGTAACAAATACGGGCATTCGATCCATTTCTGGGACCTGCGGGCACGCAAGAACATCCAGACCATCGACTTTGGCGAGAACTACCAGATGGCTCTGGAAATCCGCCCGGCCCATGATCCGACAAAGTCTTATGGGTTCTGCGGTGTTGTGGTGGATACCACCAATCTGCAAGGGGCGATCTTTACATGGTGGCGCGAAGATGACGGGACCTGGAACTCGAAGAAGGTGATCACCATTGATCCCCGCCCCGAAGACCCGGACAATCTGCCCGAACTACTGAAAGGGTTCAGTGCTGTGCCGCCTCTGGTCACCGATATCGACCTCAGCCTGGATGACAAATACCTCTATGTCGCGTGCTGGGGTCTGGGTGAGATGCACCAATACGATGTCTCTGATCCGTTCAATCCAGTTCTAAACGGCAAGGTCGAACTGGGTGGGATCGCGCGCGAGACCAAGCATCCCAATGGCAAAGACTTTATCTACGGCCCGCAAATGGTTGAGATCAGCCGGGACGGCAAACGTGTGTATTGGACCAACTCGCTCTATTCAACTTGGGATAACCAGTTCTATCCGCATCAGGAAGGCGGCCAGATGGTGATGGCCAACGTGGGAGACGATGGCAGCTTTGCGTTGGATCCAGATTTCTACATCAACTTCCCCGAGAACACGCGCGCGCACCAGATTCGTCTGGAAGGCGGCGACTGCTCGACTGACAGCTTCTGCTATCCTTCCGTGTAAGTTCGGATGGAAGATCTGACTTTGACGGCCCTTTGGTGGGCCGTCATTTTCTCTGGCTTATATCATGGAATAAACCCCGGCATGGGCTGGCCCTTAGCAGTGTCCGCTGCGTTGATGGAGCGTAAGCCCACGGCCATGGCCAAGGCGCTTTTGATGCTAGCGCTGGGGCATTTCCTGGCGATGATCGGTATTCTGCTGCCGTTCTCGCTGATGATCATTCTCGTCGAGCGCGAAACCGAAATCCGCCTGGGTGCCGGCGTGATCGTGATTGCTATGGGTATTTACCTGTTGATCAATCGAAAACACCCCAAGATATTGGCCCGTGTTCATCCGGCGCGTTTGGCGCTTTGGTCATTTCTGGCCGCGATGGCACACGGCGCAGGGCTGATGCTGGTTCCGATATATCTGGGAATTTGTGGTTTGCTTGAGCCGGGCAATGTGGCCACGACGGGCCATGCTGCAGCGCAAACCCTGATGAGCAATGATGTCTTTACGGCCTTCACAGTGGCTGCGGTTCATACCCTTGCCATGACGTCAGCCGGAGCGTTGATCGCTGTGTTCGTCTATCATTGGCTCGGCCTCAAATTCATCTCGAAAAGCTGGTTTAATCTGGATGTTGCCTGGGCGATCAGCCTGATCATAGTGGGCGCATTCGGCATCTGGTCGGCCTATGCAGGACATTGAGATGATATGTATGCACCCCTGTTTAGCCACCCGTTTTCTAGCCTCTTGAGCCGCATGTGACCGGCGCGTTTTATGATCACGCCGCTTGTCGAACGTTATAATATTTCATATCTGTCAATTGCAGAATCCGCATCCGTTGACAATTGGAACATCTCAGATGGCGACCCCTGACAATCGCATACCAGTCACCTTGCTCACCGGCTTTCTGGGCGCGGGCAAAACGACAGTGTTGAACCATCTTATACGCGACCCAGAAGCCGGTCGCATAGCGGTGATCATGAATGAGTTTGGCGATGCGGGACTGGACCATGATCTAATCGAGGAATCGACCGAGGACGTGGTGTTGATGCAATCCGGTTGCCTGTGTTGTTCGATCCGGGGCGATTTGGCGAATACGTTCGCCCGCCTGTTCGTCCGCCGAGAACGGGGCGAACTCAGCTTTGATCGCGTGGTCATCGAAACCACCGGGATCGCTGATCCGGGTCCGATTTTGCATACAATGGTTATCGACGACTTAATCGCACCAAACTTCCGCTTGGATGGCGTCGTCTCATTAGCTGACTCAGCAACCGGCCCTCGCACCCTTGATGCGCAGTTTGAAGCGGTCAGCCAGATCGCGATGGCCGATCTGATCGTCCTGACCAAAACCGATCTTGTAACCCCGACCGACCTCAAACGGTTCACAGCTAGGTTGAGAGGGATCAACGGAACCGCCCAACGCATAACCGCCCGGCATGGGCAGGTTCCGATCGGCGCGCTGTTCGGCTTATCTGCGATGCGCGGCAGCGCCACACCGGATGATCTTTCGGATTGGCTTGGGTCAGAAAAACCAAAGCCCGACCCGTTGGCTGGGTTGTCAGGGTTTGCACCAAAGGTGATCACATCTGAGCCCATACCCCTGCCCCCCTCGGGCACTCATTTCCACCATGACAGTCGTATAGGTTCAGCTTCAATCGAGGTCGCCGATCCTATACCCGCACGTGTTTTTGATCTTTGGCTGGAAACGCTGGTCGAACTCAAAGGCCCAGACATTCTGCGCATGAAAGGCATCATTCATGTTCAAGGCATGGAATGGCCCTTTGTTTTTCATGGGGTGCAGCACATTTTCGACGCTCCGGTGCCGCTAAAATCATGGACCGGAGGCGACACGACAAGCCGCATTGTCGTGATCGCACGTGATATCGAAAAGGGCGATCTAAAAGCCAGCCTGGAAATGCTGCGATTGCATTCTCAGAGCCTTGATACGCGCCTAGACGGCATGATGACCCACGTCACCGAGATGTCGGATTGATTGATTTCAACGTCTCAGATTTTCGACTGGCTATGAGCGACTGACGCCCAGGGCAAATACAGCAAAGGCTGCCCGCAGTTTCAAAATCAGTGTAGGTTAAACTACTCGTCAGCTTTCGGATATATGAATCCGTTCACCGGATATGGTTTGCCGTAGCGACCGGGCTGGCTTTCGACACGGACCAGTGTCCAGTCGTTATTCTTAGACACGTCCCGCACACCCATTTTCAACGACACTTTGTTGCGGTGCCAATTGGCGTGATTTATAATAACTTGCCGATCATCAACGATCTCTGACACAACCGCGACATGGCCCAAAGACATTCCGCGCGTCGCCCGAAATGACATTACCGCACCCACAGTCGGGTCTGCACCCCGATCGTAAGTCTTGTGCGCCTTACCCCACCAGTCCTTGGCGTTGCCGCGAATCTGGATACCACTCAGGTTTCGTGCATAGGGAACGCACCAAACTCTGTGCCCCAGAGCCTGTTTTCGTTCGACTTCTTGGAGTGCCATGAACTGACGTTCAGGATTGAGACCGCTATAAGGTGAGTTTTGAGAACAGGCTGAGACCAGGACAACAAGCCCGAGCGCTGCAATTGCCCGAGTGGGAACGGAAATATACTGCCAGATCGCATTCATATTCCGGGCGTTGTCCTGCACGAAACTTCATCACCTGTTTAGAATCCCTTAAGATTTCTGGGCGATCCGAGCTGTAAAGAAAAGAGCTCTGCAAACCCTCTGGCGAAAATCTGCCAATGGCTTGCACAAAAGACGCACATATAGCCCGTTTGATACGCGTGATGTGGCCTGTAAGTGGCCCAACACAATGCTCTGGCCTTCAAAACTTACGGAAGAACTTTGTTCGATCGAACATTTCCTCGAGCTCTTCCATACGGGCGCGGGTGGTGTCCCAGTTACGCTCCTGCACTTCGGCGATCACGATCTCGGATATCAACATGGTTGTCAGGTTGCTATCCCAGGCTGACGGCGCTGCAATCTGATTGCTAAACGCAACATGTGCCAAGTCCGAAATTGGTGACATCCATTGGTCCGTGAACAGGATAATCTGTGCCCCCCGCTCACGGGCAAGCTCGGCCAGTTTCAGCGTGCTGTTTTCGTATCGCCGCACATCAAAGATGACGACCACATCATCTTCGTCAAATTCCAGCGCATAGTGCGGCCAGGCATTTGAGTTTGACGCAATCAGGGTCACATCGGGCCGGATGACCTGAAAATGCAGAAAGAAGTAGTCTGCCAGTGTACGTGTAATCCGACCGCCGACGATAAAGACCTTTCGCTTCGTATCGCTTAGCATATCGCAGGCGGTGTCAAACGCAGCGGGGTCAATCTTGGCCATGGATTGGCCGATATTGTCGATGATGGCCTTGGTGAACCGGTTCAACAAATGCGCGTCAGGCGCGTCATCAACCCATTTTTCACGCTTAGTAAGCGGGCTGGAAATCTTTTCGTTCAGCTCATCCCGCAACCCGCGCTGAAACTCGGGAAAGCCCGCGAAACCAAGCTTCTGCACCAAGCGCGCAACTGTGGGGGTGGAAACCTTGGCCTCCTCCGCCAGTGAGGTGATAGTTCCAAGCCCGGACGCCGGATAGTTTCTGAGGATCACATCCCTCAATTGAAGCTCCGACCGGGTCAGGTCGCCGGTTTTATCCTGCAATCGTTCAGCGATGGTCTGCATGGTCACCCTGACTGGTTCTTCTGTCCATCGTATCTACAGCATTCGACATAGTCAAAATATTACCACTCATCCTCATCCTGTACGAATATTTACATAAATTTGTTGACAGAGGAAACGCTGTTGAAGAAAACTTTACAAAGAACGGGGGATTCTGATTGGAACAGCGCACCACAGATGCTGAGTTTGCACCGCGGGTCGAAAAACCCGAAGGGTCGTCATCTGTCCTATTGGTGTGTGAACATGCCAGCGCGCACATGCCATCTGAGTTTCACTCCCTCGGGCTGGATAAGAATGCGCTGCAAAGCCACATCGCCTGGGATCCCGGTGCCTTGCAGACCGCGCGATCAATGTCAGAGCGTCTGGACGCGTCTTTGGTTTACAGCACCGTCTCGCGACTGATCTACGATTGCAATCGTCCGCCTGAGGCAGCAAGCGCGATGCCCGAACGTAGCGAAGATACGTTAGTACCAGGGAACAAGGGATTGACTGCGGCGCAAAAACAGGCGCGTACCGCTCAGTTCTATCGCCCCTTCGAGGCGTTGTTGACCAGAACCTTGAATGCTCGTGATCATCACACGGCGATTGTGACCATCCACAGTTTCACACCGGTCTACAGGGGCCAGAGCAGATCAGTTGAAATCGGAATCCTGCACGACACAGACAGCCGATTGGCGGATGCGATGCTCGACGTGGCAACTGGGTATGATGTTCAGCGCAATGCGCCTTACGGACCGGCGGATGGCGTCACACATACGCTGCGGCATCATGCATTGCCCCGGGGTCTGCTGAACGTCATGATCGAAATCCGAAATGATCTGATCGCAACACCTGAACAATGCGAACAGATGGGCAATGTGTTGGCGGATTGGCTGCGCGAAGTGATGAAAATCTGCTCGGAATCCTCGGTCGAGAGTGCCTCGCGATGAAGCTTCTAAAGGCCTATATCGCAGTGATCGACCGGCTGAACTACGGTATCGGCCGTGTGATCATGTTTGGCATCTTTGCCATGATGGCCGTCCTTTTGTGGTCGACCATCAGCAAGTTTTCTGACCAGCCATCACTCTGGACACTCGAAGTCGCTCAATTCGCCATGATTGCCTATTTTTTTCTGGGCGGGCCTTACGCCATCCAGATGGGCAGCCATGTGCGGATGGACTTGTTTTATGACAACTGGTCGCTTCGCCGAAAGGCCGCAACCGATGCGATCATGGTGCTTTGCCTGATCGCGTATCTGCTGGTTCTGCTGTGGGGTGGGATCAGTTCGACCGCGTATTCACTAGGTTATTGGGGCACCGAACCCCTCGCTTTCTTCGCGGGTCTTGTGACCGGCTCGGAAGAGGTTGGAACACTTGAACGCAGCCGCACGATCTGGCGCCCGTATCTGTGGCCCATCAAGACTGTGATGTGTGCCGGGATCATTCTGATGCTGCTGCAGGCACTGTCGGAACTGGCCAAGGATATCTTGCGACTTAAGGGCGAAGAAACAGCATGAGTTACGAGTTCATTGCCCTGATGATGTTTGCCTCGATGATGGTGCTGCTGTTCAGCGGTCAGCGTGTCTTTGGGGCAATCGGATTTGTCGCGGTGATTGCCGCGTTGATGTTGTGGGGGGATCGGGGCGGGTTCGATATCGCCTTTTCGCAATCCATCAAGCTGATGCGCTGGTATCCGCTTTTGACCGTGCCGATGTTTGTGTTCATGGGCTATATCCTGTCGGAAAGCCGCATCGCCGACGATCTGTATCGGATGTTCCATGTCTGGATGGGCGGTCTGCGCGGTGGTCTGGCCATCGGAACCATCGGTCTGATGGTTTTGATTTCGGCGATGAACGGGCTGTCGGTTGCGGGCATGGCCATCGGAGCCACCATCGCCCTGCCCGAGCTTTTGCGTCGCGGGTATGACAAACGTATGGTCACGGGCGTTGTTCAGGCTGGTTCGAGCCTCGGGATTCTAGTACCGCCTTCGGTCGTTTTGGTCCTTTATGCGATGATCGCACGGCAGCCGGTTGGCCAGCTTTGGCTGGCAGGTGTGATCCCCGGCCTGATGATGGCCGCTATGTTTGTGATCTACATCGCCGTGCGGTGCCGCATGAACCCTGATCTTGGACCGGTCCTATCGGAAGAAGAGCGTGCGATGCCGCAGGCCGAGAAGTATCGCTTGTTGCTATCCGGTCTTCTACCGTTCGGGATTTTCTTCGCCATGATGATCCCCTTTGTGAATGGCTGGACTTCTCTGGTCGAAAGCTCTGCCATTGGGGCAATCACTGCCTTTGTCGCTGCAGTTCTGAAAGGGCGTATGAACTGGACGGTGTTTGAAACTTCGGTGCGTAACACGCTTGGGATCACCTGCATGTTCATGTGGATCATCCTTGCCGCCCTGGCCTTCGGGGCCGTGTTCGACGGGTTGGGCGCAGTCAAGGCCATCGAAAGCCTGTTTACCGAACGTCTGGGCTTGTCCCCGTGGATGATCCTGATCCTGATGCAGCTCAGCTTTATTCTGATGGGCACGTTTCTGGACGACACAGCGATGCTGGTGATTGTAGCGCCACTGTATATCCCGCTGGTGGGTGCGCTTGGGTTCGATCTGATATGGTACGGCGTGCTGTACACGATCACTACGCAGATCGCCTATATGACACCGCCCTTTGGCTATAACCTGTTCCTGATGCGGGCGATGTCGCCCCCGGGCATCACGCTGAATGATATCTATCGATCCATCATACCTTTTGTGGCGGTGATGGTGGGGGCGCTGACGATCATCATGATCTTCCCCCAGATCGCCCTTTGGCTGCCACAAACAGTTTACGGAAATTAAGCGCCGACAAGAGCGCACTGCAAGATCGAGTGCAACTGAACAAGGAGGTTCACATGACCACAAGACGCAAGTTTATCAAAGGTGCCGCCGTTGCCGCACCTGCCGCGCTGGCTGCTCCGGCTCTGGCGCAATCGACGATCACATGGCGGATGCAGACCTATGCGGGCGCTGCACTGGCGGCCGAGGTGGTGGTTCCGGCAATCGAGACCTTTAACAAAATCGCAGGCGACCGCATGCAGATCGAGCTGTTCTTTGCAGATCAGCTGGTCCCTACAGGTGAGCTGTTCCAGGCGATGCAGCGCGGTACAATCGATGCTGTGCAGTCCGATGATGACTCGATGGCGTCACCCACCGAAGTGACCGTGTTTGGCGGCTATTTCCCGTTTGGCTCGCGCTATTCACTGGATGTGCCGGTTCTGTTCAACCAGTATGGTTTGAAAGAGATCTGGGACGAGGAATACTCCAAAGTCGGCGTCAAACATATCTCGGCTGGGGCTTGGGATCCGTGCCACTTTGCCACAAAAGACCCGATCCGCTCGCTCGAAGATCTCAAGGGCAAGCGGGTCTTTACCTTCCCAACTGCGGGTCGGTTCCTAAGCCAGTTTGGCGTGGTCCCCGTGACGCTGCCTTGGGAAGATATCGAAGTTGCAGTGCAAACCGGTGAGTTGGATGGTATCGCGTGGTCCGGCATCACCGAGGACTACACAGTTGGCTGGGCTGATGTGACCAACTACTTCCTGACCAACAACATCTCGGGCGCGTGGATCGGCCACTTCTTCGCCAATATGGATCGCTGGAACGAGTTGCCCGAAGACCTGCAAGCCCTGCTTGCGGTCTGCATGGAGCAAAGCCATTATTACCGTCAATGGTGGTATTGGGGCGGCGAAGCCAACCTACGGGTCAACGGCACCAAGATGGAGCTGACCTCAATCCCCGATGAGGAATGGGCGCAGGTCGAAAACTCTGCCGTCGAGTTCTGGGATGAGATTGCAGCCGAAAGCCCGACCAAGGCCAAGATCGTTGACATTTTCCGCAAGTATAACGCGGATATGCAAAAAGCCGGACGTCCCTATCGCTACGGCTAAACCAACCGGCGCCCCGACAGGTTCGGGGCGCTGCCTGCCCTATTCAAGGATTGCCAAATGACCTCTCCGCTCACCTTTGATGCACTGAAAGAACAGGCCGCTTCTGGCGCGATTGACACTGTTCTGGTGTGCTTTGTCGACATGCAAGGCCGGCTTATGGGTAAACGGTTCCATGTGTCGAACTTCCTTGAAAGCGGCCATGAGGAAACACATTGCTGCAACTACCTTCTGGCCACTGATCTTGAGATGGCGACACCGGATGGCTACGCCTCGACCAGTTGGAGCCAGGGGTATGGCGATTATGTGATGAAGCCTGACCTGAAGACTCTACGGCCTGTGCCGTGGCTGGAGGGAACGGCAATGGTTCTGTGTGATATTCTGGATCACCACAGCCACGCACCAGTGTCACACGCACCCCGACAGGTTTTGAAACAACAAATCGCCCGTGCGGAAAGTATGGGCCTGACCCCCAAAATGGCCACCGAGCTGGAGTTTTTTATCTTCAAAAAACCGCTTGATGAGATGCGCGCCGAAGGCTACCGCGACCTGACCACTCTGGGGCCGTATAATGAGGACTACCATATCCTTCAGACCACCAAGGAAGAACATGTGATGCGCCCCCTTCGCAATCACTTGTATGCCGCTGGAATTCCTATCGAAAACTCCAAAGGTGAGGCCGAGGTTGGTCAAGAAGAACTGAACATCAAATATGCCGAGGCGCTGCTCTGCGCTGATCACCACACGATTGCAAAACACGCCACGAAAGAGATCGCCTGGCAACAGGGTCATTCCGCCAGTTTCCTGCCCAAATGGCATCAAGATCGCGTCGGAAGCGCCTCGCATGTGCATATGTCGCTTTGGCAAGGCGCGGAGAACGCGTTCCAAGGCGATGGCGCTCATGGGATGTCTGACCTGATGCGGCAGTTCATGGCCGGGCTGATCGCCTATGCGCCAGACTGTACCTATTTCTTCGCGCCCTACATCAACTCGTACAAGCGCTTCGCAAAAGGCACCTTTGCGCCGACCAAAACCGCCTGGTCCGTGGACAATCGCACTGCCGGTTTCCGGCTCTGTGGGGCAGATACCAAGGCCGTTCGGGTTGAATGTCGCATCCCAGGATCGGACATTAACCCCTATCTGACCCAAGCCGCATTGCTGGCCGCCGGGCTGAAAGGGGTCGAGGACAAGCTGACCCTAGCCGATGCCGCGACAGGTGACATGTACGAGGATGACAGCGTTCCCGAAATCCCACGCACCTTGCGAGCAGCCACCGAAACTCTGCGCAACTCATCCATGCTACGCGCGTCAATGGGGGATGATGTGATCGATCACTACACCCGCGCGGCCGAATGGGAGCAGGAAGAATTTGACCGTATTGTCACCGACTGGGAAATCGCCCGTGGTTTTGAGAAGGCCTGACAGATGAGCAAGATCACTTGTACTTCTCCCATCGACGGCTCGGTCTATGCTGAACGGGAATGCTTATCCGCAGACGCCGCACGGGATGCCATTGCGCGCGCGAAGGCGGCGCAGCGGGATTGGGCCGCGTTGCCTTTGCAGGATCGCATCGCCTTTGTGAACAAAGCCGTTGCTTACATCGGTGAAACCACCGATCGCATGGTGACTGAGCTTGCGCATCAAATGGGCCGCCCGGTACGCTATGGTGGTGAGTTCGGCGGGTTCGAAGAACGCGCCTATTACATGGCGTCGATTGCCACAGATGCGCTGGCCCCAGTTGTGATCGAAGACTCGGATGAGTTCCTGCGCAAGATCGAGCGGGAACCGCAGGGTGTTGTCTTCGTCGTGGCCCCTTGGAACTATCCCTACATGACCGCAATCAACACGATTGCACCCGCGCTGATTGCTGGCAATGCGGTGGTTCTGAAACACGCGTCGCAAACCATTTTGGTTGGGGAACATCTGTCCGAGGCCTTCGCGGTCGCTGGTCTGCCCGAAGGCGTGTTTACGAATGTGGTGTTGGATCATGATACAACCTCGACCCTGATTGCCGAAGGCCATTTCGGATTGGTCAACTTCACCGGTTCAGTCGGCGGGGGCCGCGCCATGGAACGCGCTGCAGCGGGAACGTTCACGGCAGTTGCAACTGAACTCGGCGGCAAGGACCCCGGATATGTGCGTGCCGATGCGGACCTCGATGCAGCGGTTGAGACGCTGATCGACGGGGCGATGTTCAACTCGGGTCAGTGCTGCTGCGGGATTGAACGGATATATGTGCATCACAGCCTGTTTGATGCTTTCGTCGAAAAGGCGGTTGCGTTGGTGAAAACCTATGTGCTGGGTGATCCGCGCAACCCGGAAACCACACTGGGCCCAATGGCCAACATACGGTTCGCCCAGGAGGCGCGCGCCCAGATTGATGAGGCAATCGCAGCAGGTGCAACGGCCCATATCCCAACCATGCCCGCCGATGATGGCGGCGCCTATCTGACCCCGCAAATCCTAACGGACGTGACCCACGAGATGCGGATCATGTGGGATGAGACCTTTGGACCTGCAGTGGGTATCATGCCCGTGCAAAATGACGCCGAAGCCATTGAACTGATGAATAACAGTCAGTTTGGCCTGACCTGCTCGCTCTGGACCCGCGATGCCGACGCAGCAGAGGCGATTGGTCGCCAGTTGGAAACCGGCACCGTGTTCATGAACCGTTGCGATTATCTGGACCCTGCTTTGTGCTGGACCGGATGCAAAGACACCGGGCGCGGTGCAGGCCTGTCAGCTCTCGGCTTTCACGCTGTCACCCGCCCCAAATCCTACCACTTGAAGAAGCTGAAATCATGACCCAAACCGCCAATTGGAGCTATCCTAATCCCATCCGCTTTGGTGCTGGCCGCATCGCCGAGATTGGCGAGGCCTGCGCGGCGGCTGGCATTATGAAACCCCTGCTGATCACAGATCGGGGCCTGGCCGAGAATGAGATCACCAAGCGAACCCTGACGCTGATGGAAAGCGCCGGTTTGGGCACTGGGCTTTTCGCCGAAGTTGACGCCAACCCCACGGATCTAAATGCCGAAGCCGGTGTGGCAGCCTATAATGCGGGCGGCTATGACGGGGTGATCGCTTTTGGCGGTGGATCCGGCCTTGATCTGGCCAAAACCGTTGCCTTCATGGCAGGTCAGACACGACCCATCTGGGATTTCGAAGATATCGGCGATTGGTGGACTCGCGCGGATGAAGATGCGATCGCGCCCGTTGTGGCTGTGCCCACCACGGCAGGAACCGGATCAGAGGTTGGGCGTGCCAGCGTGATCACCAATTCAGAAAGCCATGAAAAGAAGATCATCTTCCACCCCAAGATGCTGCCTGCTCAGGTCATCATGGACCCGGAATTGACCGTTGGCATGCCAAAATTCATCACCGCCGGGACGGGGCTGGATGCCTTCGCCCATTGTGTCGAGGCCTATTCCAGCCCGCACTATCATCCCATGAGCCAAGGCATCGCGCTGGAGGGGATGCGTCTGGTCAAAGAGTATCTGCCCCGTGCCTATGCAGACGGTAGCGATCTGGAAGCACGCGGCCAGATGATGAGCGCGGCGGCTATGGGCGCGACGGCGTTTCAGAAAGGCTTGGGAGCGATCCACGCGCTCAGCCATCCCGTTGGCGCAGTTCATCATACTCACCACGGCACGACCAATGCCGTGTTTATGCCCGCTGTTTTGAAGTTCAACGCCGACGCCATCCGCACGAGGTTTGATCAGGCGGCCGCCTATCTGGGGATTGACGGCGGGTTTGACGGGTTCTGTGCTTTTGTCGACGACTTCAATGCGTCATTCAACATTCCGCTTACGCTGACCGAACTGGGTGTCAAAGACCCGGATTTCGATGCGCTGACCGAGGCCGCTTTGCGCGACCCAAGCGTAGGCGGCAATCCAGTCCCGCTCACGGCACAAGATATCCGAGGCTTGTTCGAAGCGACCAGATAAGGCGCTAGCTATTGCCCGGAATGGCCGCCCCTAAGCTTGGGTGGTTGCGACAAGCTCCTTTAGCAAAGTGCGCAAATGCTCTTTGCTATCGGCCCCCAAGGTCTCGGCGATTTCCGCCTCAATCTCTCTGATCTGATCTGCGGCGCATTTGCGCCAGCGGTGACCTTTTTCAGTTATCGTTACTACTTTGTCGCGCTTACTGTCAGGCCCCGCATCAACCCTAACCATGCCCTGCACGACCAACCGGTCAACCGCCTGCTGTGCAGCCTGACGGGAAAACCCCATCTCTCGATGAATGACAGAGAGTTTGACCGTGCGCCCGCGCAGCTGGGCAAAGACCTGCATATCTGCGGGCCGTATCGCGGCAAACTCTGTCTGTGCCCGCGCATCATCCATACGCGCGTTCCAATGGGCGATCAAAGTCATCATCATGCCTTTGATGTTCTGGCCCAGAAAGTCATTGTCATGTTTATCAATCACGGTTGACAATTTGCCTTCGCACCTATTTCATCAATCTTAGTTGATATTGATTGGTGACTTCAATGGATCGCAGAACATTTCTGAAAACGTCTGGGGCGACTGCCTTGGCTGCAGGCGATGGCATGGCCTGGGCCCAATCTGTCCTGCGCGCCCTGCCACTAATTCCAATGACGGACCTTACAAATGGGATCGAAGAGCGTATTGCGCTGACGCTGAACCCATCGACGCATGACTTTGGCACAGGTGCACAAAGCGCGACTTTCGGGATAAATAACAGCTATCTCGGTCCGGTTCTTAAGGTTAAACAAGGCCAAACGCTGCCCTTTGACGTAGTTAACAACATAGGTGACACCTCGACCCTTCATTGGCACGGGCTGCACATTCCGGGCGATGTGGATGGCGGGCCGCATCAAGAGATCGCGCATGGCAGCGTCTGGTCGCCGGATGTGCCGATTGTTCAACACGCTTCGATGAACTGGTTTCATTCGCATATGCATGGCAAAACCGCGCGCCAGACCTATCAAGGGCTTGCTGGTGTCCTGTTGGTCGAAGACGACGGCAGCCTTTCAGCCGATTTACCGCAGACCTATGGCGTGGATGATTTCACGCTGATCCTTCAGGATAAGATGTTCGATGCAGAAGGGCGCTTGAGCTACAGTGTATCTGCTGCCGTTTTTGAGGATGGCTTTGAAGGCGATACCCTTATCGTCAACGGCGCCGTCGCACCCGTTGCGCAAGCGGTTCCGACCGGCCTTGTGCGGCTTCGCATTCTGAATGCCTGTAACGCGCGTTTCCTTGGATTGTCGATGGAAACCGGGCCAATCACTGTGATCGCATCGGACGGAGGGTTTCTGCCCGCACCGGTCGAGGCGGAGAGCATCCTGATGTCGCCTGGTGAAAGGTATGAGGTGCTCGTGGATATGAGCGCGCTTGAGGCGAACGCCTTGAATGTCAATCTGAACGGGAACGGTGGTGGGTTCTTTGCCAACCTTTTTGGAGGGAACCAAACAGTGACTGCTTTGCGGTTGGCGAGAACCGCACAGACCGGTTTCACCGGGTCAATGCCGACCAAACTTGCCAATCTCTCCCCTGCCCAACCCTCTGAGGCGACAGTCACGCGATCCTTTGAGTTGAACATGAATGTCGGGGCCGATCTTGCCGCACTTGCGCTGGCTTGGGACAATTTCTGCGGCGATGCCGGAGCGATGGCCATAAACGGGCTACCAATGAAAATGGACCGGATTGATGAGACGGTCAGAAAAGGCTATACCGAAATCTGGCGTATCTCAGTTGATGATCAACTTCACCCCTTTCACATCCACGGTTGTTCCTTCCGCATTCTCGCACAAAACGGAGGCCCCGCCCCCGCCTATGCGCAAGGCTGGAAAGATATGGTCCATGTCGAGGATGGCTGGTCCGAAGTTCTGGTGCGGTTCGACCATAATGCGCCTTCTGACGCGCCCTATATGTATCACTGCCACATCCTGGAACATGAAGATTGCGGCATGATGGGGCAGTTCACCGTGTCATAGACCGAATAAACAAACCGCCCCGGGGCGCATCCCGGGGCGGTTTTGAGACTAAACCTCTACTTCTACCTTACCGATCGGGTTGGAACAGCAGGCAAGAATGTAACCGGCTTCGATATCGTCTTCGGATATCCCGCCATTGTGAACCATATGCACCTCACCCGCTGTTTTTCTAACCTTGCAGGTCCCGCAAACGCCGAACGTACAGCCCGAGGGGATGTTCAACCCAACCGACCGCGCGGCTGCCAGAACCGTGTCGGTTTCGGCAACTTTGGCAGTCACGCCGGAGCTTGCAAACACAATCTCAGCTTTGCTGTCATCATCGGGGATAACATCGTCCAGCTCTGGCTGATCGGCCTTGGTTTCAACCGGGGCGCCAAAGCTTTCCTGATGATAGTTGTCCATATCATAGCCCAGCCCGACCAGAGCATCGCGTACCGCCTGCATGAAAGGTTCCGGGCCGCAGCAATAGACTTCACGCTCCAGATAGTCAGGCGCCATCAGGCCCAGCATCAACTGGTTGAACTGCCCCTGATACCCCGTCCAAGGGCGATAGCGGTCGGGCTCTTCAACAACGAATTTCAGATCTAGGCCAGGGGTTCGGCTGGCCATGTGTTCCAGCCGCTGGCGAAAGATGATCTCGGACGGTCGCTTTGCGCAGTTGATAAAGACAATATCCAGATCACGCCCCTCGTCCCACATGCAGGTGGTCATCGACATCATCGGGGTGATCCCGGACCCAGCAGAGATGAATAGATATTTGCCAGCCGTGCTTTCAACATTCGAAAACAGCCCGGCTGGTCCGATGGCTTTGATCCGCATGCCGGGTTGCAGGTTGTCCAGCATCCAGCGCGTTCCAATACTGTCGGGCTGGGCCTTGGCAGTGATGGTGATCGACCGTGGCCGCGAGGGAGAAGAAGAAATCGTATAGGTGCGATGCACAACCCCACCCGGCTGTCCAGGAGCCGGGATTTCCAAAGTCAGAAACTGCCCTGGATGGTACGCAAACATCGACCCAGACGGAGCGCGAAAGGTGAAACTGGCCGTATTTGCCATCTCGGGCACGACCGAGACGCATTCCAGTGTTTCGCTGTCCTGCCAGATATTCACAACCGCGTTGAGATCTTTCATCACCGTTACTCCGCCGCCATTGTTTCGGGGGCCAACCGACCGGCCAACGTGTTGCAATACCAATCCACGAATTGCAGCACACCGGATTCCTGCGTCGGCGAATACGGGCCAGGCAGATAGGCCGGGCTGTTGATACCCAGCTGATTATCCTCGACCACCTGACGGTCTTCGTCATTGGTGGCAATCCAGACCTCGGTCAGACGTTTCAGATCGTAATCGACCCCTTCAACGGCATCCTTGTGAACCAGCCATTTGGTTGTGACCTCGGTTTCAGTCGGGCTGATTGGTGTTACGCGGAACACGATGGAATGATCAGCCAGAAAGTGGTTCCAGGTAGTTGGATAGTGAAATTTCAACAACGCACCTGCATCCGCAAAAGGCGATCGGCCAAGCCAGCGCCGCACGGCGGATTTTCCATCCATCGTATAGCTTTGCGCTCCTTCTTTCAGAGGCATCCGAGCCATACGGAATTGTCCGTCATCATGCAGGTAGAATTGCGAGGGCATCCCGGCGGCTTCGCACCTGTCAAAATGCGCTTGCATATGCAGCGGCGTCTCACCCCCTTCGATCCCTGTGACTGCAGGATCATCAGGGAATGTGCGGCATAGCGCGGGATGGTTGCCACCGCAGTGGTAACACTCGCGGTTATTTTCCCAAACCAGCTTCCAGTTGCCTTTCTCAACAATCGAACTTTCAAAAGCCACTTTGGCGTTGCCCAGATCATGCGGCTCCAGATAAGGGCGCGCGGTATTGGCAAACATGTCGAAATCTGGGGCGTTGTCCGCAAGACAGATGTAAACCAACCCGGCAAGCTCACGGCAATGGACGGTCTTCAACCCATGCTGTTTCGGATCGAAATCCGGCCCCATATCGCGCGCCCACAGCAATGAACCATCGAGCTCGTAGGTCCATTGGTGATAGGGGCAAACCAGCTTAGGCGCATTGCCTTTTGCAGCCTTGCAGATGATCGAACCACGGTGGCGGCAGGTGTTGTGAAATGCCCTGATTTGGTTGTCGGCACCACGCACAATGACAACGCGGTAGGCACCCACAGTATAGGTTACGTAGTCCCCTGCTTTCACCAGCTCGCAGGCCGGAATGGCAAACAGCCAATCGCGATAGTGGATGGCTTCAAGATCGGCCTGAAATACCTGGGGGTCTGTATAAAACGCCTGCTCGAGCGCGTGATCAGGGATGCGACGTGCCAACAGGCTTTGAATGCTGTTCATTTCTGGCTCTCCTGCCGCGCCCCGCGGCATTGCTTGGGCAGATGACAAGGAGGAACCGTCCGGAGGCGCGCGAGGATCACGTCCGAAACATGTGCCCCCACCGCCACCCGCGGTTTGACATATCTGCAAGGCTGGTTTCCGGACTTGAAAGGGGCTTGCGCCCGGTTGCGACACCTTCCCGGGATCCTCGTCCCAGTGGTTGATTGCCGAACCTGACCTTCCTTACCGTTGCGGGGGCAGTGCCGGAATTTCACCGGCTTCCCAATTCTCCGCTGTCTGAGACTCAAACAGCGGCACCTCACATGCACAGGATAGAGTCGCGCAGTTCATATGCTGAGAGACTTGCGACATTTTCAGTTTCAAAACAGACATCTCGATGTCCGGGTCGGATCCGGGTTTGTGAAGTAAAACCCCGGGATACATTTCAGGCACAAACCCGCAATCTTCCGCTTGGCTGGTTTGGCGGTATAAGACATCTTCATAACCGTGCGTCCGTTACGTGCCATCGCCCCAAATGCTAAAAGTAGGAGAGCCCCAATGGAAATCAGACCCTTTGGTGTTGAGATGTGGATGAATGAGTTCGAGACGACCTGCGAACTCAATCTGGCTGAGACCTGCGTCCAGTCCATCACGCTGGGCGAACTGTTCGACATGGCGGGTCAGCACAACAGCATTCTGAACGATCTGTCATCCATGAAGATGACCTATGGCGCAATTGAAGGGTCAGAACGCCTGCGCGATGCGATCTGTGGCCTGTATGACAGACAGGGCCGGGATAACATCCTAACAACGCATGGGACCATCGGCGCGAACTCTCTGGTGCATCAGACGCTGGTATCGCGTGGTGATCACGTGGTTTCCGTGATACCCACCTATCAGCAGCACTACTCCATTCCCGAAAGCATTGGTGCCGAAATCGAACTGCTGCATCTGCGGTCCGAAAACGCCTTTTTGCCCGAACTGGACGAGTTGCGGGCGATGGTGCGACCCGATACGCGCCTGATTGTGATCAACAATCCCAATAACCCGACAGGGGCGCTGATGGATCGCACATTGCTGGAACAAATCGTCGAAATCGCACGTGGTGTCGATGCCTGGTTGCTTTGTGACGAGGTCTATCGCGGAACAGATCAGACAGGCGACGGCTTCACCGCCGCAGTCGCAGACCTGTACGAAAAAGGGATCAGCACGGCAGGCATGTCCAAGGCCTATTCGCTGGCCGGGTTACGGGTTGGCTGGATCGCCGGACCCAAAGAGATGCTGCATGACGTGATGATCCACCGGGACTACAACACGATATCGGTCGGCAAGATCGACGAAATGCTAGCCGCCATGGCGCTGGAACATCGCGACAAGATACTGGCGCGGGCGCACCGGATCACTCGCCAAAACTTGCGGATCGTTCAGGATTGGATCGTAAACGAACCGCTGCTTAGCTGGGTGCCGCCAAAATCCGGCACTACGGCCTTGTTGAAATACGAACTACCAATGTCTTCGCGCGATCTATGCGTGACGCTGTTGCAAGAAGAAGGTGTGATGCTGACGCCGGGCAGCGCAATGGACATGGAGGGCTGGCTGCGGCTTGGATACACCAACCCAACCGAAGATTTGAAAGCCGGGCTGGCCCGGTTCTCGCAGTTTCTGGCACGCCACGCCAAGTCGTAGCGCGCCGAACGGCCGCGCAAGAATTTAGATTAAACCTGTCTAACGCAGTCTCAAACGTCCTGTCCGATCAAAAGAGACGACAAATCCCATGAAATTGGTAGATGTCAGATCGCATGCTTTAGAGGGCATGAAGAGGCTGCAGCGCAAGACCATCCGTGGTCGATTTTCAGAGAGTAAGTAATATTGGAATCCGCCACCCAATTCGTTGATACCGCCTTTATCGGGCTCTGCCTGTTTTGTGCTAACCTGCTGTTTCTACGAAAGCGCGATACCGGTGTGTTCATGCCACTGGCCGCACTGTTTCTTATACAAGGCCTGTCCTCTATTGGCGCTTTGATCGCCGACGCGTCGGGAAGTGAGGACGAGTTCAATCTTGTGATGCGCGTTAGCGTGCTTGTCGTCCTGTTTGATTTCGCAAGCCCCTTTCTTTTCTGGCTTTATGTCCGCGCCTTGACCAGCGAAGCGGATGAAGCGCCCAAGCCTAGGCTGCGGTATCACCTACCCCCGATCATCATATCCGGGCTGCTCATGTCATCGCTGATGTTTCTGCCAACGGATCTGAGCGATGTTGACCTACCTGAGGACGATCCCCGGTTGTTGCGGTTTGTGTTGATCGCCTTGGCGGTTTTGACCGCTGACGTACTGTTTCGGATCATAATGGCCGTTTACCTGATCCTGATCATCCGCATGTTGATGACCTACCGAAAACGGTTGCGCGAAGTGTTTGCAAGCACCGAAAACCGAGAGCTGACTTGGGTTTGGGTGATCACTTTGGCAGCGATGTCATTTTGGTTTCTGTCGGCTGCTGTCAGCATACTTACAGTGTCCGAGGCCGTCGGGTTCGAGGTGCAAGACGAGCTGCTTGATTTCCTAGAAAGCCTTGCCCTGCTGTTTCTATTCTGGGTCATTGGCATATGGGGCCTACGCCAACGTCCCGGCCTGACCCGAACACCTGTCTCCGACCCGCCGGACCCGGATGAGCCATCCGAGCGCAAATACAAGAAATCTGCCCTTGACGAAGAACGCGCTGCACGGATTGCGAAAAAAATCGAAACGGCGATGAGACAGGACCTGCTCTATCGCGAACCGAACCTCAGCTTGTGGGATCTGGCCAAACAAATCGGCGTCACATCACATTATGTTTCGCAAACGTTGAACGCAAACCTGAACAGCACGTTCTTCGACTATATAAACCGGTGGCGGATAAATGACGCAATCGAGCAATTGACCTCGACCGACGAGACTATTCTGAACATCGCGTATGATGTTGGCTTCAATTCGCGCTCAGCCTTTTACAAGGCTTTTAAGCGCGAGACTGGGAAAACGCCTTCTGACGTACGCAACTAGTCTGGGAAGCAACTGAACCAGCACGATCACCGCGCTGGCTCAGTCGACGAGGTATCGTTTATCAGGTCTTAGAACTGGTAGGCGACTGACACGACGGCTGCATAGTTTCCTTTGGATTTCACAATCGGGCTGTCCGCCGCGTCTCCCAGCAGGCGCGAATAGGCCAATAGGCCGGTAACACCCCAGCTTCTGCCGATCTGTTTGCTGACGCCAAGTTCGACATTCAGCGCATTTACACCAGACTCCGCCCTGTATTGGCGCAGACTTGAACGGGCAGATTGCGCTGAGGTCACGCCAAAGAAGCTTTGGTTGTAGTCCTCATCCGCCCAATCGACAGAGACCCCGCCGATCAGAACAACGCCGTTTTGGCTGGTTTCGTCGCTATAGGGTCGGCCTGTGGGGGCCAGCGCACCACGGATCACGCCAAACGGCACCTGCGTTTGCAGACCCAGTGACACAACAGTACCTTCCGAGCCACCCAGAAACTTCCTGACATCCGCCGTCGCGGTCAGGCTTTGACCCAGATCGAACTGAGTACCCAGCGACAGCACAGCGCTATTGTCGATATCGCCCAATCCTTTCAGATCGTTGCTATCGTCTTCGTCCCGTCCGCCGCCATAGCCAACAGCCGCAGACACACGAAACCCATTCTGATCGTACAGAAAGGCGCCCAGCCCCTGATCCGAGATTACAATCCTATCTCGCCAGACGCCTTCAAAGGTGACCAGCGGTGCCAGTTCGTATTCATCCGATCCTTGATATTCGGGGACCAATCCACCGCCTGCGCCGATGTAAAATGCCCAGTCTTTGTCCGAAGCCGATAGAGTGTTGGCGACCTGGGCGGAAAGTGGCGTGCTGCTCAGCACAACGCCAAATCCAATTGCGGCAAACCTTCCGCAACTACGAGAATTCAATGTCATGAATTTCCTCAATCTTCTTACTGTTTTGATGACGGTCAGGCACCGTCGGGCTTGTGACTGATAAAGCGTTTCGAAATGCACCCCATCGCAGGCGCATCGGCAAAACGCCCTGATCAGACGCAGCATCAAACTATCCTTCATCCGAATGATTGCCGTCCCGTCCGGTCGAACGGGACATCCCGAACTGTTCTCGCCGATGGGTCGAGACGCTTAAAACATGTTGTTCGGCTTAGCGTTTCCCCACCACTGCGTGATTACGCAGGGGCCATGAAACAAAGGAGTAGAAACGTGCAACATAAGCACAGAAAACGCATTTTCATTCAAAGACGTTACAAATCCGGTCGTGTTCTGGATACGGACACCAAAAAAGCCCTGCTGCTGTTGCTTGCAATGCTGCTGGCTTTTGGCATCGCCTCGGCACAAAAGGCCTTAGCTGCTGATATCCGGCCCAAAGATGGTGTCTGGCAAGGCGCAACAACCGTTCGTCAGGTCAACGGCTGCACACCTGAGATTCAGCAAGAGATCAAAAGCGGGCCCCAGACCGAAATCCTGTATCACGACTCGATGACCTTTAAGGCCCCGTTCGATTTCAAACAGTTTAACCGCGTGCTGGATGCAGATGTGAGCTGGACCAAACAAGGCCCAAATCAGTGGCACGGCAAAGTGGTCGAAACCGAGCGTACTATGTTCGGCGCAGTAACCAGTACCACTGAGCTGAAGACCCTTGTCGCCAGTGACACGCGGATCAATCAAACTGCCGTCATGACCGTTTCATTTTCGCGCCGGCTGGCAGAAAAACTTGGGGTTTCTGCGCCGTGCGTCGTTGATATCGATATCACCCACCGGCATCTGGGCCCATGAAACAGAACGTTCATGAGGCCCTCGGCTGGAAACGCCCTTAGCTGACTTTTGCTGTCGATGCACCCTTTGAGGCGAAACGGTCCAGAAACGGAATGGTGAACATCCCCAGGAACACCAGGTTGCCGATCAGATTGAACGGCGCGCCCGCCAGCACAGACCCCAGGCTGTCGACGCAGAACCATGTCCAGATCGATAGAAGGATGACCCGTTTTGAGAATGCAGGCGCAATGCGCATCCCCTCGCCCGCGAGCACCCAGAGCAGGATACCCCAACCGACCATGATCCCCCCGCCGATCGCGCTGAGCAGTCTTGCCCCCTCGGACGTAAGTCTCTGCGCGCCATCGAGCGGCCAAAAGATCAGATCGCCAAAAAAGGTTGGCACAGCATCCATAGCGGGATGTGCCCCCATCCAGATGACGCCGCCGAACAAAATCACCAACCCGGCCCCGGTTTTCAAAAGCTTCTCTTGCAGGTCCATGGCATGTCCTTTCTTTCTAAATCGATGATTGAGATCTAAGTCCGCACAGGTAATGTAAGCAATTACCTGTTAGGTAAGGGTTGTGATTTAGTCGGCGCATAACAGCGAAGGAGGACAGTTTTTGGCACAGTTCGGTTCGCTGCTGAAAGGCTGGCGCGGCACCCGTGGACTAAGCCAGCTGCAACTGGCAGGTCTTGCGGATGTTTCAGCGCGTCATATTTCGTTTCTGGAAACCGGTCGCGCCCGACCCAGCCGCGATATGGTTCTGCATCTGTCCGAGGTTCTGGATGTCCCCAGACCCGAGCGAAATCGCCTGTTGTACGGGGCCGGATTTGCCGCCCTCTATAGGCAGGAATCCCCCGACAGCGCCTTGCTGAAACCCATCAATGATGCAATCACACATCTTCTGTTCAGACACGATCCCTACCCCGCGATAGTTCTGGATGGGCTTTGGCGATTGCGACATCTCAATACAGCGGCAAGAGCGTTGTTGAAGGTTGCTGGACTGTCCGAGGGCGATAGCTTGCTTAAAGCAATTTGCGACCCTAATTGGGGACCCAGTATTATCGAAAACTGGGGAGAGGTTGGCCATCATACGATGGTCCGTCTACGATCCGAGAGTTTACAAGCTGGCGGAGTATCCGAACTGGACGAAGCTGTTGCGCGGTTGGCCGCCGATCCGGCCATTGCAGCTTGGCGACCTACCGGACCTTTGCCACCTGTGATCCCCACAATATATCGAGCTGGTGGCTTGCGCCTCAGCCTGTTTTCCACCTTTTCCCAGTTTCGCACCGCAGAAGACATTGTGGTCGCCGATCTGAATATCGAGCTGTTGTTTCCCGCAGATGAAGAAACGCGCGGCACCTTGAATGCATTCGCTTCTGTCAGCTGACTGCGGGGTACGATCTACTAGCGGACTAAGCATGTTGCTGAAACACGCCCAGAATCAAACTCATAAGCTCTAGCAAAGCCTGATCCTTTCCGGTTGTGTTTACTTCAATCGCGGAATGGTCGGTTAGAAAGGATTGCCGGGTCATTTCACCTTCTGACAGCGCCAGCAAAGAGGCATAGTTGGTACGCAGCTCGACATCAGGGTTTGTTGCTTCTGCATAAGATACACTTGCAGATCCGTCTGAGGCCTTCAGTTCAAACGCTTCGCCATCCACGACAAGGCTTGCCACCACACTCAAATCCCCAGTGTGAACACGTTGTGCGGCAGCGTTGAGCGTTACCGCGACTGTACGCAGGTTTCCGGGTCGGACAATTTCGCCCGTATTGGGAAACAGTGCACCAAACATCGCCAGCTCAAAAATCAGGTTGCCTGTCCGGCGCCCTAAATCTGTCAGTTCATACAGCATCGCACCATGGGGGCCATCGCGTCTGGCAACCAGCCCATCTGCGACCAGCTTTGCAAGCCGATCGGTCAGCAGGTTTGCAGCGATCCCGCTGAGCCCGCTTTGCAGGTCGGTAAATCGCGCTGGTCCGGCATGCAGGTCTCGCAAGATCAACAACGTCCATCTGTCACCCACGCGATCCAAACCGCGTGCGATTGGACAGAGCAGTTTATATGAGCGTGGCTTAGCCATTGCACACCTCACGATTTCGTTACTTTATTTTTTAAAGTAACAGCTTTATTCCCTTAACTATCGAATGGAATGGAGTCGATGCAATGTCAACACAGCCCAGGATTTTGGTGACAAGTGCTGCTGGAAAAACCGGCCTGCCCGTAGCCCTTCAATTGCTTACCAAGGGTGTCCGCGTCCGAGCCTTTGTGCGTTCCAGAGATCATCGCGCAGATCGTCTGAAAGCGGCTGGCGCTGAGGTTTTCGTTGGTAATCAGTATGATATGAGCGATTTGCGCACAGCCATGCAAGGTGTGCAACGCGCCTATCAATGTGCCCCGACCGCTCCTAACGGATTACACTTCAATGCTGCCTTCACTGCGGCAGCCTTTGAAGCCAAGATCGAGCATGTGGTCACACTTGGGCAATGGCTTTCAAGCGTTGATCATCCATCTCTGTTCACGCGCGAGGTGTATATCAGCGACATACTGATTGGCATGCGCCCAGAAATGAGCGTGACCACGATCAATCCGGGCTGGTTTGCGGACAACTATCTTATGGGTGTTGGGCTGGCAGCCTATCTCGGGATACTCGCGATGCCGTTGGGCGACGGAGAGACCTGCAAAAACGCCCCACCCTCGAACGAGGATATTGCGCGTGTCGCTGTTGCTGCCTTGTTGGATCCAGAAACACATAGTGGTCAAACCTATCGACCCACGGGGCCCGAGCTGATCTCTCCAAACCAGATTGCTAATGACATTGGTGAAGCACTTGGGCGTCGCGTGCGGTACATGGATATCTCGGAACGAATGATGCTGAAAGCGCTCAAAGCGATGCCCCCGTCAAATTACTCCGAAGCCGCGGCCTCGCAGCTCGCTCTTTATTGCGAAGAATACAGGCGAGGAACTTTTGCTGTGAACGCGCCAACGGACGCTGTCGCACGGTTAGGTGGACGAGAGCCTGAGAGTTTTTTGACCATCGCAAAGCGAACAGTCGCTGCACGCCCGGATTTGCTCCGCAGCACATCACGTACAATCGCGGCAATGGGCGGCTTTGTCAGAATGTTGCTCACCCAGCCACCCGATCTGGACCAGGTTGCGAATGACCGTGATTTTGTTTCGATCGCAATCCCTAAATTCAGTCAGGACGACCCCGCCTGGCGCCGCACCCATGCCGTTTCCAATGTTCTAAGCTCCAGAGAGGTCGCCTGACATGACTGCACTAATGATATCGACCATCAAAGTAACCGATCCTGCCGGATTTCGGGACTATATGGCCAAGACTCAAGAGATCGCCCGCCCATACGGCGCCAAAGCCCTGTTCAAAGGGATGCGGAGTGCCACACTCAACGGTACGGATACCGAGGGTGACATGGTCGTTGTTGTTAGCTTCCCTGACATCGAAACCTTGGAACGGTGGAATACCTCGGACGAGTACAAGAAGATCGTAGCCCTGCGAGATACCAGTTCCAGTCAGGTGATGACGGCCTATAGTGCTTTTGAATGATACACGGTCCCACCCTTTAATGGGTGGGATCAAATCCATTTAGATTGAACTATTTGCATAAGGTCCTTTTGATGAAACGAGCTTTTACCAACATCCTGACCCATGATGTCGCTGCGACGGCCGCGTTCTACGAAGATCTGCTTGGCCTGACACGCAGCGGTGATTTTGGATGGTTCATCATTTTGTCCGATGATGGTCTGCCCGGATTCGAGCTGGGCATTCTTGACAAAGATCACGAGTCGGTTCCAGATATTCTGGCGTGGCCGCCCGCTGGTGCGATCCTCACCTTCGTCGTCGACGACGTCGAGGAGTTGTATCGCAAAGCCATTGCAAACGGGGCCGAGATTATCCAGCCCCCGACCGATCTGTTCTACGGCCAGCGACGCCTGATGTTGCGCGACCCCACCGGAACAGCCGTGGATATCAGCTCTCCCATTCGCTAGCGGGCACCCTCACCCTAGAAAAAGGAACCGTTTGATATGGGCATTCCAAAACCCCCATATACTGGCCAGTGTCTTTGCGGCGCAGTGCGTGTAAACATCACGGCCCCGCCCCTGCTGACAGTGGCTTGCCATTGCGCCGACTGCCAGAAACTCACCGCCAGCGCATTTTCGTTGACCACGATGTTTCCGCGCGACAGCTTTGAATGCACCGGCGCGCTGGTAACAGGCGGGCGACACTCGGCTGAGCGACGGCATTTCTACTGCCGTTCCTGCCTTTGCTTTGTCTATTCCGAGGTCGGCCAAACAGACCGGATCAACCTGCGCACATCCGTGTTGGACGAGGCAGACAAGTTTGAACCTTTTCTTGAGGTTATGCGCGAAGACAAGTTGGAATGGTCCAACACTCCCTCTGTCCATCGCTACGACAGGTATCCGACCAGCCCCGAAGAGTTGCAGGCATTGATGTCAGCATACTCGACCTGGTGCACACCCGGTGGCTAACTGCTTGACCCCAGGGTGTACCGCTTGCGCTCAGCCTCCATCACTGCGCGCCATTCGGCCCGCAAGAGGTCCATCCGACGAGGGACTTTGTCCGACAAAATCTGTCCTTGAACGATCAGTTCGGTTCTGAAGTATCGAAACCTCTCTCGAAGTTCGCACCAAGCTGCAATGATCCGGCCCGCGTCCCGATAGCCCAGTAGGATCGGCCAGATCACCCGGTCCGTCAGAGTATTCTTGCTGTCACGATAGGTCAGCGAAATCTTCGCTCGTTGCCGAATGGCCTTGCGAATGTCAGCCGCTGACAAGACCTCTGACACAGGATCAACGGGCGCGACGCTTAGGATGGGGGCAGCAAACGACGCCTCGAACCGTGCCGGGCTGACCGTTTCGATCTTTGACAACAACTTTTCCGCAGCCAGCGCCAGCTCTGGCTCGCCACGCGTTCGCACCCATTGCGCGCCAAGAATTGCCGCTTCGATCTCGTCCGAAGTCAGCATTAGAGGCGGCATGTGAAAGCCCGCCTCCAGCACATAGCCAACGCCTGCTTCGCCTTGAATTGGTACGCCCTGGGCCATCAGGGCAGCGATGTCGCGATAGATGGTTCTTTTGGTCACGCCAAGCTCAGCGCCAATCGCCTGACCCGAGATCGGAACCTTAGCTCGTCGCAGAATTTCAATGATCTCAAACAGCCTGTCACCGCGTCTCATTCCACTCTCCTTGTGGGGTAAGATATCCATGCTGACACCATGGTGACAATATGCTGTCAGCAGAGGGTGTGTAGATATCAGATCAGACCTGATACAGGAGATAAATGAATGAAGCACATCCTATCTATGACACTTGCAATGCTCTGTGCGGGCAGCGGTGGTTCAGCTGCACAAGACGTGGCGCTCTTGGCCATGGGTGTTTATGTGCACACCGATGACATGCAAAAATCCGAAACGTTCTATCGCACGCTATTCGCGCGGGATCCGATGATCCAACTAGAGGGGTTTGTCGCCTTCGATATATCGGGCGGTTGGTTTGCGATCGTGTCACGCAATAAATACGCGCCTGACGCCCAAGCAGGCACCGGCGCGGTCCCGTATATTCGTTCAGGCAACTTAAGCACGCTACGTACCCGCATTCAAAACACAGGCGCTGAGGCACCCGAGATTATTGAAGAACCAGGCATACATTTGCTCAAGATCACTGACCCAAACGGCCAACTTGTTGAGTTTTTTCAACTTATCGGCCAATGAAACAGTGCCCCCGAAAAAAACGGGGGCACCTTCTTCTGGTTACCGGTTTCCAATCCGGCGCACCGGACCGTCGAACGTGGGAACCGACAGGACAAAGGGATCAGTCGGGTAGCAGATCGCCTGTTCCTCGAGCATGGCAATCGCGATTTCTTCACCCATGCGCAGGCTGTCATAGTAGTCAGAGTAATAATGCACACCGGCCATATTGCGCCCGATTGAGATATTAGCGGCAAGCTTGTTCAGCTCACCTTCCAGGGTCAGTGGGCACTTGACGACCTTGCGGTCAAGCTTGTCGCAGCCTTTCTTTGGCGCTGTATATTCGCTCGACTCAGAAATAGAACGGTAGAACCCGTCCTTGCCACAATTGCAGCTATCGCGATCAGCGTTTTTGCCCAGAACTGTGCTGGTGTCAAAATAGGCTTTCAACACCGTTACACAGGCACCCGCAACGGTCGCATGCCCGGCACCATAAGCTGGATGCATCGGAGAACCTTCACCGAATGCCATAGGCAGCAAAAAGTTACCTTTGTTGAATTGCTTTGGCTGCCTTGGGTTGCCGTGCGCGATCTTGTCGAGGGTCGATTTACCATCGCGCCCTTTGTTCGACATCAGATCATCACACATCTTGCTGAAAGCCCCGCAAAGACTGGGGTGATATTGCTCGATCACGTCGGCCTTTGCGAGCCGCGCGGCCAATGCTTCAGGACGCAGACGCAGATGGTTATTGAACTTTTGGAACCGAACCGCCTTCAGCGCGCGTGTCGCCACTTCGGTCACCAGAGTCAGAATATGTGGACCACCATAAAGGGCAAACCCGCCAGCATTCTGTGGCTGACCCGAGCTAGGATCGTAGACATCGCGCATGCCCGAGAGATTTGCAAACCCCGGATCAAACGGCGTGCCCATGCCCAGTAGGATTAGACAAGCATTGAGATAGGCCTGATAGAGCGCGTCGTAGTGCACATACGTAGCCAGATCGCGCGGTGTTTTTATGAAGCAGCGCTTCTTCTCGCTAAAATCCTGACCAGCGCCACACATATTGACGTCATAGCCCTGTTGAACATCAAGCCACTCTTTCCATGTCTTCATGTAGTCATCGCCTTTCGCGGCAACCAAAACACGCTGGTCTACCTGCTGAGCACCAAAGCTGATCAACCCGTCCTCTAGATCAACGGATCCAGCCTGATCGCGGGTACCAATCAACATGAGCTGTGACAGGTACGGTCCCTTATCACAGCCCGGGGACGAGCCTCTGAAGGCAGTTTGAGCATCCAGCGTAGTTGTTGTCGCACTCGTGCGACCTCTGCCACCTGGGAAACCGGCTTGGGCAAAACCAAGCGCATTCAGCCGCGCAACGGAGTTGGACAGCTGAGCACCACCAGTTTGAAACTGTGAAAATGACACATCGCGCAAAATGGCCAACTCGTAGACTTCGGCCATCTCAAAGGTCAGCTCGTCGCTACAGAGTTCGGGCGCCGGCGGCATAGTTACGGCCTGCGCATCGGGTCCTTCAAGGTCGTAGACCACTCCGGCGGTCGGTGCTTCCCACTTTCTGCGCCCCTTTCCCCTAGGCGGGGTCGGTACAGGAACCCGGGATGTGAACGGCTCGATCCAGCCTTCATCAATGGCCTGACGAAACGCTTCGAAATGCCCTTTGTCATCGACAAGCCCGGTCGCAGAGTTATGATTAAGCCCTTTGGTAAAACTCATCGGATAATGTGCAGTGGCGTATCTCTGCTCGTCGCCATTGGCGGTATGGTCTGGATGCACCCGGTCACGCGCCATGCGTGCAGCGGAAACCCGGCCTTCAAATGCGGCCTCTCGGCGGTTGACTGCCATGTCTAACACTCCTTTAAAACAAAAATTTTAAATTGAATTGGTCTTAGAACGCTGACGCGAAAATAACGTCACCGCGTGCCGGTCTTTATCACAGAGCGCTTTTGTACGCCGTGAAACAGATCACATTCGCCTATAGATTGGCAGTTCACCTACCGGGAAATAACCGTATCAGGCACAGATGATGTTATGCGGAAGTGGCTGAAAGGCTCTGACGCAGAAAGCCTAAGGCAATATCGGTTGCGTCATCCGGGCTGAGGTTGCCGCCCTTGAACGACAATCGAATGTAGAGCCCATCAATCAACGATGCCAGCGCCACCGCAACCTCTTCAGCCCGCGTGCCGACAAGTGGTTTCAGATTGCTTTTCAGATTGGATTGCAGCCTGTGATAGTAGATATGCAACAGGCGTTCAGTGTCTTTGGAATATTGCGCCTGCACATAGAAGCTCAGCCAGGCATTGGTGATCCCCGGACGGAAGTTCTGGCTGGAAAAACACGATATAACAATGGCTTCCAGGCGCTGTTCAGGCGACTGTGATCGCGCTAACCCTTTGCGTACATCGGCCCCAAAGATCGTCAGAATACGCCGCATGGCCGAGATCAAGATCTGTTCCTTGCTGCCAAAATAATGATGCGCCAACCCGCTGGACACTCCGGCAACATCCGCGATCTTTGCAACCGTAATATCGGTTGATCCGGTCCGACCAATCTCGGCAATGGCGGCTTCGATGATCTCGTTTTTGCGTATGTCTTTGATTTTTGTTCTTGGCATATCCAGCGCCTAGTTCATCATAGAAACAGGGTCAAATAAATTGATTATTGACTAATGAATCAATTTTTTGATTATACGTCAACAAATATACAAGAAACCAACGGGAGAACATGATGTCTTTTAAAGTGACTGCAACGGCGCTGGCGGCGCTTCTGAGCGCAAACGCAGCTTATGCCGCCTGCGACAAGGTTACATTTTCGGATGTGGGATGGACAGACATCACCGCGACCACAGCGACGACCACAACCATTCTTGAAGCGCTGGGCTATGAAACGGATGTCAAAGTCCTGTCCGTGCCGGTGACTTACAAATCGCTCGAACTTGGGGATGTGGATGTCTTCCTGGGCAATTGGATGCCCACGATGGAAGCCGACATCGCCCCCTACCGCGAAGCGGGCACCGTCGACACGGTTCGCGCCAACCTGAAGGGCACTCAGTACACGCTGGCCACCAACGCGGCGGGCCGTGATCTGGGCATTGCCACTTTTGCCGATATCGCCACCCACGCAGATGCTCTGGATGGTACAATTTACGGGATCGAACCGGGCAATGACGGTAACCGCATTGTTCTGGACCTGATTGCCGAAGATAAGTTTGGCTTGTCCGCGATGAACCTGGTCGAAAGCTCGGAACAGGGCATGCTGGCGCAAGCATCGCGCATCGACGGCCGCGGCAAACCCGTGGTGTTCCTGGGCTGGGCACCACACCCGATGAACTCGAATATGGAGCTAACCTACCTAACGGGCGGTGAGGAATGGTTCGGCGCCGAGGGCGACGTCTATACCAACACCCGCAGTGGCTATGTCACCGAATGCCCCAACGTTGGCGCGTTACTGACCAATCTTGAGTTCACGCTGCCGATGGAAAACGAAATCATGGCTGCCATTCTGGAAGATGGTCAGGATCCAGCAGATGCGGCCAAGGCTTGGCTCGCAGGCAATATGGACACTGTCGAGGTTTGGCTGGACGGGGTCACAACGCTGGATGGCGGTGACGCGAATGCCGCTGTCAAAAGCGCTCTGGGTCTCTGATCTCAGCTAAAAACCAACTCTGTCTCCGGCCCTTATTTCTCCGTGGGGGTCGGAGATTTTTTGTGATGCGAAAGGGAAACCATGGATTGGCTAGAGGGTTCGAAAATCCCGGTCGGGAAGTTTCTCGAACAGATTTTCCTATGGGTGCAGAACAAGGGTGCATTCTTCTTTGATGCCCTGGCAACAGGCCTTGAGGCGCTGATTGACGGTATTTTGTGGGTTCTTCAAACCCCCAACCCGCTGATTACGGTGCTTGCATTTACCGCAATATCCTATCTTTTGCAGCGCAATTGGAAGACCAGTTTGTTGGTGTTTCTGTCCTTCCTGTTTGTGATCAACCAAGGCTATTGGGAAGAAACCACCGAAAGCCTGACGCTGGTTTTGTCGGCCTGTGTGGTTTGTATGTCAATCGGCGTGCCAATTGGCATTGCTGCAGCCCATCGTCCGCGATTTTTCAGCTTTTTGCGACCGGTGCTGGACCTGATGCAGACCTTACCAACCTTTGTCTATCTGATCCCGGCAATCGTCTTCTTTGGCATCGGAATGGTGCCCGGACTGATAGCGACGGTTATCTTCGTTCTGCCCGCCCCGATCCGCCTGACCCATTTGGGCGTGTCTTCGACGCCCGAGTCTCTGCTCGAGGCTGTGGATGCCTTTGGCGCGACCCCGTTTCAGAAGCTGGTCAAAGTTGAAATCCCGTGGGCCTTTCCGCAGATCATGGCTGGTTTGAACCAGACCATTATGCTGTCGCTGTCGATGGTGGTGATCGCGGCTCTGGTCGGGGCCAGCGGTCTGGGTGTTCCGGTTGTGCGTGCCCTGAACCAGGTCAACACGGCGCTTGGGTTCGAAAGCGGCTTGGTCATCGTGGTCATCGCCATCGCGCTTGACCGCATGCTGAGAATGGAGCGCTGACCATGACAACCGCAGTCAAGTTCGACAATGTTTCGATTGTGTTTGGGGACAACCCAAAGCGCGCCCTGCCCGAGATGGATCAGGGAAAGGATCGCGCTGAAATCCGCGATCTGACCGGTCAGGTTCTGGGGGTCCATGATTGCTCGCTGACGGTGGATGAGGGCGAAATCCTAGTCTTAATGGGCCTGTCCGGATCCGGTAAATCAACCCTGCTGCGCAGTGTGAATGGCCTGAACCCCGTGGTGCGCGGCGATGTGCAATTGCGCCATCAAGGATCACTGGTCAACGTAAACCGCGCAGATGCGTCCACCCTGCGCTCCATCCGCCAAAGCAGCGTTGCGATGGTGTTTCAGCAATTCGGCCTGCTGCCCTGGCGCAGCGTCCGTGAAAATGTTGGCCTTGGGCTGGAACTGAGCGGCACGCCGCAAAAAGAAACCATGGAGCGCGTGGACCGACAACTGGAGCTTGTTGGTCTGTCCGAATGGGCCGATCTGAAGGTTTCAGAACTGTCAGGCGGCATGCAGCAACGCGTTGGGCTGGCGCGTGCCTTTGTCACCGAGGCGCCGATCCTGTTGATGGACGAGCCGTTTTCGGCCTTGGACCCGCTAATCCGCAACCATCTGCAAAATGAGTTGCTGGAGCTTCAGCGCAAACTCAAACGCACGATCGTTTTTGTCAGCCACGATCTGGATGAAGCCTTCAAGCTGGGCGACAAAATCGCCATCCTCGAAGGCGGGCGCATCGTGCAAAGCGGGACACCAAAGGAAATCTATACGGACCCCGCGAACGAGTATGTGACGGAATTTGTCAATCACATGAATCCTCTGGGCGTACTGACTGCCGAAGATGTCATGGGGCCACCCGGTCAGGCGGAAGGGCGCGAGATTCCGGCAGAAATGGCCGTCAAAGACGTCATGTCAATTCTGCCCGATGACGGAACGCCTTTGATCGTCATGCGCGACGGATCGCGCCTGGGCGAGATTTCGAACACCTCACTGGTCAAAAACCTGTCCGAGCGGTGCTGAGCATTAGCCCCGGTGACATAACGGAATATCAAGATGGACTTTCAACCAAAGGCCAGCCATTTCGTGAATGGCGCCTATATCGAGGATGCAAACGGAACCCCGATTTCCTGTGTCTTCCCGGCAAATGGCGAAGAGATCGCCCGCCTGCATTCAGCCACAGCCGAGATTGTTGAACTTGCCGTCAAAACGGCGCGCGCAGCGCAAATCCAGTGGGCCAAACAAACCGGAACCGAGCGGGGCCGGGTTCTGCGACGCGCCGCAGATCTGATCCGCGCGCGCAATCATGATCTGTCCTGGTTGGAGACCCATGACACGGGCAAACCGCTGCAGGAGACAATCTGCGCCGATGCAACCTCGGGCGCGGATGCACTGGAGTATTTCGGCGGGCTTGCCGCTAGCCTGACCGGCGAACATATCCCGCTGGGTGAAGATTGGGCCTATACAAAACGCGTCCCTCTGGGCGTGTGTGCCGGTATCGGGGCGTGGAACTACCCCACTCAGATCGCGTGCTGGAAAGGGGCTCCTGCCTTGGCCTGCGGAAACGCGATGGTTTTTAAGCCGTCCGAATTCACGCCACTGAGCGCCTTGAAAATTGCCGAGATTCTGATCGAGGCCGGTGCACCGGCAGGGTTGTTCAATGTCATACAGGGTTATGGAGATGTCGGCGCGGCGCTGACCCAGCATCCTGATATCGACAAGGTCTCGCTGACCGGGTCGGCTGCGACCGGGGCCAAGGTCTATGCCTCTGCGGCAGCGGGCATGAAACATGTGACGATGGAACTGGGAGGAAAATCTCCTCTGATCGTCTTCGACGACGCGTCGCTTGAAGACGCGGTTGGCGGCGCGCTGCTGGGCAACTTCTATTCGACCGGCCAGGTCTGTTCGAATGGAACACGTGTCTTTGTACAATCCGGGATCAAGGACCGTTTTTTGGAGTGCCTGATCGAGCGGACATCTAAGATCATCATCGGCGATCCCAGGGACGAAGAAACCCAGATGGGTCCAATGGTATCGGCCCGCCAGCTTGAGATCGTCGAAGGCTACATCGCCAAAGGCAAAGCAGAAGGCGCAACCCTCGCCTATGGCGGCGCGCAGATCGACAGAGATGGGTTCTTTATTGAACCGGTCATCTTCTCGGATGTGCACGATGACATGACCATCGCGCGGGAAGAGATTTTCGGCCCGGTCATGTCGATCCTTGAATTCGAAACCGAAGACGAGGTGATCACCCGTGCTAACGACACCGAATTGGGGCTGGCAGCGGGTGTGTTCACTTCGGACCTGACGCGCGCGCATCGGGTGATTGACCGCTTGGATGCGGGCACCTGTTTCATCAACTCCTACAACGACGCACCCGTCGAGATACCCTTTGGCGGAATGAAGAAATCGGGCGTTGGGCGCGAGAACTCGAAGGCTGCAATCGAGCACTACAGCCAACTCAAGACGGTTTTCGTGCGCATGACACCGGTTGAGGCTCCGTACTGATCATGACCAAGCTGAATGCAGATTACATCATCGTCGGCGCAGGCTCTGCCGGGTGTGCGATGGCCTATCGGCTGTCAGAAAATGGCAAACATTCGGTTCTGGTGATCGAATTTGGCGGCTCGGATGTTGGGCCATTTATTCAAATGCCCGCGGCGCTGTCCTACCCGATGAACATGCCCCTATACGATTGGGGGTTCCAAAGCGAACCGGAACCACAGTTGAACAACCGACGTTTGGCGACGCCACGCGGCAAGGTCATCGGTGGATCATCGTCGATCAACGGGATGGTTTATGTGCGTGGCCATGCGCTTGACTATGACCATTGGCAAGATGCCGGTGCTGATGGCTGGGCCTACAAGAACGTTCTTCCCTATTTCAAGCGGATGGAAACCTGGAACAGCGCCGGGCACGGGGGCGACCCGATGTGGCGGGGTACGGACGGGCCGCTTCATGTAACGCGCGGCCCACGAAAAAACCCGCTGTTTCACGCCTTTGTCGAGGCTGGTCATCAGGCCGGATACGAGTTAACCGAGGACTATAACGGCGAAAAGCAAGAGGGCTTTGGCCCGATGGAGCAGACCGTCTACAAAGGTCGGCGCTGGTCTGCTGCGAACGCCTATCTGCGACCGGCTTTGAAACGCGAGAACTGCCAGCTTGTGCGCGCCTTTGCCAAGCGGATCGTGATCGAAAACGGACGCGCGACCGGCGTCGAAGTGATCAACGGATCAAAAACCGAGGTTCTGCATGCAAACCGAGAGGTGATTGTTGCGGCCTCGTCCATCAACTCTCCGAAACTGCTGATGCTGTCCGGCATTGGGCCAGCCGCGCATCTGAAACAGCATGGGATCGAGGTCGTCGCCGACCGACCTGGGGTTGGGCAGAACCTGCAGGATCATCTCGAACTCTATATCCAGATGGCCAGCAAGCAGCCGATCACACTGTACAAACACTGGAACCTGTTCTCCAAGGCAGTGATCGGGGCGCAATGGCTGTTTTTCAAAAAGGGTCTTGGGGCGTCGAACCAGTTTGAATCGGCTGCGTTTTTGCGGTCTGACCCTTCAAAAACCTATCCAGATGTGCAATATCACTTCTTGCCCATGGCGGTGCGATATGACGGCAAAGCCGCTGCCGAAGGCCATGGGTTTCAGGCACATGTCGGCCCAATGCGATCGCCTTCGCGCGGGTCGATCCAACTACGGTCTGCGGATCCGTTGGCTGCGCCGGAAATCCGGTTCAACTACATGAGCACCGAACAAGACTGGATCGATTTCCGCAGGTGCATCCGCATGACACGCGAGATTTTCGCGCAGGACGCGTTCAAACCTTATGTGAAATCTGAAATCCAGCCCGGTTCGGCGCTGCAATCCGATGACGATCTGGACGGTTTCATCCGCGAACATGCCGAGAGCGCCTATCACCCCTGCGGGACCTGCAAAATGGGCCGAGCCGACGACAAAACAGCCGTAGTTGACCCGGAATGCCGCGTGATCGGAGTGGACGGGCTGCGCGTTGCTGACAGTTCGATCTTCCCGCGCATTACCAACGGGAACCTGAATGCGCCATCGATCATGGTGGGGGAAAAAGCGTCTGACCATATCCTGGGTCAGACGCCCCTGCCGCCCTCAAATGCTAAGCCATGGTTGCACACGAGTTGAAAGTCAGAATGCGCGCCGGCATCGGTACGCATAGAATTGATTGGTAGAAGCAAGGTTACTACTGGATCAGGATAGACGCGCAAGAAAGGCATCCGCAGTCGCAACGTATCGATCTCTTCTCTCTGGCTTCATTCGGGCCGCAGTTCGGCACATCATGGCCCAGCGTGGATTTCGCCCGAGATTGTCCTGATGCTTGACTATGAACCGCCAATACAAGGCATCCCAGACCTCTGACCAAGGCCCTTTGGCCCAATGGCTCATTTTGCGGATGTAGTTTGAGCCACAGAAATAAGGTTTGGTCGTGATAAGCCCGCCATCTGCGTGCTGGCTCATGGCATACGTATTTGGAACCATGACCCAATCGTAGCTGTCCACGAACATCTCCATGAACCAGCGGTACACGTCGTCTGGATCAATTTCACACAGAAACATGAACCCACCCAAAACCATCAGCCGTTCAATGTGATGGCAATATCCGGTCTGAAGAACCCTCGTGATGGTATCGTCGATTGGGCCTATCCCTGTTGTGCCATCATAAAACGCTGTCGGCATCCTTCGGCTGTGTCCCCAATGGTTAGTCGTCCGCATAGGTACGCCAAGGTCTTCATACGTGGCGCGCATAAACTCTCGCCAACCAATGATCTGGCGGACAAAACCTTCTATGGAATTGAGCGGAACGTCTCGGGACTGCGCATAATCAACAGTTGCGTCGATTACTTGTCTTGGAGTTAACAACCCGATGTTCAGCGCGGGCGTCAGGACCGCGTGCCAGAGCCAGTTTTCGCCTTCTACAATTGCATCTTCATAGTCGCCGAACCGATCAAAACGGCGCTCGAGAAATTGGTTCAACCAAATCTCGGCGGCCTTATGAGATGTCGGGTAATACAGCCTGTCCAGTGAGCCGTAAGCATTTGGGAAATCTGTATTTATACTCTCTCTTGCAGCGTAATCCAGCGCGCCATGTTCCGGCCAGTCGATCCAAGGCAAACATCCCAGAAGAGCTTTGGGAACTTTCTTGCGGTTGTCGTGATCAAAGCTCCATTGTCCACCGATTGGTTCATCGCCGTCCATCAAAACACCCAGCCGGCGCCGCTGATGCTTATAGAAGTCGGCCATGAACCAGCGTTTGTGACCACTTCGCCAAATTTCATTGTCTGCCTTAGTATTCAGAAAACCGGGAGATGGACGAATTTCAAGCGCGATACCCGCATGAAGCGCGGCCTTTTGCAGGCGCTTCTCTGCAATGAAATCTACCGGGTCAGCCATCACAACCGAACTGACACCGTCCTGTGACAGCCCCTGGAACAAGAGACCGCACGCATCTGTTCGCATTTCATAAGAAAAGATTTCGGCATTCAGGCCTTTATCCAGCAGGTTGCGGTGGTATCGGGACATGCTTGCACGATGCAACCAAAGCTTTTGCTTGTGCATCTTTGCCGGGTACTGCGCGTCGCCAAAGAACAGAGGATCCTCAAACAAGATCACACGCGTCGAAGCGTCGACTAATCCGGGGTGATCGGCATAAAGCTGATTGGGAAGAATGAGTGTCGCCGCGGTCAATCCATATCTCCAAGCTAGAAAGTCATTAGGCCTAGCTCGCGCACATCTGCACAGGCGCAGAAAGGCGTGTCAGTTCGCCAATGCCGTCGATAGGGCAAGAACCGAATCTTCGTAGCTGTTTACGAAATCTGCACCCTCCGGCCTATGGACAAGAGGTGGGAAGACCACATTCTGCATCCCCAGCTCTTCCACAGCTCGCAACGCTGCCATTGGTGGATCTGCTTCCCAGATCAATACCTCTGCACTTGTCTGTTGTTTGAGATCAAGCAATTCGGCCAATTGCTCCGAATTTGGAGCGGCCCCAGCCTCCCACTCAAGCGATGCGATTTCCAGACCGTAGCGGCGACCGAAATACTGATACCTTGGATGCGTCGCGATCAGAGTGACATTTGTGCCGCCCACAAGCAGCGATTGGGCTGTTTGATCCAACGCCAGCAATTCAGCGCGGAGTGTATCGAGCCGGGCAGCAATCTCTTCAGGCGGGGCAAGCGCACGCTGAGTTGCGGCCTTCGCAATTGCCTCCGCCTGCTTAATCGCCAAAGTTGGGTCAAGCCAGATGTAGGATGCTAATCCCTCATGCGAGTGTTCTCCACCCTCACCATGGCTGTGGGTGATACTTTCGGTAGCGATGTATCGGTCCTCAAGCGCGGCAGAGGTGTTGACCAACCGGGATCGCGGCAGAGACACGCGATCAATCCAAGTGGCAAAGGCGGCACCGTTCAGCAGGATCAGGTCTGCCGATTGGATCATGCTGATATCAGCGATAGAGGGCCGCCAAAACGAAGGATCGACATCCGCGGGTACGGGAAACACCACATCTGCGGCATCCCCTAAAAGGCGTTCGGCGAAATACTGCAACGGGTAGTTAACTGCTACAATTTTTGACCGTTCTTGTGCGGTCGCAAACGTGGCCACGAGCAGACCCAGAACCATCAGCGCACCACACGTGAGCATCCTTTTCATGATCAACTCCCGCATTTCCGCGCGATATCTTCGGGCGTGACAATCCAGTAGTTATCGTGGTCTCCGGTATCAACCTCAATCACCAGACCGGTTGAATGATCAACACTGCTGAGGGGGATATACGCCATGCCATCGCTGTCAACCGAGAGGGTTTGCAGCAAAGCATTCTGCCCATCCAGTACGCGCACCTCACCTTTTTGGGCGGGTTTGCCGTTCGAAAACTTCGCTTCAACCGTCACCATTTTGCAATCGACCGAGGCGAAAACGACAAGTTTGTGTGCAGCCGCAGCCAAGGGGGCAGCGGCGCATAGGGCGGCTAAACCAAGTGTTCGGATCACTGACCTGTCCATTCCTCGAAATGCACCCACAGAACTGCGCCCAGTTCGACAGCCTTGTCTTCACCATCCTGAGGCAAGGTATAGTCCGCCGTATTAAGCGCAGCAAAACCCCACCAACCGTCGGATGGCGCCGCATAGGTAAAGACACCATCGGCGTCTGCCTTCACTGTTTGCGTGATCATCAACTCATCCGGCGCGGTTGCACCGGCGCCATTGTTAAAGAACTCTACTTCAACTTCGGCATAAGGTACGGGTGTCCCATCCATCTTGACAATACCCTGAAAGACATTGTGCTCCCACAAACCAAACGGTTTAGACAAGGGCACAATCTCGGTCTTGAGACCAAGCTCGGCATCCCAACCCTCATCATCTCCGTAAGCCGTTACATAGGTTTTGGTGTAGTGAATAATGAAAGCATCTTCAGCGGGTTCCCAGTAAGGTTTGGGCTCCATCGCAAAGATGTAAGTGCCCGGGCGTTCAAGCGGAAAATCGAGCGTATATCCCTGTTCATCCATAACAGTGGCACCCTCAAGGCTGCTCAGGATGTCTGTTGTTTGCCCTTCATGTGTGACGGTAAAGGCTGCAGGTTTTTCCAGTGTCATCCCGTCCAGTTCAAACGGATGTGAGAAGGACATGGTCAAGGATAAGCTGCGGCCATCTTCCTGACTGATCATCGGATCATTCGGGATGATCATTCCGTAGTGGGCAAGCGCAGGTGTGACAGAAACGCTGCCTGCCAATGCCGCCAGAAGAATATGCTTTTTCATAGTCATTCCTTTCTGATCATGTGCCGAGCGAGAGCAGCCAGCCCACCCAAGTCTCAGCATGTCGTGACACCAACGCAGCACCAAAGGCTGCGATACACCCTGAAATGAACAGCAGAGTGACTGTTTCGGCTGCCAGCAGACGCAAAACCATGCCCTGCCTGGCCCCCAACTTGACGGCTGTCGCAATCTCTTTTGCGCGCAGCCGATAGCTTAGGAAAACGGCAAGCCCAACGGCGGCAACAGCCGCCACTGCGATGATCGCCGTCACCACGTCCAATAATGATTTGATCCGAAATATCCGATCGACCAGCCCTTGTATGACCTGCGCCGGTTCAAACAATTGGCTGGGATTTTCGCTGTCCAGATACCGCCCTTTCAGGATCGTGGCCGACCGCCGGTCATTCGGGACTAAGATCACAGCAGTGGCTGGAAACTCAGCCTGTGCCCCATGAAAATGAAAGCTATCGATATTGTCCGGCGTGATACGCTGATATTGCACCACAGCTGCATTCGCCAGCGCATCAGTCCCAGCTGCAATATCCGCGGCGGTCACCACATCCTCGTGGCCATGCCCAATCCCTTGGATCACCCAAGCCGTTTTGATATCAACAAAAATCGCTTGATCGTCTGGCGTGTTGGTCGGAGCCAACACCCCGACGATTGGCATCTCTAGAGGGTAAACGCCATCAAGGTCGAACAGATTCTCGGGCGCGGAGACTAACACATCGCCTACGCCCTTCCCCAGGTCTTGGGCCACTTGCGCCCCGATCACCGCTTCACCCAGAAAGGACAGGCCCCGCCCATCTGCGAGTGCCAAATCCCTGAACTCAAAATAATCGAGTGTCGTTCCTACGATCCGGAACCCGCCAGACGAAAACGCAGTATGAACCGGGATGGGAAGAGCCAAATTGCTGTCCCAGATCACATCCACCTCTCGCATCGCGATGGGATCAGGGCGTTCATCTGAGAAATACAGGGCAGCCATTGTCAGATCCAACCGCGATCCACGATTGCCCAACAGCAGTGGCGTCGCCTCACCCCGCGCGACCAAGGCGGTCTGGCTTGTGGAAAGCAAGATCTGTGTGGCAACCGGCACAAACAAGATCAGCGCCGTCGCGATCACTAATATAAGACTGCGCGCCCAATGATAACGCAGATAGGAAAAGGCGAGGTAGAGCGCATTCATAGCTCGGCCGCCTCGCGATATTGCGCAAAGTCGATAACTCGCTCAAAACGCGGCAAAAGTTCGTGATCATGGGTCACGGCCAGAACCGTCGCCCCCGCGCTTGCGGCTTGCTCGAACAGCAAATCCAGGATGCGTCCTTTGCTTTCCGGATCCAGATTGCCGGTCGCCTCGTCAGACAGGATAAGCTTGGGTTGGGTCACCAAAGCACGGCAGATGGCAACGCGTTGCTGTTCCCCCTGGCTAAGGGCCTCGGGATGCCTGTCCAGCTTATCACCAATACCACAGGCCTCCGCCAAAGCCTCTGCCCGGCTCCGCGCCGCGAAATCGAGTTTGAGCGCGGGTGTAATGCGATGGGGATACAGGATGTTTTGCCGTGCGCTCAGGTAATCCAGCAGAGCAAAATCCTGAAAAACGAAACCGATATGACTGGCGCGAAACCGACGACGCGCCGCATTTGGCAATCCCGAGACATTTGTTCCGGCCACCTCGATACACCCTGTTTCAGGTGTCAGAATACCCGCGATCAGGTTCAGCAGGGTTGTCTTTCCACTTCCGCTTGGCCCAACGATGGCCAGACGTTCGCCCTCCCTCAGGGATAGCTGCGGCACCCGCAAGCGAAACGCGCCGGAACTGTAACTAAAGCTAAGGTCTTCGACGCGGATCATTGATTTTCTTCCGAAACCTGAAAAACCTCACCTGCGCTGTCCCGGCTGACCTCAAGCAAGTCGAAATCTGTAATCCGCCATGCACCCTCAATCGGAGAGATCGACAAGGCGGCATAATAGGTATTACCTCGTACATGAAGGTGTTCAGCGTGACCGACCGTCCCAATAACCTGCCATGTTGCATCGACCTCAAGCGTCTCATCGCTTTGCGTCACGAGGCTGTCCAATAGGCTGATTTCGTGGATGGTCTGATCCGCTTGATCCAGCCCATTCCCTTCCATCGCACCAACCCGTTCGAGGTAAAGATACTCCAGCGCGTCGCCATGCGTGACCTTTGCCAACTGGTCATAAATGGTATCTTCTTGGGTCTGCGCGAAGGCCTCGTAGATCACGATCAATAACGCCGGAATCAACTCATCTGATAGCTCATAGGCGACCGGAACCGTCATTCCGGGCATGTTTGGTACCGAATAAGCCCCGGGAGGCAATGCATCTGCCGATCTTTCGGACGATAGAAAAATAAAGCCAGCAATTCCGCCAACGCCCAATGCAAAAACTATGGTTAACAGAACGTTCTGACCCATGTATCCAAATCCCAGCTTAATCCAATTACGTTCCAGAACATCGATTGGATCGATAATAAAAGCCCTGACCCGTATCGGGTATTGCACAGCTTGGCTTTCTTATCGACCGCGCTGCCCAGCGACCATCGAAGCGGCGCGCATCTATGGCTGAAACCAGTCATTGGCAAAGCTAGGGCTGGGGTCAAGTGGTTCTGATCAGCGACCTTCGCCGCTGATCAAAGATTCCATCTCTCGTTGGACTGCGATCATTAGCTGCTGCACGTAACCGGCCTCAAAGACCGAGTGTCTTGACGCGGCCGCGCAGTTGGAATTTCTGGATTTTACCGGTCGAGGTCTTCGGAAGTGCCTCGAAAACAACTGCTTTTGGGGCTTTGAACCCGGCCAGATGATCGCGACAGAAAGCGATGATATCCTCAGCGGTTACCTCGGCCCCGTCGCGTAATTCGATAAAGGCGCAGGGGACCTCGCCCCATTTCTCATGCGGCATTGCGACCACGGCGGCGGCCTGAATCGCGTCATGGCGATACAGCACCGCTTCGACCTCGACGGATGAGATGTTTTCGCCGCCCGAGATGATCACGTCCTTCAGGCGGTCGCGGATCTGAATGTATCCATTCTCATGCATCACAGCTCCGTCGCCGGACCAGAACCAGCCGTCCTCGAAGGCGTTCGAGGTCGCCTCGGCGTCTTTGTAATACCCGGCCATGACCGTGTTGCCCCGAATGGCGATCTCACCTTGTGTGGCACCATCGCGCTGTACCGGTGCGCCGCTGTCACGGTCGATCACCGTGACCTCTTCGACCATCGGGAAGGCGATGCCCTGTTGTGCCTGCAATTCAGCCTGTTCCGCTGGGCTGAGATCGTTCCACTCTTCCTGCCAGAGGCATTGCGAGATGTGGCCGTAAGTCTCGGTCAGACCATAGACCTGCATGACGTCAAACCCCATCGCGCGGGTCTTTTCCAAAACCGAAGGAGGCGGAGGCGCGCCGGCGGTCAACACGCGGATTGCGGGATCAAAGGGGCCAGCGTCGCTTTCGGCCTCTGCCAGCATTTGCAGCACGATGGGGGCGGCACCGAAATGGGTCACGCCATGGGTGCGGATCGCCTCCAGAATAGGGTCTGCGGCGGGGATGCGTGTAAAGACAACCGTCCCACCAAGCATCGCCATCAACCAGGGATGCCCCCAGCCATTGCAGTGGAACATCGGTACGACGGACAGATAGACCGGATAGGGCGGCATCTGCCACGCGGTGCCCGTACCTAACGCCATCAGGTACGCTCCACGGTGGTGATAGACAACGCCCTTGGGGCGGCCCGAGGTGCCCGAAGTGTAGTTCAGCGCAATCGCGTCCCACTCATCATCGGGCAGATCGACCGGCAGGGGCGGAGCTGTGGTCAGTGCCTCATAGGTCTGGCCGCCGAGGCTTTGACCAGTGGCAGCGGGATCGGCGATTTCGACCACAGCTATTGTGCGGCCCAGCAGATCAAAGGCTTTGGACAAAAGCGGCACCAGTTCCCGGTCCACGATCACCAGTTTGGTGTCCGCATGATCCAGAATATAGGCGATGGTTTCGGGCTCGAGCCGGGTGTTGAGCGTATTCAGCACGCCTCCGGTCAGGGGCAGGGCAAAATGCAACTCGAACAGTTCCGGGATGTTCGGGCTGAGGACCGAGACCGTATCGCCTTTCTGCACGCCAAGCGCGGCCAACCCGCTGGCCACCGCGCGAATGCGGGCGGCGGTTTCCGCCCAGCTTCGTCGGATGTCACCATAGATAACAGCGGTGCGCGCGCCATGCAGCGATTCGGCGCGACGCAGGAAGGACAAAGGGGACAAAGGCACATGATTGGCCTGTGTCTTCTGAAGAGCTTCGAAATGGTGACGCATCCGGGTCCCGCCTGTCTTAGCTGTTGGGCCGCACGCGGGCGGCGGTCTTATTGGCAAAAGCTTCCAGCCGTTCGCGGGCGGCGGGCTGGGTGTTAACCACGCCGCCGACCACGGCTTCGGCATAAGCTGCATCCATGCCGGACATGTTGTTCAAATGGCTGATCGCCGAACAGATCGCAAAATTGGTCAAAGGCAGGTTCTGCGCGATTTGGTCTGCCAGTTCCATTGCCTTGGCCATGCTACCACGGTCTTCGGTGATGTACTGCGCCAGCCCCAGATCGACGGCCTCTTGCCCCTGATAGACGCGGCCGGTCAGGATCATGTCGATCATGCGGTATTTGCCGATCATGTCCGAGACACGGATGGTTGCGCCTCCGCCCGTGAAAATCCCGCGCTGTCCCTCGGGCAAGGCGAAATAGGTGCCGGGATCGATGACGCGGATATGGGCGGCGCTGGCAAGCTCCAGCCCGCCGCCAACCACCGCGCCTTTCAGGGCGGCGATGATCGGCACACCACCATATTCCATCTTGTTGAACGCCTCATGCCAGCGCAGGCAGACATGCATGAAGTCATCGGGGCTGCGGTCGGCTTTCCAGTGTTCCACCAGATCCAGACCTGCGCAGAAGTGGTCGCCTTCGCCGGTCAGCACAACAGCCCGAACGCCGGCCATGCGTGCGCCGCTGAAAAAGCGGATTAGTTCTTCGATCGTGGCCACGTCCAAGGCATTGCGCTTGGTCGGGCGGTTCAGGGTCACGACATAGAGGCCATTGTCACGCTCGGAAATCGCGAGGTTCTCATAGGTGGCGGGGTTCACGACATCATTCATTTTGCGGATCCTTTTAAAGGCGTTATTCGGGGAAGGCCGCGTCAAGCAGGCTGCGCGCGCCGTGTAAGATGCGGGCGTGTTCGGCACTGCATTCCGGCAGGATATGCTGGGCAAAGAACAGCGCGGTGGCGATCTTTTGGGTCATGAACTGCGTGTTCTGCCCATCGTTCAACGCCGCTTGCGCCGGGGTGACACCTTTTGCCAGTTTCCAACCCGCCGCAAGCGTACCTGCCAACATCAGGAACGGGACCGAGCCCGCAAAAGCGGCGTCGATATCTTTGCGGCTGTGTTCCAATAGCCATTCCAAGGCGGCTTCAAACGCGGCGCGTGCCTGCGCAAGGCTTGCGCCGATGGCTTGCGCGGTGGCATCGCCTTCTGCCAGCTCGGCCTCGGTTGCCGCAATGCGGGCGGCGAACCGATGGGCGGTCCCGCCCCCGTCGCGCATGACTTTGCGGCCCAGAAGGTCGTTGGCCTGAATGGCGGTGGTGCCCTCGTAAATCGGCAGAATGCGAGCGTCACGATAGTGCTGAGCGGCTCCGGTTTCTTCGATGAAGCCCATGCCGCCGTGGATTTGAACACCCAGAGAGGCGACCTCGACCGCGCGTTCCGAGCAGAAGCCCTTGACCAGCGGAACCATGAACTCGGCCAGGGCGGCCACGTCCGGATCATCCTGATGATGTGCAATGTCCAGCAACCCGGCTGTGGCCGCCGCCATGGCACGCCCGCCTTCGGTGAGGCTGCGCATCCGCATCAACATGCGGCGCACGTCGGGGTGTTCGATGATCGCCACCGCCTCCTTGACTTGACCATTCACAGGGCGGCTCTGGACCCTGTCCCGCGCATAAGCCAAGGCGCGCTGATAGGCGCGTTCTGATGTCGCGATGCCCTGAACACCAACCGAAAAGCGCGCGGCGTTCATCATGATGAACATATATTCCAACCCGCGGTTTTCCTCACCGATCAGGAAGCCCGTGGCGTCTTTGTATTCCAACACCGCCGTTGGGCTGGCGCGCACGCCCAGCTTGTGTTCGATGCTGACACAGTTGACTGAATTCTCAGCCCCGACCGAGCCATCCTCTGCCACCATCTTTTGCGGGACGATGAACAGGCTCAGACCCTTCGGTCCGGCGGGCGCGTCAGGGGTGCGCGCCAGAACCAGATGGATGATGTTCTCAGTCAGGTCATGCGCGCCATATGTGATGAAGATCTTGGTGCCGGACACGCCATAACTGCCATCTTCGCGCCGCACCGCCTTGGTCGAGACACGACCCAGATCGCTGCCCGCCTGCGGTTCGGTCAGGTTCATCGTGCCCGACCAGCGCCCAGCAATTAAAGGCTCTAAATAAATAGCTTTCTGCGCGTCCGAGCCTGTCAGCAGCAGCGCTTCGATCGCGCCATCGGTCAGCAAGGGACACAGGCCAAAGCTCATGTCGGCAGCGTTCAGCATCTCGACTGCCGCTGCGCCAACTGTTTTCGGAAGCCCCATGCCGCCGTATTCCACAGGATGGGTCAGGGCCTGCCAACCCATTTCGACGAATTGTGCATAAGCTTGCGCATCCCCTTCAGGCATCGTTACCCGCCCGTTGTCGAACTGGGCACCCAATGTATCTCCGATATGAGATAAAGGCGCGATTTGTTCACTGCAGAACCGGGCGTAACCATCCAAAGCAGCCCCAATGTCCGCCAGATCATAGTCCGAATACACCGCCAAAGAGGACACCTGATCCCAATGCGAGAGGTGTTCAATACAAAACATCAAGTCCTGCACGGGCGGTTGATAGGACATGACTGCCTCCTCCTCTCGGCAACTATGGTTTCACGTCATATATCTGTGCCAAGACTTGCAGATAAGCTCATATCTTGACAAGCTTGTATCCGATTGCGCCAAACTATAGTTGCTATGACTCGTCCCGACCCCATCTCTCTGACCACCGTATCGGCGGGTTTTATCCAAGATTGGCTGGACGCTCTGACATCGTGTTGCACCCCGCCGGAGATGTCCTCTCTGCTACGGCGCTCGGGCCTGCAACCCGGCCCAATGGCATCGACCCAGCGCGTTACGCTCGACGAGATCGCACAGCTCTATCAGTTAGCCGCGCCCGAGACCGGCGACGAGATGATGGGATTGTGGAGCCGCCCAATCCGCCCCCGCGCGCTGCAACATCTGGTGACCGTGCAGCGTGAGGCGGGCAGTCTGACTTCGGCCCTGTATCGGTTTACGACATTCTGGAACCTGTTGCTTGATGATTTCCGGCTGGTCCTGGATACCGCATCCGATCAGGTGGAGTTGAAGCTGATCCCCTATCTGGATCATACCCGACCGCAACGCTTTGGTCATATGCTATTGCTGAAACTGGCGCATGGACTTTTATCTTGGCTCAGCGGGGTGGAGACACCGGTCAAAGCTGTGAACTTTGCCTTTCCCCGTCCCGATTTTGCAGCCGACTATGCCGTGGTCTTCCCCTGCCCCGTCGAATTTGACGCACCGTATACAAGCATTTTATTTGATCCCAGCAAATTCAGCCGTCCGATTGCACGCAGTTCTACCGAAGCTTCGGTTTTTCTTCTGCGCGCGCCGCTTGATTGGATTTTCACCGGTTCACGCGCGCATACCTGCAGCCTGCGGGTCCGCGCCTTTCTATACAGCGCGTCCTGGCAAACCTGTCAGCTGCCGGATGCTGCCCTTGCCCTTCAGATGACACCCCGCACACTGAACCGGCGATTGAACGAGGAAGGCACATCCTTTCAGGATATCAAAGACGCTTTGCGCCGCGACATCGCCATACGTGCCTTGCTACAGGGACAAGATAGCATCGAGCAGATCGCCTATGAGACCGGCTTTTCCGCCCCAGCGAATTTTTACCGGGCTTTTCGGAAATGGACAAACCGGACCCCTGGGTCCTACAAGAAGCACACTCCATAAATGCGCTAACTTTCTTTACCCATCTGGCCCAGAACCAAAGGCTTTGCAACACACGTCCTGATCGGAACCACACGGTCGCGACGCTAAGTGCGCGACGCCTCGAACGCAGCCCAGGCTGTTTCAAAGGCTTCAAAATCAAATCCTGCTGCGCGTGCAGGGGCAAGGATCAGTTTTTCGGTTTCAAGCAATTTGAGGATTGCCTGTTCGAGCCGGTCCACAACCTCGGGCGGGATCACCAAAGCGCCGTGGCGGTCGGCGTGAACAAGATCGCCGTTCTGAATCTCAAGGCCGAATATGGACACCGGAGTACCGATTTCGCACACATGCACGAACCCATGGCTGGGTCCGATTGACCCAGCAACAACCGGGAAATCATCGGGCAGATCGCCAAGATCACGCATCACGCCATTGGTCAGCGCGCCGCTGATGCCGAACCCCTTATGGACGGTGGTGTTGATCTCGCCCCAATAGGCGCCAATGCAATCGGGATAGTCCAGATCCTCCACCACAGTAACAGCCGGGCCGGTCCCGGTTGCCATATGCCGATAATACTCCATCCGGCGTTTTCGGATCACCTCGGGCGATTCCGTAGGTGGGTTCACGGCGGCAATCTTTGCGGTGCGGGCATATCCGACCATGGGTTTCGCTTCAGGGTCAGAACACTGCATGGTCCCGCGGGTAAATGCGTTGAAGCCACGCTTGCCTTGCGCCACTTCGATTGCGTTGCAGACTGTCGGGGTATCGACCGATCTGAGCAGGTCCAAAAGGGTTTGTTTCATATCGCCTCCAACCAGCGGGTCAACGCCGCTGTTGTTCTCTCGGGTTGTTCCAATGTGGGCAGGTGGCCCGCATCTTCGATGATCTCAAACCGGCTTTGGGGCATCAGACTATGCATCAGCTCGTGGCGTGATACTGGGCACAGAGTGTCCTCTCGCCCGCATAGCACCAGCGCAGCGCCGTCATAGGCCCGCAAGGTCGCGCTTTGATCCGGACGATCTCGGAGTGCCTTGGACTGATTGACAAAAACCTCAGGCCCGAGGTCGGTTGCCATCTCCATGCAAAGGTCCAGAATAGCGCTGCGATTTGGCCCGTCAGTCAGATAGTTGGGCTTCATCTCCTCGGCCATTACCGCGCGCAACTGGCCACCCAAGACGACGTCGATCTGAGGTTGGCGTCTGGCTTTGACCTCGTCTTTTTCTGCCAAAGGGTTGGTGTCCAATAGGGCCAGCCCACAAATGCGGTCGGGAGCCTGACGCAGAACCTCCATCGCAACGATCCCGCCCATGGACAGCCCTGCTATGGCAAAGCGCGGGGGGGCGAAGGACAGTACTTCGGCAGCCAGCGCCTCCACCGTGTCGCTCGCGCCAATTGGGGCGGTTATGATTGGCCTGTGTCCTGACAACGCCGCGATCTGTGGCGCAAACAGGCGTGCATCGCACATCATACCCGGCAATAGAACAAGCGGGGTCATTTGAGCAGGGAAACCCCTTCGGACAGCGCCCCCAGCTTGGCATAGGCGATGTCGGGATCAACCGCGCCGAACCCGGCGAAGGTCCCAAAGCCGCAATCCGAGCCGGCCACCACACGATCAGCGCCAACGATATCAACAAAGCGTTGGGTACGTTGGGCGACCACTTCGGGGTGTTCGACGAAATTGGTCGTGGTATCGACCACGCCAGGCACCAGCACCTTGTCGTCCGGTATCTCATCCTTGCGGTCACGGAACACGGTCCATTCATGCGCGTGGCGCGGGTTCGAGGTTTCAAACAGCACATATCGCGATTTGGTGTTCATCAGCGTTGTGAACACCTTGTCCATGCCGATGTCACAGCAATGCGGCCCTTCGTAATTCCCCCAGCAAATATGCACGCGCACCTTGTCTGCGGGCACGTTCTGCAGCGCATGGTTCAGGGCTTCGACATGCATATCGGCAACCTTGACGAACTCTTCATCAGAAAGCTCGGTGAACAGCATGTGGCGAGACAGGGCCAAATCGGGGCAGTCCAGCTGCAGGTCCAAACCGGCAGCGACAATGGTCTCGTACTCGTCCTTCATCGCATCGGCGAGCGCGGACAGATAGGCCTCGCGCGTGGGGTAGAAATCATTTTGCAGGAATAGCGAGATCACGCCGGGGCTCGCTGCATTCATGAACCCGCGATCAACTCCATGCTGCGCCATTGCCGCCTTAAGGTTCGCTATATCTTTCTGCAACTCTCCCTGCCCTTTCGAGCGCACCTCGCCCACACACATAGGGCGCGCATATTGAGGGGTGCCGCCATCATCGGCCAGACGTTTCAAAAATCCTGGGAACATCTTCAGATCCGCTGGTGCGTTGCGAGGGCTATCCCCCGCAAATCCGGTGTAGCGGTCTTTGACATAGGTCGCGTATGAAATCTTCGAGGTTTCGCCATCCGACACGATGTCGACCCCAGCCTCGACCTGCTTGCGGACGGTTTCAGCCACCGCTGACGTCATGCACGCATCAAATTCGGCTTGGTCAAACTCTTTTGTATTCTCTCGTGCGAAAATGAAATCCACAACCTCCTGAGATCGCGGCAGAGACCCGACATGTGTTGTTTTGACGGTCATGAAACCTCCTTAAATCTTGTGTGCCATCAGCACCGTATGGCTTTGGGTTTCGGGATCTTTCGCCAGAAATCCGCTTAGGATCATCCCGTTATCTTCCAGACAGGCGGCATAGCCAGCCGGAGAAAGCGAGGCGTGGTAAACGAGTTCATCGCCAACGGTCCCTTGCGCCTCACCCGCGCTATGCCCCACAGTCAGCATCAACATACCGCCGCTGCGCAGATGGCGCGCCATTCGCGCAATGCAGGCTTTTTGTTCGTCCGCGGTTAGGTGGAAAAAGCTGTTCCAGGCAATAATCCCGTCGAACCTTTGGCTCAGCTCAAAATCCCGCATATCGGCCTGTAGCCAATCCCCTTTGGGCCAACGGCTGCGGGCGATTTCAAGCATAGCCTCAGAAAAATCAACACCCGTGACGTTAAACCCCTCGGCCATGAACCAACGCGCAATTGGCTCGCCCGCACCACACCCCAGGTCCAGCACATGACCACCGGGTTTCAGGTTGGCGGTGAAGCGCGCCAGCCAGCGCGCTTCGAACAGGGCCCGCGAGCGTTGCTCGTCATAGGCCCTGGCCTGCCGTTCATAGACGGCATGGGTATCGTCGGGGTTTACCGTCATCCGACCCAGGTGGCACCGGCCGGATCGTCGGTGGCTGTGATCCGGTACAGGCCCGCCTGCCCGGTCATGGACGGTGCGACGCTATAGGTTTCGCCGGGTAAGACCAGCGCGGTATCACCGTTGGACAATGTGGTCTCAACATCGTTGATCGCTATCCGCCAATGACCGCTTGCGGGCATCAGAACCACAGGTTTTTCAGCTTTCAACGGGCCGTTCACTGCCGATCCACGGGTCAGGAAATCGACCTCAAAACCCGGCTTATCTTTGATCAGACCGTTTTCGCCAATCACCACCGCAGGTTCATTGGCCGCCAAAGCCATCAGGTCCCAATACCGGGCGACATATTTGCCGATCACTTCCCCAACCGGAACCTCCGGGTAAGCCTTCAGTTCCTCTTCGGTCAGCAACGGCATAGGCTGCACGTTATGAGGAAGTTCCTCGCCTTTCTTGCTGTCGTACAGAACCCCGTTGTTGCCCAGCATCAAACCATGGGCTTGCGCATCCTCGATAACCTGAGGGGCCCATGTTACGCCTCCGCCCGCATCGTCGCCGCCAAGGATCGACATGATCATTCCATAATCCTGACCCACATTTTCAAACCCACGGAAGATGCCCGTTGGGATGTTGAAGATGTCGCCTTCCTCTGCGATGAACTCACCCGCCGTGCCATAGCGGCCCCAGAAGAACCGCCAACGGCCTTTGGCGACAAAGAACACCTCGGCCGTCGTGTGGCTGTGCAGCGAGTTGCGGCATTTCGGCGGTTGCCCCGCCGCGCCGATATTGAACCCGATCTTGTCGGTGATGTGGACATGCTGGTCCGGGCTTTCTGAAACACCACCGCCCACAATGGTAAAGTTCTCTTTCTGGTCCGAGCCCGGCGTATGTGCGTCAATGAACGCGGTTTTGCAGGGTTGCAACTCGCCATAGCGAACAATGCGGCTTTGAATTGTACTCATCTCTGTCTTCCTTTTGTTTGGGGTTTCTGGTTCAAAACCCCAAATCCGGGCGGGCGGTTATTTAACCGCCGCGCGCGCAGACTGGCCCGATGGGCGTGGTAGCGCCGCATCGACTGTCGTGCGTCCAGATTTGACATCAGATGTCGCATGTTACAGATCGCCGGTTTTCAAAAGAATTTGCTTCCAGACAGATGTTTCGTCGAACAGAGTGTATTCGCGGCGCAGGCCCCAGGGGCCGAACTCTGCATGGCTGATGCCAAGGATAAAGACCTCGGCACCGGTTGGTTTGCCAAACACGCCCCAGCCGTCATGCGTGCCGTGCAAGGTCCAGCGGATCGCCGCACGCGGAGGCATCATCGGGTCCTCTCGACCGATCTGATGCTGAATGGCGAATTCGGCATTTGGGAATGAGGCGCGCAGTCCCATCCAGAACCGATCTACCGGGCCCCAGCTGTGTCCAGTTACACCACCGGGATATTCCGACTGAACGGCCCGGTCGTATTCGGCCTCAACTGCGGCCATATCTGCGTTCATGATCCGGTTCAGGATATCGGCGTATTTCTCACCCCATTCGTTGTCATTGCCGCTGCCTTTGTACGGTCCCGGCTGCTCATTTAAAGGGGTATAGGGCTGCACACAGGCCTCGGGGCCGCCCTCACGCATGATCAAGTCGCGGGCATAGTCCTTGGGGTCCCAACCCATTTGCTGCACGATGGCGCTCTGATCCCGGATCAGCCATTCATCGTCGATCTTATTGTTGATCGCGTGACAATCAGCCAGGATACGATAGACCAGTTTCTTGCCTGTTGCATTGCCATAGACACCATTGCCCAAATGGGTCGCCGTCGAAATGATGCGATGCGACGACAACATCCCTTGTTCCGGCGTACCCGACCAGATGACATCTTCGCCCAGCAGCGTGCGGTCGGGAAATTCGGCCAGCGTTGCCATCGTGGCCGCAATCACGCCCTGATTGCCGACGACCACAGAACCGGGGGTGCGCACAACGATATCCGCACCGTAGTAGTCATGCAGCGTGGCAATGCCGCGATCTTCCCAGATCTCTTTGGTGATCCCGATAATATAGTCGGGAAAGTCTTTGAATTTGGGATCAAATCCCTTCATGTCTTCCATCCTTCAGGTATGCGGGCAGACCCGCGAATGATCAGCGGTCCGTCAATCTCAAGCTGCCTGGGTTCTATCTCCGGGTCGTCGATTTTGCTGAGCAATATGTCCACGGTTTCAGCCACCATGCGGTTGGCGGGCTGCCGGACCGTTGTCAGGTCATAGCTGGGCCAGGCCGCGACGGCGACATCGTCATACCCCACTACGGAAACGTCTTCAGGGATCTTCAAACCCAACTCGAACCTCAGCGTGTCCATCACGGCAATCGCCATATGGTCATTGGCCACAAAGACAGCATCGGGTGGGTCTGAGGCGAACATTCGGCGGGCGGCTTCTTTGGACTCTTCTGTACCAAAGTTGCCGATCTCGCGGCTGTGTAGTGTCACGCGTGCCTCGTTCAGAGCCGCGACAAACCCTGTCTCACGATCTCGCTGGGTCGAAGCGCCTTCCCACCCGGCGATGTAGCTGATTTTCTTGTGTCCGGCAGCCAACAAGAACTCGGCCACTTTCCGACCTCCGGCCAGATTGTCCGATGTCACTGACGACATGGACGGATCGTCCTGCCCCCGGTTGAACAGAACCATGGGCACCCCGGCTGACTGGCAGCGCGCAGACAGATCGGATGAAAGCGCAACCGAGGCGGCGATGATCCCGTCAACCTGAAAATCCAGAATTTCTCCGACAACCTTGTCTATGTTCTGAGCCGAGTTCGAGGCCATGAACACCAACGCATGATAGCCGCGCTCCTGCAACGTGTTGGTTAGCTTCTCAAGCGCTTCAGGATAGAACTGATTGTTCAGATACGCGACAACAAGCCCGATGATGCGGCTTTTGCCCGAGACCACCGCGCGGGCTAAAACATTGGGTCGATACCCCAATTGGTCCGCAGCTTTGCGGACTTTCGCAATGGTTTTTGCGGATGCGGACGCACCTGGCGTGAACACACGACTGACGGCGGACTGGCTTACACCGGCCAGTCGCGCGACATCCATCGATGTGACTTTTTGCACTGCCATCAATCCGCTGTCCAACCTCCATCCACCATCATAGATGTTCCGGTCACCAGCCCCGATGCATCCGAGGCCAGATAGACAACCGCGCCCATGATATCTTCGATTTCGCCCGGACGGCCCAGTTTGATCTTGTCGAGGATCCAGGCGCGCTTGTCCGGGTCATCGAAAGTCGGGCGCGTCAGATCGGTCAGAATGAAGGTCGGGCAGATTGTGTTGACGCGTATCTTTGCGGGTGCGAATTCCAACGCCATCGCCTTGCTGAACCCCTCGACCGCGAATTTCGATGCGCAATAGACCGCCCGCTCGCGCCCGCCGACATGGCCCATCTGGCTGGATATGTTGATCAGGGAACCGGGACGCCCTGCGGCCAACAGCCCTTTGGCCACGGCTTGCGTCAGAAAATAAGCGCCTTTGACGTTGATGTTCATCACCGCATCGAAATCTTCGGCATGTGTGTCGACCGCCTTGCTGTGGCGCGCCGAACCGGCAGAGTTCAGAAGGATGTCAAAGGGGCCATGTTCGGCCACGGCCGCAGTTGTCGCCTCGATATCGGTTACATCCAGTTCGAGCACTTTGGCAGACCACCCGCGCGCGGTCATATCTGCGGCGATCTCTTTCAGGGCATCTGTGCGGCGCGCAGCAAGGGTCACCTCGGCCCCGTGTTCGGCCAGTGCCACGGCGCAGGCTAGGCCTATGCCGGATGAGGCCCCGGCGACCAGTGCGTGTTTGCCGGTCAACTTGAAACTGGGTGTCGTGGGGAATTGAGCCATTTTAAACCTCGCCAACCGGGAATGGTATTTCACCCGGAACGCGGGCCTTGTTGAATTCGCGCAGACGCGCAAAGACGTCAACACCCAGCTGCCGATAGGCATCCAACAGGTCGACCAATACCCAATTTTCGCGGATCAAGCCATTCTCAAGCCGCCAGAAATCAAGCGATCGCAGACTGATCCGCCTATTCGACGGCGCGATACCCATCCACCCATCATGGGTGACGGTCTGGATCATGTTTGGCCAACCTGTCACGGCGGCGTAATCCGCATCTCCAAAGAAATGATACGTGATGTCGTCGACGTATTTTCCGCGATCCGGCATGCCGTTGAGAAACGGTATCTGATGCCAGTAGCGGAACCCGGCGATCCCGCGCCCGGTGCCGATTCCGGCGGGGCCGTACCAATTCATGCGTGGATGCCAGAACCGCTGCATCTCCATCACTTCTGGCCCACCCTGGCTTGGATGTTTCTTGAGATGGTCCAGCATGTCGATAATGTGATTACAGGAGGACTTCGACTGCGCCTCATTCCACGGGCCCGGTACGATACCATCCTGAGTTGCCGGGCCCGGCACGCAGAATTCCAGCCCCAAAGATGGAGCCATCGGCCAGGCCCTGGCCTGCATCATGACCTCGGGAATGTCCCAGATCGCCTGAAGCTCGACCACCTGACCATCGACGATCCGGTAGAATTCGTGGAACCGCATATGGGTCAAGTGACCTGTTGGCGGAATGTCCAGCCAAGGGGCGACAAAAGTGCCGTAGTAGTGGCCCCCGCACCCGATCCAGTCATCGCCATGTTCGGTGCACCCGCCAACTACGATCCAATCGCGCCGTTCCAGATCAGGCATCGCCTTCAACAGTGGCGCATGGCAGATCTGATACAGCGCCTGCGGCCCCTTAAGATCCCCGAAAGGATGCGGCATGTGAACCATGGCGTCCGGGGCAAACGCGCCGTTTAGCGTTGCCTGCACCCGCACATCATCAAAATCGTGCATCGCCGCACGAAGCGGCGCAATCAGCGCTTTGTTCGCTGAATGCACATCACTCATTCTGCGGCCTCGCGATAGGGTGCGCCTTCGCCATAGGGCACATTGATCCCGCCATAGCGGCGTACCCGGATGTTGCATTGCTCGGCATGACCCACAAAGCCTTCGAGCATACACAGGCGCGAGCCGAATTCGCCAATCATGGTCGCGGCCTCATCGGTTGTGACCTTCTGATAGCTGTGAGTTTTCATGAACTTACCGACCCAGAGACCACCGGTATAGCGCCCGGCTTTCTTGGTAGGCAGGGTATGGTTGGTGCCGATTACCTTATCGCCATTTGCCACATTGGTGCGCGGCCCGAGGAACAGCGCGCCATAGCAGGTCATGTTCTCCAGGAACCAGTCATCACGGTCTGTCATCACCTGCACGTGCTCGGACGCGATGTCATCTGCCACTTGCAGCATCTCGTCATACGTGTCGCAGACGATCACCTCGCCATACTCATCCCAGCTGACCCGCGCGGTGCCCGAGGTTGGCAGGATACCCAGAATGCGCTCAACCTCGGCCAGCGTATCTTCGGCCAGCTTGCGCGAATTGGTGAGCAATACACAGGGGCTGTTATATCCGTGCTCAGCCTGACCCAGCAGATCGGTCGCGCAAAGTTCCGCATCGGCGGCAGTTTCATCGGCGATGACCATAGTCTCGGTCGGCCCTGCGAACAGGTCGATACCCACACGGCCAAAGAGCTGACGTTTGGCTTCGGCGACAAATGCGTTGCCGGGGCCCACCAGCATATGCACAGGCTCGATCGTCTCAGTCCCGATCGCCATTGCACCGACGGCCTGGATACCGCCCATCACATAGATCTCATGCGCGCCACCCAGATGCATTGCCGCGATCACGGCTGCATTTGGTTTGCCATTGAACGGCGGGGTGCAGGCGATAATCCGTGGCACACCTGCCACCTTGGCTGTGGCCACCGACATATGCGCCGAGGCCACCATCGGGAACTTGCCGCCAGGCACATAGCAACCCACGGATTGAACCGGGATGTTCTTATGGCCAAGGATCACACCCGGTAGCGTCTCAACCTCGATATCCAGCATCGAATCCCGCTGCGCTTGCGCAAAGTTCGTCACCTGCTCTTGCGCAAACCTGATATCCGCCAGCTCGCGATCAGACAGCGAGGCGATCAGGTCATCGATCTGCTGCTGACTCAGGCGATAGCTTTCCGGCGAGTAATTGTCGAACTTCTCGGACAACTCGCGCACGGCCGCATCGCCGCGCGTTTCGATATCCTTCAACGTTGCCTCGACGACTGCGCGTGTTTTGGCGTCATCCTCTGCTCTGTCAGCTTCGGGTTTGCCGCGTTTGAGATATTCGATAGCCATTGTCCTGATCCTCAGTTGTCGGGCCGGGGCGGAATTCTCTCTCCCCGGTCGAATGTTTCCCAGCCCTGCCCGTTGAACAAATCAACGCCAAGCTGAGCAGCAACATGGGCGAAATCGACATTCACCCAATTGTCGACGATCTTGCCGTCGACGACTTTCCAGAAATCCATGTACCGGATTTCAACTCTTTTCCCTGTGGGGGCGATTCCCAGAAACTCACCGGAATGGGTGGCTTCCTGACGGCCAAAGGCGGCCGCCCATTCCCCCATGTAAAGACGCGCCTCATCAATGCAGGTCTTGTCCGAGAACGCGGCCTGAAACGGGCGCTGCCAGTTGTTCTGAAATTCCTGCAGGCCGATCTTGGTGCCGCAGCCCTGATTGCCCATCCAGCGGAAGCCTTGGGCGAAGAATTCGCCGATGTCGTCGATGCGGTGATCGTTCAGCCCGTCAACCATGCCTTCGATGACAGCGCGGGTTTCTTCGGTTTTGCTCATATCCGTGTTTTTGGTCAGCACGGCTTGTTCGGGGCGCGAACCCTTCATGTTTCTATTCCTTATTTGGTTGCCAAGAGGTTTTCTGCGTCAAATGGGAGGGTCAATGGGCTAGCAGAAAATCCCTGGGCATCCGGTTGAGTGCCGGGTGGCGCGCAACGGCGGTATGTCTTGCACTCGCGCTCATCAGCCCTTGACCGCCCCGGCGGTCAGGCCGCCGACAATCTGGCGCTGGAAGAACATGACCAGGATGAACAGAGGCACGGTGGCTGAAACCACTGCGGCGACCGCAAACATCACATTGCCTTCGGTTTGCGTGGTCCCGAGGAACGCCGCGATGGCGGGCACCATGGTGCGGTTGCTTTCAGACAGCAGCATCGCGCCGACGGCAAAGTCGTTATAGGCCAGCAGGAATGAGAACAGCCCCGTGGTAATCACACCCGGCCACATCACCGGAATGATCACGCGGCGGAACGCCTGGAATTGGTTGCAGCCATCAACCTTGGCACTTTCGTCCAACTCGCTTGGAATGTTCTTGAAGAAGGAATGCAACATCCACAGGGTGAACGGCTGGTTGATCGCCACCAGTACGATGATCGTGGTCGGTAGAATGCCCCAGATGTTCCATTCAAAGAACGGCAGCAGATACCCTGAAACCAGCGTGATCGGCGGCATGGCACGGAAGATTAGCGCGGTAATCAGCAACCAGAAGGTGTAATTGTAGGACGACCGCGACAGGGCATAACCTCCCAGCGTGCCAATCGTCAGCGAGATGGTTACCACAAAGAAACAGACGATCCCTGTGTTCAGAACATTGCGCCAGAACTCCTCTTGGATCCACGCGCCCTCGTACCCGGTGGTGGTAAAGGGCGAGCCATAGACAGCCTCAGTCCGGGCACCGGTTAGGGCATTGGTCCAATCTGCGATTGAGAAGAAATCAAGCTCAACCTTAAACGACCCCCATACCGTCCACAGGAACGGAAAGGCCGCTAGGACAAACCAAAGGAGCACGAACAGGGACGAGGCGACCCGAAGGCTTGTTGGCATTCTTTGTGCGCGACTGGCCATGTTATCGTGCTCCTTTAAAGTCGCGCCAGGTGCGGACAAGCACGGGCGACAGAAGAATGGCGACGCCGATTATCGTCATCACAGAGGTTGCGGCGGCAGATGAGAGCTGGCGGGTTTCACCGCCAAGGTCATCAAATATGAAGGTACTGAGAGATTGCGCGTGTGCCTGAGCGCTGAAGCCGATGATTGGTTCAAACACCTTGAAGTTATCCATCAGCTGGATCAGAGCCACAAACGTGACCAGAGGCATCAGGTGCGGGACGACCACGAACTTGACCTGTTGCCAGCGGGTTGCGCCATCAATCTGTGCAGCTTCGATCTGATCCTGTGGCAGCGTTTGCAGCCCGGCATAGAACACGACGAAGGCAAATGGGGCCGAGCTCCAGACGCCATAAACCATCAAGGCCACCCACATCAGCCCGGTCGAGGCCTTGAGGCTGAAATTCGGGTCTCCTGCCATGTACACAAGGGCGTTTCCGATGACACCGCGACTGTCGATCATCCAGAACAGGATCAGCGAACCGATCAGCGGAGTGACGATCATGGGCAGAAGAGAGAAGAAGATCATCAGCCCTTTGAGGTGCCGATGCAACGAATTCACAGCCAGTGCAATGACCAGACCCAGCAGGATCGTCAGCGGCGTTACAATGAAGGTAAACGTCAGCGTAAACGCCATTGCACGATAGAATGGCAGGTTACCTAGGTCCGAGAAAAAGCCGCCAAAAGTCTCATTGGCCGCCCACATCTGGCTGATTTCCTGGATCGCCAGGTGACCGCGGTCAAAATAGATGCCCAGCCCAACAAACCGACCCAAAGGTTGAGCCTCCCGCAGGGCGGCAGTGGCCTCTTGGTCGATGGTCGTTTCTGTTGTGCAGCCGATCAGCGGTGTACAGTTTTCTACTTCCAACAGAACGGCGGGATGTGGTGCAAAGATCGATTGGATCACGACCGACACGATGGGCATCGCGATGAACAGCAACATCGCAAGTCCTGTGGGCAGGAAGAACCAAAGGAATGTCTTATGGCGCATGTCGCAATCCTTGCATCGGTGTGTTTGTGCGGGCGGCTACCAGAGGCGCCCGCACAAGCTGCGTTTTACTGCAGGTAGCCTTGCTCGATGGCTGCGGCGCGATAGGCGGCCTCGACATCGGCGAGGGCCTGTTCAGCGCTTTCCTTGCCCTGCATGAAGTCGGCCAGTTCGTTGCCAAGCGCACTGTGCATCAGACCCATGTACGGCAGCATCGGATAGGCGGGTGTGCCCATTTTAGCCGCTGCAAACACGCCTTCTGCATCAGCAGCGGGCTCGTAGCCTTCGATCAGCCAAACCGCCAGCGGCGTGGTCTCATCATTCAGCATGTCCGGACGGATGCCGTGTTTCATGGCGATGAAGGTGGCCTCGGCCTCTTCATCCGAGATGTTCTTGCCGACGGTCCAGCCATCCCACCATAGGGTCGATGCCGGGGTTTCCCCGCCGCCCACTGTCAGCGGTGCACCAATTGCGTGACCATCGATCACCTCTTGCAGCACGCCTTCGGTGGTGGTCTGCTGCGAGGCACGCGATCCCCACATGTTCATGATCGCAACGTTGCCGGCGCGGTATTCAGCGTTGGTGGCGTTGGAATCATGGGTCAGGAAGTCGGGATTCATGTATTCCGACAGCGCCTTCATCATGTTCAGCGCATTCACACCAGCCTCAGAATTCACATTGGGCTCGGCTGTGCCGGGCTGGAAGTGCTGACCGCCATAGCCAAGGAACATGTTGTTGAATTCCTGCGCCAGGTTCCAACCGGATTGGTAAGCACCGCCAACAGGGTTCTGCATGATGCCCTGCTCACGAATGGCCTCGGCCACCTCAAGCAGTTCCTCATAGGTCGTCGGCACTTCGACACCCGCTTGCTCCAGCACGTCCTTGCGGTACATCAGGTGCTGCGCGTTCGCCATGAAGGCGACGGCCATGATGTCATCGCCGATCTTGATCAGCTGTCCCGGCTGCAGATCCTGACCATGCTTTTCCACCAGATCGTTCAGCGGACGAATGACATCTTCGTTCATCAAAGCCACAATCGAGCTGTTGGCGATAATGGCGCTTGTGTATTCCGACGGGTTGCCCGAAAGACCAGCCACGTTGATCGTCTGGTGCTCGGATGTCAGGTTGGATTCAACCGACGCGCCGGTACATTCCTTGGCACCGGCCGCAACCGCCTGAATGGCCGCAAATTCGTTGCCAACAATGTTGACCCGACCGCCGATTTCGCAGGCATATCCTGCGCTTGCGGCAAAGGCGGCGACTGAGCCAGCCAATGCAATTCTCTTTAGAAACATGAGTATTCCTCCCTAGATGGAATGGGTGCATCTTCGAAGTCTGCACCCGGGTTTGACCCGTCGTTGCGGGCTTGATTTCACCGTTTAGCCGGTCAGGCGCGCACCTGTTTGTGCATCGAACAGATGGCAGTGATCGGTATGGATGTGGATCGAAACCTGATCGTCGATTTCAGCCCGATAGGTCTTGTCAGCCTTGACCGAGACCAGCGCACCACCGATCCGAACCGAGACCATGGTGCTGTCGCCCAAAAGCTCTTGCGTGTAGATTGGCGCGTTGATCTCACCGCCGCTTTCCACAACATTTGCGTCTTCGGCGCGAAAACCCAGTGTGATGGGGCCATCAGGCGCGTTCAGCCCGTGCACCTCGGTGCTTTGGGCGCGGAACACGCCGCCCTGAACCTCACCATCGACAAGGTTCATCGCCGGGTTGCCGATAAAGCTGGCCACAAATGTGTTGGCGGGTTCATCGTAGATATCGGTGGGTGAGCCAACCTGCTGAACCACACCCTGCTTCATGATCACCACGCGATCCGCCAGCGTCATCGCCTCAATCTGGTCGTGGGTCACGTAGATGGTGGTGACTGCAAGCTCATGGCTCAGGTTCTTGATCTGAGCGCGCGTCGAAACGCGCAGCTTGGCGTCAAGGTTCGACAGCGGCTCATCCATCAGGAACACGTTCGGCTCCCGCACAATAGCACGCGCCAGGGCAACCCGTTGACGCTGACCACCGGACAGTTCGGCCGGTTTGCGGTGCAGGAAATCGTCCAACTCAACCATCGCCGAAGCGCGACGCACCTTTTCATCATGGGTGGCGGGGTCAATGCCGCGAACTTTCAGCGGAAAGCGAATGTTCTCATAGACATTCATGTTCGGATAGAGCGCATAAGACTGGAACACCATGGCGACATCACGGTCCTTGGGCTCCATGTCATTGACGCGTGCACCGTCAATCAGAATGTCACCTTCGCTGGCATCTTCAAGCCCTGCAATCATGCGCATGGTCGTGGTTTTGCCACATCCTGACGGGCCAAGAAGAACCAGAAACTCCTTGTCGGCAATTGTCAGATCAAAATTGTCCACGCCGACAAATGATCCCCAACGTTTACCGACATTGCGAAGTTGGATTTCGGCCATTCTGTCCTCCCTTGCGCATTCATTGTGCATACGCTTGCAGAAGCATAGACATTCAGAAAAGCCTATGGCAAGCTTTTTTTGCATGCGAATGCAAACTCTGTGGACAGCACCACCAAGCCCTCATTAACACATTGAAAGATAACAGAATGCCATATGAATCCGAGAAGAAACTCGTCCTCGGTTTTTACGAAGCGCTGAGTCGATGCGAGGACGCAACCGTCGTGGGAACACTCTCAAGATACTGCGCTGACGGGCTTGTTTGGCGGGGATTCCACCCCTTCAACGAACTACAGGGAATCGATGAAGTCGCCCGTGCATTCTGGCAACCACTCAGCGCCAGCCTGACCGGTTTACAGCGCCGAATGGATGTGTTCATGGCAGGCGCAAACGAGATCGACGGGTTCAACTCGGTTTGGGTCGTCTCAATGGGTCATCTGATGGGCTTGTTCGACACAAGCTGGCTGGGCATCCCGCCCACCGGCAAGATGGCCTTTCTGCGATATTGCGAGTTCAACAGGGTTGAGAACGGCAAAATCACCGAAACAGCGATGTATTTCGACATCCCTCATCTGATGATGCAGGCCGGTCTGCACCCCTTCCCGCCGCAAACCGCCGCCCAATTGGTTCAGCCGGGACCGATGACACATGATGGCCTGATGTTCGGCCCGCAGCCCACCGAAGAAGGCAACCGGACCCTTGCCATAATCAACGCAATGATCTCCGATCTTGGCCGTTGGGACAGCGGCCTGAGCCTTGAGGACGAGCTGCGCCGCACATGGTGTGAGGATATGATCTGGTGGGGCCCCTCTGGCATCGGCGCGACTTACACGATCGAACGCTATGCGAAACAACATGCAGGACCGTTCCGGGCATCGTTCGCTGAGCGTTCCAAGACCAATCACATCTGCCGTATGGCTGAAGGGCACTATGGTGGGTTCTTTGGCTGGCCGAACTTCACTGCACGTCCCACCGGCGGTTTCATGGGCATGCCTGCGACCGATAAGGCGGGTGAGTTCCGGGTGATCGACATCTATCGGCGCTCCGGGGATAAACTGGCCGAAAACTGGATATTCATCGACCTTCTTCACTTCTGGAAGCAACAAGGGGTCGATATTCTGGCCCGAATGGCCGAGGTGCCCAGAACATGACCGATTGGATCGACGCCCATCATCATCTTTGGGACCTGAGCGCTGTCCACTATCCCTGGCTTATGGCGCGCGGGGTGAAACGGTTCTTTGGCGACCCGACACCTATTCAGCGCGACTATCTGTTATCCGAATTCCGGTCGGAGGCCGCAGATTGCGGTATTCGCGCCTCGGTTCATATTCAGGTGGGCGCTGAAAGCGGGTTACAGGAAGCCCGGTGGGTGCAATCCGTCGCTGATGCCAATCCCGACTGGCCCATGGCGCAGGTGGTGTTTTGTGATCTCATCTCAGCGGATTTGTCTACGCAACTGGATACGTTTCAGACCTTGCCGACGGTCCGGGGTGTTCGCCAAATCATTGGACGCGCGCCAGGAGAGGATGCGCAGACCGGCACCAACACTCTGCTGGATCACCCTGGCTTTTTGAGTGGCCTGACAGAGGCCGGTCAGCGTGACCTCAGCTTTGACCTGCAGCTTATTCCCGAGCTGATGGACAAGACCGCCCGCGTGTTGGAACAAGCGCCTGACACACCTGTCGCCCTTTGCCACGCAGGATCACCCCATGACCGAAGCTCGGCCGGTCTGAAGGACTGGGCCCAGAGACTGCGCAGCCTGTCCGAGCTACCCCATGTCACCTGCAAACTATCTGGATTGGGAATGTTCGATCATGGCTGCACCGTTGATGGCATTCGTCCGATTGTTGAAGAATGTCTGGATCAATTCGGACCCAAGCGGGTCATGTTCGGGTCGAACTTCCCCGTCGATAAGCTTTACGGCGACTACGCCACGTTGATGCGGGCATATCAGAAGCTGATCCCAGTCGACGCGCATGCGCCCGTATTTCGGGACACAGCCGCGCACTTCTATGGTCTTGATACGTCGGCCAAATGAACTTCCTGTATGAAACAACGGGGTCAGAATGGGCCGACTTTAAGGGGCCTATGCACGATGCCCAGCACGATCCAAGCTTAAGTTTCACAATGGATGTGAGTTAGAAAGCAGTCGGGTTTCATTTGTCTTCTGAACCTGGGATTTTAGGGGTTCTCTGCTTCTGCAACACCACCAGCCGTCACATCCCATTCAAACAGTGCAACTATAGTCGTTCTATGCCACAAAACGGCCAACTCCTCGAACACAAGGAATTCTAATGAACACCTTCAAAGCTGTTGTTTTTGATTGGGCAGGAACCATGGTCGATTTTGGCTCCTTCGCGCCCATGGGTGTATTTGTCAAAGCATTCGCTCAATTCGGTATCGAGGCAACAATTGAACAGGCCCGCGCACCGATGGGCGCACCGAAATGGGATCACATTCGTCAGATGATGGACATGCCCGACATCGCTGCTCAGTGGGAAAGTCAATATGGTGCTGCGCCCTCTGATATAGATGTCGACAAAGTTTATGAGGTTTTTGTGCCCATGAATGAAAAGGTCGCTGCAGATTACGCTGATCTTGTACCGGGCGGAAAAACTGCAATTGATGAGCTACGTGCCATGGGCCTGAAGATCGGCTCGACCACAGGCTATACGCGCTCCATCATGGAGCACGTGCTCCCTGTTGCGGCACGTCAGGGGTACTCACCCGACAATCTGGTGTGTTCAGACGACTTACCCGAAGGTCGCCCCGGCCCTCTGGGCATGTACAAATGCATGGTTGATCTGGTGGCCTACCCACCTTCGGCGATCATCAAAGTTGACGATACCGAACCGGGTATCAAGGAAGGCGTTGCAGCCGGTTGTGTCACTGTCGGAGTATCCCTTTCGGGCAATGCTGTCGGCAAAACGGCGGAAGAGTTGAATGCGCTATCCGATGCAGAAGTCGATCATCTTCGCGTTCAGGCGACCAAGATCCTCACGGACGCCGGGGCCAACTATGTCATCGACACAGTTGCTGATTTGCCAGCATTGGTCAGGCAGCTAAGCAGCTCCGCTTAGCATGAAGTCAATCGGTGCGGCCCCACTGTCATGCGTTCACTACTGTTTTACGCAGCATCAGTGAGGCCATCTGATCCAGATCATCGTCGTTGACCGCGCAGGCCGCGTTTTGGGCCATACCAATATTGGCAGGGTTCCGCATTTCGGTCGCCAAGGCCTCCACTGTCACGCTGGCGCATTCTGCTGGCAGATCTGGCGATATCTGGCACCTGCGCATCAGGTTCGATAAAGCCTCTGGCAAAGCCTCGGCGCTTTCTGCTGCTCCCATCGCCTTCGCTGTGCGCGCATAGTTTTCAGCACCTTCAGGATGTGCAACCAGCCACGGCAGGCTGGCCTCTAACGCCAGACCCGTCGCCAGCCCATGATGGATACGCACCAAAGACCCCAGAGCGTGGCTGATATTGTGGCCCATATGCGTGTTGCAGTTGTGCAGCGCAAGACCCGCAACCATACTGGCCCAAAGAACACGTCCGCGTGCCTCAAGGTCGGTGCCGTCTGCCACGACCCGCGGCAAGGCATCGGTTAGAATACGAAGCGCTTCCAAACCGTAAAGCTGGCCTGCCGGGCTGGTGTTGCGCGCTGTTGCACCCTCAAGCGCATGCGCAACAGCATCTATGCCAGTCCAAGCTGTGAGGGTCGCTGGCAAGCTAAGCGTCAGTTCAGGATCCAGCACGGCCTGCGCGAACATAAGTTCTTCGCCCCAGAACCAAGTCTTGCTGCCATCTGCCTGCGATATAACCGACGTTCTAGTCACCTCTGAACCGGTACCGGCGGTCGTCGGGATCGCTATTGCCGGGATGCCACCTGCGGGCAACGGCTGAGCCGCCAGCGCAAACTCGGCAGCAGTTCGACCGGACCGGGCTATCGCAGCCACCAGTTTGGCTGCATCCATCGCCGCACCGCCGCCGAGGCCAACAACCACACCGGCCTCAATATCGCGTGCACGCGCACTCAGACTATCCACCAACGCTTCTTTTGGCTCACCGGACACATTGGCTGCCAAATCAAAGGCAATGCCCTCGGCAGACAACCCTTTGGTCAGCTTTTCGGTAGCCCCGATTTCAGCAAGAAAGGCGTCGCATACAATCAGCACCGGACCGCCACCCAACTCGCTGACGATTTTGGGTACTTTCGCAATCCTGCCCGCACCGAAAGTTGCCGGAGGAACCCGGCCTACGTTGAATGGTGGCATATGCATCTCCTGCCGTCTGTGTTTCCAACAGAGTGTAACGACGCACCTTCATCTGGGTAGAAAGAAACGACACAGATGTACCTGAACCGACAAATTTTTTATTCAACCAGTGTAAATGCGCATCGGAGCCTAAATGTCCGGGCCTGACCTCTGCAAAACCACGGCGGTATCTTGCTGTTTTGAAGTCATCGATTCATTTTTTGGACCGGCTTGAGCATCAAACTCTAACCCTTAAACACCTCGCCATCCCCCTACCGAGAGCACGCAACCTGCCTGCCAATATCAGTGGCTTCATCGTAGAAAAGCGCAGGAAGCAACCCCACGAGTCTGAACTGTTGGAAACGGCTCAATATCAGCAATCCGATTCGCCACCTATTCGCTGGCACAACTTGCCATACTCTCGGGAAAGCCTCATGATTTGCGAGGTTTGTGACAATTTTAATCACACATTGTCGAATGATCGACGCCAAGAATTCATCGCCCAGGCTATCGTCTGAGTAGCGGTTTACAGGAGTCATTTTGAACGTGCATCTACAGAATCTCATCAGGCTCAGACAAGCATTCCATCGGGACCCAGAGCTTGGTTTTGATGAACACCGCACTAAGGCGGTCATTGCTGCTCGTTTGCGCGAGTTGGGGCTCGAAGTGCACGAAGGTATTGGGGTCGTGGGAACTCTAAAGGCCGGAACCGGAAACCGCGCCATCGGGTTACGGGCCGATATCGATGCCCTCCCAATCGCGGAACAAAGCACTCATGACTATGTATCCGCCAATCCCGGCGTCATGCATGCCTGTGGTCACGATGGCCATATGGCGATGCTGTTGGGGGCCGCAGAGATGCTGGTCAGTGACAAGGATTTCAACGGCACGGTCGTGTTCATCTTCCAACCAAACGAAGAACACGGGCTGGGGGCGCAAGCGATGATTGAAGAAGGGCTGCTGGAGCGGTTCCCGATTCAAGAGGTCTACGCCATCCACAATCTGCCCGGTGCCCCTGTGGGGCAGGTTTCAACCCGTCCAGGTCAAATATGCGCCTCGGAAAGCCTGTTCGAAATTCAGATCACTGGTAAAGGCGGTCATGCATCCATGCCGCAGGTGGGTGTGGATTCGATCACAGTGGGTGCTGAAATGGTGTTGGCCCTTCAGACAATCGTCTCGCGCAAACTGGCCCCCAGTGCGGGCGCCGTGGTGTCGGTGACCGAGTTCACGACCGATGGGCAAAGAAATGTCCTGCCGGGGAACGCAGTTTTGAAAGGCGATGTTCGGGCACGTCTGCCCGAGGATCGTGAAGCCGTCGAACGCTTCATGCGCCAGATCGTCGATGGTGTGGCGGCCACACATGGCGTGACGGCGACGCTGCAATTCAACACGGAATTCATCGAAACGATAAACGCGCCCGAACCCGTCAATGCGGTTCTGCGCGCCGCGCAGGCTGCCGGGCTTGAAGCCGATGGTCAGCGCCCACCGATGAGCTTTTCGGAAGATTTCGCGCATTTTTCTGCCACTGTGCCGGGCTGCTTTCTGTTGCTTGGCAATGGCACCGAGGGTGCGCATGGCCAACCGCTGCATGCCGCGGATTATGACTTTAACGACGCACTTCTGCCAATCGGCGCAGCCTTCTGGGCCGCGCTGGTGCGGGATCGCCTACCTGCCAAAGAGGACAAACCGTGACCGACCTTCTTCCCAAAGCCCATCTGGGCCATGTCGCTGTGACCCGCAAAACCGGTGATGCATCAGACAGAGTCCTTACCGCCGCAGATTTCGCCACAGCCCAATCCGAGATCATGGCCTGGGACAGCTATGCGCCGACGCCCCTTGTGTCCCTGAAAACCCTGGCCAAGCAGATCGGTGTTGGCGAGGTTTTGTACAAGCATGAGGGCCCGCGCTTTGGCCTTGGTAGCTTCAAGGCCCTTGGCGGGGCCTATGCGGCCCTGCGTGTGCTGCAGCGCGAGATTTCAAAGCGCCTTGGAGCCGAGGCTAGCCTGTCGGACATCCGTCAGGGTAAATACAGCGATGAAGTGGCCAAAATCACGCTGGTTTCGGCCACCGACGGCAATCACGGACGCTCGCTTGCCTGGGGGTGTCAGCGCTTTGGCGCGCCCTGCCGCATCTATATTCACGCGGAGGTCAGCGAAGGCCGTGCCGAAGCCATGCGCGATTTGGGGGCGGACGTGATCCGGATCGCGGGCGATTATGATGAATCGGTCGTTCTGGCGAAATCCGAGGCCCACGAGAACGGGTGGTTTGTGGTCTCCGACACCTCGTGGCCCGGCTATTCCCTACCGCCACGCGATGTCATGGCGGGCTACGGGGTAATGACTCGCGAAATCTGTGAGGCATTGGATCAGGCACCGACCCATGTTTTCTTGCAGGGTGGTGTTGGCGGGCTTGCAGCAGGTGTTGCCGCCGCGTTGCGCCAATATTGGGGCGAGAGCTCTCCGCGCGTGATCATCGTTGAACCAGAACTGGCGGCCTGCCTGTTCGAAAGCGCAAAGGCGGGTGCCGCCACCTCTGTCGCGATCGCTGAAGAGACGATCATGGCGGGTCTGTCCTGCGGCGAACCTTCGCCTCTGGCGTGGGAGATCCTCGCCGAGGAAGCCACCGATTTCCTGACGATCCCGGAAAGCGTTGTTGCACCGGCAGTACGGCTGTTGGCGCGGCCGTTGCCCGGAGACACAGCGCTTGAAGCAGGTGAGAGCGCGGTTGCCGGTCTGGCGGCTTTGATCATGGCACGCACGGATGACGATGTATCGGCGCAGTTGGGTCTGGACGGCGAGTCTCGCGTGTTGCTGATCGGGTCCGAAGGTGTGACAGATCCGGCCATTTTCCAGATGATTATGGAGGGCCGCGATGCAGCCTAGCGCCCCCGAACGCGGCTTCCCCGAAGCAGAATTCGCGGCGCGCACCGCAAAAGCCCAGGACCGAATGATCCAAGACGGCCTTGCCGGTCTTCTTTTGATGACGGAACCCGAAGTCGCCTACTTTACCGGCTTCCAGACATTGTTTTGGCAAAGCCCAACGCGCCCCTGGTTTCTATTCGTCCCCGCTGCGGGCAAACCTATCGCGATCATCCCCGAGATTGGGGCAGAGCTGATGCGTCAAACCTGGCTGGATGATATCCGCACATGGAGCGCACCCTGCCCCGAAGATGATGGCATCAGCCTGCTAACCGATCTTCTTGCGCCGCTGGCAAAAGCTGGTGACAGGATCGGTGTCCTGAAAGGGCATGAGACGCAGCTGCGCATGCCTCTTGGGGATTGGGAGCGGCTGGTTGCCGCCCTGCCCGGCTTGCACATCGCCGACGCAACCCGCCTGATGCAACATCTGCGCATGGTGAAATCCGAGGCCGAGATCGAAAAACTCGCCCATATTTGCGCCATCGGCTCAGCCACCTTTGCACGGGTGCCCGAACTCGTGTCCGAGGGCATGCCGCTGGAAGATGTATTCCGCGCCTTTCGCCGCGAAGCGCTGGCACAGGGTGCAGATAATGCGCCCTATCTCGTGGGGGCAGCCGCATCTGGCGGATATGCAGATGTCATCTCGCCTCCTTCTCGCCGCCCGCTTCAGGCGGGTGATGTGGTGATGCTGGATACCGGCTGCGTCTGGGATGGATATTTCTGCGACTTTGACCGCAACTGGGCCATCGGTCACGCCGATGATGCGACCCGCCAGGCCTATGATACGCTCTGGCGCGCGACCGAAGCCGGGTTAGAGGCCGCAATACCCGGAAACACTTGCAAAGATCTGTTTCGGGCCATGTCAGAGGTGATCGCTGAAATCGACCCCTCGGGCGGCGATATTGGCCGCCTGGGACATGGGTTGGGACTGCAACTGACTGAACAACCTTCGCACGCGGCCTTCGATGAAACAGTTCTTGAAGACGACATGGTGCTGACGCTTGAGCCATCGCTGTCTTACGGGTCCGGCTTGATGATGGTGCATGAAGAAAACATCGTTATCCGCAAACACGGCGCAGAGCTTTTGACCACCCGCGCACCGCAGAGCCTAATCGTGATCTAGAGATTTACTATCGACGCGCTTCCCGACTTCAACGTCTGGGGGCGCAATCGCGCCGTCACAGGATATCAAGCGATACTTTTACACGATCCATAACAATGGAAGAGGTGAACCCGTTCACATTGGAATCGTCAAAGAAATATTCCTGTGTAAACGCCTCATATTCCTTAATGTCCGCTACAACGACGATCACAACAAAATCTGCCTCACCTGTCGTATAGTAGCATTGCTGGACCGCCGGGCTGTTCCGCATCAACCGCTTGAAATTGTCCAGATGCAAACGGCTTTCCCGAACCAATTTAACTTCGACGATAACCGTCAGTTCCCGCCCAAGCTTGGGCGGCGAGAGAACCGCAATCTCTTTCTCGATCACGCCCGTTTCGCGTAGCTTTTTTAAACGTTTCTGAACCGCCGGGGTCGACAAACCGATTTCCAAACCCAAGGATTCGGCGGTTTGACGTGCGTTTTTCTGCACCAGCGCGAGCAGCTCTAAGTCTTTGTCATCCATACGATCACAATGCTCTTACTTGGCGCCACTAGCAACGCGAAACCTCACCTAACGAATAGTGTTCGACGTCAAACCTCGCCATCATTGTCTAAGATGACGACAGAATGTTTCTTGAATAAATGCTCAATCCAGCGCACCACGGAAGCCATGTTGGCAGAAACAAACCCAAAAAATGCAGTTACGTCTTTGCATCTGAGGGACGGTTTTGTCCTGAACAAAAAGCGTGTTTCCAACTCCACCACCATGATGAATTCATATCAAAGGTTGCTTTGCGAATTGTATGCTGGCTCATGAGACATGCACGTCGCCGAACCATCTGTGGAACGATGCCAAAAAACCAAACACGCAAGGAAGCCATATATGTTTGACGAAAGGCTGTCCCGGTTTCAAACCAAACTGGCCAAGGCGGGAATCGACATCGCGCTGATCACCGATGACGACAATGTCTACTACCTGACTGGATATTATGACTATCTGCATATGGAGTTTGGCCGTCCAACCATATTGGCAGTTCCAAAAGATGGTCCTTCGCTACTGATCACACCGACGATTGATCTGAATGCGGCCAGGTATTCTGCGCGTGTGGACCGGATCGCAGCCTGGAATGATGGGATGGGCGAAGAATGGCGCGCGGAACTGCCCAACGCAGTCAAAAGCGCCACCAAGGTTGGGATTGAACCGGACCATATGCCGCCCATTGTACGCGCATACGTGGATGAGCTTGTCGGAACAGACCGATTGGCCAGTGCGACCCCGATCCTGACCGATATGCGAATGATCAAATCACCTTACGAGCTGCAACTGGCCCGTCACGCGGGTGAGGTCGCTTCGACCATGGTGGCGGCGGGTCGTGCAGCCATTGGGGATGGGGTGCCCGAATATGAGGTTGCGATTGCCACCTCGCAAGCAGGAACCCGCAAAGCAGCAGAACTTTTGGCGGCGCATTATGAAGACAGCGACATGTCACCCAACATGCATTTCCTGCAGATTTTGGCCTCAGGCGATCAACTGACCAAGACCCATCATCGCGCGACCAACCGTATCATGCGCCATGGCGAGCCGGTGTTCTTGTGCTTCTGCGGGTTGACCAATTTTCACCGGTTCAAGGTTGGCTTTGACCGCATGTTCTGGATCGGCGATCCCGACCCAAAGCAGGTCGCAATCTACGAGGTCGCCGTCGCAAGCCAACAAGCTGCGCTGGATGCGCTCAAACCCGGTGTGACCGCAGAAACTGTGCATGCCACCTATGCCGAAGTCATTCAGGACGCCGGGTTTGAATATCCGTTTCGCTGCGGCCGGGCTACAGGTTTCAGCTTTCTTGAGGCACCGCAGCTGGTAACCGGGGACAAAACCGTCATTCAGCCCGGTATGGTCTTTGCCGTCGATGGCGCGGTTGCGACCAATGACTTTCGCGCACAGGTTGGCGATACGTTCATCGTTACCGAAACCGGCTGGGAACAGGTTACACATCACCCCAAGGCAATTGAGGAGGTCATCGTCTGATGTTTAAGACCGGAGATATTGTGCACTCGATACCTCGCACGCCGCTTATGGGTGGCGGTATCGCTCATCGTGGCAGCTTGGGATTCATTTTGATGTCGACCGATCTTGCCAGCGAGGCGGATTTGAATGCGATGGCCCCCGAAGGCGTCGGCATTCATATCACCCGCCTGAAGACTGACGACTATACAACAAATGAAACTCTGGCCCGCCACATCGATCACATGGCCGACGCCGCTTCGCGCCTACAGCCCGATGTGAAACCATCCGTTATCAGCTACAGCTGCACGTCGGGGTCGATTGTTTGCCGCGAAGAGAACGTCTTTCGAGAAATCCGCAAAGGCGCGCCATATGCGCAACCGATGTGCATTGTCACTGGCGTCATGGACGCCCTGCGTGAGGTTGGTGCCAAACAGATCGTCGTTGGCACACCTTATCTGGATGACGTTAACACCGCCGAGGCCGAATATCTATTGGCCGCAGGGTTCGATGTTCTGGACATTCAAGGCCTGTGTCTTGCAACCGGTATTGAGTTCGGCAAGGTCGAGCCATCTTATTGGAAAGAATTTGCCCTAGAGATCGACCGGCCCGAAGCCGATGCAATCTTCTTGTCCTGTGGGGGTATCAGATCATTGGAAGTGGTGGATGAGATTGAACAGGCAGCAGGCAAACCGGTCATCACATCGAACCAGGCGCAATTCTGGTCCTGTCTACGCCGCGCAGGAATTATGGATAAGCTTGAAGGATTCGGACAAATCTTCGAACACCCTGGTAGGCATCTAAGCAAAACTGGCTAAGTTCTTCAAATTCCAAACACTACTCGACCTCAGATACATCGAGATTCAGCTCTTTGAAGTCGCTTCCTTCTTCAATACGAACTTGAACGCGATCCCCAACTGAAAGCTTCAGATCATCGGTATCCGGAGGCAGGCGAAACAACAGCATTGCGCGTTCCTGCGCCGTCGATCCGACCCCTCTGCCATACAAAGTTGCGCTGCCGATCTGCCGCTCATTCTCGTTTGCATCAATATGCCAGGCCTGAAGAAAACCACCCGCTTCTGGGACACGGCGCAGCCAGATCCTTAGAACCCTGTCTTTGACAGCTTTATCCGTAAGTCTAACGTCCAAGGATCCGACCCCAGCAGTTTAGGTTTTGGCATAGGTTCTTAGCGAACATTGATCATAGACCAGCGTCTCGGGCGCGACGGACTCACCTTTGTCATCCAGCGTCACAAGGTAAATCTTCAGGTTTTTTACCGTCTTCTTTCGACCAATAAAGCGCCGCAAACCGCGTGTGATGTCCAGCCGATACCGCGTGTGTTCATATCTAAGCGGATGCTTGTATCTTTGATCATAGTCATCACGGACGGCTAAGGCAGGGTTACAGTGACCCGGCGCGCCCGGACAGGTGCCATGGCCAAAAAACACAAGGCGCCCCGCATAGCTTTTGTCTTTGTACCCAGTTGAGGCATCGCAATTGGCGTTGTCGACATAGGCACGCAGCTCAAAGCTTTCGGTCGGCGGTCGCATGCGATGGAATTCAAGTTCGGCCCTGACAAATCCGGCTTTCACTGTGCCCAGCCGAACCTCGGTGACATGACTTGCTGCCGCTGACAATGTGGCCACGGGTGCGCTGTCCGAGGTTCCCAAAGCACCAATCGCGGCTTCAACGGAATCCTCGGAATAGATGTATCTGAGCGAGGTTTCCGCGTCGATCAAATCGCGGCCCACCCGACCGTCATATACGACTGTGTCGAGAACATGCTGTGGAACATTGGCCCCGGGCCATAGCGCCTGCCAATCTGCCCAAACCTTGTCGCACATCGCATGGTGCAGCCAGAATACCGGGTCATATGAGGCAGACACTGTGCTACCCATATCTCCAATCGAGCGGGGCAAGGGCGACGATGTATCCGTGCCCCCCGTCAGGACGTGGATACCGCCATGAGCCGCGAAGTTGAAATCGGCTTGGAAGGCTTCAAAGTTTGGGTTGGTCAAATAGCGCTCAACCTCATCCTCCAGCAACGGGATATTGCTACGCAGGCGCGTCGTGTATCTGCGTGTAAAGACCTCATCGCCGGTCAGACCCAGGGCAATGCTGCGATAGAGACTGCGCGCGCGGGCCAGCGGGTTGGGAACTTCGTCCCCGGCACTGTTTGTGTAGGTCGCATCGTCCACTACTTTCGGCAGCCCGTTCGTGGCGTGCGTCGCGGTAGCAAACTGCGTCCAATCCCAATAAGGAAGCGTAAGTTCGAGTTCGTCGTCCCCGCGCTTCCACTGAAGCGCGCTGTTGAGCGCTTTTTCGAATGAATAGACATAGGACCGGTGCCAGGTCAGAAACGTACGGTCATCATCGTGACAAAGGTCCTGATCATAACCGTGGCCGCGCGCCAATGCGAAATATCCGCGCCGATCACCCATCGCGATGTCCGAGATTTCGTACATCGCAGCATAGGCGTCGCGCAGGTCCTGAATATCCTCCTCGCGCAATCTGATCAGGTCGAAACGGATCAGCGGCAACCCGGCTTGTTTTCTTAGAAAGTTCAGTTTGGCAATCGTTGTCATCTAAAAATCCCCCTTAAGGAGTGCTTCAATGCGCCCAGTATAGCATAAAACCGCCGCCGATGGCGGTGGCACGCTCAAACGCTCGGCACAACTAGATGACGATTGGCAGATCTAACGCTGCTCTTTCTCATGCAGCACGCGCCCAATGATGTTCATTAGCAACTGGGCCGCAAGGATTTGGGTGGAGCTGGTGGCGTCATAATCCGGGGCAACTTCAACCAGATCGAGACCGACAATGTCGCCCCGCTTGGCCAGACCTGCCATGAGCTCTAGCACTTCGTAGTAAATGAATCCGCCATGGCTTGGTGTACCTGTACCTGGGGCGATGGATGGGTCGAAGGCATCAATGTCTATAGTCACATAATACCGCGCGCCTCCTGGAATGCGGGCCAGCATCCCATCGACCCCCATTTTGCGGAATTGCCGGACAGATTGGATGTCTGATCCCATGGCGCGGGCATCCGCATAGCCATCCTTAGCGGTGGACGACACATTGCGAATGCCGATCTGACTGAGGCCGGTGACATAGGGTTTTTCGGCGGCACGGCGCATTGGGTTTCCGTGGCCATAGCGCACCCCATGCCGTTCATCGACAAAATCCAGGTGCGCGTCGATTTGCACCACATGAATTGGTTCTTGATCATCAAAGGCATTGATGCAGGGGATATTGATCGAATGATCGCCGCCCAAGACGACCGGTAGCGCCCCCGCCTCCAGTATTTTGCGCACCCCAAACTCGATATTTGCATGGCTTTTCATTGTGTCGGTATGCACGATGTCTGCATCGCCGATATCAACAATGGTTACTTTGGACGGATCCAGATAGGTGACATCATCTTCGTGATCATAGGCTCCTGCATGGCCGAATGAGAACAGCGTCGACGCCTCACGGATCGCGCGTGGCCCCATCCGCGCCCCGGACCGCCATTGACAGCCAAAATCATACGGGGCGCCAAGAACCGCAACGTCGGCGTCAATCGCGTCCCAATCCTCGACATAGGGATACTTGCCAAAGGTACAGATACCAACGAAAGGCAGGTTCAATCGGCCGGAGTCGTAGCCATGGTTCGACATATACGTGTTCTTTCTGTTCAGATCGTCAATTTCTGTGAACATTAAGGCACCCGAATGCCACGCCCTGTAAAGTCTTTGCATGGATTGAACTCACTGCCGTTTCAGCTTTGGCGGACATTTTAGCGTAGTCAGATTGCGCCAAACCCAGTGGACATAGTGAATCGCGTATGAGACAGTGAACGCGATGGTGTCCGGCTCGGTTCGAGTCGGCTGAAAAGGGAACACGGTGCGGGTTCATACCCAATTCCGTGACTGCCCCCGCAACTGTAAGCGGCGAGCGACCCCGTTGGAAACCACTGAGCCCTAGGGTTCGGGAAGGAACGGGAAAGCGTTGACCCGCAAGTCAGGAGACCTGCCATCTACGGTGTGTGATGCCATGCGCCGCAGTCAACTTGAACCCGGGCGGGGTGCCTTGGGAACGGCAGAGACGACCGAAGGACCAAGCGTCCCCGGCACATCACCGTGACCAGCCACACTCCTCCCCTTGCGCGGAGGGCGCGATGTTATTGGAACGGACGATTATTCAACTCGATACAGGCCCCATGCCTGCGGATGAAGCACGTCAGATGGGACAGCTTGGCTATATGCAATGGATCGCGGGTGTTCCTGGCAATGCCTGCTATGAAGTAGCTGCGAGGCATGCTTACGAAACAGCTGCACCATTTAAAGATCACTCACCTGCCGTTGCAGCGTTCTGCGACTTGCTTTTGACTTCGCTGGAGCAACCATTCAGACCTTTGCCGCTTGCCATGCCAAAACGTGAAAGGCGTGGCGGCGCGCAGGCCCGCCGATCTTTTCGCATGCCGCTGTGACATAGAACGGGCTGCTGGATTATCGCACGGCTTTGTGCTCTTAAAAGACGTCGATACCCACCTCCGGCGACTACAAATTTCACCGGCACAACAGGTTTCATTTGCCGAGTCCGGTGTTTGCGTGGATAGTCCGGAATTACACGCTTGCTTGCGCCCGCTGACCCACACTTAAACGCCAAAGGACATGCTATGGATCAGGTGAAATTCACGCAGATGAAGGACGGGGACAAAGAGGACTACACCTTCCTCGATACTCTGGAGCGTGAGTACTGCAAAGGAACGGCAGATCGTTTGCTGGAGGCTATGGAGAGGCTCGACAAAAGCCTGTCCGGCTATCAAGTCACACGTCTTGGCCATTCGGTGCAGTCAGCAACCCGCGCCTGGTTTGACGGGGCAGACATAGATTGGATCGTTGGCGCCTTGCTGCATGATATCGGTGACATCTATGCGCCGCATAATCACGATGAATATGCGGCCTCAATCCTCAAACCCTTCCTACGCGAACAGGTCACGTGGTGCGTGCATACCCATGGGGATTTTCAGCTTGTTTACTTCGGAGAGCACGTAGGCGCGAACCCCGAAAAACGCCAAGCTCATCGTGACAGCATCTATTTCGATGACTGTGCCGAGTTCTGTGAACGCTGGGATCAATCGAGTTTTGATCCCGCTTATCCCAGCAAACCACTGTCTTTCTTTGCAGATATGGTGCGTGAGGTGTTTGATCGCACACCCTATGATCCGGCTGTTGTTCAACCTGGCGTCCGGGTTCCGCTCACCGATGACGCCGTTGCTGAAATGCGATGGGCGTAGGATGTATTCGATCTAGTCAAATCACGGCCTGCTTTGTTCAAACATGCGGAGTTGGTAGAGGTGATTTGATACTCGTTCAGCACAAAAACGGGCCAATCGCCACTACGAAAATCGAAGAAATCAGTTGCGACAAGGCAGCTTACAATAAGTGCAGATGCGCCACGACATCAGTTCAACGCCAGCTATCAACGCCTAAGAACAAACCTTTGCAACAGAGAAAGCTATGTTGTCCTGATCTGGATCATCAAGGCTAATCAAGGCTCTGATCAACTTATCCGCAATAGCGTCGCAACTCACTTCATGATTGCGCGTGACAACCTCTTGAATGTCCTTGTCTTCTAGAAACTGAAGCCCATCCGAAGCTGCAATGAGAATATCATCTGGCAGAAGCTTAAACGGGTCTGAAGGGCAATCGATCTTCGCGATGTCGCCACCATGTATGACAGACGTAAGTATGTTTCTATCGGGGTGATTTCGGGCCAAATCGGGATCCAACATGCCAAGTTTCGCCATCATATCGATTTGAGGCGCCATTGAATGATCCTCGTTCAGCTGTATTAGCTCGCCAGACCGCCAGAGATAGAGCGGCGAGTCCCCGACGGAAAACCAATACGCGCGATCTTCGATGCAGATCAGTATGAGAAGCGTAGCTCCCATTCCCTTTACATTCAGATCGTTGCGGCTGGCTTCGAAAATCTGCTTGTTCGCGCGCTCGGCACTGTCATGTAAGAATGCGACAACTTCCGAATTTGACGAGTCTTTGTTCAGCCCGGCGGCCAACCAACCTTTCATCACCTCACAAACGATCAGGTTAGAGGCAACATCCCCTGCCGCGTGGCCACCCATACCATCTGCCAGAACCACGAACCCTAACTCCGATCCGATCGGCTTTTCAGAAAGAATGGCATCTTCCTGATACTCGCGGGCACCCTGGTTAAGCACGGTTGAAATATCGAAGACTTCACGCAGGCGTTCCTCCGCCTGTTGAAATCTGGGCTCGTGAACTTGCATCAGAGATCTTTCAGAATGAGACACTTGAATTTCCTTCAAGGCAATGTAGGCGGCTCTTAACTATAAAAGCCGCCAAAGCATTAATGCGTAAGTGGCAGATCCACCGATTGCAGTTCGCCATTCCGCGCGATGGTCAACAACGCAAGCTCTGCACCTGTATTGCTAAGCTCTTCGAACAACTGGGTAATACCGTTCTCACCCTCGATGGAAATCTGCGAAGCGGTTTCTGATACGACAATATCGCCCACGCGAACTGATTTGGCCGACGCCGGAGCACGCAATACCTTACTGATCCATTTCCCATTGCCGTTGGTGACCGTAATGAACTGAACTCCATTTGTGAGCTCAACCACCTTACCCGTTTGAAGGGTCAGGTTCTTTTCAGAAACCGGGCTATCTTCTTCGGTTCTGACCCGCATATCCACCAGAATTTCACCACTTTCGGGATTGGCCTCACGCGATTGGATTGCGCGAATGATCGAGTTGTCATCCACCACCAAATGACCATTTACGGAATAGATGATCGTGCCGGATTTCAACCAATCCGTTGTCGCGGGATCAAGGTCAGATCGCACCAGCGATACCATCGAGAACCTGCCCTGCGGCTGCGATGTTGTAACGGTCGCAAACGGCAGATCCACAGCGGGACCAGTCCACGCTATCCAGTTTGAATCTGTCGTCGCTGGTTCCGAAGCAACACTCTCCACTTCTGGCTCTGCGGCTGCAGGCCGGGGTTCCGGTTCCGATTCCTGTGCCGTCGCGCCGCTGCTTTCAGGCTCTTCATCGGTGGCTGGTTGCGGAGCCGCCTGCTGGGTAGCAGCAATCGCGACCACATCCTGATCCGCTTCACCACCCTGGCTAAAATAGTACCCTGCTCCACCGATTACTCCGGCGACGATCAGCGCTATCATCAGCATAGAGTTTGAACGTTTGCGCGGCGCTTTGCTGTTGACCGCGACCTTATCGTTGAAGTCGACCGCAGCGACCGGTTCGGGCTTCGCTTCGATCGGCATCCTCTCTTCAATCGCATCCTGCCATTCCTGAACAGATTGGAACCTGTCTTCGGGCGGAACACTCAGGGCACGATCAATCGCTCGCAAGAAACTGACAGGATAACCCTCGACCGCACCCTCAAGTGGTTCGTAGCAATCTTTGCCATTCTGAGCCAAAGCCGCCAGCCGGGTCTGGCTGTCCTGCGGGGCAGCCCCTTTGATGACATGATAAAACGTAGCCGCCAGCGCATAAAGATCGCTCGACTGATCCTGTTCCGCGCCTTGCAGATAAAACTCTTGCGGCGAATACCCTTCCTTTACGACCCTCAGCATAGACATTGCACGGTCAGATTTGGCGGCGCTTTCACGGGCGGCACCAAAATCAATAATCATCGGTTCGCCGTCTTGGTTGATCAGGATGTTATCTGGCGAGATGTCCCGGTGCAGCATGCCTTCGCTATGAATGAAACCGACGGCTTCCAGCGTGGTGCGCAACAGCTGTTCAACCTCTTCGGGCGGTATCGTCTTACGTTCTTCGATCGTGTCCAGAAGATCTTTGCCCTCGATGAAATCGATCGCCATATAGGCGGTCTCATTGTCTCTGAACACCTGGTGGACACCGGCAATGTTCGGATGCACAAGTTTTGACTGATTGCGCGCTTCTTTTTCAAAGGATTTCACCAGCGCTTCGTACGAAGATGTATGCGACTGGGACCGCGGGCGAACCGCTGTCTGGCTGCGACGGCAGATCGCCTCGGGGAAGCATTCCTTGATCACGATCGTGCGCTCAAGGCTGTCCTTGGCAAGGTAGGTGATGCCAAAGCCACCGCTGTTGAGAAACCGCATGATCGTGTATTGACCGGACAGCAATTTGGTACCCGGAGCAAGCTCGTCCGGGAACTGATCGTTTGTGTGGGCTGATTGTACCATAAGAAACACTTACCTTGCTGTAGCCGGATGCAGACGCGCCCGTGCTTTTTTTGCGACCGAAGCTTGAGGGAAACTGACCTCAGAAACCGCAGTTCTTTTCATTATCCACCCCATGCGCGTATCTCCGCATCAGGGCTGCTCACTTCACTCCAGACTTCGACACGGCGGTTCTTTGCGCGACCCACTGGGTTGGTATTGCATGCAACAGGGGCCATTTCCCCATAACCGCGCACTTCGATCACTGTGTTAACAGGACCATTGGCTTTCATGCTTGATGAAAGCTCCCTCAGGACCTGCTTGGCGCGGGCGAGCGAGAGCTGACGATTCTTCCCGTAGCTGCCGCCAGCATCCGCAAATCCCGCCAAGACGATTTTGTGGGGTTCGACATCGCGGATGTATTCAGCAATCCGTTCGATATCCCGTTTTGCCTTGTTGTCCAGAAACGAAGACCCGGGCGAGAAGCGGAATGTTGTCGACAGACGTGTGGTTGTCAGCTTGTCACTCACATACGAGCGGAGTTCGGACGCATTGGCCGAGACTGTCATCTCAGCAACGTCTGATTTTAGTCTGGCAAACTTCTCGTCTTCACTCTGAGCGATAACCGAAAGGCTGGTGATACCGGATTTGGACACAAACCCATCTATTCTTGGGCTGTCCAGAAATTCGACCAATGCCGTACCCACACCCGAAAGATCGCTGCCGTTGTAGACGGTCACCCGGTTCTGCAGCCCATATTCTTCGGTCTTCATTGAAAACTGGTTGGGCTGATGAATGATTCCGCATTCACTGCGCAACGGCACCGGGCGTGAGTCACGAATATTCGAAAACCGCATGACGGCGAAGCCATATGGGTCAGTTTCAATCGCTCGGGAAAGCTCTCGGTTCGAGTTTACGATGTTGCTATCGGTCAGAAAATCGCGTTCGAAGGGCGAAAGGATAAGCCCATCGACCCTGTGAAACGCTTCTGAATTTTGTGGTAACGTGTAGACGTTGATCTTGTGATCGGGCCCACCAAACTGAGTCCAATTTACAATCTCACCCGACAGAATTTGCGATATCTGCTCGATTGTCAGGGACAACAGATCGTTCTCAGGATTGACAGTAGCCGTATAGCCATCAACCGCCAGAACATGTTCCTGCTGAAATGAGGTCAGCTCGCCCAGACCACTTTTTTTGGCCTGCGTATAGTTCCGGGGTGAAACCGGTTCTTCGCTGACGATCAGATCGCTTTCACGCGTCATCAAGGATTCAAAAAGGTTCTGACCCGAAGCCTCTTTCACAAGAATGCTATGAACTGGGCTGGCCTCTTCATCCATGATCAGAATGTCGAAAGCCTCAGATCCGATCGCGTCAGAAACTGTATCGTCTTGCCCAAACGCATGTTGTTCGCCCAGGGGGACGCCTTGCAGATCAAAAACATCCGAGAAGAGCTCCTGTTCAGCGGCAAAACCTTCGGCAAGCAACGGAAGAAGGATGTCGGCCAAACCGGCGCCACCAGCCACAACGAGATCGGTGTCTGTTGGCAGGCTTGCTGGGCAAGCCGCGCCACTGCAGTGAAACTCTGCTGTATTGAGGGATAGAACCCCGACATTCGATCGTACGATGAACTTGCCGGGTTGGATCGTAACCAGCTCACCAGTCACTGACCTAGAGCCGTCTTTCGCAGTCAACGTTACTTCCTGCGCAAGCCCCGAAGACGCGATGCAACTAAACGCTATTGCTGCAGCATATTTTGACCAACTTTTCATACTCGCCTCGAACCCTGAAGAAACTACACCAGTGATGCGCAAGCCGCGACGAGATCGCCGCGGCTTGCCTGTACTCACCTTAACCAGCGATCCATACTTCGACGCGACGGTTGATCGCGCGGCCACGTGGGCTGTCATTGCAGGCGACAGGCTCAAGTTCGCCATAACCAACTGCCTTCAGGGTGATCCCGTCCAGTTCGCCACCGGTGGCAACCTCGACCAGATGGTCCAACGCAGCCTGAGCACGTTCCTGTGAAATCAGCAGGTTCGAGTCGAAGGGGCCCTTGTTGTCAGTAAACCCGACGATCACAACTTCGCTCGGCTTGGTTTCGGCCAGATAGTTCACCATACGCATCAGGTCGCGCTCGGCTTTGTTATCGAAACGCTTCGAGCCAGGCGCGAAACGGAACGTTGTCGACAGACGTGCGTGGGTGTTCATGTTTTTCAGCAGGTCTTCGACAAGCTCTGCCTCATACTCATTCTCACCCTCCTCCAGCTCGGCGACCAGACGTTCTGCGGCGCGCTCCTGGCTGTCCGAAGTGATCGACAGGTCGATATAGCCCGCTTTAGCGACAAGGCCGTCCAGGCTGCCATCATCCAGGAAATCAACCAGTTCACGGGCATAGCCGTCGATATCCGAGCGGTTATAGGCCACAACACGTTCCTGAAGATAGTATTCCTCGGTCTTCAGATTGAAGAGGCTGGGGTCCTGAACAATCCCGCAGGTTGTGCGCAGCGGAACGGCACGTGCATCGCGCTTAGCAGCGTAGTTGACGATACCGAAGCCGGCCACATCTTCCATGATCGCGGTCGTCAACTCCGTGCGGTCGTGCACAATGCTCGACTCGTTCGTCAGCGTCTTGTCGGACTTCTTGAACAGAAGCTTTTCGATGTGATGATACGCTTCGGTATCAGGGTCGAACGAGTAGACATGGATGGGTGCATCCGAACCGCCAACTTCAGACCAGTTCACGATATCACCGGACATGATGTCACGAGCCTGCTTGACGCTCAGATCAGGGATCTGGTTCAGCGGGTTCACAATCAGTGCAAAACCGTCCACCGCGATAACACGCTCCTGATCAAAGTCGCGCAGATTGCCGCCACTGCTTTCGGACACGATCGAGCGATCAGCCTTACGTGCAGAGGTTTCGGTAAAGATGATCGAGGCATCTTTCTTGGCAAGACGCTCGAACAGGCGTGCGCCATTGGCTGTATGGATGCCGAATGTTGCAACATCATCGCCTTCCAGATCGGTCAGCAGCAATGCAAAGTCATGCTCCTCGCCGTATTTGTGGTCGCCCACGTCAACGGTTTCGGTATCTACCGGCTCTCCGTTTTCGTCATAAAGCTGGGCCTCTGCTTCCAAAGCGGCAGCGGCATATCCTTCTGCGATGATCGGAACCAGAACCTCTGCGATCTCATCGGGGGCGGAAATTTCAAGGTCGTAGACATAGGTCTGCTCGGTCGGACAAGCCTCACCTTCGCAGGTCACCAGATCCTGATTGATCACAAACTCGCCGATATCCGTTTCGACCAGATACTTCCCGTCTTTTGACGACAGAAGATTGCCGATCACGTCGATATTGCTGTCCTTCCCGACCAGGCGAACCTCTTGTGCAAATGACGCGGTGGTGACAGCGCCTGAGATGATCGATGCGGCAACACAAAGCCGCGTGAATGGTGAATTTAACATTTTAACTCCTCGAGTTAGCACTCATTTAGTATTTTTCCGATGCATGTTTTAGGCATCAAAGTAGTCGCAATTTGGTTTTGCTACGAGTTCCGTTCAGGTGCTGTAGTTTGGGGCCAAATCACGTGAGACATGGGTTGGCGTTCAGGAATCCAGCTTGATGGCCTCTTCATAGAGAAGCGCGGCCTTTTCGGACTCAATCTCAAGCACATCCATCTCGGCACAGAAGTGAGCTACGTCATCGACGTTTGGCACGTCTACGCTGTCAAGTTGCTCGACAACCGGCTGCAGTTTTGCCCAATGGGTCTGAACTTCGGTCAAGGCCTCAAGCGCCGCGTTGCTTGGCGGTTTGGCCATCGTGATCGAACTGCTTCCACCTTCAATCAGAACGTCGACAATCTTGCCGAACTTCTTGGCGTTCTTCTTGAATTTCTTGTGGTGCTCTTCGGTGTCCTGACCTGCTGCTGCCAGCGCGATTTCCTTGCAGATCTTCTGTGTCAGCATTCTCTGACGTCCTGCAAAGTCCAGTGCCAATGCCAGTGCCAGATCGATATCCACGTCGCCATAGGCCTCTTCCAGCTTACGAACGACTTCGTGGCAGGTTTTTTCCAGAACCTCATCATTGCCGACAATTAGGTGCAGATGCTCATCATCCACCTTTCCTGCCTCGATAATCTCTTCGATCGCCTTGCGGTAAGGCATCCAAAGCTTTTCGACCTCTTTCAGCGCGTTGTTCACGGAAACAAACCGCTCACGGTCAACGCCCGAAGATCCCTTACCCTCGCGAAAGCCCAACAGAATGTCGTCAAACTCATCATGGGCTTCTTGCAGTTCAGCCAGATCCTTTTCGACTTCGGCACCCAGGCTTAGCAGTACAACTGCCTTCGCAACCTTCTCTGTCAAGAAACTCAGCTTGTCTGCGGCCAGTATCCGATGCGCAACCTGCCCGGCCGCCATTGCCAGCGCACGCCCGCCGACCGGCACCATAGCGACACAGGCCGCCAACGATGCGCTATTAAGAAATACTCGTCGGTTCATTTTCATAGTGGCTAACCTTACCTTCTCTCACTTTTTACCCACCGATTGTGTTAACAATGGCAATAAATCGAGCTGTATTGTGGTTGGCCCAAGAAAAGTTTGTGTTGATTTCTTGACTAACTTCAAAATCGAACTAAGCGTTGAAATTATTCAATATTCTTCGACTGTTGCTATCAAACTGATACACGTAAAGAAGAAGAGCGCTCCACATTTATGCGAAGCGCTCTTCTTTAAGGAGAGTTTACTTCAGATCAACTCAATCGGCCTGCCAGTCGAACTCATCATCGCAAAATGCGGTAAAGCGCATTGTGGTGTCACTGATGCGAATATCGTCACCACTCGACAATGGAACCGTGCTAAGCACAGGCCCCGAATTTAGGCGAACCAAATTCGCTTTACCCCCATGACCCAAATAGCACTTTCGGGCTTCTGGGTCATAAGCGATCACTGCATGATTACTGCGAGAGATACCGTTGTCGCCAAAATCGAGTTGGATGGCTTGATCGTCATTCCGACCGATCTGCATCAATCCACCTGTGAGCATCACACTTGTACCGCGACCGGGGCCTTTGGTCACAACCAACCAACCGACCGGATAGGCTTCGTGTTGTTGGGAGTTGTTTTTCACTGGCTCCGCGGTTTTTAGAATATCTTCGATCGGATCCGCCTGGTTCCCAAAGCCCAGGAAAGTTGTTTTGACGCGCCGGCCGCGTTTAGCATTCGAAGCATCAGCTTCAGGGGCTTCGACACTTTCGCCGGGTCCCGGATGAGGATCGGGCATCGGAGCCGGTTCAACTATCTGAGGTGCTGCGGCGTCGAGGGCATCTTCCACGTTAGGCGTATTCAGCGCCTCCAGTCTTTCCGCAAACGCCAAAGATGCAATCGCATCCGATCCGGCCAACTGTATTTCGGATTGAAGGGCCGCTTCCGCCTCGGGCGTTTCAGGTTCTGTAGGTTCAGTCGTCAATTCTGAATCTTCGGCAACGATGACACCAAAATCGACCGGTTCGTCTTCAGCGACGCTGGGCATATTGGTTCCATCAAGAATACGGCTGAGCGGACTTTTGTATTTGAACATCTGTTTCACCATCTAACTTTTCACAACTTTTGAGCCAATCCTATGATGGCCAAACGCGCATGGACGTAGGAGCAAACTCGCATCAGGTCCAAGTTCAGACGAGCTAGCGAGTACAACAATCACCCCAGAATCCGGCGCCAACCCAAAGAATCCTTTCAATGTGCCCAAAGTTTGTTTTCTTCCTGCCTTCATTGCGGAATTGATTAAGATAGAAAAAGCGACGCGAAATCACCGTTTTCGCCCATGGAGCGGGTGAGCAGACTGAATGAGAACGGTCTGCATTCTCACTTTTTTTGATTTCAGCATGACAGACGACCCGCCCTCTTATGTTTCGGCTCCGGCAGCGCTTTGCGCGCTACTGCAGCATTGCGGGTTTGGGGTGTTGCAAATGCGGGATCGTCGTCCGCAATCCTTGAAAAAACTTTACTATTGGCGAAACAGTTTTGACCAAATGCGTGGTGTCACATTCGAATCTCAGTTGCGGGTTCTCTAAACACGATACGGATCGGATCACAGCAACCATAGATACACTGGCCGAACAATCGCCTTCATCAGTGTTTCGAATTTGTCGACAATCTATCAAATTTAAAGCATTATATCGTAATACGCTATGCTTTGGCCTCGATGATTGAGCCGTGCATATCTGGAAGATCGCACAAATGGGGGAACGTGCAATCAGATATCTCATTCCCGGATTCTGGCCCCGAATTGGGATTAGATACCTAAATGTCTTGGTTTTGATGCTTTTCAGAACGACGCCGCTGTAACCAATACTTGTTTCCCTGTGTGCAGAGTCAAAAAGACCCTGAGGAAGCTGGCCAGATGAGTGAAGTTGTATGTAAGCGGTGCGGAGTTCCTTCCGAGGCTGGTGGGAATTTCTGTTCAAGCTGCGGTGCCCGTATCGGAGAAACCAGCGAAGCAAGATCACAATACATGACCGTTCTCTTCGTTGATCTCGTTGGTTCTACGGATGCAACACAGCATTTTGGTAATGAAGCCATGTTCGAGGTGATCCAGAGCTTTCAAAGCCAGTGCCAGCAGGAAATCCAGAATGCGGGTGGCTTTGTTGCGAAATATATGGGCGACGGCGCCATGGCATATTTTGGTTATCCAAGGTCGATCAAAAACAGCGCCGCCACTGCAGTTGCGTGCGCAATTAAGATCATCGAAATCGCCTCTGCCCTGAAGATAAAAGGAAAGCTTCTGCAAGCCTGATGTGGCGTCGCAACAGGATGGAGCGTTGTAAACACTGTGCGCGCTGGCGAGGCGGCTCAGGAAGCATTGGCTATCGGTAACGCGGTGAACCGCGCTGCGCGGCTGCAATCACTGGCGAGCCCAAGCAGCATCTTCTTTTCATCCGAAGTCAGGCGGTCCATTGATCAGGCGGCGCTTAACCTTAGAGAGGTTGGCGAGACAGCGCTCAAAGGCTTTCGCAATCCCATTGATGTTTGGGCGATTGACGTTCCGCACCTGACAGGTGATCAGGCCATGCTGACGACAGGCAATATCCTGAATGACCAACAAGGTTTTCAGGATCAACCCGCGCTATGGGACGGGCAAGTGGAATTGAACCCGGTCGGACAGCCATTGCTGTGCCGCTCTGACCTGATAAGCCAGATCAGCACCTGTTATGCAGACGCTGTTTCGGGCCGATTTGCATTTGCAGACGTTATGGCCCCCGGAGGCTATGGCAAGACAATGCTGGCAGAGCAATTCCTAACGTCAGTTCCGAATGCAAACGTCATACGCGTCGTGGGATCCCTTCACCGCAGCGAGCAAAGTTTTGCATGTTTCAACGCCGCGATACGTACGTTGATCGCTCAAGAGCAGAACGGAAAGGACCCCGCCGCTTCCCTCGAGGAATGGGCCCCGGAAGGTATGCTAGACGGTCTTCAGCGCCTCTTGAATATGTCGCAAATACCTGTCGCGCCAATCGTCCGCCAAGGCCGGATTACAGAAGCATTACAAGCAATACTCGAACGCGAGCTTGCCAAGGGACCACTCATACTGTTCATCGACGATGCCCAATGGCTTGATGAGGATTCTGTTGCATTCCTTACCGTGCTTTCGCAGGTTTTTCGCAACCAGCCGCTGTTTTTGTTGGCGACACACAGGCTGGAAGGGCGAAATCTGCAGGTAGAAGCAGACTTGCGTATCGATCTGACCCCACTTGCAGATCACGATGCGGGTAGACTGATAGGATTTCTCGACCCAGATAACCGGCTCAACCAATCGACGCGCGAAAAAATAATCGAACGCGCGAATGGCATACCGCTTTATGTGTACCATTACACGATGACCCTGCTAGAGCAGCCGCAAGCGAGTATCGAGGCAGCCATACCACAAACCCTGATAGAAGCACTGCAGCAACGGCTGGATGTCGATGAGGATGAAAGGCAGTTGGTCGAGGTCGTCGCCGTCCTGCAAGACTATGCAACAACGGACGTGGCTGCTGCCATGATGAACAAACCAGTGCACGAGGTCCAAAAGACTACGGACACGCTTGTCTATCGCAGTTTGCTTCGGCAAAGGGGTACCAACGAGCTTGCGTTCGATCATGCACTGCTGCGCGATGCGGTGGTCACATCTATGTTGAACACGCGCGCCCGCAAGCTGCACGGGGACGCGCTGCAGGCCTATCGGGCGATCGCACCTGAATCTCTGAAGGCCAATCCTATCATCGAAGCAAAGCACTTGATTGGGTGCGAAGACTATGCGCAAGCCATCCCTAAACTGGCCGAGGCCGCTCAGGTCGCAACCATGCGCGGTGAGATCGCCGAAAGCGTGCGTGTCGCGAAAATTGCCAAGGGGCTACTAGAGAAAATCGAAGATCAGGATCTGCGCAATCGCCTGGAAATGTCGACCGAATTTGTACTTGGCAACGCGCTGGTCCAGCAGGGGGGGTTTGGATCCCCTCGTGCGGCAGCGGCCTATGGGAATGCACTGGCACTGTGCGAAGCTATCGCCGGGGGTGGTGAGCTTGAATTCCAGATTGCGTGGGGCATATGGACTCACGCTTACACCTTGTCAGATGTGTCGGGCACCGTGCGGATGGTTGAGCGCATGGAACACATCGCCAAAGTCGATCCCAAGCTGGGCGTTGTTTCTAACTGCGCACGATCGGTTACGAGCTTCAGCCTTGGTGAATTCGCCGAGCAAGAAGCATCCTATCAGCGCACCGCCGAACTGTATGACTTTGATCAACATAAGCTGCATGTAATGACCTATTCGATGGATTGTCTGGAACTGGTCCATCTATTCCGGGCGCACGGGCGCTTTATCGCGGGTGATGCTGATGGCTGGGAGCAAGCGTTGGCCTCGGCCCGCGCGCATGGGGAACGGTTGGATGTTGCGCCACTTGTCCCATATATTCGCGTTTTCCGCACAGCAGCACGTTGTTACGCGCCAAGCGGCCTACCGATCCGCGACGAACTGGAACAGGCCAAGTCGCTGGCTGAAACATTTGGGCAGCCCTTTTGGATTGTCGGCGCAAATCTCTGGATGGCTGCCGCATGCTATCACAACGAAAACCCCGCCGCGGCGCTGGCTGACTTGGAAGCCGCCATCGCGGGGGCTGAGGCTCTGGGCATTCGATTTTTGACCAGATACCACGAAGCATTGCTCGCGCATGCCTATGCGTGCGTGGGGCGACATGAAGACGCCGAAGGATTGTGGGCAACGATTGACACGCCCGAAAACGCCCAAGGTAACACAATGATCTGGCCCGAAATTCTGCGGCTGCGCGCGGAATCTCGCTATCTGGCAAAAGCGCCTGCAGATGTACTGGTGAGAGATTTGGACCACGCAGAACAAATGGCCCGAGATATCAGGGCACTTGCCTGGTTGGCCCATATTCTGGACAGCCGCAGACGCCTGCAGCTGTCTTCATCCGATGAAGTTCTATCAGCGATCCATGAGATTATGCCAAGTGGCGCGGAACGCCATCCTTCATTCAAGCTACTTCTGGAGTAGTTTTGAACTGCCCGGCTGTTGGGGCAAACTCCAACTCCGGTCAGCCCGTATCTCAGGCATCAGCCATTACCAGATCGCTTGCTTTTTCACCGATCATAATCGCCGGTGCATTGGTGTTGCCACTGACGATTTCGGGCATGATCGAGCAATCCGCGACGCGCAGGTTCGATATTCCATGGACCTTCAGTTTGGCATCAACAACCGATGTCTCGGCCTGTCCCATCGCGCAGGTACCGGTAGGGTGATAGATTGATGCGGTGTTCGATCTGGCCCAATCCAATGTACCTTCATAGTCGTCAAGGCTCAGCTCTGCCGATGGTCGAAACTCCTCAGAGATTTTCGAGGCAAGTGGATTCTGTTTGGCGATCCGCCGGGCGATGTTCACCGCATCGACCATGGTACGGCAATCGGTTTCTGTTGATAGGTAGTTCGGAATGATTTTTACGTGCGTGGATGGATCAGGGCCGTTTAACTTAAGCTCCCCACGGCTTTCCGGGCGCAACTGGCAAACAGACATTGTGAAGGCTGAAAACGGGTGCACGCCCTCCCCCGGGCTATCGGCGGACCAGGGTTGGACATGGAACTGAATATCCGGCGTTTCGACATCTGGGCGGGTCTTTATGAAACCTGTGGCCAGGCTGGCCGCCATGGTCATCGGGCCCGCGCGGAAAAGGGCGTATTTCAAGGCGATACGCGCTTGATTGAATAGACTGCGCACCTCATCATTCAGTGTAGGTTCATTGCATTTGAAGACCAGCCGAGCCTGAAGATGATCCTGAAGACCTTTGCCAACACCCGGCAGCGCGTGCAGCGGTTCAACGCCGTTTTCCTTGAGGTGATCCGGGTCTCCGATCCCTGACAACATCAAAATCTGGGGCGAGTTGATCGCACCACCCGACAGGACAATCTCGCGTCGCACTTTCAGAGTGTGCTCCACCCCAGATCTATCACGGTACACTAACCCGACGGCCTTCTTGCCGTCCAGGATCACGCGCGATACCAAAGCTTTGGTGATGATGTTCAGGTTTTGGCGATCGCGAATGGGCTTCAGATAGGCGACAGCAGCACTACAACGGCGACCATTGCGCGTGGTCAGCTGAAAATACCCAACGCCCTCTTGTTCGGCGCCGTTATAGTCGGGATTAAAGGGGTAGCCTTCGGCCTGCGCGGCGGCGACCCATGCGTCACAGATTGGGCGCTGAATGCGCATGTTCGACACAGACAATGGCCCGCCAACACCGTGGAACTCATCCACGCCCCGTTCCTGATCTTCGCTGCGTTTGAACAAGGGCAACACATCGTCCCAGCCCCAGCCTTCATTGCCCATCTGGCGCCAACGGTCATAGTCTTCTTTTTGTCCGCGGACATATAGTAGCCCGTTCAGCGAAGATGAGCCACCTAAGACTTTGCCGCGCGGCCAGTCGATGGACCGACCGTTCAGGCCGGGGTCGGGTTCGGTGCGATAACACCAGTCGACTGACGGATTGTGCATCGTTTTGAAGTACCCAACAGGAATGTGAATCCACGGGTTTGTATCGCGCCCGCCGGCCTCTAGCAGAGCAACTGTGCTCTTGGGATCAGCGCTGAGCCGATTGGCAATAACGCAGCCCGCAGACCCCGCGCCAACAACCGCATAATCCACTTCCATGACTGCCTCCTCCCAAAGTCGCTGAAAAAAACTCTATGCAAGATGCAAGAATTATACTAGCATTTTTTGATACAAATAGTCTCATTATTTGCGATCAGGGAGGTAAGCAATGGAGATTGGTCAGAAACTAAGTGGTATTTCGCGGCGGGATTTCTTCCGTGTGGCCGGACGCTATGGCATGAGCTCGACGCTGCTAGCAGCAGGCGGGTTCGGCGGCGCGATGAGCCTGGCGAATTTGGCGCAAGCCGCTGAGTCAACCTATGAAAAGCGCTTTTCAAAAGAGCCGAAGCACACGCTGAAATTCGGCGCTTCTGGCTTCAACACCCGCAACCTTCTGATCGAACGCGCCGGAGCCATCGAGTTTGCGCGTGATCTGGAAGAGCGTACGGACGGTGAGATTCGCATTGAGTTCATCGGCGATAACCAAATCTGCGGTCAGCTGAGCTGTGTCGAGAAGACTCAGCAGGGTATCGTCGACATCTATGCAGCCTCAACTCAGAACTCTGCAGGTGGCGCACCCTATCTGAACGTGTTGGACTATGCCTATATGTTCCCAAGCCGCGCAGCGCAGTATCACTTCTTCTACAGCCCCGCGAGCCAGCGCATCCTGCGCGATCCGCTTGAGAAACGGCATGGGCTGAAATTCCTGTTCACCCATTGCGAGTTGCGTGGTCTGCAAATGGGTTCGAACTTTGCCGACAAGCCAACCGTTACCAAGCTGGAAGAACTGTTTGGCACAAAAAACCGTGTAACAGGTACACAGCTGGGCCGGATTGCCATGCAATTGCTGAATCTGAACCCTGTGCCTGTCGCTTGGGAAGAAACCCTGGACGCGTTGAAGACCGGCCTAATTGACGGGGCCGAGACATGGGCCTCAGCCGTGGCCTACGCCAACATGGCACCGGTGGTTTCACAGTCGGTGAACCTGAAGTTCTTCTGCGGTACCGAGCATACCTCGATGTCGGCCAAGGTGTTCGACAGCCTGGGTGGTGATTTGCAGGACGCAGTCATGGAGTCCTCGTATTTTACGCAGGCTCTGATTCAGGGCGCCAATGAAGCTGCATTGTTGAACACGGTTGGCTTCTCAGAGCCGCAATTGCCGAATACGATCTTCGCCGAGAACGGCGTCCGCCCGGCTTTCCTGCCAGACGACCAGATCAAACTGGCCGAAGAGATGTGCGCGCCCAACTACAACCCTGAGCCTTGGGCGCAGTGGCGTGAACGTCTGAATAAATGGGCTGGTGGCATCGATACGTATCAGGAAATCTACGACATCGCGCGTGAAATTCCGGCTGACACTCTGCCCGAAAATGTCGAGCCACGCCGTTGGTGGATGGGCCAAGCCTAATTTAAGCTCTTCAAGAACCGGCCCGTTTGGGCCGGTTCCACAAAACACCGACTGGGAGGACGGGGCTCATGTCATTTTGGGCAGACATAGGCGCTATCTTTAGCGCTCTTCTCACCTTTGATTCATTCGAGATACAATCTGCACTGGAATCCGACGCGACATGGGTTTTGGGCGCAATCGTCGCGGCCTTGGGTGGGCTTCTCATCATGTGGATTTACCAGAAAGTTCCCTTTGTCGAACGCCATTTTGAACGGTCCGTGATGGTCTATTCCTACCTGGCGATTGCCTTCATCATCTTCTGGGGCGTGATTGATCGATTTGTGTTCAACGATCAAGAACCTTGGTCAACGACCATTCCGCCCCTGCTGTTCATGGTGATGGCATGGTTCGGTGCCTCCTACAATGTTCGCCTGCGTACACATCTGAGCTTTAGTGAATTCCGCACCTCCATGCCCCGCGCCGGTCAACTGGCCTGTTTGATCCTGGATGCGGTCCTTTGGTTCATCTTCGCAGTGATCGTCATCGTGACCACCACGCGGTTGGTGGCGCTGTCGGCTTCGAACTTCCAGATTGTCCTGGGGACTGACAACATTATGCAGTGGTGGTTCCTTCTGGCCGCACCGCTTTCGTTCTTTCTGATGGTTGGACGGGTGTTTCAAAACCTCGCCGACGATCTGAACAATTGGAAAACAGGCGAGCCGCTGATCAAGCAAGCCGTGATCGGAGCAGACTGATGACAGATGGAACCATGGTTACACTGATCTCGCTGGGGGTCACCTTCCTTTTCATGCTGGGCGTGCCCGTTCTGCTGGTCATCGGCTACTGGGTCATCGGCTGTTCCTTTGTCCTTGGCCTGACGCTGGACAACATGGGCGCAGAGCTTCTGAATGTTTTCAATAAAGGCTTTGCCCTTCTGGCGATGCCCCTCTTCATTCTGACCGGTGACCTGATTAACAAGTCTGGTATCGCCCGAAGGCTTAGCGACTTCGCCTATGCCTGTCTCGGATGGATACGTGGCGGGCTTGCGATGGCGTCACTGGGCGCTTGCGGATTGTTCGCTGCAATCTCAGGATCAAATTCCGCAACCACCGCTACGATTGGTTCCATGTTGCACCCGGAGATGGTCAAGGGTGGTTATGACGAACGGTTCAGCGCGGCAACCGCTGCGGCGGGCGGCACGGTGGGGATTATCATTCCTCCCTCGATTATCTTCATCGTCTACGGATTCCTGATGAACCTGCCGATTTCTGAGCTGTTCGTCGCAGGTATCCTGCCCGGCGCGCTGATGGTCTTTGGCATGCAGTTTGCCTGCTGGATCATCTGCCGCATGAATGGCTGGGGCCACTTGATCCCGCTGCAACTGAACCGGGTGCTAAAAACCGCGTTCGGAGCTTGGCTTGGCTTCTTCGCCATTGGCCTGGTGCTGTGGGGCATCTACACTGGCAAATTTTCCCCTACTGAGGCGGCGGGCGTGACCGTAGGTTTCTGCGTCATTGCGGGCCTCGTCAGCTATCCGATCAACCGCATCATGGGTGCACGGAACGACATTTCACCCACCGAAAAAACCTTTGCCGAGATGTTCGTGGTCGAAGGGTTCACGATTCCAGAAATCCCTTCGATCGTGATCCGATCGGCTCAGATCACAGGTATCCTGGCACCACTGATCGCAATTTCAGTCGTGATGCAGCAAATCCTGTCTTTGCTTGGCGCACAGGAGACTATCGGCAATTTCGTAACCTCAATGGGTGGCTATTACGCAGTTCTGTTCACCTCAATGGTAATCGTCTTCTTCTCGGGTATGGTGCTGGAAAGCCTGCCGGTCACGATTATCTTGGCCCCAATCTTGGCCCCCATCGCGGCCTCGGTTGGCATTGATCCGATCCACTTCTCGGTGATCTTCCTGGTCGGCGCGTCCATCGGCTTCATCACACCCCCTTACGGGTTGAACCTGTATGTCGCTTCAGGTGTGACCGGAGTGCCCTATTTCCGGCTGCTCAGATACACCGTGCCTTATCTGGTATCTTTGCTGTCAGTATGGATTTTGGTTTCACTTGTGCCCGATCTGGCCTTGATCCTGCTGCCAAATAACTAGACTGTTGCGGGATGGCCCTGACGGAAACACAAGAAAAAGAAACTCAGATCCCGACCAACTTGCGCCTTCTCCTCATACTAGAGGAGGTGGCGCGGCGCGGGGTTGCCGTAAAACCATCTGATCTTATCGACGCATTGGGATTGGCAAAACCAACGGTCCACCGCCTGCTTCAAACCGCCGAGGCCGAAGGGTTTCTACAACGCGATCTGGATGGCCGCTCATACGGCCCCGGCCACCGGCTAAGGTTGCTTTCAGTCAATACGATGTCTTCCGAGCACCTGCGTACGGCGCGTCTGGCGATCTTGCGCAGCGTGGCCGAACAAGTGGGTGAAACCTGCAATCTCGCCACCCCGGACCGCGAAGGCATGATCTATCTCGACCGGATCGAAACCAAATGGCCTTTGCGCATTCAATTGCCCGTCGGTACACAAGTACCCTTTCATTGCACCGCCAGCGGCAAGATGTACCTGTCTACATTGCGGCAAAAAACGCTGGATGGCTTTCTTTCCGCCGGCAATCTTCAACCGCAAACCGAACGCTCTTTGACGGACCCCGACGCTTTACGCTCTGAAATCCAACGTATCGCCGACAACAGGTATTCCACCGATGATGAAGAGTTCATGACCGGGATGACTGCTCTTGCGGTGCCTGTTCAGGATGGGCAGGACAGGTTGGTTGCAACACTTTCCGTTCATGCGCCAACTCAGCGTCATGACGTAGAAAGCCTGATGTCTTTCTTGCAGACTTTGCAGAAAGGCGCGGCTGATCTTTCGGCGCTTCTGGCAGAATGATCCATTTCATAAACACCCATCACGACGCCAGTTGATCTACTGATTTGTCAACGTGAACCGCTGATGGGCCTGATCCACCGATCTGATACGGTGCAGATCAATCGCCGCAATCGATGAGCGAAAGGCCATCAGTTTTGGTTTCATCATCTTTTGACAAACCGACTCAAACGCCAGCAAATCGGAAAATTTCAAAGCCACATATCACGTATACCAGTGTCGCGTTTACAGCTGTGCCTAAAATGTTTCGCTGTCTTTGACAGATTGCATTGAGACATGGGTCGACGTGCTGGCGACGTTAGGCAGGGACGAGATGGTTTTTCCCAGGACTTCGCGAAATGTCCGCATGTTCGATGTACGGATCTTGATCAAGTAATCGAATGCCCCCGCAATCATGTGGCACTGTTCAACCTCTGGCACCTTGCGCACCGCAGCATTGAACGCGGACAAAGCGGGCTCGGTCGTGTCGGACAGCTTGACCTCGACAAAGGCCACTTGCTCCAGGTCCATCTTGGCCGGATTGATGACGGCCTGAAAACCAAGGATGATGTCATCCTCCTGCAAGCGTTTCAGCCTGATCTGGCATGGGGTTTTTGATAAACCAACCCGCACAGACAACTCTGTAACAGGTATTCGACCTTCCCGCGCAAGAATCGCAATGATTGCGCGATCATGGCGATCTAATTGCCTATTCTTGTCCACTATTGCCGCCGTTATGCCTGCATATTTCAGTAATTTCAGTACTTTTTTTTACCTCCATACCCTTCTTTAGGCAACACGAATTCTGGAACTCTGATATCCTACGCGGCAAGCGTCAAAGCGCAAAGAACTCAGGAGAGCTGCAATGTCAGAGTTGGCTACAATCAGGAACCGAATTCGCCAGAACCATTTGCGTGACGAATCCGAGGTTCTGAGAGAACTCACCCAAGCGGCTGAACTGACGGCATCTGATCGTGCAGCAGCGCGCAACCGTGCAATTGCTCTGGTGAAATCGATCCGGGCCGACGACAAACCCGGCTTGATGGAGGTTTTTCTGGCCGAATACGGCCTGTCCACCAGCGAAGGCGTTGCCCTGATGTGTCTGGCCGAGGCGCTGTTACGCGTGCCGGATGCAGATACGATCGACGCCCTGATCGAAGACAAAATTGCACCTTCGGCCTGGGGCCAGCACCTTGGCAACTCCTCTTCCTCACTGGTCAACGCGTCGACATGGGCGCTGATGCTGACCGGCAAGGTTCTTCAGGAAGGCAGCGGCCTTGTTGCGACCCTGAAAGGCGCCGTAAAACGCTTGGGTGAGCCGGTGATCCGCGCGGCTGTCGGACGTGCGATGAAAGAAATGGGGGCTCAATTCGTTCTGGGTCAAACCATCGAAGAGGCGGTTAAGCGCGGCGAGAAGAAAGAAGCGCAGGGTTACACCTATTCTTACGACATGCTGGGTGAGGCTGCACTGACGGCAGCAGATGCAAAGGGGTTCTTTATCGCCTATCAGGACGCCATTGCCGCTCTGGCACGGGAATGCCGCTCCAAGGATATTCGCGAAAACCCGGGCATCTCGATCAAGCTGTCAGCGCTGCATCCCCGCTATGAAGTTGGTCAGAAAGACCGGGTCATGGCCGAGCTGGTGCCGTTGACACTGAAACTTGCACAGCAAGCGAAATACGCCGGCATGGGCCTGAATATTGACGCGGAAGAGGCTGACCGGCTCGACCTTTCGCTTGACGTGATCGAAGCCGTTCTGCGTGATCCATCGCTGGCAGGCTGGGATGGCTTTGGGGTTGTGGTTCAGGCCTACGGAAAACGTGCGTCTCATGTGCTGGACTGGCTGAACGCGCTGGCCACCGAACTTGATCGCAAGATCATGGTGCGTCTGGTCAAAGGCGCCTATTGGGACACCGAAATCAAACGGGCACAGGTCGAAGGGCTTGGCGGGTTCCCCCTGTTCACCCGAAAAGCAGCAACCGATGTCTCCTATATCTGTTGCGCCAAAAAACTGCTTGAGATGACGGATCGCATCTATCCGCAATTTGCCACGCACAATGCACATTCGGTCGCGGCCATTCTGGAAATGGCTGATGACAAGCGCGCGTTTGAATTCCAGCGCCTGCATGGCATGGGGGATTCACTGCACGATCTGGTGCTGGAAGGCGAAGGCACCCGCTGCCGTATCTATGCTCCGGTTGGCGCGCATCGCGATCTTCTGGCCTATCTGGTCCGCAGGTTGCTGGAAAACGGCGCAAACTCTTCCTTCGTAAACCAGATCGTAGATGAGGCTGTTCCGGCCGAAGCCATCGCCACCGATCCGTTCGAAACAATTGCCACCCCCGACCGCAACTCATCTGTGCTGATGCCGAATGCCTTGTACGGGACCGAACGCCCGAACTCGCGCGGTTGGGATTTGCATGACACAACCGATCTGGCAGAGATTGAACAGGCCCGCACCCCCTTCCGAAACACCGTTTGGAATGTCGGCCCGATCATCGAAGGTGAGGTCACCGGTGACCGCGTTCTTGACGTAATCAACCCGGCTGATCACGCGGACAAGCTGGGAACTGCAAAGCAGGCCGCTGCAGAAGACATGGAAACAGCGCTGAGCGCGGCAAAGGCCTGGAGCGCGGATGCCCAAACGCGCGCAGAGGTTCTGAATAAGACTGCGGATCTGTACGAGGAGAACTTCGGCGAAATCTTCGCAGCCCTGACCCGAGAAGCCGGTAAAACCCCGATGGACGCCATTGCCGAGCTGCGCGAGGCCGTCGATTTCCTACGCTACTACGCAGCGCGCGCATTGGAGCTGAACCGCCCGGCGCGCGGGGTGATCGCGTGTATTTCGCCCTGGAACTTCCCTCTGGCGATTTTCTCGGGCCAAATCGCGGCGGCACTTGCAGCAGGTAACGGCGTGATTGCAAAACCCGCCGAACCGACGGCAATCATCGCCTCAATCGGAGTTCGCTTGATGCATCAGGCGGGTGTGCCTATCAGCAATCTGCAATTGATCCCCGGCCGTGGTTCCGTTGTCGGCGCCAAAATGACGTCTGACCCCCGCGTCAACGGTGTGTGCTTCACAGGCTCGACCTTCACAGCCCAGACCATCAACCGCGCAATGAGCCAAAAGATCGAACCCGGTGCCCCGCTGATCGCAGAAACTGGCGGGTTGAACGCCATGATCGTCGACTCCACGGCGCTGCCCGAGCAAGCGATCAAGGACATTGTCGCATCGGCGTTCCAGTCCGCTGGTCAGCGCTGTTCGGCCCTGCGTATCCTCTATGTTCAGGAAGATGTCGCAGATACGGTTCTGGAAATGCTCTATGGCGCGATGGACGAATTGGTCATCGGCAACCCGTGGGATCTACGCACAGATGTCGGCCCGGTCATCGAAAGTGGTGCTCAGAAAGAAATCCTGGACTATATCGAGGTTGCACGCGTTCAGGGCCGTGTCCTCAAACAGCTTGCTGTTCCCAACACAGGCACATTTGTGCCGCCCACCGTTCTGCGCGTTTCGGGTATCGGCGACATGGAAAAAGAGGTCTTTGGCCCGGTCATGCATGTCGCGGCCTTCAAAGCCTCCGAGCTGGACCAGGTTGTCGATGCGATCAACCAAACCGGGTTCGGTCTGACCTTTGGCATGCATTCGCGGATTGATGATCGGATCGAGCAGGTCACATCGCGTGTGAACGCAGGCAACATGTACATCAACCGCAATCAGATTGGCGCGATCGTTGGATCGCAACCGTTCGGGGGCGAGGGTCTTTCGGGAACCGGGCCAAAAGCAGGTGGCCCCTCTTATGTCAAACGCTTTACCCAAGGCACCTCCAGCCAGCTTCCAGCCGAAATCGGAACCATGGCGACACTAGCCGATGTTCAGAAGGTGATTGACGCAACAGCGGCCCCTGAACGACTGGCGCTCAGTACTTCTGAGTTGCCAGGACCAACCGGAGAATCCAACGTTCTGTCGACCTATGGTCGTGGTAAGGTTCTGTGCTTGGGGCCAAATCTTGTTGCAGCGCAGCAGCAGGCGTCGATTGTACGCGCACATGGCTGCGCTCCAATAACGGTCGCACCCGGGGCACAAGGCACCGGAGCAATAGACGGCGTTTTGGATCCGGCTTCTCTGACCGCGCTCCGTGGCTTTGACCTCGTCGTTTACTGGGGATCAGAGGTTGAACAGCGTGCCATAAGAAAAGCGCTGGCAGATCGCGACGGCGCCCTTATCCCGTTGGCTACTGAAAGCGATTTCGGCGAACGCTGCGTAGTGGAGCGCCACGTCTGTGTTGACACCACGGCCGCAGGCGGTAATGCAAGCCTACTTGCAGAGGCCAGCTGATGTTTGTGTTCTCAGGCGGCTAAAGCTACGGCAATGCTTAACAAAGACGATAGATAATCACGCGCCAGACTTAACTCTGTCTGGCGCGTGATCCGCGATACCCACAACACCAAGGTTGAAAATCAGTCGCCGTCAGCAACCCCTTTGGCGCGCGCGACGGCCCGACGCTGACGGTAGCTTGGAAGCAAAACCAGTATGACGGCGATCGCCAGAAGGCCTAAAGTCATCGGCCGCTCCCAAATAAAGCTCATGCCATCATAAAGCTGCATCGCCCGCGAAAAATTGTTTTCAAGCAGCGGCCCAAGGATGAACCCGATCAGCAGCGGCGCCAGCGGATAGTCTGCAAAGCGCAAGATCGTCGCGCAGACGCCGAAGCCGACCAGCATCAGCAGCTCTGTCGCGTTGTTCTGCCCGATATACGCCCCCATCAGCGTAAAGAACAAAATGAACGGGATCAGGAAATTGCGCGGCACCGCCAAAACCTTGGCGATGTAAGGGATCAGCGGCAGGTTCAGGATCAGCAGAACCAGATTGCCCAGATACATCGAAATGATCACGGCCCAGAAAATCTGCGGCTCATCGATCATCAGCCGTGGGCCCGGGCTGACATTCAGGGCGATCAAAGCCCCAAGCAGAATAGCGGTCGTGCCCGACCCGGGAATACCCAGCGTCAACAAAGGCACAAACGATCCGGTACAGGCGGCATTGTTGGCACTTTCCGGTGCGGCAATGCCTTTGATCTCACCCTTGCCAAAGCGTTCTTGTTCTTCCTTCGGTGCAATATTCCGTTCGACCGCATACCCAAGAAACGAGGCAATGGTCGCGCCTGCCCCTGGCAAAACGCCAATAAAGAAGCCTTGAATTGATTGGCGTCCAATCACCGGTGCAATCTTTTTGGCCTCTTCCCGGTCGATGCGCAGATTGCTGATCTTTCCGCTGTCACCATCGCCGGTTTTGGAACGATCGGGATCAAGCACCAGGTAAATCGCCTCGGGCAAGGCAAACATGGCCATCGCAAGCGTAATAAAGCCAAACCCTGATTGCAGGTCCATGATCCCCATGGTGAAACGCGGCGCATTGAACAGAACGCCTTCGCCCACCGTGGCCATGATCAGACCTAAAAACGTCATCAACAGCGCTTTGCCAACCTGTCCTGTACCTGCAAATGCTGCAATGGCGGACAAGCCGACGACCATTAGCGCAAAATACTCTGAGGAATGGAACAGCAACGCCACCGAGGCCAAAGCCGGGGCAAAGACCATCAACAACATCGCCCCAATCGTACCACCCGCAAAGGATGAGATCGCGGCAACGGTCAGCGCCTTACCCGCTTGGCCCGAACGAGCCAGCGGATAGCCATCGAAACTGGTGGCCACTGTCGATGCCACCCCCGGCGCGTTGATCAAGATTGAAGAAGTCGAGCCACCAAAGACTGCGCCGTAATAAACCCCTGCCAGAAGGATCAGTGCCGCCGACGGGTCGCCGATCGTGATTGCGACCGGGATCATGATCGCAATGATCGACATCGGCCCCAAACCCGGCAACATGCCAATGAAGGTTCCGATCAAACACCCACCGATCACCATCAGGATGTTTGTGAGTGTAAAGGCCGTTGCGAGGCCTGTCATAAGTCCCTCAAGCATATCAGCCTCCGTTTGCCATAGCGGTCAGAAATCCGGGGAACGGGCTTAGGAAAATCCCAAGCACTACATCAACAAGATACCAGACAACACCGGCAGCAATACCACCTACAACAGCCATCAGGACGTATCGCCGTTCCCCCAGTATGAAACTGCCAATGCTTAGAAACAGGAAGGTCGACGCCAGAAATCCCAGAGGGCGCAACAGCAGCGCATAGGCTACCATCAGCGCCAGTAACATCACAGCCTGGCCGACCTTGTATTCATGCAGTTTCGCAAGATTGATATCTGCCGGTTTTTCTTTCTCGGGCGTCTTTTCCAAACCCAGAATGATCGAAAGGGCCATCAGAATGGCGCCAATAACCAGCACTTTGGGAAAGCTCGAAGGCCATATCGGGCTGCGCCGCATGATTGGCGGCAGCAAATCATCCATCGTAAAAAAAGCCGCGTAGCCATAGGCCAAACAGATCAAAAGAATGACAAGCGCAATCCAGCGATCCAGTGCCATTTCATCCCCTCCCCAAATTGCTTGAGGCGCCCGGCTTAGGGCCGGGCGCCTTTCTTAGCTGTGAACAGTCGACTTAGAGGAAGCCAAGCTTCTTCATCAGATCGCCGATTTCCTGTTCCTGCTGTTCCAGGAAGGTACGGAAGTCATCACCGTTGTTGTGGATGTCGACCCAGCCGTTGCGATCACGAACTTCCACCCACTCCGGCGTACCGTACATCTGGGTCAAAGCGTCCTGATAAGCCGCCAGCTTGTCGTCAGGCAGACCAGGGGCCGCGAAGAACCCACGCCAGTTGACGAACGCAGTGTCATTGCCCTGCTCTTTCATAGTTGGAGCATCTGGATAGGCGTCCACTCGATCATCCGAGGTCACGCCAATGATGCGCACCTCACCGGCCTTGGCCAGTTCGACCGCCTCAGAGAAGCCGGTTGAGACTGCCTGAACTTCGCCCGACAGCAGGCCTGCCATAGTGGCACCACCGCCATCATAAGGGACGTATTTCATGGCCACGGGATCAGCGCCCGCCGCCTGGAAAACCATGGCTGCAACCAGATGGTCCATCCCGCCGGGAACTGATCCGCCACCAACGGCTGTCGAATTTGGATCAGCATTGAACGCTTCGATCAGCCCGTTCAGGTCCTGAATTGGCCCGTCCGCAGCAACCACCAGCGCCGCATAGTCACCGATCGTTCCGGCCACAAGCGTTAGATCGCGGAAGTTCTGTGGGAACACGCCTGTCAGCGACCGGATCACGATGGGCGTTGAGTTGACCATCAAGGTGCCGTGATTGCTTTCTGCGTTCTCAATCAGATAGCCGATGGCCTTACCGCCACCACCGCCCGACATGTTCTCGTAGCTCGCAGTTCCGACCAACCCCGACTTTGTCAGTGCCTCGCCAGTACCGCGGGCTGTGCCGTCCCAGCCGCCGCCAGCGCCGCCAGGAATGAGAAAGTGAATGCTATCCACGACTTCCTGCGCTTGAGCAAGCGTCGGCGACCCCAGCGACATCGCTGCCACCGCAGCAGCCGCAAAGGTCCGGCGTGTAAGTTGAAATTTTGCCATTGTTTCCTCCCATTGGTTGGCATTTCGTTATTTTTATTAGATCGGATTCTGTGCCACCAGAATTCCGTCTTGATCACAGTAGATGTATTGCCCCGGCTCAAACAGCGTTCCTCCGAAGGCGACAGGAACATTAATTGCCCCAATGCCGCTTTTGCCTGATCGAACCGGCGTCGTCCCAAGCGCTTTGATCCCAAGGTCAAGACGCGCAAGACATTCACTGTCACGAACCGCCCCGTTTATGACGATCCCAGACCAGCCGTTGGCAATCAGCCGTTCTGCCATCATATCTCCCAGCAATGCCGTGCGCAGTGATCCGCCGCCATCCAGAACAATGACACCGCCATTTCCCTGCAAAGTAAAGAGTTTCTCTTGAACCAGCTTGGAATCTTCAGCCGTGACTGCGGTGTGGATACGCCCCGCAAAGCTTCGTTTTGCTCCATAATCCGTGAACTGTTGCCGCACCGGCCAGAGCTTGTTGGGATGTGCATCGCTCAGGTCTGCTGTGGGTTTATCATTCGCATTGATCAAAGCGCACCCTCCGCCAATTCGGCCGGATACAGCACCGCACCCTCCATAAGGCGCCTTTGGGTTCGAAACGTTCCGGCAGATATCGCCTCGAGTCCAGTGGGGCCGGTTTCGACATTGGCGATTGTCGGCAAATTGCCCGACGGGTTGCCGATGCGCAGGTCCCGAGTTGTGGGTTGCGCGATCTTTTGCACCAGCGTGCCCGGTATCTGGGCAGCAACTGCAGTGCACATTGCTCCAGTCAGTGTAATGGCACGATGAAAATTCCCCATCGAGACAAGCCGTACATTCACGTCATGGCTTTCCGCTCCATGCACACGTCCATCAAGGGCCGTGAATTCCTTGGAGTCACCAAGCATGGCGACCTTCGGGCTTGAGCGTCTCACGTCGCCAATGGATGACGCCATCCCCATCGCAACGGCCCCTGTTGCACGGATCTGTTCAACCAGCGCCATGAATTCAGGATCACCATCCAAATCCTGCGGAGGTTCGGTGGCCGTTTTGTTCAGATCCGCAGCACGGCAAAACACCACCGGATTGGCAGCATCGATCAAGGAGACCTCAAGCGCCCCGAACCCGTCGATCTGAAGAACATCAACAACATTACCTGTTGGCAGCAGCATCCCGGTGCCCGCACCACCGGGGGCCAGAAAGTCTATTGTTACCTTTGCCCCAGCCCCGGACACACCGGGAATCTCAAACGAGCCTTCTTCCACTGGGTGACCATCGCACACGGGAAAACGCGCGTGATAAATACTGTCGGTATTGGTGCTGTAGATGCGAACAAGTGCTTCGTTTTGATCCGATGCAACCGGAATTATCCCTTCCTCGACAGCGAAGGGCCCTACACAGGATGACATGTTTCCGCAGGCCGAGCCGTAATCGGCAACCGGCTCATCCACCGCAATTTGTACGAAGGTGTACTCCACATCCGCATCGTTCCGGCTCGACGGTTCAACAATCACCACTTTGGACAGCGAAGAAAGCCCCCCGCCCATTCCGTTCAACTGTCGGCCATAGGGGTCCGGGCTACCCAGGACGTGCAGGAATATGCGATCACGCACCGACTGATCCTTGGGCAAATCTGCACCGTTGAACACAACCGCCTTCGAGGTCCCGCCCCGATAGAATGCCGCCCGCAACCGCTCCGCCATCAGGCCGCCCCCGCCAGAAAACCGCGAAACGCGCGCGGCAACAACCCGCCCTCGGCAAAGGTCGCGCGTTCGCCGTCATTATACAGCCGAAGGTCCAGCGGCGTGGTTTGGGTACGACCATCCTTTCGATGGATGGTCAGAGAGGCTGTGTTCAGGTCCTCACTGAAATCGATATCAAAGGTCTCGGACCCGTCCAGTTGCAGGCTTTTGCGGTCTACACCATCCGGGAAACACAGCGGCGCGATCCCCATATTCACAAGATTCGAGCGGTGAATACGTTCGAAACTTTCTGCGATGACGGCACGAATGCCAGCCAACCAAGGGGCTTTGGCCGCTGTGTCCCGGGAGGAGCCGCAGCCATATTCCTTGCCCCCGATAACGACGAGTTTCTGATCCCGGTCCAGATAGGTTTCGATCGCCTTGAAAATCGATGTTACCTGCCCCCCGGGCTCCACCCTGGTCCAGGACCCTTCTTTGTCGGGGGTCATTTCATTGCGCAGGCGATAGTTCGCGAATGTCGAGCGAATAACAACGTCAGAACAACCGCGTCGGGTTCCGAAAGAATTAAAGTCGCGTTGCGCGACGCCTTGTGCCTCCAAAAACTGGCCCGCTTCTGACTCGGGTGTGATGATACCCGAAGGCGAAATATGGTCGGTTGTCACGCTATCGCCCAGAATGGCCAACGGGCGCAGATCCCGCAGGGGTTCAAGCCCAATCTTGTTGGGGCTGATGTCTTTTACGAAAGGCGGGAAAGAGACATAGGTCGAAGGCTCCCATGCATAGGTCCCTGTCCCAACATCCATGGCATTCCACCGATCGTTGACATCCCCGATGGCCGCGTAATTGTCGCGGAATTCGTCAGGCGTCACGTAGGTCTCAACAATCCGCGTCACCTCATCCGCCGAGGGCCACAAATCATCCAGCATCACGGGGTTGCCATCTTGATCGGTTCCCAGCGGTTCGGTTGTTATGTCTTTCAGGATCGTTCCCATCAAGGCAAAGGCCACAACCAGAGGCGGCGAGGCGATCATGTTTCGCGATGCGAGCGGATGAATCCGCCCGGCAAAATTCCGGTTTCCTGACAAGACCGCAATGCCTCTGACATTATGTGCCTTGATCGCCTCTTCATGCGCGGGGTCGAGTGGGCCGGACATTCCGTTGCAGGTCGAGCAGGAAAACGCGGCAACCTCAAAGCCAAGCGCATCCAACGGATCTTGCAGGCCGCTTTCAGACAGGTATTTGGCCACTACGCGCGAGCCCGGCGCCAACGAGGTTTTGACATGCGGTTTGACAGTCAACCCACGCGCAACTGCGTTGCGGGCGACAAGGCCAGCCAAAACCATGTTGCGGGGGTTCGCTGTGTTAGTGCAGCTGGTAATAGCCGCAATGATCACATCACCATCGCCAATGTCATGTGCCGCATTAGGCACGGGCACTCTGCGCTCAACCTCACCTTCGAAACTCAGGCGGTCCGTTGCCGCCGAGAGGTCGATCCGCTGTTCGGGGCGCGACGGGCCTGAAACCGAGCGGCCAATCTGATCGAGATTGAGTTCGACAACCTGTTCATAGTCAACCGAAGCATCCATACCCTCGACCCACAGGTTCTGCTCTTGGCAATACAGCTCGGCCAGTTTGGCACTGCCGTTGCGACCGGTCTGACGCAGATATCCGATTGTACGCTCATCCACCGGGCAAAATACCATGGTCGAGCCATATTCTGGGGCCATATTGGCAATGGTGGCGCGGTCGGCCACACTCAGTTCAGCATAGCCGCTGCCGAACAGCTCAACGAAAGTGTCGACAACCCCAATCGCACGCAGCTTCTCGGCGATGACCAGCGCAATATCCGTTGCGGTTACATGGTCTGACAGCTTACCCGTGACCTCAAGCCCGACTACGCGAGGCACGTTGACCGGCGTGGTTTCACCGAACAGCAACGCCTCGGCCTCGAGCCCGCCAATACCCCAGCCCATGATCCCAAGCGCGTTTATCATTGGGGTATGGCTGTCAGTGCCCAAGCTAGAATCCGGGATCAGTATATCCGGGTTCTCATTGGACGGCAGAACCGTCTGCCCAAGATATTCAAGGTTGACCTGGTGGCAAATGCCCCCTCCGGGTGGGATAACCCGCAGCTTTGGGAACCTCGCCTCACAGGCTTTCAGAAACGCAAAGCGTTCGCGGTTCACCTCAAACTCGCGATCCATGTTCTTGGTCAGCGCAAGCTTTTCAGCCCAATGATTGATGGACATGGAATGATCGATCACCAAATCGACCGGCAAACTCATATCAACCACGTTCGGGTCGCCACCCACCTCTTCCAAACGGTTGCGCATCGCCATGATATCGATCAGCGCGGGAATACCCAGCATGTCATGCAGCAACATGCGTGCAGGGCGAAACGGAACCGCATCCCCGGCCCGCGCGAGTACGTCCAGCGCCGCTGAACCACCCTCGGAATGACGCGCTGCATTCTCCGCCAAAACCCGCAACGAATAGGGAAGCGTCCGATAGTCGCGCCCCAGCAAGGCACAATAATCCACGGCCCGGAACGACGTATTGGCGATTGGTTTGTGTATAGCGTCTGTCACGGTGGCCTCCAGAATTGCCACCAAGCTAGACAATAGCAAAGAGATACAGCAAGGTTGATCCAGTATTGTTTCATCTGATAGAACGCCATGCCATCGAACAGAACGGAATCCGTCGAGCGTGCCATGTCAATCCTCAGCGCATTTTCGACACAGAACCCCATCATGTCTCTTGCCGAGTTGGCCGAGGAAACCGGGCTGCACAAAAGCACCATCCTGCGCCTAACGAATTCCATGAGCATCTATGGTTTCATCCAGCGTGACGAGGACGGCCGGTTCAGTGTGGGGCCCAGTGTCTGGCGGCTTGGATTGATTTTCCGGCGTGATTTTACCAAGCGCGAACATGTCGCCCCGTCGCTGAAAATCCTGGCTGAAGCGACGGGGGAAACGGCCTCGTTCTATGTGCGCTCTGGCAATGAACGCATTTGTTTATACAGAGAAAACTCACCCAACCTGCTGCGCTTTCACGTCGAAGAAGGCATGCGCCTGCAATTGTCGACCGGGGCCTCAGGGCTGGTGCTGCGACACTTCTCGGGCGAGGATGTTGGTGACCTGGCGAAGTTCAACAAAAACGGCACAGCCAGTTCCGAAGGCCAAACCAATCCAAACATCTCATCGGTGGCCACTCCAGTCTTCGATGCCGAAGGGCACCTCATAGGCGCGCTGACGGTCTCGGGTCTGGCCAATAGGTTCGACGCCGAAACAAGGGCAAACACGATCCCTTTGCTTGAAAGTCTGGCGCGTAGTCTGACCACAAGTTGACGGATATTTCACCAGACAGAACGCAAGGTCGCTCAACTTGCCACACTAACCGGGCTTCGATAGGCATTTGGGTAACGCCACAAGCCGGAGGGCGCGCCGATGATGAACCATGAGATCAACAAAGCATTCCGCGAACGCCTAAACACAGGCAAAGCGGTTCTGATGCCCGGTGCAGCCAACGCCCTGGCCGCACGCGTCATTGATCAGTTGGGATTTGAGGCAGTGTATATTTCAGGTGCGGGCTTGACTAACACCAATCTGGGCATGCCAGATCTGGGCTTTATCTCACTCCCCGAACTTGCGCAGCATACATCGGCCATTCGCAACATCACGGAACTGCCTATCGTGGTCGATGCAGATACCGGGTTCGGCAATGCCCTGAACGTTCATCACACTGTGCGCACATTGGAGCGTGCAGGCGCCAGCGCAATTCAGCTGGAAGATCAGATCAATCCAAAACGATGCGGCCATTTCGCGGGCAAGGATGTTGTCGATATGGTCGAAGCGCGCAACCGGATCAAGGCCGCCGTGGACGCACGTCAGGATCCAAATTTCCTTGTGGTTGGCCGCACGGATGCCTGCGCCACGCAAGGGTTCGATGCCGCGATCGAACGCGCTGAGGCGTTCATCGAAGATGGCGCCGACATCACATTTGTCGAAGCGCCCCAAAGCATGGAAGATATTCGCAGCATCCCAATGCGCTTGAATGGCACTCCGCAATTGATCAATCTAGTCGTTGGCGGCAAAACCCCAATCGTCGACTTTTCGGCACTGGATGAGATGGGCTACGGCCTTGTGCTATATGCCAATGTCGCGTTGCAGGGTGCATTGAAAGGCATGCATGATGCGCTGTCCCTGCTGAAATCAGATGGTCGGATGGACGAAAACGGACCGGTGGCGAGCTTCGAGGTACGGCAGGGCGCAGTTCAGAAAGCCTATTATGACGAAATGGAAAAGCGATACACGGAATGACATCTCGCACTCCGGTTGCTGACCACGTATTTAACTGCACCGAGCTGCAAGTGTCGTCCTGAATCACCAGTTGCTGCACGCCAAATTACAGACCTACAAGCATATCGGGCAACCAGGTTACGACTTCGGGGAACAGAATGATCGCCACCAGCACCAACATCTGCGCCTCGACAAAAGGCAATACCCCGCGATACATTTGGCCATAGGTCATGTCACGTGGCGCGATTGAGCGTAGATAAAATATCAAAAGGGCCATGGGCGGTGTCAGATATGAGTTCTGGATAAAGACCGTTTCTGAAGGTAAATGCCCTTACTGGCCTCGATGTGCCGCTATGAATTTGCAAACAACACAGTTTGAAGGCGTCTCTGGAACAGATTAGCAGGATTGGCTTGGGCCAGGCACACGCCGGCATTTTGAACGGGCTGCGTTCAGAATTGTCACCTGAGGGTTTGGACTGGGCCGAAACGGCTTGTACTGCCATCTGGAAATAGCGGGGTGTGTACCCCTTCAATTCATCTTTGGGCCTCAACAGCACGCTTTGAGGCAATCATCTCAAGCAACTGTTCCTTGGTCCGCCGGATATGCGAGGTCAAAAGCTCGCAGGCGTCTTCCACCTTGCCGTCCCGGGCCAATTGCAGAAGGTCGCGGTGTTCCATCTTTGCCGGTTCACGCTGTTTCATGACACTCAGATGCATCCTAACATAGCGGTCTGATTGCATATTTATGCGGTCCAGCAGCTCTTGGGTGAGCTTGCGATCCGAGGCTGTATAAAGCGCCGAGTGATATTCGTGGTTCAAAATTCCCCATCTACTGACGTCGTTGTCGTCGTAAGATGTTTCCATCTGCTTAAGAATTTCTTCACAGCGGGCGAAGTCGCTGGCATCCATTTTGGGGATGGATCGGCGAAAAAGGTCGACTTCAATCAGGCTGCGCAGATCGAATATCTCTCCGATTTCACTGAGGGAATGTTTGGTGACCGACCCGCCACGATTGTTGGTCCACTGAACAAGACCTTCAGCATTCAGGCGTTTCAACGCCTCTCGGATCGGCATCCGGGACACGTCATAGTCTTCGGCCAGCGCCTCTTGTCGAATTGTTTCGCCTTCTGCCAGCTCGCCGCTGAGGATACGTTCACGCAGGTCATTTGCGATGACGTCTGGAAGGCTTTGCCTTGTGATCGCGCGTTTTCCCGCCATTTCCGCCCTTGCCCAGTTACGCTCTGAAGATACGCGTAGCGACTAGTGGTGGTTTTTCCAAGCAAAGCCGCATATCCGGTATCCTCGCATAGCTTTGAATATTCTAGCTTTTATTTTGTATCCAACATCTTAGCAGATCAAGTGATCAATGCACCGGCACAATCGGACCGGCATTCCTCAGACGCCCCAGGTGTCGGACAGACGGTAGCCCCCGGGCCATGGGTCATCGGGGTCTAACATATGTTGGTGGATACCTGTGATCCAACCTCGGCCACCGATTTCAGGGATGATCGCGTCACGACCACCGACCGTAGCCTTGCCCAGAATGCGACCGGTAAAGCTGGACCCGATGATCGAAGTTGCCTCGAAGGTTTGACCGGGCGCCATTATCCCTTTGGCCGCCATCAACGCCATGCGTGCGGAAACTGCCGTACCTGTCGGCGAGCGATCCACCTTGCCCGGCTGGATGGCGACGGCAGATTTGCTGGTCAACCCGGTCTCTGTAGACGACAGAGGGCCACAAAATGCGCAGAACGAGATATGGTTCCAATCCGGGTTTTCGGGATGCGAGAACCCAAGTTGTTCGTTGGCCGCATTGGTTATGCGCACGCCCGTCCGGGCAATGTCGCGCGCTTCGTGTGCGGCGATCTCAAAACCCAGCGCCTGGGCATCGACCACGACGAAACTGTCGCCCCCATATGCCGTGTCGACTGTGAGTGTGCCCAGGCCCGGAACCTCCAGCGGGACCGAGAGTTTATCCGCAAAGCTAGGCAAGTTCTGCACAAAGATACGTTGTGCCTTGCCTTCACGACATTCTGCCCGCACTCGCACCAACCCTCCAGGCGCTTCAAGCACCATTCGGGTTTCGGGTTCGCGCATGGGAATGATCCCCCCATCCAACAACACCGTTGCAACACAGATCGAGTTTGATCCAGACATCGGCGGCGTGTCTTCCGGCTCCATGATAATCCAGGCGGCATCAGCCTCGGGATGCTTGGGCGGCACCAGTAAATTGACGTGCCGGAACACACCGCCACGGGGCTCGTTCAGCACGAAATTGCGAAGGGTTTGGTCCAGAGAAATAAATCTGCGCTGATCCCAGAGTGTCTCGCCCGGCGGCGGGGCCACGCCGCCTACGATGACATCCCCCACCTCTCCTTCTGCATGGGCAGAAATAACGTGAATCGTTTTGCTGCTGCGCATCTGTCCCTCAATTACCAAGCGACGGGTTGACCTAAAGTGTCGCAAATCGAGGCGTCCTTCGGATTAGAAACGCGTCGACGCGTAAGGCTGCATATCAATCATCGGTTCACTGCCCATCGCCAGATCGGCGACCAGCTCAGCTGTGCCTGCCGATTGGGTCAGCCCCAGATGACCATGGCCAAAAGCGTAAAGAACCTGCGGAACATGGGCCGAACGATCAATGACCGGAAGGCTGTCAGGCAGCGACGGGCGAAAACCCATCCATTGCGTGCCACCGTCTGTGTTCAAGCCAGGTATGAAGCGCTTTGCCTTGTTCAGCAACGTATCAGCCCGTTTGAAGTTGGGCGCCAGTTGCAGCCCCCCCAGCTCGACCGCGCCACCAACGCGCACACCGCCATTGATACGTGACACGACAAAGCCATGCCCGCCAAAAGTCAGATGCGTCCGCAGATCAAAGGCCCCTTCGGGTAGAGTCGTGTTGTATCCGCGCTCGGTCTCCAACGGGATGCGATCTCCCAGGGTTGCGGCCAATCGGTGCGACCATGCGCCTGCACAGACAACGACTTGCCCCGCTGTCAGCTCCCCCGTGCTGGCTGTCACCCTTACTCCGGCTTCAATGGGTGTCAGCGCAGAAACACCCGCAATCTCGATCTGCCCTCCGCGCGATGTGAACTGTTTGGCCAAATGGCTGGTCCAGAGGGCCGGGTCTATGGTGTTCAACCAGGTTGGCGTGAACCCTGCATGGGTGAATCTGCGATCCAGACCCGGCTGAATCTCCGCGATCGCCTCCGGGTTCTCAAGCAGGTCAAAAGGAATACCGTGTTCTTTGCGCAGCTCCCATGTGGGCAGACTGGACCGAAACTCGGCCTCGCTTTCGAACAGCTGCAACTGACCATCGCGCTGGATGAATGCCTCTCCGCCTACATCTGCAACCTGACGCTCCAAAGCGGCACGACAGTGGTTCATCAGCTCTGCCTGCGCATTTAGCGACGCGATATAACGATCCCGCCAGCTGGCCCGCCAAAACCGCAGCATCCATGGAACTATGTTCAGCGCGTAGGAAGGCGGGATCGACAATGGCCCAAGCGGGTCAATCAGCCACTTCGGCGCTTTGCGCATAATCCCTGGCGTGGCCAGCGGTTCGATTTCAGTAAAGGCAAACGCCCCGGCATTGCCTTTCGAGGCCCCCGCCCCAACCCCTTCCCGATCCAGCACCAACACCTGTTTGCCGCGTTTTTGCAATACCAGTGCCGTGCTGATCCCGATCAGGCCTGCTCCGATCACAACGATATCCGGTGGAGTACTAGACTGCATGATTGAGTGCTTTCACATTGCGTTTCCCATAGGGCCAGATTGCTCTGCCCCGAAAGAGCCTATCAAAAGGATATGCCTGCCCGAAACGGGTCTTCTTGCGCGAAAATCAACTTACCTTCCCCCATGACATGGGCCTGCCCGGTCAGGCTGGGAATGACGCCGCCATTTGCGCCCGGTTGATAGCTCAGCCGATAAGGGCTGCCGATAACGCTTTCCTGCACGATCTCTTCACCCGGCGCCAATACCCCATCGGCCGCAAGGCAAGCCAGGCGGGCGGAACTGCCAGTTCCACAGGGCGAACGGTCATATTCATCATCGGGACACAGCACAAAATTACGGCTGTGGATACCTGCGATATCGGATTGTCCCTGCAACACCACATGGTCCACAAGCTCACCTTTTTCGCCCGTCACACCTTGCGCGATGCACGCTTTACGAATGGCGATCGCCAGATCGCTCAGGTCACGGATGTTGCGCGGCTCCACAGCGACTGGACTTGGGTCAACGATAAAGAACCAGTTCCCGCCATAGGCCAAATCACCAGTCACCTGCCCATGGCCCGCAACTTCAACCGCAACAGAGGCCCGCACCCGGCCACTTTCAACATTGGTGACACGCACGGTATTTGCATCTAACAGGTCAACCGAAATCAGACCGGCCGGGGTTTCAAGAATGTGCCTGCCTGGGGCGATCCGGCCCTGATAGGCCAGCGTAACAGCCAGCCCAATAGTGCCATGGCCGCACATGCCCAGAACCGCATCAGAGTCGAAATAGATCACACCTGTTTCACTACCCGGGTCCTGCGGATCAACCAGCAGCGCCCCAACCATCCCAGGCTGACCGCGCGGCTCCAGGAGAACGGATTTGTAGAACGCCTCATGCTCGGTCGCCAGACGGTGGGCACGTTCAGCCAGAGACCCTGAACCCAGATCAGGGCCACCATCCAGGATTACACGTGTGGGCATCCCGCCTGTGTGGCTGTCGATCACATGCATTCAGCGATGATCCCGCCCTGTTTGGACCAATCTTTGAACCAAGCGCGGAACAGGGCATATTGCTGTTCGCAATAGTTGCGTTGCGCGTCCGTCAGTTCGTCTGTTTCATTGAAATGCAAGCGGTATTCCTCTTCACCGTTTAGCACCAGAAGGTATTTGTAGTAGAGCACCAGATCTGTGCCTTCGTCAAAGCTGGCCAGCACTCCAAAAGCCTCTTCCAGTTCCAGCGCACGCTGACGCGCCTCGGCATGACCTACGGCTGCCTTTTGGCATAGCGCCGCCAGCAACAGCGCCTCGCGCGGTAAGGCTGTGCCAATGCCTGTAATCGAACCGGTTGCACCGCAATTGACGAAGCCATGGTAAACCTCGGTGTCCACACCAACCATCAAAGTGACCTGATCATCTTTGGATGTGATGTGTTCTGCTGCATAACGCAGATCGCATTTGCCGCCGAATTCCTTGAATCCCACAAGGCTGGGGTGTTCAGAGCGCAGTTCCAGAAACAGATCGGCACGGGTTGCAAAGCCATAGACCGGGCTGTTGTAGATAATTGCAGGTATATCCGGAGCCGCTGACAGGATCGCCTTAAAATGGTTCCTCTGTGCCGCAATCGACAAGCCGCGCGACAGCACGCGCGGGATCACCATAAGCCCGGCCGCCCCGACTTTTTGCGCATGTGCCGCCAGAGCAACCGCAGATTTGGAATTGATCGCACCAGTTCCGACGACAACGGGCAGCCCGGCGTCGATCAAACGCTCAACCCCTTCCATGCGCTCGGCATCAGACAGCAACGGCCAATCGCCCATCGAACCGCAATACACAACAGCCGACATTCCAGCCGCGATCATTTCCTTGCCCTTTTTCACCAGCGCATCAAAATCCGGTGTCCGATCCGGTTCGCACGGGGTCATCAGGGCCGGCATCGTGCCGGTAAAAATGTTCTGGGACATGAACGTAACCTTCCTTAACGTGTCGTTTGGCCAACTGTTTAGCGTACATTGGCCAGTAATTTGCGTGTATTCTCGGACTGTGCATTAGCAAAGATCTGACCGGGTGGGCCAATCTCTTCCATTACGCCCTGATGAAAAAAAGCAACCTTGCCCGACACATCCCGTGCGAAACCCATCTCATGTGTTACACAGATCATCGTCATACCTTCTTCGGCCAAAAGACGTATGGTATCGAGAACCTCACCCACCAATTCAGGATCAAGGGCCGAGGTCGCCTCGTCAAACAGCATGTATTCCGGCTCCATCGCTAAGGCCCGCGCGATGGCCAGGCGCCGCTGCTGACCGCTTGATAGGGCCGACGGGTAAACGTTGAGCTTTTCGCCTGCCTCATTATGCCAGCGCGGCAGTTTTATCTTGAATAATGTATCCATTATACATTTCTAACTGTCAACAGGGAATGGCATTATCGGATTTTGGCGCATCAGACAGGCAAATACCTTTGTGCGGGCGCTAAACTTGGGAAAGCAAAGAAGCGGAAAAGAATGGCTCAGATACACCAATACTGCTCAAAAGCAGGAACCGAACTCAGAGCCGCACCGATGATCGCTCAGATCAACTTGACCTGAGATAGTGTCATCAACGATGCGCACTGTTCAGCTTAGGACCAGTTGTGGATTGACTTCACCCAATCCGAAAACGCACGCACCTCGTCGCGCTTTTCCGCCCCCTCACGTTCGACAATGAAATGAGCCGGTCGGATCGCAAGCTTTTCTGGAATCGGCCTTACGACGGCGCCGCGATCAAGAAACGCGCTGGCAAAGCTTTCGACAACAATGGCCGTCCCGTACCCGGCACTTACAAATTGCAAAGCCATCAACGACGAATCAAAGCGCGTCACCTTTTGCGGAACCGGCGAGGTTAAGCCCAACTGTTCCATCAGCTGCGGCCAATCTGTTTCGGAGCCATGGATGGTTGTGATGTGATCGGCTGCAAGCTGATCAAAGGTGGGCGCGTTTCCAAACCGCGCAAGATGGTCGCTGTGGCAGACGGGTATGGCATATTCATGGCCTAGATGCGTAACGTGACCGTCTGCCCAATCGCCATGGCCGAACCGGATGTCGACATCCCCTAAACCCTGCTGAAAACGGCCTGCCCAGACAAAGGTTGAAAGCTCAACATCAATGTCTGGATGTTCGGCTAGAAATTCGTTCAGGCGGGGCGCAATGACGAGGGTGGCATATGAGATCGAGGCCCTGACCTTGATCTGTCGCTTCCTGGCAGCACCAAACAACCCGGCTGTAGCGGTGCGCATGTCGGCAAGGCTTTGACGCACCGGTTGCGCATAGGCTTCGCCCATATCGGTGAGTGCAACACCACGCGGCAAGCGTTCGAACAGAGTGGTCTTCAGGTGATCTTCCAACAAACGCATCTGCTGGCTGACAGCGGCAGGGGTCAGGCCCAGCTCGTCAGCCGCAGCAGAAAAACTGGCAAGCCGAGCGGCAGCCTCGAAGGTTCGCAGCCAAGTTGGATGAGGCAGGTCCATGTCACATAACCGTTAAGTAAATTTTAGCCTATATCCTAAAATCCATTGTTTGATTTAACAATACTTCTGCCAGAAAGATGCCCCCAAGGATCGTGGATGCCTGTTGCACGCCACGAAAGGGAGGCAGGTTGTCGCGATGGGCGGCTATGATTTCATCATTATCGGCGCCGGGTCTGCGGGCTGCGTTTTGGCTGATAAACTAACAGCTTGCGGAGGTCACAAGGTCTTGCTGATCGAAGCGGGCGGATCGGATCGTCGTTTCTGGATCAAAATGCCTTTGGGCTATGGCAAAACCTATGACGACCCAAAGGTTAACTGGTGCTACACAGCCGCATCTGATCCGGGCTTGAACCAGCGACGGGCCTTTTGGCCGCGCGGGCGTGTGATCGGCGGGTCAAGCTCGATCAATGCAATGGCCTATGTTCAGGGCTTGCCGCATGACTATGACGATTGGGAATATGCAGGTGCTAAGGGATGGAATTGGGCCGCTGTTTCAGAAACCTTTGCCGCGCTCGAAACGCAGCATACCGAGACGGGTGATACCGGAAACGGCCCAATTCACGTCTCTGATCTGAGCCAAAAGATGCATCCGTTTTCGAACCACTTTCTGGCCGCGTCGCGACAGGCGGGCTGGCCCATTCTGGATCATCTGAACGGGTCAGCGCGCGAGGGCATGGCGCGCCTACGCAGCACCGTCAGAAACGGCAGGCGCTGGTCGGCAGCAGACGCGTTTTTGCATAAGGCCCGAGGCCGAACCAATCTGCACATTGTCACTGACGCTCTGGTCGAACGGATAGCCATCAAAAACGGTACCGCAACAGGGGTCACGTATCGACAGGGCGACTGCAGCATCGTGGCGCACGCCGCGTGTGAAGTAATCGTCTGCGCCGGGGCCGTGAACTCGCCGCAGATCCTGCAGCGGTCGGGCATCGGCCCTGTAGCATTGCTGAAAAAGCACGGTATCGATGTGCAGCATCAACTTGAGCAGGTGGGTCAGGGTTTGCAGGATCATCTGGCAGTCTCTTATCAGTTTCAGGCCACTGAGCCGACACTGAACAATCGCTTGGGCAACTGGCCAGGCAAGATCATTGCCGGGGCGCAATATGCTTTGATGCGGCAAGGCCCCCTGGCCGTACCCATCAATCAGGTCAGCGGCTTTGTGCGGTCCGGGCGCAACAGGCACGCCGATTTGCAGATGTATTGCAATCCGATGTCCTATCGCGTGAATGCCGCCGGAAAGCCCGATGTGGACAAGAAGGCCGGCTTTTTGATCTGCGCGCAGCCCTGCCGCCCCACGAGCCGTGGCGCGGTTCTGATCACATCAGCGGACCCGAATAAAGCGCCCGAAATCCGGCCACACTCGCTGTCGACGAATGAAGATTGCGTCATGGCAATCGCCGCAGGGCGCAATATCCAGAAGCTCGCGAACACGCCTGCGATCCGTGCTGTAATCCGCGACCGGGCCGAACTCACGGAATGTTCCGATGACGCGTTGCTAAAGGATTTCCAAGCACGCGCCAATTCGGTGTATCACGCCAGTTGCACCTGCCGGATGGGGAACTCGGCCGCAGATTCAGTTCTCGACTCGCGCCTGCGGGTCCATGGCATGACCGGGCTGCGCGTGATCGATGCGTCTTCGTTTCCAAACATCACCTCTGGCAACACCAACGCGCCTGTCATGATGCTGGCCGCGCGCGGGGCCGAGATGATCCTGGCAGATGCAAAAATCTCGGGCGTGCACAGGCGCCCGGCATGAAACGCGATCGGCCGACAGGCGCACCAACGCAGGACCAAGGTCTTTCGAAAGGCAAAATCAATATGAAAAACCTGAACACCCACTATATCGACGGTGCCTGGGTCGCACCCCTGTCGAGCACAGGCTTCCCGATCAGGAACCCGGCAAATGACTCTGTGATCGGCACGGTTGCGCTGGGATCGGCTGCGGATGTAGACCGCGCTGTAGCCGCCGCGTCGCGTGCCTTTGCAACCTTCTCGAGAACCTCCAAGGCCGAAAGGCTTGCCTTGCTGGAGCGTTTGCTAGAGGTCTACACCGCACGTCTTGAGGACATGTCTTGGGCCATCACAAGCGAGATGGGCGCACCTATCGATATGTCACGCCAAGAGCAGGCAGGCTGCGGGATCGAGCACATCAAGGATTTCATCCGTGTGCTCAAAGACCACGACGCGCGCGAAACTCTGCCCAGTGGTGATGTACTGTATCGAGAGCCGATTGGCGTTTGTGGTCTGATCACGCCCTGGAACTGGCCGATCAGCCAGATCGCCCTTAAGGTCCTGCCTGCGCTTGCCGTCGGGGCCACCTGCGTGTTGAAACCTTCGGAACACACGCCCCTATCCGCCGCGATCTTTGCCGAGATCGTTCATGAGGCCGGTTACCCTGCGGGCGTTTTCAATCTTGTGTTTGGCGATGGGGCCGAAGTCGGCTCTGCAATGTCGCGGCATCCGGACATCGCAATGATGTCCTTCACCGGCTCGACCCGCGCGGGCATCCTGGTGTCGAAAGACGCCGCAGATACAGTCAAACGCGTGGCGCTGGAACTGGGAGGCAAATCCCCCAATCTGGTCTTTGCTGACAATGGCGCCGATCTGAAAGCGCGCGTCGAAGCGTCTGTTATCAGCTGCTTCCATAACACTGGCCAATCCTGCAACGCCCCAACACGGATGATTGTCGAACGCATCTGCTATGATGAGGTCGTTAACATCGCCGCTGCGGCGGCACAGGCGCAGACGGTGGGGGACCCGGCCCAGCCCGGCGATCATATCGGTCCGCTTTTTGATCAGATCCAATATGACCGCGTGCAGCGGATGATCCAGATCGGCATTGACGAAGGCGCGCGCCTGATTTCCGGTGGCCTCGGCAAACCGGATGGATTTGAAAGCGGTTGGTATGCGCAGCCCACGATTTTCGCAGATGTGACAAACCAGATGGCCATCGCGCGAGAAGAGATTTTTGGCCCGGTTCTCGTCCTGATCCCGTTCGAGACCGAGGACGAGGCCATTCAGATTGCCAATGACACTGTCTATGGCCTGGCGGCTTACGTTCAGACGGGCGACGCCGAACGTGCCGAACGTGTCTGTGCCGCATTGCAGGCAGGTACTGTCACCATAAACGGACAAAGCACAAACTATGGCTCGCCATTCGGTGGGTACAAACAATCCGGAAACGGACGTGAAGGCGGGACCTTCGGGCTTGAAGACTATCTGGAACTGAAGGTCCGGGGTGGGCTTGGCCTGCCTGTCTAACCCATACGCAACAGGCCAGCCCCCGGCACTTTCCGCTTAGGGGGCTGGCTTAAATCGCCGAACACAGCTTGCGGGCAACTTCGGTCAAAGAAACTTTTTTGCTTGGGAGGAAGCAATATGTCCGACATGGACCTCAACCTGGCTCTAGAGCCAAGCCCCGCAAGTGACACGCCGCAAAACCCTTGGTTTGCGTTTCGTGATGATGCCCCGATTGAGGGCGGTTTCGACCCCAAATTCGGAGATGTCACCTGGAGAACACTGATCTGCAAAGATCGAATGAGCTCGGACGATATCGTGCTGGGCACAGCCCATCTTCCGGCGTTCGGTCGCTTGCCGCTTCATCGTCACGATCCGGCCGAGTTCTACTATTTCATTTCGGGCCACGGCGAAGTTACCATCGAAGGCAAAGCAACCGCTGTATACCCGGGCATGGCGGTATTCGTTCCCGCTGGGGCCGAACATGGCGTGACCGCCAGCGATGAAAGCCTTGAGTTTGTCTATGGCTTCGCCCAGCATCGTTTTGGCGATGTGGTCTACAACTTCTCAGAACAACAGGACGCAAAACAATGAAAATCGGATTTATCGGCCTTGGCAATGTCGGTGGCAAGCTGAGCGGCAGCCTGATCCGCAATGGGCACGATGTGATGGTCCACGACCTGAACGCCGAATTCGTAGCTAAAAAAGTTGCGCAGGGCGCGACAGCCGGGGCCAACCCGGCTCAGATGATGCGGGAGTGTGACGTGGTCATCACGTGCCTGCCATCGCCTGCGGCCTGCGAAACCGTGCTGCAACAGATGCTGCCCGAGGTACGCGAAGGAAAGATCTGGATGGAGATGTCCACCACCGATCAGGCCGAGGCTGTTCGTCTGGGAAATCTTGTCATCGCAGCCGGAGGGGCTGCGGTGGACTGCCCGGTTTCGGGTGGCTGCCATCGCGCAGATACAGGCAATATCTCGATCTTTGCGGGCTGTGATCGCGTCACGTTCGAAAGGGTTCTGCCCTTGCTGACAACCCTTGGTCGCCGCGTGCTGCACACGGGAGAGTTGGGTTCGGCCTCGATGCTTAAGGTGCTGACCAACTATCTGGCCACCGTTCATCTGGTGGCCAATGCCGAGGCGCTGGTCGTGGCCAAAGCCGCCGGGATGAACCTCAACACCGCCTATGAGGCCATCGCGATATCGTCTGGCAACTCCTTTAGTCACGTAACCGAGAGCCAGGTCATCCTGAACGGGTCGCGTGATATCTCATTCACTATGGACCTTGTGAAAAAGGATATCGGGCTGTTTCAGGAGATTGCCGAGCGCAACAATGTGCCACTGGAAATCTCGCCGCTGATCTGCAAAATCTTCGACGATGGCATCGCGCGCTACGGCGACCGAGAGCTTTCGCCAAACATTATCCGCCGTTTGGAAGACGCAACTAGCCTGGACATCCGCGCCCCTGGCTTCCCAGCCGAGATGACAGATGATGAGCCTGAGGAACCCGGCTACGAGGTCACGCCAACCGGACTGGGACGTTAAAAACGAGCAGGAGCTTGGTTCAATCAACCGATGGATTGGTCCATGTCGATGGCTGAAACGGTCGCTCAAGAGCGCGTTCCACAAGGCTCAGGTGGTCCTGCCCATAAAACGGGTCGCCTTCCACGATATAGGTTGGTGACCCAAAGACGTAGCAAGCTCGCGCCCAGGCCGAGTTATCGCGCAGTTTTTGTTGGACCTGCTCCGATCCGGCCTGATCCAGCAGCGTGGTTGGATTGTGACCCAACTCTGCCGCCACGGCCGCAAGCGTCCCGGCATCGGAAAGGTCTGCGTCGTCGCGCCAATGGGCCTCGAGCAGTCTATGAGCCATGGCGTCAGTCTCCGGCCCTGTCTCACCCAGCGCGATGATTATACCAGATGCCAAGCTGTAGTCCGCATCGTGATATGTCGGCCTGAACCGGATAACCGGGACATCGCGATACTCGGCCCAGCGTTCGATTTCACGCCCGAAGAAGTAATCCACATGAGCCTGCGTGCGCGCATGGAAAGGCAAACTTCCCTGCGCCTCAACTACTGGTGACAACAGGACCGGCTTGTGGATTAGAGTGACATCGTACTTGGCGCATATTCGGGCAAGTTCGGCAGAGCCCAGATAGGCAAAGGCGGAATGTGCGGAATAGACATATTCGATTACTGACATATCGCTTTTATGTGGAAAGCCCACGGAAATGTATAGCGCGATTGCGCGTGGCGTTTCTACGCGGACGCGCAGATCTAAAGATGAGGCTGCTATAGTTAGACGAAACCCGAATATTGGCCCCCATTAGACTTGCGCCTAAAGCTTTCGAATACCGTGGACTGTCAGGGTGCAGACGAGGTCAGCATATTCGGTACGCGCCTTGGTTCCGGCCCCGGTGTTCCACATGTAGTACCAGTTGAGCATCCCGAAGACCGACATGGTGGCGCCGCGCAGTTTGTCTTTGTCATCACGCAAGGTCTCTGGGGAAAGCTCCGTCAGGAGCTCGCGGATAAAGCTCACCATATCCAGCTGGTAGGCACGCAGTGTTTTCTGCTGGTCTTGGGTCAAGGACCCCATGCCGCTGATCTGCACGCGATGTTCGTCATCGGCCCCTTGATAGGCATACAGGATTTCGCGCACCGCCTTGCGGAGTTTTTCCTCGGGGGTAAGCCCGCCTAGCTCGACACTGCAGATGCGATCACGTAGCTCGCGAAGATAGGTTTCAAGGATGTCATAGAGAATGGCATCCTTGCTATCATAGTAGTGGTATATATTCGCCTTTGATATCCCGCATTCTTTTGCCAACAAAGTCATGGAGGCGCGGTCAAATCCCTGATCCGCAAAAATCTTTGCAGCGCGTTTCAGGATCTGTTCCCGCTTCTGGTCATGGTCTTTGGCGATTGTTCGGGCCATGGCCTATTCCTTGTCGCGGTTGTCGATGATGCGCTTTGCCTTGCCCTGAGAGCGTTCGACCTCGCCGGGATCACCTACAACAATTTCTGTTGAGACACCAACCATGTCCTTGATGCGCTTTGTCAGCATACGGGCCGCTGCCGTTTTGGACATTTCATCTGTCGACCCCTCAGTTGCCTCGACAAACACCCGCATCGCATCCATGCGACCGGATTTGTACAGCTCGATCTGATAGTGAGGGGCCAGACCGCCTGTCGCCATGACTTGCTCTTCGATCTGGCTGGGGAACACGTTGACACCCCGCAGGATCATCATGTCATCACTGCGCCCGGTGATCTTGGCCATCCGCCGCATTGAACGTGCTGTTCCGGGCAAAAGACAGGTCAGATCGCGCGTGCGATAGCGGATCATCGGCAGCCCTTCTTTGGTCAATGTGGTAAAGACCAGTTCGCCCGTTTCGCCATCTGGCAGCACCTCTCCAGTCGCAGGGTCGATGATCTCGGGCAGGAAGTGATCTTCCCAGATCACCGGGCCATCCTTTGTTTCAACACATTCGCTGGCCACGCCAGGCCCCATGATTTCGGACAGGCCATAGATGTCCACTGCATGCATATCGAATGCGGCTTCGACCTCAGCGCGCATGGCATCGGTCCAGGGTTCCGCGCCGAAGATACCAACCTTGAGAGAGCTTTGCCGGGGGTCGAGCCCCGCTTTGTGAAACTGTTCAAGGATATTGAGCATGTATGACGGGGTCACCATGATCGCGTCGGGTTGGAAATCGGTGATCAAGCCGACCTGTTTTTCGGTTTGCCCGCCGCTCATCGGCACAACGGTCGCGCCCAGCCGTTCGATCCCATAATGGGCCCCCAGACCACCGGTAAACAGGCCATAGCCATAGGCGTTATGGATCATATCGCCTTTTCGCAAACCTGCGGCGCGCAGCGAACGCGCAACCAGATCCGCCCAATTGTCGATATCCCGTTGGGTATAGCCCACGACAGTTGGTTTTCCGGTCGTGCCGGATGACGCATGCAGCCGGATCACGTCTGAACGTGGCACCGCAAAAAGACCAAACGGGTAGTTGTCGCGCAGATCGTTCTTATAGGTGAACGGGAATTTCGACAGGTCCGAGAGGTGCCGCAGATCATCGGGATGCACGCCCGCCTCGTCAAAACGCTGCTTGTACATCGCGACGTTGTCATAGGCATGTCGAACGGACCATTTCAGGCGTTCAAGTTGTGTTGCACGGATTTCATCAATCGAGGCAATTTCTATCGGATCCAAATCCGCTTTGCTCGGTGAGAGGTCATCCATGGTGTTGCTCCTCCGACGTCGTTCTATTCTTCAAAATTCTGCCCGCCAATTGCACGGGACATACCCCGGAACTCGGCGATTATGGTGTCATCCTGGTTGGTGACGCGCACGTCATACACACCGCTACGACCCGCAATCGTGGTTTCGGTGGCCGTTGCGGTCAACCGGTCACCCAATTGCCCTGGCGCCAGATAGCTCATCATGGTGTGCTGTCCGACCGTCGTCGCATTGCGGCTGTTGCACGCAAATGCAAACGCGCTGTCTGCCAAAGCGTGGGTCACGCCACCATGGCAAATCCCATGCCCGTTGCAATGATGCGGCGCGACGGTCAACGCCAGAACGGCGCGGCCTTCGTCAACTTCGACAAGCTCCATGCCAAACCACTTGCTGGCCGCATCATGGGCCCACATGGCGGCAGCGGATTTGGCTGCGCGTTCTTGAGGGGTCATTGTCATTTGCCCAAAAACCGCGGAGCACGCTTTTCGAGGAAACTGGATACTCCTTCGGCATAATCCGCGCTTTCCCCACAGATTTTCATGGCATCTGCTTCGATTTCAAGATGATCCGAAAGCGTGGTTGTTGCAGCAGCCTGAATGCATTGTTTGGTTTTGCCCAACCCAACGGTTGGGCCATTGGCCAATTGGCTGGTCAAGGAACGCGCTTCGCTCAGCAACTCCTCATCAGGAAGCGCCTTCCATATCAGACCCCATTCCTCCGCTTGGCGTGCGGACAAGGGTTGAGCGGTTAGCGCCAGGCCTTTGGCTCTCGCTTCTCCGACTAGGTGTGGCAAATGCCAACTGCCACCCGTGTCAGGGATCAGACCGACCTTGGCAAAGCTTTGAATGAACTTGGCACTTTCACTGGCGAGGACAATATCGCAGGCCAGTGCCAGATTGGCCCCGGCCCCGGCGGCGACCCCGTTCACTGCACAGACAACGGGAAAATTCAGCGAGCGGATCAAACGCACCAACGGGGCGTAGTATGTCCGGACGCTCACGCTCAGATCAGGGGGACCATCCATTTTCGACGGATCGCGATCTCCAAGGTCCTGGCCGGCGCAAAACCCACGACCCGCGCCTGTCAGCAGGATCGCGCGCGCGCCGCCGTCGCGGGCGGACTTCAGAGCATTCTGTAACGCCTCATGCATCTCGTCATTGAACGCATTCAGCTTGTCGGGCCGATTCAGTGTGATTTCCACCCAATGCCCGTGATTTCCCACTAGAATCGTATCGCTCATGACTGTCCCGTCTGGTGCCCGTTGAATTAAAGCATTGCATTAACCGAACGGTTGGTCAATATATGATTCAATTTCGAATCCGAACCATCTGAAGGGCGCAGACATGCCGCATTCGTCAACTGTGAGCGTTGAACTAAGGGGCGATGTCGCATGGATCACCATTGACAATCCGCCTGTGAATGCGACCTCGGTCGGCGTTCGTCAGGGGCTGGTCGATGCCGTTGCCGCAGTCAAAGGCGCACGGGTTGCAGTGCTGCGATGCGCTGGCAGAACCTTTGTCGCAGGTGGCGACATGTCCGAGTTCGACAGGCCGCCCGTCGAGCCACATCTGCCCGATGTCATTCAGATGATTGAAGACAGCGAGGTTCCGTTCATCGCCTGCATGCATGGCAATGTTCTGGGCGGTGGGTTTGAGATTGCGATGGCCTGCGCGTGGCGCATTGCGGCACCCGGCACGGGCTTCGGACTGCCCGAGGTCAATGTCGGGCTGATCCCCGGCGCGGGCGGCACGCAGCGTCTGCCGCGCCTTGTGGGGATGGACCTGGCGATTGACCTGGCCTGTTCGGGCAAGATCCTGAAAGCCGAGGTTATGCAACAGCACGGTGCCATCGATCTGGTGGCAGATCCTTTGGAAGATGCAGTTGATCGCTTTGTCTCTGATTTGCCAGAACGCCCCGTACCCGTCAGCCAGCGCCCTGTTGCTGATTTTGCGCCTGACCTAATCGAGGCCTTGCGCAGTAAATTGGAGAAGCGCGCCAAGGGGCAGCAATCACCAATGGAAAACCTGACCGCACTAGGCTGGGCGACAGAACCATTTTCGGCGGGGCAACAGAAAGAACGCGCACTTCATATGGCGCTGCGACAAAGTGCGGAAAGCCGTGCCTTACGCCACGCATTCTTTGCTGAACGCGCAGTCTCAAAACCCGCCATGATCAAGGGTGTCGAGGCACGCGAAATTCATCGCATTGCGGTTGTCGGCGGCGGATTGATGGGGGCTGGGATCGCAACTGCCGCGCTCAGCAGTGGACTATCCGTTACGTTGATTGAGCAGGATACCGAGGCTGCAAAAGCCGCTCATGACCGGGTTAACGGTCTGTTGAACGGTGCTGTCAAACGCGGAAAGATGACCGAGGCTCAATTCCAGAACGCCCTGTCCCGGTTTCGCGCCGTTGACAGCTATGCTGAGGCGGCCGACGCGCAACTGGCAATTGAGGCTGTGTTCGAGGATATCAGGGTCAAACAACAGGTCTTTGCCGAATTGGTGCAGCACATGAGCGTCGAAGCCATTCTGGCCACCAACACCTCGTATCTTGACCCGGTTGAAATCTTCACAGGCATCGAAAACCCGGCGCGTTGCATTGGCTTGCATTTTTTCAGCCCGGCTCATGTGATGAAACTGCTCGAAATTGTGCATACACCTCAAACGGCACCAGAGGTTGTCGCCACAGGGTTCGCGCTGGGTAAGAAGCTGCGCAAGATTTCCGTCCTGTCAGGCATTTGCGACGGGTTCATCGGCAACCGTATGCTGGCAGCCTATCGCCGCGCAGCCGACTATCTGCTGGCAGATGGCGCCCTGCCCTATCAGGTGGATGAGGCGATGCGTGGGTTCGGAATGCCCATGGGCCCATATGAGCTGCAGGATCTGACCGGTCTACAGATCGCGTGGGCCAATCGAAAACGCAATGCGGCAACGCGCGATCCGAACGAACGCTATGTGACCATCGCCGATCAACTCTGCGAGATGGAGCGGCTTGGCCAGCGCTCGGGAAAAGGTTGGTATCGATACGATGCCGGGGATCGCAAACCGATCCGCGACCCCGAAGTAGAGACACTGATCGAAGCATACTCTGCCGCCGAAGGCATTACCCGGCGTAGCTATAGCGCTCAGGATATTTCTTCGCGTCTTCTGGCCGTGTTGGCGAATGAGGGCGAGCGGATCATTGAAGAAGGCATCGCCGAAAACGCCGAGGCCGTCGATATGGTTCAAATCCACGGCTATGGCTTCCCGCGCTGGCGCGGAGGACCCATGAACTATCGCAATGAAATCGGAAGCCGCACGTCAGCGGCGACCATGCGGGTTGTGGCGGAAGAAAGCCCCGCGTCTTGGGTCTTAGCGACCGAAGCAAAACGCCAATAACATGTTGATAGTTACAAAAGTAACCATTAGCGCATTCTGAATGCATGTTTCAAAGGGAGGCACTGAACATGAAACTCACCAAGTTAAGCACCTTGCTGGCATCGGCCGCTTTGGCCGTTTCAGGCACCGTGGCACTGGCCGCAGATTATACGCTGACGATTTCCAGCTGGGCGCCGCCGACCCACGGCATCAACGCCAAGATGTGGCCAAAATTCGTTGAGATGGTTGAAGAAGCGACAGACGGCCAGGTCACAGCGGAACTGAAGCTGGGCATTGCGCCCCCACCCGCCCAAATGGACCTGATCATGGACGGGGCGGCGGATGCGTCGATCATCTTCCACGGCTATCAGCCCGGTCGCTTTGTCACCACCAAAATGATCGAACTGCCCGGCTATGAGGGCTCAGCCGAGGCCGCATCGGTTGCCTATTGGCGCGCCTATGACACGCACCTGAAAGCCGCAGACGAACATCGCGGCGTAAAAGTGATTGCCCTGCACACCCACGGACCGGCGCAGCTGCATTCCAGCAACCCAGTTACCTCGCTGGACGAGGTTTCGGGCCTTAAGGTTCGCATCCCGGGCGGTGTTGGCGGCGATGTCGGTGCAGCACTTGGCGCAACCGGCATCCAGGTGCCAGCCCCGAAAGTGTACGAGACACTGGCATCCAAAGCGGCCGATGGCGTTGTGATGCCGTTTGAATCTCGCAAAGGCTTTAAGCTGACCGAAGTCGCGCAGAACGTCTATGAAGTTCCTGGCGGTCTGTACCGTGGATCCTTCGCGTTCATCATGAATGAAGACACATTTGCTGATCTGCCTGCTGAGCTGCAGCAAGCGCTGGAAGAGCAGGTATTTGGTGAACCGCTGAGCCGTGAAATCGGTAAAATCTGGGATGAGATTGATGCCATCGGGCGCGAAGCCACCGAGGGCACCGACGGCAACGCGATCAACACCGCATCTGCCGAAGACCTGGAAAAGTTCAACGCGATTGCTGTCGATGTCCGCGCCAAGGTCATTGACGAAGTCAATGGTGCAGGTGTCGACGCACAAGCCGCGTATGACATGATCGTCAACGAAATGGCGTCGCAGTAACCAAGCCTGGCTGGCGGGAACGAACCGCCAGCCACCCTCAGCCTGCGGGAACTATACATGCAATCCTTTGTGACCTTCGCGCGTCGCGTCAGCGTCGCCCCGACGATACTTGCCTGTCTGGCGCTATTCGTGCTGATGGTGATGACGTTCTTCGACGTCTTGTTGCGATCAATCTTCAATGCACCGATTGAGGCGGCAACCGAACTGACGCGCATTCTGATGGCCATCCTCGTTTTTTCGGTCCTGCCAATGGTGTCCGCAGGAAAGGGCCAGATTGCCGTTGATCTGACCGACGGGCTGTTTTCACGATTCCGGCTTAGCCGCGCCAGGGATGCGATTGTCTATCTGATCTCGGGCATCATGCTGTTCTGGCCGATTCAGCGAGTCTGGATCCTTGCCGAACGGGCACGGGACTATGGAGATGTGACCGAGTACCTGTCGATCCCCGTTTTCTACATCGGCTGGTTTATCGCTGCATCCACTGCGGTCACTGCCGTTGCAATGATCACAACCGGTTTGCTGTACATCTTCGCGCCCCAAGTTCTGACGGAGAACCAGCAATGACTGCTGCGCTGATCGGTTTTGGCCTTGTTCTTGTTCTTGTGCTTCTGCGCCTGCCCATCGTGTTCGCGATGGGCTTGGTCGGAACGTTGGGCTTTGCATATGAGCGTGGTGGCAGCATCCTGTCCGAACGCGGTTTGAAAGCGGCCATGTCGATGGTCGGTCGTCAGATCACCGACACAGCACAGGATTACGGCCTGTCAGTTATCCCACTTTTTATCCTGATGGGACTGTTCGTGAACAAAGGCGGTCTGGCGCGTGAGCTCTACGCCGTATCAAATGCGTTTCTTGGCCATTTCAAAGGTGGGATCGCAATGGCTACGGTCGCGGCCTGTGGTGGGTTTTCCGCGATCTGCGGGTCGTCTTTGGCAACGGCCGCGACGATGTCCAAGGTCGCCATGCCGGAAATGCGCCGCTATCGCTATTCAGATGAGCTGTCGACTGCCTCAATCGCGGCAGGCGGCACGCTGGGTATCCTGATCCCGCCCTCTGTGATCCTTGTGATCTACGGTTTGTTGACCGAAACATCTATCGGCAAACTGTTCGTCGCCGGGATCATCCCAGGTGTATTGGGCATCCTTTTATACCTGTTTGCAGTCCGCTGGACCGTCTGGCGCAAGCCAGAGTCGGGACCGGCCGGTGAAAAGCATGGCTGGGGGGAGCGATTGAATGCCCTGCGCTCGGTCTGGGCCGTGTTACTGCTGTTCTTTCTGGTCATTGGCGGCCTCTATGGTGCCTTTGATTTTCACCCACTAAACCTGACATTCAGCCCGACCGAGGCCGCAGGTATGGGGGCCATGGGTGCCTTCCTGATTGCCCTGTCGCGTGGCGGGTTGAGCCTCAGTTCCACATTTGAAGTCCTGAAGGAAACCACGTTTACCGCTGCGGCCTTGTTCTCGGTCCTGATCGGGGCGCAGATATTTTCGAACTTCATCAACCTCGCCGGTTTGCCCGAAGCATTGATCGCGTTGGTCACCGCATATGATGTAGAACCCTTTGTTGTGATCCTAATGATCCTAGGCATCTACATCATCTTAGGCTGCGTGTTTGAATCGCTGTCGATGCTCCTGCTGACCGTGCCGATCTTTTTCCCGCTTGTGACATCGCTGGGCTATGATCCGATCTGGTTCGGCATCGTGGTTGTTGTCGTGACCGAGATCAGCCTGATCACCCCGCCAGTTGGCCTGAACGTGTTCATACTGAAAGGCGTGGTCGGAGATGTCTCGACCGCAACGATTTTCAAAGGTGTAACGCCTTTCTGGATCGCCGATATCTTCCGTCTGGCCCTGATCGTTCTGGTGCCGTGGCTTGTACTGGTCCTGCCCGAGCATATGGGGGCGATGGGTCACTGATGTTTTCCCTGACCGCGCTTCCTGACGGGTTTCACCGGGACCCCTACCCAGCCTATGCAACATTGCGCGAGGACATGCCGGTTTGCCCTCAACCCGACGGCTCAGTGATCCTGTCGCGGTACGAGGATCTGGATCTGGTCTATCGGGATACAACGCGGTTCATCTCGGACAAGAAGGCGGTGTTTGGCCCAAAATATGGGGTCGACAGCCCCCTATACGAACACCACACCACCAGCCTGGTGTTCAATGATCCACCCTTGCATACCCGTGTCCGCAAGGTGATAGTCGGGGCGATGAACCCGCGCGCTTTGGCGCAGATGGAGCCGGGTTTGATCGAGCTGGTCGATGCTCTGCTGGATCAGATGCAGGCCAAGGGCAGCGTCGAGTTAATCCAGGATTTTGCCGGGGCAATCCCGATTGAAATCATAGGCAACCTGCTGGGCATTCCCCGATCCGAACGCGGACCCTTGCGCGATTGGTCTCTGGCCATCCTTGGTGCGCTAGAGCCCCAATTGACACCCGAACAGGAAAACTGGGGTAATCGTGCGGTTACCGAGTTCAAAGAATTCCTGCGCCATGTCGTTGACGACCGAAGACGCAATCCCGGCAACCCGGACACGGATGTTCTGACCCGGTTGATGGAGGACGACGCGGAAGGTGGCCTGACCGACATTGAGCTGTATCAGAACTGCATTTTCATCCTGAACGCAGGGCACGAAACCACGACAAACCTGATCGGCAACGCGCTGGAGCTGCTGCACCAACACCCGGATAAACGGGCCGAGTTGCTAACCTCCCCTAACCTCATCACCCCAGCCGTGGACGAGTTCCTGCGACTGGAAAGCCCAAACCAGTTTGGTAACCGCCTGACGACCGAAGAGGTCACGTTTCATGGTCATGCCATCCCGGCGGGTACCGATATTCATCTATGCATCGGGGCCGCCAACCGGGACCCAAGGCAGTTTGACCGGCCTGATGACATGCAGCTGGACCGCAGGCCCAACAAACATCATGCGTTTGCCGGTGGTCCACATACCTGCGTCGGCCTGACACTTGCCCGGATGGAGGGCAAGATCGCGGTCAGCCGTTTTTTGAACCGTTTTCCAAACTATCAGATCAAAGACGGCGCAATACGCGGCGGGCGTATCCGTTTTCGCGGCTTCGCCCAATTACCGGCAGAGGTTTGAATTGACCAGAACAACAAATAGGCAGCCGTTAAACATTGACCGACCATACGGTTAATAATATGCTTGTCTTCATCGCGCGCAAGCCCGCGCAGATCATCTCAGGACTGAGGAGTGGCTCATGACAATCCAGCAGATTTCAAGTTTCGCAGCGGGCGAATGGATTGCCCCGGGCGACGGGGCCCGCACTATTGCCAGCGCCGTAACGGGCGAGGTGATCGCAACCGCTGGCAACAACAGCTTGGATGTGCAGGGCATGCTGGACTATGCCCGAAAAGTTGGCGGGCCTGCGCTGCGTAAGCTGACCTTTCACGAACGCGCCAAGATGCTCAAGGCGCTGTCTCTGCATCTGGGGCAGCATAAGCAGGCCATGTATGACCTGTCGTTTAATACGGGCGCCACGCAATCAGATCACCTGATCGATATCGATGGCGGGATCGGCACCATGTTCGTTTTCGCATCAAAGGGCCGCCGCGAGATGCCGGACGGACATGTATATCTGGACGGTGACGTCGAGCAGCTATCGCGCAACGGCACGTTTCTGGGCCAGCACATCTGCACCCCACTGCAAGGCGTGGCGGTCCACATCAATGCGTTCAACTTTCCGGTTTGGGGCATGCTGGAAAAGCTCGCCCCGACTCTGCTTGCTGGTGTTCCAGCGATCGTCAAACCGGCGACAAACTCCTGCTATGTCACTGAACTGTGCGTGCGGCTGATCCTGGACTCGGGCATTCTGCCAGCCGGGGCACTGCAGCTTGTTTCAGGCGGTATGGGGGATATGCTGGATCGTCTGACCTTACAGGATGTGGTCAGTTTTACTGGTTCGGCAGACACGGCATTAAAACTGCGCTCCAACCCTGTCATTCTTGGGAATTCGGTGCGGTTTGTTGCTGAACAAGACAGCCTGAATTGTTCGGTTCTGGGCCCCGATGCAGAACCGGGAACGCTGGAATTTGATCTGTTCATCAAAGAAGTTCAGCGGGAGATGACAACAAAGGCGGGTCAGAAATGTACTGCAATCCGCCGGATCATCGCGCCTGAACCACAGGTCCAGGCGGTGATCGAAGCCCTTTCCGCACGCCTGTCCAAAACGGTCATCGGGGACCCGAAACTTGAAACCACGCGCATGGGAGCGCTGGTCTCGAATGGTCAAAAACGGGATGTGCTGGAAAAAGCCGCGGTCATTGGGCAAGAAGCCGAGCGTGTGTTTGGCGATCCGAATGACTTTGCCCTTGACGGTGCAGATGCCGAAAAAGGGGCATTCCTGCCGCCGATGCTGTTCCATTGCGCCAATCCGGATGCGGCAACGCGCGTCCATGACACCGAGGCCTTCGGCCCGGTCAGCACCATAATGGGATACCGCGATACCGATCACGCGATTGAGCTGGCGAATAAGGGACAGGGCTCTTTGGTTGCGTCGGTCATCACGCATGACACGGATGTCGCTTGCAAATTCGCCATGGGCGCCGGGGCCTATCACGGGCGGCTTTACTTCAACAACCGCGACTCGATGAAAGAATCTACCGGCCATGGTTCCCCTCTGCCCCATATGGTGCATGGAGGTCCCGGCCGCGCGGGTGGTGGCGAGGAAATGGGCGGCGTGCGGGGCGTGAAACACTATATGCAGCGCACGGCCATTCAAGGGTCTCCGGACATCCTGGCCGCGATCGGGTCCAAATGGGTTCCGGGCGCAACCGAAATCAAAGGACCCGCCCACCCCTTCACCCGACGCTATAACGATCTTGAAATCGGCGAGACACTCCACACTGCGCCGCGCGTTGTAACGATGGATGATATCGAACATTTCGCCGAATTCACGGGCGATACGTTCTATGCGCACATGGATCAGGCCGCGGCGGAGAGGAACCCGTTCTTCCCCGGTCGCGTCGCGCACGGATACCTGCTGTTGTCCTTCGCCGCCGGGTTGTTTGTCGAACCGAACGAGGGCCCTGTCCTGGCCAATACCGGTCTTGACGGGTTGCGCTTTATGAAGCCGGTTGTGCCGGGGGACACCATCAAGGTGCGCTTGACCGTCAAGTCAAAGACGAAACGCAATGATCAGTATGGCGAGGTTCGCTGGCACGTCACGCTGACTCAGCAGGATGATGAACTTGTCGCTGAATACGAGCTGCTGACCATGGTGGCCTACTAAAGGCTTCGGGCCGGATGGCAATTCAGCCCGGCCCGCCTATACTGCGGTCATGAAAGACGCGCCCAACGACTGGTTTGACTCCTGTATCGGTCGACTGACATCCACCGACTCCCTGCGGGTGTGGTCGGTTTTGGTGACAATTTTTGGCGATCTTGCGCAAAACAGATCGGACCAGATCAGCGGCTCACTTATTACGGCGTTGACGGGTCGCGTTGGCATCAAGGCTGAGGCAACAAGGGTTGCCTTGCATCGGTTGCGCAAAGACGGGTGGATCGAAAGCACCCGCATCGGGCGCGCAAGCACCCATCACCTCACGGACTATGGGCGCAATCAAAGCGCTGCAGCCGCACCGCGCATTTATGGGCGTGAAGTCAGTATGCCGGATATCTGGCACGTGCTGATTGCAAACAACTCCGACACATCCCGAAAAGAACTGGCTGACCTATTGCTGACCGGGGATTATGTGTCACTCAATCCGGCAACAGCTATGGCTTCGGGACCTATGCCGGATGGTCTGGAGGAATTGCTGGGCTATGAGACCAGCGCCATTTCTGTTCCTGACTGGTTGCAAGACCTGTTCGGGCCGCAGCCGTTGAAAACAGCATATGCTGATTTCCTAGAATCTGTTCATATCGTCGATGGCCTTCTACCTAGAACCGGTGTGGACGATCCGATGGAAACCGCGATGTTACGCGTCCTCGTCGTACACAATTGGCGCCGCATCGTACTGCGCCACCCGGTGTTTCCATCAGATTTCCTTCCCTTCGATTGGAAAGGGTCAGAATGCCGAGCGGCCGTTTCTGACCTTCTGGACCGGTTGCCCCGGCCAAAGCTCTCTGCGTTGGAAGCTGAATTGAGCAGCTAAGCTGGATCACGGCCAACCGTGCCAAGCATCGGTGGTGACGCTTCGATATGTTACCGATATGTCCGAAATCGATATTTTTTGGTAACATGATACTTGCCTCGAATCGGTAGAAACCCTATAAACCGACCATACGGTCTATGAATAACGTGAACACCTAGGAGACCTCACGGATGGATGCATTCATTTGCGATGCGACGCGCACTCCGATCGGGCGGTATGGAGGTGCGTTGTCCTCGATCCGCACGGATGATCTGGCGGCCATTCCGCTGGCTGCTTTGAAAGAGCGGAACCTGCAAGTGGACTGGCCCAGCGTGGATGACGTCATCTATGGGGATGCCAATCAGGCTGGTGAAAGCAACCGGAACGTAGCGCGGATGGCTGCCTTGTTGGCCGGATTGCCGGTCGAGGTGCCAGGAACCACATTGAACCGTCTGTGCGCCAGCGGGATGGATGCGGTTGGGATGGTGGCTCGCGGGATCAAGGCAGGAGACTATGACCTGGCAATCGCGGGCGGGGTCGAAAGCATGTCCCGCGCGCCTTTTGTGATGCCCAAAGCGACATCCGCGTTTACGCGCAGCAATGCGGTTTATGACACAACGATTGGCTGGCGCTTTGTAAATCCAAAGATGAAGCAAGCCTATGGCATTGATTCAATGCCGCAAACCGCTGACAACGTGGCGGAAGACTACGGTATCAGCCGCGCAGATCAGGACAGTTTCGCCGCGCGCAGTCAGGCCCGGTGGGCCGCCGCACACAAAGCAGGTCTGTTCGCGGATGAGATCACCCCGGTCTCGGTTCCACAGCGCAAAGGCGATCCGGTTGTGATCGATACCGATGAGCACCCACGCCCGGGCACAACGGCAGAAAAACTGTCGGGCCTTAAAGGGGTGAATGCACCAGACAATACAGTAACGGCGGGCAATGCATCGGGCGTCAACGACGGCGCCGCAGCCATATTGATGGCGAATGAGGGAGCGGCCGCAAAGAACGGCCTCACCCCAATCGCGCGCGTCGTGGGCATGTCTGTTGCCGGGGTTGAACCGCGCATCATGGGGATTGGCCCAGTACCGGCCAGTCGCAAGGTGCTGGCCCGGGCCGGGCTAACCATCGAACAGATGGATGTGATAGAGTTGAACGAGGCCTTTGCCTCCCAGGGATTGGCGTCGCTCAGAGAGTTGGGCCTGCCCGACGACGCAGCGCATGTGAACCCAAATGGAGGCGCAATTGCCTTGGGTCACCCGCTTGGCATGTCTGGCGCGCGATTGGTGCTAACGGCTGCGTATCAACTGCGCCGGACAGGCGGTCGTTACGCGCTATGCACTATGTGCGTGGGCGTCGGACAGGGTGCCGCTTTGATTTTGGAACGGGTTTGACGGGCAGATCACAGAACGAACCGTGCTGATCGGTTCAAGTCTGGGTCAACCTGAACGGAGGACACAAGATGTACGCACAAATGGTTAAATCCGAGGCCACAAATGATGACCCCGAAAAGCTTGCCGAATTTCAGGCAAAAATCGACGCGGACATCAAGATCGAGCCGAAGGATTGGATGCCGCAAGGCTATCGCAAAACTCTGATCCGCCAGATTGGTCAGCACGCCCACTCTGAGATTGTTGGACAACTGCCCGAAGGCAACTGGATCACCCGAGCGCCGACGCTGGAACGCAAGGCGATCCTGCTGGCTAAGGTGCAGGACGAGGCCGGGCACGGGCTGTACCTGTATTGCGCGGCAGAAACACTGGGCGTCAGCCGGGACGAGTTGACCGAAATGCTGCTGGACGGCCGCATGAAATACTCATCGATCTTCAACTATCCCACGCTGAACTGGGCCGATATCGGCGCGGTTGGTTGGTTAGTCGATGGTGCCGCGATCATGAACCAGGTGCCGTTGCAGCGCACGTCTTACGGGCCGTATTCGCGCGCCATGATCCGCATCTGCAAGGAAGAAAGCTTTCACCAGCGTCAGGGATACGACGCCATTCGCAAGATGGCTGAAGGCACGCCCGAGCAGAAGAAGATGGCACAGGATGCCCTGAACCGGTTCTGGTACCCATCGCTGATGATGTTCGGGCCATCGGATAAGGACTCGGTTCATTCGACCCAATCGATGGCCTGGAAGATCAAGATGAACACAAATGACGAGCTGCGTCAGAAATTCGTCGACCAGACCGTGCCGCAGGCCGAATTCCTGGGCCTGACCGTCCCCGACCCGGACCTGAAATGGAACGAAGAACGCGGCCACTACGATTTCTCGGAACCCGACTGGTCCGAGTTCTTTGACGTCATCAAAGGCAACGGCCCTTGCAACACCGACCGTCTGGCCGCCCGCAATAAGGCCTGGGACGACGGGCAATGGGTGCGGGACGGCCTGCTGGCGCACGCAAAGAAGAAACGCGCCGGTCAAGTGGCCGCTGAATAAGCCTGACCTGAGGAGGAAACCCGATGAAAAACGAATGGCCCCTTTGGGAAGTCTTTATCCGCGGTCAACACGGGATGAGCCATCGCCATGTCGGCTCGCTGCACGCGGCTGACGCGGAAATGGCAATCAAGAACGCACGCGATGTCTATACGCGCCGCAACGAGGGCGTGTCGATCTGGGTGGTCGAGGCGAACAACATTGCGGCCTCATCCCCCAGTGACAAAGGCCCGCTATATGAGCCCAGCGAAAGCAAGGTTTACCGTCACCCGACATTCTTCGACATTCCCGATGAAGTGGGGGCGATGTAATGAGTCGCGACGAAGCCTTCCTGCAGTTTCTGCTCAGAATGGGTGACAATACACTCATCCTGGGTCATCGCGTCAGCGAATGGTGCGGTCATGCACCCGTGCTGGAAGAAGATATCGCGCTGGCCAATACCGCGTTGGACCTGATCGGCCAAACCCAGATGTGGCTGGGCCTTGCTGGCGAAATCGATGGCAATAAGAGCGCTGATGACATGGCTTTTCTGCGTGATGCTTGGGATTTCCGCAATGTTCTTATGGTCGAGGTTCCGAATGAAGATTTCGGCCGGACCCTGATGCGCCAATTCCTGTTCGATTCGTGGCATTCGATCATGCTGGGGCGCCTGATTAAGTCTTCAGACGACCGTGTTGCGGCCATCGCTGCGAAGGCCAGCAAAGAGGTCGCTTATCACCTGGAACGCTCAAGCGACACGGTTGTTGGATTGGGCGACGGAACAACCGAAAGTCATGACCGGATGCAGGCGGCGCTGGACTATCTGTGGCCCTATGTGGGTGAGATGTTCGCCAGCGATGAGGTGGATGCCGAGATGGTGGCAGCAGGTATCGCGCCCAATCCCGCTGATCTGCGCGCCGAGTATGACACATTGGTCCAGCGGGTTTTGGCAGATGCGACGCTGACCATCCCCGACAGCGCATTTGCGCATAAGGGCGGACGCAACGGGCAGATGCATACGGAACATCTGGGGCATCTGCTGACTCAGATGCAATGGCTGCAACGCGCCTATCCCGGCGCTAGCTGGTAGGCCCACATGGAACGGGTGCCAACGGACCAGATTTGGGAATGGCTGGATGCTGTTCCTGACCCCGAAATCCCTGTGATTTCAGTGGTCGATCTTGGGATCGTGCGCGATGTGCACTGGGATGCGGGCACACTGACTGTGACGGTTACCCCAACCTATTCCGGTTGCCCTGCGACCTCAGTCATCAGCATGGACATCGAAACGGCGCTGCGGGATCAGGGGATCAAGGATCTGAAGATCGAAACCACCATCGCGCCCGCCTGGACCACGGATTGGCTCAGCGACAAAGGCCGCGCCCGGCTGGAAGAATACGGGATCGCCCCGCCGCAACCGGCAGGCGGCCCCGAGCGTTGCCCACACTGCGGCAGCAAGGCAGTTGAAAAAGTCAGCCAGTTTGGCTCGACCCCGTGCAAGGCGCATTGGCGTTGTACCGACTGTCTGGAACCCTTCGACTATTTCAAGTGCATCTGAGGAGAAGCACCGGATGGCACGTTTCCACGATCTGAAAGTTACCGATATCCACAAAACGATCCGCGATGCGGTGGTTGTGACGCTCGAACCTATGAATGGTGCAACGGAAGAATTCGACTTTATCGCCGGTCAGTACCTGACATTCCGGCGCGATTTTGAGGGCGAAGAACTGCGCCGGTCTTATTCGATCTGTGCAGGCAAAGACGATGGCGTTCTGCAGGTTGGCATCAAACGTGTTGATGGCGGCGCGTTCTCAGGCTGGGCCAACGCTGAGCTGAGTGTCGGTGACATTGTGCAGGCCATGCCGCCCATGGGCAGCTTCCACGCTCCGATCAATGAAAATGCTGAAAAGCATTATCTCGGCTTTGCGGGTGGTTCTGGCGTGACACCGGTTCTGTCGATCCTCAAAACCACCCTCGCCCGTGAACCTCAATCGCGGTTCACGCTGATCTATGCCAACAAAGGCATCAACACGATCATGTTCCGCGAGGAGTTGGAGGACCTCAAGAACCTCTATATGGGCCGTTTGAATGTGATTCATATTCTGGAAACGGATTCTCAGGAAATCGACCTGTTCACCGGGTTGGTCACGCAGGAAAAATGCGCGGACCTTTTCAAGCACTGGGTCGACATCGAAAACGTCGATACGGCGTTCATCTGCGGGCCGGAACCGATGATGCTGGGCATTGCCGCCGCCCTGCGCGACCACGGGCTGGATGAAAGCCAGATCAAGTTCGAGTTGTTCGCCAGCGCGCAGCCCGGTCGCGCAAAGCGCAAGGCAAGAGCGGCGGATGCCAGCCGGACGGACAATCAGACCAGTGCGTCCATTACATTAGACGGCTCGACCCAGACTCTGACCATTCCCAAGGACATGTCCGTGCTTGATGCCGCCCTGGAAAACGCGATGGACGCCCCTTACGCCTGCAAGGCCGGCGTGTGTTCAACCTGTCGCTGCAAGGTGCTGGAAGGCGAGGTTGAGATGCTCGCCAACCACGCGCTTGAGGATTACGAGGTTGCGAAGGGCTACGTGCTCAGCTGTCAGGCCTATCCGCTGACAGACCGCGTGGTCGTGGATTACGATCAGTAGCGAGGAACCCGATATGAACGACGCCATGACCCTCGACACCTATCTTGCCTCGGGCGGTGTGCTGACCAACCCGTCAAACGTTCCGCCACGCTATCGCGCGGAGCTGTTGAAACTGATGGCAACATTTGTCGACAGTGAGCTGGCAGGGGCAGCAGGTTTTGCAGATGTGATCAACCTTGGACCGGGTATCAAGGAACGCATCGCCGCCTCAAAGATCGTGCTTGAAAAAACGGATCATGCAGATCGCGTTTTGAACATCATGGGCGAGTTTGGCGTCGATACGGACCGTTATGCCAATCATCACCCCTGGACAGCGCGGCTGAACCGGGATGCTGATATCGGGGCCACCCGGTCCGAACATGACATGCGTCTGGCTGTGTTCAACTATCCGTTTTCGGGCTGGTCGGACGCGGTGATCATGAACCTGCTCATGAGCGGTGCTGTGGCCGAACAACTTGCCGAATACTCAACAATTTCATATCAGCCGCTGGCCGAAGCTTTTCGCGCAATCGCTCCAATCGAAGCGCATCATGGTGAATTGGCGAAGGAGGGGGCGATCAAACTGATTGAACAAGGCGAGGCTGAGCTTATGCAAGCTTCAGTCACCTACTGGTGGCCCCGCGTTGCTGGCTCATTCGGTGGTGACGATGAAAGGCGGTTCGCGCTTTTGAAATCACTTGGGCTGCGGCGAACCACAAACGCTTCGTTGCGCGACCGTTGGCACAAGACGACGGCTGAGACCCTGAAAACGCTGGGATTGTCGGCACCTTCCTAAATCAGGGGGATGGCTTCAGGTCTCAACACCGTCCAGATCCATGGCCGAGCGCGCCTTGGCCTGCGGGTCCTTGTCCAGAACATGATGCATGCGCTCCATGACTGTATAAAATGTTGCCAATTCGTAGGGGCTTGCAACCGCCAGCAAACGGTCTTCGATCTCTCGGGCGGCGGGCAATATCTCGGCGAGAGCTTGGTGCCCTGCATCGGTCAGCGAAATCGAAACAAGCCGCGCATCCGTATCACCCGGCACCTTTGTGACAAGCCCGTCCGCCTCGAGTTTGGAAACCGCGCGACTGACCCGTGGCTTTTCAAGGTTCACATAGGTTCGGATATCGCGGACCGATGCAGTTACACAGCGCTGAAGATGCACCAACACCCGCCATTCTGCAGCAACCAGCCCATGTGTCCGGTCATATTCGACCGACAAGCGGCGGCTGACCCGCTCGGACAATATCGCTAGCCGGTATGGCAAGAAGGAAGACAGGTTAAATTCGTCAGACATATAGGCAATATCCAAGGTCGTTGCATCTAGAACGATATTGACTTTTGCCTCATTTGCAAAGACAAACAGCTCGTTGCAGATGAAACAAACTGTCGCTTCGCATGCAAACGGGCGGCCGTATCAGGGAGAAGCCGATCATGGCCAAAGCATTCGCAAGCCAAGGGGATATGTCTGAAAAGAATATCTCATTCACCGAGATCGGCGAAGGGCTTTACGCATTCACCGCCGAGGGCGATCCGAACTCGGGCGTGATCATTGGTGACGATAGTGTCATGATCATTGAGGCTCAGGCCACCCCGCGCCTTGCACAAAAGGTGATCGACTGCGTGCGCGGCGTGACCGACAAGCCAATCTCTCATGTGGTTCTGACCCATTATCATGCTGTGCGTGTGTTGGGGGCCTCAGCCTTTGGCGCAGATCAGATCATCATGTCCGATACGGCGCGCGCCATGGTGGTGGAGCGCGGACAGGAAGACTGGGACAGCGAGTTTCAGCGTTTTCCGCGCCTGTTTGAAGGGCATGAAAGCATCCCCGGTTTGACCTGGCCCACAACAACCTTCGACGATCAGATGACCGTCTATCTGGGCAATCGTAAGGTTGTGATCAAGCAGATCGGGCGCGCGCATACGGCGGGTGACAGCGTCATCTGGGTTCCCGATAGCCAGACGATGTTCACCGGTGATATCGTCGAATATCATTCAGCCTGCTACTGCGGTGATGGCCATTTCGAAGATTGGGGCGCAACACTGGATGCAGTCAAGTCTTACGATCCGCAAAGCATTGCCCCCGGACGTGGGGATGCGCTTGTCGGGCGTCAGATGGTCGACGCAGCCTTGGCCAATACGCGCGACTTTGTGGATAGCACCTATAATGCGGTGAAACCTATTGCCGCCAAGGGCGGCTCCCTCAAAGATGCATGGGACGCGGTCCGCGCAGAATGCGATCCCAAGTTCAAAGACTACGCCATCTATGAACACTGCCTGCCCTTCAATGTGGCACGCGCCTATGACGAGGCCCGCGGCATCGACACACCCCGGATCTGGACCGCTCAGCGCGATTTGGACATGTGGGAGGCCCTGCAGGGGTAAACCGCCATGGTTACAGCACGATATCAAACGGCATTTCAGCTTTATCCTTATGAAAGGGTCCCCGATCAGGATGCAACCAGACCCAGCCGCCATCCGGTTGTTATCGTGGGTGGTGGTCCCGTTGGAATGGCGCTTGCACTGGATCTTGGTAAGAAAGGCGTTGGGTGCCTTGTGCTGGATGACCATGACGGCGTGGGCATGGGTAGCCGCGCGATTTGCTTTTCCAAACGAACACTGGAAATTTGCGACCGTCTAGGCTGCGGGGAACCCATGGTCGAGAAAGGCGTGGTCTGGAATCTGGGCCGGGTCTACCGTGACACGGAAGAGATATACTCGTTCAACCTGCTGCCAGAGGAAGGCCACAAGCGCCCGGCCTTCATCAACCTGCAACAACCCTATTTCGAACAATTCATCGTCGAGGAAATTCGCCGCCAGCAAGCTTTGGGCGCGCCGATTGAGATTCGTGGACAGAACCAACTTACAGCGCTGACACAAAACCAAGATCACGTCCTTTTGGACGTCGATACGCCGGGTGGACCCTATCAAGTCGAAGCCGACTACCTTGTAGCCTGTGACGGCGCGAGCTCGCCCACGCGCGAGATGCTTGGGCTTGGTTTCGAAGGCCGCGTGTTCGAAGACAACTTCCTGATCGCGGATATCAAGATGAAGGCGGATTTCCCAGTTGAGCGTCGGTTCTGGTTCGATCCGCCGTTCAATCGCGGTGAAACCGCCCTAATGCACAAGCAGCCTGATAATGTCTGGAGACTTGATTTCCAGCTTGGATGGGACATTGATCGCAAGGCCGAACTGGACCCTGATAAGGTCGCCACCCGAGTATCAGCGATGATCGGGGAAGACGTAGAGTTCGAGCCGGTCTGGTCATCAATCTACACGTTCCGCTGTTGCACGATGAAAGAGTATCGCCATGGTCGGATATTCTTCGCAGGCGACAGCGCCCATCAGGTCAGCCCCTTTGGTGCCCGCGGCTGCAACGGCGGTATTCAGGATATCGACAATCTTGGGTGGAAACTGACCGCAGTGATCCAAGGCGATGCACCAGATGCGCTGCTCGACAGCTACCATACCGAACGCAAGCATGGCGCGATGGAGAACATCAAAAATTCCAGCCGCAGCGCTGATTTTCTGACGCCTCGGAACCCTGCACACGCGCTGTTCCGCGATGCGGTGCTTGATCTGGTAACCGATTTTGATTTCGCGCGCCCTTTGGTGAATTCGGGTCGCCTGTCGGTGCCCTGCACCTATGATCTTTCGCCGCTAAATAGTGACGACGGGATGCCCGATGGGCCAGCTTGCACACGACCCGGCAGCCCGCTACCTGATGCGCCTTTGGAAAACGAGTTTCTACTGGATCGCCTTAACACTGGTGCATTTTCGATCCTCGCACTGAACTGCGATCTGCCCACGCGGATAGATGTAGCTGAGCAGTCGCTGGATTGTCTTACCCTTCAGAACGTCACGGGCCATTTGGCTGAACGCTATTTGGGCGAGGCTCAATCAGCCGTTTTGTTGATCCGCCCCGATCAGCATGTCGCCGGCCGTTGGCCACAGTTTGATCCAATTGCCCTTGAAGCAGCAATGCACAAAGCCTTGGGGAGGAGCTGAGACATGTCACACCTGATCCTGACCCCAAACTTCGACAATGGCGACGATTTCTATGAGGCGCTGCTGAATGCCCATGACGGGCTAGACGAGGCTGGCGTCCACGCACTGAACGCCCGATTGATCCTGATTCTGGCCAATCACATTGGCGATCAGTCGACACTGGAGGCTGCATTGCTTGCGGCCCAAAAAGCTACTAGTAGATAGGTGCTCAGACGCAAACTGCGCAATGTCCGGACGCACAGAAAGGCGCTTTGCTTGAAAGATCATCCTGCACCGGGAAGCAAACCACCCATTGGATGGTTTGCTTGATACGTTTCAATAGATCCACGGCTATTGCATTGCGCACAGCCTGTCGACTTTCCGAGCCAAATCAGTCGTAACCGCCGACCAGACCCCAGGCGTCAAAGTCTCGGTGCAGCGTGTTCGACGCCAGCGTCAACGCTTCTCCGTGACGTTCGATCAATTCCGTCCGGCGGGCCGGGTCGCGGGTTGTTTCAATTGCGCCCCAGATCGCAGCCAGTGTTTCAGCCGCATCACGCAGACGGGTCAACGTGTCCGCATCTGCTGCTGCCGATACGATCGCAGAGGCGGATACTTTTCCGACCCCGGCGACAGTATGTGCGCCGCCGCTGGTATAGCCCTCGGGGATATCACCCTTGCAGTTGATCACTTTGCGATAGCGAATAGCCGACAGGATCTGATCGACCGCTTGCTTGGCCCCTTCAACGCGTGAGGTGTGCTCGGTATCCGCTGCCGCATGGGGGAGCAGCTCCAATCGCCCCGGATAGGCGTCGATCAGCGGACGGTAAGGCACCATCGGGCCAAATAGGCTGCCATCCTCTGCGATGAACAGATCGGCATCGATCGCTGCATAGGCCACCTTGCCTGATGCCATCGCATCGTTCAGCGCGTCTGCATCGACAACCTCGCCACGGTCGTAGTTGACCAGAACCGCGCCGTCATTCAGGGCATTCAGAACCGACGCGCCAACAAGCCCCGCATTGGCAAAGACACCATCCGCACCCCTGGCACCAAGGCCGGTATGAGGCGACAACACATCAGCGCCTGCGGCAGCCTCTTCCGGAGTTGCAGCGTAGATGAAACCTTCGCTTTCAATCCACTGACGGTGCCGCGCGCGCGCATGTATGGCGACGGTCATTCCAAAGGCTTTGCCCAGCTTCGCTACTTCGCGGCCGATATTGCCGTAGCCGATCACGCCCAGTCTTTTGCCTTCTAGCTTTTCGGTCGGGTAATCGCGCAGGTGCTTGCCGGTGTCAAAGTCGCCGTCAACAACACGCTTGTGCATCTCATCAACCTTCAGATCAGGCAAAACACGCAACAAAGCCTTCATCGCGGTCTGCGCCGTCGCGCGGCTGTTGAAGCTGGGGGTGTTCATCAGCGGGGCAGAACCGCCCACGCCATCACCGCCGCCCCAGCAGGCACAAGCCATGTTGCCGGTTCCGGCACCGATACGCACGCCGCCTTCGGGGAACGTTGCATTCTCGGGGAAGAAGGTCGCCGCCGCGATGACCGCATCATATTGGTTGCCGCAGCACGCTGCCGTCAGTTCTTCGTGCGTGGATAGGTCTGGCAGATAGAAGAAATGCTGACCAGCAGGCAGATCGGACCCATCCCAGCCACCATAAGTGAAGGTTGCGCCCTGTTCCTCGACATAGGCCTTAACCGCCGAAGCATCCGGCTGCCCGTCCGCGCCAAACTTCAGGCCGACCAGATCCGCGACCAGAATGCGATAGGCGCGGTTCGGGTCATCTTTACGCTGGTCCGCGCCGCCTGTTGCTGCGGCTTCAAAAGTGGTGCCTTGCGCGGCCAGTTCCTCTTCCAGCACCACAACCTTGGCACGGTGATAGGCGTAAGAGATGTTGTCCAGCAGACGCACGATATCCTCGGGCTCGCGAATGCCGCCGATCCAGGCGCGATAGTCACCGGGGGTGCCGGGGAAGGCATTTACGTAGCGGGCCGCATCCAGGCCAGGTTCATAGTCGCCATTTGGATGAGTCAGCCCTTCGTAACCCAGCAGCTGCTTCGACCGGGCAATGATGCGCGCGTGAATGGCAGGATCGGTGATGCCGGGATCGTTGACCGCCAGCAGGGTCACCGCCGCGCCCCGTTTCTGAGCATCGCTAACACCGGCAACCAGCAGGTCCTGGCCGGCCAGCCACGTATCGATCTGCGCGCGATTGGCGGCCGAGCGCTGGTTCATCACCCCAACCGAGCCAAACATCTTTTCGACACGTAGCAGGCCATAGGTCGTTTCAGCGAAAGCCAGCGACGAGAATGTATTGATCACTCCACCCGTCATCTTATCCGCTGCAGCATCATAGAACGGGCCAAGACCCACTGTCTTTTCACCGGTCAGCGGCTTTTTGGTATCGGTCGGAACAACCAGCTTCAACTGGCGCGCAATCGCCCAGGCCGGGTTCTTCTGGTTGTCTTCGATCAGCTGCATTGCTGCTGGGGTGAACGACGCCAGGAAGTAGCCCGAAATCCCACCGATGGCTTTCTGAAACGGGGTGAAGATGTTGCATTTCGCCATGAAGGCCTCGACCACGTCTTGCGGCCAGGGCATCCCGCCCAGCATCGAGGTCGCATCGATCATCGCATGGCGGTTCGCCGGGTCGCGGTCCAACCAGTCCAGAAGCGAGGTGACTTCTTCGGTGGTATATGTGGTCGCCCCGGTGGTTTCGTGCCCAACGCCGACAAACAGGGTGATACCCATAGCCTCCAGCTCGTCCACTGACGGGATCGTGCCTTCGGCGTCCGCGAAGACCACTTTGTCTTCGTACCCATTGACGGCAAACTGTTGCAGCTCCAGGATCTGCGTGCCCCAGCTTTGACGGAAGAACCCACCCTTGGTGGCTTCATCCGATTCCGGCCGCGGGGTGTCGACAAACAGTTTCTGACCATCCAGATTTGGGTTCATCAAATGCATGATGGCGACGGTAAATCCACTATGGCCGCCGCCAAGACCCACAGCCATTGGGTTTGATTTGGGGAAGCCAAAATACCGATGGATATGGAACATCATGTCCCGCAGGATTGCATCCGCAGGATAGCCACGGTGCATCGAACGGCCTATTTCTGCGGTGGTGAACGGCCCCAGATCGTTACCGTTGTCGTCAAGCTTGCGATAGGTGGCTTCTAACCAACGGTCAAAGTCGAAACGGTTTTTGCGCCCTTCAGCCTCATCTTGAATCACGTCGGTGATGGGCCCCACGCCAAAGAACGGGTTGATTGTCCGAGGCGGAGGTCCGCTCTGTGTCGCTTCGATGGAGATTTTGCGCTGCGCTTCAAGTTCGCTCATGGTCTATCTGTCTCATTTCAACTTCATCCGATTTGCGCACATCGTACGCCCTTGCTCACTATAGGAAACATCAAATTGCGAAGTTTTGGCGCTGCCAAACGTCAAGTTCGCGCCAACATGAACTTTCCGTATTTGTTGAGGAATGAGGCGGAGCTATTGCATCGATAAAAGCATAACATCTGCGGGCTCGAAGCCTATTTTGCGACGCGGGTTTAAGTTCAGCGGATCATTTCACGATAAGGACAGACATCATCCTCAAACGGAACATGGCGCCGGCGGAATTGAGTATCAGGAACGACCGTAGGATCAGCAATCCGGTCCATTCTGAAGTGACGAAAGTCTTTGCGCAACCGGTCCCAGCCCACCAGATACCACAATGGCGGTAGTATGAGCATGGCTTGAGGTTCGACTTCGCGCTGCGTTTTCTGACCTTTGGCGTCATAATAAACAAATCGGACGAACTGTCGCTGAAGAAACGCGGCTTCGAATGCAGGAAGAAGTTCAGGCTCGGTTTTTCTTACATCTGACGAGTCCTGCAACGGTGAAAGCTGCCCAATATGGAGACAGTCCAAAAACCTGCGTAGGTCTTTCACTTTTTCTGCCGGTAGCGCCTTTTCGATTTTCGCAAGGCCCGCATCGGCAAGAGCTGAAAAGGGTAAGCTTCCGGCGGCACGTGTTGTTGCGACGCTAATTAACAACGCAAAAACCTCGGACACCGATAGCTTTGCTGTTGTCTGTATAGAGCGTGGATCAAGCTGCAGCCCCCCACCCCGCCCTACATCAGAGTAGATTACATAGCCTTCATCCCGCAGTGCAGAAATATCGCGCAATATTGTTCGGCGCGAAGCTCCGACCTGTTTGGCAAGCGCGTCGACGGTAGATGTACCATTCCGACGAAGGTTTCGCACGATGGCGTCATGTCTGCTTCGAATGTTCATAGGAGCATTCTAACATCAATAGTGACAAATTTTGTCACCGTTTCATCTTACCAAGGCTTTGGAAACAAAACTGAGGAGATAGTGATATGAAACGGAGAGCTGTGAACCCTTGGGACTGGTCGATCAAGCTTGGCTATAACCAGGCTGAGATCATTGACGGGGTGTCACGTCAGGTAATATGTGCGGGACAAACGGCAGTGGACGGGGATGGCAATCCCCAGCACCTTGGCGACATGCGCGCGCAGATAAATCTTGCACTCGATAATTTGGAAGCCGTTCTCAGCGCGGCAGACATGAACCTGAGCAATGTCATCAAGCTTGGGATCTATGCGACCGACGTTGACGAGGCGCTCAAGAATTTTGACTTGCTGGGAATGCGGTTCGGTTCGCATCAAGTGGCTCCGCCAATGTCGCTCTTGGGTGTAACGCGCCTCGCTATCCCCGGATTGTTGTTCGAAATCGAAGCAACAGCGGCAGCGTGAATTCTAAAACGGCTATGGTGCTACGCCCTGTGGTCGTTTCAATTACGAATCCCACAAATTTTCTCAGCTTGTGAATTATTGATCACCAGACAAATCATCCCCATCGGATCACAGATAGGCTGGTCGTCGTTTGCTTATTGGTGGCAGAGTGATCGCCCCGACACTATCCAATTGGACACTGGTCGTTGTCTGGACCAAACTGAACCATTCCACCACCAAAGTCCAAGTGACACGAGCTAGTATCGCGTGATAGTCTTTGGATCGGAGGATAGCTTCGTGAAACACTTTACGTATCCAATCCTAATCCTTGCCCTGTCGTTCGGTGCGCATGCGGAAGAACCGCCTGTGTTCAAAGAAGATGAACTTGGTGTTCTAAACCCACAGGATACAGGCCGTGAGATGCTGACCCGCAAAATCGAAATGGGTGTAATCGACTCGGTAACCTGCTCCTTGGGCATTAATGTTACAAAAAACGACAACCATGAGCTTGCAAGAAAGCTAACCCGCAAATGCGCAGAGGCTGGTTACACCAAAGCCATGACGTGGATGAGCCAATTGGAGAACAACGGTCTTGGAGGCGACTATAACCCGGATGCATCTGCCGAATGGGACCGTCGTGCCGCTGAACTCGGGGATCCGGTCGGCAGGTTCAACCACGGCCTAAACCTCATGCGAGGTCACGGCATCAAACAGGATGAGGCATTGGGGCGCAGCTACATAGATCAGGCAGCAAAGGACGGCTTGGCAATTGCGAAAAGGTTACAGAGCGCCGACTATGATCTGGACGAAGTAACGCCCGATGCTGACGAGTGGAAGTACAAGCCCCTGTTCTAAAGTCGGGAAACAGGGCTCATCTCTCTCAAGATCGCGATGAGCCCATGATGGTCTCTAGCGTCGTCCTGAACAGCTGCGCATCGATTGGTTTGTGAAGCAGTGGCAGGTTTGCCGATTTACATAGCTCTGTCAGCTCCGCTGAACGATTGGCTGAAACAATGCAGGCGGGTAAGTTACCGAACCTTCCGGTCAACGCGACGACCGCATCGGTTCCTGTCTTTCCGTCACTCAATTGAAAATCCGCAACGATCACATCAGGCAAAATATCAATCTCTTGCAACAGGTGGAAAGCTTGACTTTCGCTATCGCATTCCAGAACGTGTAGACCCCATGCTTCCATGGTCATGCTGAGGGCTCCACGCAGACTCTCGTCGTTTTCGATCAGCAATGCGATTTTCGAGGCCAGTATATTGGATTCTGGTGCGCCGACATCCGCCGGATCTGGTTGTTGTTGAGTTATGACCTTGGCCGACGGTACGCCAATTGAAAAACCAGTTCCACGGTCAAGCTCAGAGCGAAGCTGAATAGGATGTTTAAGCAATCCGCAGGCGCGTTCTACAATGGCAAGCCCCAAGCCCATTCCTTCGGCCGCACTCGCGTCGGAGTTCAAGCGCCGAAACTCCTGAAAAACAATATTTTGCTGATCGGTCGCGATCCCGATACCGGTATCCCAAACTTCGATCGAAAAACTATTCCTCTGCCGCCGTACACCTACAAGTACTTTGCCGGTTTCAGTGTAACGGATCGCATTTGACAACAAATTCTGCAGAATTCGACGCAAATAGGTGGCGTCGCTTCTGACCAACGCATCGGTCGCGACGAAACGTAGATCCAGCCCTTTGGCTTGGGCCACCGGCCCGAATGCGTCTTCCATCTGCGAGAAAAGCTCTTTGATTGAAACAGTCGACATGTGTACCGATGCGCGACCAGAATCCAGCTTGGAAATATCGAGCAAGGCTTCGAGAATATGCTCGACGCTGTTTAGCGCGCTTTCGGCCTTAGACGCGACGATACCAGCCTCGGACGGTTCCAATCCACCGCCCAATGCAGCGACATATAGCTTTGCAGCCGACAAAGGTTGCAGCAGATCGTGGCTTGCCGCAGCAACAAACCGGGATTTCGATGCATTTGCACGCTCTGCATCGTTCAACGCATCCGCAAGTTCCATCGTTCGTGAGGCAACGCGCTGCTCCAACAGCTCCTTAGCCTCGTACAAAGCCTGCGCGGACTGTCGTTCGGCGGTTACATCCGTAAACGAAATCACAAAGCCCCGGTCCGGCATTTCCTGGGCAAACACGGAAAGGATTTTTGACCCGCCGCTTTGCATCTGAAACTTTAGCGGAGGCCGGTTGGTCGGACGATTGACCCAGGCCAGCAAGTCGGTGTCTGCCACACCACCTTCCAGGCTGATTGTCGTGCTCAGACGGTCGAAAAGGGATTTGAACCTTGCACCCATCTGAAACTGAAATATAGGAATGGCCAACAACTCGCTGGCGCGATTATTCCAGCCAACCAGTCGCAGTTTGTTATCGAATATACAGACACCCTGATCGATATGTTCCAAAGTGGCACGGATCAGGCGCGCTTTGTCATCCAAAATGCGGTCCCGCTCTTTGCGCTCAATCCGCATGATATCTGTGACATCGGTTTGCAGAACAACAGTCCCACCATCCGGTGTGCGGTGTTCTGAAACCTGTGACCAGCGATTTCCGCTAAGCCGGACGTTGAATACAACGTGATCATCCGCATGGCGCGCCAACCTGCGCTGTGCCCATTCTTCAGTCGTGACCGTTTCCGGAAGAGACAGGTATTTCGATCTGCTGACCAAATCGACATATTCAGTGAAACGCAATCCAGGAAGCAACTGATCCTGGATGTCCGGCATATGAAGTCCGAAACGGCTGTTGCACAAAACCAGCTCTTCTTCGATGTTGAACAGAGCAAATCCTTCTTGCACGGTTTCAATCGCATTGGCTAGGTTTGCCCGTGCAGCCTCGGTTTCTTGATTTGCGGTGGCCAGGCGGGCATTCGAATCGTTCAGCAGCTCTAGCGCCCGTTCCAAGTCGTCTGTGCGGGCGCGCACCTCCTGCTCCAGCATCGCGGCCCTTTGAAACTGTGCATATGCTGCTCCGGATTCGTCCGTGGACTCTTCCACCCGCTTCATCAACGCGGCCACGATCTTCAAGAGTTTTTCGTTTTGACGCGTGAGCGTGTCAGCTGGATTGATGAGGGCCTCAATCATCGCTTATCCTTTGTCCGGGGGATAAATCGCAACTCCGGTCAGTGTCTGATTTACATGGATCGAGTTGTATTGTTCGCCATATGTTGAGAACCCAACAACGTGGTTCTCGCGTAAAACTCGAGAGATCGCCCCTGTCTTTTGCTTCTCCTGAGCCTCCAGACGGCGCAAAATACAATCACAACCCAAAATGGTATCTGGCACCTGATCCCGCGTTAACAGCCCAATCTCTTCCTTGAGATGTTCCACCATATCTCTGGGTTCCGCCAAGGTCAGAACCAAACCTTCGTCAATCGCGGAAAAAAACACCAAATCACCGTTTTCATCGACCCTTTGAATGGATCTTACGTGATGCTGCCCGCCTATCTGTACCACTACAGGATGGGCCGCAAAGGTGAAGGTTGTCAGTTGTTCAGGGTCTTTACCAAGGATGCGGGCATATTCGCGCGCAGCGGGCTCGGCGTTGATTTCCTGAACGATGCGTTTGACGGGGTCGGCCTTTGTCACAACCATGCGTTGGGCGCTGGGGATAAAGTGATCGGTTTTGAACACCTTGATCGGACACCGCGTGCGCAGTTGGCAAAGGACGGCCGCATTTTGCAAGGCCTGCCCATCCGACAGCACAAAGGTGCTATCAAAACGCGTTCCGTCTCCGGCGGACCCACCAAACAGCGGCACAGGGCCTAAGCCAACGGCAAGCTCTGAAGTCAGCGCATCTTCTTTGGTGGACAAACCATCTATCATCAAAAACGTGAACTCATGTCGCCAATCCGGTGCAGCAGTCATCATCTGATTTCGGTTGTCGATCATCTCATTGATGATGTCTTTGGACGAAAAATCATCAAGATCGGGCACCAACACTGTACGGGCTTCGAAATGACTTTGCGGAAATCCAATCGCGACAATCAGATCTTCACTATATCCACAGTCGGCAAGCTCACCTGCTGTGGTGCAGCCAACGACAGGTGCCGGCGCAAACACGGCGCGCGCATCCGAGATCACTGCACCAGCATCGGCGTTGGCGCTTACAAAAAGGATAACCAGCGCAAAAGGGTCACCATCAAACGCGCCCGCCAACACAGACGCTGCATCATCTGTGTCGCAGTGGACGAATTCTGTTCTCACAATACCTGGCGAACGGGTCTGGGCCGTTGCCCACCCGACAGCTTGGTTCATCGAGCCATCCTCCCTAAAAGGCGCGACTTTCTATGAAAGTATGCTGTTAGACCCTATTCTTGCAAGACGCTGGCAAACGAGGCCTTGTTGGCGATCAGCACGGCCTGGGTCCGGCTTTGGACGCCAAGTTTGCGCATTATTGCAGTAACATGTGCCTTTACAGTCGTTTCAGCAATCGAAAGATCGTATGCGATCTGCTTGTTCAGTTTGCCTTCGCAGATCAACTGCAGTATCCGAGACTGCTGGTTCGTTAAGGTCATCAACTTGCTTACTGCAGCGCTGTGTTCGCTATCTTCATCCGCGTTAATCAGCACACATCCATCGGGAACGAAGACGCCTCCGGTTTGGACGGTTTCAATTGCGGCGCGAAAGATTTCTCGCTGACTGTGCTTGGGAACGTAGCCCGACGCTCCGGCATTTATGACCTGACTGACAACCCGATTCTCTGAGAGCGAAGACACCACGATAACCGGGGCATTCGCGACAGATTTGAGGCGTATCAGCCCTTCAAGCCCATCTACATCCGGCAAGTTCAGATCCAGCATCACCGCGTCAGGCCTAAACCCTTTCGCGATCAGCTCGATTGCGTCTTCAAGCCGATCTGCTGTGTGGATTTCGCCAATCCGCGCAACACTTTGCAACGTCATGGACAACGCGTCGCAAAACAGCGGATGGTCGTCTACGATTAGAACCTTCTCAAAATCGTTTTCTCTAGTCGCTTCAGCAAGCATGTATTCTGGCCTCTGCAATCAAATTGCCCCAACCTGACCAATCCTAGCAAGTCGACCGGACCCCGCCTACTGTCGGAAAGTCGTACATGCGTTAAAAAACGCGCGCCAAACCTGACGCGCGTTTTTCTTCCACTTGGCCAGCAGTTCAGTTTGCTGAGGCAAGTTCCTTCGGCAGACGGAACGTCCACAAGGTACCGCCCTGGTTCAGGTAGTTGACCTTCTTGGCTACTTCACCGCCCCAAAGCGGAACCGCACCGCCCCAGCCGGAGATGATCGAGACATACTGCTCGCCATCCTGTTCCCAGGTCACAGGCTGACCGACGATGCCGGAACCGGTCTGGAACGACCACAGTTTCTCGCCGGTCTCGTCATCCAGCGCGATGAATTCGCCCTCGGGGGTGCCGAAGAAGACAAGCCCACCAGCCGTGGTCATCACGCCCGACCACAGCGGAGCGTCGTTCTTGTATTCCCACTTCCACTCACCGGTATCGGGGTCGATGGCCTTGAGCGAGCCGATGTGATCTTCGTAGTTCGGCTTGATGGTAAAGCCCGCACCCAGATAGGCGGCACCCTTCTTGTAGGTGATCGGCTCATTCCAGATATCCATGCCCCATTCGTTCGAAGGCACATAGAAATTGCCGGTGTTCTGCGAGAAGGCCATCGGCATCCAGTTCTTGCCGCCCAGGAAGGACGGCGAGGCAAAGATCACCTCACCCTTTTTGCCATCAGCGGCCGCGGCCGGATCACCAGGGCGGTTGTTTTCGACAAAGATTGGTCGACCCGTTTCATCAATACCGTCGGCCCATGAGATGTCCTTGACGAAAGGTGTAGCCGAGACAAAGGCGCCATCTTCACGGTTCAAAACATAGAAGTACCCGTTCCGGTCGGCGGTTGCGAACCGCTTGTTTCCCTCGCGATCGGTATAGGCAACTACTTCGTTCACACCGTCATAGTCCCAGCCTTCACGCGGGGTAGTCTGGAAATGCCACTTGATCTCGCCGGTTTTCGGGTCGATCCCGATGCGGCTGGCGGCATAGAGGTTGTCGCCCTTGTTGCCTTCAGTCGGGGTACCCGCATCGCGCAACCAGCTGTTCCAGGGGGCCGGGTTACCGGCACCAAAGACCAGCGTATCGGTGTCGGCGTCATAAGACCCGCCAAGCCATGTCGCGCCGCCCCCGGTTTTCCACATGTCACCAGGCCAGGTTGCGTTCAGCTCACCCGTCATGGTGCTTTCTTCGCCATTCAGCGTGCCCATGTGGCCTTCGATCACCGGGCGTTCCCAGACCAGATCGCCAGTATTGACGTCCCGCGCCTGGACCGCACCAACGATGCCGAACTCACCGCCCGAGTTGCCGGTGATGACCAGACCATCAACGATCAGCGGAGCAGCGGTATAAGAATAGCCTGCCTTATAGTCGGCAATCTTGTCGCGCCAGACCACGTCGCCCGTGTCCTTGTTCAGCGCTACGATCCGTGCGTCCAGCGTGCCGAAAATGACCTTGTCGCCATAGATGGCAGCACCCCGGTTGACCACGTCACAGCAGGGCAGAATGCCTTCGGGCAGGCGCGCATCGTATTGCCAGACCTCTTTGCCGGTCTCCAGATCAATCGCATAGAGGCGTGAATAGGACCCGGTGATGTACATCATCCCGTCATAGATCAGCGGCTGGGTTTCCTGACCGCGCTGCTTTTCTCCGCCAAGACTGAAGGCCCAAGCCGGAAGCAGGTTCTTGACGTTGTCCTTGTTCAGCATGTCCAGCGGGCTGTAGCGCTGTAGGTGACGTCCCATGCCATTCGTAACGATTTGATTGGTAATCGTTTGGTCATTGGCCAGATCGTCTTCGGTAACTTCTGCATAGGCTGCGCTCGTCGCGATGACGCTTGCAACCGCCGCCATGATAAACCGGCTCATCGGTATCCTCCCTAGACTTGTGTCTTTCCTCCACGCCGAATCTCCGACGCGTCGGAATTGTTGGCGAGTGTATTATTCGCGGACCGGACCATGAGCGAAATTGCACAATGGTCGTAGGGGGCAACCGCCGGATTTCAACTAGATTGACGCAACTTTTTTGTCAGGAGGCTACAGTGTCGAGGTTCATTCCGTTCATACTGATCAGCGTTTTGGGATTTGAAACAAGTGCGTCCGCCGCGCCGTTGGACGGACAAAAACAAATCTACGCGCTGGACAGCTCAGATCATAAGATACTGATCGGTCGCCTAAATTTCATGGAGTCTGAAGGGGCTGTTTCATACACGATCGATTTGAGTTCCGGCCCTTTTGCCGAGCACTTCTTATCGATGCGCCCGTTTCGATGTCTGGAGGGGCCAGAAAAGCACTGGTGTCACGTCCCCTACCCCTACACCTTGCGACGTCAGGTGTCGCAAAACGATCTGACAGATCTGGAATACGATCTTCTGTTCATCCACAAGGGGGCCACCGAGTACGGGATCGATATGTGGAACGGTGTCTACTACCAACTGCGCATTGACGGCGACCACCTTGTCGGCACCCTGCATGAAATGGATATGGGCCTGCTGTCAGCGCCACCCGAAGACGGAAATCTAAGACCTGTTTCAGAACAGGATATTCACGTATCCGATGCGGATAGTCATTGGCTGCCCCAGCTAATAATCGAATGACGTTTAGAACAGCGGTGCATACTTCCATTCATCCGCATCAGGCGTGACCTCGTTTGGATCATAGCCCGACTCCTGAAGACGCTTTGCAATTTTAAGCCCGTCCTGCGCTGCGCTATCTACATAGTCACGGCCCAACCGTTCATCCTGTGGCACACCGTGCCCGCGCAGTAGATTGAGCCCGTAGTTGAACTTGCCAACCGGATCTCCAAGATCTGCGGCGCGCTTATCCCACGCGGCGGCCGCGTCCGGGTCGTATTCCGCACCAAGACCGTTGTTGTCCAATTGGCTCATCCAAGTCATCGCGCCTGTATATCCCGCTTCGGCACAGCTTCTAAAAAGTGTGCGGGCCATTTCATGCCGACCAGACTTGGTGATGTAATAGCCGGTGGCGCAGGTGGTCATGTCTGTCACACCGTTTTCAATATTACTCATAACACGGCCAAAGCCGGTGTCTTGGGGATTAAGTGTCCCAAATTCATCCTCGACGGTCTGCGCCGTGACAGACGTGCCGAAAAACAGCAGGCAGTAAGCAATGCGGATCATGATCAAACCCTCCGATTGAAGATAAGACTATCGCATTGGGTGGTGTATTTCATCCCTGCTATGGTCGTATATGGGTTATCGCCCCGGTCGTTTCATTCCACGTGCCGGGTCGTAACCCCAAAGTGCGAAGCCCAAAAAGACAATGCCAGCGAGGATCGTCCAACCCAAAGCGGCAAGATTGAGCTGCCCGTAAAGCGCGAAACGAATTAGCTCTACCGCATGAGTAAACGGATTGAGGGAACAGATATCTCTCAGCAGACGCGAACTTTCCGCCATCTTCCACAATGGATACAGAGCCGAAGACAGGAAGAACATCGGGAAGATGACAAAATTCATCACTCCCGCAAAATTCTCAAGCTGCCGGATGGTCGAAGATAATGCCATCCCCAACGCACCCAGCATAAGCCCGGCGATGATAAGCGCAGGCAACACATAGAAATACCCGATAATCGGCATGTCGATTCCATATATCGCTGCAACAGCGAGAAAGGTGTAAACCTGCAGAATGGAAATTGATGTGCTGGCCAGCAAACGGCAGAATAATAGCCACCACCGAGGCAAGGGGCTGGTCAATAGCAACCGCATCGAACCCATCTCACGATCGTAGACAAGGCTGAGTGAGCTTTGCATCCCGTTGAACAACATGATCATCCCGCACAGGCCTGGTACGATGTAGATCTCATAAGTAATATATGTCTGATAAGGCGGCGTGATCGACAAACCCAAAGCCGCGCGGAACCCGGCTGCGAATACGATCAGCCAGACCAATGGGCGGACCAAAGCTGCAATGAACCGACTGCGTTGCCTCACGAAACGCAACGCCTCGCGGATCAATATCGCGTGCAAAGCAACAAAGGCGCCTTTCATTCGGTTGATCCAGTCATGGACAGAAACACCTGTTGCAATGGCTTTGCCCCTGTCACATCCCGACAGATCCCCTGATGCAACAACTGCCCCCGGTGAAGCACCGCGATCTGATCATCGGGTTCGATCTCATCGGTTAAATGGGTGGCCCAGAGCACGGTCAGACCACTACGCGCCGACAGCTCATGAACCTGCGACGTAATCGAACTGCGTGCCGCCGCATCCAGACCCACGGTTGGCTCGTCCAGTAACAGGACCGAGGGCTCATGTATCAGGCACCGGGCAATTTCCAAGCGTCGGCGATGCCCACCGTTCAGGTCGCGCGCCCGTTCATCCATACGTTCGCGCATATCCAGCCGTTCCAGAGCATCAATGATCCGCGCCTGAGCCTTGTGGCCTGAAAGCCCATGAAGCGCAGCAAAGTAACTGAGGTTTCTATGGACGGTCAGATCCAGATCCAAGGTAGGCTGTTGAAACACCACACCGATCTGCGCAAGGGCTTCGCGAGGCCGTCGGGACATATCGAACCCGGCAATCTCAATGACGCCTTTTGCAGTGGTAAACAAACGGGTCAGCAGGGAAAAAAGTGTGGATTTACCTGCGCCATTAGGCCCCAAAAGCGCGCAAAACGCGCCCTGTGGAACGTGAAAACTCACGTCGTCAAGGGCACGCTTTTCGCCATAGTCATAGCTGACATTCCGGACTGAAAGCCCTGTCACTTAATGGTAATCTCCAGCCTTTGTGTTTCGCCAGTGCTACCCGGCACCTTCAGATAGTAACTGCCTGGTTTGATGGCGACAAAGCCTATTTCCATCTCGCCCGCCTCATCGAACTCGATTGAATCGACACCAAGTGGTCGGATTTCCAGCCCTTCGACCACAATCTCATCCACCCAGATTGCGCGAAAAAACTCTGGCCCGACAATGGCAAGTTCCTGACTGCCATCGCCTTGAATTTCGAACTCATAATAGGTGCCAGATTTCAACTCCCAAGGCGCTTCAGACAATGGGACGCCAGCAGACAAGGTGATTGGCGGCAGGTCCTCTTTATTTTTGGCTGACAGCAAACCCGCGAGGCCAAACCCATCATCATCGTCGTCATCATCCGCCAAAGCCGCCGTCGGCACAGCCAAAGCCAACATCGCGACCAGCGTTGTTAGTCGAACCATCTTACATCTCCCTGTTTTGCTCAATTGGTTGGGCGGAAAGCCGCGCCCCACGGGAACCGGCCGACCTTGATCGTCTTGATCGGTTCGCGTTTGGCAACGTCGATCACAGTCACGTCGCCTGACACGCCGTTGGTGGTGAACAACAGCGATTTGTCCGCGTTGAAATCCATATGCCAAACCCTGCGCCCGACCAGAATGTAGTCTTCCACTTCGTAGGTTTCGGCATTCACCGCCGCCACGTGGTTCGACGGCCCAAGGGCGACAAAGGCGATCTCATCATCGTTCGACAGCTCGAATCCGACGGGTTGCACCCTGTCAGGGTGTACACCTTCAACCTCAAACTCGATCTTGGCTTTTTCCGTCTGCGAGGCGACATCAAACACTGTGATCGTGCCTCCGATCTCGGAACTCACCCACAGCTCGGCGCCATCCTTCAGGAATTCCGCGTGGCGCGGGCGCGAATCGACCAACGTGTTGGCAAACAACTCACGCGTTTCCGTGTCGATCCAATGTGCCATATTCGTCGTCTCGGACGTGGTAATGGCAATCTTCCCATCCGGTGAGACGGCCATACCCTCTGGCTCAATCCCAACATCAATCTGGGCGATCACTTCGCGCGACTCGGTGTCAACAACAGTTGTTATCGCGTCATCTTCGTTAGCAATGTACAAATGCCGATCATTGGGATGCAGCACGAATTGTTCCGGGTCTTCACCCGATGGTAAATCATGCAAGATTTCGCCGGTCTCAGGGTCCATAACCTGCACGGCATCGCTGTCGGATGCGCAGATATAGAGGACCGAGTAATCCTTTGAGAACGTAATGCCCCGCGGGCGCTCTCCCGTCTCGATGGTTCTGATCACCTCAAGTGTTTCAATATCGATTACACTCAGCGTGTCGTCTTTCTCGTTGCTTATCCAAATCTCATCCGCAGCCGCCGGAGCGCAAAGCGCGGTTGCTGCCAAAAGTGCTGCTAGTCTCATCCGTGTCACTCCTTGAATGCCTGGCATTGGCTTTCGGCTTGATCGATTCCCAACGTGTCCAACTCGGTACGTTGGTGCAAAAATCCTTCAAGCGGGGCCATCGCCACTACCGCCCGATCCGTCACCAGAGGGATCGGTTGGCGCAACTGACCATTCCAATGGCGAAAATTCATTGCGCGCCCTTTGAAACCTGCCAGTTCGAAATCGTCCGATAGGATATACGCCCGCAGTGTTGCCGGATCCGCAGAATTGGTGCGCGTGACGGCTTCGCCCAAGGACCGGTACGCAGCCCATGCGGCGTAGTCTTTCGGCATCATTGCCCGACCGGACTGTTCAAAGAAGCGGTTCTGCATCTGCACCGCACCCCATTGCTCAACCACCCGAGACCAGGTGACGGGCTGCAAGCCTTCGGATCCGGCCACGGGCCGTGCTTCCCATGTGTTGAACGGGATATAGCGTCCAAAATCGTCCAACTCATCCGCGACCAGCAAAACATCATAGTCGCCGAAGTCCTGCGTGAATAGCGGCACTTCCTGCGCGGCGTTGCGGCGAAGGTCAGCATCAAAAGCCCAGGTCTTCTCTGCTTTCAGTTCCAGTCGGAATTTCTCAAGCGAACGTTTGATCGAGTTTGCAAATGCCTGATCGCCTGGATGATCCCCCGACACCAAAACCAACCTCTGCCACCGGCGCTTGACCAGAAATTGCGCAAGCGCATCCGTTCTCATGACGTTTGACGGCAACGTATGCAGCAAATTCGCCCGACAAGCTTCATCCCGGATTGAAATTCCAGAAGCAGAGGCATTAAACAGAACAGCCCCTGCCGCCTCGGGTAAATCCGCCACATCAAGCTGCGCCTGTGCAGGCGCATCTAGTATAAGGTAGGGCGTTTCGACCAGCGCCTGCCGCGCGGCGGCCAACCAATCGCCATCCTCAGGCACCGATTGGATCGTCAGGGAATACTTATGCCCCAAAAACTTCGCCGTTGTCAGATTGTCTGCAAGCCCCAGCTCGGCCCCGGCAATACCCAGATCCTCTGGCACCGGGTCCAGATTGGACAGAACCGGCGGTCTGGCTGTCTGAAGCTGCAGATACGTAACTGAGATCTCCAGTTCGGCCATGGCCATACCGGGTAGCAGGGTTAACACCGCAAAAACACGGAAAATCCTGAACATGTATTGGCCTCCTCCCTCTGGCTCAGACTAAAGCAGGTGGCGCTTGCGAACACCTATTAGACCTTAGTCGAAAATCGAGGCGGATGTGCAACCAAGGTCGAATTTCGCGGTGATTATGCTTGGGCTATGACCGAGGAAAGCATCATAAGGAGGAGAAGATGCGTCTTGGTTTTTATAGTGCAGTGCTGGGCGCCGTTACCGCCGGGGGCATAGCGCTGGCCCATGGCGACGTCGCACCGCAACCGGTGAACACGGATGTTCTGCCCGACGTGAGCGAAGAGTGGCTGATCGAAAACCCCTATCGCAGTCAGGGGGAAGAGGTTTGGCAAGCGGCCATCGAAATCGGAGACTCGGGCTACAACCAGAACTGCGCCCGGTGCCACGGGCTGGGCGGTGTCTCGGGCGGGTTGGCCCCAGACCTACGTTACCTGGAAGCCGAAGAGTACGGCGATGAATGGTATATCGAGCGCTTCCGCGAAGGCTATACTCAGAATGGGATCACCAAAATGCCCGCTTTCGGAGACCTGCTGGGTCAAAAAGCGGCCTGGGCGATCAGGACCTATATCGAAACCCGTCCCGATGACGGTGCCCTGGATGATCATTCCGAGAGACTGAAAGAGATCAGAGATACACTCGCGGGAATGGCAGATGGTGGCGATGGGGATGCAAGCGCTTTGCAGGCAGAGCTAGACGAGATTGCCAGCTCGATCGAGACAGGATCGGGCGCGCCGGTCGCAGACAGTGTCGCCCTGCGCGCGGCTGTCTTGATATCGGGTGATAGCCCGGATTTCGCAGAAGCCGCCGAACAACTAACTATCGGATTGTCTGCAGCGCAATAGCGCGGCAGACTGAGGCGCATGATCAGATCGCTCTTTTTACTCTCCTTGTTGGTTGCCGCCCTTACGTCCGGGTCGGCTCTGGCTAGATGCGAAGATCATGTGCCTCAACCTAAACCTCAAAATGCCAGTCGGGATATTGTCGGCGCCGATCTCGATACCATTGTCGAGCGCGGCTATATCGACTTTGCCGCCTACGAGGACTTCCCACCCTGGTCGTTCGAAAAAGATGGCAAGATACAGGGCGTAGATATCGAAATCGGCAAGCTGATCGCCGAGGATCTGGGGGTCGAACCTAGGTTCAAACTGGTCGCCGCAGGAGAGAACCTAGAAGCAGATTTGCGCAACTGGATCTGGAAAGGCCCGCTGATCAATGGTCGCGTGGCAAATGTGATGCTGCATATTCCCTATGACAGTGAATTCGCCTGCCGCGTCGAGCAGGTTGTCTTTACCGGACAATATCACGATGAAGAGATCGCCATCGCTTATCGCCGCGACGCCTACCCCGAAGACCCCCCGGTCCCAGCTTATTTCCGGTTCGATACGGTGGCCGTGGAAAACGACTCGATCGCAGATTTCTACCTGTCTTCCTTTCCGGGCGGCCAGCTTTCGCAAAATTTACACAGGTTCCCGTCCGCCGAACAGGCGATGACCGCGCTGGCCGAAGGGGAAACGATGGCAGCCATGGCCCCCCGCGCGCAGTTGGAGGCCGGTCTCACTCAGGATCTGGACATTCATACTCCGCCGCTGCCGGGTTTTGCCGTCAGCACCTGGACCAGCGGCGTCGCCGTTCATTTTGCCTATCGGGGTCTCAGCTACGCGGTCGATGACGCCATATATGCTGCTTTGCAAGATGGGCGGATTCAAAAGATCTTTGAAACCTACGGCCTGACCCACACCCCTCCGAAACTTCGCTGACTACTCCCAAGGTCGAATAGGCAGCACGGTATTCACCGCGTAGCGTAGCAAGAAATTTGGAGGGAATGACATGGAGCTACAGGATAGCCGCGTCATAGCGGCACCAAGGTCCAAGGTCTGGGATGCGTTGTTATCTGCAGAAGTATTGAGAGACTGTGTACCGGGCTGCAAAGAAATGTCGGGCACGGCCGCAGACGGATTTGAGGCCACAGTTGTGCAGAAGGTCGGTCCTGTCAAAGCCACGTTCAAAGGCTCGGTCACATTGTCTGACATGGTCGATCAGCAAAGCGTCAAACTAACAGGTGAAGGCAAGGGCGGTGCGGCGGGGTTCGCCAAGGGTTCTGCCGATGTCACCCTGTCCGACACACCGGAAGGGACGTTGTTGGCCTATAGTGTTGATGCCCGGGTGGGTGGCAAGCTGGCGCAACTGGGTGGCCGGATCATCGACGGTGTGGCCAAGAAGATGGCCGACCAGTTCTTCGAGAATTTCCAGGGCGCGGTCGAAGTCGAACCGGTTGCTGCGAAAGATGAGGCCACGGCAGAGCCGATTGAGCCAGTTCAAGAGACAGAAGAAAAGAAAGGCTGGCTCAAACGCGTTCTGGGCGTTTGAGCAGAGAGTTTTAGGGAGGATGTTATGGCCGAGATTTCAATGACTGTGAACGGTAAGGCTGTGAGTGGCGATGTAGAGGGTCGGACGTTATTGTCTGGTTTTTTGCGGGATCATTTGAGTTTGACTGGGA